>JAXMBJ010000006.1:4800000-7410722 GCA_046349895.1 Pirellulales bacterium | reverse complement strand
GCGGGGGTCAGTCGCCACGCCCCATCTCCTTCACGAGCCAAGCAACGTATGGAATCAGGCTCAGCGTCCCATCAGCATTCTGCGGAGCGCCGTCTTCCACATCTTCCTGGATCTGCTCGGGCGGGATCCGGACCCGTGCCGCCGCCGAGAGCAACTTCGCCAGCTGCGCGGCGCTGAGCCGATTCGGATCCAGCGATGGGGTGTCCTGGTTCACGGCACGGCCCCCGCCAAACGTCCCACGTCGTCGCACCGGTGGCCACGTGTCGCGTCATTTTCCGGCGAACGGCCAACGAATCCCACATGGGTTTTCGCGCCACTGCGGGCCAACACGGCAACATGCTTCTGGGCACGCCAGAGGATGGGTGTTTTCACATGCTGGGCGGCCGTCAGGGAACTTTTCCGAATTCCGAAAAATGTCGCCCAGCAGCGCTTGATGTCTCGGCGAATCGCTGGCTCATGTGTGTCATCGGGACCACGAAACGACATTCCGGAGCACGAAAGATGAACACGCCAAACCAAGACCACGAAGACCTGGGCGACGACCTGCGAGTCACAAAGATCAGCCGCCGAGCCTCGGGGGGCGGAACCTGGATCTGCGGCACGCTCGCCGGTCACAGATTCGACGCTTTGGTTTTCCCCGAGCATGCCGAAAGCGATGACTACGAGCTGGGACGCAGCAAGATCTCGAAGCTCTGGATCCAGCGCCTGGCGGATCAACAGACGACCTTCAACTGGGACCGCGGGCTGGACCAACCGGCAGCCGACGAGCTCACCCAGCGAATCGTCGATTTTCTGGCCGCAGGCTTGGCGGACAACGTCTACGGCGAGTAACCCATTTTTCAGCAGAGGAGTAAGACCATGACCATCGACCAATTGATCGAGCGACTGCAAGAGTACCGCGAGGTATTCGGCGGCGACACGGCCGTACGGCTGATGACCCAGCAGAACTGGCCCTTCGAGAACAGCATCGAGGGCTTGGTGTCCGGCGAGGAGATCAACGAGGCCACCGACGATGACGACCCGAACGACGACGAGGATGTGGACGACGACAACGTGGTCTACATCTGCGAGGGCCAGCAACTGGGCTACGGCTCGCAGCGGGCCTGGGACCTGGCGTACTGAGCGAAGCGTGCAATTCCGACAACCATTTCCGTTACTTTTCACAGGAGTATGATCATGACCGCGACCAAGAAGACCACCACGAGCAGCAGCAACAGCAAGACGGCGAAGGCGAAAGGCAAGCCCGCCGTCGCACCCAAGGGCAAGAAGCCGGCGGCGCCGAAGACGATTGATGAAAAGCCCGCCAAGGCCAAGGCGGAGAAACCGGCTAAGCCGGCCGCCGAGGGACAGCCCAAAAAGCTGAGCGCCCTGGACGCCGCCGCCAAGGTCCTGAACGAATCCGGCGAACCGCTGACCACCAAGCAGATGATCGAGGCGATGGCGACCAAGGGGTATTGGACTAGCCCCGGGGGGAAGACGCCCCATGGCACCCTGCACTCGGCCATCTGCCGGGAGATCGCCAGTAAGGGCGAGGCGTCCCGGTTCCGCAAGGCCGACAGGGGCAAGTTCACCGCGGTGACGACGACGGCTACCGCCTGACGTACCGAAACTCGCCGGTTCCCCACCACACGCCCCACGTCGCCCACGTGCGGGCGTGCGCTGGTGACGGGGCCCGCTGGCCAAGTTCACGGACCGTTCGCACCGTGGGCCAGCGTGACGCCCCACCGACCCCAAACTTTCGGAGCACTCGACATGACGACCTACTACGTGGCCACCCTGGCCCGCTATGTGCTGGTGGAAGCCAGCGACGAACACGAAGCCCAGCAGCTCGCCGTGGACGCCCTGCGGCAACTGGCGCCGGAGGACCTGGTCCGTTTGCGGACCATCCGGCCGGCGACTTCCGGCGAAATCAGCCTGTGGCAATGGCATCAACGCATGCTCGCAGCGGAGAATGAATGATGAGAACGCCTACGATGACGACTCCACGTTTCGGTGACCGCATTCGACTGATCGCCATGCTCGAAGACCCGGATCCGATCGCCCCTGGTCAGACGGGCACCGTCAATCAGGTCTGGCAGCACGGCTCCGGACGCGACGCCTGGTGTCAAATCGATGTCTCCTGGGACGACGGCCGGAAGCTGATGCTGGTCACGCCCCCCGACCAGTTCGAAATCATCTCGGGCGACACGTAATCAATCGGCAGGCCCAGCTCGCGGGCGATGTCGATCTCCGCCGCCACGCCTCGGCTCTCTTCCCAGCCGTCGAGCATCAGCACGATCACTCGATCACAGCGGCGAAGGTACTCCTGGTCGACCCGCTGCCAGAACGCCCAGTCGGTCGGCAGACCGTAGCTCACCAGCGGATGACTGTGTACGATGGGCGAGAAGACGGGGTGTCCAGCATGCAGCAGTTGCACCACCGCCTGACAGGCATCATCGTAACGCCGCTGGCAGACGGCGGGAGAGTCGTGAGAGTACGGGCTGGCGAGGTAGATCATTTTGAATCGGCATGCTTGCCGTAGTAGGCCATCCCCAGTTCGCCGATCTCGTCCATTTTGTCCATGAAGTCGTACGACAACTTGAGGACGCGATTAACCACCCTCGTAGGCAGCTCGGACGGTGATCCTTCCTCGACCTGGCCGTCCAAATGAATCGTCCTCTTGAACGGCAAGAGGTTTCGCCACCAACTGGTGCTCCGCTTACCGAGCTGCTTATCGATCAGAGCCTGACACTCATCCACTAGGTCAGCGGCAGCGTCGGCCCCAATTTTTCGTAGGGCCTGACTTCCATACTCGTATGACGGTCGACTCCAATTTGAAATGAACTGCAGGTAACTCCCATTGGAGATGTCGGCTCCCATCCGCCAGAGTGCGGCCAATTCGCGTTGCCATTCCTCAGGAAGGGAATCCAGATCCGATTCTTTGTCAAAGGTAGCTTCGTGGTACTTTGCCGTCAGCTCGAAGAAGTCCACACGTGTGTCCTTTCAAGTTTGCCATCGACTAAGGAGCGCCGGATTCTACCACAGAAGGCTATGGTTCACCGCATGTCCGGTTCCAGCGACTGCATCGGAATCGGTGAATCGCCCGTTCGCTCCAGCACACCCGGAACGCCGGTGAATCGCTGGAACCTGTCGACGATCAAGTCTGCGTACAATGGATCCAGCTCCATCAAGTACGCCCGCCGTCCCGTCTGTTCACAGGCGATCAGCGTTGATCCGCTGCCGCCGAACAAATCCAGCACGTTCTGTTCGGGCAGCGATGAATACTGGATAGCGCGAACCGCCAGCTCCACCGGTTTCTGAGTTAAATGCTGCATTTGCTGCGGGCTGACCTTCTTGATTTCCCACAGGTCCGTGACGTTGTTCGGCCCGTAAAACTTGTGGCCAGCTCCTTCACGCCAACCGTAGAATGCGATTTCATACGCCCCCATAAAATCCTTGCGAGTCAAGACCGGCCACGCCTTGTTCCACACCACGCTTTGACTGAACACGAGGTGACATGCCTTCAGCACTGGCGGATAATTTCCGAGGTTCGCGTACCCGCCCCAGATGTAGAATGAGCCGCCAGGGACGAGCACGCGGGCGATGTTGCCGAACCAGGCGTGCAGCATGTCGTTGAATGCTTCATCGCTGACAAAGTCGTTCGCCAGCGGTCGATCCTTGGCCCGCATCTTCCGTTTGGCCGGCGGCTCAGCGGTTGCGGTGCCACCCGACTTGCCTTTCTTCCGCTGCATGGCCGCCGTGAAAGCCGCCATCCCCTGATCGTTCTTCAGCTTCTTGGCGGCCGCATCGTTGGAGAACGAGCTGAGCCCGGCGGCAATGGCGTTCTTCGACCGGGGCTCGACCTTCACGTTGTACGGCGGATCGGTGTTCACGAGATGGATCGGCTGGCCGTCGAGTAAGCGGTCAAGATCAGCAACGCTCCCCGAATCCCCGCACAGCAGTCGATGATTGCCGAGGATCCACAGGTCGCCCGGCTGAGTCACCGGTTCGTCCGGCGGCTCGGGAATGTCGTCCGGATCCGTCAGCCCTTCCTTGATGTCGCCGCCCAGCAGCTTGGCGAGCTCTTCCTGGTCGAACCCCAGCAGTGTCAGGTCGTACTCAGCGGACTGCAGATCGGCCAGTTCGATCGGCAACAGGTCAAAGTTCCAGCTGGCGATTTCGTTGAGACGATTGTCGGCCAAGCGGTAGGCCTTGACCTGATCGGGAGTCAGGTCGGTGGCGACGTGCACGGGGACCTTGGAGAGACCCAGCTTCCGAGCGGCCAGCAGACGAGTGTGTCCGACCACGATGATGCCGTCTCCGTCCACTACAATTGGTTGCCTCCAGCCATAGGCCTCAATGGACCTAGCCACCGGTCCGATGGCGTCCTCGTTGTGCCGCGGGTTCCGTTCATAGGGCTGGACCCGGTCGATGTCCCACATCTCGATCTTCATCAGAACTCCCTTATTTCTGCGGAATTACGGCCCTGCAGTGACCCGGACAAAGGAAGGAAAGTCTGTACCGGACTGGGCGTGCTCCCCGTGGGGGGGGTTTTGGTTATTCTGGGTGGTAGGACCCATAAAAGGCCCTAGCTAGCCCACTGTCGCGTCCTGACTCGAATACTATACATTTGTCCATTTTATAGTGAACGCGCGTCTAGTGGCCTCCCAGGGGCCTTAAAACGCGAATCGGGGTTAAGGACTGCTCCACCGTCACAAACTTGCTGTGGCATTTGCGGCAGCGCCGAGAGCGCACCACGCGCCCGTCACGCTGATGCGTCTTCATCACGTGATGGTTGGTTGACAGGCACACCGGGCACCGCAGACCAGCGCCGACTGACGCTCGCTGACGTGGCATGATCACTCCGTGATGACGGGAGGTTTCGGCGGTGCTTCCTGCCCACCGTGCCGATAGTACTCGTACCACACGCCGGCCATCGCCAGAGCGATTAGGCCGATCACCAGCCATTTCAGCACGCTCACATCGTTCTTCGTCGCGTCGCCACCCACCGTGTCACCGATGTTGATGTCGATCAATTCGGGATGCTGGCCGGCTGTCAGTTCCTCCACTCGCCGCTTCATCACGATGAACTCCGCCTGTAATGCCTCGATGTCTCTGATCACTCGTTGATGCTCCTGACGCAACTCGTCGGACTCATGGTCCGGCAATCGCCTGATGTGGCAGAGCACGGCAGCGCCGTGACCGTCCCGATCCGGCAACAGCCAGCACCAACATTGGCACGTGACGTACTGCTTGCCGCCACGCTGAATAAACCGCTGCACCTGATAAAGGTGCTCAAGGCGACCCTCGACCAGCCGGCGAATCTCGCCGAGCCATATGAGCTGGTCGCCTTGAGCCAGAATCGACGTGGAGTGATTGCCGACCAGTTCCGCACTCGCGTAGCCCAGCAGCGATGCGAAGCCAGCGTTGACGTCCAGGTACCGACACTCCAGGGTTGGTTCAACGCTGACCAGCGCCAGTGCAATGTCGTCAGACCGCCAGAGGGTCTGAAAGGCTCGCAATTGCTGAGAGTCGTCAATGGTCGTTTTCCTCGGGTGCAAATCGAAATTGCCGCGATCCGATCAAGCGGCGATTACCTGGGTTCCGGTTCGACTGGACCACTCTCCTGGACGGCCGTGTTGCTTGGGCGGGCTGCCCCGTCGCCCTGGGTGCTGTCTGTGGGGCGGAACAGAGCTACCAGGTTCCATCCGAACAAGCAGAACACCAGCAACAAGAACCAGACCAGTTTCCAGAAGAACGCCTCCAGGCCCTTGGCCGTCGGCACCACGATCCGTTCCCAGCGATCCTTGGACGGTTCATTGGCAGTCGACATCGATAGTTACTCCTTGCGGCATGGGAATGGTACGGAAAAACGTGTCACGATTTCAATCAATGAAAACGGGCCCCAGAGTGTGGGCAGTAGACTGACGGCCACCTTCCTCTTTCCCCACCCCCTTATACGCGTGCGCATACGCGCAGGCGTATACGCGCGGGCGGGGGTACAGGTGAATAGGAGAAGAAAGAGAGAGAGTATTATTATTTATGCTATATTTCTGCATTTTCTTCGTTCACCCTTCGTTCCCCTGCCTTCACTCTCCTTCACCACTCTGATGGGGTTTTGCCCATCAACTTGTTTCACTCAGGCTGATTTGTTCACTTCGGACTGCTCCTCATCGCAGCCTGTCAGCTGGTAGCGGCGATGCGGTCGGCCGGCTGTGGAATGGGTCACGGTGACCAGGTCACCTTGCTGTTCCAGGGTCGTCACCAGCTCTTGAAACGTCTTGGCGTCGAGCTTCATCCGTTTGAGCAGCATGCTGTGCGGCAGTTGCTGACCCGGAGCTTCCCGCAGCTTGCGGAGCAGTTTCAGACACTCAGCGTGAAACGGGTTCTCGGCCACGTGTCCATGGGCCATGAACAGCATCCGCCGGGTCTGATGCAGCATGAACTGGGTCGCCCACTGCGCAGCGTCTGCATCGATCCGGGGTTGCTCATGGCTAGCACTCACGGCGTAGAGCAGCGCCAGTTTGCGGACCTGCTCGGGCACGCGTCCCCACACGGTCGTTCCCACCGGATCGCCGCTGGCCTCTGCCGCGGTGTATTCCCGCTCGCACATCCGGCGGGATTCGGCCAAGATCGACTGGGCCTGAGAGTCGGCCACGACAGTGCGCGGCCGTGGGTGCCAGTCCTCGAGGTTCCCCGTGCCGGGGTTGAACGACGCCCACCACTGGGCGGTGTCCATCACTCTGGCCGGCGGATCGATGATCCGGGGATCCTGACCGGTGCTGCGCGGCCCGCTCTCCACGATCAACATCCGGGCGAACAGCCCGTTGGTCAGCATCCGCTCGGACAGGGCCTCGTAGTAATGGGTCGGGATCGCCGTGCCATAAAGCACCAAACACGGCTGGTCAATGACTCCGGGGCACTCCTTGCCGGCCTTCCGCCGCATGGGAAAGATACTGTTGGCCGCCGAATACATAGTGAGCAGCGTGCCCATCATGGTCTCGTAGCGAGCGTCGCGCGATTTGTTGATCGCGAGCAGCAGACCATCGATCTCGTCAGTCTGGAACAGCATGGCCGGCGTGACGAACAGCGCGTCCTGGATCCCCTCGCCCGAGGCGAATTTCTCACCCAGCGCCCGAACGTGCCCAATCCGATGCAGGATGTGGGTGTTCAGCTTGCGTGGCCAATCCTTGCCGACCGACGAATAGGCCAGGGCCAGCAGATAGAGATTGGTGCGGTTGTCGGCCTCGTCCCGCACCTTCCGGCCATGCTCCTTGCCGGGACGACGCCAGTATTCGTTCTCGCCGCTCCGCGCGCGCTGCCAGCCGTGCCGCTCGAGGACCTCGCGGACATTCCCCCGCTCCGCGTAATCGTCACCTGGCCGGCCGGTACCCTGGTAGCGCGCCGGAATGCGCGTGGCGGGCGGCACGGTTTCATTCAACGCACAGGCCGCCTCGATCAGCACGGCCCGGTCCGACTCGGAGAGAATCGGCAGGTTCGCGAGTTGGCCCTGCTCGATCTCGTATCGCGGCGTGGGGGCGCACAGAAACAGGCCCCCTTCGCCGCGAGTTTCGATCAGCACCACCGTGACCTCGAACTGGCTGTTGACCTGGCGCGGCACATAGCGTTTGCCGGCCAGCTCGACCGGTTCCGGACCCGGCACGATGTAGGTCCGCTGCGCCAGCTTGCGGTTACCAGGCACCGGTACCGCCGAGCGGTAGACCACATGGCGACCGCCCGACTGGGACCGTTCGATCACCAGCCGGTCCAGCAGACCGGGCGCCTCGCCGGCGACCAGCTCCGCCCATGGCGCGAACAGTTCGCCGCCTTGATCGAAATCGATCATCTCCAGGTGTCCGGAGACCTCGCCGGTCAACAGGCACACCGGCTGAGGCTCCACGAACCAGGTGCGGACCTGCTGTTCGGTGGGCAGGACGCGCTGATACTGCTTCCAGCCGGTGAGCGCCGGCCGTTTCTCGGCCAGAATGGCCGGCAGCGGGCACAATCCATGACGGCGGTACTCCAGCACCGCGCCGAGCATGTCGTTCATGAGAGTGGTCCTGTTGGGTGATGCAGTCCGGGAAGGCGACGCGCTGGGTCAAAACGGGATGGAATCGTCGTCGTCGATTTCAAAATCCGCTGACACGGCTTCCGGCAGCGGGCCGAGCTCGTAGTCGATGATCCGGTCATACGGTTCGCCCTCTTGGAAATGTCGGGAGCGTTTTGCGGCAGATCGTTACGCTTACGCCACCAAGACATTTGCTCGATCTGGTAGAGGATCTGCGCCTTGTCGAAGATTTCACGATGGTTCAGCCAAGCCCACATCGTGCGGCCCCAGACGCACAAATCGTCCGGCACGAGCGTGCCGAGGTTGGGGATGCCGCAGGCGTCGCCGGCTTCCAGTAACGCGTTGAAGCCGCCGTCGGATGCGAGGTCCGACACGTTGTGCAGGCCGCTCTCCAATTCGTCGTACTTCGGCCTGGGCAACTCATCCATGTACGCCAAGAACGGCTGGACGACGTCGGCCCGCTTTTTCAGTTCGTTCCACTTGGGATCGAATTCCTCGTGCCCCAGGTCTTCGAGGAATTGTTTCAACAGGTCGTTGGGGACCATCCGCAGGACGGTCGGCAGGGAAAACGGTCTTGTCATATCTTATTTCACTCCTCTCAATTACTTCGAACTGCCACCACCTTCCCAACGATTCTAAAGTCCCTCACGGACTCGACCGGGATCGGCTTGAACCGCCGGTTCTCGGCGCGCAGCTCGATTTGGTCATCCTTCATCCAGAGCCTCTTAACGGTCGCTTCGTCTTCCAGCAGCGCGACTACAATTTCGCCACTTTCGGCGACCGGCTGTTGGCGGACGATCACGATGTCTCCGTGCTCTATTCCCGCTCCGGTCATGCTCACGCCCTTGACACGCAGCGCGAAACATCGTCCGCGACTGGCAATGGCCTGATCGACCAGGACGTCGCCGATATGGTTCTGTTCCGCGAACAGCGCCGGGCCGGCCGCGACCGACCCTACCAGGGGAATGGCGACCAGCTTGGCTGGGCGGTCCTCCGGAGCGCGCACCACTGACAAGCTGCGGGCCTTGCGGGCTTCCCGGCTCACGTAGCCCTTGCGTTCCAGCTGCTTTACCAGTTGATGGGCGCTGG
Source organism: Pirellulales bacterium (assembly GCA_046349895.1). Taxonomy (GTDB): domain Bacteria; phylum Planctomycetota; class Planctomycetia; order Pirellulales; family Pirellulaceae; genus JAXMBJ01. The sequence goes on along the minus strand of JAXMBJ010000006.1, from coordinate 7,401,586 downwards.
CGGCCGCGATCCCGAGGCGGTCACCAAGTTCCGTCATCGTTGGGGGAAATTTTCGACTGGCAATGAAGTGCTGCAGTTCCTGGAGCGTCTGACGCTGCGCAGCGGTGAGCTCTGCAACTTGCGGTCGTCCCCGCAATTTTGGTTTGGCCGCCATCACGCCTCACTCTCAATTAGCGCTGATGCCTGTCAGTACAAGCTGACGGAAGATGATAGCGGACTTCGACGACTGCACAAGATACGTTGCCAATAATCGTTTTAAGGCCCTGTCGCACAGCAGGTTGCGGCGCCTGGCTGGCACAAAGTTCGTCAATTCTCGGTTCGACCGGGTTGTTAACGGGTAGAGAAATCTGCTGACACTACCCGTCGCTTGGAGTACTCGATGCCCAAACTACAGGACGCGGACGAACTCACGCCCCTACAGCGGCGCAGCGAAATTGCCGCGATCCTGGCCGCCGGCATCTTGCGATTGCGGAGCATCAACCGGTCGATGGGTCGGATGGACAACATCGATACGCGGCTGAGCAATTCCGAGAGCGGGGGCCTTGAGGAATCTCGCCAAAGACCGCTCAGTGTGAACTCGGGTTAACGGCTTTCGAGAGTTCACCAACGGGAGAGTAAGATGCTCAACATCGACAAAGAGGTCGCCGCAATGGAGCGGTCGACGGTCAATCAGCTGCGCGAGAAATTCGCCGAGGTGTTCGGCGAGCCGACCAACAGTCGCCACAAGCAGTGGCTGATCAAACGGATCGCCTGGCGTATGCAGGCCAATGCCGAGGGAGGGCTGTCGGAGCGCGCCCTGCGGCGGGCCATGGAACTGGCGAACGACGCGGATCTGCGTCTCACCCCGCCGCGGGAAAGGAAGATACCGGTAGCTGACGCCGCCGGGCGGACGGCTACAGTCCCCACCCGTCTGCCAGTGGGGACGCAGATCCTGCCGGGGACGGTGCTCAAGCGAGATTATAAGGGGCGGACGGTCAGAGTGACCGTACTTGTCAACGGCTTTGAGTACGAGGGAGAACGTTACAAATCGCTCACCGCCGTGGCGGAGGCGGTCACTGGTCGGCACTGGAACGGGTATCACTTCTTCGGTCTGCGGAAAAGCGGAGGTGAAAAATGAGTCGCAAGCGAGAGAAAGCATCCGTCGCTCGGGCGTTCCGCTGCGCGATCTACACCCGCAAGTCGACTGAGGAGGGGCTGGAGCAAGAATTCAATTCTCTCGACGCTCAGCGGGACGCGGGGGAGGCGTATGTGAAGAGCCAGCTGCACGAGGGCTGGGAATGCCTGGCCCAGCGGTACGACGATGGCGGCTTTACGGGAGCGAACATGGACCGCCCTGCCCTGCGACGGCTCCTGGCCGACATTGAGGCGGGTCACGTCGACTGCGTGGTGGTTTACAAGGTCGACCGGCTCAGCCGGAGTCTGCTCGACTTCGCTCGGATCATGGAAACCTTCGAGCGGCACAAGGTGTCGTTTGTGAGCGTGACCCAGGCGTTCAACACGGCGTCCTCGATGGGCCGGCTGGTGCTGAATGTGCTGCTGTCGTTCGCCCAGTTTGAACGGGAGATGATCGCTGAGCGGACGCGGGACAAGATCGCCGCGGCCAGACGCAAGGGCAAGTGGTCGGGCGGCATGCCGGTCCTGGGGTACACCGTGGTGCAGACCAAGCTGGTAGTGGACGAGTCAGAGGCCGACCGGGTCCGGCAGATCTTTGCGATGTACCTGGAACGGCAATCGCTGCTGGAAGTGGTCAAGGAGCTCAACGCCCGGAACTGGCGGACCAAGGGGTGGACCACCCGACGTGGCAATCAGCGCGGCGGCCGGCCGTTCGACAAGACCACCCTCTACAAACTGCTCACCAACGTGGCCTACGTCGGACAGGTCCGCTACAAACAGGAGACTCACGCCGGCGAGCATGCTGCGATCGTGGACGCAGACGTGTTTCAGAAGGTGCAGGCTCTGTTGCGTCGCAACTATCGCAGCGGCGGGCGCTCGCTGGGAAACCCGCACCGGGCCTTGCTGCGAGGCATTCTCAGGTGTAGATCCTGTGAGTGCGGGATGAATCATACCTACACGTCCAGGGGCTCTCGGCAATACCGGTACTACGTCTGCCGCCGGGCCCAGAAACAAGGCTGGCACACCTGCCCGTCGCCGTCCCTGCCGGCGGGCGATATCGAGCGTTGTGTGGTCGACCAGATTCGCTGCGTCGGCCGAGATGCGACGCTGATCGGCGAAGTTCTGGCGCAGGCCAGCCGCCATTCGGACGAGCAGGCCGAGCGGCTGACGGGAGAGCTGAAACGCCTTCGGGCCCAGTTGCGTGCCGAGCATTCCGAGTTGGGTCGGCTGGCAAGTGCCCCAGATTCGGTGGAACTGATCGACGCTCAGAACCGGGTCGCCGGGGCGGAACGGCGGGCATCCCAAATTGAGTCGGAGCTGGCCGAGAGCGAGGGCCTGGGGGTCGACGAATCGGACGTCGCGGCCGCCTTGTCGGACTTCGACGCGGTGTGGGATTGCCTGGCCGCCGCCGAGCGGAGGCGTCTGGTCGAGCTCCTGGTCGAGCGGGTCATGTATGACGATGTGGCGGGCACTGTGGCGGTCACATTCCGGGCATCAGGGATCCGGTTGCTGGCGATAGAAGCGAGCGATAGAAAAGGAGATGAGGCATGATCACGGTTGAGAGAAAGGTGCGGCTGAGACAGGGGCGAGGGCGGCTGAAGGGGCGGGAGAAGTCGGAGGGAGGCGAGACGGGTGCCGGTCGCGTACCTCGCGTGGCTCGGCTGATGGCGCTGGCCATCCGATTCGACCAACTGCTGCGGGAAGGCGTAGTCAAGGATCAGGCCGAGTTGGCGAGGCTGGGGCATGTAAGCAGGGCGAGGTTGACGCAGATTTTGAACTTGCTGAACTTGGCACCGGAGATTCAGGAGAGCATCCTCTTCTTGCCAGCGGCGGGGCGACAGTGCGGCGCAACCACTGAGAAGCACTTGCGCCCCCTCGTCCGTCTCCCAAATTGGAGCAAGCAACGTCGAGCTCGCTCGAGGTTTTTCGGTAGATCATGCGATTGAAGGACCAAACTGATCTGGCAAGATTTGACGTAAGTCGTTACCAATTCAGATGAATCCGGCGTAAGATGCTTGTCTTTTTATACAACCGTACACTATATTCAGAAAAACTGGCGAGGGGGCCACGATGAGTGTAAACTCCAAGATTGAGTGGACGGACGCAACGTGGAACCCCGTACGTGGATGCACCAAAATCAGTCCCGGCTGTACCCACTGCTACGCTGAGACCTTCGCAGAACGATTCCGAGGTGTACCAGGCCATCCCTACGAACAAGGCTTCGATCTGCGGTTGGTGCCAGAAAAACTAACTGAGCCCATTACGTGGTCAAAGCAGCGGATGGTGTTCGTGAATTCGATGAGCGACCTGTTCCACAAGGACGTGCCCGACGAATACATCGAGCTTATCGCGAGGACGATGGTGACGGCGGATTGGCACATTTACCAGGTACTCACGAAGCGATCCGAGCGGATGCGCGACCTACTCAAGACCAAGCTTCGATTTGCGGCCGAATTACCACACATTTGGTGGGGCGTTAGCGTCGAGAACCGACGGCATGGCGTGCGTCGCATTCTGCATCTTCGCGAGGCCGAACCTGCGATGGCGTTTCTGTCGGTGGAGCCCCTAATCGAAGATCTTGGCGAGGTCGACTTCACCGGAATCAATTGGGTGATCGTCGGCGGTGAAAGCGGCCCCGGCGCGCGCGCCATGGACAAAGAGTGGGTGTTGAACATCCGACGACAATGCCGGAAGACGAATGTGCCTTTCTTCTTCAAACAGTGGGGAGGCGTCCGCAAGAGTCAGAACGGACGGGACCTCGAGGGACGCACGTACGATGAGTTCCCAAGGATAAAACGGAACGCGGTGCCAGATGGGACAATGAGGAAGCAACTCGCTGCGTCGATTGCTGACCTCTGGCCGTCAACTCCAAATCCACCCAATCGACAAACGGCATAGGATGCGGCCTGATATGGCAGAAAGCGTGGTTGGCCCTTGGGCTGTTGACAAACTTGATCGCTTGGGAAAGTATCTGAGTGCCTATACTACGATCATGAAGGAGCAGAAATGGTGTGAGGGGTTTTGCTATATCGACGCTTTCGCCGGTCCGGGCGAACACGAGTTGCGAACGAAAGAACAGGGCCAGCCCGACACGAAAACGAGTCCGCTAGTTGATGTCGCCAGCTTCGGCCAGGCCCAAGACGAACAGCAACAATTCCTCGCCGGTTCTCCCCGTGTCGCACTGAATATTCTGCATCCCTTCACCAGGTATGTCTTTATTGACCGCTCGCCGACCCGTGTCGCCCGGCTCGAGTCGTTGAAGGAAGAGTACGGTAAGTGCCGGGCTATCTACATTCGACAACAGGACTGCAACGATTACCTGCAGAAGAATGTCGTGGCCGATCCAAATGTCAATTGGCGCCGCAATCGGGCGTTGGTATTCCTCGATCCGTTTGGCATGCAAGTCCCTTGGCGCACTTTGGAATTGCTCGGACAAACCAATGCAATTGAGGTGTTCCTGAATTTCCCTGTCGGCATGGCGATTCAGAGACTGCTGCCACGCGATTCTGGAAAGATTACGGACCAGCGACGTGCCACACTCGACGAGTACTTTGGTTCGCCGGAGTGGTACGATGTCGTTTACCGGACGACTCGTACTCTCTTCGGTGACGAGGAAGAAAAGATTGAGCAATCCGGCAAACGCTTAGTGAAGTGGTACCAGAGCCGACTCCAAGCGGCGTTTGGTCATGTCACCAAGGCTGCGCTAATTCGGAACACGCGTGGCGGTCACCTTTACTATTTGCTGCTCGCATCGCCGAATCGGACTGGAGCCAAGATCGCGGATCACATCCTCGGTGCCGGCGAAACTATCTAATTTCGAGGGAATCACCCCGGACGATTGACATGCAGACAACTCTGAGTGCTTGACGAGTCTTAACTGAGAATCCCGATGACCCCTGAAGAAAAAGCACGCAGGCAGATCGATCGGCAGTTAGATGCTTGCGGCTGGCTGGTTCAGGATATCCGCCAGATGAACATCTCAGCGGGGCGCGGAGTCGCCATCCGTGAATTCCCTCTTTCAACGGGCGAGGCCGATTACCTGCTCTATGCTGACGCCCATGCCATTGGGGTTGTTGAAGCAAAGCCTGAAGGCCACTCACTCACCGGCGTGGAGACACAGTCCGGCAAGTATCTCGATGGGCTTCCTACGAACCTTCCGCACTATCAACTGCCATTGCCGTTTGCCTACGAATCCACAGGTGAAGAGACTCGGTTCACCAACTACCTGGAACCCGACGCCCGCAGCCGACAGGTCTTTACGTTCTATCGACCCGAAGAACTGATTCGCCTTGTAGGACTCGACCACCAGCTTCGGTTCAACCTGCGGAATCTCCCCGAACTCAACACGGATCGGCTGTGGAGAGTTCAAGTCGAGGCCATCGCAAATCTTGAAGCATCCCTCAAAGAGAATCGGCCTCGTTCGCTCATCCAGATGGCGACCGGGAGCGGCAAGACCTTCACTGCCGTCAACTTCTGCTACCGGTTAATCCGGTTTGGCAAAGCCCGGCGAATCCTCTTCCTCGTTGACCGCAACAATCTGGGCAAGCAGACGCTCAACGAGTTCCAGCAGTTCGTCAGCCCTTACAACGGCTACAAGTTCACGGAAGAGTACAACGTCCAGCATCTCAGGAAGAATCTCGTTGATCCCGCCTCGAAGGTCTGCATCACCACCATTCAACGGCTCTATTCAATCCTGAAGGGCGAAGATGACTTCCTTGAAGAGAACGAAGAATCGTCACTCTTCGAGACCGAAAGCTCACTCATCAAGGAGCCGCTGCCGGTCGTCTACAACCCCAAGCTGCCCATCGAGACCTTCGATACCATCGTCGTCGATGAGTGCCATCGCTCGATCTACAACATTTGGCGTCAAGTTCTCGACTACTTCGACGCCTTCATCATCGGCCTGACGGCCACTCCCACAGCTCAGACCATCGGGTTCTTCAATGGCAACCTCGTGCAGGAATACACCCACGAGAAGGCCGTCATCGATGGCGTCAATGTGGGCTACGACGTTTACCGGATCGAGACTAAGATCACGAAAGATGGTGCCAAGATCGTCAAGGAACCGGGCATCTTCATTCCACATCGGGATCGCCGCTCGAAAAAGAAGAAGTACCGGGAACTCGATGACGACCTGACTTACACGGCGAACCAACTCGACCGAGACGTTGTGGCGGATCAGCAGATTCGTCTCGTGATCCAGACGTTCCGTGACAAGCTGCCCATCATCTTCCCAGGCCGAACCGAGGTTCCAAAAACACTGGTTTTCGCCAAGACGGACCTGCACGCCGAAGACATCGTTCGCATCATCCGAGAGGAATTCGGGAAAGGGAACGATTTCTGCCAGAAGATCACATCGAAAAGCACGGGCAAGAAACCTGACGAACTGCTGGCTGAGTTCCGCACGATGTACAACCCCCGCATCGCCGTGACGGTGGACATGATCGCCACGGGCACCGATGTGAAGCCGCTGGAATGCCTGCTCTTCATGCGGAATATTCGCTCCTTGTCGTACTTCGAGCAGATGAAGGGGCGAGGCTGTCGGGTCATCGACACTGACACGCTGCAAAGTGTGACCCCCGACGCAAAACACAAAACACACTTCGTCATCGTCGATGCGGTTGGCGTTTGCGAGGAAGAACGGTCTTCCACCAAGCCGTTGGATCGCAAGCCTTCGGTGCCGCTGGACAAGATCATGGAATTGGTAGCGGCGGGTGCTGCCGATGCCGATCTCGTGTCTACTCTGGCGGCTCGACTCGCACGGTTGGAGCAGCAGGTCGATCCCGGCCAGGAAGCTGACATCACGAGGGCATCTGGTGGCAAGAACCTTGCGGCCCTTTGCTCCGACTTGCTCCGCAGCATCGACCCAGACGAAGTAACGGCCCAGGCGGCCAAGACCTTTCAGGTGCCGGAAGGTCAGGAGCCGGATGAGAAGCAACTACAGCAGGTCGAGCAGGAGCGTATTCGGACGGCCCTCAAGCCGTTCCATGATCCCAAGCTGCGGGACTCGATTCTTGCCACGAAGCGGAACCTCGAACAGGTGATCGATGAGCAAACTAAGGACACCCTGCTACGAGCCGAATTCGGTGCCGCGGCCCTGGAAAAGGCTCACACGATGATTACCAGCTTTCGCCAGTTCATCGACGACCACAAGGACGAAATAGAGGCCCTGCAAGTCCTTTACTCGAAGCCGTACCGGGCCGGATTGCGATACAGCCAGATCAAGGAACTGGCGAAGGCGATCCAGCAGCCTCCACATCTGCTTCAACCGGAACGGCTTTGGCACGCGTTTGAAGCGGTCGAGCCGGAGAAGGTGAAGGGACACGGCGGCAAACAACTTGTCGATGTCATCGCTCTGGTCCGGCACGCCCTTGATCCCGCTACGACATTAGCCCCCATCGGCCTGACCGTCGATGAACGCTATCAGCAGTGGCTCGCAGATCAGACAGCGGCGGGAACGACTTTCACGACAGAGCAACGTCGATGGCTTGATGCCATCAAGGACCACATCGCCACGAGCTTGAGCATCGAGCGGGACGACCTCGATGATGTGCCTTTCAATCAGATCGGCGGGTTGGGGCGGGCATACGAGGTATTCGGTGAGAAACTCCCAGCCATCCTCGATGAACTGAATGCGAGGTTGGCGGCATGAAGAAGAGAAATCACGACAGCAACGCTGAGTCAACTTCCACAGCAGATGACACATTGCCTCCGGGTTGGGCAACGGCACAGGTCAGTGAACTTGTTGATCTCGTGAATGGCTACGCCTTCAAGCCAACGGACTGGAAGGACAGTGGCCTTCCGATTATTCGCATTCAGAACCTTAATGACCCAGATGCCCCTTTCAATCGATGTCCTGACAAACTTCCGGCAAAATACCTGGTAAAACCAGGTGATTTGCTTTTCGCATGGTCGGGCACGCCAGGGACTTCGTTCGGCGCCCACATTTGGCGTGGTCAAGATGCGTGGCTGAATCAGCATATCTTCAAAGTGTTGTTCGATCCTGAGCATCTCGAATCTCGTTTCCTTCGGCTCGCAATTAACCATAACCTCGAAAGCTACATTCAACAGGCTCATGGTGGGGCCGGACTGGCTCATATCACGAAGAAGAAATTCGATGCATCCATTCTGCTGATCGCCCCTTTCAATGAGCAACGCCGCATTGTCGAAAAGATCGATGAACTTTTCTCTGACCTCGATGCTGGCGTCGCCGCACTGAACAAGGCGAAGGCGAACCTCAAGCGTTATCGTGAGGGCGTTTTGAAGGCGGCTGTCGATGGTTCACTGACCGCCGAATGGCGTGAGACGACTGCGGTCACAGAGACCGGCTCGCAACTGCTGGAGAAGATTCTGGCCGAGCGTCGTCGCCGCTGGGAAGTTGATCAACTCGCCAAATTTGAAGCTGCCGAGAAAACCCCGCCCAAGAATTGGCAAGAAAAGTATGTCGAACCAGAACTGCTCGACACGAGCGACCTTCCCGAACTGCCGGAAGGATGGTGCTGGTCCACACTGGAAAGTATCGCTGATCTAACGGGTGGGATCACCAAGGACCAAAAGCGAGCACGGGAGGGCACTCAAGAAGTCCCTTATCTTCGGGTGGCTAATGTGCAACGTGGCTATCTCGATCTGAAGGAGATAAAGACAATCCACGCCCCGCACGAAGTCCTTGCCGATCTTGCCTTGATAAGGGGCGACATCCTCTTCACGGAAGGTGGCGACCGAGACAAGTTGGGGCGAGGTTGGGTTTGGCAGGAGGAATTGCCTGAATGCATCCACCAAAACCACATCTTCCGTGCAAGGCTGATTGATTCAGTCGTCGAACCCAAGTTCATTTCTCATCACGGAAACACGTTTGGCCGAGACTGGTTCACGACGGCAGGCAAACAGACGACGAATCTGGCCTCGATTAACCTGGGGATTCTTCGTCGATTCCCCGTACCACTCCCACCGGCTGAGGAACAGCGGCAAATCATTGCCGAGGTCGATCACCAACTCTCTATTGTGGATGCGGCCCTCACCCAAGTCGAGCAAGACTTAACCCGTGCCAATCAATTGCGGCAGAGCATTCTACGTCGGGCCTTTGAAGGAAAGCTCGTGCGTCAAGACCCCAGCGATGAGCCTGCGTCAGTGTTGCTAGAGCGAATTCGGCAAGAGCGAGCAGCCAAAGCTGAAGCCGAGAAGGGCCAGAAGACGGGTGGCAAGCGAAAGGGAGCCAAGAACATGACCAGTGAGGATCGTCGGCTGCTTCTCGATGTTCTGAAGGAGCATCCGAAAGGACTGACGCCGGAAGCGTTGCTGAGGGAAGCAGGCTATGCCATTTCCGAAGTCGATGAATTCTACAGCGAGTTGCGAAGCATCGCCGCCCAGATTGAGGAAGAGCGGCCAAATGGCGCCAAGATCAACAAGTGGCCGAAGGGAGCGAAGATTCTGCTGCGGGCCAAGGGGGAGTAGTCATGCGAATCGACTTGCTCTACCTCGACGATTTCAAAAACCTGAAGAACTTTGAGGTCGATTTCGACCTCAAGAGTTCCCGACAGGTCATCGTCGGTCGCAACGGAGTCGGCAAGTCGAATCTCCTCGAAGCGATTGGCCAGATATTTCGGGACCTCGATCTAGAAGAACCACATGACTCGCCCACTGCGTTCGGTTACAGGATTGAGTATCACTGCAACGACCATTTCGTTCGTATCACGTCGGCGAGACAGCAGCCCGACGTTCCGAAATCGCCTTTCGCACGTACCTATGAGATCGCCCAAGACGGCGGCAACGCAGAATCGGAGAAAGATGCACGAACCTACGGAACGATTTCACAAGCGGAGTTCTACCGTCGCAACCGCCCCTTAAAGACGGAGACGGGCAACGAGCCGAACCCAGAGCGATTGCTGCCGCTGTACGTCTTTGGCTACTACTCTGGTGTGTCAGGTCGATTCAACGATGTCTTCGCACGGCACGAGGAACTTTACTACAAGCAACAGATCAAAGGCGAAGAGGCCCCGTTGCGGCCGCTCTTTCTTGCCAAGCCGCACCATAGCCAATTCTCGCTGCTGTCGTTCTTTGCAGCGAACGACGAAACCGCCAAGACATTCCTGCGTGAGGAATTTCGCATCGCCGGGCTGGATTCGGTATTGTTCGCCCTTCATGAGCCGTACTGGAACAAAGGCAGGATGCGATCCAGTGAGGACGAAGGCGACCATCGCTTCTGGAAGACCGGTGGTAAGGTTTCTCCGTTGCTCGACTCTCTCTTCGCGCACGCCATGGCACCAATGGCAGGCGAGGAAAAGACCAAGATTTCACTCGGCCAGGAACAGAATAAGGAGCGGCGATTTCTTTACCTGCAATCGCAGGAGGCACTTCAGGCTGTTGCCCAGGGACTTCAGCCCAAGGAATTCTTCTCTCGGCTGGAGAGTGCCATCTTCAGTGATGTGGTCAGTTCCGAAGGAGACGATGTACGCATCCGCGTGAAGCTCACCGATGCTGCTGTACCGGTATTGTTTAAGGAACTCAGTGAAGGCGAGCAGCAGCTTCTCACGCTCATCGGCCTGATGCGGTTCACGGCACAAAACGAGAGCCTGTTCCTTCTTGATGAACCCGATACGCATCTGAACCCGGCTTGGTGCCTGGATTACCTGTCGAATCTCCGCAAGTACGGCGTCGAACCGAAGAACAGCCAAATCCTGGTAACGACACACAGCCCGTTGACGTTCGCCGGCCTGGAAAAGCAGGAAGTGGTCATCCTCGAACGGCAAAAGGATGACCGTATCATCAGCTACCACCCGACATCGCATCCTAAGGGGATGGGGTTTGCAGCCATTCTCACCAGCGAGCTTTTCGGCCTCCGTGCTGCACTCGATCACGAAACACTGAAAAAGATCGACGAAAAACGGGAGCTTGCATTCAAAGAGCCGAAGACGGATGAGGATCGACAAAAACTAGCGGCTCTCAACGAAGAGCTTGGTCGGCTCGACTTTACAAAATCAGTCCGAGACCCGCTATACCTCGAATACGTTCATGCCATGACGAAGGCCCAGCAAGAGCATCCTGAGATCGAGGAGCCTGCTCCCTCGATGCCCATTTGGGAGGCACGCAAAAAGATCGCCGAGGACATTGCCAAACGGCTACTTGAACAAGGAGCGAAGCAGTGAGGTACATTAACTCCAGCCACTTGTCACGCCTTGCGGACTTAACACCAATCGATGCTTTAAACAATGGCATTGCAGATGCCAGTGTCACGGACAAGGGCAAGTACCTTGATGATCATGATGGTGAATGGTCGTATTTGAAAGGGTCACTCTGGACATTAGGTGCAGCCAAGTGCTGGTTTTCCGAAGATATAATCCAGAGGGATGGTGGTCACGTCGAACACTTTCGACCTAAAAAGCGGCTCTCAGGTGCGTCTCATCCGGGATATTGGTGGCGTGCCTTTGACTGGACAAACTTTCGCTTCGCCCACCCCACAGTTAACCTCCGTATTACTGATTATCTCACAGGTAAGAAGGCGGGAAAGGGAGGCTACTTTCCGCTTCGGGACGAGTCTCTCCGTGCCTCGTCGAAAGCAGATGAGGGGCGAGAGGAACCTGTGCTGCTTGATCCGACGTCAGCGGAGGACTGCCGGTTGCTTTGCTTTGAATTGAGTAGTGGTAAACCGATTCCTCGCTACAAGAGAGACCAGAACGAGTGGCTTCATCGGCGTGCAAAGGAATCTATTGACTACTTTCACCTTGACGAGGCAACTTGGAATAAAAGGCGAAAGGACCTCATCGACGAGTTCAATCAGGTATGTGATGAACTTGAAAATGCCCTTACCGCTCCGGCCGTTGATCAAGCAAAGTACGACAAGGTGTTAGGAGAAATAATGGAGTATCTGGACCCATTTGCTGAGTTTACTGCGGCGATTCTGGCGGTCTTGCGAGAGCGTGGCCTTTTGGAACATCTTGGTCCCGCCACACCTGCATGAGTGAGATCACAATTCGCTTTATCGGAAATAACATGGCAACAGACACACGGCAGATCGTTGACAAAGCCTGGAACTTCGCCCACGTTTTGCGGGATGACGGCCTCTCTTACATGGCCTACACGGAGCAGATCACTTTTCTGCTCTTCCTGAAGATGGCCGATGAGATGTCGAAGCCGCCCTACAACCGCAAAGGCATGGTTCCGGCAGAGTACGGTTGGCAGAGCCTCCTGAAACTGGAAGGTGACGAACTCGAAGCCCACTACCGGCACTGCCTCGAAGAGCTTGGCAAACAGAAGGGAATGTTGGGTGAGATTTTCAAGAAAGCTCGCCCCGACATCCAGAATCCAGCGACCCTGCGACGACTGATTGTTGACCTCATCGAGCCGGTGAAGTGGTCGTCGATGGATGCGGACGTGAAGGGGGATGTGTACGAGGGGCTATTAAAGAAAAGTGCTGAGGAGTCGCCTAAAGGTGCCGGTCAATACTTCACGCCCCGTGAACTCATCAAGGGAATCGTCGATTGCGTGCAGCCAACTCCCGACGACACGGTTTGTGATCCGGCAGCGGGAACGGGTGGATTCTTGCTAGGGGCCTACCAGTACGTTATCGACAACCATGGCAAGAATCTCGACAAAGATCAGAAGCGGCACCTTCGGACGAGATTTGTGCAGGGCTGGGAGCTAGTCCCGAACACGGCCCGACTCTGCATCATGAACTTGTATCTGCACGGCATCGATGCTGAACCCTGTCCCATCCGTTCCGGCTTCGACAGTCTCGCCAAGCACCCTGGCGAGCAATTCACCGTCGTGGTTACCAATCCGCCATTTGGCAAGAAAAGTACCTTTGCCGTGGTGAACGAAGCTGGTGATCTTGAGAAGGAAGACAGCGTTTACGAGCGGCAGGACTTCTGGACAGCTACGAAGAACAAGCAGCTTAACTTTCTCCAACACGTCAAGACGCTCCTGAAGATTAATGGGCGATGTGCCATCGTCGTCCCTGACAACGTGCTATTTGAGGGTGGGGCCGGGGAAACTGTCCGTCGCAACCTGCTCAAGCAATGCGATGTCCACACTCTGCTTCGCCTCCCGACCGGCATCTTTTACGCCCAGGGTGTGAAGGCCAATGTGCTATTCTTGGATGCCAAGCCTGCTCAAGAGAAGCCGTGGACGACGAAGCTGTGGGTCTACGACCTGCGGACCAACTATCACTTCACGCTCAAAACGAATCCGCTGAAGCGGGCCGACCTCGACGAATTCGTGAAGTGCTTCAACGCCAGCAATCGGCATCGCCGCAGGTCAACGTGGAGTGAGTCGCATCCCGAAGGTCGTTGGCGATCCTTCGAATATCACGACCTGATGATGCGGGACAAGGTGAATCTCGACATCTTCTGGCTCAAAGACAAGAGCCTCGAAGATTCAGACGATCTCCCCGCACCAGACATCCTGGCTCAGGAGATCGCTGATGACCTTCAAACGGCTATGGAGCTTTTCAGCACGATTGCGAAGGGTCTCAAGGAGTAGCTTGAGCTGATCTTTGGCCAATGCGCACTCGGTAACCTCCCTGAACAAAACTGGACCAAGGTGTTCAACGAAGCCGCTGCGCGGCAGATGCCGGTTCCTTCCGGGGTCCGAAAGGGACCGGGTTGTTAACCTAAAGGACCCTGTTAAACCGAGAGCGCGAGAGTTTGGGCGGCTTGTTGGGTGAGGAGGACGCGGAGTGGCGCTCTCGTGCGATTTTCGGAGAACTCTCTCGCGGCGAGGCGTCGTCGCAAGTCCTTGCCCGATAAGGCGTAAAACGCGAAACGCCGGGAGCGGCGGCTCTCGGCGTTTGGGGTTAACTAGCGGGTCGCGGGAAAGTTCGCGACGGAAAAGAGCTCCCCGAGCAGGACTCGAACCTACGACCCGGCGGTTAACAGCAAGAGCCACCGTCGGCCCTTTTGGTTCCATCGCTAACGAGATTTCTGAGCCAGCGGCAGCAGACGAATGCGTGATTTCGCCTCGTCCACAACCAGCAACGCACCGGCGAGCAATTCGGTCTCGAATTCCTGCAGAACGGGAATCAGCGTAGGAGCCAACGACGCTGGTCGGACATCTTGCGTGCGAACTTGCACTACGCTCGGCCCAGTCGCCTTTGTGGCAGCCAACATCGCGCCGTAGTCCAGATCGTGGGTTAACACCACGCGCCGCTCATCGAAAGCCCATTGCATCAGTTCGTGGTCGGACGCTGTTACGGCTCCCACTTGCGACCAGTGAACGCTGTCCCAGCCTGCGGCTTGCAGAATACCGCACCAGCGGGGAGACAGGTTCACATCGATCAGGAGCTTCATGGCCTAGCCAGCGGGACGTCGATTTCTTCAGCCCGCCAGGCAGCATACGACAAAGCGGCAGGGATGTCCTCGGGCTCAAGATACGGGTAGTCGGCCAGGATTTCCTCGCGGCTCGTGCCGCTGGCGATCAAGCCGACAATGGTACCCACCGTGACTCGCATGCCGCGGATGCACGGCTTGCCTCCCATCACGTTGGGATCGAACGTGATCCTGTCAAGCTGCGGCATAGAGTGAACCTCCCGTGCAGTTTGAGACGAGTTGCCATCCGGGTGCGAGAACAGCCAGCATTTTAATCCGACCGGGTCCCATTAACCGATAGCGCGCGCTGGACGACTGCCCACGAACCAAGGTGCCAATCGACCGTCTTGCGAACGATGGCGAATCGTTCTCGGTGAACCGGACAGTCGTAAGTGTCTGGCAAATCTGCGGATAACGCACTGCGCAGGAGAGAGTCGACGGGAGCAGTCTTTTGTAACCACTCGGCCGCCCAATTCCGCAAATTGATCAAGCTCCCCAAAAGCAACCCTCTTCGTAATAATACTCTCTTTTTCTCAGACTGTAAATGGCTTTGGGGAAAGGACTTAGCGATTTCGAGTCCCTTTCGGTGGTCGGAACGGGAGGAACTGGCGAAAATCGGGCCAGATTGCCCATAACCCCGCAGTCGCTGATCCGAGTCCCGTCCCGTCAACTGAAATCTCCGGTAGCGAAATCAGGCTACCACCGGGTTATACAAAAGGCCGGCGTCCGCGGACGCCGGCCTTTTCGCGTCCTAACGCCAGGTTTGGCATGGACTTAGGGCGATCGTGGACGTCTCGCAGTCTCTGAGTGCGAGCGAGGTGCGCGATTGAGACTCCCGTTTGTCGGCCGCCAGTCGGACGGATTCTGGGCGAAACTCTCGCCAGTCTCGGTGTCTCATACCGTGCGGGTTATCGGCTGTTGCGAGCGCTCAATCGGTCGCAACCTGTTCGCTGGCTGCCTGGCCGCCGCGCAGAAGCCGCCGTGATCCAATGCCGCGAGCGATTCGTGACATGCTACTCGGCGAGCTGCTTTACTCGTCCATCCTTTTGAGAGTCTGGGTCTATCGGCAACTGACCCTTCGCGCTGATCGGAATCTGGAATCGAAAAAAATGGGAAACAATCACGGCTCGACCTCCCAAATCGGCCGAGAACCTCATGCACAATACCGCTTATCCGAAACGAAAAACCGTCGCTCCGACCTCGATTAAACTCTTGACTTGACCAATAACTCTACTGTTCGCCGCCAAGGCTCTCTCTACCGTCTGCCTTTATGCACTTTCCAAATTACCACGGCAATTGCAGTTAGCGTAGCCAGCACCAGCGCTGCGACCCCTCGATACCAACGCGGCGTCGTTCCTTGAGTGCTACGAACAACTGACTCCTTTAAGGTGCCAATGTTATCGGCGGTCAATTCGAACGGCTTAATTAGCGTCAACCGTCCTCTTCCGCCACCTTCTTGAATAGTAAGGCCCTTCGGGAGCATGAGTCGACACATCGTATGGTCAAGCACCGTCGTCGCATTCGTTGCGACGATGTTCACCAACTGCTTTGGACCGTCGCCCCAAGGAACATCGGGGGAATCTAATCTAATTACATGGATGGGGTACCAACCTCCATTCTCCAGCTGTTTTGCAGCCAGCATTTTCGCCTGGACCGTAGTAGTCGACCCGCTAGCCGCTTGGCCGTACGCGGTAACCTCTTTGGCCAAATAGCCCCTGTCAGGATCCAATAACCAGATAATCCCGCTCGACTGACTGCTATCCCCGGTATACCGTATCTCAATCAATCCGTCAGCACGCCCAATCCTGGCCGTGCAACGCCCTTGCTCGACGCCTGCCTGAATGCGTTCATAAAGCCAGGAGTCTTTACTTGTACCAGTCATTCCCATCGCCAACGGAGAAAACAGCTCAGCCGAGTGACCAACAGTATCTGCCGACAAAACTCCTAGACTACTTTCCGTCGCCAATCTCAAGCCGGCGCCTCGAAACACATTCACACTCGCGGGTTCGCCATCAAATGATAGCGTTGCTCCTCCCGCTACTTTAGCGTCAGTTTTCGAACTTGCGGTCGGGGCTTCAGTTACTTGTGTGAATAAATCACCCTTGCCCCAGGTCCGTAAGGTACACGCATGTTTAATACCGCTGCATTCACCAGACGCTATTACTCGGTCCATTTCAGATTGACTGCTTACCTGCGAAATGCACACAGTATAATCGCACGCAAGTCTTTCCAGTCTATCTATATTCTCCTGATGCGCTTCCGCATATACGCTAGGGTCTGCATCCGCAGCCATTGCCACCTGACATTGAATAGCCCACGCCGAAAACGCAAAGACTGCCACTCGATAAAAATTCATCCCTAATCCTTCCCAAGGGCTACCTACGCTGCAATGAGCCCAACAGCGGAAATGAAAAACAATAGAGGACACCGAGGGAAGATCCAGGCAATTTGCCCCTCACGGTGCAAATTGCCCGGACAAGCCCCGTCATTGCCGATCCCGACACCAGCCGGGACGGCTTTTCCCCTAACGTATCATCTATTGGCACCACACACCGGGCTTAGAGCAATTGAGCGTCTTACCGCAAGGGGTATTGCACACGCCACCTATATTAAACTTGTAGCCGACGGCCCGCCAACAAAGTACGGAATTCTGACACTCCGAACAAGTCGCATTGTACTGATTCTGGCAGTTTCCATAACTGAACACCGTGACCGACCCAGGAGGATCATCGCCATAAAAATTACATCCAGCCGGAGATCCGGCTGGTGTCGGAATACAAGAAAGTGGAATTGGACAACAGTCTATGCCTGAGTTAGCGTTGTCACAGCTCTTATTCTGCCTATTCTGTGGCGCGGCCCCGTCACCGCATATAGCCGCCCCCCAGATCGATGTACACAGTGCACACACTAATCCAATTGGGAACACAACAACTCTCATAACCTTCCCTTTCTAAACGTTCAATTTTCTAGTCCATGACAACTGGCACGGCGAGGGTACAAGTATCGCCGTCCCGATACTCAACTGACACAATCAAATCACTTCTCTCCAACTTGCTTAACGACTCAGTTGCTACAGATCGCTGAATTTCTATATTGTGCCTTGACGACCATTGACCAGCCGGAGGCACGACCACCTTTAGTCGGGAATCATTTTGCTGCAGTGTAATAGCAAACTCTCTACTCCTGCCGTCACTAATCGTCAGCGCTGCCGCCTGAGCGCCTCGCAACAAAACTCTCTTGGGCTGCAATTCAAGGTCGCATAGATACCGCCATCTGACGCGAGACTCAATAGTCTCCAACTGATCGCCGATTCGTGCCGTAACTGTAAACCTGGCATTCTCTGTCGTCGAAACCATTTCCTTCTCCGGGAAGGCAGTGGCCTCCAATTGTACAACCGCCCTCATTAAATCCCCCACCCGGCTGACCTTTGCCTTGCTAGCGGTCTTAATAGCTAGGCGACGGTCCGCCGATGCGACTGAGACATCTGGCGCTTCTCCGGTCGCAGCCTCGCGATAGTATGCGATTACATAGATATCCCTCTTGACAACTGGATCTGACCTTCGAACATCCCCCATATTGCTCACATCTGGTTCCACTGCCAACTTCGGTACGACTTGACACGTCATTTCGTAGGTGGCCAGCCTCTGCCTATCGTCAACCAAATGTGCTGCAACAGTTCGTTCGCGTCCTAGAAAGCTGTCGGGATTTGCACGCAGCGTTAAAAGCGCGCTCGTCCACGGCGGTATAACCTTTGAATCAATCACGATATCGGTGCAAGCGCACGAACCGGTTATTGAATCAACGGTCATCTTTCGCTGTTCTCTGTTATACACCCTAAACTGAGCCACAACTTCAGTTACTTCCCCTTTCAAATATGGTCCCAGGGAGATCCTTTCTCCGACGCCTCCTCGATCCGTCTTTCGAGAAAACAAACACAGGAGCACAAATGCGGCAACACACAGAATAAGAAGAACCTTTGCTCCGCGCATTTAAAAACCTCGCTAGAATATGGGCTTGCCGGCTGCAAATCTCACTGAGAATACGAACAAAAGAAACCACAGGATCGACAGAACCACAAAGACCAAGGCAGGTCTGAACCGCGACAAATGATATCCAGCCACCGCATACGCCGGCAGTACCACCAAACAGAACCGCGCCTGGCTGTTGCACGCCATTTCATAAGCGCGAGTCCAGTAGGCGATTGTTATCATGGAAATGCAGACTACTGACTCAATAGAACCCAGGCGGCGACTTACCGTTCCGATAACTATAAGCGCTGTCGTTACGACGAGTACAATTGGATTAGCCCATTGGGCGCTAAAAAGCGGAAAAGTCACATCCACGTTCTTCCAATAGTATTCACTCGAAGGCAGATAGGTCGCCCATAACGGCTCAAGCGTTAAGAGGGACACTACCTTGTCCCAGACTCCATGATTTTCGCGCAACCGCCAAAGCGACTGCGTGCGAAAAAAAGCTGCCGGATCACCAAACTGATACCATTGGTAAATGGCAAACGCAAGCAATCCAGAGATAGATACCGCAAAGACACCTGCTAACTTCAGCAGATTAAGACCAAATTGTCGCCAGGCATGCATGCAAGCGCCAATCGCGAGCGCTACGCCGACAGGGCGGCAAGCAGATGCAAACGCAGACAAGATTGCCACAGTCCACGGCGACCCATTACGCCGAATCGATACTAGATAAGCAGCAAACAATACCGCAAATAGCGACTCAGAATATACCAAGCGAAAGAAAATGCCAGTCGGAAGCAGGATGAATAACATTACCGCAAACCTGACACAACGCTCGCCGTCTGGATCCGATAGCAATTGACTTTCGTGATAGGTAATGAGGTCTGCGTAGATGAACATCAGCAATACCGCGAAAGGGAATAGCGTGTTTGCAACAATTAGCCCCGAAGCCATTTCACTGAGATCAAATAGACGAGCCACGGCATAACAGAGCATTGGATATAGCGGGAAGAACGCAACGTTAGATGGCCGGTCTTTTTCATAGGTGTACCCTTGATGAGCGATAGTAGTATAATGCACTCCGTCTTGATTCGCAGCTGCGACGATCCAGGGCAGCTTGGCGGCGTTGGCTCCGATAAGAATTCCTGAAAACACTGCCACCTGGGAAAAAATGAATACGGAGCAAAGCATAAAACTACGTCTCAGCGAGGTGAGTTCAATGCATAGTAGGTTTCTTTGACTCGCCATTAAAGAATCTGCCCTAGTTCACGGCGCCGAAAACGCAGGGGTACCGAAAGTGTATGCCTTTGAAAGCACCCCGGAGCTTGCCGCGGCACTTGCGACTGGTTTTGGATGCTTTAACAAGACTTGTACTTGATGCAGGCAATTTATGGGCTCCTCGCCGCGTTTACGTGCAATGCTGAGCCAGACGCATAACGCCAACTCTTGCTAATTTGCACTTGCAATATCGTGAAACTGCGCCGCCACTATTCCATCGCCATCCTGATGAACGCCTTTAGTCAATGCTTCAATAGCGCCTCGTTACGTGAAGTACCATTGCAACTATCTGGACGGGGAAATTGTTGCGATAGTTTACCGGCTATCATGAATTTATAGGTAGCAAAGGCGAACTATGTCATGTGAAAACAGTAACTGTGAATGACATCATTCATCATGCACATTGTTGCCGGCTATCTGCCAACGACCTCCATCTCTCTATCTCTACCGGACCGAGTCGCGAAGGCGCGGTAAACTTTTAGGTCGATCGTGCTGTCTCGCCACCCAACGGCAGAGTCCGCCATTGCAAAGAATAGACCGCCTGGATGCTCACTTCGGAAACCCATGCTATCAGGCCACCAAGCAGGGTGAACGTGCAATAGATTTGGCGGAATCGCGCATGTTCCGAAAACATGGCTTACGCAAGCCCAGGAATTCCATAGGTTCAATTCTGGTACGTCCTCTCCAATAAGGAATGTCTTACTTAGACCATCCAAGACCATCGACTCGCGCATCTTATACGGCATGTCATTTCGCCACAGGACACCGTCACCGTGCATTTGACCGTCGTATGATCCATTAGTACCGGTGTTGCGCCAGCTGGTGCCAATGTCGTGAGTCTGTTGGGTTTCATCAGCCCCCCAGTTGGCACCACACACTGCCTTATAGTTTGTGACTCCGGTGCGTTCGTGCTCAAAGTTTCCAGCGTTGAACCGACTGCTGCTCGATGTCCTACCATCACTAGGGCAGAGCAGAGCTGGTATTGGCAGTGCCACAAGCTCCCTCTTATCGACAAGTCTTGTTGCCCCGATGGCGAGTTGATCGTAAAGTGGTTGTTCTCCAAGGAAGGGTAGGGTGCGGGCAGTCCAGCTCCAAGACCGAGATGCCGAACCATAATCAGACCTGACGTTGTACGAGCTAAGTGGATAGGTACCGCGTGCGGTGTGATAAAGATTAACAGCTGTTGCGATATTCCTGAGCTTTGTGATACAGCTTGCACGGCGAGCTGCTTCGCGTGCAGCGACAAGAGCCGGAAAGAGTAGAGCGACTAATAGCGCTATGATCGTCAATGCAACTAAGGTTTCCATGATAGTTATGCCGATGGGACGTCGGCAGCGCCAAGCACTTGACGGCTTGCTGACGGAATTCAACTTTGAATTGTGGATACACGCAACACGGGCCCAGCGAATATACAGATAGATTAGCTGAGCCACAAAGGCGCTAATTACCGCGAAGCTCAGTTTGCTATTGCCTGCTTTGCGATCGCGAAAATCTATAGGGATTTCGACAATCCTAGGCCAATCCTTATGGCATATCAAATCCAGCAGAATCTTAAAGCCATATCCTGTTTTAGCCCTGGTAGCGACAAGCAGGTCTTGTCGCGACGTTGCAAAGAACCCTGACATTGGGTCCTTTACGCCCACTAAAGGACAGGACAACCATGTCGCTATTCGTGAATATATCCGTCTTCGATACGGCCAATCACCTACAATCAGGCCCCCCTTCACGTATCGACTGCCGATCGCCAGTGATGCGTTCTCGCACGCAATCGCTCTCAACAATGCAGGAACTGCTTCTGGGGGGTGCGATAAGTCGGCGTCCATCACTACCACGATGTCACTCGACGCTTCCTGCACTCCATGAATTATTGCAGACGATAGTCCATGTAGCCCGGTTCGTTCAATGAGCTTCACAAAGCGGCGTTGGGCATGTGATTTCACCAAATCGGGTGTGCCATCGGTGCTGCCATCGTCTACGACGACGATTTCAAAGTTGATATTTCCTAATGTTTCCATCACGACGGTAATTCGGTCAATTAGTTCGCTGATATTGTCGGCCTCGTTGAGTGTCGGAATTATTAGACTGATTTCTAGTTGCATATTCATTGTTCCTGACGTTGGCGGACAAGTAGATCATCAAAATTGCATAAGCACGAAGCACCTATTGAGTCTGACTTTGAAAATGGAAAAACTTGAAGGTGCATGCGATTTGTTTCCTTGAAGGTCGGCGTACTTCTCAATCAGTCCGTGTGTAGGAAACACCCCGTTTTCAGGGCTGTTTCGCCAGGGCACCGCGATTTCATCAAGTGACATACGTCGCCATGAAGTCCGAGCCCGTCAAGCGAGTTTTCCGTTTTCAACGTCAGACTCAGTAAATCAACATCGGATTTCAAATGTCGACGCCAACTGGTAGCACCATCCGCCATTTGACTGTGGCCAATCAGTGATCCCCGGGAAACACTACCGTCATCGCGACCACTGAATGATCGACTGTTCGCCAGGAGTTTCATCGTACGTGATACTGAAACGTGCGCAAAAGCGTCCGCTTTCGGCTGATACTCAGGCCTGTCAAAAGAGCGGCGATCTTGAGTCAATGGATTCATCACGATACAACGCATTTTGGACGGCCAAGGAGTCGAAACGTTATTAATCTCCGAATCCGGCGCAGGTTCGAAATGAAAAGGAATTGGCTGCATTGCGGCATGCCAAGCGTCATCGGCCAGGCTGACCAAGTTCGCGCAATAAGAAGACCTTGGCAGCGAGAATTCTGCTTGTGGGGTCCTTCAGGCAGCTGACAAGTACGCTGCAGTTGTGCCGGGACGCACTGATAACGATACAGTTCTCCATCGTCCTGACATCGAACTTGTTGCGAGAATTGGTGAGCCGCTAAGTTACAGGCTTTGACGGTTACAACGGGCTGGGGAGCGACAACCGTTTCACGAAATGTTACCGTTGGCATGTTAAAGGGACCGATTTGCATCGCAATCCGATGGCTAGACCGGCCGGCAGTGGGTGACTGTTTGGCCGCAACTGTGTCGGTGTTGCCTTGTTCATGTCTCTTTCGAAGTCGGGCAGAGATGCCCTGCCAATCTATTCTGAATAATTCGTCCACCAGGCAGACTCCGTTGTTCTGAAAGCCGTCAGCGTCCCGTATGTACTTGGATTGCGAGAAAATGCCATCGCCGCCTTGATGATGCGCATGCGGCAGTGCTTCTCCGGAAGCCGTCCATGGAGGTGTGAAACCGTTACAAGACGATCCCACCCCAACATCAATTTGTTCGACAAACCTGGCCGGTCGTGGCCCGGCCACCGAGGGCGTCCCTACAGTGACGGCAAGGATAGGTGCAACGTCGACAAATGAACCGTCTCGCGAAATGGCTGGAAGTCGCTCACCCAAGATCGCCCGGGAGCGGAAGTGACCATTTAACGGCGGTCTTGTCTCGCGACTGATTCGTAGCATCATCAGCGGCGTCGCCCTGTAATTTAGCGAACAGAAATGGGTTTATTTTTTCAGCAACAACGCTGACTGGGGTCCATGTCAGGTCATGCCACCCGCCACACGTCAATTGCCGCTGGAAGAATGGCTTCATGATGCTCAACAAATCTAGGGCGCAGGTCAGTAATCGGTTCGGGATACTTAGAGCCTATCCGGATACCCTCGCCCCGATGCTCCGAGGGGGCAGGACGAGGGATCTTGAGGTTTTTTGGATAGGCTCTTAGTCGAACCGTCGTTGTCGACGTCTGGATCAGTAGTTGTTTATGATGGTGCAAATCGCCTGCTGGAAGAGCCCCTCCGAGAAACTCATCCACCGCAAGGGCCGCCTCTGTCCGACTCTGGACATCGACATTTGCATGCTAACCGACGACACTATCTGGCCCAACTAATCTTCGAGACGGAATTGTTACAGCAATCGTTGGCGAGCCAACCGGGACAATAGACCGTGCGGCGCCATCTCGCTGCCTTCGACACGTGATCCATTTTGCGACCAAACCGGAACCGAATTCACCACCAACAGCCGTCACCAAGTCAATTTCCTCGAGTGCACTCAAGCCCCCTTGCAACTCGTCGCCCATAGCTTCCCGCTGCCTCAGTAAAGTAACTCATGGTCAACCGCCCGTGGCGTCATGCGATCGAGGTCGAATAACACGCAATTGCGAACTTCCGATCGATTCAGCCTGCCGCTGCCGACACCTATGCTAATCGCCCCTGACCAATTTATCGGGAACTAGAAGTACTTTGCCAACTCGTCGCCTCGAACAACATGCTGCACCATTCCATCAGCAATTAATACGCCGACTGGCGGTGTAACGAGCCATTGCTTGTCTGTACTCATTTGACCGTGCATCACGTTCGGTGAGAAGATTTCCATTGGGCCATCGCCGGACAGCTCGATCAATGCCAACCTCAGCTGTGTAGACTTCGCAGCTTCCACAAGCTGAGGAACGATTTGCTGACAGTGCGTACAGTCCCTGCGGTAATAGACGAGCATCCACACTCCGTCGCGAACCTGCTCTGAAATCACCGTTTCCGACCATAGAGGGTACGGGCGACCTAGCCATTTATCAGGTTCCAGGACTGCGTAAGACCGGCCTCTCCCAAGCCCTGCGCTGCGCATGGCGCCACCGACCTGGACCGTCCCCAAGGTAACCGCCAAACCGCCGATCAACGTGAGAAATGCAGTACGGAACAAAGAAGTTGAGGGCGACTGTGCGGCGATAGGTGAGCTCTCGATCATCAATTCCGGAACTCGGACAGGCGACCGGCACACGGTCCAGACGAGCAGAATGACGGCCATGTCGATCATCAGCGACCATTTCGGCGATAACGATCGGACGCCGAAGCATTGGCAATCAGTTCCGGACCACCACGCCCTCAGCGAATAGATCGCAAACGCGCCGAACAGAACAGTCGCCGACCAGCGGGCGGCTGTTGGCCGCTGATTCGCAAATCGCAAGAACCAAATTGCCGCCACGATCTCAATGGCTATCACAGACTGAAGGACGCCGGGCACCCGAAAAATACCGACTCGAGTTTCCGGCGCAAGCCAGATCGCCTTGGCCGCAGCCGTGCTCAGGAGAACGAGGCCCAACACAAAGTAGACCGTTCGCGAAGCGACAGTCGAGTCGCCCTGGAAGATTCGGGAAATCTGATTCGCGAACCTATGCTTGAACATGGCAGCGCCCCAAATGCCGGAATTACCGATCGGGATAGCCGCCGGGACCGTTCCCCATTCCCAGCACCTGTTGAATCTATGCCGGGCGGCTCAATAATGCAAGAAGATTTTTCGATTTTATCGGCACAGGCATCAAACCGGCCAAGTCGCTAGGCCTTTCAACATAAATCAGACCCAGTTGACGCCTATTCGAAATGCGGCCAGCCGTGGCAATTCCAATAAGGCCCGTAACACGACGCGTGGTGACGCTCCAGTGCTTTGTCCGGTACTCCTAGGGTAGTGCTCAATTGGAAGTTCAGCGATCTTGAATCCACTCAGCTGACATTGGATGAGGATCTCCGGGCTGATGCAAGCTCCTTTCGATCGTAGCTTCAGTTTCTGGATGACTTTCCGGCGGAAAAGCTTGTAACCACAATCCACGTCACGCGCATTGATGCCCAGGCATCCTTGCATCAAACGAGTCCAGAGTTTGCCCAAAAATCTGCGATGCCGCGAGTCCGCTCGACACGCACGGTAACCGATCACGACATCCGCAGATTCCAAGGCAGCTAGGAACGGATCCAGGTCGCAAATTTGAAATTGGCCATCGCCATCCATCAACATTACAGTTTCGCCTTTGGAGGTCTGCAGCCCCGTCGTCACCGCACCTCCGTAGCCGAGGTTCTGCGAGTGTGTGACAACAACAACACGGCAATCGTGGCCAAAGTTCTCGACAAGCCGACGCGGCGTGAGATCACGTGATCCATCATCCACCACGACTATCTCAAATCGGTCGAACCTACTCCCTAGAACGTCGATTGCGTCTGAGACACAGGCTACGACTGCGTCCATCTCATTGAACACCGGCAAACACAATGAAAATTGAATGCGCTGCTCAAGATTCATGATGGCCATCCAGCGTAGAATGGGTGCGACTTTACTGGTCTTCGAATGTCAAATGGCAATATACCATGCCGCAAATTGGGCTGCGTAGATCATCAACCCAATCGCAAATGCACAATACAACACCAATCGGGCAGCTGAGGGCCAACTTGCCAACATATCGCCTAGAGCAATGTACGCAGGATATACGACTGCAGCATATCTGGCCTGGCTCGCCATGCACATCGGGAACGATTTGGGGACATATGAAAGTGCGAGAAGGGTCAGTGAAAATGCTACCTCCAAGTCCGTGATCGACTTGCGTCGCCAGCCAAAAAACACGGAAATCAGAATGATCCCGAACCAGACGGGGTTCGCGAAATGAAGACTGGCCACCCCTAGGCCACTGGCTCCTTCGTGCTGCCAGAATCCGTCCGAGCCGGGAAGGTACAATGACCAAATTGGCTCGAGCGAAACAGTTCCAATCAATTGCCGTGGAAAGGACACTCTCGGCCGCATCCACCATTCGCCTTGGGTCCACAGAAAAACTAGGCCGTCGCCGAACCATAACTGCAGGTAACCAACGTAGGCCAGCAATCCCCACGTAGACAGGCCTATGAAGAACGCCAACCGAGGGATTGAGAACTTAGTGCGATCTGTTCGCCAAATGTGGATGGCAAACGGCACGATCAACGCCACTCCGGTGGTACGTGCAGCTGTTGCCGCGCCAATGATAACGGCCGTGAGGAACAGGCTCTTCCCTGAATGCATAGCAAGGAGTGCTGCCAATGCCAATAGCAGGAACAATGACTCCGAATAGGCCATGCGAAAGAAAAATGTCGGCGGAAAGATCGCGAGCATCCAAATCGCCGATTGGCGTGCGGTGGCTGGCGTATCGCCGTGAACAATCTGCTGATACCGAGCGAATAGTATTAGCGATGCTAACAGGCAAGAATTGCTGACGATCAGAAGCGCAGAGGTGGTCGTTACGCCGAGAACTTCGCGAACAACCCAACCGAGGAAAGGATAGAGCGGGAAAAACGCGATCGACGAGTTACGGCCAGGTTCATAACCGTAGCCGTTATCCACAATCCGAGAGTACCATTCGCCGTCCCAGTTCGCGAATCGTTCGATGAACGGTGTTTGACGGGCGAAAATGTGATCAGACTCTGGCAGTAATTCCGGGCCGAGCCCAACGGCGACTACCACTAAGAATGAGGTAAAAAGATAGGCAACGACCGGCTCCCGTAGCAGCCCAGTGTCTTTGGCAATGCCGCTGCCAGTATCCATGCGTCGGCCACTCCCGACAGTTGTGTTACTCCCGCCTGACCTGGCTCCCGATTCTAAGGAGGTAGGTTTCGTTCGTCAACATTTTTCCTCCGCTCGGTAGAATCGGCGGTTAGGCCAAATGTCAAAAGCCCGGCCGGCAAGGCAGTCAGATAACGGCCGCCTTACCCCGTCCCCTTCCACACCCCGCCCACGTACACCTTCGCCGGCGCCGTCTTCCAGCTACCTCCGACATACGCCTTCACCGGGGCCTTCTTCCACGCCCCGCCGACGTAAGCCTTCACCATCCCGGCCGGACTGGCCTGCCAGACCGCTTCCATGGCGACCTGCGTCACTCGCACAGAAGAGCCGCCGCTTTGATCCTTGACGCCGAACTCGGCTGCGTTGACTTCGCTGACCGACCACGCCGCGGAACTGGCGGGCGAGGTTTCCATGAGCCGAGAGTGCCAGGCATAGGTAGTCGTCGGGCTGACGTCTCCTGACTCATAGTTCGTCCCACCGATCCGGCACAACTGCCGCGAGACCTTGCTGGCCCCCGAAGTCTTCTTCCACAGGGCCAAGCTGTGAACCGCCAGGACGTTTCCAGCCGAAGCCGGCACATCGTCGCAGACGTAGAGATCGACATCGAGCGTGGCGTCCGACTGGACGTAGGTCGTGTCGGCATCGCTCGTGGGATCGTCCACCAGCAGGTAGTTGTCCACACTGTTCCCGTCCGAGCCGACACAGCCGCTCAAAGTACCGTTGCCACTGGGCCGCAGACAGCTCATGCGGTACTCGGCCACATAGGTATTCCACGGGGTGGAGCCGGCCGTGTTCCACACGCAGACCGAGTCGAAGTAGTAATTGTTTCCGACTGTATCGCCGCCAACGAACGAAAAATCCGTGATCGTCGTGCCGACATACGCGGTGTCCGCGCCGACGGGCAGATTGATTGCCTCCACGCCGTTCATCCAGAGAACCACGTCATTCGCCGCGATCGAATCCGCGTGGACGATCCGCAGCTCCAGGAAGTGCCAGGTGTCCTTGGCGTAGGCCACGGTGGACGTCCCCCGCACGACTCCCACGGCATCGAGGATCGAAAGCTTGCGATCGGTCCCCAGTTGCAGCCGTAGATTGGCGTCGGTCGTGGCGTTGCCGACCCGCAGCATGATCTGGGCGGTAAGCGGATCATAGTTAAACCGGAACCAACAGGCCAGATACACCACCGACTGGGCGGATCCGAACGTGAACTTCAAACGTTCGTTGCCATCCACGCTCAGACAGGCCCGGCCGTCCTTGACCACAGTCGTCTCGATCGTGGGCGTACCGGCGGCCAGGGTCCAGCCACGCAGAGTGGCATCGGTCGCCGCGGCGTAGAGATCAAAGCTTTCGGTTAGCAGCAGGCTCATAGGCCGGAAATGTCGATCCAGATCATGTCGGTATCGGACGGGGCCGACGTGCCGACGTAGTAGTGCGGCACTGCCGTGAATTTGTTGTTGCCGGCGTAGAGATACCCGAGGGGCCGATTAGCCCCCAGGGCCGTCTCCGTGGCGGCGTTCACCACAAAACTCCCCGGGGCCCAGCAGCCCCCGTCGGTGAGCCAGCTCGAGTCAGGTTTTTCGAGGACCCAGGGGACCTGCGGCACGTCCTCGTAATAGCTGGAGACGAGGATCGGATTGTAGTCCAGGCTCTGGATGCTCACCGAATGAATGTTCGCCGAGAGTCCGCCGGCCACCCACACCAGCAGCTCCACGAATTTCACGTTGGGCCCGATGACCGCGTGGCGCCAACCCGCCGAAGGCTGCGTCTGCTTGCCGCCCCAGGACGTGGGCAGACCGCTGGCCATCATGATGTCGACTTCCGATGGCTGGCTCAGCGTCAGGTGCGTCAGCGACGTGGCGCCTTGGAAGGCGTAATCCAGCCCACCACTATTGACCGTGATCGAGGCGACCGACATATTCGGGGCCGAGCCGCTCATGTTCACGGTGAGATTGGCACCGCTGCCGTTGCCGCCCCACAGCCGATAGCTCGGCGCCGCACTGTAGGCGTTCCCCGCATAGGCACCTGTGACTGCCACCGCCTCGATCGCACCGGTGGTCTGATTGATCGTCAGGTTCGTGGAGGGGATCTGGCAGCCGTGCTTGTTCATGATGGTCGTGCGGTCCGAATTAAAACCCATCAAGAACAACCGGGCGTTGGTCGTGGTGCCTTCGGCCGGGTTGACCTTCACCGCGAAATGCTTGCACAGACTCGTATCCAGCAGCACTCCGATCCCCTCGTTGCCGAAGCCCGCCTTGCCGATGGTCAGGTACCGGCCATGGCTGGGCACGACATGGGCTTGGCTCGATTGCCGACGCCGAGTGAATCCGTCGAACCAGTGCCACTTGGGGATCGAGATCGCGCCGGCAGCGTTGCAGCGTTTGGCGACCTTGCCCAGCTCCTCGCTGGTCCACGCGGGGCGCAGCTCCTCATCGCCCCCGCCCGGGATGACGATGTTGTCGAGGACCTGGGTCGGCTCCTCGGTCCAGTATTCGATCATCCCCTTGGTAGTGCCGTTTTGCCACTGAGGCCAGTTGCCGTAGTAGCTCAGCTCGGCCCGGTTCCGCGTGCACCCCGGGGCATTGAACCGGAAGAAGACGCTGTTCTTGGCATTGTTCCCCGTGTTCTCGTGACGGGCCTGCAGGAATCGGTTGTAGGCGCAGCGCACAGCGTCGAACTGGACGCAGGCCATGTCGTACCAGCCCCCTTCCCCGGACACCGCGTAGTCCCGTGGTCCGATCTCGAAGCTGGGCTTGATGAAGACATTGGAGTTGATGCCGTTGAAGTCGCCGGTCATCCACACACCCACGGGATACATCGCCCCCGGACCGCTGGCCGTCGGGTAGCCCAAGACCTGGCGACGCGTGGAGGTGACGGCGAACCGACCGCCGGCGAACTGATTTTCGTTGACCCAACCCAAGCGTCCCTTGGCCCACAGCCGCAAGGCGTAACGGTTATCGACCAGCCTCCGCAGCTGCACATAGTTGTAAGCAAACCCGTGACCGACCTGGTGGCTGAAGCATTCCACGCCGACGGTGCTGTTTGCGCCGGCCACATCCAGCCAGCTGTCGTTGAGGTTACAGAGACGCACCGCCACGGCCGTGGGGTTCGTCCAGTCGGTGGGAGTGGATCGGGTGGCATTGAGCCTCACCGTCCGCTGGCTCTGAAACGTGCCCTCGGCCCCGTGCTGGACGACGGGAATCGTGCCGTCACTGCCGGTGTAGGTGATCACGCTCTCTCCATCGAGCCACACGTCCAGGCCCGACGGAAAGACCACCGTGCGGCTCACCGGGTAACTGGCGATGCTCGCCGGCAGCCAGAGCATCTGCTTGCGGGCAGCCGCATTGGCCGCCGCATCCTCGAGCATCGTCGCCATGTCGGCGGCACCAGGATTAAAACCCTTGAGGCGCCGGACGTTGTAGCGCTCGCTGCTGAGATTGGGCTGCGGGGTAGCGGTCATCGGCGATCAGGCTCCATGAACGATGGCCGTGACGCTGCCGCCGCCGATCGACACGACTTCGATCAGCGGGACGTCGAAATAGCTGTCATCCGGCAGCTCGTACATCCACTTGCCGGCGCCGGCGCTTTGGCTTTTGTCCCAGTAGAACCAGCGACCGTTCACAGCCAGGTTCGTTCCTTCGAGCAGCGTGTCGGCCAGCACGATCGTGGCCCCCGTGAGCGCCAGTTTGACTTGGTCCGCGTCGATCCGCTGAGCCAGCAGGCCGCTGGGAAAGTTCGCGAAGTTCACGTCGTCCCACACGGCCAGGCCGCTGCTGGTGAGCACGATCGGTTTGCCCACATCGGCTGCCGTCAGGCCGTGAGCGGTGGCCGTGACCTGCAAGGATCCACCGGCGTCGGCTGCGATCGTGATCGTGCCAGTCCCCGCATCCGTGGTGATCGTCACGTTGGCACCTTCCGCCAAGTTGGCCGTGGCGCCGGGACTGTCCGCGACCACGTCCGGCTGGCCGGCCACGGAGATCCGTCCGAAGGCGTTGGCGGGGGTGGCCATCTGCTCAGCCATACATTTGCTCCACCGACAGGTTCATCACGTAGCCCAGATTGGCGAAGTCCGCGCCGACCGACGGGACGATCAGGGCCGAGCCCTCCAGATAATCGCCGCTCGACATCCCAATGCCGGCCATCAGGTTGGCGAAGATCTTGGGATAGAACTGGGTATCGTCGAGGTAGAAGGTGATCGGCACGGGCGTAGTCAGCAGCAGCCCGCCGCTGTCGCGATGCGCCAGGTTGAATTCGAAGAACAGGTTCCCCAGCGAAATGCTGGAGCAAGTCCCTTCCACGGAGAGTGTGACCATGTACCAGCCGGTGCCGGATCCGATGTAGGTCAACCGGTTGTTCGACCCATTGGTGCTGAGGTTCATCTCCGCCAGAGCGGGCGAGGTGGGTGCCCACGTGAAGCCGACCGGATTCAGGCTGTAGGGCGAGCCGCTCGTGGGCGTGAGCGCGGCGCCGATTCGCTTGCCGACCACGCGACGCAGTTTCAAGAGACTGGTGCCCACGCCGGCGCTGGGCCGATTGGGATGAGCCGTCAGGCAGACCGAGTAACCGGAGGTCGCCGAGGGACCGATCCAGTAGATCGACTCGGTGATCAGCTGCGAATCGCCCGGGGCGGCATGTTTGTAGACGTCGAGCGACTGGTCCCAGTAGAGCCAGCGGCTGTTGGTCGACCCGCCGTCGATGGGCATGTTCGCCGGCAGCAGCGTGTCAGGCACCTCGATCACGTCGCCGGTGCTGGAGATTTTCAAAGTGTTGGAGTTGAGTACCCCCTGGAGGATCGCCACAGGGTCGCAGACCTGGGGCGTGGCATGATCTTGCCACACGACGGGCTGGCCGGCGGCATTCCAGCCGATCGGTTTGCCGACAGCGGTGCTGGAGAGTCCGTGGGCCACGGACCGGACCTCGTCGAACGCCAGCAGTCGCCGGGGAAGCGGAATCGACATTTACGCTACTTCCTTGCCGCGATCAGTTGTGGCCCCAGACTTGCACCTTGTCGCCCGCCGCAATCCGGCCGTCCAACGAGAGACCGGTCCAGCTGAGGACCCCGGTGCCGGTGTTCAGCGTGGCGTCCGAAGCGTTGAGCTGAAGGCCGTTCAAGAACACCAGATGGTTCGACCCCACGTTCCCCGCCACACCTGTGAGCGTGGCCTGCTTGGCGGTCACGTCGCCCGCGACGATCGAGTACTCGGCGAACTTGGTCGACCCGCTGGCGATCCCCGACAAGAAGTTCCCGCGAGTCATCTTCCGCAGAGCGGCCGCCGTGGCGTCGTAGATCAGGATCGAATCGGCGTTGTCGGCTACCGTCTCGGCCGTGGTGCCGTTGATGTCGATCCGTAGCCCCGAGGACTTTTCGAGGCCCGATCCGCTCACGTTGAGTTTCACGGCAATGCCGCTGCCGGACACGTCGATCGAGTTGTCGGCCGCGTTCACCAGCCACGTGCCGCCGGACTCTTCCAGGCCATCCCCCGCGATCGGTATCGCTCCGCCGGCGATCAGCGCGACGCTCCAGCCGTCCGTATTCACCACGCCTTCATTGGTGACTGTGTAGGTCTTGTTGGCGTGCAGCGTTCCTTCACGAACGTGGACCGTGATGCCGCCGAGGGTTTCACCCACCGGGCAATCGGCCGTGCGGGTCCAGGCCCCGGATGCGGCCAGGTAGATCCCGTCCTGCGCGGCGGTCGTCTGGCCCGAGACGAGCACCCGGTCATTGGCCACCAGAACTACCCCGTCGATCGTCTGCAGGCCGCTGAGCGTGATGTTCGCCGACGCGTGGGCCCGCACGGCGTCCTTCCAGGCCAAGCCGTAGATCAAGTTGTCGACGTAGCTCTTGCGAACGGCATGGTTGCCGCTCGATGGATCCGCGCTGATGCTGGGCGGATTCGTGAAGGTGTAGGTGCCGGCCAACGTGGTCTTCAGCTCGAGGCCCACGCCCGTGCCTACTTGAAGATCGCCGGCCGGGTTGACGGTCACTCCGAGCTGGTCGGTGCCCACCACCTTCAGATGGTCGGCGTGCAGATTCAAGAACCTGGCGGAAACTGGCAGACTCATGTGTCGACGTCCTTATCGCTTGCGTTACGTGGCCAGGAGCCGGCGGACATACAGGGTATCCCCAGCCAACAGGCGGGATTTCACGTGGGGGGCAAAGGTGATGCGGGAACTCCCCGCATCCCAGCTGTAGTCGAGGTTGGAGATCAGCAAGGGGCCACCGACCAACTGCAGCACGGCGTTCACGGCATCGATCAGCGGCTGCACCGAGGTGACGTAGCCGTTGGTGATGTCGCCGGCGGTGAGCACGTAGGGCGGGTCCTGCACCCAGAAGATGCTGCCGTCGCCCGGCGGACCGGCTGGACCCTGTGGACCTGGCGGGCCCTGGGGGCCGACCGGTCCCTGGGGTCCTGGAAACCCGCTGCGGATCTCGAGGATCTCCACGCAGCCGCAGTGCGAACTTTCGATCAGTTCCCTACACGACATCGCGATAACTCATCCTCGGCGCCACGCTCACCAGGCCCTGCAGCAGCTTGCGAGTGATGCCAGCGGGGCTGGTCAGGTATAGGTCATACAGGTACCGGCCGGCGGGGATCAGCGACTGGACCTCATCGAGATCAATGACGATCGTGCCGGCAGGCCCCAAGGTGATACCGACGGTTTCATCGAGCGTCAGCACGGCCGGTGCGGATTCCCGTTTGCGGAGCACCAGCAGCGCCTGAAATCCCGTCAGGTCGAAGTATTCCACGGTCGGCGGGGGACCGTCACACTCCCGGTACCAGGTAATCTGGAGCCGGTAGTCCGTCCCGCGATCGATCGTCGGCAGGTGGTACACCGCGGCCATTCCGTGAGCATGACCTCCCATGGGTCATGATAGGCGGCGGGAGGGCGATTTCAGTGGATGAGCCGGTATAGATGGAAAATCGTCAGTTTAGGCGTCGCTATGACCGGAAGAAACGACTGCCGGTGACTCGGTAACCGTAACGCCGAGGTCACGAAGCTTATTTTTCAATTGTTCAGCAGATATCGATCGAGCCAGGCCCACCACATGCGTTTGGTCATGCAGATCAGTAATGACCAACAGGTCGTATGCCTGGCCGTCGATATTTGTCCTCGCCAGCGCACAAGACTTTATCCGGTCAAACTTCCAACCGTGATAGTTTTGTCCCGAACTTCGATAGATGCCGTCCTCGTTGACGAATACGCTACTCGACGTGACAGTCGACACCCACGGCACGACATACGCAATCAAGAACCCACACCCGGATCCGATCAACAGAGCCCCCCACAAGGGCATAGGACGGGGCGCGTTCTGCCCGTTGACGACGCTCAACAGGCCGAAAGCGCCTACCACGAGGAGCCATACCAAGAACTGGAAACCACGGAACTTCTTCGATTCGGACGAAACCGCCTTGATACGACATCGCAACCGTTTGACGGCTAACGGCTCGGACCACCAAAAATGCACGTCCTTCAGAAACCTACCCATGGAATCCAATTTTTTCACGGTGGGCATCAAATATCAAGGGATTGGGCCATAACGGATTGCGAAATCAAGGGCGGCCCTCGCAATGGCTCTCGAAAGTGTCAGCGGGCGATTCAGCCGATCCGCCACAGCCTGCGAACTTTGCCGTCCAGCCGATCGAGCACCGCCTTCCGCTTGCCGCACTCGTCGCACATCTTGAAGCCCAGCATGGCTGCCGTACGCTGCACCACGTCGCCGACTGACGTACTGGAACAATTCCGCCGAATTGCGGTATCGCTGCCGGGCACCTTCACCCCGCAGCGACTGCACCGCAGTCCGTCCTGATCCGGTACCCAGTAGCAATCGGCCATCGCTTGAATAGGCTCCTCAGGGAAGGGCCGTGATTACCGCCGGCTCCTCGGTGAACGGGAAGCACGGGACATCGTTCGTCTGCCAGAACGGAATCCCGCCCGGGCCGGTGTTCACTGGAACGGAGGTGCCGCTGAACTGCATGCAGTCAATCGTGTCGAGCACGTAGTCCTGAGGGCTGGGCCACTGGAGCCGCCAGCTCAGTGTAGCCGGCAGCCCGGATCCGCCCGGTTGCGGCAGCCAGTTCACGACGACGTAGAGCAGCACGTAGTCAGTCCCGCAATTAATGAACAGCACGAGTGATTCCGGGGCACACAGACTCACCGGCGTGGGGAAGCGATACCGCCAGGTGCAGTTGAAGGTCCCATTGTCTTCCTCCTCGCACGGGTCCCGTTGGAGGATGTAGGTCCCCGCCACCTGACAGTGATTCACCTCGGGGGTCGGGTCATCGATGCACAGGTCGAATTCGCAGGTGTTGACCAACGTGACCATGAACTGACTCGGAACCTGTCCAGCACAGCAGGCACACTCCGTGCAGCCGCCTCCACCACCCTGATTACCACAGCAGCAGAACATCGACTTTCGACCGCTCCTACGGTGAAGGCGGCGGACAATCCGCCGAATAGATTTCCCAGCGACTGTTGACGTCAGTCCACTCACACCAAACGGCTACGCCGCCAGGAACATTGAAATTGGCCAGCACGCTGTGGGCGGTGATGGAACTGCCAGGACCCACGCGTCCGTCGATCGGCACAAGTGAACTCACCAAGCCCGACGTACCGCTGCCAATCGCCGCATCCGACACGCCCCGGACTCGCGAAGCCGCGTCGCTCCAGATGATGCGATAGGTCGCCGGATCGGCGCCCGTCACGTCGTGGGGAACCATCGACACATTGGCCCCCGACCAGAGCGTGCGGTAGACCAGATTGTGAGCGGTGACGTAGACGGCGGGACTGGAGGGCGACTCCGCGCCCACGGCACCTGTGAGTAGCCGCACCGACGCCGTGCCGTTATACGCTAGATCCGCTTCGAGCCGGCCGAGCCGGGGGAGTTGAGTGGCAGCGGCAGCTGTCGCCGGCAAGAGCACCCGCGCCTTCTGCAGCCCCGAGATCTGCGGGGCTGTCTGGCCCGCCGCCGCGGATCCGCACCAGAGCACTATGACCGGTCCGGCCGGGTCGCTAACCAGTTGGCTGACCGTCCCGTCCACACTGGCCCGGCCCTGCCAATCGGCCAGGTGCGCAGCCGACACATATATATTGACAGACGCGACGCCCGCCACGAGCCCTGCGAACCACTCCCCCGGTGGACAAGCCTCGAGCACAACCGCCAGGCGGGTGGCGTGGACCGCGACCGTGGGGAGCACCGCCTGGTGGGCGACCTGGTACTGAAACGACACTGGATTCTGACTATCCGTGACCGTGGGCGGGCCGATCCCGACGACGTTCCCAGGGACGAGACTGGCGCCCGTGTCGTTCCGCAGCCAGATCCAGCTCTGGGATTCCCCGGACCGGCGCGTGTCGAATCGAGGCCCCCCTCGGTGGAACTTCACCCACTCGGCCGCGTCCGCCAGCTCGTTGTAGACGGGCGTCGAGAGGAGCAGGCTCTTATTGCCGGTACGCTTTTTGGGCATGTTTGCGGCTAATGATCAGATCCCGTACGGAGCGAACTCCACGTTGAAGTCCGTCTCGTGGAAGACGCGTTCGACGTAAACGGCCGTGGGCAGGAGCACTTGAAAGTTGCTGCCGCCGTCGACCGACTGGCTGTAGCGAGTCCACATCAGGTCGTGACCGCGTTTCACAGGGACGATCATCCCGGCCACCGGCACGTTGTAGAGGGTCTTCGACGCCGCGAAGTGAAACGTGATCGTGTCGTTGCCGTAGAGCGTCGATTGTCCGTCGGCACCCAGAAACAGCCATTCACGCACGCCCAGTCCGCGCCAGCCCAGCGAATTCGTCTTGCCAGTCAAGTTCACGAGGTCCGCGAACACGTCCTCGTCAATGAACCCTGGTGCGTAGCAGCGGGTGAGCGAATACTTCGGATCCGGCGAGGCGATGTCGGCCCCTTCGATGTCGTCGTGCGTGACACCGATCGCGCCGTGAAAGTTCGGCGCCGAGCCGCTGGCCGCCACGGATGCTACCGTCGCCAGACTCTGCGTGATGTGGGCCGTGCCGCCTCCTGTGGAAAAGCTCATCGTGATGTCGGATGGGGCACAGACCGCCTGGTACTCGACCGACGCCTCCCAGCTGCCCGACTGCTGACCGGCTCCCTTCACCTCGAATCCGATCCGATATCGCTCGGGCACCAGCGTCCCATTGGCTGGAATCGACGCCGGCGTCTGGGCGAACACAGCCGCCTCGGCTTCGTCCAGCGTCGCAGCCCCGTGCACTCGGTAGAGCCGCGTCGTACTGTAACCGGAGTTCGACACCCGCGAGGATTGCACCAGTTCGATCTGCGGACACACGGAGGCCGCCATCAGTCCGCCACCTCCAAGTTTTTCAAGGCATTGAGCTGATCCCGCATCAGACCGTTCTGCTGAGTGGTCAGCGTCTCTAGTCGCTCGTTCGGGTTTCTCTTCTGGGTGAGCAGGAATCCGGCCGTGCGACCCGCCTCGGTCGAGCTGAACGTGGCCGCCGTGCGGACTTCGTCAGCCGCCAGCTCCACGGCCGATTGCAGCCGCTGACCCAAGGTGTCGGCCACAGGTTCGGCCAGCACGTCCTGGAAGAGGCCGTCGAACCTGGCAGCGAGTTCATCCTCCGGCGGCAACTCCAGCTCCAGGGGCTGCTGGGCCATCTGCTGGATTGTCTCCATCATCGCCAGCTGCTGATCGAGCGGGGCTTCCAGGGCTTGGCGATGGGCCTCGGCAATCTGAGCCAATGAACGTTGCACAGACTCCTGCTGCCGCTGCTGCATCATCTGATCTCGCTGAAACCGCATCTCGGCCGCTCGCTGTTCGTCGATGGCGATTCGTCGCCGACTTTCGGCGTTCAGTTGATCGCGCAGTCGCTGCAGCTTCAGCCAGCGAGGTTCGGGTTCTGCCGCAGCCGCTTGGGCCGCTCGCTCGCGCGCTCCGCGCAGATCGTTCGCCTGGCCGATCAGCGCGTCGAGCAGGTCGGTATTCGCCCGATACTGATTCTCGCCGATCAGCTGATCGCCGAACTTCACGGCGGCATCGATCGCCTGCGCGGTGCCCGGGGCGATGAACTGCGAGATCAGCTTGGTCGAGGCCACCAGGCCATCCCGCACACCCTTGACCAGTTCCGTGACGATCACCACCGCCACTTCCTTGAACTTCACCTTGGCCGTCTCGATCAGAATGTCGAAGGCCAGGCCCACTTCTCCGGCATCGAGCGACGACTTGAAGGCGTCCATCACCCGGGGCAAATCCCGACCGAGCGAGGCCATGAGCTGATCGGTGAGGTGGCCCCAGTCCGTAAAGACGGCGATCATGGCGACCACCGCCCCCACGACGGCTCCGATGGGCGTCGCCAGAAACGCCACCGCACTGGCCAGCGCCGACACGCCGGCGAAGATGCCCGAGATGGTGATCCCGAGTCCAGCGATCGCGGTACCAGCCGCGATGACCGCCGCACCCAAGGCTCCGACCTGGACCGCCGTCCAGAACGCGGCGACGACCATTTCACGGTTGTTGGCCACGAAGGCATTGACGGCCGCCAGGAACCGAATGATCGCCTCGGCCCCCATCTGAAAGGTCCCCACTAGCGCCACGCCAACCTGCTGACGGATGGCGGCGAGCAACTTGAAGACCTGGTCGAAGGTGTCTCCCAACCGTTCGCCAGCGGCGATGTCGGCGTCACTCATCACCAGGCCCAACTGGCGCGCCTGGTCAGTCAATTGTTTCACGCCCGCGGCACCACCCGCGATCAGCGGTCCCAGCTGGGAACCGGACTTACCGAAGACCTTCATGGCCAGCGCGGCGCGGAGTCCCTCGTCGGCCACCCGGGAAACCCCGTCAGCGAGCAGCAGAAACCGCTGTTCCTGGTTGGCCCTGAGCAACTGCTCGGCACTGATCCCCAGCTGCGCGAGGGTTTCGCCGGCCTCCTTGCCCCCCTGCGACACCTGCAGCAGGAATTTGTTCTGCCCCACCAGGGCTCGCTCCAGCGACTCGAGACTCGTCCCCGTCTGATCGGCCGCGAACTTCAGCGCTGCCAGGCTGCTGGCCGCCACGCCGGTCCGATCCGAGATGTCCTGAATCACGCTGGCAGAATCCGCGAATTCCTTGGTCGCCAGCGTAAAGCCGGTCAGTGCCGCCGTGGCGGTCCCCGCGATGGCCGAGCCCACACCGACCAGCTTCTTGCCGATGGACTTGAAGTCGGATTCGAGCGCCCGCAGGCCGCGCAGGAACGGCGACTTGTCGAGCAGCAGCTCTATGAACGCGGCGCCGGCCTTAATCTCTTTCGCTGTCGCCATGCCTCGTGCCTGTCATCCGTTTCGATCAGCAGGGATTTGAGTCTCCGCACGTCACTCCGCCGAGCGCCACTCCAGGTCAGCTGACGCTCCCGCTGCCACACCGGATTGAAATCTTCTGGTCGACGCACGTGGGAGCGACGGCTGACGTGGCAGTTGTGCAGTTTGGCCAGTAGGGCCGACGTATGTCCCCAGTCCTCCCGCTGCTTGCCCGCCACCAGCCACAGCAGCTCCCGCAGGTTCACTCGCTCGAGGTCGGCACCGACGTAGCCGGCCAGCTCGTAGACGACGCGGGCGAACGAAGTTTTTCCTTGAGCACCTCGGCGGCTCGGTCCAGTTGCTGGCCGAGCTCTGCGCTCACCAGCGCTTCCACCTCGTCCGACTCCAGGAACGCCACGACGTGCTGTCGCTCGAGCTCTTCCACGACCGCCGCCTTGCGCAGTCTGACCGGGACGGTGGATTGCGGCTGCGAGGTCCGGATAAAAAAATCCAGTTCCTCCTTCACCGCGCGGATCCCGGCGGCCAACTGCTCAGCGTCGAACCGATCCCAGAAGGCGTCCTCGTCGGGCACCCCCTTGGCCGTGGCCTGGGACTCGACCAGGCACCAGATGAGATCCATCAGCTGAGCCGTCGAGCTCACCATAGCGAGCAGCTTTTCGCTATCGCGTTCCGGCTCCAGCAGATCGACACCCAGTCGTGCCAGGATCCGCTTGCGCACACTGCCCGCCGTAATCTCGAGGTCCCATCGCTGGCCGCTACGATCCGAGAACGATTGCATCCTTCCCCCAATGTCACGGCACGCTGACCGTCATCACGTCCCAGTTCAGGTACGGCACGCCCGTCACGTCGGTCGGCGTGGAACCAGGCCGCACCGTGCAGCTGATTTCAATCCCCTCGGTCAGCTGTTGGCTTTCCGAGTAGTCGGTCACCTGCGCAATCATCCAGAATCCGTCCGCTCCGTCCTGGGTCTTGGGGGCGTCGAGCATCATCAGATGCACCAGGCCCCCCGACTTCCAAGCCGCCCGCAGAAACCGGACCCAGTTGGGCAGGTCGTTCGAGCTGTCCTTCTTCTTGCGGAAGTTGAACGTGATCTCGCTGGTGACCTTGGTGACGATCGTGGCATCGGGATTGCAGCGGTCGCTGTCGTCCGCCGTTTCCGTGCCGCCGGTATGATCCACGTTGACCGGGCAGGTCAGCACCCAGCTGGCCCACTCGGCGATCTCGTTATCCCGCGCCACGAGCTCGGCCGGCGTGGGATTGTATTTGTCGACGAAGGTGCCCAGACCGTGGAGATCGGTCACCGTCGTACTACCGTCGGCCACGTAGAGCCGGGCTCCGGCCCCCGTGGGACTGCGTTTGACTGCCATCGTCGTCACCCCTCCTCAGTGTGAAATCACGGGCCGCTCACAGGTCACTGCTGACAGTTGGGTCCCGTGCAGTAACTTCCGGCCCGCGGACGCAGGATGCTCCCCGGCGGTAACACCCACACGGGTCGAGCCGGCGGAATGTTGCTGTACGACCGGATCCGCACCGACGGCCGGAACCAGCGCGGGTACCGGACTACCTGGCGCGAGAACTGAGCCTGCTGCGGCTCGGCGATCACCAACTGCTGCGCGGGCGCCACGCCGGCCAGAAACGTCACACACGAAAACAACACCAAAGCCATTGCCACTGCGATTCGACTGATCATCTGCAGATCTCCCTTACCACTGCGGTTTCCAAGCCGGCAGTTCGGCCTGCGGGCCGAGCCGGACCCCTGACACACCACCCACTTCCGTCCAGCGGTGGTTGAGCATTGCGTTGAATGCCTCTTCCAGCCACAGCACGGTTCCGTTCTTCCCCCAGCGGCGCGACCAGCTGTTGAACATCTTGATCGCCCGCACCTCACGCCCTCGAAACTGGATCAGTTCGTAGCCCGGGAAGAAGATCGCGTGACCACCGCTCCCCGGTGCCCACCGTTCGATCACTCCCGTATTGGCCGCCTGTTCGTCCATCAGGCCCGACCACATGAACCCCACGTCGATGGCACCCATCCGCCGGCCGAGGAACTCGATGGCGGCATTGAAGTCGGGAATTTCCACGAGCTGATCGGCATGGTAGTTGGCGCTGATCTGGTCAGCCTTCTCCCAGCCCATCGGCGGCGTACTCACATAGCTGCCGGTGTAGGGCCAGTAGCT
Organism: Pirellulales bacterium; assembly: GCA_046349895.1. Lineage (GTDB taxonomy): Bacteria > Planctomycetota > Planctomycetia > Pirellulales > Pirellulaceae > JAXMBJ01. The sequence goes on along the minus strand of JAXMBJ010000006.1, from coordinate 7,360,151 downwards.
CTCGGGGAGCATGCCACGGGTTTCGAGCATCACCTTGAAGCCGCCCGCGATCGTGGCGCCCTGATCGCCACGGATGCCCGACTCCCGCTGCGCGGAGACATACATGTGCTGCCGCGAAAACTGCACGTGATGCCCGGTCGCCCAGTAGAAGGCCATCTCGTAGACCGAGGATCCAGAGTGCCCGCGGCAGCTCGAAACGTTACCTTGATCCTCCACCGTCATCCACGGACCTGGATCGATCTTCTCTGGTAGCGTCCCCGACATGCGGCGCTGCATTGGGCGCAGCCGCTCACGAATCCACTGTTGGGATTCATCGGTGAGCACGACGCCCACTTCGCCGGGATCGTTACGGTGCCGGCCGACGGGGGTGTAGAGCACGCTCATCTACGGTACCCTTTCCATCGCGGCGGCCAGTTCCGTGAAGGCCGAATTCCAGGTAGTCATGCCCACCGGTTGCTTCGCCTCATACCACGACCGCAAGGCCGTAAAGACGTTCGTCTCCCAGGTCGACCAGCTGGCTCGATTGGCCCCCATGCCGCTGCGAATCTGCGTCACCAGGTTCTTCCAGATCTCATCGATCTTGGCCGTGCCGGTGTTGGTAGTAGCCGCCGCCATGCGGAAGGTCGTGGCGATCTGCTTGGCTTCAGTGGCTCGAGTGGGACTGTTCACAGCCAGGGCCTGCTGGTATGCGTTCCTGCCGAGCCCCAGTTGATTGGGAATGTCGTCCGGTATTGGTGGAACCGGCGGCGTGGGGGTCGGCGGAGTCGGAGTGGGTGGCGTCGGCGTTGGCGGAACGGGCGTCGGAGGTACCTCGCCGCGGACGTGGATGATGAAGGGCTGAAAGATATCGGGGCCGTCCACTTCCACCGAGGCGAAGACGACCACTCGCGACGGCAGAATCGGCGCCGCGAAAAGCAGCGACCGGTCCGATTCCACGACCACCTGCAGATCGGCCGGCTCGTAGACCGTCCACTTCGTCGGTCCGATCGTCTTCAGTCGCGCCAGTTTCCCCGGCTCGATCGAGTCGGCGATCGGACGAATCACCTCCAGCTGCACCGCCTGAGCGCCAGGTTGTTCGAAGACCTGCGGCTGCTGGGCGTGGGCGCAGAGTGGCCCGGTGAGCGTCAAGAAGCAGAGCCAGAGAATCGAGCGAGCGGTTGCCATCAGTCGTTCACAGCCCCAGCCACTTGCGAATCTGGTCCAAAATCTCCGCCAGCTCCGGATTGTCGGTGCGCAGCTGATCGAGAATCTGAGCCAAGAGCCGCCGGATGATCCACACGGCCATGTTGCCGCTGACGTGGCTCTGCGGCGCCGCGCCGAGCACGCGTCCCAGTTCCTCGAGCTGCGCCCGATCCTGATCCGAAAGCGGCACAACGCTATCTGCCGCTACGTCGCCGAAGGTGCGGATCCCGTCGCCATCGCCACGGGCCACCAGGCCCACGAAGTAGGCCCCCAGGATCAGCGTGCACTCGATCACGTTGAAAAGGGTCAAACCGTTTCGATCGCCGCTGAACCAGCGGATGAGCGTCTGCACACACTCGGTGGGGAATTGCGTCACGTGTTCTCGGAGAATGCTTGCCAGGTGCGTCATGGAAGGATTGCCTTTCTCGTTAAAGCTTGAGTGACTTGAAGGCGGCCGCCAGTTTGTCGGAGCGGCGGGCCTTGGCCAGGGCCGGTCCCATGAACGGTCGCGGTTCGTACTCGAGTTTCGTGCCCGCGGTGAGCAGCACTCTTTGTCGGTCTCGCGGCTGTCTTCGATTGGGCTTTCGCTTGCCAGTGGCCGGAGCTTCCACCCAGATCTGTTTGGGTTCGCGGATCTGAAACGTCCCGCCGAACTCCATCAGCTGCGGTACCGTGTATCCGCCGGTGTCCGACGGGGCGCCGTTAATCGCCATCGGACCGACCACGAGCGACCCGCGCCGGGGATCGTACGAATAGGCCATCCGCTCCTTGATCAGCCCCACGTGGGCGTAGGGCGGACTGCCGGGCGGCGAGTGTTTGTCGAACGGTTTGCGGCGCATCGAGTTCCGGGCAGTGCGGCGAATGAAGCCGCCGATGCGGTTCATGGGCCCGATCGTGGCGTCGTCGAGCAGCTTTTTCACGGCGGGCCGATCGAGGAACAGGGCCTGAGTGGGAAGTTCGAACTTCATGCGTCCGTTCCTCCCCGCGCGAGCGTGACCAGGTACTTCACGTCGACCGTGCCGACAAACACTCGGCCTTGCCGCAGCCAGCTTTCGTCAAAGAGCTCGCTGGGGTCGATCGATTCCAGCACCGCGCCGGCCAGATCCACCTCGCCGCTCAGGATGTCGGCCAGCTGGACCATCGCCGCCAGGCACTCGTCCAGCGCGCCGATGTCTCCATATTCCTGCAGCACCGTACCGGACAGTCCCATGTCAGCCTCGCACGGCGAGTATTTCGGTAGCTCACGTAGAAAATGCACCTGAAAGCTCATCAGCCAGGCAGCGTCGCAGCGATCGCTCTCATCAGAACTGGCCTCGAGCGCCAGCGGGCGCACCAGCACCAGCGGATGACGACTGGCCGCCAGCAGCAGCTGGTTCACCTCCGGATAGACGACGTACCGTACCTGGACCCGGCAGCCACAGCGGCCGGAGCGGAGCTGCTCGCGGAGCCGGTCGGCCAGCAGCTCACCCAGTTCACGGAATAGCGAAGTCTCGAGGCTCACGTTCAAACCACCTGCTGCGATGCGAAGTATTCGGGCCAGTGAATCACTTTGGTGTGCACCTTCACGAGTCGCCGATGGGCGTCGAGCCATTCCCAGCAGGTCGTGCTGTTGGTGGGATTGGCCACTTCAAACGTCACCTGTTGACCGTGGAGGGTGGCCACGATCCGGTCCCCCGGCTCGGGGTAACGAACATCGGAGTTCAGGACCAGCTCCTCGGGTCTGAGGATCCACACCGACTCCTCACTGGAAATGCCGAATCCCGGACTGTCGATCGACTGAAGTGGCGTGATGATGGTGGCGTGCAGGACCTCGATCTCCCCGGCGCCCGGCCAGATGTAGGTGACCGGCTGACTGGCATGCTCATCGCGCATAAGAGAGAACCAGTCGGTCGCCCACTCGAGGGAGTCAGTCACCATCCGCTCCCACCGTCAGGCAATGTTGGGAATGAACCGTACCACCGAATGACCGGCCTTGGCCACCACCGCGGCATCGGCCAGGAGCACGTTGTCGTTGGGATACGGCACGGCGTAACCCAGCTGAGCCCCGCCGCCAGGCAGCGAGACCGCGTCGATGAACGTCACGTCCGCGGCCAGGGGCGTGTCGGTCCACAGTTCCCAGATGGGCTTGGGTCCGCTGAGGAAATGGGCAAAGCCCGGCCGATTGGCCAGGATGGTTTCTTTCGTCACGAGCTTGAGCGTGCCCACCGTGAGCACCTGGCCGGCCGGGATGTCCGTGGGTCCGTTCAGAAAGTTCAGGCCCGTCCCGTCGGCCACATAGTTCAGTTCGTACGCCATGATTGAATGTCCTTACTGCGAGCTTGCGAGTTGAATTGAGTCTGGGCTTACGCCACGTCGTCTTGCGTGGCGATCAGGAAGGCTTCCGTTTGTGCCACGCCGAAGTCGAGGTAGCCCCGGATGCCGTAGCCGAGCTTGTCGGGTTCCGGAGAGACCTGCTGGATCCACGGCACCTGGCGTCCGTTGAGGAACGCCACCTTGAAGGCTGGCACCATGCTCGGACCGGGCATCATGGCGATCACGTCCCGGTTGGGCGTCGCGCCGCCGCGGTAGAAGTAGCTGCTGGCCACTACCCGCAAGCTCCCTTCCAGGGCGTTCATTGTGGGGATCAGCTGAGCCGTGTTCCCCCCGCCGGCCACCGCCAGGGTGCTCGAGAGGATCTTCTTCATGTCCAGCTCGCGGGTCTTGTTCACCAAGACCACCGCCGGCTCCATGTCGAGCGCAGCCTGCAAGGCTCGGCCCTTGTCCTTCTTCACGTCCTTGGTGTCGTACATCGTCTTGAGGATCCACGACTTCCACAGGGCCTCGAGGGCCTCGTAGGTGAACGCCAAGGTGTTCGTGGCCGTCGCATACGCCTTGTTGATCATGTCGAACACGGCGAACTCCGGACCCAGTCGTCCGTAGACGGCCATCGACTCCCCGATCTCCATGATCTGACCGACGTCGTTGTTGATGATCGTCGGGCGGCTGATCATCATGATCTGCCCTTCCGTCTCGATCTGGATCGAGTACACCGGATCCGCCCCGATCTGGCCGTGCTTCAGCTCACCGTCCGCTCCGACCGTTTCCCAGCGTCCGGTGCCGAACACCCGAAACCGCTCGAGCTTCTTGAAGTCGCGGACCGGTTCGGTGGAACAGAACTGATCCCACTTCGGTTCGGCCTTCTTGTAGCCGGCGATCACCGCGCGATCCACGGCGTCCTTCAAGATGGCCGGCACGGTGACCGTGCTGAACGCGGCCTGCGGGGGCATGAACGACGCCTGGATGGATTCATCCCCCCGCCAGGTCTGGCTCAGGTCCGTCTTGTGGAGCCGGTTGCAGTGGAGAATGACCTCCTGCAGGCCCAGCCCCGGAAAATACTTCTGGGCCAGTTCGATCTGTTTTTCGCTGGCCGGCTGCAAAGGCTGATTGATGCCCAGCTTCAGCTGCCGCGATCGGCTCAGTCCCTCGTAGGGATTGAGCAGGTCGTCCACGCTCACCCCCGCCGAGAGGCTCAGCGCCACCGAGAGCACGACGGCGTCGTCCACCGGCTTGCCCTGCTTCACGTGGATGTTGAACGCCCCGCCGAAGCCGGGGTCGTTTTCGGCAGTGGCCTGACGGAGGGCTTCTTCCGCCTTGCGAGCCCGCAGCTCAACGTCCAGACGCTGGTCGTCCCAGCTGTGTTCGATGGCGTCGGCCGCCAGATCCGCGTAGGTCGGCCCACACTTGTCGATGATCGCCTTCTGTCGGCGCAGTCGCGCCGCCGTGGCTGCCGCTTCCGGATCGACCGTCGGCTGAGCGGACGGTGCCGCGGGAAGATTCTCTGCCAGACTCATGCCCTTCTCCTTGGATGGGCCGCGCTCATCCGGTCGATCGACCAAGTCTGCCGCGGCGAGTACGGGAACTGGAGACGACAAACTGGCGGCATTCAGCTCGCCTTCATCGTCTCGATAACATGCGGCCAGGCGCTGGACCTCCGCCTCAGCGAAGGCCCGGTCAAACTTGGCCGCGTCAAACTGGAATTTCAGGGCCGCCTTGGGTTTCACATGCGGCTTGACCTTCGTGATCGGATCGATGGCGTCAATGAACCCGAGCTCACGAGCCTCCTCGGCGGTGAGCCAGGAGTCCTTGGAAAGGAGCTGCTCGAGCTCCAGATCCGACAGGCCCGTCTTGGCCTGGTAGGTCAGCTTGGCGTTCTCATTGGCGTCATCGAGCAGTTTCAGATAGTCGCGGATCTGCTGCGAGGTGCCGAAGATTCCGCCTCGCACGCCGTGCACCATCCAGTAGGCGTTGGCTGCCATCGACACGCTGTCGGCCGCCATCGCGATCAGCGTGGCCGCCGAGGCCGCTACGCCGGTGACCTTGACGTGGACCTGCTGACTGAGGCTCGCCAGAAACGAGTAGATGGCGGTGGCCTCGAACACGTCCCCGCCGCCGCTGTTCACGACCAGGGTGAGCTTCGTAGCCTGACCGATGGCGGCCTTCACATCGGAGATGAACTTGCGGGCGGAAATCCCTTCCCACCCGCCGATGAACCCGAAGAACTGGACCTCGACCTCCGACTCGTCAGCGGCCGAGTGGATCGTGAAATGGCCCGATTTGTCAATCACCGCCATCATCACCGGCCGCGTGGCGTAGCTGCCATCAAGCTGCATCGCCCGACAGCGGTCGCAGAGGACGGCCATGATTGGTTCGGCGTCAAATACTCTCACGGGTTGTCCACATTCGCGACAAGTCAAGATGATCGACTGCGGAGAATCTGATTCACTGTTCGTCACTGGTAACTGCCTCCTTGTCGTCCGCCACGTCATCTTCCTCGGTCGTATCTGAATTGGTCGACTTGACCGTGGAGGGCTGGCCGTAGAGATAATTCCGCAAGAGGGCTTGGTACTCTTCTAGACTCACTCCGAGGAATTCGGCGGCGCTTTCGAGTTCCTGTTGTGCGTCTGATCCCGCTTTGGCCCATTCCTTACCAAGGTGAGTCGTGCCATTACGCAATCGCTCCGTCTGGGCGGAACTTTCTTTGAGTGGATCTACATGGTCGTTTCCGTCCCAATTCCATTTGTGCTGGGGCAGCGGAGGATACTCATCCGGACCGATCAGATTGCGAGCCGCCGGCGACAAGTAGTCTTCCACCAGCACGGCTTCAGTGAGCCAGATTTCAAAGGCCTTGTCGCAGATTTCGATCTCGTCGTCCGCCCGTTCGACGCTGATCCCCTTTTGCCAGTCCTGGTGATCGAGTCGTCCGGAAGCGTAGTTGTAATCGGAGCTGTTGCCCGAGCTCTTGTTGAGCGGCATGCCGACCGGTCGCCCCAGTTCGTTGACTCCCTGCCTGACAAAGTCCTTGTGGCTGCTGGTGGGCTGCTCCGCCTTCACCAAGTCCGCGCTGTAGCCGTCGGGCAGGACCTTCAAGAGGTCGTCCTCGAGGGCCATCGTCGCGCCAGGTTCACAGCGAGGGACTTCGATCTCTCCGCCCGGCAGCTGCGTTTCGATGGGCGGCAGGTTGGTGCTGATGAAGCCGAAGAGCCGTGCAGCGTTCCGCGCTGCCCGCACGACCGAATGGACGTACTGACGGAGCAGATAGGCCGGCGTCAGAATTGCCTGGTATTCGCTCACACCCCGCGTCTGTTCCGGCCGATCGAGCTCAAAGCAATGGACGACCCACTTGGCGTCGACCACCTGGTACGGATCCCGCTCGATCGGCGCGGTGCCTTGCAGACTGCCCGGATGCTGTTTGAGAAAACGATACTGGACCGGATGGCCGTATTCGTCGAACTTGATCCCGTCCACGAAGCCCGATCGGTCCTCGATCCCCAGGCTCCCCAGGGCGTCCGCCAGCCGATCGCACTCCAGGAGCCGGAATCCGATCTTCACAGGGTTGCGAAACCGCTCGCGGGCCTCGTCCGAGAGAATGGGGTAGAAGATGCCGATCCCCTCGCCGTCCACGCGTTTGGCCAGTTTCAGGGCCCGCAGCTTGCGGGCGAACCGGATGTCCTTGAGCCACTGGTGGAACTTCTTCTCCAGCTCCCGCGCAACTTCCGGATCGGTGTCGACAATCTGCAGTCGCGGTCCGGTACCCACCAGATCGTTCTGGTAGGTGCGGCCCATCCCCTTCAGCCAGCCGTTGTTGGCGGCTTCGAATCGGGCTCGGTTACGGATCTCGGCCCTGGCCTGCGGCGTGGCATGGGCATCGGCCGATGCGCCGTCGGCGTAACGGAAATGGTCGTCGCCGAAACGGTCCGGCCGCGTGGCGTCCCAGAAACTGGCCCAGGCCCGGCTGAGGCGATCGGCCAGCGACACGTATTCCACGCGGCGTTTGACGGCGGTCGGGCTGGACTTGGGCTTACCGAACAATCGTCACCTGCCGATCCGGCGACACGAGGGCGAAGGGGTCAGCCGCACCGAACGGACGGCCCCCAGTGGATTCCGGGCGGCCCGCAGGAGCACCTGATGGCGCTGCCAGGCGATCAGATCGGCCACGGAGTGCGTGGCAAAGCTATTGCCGCCGATGGTCGCGGACTTCGGGCCCAAGCTTTTCAAGGCCCCGGCGACCGATTCGTCCGGATCCGGCAGGCTGGTCCCATCGCCACTCATGCGAGTCTCCCACGGGTGCACACGCGTCACCTGTGGGAATCATAAGCGGCCGCAAGTAGAATCCGAGGGATGAGTGGGTATAGATGGAAAATCGGCAACAGATCGTTATGCGAGTTGAGCTAGTTCGGAGCTTGGCATGACCGACAACCCATATGCGCCCCCTACAAGTCCGGCGCTATTGGAAACCAAGAAAAATCCATGGCGATTGATACCGGCTATTTTTCTCGGCGTTTTTGGATTGATTACCGCCGGTGTTGGCATCGCGATTCTTGGCTCAGCTGTTTTTCTTGTAGGGAAGCATGCCTTGGATCCGGTCGGGCGGAGCGTTTTGGTAACGGAGCTTCCCAGAGTGACGCTGATGATGACCTTGCCAGTGTTGATGATTATTTGCGGGAGTTGCTGGCTATATGCCTCGAGCGCAAGCTGGAAGCAGAATTGGCGACGGGCGATACTAATGGCCGTAATCGGACTTATTGCGGCCCTGGTCTGTCAGTACATGGCTCCCATCGTTTGGCAGTTATAGAAACCGATTCAGACAAGCGAGACATACCTCACCTTCTTCCTTCCTACTTCCGCCTTAGGTACGCCTGGCACCGCCACCCCCTGCACCGATCCCCCCACCGCACATCCCACCACGCAGTCTAGCCAGTGATTGTCGAATCGATTAATTCCAAGTTTCCATTCATCAACCGAGTGCGCGTCCTTCGTGGGACCAACACGGTCGCAGTTGGCAACTTTTGGGGAATGACCCGATATTGATGGACGGCAAAGTTAGAAAATTGCCTTTAGAGTGCCCTATGCCCGGATAACAGAGTCGCAAGATCTTGAAATGAACGGGCCATCGGCGCCTTCATTTGGCGCTAGCAGTTGTGACGGGTTGCCCCATTTCAAACGGCAAGCCGTGCTCGGGCCACTCGATTAACACGTCGCCAATTGTGATTTGCCCGTCATCTAGTAATCCAGATACCGGCATAGGTGAGTATCCGTTTATCGTAATCCAGGATTCTGCGCCGGATGGAAGGTTGTGCAATGACGCGATTCCGTCAGAATTTGCCTTGTAGGTTTTAGTTCTAGAACGTCCGGCAGGAAGCATTCTCGGTCGGGGTATAGCCGTCACCTGAATATCTGAACAAGGATTGCCCGTGCCCAAGTCGGTCAACTTGATTGTCAGACTCTCAAGTTTGCTCTTCTCCATCTGCACTTTTTCCCATTGCCACATCTCCGGAACGGACATACCCCAAGTCGGTGGGTTTGAAATTTGCCTATAAATGGTGCAACCCGGTAGGCCGAGAATCGACGCGAACACACAAATTGCTACGACGTTTCGCATAGCTCATCCACCCTTGGGAGACCGCCTCGCGAAAATAGCTAATTCGTCGCTGGCGGGCAAGCCCGACTGACAATTTTAGAGCCGGTCGCGACTTGGTTAGAATCCCCCATGATTTTAGAGAAGCTCTCAATGGCAGTTGAACAGCATCTTAACTGTCAACGGTGAGCTATCATGAACGAGTGCCAGCCGACGAGAGCTTGATATACTTCACCCTCTTTCGCCCCATCTCGGCCACCGGCACCCCCGCCACTGCCACTCCCTGCACCGATCCGCCCACCGCGCACCCCACCACGCAGTCCAGCCAGTGGTTATCGAACCTTTCGGGCCCCTGTTTCCATTCGTCCACCGTCCGGCCCCGTCCCTCCGTCTTCACACGATATTCGGCTTTGAGGTGCTCAGCGAACAACCGGTGCAGATCCGGCCGCTCACCGAAGAGCGAGAGACACCCTCGCTGTCCCATCGGCACGGCTAGCCGGCTGAACACGAACGACTTCCAGTAGTTGGTGTCGTAGAGCACGTGCCGCACGGCCCGCCGGCCTTCGACATTGGGGATCCGCCAGTTATGGCCCACTCGGTCGCCCGGTTTGCGACGGTATTCGGAGAACGGGTAACTCGACGCCCCGACGTAGCGGCCGTGACTGGGCAACACGATCGCCGAAAACGGCGACTGCTGGCAGAACTGATAGACCACATCCGTGCTGGCTCCCCAGTTGGCGTCGACCAGACATCGCTCGATGCGGAGCCGGGCCCCGTCGTCCCGCGGCCACTCGCGGGTGAGCAGCTGCCTCGTCGCCGTGTCCAGACCGCCGTAGATCGCCCCTTCCAGGCTCTGGATCCCCAGCGTGCTGCTCAGGGTATGCTGAGCGGACCGCAGGACAAAGTACGGTCGCCTCTGGTCGGGATAAGTACCGTAGTCCAGCACGTAGCCCGTGAAGTCCCGCTCCCAGCCGACCACGACGTAGAAGAGGAGCGTCGCTTGGACGTCGATGAACGCCGTGATGTGCTCTACGCCCAGCGGCACTTGGCCACGCTTGAGCCGGTTCAGCTTGCCGGCGATCTGGTCGGCCGACAGTTCCTCGCTCTCGGCGTTGGATTCGGCGAGTGGCTCGTTCTGATACTCCGCGAAAAACGCCGCCTCGTCCCGCAGTCGGATGTTCATGGCGTGCTGGATCGCCGACAGCTCGTCATGCTCGTACCGCTGGGGCCAGGCGACGATCGCACCCGCGTCCATCGCCTCCCGATGCTCGCGGTAGAACTCGGTGGCCAGGCGAATATCGCCGTAGGTCTGCAGGCTCTCCACACGCAACTCGGCGTAGTGTCGCCAGCGTTCGGCATCGGTGGGGAAGGCGTAGACCATCTTGGTCCGCTCCCCGTCCCACTCCGGATGTTTCTTGCGGTCGAGAATATTGTCCGCCATGTCCCCGGGCCGGATCACGGTGCAGGGCATCACGCCGGCAATCTTCTTACCCGGACCAGCCAAGCCCAGGATCGCCCCGGCCACAATGGCTTCACGGGAGGCACACTGAGAGATCGACCGAGCGGATTCGTCCGTTTGGGGATCGTCGATGATCACCAGTGACGGGCGAACCGACAGGCCATCCGACCGTTTGAACTTCATGCCGCGGATCCGACCCGTGATCCCGGCCACGCGAATCACTCCCCCGCTGGCCTTGCTCCCGGCGATCGTGGGCAGCACGATTTCCCGGGCGGTCCAGCCGATGTGAGTGCGATCGCCCTGATATAGCTGACCGCTGGCCCGATTGGCGATGCCGTCCAGGCAATGGATCGGATAGACGACCTCTGGGAAATCCTCCAGCAACAGCTCGTTGCCGGCCAGCTCCGCCTTGATTGAATCCAGGCTGTCTTCTGCGTGCCCCTCGTCGCTGCCGATCAGACATACGAAGTCCCGATGACCGTACAGCAGCGCCCAGATGCAGGCGATTTCACAGATCGTCGATTTGCCGCTGCCGCGCGGCATCGCCATCGCGAACAGCCCTCCGCGCAGCACCGCCTGCTCCACCTTGCCGATCACCTTCAGATGGTCGGGCGACCATGCCAGGCTAAACGACAGCGGAAAATACGACTCGCAGAAGTAGCGAAAATCCTCGCTGGCCTGACGCTTGCGGTCGGGATTGGTCACCGCCGGCAGCTCACCGATGTCACGTCCAGCTTGAGCTAGTGCCGCGGCTCTGGCTCGAGCCCGTTCCTTGATCTTCTCGTAGGGATCGACTGCCGGTTCAGGCCTGGGCCGATGTCGTTCCTGCACCAGCCACGCAGCGTAGCGCAGCAGATCGACCGTGCTCCCTTCCCCGATCCGCAGTCCAGCTCGGTTGCGGTGTCGCAAGAGCTGCCGTTCGCTGACCACCTCGCCCAGCGGCGTGGAATTGAGCATGCGGCAGAGTTCGGCCGGCCGGAGCTTGCGGGGGTCAGTCGCCACGCCCCATCTCCTTCACGAGCCATGCGGTGTACTGCACCAGGCTGAGCGTCCCATCAGCATTCTGCGGAGCCCCGTCTTCCACATCTTCCTGGATCTGTTCGGGCGGGATCCGGACCCGGGCTGCCGCCGAGAGCAGCTTGGCCAGCTGCGCGGCGCTGAGCCGATTCGGATCCAGCGCTGGAGTGTCCTCGTTCACGGCACAGCCCCCGCCAATTGCCCCACGTCGTCGCACCGGTGGCCACGTGTCGCGTCGGTTTCGGGCGATCGGCCAACGTATCCGCAATTGGCCAAATGGCGACCGTGGGCCAACACGGCAACATGCCTTCGGGCACGCCAGAGGATGGGTGTTTTCACATGCGAGGCGGCCGTCAGGGAACTTTTCCGAATTCTGAAAAATGTCGCCCAGCAGCGCTTGATGTCTCGGCGAATCGCTGGCTCATGTGTGTCATCGGAACCACGAAACGACATTGCGGAGCACGAAAGATGAACACGCGAAACCAAGACCACGAAGACCTGGGCGACGACCTGCGAGTCACAAAGGTCAGCCGCCGAGCCTCGGGGGGCGGGACCTGGATCTGCGGCACGATCGCCGGTCACAGATTCGACGCCCTGGTGTTTCCCGAACACGCCGAAAGCGATGAGTACGAGCTGGGCCGCAGTCGGATCTCGAAACTCTGGATCCAACGACTGGCCGATCGACAGACGACCTTCAACTGGGACCGCGGGCTGGACCAACCGGCAGCCGACGAGCTCACCCAGCGAATCGTCGATTTTCTGGCCGCAGGCTTGGCGGACAACGTCTACGGCGACTAACTCATTCTTCAGCAGAGGAGCAAGACCATGACCATCGACCAATTGATCGAGCGACTGCAAGAGTACCGCGAGGTGTTCGGCGGCGATACGGCCGTCCGACTGATGACGCAGCAGAACTGGCCCTTCGAGAACAGCATCGAAGGTCTGGTGTCCGGCGAGGAGATCAATGAGGCGACCGACGATGACGACCCGAACGACGACGAGGATGTGGACGACGACAACGTGGTCTACATCTGCGAGGGCCAGCAGCTGGGCTACGGCTCGCAGCGGGCCTGGGACCTGGCGTACTGAGCGATCGGTGAACTTTCGACAACCATTACCGTTTCTTTTCACAGGAGCATTGCTATGACCGCGACCAAGAAAACCACCTCGAACAGCAGTAACAGCAAGGCGGCCAAGGCGAAGGGCAAGCCCGCCGTCGCATCCAAGGGCAAGAAGCCCGCGGCGCCGGTGAATGAAAAGCCCGCCAAGATCAAGACGGAGAAACCGGCTAAGACGGCCGCCGAGCCACAGCCCAAAAAGCTGAGCGCCCTGGACGCCGCCGCCAAGGTCCTGAGCGAGTCCGGCGAACCCCTGACCACCAAGCAGATGATCGAAGCGATGGCGACCAAGGGCTACTGGACCAGCCCCGGTGGCAAGACGCCCCACGGCACCCTGCACTCGGCCATCTGCCGGGAGATCGCCAGCAAGGGCGTGGCGTCCCGGTTCCGCAAGGCCGACCGAGGTAAGTTCGCCGCGGCCACGACTACGGCTACCGACTGACGGATCAGTGCCCAACCGTTCCCCACCACACGCCCCACGTCGGCTACGTGCGGGCGTGCTCGGGTGACGGGGGCCGCTGGCCAAGTTCACGGACCGATCGCACCGTGGGCCAGCGTAACGCCCCACCGACCCCAACGTTTTGGAGCACTCCACATGACGACCTACTACGTGGCCACCCTGGCCCGCTACGTGTTGGTGGAAGCCAGCGACGAACTCGAAGCTCAGCAGCTCGCCGTGGACGCCCTGCGGCAACTGGCACCGGAGGACCTGGTCCGCGTCCGCACGATTCGGCCGGCGACTTCTGGCGAAATCAGTCTGTGGCAATGGCATCAACGCATGCTCGCAGCGGAGAATGAAGAATGAGTACGCCTACGATGACGACTCCACGTTTCGGTGACCGCGTTCGGCTGATCTCCATGCCCGATGACCCGGATCCGATCGCCCCGGGCCAGACGGGCACCGTCAACCAGGTCTGGCAGCACGGGGCCGGACGCGACGCCTGGTGTCAAATCGATGTCTCCTGGGACGACGGCCGGACGCTGATGCTGGTCACGCCCCCCGACCAATTCGAGATCATCTCGGGCGACACGTAATCAATCGGCAGCCCCAGCTCCCGGGCGATGTCGATCTCCGCCGCCACGCCACGGCTCTCTTCCCAGCCGTCGAGCATCACCACGATTATCTGGTCACAGCGGCGGAGATGCTCCTGGTCGACCCGCTGCCAGAACGCCCAGTCCGTCGGCAGACTGTAGCTCACTAGCGGATGGCTGTGTACGATGGGCGAGAATGCGGCGTGTCCGGCGTGGAGCAGCTGCACCACCGCCTGACAGGCGTCCTCGTAACGCTGCTGACGGACGGCTGGAGAGTCGTGAGAGTACGGGCTGGCGAGGTAGATCATGGCCTTCAGTCAGTATCAATCCAAAGGAATGTCAGATGACTGGTGGGACAATCTTAACGAATAGTTGCGTGTGCCGAACGCCGCTTCATGAGCGGCCATTCTCAGTCATTCTAGATTGCATCCGGTCAATGCAGACCGCGAACTTGGAACCTAGGTATCCGAACAACATGGCAAACGCTGCATGCGCCAACAACATAAAGACGTACCTGTCCGGTGCCTCCCTCACGATGTGGGGCACAGCCGGACCGCTCCCAGGACCGCCGGGAATAGCCGCGAAATCATAATCTGATATCGGTTGACCGGTTCTGAGATCCTCCCACTCACGTTTCACAATAAGCTCGAATACAGGTCCAAACAGCCTGGTTGTGGGAAGACGCCCAAATGGATCAAGTTCTGTGTCGCTCATCGCAAAGACAATTGCCGCATACGCGCAAGCCGGGATTATGAATCCTATGGCCGACGACCGAAGCTCTCCACGTCCCACAAACGCAATAATAGTGAAGGCGATTGTTACCACAATCGTTGCACCAATGGCGAACGACGCTACGATACCGCCCGACAAGAGTCCGGCGATGGCTACAGCAGTGAACAATATAATGGACTGGAATTCGCGGAGTTTCAGTTGCATGGCAAGTCTCGCAAGTCAATACGGCGCCGAATAAGCATTCAGCAGGTGCCAACCATTTCAGCATTGTACCAGTTGCTCAGTCTTATCGAACCGACTCCTGAGCCGTTACCTCTTCCGGTACTGCTCCGGTTCTGCTGAAGCCGACGGTTTCGCCCGCACGAGCCAGACTGGACTTTTGGCCGGTGAGTCTTTGGAAGCCGATCCACAATCACATCGCAATACGCTTGTCGGACGTCGTGTGGTACGATAAACATGAGGGCAAGACCTTGCCTGACGACAAAATTGCAATGGCACCGCCGTCTTCCAATGTCCGAGCAATAGTCCCATGGTCACGGCTTCTAGTTCACCTCGTCGCTGGCTAAAGTTCCGCTTGCGGACGTTTCTCATCGCCTGCACCGTGGTCGCCCCATTCCTGGGGTGGGTTGCCAGCGAGAGGACGGAGTCGGCGAGGCAGCTACGGATTGCAAAGGACCTGACAGAAATCACTCCCTGGATCGATGTGGTGTTCGGGGGACCCTACGACGTTCACGGTGTCGCCCAACAATCGTGGTGGCGCAGGTGTGCGAAAATAATTCTGGGCTCGCGTGTGACAAGTCTCGTAATGGCTCAAACCGGCGTACGGAATTTGACGCCCATAGGTAGTCTTCAAAATCTCACCCACCTGACTATTGCTGATGCGCCGTTCGTCGTCGACCTGACGCCCCTTGCAGAATTGACTAACCTCAGATCCCTCGACCTTTGTTACACGGGCGCCTCAGATTTCACACCCCTTTATTCCCTGTCCACGTTGAAGGTGCTGTGTGTGGCAAACGCATCAATTGGCGACGAGCAATGGGCTCGCTTGAAGGAATCACTACCCAACTGCAAGGTTACGATTTTGGGACAATAACCATCGCTATGACTTCGCAATGATTCTTTCGCTTCCGCCCGCCGGCCCCAACTACGGGACCAAATAAACCTTCCCATATCAAAACATGTTCGAATCGCCTTCGACGTGCCTCGGGGTGCTAGTCGGTTGCTCATCGCATGTTCTCCTCGCGTGGCTTCATCGGAATCGGTGACTCGCCTGTTCGCTCCAAGACAGCGGGGATACCGGTGAACCGCTGGAACCGGTCCACGATGGTATCGCAATATGCTGTGTCGATTTCCATCAGAAACGCTCGTCGTCCTGTCTGTTCACAAGCGATGAGCGTGGAGCCGCTGCCGCCAAAAAGATCCAACACGTTTTCACCAGCGACCGACGAGTATTGAATCGCCCGCACAGCAAGCTCAGCGGGTTTGCCAGTTAAATGCTCTAGCTTCTGCGGCGGAATCTTCTTGACGTGCCAGATGTCCGTGATATTATTGGGGCCATAGAACTTGTGACCCGCACCCTCCTTCCACGAGTAAAAGCAAATCTCGTGGGCACCGAGGAAATCTTTGCGTGTTAAAACTGGGTGCATCTTGTCCCAGATCACAGCCTGGCTAAAGTAAAGGCCCGCTCGTTTCATCGGTCCAGGATACACTCCGATGTTGCCATAGCCTCCCCAGATGTACGCGGAGCGACCTGGCAACAGCACACGAGCGAGATTACCGAACCATCGATCCAACAGCCGTTCGAACTCCTCATCGCTGACGAAGTCATTCACGAGCGGCCGGTCCTTAGCTCGCATCTTGCGTTTGACGGTTGGAGCTTCCACAGTCGCGGTGCCACCATGCTTACCTGACTTCTGCATGGCCGCCGTGAAAGCCGCCATCCCCTGGTCGTTCTTCAGCTTCTTGGCCGCAGCATCATTCGAGAACGAGCTGAGCCCGGCAGCGATGGCGTTCTTTGACCGGGGCTCGACCTTCACGTTGTACGGCGGATCGGTGTTCACGAGGTGGATCGGCTGGCCGTCGAGTAATCGATCGAGGTCAGCAACGCTCCCCGAATCCCCGCACAGCAATCGGTGGTTGCCGAGGATCCACAGGTCGCCCGGCTGAGTCACCGGCTCGTCCGGCGGCTCGGGAATGTCGTCCGGATCCGTCAACCCTTCCTTGATTTCGCCGCCGAGCAGCTTCGCCAAATCTTCCTGGTCGAAGCCCAGCAGCGTCAGGTCATACTCAGCGGACTGCAGGTCGGCCAGTTCGATGGGCAGCAGATCAAAGTTCCAGCTGGCGATCTCGTTGAGACGATTGTCGGCCAGGCGGTACGCTTTGACCTGATCGGCCGTCAGGTCGGTGGCCACGTGGACGGGCACCTTCGAGAGGCCCAGCTTCCGAGCGGCGAGCCAGCGGGTATGTCCGACCACGATAATGCCGTCGCCGTCAACGACGATCGGCTGGCGCCAGCCAAACGCCTCAATCGACTTGGCCACCGGTCCAATGGCGTCCTCGTTGTGCCGCGGGTTCCGCTCATACGGCTGGACCCGGTCGATGTCCCACATCTCAATTTTCATCAGAACTCCCTTATTTCTGCGGAATTGCGGCCATGCAGTGACCCGGACAAAGGAAGGAAAGTCTGTGCCGGACTGGGCGTGCTCCCCGTGGGGGGGTTTTTGGTTATTTTGGGTGGTAGGACCCATAAAAGGCCCTAGCTAGCCCACTGACGCGTCCTGACTCCGATACTATACATTTGTCCATTTTATAGTGAACGTGCGTCTAGTGGCCTCCTAGGGGCCTTAAAACGCAAATCGGGGTCAAGGACTGTTCCACCGTGACGAACTTGCTCTGGCATTTGCGGCACCGCCGACAGCGCACCACGCGCCCGTCACGCTGATGCGTCTTCATCACGTGATGATTGGTCGACAGGCACACCGGGCACCGCAGACCAGCACCGATCGATGCTCGCTGACGTGGCATGATTACTCCGTGATGACGGGAGGTTTCGGCGGAGCTTCCTGACCACCGTGCCGATAGTACTCGTACCACACGCCGGCCATCGCTAGAGCGATCAAGCTGATCACCAGCCATTTCAGCACGCTCACGTCGTTCTTCGTCGCGTCGCCCCCCACCGTGTCACCGATGTTGATGTCGATGTTCTCGGTGTGCTGGTGCGCCGACAGCTCGTCCATCCGTCGCTTCATCACCACGAACTCCGCTTGCAGGGCCTCGATGTGCCGGATCACGCGCTGGTGCTCCTCTCGCAGCTCGGCCGACTCGCCCTCGGGCAACTGCCGAATGTGGCAGAGCACCGCCGCTCCCTGACCAGAGTCATCCCGCAGTAGCCAGCACCAGCACTGGCAGGTGACGTATTCCTTGCCGCCTCGAACGACATAGCGATGGACCTGGTACAGGTGATCGATGCGGCCTTCCACCAGCCAGCGCAGCTCGTTGAGCCAACTGAGCTGATCGTCCTGGGCCAGGATCGACGCCGATCGCCGGCCCACGAGCTCGAAGGTCGAGTAACGCAGCAGCGCTGCGAAGCCGGTGTTTACGTCCGTGTACCGGCAGTCTGGCTCGGTGTCGACCAGGGCCAAGGCCACGTGGTCGGATCGCCAGAGAGTGTGAAATGCGTGAGAACCAAGGACCGCGTCAATGGGCGAATTCCTGCGAACGACTCACGGCAGAGGGGCCGCCTTGCCCCCCCGCCGTGTCCATTATACTGGGGTTGCTATCCATTGCCACGCATCCAAACAGGCAAGCGTTACGGAAGACCCAAGTTACTCAGCGGTACACCTGCGGACTTCGCCGTCCCTTCTCGGTCCCTTCTCAGTTCGAAATCCCCACACCAGTCACGCACGGTCACCATGGGAAACCGCCCCAAGGGGAACGCCTCGGAGCGAACTGCGGTTGGCGCACAGTCGGGGGGACGACGGCGACACTCCCCTACACCCAGCGCATTGGGGACTCTTTGCGGATGAGTCAGTTGAAAGAACGAACAGTTCTGACAGCAATTCATAACCCCCTCCTGTTGTTGACGACAACCTGAAAACGCTTCTTTCCCTGTTTCACGCCCCCTCCCCCTACGCACACGAAATCTCTCGCGCGCACACGCGTATGCGTGTGTGTGGGTGAATATAGAAAGAAGAAGAAGTTACCCTTAAATGCGCGCGAAGGCCTCGGAGAGAGAAGTTAGTCATTTGCCTTGTTTTAGGGCCTTTCGTGCTCACTTCTTTCACGTTCCTTCGCTCGGAAAGCGGATTTGACCGCCCGTCCCATCCTTCACCCTAAGTTCCTCAAAAGCGGGTTTCTTTCTCCGGCTATTGGCGGCTCGAGGGCCAGCTTCATTCGCCTTTCACTCGATTCGGCACTGCTAATTGGTACATCCTCTGAGGGCGACCGCTGGTAGCGCGCCGGACGATTCGGATGTCCCCCTGCTGTTCCAAGGTCGAAATGACTTCCAAAAACCGCACAGCGCCTATCTTCATCCTTTTGAGCAGCTTGCTGTGGTCCAGTTGATTCTCTGGGGCTTCGTGCAGCTTACGAACGACTTTCAAGCAATCCGAATGAAACGGATTGTCCGCCACGTGCCCCTGCGCCATGAACAGCATCCGGCGCGTCTGATGCAGCATGAAGTCGGTCGCCCAGCGAACACCGGGCCCATCAATGCATGGGGTTTCGTGCCGCACGCTGACCGCATGCAGGAGCGCCAGTTTGCGGACCTGCTCGGGGAACCGTCCCCAGACGGTCGTGCCGACCGGATCGCGACGTGATTCGGACAGAGCGAACTCCTGTTCGGACATGCGCCGAGACTCGGCCAAGAGGTGCATCGCCTCGGCGGTCGATGACACAGACTTGGGTAGCGGGTGCCAGTTCTCGAGGTTCCCCGAGCCAGGATTAAATTCCGACCACCAGCGAGCCGTCTCGATGATACGCTCCGGCGGATCGATGATGCCCGGCTCCTGCCCCTCGCTCCGGGGTCCACTCTCGACGATCAGCATGCGGGCGAAAAATCCATTGGTCAGCATGCGCTCGGAGAGTGCGTCGTAGTAGTGTGTGGGGATGGCGGTGCCCAGGAGCACCAGGCACGGCTGGTCGATCACCCCTGGCGACTCCTTCCCCGCCTTGCGTCGCATCGGATAGACCGTGTTGGCCGACGAGTACATGGTCAGCAGCGTCCCCATGATGTTCTCGAACCTGGCGTCCTGGGCCCGCTTCATGGACTGCAGCAGGCCGTCGATCTCGTCCGTCTGGTACAACATCGCGGGAGTGAGAAACAGCCCGTCCTGAATCCCCTCGCCCGAGGCGAACTTCTCGCCGAGGCAATTCGACAGACCGATGCGGTGCAGCACATGGCTATTGATCTTGCGAGGCCAGTCCTTGCCGACCGATGAGTAGGCGAGCGCGAGCAGATAGATGTTCGTGCGGTTGTCCCCCGGATCGCGAACCTTGCGTCCGGCCAGAAACGCCTGCAGCGCCAGTGCGCCGCAAAACGCCAGGACTTGGTTCGGATAGGGAGCCGTCTCTAGGCAATGGTCCATCACCTCGGACACGAATCCCGGCACGCGCAGCAGATGCTCGGGGGTGGGCCCGGGATCCTGAACGGCCGGCGCCTCCGGCTCGGGATCCGGCTCAGCGAACACCTGCTCCCAGTGGTTTTCGGCGATCGCTACCGACACCTGGTCGGGCTCGTACCTGGCGATGTTCCGCGCGATCCGCTCCACCTCCCGCTGCGGCAGCGGGGGCGAGCAGCGGTCGGCGTTCGTGCGCTCCAGCGCCGCCAGAATCTCCGCGTGGCCCATCCCCACCCGGCGCATGGTGCCGGCCAGGCTCGCCAGGGTCGAGTTGCGCTGTCCGCTGGGGATGGGGTTGCCGCCGAGCGCCGGGGTTGTCGCCGATCCGGAACCGCCTCGGTCAGCGGAAAGGCTGTCGAGCATCTCCACGAGCCAGGTAGGCGGTTCGGGCAATCGGTCGGGCGCCACGAGCTCGCAGTCGTCGATCCAGCGATACGCCCCGTCCGACCGACGCGAAGGCGGGACGACAATGTATCCGCCGTCGGCGCGCGTGTCGACGCGTTCCGCCAGGCGACTCGTAGTGCACGCCCACGACCTGTCCGCCGGCTGACGAAAGATATGGTGTCGGCCGCCACCGGGGGTGAGTGAAGTCGGCGCCGCCATGAGCTGCAGTCGCAGATCCGGCCGGTCGGCGAGCCACGGATTGGCCGGCCCGTCGATGTCGATCACCACCAGACCCGCGGTCGGCAAACCGATGCAGGCCTGCGGGAACCGGGTCCACCAGCGTTCGATCTCGTCCAGATCCGTCACCGCGTCCTTGAATCCGTGCTGCGTGAGCGGCGCCGGGTCCTCCTGATTGACGCATGGGAACACGGGATAGCCCATCTCGGCGTAGGCCAGGGCGGCCTCGAGCATACTGCGCATATCATCCTCCTGAAAAACGGTGTTCGGATTCCTTCAAGCCTCGCCTGGCGAGCAGCGACAGCACGTCTCGCACTGGCCACAGTCTTGACATTCAAACTGGCACTCGGCGCATTTCGGGCACGGTTCGGCGTCCTGCATAGTCGGTCACTCCTTGAGCTCAAAAAGGGATATCGTCGTCCTCGATCGCCCCGCACGGACCCACCGGTTCCGGGATCTCGCCTAGTTGGTGGTCGACGATTCGGTCGTACTTTTCGCCGGCGATGGCTCGCACGGTGATCTGATAGGTGGGGGCCACGCCGCCTCCGCAAGCGATGTCGACGGCCCGCTCAGCGGTGTCGGGAATCGGATCGGCGGACCGCTTGGCCCACCACTCCTCGGCCTTCAGGCGGGCGTAGCCCTGATGTTCGAAGCAGACATATTCGCTCTGCCAGCGGTTGAGCCCGATCCGGTAGTCGACCCGCATGCTGCGGGGGGCGTCGTCCGCCGCGCCGCGTTTGCTGTGGACCCGGTAATAGACGTCGTGGACCTCGTATTCGGTGTCGGTCACCTGGCCCGAGAGGATGCCGGCGGCACTGGCCTGCGCCTCGTGTTTCTGTCGATCGGGGGGCGGGAACTCGAATCCGCACTCGGGACACGTGGCGAACCCTGCGGCGATCACCGCCTGACACTGCGGACATTCCTTGGCCGGCGCCGAGCCTTGACCGCCCGAGCGGGTCGTGATCGACAGCTGATCCACGGGCCCGTGCCTGAGCACGTTGCCGCCGAAGTCGAGCACCAGGCAGTTCTTCTTCCCCGGATGCAGCCGGAAGCCCCGACCCACTTGCTGATAGTACAGTCCGGCCGACTGGGTCGGGCGTAGCAGAGCGACACAGTCGATGTGCGGCGCATCGAAACCCGTCGACAGAACATCGATGTTCGTCATGAACCGCAGCTCGCCTGCCTGGAATCTGGCCAGCGTCTGGTCGCGCTCGCGGCTGGGAGTGGCGCCGGTCACGAACCCGCATTCGATGGAATGCCGCTCGGCCAAGACGCGGACGATGTGTTCGCCGTGGCGCACCCCACTGGCGAAGATCAGCACCGCTTGACGGTCGTGGGTCTGCTCGACGATTTCATCGCAGGCCGAAACGACCAGAGAATCGTCGTCCATGAGGTCCTCCACCTCGGAGGCTACGAACTCGCCGCCGCGCACGTGCAGCCGGCTCATGTCCGCCTTGACCCGCCCGGCCTTGGTCACCAAGGGGCTGAGAAACCCCTCGACGATTAGCTCCCGCACGCCCACTTCGTGACAGATGTGATTGAGAAACCCGTCGGGCGTGCAGATCGGTCCGTCCTTGAGCCTAAACGGCGTGGCCGTCAGTCCGATCACCCGCAGGCGCGGATTGACGACCTTCAGGTCCGAGAGGAACTTCCGATACATACCCTCGTCTTCGGGGCTGAGAAGATGGCACTCGTCCACCAGCACAAGGTCGAATGGTTCGAAATCGCACGCCCTCCGCCAGATCGATTGGATGCCGGCCACGATGACCGCCTCCTTCTGATCCCGGCGTTTCAGGCCTGCCGAATAGATGCCCACCTGCAGCTGCGGATCCAGACGACGCAACTTGTCGGCGTTCTGAGCCAGCAACTCCTTCCGGTGTGCTAGGATCAGTACCCGCCCATCCCACACCGAGGTGGCGTCAGCGGCGATTCGAGCGATGATCCACGTCTTGCCACTGCCTGTGGGACAGACCACCACGGGACTGTCGTCGCGTTCCCGCAGATGCCGATAGACCGCGGCGACAGCCTGCTCTTGATAGGGACGTAACATAATGAAAAACCTCGCCTTGCCAGACCGCACCAATGCTCACCGTGCCAACCCCATCCGTGGCACACCCCGCCTTGTCGGACCGCGCCTAACCTCGGCTCACCTTGCCATACCAGTCCATGTCAACCCCTTCCGTGCCAAGCCTCGCCTTGCCGAACCGCGGCTAACCCATGCACACCGTGCCGTTCCAGGGCACACCTCAGCACGCCCAAGGAAGACCAGGTAATCGCTTTAGATTGACCTGCCGTCAGCCAGATCACTCAGCCTTGCTATCTCCCGGTCGAGATACCAGCGAGCCTTCTTGAGATCCTCGAGCTGTGAGCCTTTCCGGGCCGCTCGGGCGATGTACTTGGTCACGCAGCCCAGATGAAAGCCCAGCTGCCACGACTCAACAACTTCGATCGGCTGAATGCTGTAGTCGTAATGCGCGGGATGCGAAATCGGATTATGCTTCGTCAACATTCGAGTACTCCTGGATCAATACGCGCACCTTGCCCCCTGGCACCACGGACCGACGACGAATGACGATCCGCTCCAACTGCGAGTCGTCGTGATAGGCTCCGCCGTGCGCGAGGGCGTCGAGCAAACTCTTGAAATAGTTGTCCAGATCGCGCCGACGCCGATCCGGCGGATACACGTCGACCATGATCTCCAGCGGTCCGCTCATCGGTCGCACGCCCTGACTACGCAAGAGGTCGCACACCTCCTTGCGGAACTGGCGCCCGCGCCGACTGAGAATCGTGCGATTGCCAACCCGTCTCCAAACGTGATTTGAAGATGGTGGAAGTTTCAACCAAATCTCCAACGGTAAAACGACCATGCCTTGCCATACCTTTCGTGTCCCTACCCCGCCATGCCCCAGCCCGCCAGTCCGTGCCAAACCCAAACCAGCCTGACTCGACTAATCTCCCAACGCTGCAAACTTTTCCACCAAAAACCGTCCGTACGTCGGCCGGAAGTCGGCAATGCCAATCAGCCGACCGGCATCGTTGAGCAGCGAATGCAACATCTCGCTGGACACGTACTCCGGCAGATTCACCTGAAAGTGGAACTTCGCTGACCAACCGGCGCTAATCGCCGGACGCACCCGGGTGAGTCCGTTGCGCTGCACCTGCACGCGGCAGCGATGTTCGTAGTCCCACTGCTTGATGCCGAGGCTCGCCAGCGGCGTAAGGCTCACGACAGCGGCCTTCGTAATGTCCATCGCACTCTTGCGTGGTGAACGCGGGTCTTGACGAAACTTGGCCGCCGAAATCAGCGCCTGGCGAAGGTATTCGCCCGGAATGCAGATTTCCCCCTTGTTGTTGCGATAGACGTACGATTCCACATCGTCGCTCTTCTTCGCCGCCGACCCTTTCGCCGCGCGAGCCTTGGCCGCGACAGACTCGACATTCCACCTATGGAAAAGGAGATCCGCCTCGCCGCGAATTTGCACTTCCACTCGGTACGGCAAACATGTCGCCATGGCGCCGACGGCCCCGTTGGTCGCTTCCGGCCCCAGTCCCTTGATCCGATTGCAGGTTCCATTTGCACTACCCATCATTTGCTCCTTGAAAGAATTGATTGAACAACCTCGAACAAACCGCGTCAGAACGAAAAGAACCATGCCTCGCCGTGCCGCTCCCATGCTGACCCGAACGAGCCAGACCCCGCCCATGATCACCGTGCCCAGGGCGGTGTATTGCTGACAGCCTGCGGCGGTTGACCGCTGGCCGACTCCCGCTTGGAATATCCTTTGACCTCGTTGGTGATCTCGCCAGTGTCTTCGCGCTTCTTGCACGCCACCTTGACCACCAGCGGCAGGTTGTGGAGCTCGACTGAATCGCGAGGCTGCATCACGCCGACGGCTCGACACAGACTCGACAGTTCGGCCCTGGCGAGTTCGACTGCCTTCGGGTTCGAGTTCTCGAGGTTCAGTCGGGACCAGACCTTGCGGCCCTTGCAGGGCCCCTCGATCACCTCGAACGTCAATGCGAGGAAGCTGCCGGTGCCTTGCCGGGTCGACTTCATCTCCGACTCGGTGATCACTGCCACATACAAGCCTGACGGAAGGGGGTCAAACTCCACCCGCGGCTCCACTCGATTCGCGTCGAACCCTTGTAGATTTGCCATTTCATGCGATCCTATTGTGAAAAGTGGTTGGTAGTTGAAAAGTGAAAAGCCACGCCATGCCATGCCCCACCGCGCCAACCCTAGGCTGGCCCCGCCGCACCGGTAGATTGGACAGTCGACAGACATGCGATGAATGCACCCCAGTCCAGCGAAATCTCCGCCGGCAGTCCGAAACGATTCTTCGCGACCCAGGCCGGGCTGCCGACGCACTTGAGCACGCGATCTTCTCCCGGCGCACCGATCGGCACCGCGATTGACCGCTCACGCCCGAATCCCGTGTCTTCCGACTGAACGCGGAATCTCCAGCAGGCGAGCAAGACGGCGTCCACCCATTCGGTGACGAGTGCCGCCGCGTGTTTGTGAAGTCGCGGAGAGTAACGGTCATAGCTGGGGCACAGCGGATCGTCGGTTCGCACCACGCACGAATGAGCCACCAGGATCACCGCCATGCCTCGTTGTTCGCGCAGCTGGCCGAGTAGCTGGACGACTTGACGCCAATAACTCAGCGCGTGTGTGTGGCCCTTTCCGAAGCCCACTTGATCGATGTTCCGCACACCGAGATCCGCTGCACTCCGATCGCCGATCAGTCGCTCGAGCCAATCCAAGGAATCGAGCACGACCGACTGGTACGAATGATCGTCGATCAGCAGCGATTGGAGGTGAGTCACCACCTGTTCGTAAGTTTCAGCCAACGGAAATCGATCGCAGTCGATGCCGTCCAGGCCGTCCTCGGTGGGGACGAAGATCGGTCTGGGCGCCCGCGCAGCGAAGGACGTCTTGCCAATTCCCTCCACGCCATAAATCAGGATCCTGGGCGGCTTGTTGGAAACGCCCCGCTGGATCTTGGACAATTCGCTCATGTTCATTGCTCCCATGGATGTGAGTGGATAAGGTCTACAGAACCTCGATCTGGCTGAGCTGCACTTGGCCCTCGGCGTCCGCTTCCAGCAGCCAGCTGCGGTAATCAACGCGGACCACACAGCGGCTGCTCGGTATCGCCAGGCGCTGCACATCCTGCAACGCGGCATTGGATTCCTTCGTGGCGAGCTCCAGGCGGTCCTGGGCTTCCACCATGCGGCGGACGGCTACGTTGAGTCGGATGTCGTACAAGGTGTCGCTGGACACAGGGGATCTCCTATCAATTGGTTTTGGGGGACGAGAACGGCGTCCGAGCGACGTGCTCAGAGCCAGTCGAAGGTGCGCAGCGACTCGTAGCCGGTGGGCCAGGAGTCGGTGGCCATGCAGTTGCGGAGGCGGACCATCGCCTCGGTGTTTTCTCGTTCGGCGTATCCCAAGGCGTCCTGCCCGATGCGCCACACGCCGCAGCGGAACGGCTCGCGTTTCTCGACCGCGATCAGGTACACCGGCAGCGTCTGGCCGGTCACCTCGGTCACGATTGACCGGTAGAAGGCCAGCTGGTGCAGGTAGTGGTACCGCCGAGCGTCGGCCTCGAACCACGTCAGGTTGTCAGAGGTCTTCAGATCGACGATGCCGTAGTCCGGCGCGAGCCAGTCCAGCCGGGCCTGACACGCCAGGGAGTGGCAGTCGCAGCGCAGCACCCCCTCGGGGATGCCGTCGGTCAACAGTTCCACCGCAAGTTCGTGGGACCTGACCGAGTCGTTCATTCGCTGGATCAGGTCGGCCTGATCCCCGGAGAGCACGGGCTTGCCCACCTCGGCGGCCCAGTCGGCGAAGGCCTTGGTGTTGGGCCCGAACGGCTGTCCGGTCTTTGGGTTGATCGGCCCTCCGACGGCGTACTGGTCGTCGAACACCTCGGGGCCCTCGAGGATCAGCGTGTGCGCGGCGCGACCGACCAGGTAGGCCGGACGGTCCTCGTCCACGATCTGGCCCAGCTGCCACTTGCGGTAGAGCATGGGGCATTCGCGAAAGGCCGCCAAGCGATGACTGCTGAGGTAACGTCCCGACTGAGCGTGATAAACGTCAGCCGGTTCGCGGAGCAGAACGTTGGACCAGTCGACGTCGCCGCCAGTCCCGGGCGCTTGTTTCCATACCTGCGTGATATTCATGCGTGAACCTCCCGGAACTGGCGGACAACCTGACAACAAACCTGTGAAAGAAAACGGTGCGTCGAGCCGCTCATGATGCCCGCCCATCGGTATGTGGGGCCGAGCCGTCGGCGACGCGACGCACCTGGAATGACTCCTCGCCGAACTCGCGGACAAGCAAATTCGTGAAGACCTGGACGACCCACGTCCCGACGCGATTCGAGCCGTCGACCCAAATCACGCGTCGGTCGTCGTCTACGTGATAGGTCAGGTCCATCCGCACGCGAGCCACGCCGCACAGTCCCTCCACCGCGAAGGTGGAAAGAACGAGCGTGGCCTCCGCTTCCTCCAGCGGTACGTGCTCACCGAACGAATACCGAAACACGTCAGTCGTCATGGGTCGTGTCCTTGTGCTGAAAACTCATTTCCCTATTAGTTGACCTACCCGGTTCGAGGTCGAAATGACCAAAATTCTTTCAAGAATTTTTGTCATAGCCGTATTCCTCAAACCGCTCGCGAAGTCGCGCGACCCAGTGGTTAACAGTCGAGCGCGGGATACCGGTGTCACGTGCGATCTCGGCTACCGTCTGCGTCTGCAATCGATCAGCCAGATCCGCCAGTTCGGCGGAGAGTCGAGAGATGACCTCGGCCACGTCGAGCCGGAGTTCGAGCAACTCCAGCTCGCTTCTGCGCTCCACTCCGATGCGCGCGTCGAGTTCCCGCTGAGAGATCGTTTGGGCCAGTTCGACCGTCCCCTCCTCTGCGGTCATTACCGTGACGTTGAGTGACGCCACCCGCCGGTGGTCCCGCTTTTGGGCCCGTTGGTTACGGATAAGATTCGCGGCGTGCCGGTCGACCACCGCCGTGATGAACTTGTTGCGATGACCCTTGGTGGGGTCGAACCGCTCCAGACTTTCCAGGACGCGAATGAAGAGGTCGCGTTCCAGGTCGTGCCGATCCTGGGGCAGGAAGCCGGCCAAGCCGATCAGCTGGCTGACCTTGCGGCGGACCATGCTGCGGGTGAACGGGTCAATCCGGTCGCTGAGACTGATATCTGACATCGAGGACTCCTATGGGGATGTGGAGACCAACGATGTGAGCGAGCGCCGATGGAATTCTCTGACTAGGAGTCAACGAAAAAGCGGAGACCATGAGGTCGCGCCACGATCGGCGTCGCCCACATGTGCCTCCGCTTAGCTTCCGGCAACAATGTTGGTGAACGAATCAAACGTACGTAAAGCCACTACGAACAAACGAGGGTGCCTACCCTGCGATCAGGCCGCGTTGCCCTCCGCAGACATCCAGAATGGCTGTCCGTGTTTGAACTCGAGCACGTCCACCACCCCGTTCTGCCGAGCCGCAAAGAAGTCGAACAGCTCGATCCACTGCGCCCTCAACCGCTGGCCGGGCCCGTGGGGAGGGGGCGCGGAATACATGGCCCCGAACTTGTGGTCCTGCTCAACCCTCGGCAGGGGATCCAACACCGGTAGTCCGTCCCAATACGGCAACCCTCGGATTCGTCCGAAGGGGTTGCGCCGCCCGATCTCCATCAGCCGGCGCTGACACGGAACCAAGTCGTCGTAATACACTGGCGATTTCATAAACCCACCTCTCGATCTTCTGTTGTCAATCGAGTCCATCTCTCCGTGAGGTCGTCCGTGCGGGCCACAAGCGCGCAGCGCGATCGCTGGAGGGGACCGGCCGATTGACGATCGCCGTGTCCACCCTTCCTCGATCAGCGTACGGATCAACCTCAGGTTGATGTTGCGGCGTTAGAACGGGGTGAGCCGCAGAATTCCCCGGAGCCCGTCAATCCCGGCACCGGAAAGACAAATGTACACATGTTCATTCATCTGTCACCGAGCCCAATCTTAGCCATCGAGCGCGATGATTCAATACCTGAGAGCATTATTTTTTGCCTTCGCTGTAACCGATTGATGCTCAATAGCTTGCGGTGACTTCAAGTTTTTCGGGCCGGTGGAAAACCTGAAATCTTTTCAAGTCGATGGTCATTTTGCCAACGAACCGGGTAGGTCAAGTAATAGGAGAGGTCGATAAACAATATCCTATGACGCGACTGGAATTGGCGAATGAAATTCGACGAAGAACTGACGCCATCCGAACGACGCCGTGAAGTGGCTCGTATCCTGGCCGCCGGCATCTTGCGATTGCGGATCATCAACCGGTCGATGGGTCGGATGGACAACATCGATGAGCGGCTGAGCAATTCCGAGAGCGGGGGCCTTGAGGAGTCTCGCCAAAGACCGCTCAGTGTGAACTCGGGTTAACGGCTTTCGAGAGTTCACAGACGAGGGAGTGCCAAATGCTCAACATCGACAAAGAGGTCGCCGCGATGGAGCGGTCGACGGTCAATCAGCTGCGCGAGAAATTCGCCGAAGTGTTCGGCGAGCCGACCAACAGTCGCCACAAGCAGTGGCTGATCAAACGGATCGCCTGGCGGATGCAGGCCAATGCCGAGGGAGGGCTGTCGGAACGCGCCCTGCGGCGGGCCATGGAACTGGCGAATGACGCGGATCTGCGGCTGACCCCACCCAGGGAGAAAAAGAAAACGACCGACGCTGTGGAGCGGACGGCCACCGTGGCCACCCGTCTACCGGTGGGGACGCAGATCCTGCCGGGGACGGTGCTCAAGCGGGATTATAAGGGCCGGACGGTCAGAGTGACCGTACTTGTCAACGGATTTGAGTACGAGGGAGAGCGTTACAAATCGCTGACCGCCGTGGCGGAGGCGGTCACCGGTCGGCACTGGAACGGCTATCACTTCTTCGGGTTGCGGAAAAGCGGAGGTGGAAAATGAGTCGCAAGCGAGAGAAAGCGTCCGTCGCTCCAGCGTTCCGCTGCGCGATCTACACCCGCAAGTCGACTGAGGAGGGGCTGGAACAGGAATTCAATTCGCTCGACGCCCAGCGCGACGCGGGGGAGGCGTATGTGAAGAGCCAGCTGCACGAGGGCTGGGAATGCCTGGCCCAGCGGTACGACGATGGCGGCTTTACGGGAGCGAATATGGACCGCCCTGCCCTGCGACGACTCCTGGCCGACATCGAGACCGGGCTCGTCGACTGTGTGGTGGTCTACAAGGTCGACCGGCTCAGCCGAAGTCTGCTCGACTTCGCCCGAATCATGGAAACCTTCGAGCGTCACAAGGTATCGTTTGTGAGCGTCACTCAGGCGTTCAACACGGCGTCCTCGATGGGCCGACTGGTGCTCAACGTGCTGCTGTCATTCGCCCAGTTTGAACGGGAGATGATCGCTGAGCGAACGCGGGACAAAATCGCCGCGGCCAGACGCAAGGGCAAGTGGTCCGGAGGCATGCCGGTGTTGGGGTACACCGTGGTGCAGACCAAGCTGGTAGTGGACGAGTCAGAGGCCGACCGGGTCCGGCAGATCTTTGCGATGTACCTGGAGCGGCAATCGCTGCTGGAAGTGGTCAAGGAGCTCAACACCCGCAACTGGCGGACCAAGGGGTGGACGACCCGCAGGGGCACGCAGCGCGGCGGCCGGCCGTTCGACAAGACGACGCTCTACAAACTGCTCACCAACGTGGCCTACGTCGGCCAGGTCCGCTACAAACAGGAGACTCACGCCGGCGAGCATGCAGCGATCGTCGACGTCGAAGTGTTTCAGAAGGTGCAGGCCCTGCTGCGTCGCAATTATCGCAGTGGCGGAAGGTCGCTGGGAAACCCGCACAGGGCCCTGCTGCGAGGCATCCTCTGGTGCGGGTCCTGTGAGTGCGGGATGAATCACACCTACACGTCCAGGGGCTCTCGGCAGTACCGATACTACGTCTGCCGCCGGGCCCAGAAACAGGGCTGGCATACCTGCCCGTCGCCGTCGCTGCCGGCGGGCGATATCGAGCGGTGCGTGGTCGACCAGATCCGATGCGTCGGCCGGGATCCGGCCTTGGTCGGAGAAGTTCTCGCCGAGGCCAGGCGCAAGTCGAACGAGCAGGCCGACCGGCTGAGGTCGGAGCTGAAGCGCCTCCGGGCCCAGCTGCGTGCCGAGTATACCGAATTGGGCCAGCTGGCGGGTTCCCCAGACTCGGTGGATCCATTGGACGCCCAAAACCAAGTCGCCGAGACGGAACGGCGGACATCGCAGATCGAGTCAGAACTGGCCGAGGCCGAATCCCTGCGGGTCGATGAATCAGACGTCGCGGCCGCCCTGGCGGACTTTGACGCTGTGTGGGATTGCCTAGCCGCTGCCGAGCAGAGGCGTCTGGTCGAACTCCTGGTCGAGCGCGTCGTGTACGACGACTTGGCGGGCACCGTGGCGGTCACGTTTCGGGCGTCGGGGATCCGCTTGCTGGCCGTCGAAGCGAGCGACAGGAAGGGGGACGCAGCATGATCACGGTTGAGAGAAAGGTGCGGCTGAGACAGGGGCGAGGACGGCACAAGGGCCGTGAAAAGTCGGAGGGAGGCGAGACGAGTGCCGCCCGCCTGCCCCGCGTGGCACGGCTGATGGCCCTGGCTATCCGGTTCGACCAACTGCTGCGAGAGGGTGTTGTCAAAGATCAGGCAGAGTTGGCGAGACTGGGGCATGTGAGCAGGGCGAGGTTGACGCAGGTAATGAACTTACTGAACTTGGCACCAGAGATTCAGGAAGCGGTCTTGTACTTGCCGGTGTCATGCCGCGGCCAAGTAACTGAGCAACAATTGCGTCCAGTGGTGGCAATGTACGACTGGCGTCGGCAGCGGAGCTCGGTCCGGGGACTGTCACGCGAGTCCTCGCGGGCGATCCGTGCAGTCGAAACCCCAAGCCCCCCGAAGGAACAATAACGGACCAAACGCTTCATCATGGCAAATAGGGATCTATTCTCCGCTGTCAAGCCTCGCGTTCTGCCGTTGCCTGTTCGTCCGATTATCCTTCGATGCTGCAAGCACAAACCACAGACCGTTGATCGTTGCCTCTGTGGTTTCTTGGCATCAGCTTTCGTCAGCGTCATGGCCGCGGTGCGTCATCTGCTTATGGAGGATCGTCGCTATTCACCGTCTGCTTTGGGTGGGACGCTCTCACTTAGCCAAGGTCGCGTTACATTGGTGCGATGTCGCGCACGACCAGTCACAGGTTGGAAAGCTAATGAAATGAAAACGCTTACCATCGATACTACCCATAGCAAGTTACGAAACCTTGGAAAACCAACAATGCGATGCCAAACGAACGCGATACCCATCCCGAACAGAAGCCCGAAACCACCAACAGCACATGCATGTTCCAAATCCACTAACGTTTGCGGGCGGAAGAGCCCGTGTCCCGCAACATCGATTCTCACTGGCCAGTAGGCACTGGTGAGGAGCGCGATCGAAACTCCTTGGATGGAGCACCAAACAACCCATTTTAAGGTATTCGACATTGGTGGCAATCTAAACCAACTTGAGGAAACGAACTCAGATACACCATTGGCGTTGTCAATATGTGGGCTTGTAGCGGTGCGGATCAACACCAAGCGCCCAAAAGTTGGTCGGGTTGTGCCAAAAGTCTATGGTAATGACTTCGCAATTGTTTGGGCCACTCAGCTGGCCCCAGACATGATCGAATTCCGCGCCTTCCAAGTTCCGCTCTCTGTAGTGGAAACAGCAGCCGTGCGCTGCCGGTCCAGTTGGATCCGAACCGAAGGAGCGGTGAAACGCCGCTGCAGCCTCGGCCTCACATTCGTGACAGACCTTTCCAAAACCAAAGCCTCCAAAGGTAATCCATGGATGCCACAACACTGGGCCGCCTGCCGTGATTATAGCGCCGTGTGCCTGATCCAACTGGAGAATGATTTCGCCTACCTCTTCGAGGCACTTCGACTTCGTGCACTTCGCATCAGACTCCGATTGGAGGTCACAACACTTCTCCAACCTCTCTCGGAGTCTGGCCAGGTTGAATTGAAAAGACTTCGCCCAAGAATCCCATTCCTTCAGGATTTCGAGAAGCTCACCCTCTTTAAGTCGCCCCGGATATGGCCTCCTTGGACCTTCATACGGTTTCGGCCACCACTCTGGCGCTGGAATTATTACTGGATCTAGTCCATAAGGATCCAATCTTGCAATTGGACGTGAATATGCGTACATGTAAAATTCAGAAGCTATCTCTCTCGGATCCCTCCCCACAAACCTCCCCAGCTGCGCGTGATAGTACCGATACCGGTACTGATAGATGCCCGACTCGCTATCGAGCTGCCTACCGGTGTAAGTGAACGAATTGGCGAACGCCGACGCGCTAATCGAGCCCCAGGATCCATTGAAGACCAACGGGCCTCCGTAGGGCTCGTAGGCGTAACGCTCCTGGACCACCCCCGACGCGCTCACCAGCGCCGTCACGTTCCAGTTGGCGTCCTGCAGATAATACAGCCGCTCGTTGAGCACGCCATCAAAGGGAGCCGATGAGTCGCGATCGCGAACGATCAGGTCATCCACGTATCGCGGGCCCCACACATATTGCGCACGCGGCAGTGTGGTCGAATCGACGCGTTCTTCCAGAACCTGCCACTGATTCGAATGATAGTAACGAGTCGTGGATCCGCCGGCGACCTTCTCGATCCGCCGCATCAGACCATCGTACTTGTAGGCGCCCAGGACGGTGGTCCCCTCCTTGATTTCCACCAGCCGATTCCAGGCGTCGTACTTGCAGGTCAAGGCCGTGCCCAGGCTGGCAGGTTTCGGCAGCGAGGTCATGTTGCCGTTGCGGTCGTGGGCAGCTGCCGCCCAGACGGTGCCGACGGTGGCGGTTAGCAACGTGACCTCGTTGGCCGGGTTGTGACCGCGCGTCTGATTGAGCGACGTGGTGCCGCTCGCTTTCA
Organism: Pirellulales bacterium; assembly: GCA_046349895.1. Taxonomy (GTDB): domain Bacteria; phylum Planctomycetota; class Planctomycetia; order Pirellulales; family Pirellulaceae; genus JAXMBJ01. The sequence continues at coordinate 7,326,511 of JAXMBJ010000006.1, read as the reverse complement.
CCACATACCCTGGCCAGTTTCCGGTCCGGTCCAGTGTCCAGTCCTCTTCCCGAACGGGCGTTCCCGTTATCCCCGTGCGCCCCGCGTTCAAGTCGCCCCGGTCGAAATTTTTCAAGCGTTGCAGGCCATCATAGGTGTAGTATTCATCCTGGAGAGATGTGGTCAGATTGTCTCGGAAGGTGCGATTGGACGCCTGGTCGTAACCGTGCTGGTACCGATCCAGGTCCGCCCCGCTCGATCCCTTCCAGCGCTGATCGACGACCCGCAGAAACCGGTCGAATCCGGCATACGCCGTACCGGAACCAATCAAATCCAGCGTCAGTGTCGGTGTGGGAGAATTCACCGCGACGATGGTTCCGCGTCCCAGGTACGTATACTGAGCCAATGCCGACGCTGGTACGCCGCCGTTGTCGTCGTATACCGCATCGATCCGATTGATCTTGTCAGCGACCGATCCTGTCGCGCCGTACGTCGTGTACGCCTGACGACCGTTCGGATACCGTACCGACAGTGGCCGCAGCCCGCGGGCCGTGCTGTCGTAACCGTACGCCACCCAGGGCGTCGTGCCGTCCTTGGCGCCGGTCAACGCCTGATACTCGTTTAACAGCTGGCCAAAACCGAAGTACGTGCGTTCGATCTGGTTCAAGACGGTGCCAGCACCTACGGTCGCACTGGAATAGCTGGTGATCTGAAACGGCCGTCCCAGTTTGGTGTAGCTGATACTGATCCGTCGCACCGCATTGTCCACACCCACTCCCACCGTTAGCACACGATCGTGCTCAAGTCGTCCCAACAGATCGTAGTCGTACGCGTGGACACTGCCATTTTGATTCTTCTTCTGGATCACCTCGCCCTGACGATTCTGCATGTATTCGACGCGGTCAAAAACCCCATCGGCACCATTGCCCAGGCTAGTCGTGTCGTCCGAGTCCGGATAGATTTCGGCCCGCAGCAGATCGTTTCGGTGGACGACCGGGGTGGCGGCCAGATCGGTACCATAGACGTACCGAGTCATCTGGTCGCCGGTCAGGCTGTTGCGGGCAGTCACCGTGGAGATTTGTCCGTCCGCAGTGTGGGTGAAGTCCGTGATCACATCTTCGTCCGGATTGGTACTTGATCCGGTCTTGTAATTCTGAATCGTGCGTGTGATGCGGTCGGCATGATCATACTCGGTTCGATCCTCGCGCACCGTCGGCTCGGCCGGACTGGTCGTCTGCGTCAATCGGCCGGCTGAATCGTAGAAGTTGGTGGATACAAGTACCGAGCTACTACTGACTGGGGCCGACGAAGGCCGCGCCAGCGCCGCAGCATCCGCACCCTGATTGCCATACCGGCCCGCTGCCGTCTGTCGTCCGATCGCGTCATACCAGAAGGCCGTGTGATCAGGGCGAGCGGACGTGCCGGCCACCAGCGCCCCCATCGATACGTTGTTGTGATAGGCCAGCAACCGCGATTCGATGGTCAGATTATCCGCTGCGTCGAAAGTCCGATTGACTTGCTCCAGCAGTAGGTTATTGGTCAGCGAGTCGGGCTGGTCGCTACCGCTCCCGGAATTATAGAATCCCAGGTAGGTATTCGTTGCCCGCATCAGGCGATCGTAGACGGTCTTCTGAAATTCCTGAGTACCGGCGGCCTGATGCTTCACCACACGATCCAGCGGATTCAGCCAGGTGTTGTCGGTGAGGCTGGTGGCCAGCCCTTCGACGCCGTCCCAACGCACAGTCCGGTAGACGCGACCGCGCGAGTCGTAGGACTCGACAGTCGTGTGCAGCACCGTCCCGTCGATCGAAGTGTCACGGCGGATCTCCTTCAGCGGTCGATCGAGGTGGTCGAAGACGCGTTCCACCAGGTAATCGAGTTCGCCGTTCGTCTGATGTCGCCGATCCCGCCAATCATACAGGTGCTGAGTCTGCCGCGTGGTGGATGCGTCGACGTAATGCGTTTCGTACGTCAGAATGCCGTTACCACCCTTGGTGCCATAGTCATACTCGAATTCGCTCACGGGCACCATGTTGGAAGTGCCAACGGCATCGTTGGTACCAATTGACAAGCGAATTAACTGGTCGCGATAGTCAAAGGTGCTGGCCCAGATCGTTCCCTCCGGAGCTACTCGCCTGGACGGCCGCCCCATGACATCGTAGCCATAGGCCGTCTCGCTATAATTGGTGCCCACGACGCCAGCGCCGCTGGTGGGAATCAGGTGGTACACGCGGGTGGAAGTTCGCTCGCCCGTGAACAGGTCGCCGGTCTTGGCGTACTCGTGATGCGTCCAGCCAGTCCAGAGCGACTGATCGGAAAAATCCTCCGCGCCCGTCAGCGGTCCATTAGTATCCGGCTTGACTACCTGAATCGCGTCCATGAGCGTACCATCGGCGCCGAGTTTTTGCACGCGCACCGGATTAATCAGGGTGTCGGTTCCGCCCACGCGGTAGCCTTCCGCCGTGTGAACCTGACGCTCCGCGTCCCGGTAGGCCGTCCAGCGAACGCGCTGCACACTCTGGCCATTGATGTCATGCGGAGGACCCAGCGACTGAACTTGCCGCCCCAGCCGGTCGACTGTGAACGTGGTCGTCCGTTCCAGTGGCCCGCCCAGATCCTCCGTAATACTCTGGATTGCGCCACTACCGAAGTAGGTATAACCCGTGCGAACACCCAGCGCATCGAAAACGTCTGTTCGCCGGCCGTGGACATCGAAAACTTCCTGGCGCGTGTTGCTCTCGTTGGCATCGTTGGTGTCAAACACCGTACCATTGAAATCGGTGTTCAAGGCCGGATAGTCATTCTGGCCGGTCAGAATGGGGGGGAGCTTGGTGACTCGCTGGCTGATCTGGTCGGTGGTCGCGTGGAACTGATATGCAAACTGCGTCGTGTTCGTGACCTTCACGGCTCCATCCGCCGGGTCCACTTCGGGGTATTCGTCAAGCTGGGATAGCACCAGGACGCCATTTGCTCCCCCAGTAGTGTAACCGTACGACCGCAGCGGCAACGGCACGCCGGTCGTCCCCTTTTGAATCCACTCTCCGGCCAGGCGGCCTTTTTCTAAATCCGTGTCCGGATAGTATGTGCGCCGCCTGATAATCCCGCTGCCAGTACGTTTCTGCACGGTGAGCGTACCGTCCGCATTGGCCGTATACGGCGTGCCCACCATGTTGATCGACGTAGGCGTATAAATTTCGCTCATCTGCTGGCGGTCGGTGTAGACCACGTGGTGAATCGCCCGCAGTGCTCCTGTGACGTCGCCTTTGTGATCGATCAACAGATCTTGGCCGTGGTAGTTCGACAAAACGATCTTGCTGGAACCCAACGGCGTGGCCATGACCGCCTGCAGCGACCAACTATTGACGCTTTGCGCTGCGTTGGTCGTGTACGTGATGTTGTATGCCTGGCTGCCACCATTGGTGATCGCCTTCGTCACACGTTGTTCCGCATCATATTCGAGCGTTTGATCCGCATATTTGGCTAACGTCGGATCATCAACCGTCAGCGGATCGTGGCCATCCGCCTGGAGAGCTCGGTAGGCGGCTGGGCCGACAAAGGACCTTAGGCCACGCACGTAGCCACCCGCACCGGCGGCCGTGTGATAACGAAAACACTCTGTCGAAACCTCTGACCAGTTGTCAGGACTGATCTCTTGCTGCAACGTCAGCCGCTGGAGATCCCCTTCGGCCCCATACGTCGCGCCCGCCAGATAATACTCGAACGATAGCCGACGGGCTCCGCCGCTGACGGTCGCGTACTGAATCCGCGGCTGCGACCCCACCAGCGTATGGGTAATCGTGATCTCCTCTTCCACGACGTTACTCACCACATACTGGATCGAGCTCAGCAGGTCGTTGGTATAGTTGTAAGCGATGCTCGACTGGCCGCCCGGAAAAACGCGACTGGTCGGCATTCCCCGGGGGTCAAAGATCCATCTGCCGCCGTCGGGGAGCGCCACCGTGGTGAGACCATTCTCATCGACGCTGATCGAGTACTCCTCGAATCCTGGCGCGGTCATCCATTCGGACCCCGGAAATGCTGGACACGAGGCTCCCTCCTGCCGGCTGACCTGCTTGAGAACGATCTGTTCTTCACCACAGCAGTCGCCAGGGTTTAAGTACATCACGACCCGGCACTCGCGAAGCCCGCTGTCAACTACCAGATAGGCCATGGGCTCGAAGGCGATGTTCGCACCGGCATGGCCCGCGTCTCCCGACGCATCGGTTCCCAGGCCGGGTGGGTTTACGGTGGCAGCTCCATCCTGCGTGAGAAATCGATTAAAGAATCGCGGTCGGAATTTCAGCTGTTGCATATCCAGAGACAACAACTGCAGGCCACGCACGGCACCTCGAGAAAGATCGACCGGGCAGCCACAGTCACCAGCGCCGCACGAGACGCCTGCCCCCGCACGATCACCAGTAGAACGCGCCACCGTGGGACGCAACGGATTGAACACCAGTGCCATATCTCCTCCCTGCGCCGGTCCATCGAATCGATGAGCGATTCGGCCGGCGGTAAATCAAGATGAGATCCGTCACGCCCTGACGGCTTGAATTCTAGCCGAACTTGGCGACCCTGGCCAGAAAAATGTCGGACGGGCCGTGGACCGAACTGCTAGCCCCATCGCGCACTGTGCCGGCACGCTTGACGGCCTTCGCGTAAAATTGACGAATCGAGTGGCCAACAACTCGACGCACACCAGCCAGGAGCAGCCCATGACACGCGTCTATCTGATCGGACTGCCGGGACAGATCGGTGGGGCCAGCACCGAGGCCTGGCATGCTGTCCGGCTCTGGCGCGTCCTGGGTTGCCAAGTCACGGTGATTCCTACGTGGTACGACGATCCACTCTGGCGACGTAAGCTCGAAGCGATTGGCATACGGGTCCTGGCCCTAGAAAAACCGGAATGTCTGCGGACTTTATCTGAGCTACGTGGCGCCGTCGTCGTCGGAATCTGCAGTGGGGCTTTTTTGCAGTATGCTCCGTGGCTGAAAGCAGCCGGTGCCAAGCTGGTCTGGATCGGCTGCATGAATGCTGTCTGGGGAAACGAGAAGACCTTTTTTCACGCACATGGTCCGTTTGACGCTTACGTCTATCAAAGTCAGTTTCAGTACGCCGTTGTCACACGGGAACTCAGAGCCATCGGCGTACCAATGGACCGTTTCGTCCGAATTCCCGGGTCGTTCACGTGCGATGAGTTTCCGTACCGGCCACGCACCCACATGCCAGGGGATCCCTTCGTCGTCGGGCGCCTAGCCCGCCCCGATCCCGACAAATGGCATGTGGATACATGGGCCACCTACGCGGCCATTCCGTACCGGCCAATTCAAGCCGCGATGATGGGGTGGACGGGGGCCATCGAGCGTAAGTTAGGTGTGCCACCGGACTGGGCGATGACCCTCATGCCGTGCGGCGAGACCACACCAGAATTCCTGGCGAGACTTCACTGCCTGTTTCCGATCAACGGCCCGTTTACCGAGAACTGGCCGCAAGTCGGTCTCGAGGCGATGGCCACTGGAGTGCCCATCGTGGCTCAACGGGCTGGCGGCTGGCCCGAGATGGTCGAGCATGGCGTCACCGGTTTTCTGAGCGAATCCCTGGCAGAACTGGCGGATCTGGCCAATGTGCTGGCCGAAGACGATTCCCTAAGGGGCGCGATGGCGCGGAGAGCCCACGAACGGCTGCTGGATGAGCTGGCCAATCCCAACCAGATGGCAGAACAATGGCAAACGCTATTCGACCGCATCTCGAATTGACCCGCTAACCCTTTGCAGTTCGTGATCAGGTTCCTTTCGCACCCCGAAACGAACCAGCCTGTTAACCCGAATCGGGGTGTTAAACAGAGAGCGCGAGAGTTTCTGGCCCGCAGCCCACGCGGGTCGGCTGGAGCCGGCAACCTGAGAAAAACCTGAGAGCGCGCACCGCTCTCGGCGGTGCTCGCAAGTCCTTGCCAGCTAAGGCGTAAAACGCGAAACGCCGGGAGCGGCGGCTCTCGGCGTTTGGAGTTAACTGGCGGGTCGCGGAAAAGTTCGCGACGGGAAAGAGCTCCCCCGGTAGGACTCGAACCTACGACCCGGCGGTTAACAGCCGCCTGCTCTACCAGCTGAGCTACAGGGGAATGGTAGAAACTTCAACCATAATCTATCGGTCCAAAACCGACAAGAGACCACCGGCCGACCCCACGCCCGAGGAGCTTTTCTCGGTCCGTTCCTTGCCTCCGATCGTTACAATCGGCCCCAGAGGCCCCGCCGTCCGCCCCCGAACGGCCCCCGCAGAACGACTCGACCCCGGGCACCCTAAACCCCGTCGAAATCAGACCTTGCCAAAACTCCGGCAGCTCTCCCAACCGTTCGGGCCACCGGCGATGCATAATTCATCAGGAAACTCCCGCACACCACGAACGAATACTGAATGACCAAGCCCCAGGCTTCACTACCAGGCACCCCACATTTGGAGAACGCCATGTTCCGCCCCATACCCCTCGTCGTCACGCTCGCCCTCGTCGTCGCCAGCTTCATCCTTCCCACCTCCGCCAACGCGTTCCCCTACTCCCGCAACAATCCGTTCGCCAGCTACAACGTCCACGGCACGAACTACGCCTCACAACAGTGGGAAAAGAATCACACTCGACGAAATGCTCGCAGCCAATTTGCCCGCCGCTCGACGACAGCGCGAGTCCGCCGCAGCCGATAACCTTCTAGCTCACTCAGACCGGGGCTCCGGCCAGGCAAGCTGGCCGGCGGCCGGAGTAACTTTGCAACGCGACGACTCTAGCTCACTCGGACCGGGGCTCCGGCCAGGCGAGCTGGCCGGCGGCCGGAGTAACTTTGCAACGCGACGACTCTAGCTCACCCAGACCGGGGCTCCGGCCAGGCGAGCTGGTCGGCGGCCGGAGTAACTTTGCAACGCGACGCCTCTAGCTCACCCAGACCGGGGCTCCGGCCAGGCGAGCTGGCCGGCGGCCGGAGTAACTTCGCAACGCGACGACTCTAGCCCACGCAGACCGGGGCTCCGGCCAGGCAAGCTGGCCGGCGGCCGGAGTAACTTTGCAACGCGACGACTCTAGCTCACTCAGACCGGGGCTCCGGCCAGGCAAGCTGGCCTGCGACCGGAGTAACTTGGCAACGCGACGACTCTAGCTCACTCAGACCGGGGCTCCGGCCAGGCAAGCTGGCCTGCGACCGGAGTAACTTGGCAACGCGACGACTCTAGCTCACGCAGACCGGGGCTCCGGCCAGGCGAGCTGGCCGGCGGCCGGAGAGGACGTGTTCAGCGGTCCGGACGGCGGAGGCGGCGGTAGCGGCGGATCAGCTGGTTGGTGGAGCTGTCGTGGTGCAGCGGCGGTTCGGACGCCGACTGCAGCTCGGGCAGGATGCGTTGAGCCAGCACCTTGCCCAGCTCCACGCCCCACTGGTCGAACGTACCGACGTTCCAGATTACGCCCTGAGTGAAGACGCAGTGTTCGTAAAGCGCCACGAGCTTGCCGAGCACAGACGGGGTCAGACGGTCGGCCATCAACACGTTCGACGGCCGGTTCCCTTCAAACACTCGATGCGGAACGAGCCAATCGGCAGTCCCCTCAGCCCGCACCTGCTCAGCCGACTTCCCGAACGCCAGGGCTTCGGCTTGAGCCAAGACGTTGGCCACCAGCATGTCGTGGTGGCTGCCGAGCGGATTGAGCGACTGGGCGAAGAGCATGAAATCACACGGTATCAGCCGCGTCCCCTGGTGAATCAGCTGATAAAACGAATGCTGCCCGTTCGTCCCCGGCTCGCCCCAGTAAATCGGGCTCGTCGCATAAGCCACCCGGTGGCCGTCGAGCGTCGTCTGCTTGCCGTTGCTCTCCATCGTCAACTGCTGCAGATAGGCCGGAAACCGCTTCAGGTACTGGTCGTAAGGGAGCACGGCGATCGTTTCGACGTCGAAGAAATTCACATACCAGACGCTCAGGAGCGCCAGAATCACCGGCAAGTTGGCTTCCAGCGGTGCCGTGCGGAAGTGCTCGTCCATCTCATGGAACCCGTCCAGCAGTTCCCGGAAATGCTCGGGGCCCAAAGCCAGCATCGTTGACAGGCCGATCGCCGAATCCATGGAATAGCGCCCGCCGACCCAGTCCCAGAACTCGAACATGTTCGCCGTGTCGATCCCGAACTCAGCCACCTTACCGGCGTTCGTCGAGACGGCGACGAAATGCTTCGCCACCGCCGCTGGATCGACCAGCTGGCTCAGCAGCCACTGGCGAGCCGACTGAGCGTTCGTCATCGTCTCGAGCGTGGTGAACGTCTTCGAAGCCACAATAAACAGCGTCTCGGCCGGATCGAGGTCCTGCACGGCCTCCGCAAAGTCGCTCCCGTCCACGTTCGACACGAATCGAAACTGCAAGCCGCGGTGGCTGTAGTGCTTGAGCGCCTCGTAAGCCATTACGGGCCCGAGATCCGAACCGCCGATGCCGATGTTCACCACTGTCCGGATCGGCTCACCCGTATGCCCTCGCCACGCACCACTCCGCACACGCTCGGCAAAGTGAGCCATCTTGTCGAGGACCGCATGGACGGCGGGAACAACGTTTTCGCCGTCGACCATCACCGTCGCGTCGCGTGGCGTCCGCAGGGCCGTGTGCAGCACGGCTCGATTCTCGGTGATGTTGATTCTCTGACCGCCGAACATCGCCTCAATCCGGCCCGGCAGATCACATTCCCGAGCGAGCTGCACCAGCAACGGCAGCGTCTGGTCGGTGATGCGGTTCTTGGAATAGTCGAGCGTCAGGCCGACGGCTTCCAGCGTCAGTCGGGTTCCCCGGTCCGGATCGGCATTGAAGAGTTCCCGCAGATGGATCTCGCGAAGTTGCCGGTGGTGGTCGTTCAGTTTCTGCCAGGCGGGCCGATCGGTCAGCTGGGGGGCGGCGGTCATGAGAATCCCCGGTGTGGTGAAGAAGGCGGACAACGGGCGGCGACCAGCGACAGGCCGCGGCCATGTTCAGGATTCTGACGTTCCCGGAGCGGCTGTCAATCACCGCGCCGTTCAGACTCCTTGACAATCGACGGTCGCCGCACGGATGGTGAGAGCCTGCCGTGCGGGGTCTGCCGAATGATCGGCTGCCGATACGGTGATCGGAGCGGTTCGGCACACCTAAAGTTTGACAAGACCAGGGGTTGCACCCATGATGGGGGAATCGACTGAGATGTTCGCCACGCGGGGACCGAGGCGTACCTCTGCAGATACGGCACCACTGATTTGACGACTTGATGCGAACAGAGGTATGAGCAACACGGGACCTGACGGGCGGTCTGAAGCGAGAGCTGCGCGCTGCGTCGGCTCGGCCGACCGCTCTGAGGCCCTGGGCCCATACCAGGAGCGGTCAGCATGATGTTTTTTCGAGCTTGGCAGCGCAAGGTCCGTCCCGCGATCCGGCGCCGATCCTCCAATCGCCGCGCCGATCGACTGCGCGTGGAATCGCTGGAAGTCCGCGATCTGCTCTCCGGTACCAAGATCGCGCAGGAAAACGCTCTGCCAGGTGCTCCCGAAAGCGAATGGGAACTCTCCAATCCCTCGACCACCATCGAAGGTTACGCGGCCGACTTCAGTGTGAACCTGGGCGAGACGGTCCGTTTCAAGGTGCGCACTGACGCGACTGACTATCGGATCGACATCTACCGACTCGGCTACTACGGCGGAACGGGTGCCCGCAAAGTCGCAACGGTGCAGCCGCAGGTCTCTTTGCCGCAAGCTCAGCCAGCTGGGCTCAGCGATCCGGCCACCGGTCTGAACGACTTTGGCAACTGGCAAGTCTCGGCCAGCTGGCAAGTGCCGTCGACGGCGACTTCGGGGATCTATCTGGGCAAGCTGGAGCGTGAGGACGGCGTCTCGGGATCCAGCTACATGATCTTCGTCGTGCGGGATGACGACGGAGGTTCCGATCTGCTGTTCCAGACCTCGGATACGACCTGGCAGGCGTACAACAACTACGGTGGCACCAGTCTTTACCAGAGCACGGGCAACATCGCACGCGGCTACAAGGTCAGCTACAATCGGCCCTTCGCGGGACTCTCGATCCAGCAGCTCAGCAGCGTGTTTCGCGCCGAGCTGCCGATGCTCTACTGGCTCGAAGCGAACGGCTATGACGTCAGCTATTCGACTGGCATCGACACCGACCGCCGTGGCTCCGAGCTGTTGGAACACAAAGCGTTTTTGTCGGTCGGTCACGATGAGTACTGGTCGGCTGGGCAGCGCAGCGCCGTCGAAGCAGCTCGTAATGCCGGAGTCAACCTGGCGTTCTTCAGCGGCAACGAGGTCTTCTGGAAGACGCGGTGGGAGTCGAGCATCGACGGTACGGGCGAGCCCTACAAGACGCTGGTCGCTTACAAAGAGACGCACGCCAACGCCAAGATCGATCCGATTGCCGATCAATGGACGGGGACCTGGCGCGATCCTCGGTTCAGCCCACCGGCGGATGGTGGCCGGCCCGAGAACTCGTTGACCGGGACCCTGTTCGCGGTCAACAACAGCGCGACGTCAACGACGGCGATTACCGTTCCCGCTGATTACGCTCAGCTGCGACTGTGGCGCAACACGAGCGTGGCGCTGCTGCAACCGGGCCAGACCGCCACACTGGCCGCCGAAACGCTCGGCTTCGAATGGGATGTCGTCGCTGACAACCCGTCGCGCCCGGCAGGACTCTTCCGACTCTCATCCACCACGCGCGATGTCCCCGTGGTCCTGATCGATCAGGGATCCAGCTACGCACCCGGCACGGCGACTCACAGTTTGACGATGTATCGAGCCTCCAGCGGGGCGCTGGTGTTTGGAGCGGGGACGATCCAATGGTCGTGGGGCCTGGGCGGCAAACCGAATCAGGCAGTGTACGTCACGAGTCCGGCCATGCAGCAGGCCACGGTGAATCTGCTGGCTGACATGGGGTCTCAACCCCAGACGCTCAGCTCCGGCTTGGTCCTGGCCACGGCCTCGAATGATTCGTCCGCTCCAACTGCGACACTGACCAGTCCACTGCAGCTGACACCTCAGCAGGGAATTGTGACGGTTGCCGGCACGGCGTCGGACACAGGTGGGATCGTGGCCGGAGTGGAAGTCTCCGTCGATGGAGGCCAGACGTGGTCGATGGCCACCGGGAAAACCAGCTGGTCGTATTCCTGGACTCCCAAGGTCCAAGGTGCGGTCACCGTCAAGGTTCGCGCGGTCGATGACAGCGGTAACCTGGAGACTCCTGGACCAGGAACTACCGTGCAGGTCCAGGCGGCCGTGACGTCGGTGTCGATCTGGTCGAACAACGACCTGCCTGCCATTCCATTCCACCAGGACGGTATTGGTCTGGAACTCGGCATGAAGTTTCGAGCGGCGACGACCGGACTGATCACTGGCATTCGCTATTACCAGGGAACGCTGGCCGACACTGCCTGGCATATCGGTCACTTGTGGAGCTCGACCGGAACCAACCTGGCGACAGTGATGTTCCCGCCAGCGAAAACTGTGGGCTGGCAACAGGCTCAGCTTTCCCAACCGGTCCGCATCGCCGCCGACACCACTTATGTCGTGTCGCAGTTTTCGCCGCTGGGCTATTACCCCGCCACGCTGAACTACTTCACAACGTCTTACACGAACGGACCGCTGAAGGCCCTGGCGACGGGCGAGGACGGTCCGAACGGCATGTTCGGCTACAACAACAGCCAGTTCCCCAAGTCGTCTGTGTCGAGCAACTACTGGGTCGACGTCCTCTTCGCCGCCGACTCGCAACCCGCTCCGTCGGACGACAGTCAGCCGCCGATTTCGTCGATCGTCGAGGTCAGCTCGACGTCGGGTGTCACGGTCGGCCAAAGCGTGCGAGTGGCCGGGACGGCTCGAGACCAAGGAGTCGGCAATGTCAGTCAAGTCGAGATCTCGATTGACGGCGGCGCCACGTGGCAGCTGGCCGCGGGCACCAAGAGCTGGTCGTACACGTTCGTGCCGACTTCCGCCGGTAAGGTTAATGTCTTCAGCCGTGCCACGGACACTTATGGCAACGTTGAAGTACCGACGGCGGGTTACACGATCAGCGTCTCTGGCAATGGGAGCTACACCATGTGGGACGCGGTGTTGCCGACCACTGCGGGTAGCTTTGCCGGACCGGCACTCGAAGTCGGCATGAAGTTCCAGCCGCTGCAGTCGGGCCGGATCACGGAGCTGCGTTACTACCAGGCCAGCAACGTCGACAGCTCAGCTCACATCGGCAACCTCTGGTCCAGTTCAGGCCAGCTCTTGGCGACGGTCACTTTCCCGGGGCTGACCGGCAAGGGATGGCGTCAGGTTCAGCTCAGTCAGCCCGTGGCGGTCGAAGCGAATCAGACGTACATCGTGTCGCAATACTCGCCTACCGGCACCTACGCCGCCACGCTCGACTACTTCACGGCCGCTCAGGACAAGGGCCCACTGCGAGCCCTGCGCAACGGCGACGACGGCGGCAACGGAGTTTATCGGTACGGCAGCACATCGTCATTTCCGAATGCGTCGTTCCGATCGGCTAACTACTGGGTCGACGTCGCCTTCCAGCCCGATCCGACCGCTCCCATCTCGACCTGGTCGTTGTGGCAGGGAGCTACGCCCACATCGCTGATCAATCGCCACGAAGCGACTCCGATCCAGCTGGGGATGAAGTTCCAGGTGCGTGAAGCGGGTGTGGTCGAGACGCTGCGTTATTACCAGGCGCAATCGGCCGATACGACGTCGCACGTCGGTCGGCTCTGGACGGCATCCGGTCAGTTGCTGGGGACCGTCACCTTCGCGGCGGCGACCAAGACCGGATGGCAGGAAGCTCGACTCGACACGCCCGTGCGGTTGCAGCCGAACACGACCTACGTTGTCACGCATTACACGCCGCAAGGTTATTACTCGGCGACACTCGATTACTTCACCAGCAGCCGCGACAGTGGTCCGGTGCATGCGCTGGCTAACGGCGAAGATGGTCCGAACGGTCTGTATCGTTATGGTTCGGATGCGTTTCCCACTAGCTCTTACCGCGCGGCCAATTATTGGGCCGATCTGGTCTTCCGACCGGACAGCAGTGACACTCAGGCTCCGAGCTCGACGATCGCTCCGCCCAGCTCCAACTTGGTGCTGGTTGGTCAACCGGTGACGATCAACGGTACAGCGTCGGACACTGGCGGTGGCACCGTGTCGAAAGTTGAGATCTCGATCGATGGAGGGTCGACGTGGGCGTTGGCCACCGGGACAACCAGTTGGACGTATACGTGGACGCCGCTGACTGCCGGTGCGGTGCAGGTGAAGAGTCGAGCGACGGACTCATTCGGCAACGTCGAGATTCCAGCGGCAGGTATTGCGCTGACCGTCACTCAGAATTCGGTCAGTGTTTCGTTGTGGAACAACCCGCAGCCGACGGGCGTCTTCAAACAGGTTCCTCAACAGGTCGACGTCGGGATGAAGTTCCAGGCGACGACGGCGGGACAGGTCACGGCGATCCGTTATTACCAGCCGACGCTGATGGACACTCAAGCCCACGTCGGTCGGCTCTGGTCGTCCTCGGGTCAGTTGCTGGCGACTGTCAACTTTTCCGCGGCGACTCAAGTTGGCTGGCAGCAGGCTCAGCTGAGCAATCCGGTGACGCTGCAGCCCAATACGACCTACATCGTCTCGGTCCTTTCTCCGTCGGGCATTTACGCCGAGTCGGAGTATTACTTCACTCAGAGCTGGACCAACGACGCGCTGGTTGGCCTATCGAGCCAATCGGCTGGTGGGAACGGCGTGATCTCGACCGGATCCCAGACCGCTCAGATGCCGACCGCGTCGTCGAACTCAGCGAACTACTGGGTCGACGTCGTCTTCCGCCGACCAGCGCTATAGGCCGGAGGTCGCAGAGGTGACGGAGGGCACGGAGGGCACGGAGGGCACGGAGGACGCGGAGGCAGGCGGGACGCCCGCACCACAATGGAGGCGGAGGGCGCGGAGGCAGGCGGGACGCCCGCACCACAATGGAGGCGGAGGTCGCACCTACTTCCCGCCCTCAGCTCAACGTCCGCCGCTCACTGGCCGCAATGCGGGAGGTAGGTGCGACCTCCAGCGCGGCAGGGAGAGTGTTCTGGGCGCAGAGCGGGGAAAGTGGAGGACGCGGAGGGCACAGAGGGCGCGGAGGCAGGCGGGACGCCCGCACCACAATGGAGGCGGAGGTCGCACCTACTTCCCGCCCTCAGCTCAACGTCCGCCGCTCACTGGCCGCAATGCGGGAGGTAGGTGCGCCTCCAGCAGGGAGAGTGTTCTGGGCAGAGCGGGGAAAGTGGAGGACGCGGAGGGCACAGAGGCAGGCGGGACGCCCGCACCACAATGGGCGCGCGGAGGCAGGCGGGACGCCTGCACCACAATGGAGGCGGAGGTCGCACCTACTTCCCGCCCTCAGCTCAACGTCCGCCGCTCACTGGCTGCGGTGCGGGAGGTAGGTGCGACCTCCAGCGCGGCAAGTTAGAATGAGGTCGGTGACGGTGCGGGGAGGTTGACGAGCGAGATGCATGCTCGCGGATGAGTTCCGGGGCTCCCCCTGAAGTTATTGGACCATGATGCGCAGGCCGGCGAGGAACGGGGATGATCCGGGAGAGTGGGGCGAATCGTCGCGCTGCGGCGCGACGTGAGGGACGGCGTCGTCTGTCGCGAAATCGAATCCGTCGGTGGGGAGTCTCGGGTGAACGGCTCGAAGACCGACATCTGCTGGCCGGCGATGTGGTCGTCAGTGAGTTCATGGCCGTCAATGCGTCGACCTTGGCCGACACAGACGGTGAATACTCGGATTGGATTGAGCTGAAGAACATTACGGCTCAACCGATCGATCTGAAAGGCTACTACCTGACCGACGATTCTCAGTCGTTGACCAAGTGGCAGTTTCCCACCACCGTCATCGGCGCTGGCCAGACGTTGGTCGTCTTCGCCTCTGGCAAGAATCGCGCGGTCGCTGGCGCTCAGCTGCACACCAACTTTCAGCTCAACAGCGAAGGGGATGACGTCTGGCTGGTCGCTCCCGACGGAGTGACTCCGGTTCACGGCTACGAAAACTATCCGACTCAATTGCCGAACGTTTCTTACGGACTGCCAAACACCAATGCCTCGTTCGTGAGGCTATTGTCAGCGGGGGGTGCGGTCAGTTATCTCGTCCCCGGCGCCGATCGAGCTGCGGATGCCTGGACATCGCCCGACTATCCGGCCGCCGGCTGGAATACCACGATCGGCATCCCCTCGCCGCAACTCGCCATCACTGAGGTGATTGGCGACGACACGGCCAGCGGTGTGGAATTGCAGAATGTTTCCGGTCAGACGGTCAACACGAGCGGCTGGAAAGTGCTGGTGAATCAATCGGCGGGCGGGGTCCAGGGGGTGAACTCGACGGCCTGGTCGTTACCGGCATCGGTCCCGGCGGGAGGCGTCTTGTTTCGGACCGACCTGGTGGGCGACGCGAACTACTGGGGAGCCAATCTTGATTGGACGCTCACCAGTAAAGGCTGGGTGATGCTGGTCAACAACGCTGGCCAGGTCGTCGACTTTGCGGCCTGGGGCTACTCGCAATCGGAACTCGCCAGTCTGTCGGTGAATTTCGGTGGTTGGACCAACTTGCGCGCGGTCTGGACGGGAGATGGAGCGGCGGCGGGCGAGCTGGCGTCCGGCGAGAGCTTTGTGGCGTACAACGATCACGTCCCCGGTCCGGGCACAGGATCCAACGTGACCAGCTACGCGGCGAACGGGCTGGTCGCCGGCGCGTTACGGAACGTCGCCACTGGCAATGCGCTCGACGTCACGCTGACGACTTCGCAAAGCGGAGCTCTGTTCCAGACCAACGGCGCGGCGCCGGCAGCTGGTACTGACGCCTACGAGATCTTCAACGGCTTCGTTGACTTCACCTCGTCGGCGGGCGGCATGATCGAGATCTCGGGGGCCGGCACGTACACGCAGACGTTCAGCGGTCTCGATACGGGATCGTCGGTGACGTACGATTTTGCCGGGACGTCCTTGCGCGGCAACTCAACGTACACCGATCGCTGGACGTTGGTAACGCTGGTCGGAGCTGAATCGGCGACACCGGCTCACAGCACTGGAGCCGGTGTGGTGGTCGTCAGTCCCACGCAGGCCGCGATCTGGGTAGGTGCGAACAGCGGCGCCGATCAGGGATTCGTCGCGGCCTGGACGGGGATTGATCCTGGGGCGGACGGCGAGTTTTCGATCGTCTCCAGCCAATACACCGGCGCCACACCGGGTGTCGGCACGGGATCGGCCAGCGCTGGCTCCAAAGGCTATGCCATCTCAGGTATTCGGTTGCAAGCGAATGCGCTGAACCGCCGGCTGGCCGTGTTGCGCCGGATCGGTCAGAAGGACACGAATCGGGCGAGCGATTTTGAACGGACGGATGTCGACAGTCGCGGCGTGACCAATCCTGGTTTGACGGTCCCTTTTCAGACACAAGTGCCAGCCGTCACGGGGATCGGATTCAGTTCACCACAGAGCATCCTGTATCCCGATGTGGCGACAAACATCGGCTCGGCCATGCAGGGGATCAACGCTTCGCTGTGGACCCGATTCGAGTTTGACGTGACGAATCCCGAATCGATCCGCGCTCTCCAGCTCCATCTCAAGTATGATGACGGCTACATCGCCTATCTGAATGGCGTCGAAGTCGCTCAGGACAACGCTCCCGACACGATCGATTACCAGAGCGCAGCGATTCAGTCGCGGCTCGATTCGTTGGCGGCGACTTTCGCCGAGATTGACATCAGCGATTTCCGGGACCAGTTGCGGGCGGGTCGCAATGTTCTGGCCATTCAGGCCTTGAACGCGTCGGCTAACGATGCCGACCTGTTGCTGTTGCCTGAATTGACAGGAGGGAGCGAACTGCCGGCTGCGCAGTACATGACGACGCCCACACCGCGAGCGGACAACGTCGAAGGACTGCTCGGCAAAGTCACCGACACCAAGTTTTCGGTCGACCGTGGCTTCTACAGTGATCCCATTGACGTGGCGATCACGACCGCCACGCCCGGCGCCCAGATCCGATACACCCTCGATGGCAGCCCGCCGACCGCTTCGACAGGGTCCGTCTACACGACACCATTGCATATCACGGGCACGACCGTGCTGCGAGCGGCGGCGTTTCTGCCTGGCTATCTGCCGGCGAGTGCCGATACGCAGACCTATATCTTCGTTCAGGATATCGTCCAGCAGACCAGTGCGGCGACTCTGGCCGCGGGTTTCCCGGCGTCGTGGAACGGCAATGTCCCCGACTATGGGATCGATCCGGATGTCGTCGGCCCGAACGATCTTTTTCAGGGGAAGTACACCGCACGGTTTGCCGACAGTCTGCAGGCGATCCCCAGCTTTTCGTTTGTGCTCGACATTGACGATATGTTCGGTTCGCGGGGTATCTATTCCAACCCGAACGACAGCAGCCTGGAAGTGCCGACTTCGGCCGAGCTGATCTACCCTGATGGGACGAAGGGCTTCCAGATTGACGCCGGATTGAAGATCCAAGGTGGGGCGTTCCGTAGCTTCGGATTGACCAACAAGAAATCTTTCCGGCTGAAATTCAAATCTCAGTACGGCGCATCGACACTGAAGTATCCTCTGTTCGGCGACGGCGCGACTAACGAATTCGACACGCTGACCTTCCGCATGGAATCGAACGACGGTTGGCAATGGAGCACCGACCCCAATCGGCTGTATGCCCGTGATCAATTCGGTCGGCTGACACAGCTGGCCATGGGTCAGCCCGGTTCGCACGGTCGGCACGTTCACCTGTATGTCAACGGTTTCTACTGGGGGTTGTACAACCTGGTCGAGCGGCCGGATGAGACGTTTGCCAGCCGGTACATCGGTGGCGCCAAGGAGGAATGGGACGCTCAGAATTCTGGCACGCCGATCAACGGCGATTTGAACAGCTGGAACACACTCCGGACTCTCTCAAACTCAGTCGCCGCCGGCACCACGGAAGCAGATCGTACGGCCGCCTATCTGCGAGTGCTGGGTCAGAATCCCGATGGCTCGGATAACCCCGATTGGGAAAACTACCTCGATGTCGACAACTACATCGACTATCTGATCGTCAACTTTTATGGCGGCAACGGTGACTGGCCCTTCAAAAATTACTATATGGCTCGCCGGCGCGGTCCCGAGAGCACCGGGTTCCAGTTTTTCGTGTGGGACTACGAGTGGGTGCTGAACCTGCAGTCCGACGTGAACACGAATCGGATCAGCGACAATCGGGGCGTGGCCGAACCGTTCTCGAAACTTCGGTCGAGTGCCGAGTTCCGACTGCGATTCGCCGACCGCGTGCAAAAGCATTTCTTCAACGGCGGAGCGTTGTACGTCAATCCGGCCAATCCGACCTGGAGCCCTGATCGACCGCAGGACAACATCCCCGCCGCACGGTTCGCCGAACTGATGAATATCGTCGACGATCCGCTCGTCGCCGAATCGGCTCGTTGGGGCGACCAGCATCGCACTCAGCCGATGACCGTTGACGAAAGCTGGCGGCCCGTCGCGAACAATCTGCTGACGAACTACTTCCGCCTGCGATCGGCGAATATGCTGACGCAGTTCCGTGGGGCCAGCCTGTTCCCCACCATCGCCGCGCCGGTCTTCTCGCAACAAGGCGGCTTTGTCACCGCTGGTTACCAGCTGACGGCAACATCGGCCGCGGGCGAGATCTACTGGACAACCGACGGCAGCGACCCACGATTGCTGGGCGGCGCCATCAATCCGTCGGCACTACTGGCCACCGGCGCTCTGACGATTCAGCAGGGGACGACCGTCAAGGCCCGCGTGCTGTCCAACGGACAATGGTCGGCGCTGAACGAAGCCGTCTTCTCGGTCGAGGCACCTGCCGGAGCCGATGCGCTGCGGATCACTGAGGTGAACTACCATCCACACGACGCGTGGACTCAGTTCGGCGAGCTGCAGACTGGCGACGCCGACGACTTTGAGTTTATTGAGCTGCAGAATGTTTCGAGCCAGCCGGTGAACTTGGGCGGAGTGCGATTTACTCGCGGCATCGACTTTGTGTTTGCCAATCAGTCGCTGGCGGCCGGTGAGCGGATTGTGATCGTGGCTAACCGGGCAGCGTTTGCCAGCCGCTATGGGGAAGCGGTGCGGCTGGCGACTGGCGACGACGGACTGGCGGGTCCCGCCGGCGTCTTCGGCGGATCGCTCAGCAACAGTGGCGAAACGCTCAAGCTGGTGACCGCCCTGGGCGCCACGATTCAGGAGTTCGCGTATCAGGATGCGGGCGACTGGCCGGAACGAGCTGACGGCAAGGCCAGCTCGCTGGAAATTGTCAGCACGAATGGCTCGTACACCGATCCGTCCAACTGGCGCAACAGTGCCCGCGTCGGCGGGACTCCGGGAACGGCTTCCGTGGCCACGGCTGCCACAGTCGTGATCAACGAAGTGCTGGCGAACTCCGACGCCCCTGAGGTCGATCGGATTGAGCTGTACAATGGGGCCAATCAACCGGTATCGATCAGCCGATGGTACCTCAGCGACTCGAGCGACAACTATTTGAAGTATCAGTTCCCGGCGGGAGCGGTGTTGCCAGTGGGCGGATACCGAGTGCTGACGGAGGCTGATTTCAATCCTCAGCAGGGACTCGGGCCGAACGATTTCCTGCTCTCCAGCTCAGGCGATTCGTTGTGGCTGATGTCGGCCGATCCGTTGACAGGCAAACCGCTGCAGTTTGTCGACCGGGTGGAATTCCAGGCGACGCAGCCGAACGTCAGTCTCGGTCGGCTGCCGAACGGAACCGGGTCCGGATTGACGCCGATGAAGCGAACCACTTGGAACAGCGCGAACGGACCGCATCGGATCGGCGAGGCGGTGATCAGCGAAGTTCATTACAACCCCAGCGGGGCGCAGAATGCGGGTTTGGAGTTTATCGAACTGCTCAACACGACCACTGCGCCTCTGGACATCTCCGGATGGACTCTGAGCGAAGGGGTCGACTGGGAGGCACCAGCGGGGACCGTGTTGCCCGCGGGAGGAACACTGACGGTCGTCGGCTTTGATCCGGCCAGCGCGACGGCCGGTCAGTTCCGGGCGTTGTACGGGATCTCCAACAGTGTGCCGCTGGCCGGTCCCTGGCAGACGGGAGATGTGTTGGACAACGGCGGCGAGACGATTACGTTGGGGCGGCCCACTCCCCCGGTCCCAGGATCGACCACAGTGCCGACGATCGTGGTGGATCAAGTCCGTTACGATGACGATGGTGCTTGGCCGTCGCTGGCCGACGGACTGGGTGCTTCGCTGCAGCGCCGAGGTGCGGGGTTCTTCGGCAGCGATGTGACCAGCTGGGTGGCCAACCAGCCGACACCCGGTTCGTTCGTCGCCGTGCCGTCGCAAGTCGTCGCGCGTCAGCTCTTCTACAACGGCTCGAAGTTCGACGGCAACGACGACACGGCGGGCGCCGCGGACGATCTGGCGATTGCCACGGACAAAGTCGCCTACCGAGCGGGTTCAGGCGCCGCGACGATTGCCAGTTACTCCAGTTACGATCAGGGGATCAACGGATTGATGATCGACGTGCAGGGGATGCCGGGCGACGCCGAGTGGACGGCGCAGGACCTGGTGTTGCGAGTGGGCAGATCGGCGAATCCTGACAGCTGGTCGACGGCACCGACGCCGGCCAGCGTTTCGGTACGGCGTGGAGCGGGGAAGAACGGCAGCGATCGCGTGACGCTGGTGTGGGCCGACCGTTCGATCGTCAATCAGTGGCTGGAGGTGAGCGTCCAGCCGACGTTCAGTACGGCGCTGGGCTCGACCGATCGGTTTTACTTTGGCAACGCGGTCGGTGAGACTGGCAATCGGCCAGGGAACACGTGGGTCGACGGCTCGGATGTGGCGATGGTGCGCGACAATCCCCGATCGTCACTCAACCCGGCCGCCGTCGACCATGCGTTGGACTTCAATCGCGACGGACTTGTCGATCCGACGGACATGGCGATTGCCGCTGCGAACTCGACGAACTTCCTGACCAGCCTTAACGTGCTGAACCTGGCCGCTCCACTGGCGCCGACTCCTGCTCCATGGACAGCCGTCTCACCGGCCATTGCCCAGCAGGCTGCCGCACCGCAGGCCGCCGCAGCACAGGCTGACATGACGCAGGCTGACATGACACAGACGGCGGCGCAACAACCGTCGGTGACCTCGAAGCTCGTTGGCACGCGACGTCTGGTGTTCTTCGGACCGGCGATTACTCCGAGCCGATTGATCACTCAGCCCGCTGTGGTCTGGTCCCGGCTGCGACGGTGGCTCATTTCGTCCGGTTCTGCCACGACTTCGCCAGAGAAGCACTGAACCGCGGAAAAGACGGACACCGCGGAAGGGGAGCGGGTTCGATACTGAACATTTGACCACTCGCACCTTGTCACCCGCGCCCCAGCGGCTAGACTCTCCATATCCTCAGGAAGGGTTATTGGGAGCGATCTTCCCCCACCAGCTGGGGCCTCGAGGCTGTAGCTCAGTCGGCAGAGCAACGGACTTTTAATCCGTAGGTCCTGGGTTCAAGTCCCAGCAGCCTCATTTGTAAAACACGCGGTTTTCTCGCGATGCCAATCGATTCCCGCCGACTGCGGCCGTTCGACGGTCCGCAGGAAGTGGCACCATTTCTGGCTCCAGAAGGGGGCTGAAGGGGTACCCGGGCAGCCGCCTAGCAGAGTTAGGGGCGCAGGGCGTTCATCAGGGGCCACACCAGCAGCAGGGCCCATTGCAGAGTGACGGCGACCCAGAAAGCTTCCCAGAAAAAGCCGCCGACGTTCCGGCGGACGTAGCGAGCGACCAGCATGCCGATCGCGGCCGTGCCGGCTGCGGTAAGCGTCAACACGGCGGGTACCCCCGGGTGAAACGCGCTGTCGGGCGACCGCAGCACGACCCGCGCCACGCCGGCAATCACCGACAGCAGCCCGACGTCGATCAGCAGGTCGCCCAAGCCGTACCGAGTCGGATTCCGAGCACCGCTCGGCTCACCCGAAAATTCGACGTCACTCTGCGTGGTACGATCCACGGCTGCACTCACTTACTCGCCTGATTCATTCACCGCCGCCATCCGCCGGTCCGCTCGGTGTCGCTCCACTTCGCTCGGCGCATCCACCCGCGACCGGTCAAACGACGCGGGAGGCCAAGTAATCTCGGAAGCTGGCAAAACTCAACAGCTCAGCCACGTCCTCCGGAGGTACTTCCACTCCAAACTCCTCCTGCACGAGATTCACCAACACCACCATCGTCATCGAATCCCAAGCCGGATGGTTGGCCGCCTCAAGCTCCACCAACCGCTCGGCCGGCACATCGGGAAACGCCGCCTGAAAACATGCCTTCAGACGCTCAGCCACCACGCTCATCTGCGACCACCTTCCCCAAGTACTCGGGCACTCGTTCCAGGTCACTTCGGCGCACCAACACTTCGCCCCCTGCAGCACTGGCGCCCAGCGCGATCAGGAACTCGGCGAACGGACCGTTGCGTTCGGTCGCCTGAAAGTCAAGCCGAATCGCGTCAGCTCCCAGTAACTCGAACATCTGACGCAGCACGGCGAATTCGATCCGCCGGGAAAATGCCCGACAGCTCATGACCCAAGTGTCGATCCGCACGCACTCGGCGGGCCCGCCCGCAGCACCTCGTTCACACCGCTCACCCGACACTACGGCGATTTTACCGAGCGGCCCGAACTTGTCCCAGTAGTCGGCCGAAACCAGAAACCGATCTGCATCGTTAATCCGTTGCCGCCACTGCTGATCGGTCCAGCGCCGGCCATTCAAGTTGAACTGGTTCGTCTTGTTGATCAGTTCCAGGCAACGCTCGACAGGCCGACCACTTTCAATCCGCAGCTCCGCCTGCAACGAACTGAGAAACTTATTCGGATCTGACTCGTTCGTTAACTGCTGGTGCACTGACGAGCGGAGGCTCTTTGACCGCACCAGGTCCTCATCGGTCACTGTCGACTTGCCAAATCGGTCGCGCAGCTCGCCCAACATTCGGACAATCGCCGCGTCGTCACCCTTGGGAAACCGCCAGCAGTGCAGCGCCGGAAACGACTCTTGTACCTCGGCCAGCTCCAGCGGACTGTCGTCAATGAACACCACCGAATCCGGGTGAATGTTCCAGGCCTCCAAGATCCGCCCGACCGACGTTGACTTCGGTTGCCAGTGAGCCTCCACTGGAAAACAGACCTTGCGGTCCAGGATCAGATCGGGACGAGCCAGCACTTGGTCCACCACGTTCGGGTCGTTCTTCGACGCGACAGCTACCAGCACGCCGATTTCGGCCAAACTGTTCAGCAGACCTTGGTACAACCCGTGTCCGCCCGCATGATGTTCCAGATCCCAATAGACTCGATCAACACCGTCGTCGCCGACAATCCCGCGCCACAGCGTATCGTCCAGGTCGGTGATGATGCCGCGCAGCGGTCGGTCGGCAGCGGCCAATTGCACCAGCAGCTGAGCCAGCTGATGCGTGTGCTCCAGCGTATACGGATAGCCGCTGGCGAGTTCATCGCGAACACTGTGCCGACTTCCGACGGGCGATTGGGCGTCGAGTGACAAGCGGTTCAGCAGACGGACCGAATCACAGCTTGCCAAATCGATGGCCGCTCCGTCGAGTTGGTGCTGAATCTCCAGCGCAGCCGCGTCAGCCTGCCAGCGCGGAGAGGAAAAGATGGGGGGCAATGGCAACGTCGGCAGCGACACCACCCAGCGCCCCGCATCGGCGTGCTGGCGGATGAGTTGCGTCAGCTGGTCGAGCCGGGCCGACACCGTCTGCACTACGTCGCGAACCGCCGAGTGTCGCCAACCGTGCGGCTGGCGCATCCCGAGGCGAGGGTCGAGATCGGACCATTCCACCACCACCCACCGATGGACGAATTTCGGATCGGCCGCCCGCTCCACGTTGCCCGACAGATCGCCATAGAGTCCCGATTGAATCTGCAGCCGTTCGTTCTGGCGGCGCAGATAATGGGCCGTCAGATAGGTCGGCAGGTGGAGTGGAGTGAACCCGCAAGCGAGGAAGGCTTCGCCCGCCGACGGCAAATCGCGTCCCTGGTTGACGACGTTCAGTGCTTCGAGCAGTTTCACGGAGCACCTCCGTCGGCCCAGGCCAACAGCGACGCTCGACTCCAGACAGCAATGTACGCCACCGGATGATATTGACCCGCGGCCACCAGCTGCTGTCGCGGCGGTGAGTTGGCGGTGGCCATCCGAGTCACCTCTTCAGAAACCTCGTACCGAAATCGCTCCGCGCCGCGCGACACCCAGCCCTGGCTCAGGTACTCCAGCGGAGGACTCACCCGAGCCACCGCCGGATCGTGCCACCAGCTGCCGGCCAGCACGCCGCGAATTTCCGGATGCAGGCGGAGACATTCGGCGACTCGCAGAAACATCTGCCGCTGAGCCTGCGGGCTATAGACGAACAGAAACGCCTGTGGAGGAATGCCGTGAGCCAGGTGGAGAACGTAATAGGGCTTCACACCACCTGCCCGGGACCAGAATCTCAGGAACCGGATCCCCTGCCCAACGCCACCGCGAACCAACAAACTGCGTGGCAGACCATCAATCTCCAAGTGCTCAGGCCCGACCGGAATCCGACCGAAACTGGCAATCCGCAGATCGCTCCGAAAGCGATGCAGGCGAATGTCGAAATAGGTGTCGGGCTCCTGATCGACGGTCCGCTCTATCCGATCAAATTCTTTTGTCACCAGCGATCGGACCGATTCGGGATATGGCAACTCGGCGATCCGCGGACGCTGGACGACCAGCAGACTGCGCAGCAGCGACCGGGCGACCGGAAACGGTGGTTTGTTCCCGTCCGCACTGGCCAGCCGCCGGTAGAGTTCCGAGCCGCATAAGTGCTCGTCCGTCCCCGCGGCAGCCTGCTGCACAAGGGTCGTCAATTCCTGAGACATGTCAGGTTGAATCCTAGGTCGCAGCTATGACACAAGTCGAAGAGTCACCCCGTTCGGGGCAGACCCATCGTCATAACCGGATCGTTCCCACCCGAATTCGAACTGGGAATGAGGGCTCAGGACGAGCCCTCCTCTATTAATACAATCCGGTTTCGGTCACGGCTTCGCTAGGTTGGCTGCGATCGGTCCGTCCGAGCCACCAGTTGACGTACCAGCTGAACCCCGACACGAGGGCTTCGAACTCCAGCTGACTGATCGACTGGCCATCGACGTAGCGGCGGAGGGCGAGCAGGGGCGTGTCGGGGAAGTTCGGACCGAGCCGGCAAGTCACGGCGCTTCGCACACCGGCTTGTTCGAGCATCGGCCAGCAGCGGCGGGTCCAGAGTCCCGAGGGATAGCAATAGTCGATCGCGGTACGGCCGGTCACCGCCTCGATCTGCTGCCGGCAGCGGACCGTGTCGTCCAGGAGTTCGTCCTGCATCTCCACCGTCGTGCGGTGCAGGTCGGAATGCAACTGCATGTCGTACCCGGCATCGACACACCGCCGCACCTCATCGGCAACCATGTAGTCCCAATGTTGATCGCCGAAGAGCCGTTGCCAGTCGATGCCCAGTGCCGTCGAGACTCGCTGAGCGAACTCGATTCGCTCGGCGTACTCGGCCCGCTGATTCATCGCGGCGACGGCCAGATCGCCAGCCTGCTGACGCTGAGCCAGCGTGTCGATCGGCCGGGCCTGTTGGTCGGCGAACAGCTCTCCCGGCGCGTGCACGGCGGTAGTACGCAGCAGCAGCTCGCGCACCGCCATATTGAGTGCGGTGGTGCGTCGGTCGAGCCCGGACGAGACGATGTAGACGGTGGCCGGTGCCTGCCACCGCTGCAGCACGGGGATGGCTTGGGTCAGAAAGCTGACATCACCGTCATCGAACGTCAGCACGACCTGGCGCGGTGCGAGCTGTCCCAGCTGCAGCTGACGGACGGCCTCGTCCAGCGAGACGATGTGGAAGTGTTGCTGGAGGAAGGCCAATCGATCGCTGAGCGTCTGCGGCGTGATGAAGTAATCGGCGAACAGCTCATGCTCGTCGCCAATACTCACCCCATGCCAGGCGATGATCGCCACGGTCCCCCGCAGTCGCCACCGCGCGAAAGCGAACAGGCCGCAAGCCTTGGCCACCCGCAGCAGAATCCGTTTCAAGAACTGTCGCAACGATCCGATCCTCGGCGAGTGGTCCGATCGACGTCTACGCTGCAGATTCGGCAGGCGAGTCATTCACGATCAGGGCGCACATCAGCCCCCAGACAAGGGCAAAAAAGGCGGGCAAGACCAGCATCGCCAGGCCGAGCGTCAACATAGCTGCCAGCATGCCCAAGAGACTCGTCATGAACAGGATACCGAAAGATCGAAACCGCTTGCCCTTCATGTATCGCGCCGACAACCGCATGGACTCGACCACTCGATGATCGCGGTTCACAACCAACCATGGAGCGACGAGAAAGCTCAGCATGATAGCGTATATGCCGATGATGAACGCCAAGTACAGAAGACCAATCAGTGCGGCGGGGACACTCGCACCCATCGTACCCCGGCCGAGGACGACCAGCAGACCAACGATCAATGCCATCAAGAACGTGCCGCCGAAGACAACCAACGCCACACCCAGGGTGATCCCCATCAATCGGGGAATCCGGTCGGAGCGACGGAACAGGTTCTGCAGTCCGGGCTGTCCCGATATCCGGTTGGTTGCGAAATTGATCAGCGGCAACATGACCACGGCTGAAACGACAGCCTGCAATACCATGGTCAGGAGGGATATCAGGGCCCTGGCCGATTCACTGCCTTCAGCCATGCCCTGCAGTACCGTGGCGACGACGACGAGACCGACATTGAGTCCGAGAAGCACCAAAGAGAGCAGTATTGCATCGAGAGGTCGCTCGCGGAGGAGTCGCCACGCCTGGGAAGCGACGTTACCGAATGCCAGTTCGCCGGTGACGCCGAGCGACCCGCCAGGGACGCCCGTCCAGGTCTCGGCCGACTTCGGGGCGGCGTAGGGATTGCTCGCGGCCGCCGACGCCTCCCGTTCGCGGGCCGCCGACCGGGGTGTGCTGGCGGGTGTAGGTGGACTGGTTGCGGCACCGGCGCCGACGTCCCCCAATTCCGATCCGTCATCACCCACCGGCGGGATCTGCACAATCTGCTGACAACCGGGGCACTTGGCCCGTTTTCCGGACGATCCGTCGGGGGTCCGCAACTTGCGACCGCAATGGATGCACGCAAACTCCATGGGTAGTCTCACTCCGCGATGGATCATCAGTCCAGAAAAACCGCTCGTCCAGGCCATTCGCCGGACACGCCGTGCCTATCATAGTCGCGTTCCCCACTTCAAGGAAGTGATCCCCGCGACCACTCCGAGGGGGGTCGAGGTGCCTTTTCACTGCGGCGACCTTGGGAGACAATCGAGAGGACGGGGCATGGTCGATCGAATCGCAGGCGTCGAGCGGGTGTCGAGTGGAATTGAGGGCGGCCGATATTCTGGGTCCTGACGGCGCCATCGCTCGGCGATTGCCGCACTACGAGCAGCGACCGCAGCAGCTGGAAATGGCCGACGCGGTCACCGCGGCGATCGACGCCTCTAAGCATCTGGTCGTCGAGGCGGGGACGGGGGTCGGCAAGAGCTTTGCCTACCTGGTCCCGGTGATTCTGGCCGCCACCGAGGAAGGGACCAAGGTGCGTCGAGTCGTCGTGTCAACGCACACGATCAGCCTCCAGGAACAGCTCCTCGGCAAAGACCTGCCACTGCTCAACAGCGTCATCCCCCGCGAGTTCTCGTCGGTGCTGGTCAAAGGTCGCGGCAACTACCTCAGCCTCCGACGCCGCGACCTAGCCCTCAAGAAGGGCCCCTATCTGTTCTCCGATCTTGGCCAGACCGAAGAACTCCGCGGTCTGCTGCAGTGGTCTCGAGAGACCGATGACGGATCGTTGAGCGATCTGGCGACGAAACCGTCGGCGACAGTCTGGGACGAAGTGGCGAGCGACGCGAACAACTGCCTGAGCCGGAAATGCGAACATTACCAGAATTGTTTCTTCTACCGAGCTCGTCGCCGCGCCCAGAACGCCCAGATCCTGGTCGTCAATCACGCACTTTTCTTCAGCGATCTGGCGTTGCGTCCGAGCGGTTTCAGCATTCTGCCGCCGTACGATATTGTAGTGTTCGACGAAGCACATACGCTGGAGTCCGTAGCCAGCGACCATCTGGGACTGCGGATCACCTCCGGTCAGATCGACTTCAATCTCCGTAAGCTCTACCACGAACGGCTCCAGAAGGGACTCATCAGCGGCACGGAATACCGCCAGGCACAAGATCTCATCCGAACCTGTTACGCGGAGGCCGACGATTTCTTTGCCAGCGTGGAGGAATGGTGGAGCGAGCATCCGGGGACGAACGGTCGGATCCACGAACCGGGTCTGTTCAAGAACCATCTCAGCTCG
The DNA here is from genome assembly GCA_046349895.1 of Pirellulales bacterium. GTDB lineage: Bacteria > Planctomycetota > Planctomycetia > Pirellulales > Pirellulaceae > JAXMBJ01. The sequence continues at coordinate 7,298,134 of JAXMBJ010000006.1, read as the reverse complement.
CGACTGAGCGACCTGGCGAGACAGCTCGGCAAATACGCTGAACGGATCTCCGATGAATCGGAAAAGACTGACATGGAGGCCGCCGCGCGACGAATCGACGGTCTGTCGCTGAACCTGAACGGCTGGTGCCGTCAGGACGCTGCAGAGACGGTCTACTGGATCGATCGTTCGGTTGGACGAAGCGGTCAGCTCCGCTTCACACTGGCCGCCGCGCCGATCGATATCAGCGGGATTCTGCACGAGCAGCTTTTCCAGAAGACGCGTACGGTGATTCTGACCAGTGCCACCATGTCAGTGGGGAAATCCCGCGGCTTTGATTTCATCCGGTCACGGCTGGGAATCACCAACGCCAACACCAAACAGCTCGGCAGCCCGTTCGATTACCGCCGACAGGCTCGGATCATCCTGCCGCTAGGAATTCCCGACCCGACGACCGACAAACAGGCTTACGAACGCCGGTGCAGCGAACTGATCCAGCATTACTTGAAGCAGACCGACGGCCATGCCTTTGTGCTGTGCACCAGCTACGACCTGCTGCGAACCCTCAGCTCGCGATTGATGGGTTGGTTAGCCGAAGAGAACATGGCCCTCTACAGCCAGGCCGATGGCGTCCCCCGAACACAATTGCTGGAAAAGTTCCAGCAAAACCCACGCGGCGTGCTCTTCGGAACCGACACCTTCTGGCAGGGCGTTGACGTCCCAGGCGACGCCCTGACCAACGTGATTATCCCGCGACTGCCGTTCAGCGTCCCCGACCAGCCGTTGCTGCAGGCCAGGCTCGAAGCGATTCGAGAACGGGGCGGCAATCCGTTTCGCGACTATCAGCTGCCCGAGGCGATCATCAAGCTGAAGCAGGGATTCGGACGTCTGATTCGGACTCAGCGAGATCGAGGAATCGTCGTGATTCTTGATCCGCGCATCCGGTCCAAGGTCTACGGCACGGCCTTCCTCGAGGCCTTGCCGGATTGCGAGATTGTGGACGAGACGGTTGGCGCCGAGGGCGATTCGGCGGCCATCGAACAGGCGTGATGCGATGCAGCAGGTAATATCAGGAGACGACTCGCCGTCGGCGTGGGCTCACAGCTGGCAACTGCGCACCCGGCGGCTCCACTGGCCCACTCGCCCGCTGGTGATGGGCATCGTGAACGTCACGCCTGACAGTTTTTCGGACGGCGGCAAGTTTCTGGCTCCCGAACGGGCGATCGCTCATGCCCTGCAGCTGGTCCAGGACGGAGCCGATCTGCTGGACATCGGTGGCGAGAGCACCAGGCCGTATGCGACGCCCGTTTCCGAATCGGAAGAACTGAGTCGCGTCGTGCCGGTGATCGAAGCGATTCGCCAGCAGACCGATATCCCGATTTCGATCGACACTTCGAAGGGAGCCGTGGCGGCGGCAGCAGTTGAAGCGGGTGCCGAGATCATCAACGACGTCACCGGCCTGACTGGTGATCCGCGGATGCTGGACGTGGCGCTGCGCAGCGGTGCGGGTCTGTGCATCATGCATATGCGGGGGACCCCCCAGACAATGCAGGACAATCCGACTTACGGCGATGTGGTCGGCGAGGTGCTGGAGTATCTGCGGGATCGGCGCGACCAGCTTGTCTCGGCAGGCGTGCCCCGCGATCGCATCTGCGTCGACCCGGGAATCGGATTCGGCAAGACGCACGCTCACAACCTGGAACTGATGCGGCACGCGAAGCGGTTTCACGAGCTGAGTCAGCCAGTGCTGGTCGGACACTCACGCAAGGGTTTTCTGGCCAAGTTGATCGGTGATGCGAACGCCGATCGGACGGCGGCCACCCTGGGTGCGTCGCTGGCACTGGCCTGTCAGGGGATCCAGATCCTCAGAGTCCACGACGTCCGGGCCACGCGACACGGCTGGTCCTGCTTCGCCGCGGGCTGGCCCGAACAACTCGCCGCCCCGCAGGAATGGCTCACCTGACCCAATCCCCGCACTGAACGGCCCGTACCGCGGGCCCCACCGGCCGAACGGCTGGCCGCACGGCGTGGGTGGTGAGTAGAATGGCCTGATGGGGACCAGCGTCAGCATGACGGAAGTAGGACTGATGGACGAGCACCAATCGGGAACGAAGCAATCGGGCGATCTCAAGCAGTACTGTCTGGATGTGGCTCAGCGGGCCCAGCGAGCATCGTACGCGCTGGCGCAGTTGACCGCCGAGACCAAGAACCGCTGGCTGCGTCGAGCGGCGGACGAGCTGAAAGAGGCGACTCCGGCGATTTTGGCCGCCAATGAGCTCGATCTGGCCGCCGCCCCAGGCTACGGTTTGACCGACGCTCAAATCGACCGTCTGCGGCTGACACCGCAGCGCGTGGCGGATATTGCGCAGGCCCTGTGCGAAGTTGCCGATCTTCCGGACCCGATCGGCACGATCATCGAGTCGAAGGTGCGGCCGAACGGGCTGAAGATCGATAAGGTCCGCGTACCGCTAGGCGTGGTGTTTTTCATTTATGAGTCACGGCCGAACGTGACAGCCGATGCGGCCGCGATCTGCGTGAAGAGTGGCAACGCGGTCATCCTGCGGGGCGGCAAGGAGGCGGCTCATTCCAGCCAAGCCATCATCGACGTGCTGCATCGAACGGCTCTGGCGACAGGACTCCCGGCCGACGCCGTGCAGCTGGTGAGTACTCGCGATCGAGCGGCGGTGGGTGAGCTGCTGCAGTTGCCGCAGTACATCCAGGTGGCTATCCCTCGTGGTGGTGAGGGGCTGATTCGCCGAGTGGTAGCGGAAGCTCGCATGCCGGTGATCAAGCACTATACGGGGAACTGCCACGTCTACGTCGACGAAGGGGCCGATCTGGCGATGGCCGAATCGATCCTGGTGAATTCCAAGTGCCAGCGGATGGGAGTCTGCAACGCGGCCGAGTCATTGCTGGTGCATGAGGCGGTGGCCGACAAGTTCCTGCCGCGCGCGGGCAAGGCGTTAGGGGCGGCCGGCGTGGAGATTCGCGGCGACGCGACGACCTGCCGATTGGTGAGGGAAGCCAAACCGGCGACCGACGAGGACTACGCGACGGAGTATCTCGGTCCGATCATTTCGAGCAAGGTCGTCAGTTCGCTCGATGAGGCGGTCGACCACATTCACCGCTATGGGTCGGGGCACACCGAGACGATTGTCACGGGCAACCAGTTCGCCGCGGATCGCTTTACGCGCACCGTCGACAGTTCGGCGGTGATGGTGAACTGCAGCACGCGGTTCAACGACGGTGGCCATTTCGGGCTGGGCGCCGAGATCGGGATCAGCACCGACAAGTTCCAGGCTCGCGGTCCCTGTGGGCTGAACGAACTGACCAGCTACAAGTACATCGTCCAAGGCTCCGGCCACATCCGCACCTGACGGCCTTCGGCTGCCTCCGCGTTTGTGGTGCGGCCGTCTCGGCTGCCTCTGCGTTTGTGGTGCGGCCGTCTCGGCTGCCTCTGCGTTTGTGGTGCGGCCGTCTCGGCTGCCTCCGCGTTTGTGGTGCGGCCGTCTCGGCTGCCTCCGCGTTTGTGGTGCGGCCGTCTCGGCTGCCTCTGAATTAAAAATCTTCAAAAGAAATAACGCGCGCGTGATGCGGCCCTAGCTCACTCAGACCGGGGCTCCGGCCAGGCGAGCTGGCCGGCGGCCGGAGCAACTTGGCGGTGGCGAGTCGGTTGCTCACTCAGACCGGGGCTCCGGCGTTGTGGTGCGGGCGTCTCGCCTGCCTCCGCCTCTGCCTCTGCGGCCTCTGCGTTGAAAACTCCTGTGCCTCCCGCGCCCTCAGCGTTAAAAATCTTCAGAAGAAATGACGCGAGAGCGGTGCGTCCCTAGCTCACCCAGACCGGGGCTCCGGCCAGGCGAGCTGGCCGGCGGCCGGAGCAACTTGGCAGTGGCGAGTCGGTTGCTCACCCAGACCGGGGCTCCGGCCAGGCGAGCTGGCCGGCGGCCGGACAAGCTGGTGGCGGGGGGAGTGCTGGCATGGAATTGGTCTGGTCTTGGGACGCGGACGTGTGGTAGTTAGACGTCGGAGCCGAGCGATAGCTATTTGGCGAGGGAGCCTGTCGATGGAACACTGGCGAGTCGATCCCCCCGAATTGCCGGCGGGTCGTGGCATGCGGTCGCAGCGACCGGCAGGTGGCGCGTCCCTGGAGGGAGCGGAGCTGGACGCTTTGCGGCGTCTGCACGATCAGTTTGCGCGACGGTGGAGCCAGCGTCTGACGGGCGAGATTCACGAGCCGGTGCGGGTCGACCTCCAATCGTTACAGACGGGGACATACGCTGAGCTGGCGTTGGGGGTTCCGGTTCCGACTTGTCTGGCCTTGTTGCAGGCCGTCCCTTTGGGGACTCGGGTGGTGCTGGAGTTTGGTCCGAGCATTCTGTATCCGCTGTTTGACTGGATGTTGGGGGGTGGTCCTGAGCCATCTCCGCCGCCGGCTCGTCCGATGACCGAGATCGAGACCGTGTTGGCTGAACGGCTGATCGGATCGTGGTGTGAGGAGTACGCCGAGGTCTGGCGGCACGTGTTGTCGCTGGAGCTGCGGGTGGAGCGTTTTGAGCACAATCCTTTGCGAGTTCGCCCGTTACCCCCTTCGGCGCCGCTGATGCTGGCCATCTGGGACGTGGAAGTCCCTGGGGCGACGGGGAGTGTGACGTGCGGGATCCCGTGGAGTGCCATGTTGCCGATGTCGCACAAGCTGACGTCGGGACCTGGCCATGCTGTGGGGGGGCCATCGAGCGGGATGGCACCTGAGATACCCGACTGGCACGTTGGGCACGTACGCGAGTCGGAGGCTGAGCTGCCGGCGGTGCTGCGTCAGCGGGACATTCTGCCGTAAGGGCTGATCCCCTCATGCGCTGGCATTCTGCGCCTGACGAGCCTCACCATCATCTCGGATGAGGCCGTGGAGGTGTCGCGGTTTACGTTACCGCAGGCCCCCGTATAATGGCCTGTCTTCCACGTCCGCGGGCGGGTTGACCGTCGTGGGGTGGGCGAACTGAGTCACGATTCAACAGGGAGAAACGCACGGTGGCAGAGCATGTGGTGATCATCGGGAGCGGTCCGGCAGGCTGGTCGGCCGCCATTTACGCGGCGCGTGCCGATCTGCGGCCGCTGTTGATCGAGGGGAAGATCAAGCCGGAGATGATCCCGCTGGGGCAGCTGGCCTTCACCACCGAAGTCGAGAATTACGCGGGGTTCCCGGCGGGGAACATCCGGGCGTTTGTGGAGAGTGCCGTCGATCGCGACCGCCACTACAATCTGCCGCCAGCGCCGAAGGGTCACGAGCGTGATGGCCAGCCGCATTACGCGGTGCAGGGCGTGGAGCTGATGGAGCTGATGAAGCAGCAGGCGTTGAATTTCGGCACGCGAGTGGTCAGCGACGAGGAGATTGTGGGGGTCGATTTTTCGGGCAAGCCCTTGCGGGTCCAGAAATCGAACGGCGAGTGGATTGAAACTCACACGGTGATCGTCGCCACGGGCGCTCGCGCGAACTACCTGGGCTTGCCGTCGGAAGAGCGATTCAAGAATCGGGGGGTGAGTGCCTGTGCGGTATGCGACGGCGCGTTGCCGCGGTTCCGCAACCAGCCGCTGGTGGTCGTGGGCGGTGGCGATTCGGCCGTGGAAGAGGCGACGTATCTCTCCAAGTACGCTCAGAAAGTCTACCTGGTCCATCGGCGCGACCAGCTGCGGGCGTCGAAGATCATGCAGGATCGAGCGTTGAACAATCCGAAGATCGAGCCGGTCTGGAACGCGATGGTCGACGAAGTGCTGGGGAACGACGAGCAGGGAGTGACGGGAGTGCGGCTGAAGTCGACCGTCAACGACTCGACTTGGGAACTGGCGACGGTCGGCATGTTTGTCGCCATCGGTCACACGCCCAACACGGACTTCCTGAAGGGGCACATTGACTTGAGCGACAAGGGCTACATCCGCTGGACGACACCGTTCCGGACTTATACCAGTGTCGACGGAGTCTTTGCCGCGGGTGACGTAGCCGACGACAACTACCGTCAAGCGATCACATCGTCGGGGACCGGCTGCATGGCCGCGCTCGATGCCGAACGCTATCTGGCCGCTCTGGGACTGTAATTCGGACGTCGTGTGGTGAAGGGAGACCCGATCGATGGACAAGCTGTCAGTGCGGGAAGCTCGTCAGGAATCGGCTATCGGCCGTCAGGCCTGCCTGCAGGGCTGGATTCGAACACGACGAGATTCCAAGGGGGGATTTTCGTTCCTGGAGATCAATGACGGCTCATCGCAGGGCAATCTCCAGGCGATCGCCGACCAAAAGCTGCCGAACTACGACAGTGAGATCCGTCATCTCGGCGCCGGCTGCAGCGTGACCGTGGAAGGGACGATCCAGAAGTCGACCGGACAGGGGCAGATCACCGAGCTGGTAGCGAGTTCGGTGACCGTGCATGGCTGGGCCGATCCCGAACAATATCCGTTGCAGAAGAAACGTCATTCGCTGGAAAAGCTCCGCGAGTGGGCTCACCTGCGTCCACGCACCAACACGTTTGGAGCGGTGATGCGAGTTCGCAATCGCGTGTCGATGTCGGTGCATGAGTTCTTTCAGGAGCGGGATTTCCTGTACGTGCACACGCCGATCATTACGGCCAGCGATTGCGAAGGGGCCGGGGCGATGTTCAAGGTCACGACGCTGGACGTCGACAACCTGCCACGGACCGGCGGCAAGGTCGACTTCAGCCAGGACTTTTTCGGTCGTCCGAGTTTTCTGACGGTCAGCGGTCAGCTGGAGGGCGAGATCTTCGCCACTTCGCTGGGGAAGATCTATACGTTCGGACCGACGTTCCGCGCCGAGAACTCCAACACGTCGCGGCATCTGGCTGAGTTCTGGATGATCGAGCCAGAGATGGCCTTTTATGAGTTAACCGACAACATGGCGTTGGCCGAAGCCTTTCTGAAACGGCTGGCCTCAGACGTCTTGCGGGACTGCCGCGAGGACATGGACTTCTTTCAGGAACGAATCGACCCGACCGTGCTGGCGACGATCGATCAGATCTTGAGCAACGATTTTGTGAGGCTGCCGTATACGGAAGCCGTGGAGCGATTGCAGAGCAGCGGTCAGTCGTTTGAGTATCCGGTGAAGTGGGGTATCGATCTGCAATCCGAGCACGAGCGATACTTGACCGAGACGGTGTTCCAGTCGCCGGTGATTCTGTACGATTACCCGCGGACGCTCAAACCGTTCTACATGCGGGTGAACGACGACGGCAAAACGGTACGAGCGATGGACGTGCTGGTGCCGAAGGTGGGTGAGATCATTGGCGGCAGCCAGCGTGAAGAACGGCTCGACGTGTTGACTCAACGCATGCAGGAACAGCATCTCGATCCCGCCGCCTACTGGTGGTACCTCGACCTGCGCCGGTTCGGCACCGTACCCCACTCCGGCTTCGGCCTGGGCCTGGAACGAGTCATCCAGTTCCTGACCGGAATGGCCAACATCCGCGACGTCATCCCCTTCCCTCGTACTCCCGGCAACGCCGAATTTTAATCTCTAACTACCTATCTCTATCTCTCTCTTATTGTGGTGCGGGCGTCTCGCCTGCCTCTCCGTGTCCTCCTCTTTTGTGGTGCGGGCGTCTCGCCTGCCTCTCCTTTCTCCTTTCTCCTTTCTCCTTTCTCCTTTCTCCTTTCTCCTTTCTCCTTTCTCCTTTCTCCTTTCTACTCTCTACTCCCTACTCTCTACTCTCCGCATCTTCCTTCTTCCCACTTCAGCTGCACAACCAATTGCCCAGGAGGATCCTTCCAGCACTTCAGGATTCAAGGCAGGCGGGACGCCTGCACCACAATCAGAGGCAGGCGGGACGCCTGCACCACAATTGGAGGCAGCACCACAATTGGGAATGGGAGGTTTCAGATGAGCTGGACGGGGCCGAAGGTTTCGAGCTGGATCTCGCCGGCGCGAGGGCCGGGGATCATGAGTACCGCGCCGACTTCGGGATGTTGCTGGCAGTATTCGGCGGTCGCTTCGACTCCCAGGACGTAGAAGGCCGTAGAGAGAGCGTCAGCGGTGGCGGCGTCGGGAGTCACCGCGCTGGCCGACAAGATGCCCTGGGCCGGGCGTCCGGAACGCGGGTCCAGGATGTGTCCGTACCGAACGCCCTGGTGATAGAAGTACTGAGTGCCACAGCCGGAAGTGCTGAGCGATTGATCGCACAACCTCAGCTCCACAGCCGGGCGATCGGGCCGCAAGGGGTGGCGAATCGCCACGCGCCAACCGTGCTGGCCGGCAGCCTGCCATCGATGACCGCTGGCCAGGATGCTGCTGCGACCACCATGGATCAGAAAGTCGGTCACGCCGTGGCGCCGCAGGTATGCAGCGCATCGGTCGAGCGCATAGCCTTTGCCGATCGCGCCAGGGTTGATCTCGGCGCCGCGCTGAGCGAGGCGGACGCTGAGCGATTGTGGGTTGAGCTCCAGCATCGAGGGCCCCGAGCAGGCTCGAGCGGTAGCCAGCGCATCGTCGTCCGGAACGCATCCTTCACGACGATAAAAGCCCCAGGCTTTGACCAGCGGTCCGGCCATGATGTCGAACGCGCCGCTGGTCGCCGCCGACAACTCACTGGCCCGCTGCAAAAGACTGAACAGCTCAGCGGGTAACGGCACCCAACCGAGCCCTGCTCGCGCGTTGACGCGACTCAGCTCGCTGTCCGGACGATAGACGCTGAGCTGTTGTTCAAGAGGTTCTAGTAGATCGAGCGCTTGCAGGGCCACGTCAGTCGCTTCGGCGGATTGTCCCGCGTTGAGCTGCACGCAGAACTCACACGCCATCGCCGACCGGCTGACCTCCAGCAAGTACGACGGCGGAGCGTTCTCTGGGGCGACTGGCGTACTGTCCGAGCGACCATCGCGAGCGTGATTGGCGCCGGGATCGGTCCCTTCCGCAGCCCGCTCCGCCTCCTGCTGGTCGATTTCCCGCTCGACGCCTTCGGCGACTTTCTCCAGCCGATGCCGGACGGCATCGCGCAGCGAGAATCCCTGCAGGAACTGGCGGCGGTGACTGCGAGGAGTTTCGGCCATACGATAAATTGTAACTGCCGGGCGTCGTATACTACAGGGACGCCATTTCAGGAGACGACTATGGGCCGCCGGACAAATCGAATGACCGCCATTACGGTCCTCAGCGTGTCCCTATCCCTGCTCGGCTGGGCCCCGGATTCGCTCGTTCCGGCTGCCCCTCCCATCCGTCGCTCTCGACAACGAACGCCGCTCCCCAAGTGGGAGCAATTGCCGAGCGTCTTCTTTGCGGATGCGTTTCGCGACGCGCTGCGGGGCCAACGTCCAGGCGACCGAACTGTGGCGGGGGGTACTTCGGGCGGAGCCAATTCGAACCAGCCTGGATCGTCGACCGAGCCGACCGGAGGCCCGAAAGGCAGTGGAGATAGCGGCAGTGGAGATAGCAGCACGGATGGAACCCAAGGTTGGGCGGCGATCGTTGACGCCGCGGTGCTCGAGGACGAAGTCAAGCGGCAGTTGCAGGAGCTCGACAAATCGCTTGTTTCAGCCGGCAAGTTCCGATCGGAAGGCCATGAGCTGGCCGCCGACCAACTTTCGCTGCTGGCGGCCGATCTGGCAGTAATCTCCGTTTACGAAGGGGACATCCGCTGGAAGAAAGACGCGGCCGCCTTGGCCTCGCTTTGCCGTCAAGCGGCCCAGGCTGCTCCCCAGCGATCGGCCGAGTCGTTTCAGAAAGCTCAGCTGGCCCGCGATGCGCTGGCCGATGCCGTGCGAGGCAACGCGCCGCCCGATCTGCCGGCCGCTACGTCACTGGACGACTGGAGCCAGCTGCTGGGCCGACCGGCGCTGATGCGACGGCTGGAGCTCGCCAGCGACCAGCGACTGCCGGGCACGTTCGACGGCGCTGCGGTGAAGGATGCCGATGTGGCCAAGCATGAAGCACAGATCGTGCGATTGCTCACTCGGCTGCTCATGCAACCGGGCATGGAAGATGGCGGCGATCCCGATTACGTGAAGCTGTGCGAAGAGCTTGATCGAGCGGCTGCGGCAGCCGCCTCTGCCGCTGCGCGCCAGGATGCGGCCACTCTGAATCAGGCGGTTGGTGAGATCAAAAAGTCGTGTGCTACCTGCCACGAGTCTTACCGGGGCTGACGCTGGGCGACGCTGACGGCGGCACGGGGAGCAGCGGGAGCGACGATTCGCCAGCGGCGTTTGATCCTGGAGCGGGGCGCAGGAATGTTGACAGGTCGAGCAATTCGGCCAGGCCAGCTGCCACCAGCTCACGCCCCGATACGTAACGACCCGGATGCATCCAGCCGCTGATCGCACTCGGCGATACGCCAAACAGTTCGGCCAACCAGACGTCCATGTCCCGTTCGAGATTGCCGAAGTGACGAGCCCACTCAGCCGCTTCGGCCAACCCGACGTGCTCTTCGCTCTGCCACTTCATGGGATGAAACAGCAGCACGCTGTAGGGCGACACCAGTCGATGACGGCAAGCGGCAAAGGGCCACAGCGCGGCGGACGAACATTCGCCCGTGACGATCGCCGTCACGTCCATCTGTCGGACGAGGATCAGCGTCGCCATGGCGAGCGCGCTGTAGGGGCTGCCGCCCGGCGAATCGATGTACAGAATGCACTGCCCGCCCGGCGGAACGCTCAGCAATCGGTCGACGACATCCGATTCGTGCTCGGTCAGATAGCCCGCGATGGCAATCTCCACCGGCTCATCGGACTCGGCTACTTCCGGTTCCCGTTGATTGGCCCGATCCTTGCGACTGGCCCGCCGTCGCTCCATGCTTGAGGTTCCCGTCAGTTGGCCTGGTGGCCGGAAGGCTGAGTGTTTGCCTGGCGGCCACCGGAACTTCCGGCACAACCGGCACCGCCGGAAAACCCGGCTGGCTGTTGTGAAAATAGGGCGTGAGTTATAATTTTGCAAGCGGAAGCAGATGGCCGTGCCGACCCCCAAAGCATCGCCAGACCATGAGCGCCGCAGGCGGTCGATGCTGATCTTTGTTTTCTCAAACCGTTCGGGCTGGCACTGATGGGAATCCGATTCGAATGCCCTAACGGTCATCGCTTGAACGTCAAAGACCATCTGGCCGGTCGACGGGGCGTCTGCCCCCATTGCGGCGCCAAGTTCGTGATACCCGGGACTCCGGTCGCCGATCCTGCCGGGCTCGGCTTAGAGGAAGAACCGGCCAGCATCGCCGCGGCAGTTCAACCCGCTCCGGCAGCGCCCAAAGCTGCCCCCAAACCGGCGTCCAGACCGGCGCCCACTCCCACGACGGAGACCGATCCTTGGTCGGCGACGGGGAGCTGGTACGTGCGTCCGCCGAGTGGTGGAGAATTCGGTCCGGCCGATCCGGCGACGATGCGTCAATGGGTTACCGAAGGGCGGGTGCCACCTGAGTCACTGGTGTGGCAGGAGGGATGGCCCAACTGGCGCCAGTCGGCTGAGGTCTTTGCCGCCAGCTCGCCACAACCAATCCCTGCCGGCCCTGCACCCTCACCCGCTGCCGCGGCTAGCGCCGGAACCACGGCCGTTGCCCGGTCGACCATCGCGTCGGCCCCGGTCGTGAAAGCCGCAACGCCGACCCCGCTTCAGGCTGAAGTCGCCCCTGGCGCCGCGGTTGCCGCCAAGCCGGCCGCCGCGAAACCCGTGGCAGCCCAACCTACACCCGTACCCGTTTCGACGGTTTCGCAGCCAGCCGCTTCGCAGGCAGTCCCAGCAAAGTTAGCCTCTGCGCCGGTGTCCACATTACCTTCGGCCACAGCAAAGCTTCCGGTGGACCCGGTATTGGCTCCAGCCGAGGGCCCATCGGCGGCAGCGGTGCCGGTCGTTGTCGCCCCCGAGGCGGCGGGACGAGCGACGGGCAGCTCGGCCGGGACGATGTCGCCCAGCCTGGAACGGCACCTGAGGACCAAGAAAACTCGTCAGCGGACGATGATGCTGGTCGTCGTCCTGGGAATCGCCAGCATCGTCCTGCTGGGGCTGCTGATCGGCGTCATCCAGTACGGCTGGTTCATTCCTGCGACGCCCCCCGCGCAGTGATCCGGCGCTCGCTCCCCCCCTCGGGCAAACTCTTCCGGGGGGGCTCCCTGTGCTGAATCGGGTCGCCGGGTAGGATAGGAGACGACCGAGTCGGGGGTTTGAACAAGATTGGATGTGTCCAGCGAAGGCTGAAGGGCCCAAGGAGTGAGAACGATGAAGCCAGTGAATCGCCCGTTTTCGATCGCCAGTAAGTCGGGTTGGTGGAATCCGATGGTTCGTGGCCTGTTTCTGCGAGGTTCGATGGTAGTTGCTGTGGCGATTTCCGGTTCATGCCTGACTTGGGTACCGGGACGGGAAGCCGTGGCGGAGGAAGCAGGAGCCGGCGCGGCGGTAGCCGAAGAGTCGACGGAGCTGAAGCTGGCCGGTGGTCAGTGGACGCTGCAGGTTCCCAAGGAATGGGAAGTGGGGCGACCGCGAGTGACGATGGTCGAGCACGAAGTGAAGGTCCCGCGCGCCGAGGGGGATTCGGCTGACGGGCGGATGACGATGATGGCCGCTGGCGGATCGATCCAGGCCAACATCGATCGGTGGGTCGCTCAGTTCAAGAACCCGCAGGGCCCGAAGGTCGACAAGATCAAGGTGGGGGATGCCGAGGTGCAGGTGGTGGAGCTGAGCGGGACGTTCCTGGAGCGTGCCGGTGGCCCGGTCACTCCGCCGACCGACCGGCCGAACTACCGGCTGTTGGGAGCTATTATCCCTCTGGGGGACAACGGCAACTATTTCCTGAAGTTAACTGGTCCTGACAAGACGATTGCCGACAACGCTGCGGCGTTTCGCAAGGCGGTCGAGGGCCTGAAGAAGGGTCGCTAGCGCGACGACCACTGATGAACGTTCAGCAGTTTCTGCAGCATCATGGCATTGAGCGGAATCCGTTTGCCGAGGAGGACGCTCAGACCGATCCGGTCTTCAAGACGCGTTGCCTGGAAAACGTCTACCATCCTGCGTGGGATAAGATCTTCGGCGAGCCGGGTGATCCGGCCACGGCGGTGGTCTTTGGCGAAAAGGGCGCGGGCAAGACGGCCATGCGGCTGCAGATTGCCGGACATCTGGATCGGTACAACGCCAGTCAGCCCGGGAAACGAGTCTTTGTCGTCCACTACGACGATTTCAATCCGTTTCTCGATCGTTTCCGGTCGCGGCTGAGCTCACGGCGGCAGCGACCCGACCGAGTCCTGGCGGAATGGCGGCTGTGGGACCACATGGACGCCATTCTGGGGCTGAGTGTCACGCAGCTGGTGCATTGGATCCTCGAACCGGGACGCGGCAGCACGGCCCATGCTCCGGCCGAGCCGTTGCCGGTGGATAAGCTCGACAAGTATCAGCGGCGCGACCTGCTGCTGCTGGCCGCCTGCTACGATCAGGCCACGGCCGCGCCGCTTCCCGAACGCTGGAATCGACTGCGCCGCACACTCCGTTATCACGACTTCCAATCGTGGTGGCCGTGGCTGGTCGGCATCGTCGTCGGTGTGCTGGCCATTGTCGGGCTGGTGACGGGCTGGGTGCGTGAGAATCCCAACTGGCCTCGGTCGTGGGTCTTTGTGGCTCTGTTCATCGGCGGCTGGATTCCCTGGCTGTGGCGAGCCGCTCGGCGAGCCTGGTGGTCGGCGGGCATCATCGACCATGTCCGGACCGGGAACGGCACGCTGACGTCGCTCTGGAAGATCCTGATGCGGCTGCCGACCGATCAGATTGCCGGCCAACCGCTGCCGAACGCGAACCGGACCGACGATCGTTACGAACAGCTGGCCAAACTCCAGGCGATCCTCGCGACGCTGGGGTATCCCGGCATGATTGTGCTGGTCGATCGGATCGACGAACCGCATCTGGTGAACGGTTCCTCAGAAATGATGCGCGGTCTGGTCTGGCCCTTGCTCGATAACAAGTTCCTCAAGCAGCCGGGGCTCGGCGTGAAGCTGATGTTGCCCGTCGAATTGATGCGGTTTATTGATCGCGAGGAACATGACTTCTACCAGCGAGCGAGGCTCGACAAACAGAACATGATTCCGTCGCTGGAGTGGACTGGTGAGGCGCTCTACGACGTCGCCAACGCGCGGATTCGAGCCTGTTCGGCGGAGGGCAAATCGGCCGATCTGCGCTCCCTGTTTGCCAGCTCGGTCTCCGACCAGATGATGATCGATGGCTTTCGCCGTCTGCGAGTCCCCCGTCACCTGTTCAAGTTCCTCTACCGACTCCTGGTGACGCACTGCAATTCGCACTCCGAACGCGAGCCAGTGTGGGAGATTCCGAACACTCTGTTCGACGCCACGCTGGCGATTTATCTCCGCGAACTCGACGCGGCAGACAAAGGACTGGGCGTCGGCTAGACTGCTTTCCCGGTAGTGTCATCGGATGGGGGGCGGGATCGACGTCATGGGAACGCTGAATCAGTCTGCGCAGTTGGTGTGCGAATCGCTCGAGCGACGGGCCGCTCAGCTGCAGATCGAACGTCATGCAGTGGGCGGGGCCACGGTGTGGGATTTTGGAGTGGCGACCCGGGGCGGCCTGGAAGCTGGCCGAGTGCTGGCTGAAATCTGCCTGGCGTCGCTGGCGGAAGTGCAGCTCGAATCGATCGGCTCGCCAGCCGGTACCACGCTGGGCGTTGCCGTCCGCACGGACCATCCGGTGGAGGCCTGCCTCGGGGCTCAATACGCGGGCTGGCAGATCGCCGCCGGCAAGTTCTTCGCCATGGGTTCAGGACCCATGCGGACACTCACCGGCAAAGAAACCGTGATTGGCGAGCTGCAATTGGATGAACAATCCGAGGTAGCCGTCGGCGTGCTGGAATCGGGCCGGTTGCCAACCGAAGATGTCTGCCGACAAATTGCCGCGGACTGTGGCGTACCGGCTGAGCGGCTGACGCTGTGCGTGGCCCGTACCGGCAGCCTGGCCGGTACCGTGCAGATTGTGGCGCGGACGGTCGAGACGGCCTTGCATAAGCTTCACTCGCTGGGGTTTGATCTGCATCAAGTCCGAGCCGGCTGGGGGACCGCGCCGATCACGCCTCCGACGGCGGACGATTTCCAGGCCCTGGGCTGGACCAATGACGCGGTTCTGTATGCCGGTCAGGTCGTGCTGTGGGTCGACAGTGCCGACAGTGAGTTGCAGGAGATAGTGGCGAAGGTCCCCAGTGACGCATCGCGCGACTACGGGCGGCCGTTTGGCGATATCTTCCGCAGCTACAACTGCGACTTCTATCAGATCGATCCGCTGCTGTTCAGCCCGGCGGCGGTGACGATGATCAATGTCCGCACGGGGTCCGTCCATCGAGCGGGGAAGCTGGCCTGGGACATTCTCCAGCGGTCGCTGGCCGGTCCTGCAGCTAATCCACCTGGGGCCGAACCACCTGCGGCCTGATCGATCGACGTGGCTTTTTGTGGTCGGATTACGAGACGATTCCTCGGGCAAACGGACGACAACATGCGGGTAGCCATTCTGGCTTCGGCCGACAGCTGGTACGCGAATGATCTCCGCCGAGTGGCCCGGCCACAGGATGAAGTGGTGTGCGTCGAGTTTGATCAGCTGGCCAGTCGGATCGACGCCAGCGGGATTGTGGTGACGGCCGGTCAGCAGGTGAGCCTGACCGACCTGGACGCCGTGATCGTGCGGACGATGCCCCCTGGTTCCCTGGAACAGGTTGTGGCGCGGATGGATCTGCTCCATTTGTGCGAATCGGCCGGCGTGTGCGTGATGAATCCACCGCGGTCCGTGGAGGTGGCGGTCGACAAGTATCTGGCCACAGCTCGGCTGCAGGGAGCCGGTCTGCGGGTCCCCGAGACATGGGTGGGGGAGGATCCGTCCGAGGCATGGCGGGCCTTTCATGAGCTCGGTTCGGACGTCGTCTGCAAGCCGATTTTTGGCAGCGAGGGGCGGGGAATCTTCCGGCTGTCCGATGCCGATCTGGCGGGACGAGCGTTTGCGGCAATCAGTCGCACTCAGGGAGTGATCTACGTGCAGCGGTTCATTCCGCACCACGGACACGATTTGCGAGTGCTGGTGGCGGGTGAGCGAGTCTGGGGGATGCGGCGGACCCATCCTCACGACTGGCGGACCAACGTCCACCGGGGCGCTCATGCCGAACGGCTGAAGGTGACCGACGAGCAGCGGGAGCTGGCGCAGCGAGCGGCGGCGGCGGTCGGCGCGGTGTGGGCAGGGGTCGATCTGCTGCCGGGGCAGGACGGCCAGCTGTATGTGCTGGAAGTGAATGCCGTCCCGGGCTGGCGAGCGTTATCTCAGGCGACGCATCACGACATTGCGGCCGAGCTCTGGTCGGACCTCCGCCACCGAGTCAACCGGCGGAGGTAGGTGCGACCTCCGAGGAGGTACGTGCGACCTCCGTGGATCAGGGATCGATAAAGTCGGGGACAACACGCTCGGGGATCAGACCCGCATGGTAGCCCCGATCCAACAGCTCCTGCACGGCCTGCCGACCTCGAGCTCCAAAGTCGATCGTCCAGTCGTTGACGTACATCCCCACGAACTTGTCCGCCTGGCCCTGGTCCAGGTCGCGACCGTACTGCAACGCGTGACCCAAGGCCTCCTGGCGATGAGCCAACCCGTACTCGATGCTCTCCTTCAACAGCCGCGTGATCTCGCGCATCGCCGGCAAGCCCAGATCGCGGCGGATCGCGTTCCCGCCCAGCGGCAGCGGCAGACCACCCGTCTGCTCATACCACCATTCACCCAGATCGACCACCAGCTGCAACGCCTGGTCGCCATAGGTCAGCTGACCCTCGTGAATGATCAGACCCGCCGACACCGGCTGACCCTGCCAATGACCGGCCGCCACCGCGTTCAAGATCTCGTCGAACGGCACCACCACGTGCTGAAAGTCGCTGCCAATACAGAGCTGCAACGTCAGAAAGGCCGAAGTCAGCGTCCCGGGGACGGCGATCACTCGACCCGACAGATCCGATACCCGGCCACCGTCGCGCGTGACCACCATCGGGCCGTAGTTGTCGCCCATGCTCGCGCCGCAAGAACAGAGCGCGTAGATCTTGTGCAAATACGCATACGCATGGATGCTGACCGCCGTCAGCTCCAGCTCGCCCGCAAACGCCCGACGGTTCAACGTCTCAATGTCCACCAGCTCGTGGACAAACTCATACGGCCCCGTGGCAATCTTGTCGTTCGCCAAGGCGTGAAACATGAACGCATCGTCGGGGTCAGGGCTGTGCCCTACCCGAACCTTCATCCCGGTACCTGCGGCCATCACGGCAGAAATTCCTTGCTCGGCGGGAGCGTAGTGGCTTGTGTCAGCCCGGCTCACGCAACCAGCGGAACCGTCGGCACGTCAGAGTTTGGCCGAACCAACCCCCGATCGCAACCCACCCGGCACTTCAACCGCACGGCGAGCAATGAAATTAACCGCCGGCACCCGCCCGAACCCCTCGCCTACCCGGCCAGGGACCCCGACAAGTACCGCTCCGCCCAGCAGACCTTACTGGTCGCCGCGCGATACCGGCTTCTGGTCCTTGCCCGGACCTGGCGAACCACCACCACCCTCCTGAGCCCGGCGCTCACGCTGGATGGCCTCATAGACCTCCTGGCGGTGCACGGGGATGTCAGTCGGAGCGTCGATGCCGAGCCGCACTTTGTCGCCTCGTACGTCCACGACCGTGATAATGATGTCGTCGCCGATGATGATGCTCTCGTCTCGGTGTCGCGATAAGACCAGCATCGATGGCTCCTTCCTATAGGATGAGCAGTCGGATCGGAAAACCTGGGACCTGAACCTACCAATACCTAGACCCGTCGCCCGCGTGTCCAGCGACGCTAGCGGCGTTACCTTCAACTATCGGTAACGTAGCTTTCCCAGAATGACCTAACTGCTCAATCCGCAAAGATTTTTCAGAGTGCCGAAATCGACCTACGCAGCTTTGCGCAACGGCACCAACTGTTCGGGTGGAGCGGCCTGCGACACCTGCAAGGGCCGACCTTCGACTTGCCGGCCTACCCTCCGAATGGGGTTAATTAGAATGGGCCGGTCGTCACGGGTATCAAGCTGCCCGGAGCCAACCTGCAGACGGACCAGCGCCACCGGAGGCGGATCCGTTTCGTCCTGCAGCTCCGCCCAGCTCCCCGCTGAAACGCCGTCGTAACCGTGAACGCCCGCGTTACGACAGTCGACCACAGGTATCGCCAGCTCGGCCTCATCAAGACTCTGCAGCCAATACAACGCCTCGTGGCAAGCGTCGCCCAGCAACAGCCAGCGTCGCTGAGCCGGATAGTCGAGTAGACCGTCCGGAATCACCAGCACGTCTTCCAGCGTGAAGGCCAACCACCCGAATTTGCGTGTCTCGATCTGCATCAGTCCAACTCCCGCGGTACGACCCCGTACCACTCCCAGTTATCGGACCCTGCCGGTCACACAGAACAGTCAAAATCTAACGATTGTGACGATCAGGCAGCCAGCACGCACGCACCATCACCTCCCCCCCTGCACTCTTCTCTGTGCTCTTCTCTGTGTCTCTGTGCCTCCGTGCGAAAAAACGACCGAGCCTCCATGCAGCTAACGCCAGCATGGCAACGACTGAGCATGGCAACGACTGAACATGGCAAAGACTGAGGATGGCAACGACCTAGCGCGGCATCAGTTCAGCAGCGCCGGCCGCGAGCAGCTCTCGAGCGACTTCCTGACCCAGGTCGACCGGCCGACTGGAGTCGCCGACTCCGCTGGCCCGCAGTTGCCGGCTGCCATCGACGGTCAGGACCACAGCGTCCAGCTCCAGCTGGCCCGTTGCGTCGAGCCGACCCCAGGTCCCGACCGGGGCCAGGCAGCCGGCTTCCAGCACTTGCAGCACCGTCCGTTCGGCCAGCACAGCGGCCGCCGTTGGCAGATCGTGCATCGAAGCCAGCTGCTCGATCGTGCTCTGGTCGTCCGCGCGAGTTTCCAGGCCCAGAGCCCCCTGCCCTGCGGCCGGCAGCATCACTGGCGGTCGCAGCGGCTGAGCTGGACGATTGGCCAACCCGAGCCGTTCGAGTCCGGCGGCGGCCAGGACGAGCGCATCGAGCTGACCGGAGTCGAGCTTACCGAGCCGAGTGCCGACGTTGCCACGTACTTCGACGATTTCAAGGTCGGGTCGAACCGCCAACAGCTGAGCTCGCCGTCGCCGACTGCTGGTCCCCACGCGAGCTCCCTGCGGCAGATTCTCCAGGGTCCGACCTTCGACACTCAAGAGCAGATCCCATGGCGTCGCGCGAGGGGGGATACAGGCCAGCATCAATCCGGGCTCGACCAGCGTCGGCAGATCTTTCAAGCTGTGAACGGCCACGTCGATTTCGTGGCGTTGCAGAGCCAGCTGAATTTCCTTGGTGAAGACGCCCTGCATGCCCAGGGTCGGGATCGAATCGAGCCGACGATCGCCGGTCGTTTCGATAATCACCTGCTCGACGTCGCAGCCACACTGCTGCAGCTGCGACTCAACCCAATCGGCCTGCCAGCGAGCGAGCTGGCTGCCGCGAGTACCGATGCGAATCCGGGGCGGTTTCAACAGTCTGTCTCCATCATGGCCCCGATCGCAGCCCGGGCATCCCGCCCGGGCGATTCACCCGAAGATGATCGGCCGTGTGCCTGAAGCGGAGCTGGTCCCGCGTTAACGCTGGCCGCCGCCACCACCGCCCCGTCCGTAGCCGGAGTTGCCGTAGCCGCCGCCTCCGCCCGGACCGTAAGCGGCACCGCCACCTTCGCCACCCCGTCCGCGGCCTCGTCGTCCGCGGCCGGAAGCGTCGTCGCCCGGCGCGCCGCCCATCATGGCGTCATCGGCCGGCGGCAGCTGGTACATCTCGTACCGTCGCCTGTCGCGGAACTCATCCTGCAGTATCAGGTTCCCCCCTTCGTCGATGATCAGCATCTCGCCGGGGGCCTTCAGATCGTTATCCTTCGCGTCCCGACCCGGCAACGGTTCACCGCCACGGATATCGGCCACAAGATCGCGCGACGCGGGCTGGTAGTCCTTGATCTTCTTCATCAGCGACTTGCCGTAGTCAATCGCTTCGACTTCATCCTGCTTGGCCGAGGTCACCGTACCCCGCCGGACGTCTTCCAGCTTGATGGGGATATCGGTCCCTTCAGCCGAGTTCCAATCGACCAGCACCATGGTGGCCTTGGGTTCGGCGCCCGGCGCGAAGTAGGTGCGACCATTACGGCTGGGCTGGCGACGCACGCCTTCCACTTCCCCTGCCACCAGCTGGCTGCCGTCCGGCACGTACACCGCCGGGCTCGCTTCGCTCCAGGGCGTCAGCACCCACGTCCCTTTGACCTTCTCATCCTTGCTCTGTTTCTTCGCCGCGATCCGCGCCATGACGTCATCTTCGAGGCTCCGCGGCTTGGGCTTCATCGTCGGATCGAACGGATCGTTGGGATCTTCCATCAGCAGCCGCACGCGATACGTATATCGCTTGCCCGGCTCGGCCGTCGTGTCGATGTAACGTACTTGCAGGTAGTCGACCGGAGGAGCGAACAAGTTGGGATCGATCTCGCCCGTACCGTCGCCCATGTAGCCAGCTCCACCACCGTAGCCGGCACCAGCGCCCGCACCGTAACCACCGCCGTAGCCACCGCCGCCGCCGTATCGACCGGCACCACCACCGTAGCCACCGCCGCCGCCATAGCGTCCGGCGCCGCCATAGCCACCGCCGCCGCCACCATAGCGGCCGGCGCCGCCATAGCCACCGCCGCCGCCACCATAGCGCCCGGCTGCACCGCCGTAGCCGCTGCCGCCTTCAGGTCGGGCACCGCCGTAACCACCGCCGCCGCCGTAACCACCCGCAGCGCCACCGTAACCACCGGGAGTCGCTCCGCCAGGAGGAGCCGTCGGCACATCGGAGGATGCCGGCGTCGCTCCGCCAGCCGCACCCGCGGCACCGGTCGCCCCAGCCGCTCCACCTTCCGCCGGCACGCCTCCCGGCCCCATCGCCGTGTCGTACATGGCAAACGGATCCATCTTCGGCACCTTCGGATGGAGCGCGAACTGAGTCAGATCGCGATTGATCAGTGGCGGAACGGGCATCGCCGTGTTCGGATTCACGTACCGCGGATCGGCCATTTCCGGCTCAGCCATCGATGACAGATCCCACTGTTCCTTCATGGCGAATTCAATCGCTTTGTCAGCACTCATGCTGGGCAGAGCCACCCAGTCGCCGGGCTTGCCATCCGTCCCAACCTCCGCTCGCTCCACGTACGTGAACAGATAGTTCGGCCGATCGCGTTCAGGCATGAACTGCGAACCTTCGAAGGCCTTCACGAAGTTCTTGAACTGTTCCTTGATGGGGACCACGCCCAATACGGAAACGAAATAGATCGACTTGACCTTCCCCCCCGAGGCGCCCTTCACGCCATCCATCATGCCGACCATTTCGGCGGGCAGCATGCGCAGGTTGGGATCGTCCAGCATCGCCGTGTTCTGCTCCTCACCTTCGGTCGCGAAGTTGACATCGCCATCTTCACCGGCCGGCTTGGGACCCGTACCTGGAGCCCCCGGCGGGCCGCCGGGGCCACCGGGATATCCTCCGGCCGCCATCAACGGATCCATCATCGCGATCGGCCCCGCGCCAGCGCGTACCACCAGATCCTGCACGGCGACCAGCACTGGATCGCTGCGGCGTTCCTCGGCCGGCACCAGCGGCGGATCCCACGACTGCGTAAATGTGTAGATCGTCGGGTTGACCGCCTGCAGATCCTGAGTGGCCGTCTTGGCGAATTCGTCCGGCTTGGGTTGCCGCAGCGAGACCTGCTGAGTCCAGGTCGACTGATTGATCGTCTGCTCGGCCTGCTGAATGGCCTGCAGCACCTGCTCCCGCTTCGTGACGTCCTTCCCCCCATTCCCGAGGCTCAAGAACAGCACAGCGGCTGCCGCAGCACACGCTCCGCCGAACGCCACCTTCTCAATGTGCTGACCGAGGAAGACCTTGATCCCGCCCCCTGAGCTCGACTTGGCCTTCGCCTTCTTCTTGGCCTTGGCCGGCTTCTCGGCCTTGGCCGGCGCAGCCTTGGCCGCTTCCTTACCCTTCTTCGCCTTGGGATCGGGCTTGGTCGGTTTGGCGTCTTTCTTCAGCACCATGACAGGTCTACCTCCGTCCTCTGTTCCACCTGATTCGGCTCAGCACCAATCGGGTTCCGCACTATTTGGGTTCAGCAGCTGCCACGTCGCCGGCCGGGGCCTCTTCCGTCGATTCGCCGGACGAATCTCCCTCAGCAGCCGCATCTTCTTCCTGCACACCCAACACGGTCTTGTTGACCGGATTGAAGATATAGACGATCCCCATGACCTCGACGTACTGGTTGTACCGGCCGCGGGGCTTGCCTTCGGACGACGCATCGTCGCTGCCGCCGTAGCTACCGCCGCCGCCGCCACCACCGCCGTAACGGGCCGCGCCACCATACCCACCGCCGCCGCCACCGTACCGGGCCGCCCCACCGTACCCACCACCGCCGTAGCCGCGCCCGCCGCCATAGCCGCTGGCGCCGCCAACTCCGGTGCCGCTCGACGCACCCGGCGATTCGGCGTGATCCGGATCATAGACTTCGACCATCGCCGCCTCGGCTCCAGCGCCATAGCCGCCGTAACCGCCGCCGCCCCCCGCGCCGTAGCCCGTGCCACCATAACCGCCACCGGCCGCGCCACCAGCGGCGCCTCCAGCCGCTGCGCCGTCGGCTGCCGGAGGCGTCGTCGCTCCGTAACCACCGGCCGCTCCATAACCGGCCCCGTAACGGCCACCCCCCATCATCGAATCGGGGGCCTGGCTGGCCTCGCAGCCCATCCGCAGCTGGCGAATTTCCACCGTCAGCTCTTCATTGGCACACTCGGCCAGAAATCGGTTCAGCCGTCGCGTATCCACCAGCAGCCGCATCTGCACGGGAATGCGTTTGGCCACGGCCAGATAAGCGTTCTGCGGGTCCTCGGCCTTCACTGCCGTCTTCAGTTCTTCGGCGGTCAACTTCTTGAAGTCCCGGTCGACGTAGCGGTTATCGGCCGGGTTACGGCGAGCGGCGGCGGTCAGACCGGCCCCTTCACCGGGGATCCCCAGCGGATTGACGCCCGCGCCTGCTTCACTGGTGGCCGCGGCCAACGGATCAGCCGTCGCAGCGGCCAGCGGATCAGCGGCAGCGGCACCTCCGCCGGCAGCCACGCCCTCAATCTCGCCCGCGTCGGTCACCACGTCGTTGGCCAGCCGGATGAAGTCGATTTCCTTGACCACCGCCCGCGTCCGATCGGTAGCCCCTTCGTTCGTCCGCTGAATAATCCGCATCAACGCCTGCAGGACCCAGAGATCTTCCTGAGCGTACATGACTTCCATCGTCGATGGCGTCTCAGCTTCCGCTCGCGACCAAGTGAAGCGACTGTTGATCAGCTGCTCCTGGTTCTCACGGCTCCAGCCGACCAGCGTCGATTCGCTGTCCGGGTCGTCCATTTCGATCAACGTCGTCGCGCCGTCGCCGGCCGTATCGACCACATGCCACTTGGATCCGATCTTGTCGGCCAGCTGCGGCAGCACGCTCCGAATCAGATCGCGATACTCTTCCCGCAAACTGATGTGCAGATCGTTCGACCGCTTGTCGGCCGGATCAAATTTCTCGATCGGCCGCCGCCCCTCCACGGCCTTCAGAAAGACCGGGCTCAACTGCTCCGGCCACTTCAGATGCTTTTCCTGACGTTCGGCCTTGGCCGTCCAGGCATCGAAGACGTTCTTCGTCCGCTGCTCCATCATCGCATCCATGCCGGCCAGATACTCGCTGTTCGGATGGGGCGTCTTGCCGCTGACCGCACTGGCGTCCGACACCATCGTCTTGATCGTCGTCGCGTACTTGTCGTAATCACCCCAGACCTTGGACGACGCGAGGACATACCCCACGGCCGCCACCAGCAGCACAATGGGGATGAGGACCCAGAAATGGATCTTTTTCCACAGCCGCAGAAATCGCCGGATTGCTTCCATCTTTGGACAATTCCTCCCGCCCCTAACGTGACTTGACCGCTCGGCTCTCTTCCCGCTCACCCGACCCGATCCAGCCGACCGTAGCCACTGGACCGAACCGAAACTCGCGTGCCCCTGCTTAACTGACTCTGCTTAACTGACTCGGCTTAACTGACTCGGCTTAACTGACTCGGCTTAACTGACTCGGCTTAACTGGCAACGGACTCTCTTCAACCACTTAGCCGGCGGCCGGTTCCGCAGCGGCCGAGGATGACCCTTCCGCTGCTCCTTGACCACCACCTTCCTCGTCACTGCCGCCGGCCGGGGGCAACCCCAGCGCCTGGCGCTGACGGGCTTCCAGCCGCTCGCTCAATCGCTTTTCCTGCCAGGCGACCTGCACGGTGAATTTGAACTTCAGCGGCGAGATATACCGCTCACGCTTCGGCGCCTCAGGCTTGGCCCCGGGCGCCCCTGGCGCTGCGGCGGCTGGATTGACTGGAGCGCCGACACCGGACGCGGCCACTCCGGGAGCGACACCGGGAGCGGCCAGTGCCGGATCGACGGGCGGCTTCCATTCGGGGTCTTCAATATTGAACCGCTTCGGCTGCTCGTAGCTGGCCAGAATCGGATGGCTGATCCCCAGCTCCTTCATGGTGAACTTTTCCAGCTGGCCGTTCGGGCCGACGGGAAGTTCCACCGTTCCTTCGTCGAGGTTCTTCAGGAGCGTTTCGCGGACGTACTGGGCGCCCGACAGCTGACCGCTGGCGTTGTGCAGGTGCCAGCCCTTGAGCTGAATGACCCAGCCGGGTCCTTTGGGATCGTTACCGTCTCCTTCGGCGGCCCCTTCACCTTCGGCCGCCGCTCCATCCGCAGCCGCTGCGCCGTCGGCCGGAGCGGCGGTCGCATCGGCGGCTTGAGCGGCGGTCGTCTTGGTCGCCGTTGCCGGATCGGCACCCTCGGCCGCTCCCTCAGCTGCTGCCTCTTCGCCTTCCGCTCCCTCTTCCTCGACCCCTTCAATATTGTCGTTCTTGAACTGCGAGTACTTCTCGGCGATTTCCGGCGTGTACCATTCGCTCAGGTCGGCGAAGTACTTCATGTCGACCGAAGTCAGATGAATCTCCGGCATCTCCTGGAACTTGAATTTCGCCAGGTCGGACGCCTTGTCCTTCTCCACACCCGGACCCTTCGGCAGGGCATCGTTGATCGCCTTGTAGAGCTCCATGACCAGAATCCGGCCGTCGGAGTCGCGAATGACTTCTTCGCCGAGTTTTCTGAGCCCTTCGTAGCGCTGTTGACGAGCTTCGTCGTCGGCGATGAACTTGCCGCTGTCCTCTTTGACCTTGTTCACGGCCGTCTGCTCGGTGCTGTACAGAACCGGATCGGCGTTCTTGCGATACTGAGTCGCCGACAGGTACCCGACGCTCATCGCTGCCATCAGCAGGCTGGCAGCTCCCAGCAGCCACGGTTTCTTGCGGCGGATCATGCGGGCCCGTACCAGCTCGCGCGGCACCAGGTTCGTCCGCAGCTTCGAGCGTCCCAGGCCCTGCACCGCCAAGCCGTACGCCACGGGGAACGAAAGGACATTGTCCTTGAAGGAGGGCGCGTCCACGACGTTGGAGCCGGTCAGCCCCAGGAAGCTGTCGATCGACGAGACTCGCAGGCCCAGGTTCTTCGACAGGTACTGCGAGAGCCCCGGAAGCTTGAAGGCGTTCCCGAGGACAATCATGCGGTCGATTTCCGTGCCGCGGTGGAGCCCCTGAAAGTAGCCGATGCTGCGCTGCACCTCGGTCACCAGATCGCCAAAGACCGTCCGCATGGCCTGGAAGACCGCCTTGGGATCCTCAGCTTCATGAGCGTTCCGCTTGAGATGCTCTGATTTGGCGAACGTCAGCTTCAGCTCTTTGGTCAGCTGTTTGGTGAAGTGATTGCCGCCGATCGGGATGCTGCGCTGCCAGACCCGCTCGCCGTTGGTCACCACCAGGTCCGTCGTCTCGGTCCCCATCGACAGCACGACGACCGATTTGGATTTGTCATGATCGGAACCGAGGATCCCGTGCCGCACGGCGTTGAAGACGCAGAGCGGGCTGAGCTGAATCACGTCCAGCTCCAAGCCGACACCCTCCATCGGCCGCAGTGCCTTGAAGACCTGTTCGCGTTTCATCGCGAACAGACCAACTTCCTGCCCGTCCGCCATCTCCTCGGACGTCTCTTCTCCCATGACCTGGTAATCCCAGATCACGTCATCCAGCTCAAACGGAATCTGCTGCTTCGCCTCGTACTTGACGATGTCCGGGATCTTCTTGGTCTCGACCGGCGGCAGCTTGATGAAACGCGTCAGACCGCTCTGACCGGGGACCGACATGGCGATCTTGTCGCCCCGGACCGAATTGCGGGACAGAAACAGCTTCAGCGCGTCCCGCACCAGCTGCTCCGGATCGGCGTCCGGCTGCGAAAGAATCTTGGGGTACTCGATGAAATCAAAGGCTTCGGCGACAACCCCCGGGCCTTTATCTTCAGCACGCAGCCGGATGGCCTTCAACGCGCACTGACCAATATCGATCCCCCAACACGCGTTCGTCGATGCCATGCAGTGCTCCCTAGTTGACCGATTGCTGCGCAGAGCAGCCCAATCCGAGACCGTCGGCCGAGCGGCGCCGATGAGACCTGATAAGCTTTGGAAGCAGGTTGCCTCTGTTCCAGTGTTTCAGTCTATCGAAGCCGGCGGGTAATTGTCAAATTTTGCTCGAACGTTCTCCCGTTTCAGGGCCCTTTTTCCACCCGGCCGAGGTCCTGCCCCTACCCGAGCCCCTGACGCACCAGTCTAATCCAGGGGTCGGGCCGATGGCAGTCTCTACGGCCCCCTCCAGCCGCCCATTTTCCCACCTGGCGGCCGGTAATCGAGATTCCCCGCGGAGAGCCCCTGCATGGCGTTCCAAGAACTTGTCGTCCTCCTCCCCTGCCAGGGCCTGGAGGACTTTCCGAGCCGGGCGACAGGTCCCGACGCCCCCTCGTTGCTGGCCGCCTGGACGGCCGCCTGGCACCCCGCCCCCCTGGCCCTGCTCGGCAAGCCGCCCCGCTGGGCACCCGCCAGCGATCCTCCCACCTCATCGCAGCCCGTCATTTATCTCGTTCCACTCCCCAGCCAAGCCCTGCTGACTCGCGAAACAACCGAAAAACTCGAACAGGCCGGAGGCCAGATCGTCCCAGTCGGGACCGACCGCCCCGCACTGCTCGACGAACTGGCTCGACTCATCCCCCACTCGACCTCGACCTCAACCTCCACCCCCTGGGACGCCGATTTCCTCGCCCTCGGCTACGCCTACCTCCAGGTCGAACTCCTCACCCGACAGATGCGCTACGGCAGTACCCTCGACCACTTCCAGTTCCACCGCGAACTGCTCGCCGCCGCTCGACTGGCCACCGGCACCCCGCCCACTGCTGAGGCTGAGGCTGAGGCTGAGGCTGAGGCTGAGGCTGAGGCTGATGGCGATGGCGATGGCGATGGTGAGGGTGAGGGAGCGCCGGCGGATGACTCTGTGGACGGACAAGTTCGTGGACACCTCCGCCGCTGTTTCGATTTGCTGGCTCAACAACGCGACCATTATTATCCCGTCGATGTCTTCGTCACCGACGTCACGCTGGTGGAACCGACGACCCTCGAGCGGCTCGACGCCCAGCTCCAACAGCCGACTCCCCAGAATCTGATGCTCTCCGGCGAGTGTCTGGAATACCTGGCCCAGCACGCGCCGCAGACTGTCCAGCGGCTACGCGACGCCCTGATAGCCGGCCAAGTCGATCTTGTGACGTGCGGACAGCATGCCGACTCGGTTCCCCTCGCTCCCCCATCCACACTGCTGGCCGATTTCCGCTGGGGACAACAGACCTTCCGGCAAATCCTCGACCATTCGCCCACCATCTACGGCCGACGTGTGGCCGGCTGGTCGCCGCTGATCCCAAAGCTGATCGAAGGGTTCGGGTTCCGCGGCGCTTGGCTCAGTACCCTCGACGGGTCCCGAGTCCCCTCGTCGGCCAAAGGCAAAACCATGTGGGAGGGACAGGGCGGCGCGTCGATCGCCACCTGCGCCCGCCCGCCACTCGACGCCCGCCAGACCGAAACGTTTCTCGGCTGGTCGGCTGAGCTGAGCCAGGCGATGGACCACGAACACGTCGCCACCCGGACCCTCGTCCACTGGCCCGGAGATACCAGCCCCTACTACGCCGATTGGTTGCGAGTGGCCGAGTGGTCGCCAGTCCTCGGGAAACTGGTCACCTGGAACACGTTCTTCTCACACAGCGCCGACAGCGGCAGCTGGGATATGTTCACCGCTGACGAATTCGACGTGATCGGCCATGCCCCTGGCAGCTCGGCCGGTTCGGGCAGCTCAGTCGGACCACTCACTGCCAGCCTGCGCTGGTGGCAGGCGTGGCTCGATCACTATGTCCTCCGCTCCATCGCCGCCCTCGGGGAACTCCTGCAGGTCGTTCCGGCCGAAGACCGGGAAGGCTGCAGCGACGATCAGACATGGTGGCGGAAGACCTACTCGCAGCTGATTAGCGCCGAGGGGCCGCAGGCGGAGCCGTCCGAATCGGGCGGGGAGACGGCGGTCAGTCGAGTGGCTGCCGCGGTGGCGGCTGGATGCGGTCTGCGGACGACTCAGTTTGAACCGCATCACGTCGCCACGACCGCCATACCCGATGGCTGCCAAAGTGTCGGGCTGATCAATCCGCATGGCTGGCCGACCCGAGTCTTCGTCCAGGGCGGGCCGGCTCGGTCAAGCCTCACCGGTGAGGGGACTGTCTACGCGACCGCTCAACTCCCCGATCGGTTCCAAGCCTGCTGCGATGCGCCGGCCATGGGGTTTGCGATCGGGGTGGTTGATCAGCCGCCGCCGGCCAGCGGTGCGCCGCCGACCAATATCGGCGAAGGGCTCCTGCTGCGCAACGAATACCTCGAAGCCCACGTCGATCCGGCCACCGGTGGCGTGCGGCAGATCTACGATTACCAGGTCCGCGGCAATCTATGTTCGCAACAGCTGGCCGTTCGATTTCCAGTCGCCGGTCGATCGGGCGGGAAGAACGCCGCCAATTACACGCGCATGGAAGCTGAGTCGGTCGATCTGGCGGAAAGCTCGCCGCTCCGCGGAGTGATCCGGAGCACCGGCCGACTGATCCTCGACGGCTCGAACAGGACCAGCCAGCCTGTCGGCCGGTTCACGCAGCTGGTGACACTAATTCGCGGACGGCGGCTGCTGGAATTCGACGTGCAGCTGGAACTGGACGAACGGCTCAGCGGCGATCCGTGGGAAACGTACGCGGCCATGCGCTGGGCGTGGCGGGACGAGACGGCCGAACTGTGGCGGAGTGTCCATTTTGGGCGTCAGCAGACCGAGCAGGATCGATTTGCTGCGCCGCTGTTCTGCGAGATTCGCCACGAGCCGTCTCGGTTGACGATTTTCCCGGCGGGGCTTCCGTGGCATGTCCGGACCGGGGCGCGGCAGCTGGATACCGTACTGCAAGTCCCCGGCGATCAGCCGGGGCGGCTGCGTCTGGCGTTGGGCTTGGGTGTGGAATATCCGGTACGCGAGGCGTTGGCATGGATGGCACCGCCGCTGGCCGTGGGCTTGGACCAGCCGGTGGCGGCGGCGCGCGGCTGGCTCTTCCACTTGGACGCCAAGAACGTGGTGCCTTTGGACTGGGAAGCGGTGCGCGACTCGGCTGGGACGGCCGGGCTGCGGATCCAGTTGCAGGAGACCGAGGGCCGCTATGCTTCGACTCAGCTCCGTTCGGCCCGGCCCGTAATCTCGGCTCGACGCCTGGCGCTGTCCGGCGAGGAGCAGCGTCAGCTGACGGTGCAGGACGACGCCGTGGAGCTCCACCTCGCCCCACTCGACTGGATCGTCGTCGAGCTCCTCTGGCGCGACCTGGCCAGCTGATCACCGAGCCGACTCAACCCAGCCACCCTACCCTTCCCAATCATCCCCAACGCCCCACTCCACCCAAACTACCACTCAACTCCCGGAGGTCGCACGTACCTCCAACGAGGTCGCACGTACGTCCGCGGAGGTAGGTGCGACCTCCGGGAGTTAATGTGGGAATACGGGGAATAATAGCGACTCTGAACTATTTAGATAGACGCTGGCGGACGATCTGCTCGATGCGGTCGAGGACGGCTTCGGTGGTCAGGCCGTCGGTGCAGATTTCGACGGCGTCGGGGGCGGCCATCAGGCGTCCGTCGGAGCGAGCCTGATCGCGGGCGTCGCGTTCGTTCTGAGCCGCCAGGACGTCTTCGAACGAAGCCGCTTCGCCCCGTTCCCGCAGTTCGTGGTAGCGGCGTCGAGCACGTTCTTCGGCCGACGCCGTCAGGTAGATCTTGCACTCGGCGTCGGGAAAAACGGCCGTCCCCTGGTCGCGTCCCTCGGTGACCAGCGATCCACGTTCAGCGTATTCGCGCTGCGCCTGCCGCAACATGGCTCGCACTCGTGGATTGTCGGCCACATGGTGGATTACCGCGTTGACTTCCGGCTTGCGGATCAACGTCGAGACGTCACGCCCGTCGACGAAGATCGAACTCCCTTCCACGTGGAGCTTCACCGTCTGAGCCATCTCGGCGATAGCGGCCGGATCATCGAACCGCAGCTGGCGGTCGAGCAGTTCCCGAGCGATGGCCCGGTACATGGCCCCGGTGTCGAGAAATCGGAAACCGAGCCGATCGGCGAGGGCAGGAGCCAAGGTCGATTTGCCTGCACCCGCGGGTCCATCAATGGTTACGATCATGCGTCCAACGGCTCCGGATTCGCCGGTCGCTCTCCGTAGAAACCGCTCGGCCCAGCTCGGCCACGGCCCAGCCACGGCTTCCACGCCCGTCGCTCGTACCGAACCTCTCGGACGCCATTTTCGATCAGAGGGCGTCGGGTGTCAAACCGTGTGGCAATCGGGCCACTTCGTCACCCTCGCTCGCTCTTCCCCCCACCCGCCATCATCCCCGCTCGCCTCTCTCCGCAGTTCGGAGAGAGGGGCGGGAACCATGGCCGGTCATCAGCGGATCGGCAAGATACCGCTTAGCGACCCCGCAGCTGGCAGGACGGGCAATAAGCCGGCGTGCTGCTGGGCATCGAGAAAGTCGGCGAGGTCACGATTGGCGAGCTGCCGGTCGACTGCACGGTGGTGCGAGCCGTGCGGTGAGCCGAGGCCAGAGCGCTGTTCCACTCGTCGGCCGACATCTGGCCCGCCTTGCGGAAGGTCAGGTACTTCGATTTCTGATCCGACACCGCGGTGTACGGAAACGTCTTGGCGCCAAACGCGGCGGCCACCTTCTGGCCGTAATCGGTCGACACGTCGACCCGGCACAGCTCATAACCCTGCAGCTTCTCACCTGCCTGAGCCGCCTGGAGGAGCGAGTTTTCGTCCAGTCGCTGCTGCGGCTGGGCCGGATTCTCCATCACCACCACCAACGGCTTGCTGTGCTCGCGAGCCGACTCGATGGCCTTGCCATAGTGAGTCTCCCAATTCACCTGAGCTCCACCTGTCTCCGTGACAGCCAACATCAGGCAGACTTGCAGAATTACGTGCAACATGTTCTCGATCCTTTCCCAAGAACTATTCCAGAATCCAGTCAGCGTGGCCATCCAGACCGCTCGCTTGGCCATCCCATATGGCCGAACTCTCCGGCGAGCCGCTGCGTTGGCGGCGGTGACCTTGGGAACATCCCGGGTCCAGGCCGGCGCCGACTTCCAAGGTTGGGTAGGCTAACCGGACTTTAACGCCCCTTCAACCGCCCGACAGGCCAAAAACCACTCCTTCAGATAAAACAACACCCCCCGAAGAAACCCCCACGACGCAATCCTCACACGAGGGGGGCAACTCAGGGTGAGTGCCAGCAGGGCGGGGCGGGTTGGGTCGCTGACCGGCGCGAGTAAGTTCCTTTTCCATCAAGACTTGGCGGGGGTGGTGGCCGGCCGGTCACTCCACCGCTAGGATCTGATTGGGACGCCGGTCGCGATGTCCCGGGCACCGGCCTGGAGGCACACTGTCATACCCCCCGGACCGGCGGTGAAAATTCGGTAAAAAAACCTGCCTTGCCGGCTCAGCACCTCCTGAGGAGACACGACATGGTCCGAACTGCCAGCACGATGTTGCCACTGGGGACGAAGGCCCCGGACTTCGAGTTGATCAACGTCGACGGGACGCTGGTGCGACTGGCCGACTTCCATGGGGCCCCCGCCCTGCTGGTCGTATTCATGTGCAATCACTGTCCCTACGTCCTGCATGTCGCCGACCATTTGGCGGCTCTGGCTCGGGAATATCAGCAGCGGGGCGTGGCGATTGTCGGCATCAACTCGAATGACGCGAGCCAATATCCGCAGGATTCGCCCGAGCAGATGGTGCATGAAGCCGAACAGCGAGGCTATTCATTCCCGTATCTCTACGACGAGACTCAGGAGGTGGCGCAGGCCTATCGAGCCGCCTGCACGCCCGACTTTTTCCTCTTTGACGACCAGCAACGGCTGATCTACCGAGGCCAGCTCGACAGCAGCCGGCCCAAGAGCGACGTGCCAGTCACCGGCAGCGACCTCCGCGCAGCACTCGACGCCGTCCTCGCCGGTCGACCGGTGGTGGACCACCAGCGGCCGAGCATGGGGTGCAACATTAAATGGCGAGCGGGGAACGAGCCGGACTACTTTCCGCCCGCCGGGACGCCCTGAGACACTCATCTCGGGACCCGGGTGCTGCTCAGCTCGACAGCTGGCGGTGGATCCCCCAGGCATGCCCATCCCGGATGGGGGGCGACGGTCTAGGAACTGCGACCGTTGGGATCTTCGTGCCGCTGCTGAAAGACCCCGGCTGTGATCAGCACGACCACGGCCAGCGTAATGGCCAGCAACAGCAGCTTCGTAGTCAACATCCGTGAGCATCCTGCAGAAGGGCCAGAGACCGAGTCGAACACCGTTTCGATATCGAAGCCAACGTTTCACATTATTGGCACAATGTCCAGGTTACGGCAAGCCGTTTGTCGCCGGCGTGCGTAGCAATTTGGTCGGCACATCGGCGGGCCCCACCGCTTTCCCGACGATTTCATTGCGATGATCAGCCGGGCTGGTTAGGATAGACAGGACCCCTACAGTCGTTTCATCCGGCCTGGACAGGGGCACAGAGCGAGCTGGGTGACCGAGGCGGGGCGGTGAGGAGGCACTTGCTATGGTGGTAGCACGGGGATCGTCATCCCGGTGGATCGGGGTGGTCGTGGCCTTCAGCGTGCTGGCGTTGACTGCCAGTACGGGGAAAGCGGCCAGCGAAATTAACGTCGGCGTGAAGAAGCTGCTGCCGCATACTCCCGGCCAGACGATCCAGCTGCTGGCCGTTCCCGGCGCCACGGTCGATCAGGTGACGGGGTTCAACCTGCGAGCTCAGTTGGGCGACGGACTCGGTCCTCAGCCTGAACCGCAATTCACGAGCGTCGACTTTCAGACTCAGTCGATATGGAACGCTCCGTTTACTGTCCTGGGAGGTCCGGTGGCCGGCGCTCCGCAGTACGCTCAGGCCAGCGTGGTCTTCAATCAATCGGGAGTCGCGAGTGCTGCGTCGGGCCTGGTCGTGACCGTCACGGTCGACACCAGTGGTCTGATGAACGGCCAGTACGACTTCAAACTGAATGCCACCGACATCGGATTCCCGTCAGTCTTTATCGGCCAGGGGGGCGTTGACGTCCCGGTGTCGATTGTCAACGGTGTCATCGACCTGTCGGGCGCCCTCTGTGGCGATCTGAATCTCGACGGCGACGTCGACTCCGACGACCTGCTGAACGTGCTCTCCAATTTCACCGGTGCTCAGGAACCGGGCGAAGGATCGTCTCGATTTCTGGACGGTGATTGCGATGCCGACCTCGATGTCGACTCAGCCGACATGCTGACCTTTCTCGAATCGTGGACCGGAGCTGTCGGCGCGTCGGGCATGGTCCTAGCGGCCACTCAGCCGCAGCTGATGGTGATCCCCGAACCGGGAACGATCGCCCTGATGGTCCTCGGGCTCGCGCTGACTCTGCTGGGACGTCGTCGCCAGCGTTGAGCCCCGAGTGGCGACGGGACGCGCCAGCTTCTATGATGCTCACTCCGCCGAAACGGACCACCGGACCCTGCCATCGTCGGACTCCGGTTAGCCGTAACGGGCATTGGGTTCCAGCAAGTCCTACCTAGCGGGCCATCGGGTCCAGCGGGTGGGAGGGGGCGGAACCGACGACGTGTTCCTGCATGCGGAGGGCTCAGGATTGGCAGACCGCGAACATCCGGTACTCAAGAGCGCCCGGCGGGAAGCGGCCATATCGCTGGGTGTCTGGCTGGTGGCGCTCATTTACACCGTCGGCTACTGTGTCACTTGGGGCTACGGGCGACCGGTGGAAGAGATTGAGTATGTCTGGGGGTTCCCCGACTGGATCTTCTGGGGCATCGTGGTCCCGTGGGTGGTCGCTGCCGGCATCACCACCGTGTTCGCTTACACGGTCGTCTCCACCGAACCGTTTGACGATGACGCCGCCGATCCGCAGGTGAGTTGACCGATGGCGCAATACGGAACGCTGATCGCCCTGCTGGTCTTCGTCGTCGCCTCCATCTGGCTGGGGTCGCTGGCCCAGCGAGCCGTCGAACGGGGCTCGTTTCTCAAATCGTACTTCCTCGGCGGACGAGGCCTGGGAGCCTGGGCGCTGGCGCTGACAGCTACGGTGCAAAGTGGCGGCACCTTCATGGGCTACCCGTCGCTGGTCTACGCTTACGGCTGGGTCGTGCTGCTGTGGATCGGTTCCTACATGGTCGTGCCGATCACCGGATTCGGCATCCTGGGCAAGCGACTGGCTCAACTGTCGCGTATCACGGGCGCGATTACCGTCCCCGACCTGTACCGCGAACGATTCCGCAGCCCGGCGGTTGGCCTCACCGCATCGCTGCTGATCCTCCTGTTCGTTACCTTCATGATGTCGGCTCAGTTCAAGGCCGGCGCGTCGCTGATGAAAGTCGCCTGGCTCGAAGCCAGCGGCCGCCCCACCTCAGATACACCCAGCACCGACGCACCATCCGCTCAGTCGCCGGCCGTGCCCGCGGTGGCTCGACCGGCCGTCGATCGCACTTACCTCGTCGGCTTGCTGCTGTTCGGACTGACCGTGGTCGGATACACGATGATGGGTGGCTTCCTGGCGGCCGTGTGGACCGATCTGTTTCAGAGCGTGATGATGGTGCTGGGAGTCATCATCCTGCTGGCGTTGACTCTCTATCGCGTCGACGGACTGGAAACAGCGGCGCGAGCGGCCGTCGATCGAGTCGGGCCGGGATTTGTGACCGGACCTGGGGGCTCATCGGAAGGCCGTCAGTTTCTGACACCAGCGATGGCCGTCTCGTACTTCATCCTGTGGATCTTTGGTGGGATGGGGCAGCCGGCAAGCCAGGTGCGGCTGATGGCTTGCCGCGACACCGACACCATCCGTCGGTCGATGGTGTTGTTGAGCGTCTACAATCTGTTCATCTATATTCCGCTGGCGGTGATCTGCATCGTTGCGCGCAGCGTCCTGCCGGAGCTCGCCCAATCGGACGAAGTCATACCGCGCATGACGATGTGGGCGACGCGAGATTTCCCTGGCGGGTCGCTCGTCGCCGGGCTGATTCTCGCAGCTCCGTTCGGCGCCGTGATGGCAACGGTCAGCACGTTTCTGGTGATCATTGCCTCCAGCCTCGTGCGGGACGTCTATCAGCGGCTGATCAATCCGGAGGCGAGTGATCGGCAGATGAAGCATCTGACCTACGCGGCAATGGTGGTGGTCGGCGGTCTGTGCGTGGCCGCGAACATCCGGCCAGTGCAGTACCTGCAGGTGATCATCGTCTTCTGCAGCAGCGGCGTCGCGGCCGCATTCTTCGTGCCGGCGTGGATGGTCTGCTTCTGGCGTCGAGCGACCGCGGCGGGGATGATCGCATCGATGCTGGTCGGCGCAGCGACCGTCCTCGTGTTGCTGCTAATAGGCATCGGCCAGCCCGACGATATGCTCGGCCCAAAGACAGCCTTCCATTCCTATCTCTGGATGGGGCTCGAGCCGGCCGTGTGGGGCGTGGTCTTCTCAGCCATCGCCGGCGTGTCGGTGAGCCTGGCGACCGAACCTCCCGAATCGGAGCTGGTCGCCAAGCTGTTCGACCGCCGCTGAATCCCAACCCCGCTCCACCGCGTCAGCTTCCCTCCAACGCGTCAACAGCGTCAATCGCGCTGGACACGGTCGCACTCGGTCAACGACAAGCGGCAAGTGCTTCTTGAGCGGCCTGGATCGTCTGGTCGATGTGAGCCGGCGTGTGAGCGGCCGACACAAAGAGCGCTTCGAACTGACTGCACGGCCAGTAGACTCCGCGATCGAGCAGTCCCCAGAAGAAGCGAGCGAAACGCTGCGTGTCGCACCCTTTGGCTTCATCCCAGGAATGAATCGGCTCAGCGGCAAAAAACAGCGTCATCATGCTGCCGACTCGGGTGAGCGTATGAGCGACACCGGTGGCGATGGCCGCCTGGGTCAATCCGTTGGCCAGTCGAGCACTGGTCTGCTCCAAAGCGGCATAC
Source organism: Pirellulales bacterium (assembly GCA_046349895.1). Lineage (GTDB taxonomy): Bacteria > Planctomycetota > Planctomycetia > Pirellulales > Pirellulaceae > JAXMBJ01. Next base: position 7,261,632 of record JAXMBJ010000006.1, on the reverse strand, counting down.
GGCGGGTGATCGCGGAGTTGTTTGAGTGTCGCGATCCCGGCTGCGGTGGCCAACGGGTTGCCGCTGAGCGTCCCGGCCTGGAAGACTTTGCCGGCGGGCAAGACATGATCCATGATGTCGGCGCGGCCACCGTAGGCCCCCAGCGGCAGCCCACCGCCAACGATCTTACCCATCGTCGTCAGATCGGGCGTGACTTGCTGCAGTTGTTGAGCTCCACCATAGGCGACTCGAAAGCCGGTCATCACTTCGTCGTAGATCAGCAAGGCCCCGGCGCGTCGAGTCAACTCGCGAACGGCCTGCAGAAACTCCACCGACGGCACCACACAGCCCATGTTGCCGACCACGGGTTCCATGATCACCGCGGCGATCTGCGCTCCGTGAAGCTGGAAGGCTTCCTCCAGCCCGGGGACATCGTTATAGCGGAGGACCAGCGTATCGCGCGAGGTACCAGCGGTCACGCCGGGTGAGTTGGGGACTCCCAACGTCGCCGCTGAACTGCCGGCGGCGACCAGCAGGCAATCGACATGCCCGTGGTAGTTCCCGGCAAACTTCACAATCACATCGCGTCCGGTGAAGCCACGGGCCAACCGAATGGCGCTCATCGTCGCCTCGGTCCCCGAACTGACCAGCCGCACACGCTCGACGCTGGGCACGGCCTCGATGATCAACTCAGCCAGTTCATTCTCTCCCTCGGTCGGCGCGCCGAAGCTGGTCCCGCGACGCAGCGAATCCTCGATCGCCGCCACAACAGCCGGATGTCGATGACCGAGAATCATCGGTCCCCACGAACCGATGTAGTCGAGATAGCGATTGCCGTCGACGTCTTCGAGCCACGGACCGTCGCCTCCGCGGATGATGATCGGCTCACCACCCACCGCTCCAAATGCTCGCGCCGGACTGTTCACGCCGCCCGGCATCAGCTCTTTCGCCCGGCGGAAGATCTCCGCACTCCGAGCCCGCTTCACTTCGCTCATGGTTCGCTTTTCGCTCGTAACAACATTCTGTCCGAATCAGTTACTGTCCGAATCAGTTCTGCAACCAGCGGGCGGCCTGTCGCGCCCAGTAGGTGATGATGATCCGCGCACCGGCTCGCTGGATGGCGGTCAGACATTCCAGGGCCACGGTCCGTTCATCGATCCATCCCCGCTCGGCCGCAGCCTTCACCATGCTGTATTCGCCCGAGACGTTATACGCCGCCAGCGGCACGCCGGGGAATCGTTCCGAGGCCAGACGGATGATATCCAGATAGGCCAGCGCGGGCTTGACCATGATCATGTCCGCCCCCTCTTCCAGATCGATCTGGATTTCGCGACCCGCCTGGTCGGCGGGGGCCGAGGCGTCCATCTGGTACGTCCGCCGATCGCCAAACTGCGGCGCACTCTCGGCCGCATCGCGGAAGGGACCGTAGAAACCGCTGGCGTATTTCGCCGCGTAGCTCATGATCGGTGTCTGCTGGAACCCGGCTTCATCCAGCCCACTGCGAATCGCTTGCACCATGCCGTCCATCATGCCGCTGGGGGCCACTATGTCGGCTCCCGATTCGGCCTGCACCACGGCCTGACGCGCGAGCAGAGGAAGCGTGGCGTCGTTGTCGACATCGGTCCGCCCTTGAGCGGTGTGGATCACGCCGCAATGACCATGGTCGGTGTATTCGCAACAACAGAGATCCGTCACAACCAGCAGTTCGGGAACCGCGTCCTTCAAGGCGCGGACTGACTGAGCAATGATGCCGTCTCGCGACAAAGCATCGCTGCCGATCGGATCCTTCTCGGACGGTATGCCGAACAGGATGACGCCGCCAAGTCCCAGCCGATGAGCTTCTCGTGCTTCCTGAGCCAGGTGCTGAACGGTCAGTTGCGAGTGCCCCGGCAGCGACGCGATCGGACGCGGTTCGCCCGTCCCGGACCTCACAAACAGCGGGAGGATCATCTGCGAGGGCTCCAATCGCGGTCCGGCGACCAGCCGACGCAGGGCCGCCGACGAGCGGAGCCGCCGCAATCGCTCCACGGGATACCCGGGCCCTGACCAACTCGACATTTCCTGCTCCCCTTGAGACACTCGCTGAGCCACACCAGGCCGACGTGAGGTTCTACTATAGCAGAGCCGGTACGGCCGTCAGCGGGTCGAGTGCGGCACGGACGCGTTGATTGCCAAACGGGCCTGAGTCCCCCATACTGATCGGCGTTTCCCTGGCCCGACTTTTTCCCCGCCCCAACCTCCGCCCAGTTGCCTCCACAACCGCTGATCGAAGGAAGGAAGGTTCTCCCGCATGAACTCCCCCCACCCCCGCCGACCCTTCCCGTGGCGGCTGTCCCTATCCCGTCCGTCACTGCCCAGCTGGGCGAACCGTGCGCTGTTGCTGATCGGTCTGTTGGCGATTGGTCTGTTGCTGATCGGCGGTCCGCTGGCCCAGGAACTGCGGTCGGCAGAGATTGTCCAGCTGACTCCGGACAACTGGTCGCGTTATGCGCCAGCTGGCAAAGAGGTCGATGCCATTCACGGCGACATAGTGCTGGCCAACGATCGGCTGATTGCGGTGATCGGCCAGCCGGTCCCGGGACGTCATGCGAACATGACCGTGCGTAACGTCGGCGGCGCGCTGATTGACTTCACTTCGCGCCAGCGTCCCAACGATCAGCTGAGCGCCTATTACCCGCTCGCTCAAGGAGTGACTCCGGCAGGGACTCGGCTGAGCGGCCTGGCCGAATCGGTAGCACCGATCGAAGCTCGCCAGGCGAACGAAGTGAGCTATGCCTGTCGGACGACGGCTGTGGCCGGTGAACCTCAGATTACAGTCACCTATTCATTGAACGATGTCGATCCGTGGCTTTCGATCGAGACGACATACCACAATCCCCACGATCAGCCGCTGGAATGGCAGCCGACCGATTCGCTGCGAGCCGATCGGAGCTTTGTCTTCGACCTCGGGCCACGTGACCAGTGGCTGGTGGCACACGACAGCTGGTGGCGACAAGCGTACGTGATCTGGCCAGATGGCGCGTCGATCACACCGGTCCAGACGACGTGGGAGGAATTGCGGCCCGTATTTCGTTATCGGCGCGGCGGCAGTGACGGCACATCGATCGAGCTGTCACCTGGAGCTACCTATTCGCTGCGGCGCCGAATGCTGGTCGGTAAGACTCAGCTGGAGATGACCGGCCAAGTCGCCCAGGCTGAAGGGCTCATGGTCCTCCAGCAGGAATTCGTGATCCGGGACGCCGACGGCCCAGTACCGCTGGCGCTGGTGACAGTCCGCCGCGATGGCCAGACGATCGGATCGGGCCGCACCGACGATGAGGGCCATCTCAGCGCTGCCTTGGCGGCCGGTCCATGCACCGTCTATGTCCGCAGCCAGGGACGCCCCGACCTCGTGCGCAAACTCGATATCGCCGCCGCGGGCCAGATCGAGTTGGAAATGCAACCGGCCGGATATCTGGAATTGCAGGTGGTCGACGACCGGCAGCAGGCGATCGCTTGCAAAGTCGAGCTGCAACCGCTGGACGGCGAACTTCCCCACTTCGGCCCCGATTCGTTTGTCTACGGCGTGCAGAATCTGCAGTACTCACCCCACGGCGACGTGCGGGCGCCGCTGAGTGCGGGCAAGTACCGAGTGATTGTCAGCCATGGTTGTGAATTCGACGCGGTCATTACCGAAGCGGAAGTGCAAGCGGGGAAGACGACGCGGCTGCCAGTCACGCTGCGTCGCGTCGTCAACACACCGGGCTGGATCAGTGCCGATTTCCACAGCCACTCCACTCCTTCCGGTGATAACACTTCGAGCCAGGATGGACGAGTTCTGAACCTGCTGGCCGAACAAATCGAGTTCGCTCCGTGCACCGAACACAATCGCATCACGGATTACCTGCCGTCGCTGACACAGCTTCGAGCCGTCGGGCATATGGCAACTTGCCCGGGAATGGAGTTGACCGGGAGCCCATTGCCCATCAATCACCAGAACGCCTTTCCGTTGATCCCTCACCCGCATACGCAGGACGGTGGCGGGCCGGTGGCGGATGAGAATCCAGAAGTTCAGATCGAACGATTGGCAATGTGGGACCGTTCAGCCGAAAAGCTGGTGCAAGTAAATCATCCTCACCTGCATCAGATGTTCGGTGACCGCGACCTGAATGGGAAGGCGGACCCGGGATTTCGGCGCATGTTCCGGTTCATGGATGTGGTCGAAATCCACCCGCTCGATCAAGTCCTGCTGGCCCCCGACCCCGAAGCATGGCGGAAGGCACGCGGTAACGTGGTGCGCAACTGGATGCAACTGCTGAATCTCGGCTATCGGATCCCCGGCGTGGTGAACACCGACGCTCATTACAACTTCCACGGCTCGGGATGGTTGAGGAACTACATCCGCAGCGAGACGGACAATCCGGCGCTGATCGATCCGCTCGAGATCGTGCGGGCGGCTGAGCGGGGTCAGATGGTGATGACCAACGGGCCTTTTTTGCAGGTGGAGGTCGAGGGGCGGAATGAGCAGGACAAGACGGTGGCTGGACCCGTCGGCCCCGGCGACGATCTGGTCCTGCCCGCCGAAGCGCGGCGGCAAGTCCGCTGCACCGTCAGCGTGAAATGCGCGAACTGGCTTGACGTCAATCGCGTGATGGTGCTGGTCAACGGTCGAGTCGACCCGCAGCTGGATTTCCGGCGCGCCGCAGCGCCGCGGCACTTTGCCGAGGGAGTGGTGCGGTTTCAAGCCACGCTGCCGGTGACGCTGCAACGCGACGCGCACCTGATTGCAGTGGCCGCCGGCGAGGGTCTGGGGCTGGGTCCCGTGGTGGGACCGGAACATCGCTGCGATCAACCGATGGCGATTGCCAACCCAATCTTCGTCGACATCGACGGCGATGGCTTCAATGTCTCGAAAGACCTGCTGGACATGCCACTGCCAGGTGCCGATCCGGCTCCCGGTGCCCCCTGACCTGCGTTTCGTCAAAAAACATGCGATTGCGGCCGTCCTTTTTCGCCTGGTAGAGCGCCGCGTCGGCTCGACGAATCAATCCTTCAGCCGTCTCGTGCGGATCGGCCACCGCCACTCCCAGACTCAACGTCACCGGTATCGACACGGGATGGGGTGGAACCAAACCGGGCTGCGTGCCGTCGGACTGATGACTGCCGGGCTGAGTGGTGCTCAGCTGAGTGGCATTGGCAGGTGGACTGCTGCCGGGCAGGGCGAGCAAAGGTGGCCCGACGAAGGCTGCAAAGGGTTGGAGCCGGAAGACTTGAAGGAGCCGGTTGGCGACAGCGCGGGCCTGTTCGACGGTCACTTCGCGCAGCAGGATGGAGAACTCATCGCCACCGAATCGAGCGACGCAATCGGTGGGACGCAGGACATCCATCAGCTGCGTGCCAACCCACGAGAGGACTCGGTCGCCGACCATATGTCCGTGGACGTCGTTGATACGTTTGAAGTGGTCGACATCGACCATGATCAGGGCAAACTGGCGGCCGTAGCGGCGTGATTCGAGGAAGCTGTCGAGCATTTCGTCGAAGCCGCGGCGGTTGTACAGCGCCGACAGCGGGTCGCGCCGAGCTTCGGCGTGCGACAGCTTCAGTTCGGCCGACCGGTGATGAAGCAGCGTGCGTGCCGACCTGAGATCCGACTGCAGCCGACGTTCGTGCGAGATCAGGCGGTCAATCTGATCGAGGAGCGCCGATTCAAAGTCGGCCACGTCGTGACATGACTCGGAGATTCGAGCCGCCACATTCGGTTCGCCCGGGCTAGCATCGGCCGGCCGGGATCCTGTTGACCCTGACACGGATGTGCCCGATATGGATGGGCCTGAATCGGATGGGCCTGAATCGGATGGACTGGTGCTGGTCTGCCACGAGGCGGCCGACTGGAGGATGGCCTGCCAGCGAGCCTGTTGCCGTTGCCCGCTGCGCCGATCCGCCCACCACCATTGCAGTCGAGCGGCCAGATAGCCGACGCCGACGGCTGCGATCAGAATTCCCGACGTACGCCACGGTCCGAGCCACGATTGCCAAATCATGCGGCGCCCTTACCCTCATGGATCCCGACACAGGGCGACGGGCGCCCGAACCAGCAGGCCAGAGGCTAGATGAATATCTGACGGAGACGAGTGGACTGCGGGGCCATCGAGCCCCTATCGGAAATACGAGCCCCTATCGGAAATATAGGTCAGGTTTTCGGGTGGTGGCGGCACACCCGGGCTGAACGGGGCCTGCGATACTGTCAGCTGTCACGGCCCGAAATCGCCGGGGAGGCCCCCCCCTTCGCGAATCGAGACCGGACAGAAGCGAGATTTTGCGGTTAGAAGCCCTGAAAATCGGGTGAATCTGACTTGTCGCCATCTGACCGTTCGGCTATTTCTACGCGACCCCGAAAGGCCGCCCCCTCCACGCTCCACCGAGCGCGGAACACCGACGGCGGTGCGGCCCCACTTCGGGACTTGTTTCGGAACTTGTCGTCTCGACCAATGGCCCATCGGCAGCGCAGGGAATGGAGTTCATGACCGAACGCCGCAAGCATGCCTGGATCGTCCTGCTTGGTTGCGCCTGCCTGGTTACCTGCGCCCAACCCCTGCTGGCCCAGATGGGAGGCATGGGAGGCATGGGCGGCGGGGGAGGAATGGGTGGCATGGGCGGTATGGGTGGCATGGGCGGTATGGCCGGTGGCAACAAGCCGAATGAGCCGCATCGGTATCGACCGGCGCAGGTGTTTACGAGCGAGAAGGGGCCGGAGGTCGTGGAGATCAAGGTGGTGGGCAATCGCCAGATATCTACGGGCCAGGTGTTGCAGCAGCTGGTCACCAAGCCTGGCCGGCCGCTGGATTCCGAAGCATTGCAGAACGACGTCCGCAAGTTGATCGGTACGGGGATGTTCGAGGACGTGCAGACTCGGGTCAGCCAGACGCCTCAAGGGGCGGTGGTGACGTATCAGGTCAAGGAGCGGCCGCTGATCAAAGAGATTCAGTTTGTCGGCAACAAGAAGCTGTCTGAGCGGAAGTTGTTGAAGAAATGTGAGCTGCGAGTCGGTTCGGCGTTGACGCCTTACCGCCTTGAAGAGGCTCGTCGCAAGCTGCACGAGTACTACCTTGAGGCTGGCTACACTCACGCTCAGGTTACTGTTGCTGAGGACTCGTCGAAGTCGCCGGGGCTGGTGACATTCCAGATTGTGGAGGGTCCCAAGCAGCGGATCTGGCAAGTGGAGTTTGTCGGGAACAGCGACGAGATCGCCAGTGACGCTCGCCTGCGGACGCTGATTGAATCCAAGGGTGCGATTCCGATGTTCTGGAAATCGACGCTCGACATGGAACGGCTCGACGCGGACGTGCAGTTATTGACTGACTATTACCGGCGACTGGGCTTTTTCATGGCCAGGATCAGTCGGGAGTTGAAGACCAGCGACGATGGGACGTGGTCGACGATCCAGTTCGTGATCGACGAGGGTCCGCGGTACAAGGTCCGCAATGTGCAGGTTGAGGGGAACGGGATCTTTGCCACTCAGGATCTGCAGGGCCTGCTGAAGCTGACTCAGGGCAACTTTTACGACCGCACGAAGATGGACACGGATTTGCGGCAACTGCGGGACGCCTATGGCTCGCAGGGATACATCTTTGCCGACATTCAGGCCGACATTCAGTTTCTCGAGCAGCCGGGCGAGCTGGATCTGGTCTATTCGATTCAGGAAGGCGATCCGTACTATGTTCGCGACGTGCGGGTGAACATCCGGGGCGACAACCCCCACACTCGACACAGCGCCATCATGAATTACGTTTCGATATCGCCGATGGACATTGTCGACATCCGCGAGATCCGGGACAGCAAGCGTCGGCTGGGTGCTTCGCAGATTGTCGAAACGAATCCGGCGGTGGGTCCGCCGCCTGACATTCGAGTCGTACCCGCTGATATGGAAGAATACGAGATGGCGGGCCGGCCACTGCCGGTCGAAGGGGACAGTCGGTAGTGTTTAGCCGTTGCGACATGGGCCGAGAGGACATTGTGACACGTCACTGCTGGCAGAAAACCTGGCAATGGGTCGCCCTGCTGTGTCTGGGAACGGCCGGCTGTTCGACGCTGTCGTCGACTGGCAAGTCGTTAGCCGACACTGGCAGTCCGGTCGACCGGCCGTCGCGGAAGGCTGAGCCGACCGTGATTCGCGGCCAGCAGCCCTATCAGGGTTCGGAATTGTGGAGCGACTATCCGACCAGCGGCGGCAGCAACACCATGTCGCGGCCGCGCCAACCGATGCCAGTTTCCACTCCCAGTTCGCCAACGACGACCAGTGCCGTGCCTGGCTCCACCACAACGGGCTCGACCGCCAGCACTTGGGGCCAACCCGTCCGGACGGCTCAGCAGCCAGCTCCGGCGACCACTCCCTACGCCTCGCCGCTGCCACCTCCGCCCACTAGTTCACCATCCACCAGTCCGCCACTGATGAATGTGCCGCCGTCCGGAACAGCCGGCAACGGCTGGATTGGTGACCCGGCGGTCAATGGCGGAGCCGGTCTGCAGCCGGTGATGCCGAACGGCTTGCCGGCTCCCAAACCGGCCGACGTGATTATCGACGTCCAGGAAGCTCAGACCGGACGCTTCCAGTTCGGTGCGGGTATCAACTCAGATGCCGGTTTCAGCTTCCAGGCCGTCCTGGACGAACAGAACTTCGACTGGAAGAAGTTCCCGCGCAGTATGGACGACGTGGTCGACGGGCGAGCGTTCCGCGGTGACGGCCAGCGTCTGCGTATCGAAGCCATGCCTGGCAACCAGGTTGAACGTTACCTGTTCAACTGGACCGATCCGTTCTTTCGAGACACGCCGGTCAGTTTGAATTTGAGCGGGTTTCTGTTCAATCGAAAGTACTACGACTGGGACGAACGACGGGTAGGCGGTCGTGTCGGCTTTGGCTACCGCCTGACCCCGGACATCTCGATCGCCACCGCGTTTCGAGCGGAACAGGTGGAAATCAGCCAGCCGCGAGTCACGGGGGTCCCCGAACTGGACGAAGTACTGGGCTACACGGACCTCTATGGTGCCAAGCTGACGCTGACTCATGACACGCGTGACCGAGCGTTTGCTGCGACCGAGGGCCATTTCCTGGAAATGAGCTTTGAACAGGTTTTGGGTGACTATATCTATCCGCGTGCCAACCTCGACTACCGCCGCTATTTCCTGCTGAACGAACGCCCGGACGGTTCGGGACGCCATACCTTAGGTAACATCTGGCAGTTCGGGATCACCGGGTCGGATACGCCGATCTTTGAAAACTTCTTTGCCGGTGGTTACTCGACCTTGCGTGGTTTCCGGTTCCGTGGTGCTTCGCCCCAAGTCGATACGGTGACCGTCGGTGGCGAATTCATGTTCCTGGGATCGCTGGAATATATGTTCCCGATCACGGCCGACGACATGTTCAAAGGCGTCATCTTCACCGACTACGGTACGGTCGAGCAGACTCCCGGAATCGACTGGGCCGACTTCCGCGTCGCCGTCGGTGCTGGTCTGCGCATCACCATCCCGGCGATGGGCCCCGCCCCGATCGCTGTGGACTTCGCCATCCCGTTGAACAAAGACGAAACCGACCGCGTCCAGAACATCAGCTTCTTCGTTGGCGTCGGCCGGTAAGCCGCGGAAGAATACGGGCTGGGACGTCGGCGGGCTCAAAACGCAAGCGTCACGAACGACTCGGCGCCGACCGTTCCACCTCGCAGCTCCTTTTCCGCGGCCTCCGTCCTTTCCGCGGTTCAAAAACTAAACCACGGACGCCGCGAAAGCCGCGGAAGGATACGGGCGGGGACGTCTGCGGGCTCAAAACCCAAGCGTCACGAACTACGCGGCGCCGACCGTTCCACCTCGCGGCTCTATTTCCGCGGCCTCCGTCCTTTCCGCGGTTCAAAAACTAAACCACGGACGCCCCGAAAGCCGCGGAAGAATACGGGCGGGGACGTCTGTGGGCTCAAGACGCCGTCATCACGAACGACTCGGCGCCGACCGTTCCACCTCGCATTTCTTTTTCCGCGGCCTCCGTCCTTTCCGCGGTTCAAAGACTAAACCACGGACGCCGCGAAAGCCGCGGAAGGATACGGGCGGGGACGTCCGCGGGCTCAAAACGCAAGCGTCACGAACGACTCGGCGTCGACCGTTCCACCTCGCAGTTCTCTTTCGGCGGCCTCCGTCCTTTCCGCGGTTCAAAGACTAAACCACGGACGCCGCGAAAGCCGCGGAAGGATACGGGCGGGGACGTCTGCGGGCTCAAAACCCAAGCGTCACGAACTACGCGGCGCCGACCGTTCCACCTCGCAGTTCTCTTTCCGGCCTCCGTCCTTTCCGCGGTTCAAAGACTAAACCACGGACGCCGCGAAAGCCGCGGAAGGATACGGGCGGGGATACGGGCTCAAAACCCAAGCGTCACGAACTACGACGTCCACCTCGCGGCGGCTCCGTCCTTTCCGCGGTTCAAAAACTAGACCACGGACGCCGCGAATGCCGCGGAAGAATACGAACGTCGGCGCCAAGACGTTCGTCACGAACTACGCGCGCCGACCGTTCCACCTCGCAACTCTTTTTCCGCGGCCTCCGTCCTTTCCGCGGTTCAAAGACTCAACCACGGACGCCGCGAAAGCCGCGGAAGAATACGGGCGGGGACGTCGGCGGGCTCAAAACCCAAGCGTCACGAACGACTCGCGACCGTTCCACCTCGCGGCTCTATTTCCGCGGCCTCCGTCCTTTCCGCGGTTCAAAAACTCAACCACGGACGCCGCGAAAGCCGCGGAAGAATACGGGCGGGGACGTCGGCGGGCTCAAAACCCAAGCGTCACGAACGACTCGGCGCCGACCGTTCCACCTCGCGGCGCGGCCTCCGTCCTTTCCGCGGTTCAAAGACTCAACCACGGACGCCGCGAAAGCCGCGGAAGGATACGGGCGGGGACGTCCGCGGGCTCAAAACCCAAGCGTCACGAACGCGGCCTTCCACCTTCTCTTTCCGCGGCCTCCGTCCTTTCCGCGGTTCAAAGACTAAACCACGGACGCCGCGAAAGCCGCGGAAGGATACGGGCGGGGACGTCCGCGGGCTCAAGACGCAAGCGTCACGAACGACTCGGCGCCGACCGTTCCACCTCGCAGCTCCTTTTCCGCGGCCTCCGTCCTTTCCGCGGTTCAAAGACTCAACCACGGACGCCGCGAAAGCCGCGGAAGGATACGGGCTGGGACGTCCGCGGGCTCAAAACGCAAGCGTCACGAACGACTCGGCGTCGACCGTTTCACCTCGCAGCTCTTTTTCCGCGGCCTCCGTCCTTTCCGCGGTTCAAAAACTAAACCACGGACGCCGCGAAAGCCGCGGAAGGATACGGGCTGGGACGTCCGCGGGCTCAAAACGCAAGCGTCACGAACTACAGAGTGCTGTTCTCCAGCCGCAGCATCTCCTCGTAACGACGCACTACAGTCGGCTCGGCCAGCTGCGGTAAGTTTTTCGCCAGGATGATCGATTCCAGCGTCTGCAGCAGGCGGCGGTATTTGACTTCACGCCGCTCGCTCTCCTCCGATTGCCGATCGGTGTCCTGTCGTCGCCGAGCCCGTTCGTCGAAGGCGGCGTAGCTGGGAAGCTGCTTGATCTCGGCCACCAATTCGGCCTGGCGAGCGGGCTCGAGCAACGGCGAGTCGCGCCAGCGGTCGCGATCGGCCAGCTCCGGCCAACGTTCGGCAATCTCCGCCAGCAACTCGCGACGCCCCGAACGCCCTCGGCGCCGTGAGCCACGGCGAAGCTGACGAGTCTGATTACGCTGATCTCGATAGGCCGAGCGCAGTTCGGACGCGTCGGTCGACATATCCACGCCGAGATCCTGACTCAGCCGTTCGACCATCGTTTTTACCGCCGGCGTCTGATCGGCCACCAGGGCATCGAGACGTCCTTCGAATCGAGCCAAATTCGGCGACTCGACTGACGGCTCAGAATTGCCAGCCGCTCCGTCCGACTCCCGATCCCCAGTTTCCCGATCTTCAGCCTCTCTATCTCCAGCCTCTCGATCTTCTGGCCGATCGCCCGGTTCGTCATCGCCGGCTGGCTCGTCGGCACCAGGCCGGTCGACGCTGTTGGATTCGTCCTCCTCGGAGGGCCGTTCGCCGATTCGGCTGTAGGTCGTCAGCAACACATCGGTGGCTCGCAGAGGAATGTCGATGGTGGTGCTGGCGGTGACCGAATAGGCATACGCTTCGAGAAATGAAACCTGGCCGTTGTGGTCGAGGTCGCAGCCGTCGATCGGTTTGCCCGTCCGACTGCGCCCAGCCATAGCGCCCCAGAAGTAACTGCTGAACTCTTCATCGTTCTCAATGTCGGGGCGACAGCCGGCAGCGGCCAGGTTGTGTTGCTGAGCAAAAAAGCCGATTCGCAGCGGTCGAGCAAGGGGTCCTTCATCGTCCCCGTCGGTGAAGATCGCGTGTGAAAATCCACCGCAGTAACACTGAGCCATCACCAGGACGACGGGGAGCTGGTCGGGGAGCTTGTCGAGCCACCGGGTCAGCTGCCGCATGGTGATGGACTGATCGTTCCAGCAAGTGATGGTCGTGTTGTAGGGGTCATCGTCCTCGGCGCGACCGCCGTGAGCGGTGACGTAGACGATCAGCCGGTCTCCGGGACGTGCTCGCAGGCCAATCCGCTCCAGGCTGGCCCGCACACGTTCCGGCTCGTTGGCACCGGCGATATCGGCAACGCGGTGGTTTCGGTATTCGACTTCCTGCCCGTCTTGCCGGTGGAGCGTTTCGAGGAGCTTGGTGGCCACGAGCTTTTCGGCGTTTTCGTCGACAGCGACCTGCAGATCGGCTGACGTGTCGTCACCATCGGCGAAGAAGATATCGTGCGTCCGCCCACTGCGGTGTCGCTCGCGCAGCAACTGCTGAAAGAACTGGACGTTCGCTTCGAGCGACGCCTGGTTCTGGGCCGGTGTGTAGCCGCCACCGATCGTCACGAAATAGTCGGTGGCTCGGGCCGCCGATCCCACGGTCAGGCAACCCGCCAGGGCCCCCCATCTGGCCAACTGCTGGGCCAGCCCCAAGATTTGATTCAGAATTCCCTCGATCCGCAAACCGCTCGATTTCACCTCGTGCATACAGAGATTCTCCTGGAACGATCGGCTTGCGGCACAGTCAGGCTAACAGATTTTGACCCCTTCGACAGTCATCCTCCTGCCGACAGCCCGTCGCCCCCCCAACGGGCTGGCCAGAGGCTCGTAGTTTTCGCACAGCGATGATAGAGTGGGAAACTGGCGCTGCGTCGGCTTCGTACTTTTCGTTTTTTCGTCGGGGCCGGTGGCGGACGGTCGGGCTGGGTGCGGCTCTACCTGTATGCACCTGCGATCATGCGACATGGCGAATCCGTTGGAAACCGGGCCGGAAGATGACCCCAGCGACGAGGCGTTGGTGGCCCGCTATCAGGCTGGCGAGGAGGACGCGGCGACGGAGTTGTATATCCGCTACGCCCAGCGGCTGATCGCGCTGGCTCGATCGCAAACCGGTGAGGCGTTGGTGACTCGGTTCGACCCCGAGGATGTCGTGCAGTCGGTGTTCCGAACTTTTTTTCGCCGGGCTTCCGCTGGGCTGTACGAGGTCCCTCCGGGCGAGGAGCTGTGGAAGCTGTTAGCGGTACTGGCCTTAAACAAGATTCGCAAGTTGGCTGCCTTCCACCGTGCTCAGAAACGCAACGTCTCGGCCACCCAGCAGGGCGACGCGTTGGAAGCCGTGCTGGTCGATCGATCGAGTGACGCGGACCCGTCGCTGCGAATCCTGGAGATGGTGATTGACGAATTGCTGACCGACATGCCGACGGCGAACCGCCAGATCATTGAGCTGAGGATTGCCCGGCATTCGGTCGACGAGATATCGAACCTGACGCAACGCTCGGTGCGGACCGTCGAACGAGTCTTGTGTGACTTCCGCAATCGGCTGGCCGAGTCGATCCACGACCAGATCGGTGTCGAACAAGATGACTAAGATCTCGACATCAACGCTGGACGCCTGCGTCGACCGCTTCGAGGAGGCGTTGCAATCCGACGAGCGGGCATCGGTGGCCGAATTCTTTCCGCCCCGGGAGAGCGAGCATTATCGAGCGACGGCCCTGGAGTTGCTGCGGGTCGACCTGGAACACGGCTGGCGTCGCGGACGTCCGTGGCAGCTGGCCGACTACCAACGTAAGTTTCCAGAGGTCTTGAGCGATTCGACGTCACTGAGAGTGTTGGCGTTCGAAGAGTATCGACTGCGCCGGTCGGCGGGTGAGCCAATCCTGCCGTCGGAATACAGCGACCGATTCGACGTCGATACGAGCACCTGGCCGGTCCCCGAAAACAGCGGCAACAGTGGCAACGGTGGGAGTGGATCGGGCGAGCGACGCACAGGCTCAGCCGAAGCTCCAGCACCGCGGCCCCGCGACCTGGACCGAGCCGACGACACCAACCGGTTTGTCCACAGCGATACGGCTCATGTCGCGCCGGGCGTCGACGCAACGGTCGTTGCTGAACCGCAAGTGGGCGATCGCGTCCTCGACTTCGAGCTGCTCGAGCTGTTGGGGACAGGTCGATTCGGCCGAGTCTTCCTGGCGCGGCAGCTCAATCTGGCCGGCCGCCCGGTCGTCCTGAAGTTCTCGCGCGAGATGTGGGAAGAATCCGACCTGCTGGCTCAGTTACAGCACCCGCACATTGTCCCCGTCTACTCAGTCCATCGAGCGGGACCGTGGCAAGTCGTCTGCATGCCTTACTGCGGTCGTCGCACGCTGGCGACCGTGATCGATTCGCTGGGCGGGTCGCTGGCGATTGCCAATTCCCGCGACGTGTCCTTGGCCGGGCTCGACGACACGGGAACGGCGGCTACCTCGCCGAGTCTCGGGTCCGGCCATTTTTCCACAACGCAGCCGGCTGAGCAGCAACCATCGGATGAGGATCGTGCGGCCGACCACAGGACCAAGTCTGAGCGGACGCTGGATCATGAAACGTGGTGTATCAGTTTCATGGCAAAGCTCGCCAGCGGTCTGGCTCATGCCCATCAGCGGGGCATCGTCCATCGCGACCTCAAGCCGGCCAACGTGCTGATCACCGACCAAGGCGATCCCATGCTGCTGGACTTCAATCTCTCCAGCCAGGTGCTGGTCGGAGGAACGGGGGGCGGTGCGGTCGGCGGAACACTTCCCTATCTGTCCCCCGAACATTTGCGAGCGATTCTCAGCGGTGCTCGAGTCCACGAAACGGCCGACGTCTACTCGGCCGGCGTGTTGTTTTACGAACTGCTGCTCGGTCGGTTGCCGTTCCCTCACCGTCGTCAGCATGTGTTATTCGAAGAGCAGATTCGGCGGATGAGTGCCGACCGGAATGATCCCGAACCGGCGCTGCAGCTGCTGGCCCCGCGCGTCACGCCTTCGACACTGGCCATCGTCCGCAAGTGTTTGTCGCCCGATCCCAATGCCCGTTACGGCAATGCCGGTGAGATGGCCGAAGATCTTCGACGTCAATCGGTATCGCTCCCGCTGATATATGCCGACGATACGTCCTTGTCAGACCGACTCTCCAAATGGCGGCGTCGACACCCCGTCCTCACCGCCTGGGCGGCCGCATCCGTGCTCCTGGTGGCCGCCACATCGGTCTGGACGGGTATCGCTTACCGACAGAACCAGCACTACGCTCAATCGGCCGCACAGCAGGTATACGACGATCTGTCGACTCAACTGCAATCGCTCCGCATTCCGCTGACCGTCCCCACGACTGACCTGGTCGCTCTGCAGCAGGCCATCGGGGCGGGTCGCGCGGCGATGGAAGATCGCCGTGACCGGCAACCGCTGGGCTGGCGTCACCAGCCGGCCGTGCACTGGTGGTCCGCCCGCCAACAGTCCGCCATCGCCCGGGACCTGGACGAGCTTTCGTTCCTGGTGAATGCCGCCCAGATCAAACTGAATCGGCTGTCGCCCAACAAGCCGACCGGCGCTGAGTTCGTTGGAATGTCGACGGCAACTACCGCTACGGCAACTACCGCTACGGCAATCCGGTCAACGTCCGAGGCGACGGCCGAGGACGGAGCGAGTGCGGGATCGCGTCCATCTGGCAGCGGCAGCGAAACAGCCGATCCGCGTGACGAGCTGTCGCGGGCCGTACGAGAAGTGGCCGCTGGCGAGTACCAGACAGCCGCCGTGAGACTGCAGAAACTGACCGATCGACTGCCGCAGGATTTCGCCGTCTGGCTACTGCTGGGGAACTGCCATTATCAGCTCCGCAATTACGCAACGGCGCAGCAGTCATTCTCGGCTTGCATTGCTCTGGCGCCCACCTCGCACGTGGGCTACTTCCATCGCGGTCTCTGTCGGCTGGAAGAGCAAGACTGGCGAGGGGCGGCCGAAGATTTTGATCGCGTGCTGCTCCGCGAACCTCAATCAACGGCCGCGCTGGTCAATCGCGGCTTGGCTCGCAAGGCGGCCGGCCAGCACCAGGAGGCTCTGATCGATCTGACTCGAGCGATCGAGCTGGGCCGGCGCGACGCCCGCACGTTGCTGATTCGGTCGCGAATCTACACCGAGCTGGGAGATGCGGGTTCCGCGGAGGTCGATCAGCAGCAAGCGTTGAAGGCCGACGGGTGGGACGAGGCGGGGTGGATTGCCCGAGGACTGGCCTGGGCCCCTCGAGATGCTCAGCAGGCTCGTCGTGATCTGGAGATGGCTTTGGCGTGGAATCCGCAGTCGCGGCTGGCTCGCAAACACCTCGTACGACTCCTCGCCGAACGACTCAATCAGCCTTCAGAGGCAGAACAGATACTCAGCGACATGATTGCCCGTGACGCCGCGGACGCTGAGGCATGGATCAGTCGGGGAGTGTTGCGAGCCCGGCTGGGGCGCGGCGACGAGGGTCGGCAGGACGCGGCCGAAGCGATGAAGCTCTCAGCGGCCCCGATCACCGTTTATCAGGCCGCCTGTGTCTGGGCGCTCAGCGGCAACGGCGACCCGCAAGCGAGTGAACGTGCGGTGGAGTACCTCACGACGGCCCTGCGAGCGGCCCCACAACTGGCCCAGCAGGCGGCCAGCGATCCTGACCTGCAATCGATTCGCGAACTGCCCAACTTCACCCGCTTGTCTGAAGAGGTTTCCAGTCGCTGATGTTCACGTCGTGGTTTCAATCCCTGAGTGCTCGCTGGCGCAGCTCGCAGTCGCGCGATCGCCAGCCAACCTCCAACACCGCGGATTCACAACCAGCTCCCGCCAGTCCTCTGGCGGCAGACCGAAAGATGTCGAATCGTCGGCAAAGAAGGTCGAGGCGAACAGCTTGGCGCGCGGCTTTGGCGCGCCCGGCTGAGGAACTGGAATCGCGGTTGGCCATGTCGGTCGATGGACTGGTCTGGGGCGCTGAACCGCATCTGACAGTCAGCTTTGTGCCGGA
Organism: Pirellulales bacterium; assembly: GCA_046349895.1. GTDB lineage: Bacteria > Planctomycetota > Planctomycetia > Pirellulales > Pirellulaceae > JAXMBJ01. Next base: position 7,244,272 of record JAXMBJ010000006.1, on the reverse strand, counting down.
CGGTACCGGAGTGATGGACCAGCAGAGCGGACTGTTTGCCAGATTCAATGCGTTGGGGACGACCGATCAATGGCAGCAGGCGGTCACGGACGCATTTCAGACGTGGATGGTCCACACCAATGGCGACGTGGGTCGAGTGGCCGATGGTGGACAGCCACTGGGGACAGCCGGCCAGACGCACGCCGACATTCGCTTTGGCGACGTGCGAGTCGCCGCCATCGATCTGCCAGCGAATGTCATGGCCTTATCGATTCCTGGCACAGCTGTGTCGGGGACTTGGGTCGGCGATTTGTTGTTCAATCGCAATGCGGCCATTCAGAATCTGGATGAGCTGTTCGCGGTCGCGTTGCACGAAGCCGGAAACATTCTGGGCCTGCCTGACAATCACGACCCCAATTCGCCGATGTCGCCGGGAAGCATTCCGGTGGGACGGCTCCCCACGGCCGCGGATGTGGCCGCATTGCAGGAACTGCACGGCGTCCGCCACGTTGATCTGAACGACGCAGTCAAGCCGAACGAAGATACCGGCGTAGCTACTCACCTCAATTTCTCCGAAGAAGATGGCTTCGACGGCAGCATCCCGCTGATCACTTATGCCGACGTCACCACGCCCGATGACGTCGACTACTATCGCCTGGACAATCTGACTGCGTACGACGGTCCCATTACCGTTCGGCTGCGCACCAATCAGCTCAGCAGTCTGGCCGCGCAGCTGACCATCACCGACCGCCATGGCAACACGGTGGCGGATGTGACGGCCGGACCGGGCGAAAACGCGACGTTCCAGATTCCACAAGCCAGTGAGGAACGGTATTACATACGAGCGAAGGCGGTTGGCCCAGGGTTGCACGCAGTCGGCGGTTACGCTTTGTCAGTCACCTATGACGGACGCTTGAAATCAACGCCGGCCGAGCTGGATGCGTACACGGACGGCCGCTGGCGTGAGCTGGACCAGACCAAGATCCAGAGGCTGCTGATGAGCCAAGCCGGATTGAAGTTACTGGACGACGAGGTGGAGCTGGACGACGACCTGTCGGGCGCAGGTGAGCTGAAGACTCAAGACGGGTTCATCGAATCAACGCGGTACAATGTCGCTGCCAGCTTGACCAGCGGTAACGACGCCGACTTCTATCGCTTCGACAGTCCTAAGGGACAAGCGGGTGTGCCGCTGGTCCTGACCATCCGTACGGAGATCTGGAAAGACTCGCAGCTATCGGCACTGAACCTCGAGCTGCTCGATTCATCCGGGCAAGTGGTACCAGGGGTAACGTTAGTTCGAGCTGATGGCGTGGGGATGTATCAGTGGGTGGGAGTGGAACCGGAACAGTCGTATGCCGTGCGTCTGGGGGCCGCCAGTGGATCGGATGCGGGTGGCAACTACCAGCTGGACCTCGTCTTCGGCGATAAGGCTGTGGACGTCATCGACGTAGCCCACGGCATGCTGACGGGCGAACAACCCGCTCCGGCCGATAAGCTGAGTGTCCGTGGGCGACCTCAGATCGTGCACTTCATCGGACAGAATCAGAGTGCCGAGGGTCCGATCGTGATTACAGTGCGCGACCAGCAGGGCCAGGCCATGCTGCAGTTTACGGTCGGTCCCGCCGAGACGGCATCAGCCAATTCGATTCTGTTGTTGCCGGCCGAATATCTGCTGCAGGTCGAAAGCCCACAGGTCCTCAACGGGCCCGTCCCTTATGTGGTGCGAGCGATTGTCGTATCGGATCCGCTGCTGGTCGACGCCGGCGACCCGACCGAGACACCGGTGACGCAGTGCCCGCAGGTCGAGGGCCAGTTCTGTGTGCCGGGTGACACCGACCTCGATTCGGACGTCGATCAACAGGACTTTGATCGCCTGTGGCTGAACTTCGGCCTCCCGGTCGACGGCTGGTCGTGGGGCGACTTCGATGGAGACGGTCGCGTCGGCTGGTCCGACTACTTCCTGTTGGGGAATTACTATGGCACGCAGACTAACCTCCCCAAGAACCAGTTCCAGATTGCGCCGGCCTCGCATTTGAACGCCTCGCCATTCAATCCTCCAGCGTCGGCCCTGTACGGTGATTTCGATGGCGACTGGGACGTCGACTCGGCTGATATGCTCCAGCTGCTGTCGGGCTGGTCGGGCGCTGATCAGCCGACCACGTCCCCCGACTTTTCAGCCGGAGACGTCGACGGTGACGGGGACGTTGATACGTCCGACGTGCTCAATATGCTGGTCAACTGGTCGGGCGCCTGAAACCCCGATCCGGAGCCCGAATCACGGCGGCCAGTCAGCGGTAATCTATTGCGCTCGACGGGGGAGCGTACGGCGGCCGAGCGGATGGCCAGTGGATCAGCCGTTGAGCTTCAGGTCGGCGATCAGTGGCAAGTGATCTGAGGCGACACGTGCCAGGCGGCTCCGGATCACGTCGGCATGAGCGACGCGGAAATCGGTTGTGGTGAAGATGTGATCGATGCGAGCCAGCGGTCGGGGGCTGAACCACGTCGCTACCGGCCGACCGCGATCGACGCTCACCTGCACGTCATGCAATCGGCCGGCCAGGATTCGATAACTCGGGGCGCCGGGGAACGCATTGAAGTCGCCGCACAGAACGACGGGACCGCGGCAGGCAGCCTCTTCGACCCAATGAGTGAGAATCGCCTCGGCCTGCAGATATCGTTCGCCCGGATAGATGCTCAAGTGAGTATTCAGCAGCTGGATTGTGCCGCCGGGCAAGCTGACTTCGACCCAGATCGCTCCGCGAGTTTCACGTCGATCGTGGGATGCCGGCAATCGGTCCGATTTGACGACCTTCAACGGATACCGACTCAGGATCGCATCGCCATACTGTTCTTCTTCCAGTCGCAGGGCGGGATGGAAGTGGTAGTGCATCTGCAGATGACGGGCGATTTCATGAGCCTGATCGCGGTGGCCGGTCCGCGCTCGCGAAACGTCCAGTTCCTGTAAGGCTACCAAGTCCGCTCGACTCTGGGCGATGACACGGGCAATCCGCGATGGCGAAAGTTGTCCATCCATACCGACGCACGAGTGAACGTTGTAGGTCATCACTCGGAAAGCGCCCGGCGGAGGAGCGTCGGTGCCGGCGGCATGCACTCCGTGATGAATTCCCGGCTGAACCGACGGCGGGGAGGTCGACGCGAGAGGAGACGGCCGTTGAGCGATGATCGCATCTGAGGCGAAGAAACTTCGTGCCGCTTCGCGCAGATCGGCCGGGCGCATATAGCCGTAAGGGCGCGTTGGCAGCTCGGTATCCGCTGGGAGCATGGCGAAAGCCCCCGTTTCGTCCCGGCCTGGCCCAGCATGGGCTCCATATTGACGAACAAAGCTGAGCGACTGACCCGACCGGCGCCAACCGCTGATCACGAGATCGCCAGCGTCCGGATGATGGCACAGCTCGACCAAGTCGCGCCCTAGCGATTCGGCAAACGGATGGTCGGCCCCGAACAGGCTGGCCGCTTCGTCAGGCAGCCGATACTGGCGGTCTGCCGTAAATGCAGTCGCCGAATTGGGCGTCGCTGCAATGACGACCAGCGGTACGTGTTTGTCGGTGACCAGCCGTCGGGCAATCGACTCGCGCTGAGCGACGGTGCACGGTCGATTGGTATAGATCAGTCCCAGGGGACCGATCGCTTGCACTTGGACGCCGCTGGCCGATCGCTGGCTATCCGCGGGCCCTTCACCGAACAGCAAACCGACCAGGCGTCCGGCGCTGAGCCAACGGGCTCGCCGTCCGTCGGGCCATTCGCTCTGTCGCGACGGGTCGACGGGCCGTGACGGGTCGACGGGGATGTTCACACCGTCCACGATTTCCGCCACAGCGTCGCGGATCGTCTGTTTCGCCACATATTCGTATGGCTTCGTCGGCTCCTGGCCATGATCGGCGTAGACCCACACGTCGTAATGGCGCCGCGCCCCGCGATGAGCGGCGTTCCAGACGCGGCGAATGGCGTGATCGATTCCTTTCAGTGTCCAATGGGCGAATCGCGAGTCGGGACCTCGTCGATGAGCCTGTTCGTCGTAACCCAGGAAATTGATATGGATGGAGGGGAGTCCGCGGGCGATGTCCATCGCCGCGCCGATCGTCGACAGTTCCCGCAGCAGAATAACCACCACCACTCGGGCAGGAATCATCATCAGTTCCTGCCACAGCTCATGGCCCGTCAGTACGCCGCGCAGGAATCCTCCCACCGCCAACACGGACTCGAGCATCAGCAATCCGACCGTGCGCAGGAAGCTGGCCATGTGGCAGACGAGCACACTGAGCAGCTTGAGCGGATTGGCCGACTGAACCACTTCATCCCAGCCCAAGTGGGTGGCGCAGAAATGAGCCTCGGCCGCACCACCATCATAGATCGCACAGTAAGCACTGCCGCCGGCCAGGATCCCCGGCCCGGTCTCCTCGAGCCGTTCCTGAACGCGGCGCGCCGCATCGCGGTCGAACATCCGTACCAACTGACCCGTCCGATGGTCTTTGAATCCGAACGCTGGGACCGCGCAACTCGGCCCGTAAAACAGTTCGCCCTGCACACTGGGCGTGCTGGAAGGGAGTCCGGAGTAGAGCGAGTGAAGATGATAGTGTTCGTGTTGAATCAACTTCTGCAGAAACGGCAATTCGCCTTGGTCCAGGGCTCGCTGCAGTTCGCGGCGCGATAGTCCGTCGATTTGAATCAGGATCAATCCGCGATCGCCTGTGACGTCGACGTCGCGGGGCAGGCCGAGCCAGCGAACGGCCCATTCGTTCCGGCTGAGAGCCCGACGGAACTTGCCCCAACCCGCAGTCCATTGAGTGATCATGGGGGCGATGTGCTTTCCCCGAACAGCGCTTTCGACGCCGCTTCGGCCAGATTGGTCAACAGGTTCCACTCGTCCTGCAATCGCCGCTGCAGCGTCGACAACGGATCAATGCCGTGCGGTCCGCGGCGTCCGCGGGCTATCAGTCGCTCATACAGCGCCAGCGCCCGCTCGGCCGTGCGAGGCATGGCGAATTGCTGAGCCGTTTCGAGTGCTCCGCGACGCAACGACTCCCGCCGGTCCGACGCAGCCTGCCAGACGTCGCTCAGCGCTGCGACAAATGTGGAGACATCTTCGGTCTCGAGCAGCCGGCCATTCACGCCGTCACGGACCAGCTCGCGCACCCCCGGCGCATCAACGGCCACCACCGGGACCCCGGCCGTCATCGCCTCGGAAAGGACCATCCCCTGCGTCTCCGACTGCGACGAAAAGGCAAATACGTCCATGGCCGCATAAGCGTCGGCCAACTGCGAACGATCGAGCTGGCCCAGAAAGTGAACGCGGTCGAGGACCTGGTGCTGAGTGAAAATCGATCGCATCACGGGCTCGGAGGGACCAGTTCCACCAACCAGAAAACAGGCTTGGGGAACGCGATGCAGAAATTCGGCGACCGCCGCAGCGAGAAAGTCGAGCCCTTTCTCGGGAGCCAGACGTCCGACGTGACCCACCACAAATGTCGACGGGCCAATGCCGCTCCGTCGCCGGACGACCGATCCATCGCCTCCCGCAATCACCTCCACTTCGACCCCAGTCGGAATGATGTCGATCTCAGTCTCCACACCTTGCTGCCGCAGCCGATCGGCAATCGTCTCGCTGGGTGCAATCACCGCATCGCACAATCCGCAGAAGCCGGTGATCAGCTCCAGTACGAATCGCTTCATCGCCTCCGAATCGCCCGGGACATAGTGCGTGTACTGTTCGTACTGCGTGTGGTGGGTGAAGACGAGCGGAAGATCCCAGTTGGCCGAAATCCGCACGGCCGTGTCGCCCAGCAGAAACGGATGATGAGTATGGATGATCTGCGGCTGGAACTCGTTCAGGGCTGAGTTCAAGAATCCCGGAATCGGGACAGGGACCGAAAAATCGCTGCCGTTGAACTTCTGTACGGCCGGCACTCGAATGACGTCGGTCTCCGCGGCAGGTGTGTCGGGAAACTCGGGAGCCACCACCAGCACCTGATGACCGGCCTCGCGATAGGCTCGAGTAAATTGCTGCACGCTCCGGGCCACACCGCCCACATGCGGGGTGAACGTGTTGGTCAACATCAGGATGTGCATACCATTCACCGCCGACAAGTTACCGAATTCTGGCTGGCTGAAGATGGATCCCCAGATCGTTTATTGGAACGTCGCCGACCGTGCGATGACAGTGGGGGGCCCCGGTCTTGCATCACAACGCGCCGGAATGATCCCTCCGCTGCGGCTGGCCGAAGGGCGCAGAGAAAAGGCCTGGTGGGGCGAACCGCTCCACCAGGCCTTGTCAAATCGTTTCACAATCGGTCGACGTAGGCGACCGGCGAACTACGGCGCGGGGACCTGAATCCCCAGCTTGGCTTCCTCTTCCTCCTGGATGATGATCCGTGGAGTCACCATCATCATGAGGCTTGAGGTCGTGCGGCCGATACCAACGTTCTTGAACAGACGGTTGATATACGGCAGTTTGCTGAGCACCGGGACACCCCGTTCGTTACGTCCTTCGGTCATACGCTTCACGCCACCCAGCAGCACGGTACCGCCGTCAGGGACGCTGACCGTGGTCGCTACCGAGGTGAACGAGAATGTGGGCAACTGAATCGTCGTACCCGTGACCACTTCCTGGGCGTCGTTCGCAACGACGTTGGTGTTGTCGGTCGGGTCGAGCGAAATGGTACCGGTGTTGGACGACGAGCTTCCTTCGAACCGGAACTCCTGCACATCGTCAATCGTGCTGAACAGTGGCATCAGGGTCAACCGGACGAACCGCCGGTCGCTCGAGATCACCGCCTGAACGCTCAGCGACGTACCTTCGGACAACACCATGATGACGGGCTGATGAGCGACGGCGAAGTCACCCACCACCGGAATCACCGTCTGAACGTACGACCGCTGCGTCTGGTCGCTGACCGTCGCCAGCTGGCCGTTGAACAGCGTCACCTTCGGAGCTTGCAGGATGTTCGTACGTGAATCACCCTGAGCGGCCTGGATCACGAAGAACGCTTCGATGTCGCTGAGGATCGCGAAGCCGAACGTGGCCGCACTCCCCGGATCAAACCCGGCGAACGGCGGTGGCAAGGCTCCACCAAAGCTGTCTTGCGTGAAACTCAAGTCCAGGTCGGCCGTCGGCTGACCGTTCTGGTCCAAACCGATCGTCACGGCCGGCTGAGTGTTCTGACCGCGTTGCTGGAAGAACTGCACCGCGTTCAGCCCCGTCTTGTCGCTCAGATCGAAGTCAAAGTCGACGCCGATCCGTTCGAAGAAGTTGTCGTTAAGCGTGAGGAACCGCACTTCGATCGTGACCTGCAGGTCCTGCAGACGTCGGAGCTGTTCCAGCAGATCGCGAATCTGGTCATGGACCTCCTGCGTCTGTGTGACGACCAGGCTGAGGTTGGTCGGGAACGGTTCGATGGTACCCGTCCCTTCCCCGGTCTCTTCCCAGCTATCCGGAGCAATCGTCGTGGTGATCAGGTTGATCAGACTGTCAAAGTCGGCACCGACACCACCACCCAGACCGCCCGGTCCCGAACCGACCGGCGTCGGCATGCCGTTGGGCATCCCGGGAGAACCCGTATTGGCCTGGCCCATCAAGGACGAAGCCAACGTGTTGCCTCCGTTCGCCGAGCTGCTGGAACGATCAGCCAGCAAGGCCAAGGGCACCTGCTGCGGCGCTCCACCCGCGGCTCCGAACCCGATCGTGTTGTACGCCTCACGCAGGGCAGCGGCCATGCCGATGTTGTGCGTCGGCACAAAGTTCGGAATCGGAATCACCAGGTCAGCCACGTTGTAGACTTCGGTCGTCAACGCCGCCTGCTGAGTCTGTCGGCTGGTCACGTGGAGCACTTCGTCGCGGATGAAGTATTCCAACCGCAACGGCCCCAGAATCAGATTCAAAGCTGACTTCAGCGAGATTTCGTTGGGCAGATCGAGCGTCACCGGCGTCTCGGTTGTCAAACCTTCCACCGCCAGACCCTGAGGATCGAGGAAGACGTTCACGCCGGCGATGTTGGCCAGCGTCGAAATCACACTGCTCAACGGCTGCTGGTTGAAGTGGACTTCCACCTTCTCCTGCAGTGCGCTTCGCAACCGCAGCTCGGCGGCCGACATGTTGCGATCCTGGTCGCCCGAACGACGGCGACGAGCCTGCGTCAGAGCGTCCCAATTCTTCGGGAACTCCACCGCCCACTCATCCACCGGAGCCTCGCTCGCTCGATCGACCTCCATCATACTGGCGTTGAAGCCGTCCTGCCGGCGATCTCGCGAAGTGAGCGAACCGTACAAATTGCCCGCAAACCGGCTTTGCCACAACATGTTCTGCACCACCACGGCCTCCGGTGCCAGATCGACGGCCTGCTTGGCGATCACCTGGGCCTCCGCAAACCGCTGCTGGTCCATCAACTCATTGAAGTGATCGACCATGCGCGCCAGTTTCTCGTCGGTTTCGATCTGCAGCTGGCGACGTCGTTCAATCTCGGCCAGAACTTCGCGATTACGCTCGTCCTGATCGATCTGCACTCGATTGTCCAGCACGTATTTCTGGATGCCAGCCTCCGACCGCTTCAAACGGCTCAACAGCTTCGCTTCCAGATCGTCATCCAAGTTGGCTTCCCGCACCGCGGCCACCAGCTCGTCGTACTTGTTCAATGCTTCCTTGGGACTCTTCGGCAAGGTCTGGCGGATCGACGCCTCACCTTCGTTGATCTTGTCATACAAGGCCTTCAGCTCAGGATGAGTCTCGGCCAGGTTTTCTTCAGCCGGCTGGACTTCGGTCAGAGCTCGACGTGCCCGCAGGCCCTGCAGCTGATCCTGCACCTGCTGACGGGATGCCGGATCCAGCTCAGCCTGATGACTCCACGCGTCCTGCAACAGCCGCTCAGCCTCGTCGTACTTACGAGCCTTCAGCGCTTCTAAGCCGCGACGGACAATCTCCTCCGGAGCCAGCTCGACACCACCCGTACCCGTCCCAGCGGATTCATCGGCCGGCAGCTGGCGAGCAGGAGGTGTGGGGAGTTCGGCCGGAGGCGTGGCCTGTTCAGCTGCCTGGGCGCGAACCGGTGTGGGAGCTGGTACAGGAGCCGGAGCGGGGATCGGAGGAGCTACAGCCGGAGCGGCTGGTTCTTCCGGAGTCGGACCACCAAAGACGGAATCCGAAGGATCGAACTGAGCCAGAGAGTTACCCGTGGGAGCCGGCGTCGGCTGATCGCCGCCACCCGCTGCAAACTGCACAGGACTCTGAGGTCCGTTCGTACCCGCCACGCCCATCCGCTGACGTTCCTTGTTGACTTCCATCAACAACGTCCACGGCCTGGGCTCTTGAGGAGCAAACATATTGTCGGGGACCTGCATGCCGACGGCTTGGCGAGCCAGCTGTTCGGCCGTCGCCACGTCGCCCTGCTGCAGAGCCACATGAGCTTGAGCCATCAGCTGGCGGACCTGGCCAATCGCCTGCCCGTTACCCTGCGGTGATCCGAGCTGAGCCCGAGTGACGACCGGTGCGGCATTCCCCGCACCTCCGCCAGCCGCCGGCTCGGCCATGTCCGTAATCGTCGCAGTCACCGGTCCGCTTCCCGCCGGAGCACTACCGACTGCCGGACGACCCGCGCCACCTCCCGCAGCCACCAGCCGCTGGAAGTCGCGACGAGCCTTCAGCGGCGAGTCGCCAGGGGCGTTCGGGTCCAGCCGCATCTGAGCGGCCAGCTGTTCCGAACGCTTGAGCAATTGGTCCGCCATCACCATGTCACCGCGCTGCATGGCCTGCCGCGCCTGGCGAACCAAACCTGTCACCTGGTCCTGTCCCGCAGGAGCCTGACCGACAAGCTGAGCTGTCAGCAAATACTCCCATGGCAGTGCGGCGTGTAGGCCTGATGTCGTCCACAGCGAAGCCCCACATACCAACGCAGCAACGAGCCATCCTGACTTCGCTTGCGTATTCAACGTGAGTCTCCTTTCACGTGTTCGAGCCCTGGCGGCTCCGTCCGATTCCTGCGTGCCGATGACGCTTAACATGTTCCCCGCTTCCTTGCGGATCATTCGAATCCCGCGATGATGTGTCGTTTCTCCAATGGCTGACCACCGTCCTGTTGAACGCCTTCCACTGGGCAACCGACGAGCGCAGCCGCCACTGTAGTGCTTCGACCGTTGGGACGCGTGGCGGAGTAATACTGGGACCCCAGGAGGCGGTCAACCCCAGTTTTTTCCCGGCATCAAGAATCTCCGGGACTCAGCTCAGCAGAATCTCTGCTAGCGAACCGGCACCACAGGCTCGCCCGTCCGCGCACTGGCGATCGCCGCTGCACATAATGCGAGCGAACTGAGGTTTTCTCGAGCACCATGCAAGGGCTCGGCCCCCGTCTCAGCTGCCCACACCAACTCAGCCATCGCCCCGTGAAAACCGTCAGGAAACCACTGACCCTCCAACGACGGTCGACAAACCCCCTCGGCAATCGTCATCGACAACGTCTGATGATTCAAATCGCGGCCCGCACTGTGCAAGACACCCGACGTGCCGATCAGCGTCGTCTGGTCCCAAGCCGACCACCGCGTGTCCGCGTCGAACGTTAACGACACCTGGCATTGAGGAGCGTCCATCACGACTTGAGCCAACAACGGCGGTCGAGCCAGCTGAGCCGGTGAATGAGTCACCGAAGCGTAGACGCGTCGCACGGTTTTCGGCCCTAACAGACTGACGACAAAGTCAAACCAGTGAATGCCGAAATCGTGCAGCACCAGATCGTGAATGTCGTTGAACGGCAGATCGCGTACCCAATTGTGATCCCACCGCACGGACTGACGGATCGCGGTCAGCTGACCCAGCCACCCCGCCCGCACGGCCTCGCGCGCATACGAAAAATGCGGAGCCCATCGGCCATTCTGGTTCACCGCCAACTTCACCCCCTGCCGATCAGCCAGCTCCACCAATCGCTCGCCTACCGCCAGATCGGTCGTCAACGGTTTCTGGCTCAGCACATGCTTGCCCGCCAGCAAACTCTCCTCAATCAATGGCGCTCGATCGTCCGGATAGGGCGTCAGATCGACGAACCGGACAGCCGGATCGTCAATCACGTCCCGATAGTCGCTCGTCACTCGAGCTTCCGGATAAAACCGCTCCCGATACCGTTCCGCCTTCTCGCGAGTCCGGTCGCACAGCACCAACACGTGATAGCCGGCCCGGCGATAAGCGGTCAGATGAGTTTCAGCGATGCCACCGCAGCCGATCAGGCCGATCGTCACCTCGCCCGCTTCGACCTGGCGCGGACGATACGGCAGGTCCGGAGCCAATATCCTCGGCCCGGCCGCTTCCGATTCCAGCGAATAATTCGGCTGACCTTCGATCGGAGTCTCTCCTGCGTCATGACCGGCCCGAGTGTCAGCCGAGCAGCCGCACGGTACGGCCCTCCTCAGCACTCAGCCATGCCGTGTCAACGATCTGCTGACCGATCCGCGAAATCTTTACGCTCAGCGGACCCTCCACCGGCCGGCTCTGGTCGAGACAGTCAATCATATACTGTACTGGATTCTGGAACGGAGGCGTTAACGGGTCGACCGGCAGCTCGTGAATGTCGGGCCGGCGGCGAGTCTGTAGCCGCACGGTCGGCTCAAAATCGTAACTGCTCAAAGTCCCCTCACTGCCGACCAGCACAAAGCCGCACTTCGGTTGAGGCTGAGTTGTCCAGGGATCGGAGAACGTTCCCCAGCGAGTTTCGAATTTCGACAGCCCCGTCTCGTAACGAGCCACGGCCACGCAGTGTTCATCGACTTCCAGCCCCTCCGGCGCAAACGTTGTCGCCGTCACGTCGATCGGCCGACGTCCGTCCAGGAACCACGTCGCCAGCGTCGTGCCGTAGCCGAGATAGTCCAGCAACGATCCACCACCGGCGGCCTTCTGATAGAACCAGCTCCCTGGCTTTTCCCGCGCTACCTGCTCGGCCGTCCGCTCGACCTTGTCGGCCGTATGCCAGAGCGGACCGCGATTGCCGTCGTAAAAGTGAACTTCCAGCACCGTTCCGATTTCGCCCGCATCGACCAGACGCTTGGCCGTGCGATGAACCGGATACCAGGCCAGCGGCCAGTTGATCGCCAGCTCCTTGCCCGTCGCCGACATCGCGGCAATCATCGCGTCCGCCTCCGCTAACGACGCCGCGAACGGTTTCTCCATCAGAATGTGCACGCCGTACGGAGCGACTTTAGCGGTCCATTCAGCGTGTCGAGCGGCTGCGGGACAGAGGATGACCAGATCGGGACGCGTCTCTTCCAAACAGCGCTGATAGTCGGTGTAGACTCGATCCGCGGGAATCCCGCACGTGCTGATCGATGCCGACATCCGATCCGGGACTTCGTCGCAAATCGCTACCAGCTCCACCTGCGGATGCTCCAGCGCCATCCGCAAATTGTCGCCCATGTGGAAGTGTTCGAAGTTGATTCCGGCTACTCGCCACCGCCGCATCGTGAACGCCCCTGCTATCGATTATCTGTATTGCCGGATGAACCTACGCGCTCGTACAGCCGAGCCAGCCGGTGAGCATGATTGTCGTAGGCGGCTTCAAAGAGTTCCGTGGCCCGCTGAGCTCCCACGACCGCTCCCGACGACAGCACCAGCGGCGGTTGGCCGGCAGCGGTCAGCCGTGCAGCGATCTCAGCCTTCAGCGTGTTGACGACCAGACAGCCGCCGACCGTCGAACCAGGTGACACGGGAGTGTCGAGCCCATCAATCCGAACCATGGCGTCGCCGACTGGAGCGCCCGTGTCGAGCACCAAGTCGCAATGGTCGGACAACTTGCAGCCGTCCGGCGACCGGGTCGGAGTTGCTTCGCTGTGTCGCCGGGATACAAGTCCGACGACCTTCACGCTACGACGCCGCAGCTCACGAGCCATCTCGACCGGCACCGTATTGCAGCCGCTGGACGAGATCACCAGTGCACTGTCGCGGTCCGTGACGTCGAAGTTCCGCAAGATCCGCTCAGCCAACCCGCTGACGTTCTCGATAAACATCGCCTGCCGCTGACCGTTCGATCCGACAACCGGATTGTGGAAGGTCAGCGAGAGCTCGACCAGCGGGTTGAAGCCCGGAAACGACCCGTAACGCGGCCACATCTCTTCGACCATGATCCGGCTGTGCCCGGACCCGAAGACGTGGACCATGCGTCCCGCCAGAATCGTCGCAGCCATCCAGTCGGCTGCCTGACCAATCGCAGCCAGCTGCCGCTCCACCGACTCCAGAATCCCGCGACTGGCCGCCAGATAGGCCGCACCCGCCGCTCCCACTCCACTCGTCATCTCTCCTCCTCACCGACCGTCTGCTCCCGCTATCGCCGTCCACACAGCAGCAACGGCCCGAATTATAGCCCCTCCTCCTCCCTTGTGGTGCGGGCGTCTCGCCTGCCTCCGCGCCCTCCTCCCTTGTGGTGCGGGCGTCTCGCCTGCCTCCGCGTCCTCCGTGTCCTCCGCGTCCTCCTCCCTTGTGGTGCGGGCGTCTCGCCTGCCTCCGTGTCCTCCGCGTCCTCCGCGTCCTCCTCCCTTGTGGTGCGGGCGTCCTCGCCTGCCTTGTTTCCTTGAGTTTCTCTCTCGCGGCCTCTAGCCCACTCAGACCGGGGCTCCGGCCAGGCGAGCTGGCCGGCGGCCGGAGCAACTTGGCAATCCATTCTCTGCGGCCTCTGCGTTGAAAACTCCCGTGCCTCTCGCGCCCTCCGCGTTAAAAAATCTTCAGAAGAAATTACGCGAGAGTTGAGCGGCCTCTAGCCCACCCAGACCGGGGCTCCGGCCAGGCGAGCTGGACGGCGGCCGGAGCAACTTGGCAATGGCGAGTCGGTTGCCCACTCAGACCGGGGCTCCGGCCAGGCGAGCTGGCCGGCGGCCGGAGCAACTATGAAGTGGTGACGGACCAGCCGCCGTCGATGTCCAGCACCTGTCCGGTTACCAGCCGGGAGGCGTCGGACAGCAGATAGACGACCGCGCCGTCCAGGTCGCTCGGCAAGCCCATGCCGCCACTCAACGGCTGTTTCTCTCGCACGTAGTCCTGAATGGTCTCATCGCGCTGAGCACGTGCGGACATGGGTGTGGCGATCAATCCCGGCGCGATCAGGTTCACGCGGATGCCGCGCGAAGCGTAGTAGCTGGCGGTCGAGCGAGTCAATCCGATCAGAGCCGACTTGGCCGCCGCATAGGCATGCGTCGCAAAATGACTCGGCGATGGGTGAGTCGCCAGGACGCTGCCGACATTCACGATCGCTCCGCCACGAGTCGAGTCAATCCAGTATCTCACCACCGCTCGATTCGAAATCATGACCGACGTCAAGTTCCAGCCGATTGTTCCTTCCCAACCTGCGTCGGTCAACTCGTGAAGCGGTCCGTCGCCGAGCTTCCGACCACTCCCGCCAGCCACATGGTAGAGCCCGTCGAGATGTCCGAACCGAGCACAAGCCGTATCAATGGCTAACGAAGCCGTATTTGGTTCGCGCGCGTCGCCCACTACGCAGACCACGCTCTCTTGCGGCAACTCCATCACCGGTCCCCAGTCGGATTCTGCTGGCCCCACCACCACCGCTCGGCCTCCGGAGCGTACGATCGCTCCCACCGCGGACAACCCTATCCCGCTCGTCCCTCCCATCACCAGGATCACTTTGTCAGTCAACACGTACGTCACGTCTCCCGTCGGTAAATCGGCCGGTGGCCAAGTGATATCAGATTCAGCGACCGCCAGATCAGCCGTTGACCAGTTCGTGCACGACGCGACCGTGGACGTCGGTCAGCCGAAAATCTCGCCCGGCGTATCGGTAGGTCAGATGTTCGTGGTCGAAGCCCATCAAGTACAGCATCGTTGCGTGCAGATCGTGAACGTGAACTGGCGACTCGATCGCGCGGAAACCGAATTCGTCGGTGGCGCCGTAGACGGTCCCTCCTCGCACGCCGCCGCCGGCCATCCAGACGGAGAACCCCCAGTGGTTGTGGTCGCGGCCCAGCTGAGGTGATCCGGTCCCCGGCTGAGGCAACTCCACGCTCGGTGTGCGCCCGAACTCACCTCCGCACAGCACGAGCGTCTCGTCGAGCATTCCGCGCTGCTTTAGGTCGCTCAGCAACGCACCGATCGCCGGGTCAATCTGACCGGCCAGCTCGCGGTGGTTCTTCTCCAGCTCGGAATGAGCGTCCCAGGGCTGCACATCGCCATGGTAACACTGCACGACCCGCACTCCGCGTTCGACCAGCCGCCGGGCGAGCAGCA
Organism: Pirellulales bacterium; assembly: GCA_046349895.1. Classification (GTDB taxonomy): domain Bacteria; phylum Planctomycetota; class Planctomycetia; order Pirellulales; family Pirellulaceae; genus JAXMBJ01. The sequence continues at coordinate 7,229,076 of JAXMBJ010000006.1, read as the reverse complement.
ATTGCCGCCCCTGCACGGAGTTGCCATAAGCGTCCAGCACATACTGCGGCTCGCCGCTCAGGTCAAATGCTTCGGCCGCCGCCGATTGCATGCGATAAGCCAGCTCGAACGACTCGATTCGCGCTTCCAGCTCGGCATGTTCGGGCCGGTCCGCGAGGTGTCGCTGGTTCAGGTTGCGGAGCAGCCGCAGCTGGTTCCGCTGGCGAATCGGATCGGGGGACGAGCTGCGAATGTTTTCAATCAGCTCTTCCACCTGGGTGCGTTTGGTGTTGATGTGCGTGCCCTGATAGATGCCGGGCAAAAACGCCGATCGCCAGTTCGACACGTCGGCCACCGGGTACCCGGGGCACATGGCGATGAAACCGGGCAGGTTGGCATTCTCGGTTCCCAGGCCGTAGGTCAGCCACGCACCGTAGCTCGGCCGCGACAGCCGCTCACTGCCGCAATTCATCAGTCGCATCGATTGTTCGTGATTGGGAGTGTTAGCGACCATCGAGCGGATGATGGCGATGTCGTCAGCATGCTCGGCCGTCCGCGCAAAGATCTCGCTGAACTCCAGGCCACTCTCGCCGTACTTGCGAAACTTGAACGGCGACGGCAACGCGCCTCCCGTCGGCCGTTCCGTCGTCAGGTTCCCGGTGGGCAACGGTTTGCCGGCGTAGCGTTCCAAGGCCGGCTTGGGATCAAACGTATCGATTTGTGACGGACCGCCGTTGAGATAGATATGAATGATGTGCCGAGCTCGCGGCCGATGTTCGGCTGGCTTGGCGGCCAGCGGATTGGTTGTGCCGGCCGCCAGCGGACGCTCGTCGTTGAGCAATCCGATCAGGCCCAGCATGCCTAATCCCGTGCCGGCGGTCCGCAGACAGTCGCGCCGCGACACGCTCCCGGGCAAGTCCGCCGCGGATGCCAGACCTGGGGCGACTCGGTTGTTTTCCTGACTGGGCAACATCGCTCGATCTCTCACCTTCAATCCAGAAACAGGAACTCGTTGCTGACCAGCAGCGACTGAGCCACATCGCGCCAGCGTTCATCAGTCGCGCCACCCGCTCCCGCCGACTCAATATACTCGATTACCTGCTGAACCTCGTCCGGTGACGGATTGCGACTCAGCAACCGCCGGAAGAGCCATGTCGCCCGATCGGCCGTCGGAAGATCGCGTGAACGTTCGACCAAATCCTGGCTGCAGGCGATCACCAACGGCGAGTTCAAGGCAAACAGTGCCTGCTGCGGAGTGATGGTGCGCGGTCGCTGATCGGCACTCTGGTCGGGACTCGCAAAATCAAACACTCGATAGATCCCAGGCAGCTCCTGCCGGTCGACGATGCCGTAGAGCGATCGCCGCCGATTTTCGGGACGATCGATCACTCCCGCCGGACGACCATACATCTGGCTGTCGAGCCGACCGGCGACCTGGAGCATGATGTCGCGCATCGGTTCGAGCTCCAGTCGCCGCGAGTTGGCTCGCCACCACCAACGATTCGGAGCGTCGGCTGTTCGGCCGTCTTCCCGATCGGCGCTCGACTGCCGGTAGACGGCTGAGAGCACAATCTCGCGATGCAGATGCTTCAGCGACCAGCCGTGTTGCTGCAGCGTCCAGGACAGGTAGTCGAGCAGTTCGGGATGCGACGGCGGATCGCTGCGAGTCCCGAAGTCGCTCGGCGTGGCGACCAGCGGCGCGCCCAGATGGTGCATCCAGACCCGATTGGCCATCACTCGAGCGGTCAACGGATTGTCGGGAGCGGTGATGGCCCGAGCCAATTCCAGACGACCACTTCCTGAGGCAAATTCGTTGGGATGGTCTCCCGCCAGCACGCTCAGGAACCTCGCTGGCACGACGTGTCCCGGAGTCATGGGATTGCCGCGCAGCAGCACGCGCGCCGGACGTGGCTCGGGCGAATCGACCACCACCATCGCGCGGCCCGGTGCGTGCGGCGACGCCACGGCAATCCGATCGATCTCTTGGAGCATCTTCTCGTACTGCTCGCGTTCGACTCGAGCCATGTAGAGATAGGTGTAACGCTGAGGGAAATAAACCGGACTCGATTCACCCAGCAGCTCGCCAGCTAATTGGCGTATCGCCGGATCGATCGACGCGGCTTCAGCTCCGGAAGCCTGGCCGGGCTCGGCGGTCGGCTGAGTCCTCGCGGCGGCATCGCGCACGGCCTGCGCGGCTAGCAAGAACTGAGCACCGAAGACGCGTGCCGCCGCGGCTCGCGAATCGACGGCCGCCTGGCGCAGTGCGCCCAGCAGGATCGGATTGACGGTACCCGGCGTCGTGCCTGGCGGAACGGTGGCCCAGCGGTCGAGCACCTCACGCGACGTCGCTTGATAGTCGGCGTCGGTCGGCGTGACGATCAGGTCGAGCCACAGGCCCCAGACGGGATCGGTGCGAGTCGCTCGCTGTTGAATATAACGCCGCCACTGCGCGACAATCTGCGGCCGCAAGTCGTCGGGTGAGAGCGACAGATAGAAGACGGCCGTTTCCAATGGGTCGGGCTTCTCGGTCACACGCACCAGATAGTCGGCCACCCGCTCCTGAGCTCGGCGCGTCAGCTGATCGTACTGAGCGGCAACGTGCTGATGCAGCTCAGCGGTTTTGGCTTCAATCTGCCGCACAACTTCGGCTTGCTCGGGGGTCTGACCGGAGGACTGGTCAGCGGACTGCAGCAGCGGCAGCGGGACGGGCGTCTCGCTGTTGGCGAACATGCCGTACAACGAGTAGTAATCGTCGGTCGGTATCGCGTCGTATTTGTGATCGTGGCAGCGGGCACAGGAGACGGTCAGCCCCAGCAGGCCGCGAGTGACGGTGTCGATCTGATCGTCGTAGATATCGGGGAGATTGTTATCGAACAATCGGCCCAGGGTCAGAAAACCCATCGCCGCCAAGGAACTCGGCGGCAGCTCAGGCATCCGGTCCGCTGCCAGCTGCTGCCGGACGAATTCGTCGTACGGCAGATCGTCGTTCAGCGACCGGATGACGTAATCGCGGTAGGTGTATGCGTAAGGACGCAGACGATCGTCGCCAAAGACCAGCACCAGGTCCTTGGTGTCGGCATATCGGGCAACGTCCAGCCAATGGCGACCCCAACGCTCGCCATACGCTGGACTCGCCAGTAGACGGTCGACGAGCTGTTCGTAGGCCCGCTCGCGCTCGGGGCCTGGGCTCAGACGAGCAAACTCATCGACCGCATCGGCACTCGGCGCCAGTCCCGTCAGGTCGACATACAACCGCCGCATCAACGCTCGCGGATCGGCCTCGTCGCTCGGCCGCAGCTGTCGGGCTTCCAGCTGAGCCAGAATGAAGTAATCGATCGGCGTGCGACACCACGGCCGATTCTGAACCGATGGCAGGGCCGGTCGGTCGATTGGCTGGTAGGCCCAGTGGCGACGCGCTTGAGCGAAGTCGAAACGGGCGGCCGAGTTCTGCTGGGCGGTAGTCGTGTCGTCGGCCGGTATCACGGCGCCGTGCTCGAGCCATTGAGCGAAATCGTCAATCACGCGAGCCGGGAGCTGACCGGAGGGAGGCATCTGCAGATCGTCGTGCTTGAGGGCCCGCAGCAGACGCGGTGGACGATCGAGCTCGGGCTGCAGAATGTCGCCGCCTTCGCCACCTGCCAAAAGACCCTCGCGAGTGTCGAGCCGCAGGCCTCCTTCCAGCTGCTGGGACTGAGCTGAATGGCATTCGTAGCAGTGTTCGACCAGCACCGGGCGGACCCGCCGCTCGAAAAAATCTTCGTTTTCCGGCCCCGCGCCAAATGAGGGGTGAGACAGACAGCAGAAAATTCCGACAGTCCACCGGAAAATCCGGCAGACTCTACCCAGTCTCGTCAGAGCGCCAAGACTTGTGAACTGGTATCGATTGGGCAAGGTCCGCCCCCCTTACCATTTGTTAGGCAAACGCCCCGGAATAACCAGATGCCGTGGGGAATGGGCGAGGATCTGCCGCCCCGCCCCCTATCATTGTAATCGTTCGAGCCGAACAACCGAGAGTATCAAGAAGACGGCCTGCCCTTGGGCCGATTGAATCGATTACACTAAGGAATCCGTTGCGGCTAGGCTCGCCGCCCGGCTGGACTCATCGGCATGCTGGCACTCGGCCAGGTCGCCTGAGGGCCGGCGTCAGGGGGAGCTGGCAACGGCGGAGTGGTGCAATCAGAACCCCAGGGACGCGTACGGGTATGGGCGATACCGGATTTTATTCCCGACGAGCAGGTTGGATTCTGTTGGTCTGTGCCCTGGCGGCCCCCGTTTTGTTCTACGGTGCGGCGCGGGCCGTTCAGAGTAACAACAACAAGGTCGAAGACTGGTTGCCGTCGGGCTTCAACGAGACGGTCCAGCTGCAGTGGTTCCGCGACCACTTCATTACCGACCAGTTCATCATCATCAGCTGGGAAGGCTGCCATCTGGGGGGCGACCCCAGCGACCCTCAGGCCGAACCCGACGATCCCCGGATCGCTCAGGTCGCCAACATGCTGAGGGGGCTCGGCCGCCCCAAAACCGCTGACGCAAACGCTCCGGCTGACGCTAACGCTGCTGATCCGAACGCCCCGGCCGCGAACGGGCAACTGAATGCCGTGCAGGCGTCGGTTGAGAAGGCAGCCGTCGAGCCGAAAGCGGATGGTCAGTCATCCGAGGCTCCGGCGGCTGCGGCGGGGCCCCCGGCAGCTGAGCCCATCGAACAGCAAGGGTACTTCCGGACAGTCATGACAGCTCGTCAGCTGCTGAATGAACTGACCAACGCCCCGTCGAACGTGCCATACGACTTGGCCAAGCAGCGGCTGAACGGGACGTTAATTGGCCCGGACGGCAAGCAGACCTGCGTGGTGGTGACGTTATCGGATAAGGGAGCGAAGAATCTGCGTCAGGCGATTGGCCGGGGGACGAAGCGTGGCCCGCTGAAGGTCGGTCGTCCGCCGGGCGAGCTGTTTAAAGGGTTGGCGGCGTGTGGCATCACAGGCGACATGGCCCATTTGGGCGGGCCGCCGATCGACAACGTGGCGATCGACGAGGAGGGCGAGCGGACGCTGGTTCGCTTGGCCGGTCTGTCGCTGCTGTTGGGCCTGGGGCTGGCGTGGTGGTCGCTGCGCAGCATCAAGCTGACGGCAATTGTATTTGTCTGCGGGATACTGAGTGCCGCGTTGGGCTTGGCGATGGTCTGGTGGACGGGCAACGACATGGACGCGGTGCTGTTGTCGATGCCGTCGCTGGTCTATGTGCTGGCCATCTCAGGCGCGGTCCATCTGGTGAATTACTATCGCGACGAGGTGTTGGAGCACGGCCAGGAAGGGGCGGTGAGTCGAGCGATGGCGCATGGCTGGAAGCCGGCGTTGCTCTGTTCGGTCACGACGGCCATTGGGCTCTTTTCGCTCTGTGCCTCCGAGATTGAGCCGATTCGCAAGTTCGGGCTCTATTCGGCCCTGGGCGTGATCGGCATGCTGGCGATTCTGTTTGTCTATCTCCCGGCTGCGCTGGTGATGTGGCCGGTTCGCTTCAAGCGAACGCATGACGAGCGGGGAGTGGAGGACGAGCATTCGTTGCCCGATCAGCCGCATTCACTGCAGGACAAGTTCTGGTGCTGGTTCGGCAGCACGGTGATCCGGCATCACGCGTTGGTCTTCATGGGTTGCATGGCCGTGATTGGTCTGTTGGCCGGCGGATTGACGCGGATCAATACGTCGATCGATTTGCTGAAGATGTTTGACTCGAGTGCTCGGATTCTGAAGGACTATGTCTGGCTGGAGCAGAACCTGGGTCGGCTGATCCCGATGGAAGTGGTGATTCGGTTCCCCGAGTCGATGCAGCAGGAGCTGAGCCGGCAACCGCAGGAGCCGCTGGTAGCTGACCGTACGAGCAACGGATCGGGCGAGCGGCTGGTATCGCAGCAGCGGACGATTGGCGAGCCGGAATCGGAAGGTGGCGAGTCGGGAGTTCGCACGGCACGCACGTCGGTCGATCTGACGAAGGGCGATCCGGGAGTGCCGACGTTTCTGGAGCGAATGGAGTTTGTCTCGATCGCTCAGACGGTGATTGAGAAGTATCTCGGTCAGGATGGTCGGAACCTGGTCGGCAAGACGATGTCGGCCGCCACGTTTGCTCCGGAGCTGCCGGACGGCAAGTCGGGCGCGTTCAATATTGCTCGGCGAGCGGGTACGAACGAGAAGATGCTGGCAGCTCGGGAGGGGTTCCAGCGGAGCGGCTATTTGCGGACGGCGAAGGAGGACGGCTCGGAGCTGTGGCGGATCAGTCTGCGAGTGGCGGCGTTTGAGAATCTGGATTATGGGCAGTTTACATCGGAGCTGAGCCAGGTGCTGGAGCCGGTGCTGGCGGCTCGCCAGGAATTCACTCGGCTGGTGAACGACGTGGCCATGTTGCGGCCCGCTCAGCGACGTGAGCGAGCGACGGTGGTGTTGTGGCAGCAGCCGCCGACTGACACAGAGAGTCCTCAGGCGATTCGCGAGCAGCAGATCTTTTTTGAGACGCTGACCGAGCTGTTCAAGCGGAAGCGGTTCCAGGTGGTGACGGGTGAGAAGGACCCGGACGTGCTGACGGACGCTGAGCTGAAGGGATTGCCGAACGTCGACGCGGTGGTGCTGGTGGGTGGATTTTCGAACGAGCATCGTCAGCGGATCAGCCAGATGGTAGGTCCGGTGGTGACAGCGATGTGGGATGCGGGTCTGCCGAAGGAGCCGACTGAGGACAATCAGCTGGCGGCGATGGATCCTTTGACGCGTCCGGAGCTGTCGGCGGTTTACACGGGCGTAGTGCCGATCGTGTACAAGACGCAGCGAGTGTTGCTGAACAGTCTGGTTGACAGCACGATCTGGTCCTTTGCGACGATCATGCCGTTGATGATGTTTGTCTGTCGGAGCATACCGGCGGGCGCGGTGGTGATGTTGCCGAACGTGTTGCCGGTGGTGATGGTTTTCGGGACGATGGGTTGGTTGGGGATCAAGGTCGACATTGGTTCGATGATGTCGGCCAGTATTGCGTTGGGTGTGGCGGTGGACGACACGATCCACTTCCTGTCGTGGTTCCGAGGGGACCTGGACCGACTGCGAGACCGTCGGAAGGCGACGTTGATCGCTTATCGTCGTTGTGCTCCACCGACGTTGCAGGCGGCCTTGATCAGCGGGCTGGGGCTGTCGGTGTTTGCGTTCAGCACCTTCACACCGACTCAGCGGTTCGGCTGGCTGATGTTGACGATTCTGTTGACGGGTGTGGTGGCCGAGCTGGTGATGTTGCCGTCGATCCTGGCTGGCCCCTTAGGCCGCGTCTTCCGGCCCCGCAACAAACCGCTCCCCGCCGGCAGCCACTGACCATCTCCAGTGGGCTTGCCCCACTGGTTTTCATGACTGGACAGCTACAGCCACCACCGCGCACTACCCACCTCCAGTGGGCTTGCCCCACTGGTTTACATGACTGAACAGCTACACGCGGCGGCAACCACTCCGCTAAGCGCATCCCCCGCGAATCTCTTCGGCCGCCGGCCAGCTCGCCTGGCCGGAGTCCCGGTCCGAGAGAGCTAGAGGCTCGCCACTGCCAAGTTGCTTCGGCCGCCGGCCAGCTCGCCTGGCCGGAGCCCCGGTCTGTGTGAGCTAGAGGCTCGCCACTGCCAAGTTGCTTCGGCCGCCGGCCAGCTCGCCTGGCCGGAGCCCCGGTCTGAGTGAGCCAGAGGCTCGCCACCGCCAAGTTGCTCCGGCCGCCGGCCAGCTCGTCTGGCCGGAGCCCCGGTCTGAGTGAGCTAGAGACTCTCCACCGCCAAGTTGCTTCGGCCGCCGGCCAGCTCGTCTGGCCGGAGCCCCGGTCAGGCGGCGGGCTTAGAGTGCCCGTTCGATATTAGCGGCCTGTTGGCGGTACTTTTCCGCTTGGCGGAGGAACTTGGCCTGAGCGGGTCGGCTGCCGCTGTTGAGGGCCTTGCGGGTGTACTTATCGGCCAGAGCCTTTTTAACTTCAGCGACGTTCTTGGCGTCACGTTTGCGCAGCGTCATCGAGCACCTCAAATCGACAGAATCCTAACTGTGGGGGTCAACACCCCGAGCTGAGTCGGTCCACAGTACCCGATTTCAGTCGTCAGGTCCAGCGGTCTGGGGGGCGGGGGCGTAGCGGCCGCGGATCCCAGCGGCAACCCGATAGCGTTTGGGTTACCGCCCGAGCGGCCTCGGCGGCGAGCGAGGGGGCGGACGTTCCCCTCGACCGTCAGTGGCTCCGGCCTTTTCGACCCGGCGGCCGTGGTGTAAATTTCACGGTTTCCGCTCCCCAAAAGCGGATCCTCCTGGCGGAGTAGCTCAGTTGGTTAGAGCAGCGGAATCATAATCCGCGTGTCGGGGGTTCGAATCCCTCCTCCGCTACTATGTACAGGTGTACACTACATGTAATCCTCGGGAAAACAGAGATTCCCCGAGAAAACGAGGGTTCACCCTGTCACCGGTTCCCCTCTGTTCACCGACGATCCGGCGGGTTCTTCCCCATTTTCTCCCCAGCCCGCCGTGGGCTGCGCCACTGCCCGGGCGTAATGATCTGGCGTGACCTGCAGGTAATGCTTGTGGGCAACCTTGGGAGAGTTACCCAGCCACCTGCACACGACATGGGTGGGGAATTGTTCCTCCAGCTCAGTCTGCCGGCTGGATCGCAGGTTCTGAAATGTCCTGGGCCAGACCTCCACCCCAGCCCGACGGATGATCTTCTGAAACCTCGTGCCCAAGTTCTTGTCGGCTCGACCTGACAGCATGGGCAGCACGTAGGGTGATGATCGGCCCACCATCTTCTGGGCGTCCTCCAGGTACTCCCGCAACTCCGGGAACAGCGGGATCCGTCTCGACCCCTTCCCATGATGGGCAGTCTTGGGACTCAGGATCAGCATTGTGCCATCGTCCCACCGTATGTGCTCCCACCTCAATCCAGCTAGCTCAGACGGCACCCGCAGGCCACCGATACGCGCCAGAACAGCCACTAGCCTCCACTCCCAGTCTGGGCAGGCCTCCACGACCTTCCAGAATGTATCGAGGCCGATGAACACCTGCCGGGACGTATCAGTAGACTTGCCCACCGATACCCCCTGGAATGGATTCCTGCTGATGATCTCCTTCCGTACCGCATGGGTGAAGAACTGGGAGACGACCTGACACTCCTTCTGCGCCGTCGCAGGCTTGAACCGGTCCATCAGCCACCGTGAATACTCATCGGCATCACCGGGGGTGATCTGGTCGATCGTCTTCCCACTGAAGTAGCTGACCACCCTGTCCCGGACGTTCCTGAACTTCCCGCGGCGCCGCTCACCGACATCTGTCTTGGATTCGATGTAGGAGTCGATGAACTCGCCCAGACTGCAGGGCCGCCGGCGTGGCCCCACCAGCCCCTCTCGCTCGAGCAGGGCGTACAACCGATCATCCAGCCCCGCCAGCCACTTGGCAGCATCACCTTCGACGGGAATCGCCAGTCGGCGGCAGTTGATGAGGTCGTCAATATTGTTGCCGAACCTCTGGGCCACCTTCAAAGACACAGCCCCGAGCGAGAAGTAGACCTTTCGCCCGTTGATGAATGGCACCACACGATAGGTCTTGCCGCGTTTTTCAACACTCGCCATTGACTCACCCCCTGCCAGGTTTTCTCGGTTTGATCTCCAGTTGCAGCAGTTCGGCCAACGACTCCAGCGCCGACCAGCTCAATCCACGCTCCCCAGCTGCGAACCGGGACAACGTAGACTCGTGGATGCCGGTGGCCTGAGAAATGGCGTACCGACTCAGCCCGGACCCATCCATGGCCCGGACGATCTGATCTCTGATGGTTGGTTGCTCGCTCATGCCAGCAGTATGGACACTACTTGCCATCCAGTCAAGCATGAACGCCCGGTCAGTTCGGGGACCCGTACCACAGCGGGAAGGATTGGAACCGCCCACAGCCCGCACAGTCTCGTCGTACGGTCGCCCCATCGTGGATCGAGATGTCCACATGACCCCGGGCCCCGCAGCGACACACGGGGCCAGCAGGAGCCTCTGGAGGGAGACTCTCGACCCACTGGATAGCCTCCCGCTCAATGTCGGCCTCGATCTGCCGGTACAACTCGTGGACGATGGCCGGCTTGTGCTCCGCCACAACCTGCATTGCCTCCTGCAGACCATCAGGAGGTCCAACCACCCGTACTCGGAAACCAGGGGCAAGCGACAACGAATACCCTCGCGAAGCCAGAGACGACACGATACCTGATGGCCCGATCATCACACGTCCCCCCATGTTTGACCCACGGAACCAGATTCCACCGCCGGGACAGAAAGAGTAGGTACCAGACCGTCCACACCGTCCACACTGTCCGATACCCTTGTTTTTGTGGGCTTCGGCGCCGGACGGTTCAGATCACGACTGTCCGCAGACCGTCCACGACCGTCCACACTGTCCACACACTGTCCGCGATTTAATGCCTTTTTTTCAGCGTTATCGGACAGTGCGGACACTTCGGACAGTTTGGAACTGTTCCTTCTGGTCAGTGTGACCAGCCGGCGACGTTCTCGATCTGGCGACCGATTGCCGAACTCCACCTCGTACCCTGACCGATACAGGGCCGGCGAGATCCGTTTCAGTGCCACGCGCATGGCAGGCGCGTTCCGTGGCGTCGTTGTATCCTTGACGTATTTTTCAGCTGTCTCGTATTCCTTCCTGAACATTTCCGCCAACTTCTCCCGCAGCTGCCCATTAGTTCCTTCCCAACTCCCCCCAGACATCTCGATCAATTTCATGACCGGACCCGCGATGGGATCGCCCTCCAGGACTTCATCGGCCAGCTGATCCCGTTGGTCTAAGTACCATTTGAGTGCGTCTGAGTCCAAGGCCCCCAGCACCCGCGCGAAGTCTGCCATTCGCGGCATAGTGTCCAGTTGCACGGACGGCATTCGCTCGAGGGCAGACGCCAGCAGGTCAAGCAGCCCGGCGAACACCGTGCCGGCCATTTCGTCATACCTCCGCCATAAATCGGATTCAGACAGCCTCCGATGATCGCTGATCGGCAGTAGATCGATTTTCAACATCCGGTCCGCCAGGTCCCCTCGCAGCGAGCCCGCATCGATGCTGGTCAGAGCAATGACCCGGCGAAAAGACAAGACGGTCAAATCGCTATCGGCGTACAATTTCCGCTTGACCACACCCTGACCGGTGACCGTCTGGCACAGCAGATCGGACCACCACCCAGAAATAGTCGAGATATTATCCACCGCCATAGTGGCAGTCCCAGACGCAATCATTGCCCACGTTTCGAGGTCCTTAGGCTGCGACATAACCTGCGCTGACGACCTGTCGATTACGCCAAGTAGCATGCTAATCAGAGTGGTTTTTCCTGTTCCCTGTTCGCCGCCCAGCAGCAGGATCGGGCGTGCAAGCCAGCACATCATAGCCGCCACCAACCAACACACCACCAACCGCCAGTTCCGGTCGTCAATGTTGATCAGTTCCCGCAGCAGTTCGACATCTCCGGGACGTTTGGGCTCGGCCAGTGAAGCCGTCAGTGCCGATCTCCTGAATGTTACCGGCGACCTTTCGACCACCTCCCATGATCCAGGTTTAACCACCACCGCGCGACCCGTGGAGTCCCCCAGATCGATGACCACGCCGCCTTCATGGGCAGCGTATCGCAGGTGCACAGACTGACGATCACTCTCCGCGGCTTCACCGGTAATTGATAACATGGCGTCCGCCAGTGCCGAACTGGACGGCGGGGTGCCGTGCTTCCTCCGGTACTCCTTGCTGAGCTCCGCCCGCAGGGCGTCCTTGACGCCCTTCAACATGATCGCCAAATTGGGACCACCTTTCTTAATTGCGAACGCCTCGCCAGCCTCATCCGCGTGCAGGTCATACAGATCCAAGCACAGATCCACCAGTTCCCGCGACTGGGATTTCTTGGCCGGCTTCTGCTGGTCTGCAGCGGTGCCCGAACCGTCCGGTGCGTCCGCCTGCTCATCGGTCGAATCGCCGGCGAGGGCGGCTAATTCGCGACTGATGACATCAGGAGTCCACGGCAAGTATTCCATCAACTCCCTTGCCATCCTCCCGCGGGCCTCTCGGTCGTGCACATCACCTCTCACGATCCCGTTTTCACCATCTCGATGCCACCTGACTGCAGGTTTGCCTCTGTCCACGGTGGTCGGTTCGATCCGATCAGACTCTGATACGAGGGCCTGGAGACTCCGCCCACTGCCGCTCTGTTTCCCGTCACGATTCTTCATCTCTAGCTGTTCCTTCATTCATTACTTTGCCGTCTGCCGGTCGATCCACGCCTGCACATCCGATCGCCGGTATCGCATCGCCACACCCACTCGCACGACTGGCAGCCGGTCTTCCCCCGACGCCGACAGCTTGCGCACATGCCGGTCCGAAACACCCAGGATTTCCGCCACATCGAAAACCGTCAGCAGCTTTGAATCATCAACCACCGGCTCTACTCTCGTCGCCATACCCATGACCTCCCACGACAATCCCGGACGGCCGGCGTCACACTCCGCGACACCTGCGTACCGCCCACACTTCAGATTTTGGGGGCGTGTCAAAAAACGCCCTGAAAAAAAATGAGAAAAAACTTCTGCGGGATCCTGAGGGGTGTTGGGCGAGTCCGAGACGATCCCGCATACACAGAGTGTCGCCCGGGAGCAGAATCCCAGCAGCGCATGAAAAACGACCAGCGGCCAAGCTGACCCGAATCGTGGAAGGTCAATTCAACCGCTGATCGGTGACCACCCCCAGCCCCCCAGAGATGATTTTCAGCGAGATCCAAGCGCAAACAGGGGCGGAGACGTCTTCACCCGTTATTATAGAGTTAACTCACGTGACTCCATCGAAAGAAGCTCTCACTGGTGCCGGAACTAGACGCAGTCATTACGGGTGGCGGGGACCGATATCTTTGCGAATTTTCTTCCCAAAGATGTCAATCCTTGCCACCAGTCGTGGGCAGTGATCGCGAAAATTGGGCGTGGCAAATGATTTTGAAGCTCGTGACGTACCCCGACAATGAAGCTTAGTGCTGTCCATGGCTGCAGGGGTTGGCTGATCGACAACCTCGCCGGTGGTTATGTGACGATTCGTTGAGTGCCACCCGGCAGTTTGTCGTGGACAACAACACGCGACTGACAACGAACTTGCACCGACCTCCACAAACTGCAGACAATCACCCCCCAGGAGTTACAGCGATGCCATTCGAACCAGACGCATTCCAGGATCTCTATGCGGTCCGTACGGGCCTGATGTCAGCGCAGGCTGTCGCCAACACCATGAACTGCCTGGAGGAAATGGCCAACAATCCCAGGGTGGCAGACCGTACCCGCCGGCAGGCTGCCAGGGCTATCCAGACGTTCGCGCAGAAACAGGAGGAGAACGCTACGAAGCGGGAGCAACTCGAACTCAGAGCCAAGGAGCTCGAAGTCACGAAGATGGAGCAGGAACTCCGGCGCCTCGAGCTTGAGCTTCGCCTGCAGCAAGTGGTACAGGCCCGAGCGGTCCAGCCGCCGGCCGTGCCACCCATCGCGCCCAGCATGGACTACGATGATGCGGTCCGCCAGATCGTGTCTAGGAGTGGGCTTGACTCCGCATTAAGCGATCAATAGATCTCTGCTTGCATTCACCGTAGATTACCTACTCGCACGACTCAGCGACAAGTTTCACGGTTCGATGCGTAGCTCATTCCAAGTCCTTGGCTAGTATCAACGGCCATCCCAGCCCAATCCATCTGTCGAGTGGTCGATATCGGGCCATGCTTCCACACGCACAACAATCCATCAGCCGCAACCGACTAGATCCCGACCGTATACATATAAATCCAGACCGTCTATTGCCTTGGCACCGCCTCTCGTTGAGCACGGTACACGTCTGAAAACCTACGGTGAAAGTACTCAGGGTCTGCGGCTTTCAGGGCCAACCCGCCACTGCGATCCAGCGGCCCGAGATTGAAATGACTGAAGTATTCCTTGATGTCTGCGTCGTAAAACTGCAACTTAGAAAATGAAAAAATCCGTTGATATCGCTGCCGAACGGACTTAAATGCATCATCTAAACAGATGACATCGATCAACTGCAGGTGATGGGACGTTGCCAGGGACAAGGCAAGCAAGTGCCGGAAGTGAGCGTCATTTTCGGGCATCGAGTAACCGAGTATTCGAATCTCATTGGCCTGACGGAGCCAATCAGATGCCAGTCGCCAATCACGCGAGAGGTCTCCACTAATGCTCTTCGTCCAGGAGGGCGGCACAATATCTCCTTCAGCCGAACCGTGCAACTTCGCGAGTTGAAGCCGCAAATCAACACGAAACGTTGACTCCAGAAATCCGACTGCTCGTTCGACGACATGGTCGTAGTTTAGAGATATGAATCGATAAGCACTTTCGGATTCTTCGACAATCGCGCTAAGTTCGCTCAGTGCACAGCCCTCCGGCTTGTCGGTAGGTGCATGACATGCGAGGCCGAGGGCACAAGCAAAAAAGGTTACATAGTCACGAAGCTCGGAATCCTGCCAAATGCTCCTCAAGTCGTCCGGAAATCTGTCGTATTGCTGTGCTGGCTTTGATGCTGCCATCGCCGGGGTGTGAAACTCTATGACTCGCTTTATGAATTCCACTAATCGGCCTCGGTTGAGAACATTAGCATCAATGTCCATATCCGAAATGCTAAAAACCTCCTCAATGTTCTCGGGATTGACCTTGATGTAACGAAGTACTGTCCAGAGCTTGTCGATCGACTTAAACACATCCAAGAACAGTGGGTTGTCGGTTGGGCTGCAATCTAGCTGACTTCTCGCCTTCAAAAAGAAATTGGCGATGACTGGCAACCCTGCCGGAGCGGAGAATCCCGCACCCAGAACATAGACGACGTGATTCATGCTTATGCCTTATGGTATCACTGACGATGATTGACGACTTTACGGTGAATCGAAAGGCCCATTGAGGAACTGGCTCACTGGCTGAAAATACCTGCCTATAGGGGGGGGCAGCATCTGTTATCATTGATCATCTAGCCCAAAAAACTACTGGGTAGCACGTTGTTCACTGAGTCGACGCGGTTAGTGTACAATCGCCGATTAAACTGCAGGGTATTCGAGAACTCGGAAAACCGGAACTATGGCTCGCAAGAAATCTGGTGACGCCGGCAGTTCAGCCAACCTCGGGTTCGAGGCTAAACTGTGGCTGGCTGCCGACAAGCTCCGCAACAACATGGACGCCGCGGAGTACAAGCATGTGGTTCTGGGGCTGATCTTTCTCAAGTACATCTCGGACAGCTTCGATGAGCATCACGCCAAGCTGGTGGCGGGCAAGGGCTCGTACAAAGGGGTCAACCCAGAGGATCCGGAGGAGTATCGAGCCGAGAATATATTCTGGGTCCCGAAGGAGGCCCGCTGGTCACACCTGCAGGGCAAGGCCAAGCAGCCGACGATCGGCAGGCTGGTCGACGATGCCATGGTGGCCATCGAGCGTGCCAACCCGCGGCTGAAGGGTGTGCTGCCGAAGAACTACGCCCGCCCAGCGCTCGACAAGCACCGCTTGGGCGAGCTGATCGATCTGGTCGGCAAGATCGGGCTAGGAGACAAGGAGAACCGCGCCAAGGACATCCTGGGGCGAGTCTATGAGTGCTTCCTGACCCAATTCGCCAGCGCTGACGCCGAACAGGTACGGGACGAAGTCTCATCTTCCAGGCCGGCCGTACAGTACTCCGGAAGCGGTCCACAGCCGCCAAGAAGACACCGGAGCAGCTTGACGGAATTGACGATGGTCACCAGTTCGTTGAAGGCCTTGCTGAGCTTGGCAGCGAACTTGACCAACCGGATCTTTTCCTGGGTGGTCACTGACATCCGGCGGGGCAAATTGGAGCGTAGGACCGCATTCTCGGCCTTCAGACACTGGATCTGCGACCCCAGTTGTTATGAGTGGAGCCGGTAATCGCCAACAGCAAACGGTGGTGCAGATTCTTCACCGTGCTACAAGGCTTCACAAGTTAGTGAAAGCCCTGGTGATTACATTATTGCACCCATCCGAACCGGTCTGCGGGCTGTTAACCCCCCAATCGTCGTTCGGCGAGTTAGGCCCGGGTACAACCTGTCTCCCGCGTCCGCCGGACCCATCGCCACGCTCGAGTTCTTGAAGGCCCAAAGGCGGGAAGTGCCTCAAATCCATTGAATTTCCGCGGAGTTTAACTTCAAGGTAACGTTGGCTGTTAACCCGCCAAGTAACAGAAACGCCGAGAGCCACGCGTCCCGGCGTTTCGCGTTTTTCGCATTGTCTGGCAACGACCTGCGAGCACGGCCGAGAGCGGTGTGCGTCTCGGGTTTTTCTCAGTTTGCCGGCAACAGTGGACCATTGTAGGCGGCGGGCCACAAGCTCTCGCGATCTCTGCTTGACGGGCCGATGGAACCTGGCTGGCGCGGGTCGGCTTCTTACAACTTCCGGCCATCAAAAATTACAGGTCGGTGATTGCCCGCCATTACTCGACATGTCGCCCCTTTTTCGAAGTCCAGGCCGACTTGATATACACGGCCGGTCGAGAGCACTCCCATCGGCGCAAAGGCCAAACAGATGCCGCTTGCATCTGTTAATTCAACAGAATATGCTCCTGAGCAATAAAAAAGCCGCAGGCCGTTTTTGCGGGCTGCGGCGGTCGCCGTAAGGCGGTGCCTGCGATTTTCTCTTGTTGCGTGAAAGCGCAGGCCAGGATTGGTTACACTCGTATCCTAGCGTAGCCTATCCAGCTGCGTTGTCAACCCGGCAGGGAGATTCGAAATGGCAGTTTATCTCGGCGTCGACATTGGCACAAATTCCGTCGGCTCTGCATGGATTGACACGGACACCGGCCAAATTACGACCGGTACATCGATCTTTCCCGCGGGAGTCGATGAATCGGACGAAAAACGCGGCGATCCTAAGAACGCAAAACGACGCATGACTCGACGGACACGGATTACGCTCGCTC
Source organism: Pirellulales bacterium (assembly GCA_046349895.1). Classification (GTDB taxonomy): domain Bacteria; phylum Planctomycetota; class Planctomycetia; order Pirellulales; family Pirellulaceae; genus JAXMBJ01. The sequence goes on along the minus strand of JAXMBJ010000006.1, from coordinate 7,212,144 downwards.
GCCGTGCTAGCCGCAAACGTGCTCTCCGGATGACGCTCATAAGCGCCGGACTTCTACCGAATGCTGAAGAAGATTTCAAACACCTACTCGAGACGACGGATCCATGGGAGTTGCGGCGTAAAGGGCTGGACGAGCCGCTTGCCCCGTTCGAGTTCGGACGCGTGTTGTTGCACTTGGCTCAAAGGCGGGGCGCCCTGGGCTTAAAGGTTTCTGAGGCTGACAGAGACGACGACACCGCGGCCATTGAGGACGGCAAAGTAAGATCCGCGATCAGCGCCATGCGGACTAAGATCAACGAGCATGCAGCACGTAGTTTTGGTGAATACATCGCAATTGTTCGTGCTGAACGTGTGACAGCGATCGTGAGTACTGACTCTCGACCGTCACATCGGCGCAAGGGCGAACGAGTCTATCGTTCCGCGATTCGCAATCGAGCAGGCAGCTACGACCATTGCGCTGACCGCCAAATGATTTTCGACGAGTTCACCGAACTGTGGAAGCGACAGAAAGAAATGGGAGGTGAAACGGCCCGTTTGCTCACCGACGCACTTCGTGTCACACTCGACAATCCAGTTCCCGACGTAAAATGGAGACACCAAGGCGTGCTGTTCGGCCAGCGCCGACAGTCGTGGGACCTCGGCACTCTTGGCCGTTGCGTGCTGGAGCCAACCGAGCGGTGCGTGCCCCATGCGGACATGTACGCATCACATTATCTCGTCATCGAGACTGTAAACAACCTCAAGATCATTGAGCGCGGACGTGAAGCGAGGGCGCTTTCCTCAGATGAGCGGAAGAGACTAATTACCTATCTCAGTGGTCCGTTGGGTGTGAACAAAGTCGGAAAGAACAAGGGTGACCTAAAACGCACGGTGTCCGTAACTGACCTGCGGGAACAATTAGGCTGGCGTCGAAGCGCAGGTAGTGCGTCGCAGTATCGCCTAAATATCGAGAATGACCCTGATAAAGTAATCAACACCGATTGGTTCAGTCGCGAGATCATCCACGGCGCTATCACATTGGCGAAATGGGAAGAAATGCCTCAGAGTGTGCGAGACGGAGTCAATCGGGCGATCCTCAAATTTGATCCCGGCCAGATTGGCAACGACCAGAAACTCAAGTCGGGCGTTATGAGTTGGGGTGGCCTCTCTGAGTCACAGGCCGATGCCTTAATAATTGCATGGCAGCGACGACCCAACCCAGATGGCAAAAGGCTGTCGATGAGTAGACGTGCAGTGCGCAATCTCTTGCCTTACATGGAAAACGCCTTCGCCAGAGTCGATGGTTCGGATGGCTTGATGCCAACTGGCTGGCTAGATAAATGCCAATTCGATCCCTTGCGGCATCGTTGGTTAACCCAAATAGAAGCCCGCAAAGCAGCTGTCCAGGACTGTAGCTTTCGCGATGCAACAACTGGTGAGCCCCTAGCTCCGCACGCCCGAAATCGGTACGCGACCGGTGCAAAGGGGGCAACCGCCCGCGATCGCTATTACAGCCGAAAACACTTGCTTCTCAAGAATGGCGAGCCCATCTACGGGTTGGACGGCAACCCATTGCACGAACCGCCTCCGGCGCCTCTATTCAATAATCCGGTTGTGCGCAAAGCGATTCACGAGGTCCGAAGACATCTCGTAGAGTACATGACAACCTTCAGCCGAAAGCCCGACTTTGTCTGTATTGAATTGGCTCGCGAAGCCAAGATGGGTAAACAGAATGCGGATCGGCTGCTCTTCAAAAATCGATTGCGCAACCGGATCCGCAAGGATATCGCTGAGACATTCAATCTGCATTCAGTTAGTGTTTCACAGCAACGAGCAGCCGTCGATCGCGTTGTTCTCGCGATGCAACAGTCATGTATTTGTCCTCTATGCGGAAAGACATTGGGCGATTCAGCTCGCGACGGCATTACGCTGCGAAAGGCGGCGATTGGAGAAGGCTGCGAGGTCGCACACATTATCCCTCGAGCTAGTGGCGGACACAATGGCTTGGCAAACATCGTCCTGACTCATACTAAGTGCAATCGCGACATGGCTCGGCGCACCCCACGTCAGTTTTGGGATTCGACTCTGCTCGGAGGCTTTGAAAAAGGTATAGCGTGGATCGAGAAGATCTTCGGCGAAGTCGAGCGGCCCAAACCCGCTGAAGTGAGGAACGCCACTGGCAATTCGCTTTGGGCGTGTTATTTCACAAAGAGAGACGATGCGGCTAAGATTGAGCAGTTCAAGAAGGATGTTAAGGATATTCAGGAGATGACAATGGGGCAGGATGCCGCAACAAAATATGCGGCTAGGGCAGTGATGGCATACATATCTGACGCCATATTTGACGGTAAGGGCCTGCCAGAGCGAGGAGGTCGCCGGCTAGTTTTTGCAACCGATGGTTTGTGGACCAGTCGCTTCCGGCGTGAATGGGGCCTGTTTTTTGACCCACATTCAAGACGCACCAAGACACTAAGCAGTGAACAAGAACAGGAGCGTAGCGAGAAGGACCGCGGCGACCACCGGCACCATGCAATTGATGCCGTCGTGATCGCCTTGAGTGAACGGCACCGGCAACTTGAATGGGAGGATCGCGATAGAAAAGCCGACCGGGAAGGTGTTAATACAGCGGATGAGGCGGCGTTGGGAGCGTACCGACGCAACCATCCGATTGATCCGCCTCCCCCTTTCAAGTCTCGCGAGCTATTCCGCGAACAGGTTCGGCAGGCTGTATTTGGCGACAGCGATGTCGAACGGCCGATCTGTCACCGGCCGGTGAAACGCAAACTGATTGGTGCCTTGCACGAGGAGACTTTGTTCGGCCCTGTCGTCGATGCGTCCGGCAATTTAACGAACTATTATACGGCGCGGAAAAGCGTGTTAGAACTTGATCCTAATCACTTGCGGATGCCGCGCCCCGAGACAATGAAAGAGGCGATTGAACGGCTCGCCGCACGAAAGGAACTCGCCAGGGGGGCCGACGCACGAAATGCAGTCCGGTGGGCCCGAAGTATCGTTGCCTCGAAGGCATATCACCCCGCCATCGTCGATCCGCCTCCTGGGAAAAGCGGCATCGTGCGAGATGTATCATTGCGGGCCCAACTGCGCCGTTGTCTGGAGGGCGCCGGAGTCGATCCAGATGATTTTTCGAAGAATCACGTAAAACAACTCGTGGAATCGAATGCCCTGCGCCACGAATCAGGTGTTCCGATCCGATCGGTCGTATTGCTGCGTACGATGGCCGATCCCATAGTAGTGCGTCGCTATAGAAATGACTATGCGACCGGGAACAGGCGTCCAGACTCGGATCCTGCTTCTAGCAGGGCTTATGTTAGCGGGAATAATCATCATGTTGAGATTCGCGTGCTTACGGACAAGAATGGCCAGGAAAAATGGACTGGGCGGGTTATTACCGCTTATGAGGCGGCGACGAGAAAGACGGCGAAGTTGCGTGCACTGAAGCAATTGGATGTTCCGCGGTCGGACGTTTTTCGGGCACTTGGAAAGTCCGAACGAAAACTGCTACGCCCGATAATTCGCTCTGTCGAACTTGCTCATCCAATTGTGGATCGTCGCGATGATGACGCAAATGGCGGCCGTTTTGTCATGAGCTTATGTGAGGGCGATACTCTGCTCATGAGGCGAAAGGCTGATAAGCGAGGCGAATCACCGGGGCCGGTCAGTTACTTTGTTGTCGCGAAACTTGAGAGAAAGGAGGGCTCGGTTGGCATTGTTCTCGTACCGCATTGGGACGCCCGCACAGCCGGCGAGCGTACTGACGCGGACGGCAATAAAGTTCCAAATTCGAAACGTGAACAATTCACGGCGACTCCAACGGATTTAAAGGTACTTGCCCCCCCCGGAGAGCGACATGCTGTGAAGGTCCGCGTGAGCCCGTTGGGTAGGATCACGCGACTAGAGAGGGATTAGCGACGCTTCAACCTCGGTGAATTCGTGAAAATGCGGGCTGGTTTCACTGGAAGCTTATTGACGACCGAACTAACCTGAATAACAGGGAGTAATTGCCACGGATGGTCCCACGGTGACCTACTGCCGCGAGGACCGCCCAATTGATCAAACGCACTATCGAGATTTCCCGCGGACCTACTCACCTAGCCGTGCGGCACGCCCAACTTCTGCTCAAACGCGAGGATGAAGTTGTCGGCCAGATCCCTTGTGAGGATATTGGCGTCGTGCTAGTTGATCAGCCACGAACGACCTATTCACATGCGGCACTTGTGTCGTTAGCCGAGTCCGGTGCGGTACTGATCATCTGCGGCCGAGATCACCTACCGCTTGCCGTGCTGATGCCTCTTGCGGACCATAGTCAAATTATCTGGCGCATCAATGACCAGATATCAGTGGGCAGACCGCTTCGGAAACGACTCTGGAAGCAATTGGTCCAAGCCAAGATTCGCGGGCAGGCAAACAACCTCGCAGTCGGTTCTCCGGCGCGTTCTAAGCTACTCGATATGGCGCGTCAAGTGCAGTCAGGTGATCCGACGAACCTGGAATCTCAAGCTGCACGAGTTTATTGGGTGAACTGGATTCCAGAGGGAGCATTCCGTCGGGACGTCGACGCCCAGGGGCTAAACGGGCTATTGAACTACGGATACGCGGTCATTCGCGCGGCGGTTGCCAGAGCGATTGTAGCCGCGGGTTTATTGCCCTCTCTTGGCTTGAAGCATTGCCATCGGTCAAACGGATTCTGCCTCGCTGACGATCTGATCGAACCTCTTCGACCACTGGTCGATGATCGCGCCCGTGAGTTGTACCGCCAAGGTTACCAAGAGCTTATTCCGGAGGCTAAGGCGGGTCTGCTCAAACTCCTTGCAGACGACCTGCAGCTAGGCGGCGAAACTGGGCCGCTTATGGTGAGCCTACACCGATATGTTTCTTCGCTCGTTCGGTGTTATCAGGGCCAATCGAAGACGTTGGAGATTCCGAAAGGTTTGCTCGGATAGGGAAATACCTTGGGCCAAATTGTTTGAAAACGCCTCAAGTGCAAATCAGCGGGTATCGTTGTATGTGGGTCTTGGCGATGTTTGACCTGCCGGTAGATACTGAGCGGGCGAGGAAAGACTACGTTCAGTTCCGAAAGGGACTGCTCCAAGACGGATTTACGAAGATGCAGTACTCGGTCTATGTACGTCACTGCCCGAGCGAGGAGAATGCAATGGTGCACATGACTCGCGTCGAGAGGATGATACCGCATGATGGGGAAGTGCGCATTCTCACCCTCACCGACAAGCAGTTCGAAAGGATGCGTATTTTTTGGGGAAAAAAGCGATCGAATACACCTCCTCCGCCGCAGCAACTCGAACTTTTCTAGCGATGGAACCGGCGCAAGTCCTTGCAGATCAGTCATTTACCGGGCGATAGAGTGTAACCAATCCCAGCCTGCGACCAACCCGCAACTGACGCAGTCTGGGGCAGTGTACGAGAAGAGTGTAACCAATCCCAGCCTGCGACCAACCCGCAACCAGCCAGTTCATGCAGCACCTCGGCAGCCGAGTGTAACCAATCCCAGCCTGCGACCAACCCGCAACCGGTGGTGTACTGCAGCCCGGCCAGTCCGCAGTGTAACCAATCCCAGCCTGCGACCAACCCGCAACCCCACCTCCCAGCAGCTTGCGTATCGTCTAGTGTAACCAATCCCAGCCTGCGACCAACCCGCAACTAAACGGCCAGCGGATCTGCACGGTGGCCAAGTGTAACCAATCCCAGCCTGCGACCAACCCGCAACTTTCGCGGCACTCGGCCTGCTTGAACTTGCAGTGTAACCAATCCCAGCCTGCGACCAACCCGCAACAGCGAGACAAACACGTGGGACACGATTTGGAGTGTAACCAATCCCAGCCTGCGACCAACCCGCAACTTACCGGGTCGAGCTTGAGAATTCGCACCAAGTGTAACCAATCCCAGCCTGCGACCAACCCGCAACGGATGGCGTTCCGAGTCCGCTGACGTCTGAAGTGTAACCAATCCCAGCCTGCGACCAACCCGCAACTGGAAGTGCTGGGAACCGAGACCGCCAAGCAGTGTAACCAATCCCAGCCTGCGACCAACCCGCAACTGTACGAGCTACGCAATGGTCCGCGAGTACAGTGTAACCAATCCCAGCCTGCGACCAACCCGCAACTAAAGCCCGGGGTAGAAAGCGTAGGAAGCAGTGTAACCAATCCCAGCCTGCGACCAACCCGCAACATTCAACTGGTCGACGAGATCGAGATCAGTAGTGTAACCAATCCCAGCCTGCGACCAACCCGCAACACAATCTGTTGAGCTACCGATAAGCTTTCAGTGTAACCAATCCCAGCCTGCGACCAACCCGCAACCCCAAGGTACTACGCTTAGACTGTACGTTGAGTGTAACCAATCCCAGCCTGCGACCAACCCGCAACCGTCGGATCGAGAGCGTGATGGAGTGCGTGAGTGTAACCAATCCCAGCCTGCGACCAACCCGCAACAGGCACCGAGCGAGGCGGAGATTGAGGAGAGTGTAACCAATTCCGCGGTGAACCGGGAATCCAGGACAGCTCCACGGAGCCATCGAAGCTCGTAGACCTCTAGTCGCCCCGCTACAGCCAGGATGTCGGCCGGCCGATCCTGGCCCCCTGCTAGCCTCACCGAGGCATAAAGGAAATACCTCGCCAGCACAACTTGGGAACGGATCCGGGGATCTCGCCCCCGAGTGCCATTGCCGGCAGATTATCGACAGCCGGCGCACCAACGGCCGGCACGACATGAACTGGACCGCTGTATGGTCCGACGAACATCGATCACACCATATGGAGAGCCCACGGGTTAAAACTCCGGTGATTGGCATCCTCCGGGACCACCGAGAGACCATGAGCCGGCATCGCATCGATGAACCCCTCCTATGGCTGTCGACGCCATCGCGAGGAGGGAACCGCCCCAGGACTCCACGCGCCCCAGGGGCCCCACCATCGCGCACGGTCGGATCGACCTCCGGGGGTCGGTTTCAACCGCCACTTCCCCAAATACTCCCCACTTTCCGCTGTGAGTACCGTATTTCTCGGGATTTCCGCAATGGTTCGAATCCCTCCTCCGCTACCTTTTCTCGCAAGCCATAAGTTGCCCTGTTTGGTCAGGAGTGGCGTTCAGCGGGGTTTCTTGATCCGGATCTCAGCCTTCGATTTCTTCGTAGCTGAACGCATAGACCTCAGGAGCGTCGTACGACTTGGGGTAAGTGTCCGGCAGTTCCCTGAGAACCTGAGATTCGACGAGTCGGTCGACATCACTCGACCCAGGAGGTCCAATCCCCCTTTGCACTGACATGGAATAGGTGCCGGACGTAATCGTCCTTGAACTTCTCGAAATACTCGCTCATGCACAGCCACGGCTTGGACATGCGTCCACGGACCAGCACTCCAAGCATGGAAATATCTTCGCTGAAGTTGCAATTTACAGGTCACATTAAAGCAATTGGCCATTTACTTTAAACTGACGCAACCGATTCAAGGTGTACCGCCAATCGAATCGCAAGTCGTTGTTCTTGAACGGCTTACGACCTAAAACCCGCCTCCGCCAGATCCGTTCCCCGGCACACCTGCCGCGGAACCGGCCGATCGCGAGAGACAACGACCTGATCCCAGGAAGGCCGTTTGGCACGCCATCTATCTGGACGATCGACGGTTCGATCACGGGACCCCGTCCAGCGCCCCCGGCAGAAGCACCACTCCGTTGCAATTCGCCGACCGTTTTCACTGGCTAGTCTCCGCAGGTACAATCCCACCCTGGGAACCGCCTAATCGGATGAATGCAGGGCCCGGAGATCGTATGGCTCGCAAAAAATCTGGTGATGTCGGCAGCTCGGCCAATCCGCGGCTGAAGGGTGTGCTGCCCAAGGACTACGCCCGACCAGCGCTCGATAAGCACCGTCTGGGTGAGTTGATCGATCTGGTTGGTACGATCGGGCTAGGAGACAAGGAGAACCGCGCCAAGGACATCCTGGGGCGGATCTATGATTACTTCCTGACCCAGTTCGCCAGTGCCGAAGGCAATAACGGCGGCCAGTTCTACACCCCGTCCTGTGTGGTCCGCGTCCTGGTCGAGATGCTGGCCCCGTACAACGGCCGGATCTACGATCCCTGCTGCGGCTCGGGCGGGATGGCCGGTACGTCGGCGCCGTGTCGGCTGAAGACGGCCAAGAACCTCGCGAGCCTCGGCTTTACCCCAGAGAAGCTGTCATGAGCAAGAACCTACCAGCTCCCTTGCCCGATGACTCCGGACAATTTCTCCTCTACCAGACCGAGGACGGCCGGACTCGCATCGACGTGCGCATGGCACACGAGACCGTCTGGCTTTCGCAGCGGAACATGGCCGAGTTGTTCCAAACGTCGATTCCAAACATAAACCAGCACCTGACATCAATTTACGACGAGGGAGAACTTGAGAAAGCGGCAACTATTAAGCGTTACTTAATAGTTCAAACCGAAGGCTCCCGGCAGGTGTCCCGCGAAGTGGATCACTACAATCTCGACGCCATTCTGGCCGTTGGCTACCGAGTGCGCTCCCATCGCGGCACGCAGTTCCGTATCTGGGCCACCGGCCGGCTCACGGCCACACGGCAGCCGAGATCATCCACCGCCGAGCCGACGCCACGCAGCCGAATATGGGCCTCACGACGTGGGCCGGAGACAAACCCCGTAAGGCCGACGTGGGTGTTGCCAAGAACTACCTCACCGCCGAAGAGATCGACGCCCTCAATCGCATCGTCACCGCGTATCTCGAATTCGCGGAGCTCCAGGCTCTCAGTCGCCGGGCGATGCACATGGCCGACTGGATCGCCAAGCTCGACGACTTCCTACGGCTTTCGGACCGAGAGATTCTCGCCCACGCGGGCAAGATTTCGCACGAGGCAGCGCTAGAGAAAGCGGAGGGAGAGTTTGCCAAGTATCGCAAGTCCCAGGCACCGCTGCCGCAGCCGGTGGATGAGCACTTCGAGCAGTCGATCGAGGAACTGAAACAGATCGAGAAGCAGAAGCCCTCGGCCCCTCAAACGGAAGGGAAGAAACCGACGAATAAGATTCCGCCCCAGCGCACGAAGCGAAATCAGCCTCATAAAGAGAGGTAATGACTGTGGCCAAAAGCACTGCGATCCGTACTCTTCATATTCCGTCGCTTGCGGCTGACCGTGGGGTATGTGACGCCGAGTCGAGCTGGCAGATCGGCCACCCGGATAAATGGAGAATAAAAAATCGACTCGCCGATCTGATTCAACCGGATCGACCCGCCGGTCTCGGCAATCGGGTTCATGAATCGTTCGCGAAGTGCCCGCAACCTTTCGCAGCGAGTCATCGTTTCCTTGGCCTGCATCAAAGTCCCACGAATGCAGTACTCCACCCAGGAGGTCCAGCACCCGCAGTTGATTTCGGATTAAACTGTCATTTCGACGGTAAATGCCCGGGCCGCCCGTGCGAACGGCCCTCGTGGTTCACGAACGAAATGATGTCAGCGGCTAGCTGCCCGTTGGGAGCGGGATTTTCACGCCTTCTTTCCTTAGTTCGGGTTTTGCAGATTTAGGGCACAAACTTTAGGACGTAAGGTTCAGCTATCCTGCGAGGGTAGCGAGGAAAGTGAGGCGTGCCACGGCTCTTGACCAGAGTGTAGGTTGTTGGCGCACTGCCCGGAATTGGTCTTCCCAGGAAGTGCGCCGAAGTGTGGTGAGCATGTCGGCAAAACTTGGTTCGGACTTGGTCGGATACCAAGTGCGATCGGGAAACTTCAGGTGCTGGTGCCCGTGTTGGGAATACCAGAGGAGGGTGAGACTGTAAAGCAACATGGCCATCGGGGCTGTGCGCTGCACAGCCAATGGCACTCGATTAGCAGGATCATCGAATCCGAGGAACTGTTTACTGTCGTGATGAGTGACTTCAATGGCCCACCTGCGGGAATATGTCGACAGCACTTCTGCCGGGTTAAGGTCGAGGTTGGTACAGTAGTATATCTGAGTGGGTCGGTCGCCTTGGGTATCGCGGCTCAAGACCAACGTCAGCAGGCGATCCCGGCCAGCTTTGTAATACAGTCCGGTACGAGTTTTGACTTCCAGCTTGGCATGCAGGCCATACTGATCGATGTCGATGCGACATAATCCAGCCCACCATCAGCAGCCGAAACGTCGCAAAGCTCGGCGCTGTGAAAACCCCGCGAAACCCTTCTAGCAAAACCATGAAAGTTGCTGTAAGTTCCATGTGCGGCCCCCGTGCTGAGCGAATTGGCGTGGCGGGTACTGCACATCGGTCTTCATTAGTTTCTTCATCTCTTCGCTGATGGTCACCATCGTCCACGTTCGCTCGGAATAGTTGTTCATAAAGATGTCATATCGCTCCTGCGGTTCCTGCCACAGGTCAAAGACCTGGGGAACGATGGCAACATACTTTTCAGCACCCTTCCAACCCAGGTTGAAGTCGACCGCCACTGGGCGGCCACTGCCGGTCCCCTCCGCCACGCAGGTCCCTGTCGCGACCGAAGTCAGGCGACAGCAGGAGCTTGCGACACACCCGACCAAGACTCCTCGCCTCAATGTCCGAATGTCTGGCCGTCTGAGTGGTGCGGACACCGATGAGGAATGGATTGGACCGTGCGGCGGTCGTATAATGAGCGTCTCGACAGAGGGGCTATATAACTGACTCCGAGTTGTGATGCCAATCCGCGCGGCCCGACTGCTGACCGTGATGTGCCACTCCAAGGTTCAGAAGGAGAGGAAACCGATGATTGAGCTCACCGTGTCACTCACCGACAAAGTCAGCGGCCGCAAACACATACCGCTCTACTTGACGACTTGGACCTCCGTTTCGCCCGACGCCGTCCATCCGATCCTCGGCGGTTGGAGTTGCACCAGCCCTTATCTTGGAGCGGGATTCTTCGGCCAATACTACGTCCTGTCGTCTTATGATTGGGATCACTGGTATGACGATCCCACGACTGGCCTCAAGGCGCCCCACCGAGACCATCGGGCGTTGTTTCTGGACTTCGGCAAAACAGAACCGTTTCTGATCCTCGATGGATTCAACTTTGCGCTAGCTCAGCAACTCAAACTGATGGGCCAGCTGCTGCAGAGAAACGCTACCGTCGACCCGACCGTATTCTGGTGGGTCACCGCCCAACCCTAAATCACCGAGCTCGAGTTGGGACAATCCTGAATCACGATTAGGCGGTAGACGCTGCTCCGGCTGACCTGTAACGCATTTGCCGTGTCGACCGCTGACCGACCTTTCAACAAATTGATGAGCATCAGGTACCGCAACTTCAGTTTCCCGCCCTACCAATGCCGATGCTCCGATTCCCGCTGGCCACGTCGGGACATCCTGCCGACAATACCATCCCTGGGAGTTCCTCCTGCGAACGGCCGTTCGTGGATTGTTGACGGGGAACTCCCATTTTTGTTGCTGGACGATAAACTCTCCAAGATCAGTTTTGTCCCAAATTCGCGCTCGGTGACTTAGGACGCATCAGAAATAGGAATTCGTCCAACCCGCCGGAAGTCATCAATCGGCATCCATGTCCCGACAAAATGATATGCCGCCGCCGACAGTCCATTTCACTGTACCGATCGGCGTTCGCCAGCAGCAGGATACCGTGGGGAACGCCGGCAACGATGCGGAAAGCACCGGGCTGGGAGCCGTCAGCAATGTATACCGAATCAGCCAGCACGAGGTCAATGTTGCTCAGTACACCGAGTTCCTGAATGCGTCCGATCCCACCAGCTCCATTTCGCGAGCCCTCTGCAACTCGCTGGTATAGCATTGTGGCTATCCTCCCGCCGTTCACAGCGTGCACCCACGCCCAGATCTGCCGCCCAGACAGCCGCCTCCTTGTACACGAACCGGTAAAGAATCCAATCGGGGCTGGGAACCATCGCCGCGGCGACTCCCAGTCGCCCGATCGCCTGCCAGTGCAACTCTTCGCTCATACGTTCAAGCAGCCTGCCAGCAAGGCAGGTCTCGGTAGCCAGGGAATAATCCTCTTGGTGAAAAGAGCAAGGAAAAATCCACCAGGAAGGATGGCTTGGGGTGAGCGAGTGTCTTAAGATGAACCCCGTCGCGATAGTGGCTTACTTGAACCAGGCGTGGGACGCGGAGCCGCCGATCGCGTCGTTCCTGAAGTCAATGTTGATTGGGGGGCGGCCCGATCAACGCCAGCATCAGGCGTCACATCTTGCCCACCATCGGAGTTCGGCATCTTCTGCTCGCGGTCTGTGCGATCCCCGTGGTGTACTTCGGCGGGCAGGTGGCGGCAGTACCGTTCTATCCGAACTACAGCCTGCTCGTGAACACCGCCAGCGATCTGGGCTCGGACAAATCCCTTCGGCCTGAGATCCTCAACTCTGCTGCGATGGTTACCGGGGCCCTGGGTATTCTGGGTTTTTTCGGGCTCGGGCTGCGGCTACCTGCCATCGGCACACCCAAAGCACTCGCGTGGCTGCTCGCCGCGTGCGTCGCCTCAGTCGGGCTGTCGGCCATCTGGGCAGCGCTACACCCTTTACCTCGTGCTGACCACGACCCTGGCATTATCGGCCTGGGCATGCTGGCTGCTCCCATCGTTTCCGCCCTCGTAGCTTGGCGCACACCAGCGTTACAACACCTGAAATGGCCACTCACCTTCAACGTGGCGGCCTTCGCGGCTTGCGCTGCCGTTCTCTCCGGCGCAGCAGGAATCAATCTGGCTGAGTTCGGTGGTCTGGCCCAGAAAGTGGCAGTAGCAGTAAGCTCATTCCCACTAGCCATTATCGCCTACGCCGCCTTCCGGGCCTTGCAGGCAGCGGCACGTGACACCTAACCCCTCGGTCACGCGACAGCCAACGGCCTTCGTCCTCCGCAGCGTTTCTTGGATCCGGCGCCATGCCTCTCCAATGTTGTCACGGGGCGATTAAAAAAGGGCCACCGATGACTTGTGCGGGGCTTCTTGTGGTACTGGAGCATGGCAATCGACGTTGTGTTGCACGGCCTGCTCGGTTGCATTAGTCTGTACTTGCGCTACTTTCATTTGGCGGCCACAGTTCATCGGGCAATACTTGAAGGGCGTCGGCCAGTCGCATAACCGTTCGCTGCTGAGGTCGGCAATCCCGATTCAGCATCATTGAGATTGCCGGTTGCTTAACTCCGATCGCCGCCGCCAATTCGGCCTGAGTCATCCCTCGGTCGTCCATCAGTTCGCGAAGGCGACTTGCAAAACCTGCCTCTTGTCGGTCCAGCGATTGTACCGCCTCATCCACAATTGGCCCGGATTCCGTGAATCGCCTGTGCGCCTCTTTGATGTCCTGGATAAGGCTCGGAAAAAGAGCTTCGATAACAACGTCTATCGCGTGTTCTTTTTCTTCCTTCGTGGCGTTGTCATCGTTCACGATTCCAGTCATTTCATCAACAATCGATTGAATCTCGGGCGAGCATTCCTTGTAAGCACTCAAAAACGTTCCGAACGTTGCTACACCTTCGCTGATTCTCTGCAGCTTCTCGTCGATAATCGGTGTTCCCTGCGACATGATTCTCACCTCATTTGAAGCCATAGTGGCGAAGGATTATCAACTTCTTCGCCGCGGCGAATGTTCTCAGCTCATTGGGGGAGAAGCGTTGATTCTTCTTCTGAAGCACGGTCAGAATCCAAATCCGCGGCAACGGTTCATTTGACCGTACTTGGTTTGCCAAAAAAAAAATGACTCGTAAATTGTCCTGTCCGCCGATCACGTCGCTTATCCGTAATTCGCCAATCCCTTCTTCGCCAGTCCCAGTGATCCAGTCCCAGTCAATGTCCACTACCTGCGAATCTACTGAGCCGGACGGGAAATAGGCTAGTTTCAGCACATGCCTTCGCAGCTCAAAGTACGGACCCGCACGACCCTGGAAGAGCTTCCATGCCCGATTCAAAGCCGTGCCCGTAGGCGTCACCCAATGACTTCCGAAAAGTTCGGGCGAACGTGTTTCGCTCACAGCCAATCCTCAGAATATCACACCTTGCGTCCGGTCATCCCCAAGAATATCACACAAAAATCGCGGTTCAAGCTTCCGGACGCAGAATATTAGCACTTCTGACCGCACAGGCAACCCCCTCAGGAGTGGAGCTCCATTCCCTTGGCTGGTGCATCGAGTTGGCACGCGACCCGGCAGCTCGACCAGCAGGTAGCTCATCAGCCGCCAGCGCAGCGCATCGGTTTGACTGTCGCATCGTCGCGGTCAGTGATCTCGATTGCCAAAGGCATTCAACGAACGTGCCGTACCGGCAACTTGTCGGGCACGATTCATGTCGGTAATTGATTGTCTTGCCGGCCCCTGGTATCGGCAGATGACGGCTAATGGTGGGCGAAGTCTGCGGGGTTCACTGGGTCACCGCACGCGTTCACCCCAGACAATGACCGAACACTTGAAGATATCCTGTCCACTGGTAACGGCCAGTCGACGACTGTCGCCGCTGATGGCCAGGCGACGCACGGCTTGGCCTGCATCGTCGATTACCAGCAACTCTTCTCCCGAATCAGCGTCCCACACTCGTACCGTTCGATCCTCGCCACAAGTAATCAAGCGTTTACCGTCCGGCGTGTACGCCAGACCGTTGATCCACTGCTGGTGACCTTCAAGCACCACACGCCGTGTATTGGAATCGCAATGCCATATCTCGCATCGACTGGATTGACGGCCGACGGAGGCCAATTCGTCGCCCCCCGGCCGAAGAGCAATTCGCTCAGGCGACTCGTCGGACTCAAAGACTCGCACCAGCTTTCCGCTGTCTCGATTCCACAGTCGAATACGTCGATCACTGCAGGCCGCCGCGAGCAGATTTCTGTCGCCGCAAGCAATGGCAACAATCGCCGCTTCTCCAGCCGAGAATTCGCGTTTCTGCTGCTTGTGGCGAGCGTCGATCGAACGGACCGATCGACTATCCTTCGCGATGAACGTCAATTCGGCCCCATCGGGTGACCAGCAGATCGGCGCGTCTCCATTGGCGGTCGCCTGATCGAATCGACCCTGATCGATCAAGGCCAGCTCTCCATCAGTATGCGCGGAGCGCACCGTGCCGTCACTGCTGGCGATCATCGCGATTTGCCCGACACTCGGTGCAAAGGCAAACTCCAGACAATCAGCGTCGATGGCCTTTAGCCTGCCACTCCCTTCGTCGCCCGCCAAGGTCAGATCCATCCATTCGAGCTTTCCGCCCAGACGCGACAGGTAGAGCCCTTTGCTTTGACTGTCAAACGCAATCCTCGTGACACCATGGTCGAATTCATATCGCAACGTCTCGTGGCCGCCTAGATCCCACTGAATGATCGCATGATTTCGATCTCCACCAAAGAGCGACTTCCCGTCGCTCGAGAACCGCAGCGACTGAATGACGCCGACTTGATGCAACTCGACTTCAGCTCCGGATTCCGCATCACCGGCGCTAAGCAAATTCATTTCTTTTCCGGACGCAACGTCCCATACGTGAACCATCGGACCTTGTTCGGCGATCGCAATCCGGCGACCATCCCCACTGATGTCAGCTTCCAATACAGGTTCGCCATGCAGCGAAAATCGCCGAACCTCTTTTCCGTCGCTGGTACTCCAGACAATACAATCGCCGTCCTCGCCAAACGTCGCCAAAAGTTGCGCCTCGGTTGCGAAGCTCAGACCGTGCAACAGGCTCGTATGACCGGCCAGCGTCAGCAGCGGCTTACCCGTCGTCATATCCACAACCTGGACCTCGTGCCGCCCGGGGCTACCTGGTCTCAATTCCGTGCTCGGCGTCCACGCCATTCGCTTACCAGAAGTATCAATACGGCACCGAGGAGTGAACGTCTGTTGAATGTTCGGGCCGACGACGCCCCCCAGTCGTGTTCCCGTTTTGGTATCCCATGTTTCGAACGTGAGCCGACCGGCGTGCGTCACGAGTCGGGCGGCGCCACCGAAGACCGGCTTCGGCGGCTCGAACGAGTCGACCCAGTCGCGCACCGTAACGACCGGCGACTGCATTGCGTCGACCCAAGCTGCGGTCACTAACCGAGTATCGCCATCCGAGAAAACGGCAGCACACACGTTGCCGCTGATGGGTCCGATCTTGAGCAGCTCCTTGCCGCTGGGGACGTCCCAGGTTTGGATCCAGTTGTCATCATCCCCGATGAATCCAGCCGCGACCTTCGAACTGTCGGAACTGAACGTGATCTCCGCAATCACTTTCGTGTCGGTTGCCGTGTTGAATGGCTTCAGTGCGTCGCCGTTCACTCGGTCGATCAACGAGATCTTCGAAAAGCCATCGCTGACTGCCAGCCACCTGCCGTCCGGGCTCATCGCCAAATGCTGGATCGCATGGTCGCATCGTGCCATGGTGCTGCTCGTCGACTCGAACAGCGAGTTCAAGTAATGCCATTCGAACGATCTCCGAGCTGGATCGGTTTCAGCCAAGAGTCGCTGCGAACGGCTCGTATCACCAGCTTGCCAGGCGGCCCAAGCGGACCGAAACTCCCGGCGATACGCGCCGGCCTCCTGCTCTTCCACTTGCTGCCGCCGCCGCTGTTCGGCTGCGAGATCCGTGAAGTGTTTCGAGATCAACGCCAGGGCACATATAACGCTCGTCAGGAACAGGGCCAGTGACAAACCGGCGATCGACGGCCTGCGTC
The DNA here is from genome assembly GCA_046349895.1 of Pirellulales bacterium. Classification (GTDB taxonomy): domain Bacteria; phylum Planctomycetota; class Planctomycetia; order Pirellulales; family Pirellulaceae; genus JAXMBJ01. The sequence goes on along the minus strand of JAXMBJ010000006.1, from coordinate 7,195,557 downwards.
GCGCCCAGCGAGTCGCCTTTCCCCAGACATTTTCCGACACCGTGCTGGGTGCGAATCCCCGGGAATATCGGCGCAAATCGTCGGCGAGAAGTTCAGCGGTGGCATATCGCTGTCTGGGTTCCTTTGCAAGGCACTTCATGCACACCGCCACCAGATCGTCGGGAACGTTTCGTAATAGACTCCTGGGATCTGCCGGTAGCTCCCGCCGCACCTTGAGAAAGACGGACAACTTGCTGTCGCCAGCGAAGGGGGGACGACCCGTCAACAGTTCATACAGAATGGCTCCGAGCGCGTACACATCCGACGCAGGGCCGATCTGACTGCCCTCGATACCCGTCTGCTCAGGCGACATGTACTGCAACGTGCCGGTGACATGGTGAGTTTCGACGAATTGCTCAGTATCCAGCGTCCGAGCCAGCCCGAAATCAGAGATCTTGGGCTGAAAGTCGGCGAGTGTCGCCGCTCTGCTGTCCGGCAGATTTGCTGAGCTGCTTCGCAAAAGAATGTTTGAGGGCTTCAGATCGCAATGAATGACACCGCGAAGATGCGCGAAATGAATCGCGTCGGCCAACGTAGCCACGATGATGGCAGTGGCCCGCGGATCTTGAGGTCGCCCTTGAATAAATTCCGCCAGCGTACCCTCTTCAACCAGTTCCTGAACCAGATAGATGCCCGCGTCGCAGCGTCCGACGGCATGAACCTGGACGATGTTGGGATGTGTCAGGCGAGCGATCGCCTGTGCCTCGGCAAATTGCTCGCTGGCATCCGAGTCGCCGGTGGCGGCGGAGTCGATCAGTTTGATGGCGACGAATCGCTTGAGCGAAAGCTCCCACGCTTTGTAGACCGCCCCGTAAGTGCCGCGCCCCAGTTCCCCGTCGATCCGATAGCCTTCGATTCTCGGTGTCGGCTGAGTCGCCGTCTCCTCGGCATCTCCCCAAGCGCTCCAATCGATTGCCGAATGGACTTCGAACTGACGCCGCAAATCAACTGCTAGATCGGGGAAGCGACTAAGGTACTCTTTGAGCTTTGGGCGTTCTCCGGCCGCCTCTCGCAGCAGAATCTCGTTGTAGACAACATCCAGCAGTCGACCGGGGTCCGATCCCAGCTCTGGCACGAGCCGCAGATAACTTTCGACATCGGGGCGTTCTCCCATCCGCCATCGCTCGAACTGATCCAGCATCAGTACGGAATGCAGTCCCACTAGACCTTAAACAAGCGTAGGGGGGAATGGTTCTTGGCGGCTGCGGCGGCGCGCAGCGTCACGAGAGCGACGAGGTCGCCGCGAAGAGGTTCGGGTTTGATGGTGGGCATGTTGGTGGATCTTTCTTTGGGTTTGGCGTGGCGGCGGACCGGAGCGTACGTACTCCGGCTTCAGTGAGCCGACGTCAGCATCTGAGCGGATGCTGAAGTCGTTCCCAGAGTTGGTGAAACGTGATCTGCCAACGATTCCAGCCCATGAGTCGATAGATCAGACGCCGTCCGCTGCGGAGAACTTGCGCAGGGATATTGATCATCGCTTGTCGAAAGGTAGAGAAATCCATTCGCAACAATGACTGCTTCTCCTGGTGCTGCTTTGAACTGACGCCACGACCTTCGGGTACCAATAGCGCTACCCAGATTTTCAACGACCATGCCAAAGATGCCATCACCATGTAGGCCCAGTTGCCGTTGAAGGTATCGACCGGAGCCGTGAGTGCCAGGACGTCGCTCTTGAGTTGCTGGATGACGTTTTCCTGGTTACAGCGTTTGTTGGCGTGCTGCGTCACGATGTCCTCGGCGGGAGTTTCCCAATCGTTGGTGATATAGAAGAAGCAGCGCCGTTCGTCGAATAGATATTGCTGGCCTTGGTGAACTTCAATGGCCTTCCAGAGAACCACCATCCGGTAGTCCCGTTTGCAGGCGCCGGGGCGATACGGGAATTCGTTAATGTATTCCGATTCGAGCCGTAGATCTTTGAATTCCCGTTCCTCAACCACTTCCTGCTTCACGTTCTTCGGGCGTGTTCGCGACTTGGTTTGGACCTTATATCGAGGCTTCCGCTTCAGCGGTCGCCACGAATCGTGGCCTAATTCGTCGACTCTTTCGTACAGATTCGGCATGGCGTCGTAACCGAATACGAACAGTACCTTGTCATCATCCCAGCGATCCAAGTGCTCGGTCTGTGAGAAGTCAGTGTCTCCGCGCAGCCGAATCTGCCGGAATCCCGCTTGCCGGCAAACGTCGATCGCCCGATCTAGCCACCCTGCAGCCCGCTCATGACTGGGCCGGCTGCCGCCTCGATTGGCGATGTACAACGGTTCGCCCGTATTCGCCAGGCTCACGACCAGCGGGTGATAACCCCACTGCCCATTGTGGTTGACATCGATCCCTTCCTTGCACTCGCCCTGAGTCTCGACCATGGTACCGTCGGCCTCGATGATCGCTTCGTCGAAGAATGCCTTCGGCTGACAACTCCACACCCGGCGACGTACTTCATTGAATACGTCCATCAACTTCAAGATCGACGTCTCACTATGGCGCCGGCAAAAGTCTCCGGCTGTCGTCGGATCCGGAATTCGTTGAGCGCCGAGGGCGTTCAAATAGGCCTCATCATTGCGGCGATACTCCAAATGCTCCAGACAGGTGCCGCCGGCCAACAGATTGTAGGCGATATTGAGCACGTGGTCAGACTCTGCATAGGGGAGTCGGATCTTGAACAGCGGTACGTTTTCATTGATGGACCGATCCAAACCAAGGTTCTTCACCAGGGAGTGAATCAGGCCCAGTCCGCCCGCGGCGATCGCCTGTTGACGATCGGATAGCTCATATTGAATGTTGGACGCAGCCATCACCGGACACTGGCTCGGGAACTTTGTTTTATCCAGTCGCTCCTCAATAGCCCGCTTGCGTGTCGATAACTGTCGTCGTATTTTGGTGTTCACTCGAAAGTTCTCCTCGGGTTCCGCGTGATTGGAAGTTGCGATAAACCAAGTACGCAAAAACCCCGAGAATTTTCGAGTTTTTTTGTCCCCGGACCGAAAAATCTCGGAAATCGAATTCACACTACGCTTGTTCAAGGACTAGAGACTCGGCCACGGTGCACCTCGCGGTCGCGTCAGCGGCAAGCACCGAAGGCCCGCCTAATGATCCGGAAATTGGCTGGCGACTTCCTCTAACCCGCGCACGAGGCGTTTGCGACACGCTTCGGCTGATTCATCCAGTTCTTCGCCAATCTCATCCCACGACATCCGCTCTTCGACTCGCATCCGGTATAGACCGCGCAGGTCAGCTGGCATTCGGTCCCAGCACTTAGTCGCCAGGTCCTTGATCTCCGCCAGTTCGTCCGGTGACCTCTGACTCTTGCCCGGCACATTACCCAAGTCCATCGGTACCGCTTCGCCCCCCCCTCCACGACTAGCGGTATCCAGCCCTCGTGCCTTGTCCGTCGCCTTGTTCTTGGCCATCGTCATCAATAGATTGACCAAACTTTCGGGAGTGTCGAGCTTCCAATGGTTATCTGGTCTGGCTGCCCGGTCAAAGAAGCTCTTCATGACAGTTTGCAGGATGTCTTCCGAATCGAAGATTCTGCGTTGCCGCTCACTGAAAATCCGACTGCGAGCAGCACGGCGTATGGCATGCTTGTAACGATCGAACAGCACTTTGGCCGCACCTTGATCTCCCGCCTTGGCCTTCTCGAGCAACTGCTGGAAGTCGTCTTCTGTTTCCATCGCAGTGAATTCCGGAAAAAGTGTTCATCTCGTGAAACAATTTCTTTTTCCAGAATAGCACAGATCCATCGACTTTTCAGCCCGACCAAGACGGTACCGCTGAGCAACAATCGTCATCGACGTTCCAGTTGCTTAATCCCTCCATTCTCCTCATGGATCCACCGCGTTCTGTCAGGGCCCATCGTCCGGCCATTCCGAAGCAGCTCCTCGAACATCTGCCCCGTCTGATCCTCCATCTTCTCAATCGCCGAGTCATAAGCCCTCTGCGATTCGTCCAGGTTCTTCAAAATCTTCGTGTGGTCAATCGCCACTCCGGGTTTCGCGTTCTTCCCGGCCGAATGAAACCATCTCGTAAGACAGACCAACACCAACACCACAAACAGGAACCTCATGACACAACCTTTCCAAAGCACAGAAGTTGAGACCGGCTGCCAGCCGCTTTCGGGTGGGCGCAATCGCTTTGGCCACCATCAACGAATCGAAGGCCGGACGGAAGTCGGACAGAAAATTCCACGGAAACTCGGGTTTAGTGCCAACCGGACCAAGTCGCCGTACGTTGACACCATCACCCCGGCGGCCGACTCCCGGGATCAATCAGTGGTCGCAAATCGTTTACGGAGAACGGCTTAACATCTATGCTCCAAGCTGTCCTCGGTCCGGCACCGGTCGGCCATGGTTCAGGCCCATGAAAGACGTTAAAACTAGGGGACTCCAAGATCACTCAGCACAGGGCCGCTTGAGGCAAAGCATCAACAAATACTTGGCCTCTCTGCGGCCAGTTGGCCGGAAAAGCGTCCAGACCAGCGGAGTGACCGATGTCGCTTCGAACCAATGAAATGCCGTTGCGGCAATTGCTGAAAACTGGCGTCTAACTGTTTAGGGAGTACTTTATGGTTGCAAGACTCGCGGGGTTGCAGTTCGGGATTCTATTCTCGATGTGTTCGGCTGCACTGTTCGCTCAAACCCAGGTTGCGCCAGAACTGCAGGTGGTTGCTGCCCAGCCAGCGGTGTTTGTCGTGAACGTACGGGGCGACTTCGATCTGACATATCCCAAAGCGCTCGCCATCAGAAAAGAGCAACTCATCGAAGATGCTGCCGCACTGAAGCAGGCCGGCAAGTTTCCGCAAGACTCCAGCGCGGCGGACGAACTTTGGATTACGCTCTTGGCTGATCCTGGCAAGTATCTGCTCGCCAGCACAGAGACAACCACGGCTTACGTACGGGGTCGAGTCTTCGGTGCCGGCACAGCTTTTGCTGTCAGTCGGGAAGGCATTCTGATTTCCAATGCCCACGTCTTCCTCGATCCGAACGATCAGAGTCTGACGGGTCTCCGCAACGACCTCGAGTTGCAGGCTCTATTCGCCGGACCGACGGCCGAAATGCTGTTGCAGGAACTTGGTGGCGCACCCAGCGAAGCACTTCGTGAACCGGTGTTCTACAGCATTATCGACTGGACTGGCCGGACAATGACTGCGAAGGGTGAATTCAAATCGGCGGAACTGGTGTTGCAGTACGCTGCCCCGAAGAAGGCGTTGAGTTCTATGATTTTTGCAGCACCGGAGCCAATCACGGTGCCGCTGGAGATCCTGGCCAAGGGCGAGGCTGCGCCTGGCAAGGACGTGGCCATTCTGCGGGCGATAATGCAGCCTGACGATCGCGAGAAACTCAAGGCGGGTGGAGCCCGGGACGATGAAATCGACGACCTCGTCGCCGAAGCTCAGAACGACAAACTCATTTGCCTGACTCTCGGATCGGCACAAGATGTCCTTCCAGGCGCCAAGGTCCAGTCACTCGGTTTTCCCGGTAGTGCATTCCTATCCGATTGGATGACCGAAGCGGCCGCTTATCGCGTGAGCGCTCGAGATGGGCAGGTAGGCCAGATGAAGCCTGTTCGGGGCGGATACGAAATGATCGAGATGACCGCCGGGATCGACCACGGCGACAGCGGTGGGCCTCTGCTCGATTCCGACGGACGTGTCATTGGCATTAATGTGGGCGGCGGATCGAATAATGCCACCACACTTGCCGTGCCGATCGACGTCGCGCGGGAGTTTCTCAACAAGGCCGGCATTGAACCAGATCCCGGCACACTGACGATTCGCTGGCATGAAGGCCTGGCGGCATACCAGAAGGGTGATTTTCAAAGGGCTTGGGAATTGTTCGATCTGGTCCGAAAAAACCAAGGCTCCGACATGGCCCTCAGCGCGGTCCCCAACCGCCTCGAGCTGCAGGCTCAGCAACCGTTCGGCGCTAGACGTACTGAAACGTTATTGACACCGAATCTGGTGAATCCTTATGTCGAAGCGATGCAAAAGCGCGCGGCAGCGAAAATCAAATGACCACGTGCGCCCATCAGGTCTCTTCGTCGAACAAAGCCTCAACTGACCAAGGGTCGAGGATCTTGACTTCGCCTTCGTAGTATCCCAGGTTGTGAGTTGAAGGATCGGTCATCCTCAGCGAGGCACCGCGCAGCGCTGCCAGAAACGGCGCGAAATCGCGTTCCTCAATGGGAGTCGTCACAAACGGCTGGATAAACCAGAGTCTTTCATTTCCGTCGACACGAACATATCCCCAGTCAACGACCGGTAAGCTGAACGGATTAGGGTCGGGCAGCGTCAGATTCATGGTCAACTTGAGGACGTTGATGTCGACCAATCGCAGGGCGACACTTTCGGCACCTACTCCAAGCAACTCGACAAGCTGAAACGGCTCACCTACCATGGCTTGGCTCAGCTGTGACAAACTCTGTGGCGACCAATCGTGATGGTCGAGACCGTAGAGGGTCGCTACTTCCTCCAGCATTTCAAGTTGGGCCTTCACATATCCCAAACGATCCTTGACAGCACGATTGGCGTTCCAAGGCTGCGGAAAGAGTATGGCCTCGCCACCGGCCGCTCGAAACGCTGCGACTTTGGCGTCGGAATCGCCAATCAGCACGCGTCTCGGGCCAGCCAGCAGCTCCATCGGGCTACCGAGCAGAAAATCAGAAAACCGTTTGCCAGCGACCATTGGCAACTTGTCGCCTAGCCCGGAAAATTCATCCGCCGATGGACAAATAGAAGTTGCTAGCGGGCCTCGACTCGTGTATGACAGTGTTTTGCACGACATCCTCATACCAAAACCAAGGGTCCCGCCAGCATGACAGAGTGTATCACAGCGACCGTCGATTTCACACCGCTGGGACGGCGGCAAGTCGTGGCCGATTTCCTGGGAGGTCGGCTGACCTCGGATGCGGATGCCTTGTTGTTGCGGGAGGTCGATCGCCGCATCGGGCTACTGGACGCCATGAACGAGGCGATCCCCGATCCGCGGGATCCTCGCTACACCATTCACGACCAGCGTGCCATGCTGGCCCAGCGGGTGATCTCGCTGGCTCTGGGCTATGAAGATCTCAACGATCAGCAGACCATGCGTACGGACCCGGCGCTGCAGACCGTGTCCACGGCAATCAGGAGAAACGGTTCTTTCATGGGTATTACCAGAGCTACTGCTTTTGGCCCTTGTACGTCTTCTGCGGTGATCAATTGTTGTGTGCTTATCTGCGGCCGAGCAATATTGACGGTGCCAAGCATTCCCGCGCCATCACTAAACTGCTTGTCACTGCTATTCGGAACCGCTGGCCCGAGGTGAAGATTACCCTCCGCGCTGACAGCGGGTTCTGCCGTTGGCGATTGATGCGATGGTGCGACAAACACGACGTCTCGTACATTCTGGGGGTGGCCGGCAACAAGATCCTGGAGCGACGCGTGTTGATGAAAGCCGAACGACTCCCGGCCGGGCCGAATACACGCTTCGTGGTCACCAATCTCTCGGGAACGCCCCAGTCGTTGTACGACGATGTGTACGTGCAGCGTGGTGAGATGGAGAATCGAATTAAAGAGCAGCATCTGATGCTGTTCGCTGACCGGACGAGTTGCCAGGACTTCCTGGCGAATCAGTTCCGGCTGCTCCTTTCCAGCTTCGCTTATGTGCTGGTGGAAACTTTGCGTCGCGAGCACCTGGCCTGTGTCGATCGATTCTGCACGGACCTGGCCCAGGCGCAAGTCGACACGATCCGATTGAAGCTCTTCAAAGTCGCCGGTGCGTGTGGTGACTTCCGTGCGGCTAGCCGCGAGCAACTCGAAGCTCGCCGGACCCGTGGGGGGAAGGGGGCGGTCTGCGCACCCGACGGCAAAAGCCCGCCGCCCCACCCTCAACTCGCCCGATCGCCCCCCTATAGGGCTGTCCGTGATCATAAGTCCATCGGCGGATGAATTTTCCGGGCTAGCCACCGAGCCTTCCCCTCAAAACAACCTGGCGACAACGAAGGCGAACCCAGAACCGTCATCGGAGCAAACCGTCGCACCAAGTCAACAAGATTCTTCGACCAGTCCAATTCCGGCAAATTAGCCCAAAAGTCCGCTCCCTGACCATCCACCAGCCGCCAGAACTCAGATTCCGAGATACCCAAGGCGGACTGAATTCCGTGCGTTCCCTCGGGCCAACTCTCCACCAGACTTCTCTGCCCATGAAGCGCCAAAGCGGCTCCTGTAAAGTCGGCCAAGACTCCGTCCATATCCAGGAATACGTGCTCCAAGGAGGGCATACGAAGCTCGCTTACCTGACCGTCCGCACTGTCGAAATCTGATGGCCATGCCACTACTACCTGCAGACGTCATGAATCCTTGTCAAAGAGAACTTGCTGGACCCATTCTCTCATGGCGGCGCTCACCCTCGATTGATCGAGGGCAAGTGCTGTTATTTCTTCATACAACTTCTCATCACCACCGATTTGCCGGCACGCTACGGCAGCGTGCAATCGTTCCTCGGGTGTATCCGAGCTGAAAAAACTGCATAAATGATCCAACGCCGGTATGGCTGCTGGTCCGAAAAAACCCAGACCAGCCATTGCGCCTAAACGCATCGATAAATCGGGGTGGTCCAACCACGCTTCCAACGCCCGGATGGCGTTCGTCAATTCTGCCACCAAATGGCAACTCGACTGCTGCTTCGAACCCGAGACTCGACATCCAATCGCCCTCTCCAGTGGCTCGCTCAGTTCATCCCGGTTCCGAAGGTCGCCAGCGATCGATTCCAACGCGTTTGCCGCACGTTCGTCGACAACCTCAAACTGATCCGAGGACAGTCGGCTCACCTGGTGCAAAAGTGCAGGGACGGCTGGAATACCTCGATGGCCGGTTTTTCCCAGCACGTCCGTCGGGCCAGATGATAAGAAATCATCCAGCCCCATCAGTCCCAGGATGATGACGGGTAGCGCATCCGCTGCATCACTTCCCAAATCCGACAGGTAATCTGTCGCAATATCGATTTCGATTTCGCTGTACCCCAGGCCGGAATAAGCCCTGGCGATCTCAATGGTCAGATCCGACTTGCGTCCTTCGATGGAAGTCAATGCCCACGCAGCGTAAAAGCGATCCAGCGGATCGGCCGCACCCAGCAGCGACTGCAAGCTGATCGACGCCGACCGGGCCGCCGGACCGAATTCACCAATCGTCCTGATGATGTAGTATCGCAACGGACTTTCCGCCGTCGGCAATGCGGCTACAAGCTGCTGCAGCGCTACATCACCCATGCTCCGCAGCGAGTAACGCATCGCTCGCGAGGCTCGCTCATCGTGATGCAGGTTCTGGATCAGCGCCGGAATGACGGCGTCAGTGACCGGACCGATGCTGCTGAGGCAATCCGCCGCCATTTCCGCCGTTCGCTTGTCAGACCTCAGAGAGTCAAGGATGGAATTGAGAATCTCTTCGGCTGTACCGTTTTCCGATCCAAAGATTCCTCGGTGTTTAAGGATGCTATCTTTATTGACCATTAGCACCTCCATTCGACACCTAGTCGTTTCGATGCACGACACAGACTACGCGCATGATTTGCCGCTCGGAGCCAATTCCCCATAGTCCGTCAGCCGAGCCGCATCGCGGCTCATTCGCGTCAGCATGATCAGTTTGTGCGTTGGATGCAATCCGACGGAATCAACTTCTCGAGCATGCCGGTCCCTGTGGCAATTAAAGCCACAGCCGCATAGAGGTAGATTTTCCTGCCATCGGCGGGCGCTAACGGCTCCGGGAGTCCGTCCGCGATCAGTGCCAGCCTTTGGCGGTCCTCGGCCGTTGGATGGTGAAAACTCCGATCAAACCAGTACCAGGCAACCGCCAATCCGGCCAGCAACAGCACGACACCGCAGGACATCTTCATCTTTTGGACTCCTCACAGGAACAAGGGTGCAGCACAAAGAGTGTATCGCAATTCGCACCTCGGCCGGACAAAAAGAATCTATCCGAGGCTTGCCGGCCAATTTCTGTCCGATTTGGGACACGCTAGCGATTCCCCAATAGTTGCAGGTCGTTTACGCACCCGTGTTAACTGGGAGGTGTCACATGTTTGGGAAGGTATTGGCCGTTGCCGCAATGTCGCTAGTGTGCATCACTGGGCCCACGTTGGGACAGGAAAGCCCCCCGAATTCCAAGCGAATCGCCTGGAGAACCTCGGTACTCGATGCCTTTGTCGAAGCGGTGGAGAACAACAAACCGCTGGTCGTGGTGTTTCTGGCGAACCCATCGTACCGACCCGAGTCTGGTGACAACCTGAGCAACCGGGAATGGGCGGAACTGGATGAACTGGTGGTGCACGAACTGGCGGACGAAGCCGTCTTCGCGGTTGCTCAATTCGACCAGCGTCTCGGTCGCGTTGCCGACGAATACGGACACCGAATGTTCTTTCATCTAAAGCTGACCGCGCTGCCGACCATTTCCGTGATCGCGCCAAGAACCGACGCGCTCACCGAGTTGCGCCGCCTGGAAGGATTCTTCCCGGCTGGCGACGTGGTCAGCGATCTGACTAATTGTTTCAAGCGATACGCGGCAGCACAGCTCATCAGCCGTGCGTCGGCCCCCGCGGATTCTTCAGTGCCAGCCAGTCCGGCGCTCGAAATCAACCCTTACGAACCCCAAACGGAATGACTTTACCTGCCCTGCGATCTGTCATCAGCGTCTGAGACCGACACCTGGGCGCCGATCGAGACTGGGGGCAAGCTACTCCTGCTGTGCCGTCGCGCGTCTTTGGAGTCGAGCCTGCTGCCGGGGCCGGATCATGCTGTCCATTTGCAAGTTGAGCTTCTCTCAGCCGTTGCGGCTGATTTTTTGGCAACGAATCTGTTCTCCAAGGCAGGCTGGGACGCGAACTCGCAGCTTGCTCACGACGTGCCGTACTGGAGTGGGTGGAAACCTTTGAAGGTCAAGAAGTACATCTCCTCGCAGATTGATCTTCCAAATGGCCAAGTTCTAAACGTCCTGATCGATGTGGATAGGCCCGACAAGACGATTGTGTATCTGAAATGATTCGAGAAGTAGCAGGAGCGCGGTGGAGGGGGCTAGCCACCAAGCGATGCGGCGGACTCTCAATAGAATCGGACGGTGTGTCTCGCCCAAGGTCACGAGCCGGTGATCGCCCGATTGAACGAAGCCGGCGGCGTTTCATTGCTACCAGGTGGACGTGGACCGAAGATGGCGGTCGCCCGCAAGTTGATTCTTTTGTCGAAGATAAGTAGTTCTCGGGTGATCTTCGCTTGCGATTGATAGGCCAGCGACTGCGGGGATGATGGTCTGTGTCTATGGCATTCCGCTCGCAAACGGGTCGTTTGAAGTCGCGAAACGCACCAAGCGACTACGCCACAGTCTCTCCGCACGCTCCAATTCTGAGGGTGCGGAGGGGTGAGCCAAAAACTCGCCGAAAGCCCTAAGCGGCGTTGGGTGGAGGGCTGTCCCCCATCTCCACGACGGGGACGAGCGTAGCGAGATCCAAGGTCAATGATTTTAGAACGAACGAGCGATCTCTGAACGTCCTCGTCCGCTTCCGCGTAGCGTCCGACAGGGACTGATCACCACCCTGGCTTGATACGTTCAAGCAGCCTGCCAGCAAGGCAGGTCTCGGTAGCCAGGGAATAATCCTCCTGGTGAAAAGAGCAAGGAAAAATCCACCAGGAAGGATGGCTTGGGGTGAGCGAGTGTCTTAAGATGAACCCCGCCGCGATAGTGGCTTACTTGAACCAGGCGTGGGACGCGGAGCCGCCGATCGCGTCGTTCCTGAAGTCAATGTTGATTGGGGGGCGGCCCGATCAACGCCAGCATCAGGCGTCACATCTTGCCCACCATCGGAGTTCGGCATCTTCTGCTCGCGGTCTGTGCGATCCCCGTGGTGTACTTCGGCGGGCAGGTGGCGGCAGTACCGTTCTATCCGAACTACAGCCTGCTCGTGAACACCGCCAGCGATCTGGGCTCGGACAAATCCCTTCGGCCTGAGATCCTCAACTCTGCTGCGATGGTTACCGGGGCCCTGGGTATTCTGGGTTTTTTCGGGCTCGGGCTGCGGCTACCTGCCATCGGCACACCCAAAGCACTCGCGTGGCTGCTCGCCGCGTGCGTCGCCTCAGTCGGGCTGTCGGCCATCTGGGCAGCGCTACACCCTTTACCTCGTGCTGACCACGACCCTGGCATTATCGGCCTGGGCATGCTGGCTGCTCCCATCGTTTCCGCCCTCGTAGCTTGGCGCACACCAGCGTTACAACACCTGAAATGGCCACTCACCTTCAACGTGGCGGCCTTCGCGGCTTGCGCTGCCGTTCTCTCCGGCGCAGCAGGAATCAATCTGGCTGAGTTCGGTGGTCTGGCCCAGAAAGTGGCAGTAGCAGTAAGCTCATTCCCACTAGCCATTATCGCCTACTCCACCTTCCGGGCCTTGCAGGCAGCGGCACGTGACACCGAACCTCTTGGCCCCGTCTTGCGGTAGATCTGGTCGCGTTCCTCCCCCCGGCGACCCGGCCGCGAATCGGGCAATATACCAATCGACCTACCCTCGGCGGCGGTCAACCTGGTGAGCCTGCTGCCAAAGTTTGGCAGCCTGGCACTTAGTTTTAAAATGGGCGCAGCGGTGTGGCCAGGATTGCTCACCGCGCCAGTCGGCTTATGGTCCGTGTGCATTGACGCTGATGGGGATTATTGGCGGAAGGCCGATTCGTTGGCTGAGGGATCACGGCGATGAATCCGTACCAACCACCAACAGTTGAGCAGATCGCGGCCCGGCGGAGCCAATCCGTAGTTCTGTCCGTTGCCATCGTGTTGGCTTGGTGCTCAGCAATCGCAGCATCGACGCTAACTTTCGGCCCCCATGGTTTCGGGTTGTCGTTGTACTCGGTTGCCTGCTCGTGGTTCGTAATCGCTCGCTCGAAAACAAAACTTCTATGGCCATTGAACGCGGTTAAGCCGACAGCTGTGGAGTGTCTGACAATCCTGGCCATCTGCAGCGTGCTGCATGGATTGGCTTTGCCCGCCGTATCGACGGGCTGTAGACAACATCCGTCAGTACCGCCGACTTCTACAGTGAGCGATTGAGTTGCCCGAAGGGATCAGCGAAACTAAGACGCTGGACGATTTCGCTCGTCAATTTAAGGCTCTTCAGCAGAATCTGTGGGTAGTTTCTGACTCTCTTGGTCGGCCAACGTTATCCAGCTCGGCGATTTTGGCGAGTTGCGAGCTGGCAAGCCGCCGGATTTTCTCGTAGCGAGTCGAGGTGATGTCGTAACTGAGAGACAGCTTAGCCGCTCGTCGCTCCCTCGGGTTCGAGCTCCAGGAATGGGGCGGCTGGAGCTCCTGTGCACCGTCCCTCTGCCTCTGCCATCGATCGCTCGCCACCTGGGCCCCGCCAAAGTCGTGGGGCTGGAGAGTCTGACGTGGATGGAGCGTTGATTGCCCCACCGACTTTGGGGGGCCTCCCGGTTTTGGCGAAGCGACCGACGGCGACGGCGACGGGAATTGGGGCAGGAAGCGCTGAGCCAGCCCCTTGTGCGAAAGCAGACAGAAAGGGTGCTCGCTCGTGACCAGCGGTCGTCTTCCGGCGGCATTTGTGGGCACCGCAGGATCAACTGGCTGACGGTCCGCAAGTTCCGTCTCTCGGCGAGTGGTCGAGCCCCGTTTCACCTTCCCGTCACCGTCGCCGTCCGTCGCTTCGCCCGAGAGCCGCAGGTCCCCCACAGTCTGTGGGCGAGCCAAAAGACAAGGATTTCAGAATCGAACTCGCCGAGCCCGCGACTGTGGCGGGGCCAGAGGCAGGGCGAGTGACGACGGTCGACGGAGGGACGGTGAAATCGGGGCGGCCCCCCGTGGCACACCTTTCCAGAGCCCGAGCCTGACAGAGCGCGCCGTCTCTAAAGCAATCGCCACTCACTGGGTACTGAACACAGGTTCATGCAAATTCACCCACAGATTCTGCCGAAGAGCCCAATTTAATACGAGTCGGCTTCTGTGGGAATGCTCCAACCGCAAGAGAAAAGGTGCAACCAGAATGAGTCAACCTCAAGCATGCTCGGACTGTGGCGGAGAACTGGAAATTGGAATCCTACCGGACGTTTCCATGGCTGCAGCGTTGCAATCAGCGTGGCATCGTGGTGAGCCGGATGACAAGACAATCCTTGATTACTTGAAACTCGGCCCTGGAGTTAAGTATGAACGGTCGCAATTGATCCCGATCCGTGCCTTGCGATGCACGAATTGCGGAGTCCTCGCAATGTACGCCAAATCGCCATAAGCCCCATTCGAGCGTGATCATCGACGCGAGGTCTCAATCAAGTCCCCTACCACATCCTCTACTCAGCCCCAGCCAAGTCCACACCGTTCACTAACAAGACTGTCCACTCAATCGACAGGCTGACTGTTCTCATTTTGCCTGTGGCTGAATGCAGCGAGGCTTCGGTGTAATTTCGGCGGTGCAAACCTTCAACCGCGCGCGAATGGACATCTCAACTCGCGATGCATGCGCCGCTCCTCACCCCGCCAATTGACTTAGCTGGCCGCGGAAATCATGCTCAGCGGGGCGAGGGTACGATGTGCGCGTATCCGTGCATATCAGTGATATCCGTGGTCCAACTCTTCATCGCCGCGCCCGAATGAACATCTCAACTCGCGCTGCACGCGCGCGCCCTCGCCCTGCCCCTCTCCCCGCCAGATGACTTGGTTGGCCGCGGAAATCATGCTCAGCGGGGAGAGGGTACGATGCGGCAAACAGCTTGGTAATTGGCTCTGGTATACTGGTAACTCGTGAATCCAAGACGCCGCCTAAAAGACAATCTATTGAGCACTCCAGAAAAATGCCGTTGATGCGCTACCCGCGGGTTAGCCGCGGAGTGTACAGATGATCGTACGGTTTGTCGGCAATTGCGACTCCATATGCCAGATTGGCCGCGAATTGGCGGCATCGTCGGCTGATGGATCGTTTTCGGCAAACGACTTGGCGAGTCGGATGGCCCGTGCCACGACAGAATTGTGCGACGAGTTAGGTGACCTAGAGCAAAAGGATTGGGTCTGCCGAGCAGATGACGATTCGCCGAAGACGATAACTGCCGCCACTCGCTGGTGGGTTCGCGAATACAACCACCTGACGGTTGGCAGGCAGTACGAGGTCCTTGCATACACGGTCGACTCTTACAGAATTCTGGATGACGCGAACGAACCAGTGCTGTATCACGAGTCGTTGTTTCTCGTCGTGGATCCCCGCTTTCCTGGATTCTGGGTGCACGAACATGGCCCAGCTGGCGAACTCCATCGCGGACCGCAAGAGTGGATGGTTCCAGGGTACTGGGAGCGATATCATGACGGTAGTCGTGAAATCATCGAGAGTTTCCAGAAGGTACTGGCCGACCTTTATCCCCAAACTGCAATGGAACGCCGATCGACTAGGCAATAGTGCGTTACACTCGCCGTCTGGATACACTCGCAGCCTGATACTGATGATTGCTCGAAGACAAAGCTGTTTGGGCCGTTCTCAGGAGCACCCAATGGAACCAAGCGCGAATATGCCAGCAATTGACAGTTTGGAAAGCCTGATGGTTTGGATCCGGGAACGTCCGCAGAACTATTGCCAGACAGTCGGGGAACTGGATTGTGTGTTGTGGTATCTGCACATGGTCTGGGCGAAGTTTCGAGACCGCGAGCACGAGCTGGTCTCGGTGCGCAGTCAAATGCTAGGCGATCGCGCGGGAACCGGCCTACTGGAAGATGAGGACCGTATGGAAGGCGTGGACCAAGAAGGGCAGGTACTCGGATTTGTCACGAGGTTCTGGGAACAAGTAGACGAACGCCTCCAGATTGCTGTCCGAACCGAACGTTGGTAGCAACCGATCGCCTCACAGATGGAAAAGCTCAAGGCCGTTCACGCAGATGAACCAGCGTTTGCTTCAGCGGCCGTAGCAGGATGTGCTCATCAGGAGTCCCAGCTGGCCAATCCGAGCCGCTTTGCCCCGGCGAACACAGGACGAAATGCAATCCGGACGCAGACGACGACCTCAATGAGATTCATGTTGGCCGACTAATTCTGCTACCTGAAGGAACTGTTCACACCAAGGAACAATGACTGCTGATCGTCAGTGCATGCTCGCCTACCGGCACTCCGGTAGGCATTGGCATTAATGTGTGTGACGGAACGAATAATGCTACCTCACTGGCCGTTCCGACCGACGTCGCACGGAAGTGCCTCAAAAAGGCGGGCATCGACTCGGATCCGGGGCTGTCACGGGGCGACTGACGATTCGCTGGCATGAAGGTCTGGCGGCATATCAGCAAGGTGATTTCCCAACGGCGTGGGACGAATTCGATCTGGTCGGGAAGCATCAAAGCCAAGAGATGGTCCTCATTGAAATACCCGACCGATTCGAATTGCAGCCCCCGCAGCCGTTCGGCGTTCGAAGTACCGAAACGCTATTGACGCCGAATTCGGGGAATCTTTATTTCGAAGTAACGCAGAAACACCCGGCGGCGAAGATCAATTAACCATCTCTTCTATCAGGTTTCTTCGGCGGACAAAGGCTGAACCGACCAAGGGTCGAGGATCTTGACTTCGCCTGCGAAGTACCCCAGGTTGTGTTTTGAAGGATCGGTCATCCTTAACGAGGCACTGCGCAGCGTCGCCAGAAACGGCATGAAGTCGCGTTCATCGATAGGAGTCGTCGCAAACGGCTGGATGTACCAGAGTGTTTCACTTCCGTCGACGGGAACATATCCCCAGTCAACGACCGGCAAACTGAACGGATTAGGCTTGGGCAGTTCCAGATATCTGGTCAACTTGACGACGTTGCCATCGACTAGTCGCAGGGCGACGTTTTCGGCACCTACACTCAGCAACTCGGCAAGTTGAAATGGCTCACCTACCATAGCTTGGCTCAGTTGTGACAGAACCTGCGGCGACCAATCGTGATGGTCGAAATCGTAAAGTGTCGCCACTTCATCCAGCAACTCAAGTTGGGCCTTCACATATCCCAAGCGATCCTTGATGGCGTGATTGACGTTCCAGGGCTGCGGAAACAATATGGACTCACCACCGGCCGCTCGAAACGCTTCGGCTCTGGCTTCGGAATCGTCGATCAATACCCGCCGAGGTCCAGCCAGCAGTTCGATCGGGCGACCGAACAAGAAGTCCGAGAACCGCTTGCCAGCCACCATCGGCAATTTATCGCCTAGCCACTGGGCCTTCCCCTCATAACAACCTGGCGACCACGACGTCGAATCCAGCACCGTCATCGGCGCGAACCGTCGAACCAGGTCAACAAGAGTCTTCGACCACTCCAATTCAGGCAATCTTGTCCAGAAGTCCGCTCCTTGGCCCTCCACAAGCCGCGAGAATTCCGATTCCGAGATACCGAGGACAGAGTGAATTCCGTCAGCTCGTTCGGGCCGGCTCGCCACCGAGCTTCGCTGCCCAAGAAGCGTCCGGGCCGCTCCAGCAAAATCGGCCAGAACTCCATCCATACTCAGGAATATATGCTCCAACGATGGCATGCGAGGCTCCCTTACCCAACCGTCAGCGGTGTCGAAATCTGCTGGCCATTCCAAGATTTCATGCTGACGTCATGAACCCTTGTCCGAGAGAACTTGCTGGACCCACTCCATCATGGCAGGACTCAACCTCGTTTGGTTCACCGCCATGGCCGCGATCCTTCCATACGAACTCGCGTGACCGCAAATTTGCCGACAAGCTATTGCAGCGTGCAATCTTTCTTCGGGCGAATCCGCACTGAGGAACTTGTCCAATTTCTTCGCCATCGACATGGCCGCTGGTCCAAAAAAGCCGAGTCCGGCAATAGCGCCCAAACGCATCATCAAGTCAGAGTGATCCAGCCATGCTTCCAACTGCTCAATGGCGTTTGTCGTCTCGGCCACCACACGGCAGTTCGCCTGCATTTTCGAGCCTGGAACCCGACATGCCAACGCCCTCTCTAACGGTTCTGTCAACTCTCCACGGGTCCGCAAGTCAACCGCGATTGCCTCGAGTGCAGATGCTGCATATTCGTTGCAACGATCGAACTCACTAGTCGACCGCTGGCATACCCGATGCAGTAGCGCCGGAACCGCAGGAATGCCGCGAAAGCCAATCTTCCCCAATACGTACATCGGTCCTGAAGCCAAGAAATCATCCAGCCTTATCAGCCCCAGGATGATGATCGGCAAAGCATCCGCAGAGTCGCTCGCCAGGTCCGCGAGACAGATCGTGGCGAATTCAACTTCGAGTTCACTGTACCCCAGGCCGGAAAAAGCCTTGGCGATTTCAATTGTCAAGTCCGATCTGCCTTCACTCATGGAAGTCAAAGCCGCAGCAGCGTAAAGGCGATCCACGGGATCCGTTGAGCCAAGTAACAGCTGCACACTTCTCGACGCTGATCGCGCGGCTGCACCGAACTCCCCAATCGCTCTGATAAGGTAATATCGCAATGGCGCTGTAGCATTTGGCAGACTCGCGACAAGTTGCTCCAGAGCAAGATCACCCATGCCCCGCAGCGCGGAACGAATCGCCCGCGAAGCACGCTCATCTTGGTGAAGATTCTTGATCAATGCGGGGATAACCGCATCGGTGACCGGACCAATACTGCTGATGCAATCTGCCGCCATCTCGGCGGTCCGTTTGGCCGCTCCCAGAGAACTCAAGATGGAGTTGAGAGTCTCTTCGGCCGTACCGTTCTCCGGACCAAAGATTTCACGGTACCCGAGAATCATCTTTTCGTTCTTCATTGCGATCAGATCCCATCCGCCAAGAAATGACTCAACCGCCAGCTATCAGATTGAAACAAACTCCGAAATCGCATCGAGAAGCTGCTCGGCTCGAAACAGTCTGGTGAGAAACAATCGTACTCCCATCTTTCGAGCCCTGACCATCCAGGGTCCCACGTCAAAACTGCCCGGACAGATCAGAATCATCGGCCGGGGCGGTTTGGCTGCGTCGATCAGCGGTATTCAGGCGGAATCAGTGCGCATCGCCCGTACCGCCCGAACCGACACGCCCCATCGAATCCGCCGGAACGTCACCCGAAACCAATCCTAACGCACCGAAATTCGGTTAACTCGCCCCAGAGGCCAAACGGACCGGTCAGATATCACGGGCCAGCCGGCTGAAAGAGGGCCGTCCGATTTCGTCGGCGGTTTCAATCGGCCACCGCCAAACTCGCGCGGCGGCCGCTTTGAAGACCGGCAGGTTCGGCCGGTTCACGGTCTACGTGTCGCCTCCACTCGCGTTCCAGCATGGCCACATCGCGAATGTCGTAGTGCTGGCGAAGTGCCCGATCATAGCCTCGATCGGCAGCCGTCTCGGCAAAGTCGACCACGTGATGGGGCGCGGATCGAGCCGCCAGGTATTCAACCAAGCTCAGGCTCTGACCATAGAACGCGGGCACCTGATGGGGACCGGTGAATCGATCCAGATGCAGCACATCGACCATCCGTAAGGCCGAACCTCCCCGCAACGCCGCCTGACAATCGCGTTCGTGTAATCGCCGTTTCTCAGCCGCGTCGGCCATCGTGGCAATGCCTTCATCCAACCACCGTGGCGGCTGGCGGCCGCGAAAACGATCAGCCAGCACGACGTGAGACAGCTCGTGCGACAGCGCTGTCAGTTCGCCCTGAGGATCGATCAGCAAATCGATCTGACGCGTCATGGGCCGCTCCCCTTCGAACTGGATCAGACTGCTGCCGAACGTTTGAGCACCTTCTTGCCCCACCGCTCGTAAATAACTGGCCCGGTCCGAATGGACGACAATCTGACACTTCGGCTGCCAGGGTTGAGCATCGTTCTGAGCCAGCCACTGCGACTGCAGCTCGGCCCGTAATCTCTCGCAATGCTGCAGAAACTGATCCGAACCAAATTCGGACGAAGCGGCCACCACGCGGAAATTGGCCGATTGAGCGGTCCGCTTGACGATCGAGACGCGTTCGGCGCCGAGCCCCCATGCTGGTAAACCGACGGACAACAACAACACAATCCGCAACGCGTTCATGCCACAGCTCCGGGCCGTCACGATCGGGCAATATTGGACGGCCAGTCATCACCGGCTCCAACGACTGTCCCAACCGCCGAAATACAAACGGCGTGCCTGAGTCGGCTTGAACTGGAAAACTTTTGATGCGACTTTGCGCAAATGAACTGCCGGTAAAGACTTAACCACGTCCGAATCATTCCGGACGCCGCCCAGTCCGCCTGCTCGACAAGCTGACAATTGCGATTTAAACCGGCGGCCAATGCCTATGAACCGGGCATGGCCAATCCCCCCAATCAGGTTACGACTGTAGGTTCAGACGGTACACCGGCTAGAATTCAGATAGGTGTCTGGGGGAAATACACAGGGTTTCAAGCCGAATGCATGGAGGACTCAGATAGGATTGAGCGCCCAATTCGGGCGAAATGGCGGTTACCTTTTTCAATGGCCCTCAGGGGTCGAGGAGGTGCGTATGTCACGGTTAGCGTTGGCGGGGTTGGCTGTGGCCTTACTGGTGTCGAGTGCAAGCAGTACGGCGTGGGCGCAGCGAGATGCAGGCGCGAAGTCTCGTGGGGACTATCGTCCGTTCTGGGACTATGGCCACTATGCGAATCGGAATCGAGTCGAATACGTCCCGGCGAGTCGCGCTCCGGTCGTAACCTATCGGGATTTCTCGTATCAACCGGCTCCTGAGGTGGCAGCGGCCACGCCGAAATCGGAACCAGCGGTGCCCGCTGAAGCCAAAGCACCTGCTCAGCCTCAAACGACGTATCGCAGTTTCTCGTATCAGCCGCAGGCGCAGGCCAGCGGAGTGCGAGTGGTGAGTCCTCGTCGAGTCAGGCACTTGGATCCGTGGATGTATCCGAAGAGCGACGATCATCGCTACGGACCGTACTGATCGATCTCCAAGCGGCAACTGCTGGACACCGCAACCATGGTCGTTCATCAGCTGACGTAATATTTGCTGCGGGGCCGCTCGTCGTCCATCGAGCGGCCCTGTTTTATTTCTGGCCAGCTATTTCCAGTGACGGTGCTTCGACGCGTGCCGATTCTTTGCCGCCGGCAGTGAACTGAGCCGGACGTCATGGGGATCAACGCCCGCGACGCCCGCGACGGACGACGGCAGGTTCTTAGCCAAGTCGGCACGACAGGATGCCGCGTGTTCAACGGCCGATGTGGCCGTCTGGGCTGTTCCGGCTACGTCGGCCGAACGGTCAACGCCCAGCAGACTACTCAGTTGCGGCGGGGCCTGAGCGGACGTCCAGCGAGCGATCAATTCGAGCAAGTCGGCCGAATCGACATCCGCATCGTCGTCGAAGTCACCATCGAGCAGTGTCTTGCCGCCTGTGTGAGCATCAACGGCTCCCGTCCAGTTCGCCAGGAACAGGGCGAGGTCGGCCGAGTCGACGTCGCTGTCACGATCGAGATCGCCGTGGACCAGAGGCGGGCTGGCCGGCTTGTATACGATGCGTTTCACTTCATTCCGCTCCGGACGGCTCCCTCCCGGCACGAACTTGTTGGCCCCCAGATAAAAAGTCTCCGCGGGATGCAGGCTACCGTCGGTGCCGTAGACATAGACATCGACTCCTCCCACCGAACCGCTGGCGACGAAGACCGAGCGATTGGCGGTAGCTGCTGCCACGTTGTCGGCCATCGACACCGAACGACTCTGAATGAACACGCCCGTCTTCAGATCGAACACCGAAATCACTCCGCCTCCCGTCGACGGATTCCCGGAATTCCCCACGACCACCGTGTTGGCATCCGGAAAAGCAATCTCGCCGGCAAAATCGCCGAATACCGACGTGTAGACTAGTGCTCGAGTCTTCCAGTCGAAGGCCCGCAAGCGCCCCGTCCCCGAACCATAGTCAGAAACCATCAGCAGCTTGCCATCGGGGCTGATCGCCAAATCGCTGATAAAGCCACCAGTGATGCCAGTGTCGGTCGCCGTCTTGGCGTTCAGATCGATGCACGTGATCCGATTCCCCCCACACACAGTCGTGCCGTCTGGCGAGATGGCCGGGCCGCCCGGGATATCGGCGCTGGCCCAGGAGGTGCCGGTGGTGACGCTGGCCGGCAATCGTGCTTCGAGCGAATTCGTGGCCACATCAAACAACTGATTGCCCACAACCACGCGGTTGCCGTCCGGGGTCACCGCAAACGAATTCCCGGCGATTCGTGTGGTCACCGGCAACTTGCCCACGACGCTGTGAGAAAAGATCGATAGCTCAGAGCCATCGTCCATGAAGAGCCGGCCGTTGGCTGGAGTTGCCCCCAGGATCTGCTTGCCGGGAATCGTGCCAAACAGCACCAGATGATCCATGTCGAGAACCACGGTACCGGAGAACGCTGTTGAAGCGACGGCGACATAGACCAGCTGAATCTCGTCGGACGGCAGCTGAGGGTTGTAGACGATCGTCCGCGTCACTGATTTCGTCGTACCATCGGCCGCTTTGATGTCGACCTGCACCGAGTTCTCACCGACCGACAGAGCGATCGGATAAGCATAGTTGCCGTCGGGACGATATTTGGCGGCGAGCAACTGGCCGTTGACGGTCACCTGGGAATTGGCAGCCGCCTGACCGACCACCAGATAGTTCCCCAGGTTTGTCTCGACGGTGGTGTTGCTGGTGGCAAAGTCAATCACCGGAGGACCGGCCGGAGGATTGGTCCAGTTATCTTCGATCCGCAGTCCATCGAAGACTTCCTGCATGCCCGGTTTGAGCACCGTGGTGGGCGATTGAAACAATCCCCACGAAGCCCCCCGCTTCCCCTCGCCAATCTTCCACGGCTCGTCGCCCGCTTCGAAGTAGTAATACTCCACCTGTGCTGATTCGGCCCAGGAAAGAAAGTTAGCGAAGTAAAACGCGGCGTTTGTCGGCGACGGTACAGCTGAGCCCACCGCCTCACCTGCCGAAGGCCAACCGGTCTCAGAAATCACAACCTTCTTCTGACCCGAGGCCTGGGAGAGCTTTTCGTAGGCGGAGCGGAGCTGATAGATGGCCGCGTCAACGGGCGCCCCTTCCCAGAACGGATAGATGTTGGCGAATACCACGTCGACCGAACTGATCACTTCCGGGTGAATCAGGAACGAGGAATAGACGTCGGCTGTCGTCACTGGGATGGTGACATTCAACGCGGTCAGCCGGCTCTTGACGTTCTGCAGGTAACCGATCAACTGCTGACTCGTCACGTCACCCCGCAGCAAGGACTCGGAGCCGACCACCGCCATATCGACATGGCCCTTCGCCGCCTGGTCAACCAGGCAATCGATCTGACGCTGGTTCTCGGCCAAATCTGGACCAATCCAGGCGTTCACCACCGAGGTCTTCCCCAGCTGATGCGCGTACTGGCCCACTTCCTTCAAATCTTCGTTACAGGCGAAACTGCGAAAAGAATTGGTGTAGGGAGCGAAGGCAGTCATCCGCGCGAGGAGGACTTCATTCGAGATCTGGCCGTCACCCCCCCGCGGATCCTCGCCGGCAATGTAAGGCGAAAAATCGAGTCCATGCAGGGGCTGGAAGGCGAGCAGCGTGCGGGGCTCGAGCGACTCCAGTCCGCCGAGTCGCGGCCGGCCCGTCGTACGCCGAATGCTCGTGCGCCGCCGCGCGTGGCGACCACCACGAGCCCCGTTTGCTGCCGAGCCGGTTGGATTGTCGGTCGGATCGGGGATGCGAATCGAAGGAACGAAGCGAAATGGCCGCTGAAACATGGTCTGCCTGACATCGAGAAGAGCCTGGTATAGCCCCTGGAACGGGGCCGGTGGTCATCGACCACATCATAAGTGCCGCCGGCTTGCCAATCCATCAGGGCGTGAAATTCCAAGTCAGCCGTAGGCCGACCAACCCACAGCACGACGTGGGCAAGAGTTGACAAAGTCCAACCTACGAAACATACTGCCCCCCTCTTTCGGGCTCGCGCGACACAACCTGACGGTCACGCCGCTTCCGTTCCGGCGGTGCACCGTCAGGCGGCAGTGACTTGACTGAATCAATGAGGACTCATCCATTGAGTGACACTTCCATTCAGAAACCGGGCTGCGGTCGTTTAATCTGGGATCCGGTGCCGAGTGATGTTGGTCGATGGACCGCTATTCGAGTCGTCGGGAGGGTCATTGCGGCATGTTTGCTGTGTCTGCCTGCCGGGACGTTGGTGGCCGCATTCAATGAAGAGATCCGTCTGCATCCGCCCAGTCCTTCCGATTTTGGCTTTTACGGGTATTCGGTGGCACTTTCCGGCAATCGAGCCCTGGTGGGCGATCACGGAGCCGCACCGCACGGAGTGGCCTATGTGCTGGAGCCGGATGCGGCAACAGGTGATTGGCTACCCGTAGCGACGCTGGCGCCGCCGGTGGCCGATCCGGTAGTGGTCGGCAATGCCGTCGACATCGATGGTAACTCGGCCATAGTGGCTGGCCGACTGCTGGGCGCCGAGCCAGGCGCCAACGACGGCGCTGCCTATTTCTTTGAGCGGCAACCCGACGGCAATTGGCTGGGCGTGGCCAGCCGACAAGTTGCCGGGACCATGTCGGACCGTCTGGGAATCGCCGACGACATCGTAGCTCTGCACGGTGACTTCGCGGTAGCCGGTGCCTCGCATGATGACTCGATTGCTCAACACGCAGGATCGGCCTACGTGTTTGAACGCAATCTCGGCGGTACGAATGCCTGGGGCCAAACCACGAAACTTGTTCCAGACGACCTCTTAAGCGACGACAGTTTCGGAGCATCGGTCGACGTCTGGGGCAACCGAATTGTGGTCGGTGCGCCGGAGAACGGGAATTTGTCAGAGGGCGCACTGTACGTTTTCGAGCGCCGTCATGACGGCTGGCATCAAGCAGCAAAACTCACCTCTCCCAACCCTCAAAGCAACGGTCTTTTCGGCCAGTCCGCCTCGCTCTGGGGCGATCGCATCCTGGTGGGAGCCTATCGGGAATCGCATCCGGGGGGAGCGGCCTATCTGTTCCACCAGCAGGATGGAATCTGGGAATTGGAGGCAGAGTTCTTCAGCCCGGTGGGGACTATCACCAACGAGTTCGGCAGATCCGTGGCGTTGACTGACGGATTCGCGGTGGTTGGCGAACCGAGTGGCCCATTCAGTCCGCCGGGTGCGGAGAGCGCCTACGTCTTTGAGCAGGACGCGTTGGGAACATGGCATCCCCTCAGCACGCTCGTCGGCAGCGACGCTGTACCCGAAGATATGTTCGGACGCAGCGTGGCCGTCGCCAACGGTCGCGTTCTAGTCGGCGCCTACTACAGCAACGCGGACCGACAGCATGCAGGCGCCGCCTACCTGTATGTCCCAGAGCCCAACACCGGCGTCTTGATCTCCGCCCTCGCCCCCTCAATCGGTCTCTGGCTGCTGCGACGCACTCGGCGAAGGTCGTGAAGTCCAATCGCCCGCTCTGCCGCAACCCAATCTCGCTGATCCTTGCCCGGCAACCGCTGCACCATCTGGCTTCCCTGTCACCTCGCCTGCGTTTCTCCGTATCTCCGTGTCTCCGTGCGAAAAAACAAACAGGGTTCCACTCCGCCTCAGCCCGCGATGTCTCAGCCCGCGATGTCTCGGCCAGCAACGTCTCGGTTGGACGTTGCTTGCCTGCCCTGAGCGGGCGATAATCCGGGCTCGGCGGTGCCGAGCGGTCGCGACGAGTGACGAGTGACGACGGATTCAATTCGGGGGAGCAGAGGGAATCATGACGGTGAACTTCACACGACCGCGTCCGGGCCGGATGACCCTGGGACTGCTGATCGGTCTGATCCTGGGCATGACCCTGGGAATCGCCTTTGGGCACCGCCCTCAGTCGGTTCGCCGAGGCCCCGATCTGGGCGTCGGCATGGATGACCAGGAAGCCGAGCAGCAGATCCGCCGGCTCTATGAGCTGGAACATCAGCACCGCAAGAGCGGTAACGTGGCCGGACTGAATTCGATTTTGCACGACGACTACGTCGTGACCGATCCGTTCCACACGCACGCCAACAAGCAACAGGTCCTGGATCACGTCAAAGCTCAGCCGATCGCCATCAACGACTACCAGCGTGATTTCGATCAGTTCCGGCGCTACGGCGATACGGTTGTCGTCGTGGGTATGGAGACGATCATCACTCGCGATGGCCAGGATCCCGCCGCCGCTCAGCAGACGCTCCGACACCGGTTCACGGAAGTCTGGGTCGCTCGAGAAGACGGTTGGCAGAAAGTCGCTCGGCATGCCAGCCTGCACGCTCAGCTATGACCCGAACCCTACTGGCTCGTACATCCAGGCTGCTTGACGACAACGGCCCTTAGACTCAGGAGAAACAAATGACGGAACGGCGTTATCCCGAGGCCAGTTGGATCGCTATGCTTTTCGGCATCTCGCTGGGCACCGTCATGAACGCCGCTGCCACCTATGCGAGCCTGAAGATCGGTTTCACCCCAGCCGGCTCGGCCATCGCCGCCGTGCTCGGCTTTGGATTTCTCCGGGGCCTGCTGAGGCAAGGGACGATCCTCGAAGTCAACATGGCTCAAACCGTGGCCTCGACCGTCAACACGATTACGTCGGGCATCGTCTTTACGGTCCCCGTCCTCTACCTGCTGCAACCCGACCAGCCCCCCACGGCCGGCAGCCTGACGCTGATCGTCCTGGCGTGTGCGGCCGGCGCCGTCCTCGGCTGCGCGTTCATCGTCCCGTTGCGCAAGCAGATGATCGAAATCGATCGGCTGCGATTTCCCACCGGGACGGCGATGAGTGCTATTCTGCGAGCCCCCGGCGCTGGCGGCAAGAAGTCGCTGGTCCTGCTGGCCGGAGCGATCCTGGCAGCCGCTGTCTTCTATCCGTCCGCCTCATCACAGCTGAAATGGAACGGGCAAACGGCCTGGAGCTACGCCGACCTTCAATGGCGACTGCCGTTCCCCGCGCCACTGGCCGAATCGGCCGATCCCGCTGCCGCAGCCGCTCATGCCCGCGCTGTACGGCGAGCGGACCACGACGGCGACGGCCAGGGCGATTTGATTCTGGAGGGTGAAGAGTTTCACGTCGGCCGCTGGCTGGGTTTGCCCGAGTTCCTCGCGCTGACCCTGGCTATCTCACCGCTGTCGTTCGGGGCGGGCTACTTAAGTGGCCGACCGGGCTTGATGACGTTGGCCGGCGGCATCCTGGCCTACTGGTTCCTCGCGCCGGCAGTGTTCTTGCTCGGCTACCTCCCGCCCACCGTCATGGACTTTCAAGCGTCCGACGCTGCGCGGGTCAGCCTCACGAGACCCTTGGGCATCGGCATGCTGCTGGGCGGAGCTGCCATGGGGATCGTCTCAGCCCTGCCGGCGATGCGAGCCGCTTTGAAGAGCATCGGTTCGGCGAGCCGGCTCAAGTCGGAACGCGACGAAATGGATCTGCGCACCATCCTGCTGATCGCCGCACCGTGCGCCGTCATTCTGTTTCTGGCGAATCAACTCACTCGCACGCCGTCCGATGGCGGACTGCTGGCCGGCTGGCCTTTCGTACTGCAGAACATCGTGATTACATTGATCGGTGTGGTGTGGATCTGGTTCGCCGGCATCATCATCGCTCAATGCACCGGGATGACCGACTGGTCGCCCATCTCGGGTATCGCCTTGCTGACTGTCGTGCTGATCATGTTGCTGGGCGGCACCAGCGACACGGTCGGCGCCGTGTT
This sequence comes from Pirellulales bacterium, assembly GCA_046349895.1. Lineage (GTDB taxonomy): Bacteria > Planctomycetota > Planctomycetia > Pirellulales > Pirellulaceae > JAXMBJ01. The sequence continues at coordinate 7,167,913 of JAXMBJ010000006.1, read as the reverse complement.
GGTCGGAGCCACGCTCTGCTGCGCTACCTCTGCCTCGGCTGACATGATGACCGACCTGAAGACCGGGCAGTTGATTGGCGCTATTCCATTCAAGCAACAGCTGTCCCAGACTCTGACAGCTGCCATCGGACCTGTCGTGGCTGTGATCACGTTGCTGCTGATCGTGCAGAACAACCATCAGCAGACCGGCGTCTGGATCGGGCCGGGTACCGAAACCGAAGCCCCGCAGGCCATGGCACTGAAGACCGTCATCCAGGGGATCCAGGGGGGTGAAATGCCGTACGTGCTGTACGGCTGCGGAGCACTCCTCGGTGGGCTGCTCGGCATCGGAGCATTCTCGGGGCTCGGCGTGCTGATCGGCATCTCAATGTATCTGCCATTTCACTATGTGCTGACGTATGGATTGGGCTGTGTCACGCAAATGATCGTTTCCCGCACGATGGGCGAAGATTGGGCCGAGGAATGGGGTGTCCCCGTGTGTGCCGGGTTTGTGATCGGCGAAGGCCTGCTGGCGCTGGCGATTGCCGGCATCTCGCTGCTGCTGCCGCTGTGGAGCTGAGCGGTTTGACCGGTCCGAATACAACGTCAGTGCAGATTTCTGCGGAGTAAAACTGTGAGCTGGCTAGGAACGATCCTGATGACAGTCGGCGTATCGATGGGCGTATTCGGAGCGGCCAGCGCTTACTTCGTTCCCATCGACGCACCCGACGCAACGATACTCGGCCTGACACTCAACGATGACGCCGGCGTGAAGCTGGATGAGAAATCTCAGCTGCAGCCCGTGGCGACCCGCGGTCAGCAACTTGACGCTCCCACGCTGGCCGCATTGCGAGCGACAACCAGCGGTATCCCTGGCCGAACAGCCGCCTGGCGGTATGTCAGGGTCAAGGAGTTTTCATGGTCGCGGTGGCCGGGCAAATGGCTGACGGTGGTCGGAGCCGCCTTGCTGGTCATCGGCGCTATGATTGCCAGATCCCAACGGCAGCGTCAGGCGTCACTCCCGGACGATGGTAGCGTGGTGCCGCTGAACGCAAACAACGTCTCCCAATTGGCCGCGGAAATCGACCAACTGTTGAGCCAAAGTGCCGCACCCGGTACCGACGTCCGTCGCACCGTCTGTGACGTCACCGATCGCCTGCAGAAGAAATGGATCACGCCGCTCTTTCGAGCCCGCGAAACGCTGGTGCGGGAACACGGCATCGGTCGCGCCGCCGAACCACTGGCGTCGCTGGCGGCTGTGGAACGCAATCTGTACCGAGCCTGGTCGGCATCGACCGACGGCTACCCAAACGAATCGATCACCGCCCTTCGGACGGCCCGTCGTCAGTGCGAACTGACTCAGCAACTGCTGCAGGAGATGGGGGCAACCTAACACCGGTTCGAACCGGGTCAGGTCGGCATTGAAGGTGGAGTCGTATCGCAACAGCGAACGCGCCACCAGCGATAGAGCTGGTATCCGCCGACAAAAATCGCTGCGAACAGCAGCGGCAGCAAGTAATAGACGACCCGAAACATCAGCAGACCGGCCAACAGATGTGGCTTCGGATAGACCTTGCACAGCTTGATGATCACCAGCTCAAAGACCCCCACACCACCGGGTACGTGAGTCACGACGGTGGCCAGCGTCGCCAGCAACACAACTCGCAACAGCTCTCCGTACTCCATTCCCGGTAAGTCACCCAGCAGAATATGGAGGCAAGCGGTGGCGGCGAGAAAATCGAGCGATGAAATGCCGAGCTGGCCGAGCGTCGCCCAGGGGCCGGGCAACCGCAGCGGGTATCCCCAGCGAATCCAGGGCTGCCAGCGGATGAAGCTGAAACCAATGTAGGCCACCGTGACGATCAACAGCACAACCCCGATCGGCAGACTGTTGCTCGACGGCAAGAAAATTGATTCCGGGAGCGGCACCGGATGCAACGTGAAGACAAATCCCGCCAGCGCAAAGAACCCGATCCAGAAGGTCACACCCAGAAGCAGTGCAATCTGCAGAACTTCAACGGTCGACAGGCCGAGCCGCGAATAGAGCCAGTAACGGACCGACGTTCCCCCCACCAGCGTGCCGAAATTGAAGGCGCTGACCGTTCCCAACAGCGAACAGACGGCAACTTTACTCAATGGAAGCCGCCGGCCAATCGACTGCAGCGCCAGAATGTCACTCCCAATCAGAATGACATAGCTGAAGGCGGCCAACACCAAAGCGACTGCCACCCGCCAAACACTGATCGTCCTCAAGCTCAGCTGAATCTCTTCCCAACTGTAATGCCGGATCTCCCGGTACAGCAAAAAGAGAGCAGCGGCCGCAAAAAGGACCAGCAGCCAAGTCTTGAAGCGAGCAAACAGCGTATCCATCAACTCATTTCTTGTCGCGGTTCACACGACCTCCGCCCCCGGCCTGCACCAGCGGCCAGCACCCCCCTGATGGCGCAACGCTTGATTAAGACGACCAGGCATGCTGCTTGATCATAGTGGGGGGGCCGCTGAACGGAAAGATGGAGGCATGCGTAGAGTGAATAGGCACCGAGCGATTTTTTTGCCGGGTCGATCGGATTGAACCCAAAAAACGCCCGAAAAGGCCCCAGCACCAGCGGCGGGGCGCGAGCGGCTCAACCCCATTCCCCAAAGGCATGCCTTGCCAACTGACCGATCGTCACAACTGTTGGTCGCAGAACAATCCGTCCATTGGGCCGGTTCGTCCATTCGGTTTATTCGCTCTGCCCGTTCAGCCTGTTTTTTTCACCCTCGAGTGGTGCCGCAGGAGACGACAGAGGGGGTCGGTTGTGGGCAAGACGCGTGTGTGAAGGCGACCACCCGCTGCGGTGGTGATTTTTGTGAGCTAGAGTAGTCGGTATGAATTACTTGATCGACATTCTGCTGCATCTTGACCACCACCTGGCCGAGCTGACGGCGACCTACGGTCCGGCGATGTACGCCGCACTGTTTCTGGTCGTCTTCTGCGAAACAGGGCTGGTGGTGATGCCCTTCCTGCCGGGCGATTCGCTGCTGTTCGCCGCCGGGGCCATTGCCGCTCTGGGGGGGCTGAACATCTGGGTCCTGTTGGGCCTGCTGCTAGTGGCGGCCATCGTCGGCGATACCGTGAACTACCACATTGGGAAATATCTCGGCCCACAAGTGCTGTGCCGAGACACCTCCCGGTGGCTGAATCCCAAGCATCTGGAGCGGACGCACCAGTACTTTGAGCGTTACGGCGCCCGCACGATCATGCTGGCCCGTTTCGTCCCGCTGCTCAGGACCATGGCCCCGTTCGTGGCTGGTGTCGGCACCATGGATTACCGCCGGTTTCTGTTTTACAACGTGCTGGGCGGTGTTATCTGGGTCGTCGGTTTCCTGATGGCCGGGTACTGGTTCGGCAACATCCCGATCGTCAAGCAGAACTTCACGCTGGTGATCCTGGCTATCGTGGGTGTCTCGGGACTTCCCATCGTGCTCGAATTCTACCGCGGCCTGCGCCATCGCTGGACGGTTACACGAGCCGACAAGGCTGCGTCAGGTGACAAGCTGAACCACACGTCCGACCGAGTGGCCGGGTCGATGGTCTCGCAGGAAGCTCAGAACTCTCGCTGATCAAGCTCCGCTCGCAACGCCGCGGCTCTCACCAGATCAATGCTTGAGATGATCGGAGACGGAGCCGGCGGGCGAGACGCCGTGAGCGACGATCTCTTCACGCAGCTGTTTGCCCATGACGCTGTGGAATCGGCCGTAGCAGAAATAGATCACCATGCCGATGCCGAGCCAGCCGATCAGCCGCAGCCAGTTGGCGGCGGGCAGCGAAAACATCAGCATCAGGCAGGTCAGAATGCCCATGATCGGGACGAACGGCACCAGCGGGCACCGGAAGGGCCGGTGAGCCTCCGGATTGGTCTTGCGCATGATCAGCACTGCGGCACACACGATGACGAACGCAAACAGAGTGCCGATGTTGGTCAAGTGCAGCAGAGCGTCGATCGGCAGCATGCCAGCCAGCACGGCGACGAAGAGTCCAATCAGAATCGTGCTCTTCCACGGCGTCCGGAACTTGGGATGGACATCCGCGAAAAACTTCTGCGGCACCAGGCCATCGCGAGCCATCGCCAGGATGACGCGGGGAGCACTGAGCATCATGACCAGCAGCACGGAGGTGATACCGGCCACACCGGCTGCGGCGATGATGAACTCGGCCCAATGCAGGCCCACCTTCTGAAATGCGTCCGAAACGCCTGCGTCCGCTGCAATCTGATCGTACTTCACCATGCCCGTCAGCACGGCAACGACTGCGACGTACAGCACTGTGCAGACGATCAACGACGCGATGATACCGATCGGCACGTCACGCTGCGGATTGATCGCCTCTTCAGCGTGCGTCGAGACAGAATCGAAACCGATAAACGCAAAGAAGATGATCGCGGCTCCAGCTAACATCCCGATTGGCTCGCCGGACGGCGTCGTCTGGCCCGCCACCGGGATTCCAAAGAAGCTGAGCCCGGACCAGCCGTAGGGTGCGAACGGATGCCAGTTGTCGGGATTGATGTAGAACGCACCGACCAGAATGACGAACAGAACCGCGGCCACCTTGATGCCGACCATCAAGGCATTGAAGCCGGCGCTCTCCTGGATCCCCTTGACCAGCACCGCGGTAATGATGGCTACGATCACCACCGCCAGCAAATTGACAAAAGAACCCGTAGATACGAATTCACCTGTCTTCGCATCGTAAGCGACGGCCGCTTGTTGCAGACTTTCGGGTAAGACTATCCCCACCTTTTTTAATATCGACTGAAAATAGCCCGACCAGCCGTTGGCCACCGTCGCGGCACCCACGGCGTACTCCAGGACCAGGTCCCAGCCGATGATCCAGGCAAACAGTTCACCCATCGTCGTGTAGGCGTAGGTGTAGGCGCTGCCGGCCACCGGGGCCATCGAAGCGAACTCAGCGTAACACAGGGCGGCAAAGACGCAGGTCACCCCGGCGACGATATACGAGACCATCAGAGCCGGACCAGCCGTATGTCGGGCCGCGGCACCGGTGGCAACGAAAATCCCAGCACCAATGACCGCGCCCACTCCCAGGCTGGTCAGCGTCCACGGCCCCAGCACCCGCTTGAGCTGGTGGTCGCCGGCCATCTCTTCCAGCAGTACCTTCAGCGATTTCGTCGCAAACACCTGCTTGAGCAACATCTAGCACCCCTTCAGCCAATACGTCCTACCGCCTCGTCCCAAGGCCCCGCTGGCGGCCCGTATTGTAGGCATCCGAGTCAGCCGGTTGAAGACGGCCAACCCTCCCCGGCAGAACTGATTTCAGAGCCGCATCGATTTCAAAGCAGCACGGATTGCCGAATTGCCCGATCAACGCTGGAACGTGGCGTAATCGACGAAGACGTGCCGCCCTCCCGACCGGCGAGCCAGACTCATCAGCCGGTCGTCCTGCCGAGCCCCGCCGCGAGAGAACTGGATCACGTGAATGATCGTTCCCGCATTGGCGCGCTCCACCCGCTTGATGTCGTCCTCGGCAATGTCGTCGTCCGCGTCACCGTCGGTCAGCAGAAATATGACATCCGGACGCATGCGGACCGCCGTCAGCAGAGCCTCGGCATGCTGCGTCCCACCGTCGGCTGGGACTCCGTCGATGAACCGCTCAGCCTGACGCTTGTTGGCGTCCGTCGCAAATACCAGCCCGCCTCCACCGATCGGCAGTGTCCGGACGCGGTGATTGTAGGCCACCACCGAAAACTTCTGCACCTCGGTCAACGTCTGCAGGCTGTCCTTCAACTCACGCCTGGCCACCTTCAGCGGCTTCCCCTCATCCTCAGACATGCTCCCCGATCGGTCAAAGACGTACACAAACGTCGAACCGTCTCCCTCAGCGCCAAAGAAAGTGACGCGCGAGTTGTCGGTCGTCAGCTGGCCCTTGGACTGAGCAACAGCAGCGGTGTTCAGGATCAGTACCAGCCCAGCCAGGCAGACTGCCAGCACGAACAGCTTCGCCAGTTTTCCCAAGGGTGTGCGACTGGACATGAAGTGGTTCCGGTCCCTGAAGAGCAGAAATAGCAGTCACCTGCGACGGTCCTCGATTCTAACCTCCGCTGGAACCAGTGCCAACAATCATGGCTCTGACGCCGCGACGGCGGTTGCCATCGCGGGCGTCCCTTGATATCACAGGTGCGGGACGCCGACGGATCGGGCGGCGCCACCAGCTTGAATCGCCAACCAGACCCAGGGGACGGAAGCCGTCATGTCGAACGATGCCGACCAGCGGGGAGCCATGAACCGAGACGGCGAATTCCATCGGCGACTCGGACTCTTTGACTCGACCATGATCGTCGCCGGGTCGATGATCGGCTCCGGTGTCTTTCTCGTCTCGGCCGAGATGTCGCGACTGCTGGGGAGCCCTGGCTGGTTATTAGTCGCCTGGCTGGTGACCGGCATTCTGACCATCTCCGCGGCCCTCTCCTACGGCGAGCTGGCGGGCATGTTTCCGCACGCGGGAGGGCAGTACGTTTTTCTGCGAGAATCTCTCTCACCGTTGTGCGGTTTCCTGTACGGATGGACCTTTATGGTGGTGATCCAAGCCGGCACGATCGCGGCGGTGGCGGTGGCATTTGCCAGGTTCAGCGGCGTGCTGTTTCCAGCGATTGGCGAAGAGCACTATCTGATCGCGCCGATTCACATCTCTTCGAAGTACGCCGTATCACTCTCGACGGCGCAGCTCGTTGCCATCTTGATGATTGCCCTGCTGACGGCGACGAATATGAGAGGTCTGCACTACGGTCGACTGGTACAGAATCTATTCACGGTGGCGAAGACCGGCGCGCTGCTGGGGATGATCATCGCCGGTCTGCTGCTGGGCTGGAACGCCCAAGCCGTGTCGGCGAACTTTACGGACATGTGGGCTCGGCAGCCGGTCACTCCCGTTTCGGAGGGGATCACGGCAGTGACGGCCTTCGGCTTGTTCGCCGCCTTGTGTGTCGCTCAGACCGGTTCGCTCTTCTCAGCCGATTCGTGGCACAACGTGGCGTTTGTCGCTGGCGAAGTCAGAGACCCACATCGCAATGTCCCCATTTCGCTCCTGCTGGGGACCGGCCTGGTGATCGGGCTCTACTTGCTGGCCAACGTCGCCTATCTGGTCGTGCTTCCTTTGCCTCAGATCCAATCAGCTGCTCAGGACCGCGTAGCGACGGCGATGATGCACGAGATTTTCCCCCGATTCGGCGTGTGGATCATGACGATCGCCATCATGATCTCGACATTCGGCTGCAATAACGGGCTGATCCTGGCCGGCGCTCGTGCCTCTTATGCCCTGGCCAAGGACAACCTTTTCATTCGACAAGTCGGGACGCTCAGCGCCCACAACGTGCCCGCCTGGGGTCTGCTGCTGCAAGGTATCTGGTCGGCCCTGCTGGTCCTGCCACGCACGCACCAGGATGGCAAGTACGGCAATCTTTACAGCGATCTGCTGGACTACGTGGTCTCGGCCGCACTGCTGTTCTACGTCCTGACGATTGTCGGACTCTTCCGGCTGCGAATCACCCGCCCGGACGCTCCAAGACCCTATCGCGCCGTCGGCTATCCAGTTCTCCCCGTGCTGTACATCGTCGGTGCCGTAGCCATCGTCAGCATGCTGGTCATCTACCGACCGCTCACGACATGGCCTGGTATGCTGTTCGTGGTGTCAGGGATTCCGGTCTACTTCCTGCGTCGTCGGGGAACTCCAGCTCCTCGTGGCTAAGCCAGTCTTCGAGCCGTTGCGTCGCCTGTGCAGATGTTGTGATCGTGGGCGCAGACGTCTTCCGCCGCCATGGGGATCGCAGAGCGACCGTACCGACCAGCGAGATCGCGAGCAACAGGCCCAAGCCGAGCCGGCGCAGTTCGCCCGGCCCAACGACGGCCACCTGCGGCGGGACGTAACGATCCATCCGACCAATGATCAACGGAGCGGCCTGCCGTGGTGCTGCGGCACCGGCGTTCGCCGCCACGTAGCCCTGCAGCTTGCAGAAATAGCCGTACACAACTCCCTGCTCGCGCACCCGTTCGCCCACCTGCATCCCGGCCGGCAGATCGGGTGTGACCAGCACGTACATCCCGCCGCGAGAATCTTCTGTCCAGCCCCAGACTTCATACAACTTTTTGACGCCCAATTCGTTCGGCGGCGCATCCCAAGACAGAATCCGACAGACATTCAGGTTCAGCTTCACCGGCTGCGCTCGCTGGGCCTGCGGCTGAGTCACCAGGAGGCCATAAGAGGCCTGAGCCACCGACAACTCGCGCCACTGGTCGATCGACCTGCGCGTGGACCATTGCATCAGTCGCCAATACGCCGGCATCTCTTCAACGCCGGTTTCCAGCGACGAGTCGTTCAGCTGTCCGAACTCCTGCTCGGCTTGCTTCAACTCGTCGGCCGGAAGATCTCGTTCGATGGCTCGAGCCACGTTCGGGGACTGTTGCACGTTGGCCGTGGTGGCAGTCGATTCGGTCGGCGGTCGTTTAGTGTCAGGCCAGGCGAAAACGCATAGGGCGGCAATCGGCGCGGCGAGCGTCAACATGCGGCGGAACACGCCAAGGAGAGCGGATTGTGCCATGGCAACTACCTCTGCTGAATCCTCGGGTCGCGCCGCAGTTCAACGAAACGTATCTTCTGTCGAGCAGTTTTTGACTGCGACGGCTCTTCTGTGCAGATATCCAGGACTCGCATCAGGTTCTGATACGACAGTTTCTCATCGATCTGCACCACGACTTCGCAAGCTTCGGCCGTGCGGTCGGCAACCGCGCGACGGAACGCCAGTCGCAATCGATCGAAGTCGGGCACGATCTGATCGTCGACGGCCAGATCCCGGACGCTGCCCTCGGCGTCGGCCAGGGCCGTCACGACAATGTCCGACTTGGGAACGGCGACCGCGCCCGATCCGTCCGGGGCGACAGCCCGCGGCTGGACGAGTCGAGTGACCGGATAAGCCGGCGGCAGCAGCATGGCCAGCTGCGACTCGGCCGGAGTCGGATTGAAGGTCAGAATGAAAAACATCAACAGCTGGAATGCCATGTCAAGCATGGCCGCCAGGTTGAGCTCCACTCCTTCAAACGACCTTCGCCGCTTTTTGCGTCGCATTGACGAAACTCTCAATCTCTGCCGCGAACTCTCTGTCCGGATCCAACGGGGCGACGTGCGCCGGTTACAGTTCGACTTGGTCCGTGGTTTCAGCCGTACCGGCTGGCCCCAAGACTTTCAACGTCACCTTGCGAAAACCATGCTTCTTGCACGCCTGCAGCACTTGATTCAATTTGGTGAACGGGGTTGCCTTGTCAGCGCGAATCACGGCCGTCGCCAGCAGTTCCTGATCGCCCGAGTCTTTCTGCTCAGATGCGTATTTCGCTCGAATCGTTGTCGCTTCGTGGGTCAAGTATTCGTCCAGATCGCAGGGATGACCGTAGACGCTGAGCGTCCCGTTGTCGCTGATGTTCAGCACCACGACATCCTGCTGGTGATCTTCGCTCGAAGGGCTGGCCGACCCGAACATGGGCAAGTGAATGCGAGTGTCGACAGAGGCCTCCTTGAAGCTGATCGACAACATGAAAAACGTGATCAACTGGAACACCATGTCCAGAATTGGAGTCAGATTGGGCTCAGCCGACATAGCGGTTGCTGATCGATTACCGGACATCGATTGGGATCCTGCGAGTTGGTTCTCAGGCGGCGGCCGAGGTCGTTCCGGAGGTGGCTGCGGGCGACTTCACTCGCACCGAGGTGGCGAACTGTCGCAGCAGATTGTCCGCTTGCAACATGGTGCCGACTGAGATCGACGACACTCGACTGCGGAAGACGGCAAAGAAGTAGATCGCCGGCACCGACAGTGCGACCCCTTCGAACGTCAACAACAAGGCCTCCGAAATACCGCCGGCTACCTCGCTCGTCCGCAGCTGCATCTCCGACATGGCAATCACGCTGAAGCTGGCGATCATTCCTTTGAGCGTTCCGATCAGTCCGATCATCGGCCCCAGCGTTCCCAGCACGGCCAGCATGCTGATCCGGTTCTCCATCTCCACCGTCTCAGCCTCCCCGTGACGTTCCATCGTATCCCGAGCATGCTCCAGACCGTTGGGCAGCTCCAACAGTCCGATCGTCAACACGCGACAGAGATACGAATCGTTGGCGCGGGCAAAACTGAGGACCGACCGGTGTTCGCGGCGATCGATCAGCTCCTGCAGCCGAGCCAGATGGTCGGGCGGAGCGGCCACTTCGGGACGCAAGGTGGCATAGAGCCGGAAGACGGTAATCAAGAAATAGACCGTCAGGATAAAAATGAACAACCCGATCGCACCCGACGACCGAATGATCCAGCCCACGAACGACTGCATGTCGGTCGTAGCCTTACCGGATTCAGTCGCGGCCTGACCCGTTGCCGGCCCTGCTGCCGGCCCGGCTGCCGCGGATGGCTCCGATTGAGCACTGACCGAAACGGGCCAGGTGCACAATACGGCACCGAGCAACAACAAGCCGATGACAACCGTCCACGCTCTCATGCGAGCACTCCTTGCTATTCTCTTCTGCGCAGGCCTATCGTCCCAGCACTCCTGCGAGCTCATCGCCTGTGCGGGCGGGGACTCGCAGCCGCATCGGTGACTTTTCCTGATTCAATTCGGCGTCGATGATCGCCGTCAATTGCTTCGAAACCCGCCCTTCGGACTCGAGCTTGGCGTGCTGCTGCTCCAATACGACGGCCAGCTTCTGCAGCACCTGCTGCAACGACCGCCAGCCCGCCGCATCGACGCCACCCACGGCGCTCGCTCCACCCAAACCCGTCTGAGTTTGGCGTTCCATCGCCGCCGACATGGCCCGCTCTATCGCCGCACCGAACTCCTGAGGCGACCCCCAGGGAGTTGCCGGGGCGGTGCTGCGGCCGCTCGCTCCCGCTACTGCCGGACCCGCGCTGGCTTGCAGACTCAACGAACGAGCCATCTCGCCGACACTCTGAGTCAACTCGCGCACTTGATCGACCAGGTTATCCGCCGTCGCCGGACGACCTTCAGGCTCTGCCGCCGTGATCGGACTCAGCCGATGATCGATGCGGTTCAGCAGCCGCTGATCGGCCTGCTCGACGACAAACTTCAACACCACCAGGGCCATGCTCAGGCCCAGCGAGAATGCAAACAGATTGAACGCTTCCGCAAGTCCGGCCGTGGCTCCCGACAGCGCGTCGCCATTGGCGCCGCTCGTCAGCCGCTCGACGGTCCGCGCCACCGCGAGGATCGTCGCCAGACTCCCGCAACTCGGGATCGCCCACGTCAACAACCGGATGAATCCGTAGCTGTAATAAAGCCGATCGTAGTCGGCTTCGGAGAGTTCCTTGGCATAGGCATGCAGCGGAGCGGCAGGCTGCTGTTTGCGGTATCCGGATAGCTCCTGGATCCGTCGGCCCAACGTCATGCTCGACAGTCCGGGTGTTTTACTGACCGCCAGTCGCCAAGCTTCGAGCGATTTGTCACGAGCCGCCGCGTCGGTGGAATTCGCAGCTGGGAGCCGCCCCAGCATCCAGGTCTGGATGCCGATGGCCGCCCCGCGCTTGACCAGGTACGACACGCCGACAAAGAAGAGCGTGGTCGATAGGTAGTTCTCCCACCGCCCCGTGGAATAACGAAGTACCATGGGGTCGACCCAGTCATGGGCCTTCGCCAGAACCATGTGGAACGCTATAGATGTGCCTCCACCCCACAGGAAAGGTGAAGTCGATATCCGACTGGCTATCTGGTCGAACCATGCCATACCTTCAGACTCCTCTCCTGCTCACAAAAACTCCGGGCTGCGGCCAACATGTCTGCAGGGTATGTGGACCGAGCCGTTCGAACCGAAGCTTGCCATCGTCAGCGACGTACACCACGCTGAGTCCCCTGAGTTGGTGCTTTCTCGAGACCCAACCGCGCTGAGATGCTCATCGGCATCGTTGATTCTTCCGTTGCGCCGCTCCCTGTCAGGCCGATCCCCAGTTCGCCGCCTGCTGGCGACGTTGGCGCGGCTTCCGTATCGATGAACGAAAAGCCGAGGCGAGGGGGTGTCACTTCCACGGCACTGCCGCGAGTCCCCGTCGGCACAGCTCGGGCGGCGGGATTCAGCTCCATCGACGGTGCCGGCTGCTGAACCGGAGCACTTGGCGTCGCCGAACCGGCTGGCGCCGCCGGGTTTCCGGGCACCGCTCGATTTTCGGGCGTCACAGGATTCGCGGACGGAGCTGGCTGAACGGGGGCGCCGGCCGGAGTGGCGGTAGGCAGGTCAGTTGCATTGCGTGGTTCAGATGCGTTCCGCGCGGCGGACGTTTTCTGCGGCTCAGCTTGCGGCAAGGACTGGGGTGGCGAGACCCGAACTTGTTTGGCGCCAGGCACAAGACTGCGAATATCCATGTCGGAATACCGCACTGGAGCCACATCGATTTCGAGTCGAGCGACGGGGGCCGGAGGTGCGGCTTGGGGAGCGGCCGGGGTCTGCTGAGCGGTTCGCGTCGTGGAGCTTTTCCAGCTCCCGGCCAGGATGAAGGCCACCGCGACGTGCAGACCGATACTCACCACGTAAAAGACCGTGTCCTTGTTCTGCCACGCAAAGACTCGCTGCATGAGCGTGCCGCGGCCGGACGTCGAATCCGACGCCAGCGGCAAATCGTGCGGTGAATTGGGCGAGCCATCCATGGCGAAATTCTCAGGCAGCGCGAGCGGTCGGACTTCGAGAGTCCTCGGTGGATCCTGGCGTGCGAGCCAGCTGGGACGAAACCAGCCGAGCGACAAATTCGCATTCCAGCAGACGGCGTTGGACGTAAACCTTCAGCACACTGGCACACATCCAGGCCGGCAGAGCTACCAGCAGCCCGGCCACCACTGGAGCCAGTGATCGGACCAGGGCGTCGGTAACACGAGCCGAAGTCATGGCCGGAGCGGACGCGAGGGTCAGCTGCGACCCGAACCAGATCAGATCAAGCAGACCGCCGGTGATCCCGATCCAGACCGAGATCTTGGCCAGCTCGCTCAGCAATAGCACTTTGTCTTCCATCAGAACTCGTTCGCGAGCCACGGCGGTCACCATGGCGTCGCGAGCGGCTGTGAGGCCGCGTTCGGCTTGAGCCAGACCGGCGGCAGCGACGGCCGTGATGCTGGCGGTGGAATTGCGCAGCAGGGCTTGAGCTTTATTGGTATCGCCCGAGCGGAGAGCTGCGACCAGCTGCCGGGCGAATCGGTCGACGTTCATCCGCCGCCCGAAGAAGTACCATGCCCGTTCGCTGATACCAGCGACGTTCACGATGCTGACGATCGCCAGCACGATCATGCTTCCTTCGCCGCCGTATTGAGCGAGCCTTCGCATCAGCTCATGCAACATCGGATAACTCCACGCTCGATCGGCCTCAGCGCGTCACCACGCCACCGCTCGCGTCCAGTCCGTGACGTGAGCGGCGGGAATGCTAGGAGCCGCCCGCTCGACCGTCAAGCCAGAATCTAGACCCCCTCCGCCTACCAACCCCGCCACCCCCCGCTCCTCCCACGAGGTCGCACCTACCTCCGCGGAGGTCTGTGCGACCTCCCGAGTACACTGGGGTAAACAGCGAAAATAGGCAAACCGACGTGAGGGCAGGCGAATAGCCCCCAGCGATGCTGCCGAATCCGGCCCCCCCGGCCGCCACAGTGCCAAATCTGCGCCAGTGGCCCGAAACTGCGCCCACAAAAAGCCGCTGAACTGCGCCAATTCGCATCCAGTGCTTCGCCAGTCGGCGGCCGCAGCCACCGCTCGGCCCCCGTCGCCACCCCCTCCGCTTGCCAGACCGGCCACCCCCCACATCTAGCCGGAGGTCGCACGCACCTCCGCGGAGGTAGGTGCGACCTCGCGCGAACATTGGGCAAAATGGTTAGGCTAGCGAGAGACAACTACAGGAGTCCGACATGGCCCGACAACTCGCCGCCCTGATACTGCTCGTCACCACACCGCTCGCCGCCGAGCCGTTCATCAGCCGATCGTCACCGGCACTGCTGGCAGCCCAGCCCGCGGCTGAACCGGCCGGTCAGGCAGCCAGCGGTCGCGGTGAGTCGGCGCCCCCTCAGCCCCAGGCCGTCGTCGATCACCTCGGCCTCACTCACCTCGTCTTCGGGGCCGGCAATGAGCTGAAGTACTGCCGCTGGAATCCCAACACACAACGCTTCGACCTGTCGAGAAAAATTCCCCGCGGCGTGTAAGGAACCAACGCGCTCGGCGATATCTTAGGGGCAGAGCCAACGACACCCCTGCGACGGGGGACCAAGTGGGCTCTACGACTCTGCCAGCGGGCCTCTGGCTCGTGGCTCGGGTCATATTCGGCGAACAACCGACGGCAACTTCCCATGACCAGGCTACCTGAAACCCGCTACACGCTGCTGGCTCGGCTGCAACAAGTCGCCGACCACGAGGCCTGGAGCGAGTTCATCGACGCCTACCAGGACGCACTCTTCCGGTACGTCCGCAGCCGTGGCCTGCAGGATGCTGATGCCTGGGAGGTGGTGCAGGACGTCTTCGTGGCTGTCCATCGATCGATCGACCGCTGGAGCGATTCAACTCGGACCAACTTCCGCCCGTGGCTGCTCCGCGTCGCCTACAACCTGACGATCAGCCATTTGCGACGCAAACAACGGCAGGCGGTTCTGGCTGGCGACTCGACCTGGCGTGAAGTGCTGGCGAGACCAGCCTCTGAAATGGCCCTGAGCTCGAACGATGAAGACCGGCGTCAGTGGCAGCAATGGGCGTTCTGCTGGGCGGCCGGCCAAGTCCAGCGCCAAGTCAGTCCGGCAGTCTGGCAGGCCTTCTGGCTGACGGCCATCGACCGGCAACCACCCGCCGAAGTCGGCCGCCAGTTGGGCATGACCGTCGGCGCCGTGTACGCCGCCAAGTGCCGTGTCCTCGCTCGGCTGCGAGAATCCGCACACCAGCTGGACCCTGACTCGGCTGGATCGGAAAGTGAGGTTCAGGAATGAATACTGCATGTGATCGTCAACACGGCCGCGACTACCTCACCAATGGACTTACCCTCGAACAGGAAACGATCTATCTGCAACACCTCGAGACATGCGATCGGTGCCGCAAATGGCTGGAAGCCGAAGCTGGCTCGGCCGAGATCTGGGAACTGGCCCACAGTGCGCTCGTCGATTCAGGCGGTGCCATCGTCCCCACTGCTGATCCTCACGAACGTCACGAAACTCGAGCGGCCGACGTGGCACAGAGTATCCTCAGTCCCACGGATCACCCGCAGGCTATGGGCCGCATCGGCGCCTACGAAGCGCTTGGGCTGGTCGGTCACGGCGGCATGGGCCTGGTCTTCAAGGCCATCGATCCACACCTGAACCGCATCGTGGCCATCAAAGTCATTGATCCGCTGATGGCCAAAGTCGCCGCCGCTCGCCAAAGATTCGCTCGCGAAGCTAGAGCGATGGCAGCCGTGTCGCACGAGCACGTCGTACCGATCTATGCGGTGAGCGAGCATCAAGGCCTGCCATTCTTTGTAATGGAATACGTTCCGGGCAATTCGCTTGAACAGCGACTGCTAAAGCAAGGACCGCTGAACGTCGTCGAGACCGTGCGGATCGCGCTCCAGGCCGCTCAGGCGCTCGACGCCGCTCATCGCCAGGGACTCGTCCACCGTGACATCAAGCCGGGGAACCTGCTTTTGCAGCGAGGTGTCGATCGAGTCCTGGTGACCGATTTTGGTCTGGCACGCGTCGCAGACGACGCCAGTCTCACTCAAAGCGGAATGCTCGCTGGCACGCCGCAGTACATGGCTCCCGAGCACGTAAAGGGAGAACCCTCCGACGCGCGTGCCGATCTGTTCAGCCTCGGTTGCGTGATCTACGCGATGTGCTCGGGCCACTCACCCTTCCGAGCGGAAACTCTATACGGAGCCATGCAACGGATTGTGCACGACACGCCGCGCAGCCTCCGCTTTGACCACCCGCACGTTCCCGAATGGCTCGATCAACTTGTGCTGAAACTTCTAGCGAAAGACCCATCGCAACGGTTTCAGACCGCCGCTGATCTGGCCACGGCACTCTCCGACGAACTCTCCTATCTGCAGAACCCGACCGCGCGCGATGTCCCCAGCCGAACGTGGGTCCAGCGGTCACCATCGCCGATTCTCGCTCGATGGTCTCGTATCGGCCGACGCCGACTGGTGATCAGCGGCCTGGTACTGCTGACCGTGGCGGCAAGTGCGGCCGCCAGCCTGCGATGGTTCTTGCCAACGGCCGCTCAAGGAGTCGCTCAATCGTCGACCGATCAAAATCCGTCGACGCCCGCGGCCAGCAAATCGACTCCTTCGCCGTTGGCCTCGTTGCCATTGGCCATCGACTTTGCCGGAGTCTGGCAGCCGACCACGGATTTAGCCAGCCTGCGAGCGCAAACTCAGCAACTGGAGTCTGATTGGCTGTCGGCCCCAACTCCGACAGAAGATTCGCGGTGGGCCAAAGATGTTCAACTATTGCAGCAACAGATCGAACAGCTTCAGCAATCGTTCTAACGACCGCTCGTCACATTAAGGAGCCGATCATGAAGTGCGATTTTCAGTTTCGTCGACAGTTCGCGTTATGGATGAGCGGCCTCACAGTCGCGGGGGCCGGATGGGCAACTCAGGTCGATCTGTGGGGACAAACGGCACCCACCCAGCCCACGCCTCCGGCCGTCCAAGCGGTCATCCCAGTGGGCCCCCCCGCACCTGCCACACCAACCCTTCCGTCAGGGACTTCGCCCCAGCCAGCGCCAGGCGTCGTACCGGTTCCAGTGCAGGTCACCGTGCCAGCTCCAGCGGCACCGCCAGTGCCGGTGGCGACGCCAGTGCCGGTGGCGACGCCGTTCAACCCGACAGCTCCCGGGCTGCCGATGCCACAGGCAACGACGCAAGATCCGAACGGAACGACGCTGATCGTTGGCGGTTCGGGCGACGCGTTTGGACTGAGTTATCAGATGATGGCCGATCAACAGGGTGAGGCTCAACAGTGGGACCAAGCGGCCGCCGAGCTCGTGCAGAAGTACGGTCAGACTAAGGACGAAAAGGCTCGCGTGGCGCTCAATCAGCAGCTGACTCAGCTGGTTTCCAAGCAATTCGACCGCCGACAACAGTTCCGCGAAAAGCAGCTGAAGGAATTGGAGGAGCAAGTAGCTCAATTGAGGTCGCTCCACGATCGCCGTACCGCGGCCAAAGGCGAAATTGTGCGGGACCGAGTCAACCAGTTGCTGCGACAAGCCGACGGGCTGGGATGGGGCGGTCCGGAAGAAGGTGGTGGACCGACGCCGTTTGAGGCGAGATACGGCGGTAGGTACGGAATGGGATCGGGCGGTCGATACGGTGGCGGTGACGTCGATCCGACCACGGGCATGCCAAGTCCCGATTCGGTTCCGACCGATGGCACGGCGCCGAGTCCCGACTTGATTCCGAGCGCCGAGCCTGTTTTTAGAAAGGTGGATGAGAACTAGCGGTATCCGCTCCACGGAGGTGGTACGCACCTCGGCATAAGCTCGACTCGGGCTCGACTCGGGCTCGACTCGGGCTCGACTCGGGCTCGACTCGGGCTCGACTCAAGCGTAATGCCTGGAGGTCGCACCTACCTCTCGCATGGCTCCAAGTGAGCTGCACAAGTTGAGCTTAGGGCGAGAAGTAGGTGCGACCTCCTGGCTAGAGAATCTCGCGAATCGGCTCGCCGCGGCTGATCGGGAATGGGCGGCCGAGCCGATCGTGGATCTCGGTCGTCGGAGCGTAACCCAGGCAATGGAAAATCGTCGCTGTCAGGTCCTGCGGCCGCACCAGACCGCTCTGCACATACGCTCCCTGATTGTCGCTCGCTCCGTGCACCACGCCCCCACGCACTCCGCCGCCAGCCAGCGCCACCGAGAAGACGTGGCCCCAGTGATCCCGGCCGGCACGCGCATTCATCTTGGGTGTGCGGCCAAACTCGGCCAGACAGGCAACCAGTGTATCCTCCAGTAGACCGCGCTGAGCCAAATCCTCTAAGAGCGCTGAATAGGCCTGATCGAACGGTGGCATCAGGGCTTCCTTCAACCGCGGCGGCTCGTTCACGTGACTGTCCCAACACGGATTCTCCGGCGGCTCATCCGCTCCGCGGAACCAGTTCACCTGCACGATCGACACGCCCGACTCAACTAACCGTCTAGCCAACAACACGCTCTGACCGAACTGGCCACGCCCGTAGCGATCGCGCACCTGTTCGGGCTCAGCACTCAAATCAAATGCCTGCTTGGCCTCGGGTGAGCTGAGCAGCTTAAACGCCTGGAGTTTGCGGTGATCGAAGGCGGCCAATTTGTCTTGGCTTTCGAGCAACTGCAGACGCGCATCGAGCTGTCTCAAGAGTTGCCGACGGCTGTCGAGCCTCCCCAACGGAACGTCGGGAACGAGCTGGAACTCGGGAATGCGAAAATCAGCCGACGCGGGCTGACACCGGAACAGCCATGGATCGTCGGTCGATCCCAGGAAGCCAGCATCCTGACCGGGCCAGACCGACTGGTCCGTGTTGTAGATGTGATGCGGCAATCGGACGGCGGCTGGAAGGGTCTGATTGCCCGATCGGAGATGCTGGACCACAGCGGCCATGGTCGGCCAGTCATTCGGCGCGCCGGGATTGGCGTTCTCAAAGTTCAGCGGCAGGTGCGAGTGACCGGTCAACATTGCGTAACCGCTGGACGAATGCGCATGGTCGCCCGTGCTCACTCCGCGCAACACGGCAACCTTGTCCATGTGCTGAGCGGTCATCGGCAGCAGTTCGCCGATCTGCAAGCCGGGAACGTTCGTCGAGATGGCTCCGAACGGCCCACGAATCTCACTCGGCGCCCGCGGTTTCGGATCCCATGTAGCGTGCTGAGGCGGTCCCCCCAGCAAAAACAGCAGAATACACCGCTTGGCCGGCCGACCCTGCTCAGCCGTACTGTCGTCCGCTCTCAATAAATGTGGAGCCCAAGTCATGCCGAAGCAGCTGAGCGCACCGACACGAAGAAACTCGCGACGAGCCAATCCGTCGCATAACCGGACGCTGGGATTCAGGAGGGACAACATCGAAGCACCCTTAGCTACAGATGTTGGATCGAACTGGCAGGCGGGTGGGATCCAAGTGGCAGTCGCTGCGACGCCCGCTCACGTCACGCAACCCTCCCCTTCTCGACCCCGTCGCGCATCAGCTTAACACGGCCGGCGACCGGCGAGTAGAGCCAATTCCCGCCATTTCCAGAAGCAGTCGACCTCGACAAAACCGATGTCCCGCAGCCAAGTCAGCTGCGTAACGACGTCCAGCAGAATGTTCGACGGGTCCTCATCCGCCGGATCGATCTTCATGGCCTGCAGAAAACGCGAGTGGATCTCGCGATCGGGCGACGCGACATGTTCCAGGTTGCAGAATACGCCCCCCGGCTCCAGCATCCCCCAGACCTCAGCATAAATCTCCCGCTTGCGCTGGTCGGAACAATGGTGGATGGCAAAACTCGAGACAACCGCGTCGAAGCGGCCGAGATTGAGGAGCGGCAAGTCCATGTTGTGCTCGACCAATGTGACTCGCGAGTCGCCGTGAAATCGCTGCCGCGACTGCTCGAGCATGGACGGCGAAAAATCGAGCCCTACGCCAGTGGCTTCTGGATAGCGAGCCAGGACCAGGCTGAGCAGATGACCGTTGCCGCAGCCCAAATCGAGGACGCGGCGGACCGTCGTCGGCAATTCGGCCAACAAGGTTTCCTCGCCAGCCTGGCGATGTGGAATCTGGCCCATCCGCGACAGATAGGCCTGCACATGTTCCGGTTTGGTCCACTCGTTGGGCATGAATTGGCCGTTTCTTCCAAGTTGTCGTTGGCTCAAGTTGTCGATTCGTTCAACGATACGCCCGGCAAACCATCGATGCTGTGCCGGTTCTTTTGCCGCTGGTAATCGACCAACTGGTCGACCCCTTTCCCCAGCGCCCAATCGATCAACTGCGAACGCTGACCGCGGTATTCGTACATGGGGACGCCGTAACCGCATGAATCTGAGATCCGAGTGCACCGGACGCGAATAAACGAGCGTAGCCCGGGAGTGTCCGGAAAGAGTTTCTTCAGTTGATCGAATTCCGGATGTTGGGGTTCGATGGCATCGCCCTGACCGTGCAGCCGAACGATCTTCGGAGCTCCTTCGAAGGCACAGAACATGATCACGATGCGACCGTTCTCTTTAAGATGAGCCAGCGTCTCGATGCCGCTCCCCACCAGATCGGCATACACCACCGTGCTCGGATCGAGAATGCGGAATGAATCAAGCCCTTTGGGGGAGAGATTGATGTGGGCCTCTGGCGACATCGGCGCCGTCGCGACAAAAAACATCTGCTGCCGCTGGATAAAGTCCACCAGTTTGGCATCGAGCTGATCAAACGTCTTTCCCACGGTGTTTCTCCGCGCGTGAACTGTTTTGCGCATGACCGTCGCCGTTCGACGACCGGAACAATATTGTCCCATTCGGGCGTCCGGGCCGCCATGGGGCGCGACTCACCTGCGTTGCCGCCAATAGGCCTCCGCAGCAACGGCTCGAGCAGCCGCGCTACCAGCCACTCCAGCAAAGAAGACGCCAGCAGCTGCCACTCGCCGTTCGGTTTACGGAGTAGAGCCCAAATAGAAAGCCCGGGTTCGCGAATGGTGCGAACCCGGGCCAAAAAAATTTCGCGCACGGGGCGCCGTTTTGAGGCTCTGTGAGTTGGCGACGACCGTCTACACGCGGCGCCGCATGCCAAGCCCCACGCCGGCCAGCCCCACCAATAACAGGACTCCTGTCCCCGGTTCGGGCAGCAGGCTCGCTTCTCGAGCCACGTTGCTGATCGAAAAATCGGAAGCCGCTTCGGTCGTATCCAGCGTCAAGGTGACGCGATTAATCGAGCTGAAGTCGACGCCGCTATAAGCCGGGTTGGCAAAAGGATAGATCAACGTGCCGGCTGAGTTCACGGCCTGTGAGAAAACACCCACATGGCTGGCAGTATCCTCGACCGCCACACTCAGGTTCCCGTGGCCCTGCACACCGGCGAAAGTTACGGTGATGGCATCCCAAGCCGAATTGAAATCGGCGCCACCAAGCCCCTCAGACCCGATTCCGTCGTACTTCAAAGTCAAACGGCCCAGGCTGGAGACAGAGTTGTTGAACAGCAACGACGAACCCGACTTCTCACCCACCGCGCCTGGCCCGACACTCACGCCCACGATCCCCGACGAAATCATCCCGTCGCCCGAGATGAAATCCATCGTCACTTCCCGCTCACCACCCAGTATATTGCCGGGATCGCCGGTTTGAACCGTGGTGACCGGTCCGGTGATGTTGTCGGTAAAACTGAAAAAGCCACCATCTGAGAAAAAGTCCAAATGGCTGGCCGAGGCTGGAGCTGCCAGGCCCAGCAACACGCTGGCCAAACCCAAAAACCGCACACAACGCATGTCAATCCTCCGTGACAGTTCTGCCCCCGCAACGATGAACGGCGGCGGACTATAGCGGCTTAGCCAACCCATGGCAACGCACTTTTTCCCGCCGGTTCTTGTCCGTGCAGCCAGAGTCACTACTCCTCTCGGTGACAGCCCTGCCGGCGCCAGCAGTCCTGCCAAGTTGCCCAGCGATCGGCCACCGACCACAATGGCGTCCGTTCGTTTCCCTACGCGTGTCCCTTCCACCCCTCGCCCTACCGCGAAAGTTGGCTCCATGAATCGCTGGAAAAACGCCCTGCTGTTGTTGGCCGTCGTGCTGAGCCTGATCGGCTCGGTGCGGGCAACCTCTGCTGAACCTGCCGCCAATTCCAAGCCGCAAGACTTGAGTCCACGCGCCAAACTGGAACGGGCTCACCGAGTCGTCTTCCTCGGGGACAGCATCACCTATGCCGGCCAGTATGTCGCCTACGTCGAAACGTGGTTGCTGACCCAGCCGTTTGGTCGCGAGCTGAACGTGATCGACATCGGATTGCCCAGCGAGACGGTGTCGGGTCTGAGCGAAGACGGGCACGCGGGAGGTGCGTTTCCTCGGCCAAACCTACATGAGCGGCTGCAGCGGGTGCTGGCTACGGCTAAGCCGGATCTGGTCTTCGCCTGCTACGGCATGAATTGCGGCATCTATCTGCCATTCGATGAAGAGCGGTTCGCGAAGTACCAGCAGGGCATTGAGCAACTGCGAGAATCTGTGCGTGGTGCCGGAGCCGAGATTGTCCATATCACTCCTCCCGTGCACGACGACCAGCAGAATCCCGGTGCGACCGGATACGATAGTGTGCTGGCCCGCTACAGTGACTGGCTGATTCATCAGCGCGAACACGGCTGGACAGTGATCGATCTCCACACACCCATGGCCGCGGAGCTGGCGAATGAACGGCGCCAATCGAAGGCATTCACCTTTCAGCCCGACGGCGTGCATCCGAATGAGGCCGGACACTGGCTGATCGCTCAGCAGTTGCTGATTGCTCTAGGTGAGCCGCGAGCCGCCGACTGGAAGAGCCCGGCAGAAATGTGCGAGGCGTTGAAGCTGCCGGTGGAAATCTTGCCGCTGGTGCAAGAACGTACCAACGTGTTGCGGGACGCTTATCTGTCGGCCGCCGGACACCAGCGGCCCGGTATGCCAGCCGGACTGCCGATTGCAGAGGCCGAGGCCAAAGCGGAGAAGCTGACGGCTCAGATTCGACAATTGGCCCCCTGATCGCTATCAGCGTTTGGCCAGGCGAATGAGATGCATGACTGAGTGAAATAGCAAGTGAGCTTCGGGAGAACGAACTTGATGACGTTTCGGTATCGGTTCTGTGTCGTCGTGGCGCTGGCGGCCGGATCGTGGGTGAATTCCGCGGCGGTTATCTTCGGAGCGGCGGTGCCGCCGGCGCGGGCCGCTCATGGCATGGTCGTGGCCGAGGAGCGATTAGGGGCCGAGGCGGGCGCCAAGGTGCTCAGCAGTGGCGGCAACGCGGTGGACGCAGCCGTGGCCACAGCTTTTGCATTGGCCGTGACGCATCCCACGGCCGGAAATATCGGTGGCGGCGGATTCCTGGTCTATCGTGCAGCCGACGGGCACGCGGTGGCGTACGACTTTCGCGAGATGGCTCCGGCGGCTGCGCGCCCCGACATGTGGCTGCTCGATGGCAAGTACGATCCCGATCTGCATCACCAGAGCTACCGCTCGGTCGGCGTGCCCGGCAGTGTGGCGGGCTTGCATCTGGCTTGGCGCAATCATGGCAGTCGACCGTGGCCGGAACTGCTCGCTCCGGCCATCGCGCTGGCTCGCGATGGATTTGTGGTGAGCGACGGGTTATCGCGATCGCTGGCCGGCGAATTGCCGCGTATGAAGGTTCATGCGGCGACGATGGCGCAGTTTACGCGAGACGGAGTGCCGTATCAGCGGGGCGAGACATTGCGGCAGCCCGATCTCGCTCGGACGTTGCAGCGGCTGGCCGAGGTCGGGCCCGGTGACTTCTATTCGGGCGAGACAGCTCGTCTGATTGCGAACGCGATGCAGCAACACGGCGGACTGATCACGCTCGAGGACCTGCGCAATTACCGAGCGATTCAGCGTGAACCTGTGCGGGGGAATTATCGCGGCTACGAGATTATCTCGATGCCTCCGCCCAGCTCGGGGGGCGTCACGCTGCTGCAGATGCTGAATGTGCTGGAAGGCTTCGACCTGGCAGCGGACGGTTTCGGTTCGGCGGTCAATCTGCACCGTTATGCAGAGACGATGCGTCGAGCTTATGCGGATCGAGCGAAATATCTGGGCGATCCCGATCGGAACCCGGACATGCCGATCGAGTTGCTTACCAGTAAGGCATATGCTGTCCGGCAGCGAAATTCGATGGATCCGCGTCGAGCATCGGTTTCAGTGGCCGAGACGATGGGCTGGAGAGCCGAGTCTCCGCATACCACGCACTTGTCGGTAGTCGATTCCCAGCGAGCGGCGGTCGCGTTGACAACGACGCTGGAGTTCCCGTACGGAGCGGCGATTGTGGTGGAGGGGGCGGGTTTTCTGCTGAACAACGAGATGGGCGATTTCAATGCGGTGCCAGGGCTGACCGATGCGACGGGTCGGATCGGGACGGCTCCGAACCTGGCGCGGCCGGGGGCGCGGATGTTATCGAGCATGACGCCGACAGTGGTCGCTCGCGAGGGTCGGCTGGTGATGGTGACGGGGAGCCCCGGGGGGCGGACGATTATCAATACGGTGCTGCAGACATTGGTGAACGTGCTGGATTTCGGCATGAACGCTCAGGAGGCGGTGGACGCAGGTCGGGTGCATCACCAGTGGCTGCCGGACCGGTTGCAGGTGGAGCGGTGGAGTTTTTCGCCGGACACGTTGCGGTTGTTGGGTGAGCTGGGTCATGCGTGGGAGTTGATCGACGCTCAGGGTGCGGCCCAGGTGATCTGCGTCGACGCATCGACGGGCGAGTTGACTGGCGGCACGGACCGCCGCGTTCCCGACGGCGCTGCGGCCGGCCACTGACACACCCCCCTCCAGAGGAAAATCACGGAGGTAGGTGCGACCTCCGTGGAGGTAGGTGCGACCTCCCGGAGTGCTAGCAGCCCATGAGGAGGCGGCTGACGTCGTGGCCGGCGGCGCGCAGCAAGAACAGGGCGTTGCGGGCGTAGCGGCCGGAGAGGCGCTGAGGTTCCTGAGCCAGGCGGAAGAGCCATTCGAGGCCGAGCCGCTGCAGCCACAAGGGAGCGCGGGGGACTCCGCCGGCGACGAAGTCGAATGAAGCGCCGAGCTGGACGCTGACCGGCACGCCGAGCTGGTTGGCCATGCGGGCGACCCAGATTTCGCCCTTGGGCTGGCCGAGGGCGGCGAAGAGGATGTCGGGCCGGGCGGCTCGGATTTCATCGACCAGGGCGGCTTCTTCCGGCGGGGCGAGTGGTCGGAAGGGTGGCGTCGCCACGCCGGCGACCTGGAGTTCGGGGTAGCGCTGGGTGAGTTTGTCGGCGGCCGCGCGCGCCACGCCAGGAGCTCCTCCCAGGAAGAAGATCCGGTAGCCCTTGATGCTGGCCCACTTCGAGATGGCGTAGATCAGTTCGGAGCCGGCGACTCGTTCGGGGAGTGCTCGGCCCATTAATTTCGACCACCAGACGATCGGCATACCGTCGCAGACGACAAAAGCGGCACGGCGGTTCACCGCGTGGAGTTCACGGTGGCTGGCGGTGAGCATGGCATAGTTGACGTTGGCGGTGATGAAGTAGGACGGCTGCCGACGTCGGATGAGGTGGTCGATTTGATGGAGGACCTCAGCCAGATTCAACCGCGAGAAAGGGACTCCCCACACGTCGACCTGTTCGGGTTTGTCCCACGGCTGATCGACATCGGTGAACGCCGCACCGTCATGCGATTCGTCGAATGCTTCCTCGACCTTGTGTTCGAGGAGGCGAATTTGTTTTTCCAGCCGTCCGAGAGCGGATTCTGCGTCGCACGCTTTCCGCTGCAGAAACTGAGCCGACTGTTGATCAACCTGAACCGTTTCGGAATCGGCAATCAGCATGCTCACGACTCGCTCCTTCGGGTTGGCGGATGGTGGGTACGGCGGTGGGTCACCGGCCGGTGGCGAAGGCGGCCAGTTGCCGCTCGGCCGTATCGGCCATGACTTCGGGTTCCAGCACGTGGTGGTAGATCTGGCTGACTTTGGCGGCCAGGACCGGCCAGCTGTACGGACGGCAAACCTGCTCGATGGCATGGTGCGACAGTTCGCGACAGCGACGCGGTTCCTGGACGATGGATTCCATCGCGGCCCTCAGCTCGCCAATCAGTGTTTCAGCGGGTTGCATTTTCACGGCGATGCCGCACTGAGGATTCACCAGTTGTCCGGGTGCGCCGTAATCGACGACGATCGCCGGGAGCCCGCAAGCGAGTGCGTCGATAACGGGTGCCGATTCGAAGCCGCACAGATGGGGCGCGACGTAGGCGTGGGCGTGTGTCAGTTCGTGAATGGTGTTGGATCGGTCGAGGAGCCCGAGGAACCGGACGCGGTCGCCGAGTCCAGCGGCTTGAACAAGCTGCTCGGCCTCCGTTCGAAAGGCTCCATCGCCAATCACTCGCAGTTCCACATGGCGGAGCGACGGGAGTTCCCGAAGCGCCTCGATGGTCAGATCGATTCCCGATTCGACTGCGATGTTTCCGGTCGTCACGAACCGGAAGGGACCCTGTTTGGGAGGGGTCCAGTTTCGATCGCCGGGAAAGATCTTCGGATCGAGCCCGTGTTCGGGGAGTCGGAAGAGTTGTCCCTGGTAACGCTTGGGGATGGCTTGAGCGGTGTGTTGGTTAGCGCAGATCACCGCGTGAGCTTGGCGATAGGTCTTCAGGAAGGCGAACTGCCAGCGTGTGAACCAGCGGATCCAGCCGAAGCGATCGGACACAGCGCGGCGCAAGGCTCGAAATTCCGGCGGCCATGGTGGTGCTTGGCTGAGCGGTCCGAGGATAAGCGGCACATCGCACTTGCTGGCCAGCGGGCTGGGGATCTGCGGCGAGCGGATATTTAACCGATGGATCAGGTCAAACTGTCCACCGGCGATTTCCGGCTGTAGTTTTGTGGCGACGGCCAATTCGAATTGCTGGTGCGCGACGGAATCGACCAGTAGTCGCGGGACCCAGGGTCCGGGACGCTGCCCAAGGCGTTCCAGGTAGGCCGACCAGGTTCCCTCAGCCGGGGTACTTTCAACGAGGACCACGCGACTTGTTTCAGCGAGCCGAGTGCGTCTGAGATCCTTTCGGTTCCGGGCGTCGGTCACGACGGTCAGAGAGAGTTCTTCGCGTTCGGCCAGATGGCTGGAGAGAAAAAAAGCGTCGGCGGCGACGCCGAGGCGATTGGGGCTGCATTCAGGTGCAACCAGCAGCACTCGGGTCTTGAACGATGGAATCGCCACCTGACACTCCGATTCAGTGGACAATCGGCACAACGCACAGCGACCTGGCGGGGCGTTGGGAGTTGCCGAAGAGGGACGGTGTTGAAAGCCTATTCCATGCGGTGTGAAAAGCAAACTTTTCGCCGTCGGATTGGCTTCCTCAGACGCATCGACCGTCGGAACCTTCGTCTTGTAATTTCCAATCCATCCGTTCTAATGCGCCGAGTTTATCGATTACGTCGATTAGTCCACCGACAGCCCCCCGCGCGGCTGCGAGGCGGACGAGCGGACTCCCTATCAGGAAACCAACGACTCATGAGCGTCTACTTTCGATCGAAGGCGGCTGGTCGGCTACCGAAGTTCTTTACGACGTACGTCAGCGTGTTGACCGTAGCGATCAGCGCGGTTAGCGGTCAGGTTAACGGTGCGGAGCCCGGCACGGCCATTCAGCAGTCGGTGACCTTTCATGCTTCGTTCGACTCCAGCCCCGACGCCGACGTCGGCCAGGGCGACCGGCGCATCTATCACGGCACCGATCTCAGCCGCAAAGTTGTGGCCGAGGGATTACCGCCCGACGGAGCCACGTCGGTAGAAAGCGGCGGTCGAGTCGGCGGATACCTGAAGTTCCACCGCCGCTCGGAAGCAGTCGTCTTCTTTCGAGCGGGGGACAATATTGCATATCGCCCGGAAAACTGGAGCGGCTCAATTTCGATGTGGATGCGTCTGAATCCCGATCACGATCTGGCTCCTGGCTACGTCGATCCGCTGCAACTGACCGACAAGGACTGGAACAACTCAGCGTTGTTCGTCGACTTCACCAAGGACGATTCGCCGCGCCACTTCCGGCTCGGCGTCTTCTCGGACCTGGCCTTCTGGAATCCGACTCAAAAGGACTGGGAGTCGATCGCCGCCAAGGACCGGCCGATGATCGACGTGGCCGATCCTCCGTTCACCGCTGACCACTGGACTCACGTCGTACTTACCTGGCGTGACTTCAATCGGCGAGACGACCAGCCGGGCGAAGCCGAGCTGTATCTGAATGGCCAATCCCACGGGCCGTTGAAGGGCCGTCAGCAGTTCACCTGGGACACGGCCAAAACTGTGCTCATGTTGGGAATCTACTACACGGGCGGCATGGACGAACTGACGGCATTCGACCGCGCGTTGACGGCTGAGGAAGTGAAGTTATTGACTGAGCGGCCTGAGTTGATTAGCAAGTCCGTCGCCGGCCAACGATGAAGCTCGCACGAAGAGTGTCTCCTGCTGATCGATAAAGATGATTGAATAGCCAAACGAGTCTTCCCGCTGCGGAGATCCCGAACATGAGACGACTGTCGACAAGATCTGGCGCGATGTTGTTGAGCCTGACGGCCGCCCTGCTGTCGTGGACGGCTGATCAATCGAGTGCTGACAACTGGCCGCAATGGCGAGGTCCGGCCGGTAATGGCGTCACGGCCGAATCCCAAGTGCCGACGGCGTGGGGCAAGGAAGATCACGTGCGCTGGCGCGTGCCGCTCGAGGAACGGGGGAATTCCACGCCGGTCGTCTGGGATCAGCACATCTATCTGACTCAACCCGACACCTCAGCTAAAACCCGCCAGCTACGATGTTACGACCGTCGGGACGGCAATTTACTGTGGAGCCAGGGAGTGCCGCACGAGGGCGAAGAGTCGACGCATGAGACCAATCCGTATTGTTCGGCCTCGCCTGCGACTGACGGCGAACGTGTGATTGTATGGTTCGGCTCGGCCGGCCTGCATTGTTACGATTCGAGCGGCAAGAAGCTGTGGGACCGCGACCTCGGTCCCCAGGCGCACATGTGGGGCTACGGCACTTCGCCAATCCTGCACGGCAATCTGTGCATCCTGAATTTTGGTCCGGGCGATAACGAACAGCTGATCGCCGTCGACAAGAAGACCGGCGAGACGGTCTGGAGCGTAGCATCCCTGTCAACTGACGAAGAGTTGGCACTGAGTGGTACCGAGAACGACGGCAATGCGAGTGACGCCAAGTCGGACAAGCCGCGGCGTGAACTGCTGCGCGGCTCCTGGGGAACTCCCACAATCTACTCAGACGGACAGCGCGACTTGCTGATCGTGATCCATCCTCGGCGGGTCACAGCTTATGATCCGGCGACGGGCAAAATTGTCTGGGTCTGCGGCGGTTACGCGCCGCTGGCGTATGCGTCGCCGATCAGCGACGGCAAACTGCTGCTGGCGCTGGGGGGATACTTTGGTGCGAGCCTGGCGGTCCGCTCAGACGGTTCGGGCGACGTCACCGGCACTCACCGCCTGTGGCACAAACCGCGTGACGGGAGCTGGCTGGGGACGGGTGTGGCGGTGGACGGTCATGCCTACCTGTGCGACATGAATGGCAAGGCCAGTTGCCTGGAGATGGCGACGGGGAAGACGTTGTGGGAGGAACGGCTTTCGGCCAGCGGTGGCAAAGGCGGTACCTGGTCCAGTGCCACGTTGACTGCCGACCGCCTGGTCTACTGGATGAATCAGTCGGGCGACACGTTTGTGTTTCGGGCCGATCCGGAGAAGTTCGAGCTGATTTCCCGCAACTCGCTCGACGAACCGACTAATTCCAGTGTTGTGATTTCGGGAGGGAACGTAATCCTTCGCACTGACCAGGCGCTTTGGTGTATTGAGTAACTCCTGGAGCAGGTCGACGTGCGTTGGCCACTAAGAAATCAGATACTGGCTCCCATGGTAGCGATCATGATGGTGACGCTGGTGGCGGTCAGTCTCTTCCACGCTCGACTGTCGAGGATGCACGCTGGCGAGCGCATGTGGCGACAGTTGGACAATGTCGTCGACACCCTGTCCCACTCATCGTTCCCACTCAGCGACGCCGTGCTCAGTCAGGTAGCCGAGCTGACCGAAACGCAACTCGTGCGGTTTGACAATAACCAACAACCCGTTGCGAGCAGTCTGTCACGAGAGAGTTTGAGCGATCTGTTGGGCAATCAGCCACTGGCCGACGTACCTGCCAGAACGCGACGTGCGGTAACGGTCGGCGGGCGTGATTATTATCTGTTGTCAGACAATCTGGCTCGGATCGGCCCCGACGCGGTCAAGTCGACGCTGTGGGTGCTCTGTCCAGTCGATTTCTACGTCCCCGGCTGGTGGGAGGTACTCTACCCTCCGCTGCTGGTCGGTGCCGGAACGCTGATATTGGCCATTGGTGCTGCGTTGATGATCAGTGCGCGCGTCACTCAGCCGCTGCAGAAACTTCAGTTGCAGATCGACCACCTGGCGCAAGGGGATTTCGCTCCATTGCCGCTACCTCTGCGCGATGACGAAGTTCGCGAATTAAGTCAGGCAGTCAATCGGACCGCTCAGACTCTGTCCCGGTATGAACAGGAAGTGCGGCTGAGCGAGCGGTACAAGACGCTAGGCCAACTGGGCGGCGGCATCGCTCATCACTTGCGCAACAGTGCCACGGGGTGCCGACTGGCGCTTGACCTGCATCGAGCCGATTGCCGGTCGGCAGATGACGAAAGCATGCGAGTCGCTCTGCAACAGTTGTCGATGATGGAGACGTATCTGCGACGGTTTCTGGCGTTGGGCCAGCCCTCAGAGGTGCGTCGTGAACGAATTGACCTGGGCCGACTGGTCTCTGACACCGTACCGCTGGTGCGTCCCTTTGCTCAGCATCTGGGCGTACTCCTCGAGTCACCGTCGGCACCCGAACCGTATTGGGTCGATGCGGATCCCCAAGCGCTGCACGAGGTGTTGGTGACACTGCTGCTGAACGCCATCGAAGCCACAGCGTCGCTCGGCGAAGGCCGGGATCTGTCGAGACCACCAGCCGGCCTGGGAGCTTCTTCAGTTGACGAAGCGACGTCCGACGGGAGTTCTGTCGCCAGCAGTTCAGTGATCAGCAGTTCTGCTGCAGGGCCAGTGGTGTCAGTCGAGCTGCAAAGGGCGGAGGGGGGCTGGGTGCGGATCAGTGTTTTTGACACTGGGCCTGGACCTACGGCCGAAATGGAGGGGAAGCTGTTTCAGGAATTTGCCAGCAACAAGACGGATGGTACTGGATTAGGGCTGGCCTCAGCGTCCCGAATCGCCCAAGCTCATGGTGGTCGGATTGAAATGTGGCGCCGCGACGGTCGGACGGAATTCCGCATCATGTTGCCGGTTTCGGGAGATGGGGCATGTCGAAATGGTTGATCGTGGACGATGAGCCGAGCATCTGCTGGGGCTTGAGTCAGTTAGGCGAACGGACTGGACACAGCGTTTCGGCCGTATCGTCGGCTGAACAGGCGCTGCAGATACCCGATGCGGAAGCCCCCGATGTGATTGTGCTTGACGTTCGGTTGCCTGGCATGAGCGGGTTGCAAGCGATCGAAAAGCTGCGTGCCAAATGGGGTGCGGTGCCCGTGATCGTGATCACCGCTTATGGCGACTTGCAGACAGCGGTCGAGGCCGTTCGGAACGGGGCGTTTGACTATGTGCTCAAGCCGTTCGATCTGGCTCAAGTCCAGCGTTCGCTGGAGCGGGCACTGCGACCGCGCGAGTCAGCTGCTGTGCCGACGTCCGACGTGGCAACGGAGACGGAGCTGGTGGGCGTCTCCAATGCGATGCGCACGGTGTTCCATCGGATCGCGCTGGCTGCGTCTGCGGACGCGTGCGTGTTGCTGACGGGTGAAAGCGGCACCGGAAAGGAACTTGCCGCACGTGCCATTCACCGGTACAGCGAGCGAGGTCGCGGGCCGCTGGTCGCCGTGAATATTGCGGCACTCAATCCTTCGCTGGTCGAAAGTGAATTGTTTGGCCATGTCCGGGGAGCGTTCACCGGAGCGGCGACCGACCATACCGGATTGCTGGTGCGAGCGAGTGGCGGCACGTTGTTCCTGGACGAAGTCGCCGATATCCCGCTGCAGACGCAGGTCAAGTTATTGCGAGTGCTGGAAGACGGCATCGTGGTGCCGGTCGGCGGCGTGCAAGGAGTGCCGACGAACTTTCGGCTGATCACAGCCACTCATCAGGACTTGAACAGCTGCGTGCGGGAGGGGAAGTTCCGGCACGATCTGTATTTTCGGCTGGCGGCGTTTCGGATCGAGATGCCCGCTCTGCGTCATCGGCCCGAGGATATTCCGGTGCTGGTCGAGCATCTGCTGCGTCAATCGACGGCGACATCGGGTCGCGCCATGCCTAGCCTGTCGGCCGCGGCGATCGCCGAGCTAAGTCGTCGCCCCTGGTACGGCAATGTGCGGGAGCTGCGAAACGCGATTGAGCACGCAGCCATTTTCGCCCGTCATGGCCTGATAGAACCCGATCATCTCCCAGCTCAGGCCGAACCGGCATTGGTGGGTGCTGGCTCGGCTCCTCAATCTGCGGAAACCGCGAATCTGGGACAACAGATCACCGCGTGGGTGGAACGACGACTGCGTGACGATCCTGCTTCCGATGAAAGTGACGGACATCTCTATGAAGAGTTCCTGTCGATCACCGAACCGCCGATGCTCTCCGCCGTGATGACGCACTTCGGTGGACAGTACGCCGCTGCTGCTCGCCGACTGGGCCTGCACCGCACCACGGTCCGCAAGAAGCTCGATCAATATCATCTGGCCGTCGATCGGAGCGCGCCGGGCGAATCGCTGGAGTGAACCGCGGAGGGGAATTTTGAACCACGGAAGCTGCGGAGGCCACGGAAGGAGAGTTCTTGACCGCGGAAGCTGCGGAGGCCGCGGAAGGAGATTTCTTGTCCACGGAAGCTGCGGAGGCCGCGGAAGTGGGCGAGGCAGGAGAGATGGTGGTGTGGCCGAGGGGGTGTAGTGGGTCGGTCGCGAAGTGTTCAGCCGATCGCCGAACCGCCGACTTGCCAACCAGGGTGAGTGGTGGGCGTGTGTCCTGGCGGATGAGGCTGAGTGAGGGGCTGATAGAGTTCGGGCCTGCGGGCGGCCAAGTACCGTCGGCCTGAAGCCTGTTCGTAAGTGTGGCGAGTCAGCAGTCCGACGACGACGTCGTCATCGAGGGCATGCGATTCGGTCAGGACGTCGCCGTGCGGGTCGACGATTCGAGCCAAGCCCGGTTTGACCGTACCGCCGTCGAGTCCGATGGGGTTGGCAAAGACGGCGTAAACGCCATTCTCCCAGGCACGGGCCGGAAGCCATTTCATGAGCCAGCCGAGGCCTTTGGGGCCGCGGAACTCCAGTCGCAGTCGGACGGGATCGGCATGGCGCTGGTGCCAGAGCTGGGGATCGACCGTTCCTCGACCGGGCATCACCGACGGCAGACATCCGGTGACGTGCGGCATCACGATCACTTCGGCCCCGAGCAGCGTGGTGGCTCGGACGTTTTCGGGCAGATTGTTGTCGTAGCAGGTGAGTAGTCCCCAGCGAACGTCGGCGTAGTCGAACAGGGTGTATTCCGAGCCGGGAACGAGACTGGGGTGAACGAAGGGATGAAGCTTGCGGTGACGGGCCAGCATTCCATCAGCGGTGACGGCGACATAGGTGTTGTGAAGTTGATCACCGTCGACCTCGACCAGTCCGGCCATCACCGCGACGCGATGGGCTCGGGCGATCTCGATCAACCGAGCGACGGCCGGTCCTGCGGGGACAGGCTCAGCCAGTTGCAACAGCTGATCGTGGTTCAGGTACTGCAGGAAGGTGTAGCCGGTGACGGAGCATTCATGGAAACAGACGACTTCGGCCCCTTGCGAGGCGGCTTGCGCGGTCAGTGCCTCGATGCGCGCGAGGTTGAATGGCTTGTCACCATCGCGGTGTTCAAACTGCACAGTGGCGACTCGAATGTCACGCATGGCAGCGAAATGGGGCTAAGAATGGTGTAGTGTCGCGGGTCACGGCAGTTTGCGGATGCGCAGGTTCCGGAACTCAACCGGTGCCCCTTCGGATTCCAGGCACAGGTAACCACGAGCCGGTTTGCATTCGGTCCCACCTGATACTTCTTCACCGTTCACCCACAGACGGACTTCGCCGTTGATGGCGCGAATGTAGTAGTGGTTCCATTGATCAACGCCTCGGCTTCGTTTCTGAGTCGGGAAGCTCCGCTTTCCGTCGGGAGCTACGGGCGGAAACGGCTTCATGTCGGAGACGCCCACGGGAAACACATCGCCATCGGTGGTGAACCAATCGGGCTCTTTGCCGGTGTCGCGACGGTACTGTTCGGTATAGCCGTGGTCGAGAACTTGCACTTCGATACCGTGGGGGAGCTGTCCGGGCTTGAGCTTGGCCAGTGACTCGGCGGGAACCCACAGGAACACGCCGGAGTTACCGCCGGACGAGCGATGTCGCCACTCGAGACTCAGTTCAACATTCTCGATTTCATCTTTGGAGCGGATGACGCCGACGGGCTGTCCGGTGCAGACGACGCCGTTGTCGTTCCAGGTCCAGGTATCGTCCTGGCAGTTGACGTTGACGAAATCGCCGGGGGTCAGCGAGACCCAACCGGGACCGGTGCCATCGAGCCGAGCGGCTGGGCGTTCCGGCCCAACGGTTTCTTCGGCCAGTCCGGTGCGGCCGTTCCCGACGACCATCGCCGCGGCGCAGGCGACGGCGGCGATGGCGATCCCCAGAGCTGACGAAGTGAACATCGTGCGTGTCATGCTGGAAACTCCGTGCGTCGAAGCGAGAGTCACGAACAGTCGGCGGCAGGGATGCCGGGATCGGGCTGCCGAACGGGGAGATAGCCTAGCATGGGACGGCGGGTTGCGATACGCTGCTCTGCGGGCGGGATTTGAGATGTTGGCAGGGGCGTGAGGGGGATGAGGTCGATGGTGGATGGCCCGCCGGGAATGGTGCGATACGAGTCAGTGCAAGGGGACTATCACCAGCGGCGGACATTGCGGAAAACGGCGGGTTGGATTCTGCTGTGGGCCCTCGGAGTGGGGGCGGTGATTTCTGGCGACTTCGGCGGCTGGAACTATGGCTTGGCGGCCGGCGGTTTCGGCGGGCTGGCGCTGGCCACGATTCTGATGTCGGCGATGTACGTCTGCCTGGTCTTTTCGATTGCCGAGTTGTCGGCGGCATTGCCTCACGCTGGCGGCTTCTTTTCTTTCACTCGCAATGCGTTGGGGCCGTTGGGCGGTTTTGTCTGCGGGCTGACTGACGCGATCGAGTACATTCTGACACCGGCGGTGATCGTCTATTTCATTGGCGGTTACATGTCGAAGCTATTTCCGGCCGTCGATGCGGCGTGGTGGTGGATTGCCTGTTACGGGCTGTTTGTCGGGATCAACATTGTCGGTGTTTCGCTGACATTGCGATTGGGGCTGGCGATCACTCTGGTCGCCGTCGGAGTGCTGATCTGTTTTTATGTCAGTGCCATCACAAGTGGACAGTTTGAATGGTCGAAGCTGTTTTTGGATGCTGAGGGAGCGAAGACGGGATGGTTGCCGAGGGGGTGGACGGGGGTCCTGTTGGCGCTGCCGTCGGCGATGTGGTTTTATCTGGCGATCGAGCAGTTGCCGCTGGCCGCTGAGGAATCTCACGACGCGGTTCGAGATCTCCCTCGAGCGTTGATCCTGGGGATTGTGACTCTTTTGGTTCTGTCGATTCTGACGCTGGTGCTCAACAGTGGCGTGGGAGCTGGTGCGGGTGCGATGGGCAAGTCGTCGGCGCCGTTGGGTGACGGGTTTGAAGCGATGTGGGGAGTGGGTACGGCGAGCAGATTGCTGGTGGCGTTGGCGTTAACTGGGTTGATTGCCAGCTTCCACACGACGATTTACGCCTATGGCCGAGTGCTCTTCGCGCTATCGCGAGCCGGTTACATTCCGCGATGGGTATCGATGACATCGAGTTACCACACGCCAGCGGCAGCACTGGTGGTGGGGGCGGTAATCGGTTTGGCCTGTACTTTTGCCATTCGCAGTTTTGGCGAGACGAGTCAGGTGGGGGTGGGGCTGTTGAACATGGCCGTCTTCGGGGCCGTTCTGTCGTACATTCTGGTTCTGGTCAGCTACATCCGGCTGAGGATCACTCGTCCCGACCTGCCGCGGCCTTACCGGAGCCCGTTGGGGATCCCGGGGGCGGTGGTGGGGACGATTCTGGCCGGACTGGCACTGTTGGCGACTTTCGGGGTCCCCGAGTTCCGACCGGCGATGTACGGAGTGGCGGGCGTGACGGGGGTCGGGATCCTTTATTTTCTCGGCTACAGCCGGTACCATCTGGTGGCTTCGGCCCCGGAAGAAGAGAATGCGATTCTGGAGCGAGCGGAACGTGAAATCGAGCATGATCCGCCGATCAGCAAGTGAGTGGGGAACAAGACGCGACCATGCGACAACCGAGTGGTTTTCTGACGCTCAATGAATTCGAGCGGTACGTGCAGGAGGGGAGCCTGGAGACGGTCGTCGTGGGGCTGACCGATCTGTACGGACGTCTGGTGGGGAAACGCTATGAAGCCGATTTTTTTCTGAAGCATGTGGCCAAGCAGGGGACGCACGCGTGCAATTACCTGCTGACGGTGGACATGGAGATGGAACCGGTACCCGGCTACGAGTACGCCAACTGGGTGAAGGGCTACGGCGATTTCCACATGCGGCCCGACCTGCAGACACTGCGAGTGGCGAGCTGGCTCGACAAGACGGCCATTGTGATGTGTGACGTGGTCGACGAAGAGACTGACCAGCTGGTGCCGCTGGCTCCTCGGTCGCTGCTGAGACTGCAGATTGAACGGGCCAAAGCTGCCGGATACACGGTGATGGCCGGTTCCGAGCTGGAGTACTACCTGTTCCGCGATTCATATCGTGACGCGTCGGAACTGGGCCATGGCCCTCAGTCTCTGCAGCCGGCCGGCTGGTACCTGGAAGACTATCACATCCTGCAGGGGACGCGGACCGAAGACTATCACGCCGTTGTACGTCGTCACCTGCAGCAATCTGGGGTGGCCGTCGAATGCACCAAGGGTGAATGGGGGCTGGGCCAGCACGAGTTGAACGTCCGCTACGACGAAGTCCTGCGGATGGCGGATAACCATGCGATCTACAAGCAGTGTTTGAAGGAAGTGGCCGACCAGCAAGGCGTGAGCGTGACGTTCATGGCCAAGTATGCGCACGATCGAGCGGGCTCGAGCTGCCATGTCCACTGCAGCTTGTGGCGTGACGGGCAGAACGCGTTCGTCGGTGACTCGGCCTGCGGATCGATTCACAGTTCGGACACGTTCCGGCATTTTCTGGCGGGCTGGATGAAGTATGTCCCCGACGTGATGGTGTGTTACGCACCGACGATCAATTCGTACAAGCGGTATCAGGCCGGGTCTTGGGCACCAACTCGGATCGGCTGGTGCCGCGACAACCGGACGGCCGGTTTCCGCGTAGTCGGCCACGGGCCCAGTTTGCGGATCGAGTGCCGGATCCCCGGAGCCGACTGCAATCCTTATCTGACGTATGCCGCAGCGTTGGCCGCGGGGCTGGCCGGGATCGAGCAGCGTCTCGAGCCCCCTGCCATGCATGAAGGGGACGTCTACCAGGCTCACCTGGTTCCCAGCGTACCGATGTCCTTGCGGGAAGCGACGGAACTGTTCGCATCGAGCCGGTTCACAGCTGAAGCCTTCGGCGCGGACGTAGTCCAGCATTACGCTCACTTTTTCCGCACCGAGCAGCATGCGTATGACCGGGCGGTGACAGACTGGGAGCGGCGCCGGTATTTCGAGAGAATCTGACGTGAAGACCAAGCCCGCGTTGATTGGGGTCACGACTTACACTCAGGACGACGGCAGCGGATTCCGGCTGCCGCGCAACTACATCGAAGCGATTCGTCGGGCGGGCGGCGTCCCCGTGCTCTGCACACCCGGCGAACAGCAGCTCGACGAGCTCCTGGACAGGCTCGACGGTTTCGTTCTGACGGGGGGCGGTGACATCGATCCGGCTCATTACGGAGGCCGCCACCACGAGACGATCTACATGATCGACTCGGACCGCGATGCGCTGGAGCTGGCTTTGGCCGCTCGTCTGGCGGAGCGATCGTTGCCGACGCTGGCGATCTGTCGCGGGATGCAGGTGATGAACGTGGCCTTGGGTGGTTCGCTGGTTGAGCACGTACCGGACGAATACGGCGACACGATCGCTCACCGGGCACCTCCTCGAGCTCCCGCCGAACATGCCGTACGGATCTCGGGCGATTCGAAGCTGCGACAAGCTGTGGGAGTCGATGAGTGTCCGATTGTGTCATGGCATCATCAGGCGTTGCGTCGCGTGGCCGAGCCGCTGCGGGCCGTCGCGTGGGCCGAGGACGAAGTGATTGAAGCGGCTGAGCACCGGCAGCATCCGTGGCTGGTATGTGTGCAGTGGCATCCGGAAATGTCGGCCGATCGGG
The DNA here is from genome assembly GCA_046349895.1 of Pirellulales bacterium. Classification (GTDB taxonomy): domain Bacteria; phylum Planctomycetota; class Planctomycetia; order Pirellulales; family Pirellulaceae; genus JAXMBJ01. Next base: position 7,129,799 of record JAXMBJ010000006.1, on the reverse strand, counting down.
ATCCGATCCAGCAGCGACTGTTCAATTCGTTGGTTCAGCAGGCCGCAGAAACAGAAAGCAAATCATGAAACTGAAAGATCGCGTGGCGTTGATCACCGGGGCGTCCAGCGGAATTGGCCGCGAGACAGCTCTGCTGTTTTCCCAGGAGGGAGCAGCCGTGGTGGTAGTCGACCTGAACGAAGCGGGGGGCAAGGAAACGGTACAGCTGGTACGACAAGGAGGCGGGCAAGCTGAATTCGTGCGCGCCGACGTGTCGAAAGGGACCGATTGCCAAGCGATGGTCGAGGCGGCGGAGAAGTCTTTTGGCAAACTGAACATCATGTTCAACAACGCGGGGATCATGCTCAGCGGCGACGATGACGCCGTATCGACGTCGGAAGAGACGTGGGACGTGACGATGGCGGTGAACCTGAAGGGAGTGTTTCTCGGCTGCAAGTACGGCATTCCGGCGTTGCGACGAGCTGGGGGCGGGTCGATCATCAACACGGCGTCGTTTGTGGCATTGATGGGAGCCGCGACTCCTCAAGTGGCTTATACGGCCAGCAAGGGTGGCGTGTTGGCGCTGAGCCGCGAGCTGGCGGTGATCCACGCGCGGGAGAACATCCGTGTGAACTCGCTCTGTCCCGGTCCGTTGAGGACGGAGTTGTTGATGAGTTTTCTGAACACCGACGAGAAGAAGGCTCGGCGACTGGTCCACATCCCGATGGGCCGGTTCGGGTTGGCAGCCGAAATGGCTCGAGCGGCTCTATTTCTGGCCAGCGACGACTCGTCGTACATGACGGGCAACCAACTGGTCGTCGACGGAGGCATCACCGGGGCGTACGTCACGCCGCTCGACAAATAGGCAGACCGGCTGCCATACAGACTGGCGACTACTCGTTCGGCGGCCGTAGCGAGGGGCGGACAGCTGGTCCGAGCCGACGAGGGCAAGGGGACGGCCCGGGGGAGGGAATTTTGCCAAAAATTCGGTCACAGGGCCGGCGGCAAGTGGCTTTCCGGGGTCCCGGTCGGCTACATTCGAGGGATTCAGAGCTGGGTGTCAGACCACTCTTTCGCGGTTAGGAGGGAATACGGTGCAACCTGCAAATTCCAAGATCGATCTAGGCTCAGTTGGTGGAGCCGATAGACTGTCGCGTCGCGACGTGATCAAGACCTCGGGCGGTATCGCAGCTGCTGCGGCGTTGATGTCGACGGCCGTGCCGAAGGTTCACGCGGGCGAAGACAACACGATTCAGGTCGCGCTGGTCGGCTGTGGCGGTCGCGGTACGGGAGCCGCCGAGAACGCTCTGTCGACGACCAGCGGTCCGATCAAGCTGGTGGCGATGGCCGACGTCTTCAACGATCGGCTGAACAGCAGCTTTCAATCGCTGAAAGCTCAGCGCGAATCCCAGCTCGATTGCCCCGAAGATCGCCGTTTCATCGGCTTCGACGGCTACAAGAAGGCGATGGACTGCCTGCGTCCTGGCGATGTGGTGATTCTGACGACGCCCCCCGCGTTCCGCTGGCCGATGTTCAGCTACGCGATCGAGAAGGGCTTGAACGTTTTCATGGAGAAGCCGGTAACCGTCGACGGCCCGACTTCTCGGAAGATGCTGGAGCTGGCCGAGAAGGCGATTCAGAAGAACCTGAAGGTCGGCGTCGGTCTGATGTGCCGTCACTGCGATGCTCGCCGTGAGCTGTTCGATCGCATCCAGAACGGCGAGATTGGCGACCTGGTCATGCTGCGGGCTTACCGCATGGCCGGTCCGACGGGCAGCGCGTTTGCTGAGCGGAACACGGGGCCGAATAGCGAACTGCTGTACCAGATCCGGAACTTCCATGCGTTTCTGTGGGCCAGCGGTGGCGCGTTCAGCGACTTCCTGATCCACAACATCGACGAATGCTGCTGGATGAAGAATGCTTGGCCAGTTCAGGCCAAAGCATGTGGCGGACGCCACTACCGCGGCAACTATGTCGACCAGAATTTCGACTCGTACTCGACCGAGTACACGTTCGCTGACGGTTCGAAGCTGTATCTGGAAGGCCGGTGCATTCCGGGCTGCTTCCAGGAGTTTGCCAGCTACGCTCACGGCAGCAAGGGCTCGGCGATCATCTCGACCTCGTCGCACACTCCGGCCAAGTCGCGGATCTACAAGGGTCAGAACTTTGTGAAGAGCGACCTGGTGTGGGCGTTCCCGCAACCGGAGCGGAACCCGTACCAGCTGGAATGGGATCACCTGATCGAGGCCATTCGGACCGACAAGCCTTACAACGAGGTGAAGCGGGGCGTCGAGGCCAGTCTGGTGACCTCGATGGGTCGCATGGCCGCTCATACCGGCCAAGTCGTGACCTACGACGAGATGCTCAATCACACCCACGAGCTGGCTCCGATGGTCGGCGAGCTGACCATGGATTCGCCGGCGCCGGTGCAGTTGAACAAGGACGGTACTTATCCGGTTCCGATGCCCGGCATCGTGACCGACCGCGAGTATCTGGTCTAGTGCTTCGGCCGCCCTTCGACGGGCAGTTTGAGAATTGATGACGGCCAGGCCCCGCAACCGCGCGGCTTGGCCGTTGTCGTTTTTCGACCCTGCCGCCCAACCCGATCGGATCGACCGGCACGGTGATCGATACGCAGGTTCCGCATCCATCGTGATGTCGATAACTTACTGTTTTGCAGCCCTTTGGCCAGGAACTCCCCCGCGGGAATGAACTATCTCGATTCGAGTCTGAATCTTCCCATCCAGCAGGTGCTGAACGACGTGGCGGCCGGACTGTCGGCCGGCGCCCGGTTAGTGCTGTGCGCGGCGCCGGGTGCCGGCAAGACGACGCTCGTCCCGAACTACCTGCTCGACCACGTGGTCCCCGCGGGCGAAGAAGTGTGGCTGGTCCAGCCGCGGCGTCTGGCTGCCCGCTCGACGGCTCGCCGTATCGCTCAGCTGCGCGACGAACCACTCGGAACAACTGTCGGTTACCAGGTGCGATTCGACAACAAGACGTCGGCTCAAACCCGGATCGTCGTGATGACCGAGGGGATACTGTTGCAGCGACTGCAGCACGATGCGGGTCTGGAACGGGTCGGTTGTGTGATCCTGGACGAGTTCCACGAACGCAATATTGATGGCGACCTGCTACTGGGGATGCTGCTGCGCGTGCAGGAGACGCTCCGTCCTGAGTTGCGAATTGTGATCATGTCGGCCACGCTGGACCACCAGCGGCTGATTGAACATCTCGATCCGTGCAGCTGGGTCGACTGCCCTGGACGGCAGTTCCCGGTCGAAGTTTCGTACGTCCGGCACTTCGAGCAGGAGCCTATCGAAGCTCGAGTCTGTCGCCATCTGGAACGCGTTGTCAAAGCGGGCACCGGCCATACGCTGATCTTCCTGCCTGGTGCGCCTGAAATTCATCGCACGCATCAAGCCATTCAGCAACTACCGTTCGCTCGTTCGTTTTCGCTCCACAAACTGTTCGGGGACATGCCGGGCGACGAGCAGGATGCGGTGCTGGAGCCGAGCGAGCGTCGCAAGATCATTCTGGCGACGAACATCGCTGAGACGTCGATCACGATCGACGGCGTCGACGCGGTGATCGATTCGGGTCTGGCCAAGATCCCCATGATGAACCATTTCGTCGGCCTGACGAAACTCGAAACGAGTGAGATCTCACGAGCCGAGGCCGATCAGCGGGCTGGACGCGCGGGACGGACCGGCCCGGGGGTTTGCTTGCGGTTGTGGCCAGAAAGTCTGCAGGCCGGCCGTGAGCCGTTTCGGTTGCCGGAAGTGCTGCGATGCGATCTGTCGGGACCGGTACTGCGACTGCTGAACTGGGGCGAGCGCGATTTGACGGCCTTCCCCTGGGTCACTCATCCGACGCCAGCGGCCTTGGATCAGGCCCTGCAGACGTTGACGATGTTGCAAGCCGTCCATCAAGGCGACGTCACTCGGCTGGGTCGTCAGATGAGTCGTCTGCCGGTAGAACCGCGTCTGGCCCGATTGCTGATTGCTGGCCACGAGCTGGGTGTGCTCGATCGCGCCGCCTTGCTGGCCGCGATGCTGTCCGAACGCGACCCTTTGCGCGCCCGGAGCAACTCGCCGCCACCGCGTCTGGGCCGTAGCAGCACTGGCGGTCCGCGGGGTCAGCGCGGCGACCGGCAGCGAAGTCTGACGGACGTGGCCGATCGCGTGGCCGTGCTGGAAGACTTCGCTCGCGGACAACTCGATGGTGCGACTCAAATTCACGCGGCGGGTGCGGAGAACGTGCTGCGTGTCGCCGACCACTTAGCACGTTCGGCCTCTGACACACTGGGCAAGTCCCGCGACTCGGGGTTGCTGGACGCCCCTGGGTCAGTGGGCGATACCGACGAAGATCGTGACCAGGGACTGTACCGCGCGGTGTTCACGGCGTTTGCGGATCGGCTGGCTGTGAGACGTGAACGGGGTCGACCACGCGGATTGATGGTGGGCGGGCGTGGCGTGCGGCTGGAAGGCGAGCTTTCTGAGCGTGACGCACCGATGTTTGTTTGTGTGGAAGTTCACAACGAAGTCCCCGACGCGCGCGTCACCATGGCCGCTCCGGTGCATCCGGAGTGGATTCCGAATGACTTGGTGCAGGAACAGGAAGAGCTGTTCTTTCACCCCAGTCAGAAGCAAGTGATGGCTCGCCGCCGCACGTACTACCGGGATCTGATGCTGGCCGAAACTCCCGTGGCGATCAGCGATTGGGATCAGGCGGCCAGGCTACTCAGCGACGAAGCGGGGCGTTGTCTCGATCAAGTGCTTCCAGACGATGAGTCGACGTTGAAGTTGATCCGCCGCGTCCAGTGGTTGGGCGCGGTGGTGCCCGAGCTGCAGCTACCGGCATGGGACGAGCCGCAGATTCGGGAGTTGCTCCCCCAACTGGCTGCAGGTTGCCGGTCGTTTGCCGAATTGCGGTCGGCCGACTGGAAGAGTCGGTTGATGAATGGGCTGACATCCGACCAGCAGTCGGCATTGCAGCGCGAAGCACCCGAACGGATTGGGCTCCCCGAGGGGCGATCGGTGGCTTTGGAGTACGAACTGGGTAAGCCGCCCATCCTGGCAGCTCGCATCCAGGATCTATTTGGATTAAAGTCCACACCGACTTTGGCTCGTGGCCGCGTGCGAATGCTGGTCCATCTACTGGGTCCGAACATGCGGGTGCAGCAGATCACGGATGACCTGGCCAGCTTCTGGGCGAACACCTATCCGGTCGTCCGCAAGGAGCTGCGCCGGCGGTACCCGAAACACGCTTGGCCCGAGAATCCGCTCGATAGCAACCGGTCTGATTGACGATATTAGAGAGTACGGGCTGATCCGACTTGGAGACGTCGCCAAGCGGCACAGCCCACTCGTGGGATACCGACGCAGTGGCTAACAGCCCCCGACAACAGGCGGGTCTTTCGCCGTCGTGCCTAGTCGCTCATCGCGGCTGGCCGAGCCGGTTTGCCGAGAACAGTCTGGCCGGCTACCAGCACGCGCTGGCCGCTGGAGGCTTGGCGTTTGAAACCGACTTGCAGATCTCGGATGACGGCGAGTGCTGGTTGTTTCACGACGTCCATCTGGAGCGATTGTGTCGACTGCCGGGTACGATCTTTGAGCTGAGTGGCCAGTCGGGGATCGTCGAGGTCACCGGTTCGCACGCGGTGCCGCAACGGCTCGACCCGCAACCGCTGGCCCGTCTGCCGCAGTTGGTTCAGCTGATGCGAGCATCACCGGAAACAACTTGGTTCTGGGAATTGAAGCCTGAGTCAGTGGCCCGTCATGGGAACCGTCGGTGTCACGAACTGCTGGCCGACTTCTTCGAACGCGTGCTCAACCAGGTAGTGTTGATTTCGTTTGAGCTGACGACGTTGAGCTTCTTCCGTCGGCACACTTCGATCCGACTGGGAGCGGTTTTGCGTGAGCCGGACCGGCAAGTGCGAGAGAGTTTCAGCGAGCTGAATCTGGAGTATCTGTTCTGCGACCACCAGCACTGGACTCCCGAGGATCTGCTCGACTGGAGCGGTTCGTGGAAACGGGTGGTGTACACCATCAATGACCCGACGACGGCTCTGAGGTACTTGTCGAGCGGGGCGGATCTGGTGGAGACTGACGACATTGGCGCGATGATGGGGACCGGTACGAAGGAACCGAGCTGATGTCGTGGGCCGACGACGTAGATGTGCTGGTCATCGGCGGTGGAATCCACGGAGTCGGAGTTGCCCAGGCCGCGGCTGCTGCCGGGTACTCGGTGACCGTGCTGGAACAGCGGGAAATCGCCGGCGGCACATCGAGTCGTTCGAGCAAACTGATTCATGGCGGCCTGCGATATCTTGAGCAGGGGGCATGGCGGCTGGTCCGTGAGTGTCTGGCCGAACGCGAGTTGTTGCTGCGATTGGCCCCTCAGCTGGTCCATCGAGTCGGGTTCCTGATTCCGGTCTACGAACATTCACGGCGCAGCCCGTGGTGGATTCGCAGCGGGCTGACGGCATATACCGTGCTGGCCGGCGGTGCCGCAGCGACGCGATACCGGACAATTCGTCAGAGCGAATGGGGAGAGCTCGATGGCCTGAGCACGATGGGTTTGCGGCGAGTGTTCGAATACCCGGATGCTCAGACTGACGATCGTCGTCTGACGCGAGCCGTGCTGCAATCGGCTTGTTCCCTCGGCGCCCAGCTGATGTGTCCCGCCACGCTCGTCGCCGCCGAACTGGTCGGTGACCGTTGGGTAGCTCAAGTCGACTGTGGCGACCAGCGGATTCGGAGACTGCGCAGCCAGACACTGGTCAATGCGGCGGGGCCGTGGGCCAACCTGGTTCTGGCTCGTCTGAGTCCTACTCAGCCACCGCAACCGGTCGACAATGTGCAGGGAGCACATATCGAGTTGCCAGGCGCTGTCGAGCGGGGTTGTTATTACTTGGAAGTGCCGAAAGACGGACGAGCGGTCTTTGTGATGCCGTGGAAGGGTCACACGCTGCTGGGTACGACCGAACACACGTACCATGGCGATCCTTCAGCGGTACATCCCTTACCGGAAGAGATCGACTATCTGCTGGACGTCTATCGTCACTATTTCCCGTCACGGTCGACGGAAATGATCGACAGTTGGGCCGGGTTACGAGTGTTACCCGGTGGTGGCAAAGCCTTTGGCCGATCGCGTGAAACGCGGCTACCGGTCGACGACGAGCGACATCCGCGCGTGGTCTCGATCATCGGCGGCAAACTGACCGACTACCGGCTGACAGCTGACCGCGTCGTGCGGAGACTGGCTCCATCGTTACCCACCCGGACTCGTCGCGCGCTGACGTCCGAGCTGACGCTGCAGCCAGCCGATTGACACACAACTCTCGTGCGCTGGCACGACCGGAGGTCGCCGCTGCAAACTCGTTTCCTTTGGCGTACCCTCGCCCACGACACCGCCGCGCTGAGTGGCGTGGCAATTTTTGCGCGCGCCGTCCGCGGCGGGGTTGGGGGAGAGTCGGCAGGGTGAGGAGGAAATTCGCGCCGCGGCGGTGAGGAGATCTCCAGACTTCGCAGCGTTGGTGCGGTGAGTCCTCTATGTGGTGGCAACTCTTCGCGCACTGCATTTCGAGCCCCTCACCGAACCTCTCCCCGCCAGCTGAAGTGATTGGCCAGGGAGATGGTGCTCAGCGGGGAGAGGAGCCCGGACCCGGAGGTCGCACCTACCTCTCGGATTACTTCAAGTGAGCTGCGTGAGTTGACTTAGGGCGAAAGGTAGGTGCGACCTCGGCGTTTACTCGGGAGTTGGTTCCAGAGAGACGCGGCCGCCGATATCCTGCAGTGCCTTGACCTGCTCGGCCTTGGCCGCTTCGGTCAGCGGGTTGTTGGCGACGTAGATGTGCCAGAAGGGGGCGAAACGCTGAGCGCCTTCGGCATCGCGACGAGCCATCTCGACGAGCACATTCAGGTCTTCGACCTTGTTGTTGTCGAGGAAGACGTATTTCAGTTCGGTCAGTCCGCCCAGTGGCTGCAGATTGGCGACGTTGTTGAATCGCAGGTCGAGCGACGAGAGCCACTTCAATTCGGCCAGGGTGTCAATGTTGTCCAGCCGGTTGTGATCAACGTACAACGACCATAGCTTGGGGCTGGATTTCAAACTGGTCAGGTCCCGCACGCGGTTGTGGGACAGGTACAGCGTCCGCAGGTTGGTCATGCCGGAGAGCGGTTCCAGGTCGGATACTCGATTGTGGGACAGGTCCAGCAGCTGGACGTTGACCAGCTTTTCCAGCGGCGTCAGGTCGCCAATTCGATTCTTGGAGAGAGTCAACGACTGAATATTCACCAGTCCGGCGATGGGATCGAGATCGGCGATGTCGTTCCCTTCCAGATCGAGCAGCGCCAGGCTCTGGCATTTTTCCAAGCCCCGCAGATCGCGGATCCCTTTGTTCTTGCCTTCAATCGTCGAGATATTGCGGACGTCTTCCTCGGTCAGTGGTTCCGCGTTGTCGCGTTTGGCAAAGACGTACTGCCGGACGACGGCTTCCAGCTTCTTGTCCGGGAACAGATCATCCGCCTGAGCTGTGTCCAACACCATGACGGCCAGCAGGCCAACCAGTACCGAAAAGATTCGTCGTGTCATCGGTGGATTCCGTCACTAGGGTTGCCTTGAATCAATCCCCTAGTTTACTTGGCTGAGATTCGCACTTCCACCACCGCGTCGCTCGCACCATGGCCCCCGAGCTGGCTACAATATTCGCCAATCGAGGATGCAACCGGAGCGACGGGCAATGAAAAGAATTCTTATCACGGCGTTTGGGAATTATGGCCCGTGGGAGGCCAACGCCAGTTGGTTGGCGCTGATCGCACTGACCCGCGAATTGCCGCGCGATGTGTCGGTCGTGACTCGCAAGTATCCCGTGGAACTCCGCGCCGCCCAGTCGCTGCTGGAATCCGACCTCGCCGCCGGATTCGACTTTGCCCTCCATTTGGGCCAAGCTCCCGGCAGCACCTGCTTGGCGCTGGAACTGTTTGCCATCAACGCCTTTGCCGCCGACGCGGCCGGTACGGTCGAACGACTGGCTACTGACGGCCCGGCCGCCTTCGCGACGCAGCTCCCCCTGCAACCATGGGCCGCGGCGCTCGGCCGTCAGGGGATCCCATCCCGCGTATCAACACACGCGGGAACCTATCTCTGCAACGCCGTCTATTACTGGAACCAGTGGCTGTGCCAGCAGGAAGGCTACCACACCCAATCGGCGTTTATCCACTTGCCGCTGGCCCCCGAACAGGCCGCTCAGTCCCATCAGCGTGAACCGTCGATGCACACCGAGTTGGCCGCCGACGGAATTCGCCGGATTGTCGACTGGATGGTGCGTCTGGAAACGCCCGCGTCAGGCGACCTGAGAACGCTCTAGGGCCCGCTTCACACCCACGAACGACTTGTGAGCCTTGACCAGAATTTCGCGGAACGCGGCCGGTCGCGAGACGCCGGCCAGCCGAAACGTCTCGGTCTTGCCCAATCGGAAGACAAGATCGCCCGCGTCATACCAGGCATAGCCAGCCGGCTGCTCAATCTCGATCGAATCGAACCGATCCAGGCTCACCGAACGCTCTTCCCGATTCGTCAAACCACGCTCCACCACCACCCGCTTGTTGGTCAGCCGGTAACGAGTCCCCACGAACGGACCCACCCGTTTGAAGTAGAGAACTAGAGCCAGAGGAATGGTCAGCAGGCAGAAGAGATTGCCCAGCGTGAAGATATAGGGCCCGACCTGCATCTCGTAGAGCTGGCCCAGCATCTGTCCGAGGGGCATACCAAGCAACTGCTGGGAAGCCACGGACGGCCAGAACGTGATCGAAGTGACCTCTGGACCTTGAGTAACTGCAGACGACCCGGCCATCGAAATCGAACCCCTTGACGGTGGACCCCATCTCAACCAGTCCAGTAGACTACCAGACGAAAATCGAGCCGACTAGTACGGCAGGCGACGGTGAGTCACGAACCAGGTGGAGGACCGGGGGTGGGAGCGAAGCGAATCTTGATGTTGGTGGGGGATTTTGTCGAGGACTACGAGGCGATGGTGCCGTTTCAGGCCCTGGAGATGGTCGGTCACCGGGTCGACGCGGTCTGCCCGGGGAAGTCGGCTGGCCAGACGGTCAGTACGGCGATCCACGATTTTGAGGGGGACCAGACGTATAGCGAGAAGCGCGGCCACAATTTTCGGCTGACGGCGACCTTCGCCGAGATCCGGCCGGCGGACTACGACGGATTGTTCGTTCCCGGGGGACGGGCGCCGGAATATCTGCGGATGGACCCCCAGGTACTGGACGTGGTGCGGCATTTCGCCGCAGCGGGTAAACCGATCGCTTCGGTCTGTCACGGCGCCCAGCTGCTGGCGGGTGCGGGAGTGTTGAAGGGTCAAGCGTGTAGCGCGTATCCGGCAGTCGCCTACGACGTGACATCGGCCGGTGGCGAGTATGTGGCGGCGGCTCCGGGTGTGGACAACGTCCACGTCGACGGGACATTGGTCTCGGGCCCTGCCTGGCCCGCTCACCCGGCCGTGGTCCGTGAGTTTCTGAAGCTGCTGGGCACGACGTTCACCACCTCCTGACGACTGGGACTCCATGCCGCTGACGAACATCGGCGCGACGATTTGCGCCTCGGCCGAGCGATATCCGGACGCACTGGCGCTGGCGGCGCCGCAACCTGACGGCGACTACCGCACGTTTACGTTTGCCGAGCTGGAACGGACGACCAACCGGCTTGCCTCGGCGCTGGTCGAGCGCGGCGTAACGCCGGGGATGCGAGTAGCGTTGCTGGTCCCGCCGAGCGGGGAGTTCATCGCGCTGGTCTTTGCGTTGTTCAAGACAGGAGCGGTGATCATCCTGATCGACCCGGGAATGGGCCGCCAGAACTTGGCGAAGTGCTTGAGCGAGGCGGAACCCGAGGCGATGGTCGGCATCCCGCTGGCTCATGTCGCACGACTGGTGTTGCGGCACCGCTTCCCCAAGATCCGGCTGAACGTCACGGTTGGCCGGCGGTGGTTGTGGGGCGGTCCGACTCTCAAAGATCTGCTGGATGAGGGCCGCGACGACTTTCGTCCCGCGGCAAACGACGCGACCGATCCAGCGGCGATTATTTTTACTTCGGGGAGCACGGGTCCGCCGAAAGGCGTGTTGTATCGGCATGTGAATTTTCTGCACCAGGTCAGCGAGATCCAGCAGCGGTATGGGATTGAACCGGGCGAAGTCGATCTTCCCGGGTTTCCGCTCTTCGGGCTCTTCAACGCGGCCATGGGCGTGTCGACGATCATCCCTCAGATGGATGCGACTCGCCCGGCCCAGGTCGACCCGCGCAAGATCCTGCCGGCTCTGGAACGCTGGAACGTAACTCATTCGTTTGGTTCACCGGCGATGTGGAATACGATCAGCCGGTACTGCCAGCAGGAGGGCGTGCGTCTGAAAACGTTGCGCCGCGTCTTTTCCGCAGGTGCGCCTGTCCCCGTGCACCTGCTGCAGCGAATGGTCTCAGTGTTGCCGTCCGGGGCTGAGATGCACACGCCGTACGGCGCTACAGAGGCGTTGCCGGTCGCTACGATTTCGGCCGCTGAGGTGCTGAGCGAAACGTGTCAGCGATCGGCGCGTGGTGCGGGGACATGTGTTGGCACGCGGTTCCCCGGCATCGAATGGAAGATCGTGCGGATCTCGGACGGTCCCCTCCCCAATCTGTCCGATTGTGATCCGTTGCCGACCGGGGAAGTGGGCGAGCTGATCGTGTCGGGAGCGGTGGTGACCAGCGAGTATGTGACGCGGCGGGAGTCGAATGCAGTGGCCAAGATCGCCGAAGGTCAGCGGATCTGGCACCGGATGGGCGATGTGGGGTACGTCGATCAGCAGGACCGGTTCTGGTTCTGCGGCCGGAAGGCTCATCGCGTCCAGACCGCAGACGGGGTGATGTACAGCGTCCCGTGCGAGGCGATTTTCAATCAGCACCCGCGGATCTACCGGTCAGCGCTGGTGGGGACGGGCTCACTGGGTCAGCAACAACCGGCGGTGATCTGCGAACCGTGGCCGGAGCACCGTCCGAGCGACGCTGGCGACGAACGCCGACTGCTGGACGAACTGCATGAGCTAGGTCAACTGCATCCGCTGACGCACCGGATCGCCCGTTCACGAATTGTCTGGCAGCGAGCGTTGCCGGTCGACATTCGTCACAACGCCAAGATTTCTCGCGAGCAGCTGGCGGCGTGGGCCGAAGACCACTTGCCGAAGTCGGACAAGTAACCGGTGGTCCCGCCGACGGCTCGTGCCGCCGACGGGTTCGCGGTGACTTCTACATGGTCATCACGACGCCTTCGACCAACCGAATTCGCTCGTAGATCGCCAGCACCTGTTCGGCGCAGGCAACTTCCGGTTCCGCGGTGATGGAGACATGGCGACCGGCGGGTGTGACGCGAACGCGGTGCGGGACTTCCGATTCGACGCCCAGCTCCAGCTGAATGGCCTCCACAACGCGCACAGCGAAATCGTCGCTGTGCAAGCCGATGATCTTGATCATGAAGGCACACGGAAACTGATGCGTCGAGTTGAGCAGTTCCAGGGAGTTGTCTCGGTCCACTTCGTTAACCTCTGCCCCGAGTGCGGGGCTTGATCTGGCTGGTTATGGGCATAGCAACCCGATTTGACTGGGCCGCTATTTCATAATACGCAGCTCAGCGAAAAAAGTTGAGTCCCACGGACTGGTCGAGGGTACGCAGCGAGAAGACTACCCGCGGGCGGCGGCTTCGAGTTCTTCCCAGCGTGCGTAGGTGGTGGCCAGTTCGGCTTGCAGCTGGTCGAGCTGATCCTTGCAGCGGGCGATCTCGGGACCGGACTGCTGGTAGAACCCGGGCTGAGCCATCGAGGCGTGAAACGTTTCGATCTCGGTTTCGAGCCGTTCGATTTCGGCCGGCAGCCTCTCCAGCTCCTGCTGCTCCTTGAACGAAAGCTTCCGGCGTTTCGCGGCGGTCGTGACCGGACCGGTCGCCGGAGCGGGGTCGGTAGCACCGCTCTTCGCCCGCACGGGTTCCGAAGCCGCAGGACGGGCCGAACGGTTCCAGTCGGCCGGTCGCTGACGGACCCAGTCGTCGTAACCGCCGACGTACTCCTTTGCCCCCCCTGGCTCAAACACGATACTGCTGGTGACCACATTATTCAAAAACGATCGATCGTGGCTGACCAGCAGCACCGTCCCTGTGAACTCCGCCAACCGCTCCTCCAGCATCTCGATCGTTTCGGCATCGAGGTCGTTGGTCGGTTCGTCCAGCACAATCACATTCGCCGGTTTGGCAAACAGCTTGGCCAACAGTACCCGATTCCGCTCCCCCCCTGACAAAAACCGGATCTCCGTCCGAGCTCGGTCCGGTGTAAAGAGAAAATCCTGCAGATAGCCGAGCACATGGCGCCGCTGGTCGCCGATCTGCACCGTATCGTAGCCGTCGCCGACGTTCTCCTGGACGGTCTGGTTCTCGTTCAACTGTTCCCGCAGCTGATCAAAATACGCCACTCGCAGATTCGTCCCCAGCCGCAGTTGTCCCGACTGGGGCTCGAGTTGCCCCAGCAGTAGCCGCAACAGTGTCGTCTTGCCGACACCGTTGGGGCCAATCAGCCCGATCTTGTCGCCGCGCGTGACCATCAGCGAAAAATTCTGGACGATCGGACGACGCTCATAGCTGAACGAAATATTGTCCGCCTCGATCACCAGGTTGCCACTCCGCTCGGCCTCCTGAATGGCCAGCCGCACCTGACCGGGCTGGCTTCGCCGCTGCTGACGTTGACGCCGCATGTCTTCAAGCGCCCGGACGCGCCCTTCATTACGAGTGCGACGCGCTTTGATTCCGGTCCGAATCCAGACTTCTTCCTGAGCGAGTTTCTTGTCGAACAGAGCCGCCTGCTTCTCTTCGGCCGCCAGCAGCTCTTCCTTGCGCCGCAGAAAAGTGTCGTAATCGCATGACCAGTCAAAAAGCTGCCCGCGGTCGATCTCCAAAATGCGAGTGGCCAGCCGGCGCAGGAACATCCGGTCGTGCGTGACAAACATCAGCGTCGCCGGCCAGCGGAGCAGAAAATTTTCCAGCCATTCGATCGCCTCAATGTCCAGGTGATTCGTCGGCTCGTCGAGCATCAAAATGTCGGGCGCAGCGACCAGCGTCTGAGCCAGCAGCACGCGACGCTTCATGCCGGACGAGAGATCGCCGAACGAGCGATCGCCGTCCAGATCCATCCTCCCGAGAATCTGATCGACCTGGTGTTGGCCCTGCCACGGCTCGAGATGTTCGGCCGCCCGCGCCAAGCCCTGCTCGACCACCTCCCGCACTCGGCCGCCCGTGTCCCGCGGTACGTCCTGCGGCAGCATGGCCAGCCGCACGCCCGGAGATACGCTGATCTGACCCGAATCGGGTTGCACCTCGCCGCACAACAGCTTCAGCAAGGTCGACTTGCCGGCGCCGTTGCGACCCAGCAGACCGACTCGCTGGTTTGCCTCCAGCTGGAAACTCACCTCGTCCAGCAGAGCAGGGCCGCGATAGTGAATGGACAGGCTTTCGACTGAGACTAGGGCCATCGTTATCGCAAGAAGCTCCACAGCCATTCGACACGCCGGCGCAAACGGCGCTCGACCTGAGCGGCATCGCGACCTCCGGCAAACACCGTCAGGATCGGACTCCCCGCCTCCAACCACTGGCCCGGCCAAGGAAGATCAGCGTACAGTTCGGTTCCCGCCCAGCGATTGGCACGATCCAGATATTCGCACAATGGCTCGCCGACCACCAGCCCGCTCGGCGCGTAGAGGATCGCCTTGCCTTGACACGGCCCCGCTTCCCCCCCGGGCGACCCCAACCGACGCGCGGCCGGCGACACCGGCCAACGGTCCATCTCCATCAACTTGCCAATCACCGAATAGCCATCAGCCCGCTCCAACACTTCTGCCGAAGCCGAGTACCGCGGATTTACTTCGACCGGCCACAGTCTTCCCGCCCCGTCGACAATCGCGTCGACGCCAAACAGCCCCGTCAACTCACCCTCGTCCGCCAGCAGATGGCCCACCCGCGCCCATTGCTCGGCCAACACCGCGGGCAACTCCAGCGGTCCGATCGAACCACAGTACTGAAACGGCTGAGCGCCCAGCCATCGCTGGCCGACCAGCTGACGCGTTACGCCGAGCAGGCTGCATGTCGATCCTGCCAGAAAGACCCCGGAGTAGCTGCCGCCTCGCACATACCGCTGATACCACCCCCCACCCCGGTTCCGCGATCTGGCCGCCGCAATCTCGCCAACCCAGCCGATCTGATGTCCGCCAGCCGATCGCACCGGCTTGCCTAACCACTCCCCCCCGATGTCAACGGCCGAATCGCGGGACGAATCCTGGAACTGAGCCCACTCAGTTGCTGACATCGTCAGCGGGAAATCGATCCCGTGGCGGGCAAAGAGTGCGGCCAGCCACCGCGGGTCCCGGACTCGAGCGAGTACGCTCAGGTCGGCACCGAGCAGCGGCCAGCGATTGGCCAGAGCGGCCACGATCCGCGGATGATTCTCCAGACCACCCGTGTAGATCCAGTGCCGGACGTTCAACTGCGGGGCGACCGACAACAGCTCGTCCCACCCGCGCGACAGCCGGATGGTGGGACAAAGCTCCACAAGGTCGCGATCGCCGAACAGGTCAACGGCGACCACCGACAACCCGGCTCGGCGAGCCGACTGGACTGCTGCACGAACTGAGGCCCCTACGACCAGCAAATCTGCTGTCAGAGCGTCAATCGACCTGTTTTCCACCGGTGATGGCTGCCAGTTTGTCACTCGGTCGCTCCACTGTACGCTTGCAATGGCCGTTGGTTCTGATAGCTTTGGGGGGCGCTGCGGCTGAGCAACTCCCACCATCTGCGGGGGGCGGATGGTTGGTCGAACTTCGTAGTTCTCAGTTTTCCATAAGATTCATTGTAGGGAGAATCGTGCATGTCCTCTATGTACATTGGCGAAGCGTTAGCCGGTGAAGGCAACGAGATTGCTCATATCGACCTGATCATCGGCAGCAAGGACGGTCCTGCGGGGATCGCCTTCGCCAACGCCCTGGCTCGCCAGAGCGAAGGGCACAGCAACCTGCTGGCCGTGCTGGAACCGAACCTGCTGGTCAAGCCGGCCACCGTCATGGTGACCAAGGTCACGATCAAGGGGGCCAAGCAGGCCGTGCAGATGTTCGGCCCGGCTCAAGCCGCCGTCGCTCAGGCCGTCGCTGACTCGGTCGCCGCCGGCGTGATCCCCAAGGATCAGGCTGAAAACCTGGTCATCACCTGCGGTGTGTTCATCCACTGGATGGCCGAAGACGATCGCAAGATCTATAAGTACAACTACGAAGCGACCAAGGAAGCCATCGCCAACGCGATGAAGGGCAAGCCGACGGTCGACGAAATGCTGGCCAAGAAGGACACCAGCAAGCACCCGTTCAAGGGCTTCTAAGTCCAATCGCCGACCAGCGACCTGGACGACTGATCGATTCAAATGCTCGTGCAACTGTTTGGTTCGCACGAGCATTTTTTTGTTGAGTGGGACCGAATCCTGCAAGGACACGAACATGCCGACATCCAGAATCTTGATTCAGCTCGACAGCGACCCGCATCCCAGCGTGTTCGACGCCGTGGTGGCTGTTGACAGTGGCGTCGACCAGCTGTTTCAGTACGGCGGCGTCGAGCCCACTCAAGTACGCGACCTGGTCTACGGCGCCATGTTCACCCGCGCCCCAGACCAGCTCCACCATACGGCCATCTTCGTTGGCGGCAGTGACGTCAGCCGAGGCGAACAGCTGCTTGAGCAGGTGACGCGAACGTTCTTCGGTCCCATGCGAGTCTCCGTGATGCTCGACGCCAACGGAGCGAACACCACCGCCGCCGCAGCGGTCGTCGCCGCGCGCAGCCACTGCCAGCTCGATCAGATCTCAGCCCTGGTCCTGGCCGGGACAGGGGCCGTTGGTCGCCGAGTCGGGCAGCTGCTGGCCGCCGCCGGGAGCCGAGTGACAGTGGCCAGCCGATCGGCTGAGCGAGCTGCGGAAGTTGCCGCTGTTATCGGCAGCCGAGTCCCTCAGGCACAGATCCAAGGTGCTGAAGTTGTCACTCGAAACGATCTGGAACAATTGCTGCCGGACGTGCAGCTGGTCGTCAGCGCCGGAGCTCCCGGCGTCGAATTGCTCCCCGTCGATCTGTGGCAACGACATACCGACTCGCCCCGTGTCCTGATCGACCTGAATGCCGTTCCCCCACTGGGTATCGGCGGAGTCCAGGTCACCGACCGGGCCACGATGCACGGCCAAACCGTAACATACGGCGCTATCGGCGTCGGCGGACTCAAGATGAAGATCCATCGCGCCGCCCTGCAGACTCTGTTTGATTCCAACAAACATGTGCTGGACGCCGCCGAAATCTACGCCATCGGCTGCCAACTCAAAGGACATGGATAAAGAAAGGGAGTAAGAGGGCACAGAGGCAGGCGGGACGCCCGCACCACAAAAGGGAGGTTAAGGGCCGACTTCGGTATGAGTGGCCTCGAACGCTCCACGCTGGTGCAAGATGGTGGGCTGACCAGTGTCGGCTGGCCAGACGATCGTCACCACATCAAAACGGACTCGACAACCCTCCAGCCGATTGCGGCGCACGTAGGCGAGCGCAGCGTTCGTCAAACGGCGACGCTTGTTCGTATCGACCGTATCAGCAGCCGATTCGCCACTAGCCAAATACCGGCGAGTTTTCACTTCGACCAACACCAGCGCTCGCGTCCGACGGTCGATCGCTACTAAATCAATCTCCCCTCCAGCGTTCCGATGGTTTCGCTCAATCACTCGGAAACCGTGCCGCCGGAGATAGGACGCCGCCAAGTCCTCGCCGCTGGCCCCCAACTGATGCGAACTAAAGAGCGCTGATGTACCCGGGTACGAGCCCAACGAATCCTTAAACCGCCGGCAGTAAGTCTGAACAAGTCCCCAGACCGCCCCCAGCACTCGCTGCCGCCTCCTCCGCCAGACACCCAAACATCGATTCATCCCATCCCCATACCTGCCCAACCAGCGTTGAACATTCACAAATCACCATTGATTAACCGGACCATGCCGTCCTTCAACAAGTACTCACCAAAGTTCAGCAGATAGCCCAGCTTGATCCCTGTCAGACGCAGATAAGTTAACACCTGCTTGCGATGGACCGGATGTAAAGCGTCTAACGACTTGATCTCGACAATCACTTTGCCGCCAACGATCAAGTCGGCACGAAAACCTTCGTGAAATTTATGCTCGTCGAATTCGATCGGAATCGAGACCTGCCGATCTACGGACAGCCCCAGATTCCGCAATCTGTTGGCCAAAGTTATCTCATAAACCGATTCCATCAACCCCGGCCCCAACTCCATGTGTAACCGCACCGCACAGTCCACAATCCGACTCCCAATTTCGTTCTCGTGCATCTCTGCCCCTCCTGAGAAATTCCCAATCGAACCCTTCATCCCCGTAACGCCAGCGACGCTACAGGGCTTGTCCCCTCCGCCACGGTTACCGGCAGCTCCCGGCCGCGTTGTTTTTTCGCACAGAGACACCAAGGCACGGAGAAGGACACGGAGAGGAGTCCTCGGGCAAGAGACGCTCTTTGCCGAGTCCCAGCTTCGTGTCTTCTCTGTGTCTCCGTGCCTCCGTGCGAAATCTTCAATCGAGCCTTCCATCCCCGTAACATCGGCGACGCTACGGGGCTAGTCCCTCCACTACGGTTCCCGCAGCTCCCGGCCGCGTTGTTTTTCCGCACAGAGACACCAAGGCACGGAGAAGGACACGGAGAGGAGTCCTCGGGCAAGAGACGCTCGTTACCGAGTCCCAACTTGGTGTCTTCTCTGTGTCTCCGTGCCTCCGTGCGAAATCTTCAATCGAGCCGTTCATCCCCGTGACGTCAGCGACGCTACAGGGTTGATCTCCTACGCAACGGTTCCCGGCAGCTCCGGCCGTGGTGTTTTTTCGCACAGAGACACCAAGGCACGGAGAAGGACACGGAGAGGAGCCCTCGGGCAAGAGACGCTCTTTACCGAGTCCCAGCTTCGTGTCTTCTCTGTGTCTCCGTGGCTCCGTGCGAAATCTTCAATCGAGCCGTTCATCCCCGTGACGTCAGCGACGCTACGGGTTGATCTCCTCCGCCACGGTTCCCCGCAGCTCCCGGCCGTGGTGTTTTTTCGCACAGAGACACCAAGGCACGGAGAAGGACACGGAGAGGAGCCCTCGGGCAAGAGACGCTCGTTGCCGAGTCCCAGCTTCGTGTCTTCTCTGTGTCTCCGTGCCTCCGTGCGAAATCTTCAATCGAGCCTTCCATCCCCGTAACGTCGGCGACGCTACGGGGCTTGTCCCCTCCGCCACGGTTACCGCAACTCCCGGCCGTGGTGTTTTTTCGCACAGAGACACCAAGGCACGGAGAAGGACACGGAGAGGAGCCCTCGGGCAAGAGACGCTCCTTGCCGAGTCCCCACTTCGTGTCTTCTCTGTGTCTCCGTGCCTCCGTGCGAAATCTTCAATCGAGCCGTCCATCCCCGTGACGCCAGCGACGCTACGGGGCTTGTCCCCTCCACTACGGTTCCCGCAACTCCCGGCCGCGTTGTTTTTTCGCACAGAGACACCAAGGCACGGAGAAGGACACGGAGAGGAGCCCTCGGGCAAGAGACGCTCTTTGCCGAGTCCCAACTTCGTGTCTTCTCTGTGTCTCCGTGCCTCCGTGCGAAATCTTCAATCGAGCCTTCCATCCCCGTGACGTCAGCGACGCTACAGGGCTAGTCCCTCCACTACGGTTCCCGCAGCTCCCGGCCGTGGTGTTTTTTCGCACAGAGACACCAAGGCACGGAGAAGGACACGGAGAGGAGTTCTCGGGCAAGAAACGCTCTTTGCCGAGTCCCAGCTTCGTGTCTTCTCTGAGTCTCCGTGCCTCCGTGCGAAATCTTCAATCGAGCCTTCCATCCCCGTGACGTCAGCGACGCTACAGGGCTTGTCCCCTCCGCCACGGTTCCCCGCAGCTCCCGGCCGCGTTGTTTTTCCGCACAGAGACACCAAGGCACGGAGAAGAACACGGAGAGGAGCCCTCGGGCAAGAGACGCTCGTTACCGAGTCCCTACTTCGTGTCTTCTCTGTGTCTCCGTGCCTCCGTGCGAAATCTTCAATCGAGCCGTTCATCCCCGTGACGCCAGCGACGCTACGGGGCTTGTCCCCTACGCCACGGTTCCCCGCAGCTCCCGGCCGCGTTGTTTTTCCGCACAGAGACACCAAGGCACGGAGAAGGACACGGAGAGGAGCCCTCGGGCAAGAGACGCTCGTTACCGAGTCCCTACTTCGTGTCTTCTCTGTGCCTCCGTGCGAAATCTTCAATCGAGCCGTTCATCCCCGTGACGCCAGCGACGCTACGGGGCTTGTCCCCTACGCCACGGTTCCCGGCAGCTCCGGCCGTGGTGTTTTTTCGCACAGAGACACCAAGGCACGGAGAAGGACACGGAGAGGAGCCCCCGGGCAAGAGACGCTCTTTACCGAGTCCCAACTTTGTGTCTTCTCTGTGTCTCCGTGCCTCCGTGCGAAATCTTCAATCGAGCCTTCCATCCCCGTGACGTCAGCGACGCTACAGGGCTTGTCCCCTCCGCCACGATTCCGGCAGCTCCCGGCGTCGATGTCTGCCAGCTCCGCCCATCCACCCCACTTCCCCTATTCCTCCACGCCGAGTGAGAAGCTCAAAGCGGTGCGCGCGAAACCTCTGGCCCTAAATAGGCGTTTCAGAGGCCGGAGGTAGCGCATTTCCGTCCGGAAAAGAGAATTTTTTCGAACTGGCGGGGGGGGGGTTAGAAATCGACGCCCGCGTTGAACTGTTCGAATTCGTCGTAGTGGGGGCTGGCCGGGTTAGCGAACCGAGTGAATTCCTTGCGCCAGATCAGTCCGACTTCTCCGATGGGGCCGTTACGCTGTTTGGCGATGATGATTTCGGCTTGGCCAGCGAACTGTTCTCGTTCGGCACCGGTCCGGTAGTACTCTTCGCGGTGCACAAACATCACGACGTCGGCGTCCTGCTCGATGGCTCCCGATTCGCGCAGGTGGCTCAACCGAGGCCGGTTTTCCTTTGACACTTCGGCTTGGCGGTTGAGCTGTGCGAGGCAGAGGATGGGGACTCGGAGTTCACGGGCGAGTCCTTTGAGGCGGCGGGTCATTTTGGCGACTTGTTCCTGTCGGGGATCGTGGGGATTATCGGGCTCGATCAGCTGCAGGTAGTCGATGACGATCAGCCCCAGATCGTTATGACGGCGGCTGATACGGCGAGCGGCGGCGGCGATCTCGGTGACCATGCGCCCCGGGGCATCGTCGACGTACAGCGGGCAGTCGCTGATCTCAGCGGCTTTGTCGACCAGTCGTTTGCGTTCTTCGTGTGAGAG
The DNA here is from genome assembly GCA_046349895.1 of Pirellulales bacterium. Lineage (GTDB taxonomy): Bacteria > Planctomycetota > Planctomycetia > Pirellulales > Pirellulaceae > JAXMBJ01. Next base: position 7,108,416 of record JAXMBJ010000006.1, on the reverse strand, counting down.
CGTGCCATTGCGGAGGCGATGGCCGTTAACTTCAGCCGAAGAGCAGAGAAGACGATCGGCCAATTCAATCGCTGACATTTCGAGGCTGACGAACAGCACGGGTCGACGTTCGTGCAATGCGGCGTATTCAGCGATATTCATCGCGAAGGCAGTTTTGCCCATACTGGGTCTAGCGGCGAGCACGACGAGTTCGGCTTCGTGCAGTCCGCCGGTCAGTGTGTCGAGTTCCCGGAAGCCGGTCTCGACGCCCCCGGTCGTATGTTCGCCCTTAATCCTCGCATCGATGCGGTCCATAGCGGCATGCAGCACATCGCGGATCTCAGCGACGGACGCTGAGCCGCGGCGGTCGAGGATCGAGAAGATGCTCTGTTCGGCCTGTCCCAGCAGGTCCTTGGCTTCGGCCCCCGGTTCGTACGCCTGCCGCAGGACCTCGGTGCACGCATCGATCAGCGACCGGCAGGTGGAGTCATGTCGGACGAGTTCGGCATAGTGGACCGCATGTGCTGCGGTTGGTACGGCATTGCCGATGCGGCCGAGGAAAGGGAGGCCGCCGATGGTTTCCAGCACGTTACTCCGTTTCAGTTCGTCGACCAGCAGAGCGACATCGATCTTGCGACCGGCGTCGTGCATTTTCAGCATGTGGCGGAAGAGTGTGGAGTGAGCGTCGTCGTAAAAATCCTCAGAGCGCAAGATCAGCGCCACGTCGTCGCAGACGTCGGGTTTCAGCAGGATGCTCCCCAGCACGGCCTGTTCGGCCTGCAGGTTGCATGGTGGCTGCCGATCCAGAATGGCGGCGGTCGGGCGTGGCGTTGTGGTGTCCGTCCGGCGGGTGCGAGCCATCCGATTCTCTCCCTTTTCTCCTGCTCCTTCGTGCCCCGATTCCCGCGCGAACTGGTGTCGCTTCCCCGACCCGGTCCCGCTGGGGCGAAACTGACAAGGCCGTACAGGATAGTCAATTCGCCGAGCGCTGGCAGCAGGCCGTTGCGTGGATACGGGCCGGACCGCACAATAGCCGGCTCAGCGGGTGCCGGTCCGATCGTGGCGAGTGGCATATCCGCGGGGAAAACGTGTCGGCGGCAGTCGGATGGGAAGCGATTTCCGACCGGGGGGGCGAAACGGACGGTATGGCGACCAGGCAGCGAAAATCCCGGGCTCGGCAAGTCGCTCAACAACTGGCCGCACATTATCCTGAAGTCACCTGTGCGTTGGAGTTTGAGTCGCCCGTGCAGTTGCTGGTGGCGACCATACTTTCGGCTCAGTGCACGGACGAACGAGTCAATCAGGTCACTCGAGTTCTGTTCGCCGATTATCCAACGGCTGCGGACCTGGCCGCTGTCTCCCAGGCGCGACTGGAAAAGATCATCCAGTCGACCGGTTTTTTCCGGAACAAGGCACAGAACATTCGGGCCTGTTGTCAGCAGCTGGTTGAGCACCACCGGGGGGAGGTGCCGCGGGATCTGGAATCTCTGGTAAAGTTACCGGGTGTCGGCCGGAAGACGGCCAACGTCGTGTTGGGGACGGCGTTTGGTCTGCCGACGGGGGTCGTGGTCGATACGCACGTCCGCCGGATCACTCAACGTCTGGGGCTCACCGAAAACGAGGACCCGGTAAAGATCGAGCAGGACTTGATCGAGCAGTTGCCGAGCGAAGAGTGGATCAACTTTTCGCACCGGCTGATCCATCTCGGCCGGCAGATCTGCAAGGCTCGGCGGCCGCAGTGCGACGACTGTTTCCTGGCCGATCTTTGCCCTCGCGTCGGGGTGGAGCCGCCGGCGAGAAAAAAGACGTAACACCCGGCTGGGAGACAGTTTCTGTTCTGTTTCCGCACCCGGTTCGTACGCTTGGGGGTGGATAGTCGACCGTGTTGGCGGGTTGTGTTAGCATGTTCGGCGGAGAGCTTTCGGCGGAATCGGATCGCAGCGGGGGCGCCCAAGGCTCCGCGGACGGCTGGCACCAAGTCGACACGATTCCCGTCCATACGTATCCGGGCCCATACCCGTCAGGCCCATTCAAGGGGACAGACTGCGCCATGATTCTTTCCGGTCAGGCGATTCGAGAACAGCTGGGCGGGAACATCGTCATTGATCCGTATGACGACCGGCACCTGAACCCGAACAGTTACAATCTGACGTTGCACGACGAGTTGTTGACGTACGAAGAAGTCGTGCTGGACATGCGAAAGCCGAACCGAGTCCGTCGGTTGCAGATTCCCGCTGAAGGATTGCTGCTGACCCCGAATCAGCTCTATCTGGGCCGCACAGTCGAGCGCACCGAGACTCACAACTTCGTGCCGATGATCGAAGGCCGTTCGTCGATTGGCCGGTTGGGGCTGTTCGTCCATGTCACGGCCGGATTCGGCGACGTCGGCTTCTGCGGCTACTGGACGCTGGAGATGTTCGCCGTGCAGCCGGTCAGAATTTACCCTCACGTTCCGATCTGCCAGATCTTTTATCACCACATCTGCGGCGAGATTACCGAGTACTGCAGCGACAAGTACCAGCACAACCAGGACATACAGCCGAGCCTGCTATTCCGCGAATTGAACCCGCAGGCGGCCGAGGACGACTCGCAGCTGCGATTCCCTTTCCACGGCTGATCCGGTCCCAGCGCCCGTCTGCTCTGGACTACATCACCGAGAAGTAATTCTCGACGGCGAAGTCGAACTTATCCGGCGACAGTGAAAGCGGCTCCTTCATGTACATGCAGTAATTGCGCACCTGCAGCAGCAAGTCACGGGGCTGGCAACATCGAAACGGTCGATTGATCGGCTTATAGTGCGTCTCAATCAGATAGCCGACTGAGCGGGCGTCGAATTCGAATCCCATCAGCGGTGCGAGGATCTCAAAGAGCTTGCGGAACTCATCTTCCGACGGATTGGGCACTTCGATCTTGTACGGAATACGCCGCAAGAACGCGTCGTCGACCAGATCTTTCGGTTCCAAGTTGGTAGAGAAGACCACCAGCTGATCAAAGGGTACCTGAATGCTCTTGCCGCTCGGCAGACTCAAGTAGTCATGCCGCTTTTCCAACGGCACGATCCATCGATTCAACAGTTCGTCGGTCCGCATCTTCTGGCGGCCAAAGTCGTCGATCACCAGCGTTCCACAGTTGCTCTTCAGCTGCACCGGTCCTTCATTAATCCCGGTGTTGCGATTGACCTGGATTTCGAGCTGTTCCATGGTCAATTCACCACCGACCACAATCGTCGGCCGCTTGATCTTGATCCACCGCTGGTCGATCCCTGCATTGCTCAGCAATCCTTCGCCCCGTTCATGCCCCACTTCTTCATGATGGTTCGGGTCGTACAGCCGAATGATTTCGCCATCCACGCCGATCGCTCGGGGAATCCAGATGTGTTGGCCAAAGCAACGCGTAATCCGTTCCGCGATACTTGTCTTGCCGTTACCGGGATAGCCGAACAGGAACATACCGCGACCGGAGTTGATGGCCGGGCCGAGCCGGCGGAACATCTGCTGATTGATCAACAGGTCCCTGAAGGCTTCCTTCAATTGAGATTCGGTCGGTCGCAGATGCGTCAGCGACTGAGCCTGCACTGAGAGGACGTAATCCGACAGAGGGACTGGTGCTGAACCGTAATAGGTGCAGTCGCGGAGGTAACGGCGAGCCCGTTCACGGCCCAATTCGGTCAGCTCGTAGACATAGTCGCCCATCTGAGCCGCGTCGCGGTAGACGACCAGGCGGTCGGACTTCAGCCCCCGCATCATGGCGTCGACCAGCGCAAATGGCAGTCGAACCTGCTCGGCCACCTGGCGACCAGTCGCATCACCCCGCGATTGCAGATACTTCAATGCCAGCGACTCAATTTCTGATTCACTCAGCCCCGTAGCGTGTACGGTTTCGGGTTCGCGCGGCAAGAACGAACAGGCCGGCGCAGTGATCGGCGCCAACGTCGTCGCGCTCACCCCACCCATGCTCGATACGCGCGGTCCACTCGGACTCCGCTCCGCAGTGGCGGAAGTTGCCGGAGCTGCCGGAGATGCTTTGGCGGGTCCACCGGCGGGTGCGGGCCGGCCGGAGGGTGCGGCCGCACTCGGACCACCGGCGCCCTGGCTGCGAACTGTATCCTTGGTGCGAGAAGTTTCGGACAGCCCTGGAGCGGCCGCGGCAGTGGAGACCGTGCGCCGCGACTGGCGAGCCAGTTCGGCCCGTTCGCTGGTGAGACTGTTGATGCGATTCAGCAAGGCTTCCAGCCGTTCGTCGGCCGAGCCACTCGACATCATGTCGTCGACTCCTGGCGCGGCCGTGGGCGCCGTCGGACGGGAACTCGACTGTGCCGCGGGATCGGGCTGAGAACCTCGATTCATGGGTTGTTTCTCGCTGAAAGGCCTGACTCTTCGGGACCGCGGGACTCGCCTGCCCAGCGGTCCCCCCAAGTACGAAACTCCGTCGAAGTCTACGTTACCGGCGGCGAGGATCTGGCCAACCGGCTTGACCTGATTGCCGGTTCCCGCCCTGCTCGACCGTTGCAACCGGCCTTTCCGGCACGGTCGGCCGTCCTAGACGATTTCCCTCGGGCGTGGGTACAATCAGCGGCCGACACACGTCCCGATGCCCTTCGGTCGGCCGCGGGTGCGGCTCCGACCCGAAACCACTGGGCACCCCCTATTTTGGAAGGCCGACGAACCGCTATGGCTAGTGGCAAATTGCTGGTCGACCCGTTCTCCGCTCGCAGCACCTTTCAGGCCCCTCAAGGCCCGGTTGGTTACTACCGACTGGCACGGCTGGAAGAAGCCGGCCTGGGTAAGATTTCACGGCTCCCCTACTCGCTGCGAGTCTTGCTGGAATCGATGCTCCGGAACTGCGATGGTTACATCGTGAACGAACAGGACGTGAAGAACCTGGTCGGCTGGCAGGCGGCTCGTCCGGCGGAGGTGGAGATCCCCTTTCTGCCGGCCCGCGTCGTCTTGCAGGACTTCACCGGCGTGCCGTGCGTGGTCGATCTGGCCGCGATGCGGAGTGCCATGCGGCGACTGGGGGGTGATCCTCAGAAGATCAATCCGCTGATCCCCGTCGATCTGGTGATCGACCACAGCGTGCAAGTCGACTACTTCGGCAATTCCGGCGCCTTGCAGGCCAACGTGGAGCTGGAGTTTGACCGGAACGGCGAACGCTATGAGTTCCTGCGATGGGGTCAGCAGGCGCTGAGCAATTTTCGTGTGGTGCCGCCGAATGTGGGGATCGTGCACCAGGTGAATCTGGAATATCTGGCCAAGGGCGTTTTCGTGCGTCAGGACCATGCTGGTCCAGTGGCGCTCCCCGATTCGCTGGTTGGCACAGACAGCCACACGACGATGATCAACGGCCTGGGCGTGGTCGGCTGGGGCGTCGGTGGCATCGAAGCGGAAGCGGTGATGTTGGGTCAGCCGCTGTACATGCTGATGCCGGAAGTTGTCGGCTTTGAGTTGACGGGAACGTTGCCCGCCGGAGCCACGGCAACCGATCTGGTGCTGACCGTCACCGAAATCCTGCGGCGCGAAGGGGTGGTCGGGAAGTTTGTCGAGTTCTTTGGGCCCGGGGTCACCCGCATGCCGCTGGCCGACAGGGCGACGATCGCCAATATGGCTCCGGAGTACGGAGCGACGATGGGATTCTTCCCGATCGACGCTGAGTCATTGAATTTTCTCCGACGCACAGGCCGTACAGCTCAGGAAGTCGGGCTGGTCGAGGCTTACACCAAGGCACAAGGTCTGTTCCGCACTGATGATGCGCCGATTCCCGAGTTCACCAAGACGTTGAAGCTGGACTTGGGAAGTGTCGAGCCGTCGCTGGCCGGTCCGAAGCGACCTCAAGACCGCGTGTCGCTGCGCAAAATGAAGTCTTCATTCCGCGAAGCGCTCGAGGCTCCGACGGGCAAGCGAGGGTTTGAACTATCGGCTCAGCGGCTGCAGCAGCATGGTACGGTACGCCACAACGGCCATTCGACCGAGATTGGTCACGGTGCGGTTGTGATCGCTGCGATTACCAGTTGCACCAACACGAGCAATCCGTCGGTGATGCTGGCAGCCGGCCTGCTGGCTCAGAAGGCGGTGGCTCGCGGATTGTCGGTGCCGTCGTATGTGAAGACGAGCTTGGCGCCCGGATCTCGAGTCGTCACGGATTATCTTGATAAGGCCGGCTTGACGCCCGCTCTGCAACAGCTCGGCTTCCACACCGTCGGCTATGGCTGCACGACGTGCATTGGCAACAGCGGGCCATTGCCCGAGCCGGTGGCGCAGGCTGTGCAGGAAGGCGACCTGGTGGTATCAGCCGTGTTAAGCGGCAATCGGAATTTTGAGGGGCGAGTCAATCCGCTGGTCAAAGCCAACTATCTGGCCAGTCCGCCGCTGGTGGTTGCTTACGCCCTGGCCGGTTCAACCGACATCGATTTGACGACCGAGCCGTTGGGCAAGGGGAAAGATGGCCAGCCCGTTTTTCTGGCCGAGATCTGGCCGACTCACGAAGAGATCCAGCGAGCCGTGTCGGATAACGTACAGCCCGAGATGTTTGCCAGCCGCTACGCTCGGGCCTTCGACGGCAACGAAACCTGGAACCAGATCGCCGTGGCGGGTGGCGATTTGTACAAGTGGAACGAATCGAGCACCTACATTCAGGAACCGCCGTTCCTGGCGTCGATTGGCCGTCAAGCCGATCCGTTGCGGCCCATCCAGGGAGCTCGCTGCCTGGCGTTGCTGGGCGATTCGGTCACGACGGATCACATCTCGCCAGCCGGCTCGATCGCCAAAGACAGTCCCGCCGGTCGATTCCTGATTGCGCAAGGTGTCGAGCCTCGTGACTTCAACAGCTATGGCGCGCGGCGGGGCAATGATCGGGTGATGGTGCGTGGCACGTTTGCCAACATCCGGATCCGCAATCACGTCGCTCCTGGTACCGAAGGTAACTGGACTCGTCATCTGCCGGACGGCGAAAAGATGTCGATCTACGATGCGGCCATGAAGTACCGGGAGGCCGGAGTGCCGCTGGTGGTCATCGCCGGAGCTGAATACGGCACGGGGAGCAGCCGAGACTGGGCGGCCAAGGGGACCTTCATGCTGGGTGTGCGAGCGGTGATTGCGACGAGCTTTGAGCGGATTCACCGCAGCAATCTGGTCGGGATGGGTGTCCTGCCGCTGGAGTTTGCCGGTGGCCAGACGTGGCAATCGCTGGGCATCACCGGCGAGGAAACGTTTGATATTCCGGCCGACGAACAGTTGCGTCCGCGCGAGAAAATCACCGTTGCCGCTCGACGACCCGACGGATCGAGCCTGACGTTCGACTGCACGGTGAGGATTGATACGCCGGTGGAGCTGGACTACTACCGGAACGGCGGCATCCTGCAGACCGTGCTGCGCAAACTGCTCGGTTGATCGCTCCCGTTATTCGACCGGCGGAAGTCGATTCTGCGTGTCGGCTGCCGGTGTTTCGGCTGGCGGTGTTTCGGCCGCGGGCGAATCAGCCGCGGGCGTTGCGGAGCTTGGCTGTTCGGTCGCCGGCATTTCCGTCGCTGGCGCCGCTGGCTCAACTTCCCCCTCGGGCAGGATCTCCATGGGAGCGTTGAACGGAGCCTGGGGAACGGGTTTCGAATCCGGCTCAGCACTGGGCTGGCAGAAGAGTTCCGGGAATTCCTGACCGGAGCTGGTCAGCAGGAAACCACCACCGAGTGCCTGGTACGCCTTGACGATTGCCGACAGCTGCTGCTGTTTGGTTTCAATCAGCACTGTGCGAGCTTCGAGCAAATCGCGTTGGGCGAACAGCACGTCCATGTATTCGACGTCGGGATGAGCGCGTTGGAAGAGGGTGCTGGCGACCTTGACCGATTCCTCGAGCGCCAGGACTTGCTCGCGTTTGATCTCAACGCTGCGCCGATAGTTCTCGGCCTTGGACATCAGGTTGACGACTTCGGTGAAGGCTTCGAGGACGGTGCGCTGGTAGTTGTAGATGGCCTGCAACTGACGAGCATTGGCATTGAGGTATTCAGCGCGAATAGCCTGTTTGTTGATCAGCGGGGCGACCAGTTCGCCCACAGTACGGGCAATGAACGCACCCGGATCAAACAGGAACCGTGGGTCGAAGGCTTCAAAGCCCACACCGGCGGCGATTTCCAGTCGTGGAAAGAAGTTGGCTCGCGCCACACGGACATCGAGCCCTGAGGCGGCAATTTCCAGCTCAGCCGCCCGGATATCCCGCCGATTGCGGAGCAGATCAGCGGGCACACCCACTCGCAAGGCTCGCGAGTCGAGGTTGATGAAGTCCCACGCCTGACGTTCGACCCGTTGGGGGTATCGACCGACCAGGAAGTTGATGCGGTTCTCAACTTCGATAATCCGCTGATCGACGATCATCCGCTGACTTTCGTTCCTGCGAACTTCAGCCAGAAACCGCTGCACGGCCAGCTCAGTACTGCGGGCTGCTGCTTTCTGAGCTTTCGCTGCCTGGAGACTTTGAGATTGAATCTCGATGGTCTGGTTGACGAAATCGAGTCGTTTGTCGAGTGACGACAGTTCGTAGTAGTTTTCGGCCGTCTCGGCGACGAGTTGAGTGATCAGGTAGTTTCGGGCTTCAAGTGCTTCATAGTATCGCTGGATGGCCGCATCCCGCGAATTGCGCAATTGCCTCCAGATGTCGACCTGCCAGCGCAGGCTGGAGAAGACACCGACGTTCGTTAACGGGTCGGGAAACTTTCCGCCACCGGGGTAGGTGACCTGATCCTCCACAGCACCGAAGGGGTAGTAACGGCTGTTGCGATCGAACCCGCCCCGCGCCCCAATGTTGACGAACGGAAGATAAGCACCTCGGCGCGCCATAATCTCGTTTCTGGCGACACGCACTTCCTGATTGCGGATCTTCAGTTCCTGGTTCCGTGCCAGGCCATCGGTCAGCAGCTGAGTGAGGAGGGGATCGTTGAAGAATTCCGCGATACCGACCTGCGCGGAATTCTCCTCACTGGTCGCTCCGTTGTAGTCGTCCGGCAGGACCGGACCCGGATCCGGGCAGCAGAGCTGAGGCAAATGGCAACCTGTCATCACCAGCAACAGGAAGCTGAGGGAGGCCCACGACCGGGCAAAGTTCTGGCTTGGTGTCATCGCGATGCATCCTGCAACTGGCGACAATCTTTGGTCGAACTGAGATATCCGCTGGGTGACGGCCGGCGACCTCCAGTCGCCAGTGCCCACCCTCATTCGTGGCAAGCTCGTTTCAGCTCACCCGTTCCATCCAACCGTCTGGGAATGCCGGATCGATGCAGGCGCACAATCCGTCTTAAATCTCATCGGCAGCATTGCCGACACCGTGGAGCAAAACAGGCCGACCCATGGCTACCGAATATCGATTTCGCCCCGCATCATCGGCGTGTCTCGCAAGGTTTCGCAACTTGTTCTGGAATTCGACTACAGATGACCGCCGACAATGGCCCCAATCGAGGGCCTCTATCGACCGACCGCCCCCCCCCGGTCGGTGCTGCATGACGAGCGTCATTTCGGGATCTGATTGGATCAGGCTCCACCGGCTCGCTCGAAAATCTCGGTCACCGGCACATCGTGTTCATCGCGGATCAGTTTCCGGCCGTCCGAGATCTTGGCAAACAGGTAGTACAGGCCGGGGATCACCAACACGCCAATCAGGGTCCCCATCAACATGCCGCCAACGGCCGTCGTGCCGATCGTCCGATTTCCGATCGCTCCGGGCCCGGTGGCCCGCACCAGCGGAATCAAACCGGCGATGAAGGCGAACGAGGTCATCATAATTGGCCTGAAACGCAGCTTGCCACCTTCGATCGCCGCATCCCGAATACTCAGCCCCTCGTGACGCCGTTGCACGGCGAATTCGATGATCAAGATGGCATTCTTGCCCAACAAACCAACCAACATCACCAGACCGATCTGACAGTAGACGTCATTGGCCAGGCCTGTCGCCTGGAGCATGAGAAACGACCCGAACAGACCGACGGGCAGTGAGACGATCACTGCCAGAGGCAAGAAAAAGCTCTCGTACTGACCGACCAGCACCAGGTAGACGAAGAAGACGACGATCAGAAAGATATAAACGGCCGTATTACCCTTGTTGGCTTCATCGTACGACAGGCCCTGCCAGCCGATATCGTAGCCGTGGGGCAAGGTCTTTTCCGCCACTTCCTGAATGGCGGCCATCGCCTGACCGCTGCTGTATCCGGCCGCTGGAGCCCCCTGAATGATGGCCGTGGTGTAGAGATTGTAGCGGTTGATCTCGTTCATCCCCTGCCGCTTTTCAATCTTCATGAACGCCGAATAGGGAACCATTTCGCCTTCGTCGTTCTTGACGAACATATTCTTCAGGTCTTCCGGATACCTTCGGAACTCAGGAGCCGACTGTACGTAGACCTTGTAGAACTGACCGAACCGGATGAACCCCTGCTCCCAAGTACTGCCGACCACGATGGACAGATTGTCCATGGCATCGGCGATCGAAACCCCCTTCTGCATGGCGACGTCGTTATCGATGATGATTTCATACTGGGGATAACTGTTCGCGAAGAAGGTAAAGATACCTTTCAGCTCCTTGCGTTTCCCCAGGGCCGCCAGGAACTCTTCGGTCACCTTGCCGAAGGCTTCGTAGTCGCCCGTATTGGTTTTGTCGAGCAGGCAGAGCGAAAAACCACCAGCAGCACCGAACCCCGGCACGGCTGGCGGCTCGAAGAATTCCAGCTTCACATTGGCGATTTCACGCCCCTTCTCCTCCAGTCGCTCGATGATCTCCTTCGAGCTCAACTCTCGCTCAGCCCATGGTTTCAGGTTAATCAAGCAGGTACCGGCATTCGATCCGCGGCCCTCGGTCAGGATCTCGTAGCCTGCCAGCGAAGTCACCGACGTGATCTCGTCGAATTTCTTGCAGATCGCCTGCAGTTCGTGAGCCTTTTCGTTTGTGTACTCGAGTGTAGAACCGGGCGGAGTCTGGATGATGCCGTAGATGACCCCCTGATCCTCCAGCGGGATGAATCCCGACGGCAGCACTCGATTCACCATCAGGATGCCGTAACCGAAACAGCCGATGACCACCATCGTCAATACGCGGCGCGTCACAACCAAGCTCACGATCGCCACAAACCCGGCCGTTACCTTCTCCACGCCGATGTTGAAAACGTGGAGGAAAATCCCCAGCGGTCCGCGCAATTTGACTTCCGAAGGACCGCTTCCCGATAGGGCCGAACGCACGGTAAACGCCATCAATACGCCGAAAATCGCGCTGATCACGGTCGTCTTGGTGGGAGTCAGGGTCAGCTGTTCCGATACCAGTTCATGCACAAACTCCACTTCCAGCAGCCGATACAGACCGTACCCGGAGGCAATTCCCAGCAGCACCGCCAACACCAGCCGCACGCCATTGGCTCGCCGGCCCCCGGCCTTGCCGATGATTCGGTTCACCAGACCGATCAATCCCCGCTGCCGATGGTGGGCGCCATGTGGCTGAAGAATCATCGCACAGAGGACGGGTGTCAGGGTCAAGGCGACGACGCCAGAGAGGACGATCGACATCGCCATCGTGAGCGCAAACTCACGGTAGAAGACACCGACTGGACCCGGGACGAACGTCACCGGAATGAAGACTGACGTCATCACCAGTGTGATGGCGATGATCGCGCCACTGATCTCCCCCACCACTTCTTTTGTCGCCGAATAGGGCGAAAGATGCTTTTCGTGCATCTTGGCATGCACGGCTTCGACTACCACGATCGCGTCGTCGACCACCACGCCGATCGCCAGCACGAGGGCGAACAGGGTGATCAGATTGACGGACATCCCGAACATCTTCATGAAGAAGAAGGTACCGATCAGCGATACGGGGACCGCGAGCGTCGGAATCAAGGTGCTGCGGAAATCGCCCAAGAAAAGGTACACGACCAGCGATACCAGGATGAAGGCTTCGAAGAGGGTGTGCAACACCTTCTCGATCGACGCATCGAGGAAGTTGGACACGTCGTAGCTGATCGCATAATCCATCCCGGGCGGAAATGACTCAGCCTTGAACTCCTTCAGCTTCTCCTTGACCTCCGCAATGACTTCGGCCGCGTTCGAACCAGGGATCTGCTTGAGCACAATGGAGGCCGAAGGGTAGCCATCGATGTCGGAGTAGAGATCATAGAAGGCCGAGCCAAGCCGGACCTGAGCGACATCCCTGAGTCTCAGGATTTCACCATTCGGATTGGCTCGCAGGATGATGTTTTCGTACTGTTCAGGCTTGTTGTACCGGCCCACCCAGGTCAATACGTACTCAATCGTCTGCGAAGTCTTGCCGGTCGCCTGGCCCAGACGGCCCGGCGAACCGATCATGCTCTGGTCCTTAATCGCCTCCATGATGTCCGCCGACGAGATGTTGTAGGCTCGCATCCGGTCCAGGTTGAGCTCCACGCGCATGGCGTAGGCGCGATTGCCGAGAATCTGCGCTCGGCCGACGCCCCGAGTTCGTTGCAGCTCGGGCAACAGATTCACGCTGACAAAGTTGAACAGAAAGTTCTGGTCAACGTTCGGATCCTTGCTGAACACGTTGACGTACATCAACATGCTCGTCATGTTCTGCATCACGATGATCCCCTCCCGCTCGACAATCGGCGGGAGCTGGTTTTTGACCATCTGGATGCGGTTATTCACATTCAAGACGGCGACGTTGGGATCCGTCCCCGGCTCGAACGTGATCATGATCGCCGCTTCGCCCGCACTGGTGGCAGCCGACGTCATGTACCGCATGTCCGGAACGCCGTTGATGGCCCGCTCCAGGATCACCAGCGTGGAATCGACGAGGATGTTGGCGCTGGCCCCGGGAAACGATATCGCCACTACCACGCTGGGTGGAGCCACGGATGGGAACTGCGAAATCGGCAGAGTGGATATCGCCAAGCCGCCCATGAACAGGATCAACAGCGAGACGGCAATGGCCAGGGCCGGCCTATGAAGAAATCGTGAAAACATGAGCGAACAACACCTACTCCGCGTGGAATTTCAGTTGACTCAACACGTCGGCCGGCGATCGAAACTCGTACTCGACCTTGTCACCGTCCCGCACCTGCCGAATCCCCTCCAGAATGATCCTGTCGCCTTCCTTCAGCCCGTTGCTGACGACGAAAATGTCGTCCTGCTCGGCCTGAATCGACACGTCTCGCTGATGGACCACGTCGTCCTCTCCCACCACGTAGACATATCGCTTGTCCAGGATCTCAAACGTGGCCCGCTGAGGAATGACCAGCACGTCCTTCAGCAATGCATGAATCAGAATCGTCCCTGTCTGGCCGTTACGCAGCAGCCCGTCAGGGTTCGGAAAATCAGCTCGGAACGGGATGTTCCCGGTCACGTTGTTGAAGTCGGCTTCGATGGCGCCAATCTTGCCGCGCTGCGGAAAAATTTCGCCATTCGCCAGCCGCAATTCAATCTGCATGTGCTCGGTTCCTCCGTCCGTACTGTCCAGCTCAGCCTTGTATTCCAAATACCGAGCCTCGGGGACATTGAAATAGACCCACATCAGACTGTTGTCGGATAACGTGGTTAAGACGTCTCCCTCTTCCACCAGACTCCCCAACTGTGTCCGCTGACGGTCGACAATCCCATCGAACGGAGCCGTTACGCTGGCAAAATTCAGCTCCGATTCGGCCAGCTTCACCCGAGCTTGAGCCTTCGCCAATTCGGCCTTCTTCAGCGCAATCTCCTGAGGCGATACATATCCCTTGGCACTCAACGCCCCCGCGTTGTCCAGCTCGATCTGAATCCGCTGAGCCTCCGCGACCTCCGCATCCAGCTTCGCCTTGTACAGTGTCGAAAGAATCTTGAACATCAACTGGCCCTTCGTCACCGCTTGGCCCTCGTTGACACAGACCTGTTCCAGATAACCTCCCTCCAGCGCACGGACCTCGATGTGCTTGCACGATCGGATCAGACAGACGTACTGCTGCGTGCTGATCACGTCCTTCCGCAACGGACTGGTCAACACAATCTTGTGCTCGCCACCCTCCGCCTCGCCGTGCCCCTCAGAAGAAGATGACGATGAAGAATGCTCCGCAATCGCTTCGTGTGATTCGACCCGCGATTCGCAACCCGACAAAAACACCGACGCACAGACCCATAGGGCCGCCAACGCTGAGTACTTCATCCGGGCCACCGTTTCGGCTTGAGTGAGGATTGCAGAACCAGACGCTCGGGGGGGACCGCCGACACCCACGGTCGTCGTCTGGTGTCCGCCGTGAGAACTTGCAGATGGCCCTACAACGCAAAGGCCGGACCAATCGCCTAACGGCATTTTTTTGCCGACAGCCAGAACCTTGGCGCTATCCCCCAGATCGGGGCCATGAAGACGCGTCCTGCGGACCATACACGCCTGAAAGCCAAGGCTATCAAGGCATTTCGGCATCCAACAGTGCTCAGCGCATATCCAGCTCAGCCCGTGACACTGCCACCGATGGCATGTCAACAAATCGCTGGTCTCAACCCGGGCTGAGACCAACATTTAGACAACTGGATATATAAAAAATGTCCAGTTGCGAAAAATACCCCGACCGTGGTGACGGCCGGGGTCATCAGAAGTTGTAGGGACGATGGTTGAGGTCGAACGGTCGAGCTATTCGACCAGTTCCAGCTCACCTTCGAAGTGCTTGATCGTCTGCAGCGGGCTGAGGTTGAACACGGCCCGGCCGTCGGTGCGCCAGGCGTTTCGTTCGTAGGCAAAGACGGCCGTCGCGGCTCGCAGATTGCCCACGGCTTCGACGTGTTCCATCCCCCCGCCGGGACGGGCTTCAAACGAGATGGTAACGGCGACCAGGGCTCGCAAGGCGCCCGTGGCCCGATCGCGGGCGAAGCGCACTTCATCGTCGAAGTCGCAATCGGCCCAGATCAGCCCTCGCGGCTTGCCGCTCTGCGAGGCCAGCTTCACAAACTCGGCTTCCAGCCACTCCCGACGCAGCTGGAACATCTCCCGAGCCTGCTTGACACTGGTCTCACGCAACGTGCTGACCAGGCGACGCCAGCCCCAAACGGCACCTGCGACCATTCCCAATCCGGCCGTCACCGTGCATCCAATCCATAGCGGAGTCATCACCCGCCCCTCCCAGAAAAAATCTCGCACTTTACCGTCTGGCTGCCAACAGACGGATCAGACCGAAAACCGCCGCCCCTGACTCGATCGGCCGATAGTGCTTGGGCCCCCAAGCGGCATTCTAGTCACTCACCCGCGAGGATGACAACAAGAATGTATCCGAGTTGAGCCCCTAGGCCTGCCAAGTCCAGGTTGGCGACCGAGGTCCAGGTACGCCGGGCCGTGGAGCCCGGTGATCGCTGGCGACGCGGCTCTGGAGGCGGCGACCGGCCAATCTGTGAAAAAAGTGTCGACTTATCGAACGAACGTGGCGACGGCCCGCTGCATCGCAGCCGACGATTCTCGCCCGAAACGTTGCTGGACTCTGCGCATCATTGGATAACCGATTCGCGTCAGCACGTGCCTCGGACGGGAAAAGGCTCGGATGTCGTACCACACCGAGTCATCCCCCCGGTGCCACTCAATCAGAAATCGCTCTTCTCCCGAGCCGGCATGAGCGGGCAAGGTGCCGTATGCGAATCCAAAGCGAGTGACGCGTCCGGTATCCTCCACTACGTAGACGATGCGGCAAGCGTTCATCCACCAGATTCCAAAGACTCGAGCCAACGTGACGACCGGCTGGCCGGACTCCAGCGGGACCGAGGTGCAACCAGGCTCCAGCCACCCCAACTGAAACTGTTCCCATCGCCTGAAGGCGGCCACTCCTGCTGCAAATATCCGTTCGCCGTCTCCCAATTTCACTCGCGTGTGATCGAGGCGGAAGCCTGGCGGGGGCTGAGTCTCGGTGGCACCGACCGCGTCGTACGTCAATTCGCGCTGCGACTGGGCTTCACGAAATCGGCGAATCGAGTCGGCCGACGGCTTTTTCAGCGACAACATACTCCAACTTACCCCCGCCGACCGCTCTTAGTTGCGGCGCAAACTCGCTACCATGGGACGTGCCCGAACACTATATCCGCTCGACAACCGATCTACTAACAGGACCGAACCGACCGATGCCTCTCCTGGGTGCTCATATGTCGATTGCCGGTGGCTATTATCGGGCCATCGAGGCAGCTGCCAAACTGAAGATGGAAGCGTGCCAGATCTTTACCAAGAATAACAACCAGTGGCAGGGCAAGGAGATCTCCCAGGCCGACGTCGACGCCTTCCGGTCGGCGCTCGACCAAGGTTCCGTTCGACATACCCTCTCGCACAGTTCCTACCTGATCAACCTCGCCGCTCCCGACCAGACCCTGTGGACCAAGTCGATCGACGCCATGGTGGACGAACTACGGCGAGCCGACCGGCTGGGGGTGCCGCACGTGGTCGTCCACCCAGGTGCTTACACCACGACCAGCGAGACGGTCGGGCTCGAACGAATCTCGGCGGCGCTGACTGAAATCGCCCGCCAGACCAAGTCACTGGCCACCAACATCCTGCTCGAAACGACTGCCGGCCAGGGGAGCACTCTCGGCTGGCGATTCGAGCAATTGGCCGAACTGTTGCAGCGGTCTCCTCGCGCTGGATTCCTGGCCGTCTGTGTCGATACGTGCCACGTCTTCGCAGCCGGATATCCGATCCACACACCCGACGGCTATGACCAGACCATGAATGAGTTCGATCGAATCATCGGACTCAACCAGATCGCCGCCTTTCACCTGAATGACAGCCAGCGTGAGCTTGGATCGCGAGTCGATCGACACGACCACATCGGTGCGGGAAAGATCGGCAAAGAGGCCTTCCGCCGACTACTGAACGATCCGCGGTTCGCGACCGTCCCGATGTACCTGGAAACACCCAAGGAAGATCCGGACGGACGCGATATGGATCGGTTGAACCTCCAACGACTCCGCCGACTGGCGGTCCCCACCAAGCAGAAACTGAAGAAAAGATAACTCCAGAGTTGCGGCAGCGCGGAGGCCATCATGGGGACGCAGAAGTTGGTCGTATTGACTGGTGCGGGTATCTCGGCAGAGTCGGGAGTGGCGACGTTTCGCGATCGAGGGGGTCTGTGGGAAGAACATCGCATCGAAGAAGTCGCCTCGCCCGACGGATTCCGAGCCGATCCGGAGTTGGTCCATCGGTTTTACAATCAGCGCCGGCGTCAGCTGCCCAGCGTCGCACCGAATGCCGCTCACCGAGCCCTGGCTCGGCTGGCCGAACGCTGGCCGGGCCAGATGGTCCTGGTCACCCAGAACGTCGACGATCTTCATGAACGGGCATTATCCGAAGTCCAGGTTCCAGAATCTTTTGAACTGATTCACATGCACGGCGAATTGACCAAGGCGCGGTGCAGCGGCTGCGGCACCGTGGTGGAGTGGACTGCCGATCTGTCGACGGGTTCAATTTGTCCGGAGTGTTTTGAATCGGGCCGTTTGCGACCACACATCGTCTGGTTTGGCGAGGCGCCGATCGCCATGCCCTGGATTCTGCAGAACCTGAAGAACTGCCAGCTCTTCGCCGCCATCGGCACTTCGGGTAACGTCTATCCGGCGGCCGGGTTTGTCGATCTGGTTCGACAACGCGGAAAAGCTCACACTATCGAGCTGAATCTGGAGCGGTCGCAGGTTTCGGACCTGTTCCATGAGTGTCGCACAGGGCCGGCCACGTCGCTGGTTCCCGAGTGGGTCGACGAGATCCTCAGTTCGGGCTAACCGCCGATCTGATACATGGCTCGGCCGGGCCGCAGAAAATCAGGTTGGTCGATGCCGTGTCCAGCCTTCTTGGCTCCCACGCAGGCGATCAGCAAATCAGCCAGCTCCTGGTCATCCCTGCCGCTGCGCAACACGGCTCGAGCGTCCCATTCCTCATGCGAGAAGAGGCAATTCCGCAGCTGACCCTCGGCGGTCAAACGCAATCGATTGCAGTCGCCACAGAAGGGTTGGCTGACCGGGTGAATCAATCCGATTCGCCCGCCCCCGTCGGCGAATTCGAAATCGACGGCCGGCTGGCTGGGATCGGTTCGAGCCACGGGGAGGAGCGATCCGAAGTTGTCTTCCAGGATTTCGCGAATCCGCTGGCCGGTCAACACCTGGGTGGCATCCCACTTCTGCTCGCCATCCAGCGGCATGTATTCGATAAACCGCAGCTCCAACTGACGGCTGCGAGCGAACTGGGCCAGCGGCACGATCTCGGGCTCAGTCAAACCGGCGATCGCCACGGCGTTCAACCGAATCTGCTGGAATCCTGCCGCTTGAGCAGCTGCGATTCCTTCGAGCACCTGATCGAGTCCATCGCGACGGGCAATCGTCCGGAACGTGTCGGCATCCAACGTGTCGAGGCTGATGTTGATCCGCTTCAGGCCGGCCCGCAGTAGAGGTTCAGCCACCGGTGCCAGGAGCATACCGTTGGTCGTCAGCGCCAGTTCGTCGATCCCCGGCACTTGAGCCAATTGGGCGACCAGCTCCACCAGATTGGCTCGCACCAGCGGTTCACCGCCGGTCAATCGCAACCGACGGATCCCCAGTTCAGCGGCCACGGTGACCAATCGGGTGATTTCCTCAAACGACAGAATCTCTTCGCGCGGCCGGAACTGGATATTTTCGTTCGGCATGCAGTAGAAGCAGCGAATATTGCAGCGATCCGTGACGCTGATCCGCAAGCTGCTATGAATGCGTCCGAACGAATCGACCAGAGTGCCACGCAGTCGTTTCATGATGACGCTCCGGGAGTCGATTCGGCGGGATGAACCCATTCGGTCCGGCCGTCGCGATAAATCTCCTTCTTCCAGATCGGCACCTGTTGCTTGATCGTATCCATCAGCCACTGTGCCGCCTGGAACGCATCAGCTCGATGCGGAGTGCTGACGGCGACGGCCACGGCAACTTCCCCGAGGGCCAGGGGACCGACGCGGTGAACAACACGGCAGCCGACAATTGGCCACCGCTGAGCTGCCGTTTGACACAGCAGCTCGAGTTGGTACCGAGCCATGGGACCAAAAGCTTCGTAGACCAGCGATTGGGTGACTTGATCTCCGGTCAGCTCGCGAACGGTCCCCAAAAACAGCACCACGGCTCCAGCGCGTACCGAGTGCACGGACTGGAGGACCGAAGTGGTATCGATCGGGTCTTCCGTCAGCTCAACGCTAACCGGGAATTCTGCTGCAGACATTGCGGTCTCCGTCATCGCACCACGACGCCAGGCCGCCGGGTTAACCGCCGCTGACCGGCGGGATCAGTGCCAGCTGGCAACCCGGGCTGAGCAACCGGCGGCCGTCAGCATACTCCACACCGACCGCAACTCGCACCTGCGGCAAAATTGGCTCGAGCCGCGGAAACTGCTGCGCCAGTTCTCTCAGCGCGTCGGACACGGTGCTGCCATCCGCCAGCTCGAGTTCCACTCGACCGCTTCCCGCAGCCTCTCGCGCCGCCGCAAACAATTGCACCTCAACCCTCATCCGCCGCACTCCGCTGTCATCATGATACGATCAATTCGCCACTGGTGCGATTGAGAATCGGGCCCATTTCGGGGAGCACGCCGTAGGAATAGGCGAGCAGTTTGAGGGGATGGAGTGTGGGCTTCGATTCGCCCTGCTCCATCTGGAGTTTGCAGGCGGAACATTCGGTGGACCCCACCTGCACGGCGGGGGCTCGCATGCCCCGAATCAGATCCCGGCCCATGCGCAGACTGCTGCGGTAATTCTTCTGCATCAGCCCGTAGGTACCGGCCATTCCGGAACAGCCCGATTGGATCCGTGACACGGTCAGACCGGGGACCAGTCTGAGCAGCTTTTCGCCTGGTGTGCCGACTTTGAGTGCCCGTTGATGGCAGGGGAGGTGGTATCCGACGTGGAGATGGACTGGATTGAAATCGAGTTCCAGCAGGCCCTGCTCGTGAAGTCGCCACAGGTAGTCGCAGGCATCGCTGGTGTGAGTGGCAATCAGTTGAGCGTCTTCGTCGTCCTGGAGATTGCGGTATTCGTGTGTCAATGCCAGCGCTGCCGCCGGCTCGGTAGTCACAATGTGATATCCCTGCCGGATCGCTTCGGCCAGAATTTTGACATTGTGACGGACCAGCTTGCGCGCGGCTTCTACTGACCCCATGGCGATCAGCGGCATTCCCGACTGCAGCTGAGTCGACGGTACGAACACGGTCACTCCGTTGTGCTCGAGGATCTTGACGAGCGATTCGGCGAGTTCCGTGTCGAACCAGTTCGCATAGACATCGACGAAGTAGGCGACTTTGCGCTCCGTGCGCCGGCTGGCCCGATGCAGTCTCAATCGGGCGGCCTGCCGGAGGAACTGGTTGCGAGCCAGCCGCGGGAGCTTGCGTTCGGCAGCCAATCCGACCAGTCGAGAGAGCCACCAGCGCAACGTAGGATTCTCGAGAGCCCAGTTAGCCAGCGGACGAACGAGGCTAGCCCAGCGAGCGATGTTATCGAGTCGAGCAAAGAACCATTCGCCGGGGGCCAGGCCGTTCGTCGCGACATACTGCGCCTTGGCTTCCAGCATCAACCGCGGAATATCGACTTCGGCCGGACACTCGAATCGGCACTGATGGCAGTGAAAACACAGGTCGGCCACCGATTTGAGTTCGGCCGACGTCCAGTGAGAATTTTCCAGTTGAGCGGTCATCAGGCCGCGGACAAGATTCGCCTTGGCGCGGGGCGAAGCTTCTTCGGCGGGAGCCATCCGAAAGACGGGACACATCCGTTCCTGGGAGATCGTCGAACGGCAACCGGCGCAGCCCGTGCACTCGCGAGCGGCATAAGTCAGCTCGCCCGGCTGCCATCCCAGGATCGGCAACCGCTCGAATTTTTCTTCAGTCTCCGGCGCCGGCGATTCGGGCTCATCGACCTGCGGACTCTTCTCCACGACGGCTCGAATCGGAGCCATCGGCGGATCTTCCTGGTCGGTAATGACTTTGCCCGGATTGAAGACGTTCTGCGAATCAAAGGCCTGTTTGATCTGGATCATTACGTCATAGAGCGGGCCGTACTGGCGGCGCAGGAACCAGCTGCGGCTGAGCCCATCGCCGTGCTCGCCGCTGATTGTCCCGCCGATATCCATCACGGCCTGATACAGATCGAGCGCTAACGCTCTGAGCCGTTCGACGTCCGTGGGATTTGCCAGATCGAGAAACGGCCGGATGTGCAGCTGACCGTGTCCCGCATGGGCAAACAGCGACGCCGTGGTCTGGTGTTTCTTGAGAATATTCTGCAGTGTCAAGACGAACGACGGGAGTTCCACCGGTGGAATCGCCACGTCTTCGACAAATGGCAGAGGGCGCGTGGGGCCTTTAAGCCGATACAACATCGGCACGACCTGGGTCGGCAAATCCCAAAAGAATTCACGCTCATCCGGTTCCAGAGCCAGATGGGAATGAAAGGCCCACCGCTTGCGGCGCCGAACCAGCAGGTCGATCTGCTGCATCATCTGCCGGACATCGGCTGCCGAATCGGCTTGATGCTCGACCAGCAACAACGCTTCGGTGCCTTCGGGAATCCAGCGCGCGTATTGCGGGTTCATCTCGGTCGCGAGGCTGAGCAACCGGCGGTCGAGCAGATCGCAGGCGGAAATCCCCGTGCGACCAATCTCCCACGCCGCACGTGCCGCCAGCTCCAGTCGTTCGAACAACAGCACAATCACTCCGGAATGCGCCGGCAAGGTATCGACGGCCACGCGAGCTTCGGTGAACAGGGCCAAAGTCCCTTCCGAACCGACCAGCATGCGAGCCAGGTCGAGCGACCCGTTCTGCAGGACATCGTGCAGCTGGTACCCGCATCGATTCAACAAACTCCGCCGCCGGCCCGCCTCGATCGTCGCATGGTTGGCCGTCAGGATGCTCTCCACGCGGTTCACCAGCGGATCACGCACCGGAGTCCCGTCGGCTGCCACCAGAGCGTGCTGGCCAATCTCACGCTGAGTGCCGTCGGCCAATACGGCTTGGAAACTGCGCACTGTCCTGCGAGCCGATCCGTAGCGAAGCCAGCGGCTTCCCGATCCGTCGATCGCCAACAATCCGCCCATCGTCGTCACTCGACGATTGGCCGGGTCGGGACCGTAGACACGACCCGAATGAGCCAGATAGCGATTCAACCGCTCCAGCGTCACGCCCGGTTGCACGCACACCGTGTCGCCATCATCGCGAATCAGCCGCCGCATGTAACGAGAAAAATCCATCACCAGGCCAGGACCGAGCGATTCGCCCGACAATCCCGAACCGGCCCCGCGAGCGTGTATGGGGAGCTTATTTTCGCGAGCGTACTGGACACAGGCGACCACATCGTCACTGTGCCGCGGCCGAACGACCGCCAACGGCTTGATCTCGAATATGCTCGCGTCGCTGGCGTACAGCTGCAGGAACAGGTCGTCGCAGCGGACGTCCCCCTTCAACAGACCGCGCAGGTCAGCTTGTATGCGTTGTCGCTCTGGATCCATCGAAAAATCACACGGGTCGTTCAGCCGACTGCTGAGCTTCCTTCATTCGAGCACGCTGCTGACGGTGCCGTTCGTGGATCTCCAGATTGAACGGCGGATGCTCGGCCAGGGAAGCCTGCCGGTACTGAGCATGGCAAGCATAACACTCCAGCAGATTGCCCCGCAGCACGTAGACCAACACGTCGAGCAATGCCGTCGCAAAAAGAATTCCATACGTGGCAACGAAATTCTCGTAGTACCACGCAATGCTGCTGGCCACAAAACCGACCGCCACAATCGTCACGCCCAATCGCTGCGGAAAATCCTTCCGGACAAACAAGTCCCGACTGGGACAGACCAGACAGCGATCCATCACTCCGGCCGCCGTCGGTTGCCCCGCCAGTGCCAGGGTCATGTGGCAATGCCCACACTCAATCTGCCGCGAATCGGGCAACACCTCCACCTCGATCCCGCCACCGCAGGATGGACACGTGGTCGCCAGCTGCACTCGCGTGTCACCCGTCGTCGACTGTGTGCTGGCCGCCACCACTTGCTACCCCCAGTTACCATCCCCGGACCGTTCTGAGACCGCCACTCCCATCCCCGATTGTCGACCCCACAGCCAGGGCAATCAAGCATGCCGACTCCAAAAGAAGGGGGGTCCAGTCGGCTGGGCGCCTCCCCGCCTCGAAGCGGCCGTCGCGCCGGCAGACAAATCTGTTAAGCTGGCGAAACGTTATCAAGTCGCACGACCAGGACAGAGACAGTCGACCAGGATGACCGTCAGCCCAGGAGGGCGGGAGGAGCCGCGATGGAGGCCAGCCAAGGCAAATCGGGACGATCCGTGGACCCGACGAATCGTGCCAGGTCCCCCGCCACCGTTGCACGCGCGATGATCGCCGGCCGCACTCCAGCGGTCGTCGGCGGCGCCAGCCTGCTGCTGGTCCTGCTGCTGGTCCTGCTGCTGGTCCCCATGACGATTGATGCCGCTCAGCCACGCGAGGCCCGCGTCGAAGCTTATGCGGGCCAACCGCTCGGCGTCGCGCGGCTGGTCGTCCCGCTCCCCACTGCACCGTCGGACGAGTTTCTGGCTGGGAGCGGCATGCTGGTCCACAGCGACGACGGGCGGCCCCTGTACCCAGTCTTCGCCCTGAACGGTCAATTGAATCTCGGCAACGGGCTGATCGGCGAGTTGCTGCGGCGACCGCCGAATTCGGTCACCTGTTTCTTTCTGTTCACGGGGAATGAGCCGTTTCGAGTGACGGTCTTTACGCCGGAGCCGCAGGAATTCGACATTCGGCCGGTCAACAAACCGGGTGGCTATCGGCGAACGCTGGAGGCATGGTGGTTGCGTTATCAGGCGAACGCTCGCGATGCCGACCGCAGCGACGCGTACCCGGCTTGGGGAGAAATCTACTTCTCCGGCATGCTGGGTGAACGACTCGGATTGAAACCGACGTTTCCTCCGGTCCGACGACCCGTGGCCGACAAACCTCCTCAGCAGATGCTGGAATTGCTCACCGCTGGCGAGCAATTGCAGCTGGAGACGGCCGCCAATCTCTGGGAACCCGCGGCCGATGAGTCGGCGGACCAGCCAGTCCCCACGCCACTGACATGGCCCTGGGAACCTCGAACGCCGTCACAGCCGGCCGGAGAGCCCGGGCCGGAACTGATGGCCAACTATGTACCGGTTGACGCCTTCTATCTTCGCTTCGGCCGTTTCAACAACTACCAATGGTTGAACCAGTTTGTTCAGCGACAGGGGGGCGACATCTCGCGCCTGGTGGCCCTCCGAGGCCAGACGGCTCTGCTCGACCAGCGACTGCAGCAGCAACTGGGGCTGGAAGAGACGGTCTTGGCGCGGTTCCTGGGCGAGACGGCGATCGCTGACATGGCGATCATCGGTCACGATCTTTACGCGCAGGAAGGTGCGGCCCTGGGGATTCTGTTTCAGGCCCGCAACGGCGGTCTGCTCCGCAGCCAGTTGGACCAGCAACGCCGCAGTGCCTGGCAACGGTTCCCCGAAGCCGACCGGCGTGAGTCGACTTCGCAGGTTGAAGGAGTCGATATCCACTACCTGGGGACCGCCGACCATCGCTATCGATCGCTGTTTGTGACTTGCGACGATTTTCAGCTGGTAACGAACTGTGAGACGCTGGCCCGCAAGTTTGTGGAAGCTGCCAAGGGTCAACGTCGCCTGGCAGATGATCCTGACTTCCAGGCAGCTCGAGCTCGTCATCCCTTTCACGCGGACCAGATCGCCTTCGCATTTTTCTCGCGCCCTTTTCAGACTCAGCTGCTGAGTCCGCAGTATCAGATTGAACTGAGTCGACGGATGCGCGCAACGGTGGAATTGCAGACGGTTTACCTGGCCGAGCTGGCCGCGACGCAAGAGAACCGGCGACATGAGACTCTGGAGGATCTGGCGGCGGCCGGATTTGTACCCGCTTCGATGAGACGCGCCGCCGATCGCAGCGAGGGACCGATTCAGCTGATCAGGACCGACAGTGGCTGGCTAGACCGCGTCCGTGGCCGGCGCGGGAGTCTGCTGCCGATCCCCGATGTGCCGCTGACCGGTGTGACTCGCAGCGAATCAGCTCGGTATGAACGGCTGCGAGCTTATGGCCAGCAGAACTGGAATTCGCTCGACCCGCTGGAACTGGCCGTCGATCGGCGGGCGTTGCCTGAGGCCAATCATTTCGAGCTCTTGATTCATGCGCGCATGGCGCCGTTTGACCAGCGCAAGTACGGCATGATGGCGACTCTGCTGGGCCCCCCCACCACTCAGCGGATCGAAACCGACCCTCAAGAAGTCATTTCGGTGCAGGCAAATCTTCAGGGAGGGAGATTGATTCCCAGCGTTGGCCCGCATCAGTTGTTTCTGGGCGTGCTGGACCTCGAGCCGCGAGGACTTCCCATGGGCGGTCCGATCTTGCGCTGGTTGCAGCTGATCCGTTCCACACCTGGCTACCTCGGTGCATGGCCCAAATCCGGTCTGCTCGATTCGCTTCCCCTGGGATTTGCGCGGACCGCTCAGGAACCGGGGATGGTCCGCCAGCCGCTGGGCCTGTATCGATGGCAGACGGAAGAGGGTTTCGCCGTGTTGTCGTATCAGCCGGATGTGCTGGAGCGAGTGGTACCGCAGCTGCAGGTCGCGGATTCCGCCGAGCCGGCTCAGGTACGATTGAAGGTCGGCAATCTCGCAGCTTCTCAGTTCGGACGATGGGTGGACGCGTTGAGTTTTCAGCGGGCATGGCAAACGACTCAGGGGAATGCGCGACTGATGAACCACCTGACTCAGCAGTTGAGTCTTCCGCGCAGCGAGGGTCGGCGAGTCGCCGAGGAGTTGCTGGACGCTCAGCTGGTTTGTCCGTTAGGTGGCGACTACCGCGTCGTCTCGGCCGATTCCGAACGAGCGGCCGACCTGGCCACAAATAGTGCGGGGGGTGAGGGGACGGCGCCGCCCCCGGCGGAGGCCGGGCAAGTGGCCGTGGTGACTGCAGGTGGCTATTGGCGCCCGACGGCGGTGGACGGCGATCGCAGCCAGGCGGCCACTGAATTCCGATCGCCGCTAATGGGCTGGTTCCGTGGCACGTCAGCTCGAGTCATTCTGGAAGACCAGCAGCTGGACATGCACTGGTCGTTGACGCTGGAGACCGACGCGCAGGCCAATCCGCTGCAATTACCGAGCTGGCCGTCGTTTTCGCGGCGTTAGCCCGATGTTTTTCGCCACCAAGGCTCAAACAGAAGTTGCCGGTCCGAATCGCAAGTTTCTCATCGCACCAAGAGCGTACTTCGCGGTTGGCGACGGATACCTAATCGCCGGCTCAAAATTCGAACCGGTTCAGTTCGAGATGGTTCATTTCAATTCGATCTTGAGATTCTTCAGTTGGCCGTTGAATCGGAAGGGAATGTCGTAATCATCCGACAGGGGTGTGCCGGTGTCTTCGCCGATGTCCAAAGTTTCGTCGAGCGTTACACGATTGGGAATGCTCTTCTCTACCCGGCCAGCCCCGATCTGTTGATCGTTGGCGTACAGTTTGACATCGGCTCCGGCAAACGGCTTATCGGCATCAGTCGTGTAGACCATCTTCAAGACCACATCGCCCTTGGGCACGGGACGATCAGAAGTGATCTTGAAATCTTCCACGCCAGCCAGATTGTAGTCGTACACCAAACGCTGATCGCGGACATAGAGACCGAATCCGGCGAAACGACCTCCTTGAGTGATAAGCATGCCTTCAGCTCCTTCCTGAGGGATCTTCACGTCAGCCACAATCTCATGGCTCTTGTGTTTCAGATCCGGAGCGGCTCCTTCCGGCAAACGCAGCCGATCGGGATAGCTGAAGACTTTGCGTCCCTCAGTCAGACTTGGCCGATTCTCCACGTTCAGCCGTTCGGTTCGGCGATCATCCAGCGGCAACACCTGATAACGGGCCGCTTCGGCAAAAAACAGCTTGACCATTTCCTGCAGTTTTTCGGGGTTCTCACGGGCCACGTTGTCGGCCTGGCTGTAGTCTTTGTCGACGTGGTAGAGTTCCCAGTTCATGTTCAACAGATCCCCGGGTGCTACGGAAGCGGCCCACGGTTCGCTGCGCATAGCACTGGCCATCCAGCCATCATGGTAAATGCCCTGGTTGCCGAGCATTTCAAAATATTGAGTGGTCCGGCGATCGGCAGCCTCTTTATCGTCGAACGTGTACGCCATGCTGATCCCTTCGATCGGCTTCTGCGGCACACCGTTAAATTCTGCAGGCGGCTCGATACCGACGACATCCAGAATGGTTGGCGCGATATCGATAACGTGGTGAAACTGCTGACGAATGCCGCCGCGGGCCTTGATTCGTTTCGGCCACGAGATGGCCAGGCCGTTGCGAGTGCCGCCAAAGTGGCTGGCAATCTGCTTCGTCCACTGGAATGGCGTATTCATGGCGTGAGCCCAGGCAGCCGGGAAATGGTTGTAATGCTTGTCGCTGCCGAGCGAATCCAGGGCGGCCAGTTTTAAGCTGAGCGGCTCGGGAATTCCGTTGAAGAACGTCATTTCGTTCAACAGCCCGTTCGGACCCCCTTCGGCACTCGAACCATTGTCACCAGCCATGTAGATGATCAGCGTGTTGTCGAGCTCGCCGAGATCGTCAATCGCGTCGATCAGTCGGCCGACTTCGTAGTCGGTGTGAGCGGTGAAGGCCGCAAAGACTTCCATCATCCGCGCATAAACCTTGCGTTCGTCTTCGGGAAGCGAATCCCAGGCGGCCAGCGATGCGGGGCGCGGAGTCAGCTTGGCGTCCTGCGGAATAATCCCCAAGGCCTTCTGCCGCTGGAAAGTCTCTTCGCGATAGACATCCCAGCCCCGGTCAAACTTTCCCTTGAACTTATCCACCCATTCCCGCGGCACCTGGTGAGGAGCATGAGTGGCACCGGTAGAAAAATAGACAAAAAACGGCCGCTGCGGTGCCACTGCCTTCGACTCGCGGATCGTCCGGATGGCTTTATCAGCCATATCAGTCGTCAAGTGATAGGGCGATCCGTCTTCGTTGGTCGCCGGCGGCACGAGGCGCCGAGTGTTCTCAACCAGAGCAGGATGGAACTGATCCGTGTCGCCACCGACGAACCCATAGAAATAGTCAAAACCGAGCTCCGATGGCCATCGATCGAACGGCCCGACCAAGCTCGTCTCCCAGTCGGGCACATTGTGGTTCTTGCCGAACCAGGCGTTCATGTACCCATACTCCCGCAACACCTCAGCCACGGTCGCCGCAGAATCGGGAATGATCCCAGAGTAGCCGGGAAATCCAGTGCCTGCCTCGCCAATCACTCCAGAGCCCACCGAATGGTGGTTCCGCCCGGTCAACAAAGCCGCTCTCGTCGGCGAACAGAGGGCCGTCGTGTGAAATCGGTTGTACCGCAGGCCATTCTTCGCCACACGATCCATGGCCGGCGTGGGAATGCCACCGCCGAAGGTCCCCATCTGCCCGAAACCACAATCGTCAATCAACACCACCAGAATGTTCGGGGCGTCCTTGATCCCAAACGTCTCCGGAACCTTCAGCTGCGGTTTCACCGCCTGCGAATCGCGATAAGTCAGCCCGATCTTACCCTCGAACGGTCCCTCAGGCCGCGGCAGCAGTTCCTGCCCATCAGCCGCTGCCAGCCCGGCCAACATCACGACCACCGTCATCCACCATGCCCGCAATCCCATCGCCAATTTCCTTCGCGAGTGATCGATACCGTCAAAAACTTCTGACTGGGTTCGACAAAATGCTCGCACATTTGCCCCGCCCCCACAAGCGTCACGGTTCGCAGCTTGACCCCGCACCGCAGAGGGTGGCTGAGGGCGACCAATTACTACCCCGATAAACGGCGCCTCCGGAACCGCTGAAACTAGCTCCAGCCAGCACCCCCCTTCCGGCGGATCGTGAGAGTGTCAAAACTCGGTGACAAACCCGAGGCGAAAGCTAGAATAGACGTCTGACCGTGTGCAGAATCTGGGGTGAGCGTGCGCGCAGGGTCGAGCGGACGTGGCGAATGGGGTGGCTTCGATGCGGTTAAGTCTTGGCGTTTTAGCTTGCTTGGCGCTGACGTTGCCATTGGGTTGCGCCGAGCGGTCTGGTACCGGCCTGGGCCAAACGGAGACTCAGCATAACCCGTCAACATTGCCGGTGGCGGACGCCGCACTGGGGTCCACATCGCCGGCAGCTGCGGTTCCAGCCCAGCCGGAGGATCGGAACACTGCCGATAGTCCGACGGCTCAGTCGATCACGGTCCATCCGGGCGAGGACATACAAGCCGCACTCGACCGCGCGGCGGAGCAGAAGATTCGGAGGGTAGTTGTGCGGGCGGGGACGTACCGTCCGAGCTCGCCACGCCAGTCATTGATCTGGTTCAATGCCCGACATGACGGCATTGAGCTGGTGGCGGACGGCGAAGTGATTCTGACGTCGGCGAATGCCAGCGTGTCGGATCCGAAATCACCGAGTCATCCGTCGATTGCCAATCATGTGATCTATTTTGGTGACGGTATTAATGAGCATACGGTGTTGCGGGGGTTCCGTATTACGGGAGCTCGCAATTTCGTGACTCGAACCGAGGGTCCCGAGATCCAGCCGAACCTGGAATCACCTCGCTTGGCCAAGACGGTCTTCTTTTACACCGACGGCGGCGGGATCAAGATCTTTGGGCGATCATATCCGACGATCGAGAATTGTGTGATATACGACAATTATTCGAGTCCGTGTGGAGCCGGCATCTCAATTGAGCACCGGGGGTATACGCTGCAATCGGCGATCATTCGGAACTGCGAGTTCCGCAACAATCGAGCTCCGCTGACCGGATGCGCCGTCGACCTGTTGGACGAAAAGCTGGGAAGTTCGGCCATCCTGGAAAACTGCCTTTTCGTGGATAACTTATCGAATGAGCCGCAGGACGAACTGAGTCGTCGGCTGGGTTCGTGGCGGAAGTCGGATGGCCACGGAGCCATGACTGTCTTCCCGTGGTCCAAAGCAACGGTCCGCCGTTGCACATTCGTGGGCAATCGCAACGGGGTTGACGATTTGGGTCCGAAAAGTGTCTACGAGAATTGCATTTTCTGGAACAACGCGGCCAGCGGAGGTTGGGCAACGGCACCCAGGTACGAACTGGATGTGTCCAACACGGCGGGCGTCGCAGGAACACTAATCGGCGGTCATTTGTCGGCTGCGATGTCCGCAA
This sequence comes from Pirellulales bacterium, assembly GCA_046349895.1. Taxonomy (GTDB): domain Bacteria; phylum Planctomycetota; class Planctomycetia; order Pirellulales; family Pirellulaceae; genus JAXMBJ01. The sequence continues at coordinate 7,078,324 of JAXMBJ010000006.1, read as the reverse complement.
AGCTTGATCCTCGCGCCAACGTACTGGATGCACCCGACCCGGAATTCGATGACAGTTTTACTCCTCGTAACTCACTCTACGAGCGAGCGGGTTACCGAAAACCTGCTCCAGAGGTCGAGGTCCCTTCGCACCGAACACCAACGGCTCCGCCGCCCGGACAATCATCTCAACGGCCGTCGGCACTGCGCATCCACGCCACGGCTGGTAACTTCCAATGGCACTTTGAATATGAACTGGCGGGCGTTGGCGGCCAGGAAACCGGGCCGAAGTCCCTGCGTCACCTGATATTACCGGCGCAGGTACCGGTGGAAGTTCAGCTGACCAGTCTTGATTACTTGTATACGCTGCAATTGCCGGTATTCGGCTTGAAAGAAATCGCCGTTCCCGAACTGACACACACGCTGCGTTTTACTGCGGCAAGTCCCGGAGTTTCGGAACTGATCGGTGACCAGCTGTGTGGTTACTCCCATCCCGACCTGATCGGCCGCGTGATCGTGCTGGATTGGGACGATTTCGCTCAATGGTGCGATTCTCGTACGGGACCTCCCTAGACGATTTGTTTCGCACCGCCACGATTTTCGCGCGGTAGCAATATTCCTGCTAATATCCCCGAAAAGTGAGTGATCTCTCCATGGGCTGCCTGCGTTACACCAAAACAGCCGTACTTTGGCCAACCGCCCGTCGTGGCGTTCTGGCCGGCATACTCACTGGGCTCCTGACCGGTTGTTCTGAAACGACCGTGCCCCCCGCCACCAGCCTGCTCAGCCAATCCGCCTCATCCGGCGCGACGTCTGCTGAGCCGATCCATTCAAATGCTGGCGCGTCGTCTTTAGCGACGCATTCCGCCGACGGCGGCAGCCAAGCTGAGCCACCTGAGCAATCTGCTTTGCCGGTGTTGGGAACCGTCTCAGACTTCCAACTTCAGGATCAGTCGGGACAGAACTTCGCCCTGGAACAGCTCAAAGGCCGAGTGTCGATTGTGAATTTTGTTTTCACTCAGTGCACGGCGACCTGCCCGAAGCAGGCCGAGCAATACCGGGAGCTGCAAAGTCGATTCAGCAAGACCGAGCAGTGGCCGGCCATACAGCTGATCAGTGTCAGCATCGACCCGGCACACGACAGTCAGGAAACTCTTTCCGCATACGCTAGACAGCTGGGAGCCGATACTTCGCATTGGAAGTTCTTGACGGGAGCGAGGGACGAAGCGTGGCGACTGAGTCGGGAAGTATTTCGCCTGGCAGTCGGCCATGCGACAAATGGATCTTCCGGGGAGCTCTTTCATAGCTCGCAATTTGTCCTGGTCGATCAAGACGGACTGATTCGTGGCTACTTTGACGGCATGAACTCGGCGAGTCTCCGCACACTTTCGGACGCGGTGCTGCAGTTAGCCGCGGCGGGGGTGTTGGCCGATGATCAGCAGAAACCGGCGACGGACGATGCGATCGACGAGGATGCGTTGAAGGTGATCGACGGCAGTTTCGACCAAGTGGCTTCTGGGCGGGATGCGGCTGAAAATCCTGTCGCGATGCGGCGTCTGTACGCACCATCCCGCAGCTACGTGGAACCGAACTGGCTGGAGAGCCGAGCGACGCGGCAGCGGGAGGAAGTGGCCAAAGTCACCGGACTGTTCCACGACTTTCGGTTTACCGATCGTCTCAGCGAATCGGGGATCAACTTCATTCACCGCATCGTTGATGATGCGGGCAAAACCTACAAAGCCGCTCATTATGACCATGGCACAGGCTTGGCAATCGCCGAAGTCGATGGTGACGGTCGTGTTGACGTGCTGTTCGTGAACCAATTGGGCGGGAACGGGCTCTATCGCAATCTGGGCCGAGGCAAGTTTGAAGACATCACCGCCAGTTCTGGCGTTGAACTGGCCGATCGCATCAAAGTTGCGGCATCGTTTGCCGATATCGACAACGACGGTGATGCGGACCTGTTCGTCACTTCAGTTCGAGGCGGAAACGTGCTGTTCGCCAACGACGGTAAGGGGCACTTTCAGGATGTCACGGAATCAGCCGGATTGAGCTATGACGGGCATTCGTCGGGCGCGGTCTTCTTTGATTACGATCGCGACGGACTCCTCGATCTGTTTGTCTGCAACGTGGGAAAATACACCACTGAGGAAATTGGTCGCGGCGGCTATTTTATCGCTCGGACCGATGCCTTCGCTGCCCATCTGAAACCGGAACTCTCCGAGAAGAGCCTGCTGTACAGAAACCTGGGCGGGATGCGGTTCAAGGATGTGACGACCGAGAGCGGGCTGGTCGATGAGAGCTGGACGGGCGACGCCAGCACACTGGATGCCAACCAGGACGGCTGGCCGGACCTGTATGTGCTGAACATGCAGGGTCATGACGAGTACTACGAGAATGTGGAAGGGAAGAAATTCGTGCGCCGCAGCCGCGAAATCTTCCCGAAAACCCCCTGGGGATCGATGGGCATCAAGGTCTGCGACTTTGACAATGACGGAGCCCAGGACATCTTCATCACGGACATGCATTCCGACATGAGTCAGGTGGTTGACATCGATCGGGAAAAAGAAAAAGCCGATATGAAGTTCCCCGAATCGATGTTGCGCAGCGAGGGCAAGAGCATCTTCGGAAATGCCTTCTTTCATCGGCAGAGTGACGGGACTTACCAGGAGGTTTCAGATCGCATCGGCGCTGAAAACTTCTGGCCCTGGGGACTGAGCGTCGGCGATTTGAATGCGGACGGCTATGAGGACGCATTTGTCGCGTCGAGCATGAATCTGCCGTTCCGCTACGGAGTCAATTCAGTTCTGTTGAACGACCACGGCCGACGTTTTGTTGACAGCGAATTTGTTGTGGGCGTGGAGCCGAGGCGAGACGGTCGGACGTCGACACCCTGGTTTCAGCTCGACGCCAGCGGCGCGGACAGCAATCATCCCTACCTCCAGAAAGCCGGGATTCGACAAGGCATGGTTGAGGTCTGGAGTGCGCTGGGGTCACGGTCGTCAGTGATCTTCGATCTGGATGACGACGGCGACCTGGATATCATCACCAACGATCTGAATTCCGAGCCGATGGTTTTGATCAGCAATCTGGCTGAGGTCAGGCCAATCCATTACCTGAAGATCCAACTGGTAGGTTCCCGCTCCAATCGCGACGGCCTCGGGGCCGTCGTCGTGGTGAAGGCGGGCGGACAGACGTATACCCGGGTCCACGACGGAAAATCGGGGTACTTGAGCCAAAGTACGGGCGAACTGTACTTCGGCCTGAATGATGCGGAATCCGTGGACGAAGTGGTTGTTACCTGGCCTTCAGGTCAAGTCCAGAAACTGTCAGGCGACCAGTTGCGGAAACCTCGCACGGTCGTCACGGAGCCGTGATCGGAACCGGCGGGCGGGGCCCACCCGCTCCCGGACCGAATCTGCTCTCCCCCCCGAAGTGCGTGACAAAGCCGCTGCGGGGGGCTATTATTTGGAAACGATTGCGTCGCCCAGACGCTAGCGACCAGGCAGATACGATGATTTATCGCCATTCCGACTCGAACGTTGGAAATGGGCAGGCAAGAGAAAGGTGGGGAAAATGTACCGACTGTACCTGACGGTGTGCGGCTGCTGGCTCGCCCTGACTTCGTTGGCTATGTCCCAGAAGATCAGCCCCATCGACCCGCCCGTGGGTGACATCGTCACTCCGACGGAGGTCGAGAACCCGCGGAATGCTCGGGAACTGGCTGCCATGCGGGCCTATTACGACAAGACGGTCTGGGCGGACGAGGTGATTGCTCAAGAATACGAGCAGACTTTTGTGATGCTGTGGGACAGGTTCATCCATGAGCCCGACCGGTTCCGAGTCCTGATGGACGCCCCCTTCAGTCAGCTGATCGTCAAGTCATCCCTGACACCGCAACAGCTTCCCTGGGGTATTGAACTTTCGAATCAAGAGGGGGAGATGCGGACAATACCCTTCCGTGACTGGCCGGCGCTAGTCGCCGACTTTCAGAACCAGGGCTTTAGGATCCTGGACACGGAATGGCACCATTCCAAGTTTGAACCCCCCATGGATGGTCCGGCTCGGTCGACGATGGCCATGGTCTTGCAAGCCATCCACGAACCGACGAACACCCGCTACCTGCTCAAAGGCGACCTGCTGATCACCTGGAAAGTCCCCGAACCGGGCGCCAAGCCACCCTATTCACCCGACACCATCGACGCCACGAAGATCACGTTGATGAAGCGGCAAGGAGATCTGGCTTTTGCCGAACAGACAACGTTTTCCTACAACTTGGGAGACGGCACGGTCCAGCCGACGACCATCCATCCGCTCATCGTGCAGGATCTGAACGGCGATCAACTGCCGGAAATCATCATGGCGGGCGTCAATGAGATTCACTGGAATCGTGGCAACTGGAAATTCGAAAAGGCCGACCTGGTGTCGACGCCGACCAGGAACGTGAATGCTGGGCTGTTCGCGGATTTCGACGGAGACGGTCAACTCGACTTCCTGTGTGCCCCCAAGAACGGTTTCCCTCAGCTTTATCACGGCGGGCCAAATGGCGAATTCAAGCAGCCACCTCAGAAAGTCGATATCGGCGATCAGGCGATGCGAGTTCCGGTCGGAATGACTGCTGGCGACATCGATGGGGACGGCGATTTGGACGTCTTCATCGGCCAGAACAAGACTGGATACCAGACGGGAGAAATTCCGACTCCCTATTACGACGCGAACGACAGTTTCCCCTCCTATCTGCTCCTGAACGACGGCCAAGGCCATTTCCGTGACGTTACGGCCACATCGGGTCTGTATCCCAAGCGGAATCGACGCAATTTCAGTGCGTCGTTCGTCGACCTGAACGGGGACTTGAAACTTGATCTGCTGCTGACCAACGACTTCTGCGGTACCGATCTGTTCATTAGCGACGGGAAGGGGACATTCACGGACATTACCGACCAGATAAAACCGCGGCCCTACGGCCACGGCATGTCTCACAGCTTCGGGGACTACGATCTCGACGGCCGACTGGATTTCTTCATGGTGGCCATGAGTTCGACGACAGCCCGGCGGCTTGATGAAATGCAGCTGGGGAGACCGCAGTTTGAAGAATACAATCGGGCCCGCGGCAAGATGGGCTATGGCAACCGCCTGATCCTCAACCGCCCCGAGGCCTTTGTCCAGGCCCCTTTCAACGATACCGTGGCCCGTACCGGATGGTCGTGGGGAAGCACGACACTCGACTTTGACCGCGATGCGGACCCCGATCTGTACGTGGCGAATGGCCAGACCAGCGGCAAAACGACCGCCGATTACTGCACCCGCTACTGGTGCCATGATTTGTACTACAAGTCTGGAAAACGGCCAGACCCGGCCATCCGGGAGTTCTTCCAGAGGCTGGCACCCCTCTTTGACGGCAACTCCATCTCGTGGAACGGTTACGAACACAACGCCCTGCTGATGAACTTGGACGGCCAGAAATTCGTCAACGTCGGTTTCGTCATGGGCTGTGATTCTGTCCTCGACTCACGCGCTGTGGTGGGTGGCGATATCGATCTCGATGGCCGGGTCGATCTGATCTACGAGCACGTCGGACATGCCCAACGAAATACGACCGTACACCTGCTCCGTAATCAGTTTACGGACAGTAATCATTGGATCGGACTGCACCTGACTCCCGGACCGGCCTCGCCGCACCTCTTTGGCACTCAAGTCGAAGTGGAACTAGCGAATGGCCGAAAGCTGGTGCAGCACTACGTATCGGGACACTCAGTATGGGCTAGTCACCCGACGACGATTCATTTCGGAATGGGTTCCGAACTGCAGGTCAAGGGAGTCAACGTGACCTGGCCCAACGGCAAGAAAACCCGTCTCGAGAACCCTGGCTGCGATCAATATCACGTCGTCAGCCCCGTGGAATAACCAGCGCCAGGACCCGCTGCCTAGGCCGGAAAATTCATCCGCCGATGGACTTATGATCACGGACAGCCCTATAGGGGGGCGATCGGGCGAGTTGAGGGTGTGGCGGCGGGCTTTTGCGAGCGGATGCGCAGACCGCCCCCTTCCCCCCACGGGTCCGGCGACTATGAAGAGCTTCAATCGGATCGTGTCGACTTGCGCCTGGGCCAAGTCCGTGCAGAATCGATCGACACAGGCCAGGTGCTCGCGACGCAAGGTTTCCACCAGCACATAAGCGAAGCTGGAAAGGAGCAGCCGGAACTGATTCGCCAGGAAGTCCTGGCAACTCGTCCGGTCAGCGAACAGCATCAGTTGCTGCTCTTTAATTCGATTCTCCATCTCACCACGCTGCACGTACACATCGTCGTACAGTGACTGGGGCGTTCCCCGGGAGATTGGTGACCACGAAGCGTGTATTCGGCCCAGCAGGAAGTCGTTCGGCTTTCATCAACACGCGTCGCTCCAGGATCTTGTTGCCGGCCACCCCCAGAATGTACGACACGTCGTGTTTGTCGCACCATCGCATCAATCGCCAACGGCAGAACCCGCTGTCAGCGCGCTTTGCGAGTGGGATTGCGGCCCTCAAATGGAAACTGCTCGAGTTCCATGACCGTTCCTGAGAACGGCCGCACCCGGTCACTCAACCACAGACAAATCGCCGCCGCTGCCTGTTCAGGCGTCGTCATGCGACCGCTGGGGATATCGACTTCGTCCAGCGTCTCCGGCCAGTTGTCCGGCAGACCATCGGCGACCTTATAGTGGTATTCGTTCTCGGTCAGAACCCAGCCCACATTGAAGTGATAGAGTCGCACCTGACGCGGAGCCAGTGCATTGGCCAGGTTGCGGGACAAGGTCAGCAGCGCGCCCTTCGAGATGCTGTAGTGCAGCAAATTCTGTTCGCCACCTAGCGCGTTGACAGAACCAATGTTGATGACGCAGCCGCGACGAGCCTCCAGATATGGCAAAGCGGCTTTGATCAGCAACAACGGTGCTCGGACGTTGACGGCGATCACCTGATCCAGCAACCGGTCGTCGGCCTCCAGATTGGAACGGACGACCCACGCCGCATTGTTGACAATCCCATCCAGCCCGCCAAAAGCGTCCACAGCGCATCGGACCAACCGGCCGGCGGACGCCGGATCGGACAAATCGTCGGCGTGAAAGACCGCTCGGTCGCCCCACGGAGCCACCAGGTCCCGCCCCCGACGCTCATCCCGCCCATGCACCACCACGCGAGCCCCTTCGGCGATGCACTGAGCTGCAATGGCGCGACCGATGCCGGTGGTGCTGCCGGTCACAATCACCACTCGATCAGCCAGCATAGGTTTGTTCCGAATGGCGATGAGAGACGCGATGCAGCTCAGCCAATCGAGCCAAGCCGGTGCGATCGGGGAGCACAGCCGGATCGGCACCGATCGTCCCCTGCAGTCGATCGATGTATGCCGGCGTACAAACGTCTTCCAGAATGGACTCCGCCTGACCGATCTTCAGTTGCAAGTCAGTCCGCTCAGCGTCGTCCATCTGCGAATGCTGGTCGAGGTAGCTTCTGAGATAGTCCAGCTGATGCTGCCAACGATCCTGATCGATCAGTGCCTTCGCTTCCAACCGCTGCCGATACCAGTCACTGACCGTCAACGCTTCAAAGGACCACTGCCGACGGAACTCGGGATCCTTCACCGTCAGCCCATTATCATCGCCGAAGGCCATCATGTGCAGCAGGGATCGAATTGGCGGGCAAGCCAGCTCGACGGTACCGTCTTCGAAGTAACCTCGAGCGATCCGGTTCTGGGTCGCCACGATGTTGTCGATGCCGTCGACATAGTCGTCGAGGCTCTGCAGTTCGGGAGCCAGCATGTCCGGCGTGAATACGGTGGTCGGATCGCTGAACATGCGTCCGAAGAACATGCTGACGAACCGCTCGTTGATGCGGTACCCCAACCGACTCTGCAGGACGTGCCGCCCTTCAAAGTCAAAGTCCTCGAGCTTGTCGAGAAAGCCGTTCTCGATCAAGTACTTCGGCTCCCGCTCATGAATAAACATCCGCGACCAGACTTCGGGAATGATCAGGCTGATGTCGTGGTCGACGCGGTACTTCGGGCCGATGTAGCCGGCTGACGTCGTGTAGCACGAATCGCCCGTCAGCAGGTAGCTGACCAAAGCATTGTTCAAGTCAATCACCGCGGGCATCGAATTGAACGGGCCCTTGGTCATCGCTCCTTCCGAACCGGCTCCGGTCGTCGATGGCGATTTCCCCGTCAGGCTCGACACAAACTCCATGAACAGCTCAGGAAGTTCCTGGTAGTGAATCGGGTTATAAACGGCCAGCGGCCGGATACCCGCTGCCCGGTCAGGCGGGTTGTTGCGCCGCCCGGGCAGGACCGCATTCACCGGGAACAGCACTGGCCGGTCCGGCGGCACTCGCCGGAACAGCCGCGACGCGACGTCGGCCAGGTACCAGCTGCGAGTGTTCTCCAGGTCGGGCCGGTTCTGCAAATAACGCGGATTCTTGCTGGGGACTCCATCCACAACCCGCGGATGAGAAGTCGACACACAATACTCCGGTTGCTTGGCTTGGACAAACTCCTTGATCACCTGCCGGATCGGCGGACTGAATTGATCAAACAGAATCGTGTCCTCGACCATCTGCCGCGCATAATCCCGCGACAAGGGTTCGTAGTTGGCAAAGAAATTACCGGACTGCGAAAAATCAGCCTCCGCCACCTTGTCGTAGCCTCGAACTATGGCCTCATCCGGGCGCTGGAAGAGCCGATATTCGCAATTCTGCACGAACTTGTATGACGGCTGACGCAGCAGTGGATGCAGATGCTGAACGGCGTCCTTCGGTACGACAATCGAGACTGAAATGTCGTCCTCCCACTGCAGCTTCTCGGACGCGTAAAAGTCCTTGCGCAGACTGAACGTCCGCCATGTCTTCTGCTCAGCAAAACCAACTCGTTGATAGAACGCCCGCAGCTTCAGCTTGCGATACTTCAGTTCATATCCGGGCATGCCGTTGATGCTGTCGACTGAGAATCGGCCGCGCCAGTCGGAACCCCAATCGGGCTTGTAGAATCGTTTGATGATCAGCACCATGTCGCGCACGTGCCGCGGGATACTGCTGAGCCAACGATTGTACGTGTCAGTGAATTCGGGGCTGGGGGTGAGCATCCGCACGGCCGAACCAAGCGATCGGGCAGGACTCAACAACGGGCGGCTCCTCCGCCCCGGATCTCGCTGACGATAACGGTCCCCATAGTCGCGATTGATGATCTCTTCGACCATGTCAAAATCGCGTTTGAAGTCGTTCGTGATGATCGGGCCCTCGATCATCGCATCCGTGATCGGCTTGGATATCTCCGACTTGCCACCCCCCGATACCGTGCACGGCTTGTGGCACAGCGTTCCCTCGGGAATCGTCCCGACCAGACGCCAGCGCTGGCCCTCTTCCGGCTTGACCATGTCGATGCGATGCCCTGAGGGAAGGACGTAGGTTCGACCGGGCTGCAGCTTGATCGACGAACGCTGGCCGTCCACGTCCCAGCTGATCTCCTGCTGACGCAACAGAATGTGGACGTTCTCCGGCAAGTAGTAGATGTCGTCGAACTGCCGGTCAATGCCGTAGCCCTCCGGCTGGACGTGCATCAGATCGCCGTAAGTTTCCCGCACCTCGGCAAACGTGTGGTCGCCCAACCGATGCAGCTCGCTCGGCTCAAAATCCTCACCCAAGTCAAATCGCGGGAAGGCCATCGCTCCACCAGCGTGCTCTTCCTCACATTGGCCCATCAGATTGCAGGCGTAACTGATCTGAGCTTTAACTTCCTTCTTGCAATAGCCAAAGTAATTGTCAGCGATCAACGTCACGATCAGTCCGTGATGGTCGCGACAGGTCACTTTGAACGCCTGCCCGTCGTTGTACAGCTCGTCGGGCGAATCCCAGCACATCCCGTCGCGCTGCTCCCGCTCGCCCGCCGCGGCCCGCGGAGGCAGCCCCAGCTCAGATTTCTTCAGGCCCACCAGGTGCGGAGCCAGAATCACACAGCCCGTGTGGCCCGACCAGTTTTCGACATCCAGCCGAGCATCGTTCTCGGGAAGAAACGGATCGCCGCCGTTTCCGAAAATCGACTCGACAAAGTCCAGATTGCTGACCAGACTCCCCGGAGCAAAAAATCGGATTTCCATCGATCGGCCAACACAGTAACCCGGCACCTCAGGTTGAACCAGCGGCCGAAGCAGCAACGAACAGAACGTCTCGGCCGATTCCTCCAGACTGCTCGTGAACGGCAGCTTCAACAGCTCTCGCGGTGGCCGCAACGCATGCCACACCAGCCGCGCAAAGGCCGGCAACGGCACCTCTTTCTTGTCGCAAGGGACCGGAAAGCCCCCCTGCACCACATGAAATACGCCTTCCGTCGTACGACGGTCCTTCACCGGATTGTGCAACACCCCCTGGTGCACACGGTACGACTCCACCAGCTCCGATCGAAAATAGTCGCGGTCCGGAGGGAGCGACAACGTTCGGGCCAGTCCATGACGGTCCAACACCAGCGTCGGCGTCGGAACCAGCGCCCCATGAGCGCCCGGCAAATGGCTCCCCAGATAACTCGCCAGAAAATTGTGGATCGACTGGTCGACCGGACACAGATAATCGGCCAATAACCGATTCTTCTGACGCAAACTGGCCATCATCGACTGGCCCAGTTGCGACAACACACTCTCGCGACCCGTGGGGAATACCGGACATCCCTGAGCGGCCAACTTCAGATTGGCATAGTCCACCAGCTTTTCAGCTGACTGACTGTCCGGTTGAGACTCAAATCCAATCGCCTGATAGGCCTGCCTCAAAGTGGAAATATGGGACATACCACTCCAACTTTCTACTCCCCCCCCGGCACCTCGACCAGTATGCCTCATGCGCGCGTTTTGAGCTAGTCCCCGCTCAAGTGGGTAAGACCACGCAGAGAGCGAGAGGGGGTGCTGCGGAGATGCGGAGATGCGGAGACGCGGAGGGTTTAATGCAGGGGGCGCGGAGGGATTAGTCAGGACCAGTTCTGACCGAGGACGACCAGCGTCAAGCCGACGCCGATCAACAGCAACGCAGCGCCAACCGGCGCCAGAAAGATGCCCCAACCCGGGTCACCAGCCTGGAGCCCCCAACCACCGGCGAAGAACCCCAGCGGCATCAGCACCAAAGCACCCGTCAGGCACCGACTGGCCCAACTCAGATTGCCAACCTGCTTCTGCTGATCCACGCCCCCCTTCGCCCCACCCATCCAGCTCGCCGTCGTCAGCGTCGCGGCAAAGGCGATATGGATCAGCGAAAAGAGCGTGCCGTGACTGTGAGCCAAGGTCCATAGCAGACGGCGAGTACCGTTCCCCGGCGCCAGATAGCCGGGGAACTTGAAACTGTGGAGCAATTCCAGCACGATGCCAAGCGTCAGGAAGATCAGCAATCCCCACCAGCCGATTCCCAGATGGCGACGGATCAGCAAGGCTGGCAAACCTCGAACTTTCACCGCTGGGGCGTCGGCAAGCTGGCCATCAGACTGGTCACCTCCAGCCGCCGCCTTTCCGGTGGTCTTCCGTTCTCCGGGTCGCTGCATGATTATTCCTTGATCGACACAGGCGAATTGTCGCGTTGCTGCCAAAGTTTATCGATGAGTAGGTGATCTGGCTGACCGTCGGCCTGAATCAGAACCCTTTCGCGCTGCCACGGCTTGACCGAACCAACCTGCTGGCCCGACAAAGTGCGGACTTGGCGCACGACCGCGTCCCAGTCTTCCGGACGGCCCACAAAATCATAGGCGATCCGGCGGTCCAGCACCTGTTCGAGGGATCGATGAGCCACATACCGGACCACTCCATAAGGATCGGTCAGCACGGGGGCCAGCAACGCGGTCTGCCATCCCCGTCCGGAGGCCTCCAGTGCCGGTCCCCAGCGCATATGCCAGGCGGCAATGACTCGCTGAGCGGCATTCCCTTTCAGCAGCCACAGCACGGACGCCGCTATCTGCTGCTGCTCGGCCGACAATTCCAGCTGTCGAGTCCCATACCAATCGGCCATCGTGCTCTGGGCCCAACCCAATGTCTGATCGAGGTGGCACAGATTACACGCGTTGGGCGTACCGTACTTGATGCTGGCCACCAGATCCGGGCTGCTGATCTGATGGTTCCGAATGGCACTTAACAGCGCGTAGGTCGTATGCGGCATATGGCAGTTCATGCACTGACTGCCCGACGAATTCGCTCCATGGTGCGTGTGCTCGGCAATCTTCTTCGTGTACTGCTCGTCCTGATGACACTGTGTGCAGCTGAAATTTCCCGAGATATCCGTGCGCAGTTGGTCGACAGGGTCGCTGTCGTGCATCGAATGACACGACAGGCACGAGATTTCCCCGCGAAGGTAACAGCCCGAAACCTTCATAGCCGAATACTCGCGGCCGCCGGCGAGCATCGTGCCATCTTCCCACCAACGTTCGCGGTAGAACTGCCGATTGTTGCGAAACTCGGCCCACCGCTCCGCCGAACTGTCTTCTCGGGGAAAATCGATGTAATACCGAAATCGATCGACTTCGTCTCCCGGTCGGTAAGCGTCCCCGTGCTGAGCGAACTCCATGCCCTGCTTTTCATCACGGATGAACACGCCATGACACTGACCGCAAATTTCGCTCGACCGACGATGATCGAGCCGCGCCGGATTGACGATGGTCGGATCGGGCTCCGCGGTAGCATGTTGCTGGTATCGGACGATCGGATTCTGGTGCTTTCGGACGTGATCGCGGCCCGGTCCGTGACAGGCTTCACACGATATGCCCAGCTCGCCGACTTCCGTCTGCAGCTGAGTCTTGAGCGGTTGATCTTTCTTCAGCCCCGGCACGCCGCCCGTGCTGTGGCACTGAATGCAGTGATGATTCCACTGTGTGTACATCCCCGGGTAATCGGCCGGTCGCATGAAGGCCGCCGGGCGCGGTATCCAGCGCTGGTCGGCGCGCAGATAGACCATCGGCAACGTCTGCAGCACGCTGTCGACCTGCTGGCTGTTGACCCAGTAGGTCTGGTAATGGTGCGAGCCGGTCGTCATCACCACTCGCCGCTTTACCTGCGCCACCTGGTTGAGCGGCTTGGGCTTGCCGAACTGCATGATCTCCATCAAGTCGTCCGGGTCGGGCATCTCAGCCCAGAATTCATCTCCTTCCCGGTAGACTCGATAGGGGAGTCCGTCGACCTTAACCGTCGAACCGTCGAAGGAACCGAGAACGTTTTCGGGAAGCGCGGCCTGAGTCATCGTCCGGTGATAGGACCGGTGCCACGAAGCATGTTCGCCGGGATGGCACGAACGACATTGATCTGAAGAGACATACGGGCTGTCAGCGACCCGCTGAGCCCGATCGGCAGGGAGCCGGGCGGCCAGGTCGACGACCAGATCGCGGCGCGGCAAAGTCACCTGCCGATAGCTGATAATGTGCGCAGCGACGAGTCCACAGGTGAGCAACAGTCCGATCGGGACCAGAATCGGCAGTGAAGCGCGATTGCCGAGCGATCTCATCTGGCCACCTTCCGATCTCGCATGGTCAACAGACACCCACTACGCCTGCCGCTGCGACGACGGTGCTTGGCCCACACGCCCAGCGCGGCCAGGCTGAACCACAATCCCCCAGTCGGCTCGGGCACGATCACCGGACTGGAAAGACGTTCGGCACCAAAGGCTCCGGTCCAATTTGACAGAAACTCGAGCAGGTCGCCGGTGTCAACGTCGCCATCGATGTCACAATCGCCCAGGATTGCGCCCGTCCCCCCCTGGCCTGTCCAGGCGACGAGGAGTTCGCCGAGGTCCGATGAATCGACATCGCGGTCCCGATCAAAATCACTGCAACTGAACGGCAACGCGTCGTCGATTTCGCCCGTGACCTCGAGATTGTCGATCGCCCACCACCAATCGTCGCCGGCGTCATACATATAGAACTCTACCGTCATCGTCACGGCACCGGCTGGATTCGGAATCTTCATCACCTCAGTCGTGTTGATCAGATCCAGATCACTCGTGGTCAATTTCGCATCCGAGCCCAGGTCGGTAATGCGAGTTTTCTGTCCCCCGCTGTTGACCGACTCCCAGGTCGTCAGATCGGTTGGAGTCCCACCATCAAAGGCGACGCGAATCTTGGCCGATTGACGAAAATTGGTCCCGAACTCCGGGCGCCAGCTGTTGTCGAACTTCAGCTCGACAGTCCCGGCCTTCAATTGCGATACGTTGATCGGCGGCGTGGTGAGTCCGGTCTTGTACCAGCCATTGGCGGCCGATGGCGAATGCGGCTGATCGTCCCATTCATCCGGATCGGCCACCGCGACGACTCCCGAACCGAGCGTCCAGCTGCTGCGCTTCTGGTCGTCGGCGGCAAAGACCCACCAATCTTTGTCCACGAAACTCCAACCGGCCCATTCGGTCACGCCGTCAGTGGTCCCGTTGCCGGCCCCAGGGACGCCCGAGCGATCTGCGGTCCAGCCCGCGGGAGCCGACGCAGTCCAGAGCCGCTGCGGGTCGCCCAGAAAATGTGGCTCATCCACCGGAGGCCCCAACGACATCGATTCGAAGTCCTGGTTGAGCAGCACATCCGAGCCGGCTCGGACCTGCAGGTTGTCGACCGCCCACCACCAGTCGTTGGCAGCCTGAGTGTAGCCGAAGCCGAGCACGACGCTGCTGGCTCCGGCTGGATTCTGCAGGCCGACCGACAGGCGTTCGGCCGTCGCGTCCCCTTTGAAGTTCGGACTCCCCGCGTCGGACTCCCACCGCAGAATCTCGATCGGTGTCCCACCGTCATAGGTCGCGGTCAGCGTCGCCGCCTGTTGATCCAGTCCTCGCCAGCTCGAATCAAACGACAGCTCCAAAGCGCCCGGAGCCACATTGGCCAGATTGATGGCCGGCGTCTGGAGAAAGGTGTTGTAACTCCCCAGGCCCCCGCTGGTCCGCACGTAGCTATCGCTGTCCGCTACGGCGATTACCCGACCAGTCCCGGTCTGAAAATCGGCCCGACCATCGCCACCCGCCTGAGCCCAGAAACCGGGATTGGCAAACGACCAGCCCTGCCATTCGGTCACGCCCCCGGCAGGGACGTTGCTCTCCACAGCCCAACCAGCGGGCGGCGTGTGCGTGAAGGCCTGAGGATAAGGGTTCGGAGGCGCCGGCTCGTCCTGGTTCGGCCCTAGCTTCGAGCGCAAACCTTCAAAGTCTTCGCGGAGCACGGCCACCCGATCGGCCGCGATCGCTCGACCCGCCATCGCTCGGCCCGACAGACACGCCACTGATATCGTCAGTACCAGACTCGGCCAGTTGCGGAGACAAACCATGGATGTCGATCTACCACCGGGGTGTTCCGCGGAGGCCGACAAGCCGTGTCCGGCGCGTCACAGCTCCGCCCCCTTATCAGACCAGCCGGCGACGGAAACGTCCACCCGGCGAAGGACGGCCGAGCCATCAAAAGGCGTCGCCGTCCCCGTCGCCGTCGGAACAATTGGCAGGGTCCTATTTCCACCCTGGCAGGCGGCGGAAGGTGGGAGCCAGAATCCGGTTGTCACCGACCAGCATCGCCTCTTCGCCCACAAAATACGACTGCGTCGTCGGGATGACCAGATTGTAAGTCTCTTCGACCAATCCCGAGTCACGCACTTGGTGCACCTGCGCGCTCCCCTTCAACGCATGGATCCGATCGCCTTCGTTCAATTTCTTCACCATCTGCCATCCATGGCCGGCGACCCAGACGGGATGCCCACCCGTGCATCGGATGGAACTCTGATTGGTCTCAAGCAGCGTCGTGGCAGCAGGCTCGCGCACGGTGACCTGCGTGACCAGCTGATAGCTGACTTCCCCAGTGTCGGTGTTCTGTGACAACACACGATCTCCGGCCGCGATCTCCCCAATCGGCCTCGGACCGGCTTCTGTCCAGACCAGCGTGTCAGCGACAAAGCACTCGTGCGTGGTAATCGTCCGACCGCGCGGTCCCATAACCGAAGCTCGGCGAGTCCCAGTTGGCTCGGTGCTGATCGGACCACGGTATACATCCGGTGTGTCAACCGTATACGGGACGGCCGAACCGTAATACGACGACACATTCTGCATGGCATAAATCTGGCTCGGCTTCGACGAATCGTCCACATACGACTCGTTGTGTTCGTTCCACCAGTCCTGCCAGGACGACAGAGTCTGTGGCCGCTGTTCGCCAGTGATCGATTCCAGAATCGAACAGATCCGCGCATTAAAGACGGCGTTCATCTGGTTCAGCAGCTGCGCTTCACGTTCGGTCCGTTGAGCGTTCTGCATCATCTGCCCCATGATCACCAGCCGCCGAATTGCAAACTCCATCATCTTCTCCGGCGGCAAACCCGCTGCGTAGTTCACTCTAGAACCGATCGGAGCCTCCTCAGTCTGATTCACGGCAGTCTCGTTCAAACCCCAGACCAGGTTCTGCGAGATGCCTTCCTGCACAAGTTGATGGACGTGGTGAATGTTGCCGGCCCGATCGATGAAGACGCCGAACTGAGTCCGCACGGGATCCGCCAGCTTCATGATCAGATGCGGCACGGTTTCGGCCAGATGCCGGCCCTTCATCGCCGCCACGGCCGCCTCGCGCACCCGATCGCTGGGGCTCCAGACAGCAATCTCGACCAAGGCCCGGCCATCTTCGGGCGTATCCTGGCCAGCCAGAGCATCGACCAGCAACAGCGCCAGAGGCTCGCCGCAGAGCGGCCCGGCATACCGCGCGGCAATCGCCAGGTCTTCGCCCCGATCGGCCAATGCGTCGACGACCGCCTGCCGCTCACGAGCGGAAGGTGACGCGAGCGTCTGAGCGAACTTCTGGAACCTCGGCACCCAGGTGTTCATCGCCTCCTGAATCCGAGTAACTTCATTGCGATACTCGGTCAACTGATCCGGGTCCAGCCAGGCATCGCCCACCTGTTCGACTTTGAGACTGCGAGCCGCGAGGTCCCGCTGAGTGGCAGTCGAGTCGCTACGGCGCATCACGTTCCAGAAATGCAGCTTGCTCCGTTCCGCATCCCACGTCTCGCAGAACTGAGCCAGACGTAACTCGTCCTCGGCCGTCGCCGTCGAGTCGCGCTGTCTTTTGTATTCGGACAGTTTCAGATCCCAAGTGGCACGTTGATCGGTGGCCGTCGCATCGCGCCAGCTGTCCCCCGATTGGACTCGTCCCAACAGCCAGTTCGCCAGAGCGTTGTCGGGACGTTCCTTCACCGCTTGCTTCAATAGCTCGTTGCGCAGCTCATCGTTGCCCGACAACTCGGCTGACAATGCCTGATCGACCAGCTTACCTGCTGCCGAATGCCAAGGATCCAGCTTCATCGATTTGGCAGGCTCGAGTTTGGCGGACACAATAGCCGTGTGGGCAGGTACCGAGGTTGCCTTCCGGCGATGAGCATTAGTGGTCTCAGTCGGCGACAGCTTCGCAACGTTTTCCTTAGAGTCGGCCACGGTGTTGGGAGAAACCAGCGGAGGCCCCTCGGCCATCACGATCGATGTCACGAAGCAGAAACCGAGACATCCGGCACTTCGAACGATGGACTTTGCAGCCATAGCGCACCTTTGAGAAGAGATTGTAGGTACGGCCCGAACCCTGTTCCCCCAGCAGTCTAGCGACCGGTCAACGTGTGCGTCAAACAGAATTAACGAGTTTCGTGTTGACTGGGCGGCCAATTTACAAAAACAGCCGCCCGGGGGAAACCTCCACCCGGCGGCTGTCGAACTTTCGATAATCGTCGCGGACCGGCCAATCCGCTCGATCGGCCTGTACCCACTAGCGAACTTACGACTGACGGCGACGGCCCAACAGGGCCAGGCTCAGGCCGGTCAGCACCAGCAGCATGCTACCCGGCTCGGGAACCGCCGCAACGCCACCCTTGGCGACCGGCGACGGGCCGACCACGCCGGCCGGCACATCGGCCAGCCCGGGGCCCAGAGCACCGGTCCAGTTCTCGAGGAACGTGGCCAAGTCGCCCGAGTCGACGTCAAAATCGGCATCGCAGTCGCCGTTGTGGATCGTACCGCTCAGACCGCCCGCCTCAGTCCAGCCGGCAAGGAAAGTGATCAGGTCGCCCGAATCGACATCCTGATCCCTGTCGAAATCGCCACAGACAAAGGCTTCCGGATTAACCAACTCACCCGTGACCTGGACATTGTCCACGGCCCACCACCAATCATTACCTGCATCATATAGTTTGAATTCAACCTGCATTGACTTGGCGCCGACCGGCGAATCGATCTTCAGCGACTCGGTCGTATCGATCAGATCGAGATCTCCGACGGTGAGCGACTGTTCGCCCTTCGCATTGGTGATCCGCGTCTTTTGACCTCCGGCGTCGACCGACTCCCACTTGAGCACGTCGATCGGCGCGCCACCGTCGAACGCCACGCGGATTTTCGCCGACTGGCGATAGTCGTCATCGAACTCGGGCCGCCAGCTGTTGTCGAACTTCAACGTGACCGTGCCAGCCTTAAGAGCTGAGATATCCATGACCGGCGTCGAAACGGTGGAATTAAACCAAATCGGATTCCCGGCCTGATCCACTTCAGTATGCGCCTGGTCGTCCCATTCGTCGGGGTCGGCGACGGCCACAACCCCTTTTCCTTTGCTGAACAGGCTGCGCTGTTGATCCCCGGCCGCCCGAACCCACCAGTTCTTGTCGGAAAAACTCCAGCCGGCCCATTCAATAACACCGTTCGTCAGATCGTTCCCGATGCCTGGCATTGCCGAGCGGTCGACGCTCCAGCCGAGAGGTGCCTCGGCCGTCCATAGCTTCGTTGGGTCTCCACTGAATACCGGCAGATCGACCGGCTTGCCCAACGAGAGACTTTCGAAATCCTGAGTGTAGATCGAGTTGCCGCCGTTGGTGATCTTGATGTTGTCGATCGCCCACCACCAGTTGTTACGAGCGTCTGTGTAGCCGAAGTTCAACACGACGCTTTGAGCCCCTGCGGGGTTCTGCAGGCTGGCGCTGAACAACTCCGGATTGGCATCCGGCTTGAATTTCGGACTGTTGGGATTCGATTCCCAGCGAAAGATTTCCTTGGCCGTCCCACCGTCATAGCTGGCCGTCAAGAAAGCCGTCTGCGCGTCTCCTGCCCGCCAGCTGCTGTCAAAGCTGACATTCAGCGAACCGGCCGCGGCGCCCACAACGGAGATAGGGGCCGTCTTGAGGAAGCTGTTGAAGTTCCCAGGTCCCGGAGCGACCGGTTCGTCCAGTGAATCGCTGTCGGCCACCGCAATCACACCGCCAGTGCCCTGGACAAACATATCTCGCTGCTGCCCGTACACCCCAGCCCAGACCGCGGGATTGGCGAACGACCAGCCGCGCCATTCAGTAGTCCCACCGGTCGGCATCTGGGTGTTGTCGATCGACCAGCCGGAGGGCCCCGTGTGGGTGAACGTCTTGTTATACAGCGCCGGGTCATTCGGCGGTTGTTCATCAACGGTCGGACCGAGTTTCGGTCTCAGGATCTCAAAATCCTCAAAGAAGACAGCCACTTGTTGCCCAGCGGCTGTGTCGGCAACCGACACTGCGACGGCGACAATCGAAACGAAACGGGCCAATCGTGCGAAGGTGGGCATTCGCATCGTTCTGTACTCCTGGTTCAAAATCACTGAATGCTATCGACTTGCCGGTCCACCGGCCGCGAAGCGGTATCCGAGTCGGTACCGCCAGCACCGACCGGGATCTGACGAGGAGAATGCTCAGGACGTTGAATACTCGAACCACCCTAACGTGACCCAGCTCAAAACTCCTGTGCCAGTCGCACCCACCTGCACTGGCCGCATCCCATCGTCTCACTTGCCGATCTGTTCTCATGCCATATTAAAACAGCCGCCGGTGGAGTACTCCACCCGGCGGCTGCAAAACCTCGTCACTGCATTCACACCGGCGACCGATTGGATAGGCCAACCGGTCGCTGCGATGTGGACATCCAGCCTAGGACTGACGGCGACGGCCCAGCAGGGCCAGGCTCAGGCCGGTCAGCACCAGCAGCATGCTACCCGGCTCGGGAACCGCCGCTACGCCACCCTTGCTGACCGGAGACGGACCGACCACGCCGGCGGGCACATCGGCCAGCCCGGCGCCCAGAGCACCGGTCCAGTTCTCGAGGAACGTGGCCAAGTCGCCCGAGTCGACGTCACCATCGGCGTCGCAGTCGCCGTTGTCGACCGTACCGCCGGTGCCGCCAGCACCCGTCCAACCTTCGAGGAAGGTGGCCAGGTCCGACGAGTCGACGTCCGAGTCCTTGTCAAAGTCGCCGCAGGCAAACGAGATCGACTTGTCTTCGCCCGACACGGCGATGTTATCCACCGCCCACCACCAGTCATTACCGGCATCGTACATGTACCACTCGACCTGCATCGTCTTGGCACCTTCCGGATTGGCGATCTTCAACGTCTCGGTTGAGTTCACCAGGTCCAGGTCGCCGGTGGTCACCGTCTGCTGACCGCCCGCGGTGGTGATGCGGGTCTTCTGGCCGCCGTCGTTGACCGATTCCCAGGTGAGCACGTCGACCTGAGCACCGCCGTCGAACGACACCTTAACCTTGCCTGACTGTTGATAGTCATCGTCTTGCTCAGGACGCCACGAATTGTCGAACTTCAATTCGACCGTGCCGGCCTTCAGATTCGAAATATCGATCGCCGGGGTTTTCATCCCCGTCTTTAACCAAGCGGGATCACCGTTCTCGTCGGTGTCAGCGTGTGCCTGATCGTCCCATTCGTCCGGATCGGCGATGGCCACGATCCCCGAACCCTTGGTGAACATGCTGCGCTGTTGGTCGCCGGCCGTAGCCGTCCACCACTTCTTGTCAGCGAAGCTCCAGCCAGCCCATTCGGTCACACCGTCCATCGCATCGTCGCCGTTACCGGGAACGCCCGAACGGTCGACGGTCCAGCCCGCCGGACCTTCAGCCGTCCAGAGCTTCTCGGGATCGCCGAGGAACACTGGCAGATCCACCGGCTTGCCCAGCGCGACGCTTTCGAAGTCCTGGCTGTACAGCGTAGTACTGCTGAGGTTGTTGAAGACGCTGAGATTATCAATTGCCCACCACCAGTTGTTCTGCGCGTCGGTGTAACCGAAGTTCAATACGACGTTCTGTGCCCCGGCGGGATTCTTCAGGTTGGCACTGAACAGTTCGGGATTCGCATCCGGCTTGTAATTCGTGCTATTCGAATCCGATTCCCAGCGGAAGACTTCGATGGGAGCCCCACCGTCGTAACTGGCCGTCAGCACGGCCGTCTGAGTACCTTCCGCGCGCCAGCTGGAGTCAAAAATGACATCGAGGGCCCCGGCCGGCGCACCGGCCACCGAAATCGGAGCCGTCTTCATGAAGCTGTTGTAATTGCCCGGCCCTGCGGCGATCGGTTCATCAAATGAATCACTGTCCGCCACGGCGATCACACCGCCTGTGCCAAACAGAAAGTTGCCACGGTCCTGGCCGTACACGCCCGCCCAGACTTCGGGATTGGCGAACGACCAGCCGCGCCATTCGGTGGTCCCACCGGTCGGCATCTGGCTGTTGTCGATCGACCAGCCCGCCGGGCCGGTGTGGCTGAACGTCTTGTTGAAAATCGCCGGATCCTGCGGCGGAGCTTCATCATCCGCCGGCCCCAGCTTCGACTGCAGACCTTCAAAATTCTCCGTAAACACATTGATCCGCTGTGCATGAGCCGTGCTCACCCACACCATCCCAGCGGCTGCCATCGACAGCGCCAGTTGTTTCCACACATTACGCAGAGTCATCGGCGTCACATCTCCTGATTTGCCAAACCTACTCGACTCAAATACCCACACGAATTTCGTACAACTTCCGCGCGCAACCGCCCACCCAAGGTAGGCGCCTGGCGTATCCACTTTGCTAATCGTTGCTCACCAGTCAGCACCATCGGGTTCCGAGCGACTCGGATTGCCCCGGCGGCCTTATAGATCCTAGGCCCGACTGTGATCAACCGATTAACAACGCGTTCATTCCTGATCAAGATCGCGACGCATCCCTGCTCAAACGCGGTGGCCCCTGCCAACGCTCACCGACTCACTAACGTCATAACGCAGCACCGCTCAACACTCACAGGCGGACACTCCTGTAAGCATCGTGCGATGGCCACGACATCGGTAAACACTCGCAGTTACCCCAGACGTTCCCACAATCTCGTCACGGCATCATGCCGTCGCTGGACGAGCCCACAAAGCCAGCCGCTTCATGTCGCCCTCGCCACTCCGTCGGTTTTGTTTCCGCTGAGATGACTTCCAATCCTCAAGCTACGGCGGCTCAAGGCCAGAACAACACCTCAGTCCGGAGACCCGAACTGCGGCCGGACCGGAACGAATCCGGTTCCGAAACTTGGCTCAGTATAATCAGCAAACTCGTTAGAATTCCACCTTTGAGCACGAAGAATCACGAGTTTTTAACATCAGGGACCGGCCCGCCATCGACTCGATGGAATCCAGGCGCCAAGCCATCGCCATATCGGCGCGCAGAACCCCCACGACGTAGGGGTTTGCTTCGTTTCGCCCGGCAGACAAGGAAGCCGGTCGATTACTTGTGTTGAGCCCGGGTACCGCGGTCACTCCACACCGCCGGATCAATGTCCTGCTCGATGAACATCACCGACCCGTCGCAGTTCACGATCTGGCATCCGCCCGGATGATCGCTCGAAAAACTTAATTGCAACGCCTGGCAGTCCCAATACTTGGCCTGCCGAGAACAGTCGGCGTACTTGTGCATGTTGACTTTCACCGCCGTCGAGCCAATCCCTTCTGAAATGTCGCTGGCCGTGGTGTCGATGTCGTCGCTGCCAATGTACCAGTGATCTTTCCGGCTCCCCGACAAAGACTCACGGGTCTGACCCTCGAGTGCCTGAGCGTTCACATCGTGCCGAGCCTCACCGGCCAGCATCGTCTTAGACATGCCGTCCGCGATCTTGCGCACTTCGACGTACACGGGCGCCTTGTCCTTGTGGATGCCGATCATCACACCGTCCGACTGCTCAAAGCCCTTTGGCTTGTTCTGGTCATTCAAGAGCCCCGAACCATTCCCCAGATAAGAAGCCGGCACGCGACGCATCACATGCCAGTTATCGGCCGATACGTCGTACTGATGCTCGGGCAACGACGCCGACGGACACTGATAAATGGGGATCACTGTCTCGCACGGAATGATGTTGATGTAGCTCTTGGAAGTGATTGGGTACGTGTAAGGACCTGGATACGCCCACTGAAAATTCCCAGCGTCGTTCTCGCCAATCGTCATCAGTTTTTTCAGCGCTTCATCTTCCATGTAGGGCAGGATCAGTCCCGTCCACATGCTCCCCTCATACAACATCGCGCCTTCCGGAAACCGCGTTTGAGCACTCTCGTAGGCAATTGTTGCCAGTCCGATCTGCTTGAGGTTGTTCAGGCACTGCGTGCGGCGGGCAGCTTCGCGAGCAGCCTGGACGGCAGGCAAAAGTAACAATACCAGCAGGGCAATGATCGCGATGACGACCAACAGCTCTACCAGCGTGAACCCCCCCTCCCGACGTCGTCGCTCGCGTTGCACCGCAGCCTCCCGTTTCGCTCCCATCTGAGTCTCCTCTCTGGCCCCTTCCGTACGTTCGCACCCCATGGCCGGCCATCGCCAGCCCCTGCCCGTCTGGCCGTCGACAACCACCCCGCAGGCCGTATCCCCGTCGTTGCCAAGCCACTTGGCCGGCACCGTCGGTCCCACAGCCCAACGCATTGTATCTACCGGCTTCGATCCTGTTTAGGGTTCAAACCGCAAAGATCAGGTAAAGATTCCTACGGGAGAAGTTCACAATTCTCAACAAGCTGCCCAGCCCCGGCCGAACGGTATTCATTCAGAAATCGGCTCACGCGGAGAGACCGCAGCGTCCCCGCGTGAGCTCTAAGTCGCCAGCTCATCAAGACTTGCCGCCTATCAGTCGGCCAGCTTCTTTTCCAGCTTCTCGAGAACTTCGTTCAGTCGGTCGAGCGACTTTTCGAGGCGGTCCCAGCGCTCCGGACCCGCGCCCGGAGGTAACGGCCGCACCTGCATCTGACCACCCCCGTCAGGGTTCACGAAGAACAAACGGTCCGCCCGCAGCTCGCCCGCTTCGACCTTCGTTTCACTCCCACCCGGAGCCGGAGTGACCAACACATCGAACTGAGGCCGGCTCTCGGGCATCCGCAGCTCCGGTCCGTCCGGTCCCTGCTGCACATGCAAATGCAGCTCCTTCCGTCCGTCGCCAGTCCCCTCGCCCTGCCGACGAATCACGATCGGACCTAAACCTTGGATGATCATCCGATCCAGCTTCCCACCAGATCGAACGTCGCGCACCACGTCCAGCGGCAGATCGTCGGGCCACGGTACCGGCTGCACGCGCACCACCCGCCGTTCTCCGGCACGAATGACCGTCAACGCCACGTCACCCTCGGTCTGCTGCACCAGCCTCGCCAGACTCGCCGGCCCCTCCACACGCTCGCCTGCCAACTCCACGATCACATCGTGCGTCTCCAGCCCCGCCTGCTCCCCAGGACTCTTGGGCATCACCGAAATCACCAGTACCCCTGAGTTCTCGCCTAACTTCAAGTGCTTGCGCAACATCTCCGGGACCTGCCCCATCTGCACACCCAGCCAGCGTGGCTTGCGCTCGACTTCGCGACCACTTCCCCCACTCTCCCCACCCGGCTCCGGCTTCGGCTTCGGCTCAATCGTCAGCTCAGCCGTCACCTCAGCCTCGGCCTCACCCTGCGCCTCCAACGCCTTGCTGGACGCTTTGCCGGACGATTTGTCGGACGAGTCCCCACTCGAGTCGGTCACAATGACCTGCACCTGAGCTGTCACTTCGCCCTCGGCAGGCTCGTCCGCCCGAACGATCCACGGGCTTCCCATACTCACTGACCATACCCCAAACCATAGCCAACTCCGCCACAGACTCTGATCAACGCCCATTGCTATCTCCTTTTTGAAGTCCCCGTCCCATCACCGCCCGATCCTACTGATTCCAAATCTCCGGCGCCCGAAGCTGAGTCTGGCTGATCGGGACCCAATAAGCCCGCCCCTGCCCGTCCCGCGCCGGCCACAAATCGGTCTTCACGCTCACGTCATATCCAGATCGCTGAGCCCGATCGAGCCACTCGTCAGGCGGAGAAGCCCAATGCGCGAGCGCCGAAAGCTGAGCCGGTGTGGCGACCTGCCGCACCGACCCCCCCTCCAAAGACTCCCCCAGTCCCGCCGGCCGCTTCCGTCGAGTCGATTCGTCCGGCTCTGCTCCCGATGTCGTTGAACTCCCCTCGCCGGCCCCCCCTCGGTCGACGATCGGTCCCCCGCTCCGAATAGCCCCTTGGTCACCGCTACTCGCTCCGATCAAGTCGCCATGACGTTCTGCCGCCGAGTATCCCAACCACCAACCTGCGGGCAGCAATGCGGCCGCTGCAACGAACCACGCGGCCCAGCTGGAAACGCGGCTCGTCCCGCCCTCGCTGCGAGTTACCGCCGAGCCCGCCTCCCGCGCCGCCGCCATAACCGGTGTTCGATCATCGGTCAGTGCTTCACGCCATGCCTGAGCGGAAACCAGGCCCAACGCCAGCTCGCGCCAGACCTCCGGATGCGCAACACAATACGCCAGCAACTGCCGCTGATCGTCCAGCGGCAGCTGACCGTCGGCCCAGCGATCGATCCACCGCTGCCGGCCGGCCCGGTGATCAAGCCCCTGACCGGTCCCTCCGCCCCGACCACTCGGTTGCTCAGGCATCGATATCATCTGCCAAACACTCCCCGGCATCACCGCTCAAAAAACACTAATGCTCAAAAACTACTGCTCAAAAATCACCGCCCAGCTCCGCAGGCCTGGCATACCGATTCCAGTGAGCGGTGGTCAACTGAATGTCGAATTGCCATCTCCGTCGACGGCCTGCCGCAACGCGCGCCGAAGCCGTTCGCGGGCGCGGTGCAGCCTGGCTTCCACCGCCGCCAAGCCGATTCCCAGATGTTCGCTCAACTGCCGACAGCTCCAGTTGTCGCCGTATTTGAGCAACAGGATCTCGGCGTCCCGCTCGGGCAACTGCTGCACCGCCCCCCGCACCAGCTCGTGACGTTCCTGGGCCATCAGCCAGCCGAGCGGATCCAACTGATCGCCGGCCGACTCGGCTCGACCACCGACTCCATCGGCCGATTGCCAGCGACGCACAATCTCAGTCCATCGGCGCCGCTGCCGGCCCAGCCTGCGGCGATGCAAGAGACAGTGCCGCAGGGCGATGCGGTAGAGCCACGGGCCGAGCGATTCGGCTGAGCGGAGCGCCGCACTCCCCGCCATGGCCGCGACCACCACTTCCTGAAACAGCTCGTCGACCTCAGACGGCTGGTCGCAGCGGGCTCGGATCACCGACTTCAACCAGCCACCGTGCTGACGGACCAGGCCGTCCCAGTCCAACGAGCACCCCTCGGCCGACGAGTCGGCTCCCGCAAGGCTCGAATCCAGGGATGGCAGTGGCCGTGACATGACAGACAGATAGTTGCCGGGGCGCTGCGGAGCTTGCTGGAAAAATCGTCAGAAAACCGGCTGACGTGCTAGCTATGGTAACCGAGACCAGCCGGCCGCTGAGTCCCACTCAATCGGCTCACTGGCCCAATAGTCGCTGCAACAAGTCGGCGACACCAACCGATTCGGCCGCCCTATGAAGGTAACCAACGTCGGCTGCGTCTCCGAGAAGTCGAATTAACCTCGACACGTCATCCCACTGCCGCTCAGAGGTTTCATTAGTCAATCGAAACCACTCGAGCTTGCTGATGATCGTATCTTCAGCCGTGGCGACACGCACTTGCACCGACGGAGATTCACCAAGTCGCTCGAGCGTCGCGCGCCGCATCGCTGCTTGGTCGAAAGGTCGGTCCCGGCTGACAAAGATATCGACTTTAAACGACGATGGAAGGTGAATCAGATTGAAACAGGACCGTCGCCGCACAGCATCACGAACAGCGGCTTCGCTCAGGTAGAAATCCTCACCGAAGCATTTCACAAATTCGGAGATCTTCTCTTCGCTTAGTTCTGCCACGAGATCCACATCCATCGTGGAACGCGTAGCACCGTGAAACGACCCGGCGATGCTGCCCCCCACGTAGTGTCGAATCCCCAGCCTCTGCAGGGCTTCGACCACGGGAGCCAGTGCGTCGATCAAATCATCCGATTCGCTCACTGGGACCGCTCCACGATCCTGCTTCTGATAGCGTCGGCCAGAGCCTTCCCGTAGTTCAATTCCAGGAACTGACACCGGACCTCGGTCTCTCCCCAGCCCGGGTGTCGTCTCCGAATTGCGTCCATCGCCATGTCGCGCACGCGTCGTGACATCTGGCAGGTTTGCCGAATCCGTTCCCGAGGGCCCATCTGGCGCAGACAGGCCAGCTGCACCGCCAAAGCTTCGTCCGACGTATCGGTCGTGTCGTGCAGTCTTGCCATGGGAATCATTCTCCGGAGTCGCGGCCGTTCGGATGATGATTACCCATTCCGCGGCATCGCGGCACGCATGCCAGCCTCATCAACCGATTCGATCATGCGATCGGTGGCCGCGTCCCAGCCCAGCACCGCGCACGACTGCCATTCGACACCGAGCATCACGCAGTTGATGCCCGAGCCGATGCCGAGCAGTCCGACGGTGTCGCCGGCGGCAAGGTGCCCTTCCTGAGCCGCTCGGCCCAGCGTTACCGGCAGCGCCACGGAACCTGTGTTGCCGAGCCATTCGACGGTCGGGAAGTCGATTTGCGGATCGAGCTGCAAGCGGTCGAAGAGGAGTCGGCGATGAGCCGGACCGACCTGGTGGCAGACGGTCTTCGAGAGCGCACTGCGGTCCCAGCCGAGTTCGGTGAGCAATTCGTCGAACGTTTCTGCGGCCGTCGCCACGCCCTCGAGCAAGAGGCGCTCGGACTCGGTCCGCATCAACGGCTGCATGCCGGCCGCTGCCGCTTCGTCGCGACCGCTCTGACACAAATCGTGATAGACCGTGTTAGCTCGTACGGCACCGCCCAGCCAGGGTGAGCCATGCGGATAGAGCTCGCGGTCGACCAGCAACATGGCGCAGCTGGCGGAACCGATTGTCAGCGAAGCGATGGCCAGCTTGATGTCCTGGCGCGAAAGCTGCTGGTCGGCGTTGAGCGCTTCGATGGTCGTTTCGACCAGCTGCCGACTCCCTTCCGTCCCAACGACCAGACCGGCGGAAATCTGCCCGAGCTGGATCATGTTGGCGATCTGCCAGGCGCCGGTCAGCAGCCCGAGACAGGCGTTGGAGACGTCAAAGATCTGGCACGCATCGGGGAGCCCCAGTCGGTGGTGGACGCTGCAAGCAGTGGCCGGTTCGAGGTGATCGCGGCAGACCGAGCCGTGGATGAGCGCGCCGACGTGTCGTGGGTCGATGCCGGCGGCCTGCAGGGCCAGCTGACCTGTCCGTGCGCTGATGGACCCGGGGAGCGTACCCGGCGCCCAGAACCGCCGTTCCCGCACGCCGGTGATCAGTTCGAGGCGTCCTTCGGGGAGTTTAAGTCGTTCGTAGAGAGGCGCCAGTCGGCGTTCCAGGTCGCCGCTGGTGACGATCTCGGGGGGAAGCCCATACCCGATGGCTGCCAGACAAACTCGGTCGTATCGTGCCATCGTATGGGCCTGCCGTGCGTGGTTCGAGTCGGAACGAATGGGTGACTTACTATACGTTTGCCGGCCCCATATCGAAAAGCCACCCGGCACGTCGATCCAGGTCGCTCGGCCACGTTCGGCCAGGCTTTTTGCCAGCATTGCTAGCGATGCTGTCGCAAGATGTGGACGTTGGGCGCCCGCCAGCCGCAAAATACTGTGCTTCTATTTACATCCCGCGGGCGCTGGCTAGTCTAGGGGCCACTTGCATTTCCCCATCGGACGGAACTGGCTTTTTTCCCCTTTGTCCGAGGAGTCGCCAAACGCAGCACATGGATGTGGGAAGACGACCGGAGCCTGGCTCCGGGCCACGGTTACGGCCCGACCTGGTCGTTTTCGGTTAGGGACAACATAACGTCGCTGGTCCACGGGACCGTTCGCGTTCCATTCCAGGTACTCCATACCCCGAGACTGCTCGACTTCACCTCGTGCCGAACCACCGGTTCCAGCGAGGCCGTCGAGGGCGCATCCGCAGTGCGTCAGGAATTGAACGCGGCCTTACCGCTGAAACCAGCGGCGACCGCCTGACCGCCAGTCCTGTTCCCGGACTGACGCCACATCGCACCTGCTCGGCGAACTCCCAGCCCGCATGAAAGGATTTATTGGATGACCTGCAAGCCGCGGATCGGGTTGAATGCTGATTTCCTCCCGGAAAGCTCGGATCGACCGGCCCATTCAGTGATCGCCGCCGGATACTACGACTGTATCCTGCGCGCCGGTGGACTCCCCATCATCATCCCACCCATCAAGGATGAAGACGATCTGTACACCTTGCTGCAGTCCGTCCAGGGCTTCGTGCTCGTCGGCGGACGCGACCTCGACCCTCGCAATGACGGATTCATGCTCCACCCCACCGTCCGGCCCATGCCAGGCCGACGCGAGGCCTTCGACCGACTGCTGGTCAAAATGCTCTATGACCTCCGCCTGCCCACCTTCGGCATCGGCGTTGGCATGCAGCTGATGAACCTGGTCGCTGGCGGGAATCTCTTCCTGCATATCCCCGAGGACCTGCCGCGGGCCGTTCCGCATAAGGATCCTCAAGACCCCGCCCACCGCCATGCACTGGCCGTGGAACCCGGGACTATCATGGAACGCGTCTACGGCGACGGTGAAATCCGCGTCAACAGCATGCACCACATGGCCCTCGATGAAATCGCCGGCGATTTCAAGGTCTCGGCCCGCTGCCCCGACGGCGTCGTCGAAGCCATCGAAAGCGTCCGGGAAGACTGGTTTGCCCTCGGCACCCAGTTCCACCCCGAAGCCGAATCGGCCTCGGCTCTGGATATCCGGATCTTCGAGGAATTCATCGACGGCGTCGTGCGGACGTACGCCGCCGAGCCCCTCCAGCGAGCGGCCCTGGCCTGAGAGAGCTCGGGCTGTAATGGCCGGCGTGAAGGCGCCCGGTCACTCCGTCCTGGTAAAGTCTGACGACGGAACAGAGCCCCCGTCATCACCGCCGTCAGGCTCGACCGATAACTACACCAGACCCGCGTCGGAACCGGTTCCGACGCGGGTCTGCTGCTATCGGCACCCCGGGTCGCGACCACCATGGACGGACTGGAAACCCCGCGCTGGATCCTGGGCGTCACACCCGATCCAGACCGCCAGTCGCTCTCCGGTACGGCCGTCGCCCTCGGCGGTCATGGCTGGGACCTGGTCGCTCAAGACTGGCGCCACATCCGCCAGCCACTCGATCTCAACCTGCAGCCAGCTCCCTCCACCGCTGGCTCACCGGGCCATCACCGGCCCCTCGCTGGATCCCCCTCGCCGGATCAGATTGCCCAGGTCACTCAGGCCGTCGTGCAGTTGGCCCATTCCCTGCTCGGACGTCTGGCCTCCCAACGCGACGCGGCCGTGGCCGTCACCCTCCATGACGTCGGGCACTGGCACGACGAACCGATCCTCGGCCGCAGCTACCACAGCTGGTGCGATCCGTTCCAGCTCGCCGCCCAAACCGGGCTGAACGTCATCGACCAGCTCCCCGCTGCCGACCTGGCCGCCGGCGGAACAGGGGGCCCCGTCGAACTCGTCGGGCTCTGGGCACTCCTCCGGCAACCGTCAACCACTCGTGGACAGACCGTTCGTGCGCTGATCGATATCGCCCCGCGCCAAGTCGATATCTGGCTCCTCGCCGGTCATGCACCCCGCCGCGCCCCCACGCTCGCCCACATCACTCTCCGACCCGACTCGACGAATCCTGCCGAATGGAACGTGGCCCCCGTCTGGGCTCCGGCCTGCGACACCCCACTCGCCCTGCCCGCGCCAGCCGAAGCGGCCACGCGGCCTGCAGCCCCCCTGGCTCAACGCATCATCCGGGTCCTGCAGAGCGAGCTCCCCGTCCGCATTCCTGTGCGCGAAGTCCTCCTGGCTCCCTCCCCCGACACCCAGGCCTGGGCCGAACTGCTCGGCTCGTGCGACGATCAGCTCGAAATCAATCCGCTGACGGACTACGGATGGGCCGACCGAGGGGCCCTCCAGGCGGCGGCCATCGCGCTGACCGGAGCCCTGTCGGTCGATCGCGTAGCGGCCAATCCCAGCGATCTGCTCGGCTGGGGACTCCCCCGCATCCTAGGCCAATTCACGCCGGGGAGCGGAGCCAAATGGCTGCAACTGCTCTCCCACATGGCCGTCCCCTACCAGCCAGTCGTTCAGCTGCGGCAGGCCGTCTGAACGATGGCCCTGGGATCAAGGATTGCTGGGATCGAGGATGGCTGGGATTACTGGCCGATCACGCCCGATTCGGGGCTGCTGGCGTGAGCATATAGCCGCTTGGGGATCCGGCCCGAAAGATAGGCCCACCGTCCGGCCAGACAGGCATGCCGCATCGCCCGCGCCATGCCAACCGGGTCGGCGGCTTGAGCGATGGCCGTGTTGAGCAGCACGCCGTCGACTCCCAGCTCCATCGCCACCGCCACGTCACTGGCCGTCCCCACGCCCGCATCCACGATCACCGGATAGTCGGGATCGCCTTCCTTCAGGTACTCCAGACAGATGCGGATGTTGTTCGCGTTCAGGATCCCCTGCCCCGATCCGATCGGACTCCCGGCCGGCATCACCGCGGTCGCCCCGGCCTGCTTCAGTTGCCGAGCCACTACCGGGTCATCCGACGTGTAACACAGGACCTGGAATCCGTCACTCACCAGCCGCTCGGTCGCCTGCAGAGTCCCCAGGACGTCCGGCAACAACGACCGTCGATCGCCGAGAACTTCCAGCTTCACCCAGTCGGCACCAGCGTTTTCGAGCGAGCGGAGGATTTCGCGGCCGAGTCGAGCGGTACGGATGGCGTCTTCCGCCGAATAGCAGCCGGCCGTGTTGGGGAGGAGCGTGTAGCGGTTCAGGTCGAGGTAGTCGAGCAGATTCTGGCCCGACGCGTCATACATCCGCTCCCGTCGTACGGCCACCGTGACGCAGTCGACACCGGCCGCATCGAGCGACGCGGCCATGATCTCCAGACTGTCGTACCGACCCGTACCGGCGATCAGCCGGCTCTTGAGCAGATGACTCCCCAGCCGCAACTCGCCCGCCATCCCCACGTCAGTCGCCAACGGCTCAGCCCCCCCCTACCAAAGTCACAATTTCCACGCGGTCCCCTTCGGCCAGCTGCACACTATCGCGCGACGACCGGGGTACGAGTTCGGCGTTGACTTCCACCGCCACGTAGTCGGCTCGGACGGCCATTTCCGCCAGCAACTGCCCGACGCTTGTCGGCTCAGCCAGTTCCACGCCCTGGCCGTTGACCTCGATCCGCATGGTCAGATTCTCCCCATCTGCGACGCTCCGGACCGACGTCACGCCAACCGCTCAGCGCCAAACGGTCTATTCTACGCTCGAGCGACGCAATTGTGAGCCGGGCTGGCTAGCAGCTAGCATCGCCGCGGAGGTACGTGCGACCTCCGCGGAGGTACGTGCGACCTCGTTGGAGGTAGGTGCGACCTCAGGGGGTGATGGCAGCGGGAGTGGTGACGGGGATCGAGAGCTGGCCGCGGTCGAGCAGTTCGAGCGTGCCGCCCTGCTCACGCCCGGCATTGGCCATTTCCGGTCGCCAAGCCAGAGCATAGGCCACATAAGTCCCGGTCGACGGATCGATCACGTAGACCACCGAATTGCTGACCCGCGACACACGGCCCGACCGGGCAAAGTGAGCGTAACCGGTCACCAGGGCCAGCTGAGCGTCCTTGCGCGGGACCACTCCCAGATCGTTCAACACGCTCCGGCGGAACTTGCCGCCAAACTTGGCCGTGCGGACGTTCATCACGTGGCACTGCAGCTCGCCCGTGATCGAGTCGAGCACAAACAGGCCCTCCACTTCGTCGTCGACCGATCCGGTCGCGATCGAGAACCGTTCGCTGATCACCGAACTCGACGCTCCCAGTGGAATCTCAGGGAGAAAGACCGGCTTGGCGGGCGCCGAAAAATACAGCCCCGCAGCGGCGCCCCAGCCGAGCCCCATCGCGAGCGCCAGCACCCAGGCTCCTCGTTCCTTCCATCTCCAGCCTGCTCCCAGGCGTCCCCACAGCAAATCCTTGGCGCGCATCCCTTGTCCTCCTGACAGGTCGGTCCCACGTCCCGGAAACGGGCGGCAAGTATGGCGAAATCTGGCGGAGCCGGCTATGGCAAATCGGCCCGATTCTCGGCCGTCCTGCCCCGTGGCTTACCCCCCTACAGCCGTACCCCCCGACGCTCCTCAGCGGCGCTCGGCCGCAAGTAGACCGGCACCAGCCCCCACGGGTCGTCGGTCGCTCCACGCTGCAGAAACTCCAGGGCGAGCCGCCCCAATGCGGGGGCCTGCGGGGCTCGGCATTCCGACGGGGCCAGCTGCAGTGAAGGGGGGATCACCCAGGTCGACTGCTGATCGAGGCCGGGGCCGGTCAGCCAGCAGCGGGGGAACTTTGTCAGCCGATTGAGCCATTCCTGGGGACCCACCACGGCCGGCGCTTCGGCTTCGACCCAGCCATCGTCGGTATGTTCGTAGACGGCGGCGAACCACTGCTGACGCTGACCGTCCAGGCACACAGCCGCGTGGGTGGCGGTCGGATCGTGCGGCAGCTGGTGGGCAATCAACTGGAGCGTGGAGAGGGCGACGACGGGCGTGGTGTGGGCGTAGGCCCAGAGCTTGGCCAGGGTGATGGCGATCCGCAGCCCGGTGAACGACCCGGGTCCGCGGCAGACGGCCAGCAGCCCGACATCGGCCGGCTGCCAGTGGAGCAGTTCCAGCCCGTCGTGGAGGGCACGGGTGAACTGTCGCGTCGTCTTGACGCGCGGATCGAGGGGTGCGGAGTGAACCAGTTGGGGGCCGGCCAGCAGGGCGATCGAACCTGGCTGGGTGGCCGATTCGAAGGCCACGATCCGCGTCGGCTGGGGTGGCGGATCGGCAGTACGCGGACGCTGGTCGCTCATCGGGATCCGATTCAGACTCCTGCAACGGCTGGTCGTGCGGAGCCGGTCCAAAATTCACGTGGAGGGGAATCGTTCGGTTGCCGGCGGTGGTCGCACACTTTATCTTAAAGAGTTTGGCCTTGCATGTCGGCTCCGGACCGTGGTCTGAAAACTGTTGAGGTACGGTGGGCGGTGAAGCGCGCGTTGATCAGCGACGTTCACAGTAATCTCGAGGCCTTGTCGGCTGTGATGGATGACATCCGCCGTCAGGGGATCCGCGAGATCTACTGTCTGGGGGACATTGTGGGCTATGGTCCCAATCCGCGGGAGTGTCTGGACACGGTGATGGACTGTGACGTGGTGATCCTGGGGAACCACGATCAGGCGGCCATGTTCGACCCGGACGGATTCAATCCGGTGGCGTTGCAGGCGATTCAATGGACCCGTGAGCAGCTGGAGGTGGGGAGCGGCCCGAACCAGGTGAACCGGCGGTGGGACTTCCTGGGCGAGCTGCCGCGTCGTCACGTCGAGGGTGACTTCCTGTTTGTCCACGGATCGGCTCGAGAACCGACGAACGAGTATGTCTTTCCGGAAGACGTCTACAATTCGGCGAAGATTGCCGCCCTTTTTGATCGGATCCCCCGGTACTGTTTCCAGGGGCACACCCACATCCCGGGCGTCTTCACGGAAGGTGGCGACTTCATCAGTCCGGACGAGTGCAATTACGGCTTTGAGCTGACTGGCAACAAGGTGATGGTCAATGTGGGTTCGGTCGGTCAGCCACGGGACGGCGATCCGCGGGCCTGTTATGTGGTGTTGACCGACGAACGGCTGGAGTTCCGGCGGGTCCCCTATCCGTTGGACGAAACGGTGCGCAAGATCTATTCGACGCGGGCCTTGGACAATATGCTGGGCGATCGGCTCCGCGGGGGTCGCTGATCGGCCGAGCGGAATTCGGGCGATCGGCCCTTGAGCCCGGTGAAGGGGTGAAGTCGGCGTGAAACGGGCGATCGTCAGCGATATTCACGGGAACCTGGAAGCCTTCCAGGCGGTCCTGGCCGACATTGCCAATCAGGGGGCGACGGAAGTCTATTGCCTGGGGGACGTCATCGGCTACGGTCCCAACCCATGCGAATGCCTCGACCTGGCGATGCAGGCTCGCGTCTGTGTGCTCGGGAATCACGACCAGGGGGCACTGTTCGATCCGGAAGGGTTCAGCAGCGGGGCGGAGCGGGCCATCTTCTGGACGCGCGAACAGCTGGAAAAGGATGGCGACAGCCCGGCGAATGTGCGGCGATGGAAGTTCCTCTGTGAGCTCAACCGCCATCACCGCGAGGGGGACACCAGCTACGTCCACGGGTCGATCCGCCAGCCGCTGAACGAATACGTCTTCCCCGAAGACGTCTTCAACACGCGGAAGATCCAGAAGATTTTCAGCATGGTACGGAGTTACGTATTTCAGGGGCACACGCATGTCCCGGGGGTCTTTACGGCGGGGGCCAGGTTCCTGTCGCCGACCGATATTGAAGGCCGCTTTCGGCTGGCCGACGAAAAACTGATGATCAACGTAGGGAGTGTCGGGCAGCCGCGGGACGGTGATCCTCGCGCCTGCTACGTGTTGCAGCACGACGACCAGATTGAGTTCCGTCGCGTCGAGTATCCGGTCGACACGACAATCGAGAAGATCTACGCCATCGCTGAGCTCGACAATTTCCTCGGCGACCGCCTCCGGCAGGGTCGATAGGGGTGCGGCGTCAAGTAATAAGCAGTGTCGGAGAATCAGCGTCAGGAATCTGCGGCAACGGATTTGGTGGCGGACCGTACAGAGAGTGAGTGAGCACGGTGGATAAGCGTCTGTTGAATTTCATGGTGTTGTCGCTCGTCATCATGATGGGCTACATGTATCTGCAGCGCATGGTGCTGGCCCCAAAGCTGGCGCAAGAGCAGGCCGCTCAGCAAGCCGCTCAGCGGGCCGACGAAGAAGCCGCTCAGAAAGCCGCCGAACAGCAGGCCGAGGCCAACGCTCAAGGAGCCGGCAAGGCCGATCGAGCGAACGACAAGGGCGCGGCCGATAATCAGGCGGAAGTCGGCGCGGCGGGCGAACTTAACGCGGACGCCGCGGTGGCCCCCGCGCCACTGCAGATCGTGACGTTGGGATCCGTTGATCCGACCAGCCCTTATCGGATCCTGGTGCAACTTTCCAATCGCGGGGCCGGGGTGGAACGGGTGGAGCTGAGCGACCCGCGCTACCGAGACCTCGAGGACACATCGGCTTACATCGGCCACTTGGGACTGCAGGACGAACCGCAACGTGGTTGCCGAGTGGGTGTGGTGGGGAGCGGAACGCCGGCGGCGCTGGCGGTCGACGCCGCCACGGGGCAACCGAGTCCCGTTCAGGTGGGCGACGTCCTGGTGGAACTGCAGGGACAGCCCGTGGCCAGCGCGGCCGCCTTTCAGGAAGCGCTGCGCCGGTTCAAGTCGGGCCAATCGGTAACGGTCGGTCTGCGACGCGGGGCGGCTGGTGCCGAGCAGTCGCTGACCGTGAAGATCAACTCCACCGCTCGACCGCTGGAGGTCATCCGACCGGAGCCACAGGACGAATACGATCCGGGTGGCCACCCCAAGTCCTACCTGATGCGGATCGAACGGCTGGGCAAGCTGGAGCTGCCGTTCGGTCAGTACGAGCTGAAGCAGTTGCCGTCGCTAGCCGAATCGAATTGGCAGGTCAAGCCGATCGGGAACGAAGCGCGGCCGGGGTTTGAGTTCCGGCTGGCGTTGCCGGCGGCCGCTGTGGCTCCAGCCGGGCTGGTCGGTGGCGGCTGCGAGTTCGTGAAACGCTTCTGGCTCGAACCACTCACGGCCGAACAACAAAAGGACCCCCACTTTCCGGCTTACCACCTGACGATGGAAGTCGAGATCATCAATCGGGCCCAGGAGCCGTTTGCCATCAGCTACGCGATTGACGGCCCCTCGGGGCTGCCGCTGGAAGGCTGGTGGTACTCGTACAAGACTCATCCGCGCGCCTGGGGCGCCGCCGGCTTGCGTGACGTGATCCTCAAGCCGACCGGTGGCCGTCACGAGATGATCACCAATCCGAGCATTGTGAAGCACGAGCGGACATCGGCTCAGACCGCCTTGTCGCTGATTCGAACCGGTTCGGAGGCGAGCGTCGACTACCTGGGCGTGGACGCTCAGTACTTTGTCTCCGCGCTGTTGCCGCCGATGTCGTCCGACGATCAGCAGGCCGAAACGGGCCT
The DNA here is from genome assembly GCA_046349895.1 of Pirellulales bacterium. Classification (GTDB taxonomy): domain Bacteria; phylum Planctomycetota; class Planctomycetia; order Pirellulales; family Pirellulaceae; genus JAXMBJ01. The sequence goes on along the minus strand of JAXMBJ010000006.1, from coordinate 7,041,085 downwards.
GCAACTGAACCAACTGGCTACGAATGGTTTTCCGGCCCACGACGCGCGCGCTGAAGTGATCGGCAAGATTGACACACTGCGGGAATCGCGGACCGACGTCTCGTTTGAGATGATCAGCCCGACGGTGACGGTAGGGACCGGAGACGCCGACAAGTTTGCACAGGAGTACCGGATCTTTGCCGGGCCCAAGCAGCACGAGCTGCTGTCGCACTATGGCCTGCAGGAAAGCATCGTCTTCGGCTGGTTCTGGTTCGTGGCTCAGCCGATGACGCGGCTGCTGCACTTCTTCCACAGCATTCTGTTCGACAACTACGGTCTGGCGATCATCATGCTGACGGTCATCGTCCGCAGCGCCCTCTATCCCCTCGGCCGCCAGCAGGCCCAGAGTGCTCAGAAGATGCAGGAACTGGCTCCGGAGATGAAGCGAATCGCCGAGCAGTACAAGGAGGACATGGAGAAGCGTGCGCAGGCTCAGCGTGAGCTGTTCCGCAAACACAACTACAATCCGCTCAGCGGCTGTCTGCTGATGTTTATCCAGCTGCCGATTTTTGTCGGCCTGTATCGGGCTTTGAGCGTGGACATTGAGCTGCGTCAGGCGCCGCTCATCCAGGGGATGCGATGGTGCTCGAACCTGGCCGGCCCCGACAAGCTCTTTTTCTGGCGTGACTACCTCCCCACCGCCCTGTCCGGACCGACCGGTTGGCTGGGTCCCTACCTGAATCTGCTGCCGCTGATCAGCATGGTGTTGTTCCTGATCCAGCAGAAGCTCTTCACGCCACCGCCCACGGACGAACAGCAGGAGATGCAGCAGAAGGTGATGAAGTTCATGACGCTGTTTATGGCGGTGATGTTCTTCAAGGTCCCGGCCGGACTCTGCCTGTACTTCATTTCGTCAGGGCTGTGGAGCATCGGTGAACGCAAGTTGCTCCCGAAGACGGTCCCGGCTGGTGGTGGAGGGTCGGGAGCGGCGGCGGTCAGCCTGCCAGTGGCGACGAAACCGGCAGCGGCGACGGAGCCAGCCAAGCCGGCCATTCAGTTGAGCGAACAGACCCAGCAACGGGTCGACGCCGTGAAGAAGCTCTTCGGGTTCAACCCCACGCCAACGCCCGAGACGATGGAGGAAATGCAGCGGCGGCGCAAGCGTCGGAAACCCTGATCGGGTGGTCTCCCCGCTCATTGACGGGGTTTCGGGCGAGTGATAGACTCGCCCGTTCATTTTATGGCATCAGCCTGAGCCCTGGCGGGGGCCTCCCCAGCCGCGGTATGGCTCAGCCCGGGCTGTGTGACAGCCGGCCGGGGATAACGACCGCCGGCCGGAGATCATGCCAGCCGGCTGGATTGCCTTCACCAACACACATCACCAGCATTCGCAAGGTTTGGGATCTATGGCCAAGAAGACGACGGTCGGATCGCGGGACAGCGGCAAGTTGATCTACTATTTCGGCAAGACGCGGACGGACGGCAACGGCAGCCAGAAGGAGCTGTTGGGTGGCAAGGGTGCCAACCTGGCCGAGATGACCGGCATCGGGCTCCCCGTCCCCCCCGGTTTCACGATCACCACGGAAGTCTGTGCTCAGTACTACGCCTCGGGCAAGAAATTCCCGGCTGGGCTGATGGACGTCGTGGAGGCGAACATTGAGCTGCTGGAGAAGGAACTGGGGAAGAAGTTCGGCGACCCCGAGAACCCGCTCCTGGTGTCGGTCCGGTCGGGTGCAGCCGCCTCGATGCCGGGGATGATGAACACGATTTTGAACCTCGGTTTGAATGACAAGTCGGTAGAAGGGCTCGCCCTGGCCACCAACAACCCCCGGTTTGCCTACGATGCCTACCGCCGGTTGATCAACATGTTCGGCGACGTGGTGATGGGGGTCGACCATCATCACTTTGAAGAGGCCTTCGACAAGATCAAGAAGAAGTACAAGGCGACGCTCGACACCGAAGTTCCGACCGAGGGCTTGAAGGAACTCTGTGCGGCCTACGAGCAGGTGGTGAAGAAGCATGCCGGGACCCCGTTCCCGCAGGACCCGATGAAGCAGCTGAAGCTGTCGATCGAGGCCGTCTTCTCCAGCTGGATGACGCCGCGAGCCGTACGGTACCGTGAGGTGGAGAACATCCGCGGTCTCAAGGGTACGGCGGTCAACGTCCAGTCGATGGTCTACGGCAACATGGGCCAGGACTGTGCCACCGGTGTGGCCTTCACGCGGAATCCGTCGACGGGCGAGAACGTGTTTTACGGCGAGTTCCTGATCAATGCCCAGGGCGAAGACGTTGTGGCGGGCATCCGCACTCCGGAACCGGTCGCCAAGATGCGGAACTGGAACGCCAAGGTGTACGATCAGCTGATCAGCATCAAGGACAAGCTGGAACAGCACTACCGCGACATGCAGGACATTGAGTTCACGGTGGAACGGGGTACGCTGTTCATGCTGCAGACCCGCACTGGCAAGCGTACGGGCGCTGCCGCGGTCCGGATCGCCTGCGAGATGGTCAAGGAGAAGCTGATCGACGAAAAGACGGGCGTGCTCCGCATCCCGGCCGGCGACCTGACTCAGCTGCTGCTGCCAAGCTTCAAGCCGAGTGCCAAGAAGTCGGCCAACGTGCTGACGCGCGGCCTTCCCGCTTCACCGGGTGCAGCCGTAGGCAAGCTGGCCTTCACCGCTGATGAAGCGGTGACTCGGACGGCCGCCGGTGAGAAGGTGTTGCTGGTCCGCAAGGAAACCAGCCCGGAAGACATCGACGGCATGCACAGTGCCGCGGGGATTCTGACCAGCACGGGTGGTATGACCAGCCATGCGGCGGTCGTGGCCCGCGGCTGGGGTCGTTGCTGCGTCGCCGGTGCCGGCGAGATTCATATCGACGAGAAGGGTCGCAAGATCAAGGTGAACGGTCAGACGTTCACCCACAAAGACACGCTCTCCATCGACGGCTCGACCGGTGAAGTGATGGCAGGAGCGGTGGAGACGAGCAAGCCGAGTCTGTCAGGTGACTTCGAGACGGTAATGAAGTGGTCCGACAAGTACCGTCGGTTGAAGGTCCGCACCAATGCGGACACCCCCGATGACGCTCAGCGAGCTCGTGAATTCGGCGCCGAAGGGATCGGCTTGTGCCGCACGGAGCACATGTTCTTCGAAGGCGAACGAATCACGCCGATGCGGGAAATGATCGTGGCAGAGACCGAAGACGCTCGCCGCGCCGCCCTGAAGAAACTGCTGCCGTTCCAGCGCAAGGACTTCGAAGGAATCTTCAAAGCCATGAACGGATTGCCGGTCACCATTCGGTTGCTCGATCCGCCGTTGCATGAATTCCTGCCGCACGATCCGAAGAGCCAGGCGGAGCTGGCCAGCGCGGTCGGTGTCGCCCCGGCCAAGGTCAAGGCTCGTGTCGATCAGCTGCACGAAGCCAACCCGATGCTCGGTCACCGCGGTTGCCGATTGAGCGTCACCTATCCGGAGATTCTGGAGATGCAGGTGACGGCGATCGTCGAAGCGGCGATCAACTGCATCAAGAAGGGGATCAAGGCAATCCCCGAGATCATGATCCCGCTGGTCGGTACCGAGAAGGAAATCGAGTCGCTGCGGGCGCTGACCGAAACGACGATCGACAAGGTGAAGCAGGCCAAGAAGTTCACCGACAAGCTGGACATTCAGATCGGCACGATGATCGAGATTCCGCGAGCCGCACTGACGGCCAACGAGATCGCTCGTCACGCCGACTTCTTCAGCTTCGGCACGAACGACTTGACTCAGATGACATTCGGGTTCAGCCGCGACGACATCAACACGTTCCTGCCGGACTACCTGCGCCAAGAAATTCTCCATGACGATCCGTTCCAGACGCTCGACACCAGTGGTGTTGGTCAGCTGGTGGCGGCCGGCGTGCAGAAGGGACGGACGACCAAGTCGGGTCTGAAGTGCGGGATCTGCGGTGAGCACGGTGGTGATCCGCGTTCGATCACCTTCTGCCATCAGGTCGGACTCGACTACGTCAGCTGCTCGCCGTTCCGAGTGCCGATCGCTCGACTCGCCGCCGCTCAGGCTTCACTGAAGTCGTAAATTGGCACCACGCGTAATTGGCACCACGCACCCTGAACCCGCTTTCAGAAAGGTTCGACCATGGCTGATATCGATCAGATTTACGCCGAAGCCGAGCAGCTGAAGCGGGCCGGGGATGTGGAAGGGGCGATTGCCAAACTCGAAGAGGGGCTGCAGGTCGACCCGCGTCACGTGTTGTCGCACCTGGCCCTGGCCGTGCTGTACGGCCGTGTGAATCAGCATGAAGATGCCATTCGACACGGCGAAATGGCCTGCCAGATCGATCCGCAGGACGCGTTCAACTTCACGGCGATGAGCGTCACTTACCAGCGAGCCTGGGCCGGTACGCACAACCAGCAGTACATCCAGCTGGCGGAAAACGCCATGGCGCGAGCTCGGATGCTGGAAGGCCGCTGATCAGCGGACGCGTTCCCAGGCATCGCACAAGAGTTCCGTGGCCCGCTCGATCTCTTCCGAGCTCGTATGCCAGCCGAGGCTGAAGCGGACGGTGCCAGCGGCCAGTTCGGGCGTGGCGTGCAGGGCACGCAGAGTGGGTGAAGCGACGGTCGGTCGCCCTGGTCCGAGTTCGGCGGCACAGGCCGACAGTTCGGGGACCGACGCCAGCAGATCGGCCCCACTGGCCCCGGGAAAGGCGACGCTGAGCGTATTGGGGAGCGTCCGTCGGGGGTCGCCGTGCAGATGGAGCTCGGGAATCCCTCGCTTCAACCCATCCCACAACAGATCGCGCAGTCCGCGAATCCGCCCGTCAAACTCGTCGACGCTCTTTTCGGCCAGATGAGCCGCCTGCGCGAAACCGACGACGGCGGGGACATTTTCCATGCCGGCCCGGAGACCATGCTCCTGCCCTTCGCCATGCAGCAGGGGTGCGAGCTGCGTCCCGCGGCGTACAAAAAGGGCTCCTATCCCCTTCGGCCCGTAAATCTTGTGACCGCTGATCGACAGGAGATCGACGTGGAGTTCGTCGACCTGAGTGCGGATTTTGCCCAGCGACTGCGTGGCGTCGGTGTGGACAAGAATCTCGCGTTCGCGACAGAGTCGAGCGATGGCGGCGACGGGTTGAATCGCGCCGATCTCATGGTTGGCGTGCACGATGCTGACCAGACGGGTGTCCGATCGCAGAGCGGCTTCGATTTCGACCGGATCGACGATGCCGTGCGACCGAGTCGGGACGACCGTGACATCGACATCGAACTGAGCCAGAAACCGGGCTGGCTCAGCCACGGCGTCGTGCTCGACGGCTGAAATCACCAGGTGTCCGCGAGAATTTCCGCCGCTGTGATAACGGGCTGGGTCGAGCAGGGTACCCTTGAGGGCCAGATTGTTGGCCTCGGTTCCCCCGGACGTGAAGACGATCTCTTCGCAGTCGGCGCCGAGGGCTTGAGCGACGCGTTCCCGCGCCTGCTCGACAGCTTCCATGGCGATCAGCCCATCGGTGTACGCCGCACCCGGGCTCCCCGACCGCTCGGCCAAATAAGGCCGCATGGCTTCGATCACACTGGGAGCGATGGGCGTGGTGGCGTTGTAATCAAAGTAGATGGACTTCAACAGCTCACGCCCTCTTCTGTTCGCCCTTGGCCGGGCCGTCGACCTTCAGTTCCTGTTGCAGGTCCTGGAGCTGTTTCTGTTCGAACGGATTCAACTCGGCCGGTTCCAGATTCGCCTTGAAGGCTCGCTGGAGGTAATCACGAGCCTCTTCCGTCTCGCCGTTGAGCGCCTTGGCGCGGGCCATGTGGAAGAGCTTTTCGGGGGTTTCGCCACCCTTTTCCAAAGCGGTCGTCAGGTCGGTGATGGCTCCCTTATAGTCCTTCTGACTGACCTTGACTATGGCCTGGGTATCGAGCAGTTCAGGTGACTGTCCGAACATCTGGGAGGCCTCGTCAATCATCTTCGACGCCTCCTCGGCTTTCCCCTGACAGGCCAGCAGGAAGGCCAGGTTGTTCTTGGCAATCGCACTCACCAGATGGGTCACTGAAGGCTGCTTCAGGTATTCGCGATAGAACTTTTCCTGCAGGTCGGTCTTGCCGAGCAGTTCCGCGAAATAGGCTCGCTGCAGGATCGCTTCGGGTGAGTTGGGTGCCGAGCTGAGCATCTTGGCCACGCGATCGACCGATTCGTCGACGTCTTTGAGTCGGCCACGATGGTAGCGGATAGCCCCGACGGCTGCCTCCAGTGCCACTTCAGGATTCTTGGCCGACTCTTTCTCGCAGATATCGATCGCCTTGGCGAGTTTTTCGGGCGACTTCTGCCGCGCCAGGACGCGGACCAGGTCGGCCCAGGTTGTCGCCGAGTCCTTGAGCGACCTGAGGGTATTTTCAGCTCCAATGTAGAAAGCGGGGTCATACTTGCCCAGCGATTCCATCCAGCGGACAGCCATCGACGTCCGCCCGGCTCGTTCCGCGTCCGAACCGGAAGCCTTGAGCAGCTTCTTGAACAGATCCATAGCGTCCCTCGACCGACCGTCGCGGACGGCGATATACGACTGAGCTCGAATGCTGGCACCAGTGTCGGCGGGGATGACATTCAACCACGACTTCAGGTCACGATCCTGCTCACGCTCGATCAGCCATTCGACCCACGTCCCTATAATCTGCTGATTCTGTCGAGCCGTCTGGCCGGCCAGCAGCTCGATCATCAGCTCCTTGCAGTTCTCCCAGCGGTTGAGCTTGTGGTAGAGGGTAGCCAGCAGGAGCCGTTCGTTGTCCGAAAGTCGTCCCCGCGATCGTCGCTTTTCGAGCGTCGAAACGGCCATTTCTCGATAGGCGTATTCGGGGCGGTTGGCACACAGATTGACAAACAGCAGCAGATCTTCGCTGCTGAGATCATCGATCACGCCCGACTTGGGCGGGCCGGTGTTCGGCCCGAACTCGCTGCTGGGTTGAGCGGCCTGCTGTTCGAACAGTTTGATGACGCGATCGAAATCGACTCCACTGTCGAGCTGTGACCAGAGCTTGGCCAGCTCGCGGCGCGCTTTGACAATATCTTCCGGGTCACTGTCAGCGTTAGTGACGACTTTATCCAACAGCTCTGTAGCCTTCGGCTTGTCCTTCTGCTCAAGCGCGAGGCTGGCCGATCGCAGCAGGACGGACGAGTCCAGCGGGTTGGCGATCAAGGCCATCTGATAGGCCGCATTGGCCTGCTCAAACTCGCCCAGCAACTGGTATGACTCGCCGAGAAACTCGGGGAGCTGCCAAGCAGGGAGCCGGAGTTGGGCTTCCTGCATCACGGATTCGACCAGCAACGGGTCGGACTTCTTGACGCCCACATCGACCAGCAGCACCCACGATTCGGGGAGCTCAGGGGCCAATGCGGCCGCTCGACGCAACACCGTTTGGGCATCGGCGAATAAATTCCCCTTGATCAGCAGGCGTCCGAGCAGTTCCAGTTCGCGCACATCGGTCGATTCGGCGAACCGCGACGCAACCTGCAGGGCACCCTGCAGATCACCGGTGGCCTCCAGAATCTTGACTTGTTCCAGATCGCCAATCGTATCCCGCATGTTCACCGAGACCGACCGCATCAAACGACCAGCTTCTTCGAAGCGTCGGGCTTGAGTCAGAAGCGTGGACAGGCGACGGACGACCATCGCATTCCCCGGTTCGAGTTCAAACGCGCGCTTGAGACTGTCGATCGCCTTGTCGACGTTGCCGTCGATCAGATTCAGTTCGGCCTCCAGCTGATACACGGTCGGCCATTCCTCGCGCTGACTCTTGATCCCGGCCACCAGCTCACGGGCTTCCTTCAGATACTGCTGGGGATCACTGGAAAACTTGATCTTCCAGGCCAGGAACGTGGCGCGGGCGATGCGGTATTCGTCACTCGACGGACCCGTGATGCGTCCCAGTGCATCGAGCCGTTTCTGCATCAGGGCTTCATCTTCGGCGATCTTCGCCAGGTCAAACAGAATCAGCTGCAGGCTGGAGTCTTTCGGCCGCAGTTCGGCCTGGCGCTCCCACAAGTCCCGCGCCTCATTCATGGCGCCACGCTGGAAAAGAGCCTGCCCCACTCGCTTGACCAGTCGGTCTTGTTCCTGAGGCGTAAGGCCGTCCATTTTCTCGACCAGTTTTCCCAGATCTTCAACGGAGCCACCACTCTCAGCAAGGAAGTCGGCGCGCAGCAGGCGGTAGTTCAGCGTTTCGCCCATCGCCTCCTTCATTTCGTCCAGCAGAGCACTCTTCTCGCCACTCGACTTGGCCAACCGCAATTGGGCGACCCAGAACGCGGCCTCCGACGGATACTGCTGCTTGGATTTCTTTGCCAGCTCGGTCGCCTCGGATTCTTTACCCTGGTCGAGCAAGACCTGCAGCCTGACGGCGTCTCGATGAGCGGGCGGGAGGGACGGATCTGCTGCGACCGTCTCTAACAGCTCGTTCACCTTGTCCCAATTCCGCTTGTCCAAATCCCGGCCGTTCTGAATCTTGATCTCGGTCGTCAGCCACATCCGGCGAACTCGCGACAGAACTTCCGGATCAGCGTCCCGATTCGACTCGAGGTTCCGGGTCAACAATTCCAGATCCGCGGCAGCTTCGGTGAATTTGCCGACCGCCAACAGCGTCTCGGCCTCATTAATCCGCGCCGCCAGACTGTTGCTCGGCTGGAGCTTCCACAACTCACGCCGCTTGTCGACCATCCCCTGGTCGCGGTAGCAGTAATCCAGGTAACGATACGCCTCCGAGGCAGCCGATCCGTCGAGCCGAGGCCGAATCTCCTCCAGAATCGCCATCGCCCCGCGTGGATCGCCTGTCAAATACTTCTCTTTGGCCGTCAGCAGATCGGACAGTTCCTTCACCATGCCCATGTTCTGCAGCAGCTTGAACTGCGTGCCAAACTGCTTGAAGTCCTTGCGCATCAAGTACAAGTTGGCCCGTTCCATCTGCAGCATCAGATTCTTCTGCAGTCGACGCGTCCCTTCGTTAAGATATTTCTCGGCCGCGTCGAGCTCATTGCGCCCCATCTCAATCCGCGCCGCAATGGCATAGAACTGCGGATTGTCGGGAAACTTCTCAATGCCCCCCTTCAACAACTCCTCGGCCTTCGCCTCGTCTCGCTGTAACAAAGCCATCTCGACCTGCTGTAGCAGAATGGCGTCGCTGTCGGAATCCAACGACTGAGCCTTATCGATGTCGGCTTGGATCAGATCCAGCGGCGGCTTGCCGTCACTGAACGTCTGCCGATACTTGGCCCGGATCACATAAGCATTGGCCGTGTCGGGGTTCACCGCCACCATCTGCTCAATCACCTTGTCCGCCAGCTCCGGGTTGGGAGTCCGGCGGCGGCGATAGATCTGACCGAGCAGGTCGTAGGCATCGACCGTCTTCGGCGAAGTCGCACGCTTCGCATCAAACTCACCCGTCTCCGGATTCAGCCCCACCAGCTGAATCAACATGGCCTCCGGAGAAAGCCTGTCCGAATTGGCGCTCGAGCCGGCCGCCGAGTCCTTCGACTCCAGCCACTCCTTCACCCCGGTGCGATCCTCCCGCGGCTGCTCACCGGCTGCCAGCACGCATGCGGCCAGCTTCACCGTCTCATCAGCACCCAGCGGCTTGCCTTCCTCAGCCAGCCGCGCAAAGGCATACCGATAGTGGTCCAACGCGTCGGCACTCATCCCGATGTCGAAATAAAAGTCGGCCGCCTTCAACCGAAACTCTGCGTCGTCCGGCCACCGCTGCGTTACCCGCTCCATGAACTTCAGCGTCCGCGCAATCAGCTCCGGCGTGATGTTCTGATTCTTCACCTCCTTGGTGAAGTGATCCGAAATCTCCTGCTGCAGTTTTACCCACTGGTCCCGCTCCTTGGGCCGGAAAATCACAAATCGGCTCCGCAACCGGACCGCCTCACCCATGTCCCCGGACTCATGAGCCTCGTCGGCACGAAGCTTTAGCGAATCGGCATTCCGCGACAGCTGGCGACCATGCAACAAATGCACGCCACCGGCCAGCACCACACCACCGATCGCCAGACCGGCTACCAGCTTGAGATTCAATTGCTTGCGACTCATGGATTCCTGCTCTGCAGTCGTTCAGTGCCCGGCCTCCGAATTCCTCTCGGAGCTAGCACGTGTCGTGAAACTTTGTCCTTCAATCCTACCCGGCCACCGAGGAGTGTCAACGAAACGATACCCCCCACCCCGGGCATGCCGCCGGCTATCGGGCCACCGATGCCCCCGTTGGAACTATTCGCCCTGTCCGGCAACTTCTTGAGCCTACCTTTTTTGTCCGAATCGCGCGACTTGAAAACATCTCCCAAAGATCCTGGCAAACTTTGCCGATTACAGAGCCTGTAACGGTTGGTGCAACTAAAACGGCACCAAGCGTGCCCTTGGTCCCCCCCAATGGCCAGACTCGAATCGGCAGGTCCCCACCTCCCGGATCGAGCACCGGCAAGGATGACGGTCATGAACTACTACGAATGTGGACGCGGCTCGGTCGAGCCGCGCCGACGGCAATCGTTCTGGACAGCTAGCGGCTGCTGCCTGATGCTGCTGGTCCTGGCCCTCAGCGGCTGCACCTCGGTCGGCCCCGACCACCTATCGCTGGAAGGGAACGAAATCCCGCTCCCCGCCGACGGCGCCGTGCCGCAGGCGTTCGACGAAAACGGTCGACCGGTCATCACCGAATCGACGCCGCCGACCGAATTGGCCAAGGTGTCGCTCCCCGAATATGTCCTCGAACCCCCGGACGTGCTGTTCATCGTCCTGCCGCGGTTGGTGCCGAAGAGCCCTTACTACATCCAATCTGGAGATTACCTGTTCGTCACCGTCGTGTCGCTCAATGCCAATGAGCCGCCGATGGGAGGCCAATTGCAGGTCAGCTTCGAAGGGACGATTACCGTTGGTCCCGGCTACCAGCCGATCAAGGTCGCCGGTCTGACTGCCGATCAGGCGGCGGATGCGGTCAGCCGAGCCGTCCAATATCGCTCGCCGGGAGCGGTCAGCAGCTTGGCCATTTTCCAGGTCTCGGGCCTGCAGCCGGTGGCCGGTGAACACATCATCCAGCCCGACGGATACGTCAGCCTGGGCGTTTACGGCCGCGTTTACGTCGCCGGAATGACGCTCAGCGAAGCTCGCAAGGCGATCGAAAAACAGCTCTCCAATTACCTCGACAATCCCCAGGCGTCGGTCGACGTCTTCTCGTTCAACAGCAAGGTGTACTACGTCATCCAGCAGAACCCGCTCCTCGGTGATAATGTCGCCAGTTTCGGCATCCGCGGTAACGAAACCGTGATGGACGCCCTGTCGATCGTTGGCGGGCTCAGCCAAGTCTCGACCAAAAAGATCTGGATCGCTCGCCCCTCGCCTAGCAGCTCGGGGTGCTACCAGATCCTGCCAGTCGACTTTGATGCGATCACTCGCGAAGCGTCGACGGCGACGAACTACCAGCTGATGCCTGGCGACCGCGTCTTCATCGCTCAGGACCGGTTCGTCGCCCTCGATGCGGTGATCCAGAAACTGATCAATCCGTTTGAACGAATCGTCGGGTTCTCCTTCCTGGGAGCCCAGGCCACTCAGCTGATGCAACGCTTCCCCGGCGGTGTCGGCCTGTAGCCTGATCTGACGATCTGCGATCACCCCGTTGTTTCCCCCCACGCCGCTCCGGTGGCGTAACACGAGAGGTTGAAAACATGAGCTTCTGCAAACTGCGTCGTCGCACCTGGAGCTGTCTGCTGGTGACGCTGGGTACCTTCGGCCCGGGCATTCATTCCGCCTCGGCCCAGTGGTCCCCCTTGTCGGCCGCCGCCACTCCGGCCACCACGCCCGCCACCGGGTACGGCATGACCGGAATGAACGCCCCGGCCGGGTCGATGGTGGCGCCTGCTCAGTACACCGCCGGACCGCAATTCAACGCGGCCTACGGCGCCAACAATGCCCCGGAGGCCTGGGAGGGGGGGACCACTCAGGCATTTCCGGGGAACTATGCCGGTATCGGCCTCCATGGGGCCACCGGCACTTTCGGGGAAGAACAAGCTGCCGCCATGTGCAATGGGGGGCCGGGCGGCACTTGTTCCCCTCGACGAGTCACCTTCGGCTACTACGGACCGATCTGGCGCAAGTGGCCGGTGCCCGGCCCTGCGGATCGGGACGAAGCCGAACGTCCGCGAGTCTTCGGTGCGCCCAGCCAGCCGACGCTCCCCGACGCCGAGCACGAGTCGGAAATTTATGTGCCGCCTCGCACCACGCAGGAAACCGAAGACGAGGCTCCAGCCTCCAGCGATGCCGGGTCCACGGCGCCGAGCACCGGTGGCAGTCCGGCCCCGGCCGCTGAAAAACCGGCCGAAAAGCCGGCTGAACCGGCTGCCGAAGGAAGTCGACCGAGTGCTCCTCCTGCCCTGCCCAGCGACCTTGAAGGGACCACCGGACCGTCGCTCAACGAGGGAGCGTCAACCGGCTGGGGCGATGTCTCCCAGTCGCTGGCAACGACCGATCATCCGGCCGAATCCAATTCGACCACCGCGTTAGCCAAGCGACCCATGACGCTGCGAAGAATCTCGCAGACACGCACGCCGTCGGCCGGCCCGACCGCGGTGCAGGAAGCGTCGTACGTTACGCGGTCGTCGGATCGTCCCGAAGCAAGTCACAACCCGGTCCGCCGGGCCTCAGCAGCCGTCGCTACCTTACCCTCACACACCGCGCCCCGGACCACCGGTCGCCAGAACCCTTTGCGGTAGTCCCGCCGGTACCTTCCGCGGCTTTCGCAGCGTCCGTGGTTAATCTCTTGAACCACGGAAAGGACGGAGACCGCGGAAAATAAACCCAGATTCTAACGTCTATCCGCCGATCGTCCCGACGGTACCCTTCCGCGGCTTTCGCGGCGTCCGTGGTTAGTCTCTTGAACCACGGAAAGGACGGAGACCGCGGAAGATAAGCCCAGATTCCAACGCCTATTCGCCGATCGTCCCGCCGGTACCCTTCCGCGGCTTTCGCAGCATCCGTGGTGAATTCTTGAACCACGGAAAGGACGGAGACCGCGGAAGATAAGCCCAGATTCCAACGCCTATTCGCCGATCGTCCCGCCGGTACCCTTCCGCGGCTTTCGCGGCGTCCGTGGTTAATCTCTTGAACCACGGAAAGGACGGAGACCGCGGAAAATAAGCCCAGATTCCAACGTCTATCCGCCGATCGTCCCGCCGGTACCCTTCCGCGGCTTTCGCGGCATCCGTGGTTAGTCTCTTGAACCGCGGAAAGGACGGAGACCGCGAAGATAAGCCCAGATTCCAACGTCTATCCGCCGATCGTCCCGCCGGTACCTTCCGCGGCTTTCGCAGCGTCCGTGGTTAATCTCTTGAACCACGGAAAGGACGGAGACCGCGGAAGATAAGCCCAGATTCCAACTCCTATTCGCCGATCGTCCCGACGGTACCCTTCCGCGGCTTTCGCGGCGTCCGTGGTTAATCTCTTGAACCACGGAAAGGACGGAGACCGCGGAAGATAAACCCAGATTCTAACGTCTATCCGCCGATCGTCCCGCCGGTACCCTTCCGCGGCTTTCGCGGCATCCGTGGTTAGTCTCTTGAACCGCGGAAAGGACGGAGACCGCGAAGATAAGCCCAGATTCCAACGTCTATCCGCCGATCGTCCCGCCGGTACCTTCCGCGGCTTTCGCAGCGTCCGTGGTTAATCTCTTGAACCACGGAAAGGACGGAGACCGCGGAAGATAAGCCCAGATTCCAACTCCTATTCGCCGATCGTCCCGACGGTACCCTTCCGCGGCTTTCGCGGCGTCCGTGGTTAATCTCTTGAACCACGGAAAGGACGGAGACCGCGGAAGATAAACCCAGATTCTAACGTCTATCCGCCGATCGTCCCGCCGGTACCCTTCCGCGGCTTTCGCGGCGTCCGTGGTTAGTCTCTTGAACCACGGAAAGGACGGAGACCGCGGAAAATAAGCCCAGATTCCAACGCCTATCCGCCGATCGTCCCGACGGTACCCTTCCGCGGCTTTCGCAGCATCCGTGGTTGATCTCCTGAACCGCGGAAAGGAACGGAGACCGCAGAAGATAAACCCAGATTCTAGCGCCTATTCGCCAATCGTCCCGCCGGTACCCTTCCGCGGCTTTCGCGGCGTCCGTGGTTAGTCTCTTGAACCGCGGAAAGGACGGAGACCGCGAAGATAAGCCCAGATTCCAACGTCTATCCGCCGATCGTCCCGCCGGTACCCTTCCGCGGCTTTAGCGGCATCCGTGGTTAGTCTCTTGAACCGCGGAAAGGACGGAGACCGCGGAAGATAAGCCCAGATTCCAACGCCTATTCGCCGATCGTCCCGCCGGTACCCTTCCGCGGCTTTCGCGGCATCCGTGGTTAGTCTCTTGAACCGCGGAAAGGACGGAGACCGCGAAGATAAACCCAGATTCTAACGCCTATTCGCCGATCGTCCCGCCGGTACCCTTCCGCGGCTTTCGCGGCGTCCGTGGTTAATCTCTTGAACCGCGGAAAGGACGGAGACCGCGGAAGATAAGCCCAGATTCCAACGCCTATTCGCCGATCGTCCCGACGGTACCCTTCCGCGGCTTTCGCGGCGTCCGTGGTTAATCTCTTGAACCACGGTAGAAGACGATCTAGCCGTAGAAGTACGCTTGGCCTGGAACGGGAACTTCCAGTGCCGGTGACGTCGGTCGTGCCCAATGCGGCAGCGGGATAGCTCCGGACGCCGGAGCGGCCAGCGGCGCCGCGAGCGGGGCGGCTTGCAGGTCGGTCCGAGTCAGCCGATCGACACGCACGGGGTCGGCACCGCTGTCTCGACGAACGCCCATGTCGCGCCATGCCGATCGGCGGATCATCAGCAGCCCGGGAGGCATGGCCGGCAGCCGCTCACCCCACGCCGCCGGACCGTAGACCAGCCACCGCAGCAACTCATTCGCCGATCCCTGAGGCTGAGATCGGGCCAGCACCAGCTCTTCGTCCGACCGCAATCCCCACAGTCGGCTGAACTCCTGTGAACTGACCCGTGTCTGCGGGTTGTAGATCACCACCATGTCGCCACGACATCCGGCCATGGCCGTGCGCGTCGCCGGTAACCACCCGAGATGCTGGTTGCCGCTCAGGGACTGAACCTGCGGATAGGCCCGGGACAACTCCTCGGCCAAGTCATGGGTGTGGTCGGTCGATCCGTCATCGACGATCACCACCTCAAACGGCGACCGCAGATCACTCAACACGTCCAACAACCGGGCAATGCGGTCCTCCAGGACCCCCTGGCCGTTGTACACCGGTACGATGACGCTCAAAGCTGGTGTCAAACTGTGTCCCCTTTTCCCTCAGGCGGCCCGTCGACTGAACGCCTCCCTTTGCTCATCGTCCAGTCCATGCTGTCACCTCCAGCACCGAGACCGAGCGGGTGGTTGCGCCGAACGGACGGGAGAGTCGGATTGGAACGATCCGATCGGTCACGCCTGACACGACGGACCCCAATCGAGCGGCACCGAGGCAGGCTGACTGATTCGGCCACTTTTCGTTAAGATGGCGCGACCCATTCGGGCCAGCATCCAAGGCCCCTTTTGATTACAGAGGACCCCCTCGATGAGCGACGGCCCCGATTTCTCCCGCAACGACGGTCTCCTCCCAGTCATCGCTCAAGATGCGGCGACTGGTGAAGTCCTGATGCTGGCCTACATGAACGCCGAAGCCTACGCTGAAACCCGCGCCACCGGCTGGGCAACCTACTTCAGCCGGTCCCGCCACCGACTCTGGCGCAAGGGGGAAGAAAGCGGCCATCGACAGCGAGTCGTCTCGATCCGCGTCGACTGCGATGCCGACACGATCCTGCTGCGAGTCGAACAGGTCGGAGCGGCCTGCCACGAGGGATTCCGTTCGTGCTTTTTCCGCGAAGTGACCGACCAGGGTTTGCAGATCGTCGCCTGCCGCTGGGTCGATCCCCACCAGGTCTACTCCAAGCCGTCGTGATCCGCCCCCCCGCTCGACAACGCGGCCATCACCCGACTAAGCTCTTCCGCTGACCGCCGCTCGCCTCGGACCAGCGAGCGTCAGTAGATACTACCGCCGGTATTGATGAGAGGAATCGCCCAACATGTCCAGCTCGCCCGAACAACGGCTGATTGAACTTGGCATCCAGCTGCCCCCTGCTCCCAAGCCGGCCGGGGTCTACAAGCCCGCACTGACCATTCAAGGTATCTGCTACGTCTCCGGACACGGGCCACTGAGAGCCGACGGCACGTTGATCACCGGCCGTGTGGGGGCCGATCTCGATCAGCAGGGAGGCTACAACGCCGCTCGTCAAACCGGCTTGGCCATCCTGGCCACGCTGCGAGCTCACCTGGGTAGCCTCGACAAGATCCGCCGAGTCGTGAAGCTGCTGGGAATGGTCCAGTGCACCAACGAATTCACTCAACAGCCGGCCGTCATCAATGGCTGCAGCGAACTGTTGGTCGAAGTCTTCGGTCCCGACGCCGGCGTCGGGACTCGCAGTGCCGTGGGCCTGCCGGCACTCCCCGGAGGCATCGCGGTGGAAATCGAAGGAATCTTCGAGCTCCACAGCTAAAGGACCGCACTGGAACTGACCGGCACGATCCGTCGAGCGCCGCAGATCGGCGCTCGATAGATCCGAGGTCCGCGTCAGCGCTGCTGCTGCCAGCTGGTCGTACGAGCGTTGCTCTGCCGTACAACTTCCCGCTGCACCTGCTCCAGCATGACGGTGGACGGTTCGGCGACCACAAACATCTTGCTGTCTGTGTGCGGATTCTGCTTCGAACGGACAATCAGAATCAGTTCGACGTCCTCGTTCGCCTCGCCCTCGCCAGCCGCCAGCGTCGTGGCAGCCAGTGGGGTCGAGGGGTTGAAGGGGATTGTGCCTGGACCCGCGCTGCGGTTGCCAGCGGCGGCTGAGATAGAACTGACGGCAGCCGGATCGAGTGTATTCGGTGCGGCCAGCATATTGCCCGGCTGCGATTGGTTTGAGCGTCGATAGATGAAGGCTAACCGCGACCGGTCAAGTTCGGCGTGGACGCTGGGAAGTGCCGCGTAGAGCCCTTCGTTGGCTTGCGGATCAGCACAGTTGCAGATGCCGACCAGCACACCTTCAGCGTCGAACAGACCACCGCCACTGCGTCCGTCGATCGGCTGTCCGGTAACCGTGATGTTGGCCGGGCCGAGATATTTATTGAGTGCCACGACCTGACCCTTGCGGACCGAGGGCGCGTCGCCTTTGTCACAGCCGATGCTGAACACCGGATCGCCCGCCTGCAGACGGTGCTGAGGACCACCGACGATCACGGGCTGAATGGTCCGATTGGAATGAAAACTGATCAGCCCGACGTCGCGAGTCAGATCGTAGGAGACGAGGTGAGCTGCCACACCGACTTGCTGTCCGTCGGAAGTGTCAATCAGGATCCGGCCTTTTCCCTGTGAGTCGCGGAAGACGTGGCCGCAAGTCACCACCAGTGCTTCGGCACCATGCACATCGATCACCGTCCCCGACCCGTAGGAGACTCCCTCGGCATCCTCGACTCGGATCCGGACGCTGGCCTGCAAAGCCAGCTGTTGGGGCCCCACATTCGGATTGGCGGCGCCAGGAACCATGCTATCGGCGCGGGGCGTCGCCGCATTCCAGGGCGAGCCAGCTGGAACGTCTGGCTGCGGAGTCGCCGACGCAGGAGCTGCGGACGGACCTGCTGCAAACGGGGCTGCTGCGGAGCTATGCGGAGCGAGCGGTCCCACGGCCGAAGGAGTGGCAGTCTGCGACCAGCTCTCAGGGGCCTCCAGGATCGCAGACTTTGTCTCGAGCGACGGGGCCTGCTGTAAAGGGGCCTGCTGCAGGGTCGGAGGCTGGAACAGGGCCAGGATTTCTTCGACGGACAGGGCCCCTTCGCGACGACCGATTTCCTGGTTGTCCCGCAAGACGACGAACGTCGGCAGTTTGGTGACCTGGAAGCGATTCGCCAACTCGGCTTGTTTGTCGGCGTCGACCTGGGTGATCGGATACCCCTTGGCCAGGAACTGCTCGATGACCGGCTGAACTTGCCGGCACGCTGCACAGCTGGCCGAAGTGAACTCAACGACTTGCAGATTCGCGGCGGTAGCCAGCGAGGGGAGGAGTGCGAGCACAACCAGGGGGACCAGCAGCCAGGCCCGGCGGACACGGCTTGGCCCCACGGCCCAGGGGTGAAGTCGGGGCGACGGCGTCGTCGGAGACCCTCCTGTAGGGGCGGGAGCGAACTCAGTGCGCACTCCGGTCGTCTGGCCTGTGACGAGCGACATGGGGATCCCTCCTTGGATCGGTCGACGGGTGCCAACTCTGGCCAGCCCAGCGTTTGGCCCATCCTTGGGCGGTTCGCTGGGCCGATCGGACCCTGTGATTGGGTGCCAGGGCTGACTGCGGGGCCGGATAGTCTGAATTTTTGGCAAAAGTTACAAGACCAGTTTGCCGAAACAGGGCCGGACGCTATCACACCAAGCTGTCACTCGTCAGGTCTGGTCGATATCGAGTACACTGGGGCGTCGCGTGGCCGGACGGTCATGCTGGGGGCTCAATGGGCCCAATGATGGTGGGGAAAGGAGATCGATGACTGAGCGACGAATTCTGGTGACGGCGGCCCTGCCGTACGCCAATGGGCCGATCCACCTGGGTCACCTGGTGGAATACATCCAGACCGACATCTGGGTCCGCTTCCAGAAACTGCGGGGCCATCGCTGCATCTATCTCTGCGCCGACGACACGCACGGCACGGCCATCATGATTCGTGCCCGGCAAGAGGGCCGCACCGAGGAGGAGCTGATCGGGCAGATGCGTGATCAGCACATGCGGGATTTTGCCGGGTTTGACATTGAGTTCGATCATTACGGCAGCACGCACAGCGAAGCGAACCGTCGCCTCTGTCATCAGATCTGGCGATCGCTGCGCGACGCGGGGCTGGTGGTCGAGCGCGAAGTGACGCAGCTCTTCGACCCGCAGGCCGGTACATTTCTGGCTGACCGGTTTGTCCGCGGGACGTGCCCACGCTGTCAGGCTCCCAATCAGCCCGGTGACAACTGTGCCGTCTGTGGTGCGACCTACTCACCGGCCGATCTGATCGATCCGGTCAGCACGCTCTCGGGTGCCAAACCCGAGTTACGTGGCGCCTCGCATCTGTTTGTGCAGCTGGAACCGCTGCGTCCGTTCCTGCGGCAGTGGATTGCCGAGGGGGATCACGTGCAGGCGGAGGTCGCCAATTATCTGGAAGGGCATTTTCTGGGCGAGCCGTTGCGTGACTGGGACGTATCGCGGCCCGCTCCCTATTTTGGATTTGAAATCCCCGACAGCCCGGGACATTACTGGTACGTCTGGTTCGACGCGCCGATTGGTTACCTGGCGTCCACAAGCGAGTGGTGCGAAACGCACGGCGAGTCGTTTGACCGCTGGTGGAAAGATCCGGCAACCGAGGTCCATCATTTCATTGGCAAGGACATCACCTATTTCCACACACTCTTCTGGCCCGGCATGCTCAAGACGGCCGGCCTGTCGTTGCCGGCGAAGGTCCACATCCACGGTTTTCTGAAGGTGGGCGGCAAGAAGATGTCGAAGTCGGAAGGGACGTTCGTGCAGGCGGCGACCTACCTGCAACATCTCGACCCGGCTTACCTACGGTATTACTTCGCCGCCAAGCTCGGACCGCGCAACGAAGACCTCGATTTGAATCTCGAGGAGTTCGCTCAGCGGATCAACGCCGACCTGGTCGGCAAGGTGATCAATCTGGCCAGTCGGACGGCCAAGTTTGTGCAGGCGACGGGATTGTCAGCGAAGTACCCCGACGACGGCGGGCTCTTTGCCGCAGCCGCGGCGGTAGGCGATGAGATTGCCGAAGCCTATGAAGCGTGCGATTTCAATCGAGCCATGCGGCTGGTAATGGAGCTGGCCGACCGCGCCAATCCATATGTCGAAAACGAAGCACCGTGGGCCCTGAATAAAGATCCCGCTCAGAAACAGCGGCTTCAAGACGTCTGCACCGTCGCGCTGAATCTGTTCCGACAACTGACGATCTATCTGGCTCCGGTCCTGCCCAAGCTGGCCGCTCAGTCGGGCGAGCTCTTCGGACGACCGATCACCAGCTGGACAGAAGCTCGACAACCCCTGACCGGCATTCCCATTCATCCCTTTCAGCACATGATGCAACGTGTCGACCCTCAACAGGTACAAGCCATGATCGAAGCCAGCAAAGGTCCCGCCGAACCATCGGCCACTCCGACATCTTCCCCCACCAGTTCCAGCGCCACCAGTTCCAGCGCCACCGGTTCAAGCGCCGGCAGTTCGCCCGCCGCCGATTCGCCCGCGGGCAGCGTCGGGGACAGCGATCAGCCGTTGCGGGACGAACCGCTGCAGGAGCAGATATCGATTGACGATTTCGGTCGAGTCGACCTGCGAGTTGCTCGCGTGCTGGCCGCCGAGGAGGTGGCCGAGGCCCGCAAACTGCTGAAGCTGACCGTCAGCCTCGGCGGTGACCACCGGCGGACTGTCTTTGCCGGTATCAAGCAGGCTTACGAACCGCAGCAGCTCGTCGGGCGGCTGGTGATTGTCGTGGCCAATCTGGCGCCGCGGCAGATGAAGTTTGGCTTGAGCGAAGGGATGGTCGTGGCCTGCGGCCCCGGCGGCGCCGACGTCTTTCTGCTCAGCCCCGACTCGGGGGCCGTCCCCGGTCAGCGGGTTCACTGATCGGACGAACAACTTGCTGCCGCTCGGCTATCAGCCCATAATGGCTGAGCCAGCGGCGGCCTGAGGGGCGAGCCGGCCGGTCGACTGGCCTGATCCATTGTCGCAACCGCACATATTGTCGTGGTCGCGTCCGCACGTGGGGAGCCAATTGTTTGTCGAAGTTTCTTGCCCGGTTGACCGACGCCATGGTCCTGCGACCGTCTCGCCGTCCTTTATCGGCCGGCGCGAAGCAGCGGCACTTGATTGACCACGGCGAAGGGCACCTCGAAATCTGGACCCACACGGTTCGTTGCCACGATCCGTCCGAAGCAGCCCTGTTCGTGCTGAAATTCGGCGGAACATCCGGCCGCGCCGAACGGTCGACTCATGCCCCCTTCGATCAATGGTCAGGCTTGAAAGGGTGTGTCTGGTCGGTCAATCCGCCCGGATACGGCGGCAGTTCGGGACGAGCCACTCTGAGCGGTCTGCCGTCAATGGCCGACGCTGCTTATGAAGCCATGCGCGAGGTCGCCGGTGACCGTCCGATTGTGATCACCGGCAACAGCCTCGGCGCTGTTTCAGCCCTCTATCTGGCCCGAATCAGGCCAGTCGCCGGACTGGTGCTGCGCAATCCGCCGCCGCTCAGAGAGCTGATCCTGGGACGATTCGGTTGGTGGAACCTCTGGCTGGGAGCCCGTCTGATTGCCGACCAGATCCCGGAAGAACTCTGTAGCATCGGCAATGCGAGCGGCTCCAAGGCCCCCGCAGTGATCGTTACTTCACGGCGAGACCGGATCGTACCGCGCAAGCTGCAGCGACAGATCTTCCAGTCGTACGGCGGCCCGAAAAGATTGCTGACGCTCCGTCGCGGCCAACATCACACGCCGATGAACCCCAGCGAACAGGCTCACTTCGGACGACTCCTCCGCTGGCTCCGGCAGGAACTGGCCGCATCACATTCAGTCCTTCGGACGGAGCCATTCGGCCAGCATGGCGTCGATCAGCAGCTGCAGGACGTGGTAGGCGACCAGCGGCAGGATGGAGAATCCGCCATAGTGAGTGATAGCCAGTTGCAGTCCGATCATCAGCGTTTTCTGGCTGCCGGCGATCCCCACAGCAATGCAGTCGGGTCGTGCAAATCCCAACCGGCGTGAGACGACCCAGCCGACGGCAAAGGCACCCAGATGCATGGCCACGACGCTGGTCAGCATCAAGGCCATCTCAGCAGCCGTCGGGGGCGCATTCGCCAACGGCTCGGCCGAGAGCCCATAAATCTGCCGACCGCATTGCAGAGCGCCGACGAAGACCATCCACAGAATGCCGACCTGAGCGGTAACGGCCAGTGTCCACTTATGTCGAGTCGCCCAGGCCGACAGATCGGCGCTCAAGCGCAACAGCTGACCCGCGGCCATCGGTGTCACCACCAACAACACCAGCTCACGGATCATGGGGACGACATCCAGCTGACCCTGCAGCTGCCGCCCGGTCAGCAGCGTCAGCCACATGGGTGCCACGATGAAGCAGGTGCCGTTGGTGATCAGCGTCACCAGGATCGCCGTGGCATCGTTGCCTCCGGCCCGCCGTGTCCAGACGGCGCCCGAGGCGAGCGTCGAGGGGATCGACCCGACGATAATCAGCCCCAGCCCCAATTCGGGGTGTCCCAGCTGAGCCAACCCGAAGGCAACTGGTGGCAGGAGTCCGATGTTGATGGCGGTGGCGACCAGCGCTGCCCAAGGTGCGCGCAGCGTCTGCAGCAGTTCACGCGTCGGGACCGGCCAAGCCATCACGAACATCACGCCGGCCACCACCAGCTGTCTCAACAGCTTGACATCGGCCAGCCGCGCGACGACCGACGGGTCGGCTCCACGTGACTCACTGCGCGCCAGAGTGGCACCCAGCACCAGCACTGCTACCAGCGCCAGCACAAACCACTGTCTCAACAACAGGCGACCCAACGGCATCGTCCCTCTTCCTGCTAGACTCATCGCCCCACAACCGGCCTATCGGTTGGGTGCGGGCGGAGCTAGAATCGACAGACTCGGATGACATTATGTCGCGGCCCGTCGTCGCTCGACCAGTCTACCGTACCGACGTCCTGCCGGGACGGGCCCCAACTCGGAATTGCAATCGCTCATGCTGCGCTACTGGACGGCTGGAGAATCCCACGGCAAAGCCCTGGTGGCCATCGTCGATGGTTTTCCGGCCGGCGTCACACTCGACAACCAGGTCATCGATCGTGAGCTGTTGCGCCGGCAGGGCGGTTATGGTCGTGGTGGCCGGCAGCGGATCGAAACCGATACGGTCGACATTCTCTCGGGGATCTGGCGCGGCACGACGCTAGGCAGCCCGATTGCCCTGCAGGTGGTCAACCGCGATTACAAACTGGAACGGCTCGAAGACCTGCCGCGCCCTCGACCGGGCCACGGTGATCTGACGGGTGCCATCAAATACCTCGGGTCGATCCGCGGCGTGTTGGAACGAGCCAGCGCTCGAGAAACCACCGTGCGCGTCGCCGCCGGAGCCCTGGCTCGGCAGCTGCTGAGTGCCTTCGGGATCAACGTCCTGGGCTACGTGGTCGAACTGGGCGGCATCCGACTCGATCCGCAGACGGGTTCGATGGACCAGCGTCGAGCGTGGCGGGATGCGAGCGAAGTCTATTCCCTGGTCCCCGACCGGGACGGTGAAGTGAAGGAGCTGATCGATCGCACGGGCAAGGCCGGCGATACGCTGGGCGGGATCGTCGAAGTCTGCGTCGAAGGTCTGCCGTTCGGGCTGGGGACTCATGCCCAGTGGGATCGCAAGCTCGACGGCCGACTGGCTCAGGCCGTGATGGCCGTGCAGGCGATCAAAGGTGTCGAGATCGGACTCGGCTTCGAAGCCGCTCGACGGACCGGTTCCGCCGTTCACGATCCGATCGATTACGATCCCGAACAACGAAATTCACCCAACCTCGGCTATACTCGCCCCTCGAACAACGCCGGCGGCCTCGAGGCGGGGATGACCAACGGTCAGCCGTTGATCGTGCGGGCGGCAAAGAAGCCCATCTCGACCCTGCGCAAGGCACTCCGGTCGATCAACCTGGATACCAAGGAAGCTGAAGACGCATCGTACGAACGGAGTGACGTGTGCGCGGTCTCCGCGGCCAGCGTCATCGTGGAAAACGTGGTCGCGTTTGAAGTGGCCGGAGCACTGATCGAAAAGTTTGGCGGCGATAGCCTGGTCGAAATGCAAGCTCGCTGGGATCTGTTCCTGAAGATGGCCAGCGAGCGGTAAAGTGTCGGTCACCCGACCCATGGATGGGCGGAGGTGGAATAGGGATGTTCATTCTGGCGGAACGCAAACAACGACGCCTCGCGCGTCTGCTGTTTCTGATCGGCTGCCTCACGCCGACCCTGGTCGTGGCGGCGTGGAGCGTCTATCGCCAGACGTCGACCGAAGCCGATCGTTACAGCGCTACGTTGTCCGCTTCGCTCGGCACGCAAGTGATCATTGAACGCGTCTGGCATCCGCGACCGCGACTGACCATCCTCGATCGGCTCATCTGCCGCGATCCCGTCACCGGATCGACCTGGGCTCGAGTCGGTCAGGTTCGCATCGATCGACGCGGGGAGACTCCTGATATCGAACTGGTGCAGGCCGAGTTCATCGTCGAAGAACCCGACTCGCTGGCGAACATGATCGCCCGGTCGCTCCCCTCACACTCCATCCATCGACTGGCCAGCACGCTCCATGCTCAGCGAATGACCATCCACTGGGAATCAGCCGGACAGCTGAGTGACCTGCCGCTGGCGATGACCGTCGAGCAGTTACGGGTGACAGCCGCCGATGCCGAGACGGTGGAGGTCGCTGGCCTGCTGAACGACCCGACCCCGATCGCCCCCGGCAGCCAAGCCTCCAGGACCACGCACTTCACGTTGACGTGCAGTCGCGGCCAGTCCGCCTCAACGCTCTCCCAGCCGACTCAACCATCGTCGATCGCAGCCACGGCCGGCAGTCCTGTCGCCGTTCAGCCAGCCCCGATGCCCAACGTCCTCACCTCGCGCCGCCCCACCTGCACGTTGACGCTCAAGACTCAGTCGGGGCCCCTCCCCGTCTACCTCTTCGCGCCACAATTGGCTCGACAGCTCGGACCATCGGCCCGCTTCCAGGGGACCATCCAGACCGCCTGGGCCGGCCGCCATCAGGAGCTTACGGTCCACGGCCACTTCACCGACTGGAACCTGCAACGGGGCACTCGCGATTGGTCCCACCACGGCCTGTGGGGCCTCGCCCAACTGGAACTGGAAGACTGTCGCGTGACAAACGGTCGACTCACCCAAGCCCGCGGTCGACTGCAAATTGCTCAGGCCGAGGCGAGCCAGATCCTGGTCGATCGCCTGGCCATGTTCTGGCACGGCACGTTAAGTCGACAATCGCGTCGGACTGCTGAACCAACTCGCCCGATGAATGCCGTGACTGGCACTGGGCCGGGTACTGACACTGGCACGGGTACTGACACTGAGCCGGCCGCCGATTCCACGGCTGAAGAACAGCTTGAGGACCCAGTCGGCCCTGCGGCCGATGATCGGCCGTCACTGGTCTGGGACTTCGAGATCGACACGCGCCGATCTCTGGTGCGAGTCGACAGCGCCGGGAGTGTGCAGGTGCGAGATCAGTCGACCGATTCCCTGACGCTGGCCGGAACTCTGGAACGTCCCCTGGCGGCCTGGGTCCGATTGATGTTGCCACCGACCGACGATGGGCTCCCCGCGACCGCTCAGACACTACCTTACCTGCAGCATCTGGAATGGCCCGCACACGAAACGACACTGGCCCCACTCCCGAGCACTTCAGTGGCCGAGCCGACGGGGCAACGACCCGCTTCGCCAGAGAGATCGGAAACACCGCCGCCAACCCCCGTGGTCCGACTGCGCGGAGCGGGGACTTGGAAATGATCCGTTCGGGAAAGTGAGTGAGCGGTATTCGATGGATTCACGGCAAACCAAACGTCAGTGGCGGCAACATCTGAAGTTGGTCAGTCAGCAACTGGTCGCCAGCAGCCAAATCCAATCGCGCTCGGCAGCAATCATGGACCAGCTGAATCGGCTGCCACAACTAACGCAGGCCGGTACGATCTGCGTCTACGTCAGCCTCGCCGACGAAGTGCAGACTCACGATTGGATTCGCTCGTTGCTGGTTCGGCAATCCGCGACCGTGGCCGTACCCTACTGCGTCGATCGGGACCTGCAGCTGGTGCAGCTGACGAACTGGAGCGAGCTGCGGCCAGGTCGATTTGGCATCCTCGAGCCAGACGAAGCACTCCGCTCGGATACGCAACGCCAGTTGGCCGCGACTGCCATCGATGCCTTTGTGGTGCCAGGCCGAGCGTTCACTAACGACGGCTTACGGCTCGGCAACGGCTGGGGATTCTACGACCGACTGCTCCAACGGGCTCGTCCCGACGCCTTCACGGTCGGAGTGGCTTTCACGGAACAGATCGTAGCCGAACTGCCGAGCGAACCGCACGACGTTCGCTTGCAGATGGTCGTGTCGGGCTGAACCGTAATCGAGACCGATGGCACGTAGAGATCAGAGATCAGTGATCAGTGACCGTTGGCCATTTGCTGAGCGATCCAGGCTTCGAGTTCGTCAAGGTCGACGGGCGGCAGCTTGGAGAGATCGGGACGCAGCTTCACGGCGTCGTTGATATAGACGTGCTGGATCTCGCGTTGAGATTTGGTCGTGTTCCAGTTGATCAGAATCCGGATACACCGTCGCAGCCCGTGTGGCACATCAATCTCGTTGGTGCACAGCAGGGGGACGTCGAGCCAGTTGAGCTGACGAGCGGCGAGTGCGGGGAACTCCGCGTTCAAATCGTTGGTGACCGTGAAGATGGCCATACCGACGTCGCACGGCTCGATGCCGTTGCGGCGGATCATTAAGGCGAGCAGCTGGCGGGTGCCCGCCAGGATGGCTTCACGCGTGTTCTCGGTTACCGTGGTCGCACCGCGCACACCACGACAGCACTTGGTCACGATCGTCACTCCGCTGATCTACTGCGGGCGGTCGATTTCCGCCCTCGACAAGTCGCTTCGGGCTATCCGGCCCTCGTCGGGCTCTCCTGGCCAGCCCGGACGATCAAATCGCGCATCCACTGGCGATTGAGCCAATAGTATAGGATGCCGATCGGTACGACGGCAATCGTCATGAGGCGGTAGGTCAACGCGACGAGGATACCGATGCCTTGGCCGCGGTCGTCGGCCGGAACGGTGTCGAACAGAAAGGTCATGGCCGCTTCAAATTGGCCCAGCCCCATGGGGGCAATCGGGAGCGCTCCGGCGACGTTGGCCAACGGAACCATGACCAGGTGCTCAACGAAGGTCGGCCCCTGAGGAAAGGCCGCTCGGCTACCCAGGAAGACCGCGGCGGTCAGTGTCAGGTGGGCAAGTACGCTCAATCCGATCGCCACCAGCCATACCGAGCGTCGCCGAGCATAGCACTCCATGGCCGTCAGCAATCGGTGGAAGATCGGACCGATTCCCGGCCAGCTGATCAGCCACCGGGTAATCGAACCGGGGACCTTGTGTACGAACAGCATGGCCAGCATTCCCAGCCCGAGCAGGGCTCCGATCCAGACCGTGCCTTGGGCCAGACGAGCCAGATGCGGATGGTGCTCGGTGTTGAGATTGGCCAGAGCGGTGGCGGCGACCAGCAGTAGCCCGAAGAGCCCGACGACGCGATCAATCACGATGGTTGCCACGGCCTCGGTCCGGCGGGCCGGTTGTTCGCTGGCCAGAAAGACTGCCTTGAACAGATCTCCGCCGACGCCACCGAGCGACACGAAGTTCAACAGGTAGCCGACAAAGCCCAGCCGAAAGGCGTCTTGGGTGCGGAAGGGGATGTCGAGTGCCCGTACGAGCAGGTACCAGCGGTAGAACGTCAGGCACAGGGCGACCACGATGCAGACGATTCCGCCCACCAGCAGATCCCAGCGCAGCGGGCGACTGCGCAGCGCCGCCAGCTCGTCCGGATGGTTCCGGATGAGATCGTTGAGCAGCCAGCCGACGATTGCCAGCGGCACCACGATTTTCAGAACGTTGATTACCCGCTTCATCACCACAGACCGTCCTTGACAACCCAATTGCCCCTCTGATAGCCTTGGCTCTTCCTTAGACCGGACCCGCGGTGACGATCTCAGTCGCTCACCGAGGAATTCCCCGGTTCCGGGGCGGTAGCTCAGTTGGGAGAGCGCTTGAATGGCATTCAAGAGGTCGAGGGTTCGACTCCCTTCCGCTCCACTTCGTCGGTCCGGGCCCACTCAAGCCTAGGCCGCTCTGTGACGGCCCGGCCCCCGATGCTCAGCGTCGGGACTTCTTTTGCCGATTAAACGGGTCACGCTGCGGGTAATCCCACCCAAAACCACCCGAATGGACCAGGCTAGTGCAATCAGACTAGCGATGGGCGGTCGGGTGTTTGACGGTGGGATGCTTGGCCGTCTTAGGGGCCGTCTTAGGGGCCGACTTGGGAGCCCCCTTCTGAGCCACGGCAGGGGGGGAAGCGAGCCGTCGAGTCAGCGTGGACGAGTCGACGAAGCCATCGATTTTATTGATCACGCGGTTGTCGGCCGTCATGACCAGCAGAGTCGGGTACATCTTCACACCGGCCCGTTTGACCAGGGCCTGATGCTGGGGCCCATCGAGCTTCACGGGGACAAACTGGCCGTTGACTGCCTGCACGACCTCGGGCGCGGTGAGCGTCTGCGACTTGAGCTTGGTGCAATACGGGCAATGCTCTTTGCTCAGCAGCACCAGCATCGGGCGGCCGGATTGCCGGGCCGAACGTTGAGCGGCTTCCCAAGATGCGTTCCAGGCGATCGGATCGGCCGCGTGAGCCGACGTGCAAACCGCTGAACAGCAGGCGAACAGAAACAACAACGAGCCGACGACCAGCGGCTGGCGCATCAGGATTCCTTTCCCAAGCCAGACAGTTTACCAACGGTACGATCGACGACCGCGACAGCACGTTGCCGTGCCGCATGTATCGGGTCCGCCGATTGCACTGGATATCGACGCCGCCGTCGACTCGGATGACTGGTTCGCGGCTGGTAGGATCTGTATCGATCAAGCGGACTGAATTGACGGGCCGCGCCGGACCGTGAGAACGGCCGACGATTGGACAAAAAAACCGCTGCGGGACCCGGGCCTGGTCCGGCCGTCGAGTCCCACAGCGGCAAGTGTCGGCGGAAGAACTTAATCGTGCAGTCCGGCGACTCGGTTGTGCCGACTGCCGTGCGCCACGTAGACGCGGAGCGACCGTTCGACCATCCGGACGCGTCCGGTGGCTGGGAGCGGTGGTCCGTTGACGTCGGCGAAGACGTCGTGCGGCGGCAGGGCAGCCGTGTTGACGAACAGACACCAGTCGATCGTCTTGGCCAGCGACGGCACCAGGAATTCCTTGGGGGTCGTCGATGCATTGACCAGCAGCATCACGTCACGGCCTCTCCGAGCTGGATCTTCGTGAGCGGGAGGTGCTGACATGATGCAGATCAACGAGTTATCGCTGTGCGACCAGTCGATGGCCGTGCCCAGCGGGCCGTACCAGTTGATATCGGCCAGGTGCGAGTTGCCAATCGGTTGACCGGTGAAGAAATACTTGCGACGCACGGTTGGCTGCTGACGTCGGAAGTGAATCACGCTGCGGGTGAATCGCAACAGCTCTTCGTTCTCCTCCACCAACGACCAGTCGAACCACGAGATCTCATTGTCCTGACAGTAGGCGTTGTTGTTCCCCTGCTGAGTCCTACGGCATTCGTCCCCCATCAACAGCATAGGCACGCCCTGGCTGAGCATGAGCGTGGAGATCATGTTCTTGATCTGCCGTACGCGGATCCGCTGCAGGGACTTCTGCCGAGTCGGGCCTTCCACGCCATAGTTGTAGCTGTGGTTATTGTTGTCGCCGTCGCGGTTCCCTTCGCCGTTGGCTTCGTTGTGCTTGTGGTTGTAGCTGACCAGGTCGTTCAGCGGGAAACCGTCGTGGGACGTCACGAAGTTGATGCTGTGATAGGGACTCCGGCCACCCGGCTGATACAGGTCGCTCGACCCGGCCAGGCGCGTGGCGAAGGCTCCCAGCATATGGCCGTCGGCACGCCAGAACCGCCGAATGTCGTCGCGGTAACGCCCATTCCACTCGGCCCAGCGGAGACTGCCAAACGAACCAACTTGATAAGCGCCCGCGGCGTCCCAGGCCTCGGCAATGATCTTCGTGTCGGCCAGCAGCGGATCTTCGGCGATGGCCTCGACCAGCGGCGGGTTCGGCACGAGATTGCCGTCCCGATCGCGGCTCAGGATCGACGCCAGGTCGAACCGGAATCCGTCAATGTGGTAATTGTGGACCCAATGTCGCAGACAATGAAAGATCATCTCGCGGACAATCGGGTGATTGCCGTTCACGGTGTTGCCGCAACCTGAGTAGTTCTTGTAGCAGCTGCCGCCGTTGGCCAGCATGTAATAGACGTGGTTCTCCAGCCCTTTGAAGCTGATCGTCGGACCCAGCTCATTCCCTTCGCACGTGTGATTGAAGACCACGTCGAGAATGACCTCAATGCCGGCCTGATGCAGGGCCTTCACCATCTGCTTGAACTCGTTCACCTGGCCGCCGGGCCGCGTGTCGGCGGCATAGCCACGGTGAGGCGAGAAGAAGGCCATCGGATCATAGCCCCAGTAGTTGGGCCGCTGAGGGACTCGTCCATGAATGTCCAGAATGGGGAACTCATGGACGGGCATCAGCTCAACCGCTGTCACGCCCAGCGATTTGAGGTAGGGGATCTTGTCGATCAGACCGAGGTAGGTTCCGCCATGCTCTACGTTGCTGGTGGGACTCTTGGTGAACCCCCTCACGTGCGTTTCGTAGATGATGCTGTCGGCCAGCCCGCGGCGGAGGTGCCGGTCGCCTTCCCAGTCAAAGTAGTCGTCGACTACGACACACTTGGGCGGACGGAGGATGCCGTCGGGCGACGGCTGAAAGGTCCCCGCCAAAGCCTTGGCGTAGGGGTCGATCAGCCGAGCTCGGCCATCGAACAGGAACCCGCGGGCCGGATCGAAGGGGCCGTCAGCCTGGAAATGGTACAGCTGACCTGCCCCGATTCCCGGCACAAAGACGCTCCAGATGTCACCCCAGCGGTCGGTCTCGGGGTGGAAATGGATGACGTCCACCGGATCGGTGTCGGTGACCTTGTCGTACAGCAAAAGTCGCATGGCCGTCGCAGAACGGCTGAAGACCACGAACTGCACTCCCCGTTCGTGAATCAGCGCTCCGTACGGCAGCAAATGAGTGAATTGAAGTTCTGGATGCGGATGAGCCATCAACATGCGCGTAACCCGGAATCGAAGCCAATGGTCAACAGGTGCCCTGAATCTGGACTACCCAAAAATACCACTACGACTTCGCCAGCGAATGGTGCGCTCTCCGATTTCAGGAAAAACAAACGCCGATCACTAACGCTCAGATCGGCTGGGAAAAAACCGTCATTCAGTGAAACTGTGACGGGGCCCCAAACGCGTTGTATCGACCCGAAAGGAGCGCCTGACCGGAGGTTTCTGAGGCCACTCGCGCGACGCGAGGCAGCTGCCGACGGCGTTGGACGTCCGCCGACGAGCGGAAACCGAGTCGGCGCAGCACCTGGTCGGGCTGAACTCCCTTGTCCGTCCGCCTCGCTGTAAACTGTAGCGGTTGTTGCCGCCACAACGACTGGCTGAAGATTGCTAGTCGCGGAACCGGTGATGGCACGCATCACACGTCGCGACGATCTGTTCCAGCCCCTTGGTGGCCGCGTCCTGGTTCTTCTGGCGGACGGCTTCATTCACCGCCGCACACGCGTCGCGCATCTCCAGGCAAATCTTCCGCCACTCCTGCTGATCCTCGTCGCCGCTGCAGTAGTCGAAGTCGACGCTGGAGGCTTGAGCGATGGCGGCCAGCGTCGCCGCCAGTCCGGCCGTCTTCTCCACCGATCGTTCGAAACGACGGCTCGTCACGCCAGCTCGCAACGCGTTGTTCACCACCGGCACCTGCTTCATCAGCTGAGCCAGATCGGCTTCGGCAGTCCAGCCAGGAGGAGCTGCTGGGGCATCGCCGGGCGTTTTTCGAGCCGTCTGCAGCTGATCCCAGGCCGCCTTGGCCTTGGTGTAGTCAGCCGACCCAGCCGCCACGGCCAGCGCCCCACGCATCATACCGGCCGCCGATCGCTTCTCGTCGCCGGCCCCGTCGTGGTTGGCCAGGGCCTGAGCCAGGACGACCAGCGTGTTGGCCCCTTTCTCCACCCGACCCTGGTGCTCAGCGTCATACTCGGCCTCCGACGCCAGATCCTTCTCGAGCTCAGCGAAATAAGTCTCCAGCTGCTGCCGCAAATCGGCGATCGGCACGTACTTCGACACCGGCACGTCGGCCGTTTCGGCCCCGATCGCCAACGCCGCCCAGGCCACCACCAAAATGCCACCCGCTCGCCAGACCCAATGCTTCACCACGCTCGTTTCCCCCTCGTTTCGGTCCACCCGTTCCAGATCGGGGACCGCCCCTAGCCACCGTCAATCGCCCCGATTGCCTCTCGTTGACAACCTTTTTGCACGCCCCGTACAATCCAGGCCGGTCCAGGCTGCCACCCGCAAAATTTACCCACGCATTGTAATCCATGGCCAAGGCCACATACAGCAGCTCCGGAGTCAATCTCGACGTTTACCAACAGTCCATGGCCCGGCTTCCCGGCCTGATGCACCGCACGTTCTCCCCCCGAGTGATCAAGCTCGACGGAGGATTTGCCGGGCTCTTTCAGCTCGACTTCCAGAACAGCCTCTTCGCCCGGCGATACCGCAATCCGGTCCTCGTCTCCTGCACCGATGGCGTCGGGACGAAATTGAAAGTCGCCATGCTGGCCGGTCGACACGATTCGGTCGGGATCGACCTGGTGGCGATGAGCGTCAATGATGCGATCTGCTGCGGCGCTGAACCGCTCTTTTTTCTCGACTACGTCGCCATGTCCCACGATGACCCCGACTGGCTTGAGCAGATCGTGCAAGGAGTCAGCCAGGGATGCGTCGAAGCTGATTGCTCACTCCTCGGTGGTGAAACGGCCATCATGCCCGATCTCTACCAGCGCGGTGATTACGACATGGCCGGATTCTGCGTCGGCGTCGTCGAACAAAGCCGATTGATTGACGGTCGAGCGATCTCGGCGGGCGATGTCGTCCTGGGCATTGGCTCCAACGGCCTCCACTCCAACGGCTACAGCCTCGTCCGCAAGGCCGTCTTTGAAATTGGCGGACTGACCGTCGATACGTTCGTCCCCCAGCTCGGTCGCACCGTCGGCGAAGAACTTCTCGCCCCCACACGGATCTACGCCCGAGCGGTCCGGCAGATTCTCCGACAATACACCGTCAAGCAGGTCGTCCACGGTATCGCTCATATCACCGGCGGCGGCCTGCACGAGAACTTGCAGCGGATTCTGCCGCGGAGTGTCGACGTGGAGATCGACCGGGGCAGCTGGAAGGTCCCTCCGGTCTTCCCGTGGCTGCAGACCCTGGCCGAGATCGACGACGATGAAATGGATCGCGTCTTCAACATGGGTCTGGGGCTGGTGCTGGTGGTGAGCCCTTACTTCGCCACCGCCATCCAGCGAACGATCGAACGGCTCGGCCTGGACTGCTACACCATCGGCCGCGCCACCTCCGGCCACGCCCACGTCCGCTGGGCCTGATTCGCTCTTCCGCTGCGAATATCCCCCCACCCACGCCATCCCACCCGCGTCCCCCACCCACGCCACCCCCTCCCCGCTGCTAGCATTCCCCGGAGGTCGCACGTACCTCCACGGAGGTCGCACCTACCTCCGTGAACTGCTAGCAGCCCCGCACTGGCTCCCGACGCTCCCCAGAAGCCCAACGCACTCCGCCCACTGAAACCACTTCGAACGTCAGCCGCGACGTTCTAGCTTGCCCCGTTTCAACTTTCGCCGCTTCGTGGCAGCTTTGCCAGAAGCCGGCGCACCGTTCTCGCCAAGCTAGCACCTGCCGGGAGGTACGTGCGACCTCCGCGGAGGTGCGTGCGACCTCCGGGGCGTGCTAGCAGGGCGATGCGGTTGAGGGGGAGCAAGAAAGAACCTGGGCGGGGGTTAACGGCGGGCGACGTTCGCGCTGCCGGTGTGGGCCTGCTCGAGGGCCTCCAGCAGCTGGCTGCGGGTGTAGGCGGTGGGGAGCAGAATGGGCTGGTCGGCTCGGCCCCGCGGAAAAATCGCCAGGATGGGGATCGACTGACGGCCCAACCGGTCAGCCAGCTCTTTCACCTCCGGCAAATCGTAGTCGGCTCGCAATGTCGCCACTCCGAGTCGCTCGACGGCTTCGTAGATCGGCCGAGTGTTCAACACACCCAGCTCCAACGTCTTGCAGGTCGCACACCAGTCGGCCGTGAAGTCCACCATCACGGTTTGGTTCCCCTGCGCTAACTCCTCCAGCCGCTGGCTCGAAAAGGGCTCCCAAGGTAACTCGAACCCCACTCGCTTGGTTGGCGTTCCCGTTTGCTGACTGGCCAGCGTCGCCAGACGGTGCGACATCATGCCACGTAGGCCCCACAGCGTCATGTCACCCACTTGGCGATAATCGGCAAAGGCATATCCGCCGACCAGCACCACCACCGTCGCCGCCACGCCCCAGGCTCGTAATCGGGCAGCACGATCGGCCGTAAAGGGGAGCCGGCCAATCCACCAGCAACCGGCCCAGCAAGCAAACAGCAGAGCCACGGTCGGCAGAATGTTTTCCAGACTCACGGCCGTCAACAGAAAGACGACCGTCCCCATCAACACGAAACCCATCAACTGCTTGAACGTCTC
Organism: Pirellulales bacterium; assembly: GCA_046349895.1. GTDB lineage: Bacteria > Planctomycetota > Planctomycetia > Pirellulales > Pirellulaceae > JAXMBJ01. Next base: position 7,006,574 of record JAXMBJ010000006.1, on the reverse strand, counting down.
CATCCAAGCCCCAGGACGCGGCAAGAACCGCAACAACTCAGGCCGGAACCCCAGCACCAGGTAGGGCAATGCCATTCCCAGCGCCATGCAGCTAAAAACGAGATAGACCAGCAGAAACGGCTTGTTCACACACCACGCCAGAGCCGGAGTGATCCCGGGCGCACTGCAAGGAGTCGCCAGCAATGTCGCCAGCACGCCCTTAAAGAAGGCCCCCGAGTAGCCCTCTTGTTCGGTCAACTTCTGAGCGCCGTGCGACGCGGCAAACCCGGGAATGGGGACTTCCCACACCCCCAGGAAACTCAACGCCATCACAAACACCACCGTTGCCAACCCGATCGAGAATCCATCACTGCTGAACTGCTGTCCCCACCCCCAACCCAATCCGCGCGCCAAAGTCGCCAGGATCAGGAAGACAAACAGAATGCCCAGCGAATAGGCCACATTCAACGACAACACGCGGCGCCGATCCTGCCCCGCCTGTTGCACAAACGACATGATCTTCAAACCGATCACCGGCAACACGCACGGCATCAAATTCAGAACGAAACCACCCGCGACGGCCAACATGAGAATCCCCAGCAGGCTCCCGGTCTGCTGTTCGGCCTGAATCTGTCCCAGCAGACCATTCGCCGTCGACGCGGCCCCCGCAGGACCACCCGTGCGGCCACCCGACGAGGCAGGACCGACCGGAGGTAACGGCACCACTTCACCCGCCGACCGCGACACAGTCCCCGCGCCACCCGGTGCGGGTACCGCTGCGGGCGGTGCAGCTGGAGCCCCGACCGCTGAAGACTCAGTGGCAGGAGGCACGGCACCAGCCGGCGCCGGCACATCGCCGGCCACCCCGTTCAGCAAATCGGCAGGCAGCTGGGCGACCTGGGCCTTAGCCTCAAGCTTCCCCTGCTCTTTGCGAATCGGCCGACATCCTTCTTTCGGATGGCAAACCTGGCCCTTGAGCAGGCCGGTGATCGACAACGAACCGGCGTCCACACCGTCGGCCAGCCGCACATAAGTCGTCCACGTCACCTGCCCATGGTGCTCTTCGGAATCCACCGGAAAAATTTTGTCCGGCGGATGAATCTCGGGTTTCTTGTCCGGCTGGAAAGTCCCGACCTGAGTCACACCTGGCGGCAAGTCGAGCTGAATCTTAGTCCTCATCGGACCACCGGCCGGCTGTGTCACCGAATAGATATGGTAGTCATTAGCCAGCTTCGCCGTCACGCTGAATCGGCCGACACGAGTCGCCGGATCCGCTTCCAGCTTCGCAGTCAACGTCAACGGCTCTCCCGCCGCTTCAGCCGGCGACTGCAATCCCTGCAGACCGGGAACGACGCTGAAACCGCCCGCACCCTGGCCCAGCCCCTGAGCATGACTCGCACCATGCGCCACGCTCAGGACCAACACCAGCGACCATGCAGCGAGACGGCCCGCGCCAGCTCGGCGCCATTCGACTTGCCGCCATCCGAGCTGCCACCAGCCGAGCACCGCACTTCCTGCCTGCCGGAGTCTAGACATATTCCACCTTGATCTTCGCGCCGCCATCAACGCGTCGGACTGAGCTGAATTACCGACAATCACCGTACCGAACGGACCTTCGCCCCACCCCGGCACAGTCACCAGTCGACCGGATCGCGGCCGGTAACGGCTTATATTATCTCAATTCTATCCACGCTACCTACGGCCAAAAGGTTCAGTCCCCCGGGTAGAACCCACCCCAATTGGGGACCAGACCTGACCTCGCGGGCCATCAGGACGGCGAGACGACCTTCAAAGGGGGTCGGGCGTCGGGCCGCGAATCGGCCTCGGTACGTCGAGATCCCCACCAGGGCGTCAGCCGGTCGATCCAACGGATGGAGGGATGGGTGCTCAGAGCCCAATTGGCCACCAGCAGACCGATCGCCGCTCCAAAAGCCGTGTCACTAGCGAAGTGAGCGCAGCCATCGACTCGATTCATCGCGCACAGGAAGGCCAGCGTATAGAACCAGACTCGGCCCTGCGGATAGAGAATTCCCAACCCGGCCGCCAGTCCGACGGCGCAGGCCGTGTGGGCCGAGGGGAACGACTGCTGAGTATTATCAAAGACAAACTTCCATTCTCCGTCGCGATTCCACCCCAGGACACCCGCGAAACTTTGCCAAAGCCCTTGCGACAGATCATAGAATCGCGGCCGAGAACGAACGACGAGCAGTTTCAGCACATCGGCCAGCAGACCGGCTCCCATAGCGCCAAGGAAAAGCCGAGGAGCGAGCGGCCGGCGCGTCGCATCGACCACCGCCACCGTAATCGCAATCGCGAGCACTCCGTACGCATGACCGAAGTTTTCCGCCTTGCTGAGCATCAGCTGCAGTTCGCCAGGCGTCCGATCCGCTTTGCAGAATATGGCGACCGGCATATCGATCGCCAGACAGGCCACCGCGATCACAACCCAAATGGCCGCCCAGCGTCGTCGCGACACGGACTCGGCCGAATGCGGGTCGACCAGCAAGGAAGCCGCGTCATGGCACATCGCTGGGCCGGCCGTGCGGCGTTCCTCACCACGATCGATGCTGGGATAGCGAAGTGACTGGCCGTGATTCATAAGTGCTCACCTCATCGGCGTCGAGCAACACGGGTCGAGCGTCACTCGACCGCACCTTCAGGCCGCCGGTCACACCTCGCCGCTGACACTGCTAGCGATTCCGCGATTGCAGACAGAGGCTTCGACCGACCGGACGGCCGCGAGGGGATGGTAACGGGTTGCCCGTCACGAGGAAATATCACTTCCACGCGACCCACGGTTGCTCGCCAAGTCACTCGTCAGTCGAGAACTCGGACCCAGCGTCCGTCGACCTGCAACCGGCCAGTGGCAAACCAGCTGACAGCCAGCGGCAGAGCTTCGCATTCCTGCTCGAAGACGCGTGCGGCCAGCGTGGCCGGCGTATCTCCGTCAAGCACTGCCACGGTCCGCTGGCAGATGATCGGTCCGTGGTCGTACTGATTGTCGACGAAGTGGACTGTACAGCCGCTGATCCTGGCTCCGTACTCGAGCACCGCTTCGTGGACATGATGTCCGTAGAATCCGTGCCCGCAGAAGGCCGGTATTAACGAAGGATGAATATTGATCACCCGCAGGTGAAAGTCGGCGGGGATCGGCACGAACTTCAAAAAGCCCCCCATCACCACCAAATCAATCTTTGCCGCTCGGCAAGCATCGAAGATCGCTTGGGAGTACTCATCGGGCGTGAGCTTGCCTTGTCGGAGAACGAGCCTCGGAATTCCCGCTTCGGCCGCAAACTTCAGCCCACCCGCATCGGGTCGACTGGCCACGACCAGAGCCAGCTCGACGTTCAACTTCCCCTCGTCGACCCGTCGGATCAGATTCCGCAGCGTGGTCCCGCCGCCTGAGATCAGCACGGCGACTTTCAGCAGCGGACGAGGATGATTCACTGGGTCACTTCCCGGCCAGAGCAATAGACATCGTCAGCGCGTGCGATCCGACTTCGCGAGTCAGTCCATCGTTGCCAACATCCGCAGCCACTGACAGCTCAACAGCCAGCGTTTCTTCAGCGATATAGTCGCGGAAGCCCGCGATGGCTGCCTGCAGTGGTTCCGCGTCCGTGGCGACTTGCACGCGAATACGGTCGGTGTAATGGAGTCCCATCTCCTTCCGGCGATCCTGTATCAGCCGGACCAGGTCACGAGCCAGCCCTTCGTGGATCAATTCGGGCGTCAGCTCTGTCGACAGAACGACCACGGCGTGTTCACCTGGCGCGGCGGCCCAACCCGGCTTGGCCTGCAGCCGAATCTGAATGTCGGCATCCGACAATTCCACCTGCTGTCCTTTGATTTCGGCAACGATCTTGCCATCGCGTTTCAACTGCTGCAGCAACGAGCCGCCATCGGCGCCCCCCAGCCACTGCTTGACGGCCGGCAAGAGCGGTCCAAGTTTCGGGCCGAGCACCTTGAAGTTCGGCTGGACCTGGTAGGTGATGTATTCCTCGGAATGCTGTGTGTATTCGACCTGCTTCACATTCAGTTCGCTGCTTACCAGGTCGGCATGGTCCTGCAGCCACCGCAGATGCTGGTCGCTACCGAGAATCACCTCGACTTTGGCCAGCGGCTGACGCACTTTGAGCTTTTCCGCCATGCGGGCACTGCGCCCCAGACTGGAAATCTCCCGAGCGATGGCCATCTGTTCGGACAACCGCCAGTCGACCAGCGAGCTGTCACCCGTCGGGTAATCGGTCAGATGAACGCTCTCCGTAGCCCTGTCGCCAAAGACGCTCGTCAGATGCCGCCACATCGCTTCAGCGACAAACGGCACGAACGGCGCCACCAGTTTCGACAGCGTCAGCAGAGACTCGTACAGTGTCCAGTACGCATCGAGCTTATCGGGGTCGGCTTTATCTTCACCCCAGAACCGATCGCGACACCGTCGCACGTACCAGTTGCTCAACCCGTCGACAAACTCATTCAGGGACTGGCAAGCAGCATAGTTGTCGAAGGCATCCATCGATGCCACAACACGCCCGCAAGTCCGATGAAGTTCACTCAAGATCCAGCGATCGATCTCGGCACGATTCTGGTGGGGGCGGTAGCCCGACAGCCGAGCCAGCTGGGCATGATCCAGATGCCCAACCGGACCAGTTGTTCCCGCGGCGGGATTGAATCCATCGGAGTGGGCGTAGTTGGCGAAGAAGGCAAAGACGTTCCACATTCGCAGCAGAAACTCAGGAATGCTGTCCTTGATCGCCTGTTCGTTGTAGCGGATCGATGTCCACGGCGGCTGGTTGGCGAAGAAATACCACCGCAGCGCGTCGGCACCGTAGCGATCAAAGATCTCCTGCGGCTCGCGGTAGTTCCGGCGGCTCTTGGACATCTTCTGTCCGTCTTCGCCCAGCATCAGCCCCAGCACGATGCACGTCCGGTACGGATGAGGGTATTCAGTAGCCAAACCAGCATCGGCCGGCGCAGCCACACTCGGCGACCCGGCGCCCGACTCGGGAGGAAACATCATCGTGCTGATCGCCAGCAGACTGTAGAACCAACCGCGCGTCTGATCGATGGCTTCGCTGATGAAGTCGGCCGGGAACTGCTGAGCAAACTCCTTCTGCCCGCGGTGCGGATATCCCCACTGAGCAAACGGCATGGCTCCGGAATCGAACCAGCAGTCGATTACTTCGGAAACGCGTTCCATACGCCCATCCGCCGCAAAGGGCGAATCGTACGTTACAGCATCGATGTATGGCTTGTGGACGCTCAGGTCGTCGGGGAGTTCGGGATGAGCCTTCTTGGCCTGCTGCCAGACCTCCGCCCCTCGCACGCCCGGCTTGGCCAGGAGCTCGTCGTAGCTGGAGATCGCTTCCATGCGCCCCGTGACCGAACAGACCCAGATTGGGAGCGGTGTTCCCCAATACCGTTCGCGCGACAGAGCCCAATCGACGTTCGATTCCAGGAAATTGCCGAATCGCCCATCCCGGATATGCTCGGGGAGCCACTGAATCTGCCGGTTGTTCTCCAGCATCTGGTCGCGGAACTGGGTCGTGCGAATGAACCAGCTCTTGCGCGGATACTGAATCAATGGATCCTGATCGGCCCGCCAGCAGAACGGGTACTCGTGCAGGTATTGTTCCTGATGCAGCAGTAGCCCGACCGAACGGAGCTGACGCGAGATGTCGCGGTCAGTCTCCTTCACCCACCGCCCGGCATACTCGGGAGCTTCGCTGGTGAATTTGCCATCGGGCCCAACCGCGCAGATCAGATCGGGACCCTGCCCTTCCACAAACCGAGCCCGCTCGGCGACCAGCACATCGTAGTCGACCTCGCCGAAGGCCGGAGCTTGATGGACGACTCCCGTACCGCTGGAGGTCGTCACGAAATCGGCCGGTACCACACGCCACGCCCGATGTTGCCGACCACCGTCCCGCAGTTCGCCCTGCAGTTGTCCCTGTGTGGCGTAGTAGTAATCAAATGGCGGGCGATAGCGTCGGCCAAGCAGATCACTTCCGCGACAGACCGATTCGACCTGCAGCTCACGCTTCACCTTTTCGCCAATCACGGCGACCAGGTCTTCAGCGATGACGTATTTCTGCCCCAGCTCGGCGTCGACCACTGTGGCGTACATCAGGTCAGGATGGACGGCCGCAAACTGATTGCTCGGCAAGGTCCACGGTGTGGTGGTCCAAACCAGCAGACTGATATCCGACTCCTTGCCGGCTTCATCGAGCAGCGGGAATCGGACGTAGACGCTCGGGTCGGCCACCTCACGGTATCCCTGGCCCACCTCGCCGCTGCTGAGTGCCGTCCCGCCTTGAGCCCACCACCAGACGATCTTGTGGCCCTGGTAGAGTAGCCCACGTTGGAAGAGTTCTTTCAGGCACCACCAGACACTCTCGACGTACGATTGATGGTACGTCACGTAGGCGCTGGGCAGATCGACCCAGAATCCCAGTCGTTCGGTCAGCTGTTCCCACTGCTGCATGTAGCGCCAGACGCTTTGCTGGCATTTGTGGATGAACGCCTCGATCCCGAACGCTTCAATCTCTTCCTTGGAATGGATCCCCAGTTCCTTGCAGACTTCCACTTCGACCGGCAGCCCGTGAGTGTCCCAACCGGCTCGGCGGAGACAGTACGCACCGCGCATCGTCTGGTAACGTGGAAAGACGTCCTTGATGGCCCGCGTCAGGCAGTGGCCCGGGTGCGGAAGTCCGTTGGCGGTGGGAGGACCTTCGAAGAAGACGAATGACTTCTGCCCGGCGCGCTGCTCCAGCGATCGATGGTAGATCTGCCGGTCGCGCCAGAACTTGAGTATCTCCAGCTCCTGCTGGGGAAATGAAACGCTGGGGGATACCTCGGCGAACATGCCCACTTCGTAGAGACTCCTTCTCAGGGCTCGCGCTCCAGAGTCTCGTTTCCGTCGACCCCGGTCGCTGGCAGGTGCCGGTGCTGCGAGCCCCGCTCTTGTCAGCCCTCTTCGTCAGGCTCGGGAATCACCTCGACGTCTTCGTCCGGAGGCTCCACTTCGCCTTCTTCGTCGGCAAAGTCGAGGTCACCCTCGATGCCGTCGTCGTCCGAGAAGTCCTCCTCCAGATCGGAAAGATCTTCGCTGAGGTACTCCTCTTCTTCCTCCTCGAAGTCATCATCGAAATCGTCGTCGAAGTCATCGTCGTCGAAATCGTCGTCCAGATCGTCGATCCCCATCAGGTGTGCCTCGCGAGCCCAGCGTGCTTTCCAATCAGCATCGGTCAATCGGTCCAGACAGCGGCCGTTCATCACTCCCGCTTCCTTCCTGCTCACAGCACCCGATAGACACCCCGACGCAGACTAAACGTTATACCCAACCTGGGTTTACTAGTGTGCCCCTGCTGGTGTTTTTGTCAAGCCGCGCAAAAAAAACGGGCAAGGCCAGCCAGAAGGCCGACCTTGCCCATCACGGGGGGGTGAGAAACTTGGGGGTGTTTTCGCGGGGAGAAGACCCCTCCGTTGACACCTGTATCCTATGGCGCCGACGCAGGGGAAGTTCAGAGAAACTGGCCGACGACAGCGGAGCCCGGGCAAATTGGCGCGGACCGTGACGCCTGTAGCGATTCCGCGAGCCTCCAGCGCAGCCCACACCGCTCGTTTGGGGTCAAAACCCCGCGGTGAGAAGGTCCAGCGGTCGGCGATCCGGTCAGGGCCGAGCGGCCGTGCGGCGGTCGGCGGCCGACTGCAGGTACTCGAACAGATCGGTCACTTCGTCCAGATGGAGCCCGTTGAGGAGGCCCTCGGGCATGGCCGACACCGGACTCGGCTGAGTCTCCTCGACCTCATCCAGTGGAATCCGGGTCTTGCGCCCGTCGGGGGTCAGGACGGTCAGCTCGGTGGCCGTCTGCGAAACCAGCCCCGTGTAGGTCTGCCCCTTGGTGGTCGTCACCGTCTTGGCGGCGTACTGGTCGGAAATCACCTTGGAAGGGTAGAGCACCGAGTCGAGGATTTCCTTGGTCAGGAACCGACGGCTGACGGCCGACAGATCGGGCCCCATCGGCTCGCCAATGTCCCCACAGCGATGGCATTCGGCACAGCGGGCCGATTTGAAGATCGCCGCTCCGCGTTCCGCTGAAGCCTGTTGACGGTTCTCGGCGCGCGTCAGGTGCTTCAGCAGAGCGTCGTAATCCCACTTGCTGTCCTGGCCCGAAACCATCAGTGTTGCTGGCGGCTCGGTCGGATACGTCTTGCGGAACCAAGCCTGCCAGGCGCGCAGTGCCCGGTCCCAGGGAATCTCTTCCTTCGTTGAAGCGTCGTAGCCCTGCCAGTGCTCGAGCAGAGCAATGGCGTCCTTGGCACCGGACTCACCAAGCCGTAAGCCGCACAGAATGACCTGGCGATAAGCGTCAGCTTCCTCCGGTACCTGCTTGACTCCACGCAGCTTCACCAGCACTTCCTGAGCGATCGGACCATCGAGCAACGGCACGGCCTTCACCAGCAGCGGCCAGTTCGCGCCGGCCGGTCGCTGAGCCAACCCCACAGCGGCCTCCACGCGCCGACCAGGATCCCGCTGGTAGACTTCCCGAATGTAGGCCATCGAAACGTCACTGCCATCGCGGGCGAGCACGGCCAGAATGGCAACCTTCAGCCGCTTGAACCGCTCAGCATCCTCCGGCGCAATCTTCTGATCGAGCTGCTTGAGCCAATTGAGCTGCTGGTCTTTCAGCGGAGCCTTCAGCCGCAGGGCCACGGCCAGAGCCGCAGCCGGATGCTGATCGCCCTTCTCTAAGATCTCAGCAAACTGGCTCTCCGGAATCGATTGTCCGAACTGCAGCGATACCCGCTGGAGATATCCGGGGACACTGTTGCCGGCATTCTCAGGGATCTCGAGATAGTGCATCAAATCGAGCCGTTGAGCCGGGGTCCAGCCGGTGGTGATCCGAGCGAGGTACATGGCCGTGTGGACTCGGTCCTCAACCGGCAAGTCGCTCGACAAGTACTCCAGATACCGATCGCTAATCGAATCGACCTGCAGATGAGCCAACAGGCGGACCAGCTCCCGGTTGATCATGCGATCGGTCGCGGGGAACTCTTGAGCCAGTTGGTCTTTCAGCTCCGCCGTCGCATCCGCATCCAGCTTGGATCGGTGCAGAGCCAATTGAAAAACTCGCAACAGATCGACAAAATCGCGGTCGCTGACAAAGCCATCCATCAGCGTTCGGCCGTGTTCGATAATCTGCCGAGCATGCTCGTCGCCAGGCTGAGCAATGACCAGCGCCAACGCGCCCTGATTGAAGAGTCGGCAGTTGTCGGTCGTCAACACCTGCTCGCGCCAAGTCTCGACGGGTTGAGCTTCCAGCAGCCGGCGAGCGGCAAACGACTCCCAGCGATCGTCTGACTCCAGCAGCTTGGCGAGATGGTCCCAAGTGACGCTGGCCTGGCGTTTGGCCAACGCTTCACACGCTCGGCGACGCACCCACGCATCGTCATCGCGGAGATGTTGGACCAGGGATTCATTGACACGAGTGTCTTCGTCGTGCAGGCAGCCGAGATAAAAGACGGCTTCGCCGCGCAATTGAGCATCTTTGTCTTCAACGATCGTCAACAGCAGATCGGCTGTGGGCTCGGGCCCGTACAGCTTCAACAGTCGCAAGGCACGAGCCCGATCTTTGACCGGTTGGGAACTGCTGAGGCAGACCGTTTCAATGAGATCTTCCCAACGGTCGCCCAATTCGGCCTGCAACGTGGCGATCTGTTGGCGAGCCCAGGCACTTTCCGGCTGCGGTTGCTGCAACACGGCACGTACACCAGCTCCCAACGACCCGACTTCAGCATCGGGCTCCGGTTTGCCTCGCCACGACACGCGATAGATATTGCCCGACGTCCCTCGTCCACCCGTAATCAGATACAGGGCCCCGTCCGGACCGACGTCCAGGTCGGTCACATTCAACGGCTCACCCTCCATAAACGGCTGCGTTTCAGCGGCGTACCCCGCACCCTCGCGGTTCAACCGAGCCAGCAGCACGCGGCCCTCGGACCAGTCGGCCAGGAAGAACGCACCGCGATAGCGAGACGGAAACGCATGATGGTGATAGGCGACAGAACCGGCCGGCGAACCGCGTCCAGTGGACGCAATCGACGGCAGGCTGTCGAGGTAGTACTCGGGCCACTTCGCCCAACCTGACCGCCAGCCGTACTCGCCACCATCGACCAAGTGCAGCACTCGCGTCGGACGGTACCACGTCGTGGCCATATCCGACTCCATGTCCGCGTCGTGCGTCAGCAGCTCGCCGTCATCCGTAAAGGCAATGTCGTACGGATTTCTCAACCCTCCACACATGACTTCCACTCGGCTGGCATCGACGTCCAGCCGAATGACGACCCCACCCGGCGCTTGAATTCCGTCCGCATGTCCACCCGGATCCGACCACCGAGGCTGGACGAGGTCCCCTTCGTAGGTGTTGCGATACGCACTCTGCTTCTCCACCGACGCGGGAATCTGCGTGTGATTTCCCAACAGAACGTACAGCAACCCGTCGGGACCTAGCGTAATCGCGTGCGGTCCATGTTCGAGCATCCGATCGGAAAGTTCCAGCAGGCGCTTGGTGTCGTCCATCACGCCATCCTGGTCAGTATCCCGGAGTCGGTACAGCCCACCTCCGTCCGGCCCCGTCCCCACCGCATAGACGTCACCGTTCAGACACAACAGGCCCTGGCAGTTCTTCATCTGCTCGGCCAGCACTTGCCACCGGTCGTACACGCCCGACGAATTCTGCAGACAGACGACCAGCGGCCCGTTCTCCTGTGACACAATCATCTGACCGAACTCGTTGAACGTCATGGCGATCAACGAACCAACCGAAGCATGGTCGGCCAGGTGTTCCAAGCGGAATTCGCGAGGAAGGCGGAATTTCGCATCCGTCTTGCGGCTGACCGATAACGGCTTGATCCCTTCAGCACCCAGCGACACATTGGCCGAGGCGGGCGTCCCCGGCGGTCCACCACCAAACGGACCAAGCACCGCGGCCGGCGCCCACTGGTCGCCCGTCATGCGGACCTGATTCCAGTTCGGCAAGCCTTCCAGCGACACGCGCCAGCTGTTGTCGGTAACCAGCACCACCTGATTTCCGGCCGGTCGTCGCATCGTCAACCGCGCCGCCAAACCGGCCGTCTTGCCCGAAGCATTTCGGACTTCGATCGCCAGCGTGTTCTCACCACGGCGTACAAATCGGGTCAGATTCACCGTGTGCCAGTCGCGCCAGCCTTCGCCTCGACCGGCCATCCGCCCGTTCACGAATACCGCGAACTCGTCATCCGCGGCAATCTCCAGCTGACAGGCTTCGTCCTGCTGGCCGTAATTGAAAGCATGTCGGAAGTAACACGACTGCGGCGCCTGAATCCGCTGCACGTCGCCCCCCCAGATCCACTGCGGTACGGGGGCCGGTTTGCCAGCGCTCGCATTGGCCGAGTTCTGGCCAGTCGCGCCGGGCTTGGTAGCCGGACGGCCGGGCGTGTTCTGAGCATCCAGCAATGAAGCGGGAAACAGGGCGATACACAGCACCACCCACCACCAAATCCGCGACCCCGTCCCTGCGCAGTTGCTAGACACCATCACTTCACCTTCCTGGCGTAAATGGCTCGACCCCCACCGACGACGAAAGCGTACCAGCCAGCACGCCATCGACGCAAGCGAGATTTGTGCGGGCCATGCTGGCAATGCCAGCAGTCGCGTCCGACGGCTTCAAGCCGCGAAGTCCCCAATGGCGGCCATGACCGAAGGGGAAGGCGAGAAGACGCCCACAGAAATCGGCCGATTCTCAGGCGTCCAGCACCAGACAACCACGGACCTGGCCGCCGAGCAACTGCAGCTGCTGCATGGCCGCCGCTGCCTGCTGTTCGTCCGTCCGGCCCAGACAGACCTGCAGAAAGGTCGAATCCGCCTGCTGCACCAGATCGCGAGTCAACGGGAGCTCCACCGAACCGCCGTCAATCAGCACATAGTCGTAAGCGTGCCGCCAGCGACTGACCAGCCGCCGCAACCGAACAATCTCCTCAGACTGAATCTGAATCCCACGAGCGGTAACGGTATCGCCGCTGGCCAGCAGGTGGAGCCCGGCGATCGACGTCGCTCGCACAAGTTCATCCCACGGCTCGCCATCCAGCACGGCTTCCAGCAGCCCTTCACGTTGAGCTTCAAAGCGTTCAGTCAGCGTCGACATGGCCAGGTTGGCGTCGACCAGCAGCACGCGGGCAAACTCCTCACGGGCCAGCAAGAATGCCAGTTGGGCCATGGTGTCAGCCACATCGGCGGACGGACCGGGACTCAACACCAACACCACGTGCGAATCACTCCCGGGGAGCGTCTGACGAATCGATTGAGCCAGTGCCACTGCCGCGCCGCGCGATTCGTGGTTCGACAGTTCAGTCATCAGCTGTTGCTCATAGGTGGTTGCCGCCACCGTCTCGAGCTCCAGCAGTTCGCCGTCCGCCACAGAATCAGCTTCGTTGGCAGAAGCCGGCAACGGATCGCCGAACGAGGTGGGCAGGTCCCAATTCAGCTCGTCTGCGTCTCGCCATACCGCGTCGTTGGCCGTCGTCGTCGCTGGCAGCCACACGTCATCCAGACTCGGATCGTGATTCGCAACCAGGCTCTCGCCATTCAACAGCTCGGGTACATCCGCAGCATCCGGCCTTACGACCAACTCCGAATCGACGGCAAAGTCGTCGGCAGGCTGGAGCGGCGCCAGGGGCTCGACGGCGACTTCATCCAGCAACCGATCGCCATTTGGTGACTCTTCGCTCTGGAGCTCAATCATGGGTTCCATGAAGCTCAGATCGAGCTCGTCGCTGAACTCATCTTCGACCGTATCTTCGAGCTCAATGACCGTCCGAATGACCGGTTCGCCGCTGTCGTCATCCAGCTGACGCGCAGGGACTGTCTCCGGCAGTTCATTACGGGGTGCCACCTCCCCTTCGGTGATCGCGGCCGAACATGCGCTGATGATCGTGCTGAATTCCACATTCTCGAGCGTTGGCAGCCACGCTTCCAGCTGGTCGGCTTCGTCCTGCAATTCGGCGATCAAGCCGCGCGTCGCCTGCAGGCTGAAGTCGAGCGAATCGAAAAGTACGGGCGACAGATCGTGAGTCGTGAACTCGGTCGGGCCCTCAGGGTGCCTGGTGCCGCGAGAGTCACCAGCCGAATTGGCGCCACCGCCGGTGAACGGTGAACTCAGATCACCGTCGTCCGAGGCATCAGGCCACAGGTCGGACGGTGATTCGTATCCGGCCGGACCACTGCCAGCCCCTATCGGTTCGCGCCCACTGCTCGGAGGATTCGAGTCACCTGTCGGTTCATCGGCGTCGTGACGAATGGCCGGAGCATGAAGCTCGGGGCCATGAAAACTGACAGCCGTCACACTGCGAGCTTCGGCTTCGGGCCCGGCGGAATCCGCTGGCATTACTGACTTGGTCGCCGCTGCGGCCGGATCGGCCAGCACAACAGGCGGAGTGTCGTTGGTCGCCATGGGACTCCCCACGGCGTCGTTGGTCCCGGCCAGCAGCTTCAGTGCGTTGGTAATGCGTCCCATAGTCGATATCAAGCTCCGTCACGTCCGCAACTCAACGCGACTTTAGTGTGCTGAACAGCCATTTCAACGACTTCTGCACCGCGACCCGTTCGCCCTGACTGCCGCCGGCGGCCGGTACCCCCGCGCTGCTGGTGGGGACGGGTGACTCAGCCTGTCCGGCCGATTCGGAACCAATGATCACGCCATCCTGGGGCTGCAACGAGAACGGAGGCGGACTGAATGGAACCGTAACGTGCCGCCAGACCGACATCCCCTCGGTTTCCACGGCGTTGGCCTCCGTAGCCTCGTCACCGGTCGACAGTTCTGACTCGCCTGCCGTGTCCTCGGCCGCCAGGTACAATTCGGCGCCCATGTCCGAACCAGTATCCGAGTCGGATGCGACCAGACCCTGTGGTTCGAAGAGCGACTGTTGTTCGGCGAACCAGTCGCTGACGGGTTCCACGTTGAGCTCAGCAACGCTCTCCGCTTCCCCGACCGATTCGGCTTCGGGAAACTTGACGACGTGCGGCGTGGCGAGCTGCGAACCTTCGACCAGTTCGTGATCGGCCAGGAGTTCGAATGGCGTAGGACTTTCTGGCAAGTGGTACGAATCTTCAGAGATCCCCGATTCCACGACGTCCCACATTTCCTTCAGCTCGGAGGCCAGCAGGAGTTCGATCTGACGAGCCAGTTCGCGGCTTTCCGCTGCTTCGACCGGCAGTGCATCCGAGCTCAGCAGAGCCCGCGGCGAAGAAAACTGGTCGACAACGACTTCTTCCTCGTCAAAAGCCTCCGCGAACGGATTGATTGCCAATGGGGGGTGATGCACCCGCAACTCAGTATTCGGTTCCGGCTCAGCCTGTTCCTGGTCACCACGAGACTCGACGTTCCAGTCCCCACCGCTGTTACGGCTGTCAGTGAACTCGTCTTGGAGAACTGACCCCAGGGCCGTGGAAGGAGCGTCTTCGTCGGTGGACAGGGCCCACGTGTCGCGGACTGCCTCCAGCGCGCCAACAGCCGGCAAGTCGGTCGCCAGTGAATCGTCGGGCAAGGAGTCGGGCGACACGGTTTCCGGAGATAGGGTTTCCGGAGATAGGGAGCCGACGGCGGCCGCAACCGCGGCCACGGCCCAATTCCAATCGCCCTGCCCTTGCGGCTGCGTGTCTTGCACGAACTGCCACAAACCCCATTCCGCCGCGGCCAGTGATCCGCTGGACAAGGTCAGCAGGCTGGACGGACCGACACTGGCCGTAATGGCGGAAGCTGTGTTGCCTGTGTTGCCGTTCCGAGCCGAGTCGGTTTCGATCGCCGACGACGGGCGCAAGCTCAGGTGGATGGTGGTCGAATCTGGAGGCCCTCCCGCGTTGCTCGGCTGGAGCGAAACGGGGACCAGTTCAAGCTCGAGTTCGTCGAGTTGCTGTTGAATCGAATCGAGCTGATGTTCGGCCGCCTGTTCGGTTGAGGTCGACAGGCTTGCGCCGCCGTCCAAGTCGACGTCGCTCTCGTCGTCGAGCTGACCGAACTCGATCACGGTCGACTGTTGATTCACAGCCGGCAGTGCAGCAGGAAGCTGCTGCAGATCGGACCAGGCTTCTTGGATGTCGTGCGAACTGAGTTGTCGGTGTTGGCCAACATATCCCAGCATTAGCGCGTGTTCGCAGACTTGGTTGATCAACCGTGGAATGCCATAGCTGGCCTTGTGAATTGCATCCAGCGCATCTTCGGTCAGTACATCTTCCACCAGGCTGCCGGTCGATTCGATCCGCGATTTGACGTATTCAATCGTTTCGCGGTAACTGAATGGCTCGAGATAGAACCTTCCAGCCAGCCGTTGATTGAATGACTCCAGCTTCGGATCGGCAAAGATCTCTTCCAGGTGCGGACCGCCGAACAAGACCGGGCGGACGCTCGGGGCCGAATTGGCCACCAGGTTGGTCGTCATGCGGAGTTCTTCGAAGACGACTTTGGGCAGGCGGTCGGCCTCGTCCACCAACAAAGCCAATCCCTGAGGGCAGATATCGGGCGAGCTGACGTGACTGCTGAACGCCAGTCGCAACTCACCTTCGTCGAGCCCTCGGTAGGGCAACCCCAGTTCAAACAAAATCGCCTGCAGAAAACCTCGCCGTGTGCTGATCCGAGTGCTGGCCAGCTGCACGACCCGATGTCGGGCTCGCAGTTGTTTGGCCAGCAGTCCGCAGAGGAGCGTTTTGCCAGTGCCGACGGACCCTACTACGATGGCCGGTCCAGCCCCACGCTGCACCAGCCGCAAGACGCTTTGCCGAGCACGCTCAATTGCAGCAGCCGGATAATAGGTCTCGGGGCTGGGTACCGTCACAAACGGTCGGGTCTTGAGTCCAAAGTAACTTTCGTACATCGCGCAAGCCTCAGTGCTGGCCGACGGGAACTGCTCACGTCCCATCCACTCGCGGAATCCGTCCATCCGGGAACCCTGGCTGCGGCCACGGCTCCAGACGTCATGATCGGCAGAATCGACCCAGCCGCTACAGTTTGAATCTTCGGAATGGTCGGCCAGTTAGAGCAGCCAGCTGCTATCAGAATGCATGCCACTGGCCAAGGGTAATGGCCGCGGCTTCGGTGTACGCGGCAAAGGGATTTTCCATCAGCCGCTGAGTGTAGCCAGCCGCCGTCCAGCCGTAGCTGACGACCACCATGATGGCCAGCATCACCGTAATCTCACTGACGCGAACCAGCCCGTGCAGCCAGGGAGCCTGGCGACGATGCCGCCGCATATGGTGAGGCAATCCGGGACCGGCCTGAGCTGCGTCGCGGCGCATGACGATGACCGGAAACGGTGAAATCGCCTCCACCTGTTCGATCGTACGCAAAGTGGCGCCGCGAGGTCTGGCCGGAACAGCCAGAGCGGCCAGCAATCCGCACAGAATTGACGGAATGGCCAGCCAACTCAACTGCTCTACCCGCAACGGACTGGCACGACGAGCGGCCAGGCGGCCCGGGTGGGAAATCACCAGATGCAAGCCGCTCCCCGCCGTCGTCCTCTGCTGTAACTCCCGCTGCAGATCGACGGCCGCATCGAGGCTGCGACTCGCCTCAGCCAGCTGAGCCTCCAGTCGACGGCGGCTGGCTAACAGTTCGGCCGACTTATCTTCTGAGTCCTCGCCGGCGTTTGCCAGCGTCGATGCCGCATCGGGACTGTCCGGCTCCGCCTGTGCTGTGCTGGTGGATTCCGTGCCAGCGGTCTGAGTGCTGTCGACCGACGCTGACGAGTTTGGAGACGTGGTCCCATCGGGCTCGGAGGGGAGCGTTGTTAACCGTGCCGTCAGCTGATCGAATTCGGCTTGGACCCGATCACGGTCAGCTCGTGCCGAGTCGACTTGCGACTGAGCCGCCGACAACACGGCCGGATCGACCCCACCCAGTTGGAGATGTTCGAAGCGTTCGACGATTTCCTGCAAGTAACGATTCACCAGCCGAATCGCCAGTTCCGGCCGGGACTCATCCAGCGTCACGACGACAGCGGGCAATCCGTCGGCCGGCTCGGACGGCTTGCGGAGATTAAAACTCGGCCGCGCGGATTGGCCAGTTTCGATACCCAGTTCGCGGCAGGCCTTCGACCAAGTATCACTCTGACTCAATATCTGCTGCAGCTGGTTCGTCGACTCGGTGCGAGTCTTTTCGTCCGGCGAGGCCGCTCCCTGCTGGCTCACAATGCGGACCTGCCCCACAACTTCGTGGCGAATATCGGGATGGCACCAGAACGTCAGACCAACGACGAACACGGCCAGGCTGATCACCACCATCACATAGGCCCGGCTGGGCAGGCGGCTAGCGAGCGCCGGTCGGCTGGACGGCGTCGCGCCGCGAGCTGAAAAATGCGGAGTGCCGACCGTCTCTGCGGACGGCTCATCCACCAACGCAGTCGTTTCCGCGCGGTGGCTGGTGGGGAGTGTCTGTCGTGCCATGCTGCCGAGCTCCTCTCGCGGTGCTTTCATTCCCGATCGCCGGGCGCACCTAGCTGGAAAAATCGGAATAATCGACAGATCAACTTCACACCGGCTCGACAAATCAGCCGATAACGGGCCGAATCGAGTCGCCACCATTGCTAGCTCCAGCGGTCAAGCGGTGGACCTTGCACGGCCAACGCCACCGCCATCAACCTGAATGGGGGATCGGCTTCAACATGAGCCACTTCGTGCACCGGGCCGACTGATCGGCGAGCACTGTTCGGGAAGAAATCCGTGCCCGTGGTGCTCAGACCGTCCGGGCAATCAGGCCAAGGGAACCAGGGCGGCCATTTCGCCGATGAAGACGAGAATCACGCCGACATACAGAATGCCAGTTGCCGACTGTGTGTTGGGGATCAAGAGAGTATGCCAGGTCATCAGCGAGACCAGTGCCGTGCCCACGATGCCGGCCAGCCAATGCATGGCGAACATCGCCCATTCAAAACCCGTGTCGGGAAGCTCGGCATGCGTCCACGTCGTCAGCGTCACCACGGCGGCGCGGACCAACACGGCGACAAACATGACCAGCACCAGCCGGCGCAGCGGAGTCAACTGCATCGTGGGTGTGTTGAGATACCAGTGCCCCAACAGCATCGCGCACAGGGTAGTACCCAACAAATAGGCCGAACTGACATCGTTGATCCAGCGCAGCGCAACAGGCCAGGAGATTCCCCCAGTCGGAATCGGCGTCAGTTGGTAGAGTCCCCATGCGGCACAGAGCGCGACGATCACGAGACTCCACCACCCCGCACGTGGCTTTTCGTAAAGCCAGAGAGCGGCACCGAAGTAGCTGGCCACGGCACCCGCTACCATCGGCCACAAGGCGGCTTGTCCGGTCCGTGAAGCAGCCAGCAGCGCCGCGAAGGTGAATAGCCCCAACAACACCCACAAGTGGACGCGAAAGAAACCGCTCACCACGTAACGGCTCGACACGCCCAGCATGGCCAGAGCCAATCCGCCAGCCATCCGAGCGACAAATGTCAGCATCAACAGCCAGACCACGGCGGGGACTTCCTGAAGCCAGAGGAATCAGCGAGTCGAGTTTCCGTAGATCAACTGCATGATCTCGGCTCGAGACGAAATGTTCTTGCGGAAGATCCCCTTCATCGCCGACGTCACACACAGACTCCCCGGCTTCTTAATACCGCGGATCGTCATGCAGCTGTGACTCGCCTCGATGACCACCGCCACTCCCTTGACGTCCAGCTCGTCGATCAACAGCTGAGCAATCTGTTCGGTCATGCGTTCCTGGACCTGAGGTCGACGAGCCACCGTCTCGACTACCCGCGCCAGCTTGCTCAACCCGACCACTCGACCGTTGGGCGAATAACCAATGTGAGCTTTGCCGGTGAACGGGAGCAGATGGTGCTCGCACAGGCTGCAGAAGCTGATGTCGCGCACCAGGACCACTTCGTCGTATTTCTCAGTAAAGAACTTCCGCAGATGAACGCGCGGATCCTGATGCAATCCGGCCAGCAATTCGCCGTACATCCTGGCGACTCGATCGGGCGTCTCACGGAGCCCTTCGCGGTCGGGGTCCTCTCCCACAGCGATCAGAATCTCCCGCACGGCCCGCGCCAGACGCTCGTGATCCACCGGCGTCGCCTCACCCCCGCGGTCGCCCGTTTGCTGCTGACTCATCAGTCCCCCCCACCTCCACCGGCTCGACGCCCACTCAATCAGGCCCGACCATTCCGCCAGGCCCGACCATTCCGCTAACTGCAGGCCGCTCAAAGCACTCCGCTCGCCGCAGTCCGGCCGGCCGATAGTTCAAGGTGAGCCTAGGGTCTGGGGGGACCCAGGTCAAGGAGTGGTGCGGCGAGCCAGTTGCGCTGGTCGCCCCACCAGCAGCAGTCGGTGGTCACGCAGAAAATACGGGGCTTCGCCCAGAATGGTCACATCCGATGGCCAAGCCAGCTCGCTCGACAGGCGCTGCCAGTCTTCCTGAGTGACGATCAGGCGAGTTCCCGGCTCGGTACGCATCCGCTGGGGGATCAAGTCGCGCTCGCGTTCGTCCACCGGTTCAATCGTCCGGCCAGCGTAGTACACCCAGCTCGGCTCCAGCCGCCGGAAGGCCAGCAGACGTACGCCGTCTTCCGACCCCGGCTTCACAACCAACCGACCTTGTTCGTCAGGCTCCCGGATCACTTCCGCCAACAGCCGATCATAGGCCTGATGCCGACTGACTCGTACGGCGACCCATCCGAACGCCAGCCCCACCAGGACGACCGACGCCGCACCGACGCAGATCACCGTCATCGCCGGACGTCGCCGCAGCAAAGTCCACACGCCGATCGCTGCTCCCAACAGTGGTGCCAGGCCAATCAGTCCCGTCCACTCTTCGCCAGGCAGAAGATGATGAGCCGCGATCGGCAACCCAATCACCAGACTCAGCCCGACAAAACCCAGAGTCCCGAGCGCCGCATAGATCCACCGCGAGTCAATCCAGTCGCGCCGCGACAGCCAGCCATCCAGAAACCAGCCCCACATCAAGGCCAGAGCCGGATAGGTCGGTGTCACGTAACTGGGGAGTTTCGTACGGGCCATCGAAAAGAGCCCGACGTAGACACAGACCCAGCAGGCCAGAAACGTCAGCCTCGCTGTTTCGTGATTCATTCGACCAAGCCGCAGCGATCGCACCAGTCGCACGATCACCGGAACTGTAAAGATCGACCACGGAAAGAAGCCGACCAGAATGGCCACGGGATAGAAGGCAATGTTTCCGGAATGCCCTTCCATCGAACGCATGGCACGACCGACATTGTGTTCGAAAAAGAATCCCTTCAGCCATTCGCCATCGGTTCGCCAACCTACCCACGCATACCAGGGAACCGCGATCCATGCCACCGCCATCAGCCCGATCGGCAGCCGCATCCCCAACAGCGCGCGCACAAAATTGCGCGGCCCGAACCAGCCACCTGCGGTCCGCACGAGTTGCTTCCACCAGACCGGAGCGTTAACCGATTCCTGTACCGTGACCTGACGCTGGTGGCCAGCAATCAGCAGATACATGCCAATCACTGCCGCCGGCAAGATAAAACCGACCGGACCTTTCGCCAGTACGGCCAGAGCCATGGCCACATACATTCCCCAGCCATACCAGCCGGTTGTCGGCAGCAACGGCCAGGCACCCGGGTCTCGCTCGACAACTTCGCTCGCACGACCCGCCATCGACCCATCCACCGGGGACTCGACACCAAACATACTCACCGCAGCAATCGCCAACGCCCAGGTCGAACAGCAGATCAACAACGAATCGGGGGTCGCAGCTCGAGCGGCTACGGTAAACATCAACGTGCTGCTGAGGACCACAGCGGCGATGCATGCCGCGCGCAGACCAAAGATGCGCCGCCCAGCCCAGAACGTCGCCAGGACCGTGCTCAGCCCCGCCAGCGCCGAGGCCGCTCGAGCACCAAACTCGTTGTCGCCCCAGATGGCAGTCGTCCCCAGCATGGCCCAATAGAGCAGAATCGGTTTATGGGTCCGCAGTTCGCCGTTAAACACGGGCACCATCAGATCGCCACGACTCCGCATCTCACGGACACAACCCGCGTTTCGCGGCTCATCGCGATCCCACAGCTTCGGCCCACCCAGGTTCCAGAAAAACGTCAGCCAGACGCATATCCCGACCAGGGCCAACACGCGCGTGCGTTCTCCCACCACCACGGTTCCTTCCCTTGTCCTTCACCCTTCAGATCGCTCCGCGATCCCGATTCGTCTCTCCCAGCCGCTGATATGTACGCCATCCGGCCGTTCAAGAGCAAGCACAGATTGCCCCAATCGATGCTAGCCCAGGGAATTCATCCGCCGATGGACAAAGAGAAACTGCTAGCGGGCCTCGACGCGTGGCCGGGCCCTCACACCTCAGCCGGTCAGGCATCGGGAACGTCGGCGCCGAACCGAAGCAACGCGCCGCCGAGCAGGGGCCAGGCGAGAGCCAGCCACCAGAGCGATTGGCCCCAGCTGTCCGAGCTGGTGGCCGACCGCGAGTGGATCTCGGGCAATCCAAAACGGCTCGGCGAAAACTCGCTCGCATCAACGTGGCTCAACAATTCCCACTGAGACACTCGAGTGACCTGCGACGAGGTGACGGCTTCGTGTTCATCCAGATTCTCTTCGACCACCTCGCGGGGGACTCGCCAGGAAGTCCCGTCATCGGCCGTGATCGTTTCCACTTGACGTGCCGTCCGGCGATACGAAAAAGGGACCCCCAGCGAATTGTTCGTGCCGATCCAGACATGGTGAATGAAACCGTCTACGGCTGAGCTGTCGACGGAAATACGGCGTGCCATCCCGGGGCGAGCCATCGGACGAACCAGCTCGAATCGCAGCAGCGCCTCCTGATCCGTCGGGTCGCCCGGTTCAATCCGTTCGATCGAATCGAGCTGCCAGCCGCCGTAACGACCACCGGCCGCAGGGACGTCGACCAGCCAGGGCGAGATCAGGCGATCGATGGCCACCAGCTGGAACTGCACTTCCCCCAAGATGGTCAAGTAGCCGGTCGCGTCGCGAAATCCTCGGAACACGGCCGGTACCGATTGACCTTCGGTTTGCTTCGCGAAGAACGATTCTCGCGGCGTGGCGACCCACGTCAACAATTCGGCGGGGCGCTGAATCTGAGCGGCCACGCGCAGATCAGTGGTCCAGAGCGCTCGCTCGATCGTCTCTCCGGTCGCTTTCGCGTCGTCACCTTCCGCCCGTTCGGGATTGACCATCACAATGGCGACGCGATGGTTCTGCTGACGGTACCGGCGCAGACGCTGCTGGTGCAGCCGACAGAAATCCTGCCAGATGGCTCGGTCCTCGGGCCGGGCGACGTTCACCGAGGCCAGCATGTCGCTGATTTCGCTGGGACCATCCAAGGCTGATTCGAGATAGGCATCGACGAGGCGGTCGAGCGATTCGATATCGGTCCCCAGCACTCGCTGACAATCGCTGGTGAATGTCGCTGCGGTCGTCGTGCCATACAGTTCCATGACCTTCGGGAGGCCGAACTTCTCGACAGCCACACCCACAAATACCGCCCCGAAGTCGACGAATTCCTGTTCGTTGGAGGTGATCATGTCAAGCTGCATGATCTGATCCAGAGTTCGCGCTCGAGCGGCCCTTCGCACTCGCCAGGCACGCCACAGCCGCTGGTTGTCGGCCGTGGGATCAACGGCCCAGCGGGTCAGTCCGCGAAAGAGAACCAGCGGAGCCGCTCCACTTGCCGGCCGCTGCAGACTGAGATAACCGCCGGCCAGCGCCAGACGATCTTGAGCATCGAACGGCCGGCCTTCGTCGGCCAGGTTTCTGACGCCACCAGTCACGACGGCGAAACCGGGACACTGTTCGGGAAGAGGCCAGGGAGCTGGTTGGCGGAGCCAGTATACGGGCTGGCTGGTCCCGGGAATTCGTTGAGCGATCTGAGTGAGGAACTGATCGGCCTCGTCGACCAGAGTGCGTCCGGGGACCCGGATCGTCGTACACAGCACAACATGCTGGCCGGCGATCCGTCGCGGCCGCGTCAATCCGATCATGGTTTCGCTGACGGCGGTCGACGCTGAGCGACTGGCCGCCTGCAGCCATGCCAGGCGAGGAACGGCCAGAGAAGGGAAAAAGGCGTCAATGACCAGCAGGAGAATCCACAGCAGCGGGGCTGTGTGGAGCAGAACGGTCCCCACCGTCCGCCGGCGCCGACCGCGAATCCACTCGGCCGGCAGGAGTTCCATCAGCAGGGCGACGCTGCCGACGGCGACCAGTCCGATGGCCGAGAGAGTGACGAAACGTGACGGGTGGGGCCAGCCGAAACGGCCGACCAACGTCAGCCAACCGACCAGGATCCACCACCCGGCCCACAACACACCCGCCCACATCGCTCGGCGCGATGCCGGCTGTTCCCAGGCGAGGAACCAACCGGCCGGTCGAACCGCTGACTGCGGGTCCATGGGGAGCGTCCCCGGTGTCGGATCGGACGGATCAGGTACGGCGTTCCTTCAGGCGGACCGACTTGCCCACGCGTTCGCGCAGGAAGAACAGTTTGGCGCGGCGCACCACGCCCGATCGCTTGACGTCGACTTTGGCGATGCGGGGCGAGTGGAGGGGGAACTTACGTTCGACACCTTCACCGGCGACGATGCGGCGAACGGTGAACATTTCACGGGTCCCCGAGCCGCTGCGAGCGATCACGGTCCCGGAAAAGATCTGCACGCGTTCCTTGTCGCCTTCCATGATCTTCAAATGGACATCGACCGTGTCCCCGATATCGAACCGTGGCGCTTCGGCCACGCGACTCCCCGCTTCGACAATTTCCAGCAATTGTTTACGCATCGCTCCAGACTCCCGTCAATTTTTCTATTCGTCGCCCAGCAGATCGGCTCGACGCTCGTGCGTCCGCTGTCTGCTTTGTTCTTTTCGCCAACGAGCAATCGCTTCGTGATCGCCGCTCAACAGCACTTCGGGTACCGGCCAGCCGCGGTAGTCGCGGGGTCGGGTGTACTGAGGAAACTCCAGCCACCGCTGTTCGCCCGAAAACGAATCCTCGCGATGACTGGCCGGTTCGCCCAGCACGTCGGGGACCAGCCGGATCACGGTGTCGATCAACACCATGGCGGCGACTTCGCCCCCGTTCAACACATAATCTCCGATCGAAACCTCCAGCGGTTGCAGGATGTCCACAATCCGCTGATCAAAACCCTCGTATCGCCCGCAGACCACAATCAGCCGCGGGTGTTCGGCCAGGCGTTCCACCAGCCGCTGCGTCAACGGCTCGCCCTGCGGCGTCGTCAACACCACCAACCCCGGCTCGGCCGCCTCCCGCCTCACCGACTCGACACTCTCCACGATCGGCGGTGCCATCAGCACCATCCCCGGCCCGCCACCAAACGGTCGGTCGTCAACCGACTGGTGCTTGTCGGTGGTCCACTGCCGAAAATTGTGCAGCCGGACGTCGACCAGCCCCGCGGCGATCGCCCGCTTCAACAAGCTCTGACCCAGATAGCCCTGGAACATCTCGGGGAACAGGGTCAGCACGTCGAAACGCATGGGGGATCGGTCGCTGTCAGCCTTCGCTCTCGGCTCCACCTTCGCCCTCAGCCGCCGATTCCTCAGCCACTGCCTGCTGCGGCAACTTCAGCTCCAGCTTCACCGGCGGCGGCGCCTGGGGACGAATCGCCAAGCGATCGAGCGCGGCCTTCTGAGCTTCCTTGTGCGTGCCGTTGGTGCCGTACTTCTTGATCAGCACGGCGACTTTTTCGGTCGGCTGAGCACCCACGCTGAGCCAATAGTCGACACGGTCGCCGTTGAGCAACACGCGGGCATCCGTCTCACGCACCAACGGATCATAATGACCCAGCTCTTCAATCACCTTGCCATCCCGCGGCGCGCGGCCATCGATCGCACAAATGCGAAAAAACGGACGGTGCCGCCGCCCCATCTGCTTCATCCGAATCTTCACTGCCACGAAAAATTCTCCTCACAAGAAACCAGTTAACCCACTGTATGTGTTGAACCTACGATATCGGCCAGCCCGTCAGCTCCCTGAGCCACCGCACTGGACTACGAATCGCGCCGCTTCATCCGCCGCAACTCGCGCTCGCGTTCCTTCCGCAATCGATTCTTCTCGTCGGGAGACAAACGCTTGCCTGTCCCCTTCTTCTGCTTGGCAATCCGGCCCGTCGGATCGATCATCTGGCCGCGCTGCATCTCCTGCATCATCTTCATCCGACTTCCCATGTCCTGACCGGCCATTCCCTTGACCAGCGACGCCATCCCCTCAAACTGACGCACCAGCTCGTTCACCACGTTCGGTGCCACGCCAGCTCCCTGAGCAATCCGGCGGCGACGACTCGGATCAATCACCTTCGGATTCCGACGTTCCTGAGGTGTCATCGAATCAATCACACCGATCAGCTGCTTCATGCCCTGCGACGTATCCGAGTCGCTCATCAACTTCCGCAGCTCGCCCATGCCGGGGATCAACCCCATCATCTTCTGCATCAAACCCGGACGGCGGAATTGCTCCAGCTGCGACCGGAAATCGTCCAGCGAAAACTCGCCCCGACGAAGCCGCTCCTCGTTCTTGGCCAACTCCTGCTGGTCGAACTCAACCTGCGCCGTACGGACCATCTCCACGATGTCGCCCATGCCGAGAATCCGGCCCGCCATCCCCTCCGCGCGGAATGGCTCCAGCGACTCCAGATGCTCGCCCGTACCAATGAATTTGATCGGGACGCCCGTCACCGCTTTGACCGACAGCACCGCGCCACCCCGCGCGTCGCCATCGAGCTTGGTGAGGATCACACCGTCCAGTTGCAGTGCATCCTGGAAAGCCTTGGCGCTGTTCACCGCGTCCTGGCCCGTCATCCCGTCGACCACGAGATAGATCTGGTCCGGCTCCACCTGCCGATCAATCTGCCGCAGCTGCTGCATCAGCTCCGTGTCGATCGCCAGCCGGCCCGCCGTGTCGAGAATCACGACGTCCACGCCCTGCTCGGCCGCTTCAGCTACCGCCCGACGACAGAGAGCCACCGGATCGGTCGCCGTCTTGTCAGCCACCACCGGCACGCCAATCTGCTGACCCAATACCATCAGCTGATCAATGGCCGCCGGACGCTGCAAGTCGGCAGCCACCAGCATCGGTCGACGTCCCGACTTCATCAACAGCCGCGCCAGCTTGCCGCAAGTCGTCGTCTTCCCCGAACCCTGCAGACCACACAACATCAGCTTGGTCAGGCCCGGGTTGAGCGCCACCGCTGAGTCGGTCGGCCCCATCAGCCGTACCAGCTCCTCGTGCACTATCCCGACTACCTGCTGGCTCGGATCGAGCGAACTCAAGACCCGCTGACCCGTCGAACGCTCGGTCACCCGAGCCATGAATTCCTGCACGACCGAGTAACTGACGTCGGCCTCCAGCAACGACTGCTCCACCAACGCCAACCCCTCGCGCATGTTCGACTCCGTCAGACGCGCTTTGCCGCGCAGCGTCTTCAGAGCGTGAACGAGGTTTTCGTGGAGCGAGTCAAACATCGACGGGACCCGTGCGAGATCGATCTACGGCCCCCAGCGCACTCCGAGCAGCGGATGACAGAGACGCAACGACGCGCCCCCGACTCGGCTCGCCCGGTCTGGGTAATCCCGCATTGTAGCGAACCGGCTCCCAGCCTGTAAATCCACGTCCGTCGACCCCCGGGCCACCCGAACGAGAATAAATAGACACCCACAACAACTGCCCAAAACAACAGCTCGCCCGGCCAGATCCGACCGGTGCGCCCGGGAACCGACCCCGTGAATTACCCCCGTTTGAGGGATCTGCGATTCCGGGGCCCGGACCGTTAAGGGGCAGTCCGTTGGGCTCGCTGGACACCCGACCGCCAGACTATTGCTGCTGATAGAAAGCATCAGCCAACGGCAAGCGACCGATCCCGATCTCAGTGCTGTTGGCATAGAAGGTCAAATCCCGACGCTCATATTTGCCCGTCCGCTGACCGTCGCGGCCCGGAAACGGAAAATAGGGCTCCATCGCCATCACCGTCCCCCCCTGACGGTCAAAGATCACGTTCATGTGAGTCCCGCCGACCGTCGGGTAATTGAAGACAATCAGCAGCGGGCCGTCGATCGTCTCGTAGTCACTGCGAAACTTGGCCGGTGACATGTACGCGAGATCGATGCGGACCTCGGCCGATTCGCACACGCTCCGCAATTGGGAAATCGGCAACGATCCGTCGTCGAGACATTTGTCAGTGAACTTCGCCAGCAGATCGTTCTGCGTCAGCCACCGGCGTTTGAAGTGGAGCGAATAGGCGTTCAACCACCAGCTGATCGAAGCCGCCCAGCACGCATTCCGATCATTCTGACCCACGGGCTGAATATTCTTCCGATAGTCGTATCCCATATGCCACGCCTCCTGTTCGAAGTTCGCGCCTAAACTTCCTTTCGAATCCCCGCCCCGAATACCCACAGTCCTCGGTCACTACGGCCCAAAGTTGCCCGAAAAATTGATCCCGCCCCCCGGGGTAAAGCATAACCCCTTGAGGCTTGGCCGGCGGACCCCGACTCGACTCCGGGATTCGCACGGCAGGCGGAAACAAAAAAACCTCGCCCAGCACATCGGTGCCGGGCGAGGTTTT
Organism: Pirellulales bacterium; assembly: GCA_046349895.1. Lineage (GTDB taxonomy): Bacteria > Planctomycetota > Planctomycetia > Pirellulales > Pirellulaceae > JAXMBJ01. Next base: position 6,978,977 of record JAXMBJ010000006.1, on the reverse strand, counting down.
TGAATCTGCTGGGAACGAACGGGAAACTTACAGAGCGTCGGCGTCGCCGGTGTCAGGAGTCGTCACCGCCTTCTTGATCGCTCCGGATGGATTCGACGTACCATCGGAGATCTGAGCTCCGCCTTCTTCGGTTCCAGCCGCGTCTTTGACCGTCACCATGGCCAAGCACGTCGCCGTGTGGCCGTCACCCATGTCGGTCTCGATCAGAATCTCCTCAGCCACCTTACCAGCTGAAGCGGCCGTGAAAGTCACCGGGATCAGATGCAGAGTCTTCGCCTCATCCGACGGCTGGAATTCAAAGCAGCCATCCTTACAGGTCACGCTCTTGATCCGGAACGGGTTCTTGCCCTTCACCACCAGCTGCTTGGTCACCGTCTGGCCCGGTTCCACCACTCCCAGGAACAGCGAAGCGGGAGAGACAGAAATGGCCGGCGTGACGTTCCCTTCGACCTTGATCGGAATCTGCTGCAAACGGCCGTCGTTGGTCACCAACACCATTTCGTCGGTGAAGTAACCAGCCGGAGCCGATTCCTTCAGACGCACTCGCAGCTGATAGTTGACCCGGCCCGCTTCGCGACGCTGCTGATCAATCGATACCTCGAGGTGCTCGTTGGCACTTCGCACGTCGACGATCTTCCAGTCGCTGCGCCCAGCGTAGTTGACTCGCACCAACTGCTCGGCCTTCGCCCCTTGATCGACCGAAGTGAATTCGACCTTACCGGGATCAAACACCACGTCGCCGCGAATATAACCCTTGATGTTCAGCTGAACCTCAGCGTAGAACGGCTGGTCAATGACGACCGTGATCGTCGCAGCCCGCTGACCCAGGAACGTCCGGGTGTTGAAGTGAGCAAGAACGCCCCCCTTCTCCCACGTCTTCAGATTCTCTTTCACAATGCTCGGCGTCACACACCCGCAGCTCGCCCGCACGCTGGCGATGTGGATGGGCTCCTTATACAAATTCTGCAACTCGAAGACGAACTCCGAATCAGCACCCCGCGCTACGGTGCCAAAATCGTGAGTCGTTTCCGAGAACATTTTGCGGGCCCACTCCTGTGCCGAAGCACCGGAGACAAACAGCAGCATCAGCAGCGGCGCTGAGATTAATCGGCGAAACACCGGGCTCCCCCTCATTCCACTGAGGTACGCGGCTGTGTCCTGCTCCACTACTCCCCCGCGCGATGCGCGGCGGCACCATGAGCAGTCGCCAGAACACCCCCGTATCCCCAAGCTAGACTCTCACCGCTGAAACTCTACGTCACAATCGAGCACCGTCAAATCGCCGTCGAATTTCCTGCCGAGCCCCGGTGGCACGCGCCCTGAGGATTATTCGGCCTGCAACGATCGCGCGGACAAATCTTTTCTTCGCCCAGCCCCATTTCCAGGGCCCATGGCACGTTCCCACCCCAGCCTGCCAGCTCGACGGCGCCAGCAGTGCCAGCCGGTTCCCAAAGTCAATTATCCGAAACTCAGGCAATTCAGGCAACCTGAAACAATCCTTCCAGCTGGATCTTGACTTATCTACGCCGTGTCGATAAATTTCATCGACATGCTGTAGACAAATCGGAGGGACGCATGAACGACGGACCGAGGGCAGCGTTGAGCGACGCGGAACGGCAGACGTTGAAGGTGCTCTGGGAGCGGGGGCCGAGCACCGTGCGGGAGGTCCACGACCAGCTCAGCCAGCAAGGGACCGGCTGGTCGCGATCCACGGTCATCACCCTCCTTCAGCGGCTGGAGAAGAAAGGCTATGTGGCGAGCGACAAGAGCCAGTTTGCCTTTGTCTTCCGGGCGGCCGTGTCGCGGGAGGAGGTCATGCATGCTCGGATGTCCGAACTGGCCGGCGAACTGTGCGACGGCCAACCTTTGCCGCTGGTGATGGCCTTCGCCCAGCAGCATGCCTTCACACCGGCTGAGATTGACCAGTTCCGCCGCATGATCGACGCCCTGAAACGTCCGAGCTCAGCCCACGACCAACCTTCCCAGAGGAGGTCTGAATGATGTCTTCGATCGTGTGGCACTTGACCGAGAACCTGCTGATTGTCGCTGCGCTCACCCCCCTGGTCTGGGCCGCTTGCCGCTGGTGGCATGATCGGCCGGCCATTCAGCACGCCCTGTGGACCGTCCTGCTGATCAAGCTGATCCTCCCGCCTCTCGTTCACTGGCCAGGGCCGCCCCCCCGAGAGTGGCTGACCGCTTTCTCATCCTTCCTGTCGCACCCCACCCCGGCAGCTCACTCAAACGTCGCAGCTGGCGGTCTGGCCAACGTGGCCAAACAGCGTCCGTCGCCCGCCACTTCGACCGATGCTTCGGTGAACCCCACTCGCCGGAAAGCTCAACCCATCGACGCGAAATCGGCTGACAGCCAACGCGATCGCCAGAGCCCCGTTACCACCGGCCCATCGTCAGTTCAATCACGTCAGCCAGCGAGAACAGCGACACAAGCCCCAGTTCACCGCGACACCGTGCCACTCGGGGCAATGACTTCGCCCCAGCGTCGAGCGGTCGAAGCGGTGTCGCCGGCCGCAGCGACGACTGCGAAGACGACTGCGCAGGCCACGGAGACCGCCAAGAAATTCATTTCCGCCGACCCGGACAAATCGTCGACCGACCGGTCATGGCCGTGGCTGGGGATACTCGTGGCTGCCGTCTGGATCGGCGGCGGTTTGATCACCGGTTTGCGGCAGGCGTTGCGTCTCGTCCACCACTGGCGCATTGTCCGTCGCGCCACGCCGGCCCCGGCTGAACTCCAGCACCAGCTGCGGCAGGTTGCGCAGCGTATGCGGACCCGCCCGGTCCCTTTGTCGGTCGTCGCCGGAATCAGCTCGCCCTTGGTCTGGTGTCTCGGTCGAGTGCAAATGCTCTGGCCGAGACGACTGGCCACGGCAAACTTCGATGAACGATTCCGAGCGGTGATGGCCCATGAGCTGGCTCATATCCGGCGGCGAGACCACTGGATCGCCTGGCTGGAACTGGCCGCCGGACTGATCTGGTGGTGGAATCCGCTCTTCTGGTGGATCCGCCATCGACTGCGCGACGCAGCCGAAATGGCGTGCGACGCCGAGGCCTTGCGAGTCTGGCCCGAAGATCGCCACGTGTATGCAGAGACTTTCCTTGAGCTGTCGTTAAGCTCGAGAAACGGAGCGCCGGTGCCGGTTTTGGGAGTCAGCACCGGCGCTCACCAATCCTTCAGAAGGAGGCTTTCCATGATGCTGTCTGAACGAGTTTCCGGCAAGATCACAGCGGCCGGATTTCTGGCCGCCACAGTTTTAACCCTGGCCGCCATGCCGACCTGGTCGTGGGGACAGAACCCAAGCGACGGCGCTCCAGCGCAACAGCGGGCCGCGGAAGAAGCGTTGCAACGAGCCAAAGCGGCCTATCGCGACGCCATTGAACAGGATCAGGTCCAGTCCCGACGACAGGCCGATCGGAACGAACTGGACCAAGTCAATCAACGCCTGCAGATCCTCGAACGATCACTCGACCGAATCGCCAAGATCGCCGAGACGACTCAGCTACAGGCCGCTCGCGAACGGGCCGACCTGCAGCAGGAAAACGACCGCCGTCTGAAACGGCTCGAAGCCGTTCTCTCACGACTCGATCGACGACTCCAAGGCGATGACCGCCCAGCCAACGCTGAGGAAGCCAACGCTGAGGAAGCCAACGCTGAGGAAGCCAACGCTGAAGAAGGCAACGCTGAGGAAGGCAACGCTGAGGAAGCCAACGCTGAGGAGGATCACGACGAAGCGGCCGAACATGATGACGCGACCGAGAATAAGGAACACGCCAGCGAGGACAGGGACGGCGACGATCACGAAGTGGTCGAAGCAGAAGCCAAGCATGAAGCAGAAGCTGAAGCTGAAGCTGAGCATGAAGCGGAACGTAGGGCTGAAGATGAGGAACAGGAGGCCGCTGAGCGTCGCGTGGCAGACGACTTGCGGGCTCACCAGCGGTCTCTCGAAAAACGGCAACATGACGTGGCCGAGCATCTGCAGTCGGTGATCGACGAGGCGTTGCAGCGGGCGGGAATTGGCAAGATCCGTGAGGAGGCTCAGGCCGAAATCCAGCGTGAACTGCGGGATGCCATGGCCGAGGCTCAGCAAGAACTGGAATCGGCTGCGCGCGAGATCCAAGACGAGTTGCACGCTGAGTACCGGCAGCGATTCTCGGACGAACAGCGTCATGAGATCGAGGCACTGGCGGCTGAAGCCGCTGAACAGGCCCAGCAGGTGGCCCGCGACGCTCAACAAGCCGCCAAGGACGCCCTCGCCGAGGCTCAGCGAGCCGCCTCTTCGATCGTCCAGCAGGCCGAGGCGTTAGCCAAACAGAAAGCCGAGCGGGACGCGTCACAGCGGCAGGCGCCGATGAACCTGAAGTGGCACAATCAGCAGGGCGAACTGACGCTGACCGACGAGCAGACCGGCCGCGTGGTCGCCAGGCTGAGAGTTTCTGGTGACCAACGCATCGAGCTCGATGGCACGCGGCTGATGGTCTCCGGCCCTGACGGCCAAGCCATGCTGCTGGAGCTCTCCGCGCCCCCATCCACGCCGAGCCCCTCCGCGCCCGGTTCGCCGTTACCCCCGACGCCTCCCGACGCACCTCCGTCTCCCCCCACCGCCCCCGGATCACCAACCCCCCATCCGGAGGCCATCACCTACCCCCCAGCCACTCGCTGAGGTCGCACGTACCTCCACGGAGGTCGCACCTACCTCGTTGATCTGACCGCCCGGAGGATAGGCAGTACAGCCAGCCTCCGGGCTATAGGCAATCTGCGCCGAAAGCGTTCCGAACGAACGGAGGTCGCACGTACCTCCGCGGAGGTCGCACCTACCTCCTAAAGCTAGCAGCGGGGAAAACTCCAGTGCGCCGGCAAGATGCGCATTCTGGGGTATCGCTTCTGCCAGCTTTCGGCCAGCGAGGTAGCACGTACCTCCACGGAGGTCGCACCTACCTCGTTGATTTGGCAGCGCGGAGGATAGGCAGCGCACGTAGCATCGAGACTATAGGCAGACTGAGGCGAGAGCATTCGGAATGAACGGAGGTAGCACGTACCTCCGCGGAGGTCGCACCTACCTCGTCGAGCGCGCGGTGTTGTGGGGGAGGTTGGCGCGGAGATGAGGCGGGCTAGCGCGGACGCGCGGAGTTGAGTGGTTCCGAGGCTGGCTGCGCGGAGGATGCCGGCGCCGGAATGGGTTGAGTCGAGGTGGCGCTGGCCGCGGAAGGTTGGGCTGGGCTGGGTTGTGTGGTGTTATGAGTGATGGGAATGGTGATGCCAGCCCACAGGACGGGGCGGTCGGGGCCGTCGTAGCTGGAGAGTTCGGCGGCTGGGTGAACTAAGGTCAATCCACCGACGACCACCTGATCGCCCACCCCGATCGGATTGGTGCTGGATTGGCTGGGATCGGCCAGCGACAAGACGGCGACCGGGGCCAGTGAGGATGAGATCCGCACCAACGACTCGAAGTAGGCCCCGCGCGGCCCGATCGAATCCACTTGGCCCGCTACCCAGCCTCCCTGAAACGTCTCACCAGAGTTTACCGAGGGCGTCCCGTCGGAATTCGGCGCCGGTGCCCTACCTGAGTTTCCGCCAGAGGACGCGGCAGCAGTCCCTGGTGCCTCTCCGCCAGTCGTTGCCGCCGAAGTGGCCGAAGTCGGCGCAGATGCTCTCGACGACGAAATTTCGGACGTGTTGTCGGTCGGAGTACCGCTGGCCGACTGCTCCGAACCATGCCGCCATGACGACAGCACATGCTGATCCAAGGCGACTTTCAGCTTGGGATGTTTCTCGATCGAACGAATCAGCTTCTCGACGGCCGCACGCTGAGTCCCATTGTCGCCGTTCTGAGGATCTGCTGCGGTTAGGCGCAAGGCTACCTGATCGAGGCTCCGCGACCATTCTCCCGTGGATACGGTCTGGCCAGCATTCTGAGATCGATAGAGTCGAGTCGTCGCTGCTACCGCATCGCGGACGGCCGCTTCGATTTCCTCTCCCAGGAACAGCTGCCCCAACTGCGGCCCAACCGGACGATTCATGTTCGCCTTCTTCACGCCGCTGGATTCGGCCACGCTACCCGCAGGTGGCTCAGCCTCGGGAACCACCTCCGGCTCATCCCGTTCCGGGTCCCGATCGGCACCAAACTCTTCGCCTACACCGTCATCAAGCTGGCCGAGTCCCGGAAACTGCAGCTCCAGCGGCGCTATCCATTTCAGCTGGTCCGGCAATCGCGGCGCGAGTTCGAACGGGTCCGTGCGGTACGGATGCGGCAGCCACCAGACAATGAGCTGAGCGAGAACGGCTCCCAGCAATCCGCCGAGCACGACCTTCACAGCTCCACCCACACCGGTCCGTCGCTGCGGCGCATGTTTGCCGGCCGAGAGAATCAGCGGCGCCATTTCGGCCGGACTCGGCAGTCGCTCGCCAAAGTCAAACTGCTGCCCCCCTGTTCCCGCACCGGCAGCAGGCCCCGCACCGGCAGCAGGCCCCGAGTTGGCGGCCGATTCTGGCCCGACAGCTCGCCCTCCGCGGACAGGTGTCCGATGTACGTCTCCGGCCGTCGGGTCTTGGCCCCGAACCGGCTCGACGACCACTTCCACGGCGGGCGGAGCGGCTTGCGCAAACGCCACCATCGGATACTCAGCACGACAAGCGGGGCAACGGACCAGCGTATCGGGAGCCAGTTCGGGAAGGCTCACCGGCTGAAAACAGGCTGGACAGAACCCATTGCGCATCGTTCTGGCGATCTCACAGTTCGGCGGGCGTCACCCGGTCGTTCGCTGGTGACAAAGCGATCGGACCGCCCCACGGGCCGACACGGCCCCACCCGGCTGCTCGCACCGGATTCGCGGGCTATTGCATTATGACCTGTCAATTGCCCACCGTCTTCATGAAATCGCCGGTCCCAGGCCGACTCGCAGCCCCAACGGCCCCCCGCCCAACCGGCTTTCCGCCCATCCGGCTTTCCGCCTCGGGGGAGATCAGCTGGCCCCCAGAAACCGGTCGGTCAGGTATCGGACCAGCGGAGCACTCGACGGGGGACCGCCACAAGCCCGCTCGACCAGTTCGGCGGCCGGCCACCGTCGGCCATGGGCGTGAACGTTGGCGCGGAGCCAATCGAGCACGGGCCGGAAGTTCCCCTGGGCCAGCAGCAGATCGCGATCCCCCAGGTCCCGGCCGAGCGCATCCCAGAGCATGGCGGCGTACAGATTCCCCAGCGAATACGTCGGGAAATAACCGAACAGCCCGGCACTCCAGTGAACATCCTGCATCACCCCGTCCGCGTCCGACGGCGGGGTCAGCCCGAGATACGACTGATATCGCTGATTCCAAGCCGACGGCAATTCGTCGACCTCCAGTTCCCCGGCAATCAGCGCCTGCTCCAGCTCAAACCGAATCACGATATGCAGGTTGTACGTCACCTCATCGGCTTCCACCCGGATCAGTGAAGGGCGAACCACGTTGATCGCCTGCCAGAACGACTCGACGTCGACATCTCCCAGACTCTCCGGAAACAGATTCTGCGCCTGAGGAAAGACGTATTGCCAGAAGCTGGGATGGCGCCCGACAAAGTTCTCCCACATGCGGGACTGCGATTCATGGACTCCCAGCGAAGCGGCACACCCCAGCGGCAGCCCAAACTGTTCGCGCGGCAACCCCTGCTCATACAACCCATGTCCGGCTTCGTGCAGAATGCCGAAGTAGGCCATCGAGAAATCGTGGTCGTGAAAACGAGTCGTGATGCGGCAGTCATCGGGTCCCGCCGTCAGGCAGAACGGATGATGCGTTACGTCGAGCCGCCCGCGCCGAAAATCGAACCCGAACTCCGTCGCCGTCTGGCATCCGAGCTGCCGCTGGCGGTCGACGGGAAAATGACGATGCAGCAGACTGTCGTCGGGATTCGGTCGTCGCTGATGGATGGCATCCACCAGCGGCACAATCCGGTCGCGCAGTTCGGCCAGCAACGGAGTCAGCCACGCCACCGTCGCTCCCGGCTCGTACTCGTCCAGCAACGGGTCGTAAGGCGACTTCGTGTACCCCAGCGCCGCAGCCTGTTCGCGTTTGAGCCGAACAATCTCAGCCAGGTAGGGCCGAAACGCAGCGTAGTCGTTCGCCGCCCGAGCCGTCTCCCAGACCTGTTGCCCACGCGAAGTGGCCCGCGTCAACGCTTCGACCAGCGATTGCGGGAGCTTGGTGTTGCGATCGTAGTCCCGCACCAACCACCGAACGCTCACCGCCACTTCCTCGGGCAACGTTCCGACCGGTAGAGTACTCAGAGTGGCAAGCCACTCGCCCAGCCGAGGCGAGGTGCGACGCTGATGAGCCAAGCCGGCCAGCAACGTCAGTTGTTCGGATCGATAGAGCCCTGCCGCCGGCGGCATGTAAGTCCGCTCGTCCCAGGCCAACACCTCAGCGGCCGTCTCCAGACACGACAGCTCAGCATAATACGATTTCAGCTCGTCCCACGTCGTTGACCATCGGGCGCCAGCGGCCATGGCGGTATCTCCAGTTGTTGAGTCATCCAGCGAAGCGTCAAGAGAGTCGTCAGGCGAATCGTCCATCGTGACGCACGTCGGCCGGACTCCAGCAGTCGGCCAACCGATCAGCGAATGCCCAAATTGCGCTCGATCTGCCGTGAACGCACATCGACCGCCGCACCGCCGCCGGACGAAGTCGTACCGCGCAAGGGACCGTTCCACTCCTCGAGCGGATTCTCCGGTTCAGCTTCATTGCTGAATGGATAAGGTAGCGAGGGCAGGGTCTGGCAGCCCGCAGCCACCAGCAGGCTCAACAGACAACAGCTCGCCCACAACGGTTGGAAGCGGCAACGACTCATAACCGGCCCCTGCGCCACGAAGGGAGATAAAGGTTGCATGGTCGATCTGTCGACCTTGATCCACGCGGCCTGGGCGCGGAGTCTGTCAAAATTCGGCCAGCATGAAAAGGCCAGTTTCCGCCCGGTTGGCGACGGCCGTTCAAGCGGGAAACGAGTGCTGCAGGAAATCGGCCAGATAGCCTCGCCAGACCATCCAGTCGTGACCACCGCTGGTACGGTGATAGTGGTGAGCGATCCTGTGCTCGGCTAGCCACTCGGAGAACGTGTCGTTGCGTTCGAGCAGAAAGTCGTCGACACCGCAGGCCAACCACAGCTCATCAGCATCCCCGCTCGGCCGAGCCACCTCCGCCGACAACTGTACTGCCAGATCCTGCCGAGGCACGGCCGCACTGAAGCCGCCGACGTGCCCGAAGATCCGACGATGGCGCAGTCCAATCATGATCGACTGACCGCCCCCCATCGACAACCCGGTGATAGCTCGGCCCCCGCGGTCGTCGATCAGACGATAATCGCGCGCTAGCATCGGCACGAGATCTTGCGTCACATCGGCTTCCATCGCTGGCAGATTCGCGACGATATAGGACTCGAAATCGTCCCCCGCGATGGGGACCGGATGCCCGTACGGAAACGCCATCACGACCGGGCGGATCCGACCAGCGGCCAACAGGTTGTCAGCAATCCGGTGCGCCTGACCAACCTCCAGCCACGCCGATTCGTCATCGCCATAACCGTGCAGCACCACCATCAGCGGCCACGCAGCGGGCCCGTCAGGGCTGTAACCGGGCGGCGTATAGACCCACACGCCGCGCTGCGAATGCGTGCACTGGGAATCGTACCAGTGCCGATGAATCGACCCGTGAGGGACGCCTTGGTGTTCGTGCAGCAACGGCGGTGAACCGGGGATTTCCACCTGGCTCTCACAGGCCAGCCACGCCTTGAGTCGCCGATTGTGCGGATCGACCGTATCCGCGCCGTCGATTTCAAAGACATAGCTGTAAATCTCCGGTTCCAGCGGTCCCACCGTCACCGACCAGACGCCGTCCGGGCCACGGGTGAGCGGTGTGGGAGGAAGCCCGGCGAGCCCTTTGACCAGCACGCTCTTCGCTTGAGGTGCGGCGACCTGAAAGCGAACCCTCCGGTCGGCGAGCACCTGGGGTGAGACGAGTCGTTGCAATGAGGGAATTTCGGCCACCGGCGGTGCTCCTCGTTTACTGGTCCGTGTCGCTCGTCTGAGTCAGCAACTATTTTCCAATGCAGAACCTGCTGAAGATTCGGTCGAGCAGATCATCGGTATAGACCGCACCGAGGACCTGGCCGAGCGCATCAATGGAGGCCCGCACGGCCGCCGCCACCAGCTCATCCCCCGCCCGACGCTCGGCCCACACCTGAGCCTCTGCCAGTCGCTGAGCGGCCAAGGTCAGACTTTCGCGACATCGGGCCGCTGTGCTGGCCACTGCCGCCAGCGGCTCGTCGGGAACGCTCGACGTCAACCGGCGTTCCACCGCCGCAGCGATCTGCGCAGCGGAGTCGATCGACAGACCGCTGATCGCCAAATCGGGTGACACATCCAGTCGAGCGGTGTGCCGCCAGGCTTCCAGTGGCCGGCAATCGGTTTTGTTGACGACAATCATGCGTTGCGGATCGTCACGCTGCAGCTCGGCAATCTCCCAATCATCGAGCGGGCGGGAGGCGTCGAGGCAGAGCAGTTTCAGGACGGCACGGGTCGTGACGTGGTGGGTCTGAGTCTGCGCATGGTGAGCGGCCGCATCGAGCTGATCGGGAGTATCGACCCCGGCCGTATCGACGAGCATCCACGGGATCTGTCCGTGCCGGACCATGGCGACCAGATAATCTCGCGTGGTCCCCGGCCGGTCCGAAACAATGGCTCGGCCTTCACCGGCCAGCTGATTCCAGAGGGTGCTCTTGCCGACGTTGGGCCGGCCGTAGAGGACCACGGTCCCCGGATCGGCGGCAAGTTGTTTTTCGGAGAGCTGATTGGCGAGGCGATCGATTTGGGCATGAGCGTCGGTGAGTTCGGCCAGCAGCCGTGCGGGCGAGATGAAGGCCAAGTCTTCATCGACAAAATCGAGTCCGGCTTCGAGGTCGGCCAGCAGATTGAGCAGCTGATCGCGGAGTCGGTGCAGGGGTTTGGTGAGTCCGCCGGCCAGCTGATCGAGGGCCGACCGCAGCTGGTGGTCGGACCGGGCATCGATGACTCCAAGGACCGCCTCGGCCTGAGTCAGATCGATTCGACCGGCGAGGAAGGCGCGGAGAGTGAATTCACCGGGCTGAGCCAGGCGAGCGCCGCAGCGGCAAAGGGTATCGAGGGCCGCTTCGAGGAGCGGTGTTGAGCCGAGGGTATGAAATTCGGCCGCGGGTTGACGCGTGAAACTGGCTGTAGTCGGCCAGACGTAGAGCGTCCCTGGCAGGCCGAGCGTCGTCGCGGGCGATCGGGCAGACGTCTCGGACGCGGTTGATGTGGCCGGGTAAGGACTCAGCTGCAGGGTCCCCGACCAGCAACGGCTGGTGGAGCTTTGATCCCAGCCCTCGGGGCCGGTGAAAGCGGGCCGCAGGCAGTCGAGGGTGGCTGGTCCGGAAAGGCGCAGTACGCCGCGGATCCCGCCTCGCAAGGGCGTCGCCACGGCGACAATGGTATCGGTGAGACTGAAGTCCATCTTGGCCGCTCATTATATTCCCCCTGCGAGCGAGGGAAGGGGCGGCCGGTTGCCGGACGGGTGGGCGGGCTGCGGGTTGCGGGAGATGGAGTGGTGGGGGCAAAAAAAAAGCGGCGACTCGGAGTTTCACGTCCGAGCCGCCGCACATCAAGCCAGACCAGATGCGATGGGGTTGCCGATCAGGACGACACGGCCACCGCTTGTCGTTTAACTACCTGCCTGCTCAGTTGCAGCAGCTGGTGGGGCAGGGGCAGCAGGGAACCGGGCAGCAAACCTTGACCGGAACCTGCTCGCAGATCACTCGGGGCACGCAGCGGGTCACGGTGCAGGGAACGCACTTGGCGACGCAGCGGGCAACCTTGATCGTCTTGGTGCTGCACACCGGCACACACACGTTGTAGCAGACCTGCTTGGTGCGGGTCTCGCAGACCGTGCGGCACACGTTGTAGTTGCAGACCTTGGTGCGGCATTCCGGAACCAGCTTGCAAACCTTGTAGGTGCAGGTCTTCACATGGTTTTCGCAGACGATGCGGCAAACCTTGTAGTTGCAGACCTTGGTGCGGCATTCCGGCACGACCTTGCAAACCTTGTAGTTGCAGACCTTCGTGCGGCATTCCGGCACCATCTTGCAGACCTTGTAGTTGCAAACCTTGGTCCGGCATTCCGGCACCATCTTGCACACCTTGTAGTTGCAAACCTTGGTCCGGCATTCCGGCACCAGCTTGCAGACCTTGTAGGTGCAGGTCTTCACATGGTTCTCGCAGACGATCCGGCAGGTCTTGTAGGTGCAGACCTTCGAGCGGCATTCGGGAACCATCTTGCAGACCTTGTAGGTGCAGGTCTTCGATCGGCACTCCGGAACCATCTTGCAGACGGTGTACTTGACCGTCTTGCAGACCGGCTCGCAGACGTACTTCACGCAGTTGATGGTCCGCTCTTCGCAGGTCGGAACCCAAATCTTCCGGCAGATCGTCTTGTCGGGGCACTGGCAGGTGATCGTGCAGCAGCTGCCCGGGCAATAGGTGCAGCAGCCGGTGCACGGATCGTAGCTCCAGGTACCCGGAGTCTGCACCTTGCGGGTGTAGGTCCGGCCCGGAATCACTTCCGTCTTGGTGTCCCAATGTCCGCTCTGGACGGTGATCGTCTTGGTGTAAGGGACGCACTTACGAACATAGCTCGTAACCGTCTTCTCACGCTCTTCGGTCACCGGCACGCAAACCGTATAGTTGATCGTCTTTTCGCGGGTTTCCCACTGGGGAACCATCACCGTGTAGTTGATGGTCCGCTGATGGGTCTCCACCACCGGCCGACGAACCGTGTAGGGGATTTCTTTCGTGCGAGTCTCCCACACGGGGACATTCACGGTGTAGTTGATCGTCTTCTGACGTTCTTCCACCACCGGCTTGTAGACCGTGTAGTTGTAGACCTTCTGACGATCTTCCCACACGGGGACATTCACCGTGTAGTTGATCGTCTTCTGGCGATCTTCCACCACCACCCGATTCACCGTGTAGTTGATCGTCTTCTGACGATCTTCCCACACCGGCCGACGGACCGTGTAAGGAATCTCTTTCGTACGAGTCTCCCACACGGGGACATTCACCGTGTAGTTGATCGTCTTCTGTCGCTGTTCGACGACCGGACGGCGGACCGTATACTGGACCTCCTTCGTCCGGGTCTCATTGACGTAATTCACCACGTTCACCTGGCGGTCTTCATAGACCGTCTCGTACTGAATACGATTTACAGTGAACTGCTGCGGTTCCATGACCACTCGACGGCGAGTTGTCATCACCGTGTAGCCTGGGTCCGCTTCAGCTGCACCGCAAGTCGGTTCCGCCTGGGCGGCGCCGCAGGTCGGTTCACTTGCGACCGCAGCTCCTGCCCCACAGCCGTCGCAACAGCTGTAGCTTGCCGCGCCACAATAAGCCGCGCGCGCTGAGCCAGCCGACAACGCAGCCAGGAGGGCCGCAAGTATCGGCACTGTGATTCGCGTGCTCATCGGTCTCCTTCTCCTCTCAATCAATGCAAGTTCGAAAATCTGGTCTGGCGACACTCTGTCGCAATTACACAAGACAGTTCGCCTCACGCCTCAAAGCCGCTTTCCCTAGCCTTGGCTAGCCGCCCCGCGGCGCGAGATGATGCGCCAGGTCCAAGGAACCTGTGCATCTCACGTCGTTAAGATCGGCGATCTGCGAAAATTGGCTTGATCAAAACGACTGGGAATTCTGGACTCATTGCGGCAAACAGCGGAACGTGATGGGGTTAGTCAATCCGTAGCGACTGGAGGGGCTGACCGGTGGGACTGGGGCCCGCCCACTGGCACGGGCTGACCCGATCGGGCCGGACCGGGGGCCGGTTTCGCCAGAACGCCGTTTGCCACGTCGCGGGGTTTGAATTAAGTTGGACGGGCGCCTGCGGTACCCCCCACGCGTCTGGGTGGTATCCGGGCCGACCCCACCCGACGACCGGGGGGGCAATCGAAGTCGACTTTGCAGACCCATGCCCGACGACCCCGACAAGCAGGAAGACCCCGACAAGAAGCTGGGCCCGATCCAGCCACCCGGACCGGGGACCGTTCCCAAGGCGGTCGTCAGCCGGCTGAGCCTCTATCTGCGCGAGCTGCAGCACCTGCTGCGCGACGGACACCAGACCACCAATTCCACTCAGCTCGGACAGCTCCTCGGCTTCACCGACGCTCAAGTCCGCAAAGACCTCGCCTACTTCGGCCAGTTCGGCTATCCGGGGATCGGCTACCGTTGCGAGGAACTGGTCGACGCCATCCGCCGCATTCTGGGGACGGACCGACAGTGGCCGGTAGCGTTGGTCGGGGTCGGCAACCTGGGACGAGCGCTAATCGGATACCGAGGCTTCGGCCACCAGGGCTTTCGCGTCGTCGCCGCGTTCGATGTCGATCCGGGGAAGGTCGGGTCACAAGTCGAAGGGACCCCCGTCTATCATCTCAGCCAGATCCAGGACGTTGCCAGACAAGCGGGAGCCAAGCTGGGGGTGATCGCCGTCCCCGCTCCTCATGCACAAGACGTCGCCGACCAGCTGGTGGCGGCCGGCATGATCGGCATCCTGAATTTCGCTCCCGTCACGCTGACCCTACCCGAACACGTCAAAATGGTGGCCGTCGATCTGGCCATCGAGCTCGAACAACTCTCGTTTGCCGTTGTGAACGACCCCAGCAAAACCTAGAATACGCCCAGCACTCGGGGATGGTGTAATGGCAGCACTACGGTTTTTGGCACCGTCAGTCAAGGTTCGAATCCTTGTCCCCGAGCTTCCCGGACGGCGTTGAGCGATTCCCGCGAATCAGCTGGCCGATTCGGGCAAGGCCCCGAGCGTCCGCAGATTGCCGCGACGGAAGGCATCGGCCATGGCCAGCGGGACTTCGGCCTCAGACAGCACAACTCGGGACCGGTTCTCGGCCACTTTCGCCCGCATCTCCTGCTGATGGGCAATCGCTTCGGCTCGCCGCTGTTCGGCTTTGGCCCGAGCGACCCGCGTATCGGCTTCGGCCTGATCGGCCTGCAGACGAGCGCCGATGTTTTCGCCAACGTCGATGTCGGCGATGTCGATCGAGACGATTTCGAAGGCGGTCTGAGCGTCGAGGCCGCGATCGAGCACAGCGCGGGAGATCCGGTCGGGGTTTTCCAGTACGACTTTGTGATTCTCCGATGAGCCGATCGACGAGATGATGCTTTCGCCAACGCGCGCGATCACCGTCTCTTCGGTCGCTCCGCCAATCAACTGTTCGATGTTGGTCCGCACCGTCACTCGGGCCCGAATTCTCAGCTCAACCCCGTCCTTGGCGATGGCGCTGAGTGTCGACTTGCCGCCCCGCTTGGGATCGGGACAGTCGATCACTTTCGGCTGAACGCTGGTCTGCACCGCGTCGGTCACATCGCGACCCGCCAGATCGATGGCCGCTGCCCGGTCAAAGTCAAGATCGATGCCGGCTCGGTGAGCGGCAATGATGGCGTGAATGATTCCCATCACATTGCCGCCGGCCAGATAGTGGGCTTCGAGTCGAGCGGTGGAGATACCCGTGCGGCGGCTGATATCGAGCCCCGACTGGGATGACATGATCTTGGCTTTGACGATCCGGTTGTAGTCCACGCCGCGGAAAAGCATCCCGATCAGGCTCCGCAGCGACACATCGGATCGCGTCAGGTAGGCCTGCAGCCAGAGCGTCCCGAAGCTGAACAGGATGGCCGCCACGACCAGCACGAAGGCGAGTGCCGCCAGGATGACAGCCACCTTCACCCACACCGGAATCACCAGAGCGCTCCAGTCCATCCGCGTCTCCCCGTCTGCCACGAATTCGCGTGTCCGGTTCGTTACAGCGCAGTCGACACTGCGCCCCAGCACGCCCTAGATCGTACTCGAACCCGATCGGGCTCGCCACCAAGGGAGCTCCTCGAATCAAGCCGATGGCAGACTTTGGTCGATCCAGCCGCCCCCCAGCACTCGATCGCCGACGTACCAGACGGCCGCCTGTCCGGGAGCGACACCCAGGCACGGAGCCTGGAAATCAACTTGCCAGGAGTCACCGTCGATCGCCGCCACCATGGCGGGCAACGGCACGGACCGATACCGGACCTGGACCAGGCACGCCAGAGGCTCTGTCGGTGGATCAACCAACCACTGAACCTGCCGAGCGATCAGCCCGCGGCAGGCAAGTTCTTCACGCAGGCCGAGCACCACGTCGCCCGTTTGAGCATCAATCCGAACGACGTAATAGGGTTCGCCCAGGGCGACGCCCAAACCGCGCCGCTGGCCGACCGTATAGCGTTCAATGCCGCCATGCTCACCCAACTCGCGGCCATCAGTCGTGACAAACCGGCCAGCGGTCTGACGATCGCCGCGGCGCTGGGCGACAAAATCGCCATGGTCCCCGCTGGGCACAAAACAGATCTCCTGGCTGTCCTTCTTGTCGGCGACCCGCATCCCCAGCTCACCGGCCATCCGGCGAATCTCCGGCTTGTGGAATTCGCCCACGGGGAGCAGCATGCGGGCCAGTCGCTCACGGGCGACACCGAACAAGACGTAGCTCTGATCCTTCGTGCGGTCGACTCCGCGCAGCAGGTGCGGCGTGCTGCTGGACGGATCGGCCGCCAGTCGAGCGTAGTGGCCGGTCGCCACATACTGAGCGCCAATCTGATCGGCGTAATCAAACAGCCGGCCGAACTTCAGCCAGTTGTTGCACATCACGCACGGGTTGGGAGTCCGTCCGCGGACGTACTCATCGACAAAATAGTCCATGATGCGGGCAAAGCCGGTCTGCAGATTGAGGGGGTAGAAGGGGATCCCCAGCTGAGCGGCGACGCGTCGAGCGTCGTCGGCATCTTCGGCGCTGCAACAACCCTGTTTGTGTCCGGCCGGCTGGACAATCGTCAGGCCGCCTTGAGCCGACGGGCTGCCGGTCGAGCCGACCTGGCAGGCACCGGACGTCTCATCGGCCGCTCCGTGCCGCATGAACACGCCAATGACTTCATGGCCCGAGCGGACCAGCAGGCTGGCAGCCACACTGCTGTCGACTCCGCCCGACATGGCCAGCACAACGCGGCTCACTCCCCACGACCCTCATTGCCGTCTCGATGCCATCTCGCCCGCCGCCGTTCACCTTACCTGCCGGAGCCTGGGTGAGCCTAGGACCGTGGCCAGAAAACTGCCCATTTTGTCGGCTAGTGGCACCTCCAGTCTACTTGTCGTCCCGTAAAGTCAACGTATATTACCTAGTTACCGAATCAATACCCTCTCTGTGGGTGGGGGGCGGGAACGATTGCGACCGACCGCTGGCCTTGGTGGGGCGGGCGGCCGGCGGTGTAGAGCCGCGGGGGCATCAATTTTCTAGAAGGAAGGACAGAACAATGCGTTATCAATGGGGCTTGGCGACGGCACTTGTCGCCTGGTGCGTGAGTGCACCGATGAGCCTCGCAGCTGACTGTGGTGGCTGTGCGGGATGTGCCGATTGTGCCGGAGGGGCAGTCGTCAATTGTGCCGATGGAACGGTGAGTGGAGATGCGGCAGCGGCGCCGCAGGCCGATTGTGCTCCGACGATGGTGGAGCGTACGGTCTATCAGCCGCAATGGACCACCGAGACGCGGACGGTGAACGCGACGGAGTATCGTCGTGAGACTCGTCAGCGCACGGTGACGTCGTACAAGCGTGTCCCGGAAACCAAAGAGTTGACCGAGACCTACACGGTGATGGTGCCGCACCAGAAGACGAAGACGGTCAATTACACCGTCAGTGTGCCGCACACCGAAACCAGGACTCAGCAGTACACGGTCCAGGTCCCCTACTGGCAGGACGTGACCCGCGAGTACACCGTGCGAGTTCCCGTCTGGAAGGCAGTGACTCAGGAATACACGGTCAACGTGCCGGTGACCAAGCAGGTCGAGCAGACCTACACGGTCAACGTGCCGGTGACCAAGCAGGTTGAGCAGACCTATACGGTCCGCGTGCCGGTGACCAAGCAGGTCGAGCAGACCTACACGGTCCGCGTGCCGGTGACCAAGCAGGTTGAGCAGACCTACACGGTGAACGTGCCGGTGCAGAAGCAGCGCGAAGTGGCTTACACGGTGAACGTGCCGGTGACCGAGCAGCGTGAGCAGACCTATGTGGTGAGCGTGCCGGAGACGACTCAGGTCGAGCAGACTTACACGGTGAACGTGCCGGAGACGACTCAGGTTGAGCAGACCTACACGGTTGTGGTTCCGACTCAGGAGACCCGCGAGGGGACTCGTACGGTGTGCCGCCTGGTTCCCGTCCAGAAGACTCGCCAGGTAACTCGCGACAGGGGCCACTGGGAGACGACGACTGAAGAAGTGCCGGTCAGCAGCGCTGATTGTGCTGGTGCTGGTGCTGGTGCGGGCGCAGGTGGCTGCGGTGGCTGCAGCGCTTGCGGCGGCGGCTGTGACGCCTGTGGCGGCGCGGTGGCTGTCTGCGGCGGCTGTGGTGGCGCTGGCGACTGTGCAGCGGCTGGCGACGGTGCCGGTGCTGTGGCCGCTCCGACCATGACGACGGTGACCAAGCGGGTTTGGGTGCCGAATCTGGTGACCGAAGACGAGACCTACACGGTTTGCGAACGTCAGAACGAAGAGGTGAAGTACACCTACACGGTTTGTGTTCCGAAGACCGAGACTCGGACCCGGACGGTGAACGTCACCAAGTGCAAGACTGAAACTCGCACGCGGACCGTTCCGGTGACGACCTACAAGCAGGAAACTCGGACCCGTACGGTCAACGTGACTGTCTGCAAGCCCGAGACTCGCACTCGCATGGTGACCTACTGCGAGATGCAGCCCGAGACGCGGACCCGCGTGGTCAACGTCTGCAACTGGGAGACTCAGACCCGGACCCGCACGGTCAACGTCTGCAACTACGAGACGCAGACCAAGACTCGGACGGTGAACGTGACCGAGTGCCAGCCCGAGACCCGGACTCGCACGGTGTCGGTAACGACCTGCGAACCGCAGACCCGGACTCGGACCGTCAACGTCTGCTCGTACGAGACGCAGACCCGGACCCGGACCGATCGCGTGCAGCAGTGCCGCGCCGAGACTCGTGAGCGGACCTTCAATGTCACGACTTACAGCCAGGAGCAGCGGACTCGTGAGGTCAGCTACACCGAATGTGAGCCGGAGACTCGGACCCGCACGCGAACCGTGACGACTTACCGCACGGAACCCGTCGAGACCGTGCAGACCTACGAGGTCTGCGTGCCTGTGACGGTCCAGAAGGAAGTCCAGGTGCGTGTCTGCCGGATGGTCCCGACGACGGTGACGGTTCCCGCTTCGGGTGCCGGCGCCGGCTGTGGTGACGGCTGCGGCAATGGTGGCTGCGGCGGTTGCAGCAGCTGCAACTAACCCGACGCCCCTCCTGGGGGTGAGCGGAATGTGATTGAAAGTTCAACCGAGCCGGCTGGAGTCTTCCGCCGGCTCGGTTTTTTTGCGCGCCGACGATCTCCGCGCAGATCGATTACGCCGCGGGACCGCCGCGCACGGCCTCCAACACGCCACTCAAGTCGGTCTCACCCGCTCTACTCACCCACGTCGCTCCCTGGTAGGCTAACCGGTGGCCTGTCACCGTCCGACCGCCGGCTTGCCCATCGGGCAGGACCAGACTGGAAAGTGCCCGGCTGGGAACGGCCGACCTGTAAGGCGTGTTGCCTGAAGGTGTGTTGCCTGAAGGAGTATTGATGGAACGCGAGTTGTTGAATCGATCTGAGGAAATTCGCCGCCGGATTGTCCAGCTGAAGGACAGTCTTTGACTACGACACGAAATGCCAGGAACTGCAGCAGCTGGAGGATCGAATGTCGAGCCCCGGTTTCTGGGACAACCAGGAACAGGCTCAGCAGACTGTGTCGCAGCTGCGCGGTCTGAAATCGATCCTCAAACCGCTCGACGAAGCCGTCACCGCTTGCGACGATCTCGACACCATGATCGAGATGGCCGAGGAAGACGAGTCGTTTGCTGCTGAGGTGCCGGATCAGATCGAGCGGCTGGAGTCGCTAACGGCTGAACTGGAACTCAAGAGCCTGCTGAACGGACCATTGGACTCGGCCGGAGCCATCATCACGATTAACGCTCGTGACGGCGGAACCGACGCCTGCGACTGGGCCGAGATGCTGCTGCGCATGTACACCCAGTGGGCGGCGAAGAACGATTACGAAGCTGAACTGATCGACCGCACGGACAACCTCGAAGCGGGGATCACCAACGGAGTGCTGCTGGTCCGCGGCAACATGGCTTACGGTTACCTCAAGGGGGAAGCGGGCATTCACCGGCTGGTCCGCATCAGTCCGTTCAATTCGGAAGGGAAGCGTCAGACGAGCTTCGCGGCGGTCGACGTTTCGCCGGAAGTTCCCGATTCGGCTGAGATCGACATCGATCCCGAAGATGTGCGCGAGGACGTCTTTCGGGCCAGCGGTGCGGGGGGACAGCACGTCAACAAGACCAGCAGCGCGATTCGACTGACTCACGTCCCCACCGGTATCGTCGTGCAGTGCCAGAACGAACGGAGTCAGCACAAGAATCGGGCCACCGCTTGGAAGATGCTGCGAGCCCGCATGGCACGCATTGAGGAAGAGAAACGCGAAGCCGAGATGGCTCAGAAGTATCGCGATCAGGCCAAGGTCGGTTTCGGATCCCAGATCCGAAACTACTTTCTGCACCCCGATCAGCGAGTGAAGGACAGCCGAACCGGCACGACGGTGGGCAGCTTCCACAGTGTGATGGACGGGAACATCCAGGAGTTTTTGGACTCCTACCTGCGGTGGCGCGTGGGGAAAGACGAGTGACACCGCTAGTCTTGACCACCGGAGGCACTACCGAGGGCCTCCGGCTCGAGCTGACACTCACCTGGCTCGGCGACCGCTATGGCCAGCGGCTGGTCGTGATCAACGAGCTTGGTGAGCGTTGTGAGGTGGCGGAGAGCTGCGAAGGGACGGCCGACGACCTGTGGCCGCCGGCCCCGCCGCTGCAACAAGTCCTGATGCATACGATCGCAGACCAAGTCCCCGCCGCTCTGGGGGTCGGCATGGCCGGAACCAGTCACTGGTCGGTCAGTATCGAGGCCGATCCGCGGGAACCTCGCATCGTGTGGGATGTCGCCTGCCGCTGCCAGCCCTCGGCACCCGGTCGGCTGCACAGCACATTTCGACGGATCGAACCACCGTCGCTCGACGATTTGCCCTGCGGGCTGCGTCCTGTCCCGCTGGACATCCCCGAGGCCGGACCGGCGATCATCAGCTCCGAGGGCCGGCAAACCGAATTCCGGCCGGCGGCTGGGACGGAGAACAGCCCAAGCGGTGAGTGGACGACGGTGCGGTGGCGATTTGCCTGGGAGATCTCGGGGCGGTCCGCACCTTGAATTTCCGCGACCATTAGCCGACAATCGGCGGTGAGTCGGTGATGGCGCCGAGAACCGGTGGTAAGCCATCGGGTTGCGGCTCAACAGCCAGCCCGGGCGCAGTGTCAGCTGGAGATACAGGTCGGCTGGCGGATTAGGTCGGGTCGGCGAACAAGGGGTTGGGAATGGTCTTCGAGCAGATCGAACAGCTGAAGCGGCAATATACGGACAAGTACGTCGTGGTGGACGCCTCCCGCCCTGAATATCGCCGGTTTGAAGGGCTGTCGGGGGTCGTGAAGACGGTCAATATGAACGGCCGAGCCCTGGTCGAATTTGGTGTCCACAACAACATTGGCTGGATCGATATCCCGGTCGACTATCTGAAGGTGGTCGACAAGCCGATCGTGCAGGAAGAGGCTAAGGGCCGCCACGGTGGTGGCGAGTCGAAGCCGGCCAAGGCGGCTCCAGCGGCCAAACCGGCCGCAGCCAAGCCTGCGGCAGCTCCGGCTGCCGGCGGCGGGATGGACGTCGCCGCGATTCTCGCCGCCGCTCGAGCAGGCAAGTCGGCCGAAGCGGCTCCGGCGAAAGCCGCTCCTGCCAAGCCCGCGGCCGAAAAACCAGTGGCCGAGAAACCGGCCGCCAAGCCGGGTGCGATGAGCGTGGCGGATATCCTCGCGGCCGCTCGTGGACAGGGCGGTGCCGCAGCGGCGCCCGCTAAGCCGGCCAAATCAGAAGCACCCGCGGCAGCTCCGAAGGCGGCCGCCAAACCAGCCGCCGCAGCACCGGCCGATCCCAGCAAGATGTCGGTCGCCGATATCCTGGCAGCAGCTCGCGGACAGAAACCGGGCGCACCGGCCGCCGCCGCGCCAGCCGCTGAAGAAACGGCCGCCGCTCCGGAACCCGAAGCACCGAGCCCTCCGGTAACGAAACCCGCTGCAGCCAAGTCGGCTCCCGCCAAATCGGCTCCCGGCGAACTCCCCAAGACCACGGCCGAAATCGTCGCCTGGTGCCGTCAACGCGACACCAAGTAAACATCCCTTGTGGTGCGGCCGTCTCGGCTGCCCAATTGTGGTGCGGCCGTCTCGGCTGCCTAATTGTGGTGCGGCCGTCTCGGCTGCCTAATTGTGGTGCGGCCGTCTCGGCTGCCCTCTGCGGTCTCTCCTCTCCCTCTGCGGCAACTCCTGAAACAATAAGTCCATCGACGGAGTCGATCGGCCAGGGAGCAACGCTCTCAAGATGCAGGCTCCAGGCAGGCGGGACGCCCGCACCACAATCTCTCTCCCTTGTGGTGCGGCCGTCTCGGCTGCCCTCTGCGGTCTCTCCTCCCTCCGCGGCAACTCCTGAAACAAGAAGTCCATCGACGGAGTCGCTTGGCCAGGGAGCAACGCACTCAAGATGCAAGCTCCAGGCAGGCGGGACGCCTGCACCACAACTTAGCGGACCTCGAGCATCCGCTCCAGCGCGACGAGTGCCCAGTGAGCGACCGACTCGCTGACTTCGATCACGTTCACGGGCGTGCCGGCGGCGAGATTCTCGAGGCTCCAGCACAGGTGAGCCAGATCGATGCGGTACATCGTGGCACACATGCAGACGATCGGGCTGAGAAAATGAATTTCCTGCTCGGGGTGCTCTTTCTTGAGCCGGTTGACCAGGTGCAGCTCGGTGCCGATCGCCCACTGAGTGCCGGGCTGAGCGGCCTGGACGGTGCGGATGATGGTGCTAGTTGAGCCCGAGATATCCGCCAGGTCGTTCACTTCCTGCGGGCATTCAGGGTGGACGAGGATCTTGATGTTCGGATGCTGCTCGCGGAACTGATGCACGTGTTCCGCTCGGAACATCTGATGAACGCTGCAATGCCCCTTCCACAGGATGACGCGGCTCGACTGCAACATCGCTTCGGATGTGCCGCCCCAAGCTTCGGCGAAGGGGTCCCAGACGGGCATTTGAGCGTTGGTGATCCCCATCTTGAGCGCTGTGTTGCGGCCGAGGTGCTGGTCGGGGAAGAACAGCACACGGTCACCTCGCTCGAAAGCCCATTTCAGCACGGCAGCCGCGTTGCTGGACGTGCAGACGATCCCTCCGTGGCGACCACAGAAGGCCTTGAGGTTCGCGGCCGAGTTGATGTAGGTGACGGGAACGACTCGTTCGACGTCGATCACCGTCGACAGCTGATCCCAGGCATCTTCGACCTGTTCGATCGCGGCCATGTCGGCCATGGAACAACCTGCGGCCATATCGGGCAGAATCACGGGGATTCGCTCCCCCTGGCGTTGCTCGAGCCGATCGGGACGGTTGGCCAGAATATCAGCCGTTTCGGCCATGAAGTGGACACCACAGAAGACGATCGACCGGCACGTAGCACTGTCAGCCGCCATCTGGCTCAGCTGGTAACTGTCGCCACGCAGGTCGCTATGAGCGATCACTTCGTCCTGCTGGTAATGGTGGCCGAGGATCAACAGCTGGTCGCCGAGACTCTGGCGGACGCGCTCGATGCGTTCGCTCAAGGCTTCGTTGGAGAGCGATTTGTAGCTGGGCAAGCCGAACTGCGGCAGCTGCTGGATCGTGGTCGTCATGGCTGTCCTTCGTCCGAACGGTAGGCCGAGCGAACGCTGGTGGTTCAAGTGGCCGAAGTCTGATTCAAGTCAGCCATCAATTATACCCGTCTGGCTATTTCGCTGGAGCCGGCTTCGAGGCAGAATCGGGGACTACCCAATCCTGCCAGGAATCGTTGACCCAGTCGTGCAGGGAGAGCCGCAGCCGGTCGGGCCGCTTTCGCAGCTGGCGGTTGATCCGCTCGGCCAATTTGGGCTGGAGGTCCTCCAGCTGCCCGTTCAGCACCTTATGGAGTTGCCGGCCCAGCTCCTCGGCCACATCGCCGTGGATCTGGCTGATCCGTTCGACCTCAAATCGGGGTACCTTCAGTTCGGCCCGCCGGACCTCGGGCTGAATCACCAGATCGGGCGGGAGATGGGCGAAATCGAGCCGCGTCTGGACGTGGCAGTCGAGTCGCGTTTCCACATCGGCCTCGGCGTCCATGCTGAGGCTGATCGTCTGCACGCCGTACCGCCAGCGCGACATCCTCGCGAAGGCTTTAACGCGTGACTTGAGCGTGACGGTCAGGTCGAGCGTTCCCGGGGCGACTTCGTGCAGGTCGGTCACGGCAATCGAAAGGTTCGAGGCGGGATCGACCTGAGTCAGCTTGTAGGCGTACCAGTTACCGTGGTTCACCTCTTTCCACTTCCGTTTGGTCTTGATCCGCCAGTCGTCGCGCCAGACATCCCAGCCGTCGATGACCTTGGTGGTGCCGCCCCAATGCCGCCGGTCCTCGTAGGGGTTGGGGAGATTCTCCAGCAGGCTGCGTCGGACCAGCAGTTGCAGGTTGTCGGGGAGCTGGTCCCAGTGAAACGGCTGCCGGACGTCGGCCCCTTGCTGCCATTGCTGGACCAGCTGATGCGTGGCGTCCGCCGATCGCTGGTCGAGCGGCGGTAATGCTTCGACCCCCGCGGGCTCGACCAAAGGTTCGTCGGGTGCCAGCAGCTGCGGACCTTCATCCGCCGCCCAGGGTTGAGGAACTGGCTGATCGGGTTGCTGAGCGGTCTCCAGCGAGAGTTCTTCAGCGGCGGCTGGGGGTGCGAACAGGGCCAGGGTCGACAGGGCCAAAGTTGACAGGGCGAGCCAAGTGCGGCGCCCGAACCGGCTATCGGCACCGAGCCGGCTATCGGCAGCATGGGTCGGCGATGGCCCGGAATTCATCGATCAGTCTCCTGCCTGACATGACTGCGAGCCTGTCGGGCCGCTAGCGAACCGCTCCCCTGCATTGCTTGTCGACACCCGACGACGATCGGCTTCAGTCCAAAGTAATACGTGCCGCACGGGGTTCCGGGTCGCTGGTGGCGTGTGAGGGGGAGTTTTTCCGCACGCTGGGACCTGATAAAGTCTCGGATTGAGTGGTCTGAAATGCCGGGGACGGGAGCGGGGCGCGGATGATTTTTCTGCTCGACAATTACGATTCCTTCACCTACAACCTGGTGCAGCGACTGGGAGAGATCGACCCGAAGCTGGACATTCGGGTGGAGCGCAACGATCAGATCACGGTCGCGGAGATCGAGCGGCTGAAGCCAAGCCATCTGATCATCTCACCGGGCCCGTGCACGCCGAACGAAGCGGGCATATCGATGGACTGCGCGCGGCATTTCGCCGGCCGGATCCCCGTGCTGGGTGTCTGCCTCGGGCATCAGTCGATCGGCCAGTGCACCGGGGGGACAATTGTGCGAGCCAAGCATCTGATGCATGGCAAGACCGATCAGATCCACCACAGCAATCGGGGCTTGTTCGCCGGATTGCCGAACCCGTTCATTGCGACTCGCTATCACAGTCTGGTGATTGCCCCCGAAACGGTTCCGGCTGAATTCGAGGTGGTCGGGTGGAGCTTTGCGCCGGACGGCTCAAAAGAGGTGATGGCAATTGAGCACCGGAAGTACCCGCTGATTGGCTGGCAGTTCCATCCGGAGAGCTTTCTGACCGAATGTGGTCCCGAGTTGTTGTCGCGATTCATTAAGCTGCGCGTGCCGGCATGATCGAATTGGGGACCGCCTATCAGATCGTAGCCCAGCACAGTCAGCCATTGGCGGCTGAGGGGGCGGTCGATCTGTGGTCTTCACTCGATCGCGTCCTGGGGCGAAAAATCGTCAGCCGGTTCGACATTCCGCCGGCCGCCAAGGCCTTGATGGATGGCTATGCCGTTCACGCCGAGGATCTGACCTTCCCCGAGCAGCGACTGCAGTTGTGCGAGCGGGTAGCGGCCGGTCAGTGCCCGACGCGACCGTTGCCTCGCGGTTACACCACGCAGGTGATGACCGGTGCGCCGTTGCCTGACGGCGCCGACGCGGTGGTGATGCGAGAAAAGACGAGCGATCGACCGCAGGACGGCCATATCGTCTTTCATGTGCACGAGATCAATCCGGGAATCAACGTCGGCGCGGCGGGATCGTCGATTCAGCGTGGTGAGACGATCTTTCAGGCCGGGCGGCGGTTGAGTGCCATTGATGTGGGCGTATTGGCTGAGCTGGGTGTGGCGCGAGTTGACGTCGTGGCCCGCCCCACCGTGGCCGTGCTGTCGACGGGGAGCGAGCTGGTCGACGTGAAAGGTCGCCCGAAGCCCGGGCAGGTCTACAACAGCAACGGACCACTGCTGTGTGCGCTGCTACGGCGCTGGGGACTGCAGCCGCTGGATCTGGGCATTGGTCCCGATGAGCCCGACGCACTCTCGCAGTTGATTCGTCAGGGATTGCAGGCCGACATCCTGCTGTTGACCGGCGGTGTCTCGGCCGGAGACTGGGACTTGGTGCCGGGGCTCCTGGCACAACTCGGCGTGAGGCAGTTGTTCCATCGCGTGCGATTGAAGCCGGGCAAGCCAATCTGGTTTGGTTGCCAGTCGGAAGGACGCGACGACGGCGAGCGATTGGTGGGGGACGGTACTGAGGGCGCGCCGCCACCCGCGTCACGGCTCGTCTTCGGTCTGCCTGGGAATCCGGTCAGCACGTTGGCCTGCTTTCATCTTTTTGTGCTCCCAGCGCTGCGGCGGCTGGCTGGTGAGGCGTGGGTCAGTCCCGAAGAAGCGATGCAGACGGCGCTGCTGGACGGACCTTGGCGCCGCACGTGTGACCGACCGACGTTCTGGCCAGCGTCGTTGTCGCATCGTAGCGGCCGGATCATGCTGCGGCCACGCACCTGGCATGGTTCCTACGATCTTCGGGCGCTGGCGGAAGCTGACGCGCTGCTGAGTCTGGATGTGGGCCATCATGCGCTGGAAGATGAGGCTCCGGTCCGCTATCTGCCTTTGACACGCTGAACGGAGTTTTGGCTGTGGAATGGATTCGCTGCTCACCGACCGCCCGTCGCGACTGGTGCTGGGGCTTGCTGGGCGCCGCGTTGCTCTACGCCTCCTACCCGCCACTGAATCAGCCCTGGCTGGGCTGGATCGCGCCCGCCTGCTGGATCCATCTGGCGAGTCGTCCTGACCTGTGGCAGCGTGGCACGGTGTGGCGTCTATATGGCTGCGGGTGGATCTTCTGGATGGCCGTGCTGCAGTGGATTCGCTTGCCTCATCCGGCGACGTACGCGGGTTGGGTGGCTTTGTCGGCCTACCTGGCGATCTACGTCCCGTGCTTTATCGGTTCGACCCACTGGTGGACGCATCGTCGTGGCTGGCCGCTGTGGCTGGCAGCGCCGATTTCCTGGGTCGGGCTGGAACTGCTGCGCAGCACGCTGATGACTGGTTTTGCCATGATCGCGTTAGGCCATTCGCAGTCGGCCGTGCTGCCGATTCTGCAGCTTGCCTCGTTGGGTGGTGTCTATCTGATCAGCGGCCTGATGGTGTTGGTGGCGGCCAGCCTGACGGTGGCGCTGAGCGGACCAGTTGTCACGCCATCGCCGCCGAACGTCGCAGTGCGAAGAACGACTCAGCGTCGGTTCGGTCCTCTCGTGGCCAGTCTCATGCTGACCGCCGTGGCTTGGTGGTGGGGCGATCAGCGTCTGACGTCCGAAGCGACAACTGAACCGGCGACGCGTGCGGCGGTCATTCAAGGCTCAATCGACACCACGTTCGACGGCGATCCGGAGTTCGGGTCGCGCACGATGGAAGAATATCTTTCCTTGACTCAACAGGCAGTCAGGGACCACGAACCGCTCGATTTGGTGATTTGGCCCGAGTCGATGTTCGGTGCCGACGCGCCGCTGGTGAAGGTGGAACAGCCCGCGGCTCGTCCGCCGGAGTTCCAGGACACCGAGCAGGAGTATCGCGATATGCTCGACCAACTGGTGACGTACGGCGAGCGCAAGATGAAGTACTTGAGTTCGCTGACGGGGACCTATTCGCTGGTCGGAGCCCAGTTCTGGGAGGCCGATCCTCAGGGCCGGCGGCTCTACAACTCAGCCCTGCTGATCAATCCTCAGGGCCAGCTGACGGGCCGGTACGACAAGATGCACACCGTGATGTTCGGCGAATACATACCGCTGGGCGAGTGGTTCCCTTGGATCTACCGACTGACACCACTGCCGAACGGTTTGACATCGGGGACAGGTCCGCAGTTGTTTGTGGTAGGGCAGCTGCGCATCAGCCCGACGGTCTGTTTTGAGAACTTGGTTCCGCATCTGGTTCGCCGGCAGCTGGCCGAGCTGGCTCGGAAGGAACAGGCTGGGAAGGATGGCGCTCCGAACTGTCTGGTCACGATCACCAACGACGGGTGGTTCTGGGGCTCCAGTCTGCTTGACCTGCATCTGGCCTGCGGTGCCTTCCGGGCTGTGGAATCGGATCTGCCCCTGTTGATCGCCGCGAATACCGGCTTTTCGGCTCACGTCTCCCCGCGTGGTAAACTGCTGGCCGTCGGTCCGCGTCGCAAACAGGCGGTGCTGTTGATGGAGGTGGTGCCGGGTGCTGGTCAGTCGTGGTATCGTCGGCTGGGGGACTGGCCGTTCTGGCCGGCCGTGCCGATTGCCGTCTGGCCTTGTCTGCTGGCCGTGTACGGGCGCCTGCGAGCGCGGCGCCGGGACGCTAAGCTATCTGTCACGACCGAGACTCGAGGCGAGTGACGAAATGGATCGAACTGCGGTGAGTGCATGGAGACCGGCATGAAACGCTATGTGTCCGAGGCGATGGGGACCTTTGCGATTGTCTTTACGGGCACGGCGGCGATTGTCGTGAACGACGTGTCGGACGGCAAAGTGACCCATGTGGGCATCTCGCTGGTCTTCGGATTGATTGTGATGGCCATGGTCTATGCCTTGGGCGATCGATCAGGCGCGCATCTGAACCCCGCCGTGACGCTCGGCTTCTGGTCGGCGGGTCGTTTTTCAGGCCGAGAAGTGGGGACGTACATCGCCAGTCAGCTGGTCGGCGCGCTGCTGGGGAGCCTGACCGTGCGGCTGCTGTTCGACCACCCGACGCTGGGCGCGACGATTCCCACCGGACCGGCTTGGCAAAGTTTCGTGCTGGAGATCCTGCTGACCGCGCTGCTGATGATGGTCATCCTGGGCGTTTCGAGCGGCTCGAAGGAAAAGGGCTTGCTGGCGGGTGTGGCCGTGGGGGGAGTGATCGCGCTGGAAGCGTTGTTCGCTGGCCCGATCTCCGGCGCGTCGATGAACCCCGCCCGATCACTCGCACCGGCCCTGGTCAGCGGCCGGCTGGCTGAGGTCTGGATCTACATCGCCGGCCCCATCCTCGGCGCCGGTCTCGGCGTGCTCGCTCATCGCGCGGTGGATTGAGCCCTAGATGAACTGGCCTGCGCCACATTTGCGTGACTTACAAGCACGACGCGCAAGCGAGTGAGTGAATCAACCTACAAGCACGACGCGCAAGCGAGTGAATGACTCCGCCTACAAGCACGACGCGCAAGCGAGTGAATGAGCGAGTGAGTGAGTGAGTGAGTGCCTTACTTACGCCGAAACTCACTGGCTGGCGCCGCGTGCTTGTATCCGCGAGTACGGCGGACAGCGTGACGCACGCATGAACACCAGTGAGGCACGTTCCGTGGAACGAGTGTCGTCCCGCAGGCCCCAGCCAACTAGCGCTGAGCAGGCCGGCAAGAAAATCGCTAGCCCCTAAGTGTGGCAGACGGGGAGCAGAAAGAGTCGGGCCCGCGACAGCGGCGGCATCAGCCGATGGCTACCGTCCCACGCTGTTCGATCCGACGACGCGCAAGCGGGTGCCGCTGCCTGAGCAAACATCCCAGATGGACTGAGCTATCTTGCGACCACCGGCGACAGATGGCTCGATCGGGGAAACGACCGAGTAGTCTGACGAATCGGTGCAGATGGTACGGAGGTCGATCAGAGTCAGCCCGAACTCGATGGCCGTCCGAAAGATAGCGTCGTTGAACAAGGATAATCCGGCAATTTCGGCCGCACCCAGGCCCGGAATCGAGTCGTAGATCGAGCAGACCGCCAGGGTCCTGCCGCGCCGACACAATTCGGCCACAAGTTTCCGATATTCCGAGCTAAACCCAGCGACGGCTTCGGCGACTCGCGCCAGCGCGTCTCGCACGTCATTTACCGGTTGTGCGAGCAGACCGGGCGCTAACCACAGCGCGTCATTCCCGCCGACGCTTAACACCAGGTCCGTTGTATCGTCGGGCAATTGATCGATTTGCCCGTAGACGGCCTTGATCGTTGCTCCGTCCACCGCCAACAAAGAGGCACGCTCTCCGGCCGGCAGAAGCTGCCGAAGCTGCTCGATTACTGGAGGCCCATCAGGTACGTAAATTGCGTTATCAAAGACCGAATCGCCCAGCAGGATGATGTGTTGGTTCAACTTCGGACTCCATCGTTCATCAGTCGCCGCGTGCCACCATGATTCCTGAACGGCGTCCATTCATCACAGCTCAAGGCTCCTGACCAGGATGCTTGCCGTGATCAGGATAAGTAGGATCCAACCGATCGCCTTCACAAGTCCGCTGGGAGTTGGTGTATCGATGTAGCCGCCGCGTACTGGGCCGGTGTAGTTGCCTACGGTCGAGCTGAAATAGATCGCGCCGAGCGCCCCCAGCAGGCTGGTGACGACCAGCAATGGCGGAACGCGAGGACTGGGGAACACGATCATTACCGTGAGCGCTACAAGGGCAATAACGGTCGACAGAACGAGTTCTACGGGCTTGATCTCCATCGGCGCACCGTTGGAATTACTTTCTCCGAGTCTCGTTGGCTGCTCGCGACAATCAGACGCGACCCTCTGTGCCGACATTCTAACAACAAACCGGCCTCTCGGCAGTGCTGACTCAAAATCGGTCGCATCAATTGGCTCGCCGGATGGTAACGCCGAACTCTAGCCATCGACTCGCCGCCACATCTCCTCATCGTCGATGGCGACATCTGGATTCGCCAGTAACTCTTCGTGCCGTCGCTTCGCCTCCTTAACGGCTCCCTCCGACACTTGTATCGGAGCGTTCGACGAAGCCAAGTCGTCCCACAGCTCAAATACGACCTTGAGCTTCTCATCATTCGGCAGGTTGTGCAGTAATGAAACGTCCATATCGCGGATTATAACTCCCGAGGTAGCCATGAGCCAGCGTTTCGGGCTACGGATTCAGTCAGCAACACAACCCAGTTCCCGTCGCATCTGATAGCGAGTCCTCGGTCGTAAAGCCACTTATGCAGGCCTGACAAAACCTGGCGGCATCTCGACTTTCACCAATTGGACACTTCGTCCAGCCTCCGTGCACTTTCATTCAATTTTGCCGACCCCCGCTCCCTTCCTCCGTGTCTTTGTGCCTCCGTGCGAAAAAACAACCCGGTCTCCACTTCGTTGGGGAAATCGCGGCAAATCGAGGTACTCATGCAGTCAACGAGTCGGTCCATGAATCGGCTACCGTGAGACCGCGTACCACGTCCTGCGGGGAGCGGGCAGGCTGCCTTCGGTCGACGGTTCGTTGAGTGGCTGCTTCATTTCGGGGCGTTCCCGTCGGCGCGATCTAACTGGCCAAGCGCGCCCTGCCGCCATTGGTCGGCCGTTTCCGCCGATTGCGACTCCATGTCGGCTCGCCAGCCAGACCAATCCAGCCAATGAGTGGCTACGACCAGGCCGATCAGCGGCAGCAACCAGAGACCGGCGACAGTCAACCACACCCAGGGCGGAGCGTCGAGCCAGCGCAAGAGAACCAACAGCGGAATCGTCAATAAGGCGGCGATCAGCCCTGTTAATCGCAGACGACGAGCGTACCCCAGCGTCACGCGTGGCGCTACTGTGCCGTGCCGAGGAATCGAACTGCGCATCAGCCACCAGAAACCCGTCACGGCCAACGGCAACCAAAGTGCATTGGCCGATTGAGTGACGTAGATCAAGACACCCGCCACAGCGATGCTCAGCGGCAAGGCCCACTTCAGCAGCCGATCGTACCGCTGCCGATGGACAATGATCTCATCAGGATTGAGCTCGAGCGATTGGTGAGCGGCCAGCATTTGGTCAGCTCGCGCACGGTCGACGCGGGGCCGCACCACCTGCTGACAAAAGAGCGGCCAGCCCGGCTGCCGGTCCTCCGGTACCATGCGCCAGATCCCGGTTACCAACTTCAGGCAGTCCTGCTCGGCAAACATACGAGTCTCGATGCGCTCACGCCTCCCGTCGTGCATGGTCAATGTGACTGTGCCGTGTGGGATGGTTCCCACAACGGCCCACGAGATCGAATCGATATCGCGGACCGAATAAGTACGCTCGCCTCGCCAGCTTCGAATCGACCATTGGTCGCGGTCCAGTGTCAGGGCACCGTAAAGCCCTTGCAGGATCATGACGAGCCCCGCCAAGGCGAAGGCGGCAAAGACGAAGGAACCACCGGCGACGGAGAGCACCGCAGCTCGGTCCGCGATGTTCACGCCAGGGACCACGCCCGCCAGCGCGGCACCGCCGAGCAACGCCATGCAGCCGAAGACGACCATGGATATCGCACCGACATAGACGTGCGACGGTTTGGCACGAAGTACCAGCGGCAACGGCGAGTCCAGCGGCAGGGCGATGTCGGACACGAACCGTAAACCTTTACCTGGAGCCGAGGGTCCACAGCCGACGGGCCACGGACCTGATGCTATTGTCGCCAGCGACCGGCGGACGGGGAAGGACCGAACCGGTGAGCTCGGGCATATCACCCCCCAATTCCCGCTGAAAGCTCGAGAACTCCGCTCGACTCGCGCCCCGCCAACCCGCCGAATGTCTTGTTTTCGACCGAGAGACCGCTATCGCGCCGATTGCCGCCTGGCGTCGTCGATTCGCACCATCAAGTTACCGGCGAGGGGGTGCGTCGAGTAGGGAAACATGCGAAATGGAGGAATGAATACGACTTCATTCGGCGAGCCGTTTGACGGCTGTCGCAGAGTCAATGCGATTCGGGGTGGGTTGGTGAATCCGTTGTAGGTGACGTTCATGAATTCGGCCAAAGCGTAATTGCGGTCACGACCTTTGTTCTTCACCAGAATTGAGTCGCCGCAATCCCACACCTCATCAACAAGGTCAAAGACGAAACGTTTCATGACCAAGTAGCCGGGGATGGCAACGACCAGCGGCAAAGCGAACATCGGAATGGCCTTGGCGACCTGCTTCTCGGAAATCGCGAACCCCACAACGCCGCAACTGAAGACGCCAAGAATCACCAGCAGCATCAACGGAAAAATCCGCTTGTAAAAGACCGTCGATCGTGATGAAATCCGGTTCATATTGCGATGGTTTTCAAATCACCGACCGCCAGCGTGGCGTTGGCCAACCGCCCCATGCCCAGCATCAACTGCGAGCCGTCCCGTACAGAGCGATCAATGGGCCAAGCGAGTGGACTCTCCATTTGATCAAGGCCCCTTACGCGGATCAATTGTAACCGTTTGATCGAGCATTGCTTGTGAGTCTGCCGTATTCGCGTAATCCGGCTGTGGATTCCAACTCCGTGCTTGGCGAGCCAATGCGTCGGCGTGCACCGGCCAGTCGTGTAGAGTTGCAGGGTCAAAATCTGCACCGTTTGGCCACACCAAAGTGTAGACCTCAGGGTCAATTCGCACCTGATTGAAAACCTTCAGATCCTGTAGCGGTCCGAACAATTCTCCGCCAAGTACGGGGCCGAAGTCGATGATTCGGTCGCTCCCATCATCAAACGAAACATAGAGCGTGTGAGGGCCCACGATTCGAAAATCGCGTACGCGAAAAATTGGATGAGCCATTTGAATCTACTCCAACGGCGCAATAGGAAGCGGAGCTTGCCCGGCCTGCGAACGTGCCCAGTCGGCGACAAGCTCCTCTTGGTGAAGCTCTGCCCATGCTTCCACAAGTCGACGTTGACGCCGCGGCAACGAACCTGCAATCAAGTCTATTGGATCCAATCCAATCACCGCAACGTTATCCTGGTAGTAGGCGTGGAAATGTGGCAAATGGTGCGAACCTTCAGCCTCCATGTACATCCGAACTATGGCTCCTCAGCAGAATCTGTGGATAGTTTCTGACTCTGTTAGTCGGCGAAGGTTGTATAGTTTGGCGATTCTTGAGAGTTGCGTGCCGGGAAGCCACCGGATTTTCTCGTAGCGAGTCGAGGCGTCGTCGTTAGCGAGAGACAGCTTACCGACCCGTCGCTCCCTCCAGCTTCGGCTCCAGGAATGGGGCCGGGGGGAGCCCCTGTGTGCAGTCCCTCTGCCTCTGCCATCGGTCGCTCGCCACCTGGGCCCCGCCAAAGTCGTGGGGCTGGTTGGCCGGACGTGGATGGAACCCTATATGCCCCGCCGACTTTGGGGGGCCTCCCGGTTATGGCGAAGCGACCGACGGCGACGGCGACGGGAATGGGACAGGGGGCTAGGAGCCAGCCCTTTGTGCCAATGAAGACAAATCGATCACCGTCACCAGGTGATGCAGCGGTCTACGCGCGTCCTCCCGATCGGTTCGTCGAAGGCTGCCCACGTCCCAAGCAAGTGCCGCCTGCAGTGTGGATCCATCCAGTTGCGGCATCGCCAAACAGCGAAAAATGGGCGTCGTGCGCCGAGCTCGACTCCGTTTCACCAAGCTCAAATCGAATTCATAAACCTCAGAGCCTTGATCAAGTCATTGAACACCCGAGCCATGCCTTGAAAATCCCGGGGGTGTGGGGGCTGGCCCCCATCTCTGAAGAAATCGAGAGCGCAGCGATTCAGTTAGCACTCCAATTTCAAGATGGCAGCTGATCAAGGTCGTTGACATATTCCGTCCGCAACGTCTAATCGCGGCGGTTTGTATGGATTAATCATTTGCGGTCATCGAGGCTCAAATCCTGAGGCTGTTCCCGCCGGCTGCGATCAACATCAAAGTGCCCAATATGGCAATCAGCAAACCCAACGTCAGGACCAGGTTCGTCAGTACCGAGCGGGAGTGAGAGCTGACATCCATGTAGTCCATGAAGAATCGAACAGTTCGAAGATACACGATGATCGGCAAGGGTGCGACAGCGAAACAAGCCACGGCGGCATAGCCGAACTCCCGGCCAGCGGCAAGCCCAATGGCGACAAGCGTCGCAAAGAAGAACATCCCAGCCAGCCTGAACTGGAAAGCACGTTCTCGCACAGGGTACTTGATCACCATCACTGCCCCCGCTGTGACACCTCAACGAAAGGCTTCGGGCGGGGAGAGGGTTTCGAGGATCATTTGGCAATCTGCGGCACCGGAGGCTTCCAGTTGCCTTCGATCACTTCCCAGTTTGGCAAGTAGCAGCGAACAACGTAGTTCCAACCTTCGTGGATCGGCAGATAGTTGGCAGCCTTCGGGTCTCCGCCGAAATGGATCGTGACCGTGCCATCGGCATTTCGCTCAGAGGTAATGCTGTTAAACGAATAGGCGTTTCGATCGTTGGGAGTGAAAAATCCTTCCTTGTTGTAGACGGTGACC
The DNA here is from genome assembly GCA_046349895.1 of Pirellulales bacterium. GTDB lineage: Bacteria > Planctomycetota > Planctomycetia > Pirellulales > Pirellulaceae > JAXMBJ01. The sequence goes on along the minus strand of JAXMBJ010000006.1, from coordinate 6,943,235 downwards.
GACCAGAACGCCTGCACTGGGACGTCCTTCGGCATGACCAGCGTGTAAGGCGTCTTGCCGTCGTTCTTTTCGGGGACGACGTTGAAGTACATCGCCCCGCTTTGCGGATTGCCACCCCAGCCGTAAGCGGCGCCGATCAGATGCTGAGTAGGATCGACCTCACCACGGGCCCCGAAGGCCTTGGGTACCCCGTCGAGCTTGGCGGAGAGCTCGTTGAGAACCTTCCGCGTCTCGACCAATGACTTCTCGTCCCAGTCCGGCAATTCGAGCTTGCCTGGTGCGGCCTGTTTGACTTGAATGGCGTCCTGCAGTGCATGAGCCTTCTTCATGTCGGCGGGGTTGTTCGGATCGCCGAACGTGCGGAACAGAACCATCACGTACCGAGTTCCGACGTTGTCGATCGACAACGTCACTTCTCCGGCACCGTTCTTCAACACCGGATTGTACTCGTCCTGGTCAATCACCAGCAGCGACTGAAACCGGTCCGGCGATTCCGGCTTGATGATCGTTACCGGACCGGCCGCCAAGTCATAGACGCCGAACGAGTACAGCGTGTCGCGGTTGCCGCGGATCGTCGTCTGGTTCTCGACCGAGTAGACCTCGCGAGAATGAGCCAGCTTGCCCACTCCACCAGCCTTGGCCGCGTAGCCCTTGAACTGCATGTCCGACTCGGCTCGTACGTAGTTCAGCACGTTGACGACTTCGGCGCCCTGAGCGGCAACTGAGACGACACAAGCCAACAAAACAGCGATGAATCGATAAACGGTCACAAAATGCTCCTGTGAACACCAACTGAAACTGCCGATTGGCAAAGACGACTTTTTACTACTGAATTACCTGCATAAGGCTTACCATTCTAGCCACGGCGAGCCCCTCGGGAAAAGCTTGGCCCCCCGAATATCGCCGACTTGGGGGGGATAATGCCACCGATACCGGGGATACCCTAGCGCGGCCTCGCTACGATCGGCCGCAACCCCAAGGAGAGCGGTCAGTTTGTCGACTGAGCGGATTGTCTTGGGAGTGAATGGTGACGGACGTGGCTGGGACCAGGGGGGGTATGTGGCAGGGGACGCGGATTGAATCCGGAAGCTCCGTCGGCCGATTCCTCGTACTCAGCGCAGCAGTACTCGTACTCAGCAAAGCGGTACTCGTACTCGACCGGCTGTCGGCCTACGGGGTCGATATCCTTCGCGCGATGCAAAGATTTGGGAGGTTCCTACCACGGACATTTCGGATCGCTCTCGATCCAGCCACGGCGCAAGTCTTCTTTGGCTGTTTCAAGAATCCGGATTTCCACGAACTTCTTTCCTCAGTTCGGCGATGGCTACCTCCCAGTCTAGAGAATTCAGCTTCCCCTGTTCCACCAATCGACGGCGCTCCGCAAGTACTTCGCCATGCCAACCTGGCGACGGAACTTTGTCGGGCGATCTGGAAATGTCAGCCCACAGCATCTCCATTGCTTCGAGCTGGTCGGCAAGCGTCATTTTGTCGAGGGCCGAATCGATAGACATTGAGTATTCCTCCGCAATTGGCCGAGCACCCTGACCATTCCAGCAACGGCCCAGCCCAAGAGCAAAGATCTTCGCCGCCGGACTCATACCATGCGTTCGACCACAGATACCACCGATAGCTCGCGCTCCCTCTCCCCGCTGAGCACGATCTCCGCGGCCGAAAACCTCTCTCGACGGGGATAGAGTGCACGGTGACGGGCCTGCAAAGACGCGGGCCCAGATCGATGCCCCGCCGAACGACGCCGGCTTATGGATGCCTTAAGTGATCGACGACTTCACCAACCTCGCCGTCGGCCGGTCCAGTTGACAGCACGAGCGTGTCGGTCGGCCAGCAGCTCGCACTTCAGTCATCCAACAATCAAACGAGTGTTACAGCGAGGGCAGATCGGAGCTTTGGCGCCGTTCGGGCGACCACATTGCGGGCACGGTACCGTTTCTCCGTCCTTCGGGGTACTTCGCCGCTTGGTGTGCATGTAGACGCTGATCGATAAGCACACGATAAATCCGGCCACCAACAGCACGATCGAACCAACAATCCCATCGTCTCCCGGCCCCATCGCACTTGTTCCAGCAAGTCCGGCGATAGAGAGCGACAATCCGGCGAATCGAGACGATCGATGCGGTGAGTACATTAATGCGCAGCCAGCTATGAACACGAACGGAAATGCGAATGCCGGGTTTTCTGGGTTATTCATTGACGGCTGCTCGTTGTCCTGAAGAAATGAGCATGAAAACGACAAAAATGTCCCCTGTGATGAGCACAGAGAATTTACATTCATTGTGCCGTCGCAAATCTGTTCGCGTGGCCTCGATACGTCGCGGGTCGTCCTCAAGGACTGCTATGGCGAGCATTGCATCTGAAACCGAAGAACAACTCAATCTGCGTATTCGAGAACCCTCCGGCGATTATCGGGGCAGTGGCCGGCCGGAACAAGGTTTTTTGGCTCTTCGGCAGAATCTGTAGGTGAATTTGAATGAACACGTGTTCAGTACCCGTTGAGTGGCGATTGCTTTAGAGACGGGGCGCTCTGTCAGGCTCGGGCTCTGGAAAGGTATGGCACGGGGGGCCGCCCCGATTTCCCCTTCCCTCCGTCGACCGTCGTCACTCGCCCTGCCTCTGGCCCCGCCACAGTCGCGGGCTCGGCGAGGTCGATTCTGAAATCGTTGTCGTTCGGCTCGCCCACAGACTGTGGGGGACCTGCGGCGTTCGGGCGAAGCGACGGACGGCGACGGTGACGGGAAGGCGAAACGGGGCTCGACCACTCGCCGTGAGACGGAACTTACGGACTGTCAGCCTGCGATGCCCACAAATGCCGCCGGAAGACGACCGCTTGTCACGAGTGGTGGTCCTTTCTGTCTTCTTTCGCATGCGGGACTGGCTCCGCGCTTCCTGTCCCATTCCCGTAGAGATCAACTGTTGGCTGCCTTTGGTTTCAATCGTGCTAACCAGTTCACCTCAACCAGTACTGATTCAATCGTCGGTTCGGCGCTTGTGCGTCCCCATCTGACTATCCCCGAGCCGAGCAGTGTGGTCGTCTGGTCGGTAATGGCACTAGCGATTGGCGGATCGTATCGGAGTCGATTTCTACGTCGCGGATAGTAACGATCTCCAGCCCCGGCCAACCATCAGCGGCGACAGGGAACAGCCGAGCAAAATGCCCCGCCATGACCGGCCGGATGGAAGCATCGCGGCGACAGACGTGCCGGCAGTGTTTAACTGAGCCCGCTGGCCTTGCGAAGTCGGTAACGGGGCAGAGACAAAGAACGCGGCATCAAGCAGCCCTCCCGAGGGTAAACGAGTAATTACTCGTTTGCTGGCTCGAAATACGCCGCTCTGCCGCACGCCGGCAGGTATCGAAAACACTAGATTCGGCAAGAACTTTCAGCGAGTGGGCGATACTGGACTCGAACCAGTGACCTCTTGCATGTCAAGCAAGCACTCTAACCATCTGAGCTAATCGCCCGCGGAACCGATTCCCGCTGCGGCCTCTGGCTGACGCCAAGGGGCCCGAACGGGAACGATTTGACGCGGCCGGGAAGCGAACCCGACCGCGAAACTACCAATCTGATATGTCGGGCATTCGGCGTCAAGGACGGATGGCCGCCACCCTCCGGTCGGCAGGTCGTCTTTTTCGCCGGGCGGCCCATCCTCTATACTGCCCAGTTCGTCGCTCATCGCCAGCCGGTTGGCGTGGAGCACCTGGTCCCTCCCTCCAGATGTGGCCGACCCGAATATGCTGACAGTCCTGCTCCCCGACGGAACCGAAAAATCCTTTGACCATCCGATCAGCGGCCGCGACGTGGCCGCCGCGATAGGGCCGGGACTGGCTAAGGCCGCCCTGGCAGTGGAAGTCGATGGCCACATCACCGGACTCGATACCCAGCTCCCCGCCGATGGACGCGTCCGGCTGCGGATCCTGACCAAAAAGGACGCCGAAAGCCTCGGCCCGCTCCGACACAGCTGCGCCCACGTCATGGCTCGAGCCGTCATGCGACTCTTCCCCGACGTCAAACTGGCTTTCGGCCCAACCATTGAGGGGGGATTCTATTACGACTTTGACCTCCCCCGACCGCTGACCGAAGAAGACTTCCCGGCCATCGAAAAAGAAATGGCCAAGATCATCTCCCTGGACGAGCCGTTTGAACGAGTTGAACAGAGCCGAACCGAGGCGCTGGCGGTCTGCCAGCAGCTGAAGCAGCCGTACAAGGTCGAGCACATCGAGACGGGGCTGGCCGATCAGACCTCCCTGTCGTTCTACCGCCAGGGCGAATTCGTCGACCTGTGCCGCGGACCGCACATCCCCAGCCCCAAGGCGATCGGCGCGTACAAGGTCCTGTCGGTCGCCGGCGCTTACTGGAAAGGGGACGCGAACCGCCCGCAGCTCCAGCGGCTCTACGGCACCGCGTTCTTCGACAAGGCGGAGCTCGAACAGCACCTGCAGCGGTTGGAAGAGGCCAAACGTCGCGACCACCGCGTCCTCGGCAAACAGCTCGAACTCTTCACCATCAACTCGACCGTCGGCGCCGGGCTGATCCTGTGGCTCCCCAAAGGGGCCGTCGTCCGCAATCTGCTGGAGAACTTCGTCCGCGGACTGCTGGAAGAACGCGGCTATCAAGCCGTCTACACTCCGAATATCGGCAAAGTCGACCTCTACAAGATCTCCGGTCACTACCCGTATTACTCGGACAGCATGTTCCGGCCGATCACGATGGAAGACGACGAGCAGTACATCCTCAAGCCGATGAACTGCCCGCACCACGTGATGATTTACAAGTCCAAGCCACGGAGCTATCGCGACCTGCCGATCCGGCTGGCCGAATTCGGCACCGTCTATCGGTACGAAAAATCGGGCGAGCTATCCGGGATGACTCGCGTCCGCGGTTTCACTCAGGACGATGCCCATATTTTCTGCACCGAAGATCAGGTCGAACAGGAATTCCAGGCCTGCCTCGAGATGACTCAGTTCGTCCTTAAGTCGCTCGGCCTGAACCAGTACCGCGTGAGATTGGGTTTCCGTGACCCGTCGAGCGAAAAATATGTCGGCTCGATCGAGGGCTGGAACCGAGCCGAAGAGGCTCTGCAGCGAGTCTGCAAATCGCTCGGGATCGAAGCCACCGGCGAGCCGGGCGAGGCGGCTTTTTACGGACCTAAGGCCGACTTCGTCGTCACCGACTGCCTGGGGCGAGAATGGCAGCTGGGTACCGTCCAGCTGGACTACAACCTGCCGAGTGCCGAGCGGTTTGATCTGGAGTACATCGGCGCCGACAACCATGCTCACCGACCCGTGATGATCCACCGCGCTCCGCTGGGATCCATGGAACGGTTCATGGGTGTGCTGATCGAGCATTTCGCCGGTGCCTTCCCGCTGTGGCTGGCCCCCGAACAGGCTCGCATCGTCACGGTCAGCGAGAAATCGGAAGAGTACGGTCGGCAAGTCGAACACCAGCTCCGCCAGGCCGGCTTCCGCGTGCAGGGCGATTACCGAGCGGAAAAGCTGGGAGCGAAGATCCGCGACGCTCAGCTCGAACTGATCCCCTACATGATCGTCGTGGGACCGCGCGACGCCGAACAGGGAACCGTGTCGCTCCGCGATCGAATCGACGGCGACCTGGGTGCCATGCCGCTGCCCGAAGCTATCGAACGGCTCCGCACGGAAGTGGCTGAGCGTCGAGTCCGGCAGACGTTTTCAGGCGGGCCGGCACTGAGCGACCGGAAGACGGCGGCCGAATATTGAGCCGAATCGGCAGGAACTCAACCACCCACAGGTAGTAAAAACGGGCGTCATTCTCGCGAGGACCGGGCAAACTGAGTTGACTCGCGGGGAGACCGTGATGGATACTTGTGGGGTCAGCGTCCGCGGGGTCGCGCGAGGTCGGTTCGCGGTCTGTGCCGGCGTCGCTCAAGGTCCCCCATGTCGGGAACCGGGTGCGACCACCAGGACGGTCTGGGTTTATTTATTCGGGGTACACATAGAAAGGGAATCGCCATCGATCGCCAGCAGCAGGCCAGGATCAACGAACAGATCCGTATCTCACCGGTTTTTGTCATATCTCAAGAAGGACAACAATTGGGGACCATCCCGACCGAGCAGGCGTTGACGCTTGCGCGGGAAGCCGGTCTCGATCTGGTGGAGGTAGCTCCGACGGAGAAACCTCCCGTGTGCCGGATCATGGACTACGGCAAGTACAAATACCAACAGAACAAGAAGCATCACAAAGGCCACACGCACCAGACGAAGACCAAGGAAATCCGCCTGCGGCCCAAGACGGGCCAGCACGACATCGAGTTCAAGGTCAAACAGGCTCAGACGTTCCTGAAAGACAAGGACAAGGTCCAGGTCTCGGTCGTCTTTCGCGGCCGGGAAATCGTCCACGTCGAAGAAGGTCGACGCGTGATGAACGAAGTGCTCGAACTGCTGGCCGAATACGGCAAGGTCGAGACTCCGCCCATGCAGCAGGGCAAGCGGATCATGGCCGTGATGTCGCCCAAGTAACACCACCCACGCCCGCCTGCCGTCCAATTGTGGTGCGGGCGTCTCGCCTGCCTGCGAATTGTGGTGCGGGCGTCTCGCCTGCCGTCAAGTTGCGGTGCGGGCGTCTCGCCTGCCGTCAAGTTGTGGTGCGGGCGTCTCGCCTGCCTGCGAATTGTGGTGCGGGCGTCTCGCCTGCCTGGTCTCAGCAGCTTAGCCTGAGCTCCTCCTGGCCGGAAAATCTCGGCGGCGGCACCACTTGGCTGCTGCCGAGCTTCAGCTGGTGGGAAGAGAAACGAGAAATGGCGAGAAGGTCAAGGACGTAGAGGCAGAGGGAGTGCGCAGAGGCAGCCGGGACGGCCGCACCACAATTGTGAGCACGCAGAGGCAGCCGGGACGGCCGCACCACAATCCTGGCAGCCGGGACGGCCGCACCACAATCCTGGCAGCCGGGACGGCCGCACCACAATCCTGGCAACCGGGACGGCTGCACCACAATCCTGGCAGCCGGGACGGCCGCACCACAATCCTGGCAGCCGGGACGGCCGCACCACAATGGGCGTCAGGTGGGGCGAATGAGCTGGCGGTAGACGTCCCAGGTGGCTTGAGCGGCGGCGGTGGCGGAGAGTCGTTCGGTGACACCGTGTCTCCCGCGTTGGCCCATCTCCAGCAGCTGTTCGGGTTGACGGAACAGTTCGGCCCACATCTCGGCCAACGCCTGCGGATCATCGGGCTTCACCAGACGTCCTCCCCCGGTGGCCTGAATCAGCTCGGGGAATGCTCCATGAGCCGGCTGCACGACGGGAACGCCCGCCGCCCACGCCTCGGCGACAAACAGACCCTTCGGTTCATGGTACGTCGTCGGAACGCTCAACAGATCGATCTGCCTGAGGAAGTCGACTTTCCCCTGGCGGTCAACTTCGCCGTGCAACATCAGCTGAGCGCGACATCCGGCAGCTGACATTTCGTCCCACAGCTGATTCACGTACGACTCCTGGCTGGGGCTCTTCCAACCCGCCACGTGCAATTCGGCCGGCAGATCGGGCCAGCGGCGGCGAAGCTCAATAAAGGCTCGCACCGCGAGGTGAAGCCCTTTTTCGGGCGCCAGGCGAGCCAGATAGCCAATTCGCCACGGCCCCGGCTGACGCTGACGATGCTCGACTCCGACAAAATCCCGCGTCTCGACTCCCAACGGAACCAGATGCATCCGCTCGCGCGGAATCGACCAGTAATCGGCCATGAAGTCGCGATAGAACTCACTGAAGACGACAAACGCGTCGATCGACGGCACTAGATCCCGCACCAGCTGCATCACCCGGCTGCGATGCGGCTCAGGGAGACTCTCGACAAAGATGTCGTCGCCCTGCAGTGTGGCGACCAGCGGCATGCCCAGCTCGCGTTTCAGCTCGGGGGCACAACCGGCAATCAACATATTCGTGAAGTTGATCAGATCGACGGGCATGTCGCGGCGCAACCAGTCGATCAGCCGTCGCATTTCTTTCCGCTGCACGCCGTGGGTCCCCTGCAGCATGGAAACGGTCAGCTGGCCCAGGAAATCGAGATCGATCTCCACTCCCCGTCCACTGACCAGATTCAGCAGCCAGGGACGACTGAGCCAGCGATCGGTCCAACCGGGCAAATAGCGGAAGAAGGAATACTTCTGCTGCAAATAGACATTGATGCCGCCAAAGAAGACGTCGTTGGTAGCGACACTTTCTTCGTCGGTTCGCAGCGGCGTGTAGGTCGGCACCAACTGCAGGTTGACTCCTAATCGAGTCAAGGCGGCGGAAAGCGTGTTGTCTCGCATGCAACTGCCGCAGAACATGCCCGCCGCGCCGGCCGTCAGATAGACGACGTGGGGCGCGCGCGATGCGTCCTTCCAGCCGGGTAGCGTCCGGAAATCGTTCGCGGCGGAATTCATCAAACAACACTCCGGCGGTGACGCAACCCCTGCCAAGCTCCCCAGACCATCATCACCAACAGTCCGGCTCCCGTCCAGCGATACCAACCGTGCTGGAACGTCACCACTCCGTTGAGCACGATAAAGAATATGTAGCCGTGCACTACGGCCTGCAGGCCGGTCGGAACCAGCTGAGGACCGAGCGGATGTCGAGCACTCCAGATGACATCCAGCGTCCAGACGACCACCAGCGCGTAGCTGAACCAGATGCCATTGCCGAACTCCCAGCCGAGCATCTGGCCGGTTTGTCGAGCGGTTTCCTGGACGGCACTGGCGTGACTCCAGTGATGCACAAACGCAAACGCCGCCCACGTGTGCACGGCCAAGGCCGCGCAACCCGTCGCCCACAGCCGCCACCAGACGACCGACCGGCGCGCGACATCCAGCCGGTTCAACCAGCCCGAGACGGCGGCGATCTGCCATAGCAGGGCAGCCGCATAGGCCAGCCAGGCCACGCGGATCGATCCCCGCAACAAGACGTTCCCCCAATCCACGCGACGATGCCCCCCCTGCGGCCGACGTTCCCGGCGACCATCACGGATAGTCGGCGGAGCGTCCTACTTTCCTAGCCGAAGCAGGGCCGTGCAATCAAGCCGCCTCACGCGGTCGAGGGCCGGTGGACGAGGCGACATGCCGCCCGTCGGTCACCGTGTCGTATGATCGATACCCCCACAACCCGTTCCAAACGGCTTGCCGTACATCCAGGTAGATCTCACGCATCGCGTGGACCGAGTTCGGATGCCAGCGATGGGGATGGAGGGCGACGTACAGCAGGGGCAGCGGCGAGGTCGGGGATTCGCTCAGCCCTTGCCACAACTCACGATAGACAGAATATGTGTCGCCAATCGAGATCCGGTCGCCGTTCCAGCGACGGCTGATCTCAAACGCCTCCCCCTCCAGCCCCGCTCGAGCCAGCAGGTCGGGATTGCGGGTGATCATGTCCAGGTTGTGCCGGTAACCCTGACGTCGCAGCCACAGTTCGCCGTGCATGCACACGGTCGACACGCGCACGCCGTCCGATCGGAACCGTTCCAGCTCCCTCAAAAACAGCTCCTCGGCCGCGGCAAAGTTCCCGCGGCAGCGGTCCAGGCACTCATAGTGGTAGCCGACCTCGTGACCCAGCGACTGGATCTTCAGCATCGCACTGCGGTCGTAGCTGTTCGTTCGGCTGTGGAAATAGAATGTGCCCGGCAGGCCGGCGTCGATCATCCGCTGGGCGAATTCGACGCTGTGAGCCGGGATCCGTTCAACGTCGCAGCGGACTGACATCAGCCGCTCGCGGTCGGCCGGGACCAGACGCCCCAGCTCTTGGGTGGTGACAATTCTTCGGCCAGACCGAGCCTGGCGCAGGCTGTCTACGATGCGCGATAGGGAGTACATTGCGGCCGTCCTGGAGCGCGGCTACGACAATCCCCCGACGGAGGGGCTAGTCGCCTGAGCCGTGCGTGCTATGAACACCCCGCCCAGGTCCGCTCCCCGACCCAGATGGAAGTTCCCGGCGGTTTCGCCGGTCCCATTTATCTAATCATCCCCTGAGAGCCAGAGCAAGCGCCGCCCCTAGGGTGGTTCAAGAATATTTATACGGGTTGAACAGGCTGCGGCGAATTTGCCGATTTTAAGGACAGCCGCACCGATCAGTGGTGTATTTACCCCTTTGCGCCCTCAGGGGAGAGCCGTATACTAGGGGGCTTTCGATCCATCAAGATTGTCGTTCAGAGGGACAGGGTGCCCGTATGCCCAAGCTTAAGACTCACAAGGGAACTAAGAAACGCTTTCGGCTGACGGCTTCGGGCAAGGCCAAGCACCGTCAGGCCGGGACGAGCCACCTGGCGTCTCGGATGAGCCAGAAGCGGAAGCGCAACCTGCGCGGGACGAAGACTGTCGAAACGTCGATGGAAGACAACATTCGTCGCGCCCTGGCCGGAAACAGCTACTAGTCGGCAGTCGATTGGTAGTCAGCGGGCTCGACCCGCACGTTCCGCCGGCGGAGTCGATCGTGAGACGGTCGACTGATTGGCAGGCGGAGCGACGCTGACATGAAGCAATTGTCAGCGCGAGCTGCCCGATGGGTGGCCGATTCGCAGTTGGGCAAGTCAACGCCTCCGCCGGGAGGGGCCAAGTCTGCGAAAGAGATTTACAGAAATTGAGGAAGATCAGACATGCGTACACGCAAGGGATCGGCACGCACTCAGGCGCGACGTCGCCTGGTGAAGCGAACCAAGGGTTTTCGGGGCGGACGTGGCTCATTGCTGCGGACGATGAAAGAGACGTTGTTGCGAGCCGGCGTGTATGCGTTCCGCGACCGTCGAGCCCGCAAGCGGGATTTCCGTCGGCTGTGGATCATCCGCATCAATGCGGCTTGCCGTCAGCACGGGCTGAGCTACAGCCAGTTTATTAACGGGCTGAAGAAGGCCAAAATCGAACTCGACCGCAAGTCGATTTCGGAGATGGCCATCCACGATCCGGCAGCGTTCACGGCGATCGTCAACGAAGTCCGGCATGCCCTGGCCGCTTGAGCGGCCGGTGGAAGCCGTGTGACCTAACTGCCTGAGTGGCCCGCCCATGTCCCTCCCCGTTCTGCTCGGCCAACTGGATGACTTCCTGGCTCAAGCCACGGCGGCCTTCGCTGCGGCAACGACTACGGCCGAGCTGGAGCAGGCGCGGGTCAGCTTCCTGGGCGCCAAACAAGGACAGCTCAAACAGCTGCAGAAGCTGATGGGCGGCTTGGCCACGGAGGAGCGGCCGGCAGCCGGGAAACGGTTCAACGAAGTCAAGCAGTCGGTTGAGTCGGCCTGTCAGCAGGCCACTCTCCGACTCTCTGCCGGCTCGTCGGCTGCCGTTACCGGCCCGACCTTCGATCCGACGCTCCCTGGAGTTCAGCCGCGCTGGGGTCGACTCCACCCCATCACGCAGACCATCGAAGAACTCAAAGACATCATGGGCCGGCTCGGCTTCTCCGTTGCCGATGGGCCTGAGATCGAAGATGAGTGGCACAACTTCGAGGCGCTCAACATCCCGCTCGAACATCCCGCTCGCGACCCGCTCGACAACTTCTACCTGTCGACAGCGGCCGCCAGCTCCAGCGACGGAGAACCGGTCCGACTGCTGCGAAGTCAGACCAGCACAGTGCAGATTCGCGTCATGGAGCAGACGCCACCTCCGATTCGCATTATTTCGCTGGGACGAGTCTACCGGCCCGATACGGCCGACCCGACTCACTATCCCATGTTCCACCAGATGGAAGGCCTGCTGATCGACCGGCAGGTCACCATGGCCGACTTGAAGAGCGTCCTGAGACTGTTCGCCACCAGCTACCTCGGACACGATGTCCATATCCGTTTCCGGCCGTCATTCTTCCCGTTCACGGAACCGAGCGTGGAAGCCGACTTCAGCTGGAACAATGGCTGGGTGGAGTTCGGAGGAGCCGGGATGGTCGATCCGAACGTGCTGCGAGCCGTTGGGTACGATCCCGATGAAGTCACTGGTTTCGCCTTCGGACTCGGCGTCGAACGTCTCTGCATGCGACGGCACGGCATCACCGACATTCGCGATTTTTACGAAAACGACGTACGGTTTCTGCAACAGTTTTAGTCAGCTGGTTCAGCACGCATCGGATGACCGCACGCCTGTCGTTGGGCTGGCCGGTCCCGAGCCAGCGGCCCCGCGGAAGTCCCCATGAAAGTTTCCTGGAACTGGCTGAGCGATTATCTCGATTTGAAGATGCCACCCGATGAGGTCGCTCATCGATTGGCCATGGCCGGGCTGAATCATGAATCGAGCCAGCCGGTCGGCGACGATCTGATGATCGATCTGGAGGTCACCAGCAATCGTTCCGATTGCCTCGGACATCTCGGGATCGCGCGCGAAATCGCCACGCTGTGGCGCCAGGACCTCCGTCTGCCCACTCCGGCACTGCCGGTTGCCTCGGCAAGTTCGCGGCCCGCTACTCCGGCCAGCGAACTGGTCAGCGTCGACATTGAATGCCCCGACCTCTGTCCGCGGTATATCGCTCGCGTGATTCGCGGAGTGAAGATCGGCCCGAGCCCCGAGTGGCTCGCCAACCGCCTGCGGACCATTGGCTTGGCTGTCATCAACAACGTCGTCGATGTGACCAACTACGTGATGATGGAATGCGGTCAACCGCTCCACGCCTTCGACCTGCGCCAGCTGCGCGGATCCCGAATCATCGTTCGCCGAGCCCTTCCCGACGAACAGTTCACGGCCATTGATCACAAGGTTTACGCGCTGTCACCGCAGATGTGCGTGATCGCCGACGGCCAGCGCGCGGTGGCCCTGGCCGGTGTCATGGGAGGCGTCGATTCCGAAGTCTCAGATGCGACGGTCGATCTGCTGATCGAAGCGGCCGATTTCAATCCACTCTCCGTTCGCTCGACCGCCCGACGACTCCATCGACCCGATACTCCGTCATCGTACCGCTTCACCCGCCGAGTCGATCCGGCGGGCATCGACTGGGCCAGCCGTCGTGCTTGCCAGTTGATCCTGGAGCTGGCCGGCGGTGAACTGGCTGCCGGCTCGGTCGACTGCGTGGTCCCCGGTCATCACGCCACACCGATTCATCCCGAGATTACGCTCCGCTGGTCCCAGCTGCCGCGAATTTTGGGGATCGATCCGCCACGCGATACGGTACGCGACATTCTCCGGCGATTGGGGCTGGAAGTCCTGCAGGATCAACCGCAAGGACTGACCCTGCGAGCCCCTTCGTGGCGCCGCGACCTGACCCGTGAAGTCGATCTGATTGAAGAGGTCGCTCGGATTCACGGCTATGATCAGATCCCCGAAGATGCTCGCGTGCCGATGACCGCCTCGCAAAGGACCCAAGCGGACCGAGTCCTGTCGCGGGTCAGGCAAGCGATGACGGCGGGCGGATTCGATGAAGCACTCACCCCCAGCGTTGTCGACCAGCCGACCTCGGACGCGTACAGTCCCTGGTGCAGCTCGCCGGCCCTGCACGCACTCACCCCCCTGCTCCGCGGCGCCGATCGACTCCGACGGTCGCTGATCCCCAGCCTCCTGGCAGCGCGACTGACGAACCAATCGCGCTCAAACGCGTGGATTGAACTCTTCGAGACGGCCAAGATCTATCTGCCACGTACCGGTCAGCTCCCATCCGAACCGTGGATGCTGGGCCTGACCAGCGGCCGTGATTTTCTGGCTGTCAAAGGAATCCTGCAGGGACTCGTGCGAGCCCTCGGTATCCACGCACCGCTGGTTGGCATCCCAATCGAAGACGCGTTCTACGCCGAAGACCAGGGCGTCCAACTGACGCTCAACGGCCAGACCGTCGGCGTCCTCGGCACACTGTCGGCCACAGCACTCAAAGACTTCCAGCTCCGTGCGGCCACGGTCGTCGCCGAGCTGCAGCTGGAACCGCTGATCGAACTGGCCGACCTCGTTCCGCAAGCCCGTCCGCTCAGCCACTTCCCCGCTGTCGAATTCGATCTGAACTTCATCGTGGAAGAACGGCTCCGGTGGAGCGACCTGTCGTCGACGGTCACCACGGCCGCCGGCCCTGAAATGGAATCGCTGATCTATCGGGAAACCTATCGCGATCCCAAGAAAGATGGAGCCGGGAAGAAACGAATCCTGCTGACCGTCGTACTCCGAGCCGCCGATCGAACGCTGACCGGCGACGAATCGGAACGAGTCCGCTTGCGAGTCGTGGAGGCGTGCCGAGTCCGGCACGGCGCTGAATTGTTGCTGAGTTGATCTTCGTGCACTGAGTTGGAGGGCGGAACCATGGGCGGCTGGCGTAAGTGGTTGTGTGTCTGCTGGATGGTCGGCTTCACCCCTCAACTCGTCCACAGTGAACCTCCCGCCCGTCCGTTCGAACGCCACCGTCTGACCGACGTCTATTACTCAGAAGGTGCCAACGCCGGTGACTTGAACGGCGACGGAAAACTCGACGTCGTTTACGGACCGTACTGGTATGCGGGTCCCGACTGGAAAACGGCCCGCGAGATCTATCCGGCCAAGCCGCAGCCGCGTGAAGGATATGCAGATAACTTCTTCAACTGGGTCTACGATTTCAACGGAGACCAGCGTCCGGACATCTTCGTCGTCGGCTTTCCCGGTACACCCGCCTACGTCTACGAAAACCCCGGCCCCGACGGCTGGAACAAACCGTGGCCCAAACACCAGGTTTTTGAGTCGGTCGGCAACGAATCGCCGCGGTTCGAGAACCTGACCGGTGATGAGCGGCCCGAGCTGGTCTGTACGCTGAACGGCATGTTCGGCTTCGCTACGTTCGACCCCGCCAAGCCGTTCGAAGCGTGGCAGTTTCATGCGGTCTCCGAAAAGACGGCCCCCGATCGGTTCGGACACGGCCTGGGCGTCGGCGATGTCAACGGCGATGGCCGCGCGGATATCCTGCACGCCGCCGGATGGTACGAACAGCCCGCCGCGGAGGCACTCACGCGACGCTGGCCCAGCCACGCTGTGGCATTCACCACGGACTACGGCGGCGCCGAGATGTACGCTTACGATGTCGATGCCGATGGCGACAATGACGTCATCACCAGCCTGGCAGCCCACGACTTCGGGCTCGCCTGGTATGAACAGAAACCGGGCGATTCAGGTCCCGAGTTTCAGCTCCATACCATCATGGGGCAACGCCCCGAAGAGAACTCGCATGGCGTCGTCTTCAGCGAGCTCCATTCGGTCGCCCTGGCCGACATGGACCGCGACGGATTACAGGACATCGTGACCGGCAAGACGTTTTATTCGCACCACCAGCAAAGCCCGATGTGGGACGCCGGCCCGGTGGTCTACTGGTTCCGGCTGCAACGCACCGACCAAGGGGTCGACTGGGTCCCTCATCGAATCGACGATGCAGCAGGCGTCGGACGCCAGATCAGCATCGTCGACATGAACGGCGATCAGCGCCCCGATGTCGTTGTCGGTGGCATGATCGGCGCTCATGTGCTGCTCCAGCCGGCCAGCCCCTGATCGCAGCATACCTGACCGCCGTCGGGCTGATCGCAGCAGGGCTCGGCTCACGGAACGCCGACCGTGGAGGGATCGATCTCGGTGGGCGTCGTCCCATCGGGGGCTGTGACCCGGATGCGGTTAATCTGACGCGGTCGACTGGCTTCACCGACCGAGCGCTGAGCGTATTCGATGACGGCCCGCACGCTGTCCGTCTCGCGGCCCTTCCACAGGTCCACCCAGCGCGACCAATCGGAAATCGTCAAGTCGGATCGATTGGCGCCGGCCCGCAGAGGCGAGCGAGCGATCCACTGAGCCTCCTCGGTGTAAACGTTCCGGTGGCCCGACCAGGTCAACAACGATTTCACCAGCTCAACCAGATCGTCTGTCGAGCGGACGCGATTGTTCCGCGGAAATGCCGGTCGGCCGGGAGCGACTGAAACCAGCTGCTGCACGTCCCACACGCTCGCCTCGGATCGCATCGCATACCGAACCGAGGTATCGGGGACGAAGATCAATTGCAGACCTTTTTGAGTCACGATGGTGCTGCGCGAGAATCGCAACGGAATCGCGTCGGACCGAGCCAAGCTGCCGGTGGTCGCCAGACTCAGCCCCGCCCACCCTTCCAGAACGGTGTCGGCGACTGACAGCTCGTATGGACCCTGTGGCACCCAGCGGATGCACGGCCCAAACACGGTGGAGATCTGCGATCGCTCGACCGTCAGGTCTCCATGCACGGCACTGATGGCGCCGTACGATCGGGCGACCAGAATTCGGCAGTTGCGCACGGTGAGATGACCGCCGGTGACGCTGATCGGATTGCCCCTTGTCGCATCGTCGTCGCTGGCCGCAATCCGAGGCAATTGCATTGCCCATTGCAGCTCGATGTTCTCCAGCGTCAGACTCCCCCCCTCGGCCGTCCAGAAGGGAAGCGACGAAGGCAACTGTTCCGCGTGCGGACGGAACACCGTACGGCTTTCGCCCGTGCCGCGCAGCGTCAGGCTCTTGCCGTCCGATTGAATCCCCGATTCGATCAGCGGCCCGGGCTGGTGGACCTCAATCACGTCGCCGTCTTGCGCTGCGGTGACTGCGGCTCGCAGGGTCGGAAAGGACTGGCCCGTCCGACCCAAGACCAGCGGCCCATCGGCCTGCGGCGCTACGGCTGGTGGCGATGGGCCACCGCCGTTCGGCGTGACCGTCTTGCCGTCAGGCCCCAGAAATCCGAACCACCAGAGCCCGCCGGCGACCACCAGCCCCAGCAATCCCACCAAGCCCAGCAACCCGGTGGTTGACCACTGGAGGAATCGGAATCTTCTCCGACCATCACGTGCCGAATCGGCCGGTGCGATCGATTGATGCTGAGCTGTGAGGTGTGCTCGGTCGCTGAAGGTCTGTGTGGCTGTTGCCGCGGTGGTTGGACTGCTCGACGAGGTCGGACCCTGGTCGAGCAGTTCGATCAGCTGGCGAGCCGACGGAGGGCGATCGTCGGCCGACTGGGCCATCAAGCGTGCCACGAGATCGGAGAACCAACGAGGCAGTTCGGGGACTCGCTGGTGCAACGGAGTCACATCGCCCTGGCTGATTCGTCGCAAGGTGGCCAATGCGGTTGTGGCCTGAAACGGCGACGCTCCCGTGCTCGCCGCGTAAAGCACCACGCCCAAGCTGAACAGATCCGAGCGGGCGTCGAGCGATTCGCCGGCCGCTTGTTCTGGTGACATGTACTGCGGTGTGCCGACAATCACGTCGCTGGACGTCAACGAAGTATCGAAGCTCGATCGAGCCAGACCGAAGTCCGTGACTTTGACGTGTCGCTCGGGGCCCTCCAGCAGAATGTTCGCCGGCTTGATGTCACGGTGAATCAGGCCACGGTCATGGGCCGCCTGGAGAGCGGCTGCGGTCTGACGGGCGATCGTCAGCAGGCTGGAGAATGGAATCGGTCCCTCCCGTTCAATCCATTCGGCGAGCGATTCTCCCTCGATATATTCCATCACCAGATAGGGAATGTCGTGATCGATGTCGACGGCGTGGATCGTGACGATATGCGGATGCTTGACCGATGCCACCGCCCGTGCTTCGCGCAGAAACCGCTCGTGGCTCTCCGCCGTGGCGATGCTGGGCTTGAGCAGTTTGATGGCCACACGGCGGTTCAATTGAGGATCGAGCGCGGCCACGACGACACCCATTCCCCCTTCACCCAACATGCCGGTTACCTGGTAGGGACCGAGCGTCGTGGGCAAGCCGGCTCGCGGACGTCGAGGGCGAGAACTATCGATGGGGACGGTATCAGCTGCTCGGGTGGGAGGCTGCAGTCCGCCGGTCGGTCGAGCTGTCGGACTGCGAAAACCTCCAGTGGGCGGTTTCTCGACCGCTTCGTCGATCAGACGTTGCAGCGAAGGTGTGATGCGAGAGCTATCCGGGGCGGCGGTCAGCGGCCCGGCGAGCTGTTCGAGCCGTTGCTGACAACGAACGCAGCTGCTGAGATGCGATTCCAGTGTCGACAATTCGGCATCGGGCAGATGTCCGCTGAGGACTCGGCGCAGCTGTGAGTCGACGGGACACGGGTCAGTCGAGTTGTGCGGGTCGATGGCCGTCATAGATTCTCAACCGACTGCACCAGTTCGCGCAGCCTCGCCGTGACGCGACTCTTGGCAATGTACACGGCCCCAACGGAAATTTGCAGCGAGTCGGCTACGGCTGAGGCCGATTCGCCGGCCACAGCCGTCCGGTAAAACGCCTGCCAGGTGGTCGGCTGGAACTCCCCTGCAGCTCGTTCGGACGCCCATTGAAACAACCGCCGCTGATGCTCCAGGTTCCAGAGCTCCTCTTCGGATCGATCGTCGGCCGCTTGGTGCAGAGCCGCCTGGACCCCGGAGTCGCCCGAACCGGCCGGTTGGCGAGCCGCTCGGCGGAACCAGTCGTACAGCTGGTTGCGAGTGATGGTCAGCAGCCAGCCGCGGAACGAACCTTGCGCCGAGTTGTAGTCGAATTCGGGGATCGCTCGAGCCACGGACTGCAGGACCTGTTGAGCTACGTCGGCCGCGTCGGCGTCCTGGAGGCCTCGGTGGACCGAATAGGCATGGATCAACGGCAAGTAGATCTCGACGAACTGCCGCCATGCCGCCGCATCCCCCGCGTCGCGAATTTTCAGCAGCAGGCTCTGGCGAGTAACGGGCGTCGGACTCAAAGGGGCGGTCTCCCGTGCGGTTCGGCCGCGGATCGCAAACGCCCTGACCGGACCCGCGTTCCTACTCCAGTCTAGCCAATATCATGACCGGTCGCAGCCAGCTATAATCGAGCCCGCCGCGGCCGGATGGTGTACCCTGATCGAGAAAGGCGGGTTGGACTGATGACTGGCAATCCCTGGTGGCTCACTCCCTGTCTGGCAGGAGTTCTCTCGATGGCCCTGATTCAACCCGCACGGGCGGCCGAACCAACGCCTGTCGCGGCTCCTGGAGCGAAACTGGTGGAGGTGGCTAAGGAGTACGAGTTCACGGAAGGACCGGCGGTCGACGCGGAAGGGAATGTCTATTTTACGGATCAGCCGAATGATCGGATTCTGAAGTGGTCGACCGACGGAAAACTGACGACGTTCCTGCAGCCGTGCGGCCGATCCAATGGTCTCTACTTCGATCAGGACGGTACGCTGCTGGCGTGTGCCGACGAAAAGAACGAACTGTGGCGGATCAAGCCGGACGGGAGCCACGAAGTGCTGATCGCTGACTTCGAAGGCCAGCGGCTCAACGGTCCCAACGACCTCTGGGTCCGTCCCGACCGCGGGATCTATTTCACCGACCCCTACTACCAGCGCCCGTACTGGAAACACAAACAGCCCGAGCTGAAGGTACAGGGAGTCTACTTCTTCGACCCGGCGACCAAGCAGCTGAAGCGTGTGGCGGATAACCTCGAGCAGCCGAACGGCATCATTGGCACGCCCGACGGCAAGACGCTCTATGTGGCCGACATTCGAGCGGGCAAGACGTATGCGTTTGACATCCAGCCGGACGGTTCACTGCAGAACCAGCGTCTGTTCTGTGAGCTGGGTTCGGACGGGATGACGATCGACCGGTCGGGGAACGTCTACCTGACGGGCGATGGCGTGACCGTTTTCAATCCGCAGGGCGAGAAGATCGACCACATCCAAGTCCCCGCTCGCTGGACGGCCAACGTCTGCTTCGGCGGCTCGGACCACCAGACGCTCTTCATCACCGCCAGCCAAGCCGTCTACACACTCCAGACAACTCAGCACCAGGCCACCCCCCGCTAGCACCCGGAGGTCGCACCTACCTCCACGTTCAAGTTCAACGCCCCGGAGGTCGCACCTACCTCTCGCCCAAGCTCAACTTACGCAGCTCACTTGAAGTAGTGCGAGAGGTAGGTGCGACCTCCGGGCTGCTAGCACCGTGCGGAGGTACGTGCGACCTCCCGGGCGTCAGGCGGCGCGGCGGATGGGGCGTTCGGCGGCGGCCGGCTCGACCAAGATCGGCTGAGCGGCGGCGTGGCCCCAGCGGCGGAGCAACACGGCGACCAGGTGCCCGCCAAAGGCCAGCGACAGCTTCAAGCCGTGCTCCAGCGGTCGGCCGCGACCGACCAGCGGTACGCAGTCCAGATCGCACTCCGGGTCGGGTGAGTTGAGGTTCAGTGTCGGCGGAGCGAAACCGTCCCGCAGCGCCAGAGCTGTAATCGCCAGCTCAACGCTCCCCGCCGCATTCACCAGATGACCCAGCATGGCCTTGGTCGAACTGACACAGACGTCCTGAGCATGGGTCCCTAACGCTCGACGAATCCCCCTGATTTCCAGCAAGTCATTCTGCTGAGTCGCCGTGCCATGAGCGTTGATGTACGAAATGTTCTGGGGTGTCAGATGAGCTCGACGTAGAGTGTCCGAAATCAAGTACGACAGCGCGTCACTCTCCATATCCAGGCCGGTGACATGATGAGCGTCGGCCAGCATGCGGCCCGCCGCCACTTCGGCATAGATATGAGCTCCTCGAGCGACGGCGTGGTCGAGTCGTTCGATGACGAACATCGCCGCGCCTTCACCCATCACAAAGCCGGAACGACTCACATCAAACGGCCGACAGGCCCGCTCGGGTGAGTCATCATCGGCCAGTACCCGCATGCTCTGAAAGCCGGCGGCGAACAGCGGATGAATGGCCTCGGCACTCCCCGCCAAAGCCATGTCGCACTGCCCCGTCTGGATCGACCGCACAGCACACAGGAAATCGATCAGCCCGCTGGCGCACGCCGTCGAATGGCAGATGCGAGGTCCGTAGAGTCCAAAATGGTGAGCCAGATTCCAGCAGCCGCTGTTGGGGAGGAACTGGTCCCAGCGAGCGTCATCCGGCGGTGTGCCAGTGGTGAGATAGCGTTCGAGCCAATAAGTGTCACCCATGTGGCCGCTGACCGCACAGGCAAATCGGTTACGGTCGAGTTGATCGAGGCACAGGCCCGAGTCGGCAATCGCTTCCGCAGCCGCTTGCCGCGCCAAACAAATCACCTTCAGATCCCGCGGGTTCTCGCGATAGAGGTCGACGGTGGCTCCAATCCGCAACCCGCCCGGGGCGTCCTCCAGCCGTCGAACACCGCTCCGCCCCTCGCGAATCGCCTGCCAAGCCGTTTCGCGGTCCCCACCCAACGACGTGATCATGCCGATCCCGGTGATCACCACGGGGAGTCTATCCTCCGCCGAGTGGTCGGGGTCATGCATGCGCGGGTAAGTCGGTGCGTGTGGCGAATATCGCTCCATGGAGGAGTCTGATACTCAATTCGGCCGACCGACGCTATGCCGATTTCGGCTCGACAGAGAAATCCCACCCCGCCCCGGCACTCAGCGCCCCAGATGCGGGGCCAGCGCCACGAGTATCAGAAGGGCGTTGCACCTGGCCGATGACGATCTGGGCGTCATGAAGACCGAACCCAATCCGATGGACTTGCATTTCCCGCGGATTGAACCGTGAAACCATCAACGTTGGCGCCAGATGCAACGCTGCTCTGTGACCACGGGCGCCCATGGCCAGTGAGAATGTAGCAGCTTGAGCCGACGTTGCAACCTTGCACCGCCGATCGCCGATGGCATTGCTAGCTGACGCCAGCCCCCCCGATCAATAGTTCGGGGTCGGCGGCCGGTAGGCTTCGATGTCGATCTTGCGGAACCACTCGATCGTGTGAGTCAAACCTTCACGCAACGGAATGCCCGGCGACCAACCGAGTTGCTGCTTGGCCAGCGTGATGTCGGGACGACGTCGAGTCGGGTCGTCGACCGGTAACGGCAACTGGATCAACCGCGATTTGCTCCCGGTCATCTCCACCACCAGCTCCGCCAGCTCGCGAATCGTGAACTCGTCAGGATTCCCCAAGTTGACCGGCCCCACAAACCCGGCCGGACTGTTCATCATCCGGATCATGCCGTCAATCAAGTCATCGCGGTAACAGAACGATCGAGTCTGATCCCCATTCCCGAAGATCGTAATGTCCTGATTGCTCAACGCCTGACGAACAAAATTCGAGATCACGCGGCCGTCAAACGGATGCATCCGTGGCCCGTACGTGTTGAAGATCCGCACGATCTTCACCTCGACGTTGTTCATCCGGTGATAGTCCATGCACAACGTTTCGGCCGCCCGCTTCCCCTCGTCATAACAGGCCCGCGGACCAATCGGATTCACGTTCCCACGGTACGACTCGGTCTGCGGATGCACCTCCGGGTCGCCATACACCTCGCTGGTCGACGCCTGCAACACCCGAGCCCGACACCGTTTGGCCATCCCCAACACGTTGATCATGCCGATCACCGAAGTCTTGATCGTCTTGATCGCGTTGTACTGGTAATGCCCCGGCGCCGCCGGACAAGCCAGATTGTAGATCTCATCCACCTCCAGCCAGATCGGCATCGTCACGTCGTGCCGAATCAACTCGAAGTTCGGATGGTCCAGCAAATGGGCCACGTTCGACTTCTGGCTGGTAAAGAAATTGTCCAGACAGATCACGTCGTGACCCGCCGCCACCAGCCGCTCACACAGGTGCGAGCCGAGAAAACCCGCCCCGCCCGTCACCAACACCCGCTTCACATTCGTCACACAACACCTCTTTTGCTCTCGTTTATCGACCCTCCCCAGCCTAGCTCAGAGGGCCAAAATGAGGAAGATGGCGAAAATGGCGAATCTGGATACTGCCGTGCCGGATCTGCCGGACCTTCGGGAATTACCAGTCAGAGGGAGCTGAGATAGGCGACCAGGGCGTCCAGGTCGGCCGAATTCAGGCCCGCCGTAGCGCCATCCGGATGGTAGTGGTCGGCAAAGACGGCCCGCAGCGTCCGGGCCCGGCCGTCATGCAGCCACCGGTCGCGCTGGCTGACCCCCAGCAACGACGGCGGATTGAACTGACGCTCGCCCGCCGCGTCGCTGAGCCCGACATCGACCACCTGAGAGCTGGTCAGCTTCGGGCCCGAGTGGCAGTCGGCACACTTCAACCGCTCGAATAAACCCCGTCCCGCGGCCCGCTGCTGATCGATATCGACCGACGCCGACTCGACTCGCGCGGCATCAATTCCCGGTGCCGGCGGCAGAGAATTCAAATAGGCCACCAGATCGCTCAACTGATCGGCATCCTCAGCATCCTCGCGGCGCCCCTGCATCGTCGAAACGATTGACTTGGATATCTGCTGACCCAGATCGCTCTGCAGCCCGCGCCACGTCCAGGGACTTGTGTCAGCCGTCCCCAGCAACGACGGAATCCGTTTCGGCGCACCTTCATGTGCATCGCCGAAGTTGTCGTTGTTCAATCCGTTCGTGTGTCCATCGGTATGGCAGCTGTGGCACGAGTACCAACCGTCAAGCGAAAGTCGCGCGTCATAGAAGAGCATCTCACCGCGCTGTTCGGCCGTCAGTCGTTCCGACGGTATCGTTGGCTGCAGTCGGACCGTGTCGATCACCTGCTGAGCGTACGTGTCGATCACCGTCACCGAATCGTCAAACTTATTGACCACATAGGCTCGAGGTTGACCGGGATCGACGACCACCGCCACCGGGCCTCGGCCGGTGGCGATGCGTTGGAACAACCCCCACGGGCGATGACTGATGGCCGCCTGCCCCACTCCGGCCAGACAAACCACACGCCCGCCGTCGGGCAGAAGGGCCACACCCGCCGGATCGCCACCGGCCGCTTTGTTCTGGCCCAATGTCTGCAGCGACCAGTGGGCCAGCGGAGGGTAATCGTTACAAGCATGACTGTCGTCCAGCAGATCGCCGACCCGCACCGACATCAGCAGATTGGCGACCACATTCCCCCAGAAGACATGATCGTGCGTGGTCGACAGATGCGACGTGAGCCGCTGATGGGCAATCACCACTTCGTCGCGCTGGCGGTCGAGCACCAGTCCGCGCAAGTTATGTCCGTCGATCTGCACGGTGTGCGTGACTCGCCCGGCCAGCGGATCGAGGGCCGCCAGCCGACCGCCAAACGCATCGGCGACCAGAAATCGGCCGTGAGTGCCGAGCCAGACGATGCAGTGCGGAGCCAGCGTCAGATCCAGCGGCGCCCCCGTCGCCCGAATCAGCGGCTCGCCGTGCGCTTCCGACCGCTCGGCCCGATACAGATTCACACGCCGCGACCAGCGACAGCTCACCGCAATCCACTCCCCGTCGTCGCTCGCCTGAACGGCCACCGGATCCGTGGACGTCGCGTAACGCCCCACCTCGCGCCACACCGTCGGTCCAATCAGGTCGGACGTCGTGTCGTCGGACGTGTCGGGCTTCGACGGAGCGTAGGCGATCAGCTGGCGAGACGACGGGTCGACGGCCAGCAGTCTATGGATCGCGGGGTCCCAGGTCAGATCGGCCAGCGCGGGGGCAGCCTGCCAGTGCGCGGTGACCTGCCGCGTGCTCAGATCTATCTGGTCGATCCACCCCGAGCAGCTGGCAACCAGCAGTTCTCCTTGCGCGACCGTGATGGCGACCGGCCTGAGCGGCACCATCTTGCCCGATGCTTCCGGCTGAGCCGGCTCGGCACCATCAGGGGTCTCCGCACTCGCCACAGCAGCATCGGCACCCTGGGGGCGTTCGGCAGCCGGTAGTCCGCTGCCTGGCGGGATGTGGGCGCAAGCCGACCAGACGACGATGAGCCCGACAAGAACTCGGCTGCGCGCCGAAAGTACTGTACTCATCATCTCCGCACGATCTCCGCACGGGCCGTGCCGCAGCTGAACTTCTTTCGCAGCGACCGAATGCCTGACGGCTCAGATGGGCCGTCTGCTGCCCGACTGGGGCTGGTCGCATGACTGTTCGTCATCGGCCACGAGTGTCAAAGTCCCGCCGGCACCTCTCCCTGCTGAACTGGCAGGAAGAGGTGGGCGAGCATTCGATCAACACCAGGTCAGATGACCTTGGCGACGCCGGGGAGTGGAATCGCGTATTCCAGGTCGGCGTTGGGGAGCACAGGCGGCTCGTCCGAGAACGAATGAAATTTCTCGACGGGCGAGATCACCAGATTGCTGTTGAGGGCATCGTTCCAGGAGAGTTCCTGCCCCGAGTAAGTCGCCATGCGTCCGAAGATGGCCGTCATGGTGCTCAGCGCGCCCCATTCGCCTTCGTTGGGGATTTCACCCTTACGGAGGATGGCGAACAGATCGTGGTGCTCTTGCTGGTGTCCATCGCGACCGCCGCGGCCGTACGACCAGACGCGTTCGCCGGCCGCATTGCGGATCAGCGCAGCGCTGATATCCGACGTCCCCTTGGTCCCATGGACGTGTTCCGAAACGCTATCCCAGCAGGCCGGAATATGCCGGCACTGGCTGAGCATCTTGAAGCCGTCGGCGTAGGTAAATTCGATCATGTGGTGATCGTAAATTTCACCGTACTCCTTGCCGACGCGGACCTGACGACCACCCTGTCCCTGAGCGGAAACGGGGTAACCGTTCTTGAGCCAGTTGATGACGTCGAGGTTGTGAATGTGCTGTTCGACGATGTGGTCACCGCAGAGCCAGTTGAAGTAGTACCAGTTGCGCATCTGGTATTCCATCTCCGACTGGTTCTTCTGGCGTTCCTTGACCCACACGCCGGCGCCATTCCAGTAGGCTCGAGCAAAAATCATATCACCGATCGCGCCATCCTGCAGACGCTTGATCGTCTCCACATAAGCCGGTTCGTGACGGCGCTGCAGACCGACGGCGACGGCCAGGTTCTTCTCCTTGGCCTGCCGAGTCGCTTCCAGCACCTTGCGGACACCCGGAGCGTCGACGGCGACCGGTTTTTCCATGAAGATGTGCTTACCAGCCTTCACAGCCGCTTCGAAGTGGAGCGGGCGGAAACCGGGAGGCGTAGCGAGAATCACCAGGTCGCAGTCGGTTTCGAGGACCTTTTGATACGCGTCGAAACCGGCGAACTGCCGCTCCTTGGGAACATCGACCTTGTCACCGTAATGGCTCGACAGGCCCCGCAGGCTGGCCGTCAGCTGATCCTCAAAGGCGTCGGCCATCGCCACCAGCTTGGTCCGGCCTTCGGTGTTCATCGCTTGCCCGGCAGCGCCAGTACCGCGGCCACCGCAGCCGATCAGACCGATCTTGATCTCGTCGCTGCCATAGGCATGAGCGGCCTGAGCGACAGACAGCTGACTGGCTACCGCTCCGCCCACGACCAGCAGCGACGAATTCCTGATGAAATTGCGTCGTGAGGTGGTACGGCTCTGCTTGTCAGCCGGTTGATTTACCTGAGTTTCGGCCATGTCGACTTCTCCTGGGGATCTGATGAACTTGGAAATGAATGCCAATTCCGCTCTGCTGAAATAACCGTCCGTTCGTTCGAAACCGCTCCTATCGCCGCCCCGCCTTGCGATTGAACTCCGGCAGACTGTTATCCCAAATCGCCTTCTTCTCTTCTTCAGTCGGTTCATTCAACGGACGCACAATGCGGAACCCGACGAACGTCGCGTCCGTGAAATACCACATGCTCTGCGGGACCTGAGGGTCCTGCTTCTTCCAATCCGGAGTCGAACCCTTACGAGCCGCACTCCGCAATGACTCAGCGTCGTCATACCAAGATCCACCCCGCACGACCCGAGGGTACTCGGTCGTCGGGATGGCCAGCGGGTTGCGAGTCGTCTTCCCGACAAACTGCTGATAGAAGTCGGGCACGTACTGATCCAGCACCCACTCCGAAACATTGCCGTGCATGTCGTACAGCCCCCAAGGATTCGGCTTCTTCTGCCCCACCTTGTTGTACTTCTCCTCGCTGTTGTCGTAGTACCAGCCGTAGTCACCCAGCTGAGCCGGGTCGTCGCCAAATGAATAAGCGGTCGTCGTCCCCGCTCGGCAAGCGTACTCCCACTCAGCCTCCGTCGGCAGCCGGTAAAAACGACCCGTCTTCATCGACAGCCAATTGCAATACGTGCGAGCAGCCAGCTGAGTCATGCAGATGGCCGGATAGCCCTTCTTGCCCCAGCCAAAGCTCATGTCGGTGTACGGCGGTGTCGGCTGGCTCAGCTGATACTCGTCAGCAGCCTTGTCGCGCACGTTCGGCTGCTGCTTCCGCAAGTCACGCCGCTGACGGTCGAGGTCAAACATCCAGACCTCGTACGCCTCCCACCCCGTTTCGAATTTGCCCATCCAGAATGGTTCAATCTCGACTTCATGCTGCGGACCTTCGTCCGGCCGCCGATTCGCTTCACTCTCGGGGCTCCCCATCATGAACTTCCCGCCCCGGATCGGCACCAGATCGATCTTCGCATCGGTGTGCTCAATCAGCTCGGTGTACGGCTTCATCTCGCCCTCGGACTTCGCATCCGAATCGGGTACCTGCAACCGCTCCACACTTGCCAACGGTACCGGGCCAGCCGCCGCCGCACCCTCTTCAGCTCGGGCCGCTCCAGCCCAGCCGCAAGCCATTCCGATCACCGTCCAGCACAACAATTTGCAATTCCGCATCTGACTGCCTTAACTTGTAACTGACACGTACCGATTCGCCGGTCACTATACTATTCATTACTATTCATTCAGAACGATTCACGATCCCGACCACGCGAATGATCGCGCTGCTCGAGAACGTCATTCGGCACCACGCCTTGCGAATCACCGCTGGGGGACCGATCGCTCATGAACGTACGAAACCACCTAGCTTACACGACCGCTCGGTCTCTGTGCACCGCGCACCGTCGCTGGACGCCTATCGACGCCCTGTTCTTCGCAGCCCTGCTGGTTGGGGTCGTAGGTTGGGGACCCGTGGAGGGCAAGGACCAAGCTGAGCTGCAAAAGTTTGAGTTCACCGAACCCCATATGGGGACCGAATTTACCCTCGTATTTTATGCGACCGACGTCGAAATCGCAAACAAAGCGCAGCAAGCCGCCTTCCAGCGGATCGCGGATCTCAACGACCGACTCTCCGATTACCGATCCGAAAGCGAACTGTCACGGCTCAGCGCCGGAGCCCCCCATTCGGAGGACGTCTCCGTCAGTCCGGACCTGTGCCGAGTCCTCCAGCGGGCCCAGTGGTGGAGTGAGCAGACGGGGGGAGCCTTCGATGTGACGGTCGGGCCGGCGACCCGGCTGTGGCGTCGGGCCCGCAAACTGCACGAATTCCCGGCGGCCGAACGGTTGGCCGCCGCCCGAGCGTCCATCGGATACCAGGCCGTCGAGCTCGATGCGGCCGCCTGTCGAGTCCGACTCACCAAGCCGAACATGAAGATCGACCTGGGGGGCATTGCCGTCGGCATGGCAGTCGACGACGCCCTGGCCATCCTGGCCGACCACGGAGTGACTCGGGCCCTGATCAACGCCGGCGGGGACATCGGAGCCAACGAGCCGCCGCCCGACACGGAAGGCTGGCCCGTCGCTCTTTCAGCCCTGGAACCGCAGCAACCGCCGCGGGCCGTGCTGCTGATCCGCCATGCGGCCGTGACGACTTCGGGCGACGCCTGGCAGTATGTCGAATTCGATGGCCGACGGTACGGACATATCGTCGACCCGACCACCGGACTCGGCCTCACAACCCGCTCGTCCGTCTCAGCCGTCGCACCACGCTGCATCGATGCCGACGTACTGGCCACAGCGTTGTGCGTCCTGGGACCCGATCGGGCAAAAGCCTGGATCGAACAACGACGCGATCAGCCGTACTGGATGAGCGGCATCTATGTTGATGCCCACGATCAGCGTCAGCGCATCGAAGCTGGCGTGCTGCCCGATACCGTTCGACTCAAGACCGACTGAACAACCGGCTCGCTCGACCAACACGTCATCAAGCAAACGGCTCGAGACCCAGTTGGCGTTTGATGACCAGAATAGGCCACTTGCTGGCGAACTTTCGATCGTACAGATCGGCTAGTTGCTGGGCCGTCAGATGAGTGTTCCTCAGCAACAGCTCGGCCACTTCCGGACCGTACTCGCTGGTCGGGTCGGTCGGCGGCTGACACAACAGACAGAAAATGTCACCGCGTTCCAGTCGGTGTCGAGAGCTGGGATAAATCAGCGACGGATCAGATCCAGCCGGTTCGCTCGGCTCGTTCGTCGGTTCCCATCCGTGCGGACGCAGAATATAGCCTTCGGCCAGTCCGCAGGTCGCCAGCAGCAGCTGGCCCGTCGAGCCGTCAATCGAGCCGATGGCAAGATGAGCAGTCTGTTCGCCGCCACTGATGTGCCACAGCAGTTCGTTCACGCGCCCCACGGCCAGACGCGGATCGGGCTCATGCAACAACGTCGCCATCGCCGCCCCACGTGCTTCGCCGGCTGCCATGGCGTCACTGTCGATTCCTTGCAGAGCCGTCCCCATCGTGAAGCAAAGTTGATGAGGTTGAGGCAATCGCCAGTCGACCCAGTCGAGCGGCTGGCGGTCGGCCCATCCGGCACTCACGGCCAGCTCCCAACCAGGACAGGCCGGACAGGGCGTTCGACGAGCGGCCGCCGATCGACGGAAACCCGGAGCGGCTCGGCGCAACTCCTGCACATCGCGGACCAGCGACTCGCGCTCCAGTTCGGTCGCGATCCGCCCAGCGACAATCTCGATGAGATTGGTCTCCTGGCTGGAAAAGTCGCGCGGCTGAGCGTCAAAGAGCCACAACGTGCCGAGGGGTACCGTCGGCGTCGATACGGGTACGCAGACGGCCGAGAGATAGTCTTCGGGGATGTGCCAGTGCGGAAGGAGCCTGGTGTCTTCGATTACGACCGCATGCCCGGTCAACGCTTCGAGGTCAGCGACGGCTCCGCGCAACGGCCGAGGCGGGTCGGTCCAGCGGAACTCGGGGAGCCCCCATTGGGCTCGCAGCTTAAGTTCGGATGTCGCTTCGTTCAGCAGATAAACGCTCGCGGCCGATGCGGTCAGGCCGCTGACCAGCCCCTGCAGGACGGTCTCGAGCCGTGTGGCCAGATGTCGGCTGTCATCGACGGAAACCACCACGGGGACACTGGCGGCGAGTTCAGCTTCGTTGCGTTTCAGCAGTGAACTGGTAGCCTGCCATTGGTCGACCAGCTGAGCCAGCGCGGTACCCAGATCGTAGATTTCGTCGGCCGAACATCGCGGTGGATTGGCGATCTGTTTCAACCGCAGCTGCCCAGTACGAGTGGCGAAACCGCGAGCCCCTCCGTCCGTCCGAGCCTGACCGCGATGCTCATGGATGAATTGCCAGCCGGTAGCGCGCTCGAATCCCTGAAAGACCCGGTCCAGTACCGGAGCTGCCGGTTCGACGACCAGCGGAGGGAGCAGGTCATCTTCGACGTGCAGTTTGAGATAGTCGGGGAGCGGCCTGGTCACGGGGTCGGATCGCCAGTGGTGAATGATTCGGAACCGTCCCCTCCCTGGCTCAAGCCTCACCGCAGCCTGCCGGTGATACGGTCCCTAGTCACACTTTCCCTGACCGTTACAGCTTACATCGACCAGTTATGTGCCGAACTGCACATCCAGACGACGCGGGCAGACTGTTCCGATCGCACCGATTGTGACACGCCCACCCCTCCCTTGTGGTGCGGGCGTCTCGCCTGCCTCTGCGTCCTTGTGGTGCGGGCGTCTCGCCTGCCTCTGCGTCCTTGTGGTGCGGGCGTCTCGCCTGCCTCCCAATTGTGGTGCGGGCGTCTCGCCTGCCTCTGCTATGGGCAGCATGGCTCGTGCCTGGGGATCTCCCTGGCCAGAAATGCGAGGAGCGGAACAACAGTACTTCTTACCATTGAGAGAGAGCAGCGGGGGAGTCGCAGAGGAGGGCGCAGAGGGCAGGCGGGACGCCCACACCACAAAGGGGTTTTGTTAGTGGTTGCTGGGGAGTTCCACGAACACCAGTCGAGTGGCGACACGTTCGGCTGGCAACCGCAGCATGGACTGGACGGCCTGGCGGTAGGCGTCGAGCTGTGGAGCGTAGAACTGAGTTCGCTCAACGCGTTGTTCGTCGGTGGCTACCGTGTCAGTTTTGTAGTCGATGATTTCCGCGGCGACGATGCGGTCGGCGTGACGCCACAGTACCAGGCGATCGACGTTACCGCTGATCAGGCGATCGTTGTCGACGCTGGCGATCGGCACTTCGTTGCGGACTTCCAGCCGACAGGTGTTCTTTTCGAGTTCGCGGCGGACCGAAGCTCGGAAGGCCTGCGGGGCTGACGGCTCATACACAGATCGCGACAGCACATCGCGCAGCGGACCCGCGTTCAAAAGTCGCTCGAAGCGCTCGATGCGTTCTTCGAGGTCGGTGTCGATGCGATGACGCTGAGCGATAGAACGCAACTTGTCGCGGTCGGGGAGGCCGTCTTCCAGCCAGGCAATCGATTCCAGCCAGGCATGCACCAGTTGCCCCCATTCAAACCTCGCGGCCGGAGCTCGCTGCAGCAATTCACCGACCGTGGCCTGAGCCCCTCCTTCTCGCGAAGAGGGAGCTTCGCTGATCAGCCCGCGCAGACCTTTGGCAGAGGGAGCCAGCTGCAAGGTAGGGAGCGGAGGGACGACGCCGTGCGTGGCGATCGGTTCAGATGGAGTCGCCTGCCAGTCGGCGCGGCCCGTTTCGTAGATCACTTCGCCGGCCTGGATCACGGTCCCCGGCGCCACGGCCGAGCGCACCAGGCTCGCCAGGTTGGCCGAGATCTTGGGTTCATCGGCCCCCACCGGATCAGCGGGGATTATGATCTGCAGCGAGTGAATCGCGCGTGTCATCGCGACATACAGGCCGGCCAGTGCGTCTTCGGCCACAACGTCGTAGTGGTGAGCGACAATCTGCCGCAACGGCTGAGGCAGTACGGGCACAAACTCCTTCTTGGGATACCCGATCACTCGTCCGAACGCCGAATCGGGTTCGGGGGGGCCGAACAGGAGCTTCGGTGTCATGCCGACGATTCGGCAATGCAGCTCGGGCAGGACGACCACATCGAACTGCAGTCCTTTCGATGCGTGGATCGTCATCACACGAATTGGCGCCGCCGTCGGATCGGAAACTTGGTCATCCAGTACCCTGTCGATGAAATCTGTCGTTCGCAGCGTCGCATCGATTTCATAGCTGAACGCAATCTCGCCGAAGCGTTCGAGACGCCGCCGGTCGCGATCCGTGCACCACGGCTTGAGCTGATCAATCCACTGGCTCACCACAGTGCCGTACCCCGATTCGATCAGATTTCGCCGAGTCTTGATGATGAAATCCGAGACACGACGGTCGGCGATCATGGCATTGGCTCGCAAACCTTCCGTCGGCAGCGGCAGCCCCAGATCGGCCCCCCATGGTGAATGAACCAGCCGGTACAAACTTGCCGAATCGCCAGGATGATCGACCAGCCTGAGAGCGCACAGAATCAATTGCACAGCCGCCGCGTCAATCAGCGAACTGCGACCTTCGTCGCTGACGTCCAGCCCGTGCCGTTTCAGCCAGTAGACCAGTTTGGTGGCAAACTTATTTGTGCGCAGCAGGACGGCCAGCGATTGCTGCGGATGCTCGCGATGCCAACCGGCGACCCTGTCCGCCACATACTTCAGAAACTCTTCATCCTTTTCCGGTTCGTCCGCATCGTCATCGCCGTTAGCAGCAGTGGAACTGGCAGATCGGCTGGAAGACCCAGCGATCTGCGGACCGGCGATCAGGGCTACGTGTCCCTGATAGCCAGCATGAACCGTGGTATGCCGCGGAAAGCTCTCCACGAATCGACGGATCGTCGGGAGCAAGTTCTCGCATTTATCCAGCTCAGGAAGACGACTGAAGACGTCATTTACGGCTTCGATGACGGCCGGTGCCGATCGCCGACTCTCGTCCAGCGTCGACAGCTCGAGTTGCAGCGGCCCCGACTCGAACTGCTTAAAAATCCGACTGTCGCCCCCTCGCCAGCCGTAGATCGCCTGCTTCACGTCACCGACGCACAACATGGTGCAGGAATGGGGTTGAGCGACGATGTGTTCCACCAGCGGCCGCAGCACGAACCACTGCGACCATGAAGTATCCTGAAACTCATCAAACAACAGATGATCGAACTTCGCATCCAGGCGATACGACCAGTCACGCGGATGCTCCCACGGCGGTCGCTGCAGGTAATGGACCACCTCCGCAAACGAAAGACTCTGATGCAGCTCGTTCAAATCGTGATGCACGGCATGATATTCAGATATCAACTGCCCAGTGGCACTCGCTCGGCGTGCCAACTGCAGATGGATCACTCGGCCGACATGCGACATGATTTGCCAGATTATCCGAGCGATTTCGTCGGGAATCTCGACGCGACTGAACTTCGCCCCGCCGGTAATCACTTTGACAGCCACGCCTTTACCGATCAGATCGCTCCAAGATGACAGTGCGGAGTGGTCATCCTCGCTCTGAGCTCGCACGGCTTCGCAGAAGGTCCCGACCGCTTTGGCAATCGTCTTGTGACTCGCAGCACCCGCTGCCGCCAGTTGATCGAGCACCTTCCTCAAGTGTTCGACAGACCAGGGCTGCTGGCCGTTCGCGACCGAGAGCTCGGCATGCCACGCCTCGGGCGCCGCCTGGAGATAGCGTTCATAGTAGGATGCGATCAGCTGATCGAGTTCATCCGCTACGCCGCGTCGGGCTTCGCCCGGGTGGAGCAGGTGTAACAGTTCGTCGGCCCCTTCGATTGGCTTGTCGGCCAGTAGCTGCTGAATGTCGAGACTGCGTTGGCGACGACTTTCCGTCGGACTGATGACCTGCCAGCCAGGCGACAGCCCCAACTCCAGGCTGAACGTGCGGGCCAAGCGGGCAAAGAAACTGTCAAACGTGCTGACTCGGACGCGATGCAACTGATGCGTCATGCGACGCAGAAGCCGGCGGAAGTCATCCCGGGTCAACTCGGGCCGTTCGACGGCGGAAGCCAGATCCTGAGCCGCTTCGAGATCGCTGGCCGCTCGCGTCAGCCGCTGGACGATCCGCTGCAGGATTTCGCCGGCTGCCTTGCGAGTGAACGTGGTGGCGAGGATCTGGTCGACACTCGCGTCGCGGGCCAGCAGCTGCAAATACCGAGTCGACAGCTGATACGTCTTGCCGGTCCCAGCCGACGCTCGGATCAGCCGATTGGGCGGCAGCTTGCCGGAGCTTGCTTGTGTTGGTTTCGTCGCCTTGGCCATGTGATGTCCGCTTTAGTCCAGAACCCCGTGCAAATGAATGGCATGGCTCGGCGACCAGTCTCGGCTGCTGTAACCTTCCGACCGAGGAAATATCCCCTGGCGAATCTGACGCACGACCCAAGCCGCCGTCTCATCCGCCGACCGCAGTTCTTCCTCAGTCCAGGCCGCGACTCGGAAGATCTCCTCTTGCGGCGATTTCGACAGACAGATGTATCCCAATTCGATCGGTCCTTCGATTCCCAGTTGGCGGCAGATGTGTCGGTACAACGGCAACTGCAGATCACACCAGTCGTCTTGCTTGCGATGAGCTTTTTCCGGGTCTTTGACTGTGTCGCCGGTCTTGTAATCCCACACGCGCCAGACCTCGCGCTCAGGATGATAGTCAATCCGATCGATGCGACCACGCAGTTCCACCGGCACGTCATCGACCACCAGCTGGGCCGGAGTTTCGGGGTTTGCCTCCACCCACTCAATCTCCCAACCTTCGCTTCGCACTCGAGCCTGCTCGATCGCGAAACGCTCCAGCCGTCGCCGCAACTGCCGCACCTGTAGCTGAACAGCGGGCATCGTCGGATAGACCAGTTGCTCGGCAACGGCCTGATCGAGATATATCTTCAACACTTCCGCCAGCTCGATAGCGTTGGTCAAGTCTCGGTGCTGCGGATTCGCTCCAAATCGCTTCAGGGCTTCATGAGCCAAGAGTCCAAACTGAAATGCGTTCAGCTCGTTCGACTCGGCTTCAACTTCCTGAACGCGTTCAACTACGTGCAGATAGTAGTCGTACGGGCTCTGCAGATAGGTCCGGAAATCGGTTACGGAAATGGAAGTCAGCTGAAAATCGCCCGCCCGAGCCCCCGGTACGTACCACGGCGGCGAGACTGTCGTGGACTCCAAACGTCTGCTCGAATCGACAACTGTCAAACCGACCGATTCGGCCGCCAACTCGTCGGGCGCAATTCGCGGCAAGTCGTCCGCTTCTTCAAACAGGTACTCGCAACGAGCCGGAAGGTCGTCCAACGGCACAGCCATCAGCAGTCGGCTGGGAAGGAGCGGATTGCCGTCGGAATCCATACGCGGGACGAGCAGCCGGAGATGTTCGCGTGAATGGAGCATCAAGGTTAGCGCGTAGGCATCGCGAGCATAACGACGGCGATTGTCCTCCAGACCAAGATCTCTGCGTAGTCGATCTGGCAGGAAAAGATCCTCGTTGATCGTCTCAGGGACCAACGTCTCGTTGACACTGGTCACGATCAGCACGGGAGCGTCGTCCAGAGGGAGCTCCAGCCAGCCCAGCAACTCGACGGCCGACGGGTCCGGATCGGCGGGAATCGTGGTCGTACCGAGCTGTTCCAGCAACAGACCGATCGCCTCGACGCTCGTAACCTGCGGCTGCAGCGGATCGGGAATCTCATCCAATCCGCTCAGTGCGGCCGCCAGCTCCATCAACGCCCGACCAGACGCTGATCGCTTATCAATCGAATGACCTTCAAATATCGCCGCCACCACTCCCCCAAGACGCTCGTTCCAAGCCTTCAACGTCAGAGTCTTCAGCGGACGGAGCCGGGCAGCTTCGCCATCTGCCGCCGGAGCGAGACCCGTCAGAGGAGCCAACCAGCGTTCAATCGCGGCCACCAATTCGATGACTTTCGGCGAAACACCGTCGGGACCGCGGACCGACTCCGAACTGATCTCCGCGGGGAGCATACCGGCGACGAATTGATCGAGTTGCGCTAGCCATAGGGACGACGGCCCGATCTGGGAGACTAGCCAGTCGACCACATCGGGATGCCGCACAAGGCTGGCAAAAGCGGCTGCCTCCTGGCGACTCAAGTACTCCCTTACAGAAGTCAGCAGTCGATAGACCCCGGAAAGCTGGATGCTGGCCCCCGGTCCATAGCGAGTCCTCAGCCCGGCCGCAGCGAAGGCGCCCTCGATCGATGGCACCAATCGTTCGTCGGGGACGCCAATCGAGATCTGTTCGCCCGAGTATTGATCGGCCAGCGATCGCTGAACGTCCCCGTCCGAACGGCCGCCGACAGCCCTCGCTGGCTCGCTGAGACAGAATACGGCTGCCTGGCCCTGCTGAGTGGCCAGCTCGACTCGCATCAGATGGTGCGGCTCAACAGGAATCTCCACCTCCTGCCAGGCGTCGGCGACCAGACAACCGTGAGCGTCAAACCGAGATGCTGCCGACTCCGGGGCAAAAATCAGACACGTGACTCGGTCGGCTACCTGGTCCAACATTTCACGAGTGGCCCGGTTGAGATCGACCGTACCGACCAACAGCAGAGTCTTGTCGATGCGACACTCCTGATTGTCGATTGCAAACAGACGCGCTGTCTGGCGATCCCAAAGCTGGTGCTGATCGAGCAACTCCAAATAGCGCCGCCGGACGTCGGCCATCACCTGCCACCGGTCATGCTCCTGAAAATCGGGCAACGTAGCACCGTGCTGCAACACGTCGTCGAAACTCAGACTGTCCGCGGCGAGAACTCGATGCTGGTTGGCCAACAGCTTGCCAAGCGATAACCAGCGAGTCACCGAGTCGGCTTCCGGCAAGCGTGCGATCAGATGTCGCAACGCGGCCGGATCGTGCGTCCGCAGCACCTCGGCCCAAGCCAGATGCTGAGTCAAATTGCTGGCCAGCGGTCGCTTTTGCGTGTAGAGCAACTCGGGAAGATTGCCGGCCGTGGTGATCAGCGGCGGAAAAATCCCCCAATCGCGTGAGCCTGCCAGCTGAATCAACATCTCGCGCAACCGTCGCCCCGCGCGACCGCCCGGCACCACCACAATCACCTGAGACAGATCGACAACCCGCGCGGCCCCAGATGACAGCGATGTCGAGGTTGATGATGTCGAGGTTGATGACGTCGGAGTCAATGGGCCAGTGGGTTCTAGCTGCGAAGCGTCACCGGATCTCAGTTCGTCAGCGTGGTTTGCTAACCACTCGATACAAGACTCCAGCGGCGGACGGGACCAGCCCAAAAATACGCGGCGAATTGACACGATGAACCTCCGTCGCTCGGCGAACAGTCGCCGCTAAGATGCCTGACCGCTGGCCGACAGCAACTGCCGCAATAAAAGCCTGGCCGCTCGCGCCCGATGACTCAACATGGCCTTCACCGCCGGCCCCAATTGCCCGAACGTCTGATGGTACTCGGGAACCTCAAACAGCGGATCGTAGCCGAATCCCCCGGCACCTGACGGCGTCCGCAGGATCCGTCCGCAACAATATCCCTCGGTGTCGATCCAGACCTTGCCTTCAGGATCCGACAAGCTCATGTGGCACGTGTAGTGGGCCGTCCGCCGCTCGTCGGGAATGCCGCTCAGCTTCTCGAGCAACAACGCATTGTTGTCGGGGTCCTTGGCCGTGGGTCCGGCGAAACGGGCTGAGTAGATACCGGGTGCGCCGTTCAACGCGTCGACGCTCAACCCGCTGTCCTCGCCCAACACCCAACGGCCGAGGTGACGAGCCTGCTCGATGGCCTTCAGTTGAGCGTTCTCCTGGAACGAGGTCCCCGTTTCGTCGACCTCGATCGATTCCGGGAGGTCGGCCAGGGTGATCAGCCGAAATCCGTGCGGTTCAAGCAACTCGCGCAGCTCACCCGCTTTCTTGGCGTTGCGGGTCCCCAATACCAGCTCCCGCGGTGGAAATGTTGTCATGCCATCCTCAACCCACACTCAAATCAGCACCCCCCGCACAATCCGACGGCCGTTCCTCCTCTGGCGAACTTACCGCAACCCCGAACCGGGTTCCAGATGCCGACTCGGTCCGCAGACAGTCCGGACTCAAAGACCCCCTTTCGGCGCCCTGCTGAGGGCTACCCGGTGGTCGGCACGCCGTGTAATCCGTGTGATTCCGAACAGAGGCCCGTGATGGACCGCGCCCCCCATTCGAGAACCAGCGTGCCTTCGCGAACCGGCATGCCAGATTGCTAGCAGTGTGTCGGGGACAGGGCAGTGCGGAATGCATCGCCAGTTCACCGGACGGAACTCGCCGGCCATTTGGGCTCGCCATGGACCGAGCGACTCGGTACAGTTCGGCGCTCAGAAGGTCCTCGGGTCAGCGTCTATTGGGAGCTTGAAGACATGCGTCAATTCGCCACACGCAAGGAAATGCTGGCTGCCCTCCCTTACGGAGCGGTGGTGGCGGAGGTGGGTGTCCAGCGGGGTCGGTTCGCCAAGATGATTGACCGACATGCTCGCCCGCGAAAGCTTCATTTGATCGACTGTTGGGAACATCAAGCAGACGCCCGGTATCAGCCGGACACGGCGAATGTGGTCGAGCCGCGGCAGCAGGCGAATATGGCTCGGACCGCTCAGCGATTGCGGCGAGGAATCCGGGAGGGGCGCGTGACGCTTCACCGCGGTTACTCGGTCCCCATGTTGCAGACGTTTCCGGCGGAGTACTTCGACTGGGTGTATATCGACGCGAATCACACGTGCGAGGGGGCGTTGGCCGATCTGGAGGCCGCGTTGCCGCGGGTGCGATGGGACGGCATGATTGCCGGACACGACTACATTGACACGCCGTATTGGCGGGCGATGAACTTTGGCGTGGTGGAGGCCGTGCAGACATTCTGTGCACGACACGGCTGGGAGATTGTCGGTTTGACGAACGAGCGGGGTAACGAGATCGACCGACGGGGCAACCCCAGCTTTGCGCTTCGCCGACGCGGCCTGGGCTGGCCGGCGGTCACTCCACGCCCCGCCGCCTGGTGGCAATTCTGGCGCCCCAGCTCGGCCGCCTGACCCCACCCCCGAGCCACCTGATCCCCCCCGCCACACCCCGGAGGTCGCACCTACCTCCACGGAGGTCGCACCTACCTCCGCGAACTGCTAGCAGCTCCGCGGTCGCCTCCGCCGCTCCGCAGAAGCTCAACGCACGCTGAGCCACGGGCACCAATTTGAACGTCAGCCGCGACGTTTTGGCTTGCCCCAATTCAACTTGCGCCGCTTCGTGGCAGCATTGCCAGAAGTCGGCGCGGCCTGCTCGCCAAGCTAGCACCGACCGGGAGGTACGTGCGACCTCCGCGGAGGTACGTGCGACCTCGGGGTAAGCTAGCAGCGTGCGGGAGGTAGGTGCGACCTCAGGTGAGGCTGCCGCGGATCATGAGCATGAAGGTGGCGAAGAGGGCGCTGCTGAGGACCAGGGAGATCGTGAGGCAGGCGGTGTAGTGGTCGCGCATCAGGACCAGCGCGGGCGGTGCGTCGCTGCGGGGGACTCGCCGAGCGACCGACTGGGGCTGCTGCTGGGAGGTCTGGACGTCGTCACGCCACTCGTCCCACTGCTCCTGAGCTGTACCCGTGCTGTAGACCGACAGCGCCCATCGCCGAAACTGGCTCCCCGCCACGACCACCACGGCCATGGAGAGCAAGTACAGCACGAACCAGAATCGCAGCGAACGAGCCAACTGAGCCACTGATCTGCGTCCCTCGGCAAAAGGCCACGCCCCAACACCGCTCGGCCAACCACCGCCGCTCGACTGTAGCTCAACCACCCCGACTCGCCCAGAGGTCGATTCTCGGCATCCCTCGCCGGCCGCCACTCAAATCGCGTTGCCGTACCGACACCAACAGCCGCTCCGCTCCCACCCCCCAAACTCGCTCCGCAAAAATTCTCACCCCCGGCATTTGACTTCCCGAACCCCACCGATACCATTCCTCCGGCTATATCTATATACCCATTCGACGTACTACCTTGAGGTTGTACGTCCTTTTCGATTTGGCGGAATGAGCAGGGAGGAGGAGAGGGATGGTGATGCGAGGGATGGTGGTCTGGGAGCGGGGACGGACGGACCGGCGCGGAGTGACACTGGTCGAGTTGCTGGTTGTGCTGGCCGTGGTCGGCATCTTGGCGATTATGTTATTGCCGGCGGTGAGTGCGGCGCGCGAAGCGGCGCGGCGGGCGGTCTGCCTGAATCGGCTGCGACAGCTGGGAGTCGGGTTGGCGACCTACGAAACGGCGCGGGGGAAATTCCCTCCCGGGCGTGAGCTTCCCGATTGGTCGCTGGCTGGTCAGGTACGGTCGATTTATTCGAACTATCGCAACGTCAGCCAGTCGGGTTTGGTCAGCGAGACGACTGGATTCCGGTCGGTACATCTGGCGCTGTTGCCCTTCGTCGAGCTGCAGGCCGTATACGACGGCATGGAGTGGAGTCGTCCGTTGTCGATGCGGATGACGTCGGGAGGTCGACCTTACAACGCGAGTTTCTCAGCGTTGACGTCGGTGCAGGACGAGTTCTTGTGTCCGAGCGACGTATCGCGACCGGTGCGACCGACTGACAACAGTTATCGCTACAACTT
Source organism: Pirellulales bacterium (assembly GCA_046349895.1). Classification (GTDB taxonomy): domain Bacteria; phylum Planctomycetota; class Planctomycetia; order Pirellulales; family Pirellulaceae; genus JAXMBJ01. The sequence continues at coordinate 6,903,031 of JAXMBJ010000006.1, read as the reverse complement.
CGGCGGCGGCACTCCCTATGCCGGAGCCAATTCGCCTCGACTGCAATCGACTCACGACGGCCGGCTCGCCGGGCTATCGGTGCAGGGGAACGGCGCGTTCACGATGGGCGAGGGTCTGTCGGCCGGCGAGTTCACTGACGGACTGTCCCATACGGTGTTTTTTTCCGAGCGGACACGGGGGAGTGGTCGGCGGCCGTCGGAAGCGATACCGACTCGTGCCGACATGGTGACGATGCCCGACCGGAGTCAGCGGCTACCGGATCGAGAAGCGATGTTTCAGGCCTGCGGCAAATACCAGCCGGAGCCGTCGCCGTTTCATTTCACGTCGACGGGCAGCTGGCTGCCGGAGGCCGATTTCTCAAACGGCTGGCCGTTCGGCGGCTACGCGTCGACGATGTACAACCACGTCGCACCGCCGAACTGGTCAGGCTATGACTGCGGCAGCTGGAGTGCTATTGCCGACACTCCGGGTGAGCATGCGATTGTGTCGGCTCGGAGCGAGCACCCGGGTCTGGTCCAGGCGGCGTACGGCGACGGAAGAGCCGAGGCGGTCAGCGACGGGATCGACGTCGAGCTTTGGCGACGGCTGGGAGGGCGCAGCGATGAGCGTCCTTGAGCGTGCGACAACGACGTGGGTCGAGAACATCATGCGCATTCTGAGCCGGCTGTACGTGATGTTCTTCGCCACTGGAATTACCTGGGGACGAAGTCCGATGGGAGCCGGCCGGACGCGGGCGGTGATGGTTGCGAGCCTGGTGAGTGTGGCGAGCATCATGAGCGGCTTGACGATGGTCAGCGGATGTGGGCGGGGCGTCGGTACGACTGTGCCGGTGCAGACGCCCGATGGATGGTGTGACGAGGGGCTGGAGGCGTGTCGTGTGGCCGACTGGGACCGGGCCTGGGGGTCGTTGAATCGGGCGATCGACAGCGGGCAGCTCGACGCCGATCGGTACCTCGAGGCCAGTTGTGCGCGAGCGGCAGTGCTGGCGGCTCGAGGTGAGACCGCTCGGGCTCACGACGAGCTGAATCGGCTGGCGGCGGAGGCGGCTGAGCCGGCGCTGGTCTGGTCGGCTCGAGCCTGCGTGTACGAAGCGGAAGGTTTGAGTGATCGTGCGATGGAGGCTTGGCGTACGGCTCAGGAGCTGGACCCGGACGCTCGTCTCCCGGCTCGCTGGTCGTGGTCGGCTGAAGCCCGTTGATCTGACATGGCGGGGGGCTGGTCGCCGAGGCTATATTAATGGCCCGAGCCCCGCGGGCGGCCGGTCCGAAGTTCGATCGCCCGGGAGTGCTCATTGGACAAGCACCGAGGCGACACTTCCCTGCCATGTCGGACTTGGCTGACTGGACCGGGTTCGTAATTTTTCTGGCGATCGCCTTTGGCTTGCCAGCGCTCGGCTACGCCTTTCTGGTGCTCGACATTCGCGCCTACCTGCGGAGCTTGAAGCGTGCGCTGGTCGTGGTGACTCAATATGCCACCGCGAAGCCCGAATGGTCGCTGAAGGCTCGCCCACCGGCTCTCCGCGCGTTAGGCCTGGACACGGACTGTGACGAAGAAGACGTACGTGCCGCATATCGGCGGCTGGCCGAGGAGTGTCACCCGGACCTGGGCGGGAATCCTCACGAGTTCAACCGTCTGCGGAAGCACTACGAAGATGCCCTGGCCTATGCTCGCCACCGGTCCGCCAGCGCCCGGCGTAGCCGCAAGTAATTGGCGTAGCCGCAAGTAACTGGCGTGACCGCCAATAACTCTCTTGTGGCCGGAGTCGGTTTACGAATCGTCTCGCATTTCTTCGAGATAGGTGTAGCCGTGCAGGCCCTGCTCGTAGAATTTCAGGAAGTCGCCCGCCGTGCGGTGATCGATCAATTCCTGACGGACGGCCAATTCGACAGCGGCCTGGAGACGTTCCAGCAGTTCGCCGCCGCTGAACTGCACGTAGTCCAGCACTTCGCACACGGTATCGCCCTTGATGATCGATTCGACTTGCGGGACACCGTGTTCCTTGAGCGTCACATGGACGGCGTTGGTATCGCCGAACAGGTTGTGCATGTCGCCGAGGATTTCCTGATAAGCGCCAATCAAGAACGCTCCGAGATAGTACGGTTCGTGCTGGAACTGGTGGAGCGGCAGCGTGCGACGGACATCGCGGTGATCGATGAACTGATCGATCTTGCCGTCGGAATCGCACGTGATGTCACCGAGGACGGCGGGCCGAGTCGGCTGCTGATCAAGCCGATGAATGGGCATGATCGGGAACAACTGCTTGATCGCCCAGCTGTCGGGCATCGACTGGAAGAGCGAAAAATTGCAGAAGTACGTATCGGCCAGCATCTGGTCGAGTCCCAGCAGTTCTTCGGGGACCTCTTCGAGGCCTTCGGTCAGCCGCTTGATCTTGTGGCAGATCGACCAGTAGAGGTTCTCGGCCATCGAGCGTTGATCCAGCGGCAAGTGCCCGCTGCTGAACAGATTCACCGCCATCTCCAGCGCCTGCTGAGCATCGTGGTAGCTCTCCAGCAGGTTCTTGCTGGTCAGATTGTCGAACGTCCACTGCAGCGTCCGCAGCGCCTGTTCCAGATCGTCGTTCTCCATGGGAGCCGGCTCGGCAGCGCCCCCGAGATTGCTGACCCCCAGCACATCAAACACCAGCACACTGTGATAAGCGGCGATCGCTCGGCCGCTTTCCGAGATAATGCTCGGGTGGGGAACTTCAGCGTCGTCGCAGACGGTCTGCAGGTGATACACGATGTCATTGGCGTATTCCTGCAGCGTGTAATTCATGCTTGATTCAAAGTTCGTCTGCGATCCGTCATAGTCGACACCCAGACCGCCGCCAACGTCGACAAATTCCAGGCCGGCACCCCGCCGGCGCAGATCGGCATAGACTCGCGCCGCCTCGATCATCGCTCCCTTCACGTAGCGAATGTTCGTGATCTGGCTCCCCAGATGGAAGTGGAGCAGCTTGAAGCAGTCCCCCATCCCGCGTCGCTGCAGCTCTTCAAACGCCTGCAGGATCTCGGTGATGGTGAGCCCGAACTTCGAGCGGTAGCCGCCAGACATCTGCCACCGTCCAGCTCCCTTGGCGGCCAGCTTCACTCGCATGCCGATCCGCGGCCGTACACCCAGCCGGTCGGAAATCTTGAGTATCAACTCCAGTTCGGTGTACTTCTCCACCACCGGGATGACGTTGCGGCCAATTTTCTGAGCCAGCAGGGCCATCTCGATGAATTCGCTGTCCTTGAAGCCGTTGCAAACGATGGGCGTGTCCCCTTCGGCCAGCGCCACGACCGCCAACATCTCCGGCTTGCTCCCCGCCTCCAGGCCGAACCCCAGCCGCCGGCCATGTTCGAGCACCTGCTGAATCACCTGCCGCTGCTGATTCACCTTGATCGGAAAAACACAGCAGTAGCCACCGCCATAGCTGTGATCGGAGATCGCCTTCTGAAAAGCGGCGTGGATCTCGTTCAATCGGTCCTGAATGATGTCATTGAAACGGAGCAGGATGGGCAGATCGAGCCCGCGGAGCTGCAGCCGGTCGACGAGGTCCTTCAAGTCGAGTCCCAGCTGCGGGTTGCGAGTCGGGTGGACCCAGAGGTTGCCGTTGGGACCGACGGAGAAATAGCCCTTCCCCCACCGTTCCACGTCGTACAGCTCGGCCGAGTCGGCAGACGTCCAGCGACCACTATTTTTTTGCAGCATGTGTCCCATCCTCACTAGTTCGGCAACTCGACCGCACGTCGCCCCGGTACCCGGTTGTCAATCCACCGGCCCGTTCGCTCTGTGGGAGTATCGCGCCCGACGGCCGGTTCCCGGCACGGGGAACCCCTAAGTGTATACAAGTCGACCGAATCAGACGACAGGGAATCGACCGGGACAGGGAACGAATTCTGGCCGACGCCGTTCCCCTCCCGACTCACAGCCCGACTCACAGCCCAATGGTCATGATCCGATCGCGGTGCTCCCGATACCAGTCGACCGTGCGACGCAAGCCTTCCGACAGGGACACGGTCGGCGACCAGCCCAGCAACTGCTGAGCCTTCGCGTTGTCAGCCCAGGTGGCCTGCATGTCGGCCGCGTGAAAAGGTTGATGTTCCACGCGGGCCTTCCGGCCGACCAGACCCTCGATCAGCCCGATGAGGTCCTGGATCGACGCCATCCGACTCCCCCCCAGGTTCACGATCTCATAGCCGTCGACCTTCAGCCCGGCGATCGTCCCGCGCGCAATGTCGTCGACGTAAGTGAAGTCCCGCTGCTGATGGCCGTCACCCATCACCGTCAACGTCTCACCTTCGGCAATCTGCCGCACAAACCGGAAGACACTCATGTCCGGCCGCCCCATCGGTCCGTAGACCGTGAAATACCGCGGGATGCAGACATGGATGCCATACAGATGATGGTAGGTGAACGCCAGAGCCTCGGCGCCCTTCTTCGTAGCCGCGTACGGCGACAACGGCCGATTCGACGCCGCCGACTCGCGAAACGGCAGCTCCGTCGACCCAGCATACAAGCTCGACGTCGAAGCCAGCACGAACCGCTCCACTTCCGACCGCCGGGCGGCCTCGAGCAGATTCAAGGTCCCGGTAATGTTCGTGTCGACGTAGACCCAAGGATTCTCAACGCTGGCCCGCACTCCGGCACGAGCCGCCAAATTCAGCACTCCGTCGACCCGGCCAAGGCTCGACCAGCAACGATCAACGGCCGACCGATCAGCGATGTCGAGTTCATGAAAGGCGAAGCCCGGGCGGCCAGCGAGCAACTCCAGCCGCCAGCGTTTCAGCTGAGGATCATAAGCGTCGCTCAGATTGTCCAGGCCCGTTACCCGATGGCCGGCGTCCACCAGCATGCCTGCCACGCGCGCGGCAATAAACCCCGCACAGCCCGTCACCACGTAGTGCCCGCCTGTCACCTCACCCATGCCAGCCAACTCCTTGAGCCTACCCTCGTCCACGATGAGCGGTCCGCTGATGCCCATCGCCGTGGCGGTCGGGGCGAAGCACTCGCGTTGGCTCCGAGTCCCGGAGGCCCGCCGCTCCATCCCGTTCGCACCTAGAATCCCCTCCGGTCGAGCATTCCGCAAGGCCCGGCCGGGCTTATCCGTTCCGTTCTGCTCCGCCCTTATCGCGGCTGGCGGCTCAGCCGATCGGCCCAGTAAATCGGCTCTGGCAGCCGACGCTTCCCCCAACAACGCGGCAACAGCTCGGCAATCCATTCCACTGACGCCCGATGCCCAGGTGAGAAGAAAACCGGCCGCTGTGAGGTCGTCGGCGGCCAGACGGCCCAGCCCAGCTCGGTCCCATCGCAGCTGACCGGCACCCGCCGCTTCTGCTGCCGCATCGGCCGCCCGGCGACTGTCGATGGCTCGTCGTGTTCCCCGCACAACAGCTTCTTGGTCACGCCGATCGTCGGAAGATCAAGCAGCAGACCCAACATGCAGGCGATGCCCGCTCGCCGAGGATGCAACACTCCGCTCCCATCGACCATCAGCACATCAGGCCGCCGCTCATCAAAATCGACCTCACGGAGCAGCCGTGTGTAGACCGGAAGTTCGCGGAACGCCAAGAGTCCCGTGATGTACGGAAAACTGACCGGCGCTTTCACCTGCACTCGTCGAATCGGCTGCAGCGTCGCCAGGTCAAGCTCCACATACGCCGCCTGCGCCACGCCTGGGGCCGGGTAGGCGACATCGACGGCCGCCACCACGTCCACCGTCCCGTCAGGAGCCTCCCAGCTCAACTGCCCCGCCACCTCGGATTGCCACCTGGTCAGCTCAGCGAGCGGTCGTGGGCCGCAGAACTGATCCCACTGAACCTGCTCCAGGTCGACTCGCTGAGGCCCCCGGCCAGTGCACCACGCTACCCGCTCGACCGTCAAGCGTTCGACCTTCGAATCGCTTGTCCCTCCGATCCACTTTCCTGGGACTCCGTCGCTGCGGACCAGCCGATAGCAGACGCAATCCGGTCCGTGGTCGTGATCGACGGCCCACTGCCCGACCCAACGACTCGCCTCAACCACTCCCAGATAACGAGCCACCTGGCCATATGTGGCGACTCGGCCCGCGGGTATCTGCGCCACCAGCTGCCGGACAGACTCTGCCAAATCGGGCGGCGACTTGCCGAACCGCGCTAACCGATCGGCCAGGGAACTGGCCACCGCATCACGATTGCCACGCGCCATGGTACTCACCGATCAGGTTCGCGTCCTGTCACTGACGTTCAGCAGCGTCCGCATTGGGTTCGGCGAATCGATACAAGTGGTCGGCGGTGCGCACGATCAACGACTGATCGACCACAGCACACGAGGCCAGCATCTGTTCGTCGAGGTCATTTTCGGCCAGCAGCTCATACGACCGAGCTGCTCGGATGACGTAGGTCTTGCCTTCTTCGCTGAAGAAGTAAATGCGGTCGCCGGCCAGGATGGGCGATGAGGAAAAATTCCCACCCAGCCGTTCTCGCCATAGGTTCTGTCCCGTCTTGGCATCGAGGCAGGAAGCGATGCCGTCGTCGGAGACCATGAACAGGAGTCCGTCATGGAGGATGAGCGACGGGGTGTGCGGGATGCCGCGAGTCGCTTTCCAAGCCACATGCGTGTCGGTCACGTCGCCTGTCGCACCGGCCGTGCGGATGGCCAGGAGCGACGGCGAGTCGAAACCGGTGCAGACGTAGACCATGCCGTCCCCCCACACCGGCTTGGGGACGACCGAATAGCCTTCGTAGCGGACCTGCCACAGCTCGCGGCCGGTCGCCGGATCGTTGGCACTCACCACGTTGCTCCCCGGACAAATCACCTGCCATTGCCCGTCGGCTTCGATCAGCGTCGGCGTGCAGAACGAGAACTTCTTAGTCGCTTCGGCCGTGCGAGGCAATTTCCAGCGTACCTGGCCGGTCGACGCATCAAGGGCCACCAGGAACGGATCGCTCGCCGCATCGCAACTGAAGATCAGCAGATCGTCGACCAGAATGGGTGAACCGCCATTGCCGTGTTGCGGTTCGTAGGCGAGTTGATTGTTTTTCCAGATCGGTTCACCATTGAGATCAAGGCACGCGGTCCCCTGATGTCCGAAATGGACGTAGATCCGGTCCTCGACCACGATCGGCGTCGGGCTGGCGTGGCTGTTCTTGTCGTGAATCGGTGGAGCGGTTGCGCCGTCCTGCCGGAAGATCTCACGTTCCAGTTCGATCCGGCCGGTATGCAGATTGACGCGGATCAGCCGAAGCGAAACGTCTGTCGATTCGTCTTCGGCCGAACCGGCAGATACGGCGGTGGTCAGATAAATGGCATCGCCCAGCACCACGGGTGACGACCATCCCTTGCCCGGAATACGGACCTTCCACTGCCGAGTCGGCTCGCGTCCGTCAGCACTCCATTGCAGCGGCAAGGTAGCTTCGGCCGCGTGGCCGTCCCCGTTCGGTCCTCGAAACTGATTCCATTCGGCACCGGCCGCCGGACGGTTGGGCCCAGTCGACAAACCGACGGCCAGCAGGGCCAGAGCGGCAAGCGATCCGAACGGGGTGCGAATTGAATCCATGACGGTGGCGAACCAGGCAATCCCGTGCATAATGAACTGACTCCAGTCAGGGGCAGAAAGTCCCAGGTGAACATGGCCCCGATCGAGCTTCCATCGTCCGACAATCCCTACGCGGCCCCTCAACATACCGCGCTGATCGCTGCTGAGGAAAGCCAGTCCCGGCCCGCAACGCCGACGAGCCTCCTCCGGACCGTGATCCTGTGGCTGGTCGTCTGCTCGGCCGGTGCGACCCCCAGCTTCATGCTGGGGATGACGGTCGTGCAGCATCCGTGGCGAGCGCCAGCGATGGTGGTCGCCGTGCTGCTGTTCGCCGCCGCGTGCATCGCGGTCGACCGGATGGCCGTCTCGGCCTGTCTGGCACAGTACCCTCGGTTCCGTTCGGCTGTGCGAGCCAGCTACGGCATCCGCGTCGCGATCTCCGTCATGCTCCCAATCGGTTTCGCGATCGACATGTTTTGCGGCATTTTGAGTGTCGGTTTCTCGCAGCTCTTCTTTGGCAGTGAAGATACCTGGTCCGTGCCGGCGATCATGGTGACCGTCTTCGTGCAGGGGATTCTTCTGACCGCCCTGGTCTGGGCCATCGTGCCGGTGATTTACGCCGTCCAGCTGATCTTCTGGAAGGCCCCCGACTCGCCCGAACCGGCGGAACCGCCCCCCGCCCAAGCGTCGCCCCAGTAAGTCGCTCGCCCCGGCAGCGTTTTCTGCAGGGGCCATCTGGTGATGCCACCGTTGATCAGCCGTTGGCGCGGATGGCCGACTGGAATCCGGCCGCCTTATGAGCCCCATCGCAGAAGGGCTTGTTCTGGGAATGGCCGCAGCGGCAAAGGGCGACAGCCGGTTTGCCTTGAGCCTGAGTCAGTTCGTTGCCCTCTGCGTCGAGGATCTTGACAGGGCCGTCGATCACCAGCGGACCGTGGTCACGGAGTCGAACAGTCGATTCGGACATCAGCAGGGCTCCTTACAGCGAGATTAAATCTTGGACGAAACAGAATGAATCATTGGAAGGGTTATTTGACAACGAAGTTCACCAGCCGTCCGGGGACGACGATCGTGTTGACGCGTTGTTTGCCGGCCAGCAGCTCGGCAATCCGCGGCAGCTGGCTGGCGAGCTGTTCGAGCGACGCCGCATCGGCGTCGGCCGGCACGCGAACCCGCTCACGGACTTTGCCGTTCACCTGCACGGGAACTTCGACCTCGGCGTCGACCGTCCACTGGGGCTCGAAGACCGGCCACGGCTCATATGCCAGCGACCGATCATGGCCGAGCAGCTGCCAGAGTTCTTCGCCCAGGTGAGGTGCCAAGGGTGAAAGGATCAGCACGAACCATTCCATGGCCTGCCGTGGCCGCTGAGTCTGTTTGGTGAAGTAATTGACGAACTCCATCATGCGAGCGATGGCCGTGTTGAAGTTCAACGACTCGAGATCGGCGGTTACGGCTTTGACAGTCTTGTGGAGGACTCGATTCTGTTCGTCGGTCGGTGGCTGGTCGACGACCGCCGGGTTGAGCTGCAGGTCGTCGGCCCGGTCATCGACGATCATCCGCCAGACGCGATCGAGGAACGAGCGGACTCCATTGACGCTGGCCATGCTCCACGGCTTGGGCGCTTCGAGCGGTCCCATGAACATTTCGTACAATCGGAGCGTGTCGGCGCCGTACTCTTGCACGATGTCGTCGGGATTGACGACATTTCCGCGGCTCTTGGACATCTTGTGAGCGCGGCTTTCGATGCGTACTGCGGGATGCTTCGCCAAACAGAAGTGATCGCCCTGCTTGGCGACGGCATCGGCCGCTACCGAGACGGCGCTGACAGGAAGTTGGCTAGCGCGTTCCCGCGACTGGCCGTCGGCGCCGGTCGTCACGTCGGCTGCTGAGACCCACGTACCGTCAGCCAGCTGATAGCCGGTGTATTCGGTCTCGCCGAGGATCATTCCTTGATTCACCAGTCGGCCGAACGGCTCGGGATGCGAAACATAACCACGGTCATGGAGGACATGGTGCCAGAATCGGGCGTACAGCAGGTGGAGTACGGCGTGTTCGGCGCCGCCGACGTAGAGATCGACCGGCATCCATGCGTTCTCTTTGGCCGGATCGACAAAGGCCTGCTGGTTTCGCGGATCGATGAAGCGGAGGAAATACCAGCACGAGCCGGCCCACTGAGGCATGGTGTTGGTTTCGCGGCGATAGCGGCGTCCGTCGATGACCGGATAGAGCCATTCTTCGCCCGCTTTGGCCAACGGCGGTTCGGGCCGTCCGTGCGGTTTGAAATCATCGAGGTGGGGCAAATCGACGGGGAGCTGATCGATGGGTACCGCGCGAATCATTCCTGTCGGTTCGCCGCGTTCGTCCAGTTCGTGCAGGATGGGAAACGGTTCTCCCCAGAACCGCTGGCGACTGAAGAGCCAGTCGCGCAGCTTGTAGTTCACCGCGGATCGGCCCGTTCCGGCCCGCTGCAGATCGGCGGCAATCCGCTGCTGAAATTCGGCCGTTGGCAGACCATCGTACGGGCCCGAGTGGATGGCGCGGCCATGTGAGGTGAAGACGGACTGGCCGCTGAGGACTTGACCGCGGTCGATATCGGGCGCGTCGCCCGGATCGACGACGGCGACGATGTCGATGCCGAATTGCTGAGCGAACTCGAAGTCGCGGGTGTCGTGAGCGGGGACGGCCATGATGGCGCCGGTACCGTAGCTGATCAGCACATAGTCGGCGACCCAGACGGGGACCGGCCGACCGTTGACCGGATTGATCGCGTGAGAACCGGTAAAGACGCCCGTTTTGGTCTTCGACAGCTCCGTCCTTTCCAGATCGCTCTTGGCGGCCGCCTGCTGGCAATAGCGTTCGACCTCCGCTCGCTGGCTGGCGGTCGTCAGCCGTTCGACCAGGGGATGTTCGGGGGCGATGACCATGTAGGTGGCGCCGAAGAGTGTGTCGGGCCGCGTGGTGTAGATGCGCAGCACCCGATCGTCGGCCTTACGCGGGAAGCCCTTCGCCGCACGCTCGGCCTGCCACTTGGCGAAGTCGTCTTGCGGGCCCAGGAAGAAGTCGACCTCGGCTCCTGAGCTGCGGCCGATCCAGTCTCGCTGCAGCTTCTTGATGCTCGCCGGCCAGTCAAGCTGGTCGAGGCCTCGTTCGAGCCGATCGGCGTAAGCGGTGATCCGCAACATCCATTGCCGCAGCGGGATACGCTGGACGGGATGATTGCCCCGTTCGCTGCGACCGTCGATCACTTCTTCGTTGGCCAGCACAGTTCCCAGGGCGGGGCACCAGTTCACGAGCGCATCCGACTGATACGCCAGACGATGTTCGTCCTGATACAACCGCACGGCCCGTTCGCCAGCGGCCGACACTTCGGCGGGAATCGGCAATTCGCTGATCGGCCGCCCCTGCTGCCGGTCGATATCGAACCACGTGTCGAACAGGACCAGGAAGATCCACTGCGTCCAGCGAAAGTACTCGACGTCGGTCGTGGCCAGTTCGCGCCCCCAGTCGTAGCTGAAGCCCAGCATCTTCAGCTGACGCCGAAAGTTGGCGATGTTTTTTTCGGTCTGGACGCGTGGCGGGGTGTTGGTCCGGATAGCGTGTTCTTCGGCCGGGAGCCCGAACGAGTCGAAACCCATTGGGTGCAGCACGCTGGCGCCACGCATGCGGGCCATTCGGCAGACGATGTCGGTTGCCGTGTAGCCCTCCGGGTGCCCCACGTGCAGACCGTCGCCGCTGGGGTAGGGGAACATATCGAGGACGTAGAGCTTACGCGATCCCTCGGCCGGAAACTCCGGCGCGCGAAACGTCCGCTCAGCGTCCCAGTATTGCTGCCACTTCGGTTCCGTCGTGGCCGGATTGTACTTTGGCATAACCTCGTCACTCTCAAACACTCGATGCCGCTTCGCGGGGCCCGACCGTTCCGACTGTTCGAGCGGCACCGACTCGACAGACCAGCTCCCCAGGGCTGGCGGCGGACAACAGAAGAACAGTACCAGCAAAGCCCGCAGCTGGGGAGAAGGGGCCCGGCCGGGGGGCCGGTTCTCGACGGCCGACTCGGGTTCCGCGCCGGTTTCGCTTTCGCCCGCCGCCCCGCCGTGCTAAACTTGGCCGTGTCAGGATTCGACTCGTCTGGAACCCAGCCTCTTGGGATCGCTCCGTACATGCTGCACGGCAACAAGAAACTCCAGCTCACCCCAACCGAACAGGATGCCATGCGGGCCGCCGGGCGGTTCAACGCGCAGCTGATGGACTACGTCCGACCCTTCGTTCAGGCCGGGATCACCACCGGTGAAATCGATCGGCTGGTGCACGAATACACGCGGGAACATGGCCACATCCCGGCCTGCCTGGGTTACCAGGGCTTTCCGAAGTCGTGCTGCACCAGCGTCAACGAAGTCGTCTGCCACGGCATTCCGGGGAACTATGTCCTCAAGAGCGGCGATATCGTCAATGTCGACCTGACCACGATCGTCGACGGCTGGTTCGGCGACCAGTCCGAGACGTTTCTGATCGGCGAATGCACGGATGAAGCGGTCGCCGTCACGCAATGTGCTCTCGATTGCCTCTACCTGGCCATCGATGCCATCCGCCCGAACGGACGCGTGGCCGATATCGGGCGAGCCATCGTCCCCCACGCCCACGAAATGGGTTTCAGCGTCGTGCGGGAGTATGTCGGCCACGGGCTGGGCCGCCGGTTCCATCAGGATCCGTCCATTCCCCATTACCCCAACCGCCAATCGTTCCAGGAACGACTGCCGCCAGGGATCTGCTTCACGATCGAGCCCATGATCAACGCCGGGACCCACCTGACCGTCCTCGACAAACACGACGGCTGGACGGTGCGGACCCGCGACGGCCGGCTGACGGCCCAGTTCGAGCATACGATCCTTATGACCGATTCCGGACCAGAGATTCTGACCCTCACCGAACACGGACCCCAGCGAGGACATCGATTCGGTTAAACGGCACATTTCGGCCCGACAGTCGGCAACCCCCCGAGAGAGAGGCACTCGTCATGGTTGTCCACGGCTGGCACGTTCCCCGGTTTCACTACTTATCGCTCACCTGCGTCTGGCTCAGCCTGCTGACGGCTCCCGCGCTGAGCCAACAGGCGGGACTACCGGCCGGACAGAGCTCCGCTGCCGCCTCCAGCACGAGCCGACCGTCGGCCGCCGTTCCGGCCCCCGGCACCGGCCCCGGCGCTCGCGGCGGTGGTGTCGGCGCCGACTTCACGCCGCTGATCGACCTGATTCAGACCACGTTGGCCCCCGAATCCTGGGAAACGACCGGCGAAGGGACTGGGACTATTGTATCGTTTCCCGGCGGTGTCCTGGTGGACGCCCATCAGGCCGTCGCCCGATCATCCACCGACCCGAAACTCGATAGCACCCGCCCTGCCCCGGCGCCGCCCGCCACGGCGCTGCCCTCCTCCGGCTCAGCCTCAGCACAACGGCCGAGTGCCATGCGAGTTGTCTCGTTGGCAAGACTTGAAGCCGCTTGCCAGGAACTGGCCGACAAGGGAGAGCCACCGACTGACGACATGCTGGTATTGGCCGGACTGGAACGGATCGACCGGGTCTGGATCGACGCCGAAGGGAACGATGTCTGGATCAGTGGCCCGGCCAGCCCGTGGGCCCGGACGTCTCGCGGCTGGGTCGTCACCGAATCCCACCGTCGCCCAGCTCTTCGGCTGGAAATGCTGATCGAAGCCCTCCGCGACGTGGCGATCGGCGGCGGCCGCTGGATCTGCTCCATCAACCCGCGCCCCGAAGGTCTGCAGGAAGTCCAGACCGTACTCACCCGATACCAGTCTCGGCCCCTCAAGCCGGGCGGCCGCGACGACTGGCTGAAGTCGCTGCGCCAAGCCGTCGGCGATCAGGACGTCGAGTTTCAGGGGGTGGATACCGATTCCCGAGTCGCCCACGTACTGTTGGGCGCCGACCACCACATGAAACAGATCGGGATCGGTCTGGCCGATGGCGGTCCGGACGTCCCCAGCTACCTCGACCTCCTCCGGCAGGAAAAGACCCGACCGGCGTCGATGAACGTCCTCCGCTGGTGGTTCTCGTTCGCGCCCCAATCGGTTCGCTGCAGCACCGATCGCCGCGTTTATCAGCTGAACGAACATCCGGCTCAGGTGTTGAGCGAGAATCAGCTCCTGACCGAGGCGGGCCAACGGGTCCCGACAGGCGATTCCGAGCCGCTGAACCGCAAGTTCGCCGAAAACTTTTCCCGCCACCTCCCCGAACTGGGCCGGCATTACCCGATTTACGCCGAACTGGAAAACGTCTACCAGTTCGCCCTGCTGGCCGCCATCATTCGACAGGCCCGCAGCGAACGGCTGATCGACTGGAGCGTCCGGTGGTGGGGTGACGAGCAGCAATGCGAGATTCCCAGACAGGCTGCTCCCGAGACCGTCCCCTCGATTGTGAACGCGCGCAACGTCGACCGCCGGACACTGGTCGCCGGGGTCAGCGGTGGCGTGATGATCGACGCCGCGGCCGAAGTGCGCAAGGCCCAGCCGATGGCCAACGTCAAGTTTGCTAGCATCGGCCAGAGTGAGGGCCCAGCCGATCGGTCGGCCTGGTGGTGGGACGTTACCGTACCCTAACGGGGCGGATCGGCTCGTCACCGGCGTCCGTGGCCGGTTTTTCCACAAAGGGGCGGGGGTCGGCCTCGGGGTCCCCCCGCCGCTGAATTAATTTCGGAACTTTCCGAGGGGAAAAAATCCGTCCTTCTTGGACGTGTCTGCATATCTATTAGAAGGGCAACCGACCCCTGGGAGGGGAAATCACTCCCCTCGGCAGAATCACAAAACAGCCCTTCCAGGTGGTGCAATCGCGCTAACTCGTGTCTCCGTTAGGATATCCAGGCAATCTGGACAATCGAGGCAGCCCTGGAGGCTCCTTGACAGTCCCGACCCAGGTGTTAACTTTACGCGCACCTGGGAAGGTTTATCCAATTTACGCGACCGGCAAAGTCTGTGACTTGCCGGAATCTTCCACACGGAGATTGCTCCCGTCGGCAACACAACGCCGCCGAGGTCGGCCGGGAGCTGAAGTCGTTCGGCGGCGTGTTGAGCGCTCGGAACGAGCAACGCTCATTTTTGGGGGAGGAGATTTCATGAATCGCACCTTTGTTTTGGGGGCTGCCATTGTGTTGGCAGTGCTCGGTTTCGCCCTGGCTGGCGGTCAGGACGAAGCGGTGGCCGGTCGTTGCCACGGTCTGTTCAAGCGTTGTGGCGGTGGTTGCAGCGGTGCTGCGGCTTGCTGCGGCGCTGTTGAGGCTCCGAGCTGCGGTGGCGACAGCTGCGGCGGTTCGAGCTGTGGTGGTGGCCTGTTCGCTCGTCATTGCCATGGTGGCCGTTCACGTTGCCACGGTGGTCTGCTGGCTCGCCTGCACGCTCGTCGTGCGGCCAAGTGCTGTGGCGAAGCGGCTCCGAGCTGCTGCGGCGCTGCCGAGCCGACTTGTGGCGCTCCGGCTGAGTGCGCTGCTTGCGAAGCTTGTGCTGCTGAACCGAGCTGTGGTGCTCCGGCTGAGTGCGCTACCTGCGTCGCAGCCGAACCCGCTTGTGGCGCTCCGGTGGCTCCGGCTGCCGAAGCTGCTCCGGCTGCCGAAGCTCCGGCTGCTGAAGCTGCCCACTAAGCGATGTTGGCTTGAGAGTCCTGCGAGACTCTGCAATATCGACGGATCGACCGCTGGAATTGCCCGGCGTTCGATCCGTTTTTTGTTGGTAGCGGGGATACGGCGTGACCGTGGATCTACTATGCTAGGTTCGGCGGCTCGACGTTGGTGGACGAGGGTTGGGGGGGAGTCAGGCTGATGGGTCAGGGGGGGAAGCGTTCCGTCGGTGGTGCGGATCGGAGTGGCCCGGTGCTGGGCGAGACGGCCCGGGGTCTGATTTCGCTCGGCCTGTGCCTCCATTTCGCCATCGTGGGACTGGGCCTGGCGACCAATCTGCTGGGATCGCCACTGGAGCAGCGGGTCCTGGAAGTTGCCGGGCCGTATGGGGTGACGTTCAACTGGATCCCTTTTGCACTGCGGTTTCACTGGACCCAGGGGGCGCCGCTGGATGACGACCATCGGTTGACGGTAGTGGTCCCGGGCGCGGCGGCGGACGGCGTCGAATCGGGGCCGGTGGTGGGTCACTCGCCGGCGGAAAAGACCTACCTGCGTCGGCTGGCTCGTCGGCTGGCTGAGTACCAGCAGGGCGAGGATTCTGACTCGGCAGCCGTGCTGGCCGAATCGATCGGGGCTCGTCAGATGCGTCGTACCGGATCGAGCCGCGTGTTGGTGCGATCTGAGCGGTTGGAGCCGGCTCTACGCAATGGCGGCGGGAATCGTGGAGCGGTCGCCGAGGTGACTTACAGTGCGACGGCGCTGCTGGACAACAATGGCCGCGTCCTGGTACTGACCGACGCTCCGGTGGGTCAGACGGCCCAGGCGGTGAAGCGTCCATGAGTGGCAGCGGAACGCAGCATAGCAGTTGGTCGCGAGAGTTGGGCGAGTGTTGGAACGCCTTCTGGTTTGGCCCGCCGCGTGAGCGGACGGCGACGGCGATGCGTGTGGTCACGACCGCCACGGCGCTGATCTGGCTGATCGCCTTAACGCCGCTGCTGGACGACTGGTTTACGGGGACGGGCTGGCTGACGATTGAGACGGTTCGGGAGTGGCGTCAGCGGGACCCGTTGTTGAGGACGGGGGTTGATTTCTCGTTCTGGAATTGGGTCGACCAGCCGATCGGCGTCTATGTGTTGCACGGTTTGAGTCTGCTGGTGGTGGCCGTGGCCTGTGTGGGATGGGGTGGCCGCTGGTCGATGGCTGCGGCGTGGCTGGTGGTATTGTCCTACGTCCACCGGTTGCAGCTGGTAACGGGCGTCTTTGAATACATGCTGACCGGCTGGATGGCCTATCTGGTGATCGGTCCTGGTCGGGCTTGGCCGTGGGGTCCTCAGTCTCGGCGAGGCGGTTTGGGGAGTGATACGGGGGATTGGCGGACGGGCCTGGCGGTGCGGATGATGCAGGTCCATCTGTCGATGGTTTATGGCTACATGGCCCTGTCGAAGTTGACGTCGGACGTGTGGTGGAACGGCGAGGGGATCTGGTGGCTGATTGGCCAGGCCGAATCGCCGCTGGTCGACTGGATCTTTCTGGACGGTTTCGGGATGGTGCTGAACCTCTGGACGCACCTGATTCTGTTGCTGGAGATTTCGCTGGCCGTGCTGATCTGGATCCCGCTGTGGCGACCGTTGTTGCGGCCGGCGGCGGTAGTGCACTGGGTCTTGCTGGGGCTGGTCACGGGGCAGGTGGGGTTAGCTGCGTTGATGGCGATCAGCACCTGGGTCCTCTGGCGTGACGACGACTCGAATTGCACGCGCGACGGGTTTGCCTATATTCTGTGATGGGGCTGGGCGACTCGCATCTGGCGCTCCCCCTGCCCCACATGCGGGGGTAGCACTGGGATAGCAGGCGGCGGGCGGGCCCACCGAGTGGGCTGGAACAGAGGACCGGACTGGCTCGATGGAAGAACCAGAATCATTACACCCGGTGGCGGAGGCCCGAGATCCGCTGTTTCTGGGGATCGACGTTGGCGGCACGAACATCAAATTCGGTCTGGTGGACGACCTGGGTCGGACGTTGTTTCGGACCAGCATCCGGACGCATCAGGAGCGGGGTCCGCAGGACGCGATTGGCCGGATGGTGGAGGTCCAGCGCCGGCTGATGTCGGCTCCGGGTTTATCAGCGGACAGGCTGGCGGCGGTGGGCTTGGCGACTCCTGGGACGATGGACATACGGCAGGGGATGATCCTGCAGCCGCACAATCTCCCGGCTTGGCATCATTTTCCGATGCGGGACACGCTATCGGCGGCCTGTGGCAAGCCGGTGGTCTTTGCGAACGACGCGAACGCGGCGGCTTATGGTGAGTACTGGGTGGGCCGCGGGGCCGAATATCACAGCATTGTGATGTTCACGCTGGGGACGGGAATTGGCGGCGGGATCATCATTGGCAATCTATCGGTCGACGGCGAGCACAGTCACGGGAGCGAGTCGGGGCATACGCTGATCGACTACCACGACAACGCCCGGTTGTGCGGCTGCGGCCAGCGGGGCCATCTGGAGGCCTATGCCAGTGCCAACGCGGTGGTCGCCCGGACTCGGGAGGGCCTGGCGGCTGGCAGAACCAGCTCGCTGGGGCCTCGTGTTGAGGCGGGTGAGCCCTTGACACCGCTGATGGTATCGGAGGAAGCTGATCGAGGGGACCGATTTGCGCTTGAGATCGTGATGGAGACTGCCGGTTATCTGGCGTTAGGTACCGTGAACCTGATGCATACGATTGACCCGGCGGCGGTCATCTTTGGCGGGGCGATGACGTTTGGAGGGGCCCAATC
The DNA here is from genome assembly GCA_046349895.1 of Pirellulales bacterium. Classification (GTDB taxonomy): domain Bacteria; phylum Planctomycetota; class Planctomycetia; order Pirellulales; family Pirellulaceae; genus JAXMBJ01. Next base: position 6,885,141 of record JAXMBJ010000006.1, on the reverse strand, counting down.
CTCGCTGGGCCAACGGTTCATGGAGCGGATTCGGCTGGAGGTCCACCGGCGGTGTTTCCCGACGCTGGTCGACAAGACGGTCATTGATTTCGCTTCCCTGGGAGCTCACGCTGGCTACATTGGCGCCGCCGGAGTTGCTCGCCACGAATTCCATCGACAGCGGAGCGCATAACAGGGGCGACCTGGTCGTCAGCGATACCATTTATGAGTGATTCTTCGTTTCAGAACATCCGCAACTTCTGCATCGTGGCTCACATCGACCACGGCAAGAGCACGCTGGCCGACCGGTTGCTCGAAGCGACCGGAACGGTCGATCGGCGCAACATGAAGGAACAGATGCTGGACGACATGGAGCTGGAGCGTGAGCGGGGGATCACGATCAAAGCTCGAGCGGTCACCATGTCGTACACCTATCAGGGCCGCAAATACGAGCTGAATCTGATCGATACGCCGGGGCACGTCGATTTCCAGTACGAGGTCTCCCGGTCGCTCAACTGCTGCGAGGGGGCCCTGCTGCTGGTCGACGCCTTTCAGGGCGTGGAAGCTCAAACGGTGGCCAACGCGTTTGCGGCCATGGAGCACGATCTGTACATCATACCGGTGGTCAACAAGATCGACCTGTCACACGCCCGGACCGACGAAGTGATCCAGGAGATGGAACATTCGTTGGCAATCGAGCCCAACGAAGTGGTGCGGGTAAGTGCCAAGACGGGGCTGGGGATTGATCAGCTGTTGCCGGCGATTGTGGAACGCATTCCGCCTCCATCGGGCGATCCGAACGCGTCGTTGCAGGCGATGGTGTTCGATTCCCATTACGACACGTTCCGCGGCACGATCACCTACGTCCGCGTGATGAATGGTACGGTGCGCCGCGGCGACAAGGTCCGGATGATGCGTCGCGGTACCGTGCACGAAGTGATTGAGCTGGGTCAGTTCGCACCTCAGCGTCGATCGTGCGAGACGCTGAGTGCCGGTCAGGTGGGCTACCTGATCTGCAACATCAAGTCGCTCGACATGGTCCACATCGGTGACACTGTCGCCTTGGCCAACGACACTGAGGTTCAAGCCCTGCCCGGCTACCAGCCGCCCAAGCGGATGGTCTACTGCGGAATGTTCCCGTCCGAGGGCCAAGACTTTGAACAGCTGCGCGAAGCGCTGACCAAGCTGTCGATCAACGATCCGAGCTTTGAGTTCGAGCCGGAATCGAGCGACGCATTGGGCTTCGGATTCCGTTGCGGATTCCTGGGCCTGCTGCACATGGAAATCGTCCAGCAGCGGCTGGAACAGGAAGCCAACCTCGATCTCGTCCAGACAGCGCCGAACGTGACCTACGAAGTCATGCTCCGCAACGGCGAGACCCGCATCGTGCACCGCCCCCAGGAAGTCCCCGACGCGGGCGACATCGAAGAGATCCGGCAGCCTATCGTGCGAGTCAAACTGGTGCAGCCGTCGGAATACATCGGCGCGGTGATGAAGTTGTGCCAGGACCGCCGCGGAACACTCATCCGCACCGAGTACCTGTCACCGACTCGAGCCATGCTGACCTACGACATCCCGCTGGCCGAGGTGATTTACGACCTGCATGACAAGCTGAAAAGCATCACGCGGGGCTACGGCACGATGGACTACGAGCTCCGCGGCTACGAACAAGCTGACCTGGTCCGGCTTGATATCCTCGTCCATGGCAAACGAGTTGATGCTCTGTCGATCGTCTGCGACCGCCGCGATGCGGACCGACGAGGCCGAGCGGTCGTGAAGAAACTCAAGGCGGAAATCGACCGGCATATGTTCGAGATCGCCGTGCAGGCGGCCATCGGCGCCCGAGTCATTGCCCGCGAAACGGTCCCCGCCATGCGCAAGAACGTCACCGCCAAATGCTACGGCGGCGATATCACCCGCAAGCGCAAGCTCTGGGCCAAACAACGCGAAGGCAAGAAACGGATGAAGTCGATCGGTTCGGTCGACATTCCGCAGAAGGCCTTCATGGCGGTGCTCGACACGGGCGAAGCATCCTGAGTCGCTTGGCGCTCTGAGCCAAGGAGTGCGGCGTGCGTCCCAGCTGGTCCCATCTGATGCTCGCCGGAATGCTGACCGCCACACTGGTCGGACTCCTGGTCGCCCTGCGGTCCGGACCGGCCGACGCAACACGCACCGGACGTATCGCCGGCCACTCCATGGCGCCCCACCTGCTGGGCCCCCACCGGCTGATCCACTGCCCGGCCTGTCAGTTCCAGTTCCCGATTGCTGCCACGGATCGACCCAATCAACGGGCCGGCGCCCCGACACTCCCCTCGTCACTGCACTGCGCTAACTGCCGCACGGTGCTGGAGCTGGCTGCCGACACTTCGACTCCGGCGGATCGTTCCGCCGGCGCCGATGGTACCGAAGGAGCTCCCGGCTCCGAGCCACTCCGCGCTGCCACGTCCAACGTGCTGCCAGGTGACCCGGTGGTCCTCGTGCCTCACACAGACGATCCGCCGAACATCTCACGGTGGGAGTTGGTGGTGATCAACGGACCGGCTCCCGAACCGGGCTGGGTCGTCAAACGAGTCTTGGGGCTCCCGGGGGAACACCTTACGCTCCGTCAGGGAGACGTCTGGGTGGATGGCCGCCGAGCAGCCCGCACGTGGGACCAGTTCCGCCAGACGCTGGTCCTCGTGCATGACGATGTCTACCGACGCCCGGACGCCCCACCGTGGCAGCCAACGGCTCATCCCTCGGGCTGGCAGACTCTGCCCCGCGGTTACGCTTGGCAATCGCCTCCCACGGAAACATCTCCAACAGCGCCAGCAACGGGCGGAACGATCGCTCCAGACGACCTGGCCTGGACGCTGGGGCCCATCACCGATGATCTCCCTTACAACGTCGAGTTCCGCGGACGACTCTTTGAAGTGCTCGACGGAGCGTTGACGGGCCGTGTGCGAGTGGGCGAGGGACCTGCGAGCTGGGAAGTACGGTGGGTCAGCAGCAACGAGGATTGGCGAGTTCGCATGGATGGCTCAGCTGGCCAATGGTCGATTCGCTGCAACAACCGGCCAGTCGCCCAGCAGCCGCTGACCGATTGGCAGGAAGGTCGCTTTGCCTGGTACGTCGCCGACGGTCGCCAAGCATGGTACTGGAACGATCGACTGGTGTGGGAAGGGACGGTGAGCGACGGACAAACGGCCCGCTCGCCATGGCATCTGACCGGCCTGAGCGGAAGTTTCGAGGTCGATGAACTGATGGTTTGGCGCGACCTGTATTTCTCTTCGCTGGAACCCTGGAACTCGGAGCAGACTTACGTGCTGGGCCCGGATCGGCTCTTTCTGGTCGGCGATAACGTCGGCCTGTCGTGGGATAGTCGGTATCCGAGCTTCCTGGCTGGCCCCAAGCAGGTGATCGCTCGACCGGCTCCGACGCCGCCATCCGCAGGAAACGTTTCACCGTAAGCCAGACCGGGAACCATCCCTCCATCGCACACTTGAGGCTCGGCGCAATCCAAAGAAGAACGGTCAGCTTGCCGAATGAGTGAATAGTCTGGTGAGCGAACGGTTGCGGACTTGGCTGGGACCGAGAAGGATCTGCGGTAGGGGATGCGCATCGAATTCGAAAGCTCCCTCGGGCTCAGTCTCTGGAAACGTGAGCCACGGTGGGCCGCCCCGATTTCCCCTCCGTCGACCGCCGCCCGATTCTTCGTACTCAGCGCAGCGGTACTCGTACTCGACCGGCTGTCGGCCTACGGGGTCTCTATTCTTCGTGCGCTTCAATGATTTGGGAGGCTAGTAGCGCGGAGTCGTTTCTCGCGCAGACAGCGAGATACAGAAACGCCGAGAGGCACGGAGGCACGGAGGCACGGAGGCACAGAGGCACAGAGGCACAGAGGCACAGAGGCAGGCGGGACGCCTGCACCACAATGGGGAGGAGAGGGAGGGGGGGTTACCAGGGGTTTTCCATCTGGCCGACGATATGTTGGGCGAGTTCGACGACGACTTTTTCTTGGGCGGTGGTGAGGGACTGGCCGAATTCGGGGAGAAACGTGGACGCTTCGGCGATTTGCAGAGCGGCATCGGGTAGTGGGACCATAGCGGCGTTGCCGAACAGGTTACCGGAGCTGTTTTGCCAGCGGACTTCGACCAAGAGTTTCGCGTCGATGTTACGGGGAACGTCGTACTTGTCTTCGGCGACAATCTGTTTCTCGTCGCGGACGATGCGACCGATCAGCACGCTGTCAGCTTCACCGGCCCCCACCACCTTGTACGGAGTCGTCAGCTCAATCTCTTTGATCACCGCCTCCGTCAGCCATTCGGCGAGGAACCGTCGATAACTGTCTGACTGGAAGATGGGGACATGGACCGTGCGGATGTCGGTTCGATAGAGGGTTTCGTTACCCCAGCGGTAACCGGCGCAGCCTGACAGGCATCCCATGGCGACCATGGCCTGCCAGAGAAAAGTCCGGCGGGCCATCGTCCCGGCCGCGATCTCAACCGGTGGACTCCCGGACGTCGCTGCTCTGGCAGGTCGGCATTCGTTTTCCCGCATTGACAGACGCCTGTTTACCGGGTTTGTGTCTCGGCTTCGGGATGAGTCCCGGGGGCTCGAGCGACGAGCGGTTTTGGGTTTTTGGCCGACGGCATCATCTCCACCAGCCACGGCAGATACTGCGGCGGATGATTGGGCGCGTCCCCCAGTTTCGCCAGGCGATCGGTCGACTTTTCAGCCAGACTCGTGTCCGAGTATTTGTCGCGGACTCGAGCGTAATACTGGCGTGCCGCGCCATATTGTTTGCGGCGGTCGAAGTATTCAGCCCGCTCGTAATCCCGCAATGCCTGATTCAGCCGCACATCCTTGGCGACTTGCATCAGGAACTCCTGATGCTGCTGACTTTCGGACGGGAACATGCGGTTGATCTGCTGCACCAGTTCGGCGACTTGTTCCAGCGGAGCGCCGTCGTAGCCAGCTCCCTGGTAGATCATCATCTTGGCTTTGAGCCCATAGAGATGAGCGTTGAACTGGTGGTCGCTGCTGGGGAACGAATGCCGCAGGTCCGTAAACAGCTCATCGGCGCGAGCGTAGTTCCCTTTCTCGAAGTGAGCCATCCCGGCGGCCATGGTCGCGTCGTCGGCCAGTCGTCCGGTCGGGTCATCGAGCCGAATGCGGTCGAGCACGCGGACACCATGATTGAACATGTCAAAGACGGGCCGGTCCTTGCGAGTCACATTGGGCGCCAGAGCCAGCGCCCCCTCAGCCTTCGCTGTTTCAATCCAGTACCGGCCGATATCGAAACGCCGAGCGTCGACAGTATCGATGTGGTGGGTGTTCGGATATTTCTTCACCAGCTCGCCAAACGCGTTCTCAGCCTTCGTGTATTCTTCGCCAAAGAAATACGACTCGCCGGCCAGAAACAACGCCTTCTCTTCCAGCTCGGAATTCGGCCAGCGGCCAGCGGCTTTCTCCAGACCTCGAGCCGCGTCGCGGAACTGGTCGATGCGATCGGCACCTTTCGCATCGATGGCCGCGTCGTATTTCGACTTTGATTCAGCGTACAGCTGTTCGGCCAGCGATCGATTCGGGCCCAGGCCGACTTTTTGTTTCGACCAGTCGAGGGCCTTCTCGAATTCCGACTTGTCGGGCTCAGGCGTCAGGGATCTCGACAGCTGATCGGCAAACTCGCGGTCCGCGTCGGTCGCCGGTTTCGGCTGGCGAAACTGAGAACAACCGACCAGCTGAACGGCACTCAGCGTCAGGCAGCTGAGCACGCCGAGTGCTCCGGCAAACTGGGACGTCCATGTCCTGGTCATCAGTGGTTCGATCCGTCTACGTTCGGTTTTCGTCCGCCGTGGCGGTTATCACGTCAACACACCGCTCAGGTGTTCATACATCCTGGGCTTCCTGCCCAACAGATGTGCCAGATACTGATTCATCAAGCCTCGCAACTCGCCTCCGATCACGGTCCGCCAAGGATCAGCCCGCCCGGCCGCTCCGTCAACATTTTCTTCATCTGGACTCAGCAGCCGACTCATCTCCAGTTCCACCGGGGACGAAGCGGCTGCGATTAACTGCAACTGGTTGATCGTCCGACGGCCGACTCGAAACAAGTGGCGCTGACCCTGCTTGCATGCGTCGCATAACACGCCGCCCGCCAGCAGTCCAAATACCACGGTGGCCGATTCGTGTACCGAACGACCACACTCCACACACGCTTCCAGCTCCGGAAAATGTCCTAACAATCTCAGCGCCTGGCATTCCCACCAGATCGCACATAATCGCGGCGCTCGACCTTCGTCCAACGCCGTCACCGACTCGACCGCCGCGCGAAACAGCTCGGGCGACGGATCGTGTCGATCGGTCAACAGGTCGAGCAGTTCCAGGACGTAGAAACCGGCATACAGCGCTCGCAGATCGCGTGTTCCCGCGCGAAACCGACGCTCCAGCTTGGCCTCCGTCAATAAGTCCAGGCTCTCCGAATGTTTGTGGAGGAACACTACGCGACAGATCGACAACAGGTCAAGAGCAGACTCGAAGGGACTCTTGCGCCGCCGAGCTCCCTTGGCCAGAGCGCCAATCTTGCCAAAATCCTCGGTGAACAAGGTCACCACATAGCTCGTCTCGCTGAACTCCACCACTCGCAGCACAATTGCTAGCGTCTTCTCGGCACTCACGGTCCGCCACCCTCCCGCGGGCGATCGGAAGGCGGGACGGTGGTCCAGCCGGCCAGATAATGCATCTCGCGCTGGCGCATCAGTTGCCGCTGAGTGTCGTCGTGGTCATCGTGCCCGCAGAGGTGGAGGGTCCCGTGGATGGCGTAGAGGAGCAGTTCGTCGGGCCAGTCCCAGCCGAACTCGTCGGCCCGTTGCTGAGCCATCTCGGCGCTGACGATGATCTCACCTTCGAGCGGCTCTCCCGGCTCGCTCAGCACGAACGACAGCACATCCGTGGCGTAGTCGTGATTGAGATACTGGCGATTGAGCTGATGGATGTGAGCGTTATCCACCACGGCGACACTGACTTCGGCCCGACGTAAGCCTTCGCCCTCGAGAACACGGCGCACGCCAGCTGCCAGGCGAGCCGTATCGACGTCCGCCACCTGCTGCTCGTCGCTGACGTCGACCCGCAGCCGGCTCGGTCGGCGTGAGCCCGAGGATCCCGGGGTCCGCCTGCCGCTCATGCCCGCATCGGCAAGGCCGCCGCCTGCTGGTCCGGATAGCGTATCCGACCATGGCAGATCGCTGACAGCGACTTGATCAAGCTGACTTCGATCTTTTTCAGCTCGCGCAGTGTCAGCCCACACTCGTCGAATTGGCCGTCGAGCAGCCGTTTCATGGCCAGATCGTGGACCAGGCCTTCGATCTTGGCTGGAGTGGGATCGGTCAGCGTTCGGCCGGCCCCTTCCACGGCGTCGGCCAGCATCAGCACGGCAGCTTCCTTCGTCCGCGGCTTGGGACCCGGATAGCGATAAGTTCCCTCTTCGACGCGTGGCGAGTCACGATCCTGACCACTCTGTTCGCTGGCCCGATGATAGAAGTATTCGACCAGGGTCGTCCCGTGATGCTGGCGAATGAAATCGATCACCGCGTTCGGGAGGTTATGGGCTCGAGCCAAGTCGGCTCCGTCCTTGACGTGCGAAATGATAATCAGCGTGCTCATCGCCGGCAGGAGCGATTCGTGCCGATTCTCGTCCCGCGGCTGATTCTCGACGAAATAGCTGGGCTTCAGCATCTTGCCGATGTCATGAAAGTAAGCGCCGACGCGGACGAGCAATCCGTTGGCGTTGATCGATTCGGCGGCCGCTTCGGCAATCGACGCTACGTTCATCGAATGATTGAACGTCCCCGGAGCGCGGCGAACAAGCTCCTGCAGGAGGGGATGAGCGACGTCGCCCAGCTCCAACAGACTCAGCTCAGTCTGCACATCAAAGGCCCGCTCGACGAACGGAAGGAGCCCGGTCATGATCAGCCCGGCCAACGCCGCGTGCAGGCCGTAACGACCGGCCAAGGAGAGATACGACCAGCCCGCTGGATCCTCCCAGATCCCCAGCGAGGGACTGTGAGTCAATGAGTAGATCCCCAGAGTCGTGCAGGCCGCTGCGACACCCGTCACGACGCCGACGTAGAGCAACCGCGTCCGATAGCGGAGTTGTCTGAGCATCAGGATGCCCACCGCCATGGCGCCGAGCAAGACGACGAAATCGGTCAGGCCGCGTCCGAGCACCAGGACGGTGACCAAGGCCATGGTGGCGGAGAGCAGAATGGCCAGTTCCTGCTGGTAGGCAATCACCATGGTCATACTGAACAGCAGCAGCGGCACCAGTTCGGCCTGCAGCCGATCGCGCTGCACCAGGACGATCATCAGGACGGTCAGCACCGCCAGGACTAGCATGCGGACCAGCTCCAAGTTGTCGCGGAGCAAATGTCGCGACCGGACGAAGAGGTACCAGCCGCAGAGCGTAAAACAGGCGACGAACATGCCGGCCTTGGCCAGCCCGAACCGAGCCTTCTGGTCCCATTTCATGTGGGACAGCATCTGAGCGTGCTCGGCCTGCAACAGCTTCATCTGCGGCTCGTCCAGCGGGAGGCCGCCGCGAGCGATCGGATCGCCCGGCTTGTAGGTGATCATGAACGGCGGAACGCCCTCGGCTGCTTTCTCGGCAAAGTCCCGAGTGGAGGCGGGGTCGAGGGTCAACGTCGTCGGCAGACGGGTCTTGAGCCAGTTGTAGACGGATTGGGCGAGCAGTGGCGATTCGATCTGGTCGAGGAGCCGCTGGCGGAGGCGCGTGGTGACTTCGCCGACCAGCACATCCTGAACCCAGACCTGCCTCAGCTCGGGCGCCGGTTCGCCGGCGACCACCGGACCGGCCACTTGAATCTCGGTGGCGATCCCCGTCGAGTCGTCGTGCTGGATCTTGTCCAGCAGCCCATCGCGCTGGAAGGTGCTGAACGCCTCGCGAATATCTCCTTCCAGTCGCTTGAGATTGCTGTCGCCGGAGAGTGCCTGCTGGAGCGAAGCGAACTCCAGCTGCTGCAATTCGGCCAGGGTGAGGTTCAGGTCGAGCCCCACAGGCATGGCGATATTGGCCGCATCGGCCCAGCGGGCCAAGGCTTCCCAGTTGGCTTCGGCCGCAGCACTCCCCTTGGCAGTCGACGGAATGGGGAGCGTGGTGACGGCCTTCCACAGTTCCGGGTCGACGTCCTTGAGGCTCTTGGCTGCCGCCAGCTGGAAGAACTTGTCCTGAGTTGTCTGGAGCAGCTGAGGGATGATCTGGGGGTCGTGGCGGTAGATGCATCGGATGAAGCTGCGAGCCCGATCGCGCAGCCGGGCCGTTTCCTGCGGGTCTTCCACTTGGAACTCTGTCCGAGTGACGACGTTGCGCAGCGGCACATCGCCTCGCCGATAACCGAGCGGCGGGGCCCAGCCTCCGGTCAGCAGCCACATGGTGACACCGGCGACAAAGCAGAGGCCGATGCGGAGCCACGTGTCCGGACGTTGTAACGACGACCAGCCCTTGGCGAAGACGCCTGGGGGCAATTTGACGGACGCGACCCAATCGGATCGCGTCCTGGCTTGATGTCCGGCGGACGACATAGTTCCCCGTGATTAAGACGGTCGACGCGGATCCGGCTTGCGTTTGGAACGCAGAGCTGGCCGCGGTCCGTCCTCGTACGCCTGTACGATGCGTTGGACCAGCGGATGCCGCACGATGTCTTCCTTACGTAAGTCGACTTGGCAGAAACCCTCGATATCGCGCAGCCGATAGCAGGCGTCTTTCAGGCCGCTGCGAGCGTGCGGGGGGAGGTCGAGCTGCGTGGCGTCTCCCGCCACGACAATCTTCGATCCGGCTCCCATCCGCGTCAAAAACATTTTCATCTGCGCCACAGTGGTGTTCTGGGCCTCATCCAGGATGATGAACGCATCATTCAACGTCCGGCCGCGCATATAAGCCAACGGCACGACTTCAATCACGTCCTCGTCCATAAACCGCCGGAACTGGTCGTAGTCCATCATCTCGTGGAGAGCGTCCAGCAACGGTCGGAGATAGGGATTGATTTTCGCTTGCAGGTCGCCCGGCAGAAACCCCAAACTTTCGCCCGCTTCGACCGCCGGACGGACCAGAACGATCTTGCGGATCAGCTTGCGTTTGAGTGCTTCCACTGCCAGCGCCACGGCCAGATACGTCTTGCCAGTCCCCGACGGGCCGAGGGCAAAGACCAGGTCAAAGTCACGAATCGCCTGGACGTACGTCCGCTGCCCCTCCGATCGGGGCACGATCTTACGGCTGGCCGCAAAGACTTCGATGGGGCCGCCCAGCAAACCCGGCTGGTTGCTCGTCACTAACCCCAGAATCTGGTCGACCTGACTCTCGTCGACCGAACCACGCCGCTGGACCACATCCTTCAGCTGCTCCAGCGCCTTCGTCGCTCGAGCCACCGCGGCCGACTCGCCAGCCACTCGGATCTGGCCGTCCCGGTGAGTGATCTCGACCGCAAACGCCTCGCGAATCCGCCGCACGTGCCGATCCCGGGTCCCGAACAGCGATAACACCGACTGCGGATCGGCCAAAGATATGGTGGCTTCGGTCATTTCTTTCCGGTCCCGGTGACCTCGGGACCACTCGATTACTCCTCGCCTCAGCAAGTTCCCCGCCCAGGCGCTTCCCAACTCTTCAATCCTACCCTATCCGACGCCCTGGGGAAGGCTGGCGACATCTTACCCCCCGCATCCCCCGCTAAAACGGCCCGCGAGATCACTACAATCCCCCCACGAGAAGTATCCCAGCCACTTGGGCCGGTCGGCTTGCCTTTCCGGGCCTTCCCCGAGACAATGCGGACGGCCGCTTTGGCGACCACGGGGCGTAGCGCAGCCTGGCTAGCGCACCTGCTTTGGGAGCAGGGGGTCGAAGGTTCGAATCCTTTCGCCCCGATTTTGCCTCAGGCAAGATCGGAGAGAGTAGAGCAGAGAAAGTCGAAAGTAGAGCACTTCCACGGCCCAGTCGTTCGGCTGACCCGGAAACCGTGCTCAGCCATTTGCCTTCTCTGCTCTACTCGGTCTCCTTTCTCCTCTCTGGCTCTCCTTTCTCCTTTCTCCTCTCTTCCCGGCAGCGCACACCGACGTTCCGCCCGCGAGTCCCCCGCCAGCTCTTGACTGTTATGGCAATTCCCGAAACCTTCCGCGGATTTCATCGATGTCTGAAACCGATCTAGACTCGGCCAGCAAGTTGGTCCCCCCCGGATTCGAGCCGTTTTTCGGGACCTGGCGCCAGTGCTTGCTCATGCAGGCTCTACACTGGATGAACCATCGCGGACAGCTTGCTGACTGCCGCCGAGCGGCAGGGCGGTCCACGCTGATGGCCTGAATCGACACAAGAGTCAACTGGCGGGCTGCGATGACGCGACGCAGGAAACACGGCAGACGGGGTCACTATTGCTGGGCTTGCGACCGAATCCGAGCCAATGAGCGGTTCACAGGACGTGGCCACGCTCGGCACGTGTGCCGCGACTGCCTGCAGCTGGGAACCCAAGAACTGGCCTATCGACAGGCGGTCCGCAATCTCGAATCCTGCCTGGACTTCGATGGGCTGATCGTGGGCAAACACCGCCAAGCCTTCGAACGGTTCAAGCAGCACGAGGATTCTCGAATTCGAGCCCTCGCGGCCGCAGTGAAGGCTCACGATCAAGAAACCCGCGCGATGCTGGCGTGAAGCATTGAGCCCGATGGTGGAATCCTCTACGCGGCAGGAAAACCGGCACAACCGCACCCATCCGGCCGGATCTCGGCCAGCCCAACGGTACCTCATGGCCTTCCACCGGATAGGGGGCCTATCTCGACCTAAATTTGGATCGAAATGATCCAGATTAAGATTCCCGCGCTGCTGAGCGGCCTGAGTATCGCGGATCTGGCCGCAATCAACTCCGATCTCCTCTAAGGAATCCTGTATGACGTTCGCGTGTCTCGGTGGGCGACTGGTTAAGCGAATTGGTGTCCGTATGGCCCTCTACGGGCTCGCCGCGTCGCTGGTCTGGGCCGTCCCGGTGTCAGTTCACGCCGAGTTTGTGGCTCGAGCGGGCGTCGATCAGCAGCTCTTTCCGTCGTACCTGATTGCTACGGCCAGCCTTCGGCCCGACCCGAAACAGTCCGAGAAGACTCCTGAGGATCCCCATCACCTGGGCGATCCGTCGGGTTTGCTCAGCGTTGATGTTGTCGCGCCAGAGAATGACACACCGATCGAGGTGACAGTGGAATGTGATGAGTACTTTGAGAAGAGCGTCTTCAGCGGGACGTTGGCCGAGTCGGGCGTGACGTACACGATCGCACCCAAGATCAAGTTTCGCTATGGACGCTTGGCCAAGTGCCAACAGTCGGAACCGATCAGCGTTACGTTTCGCGTGAAAGTGGGGGACCAGGCTGAGGAAGAACAGTCGGTCACGTGCACCATGCGGTCGATCAACGACTGCCCGTTCGCTTTCCGCGACGGTGACGAAGTCATCGACACCAGTTTTGCGTTCGCCGCTTATGTGAACGAACAACACCCGTTCGTTGACAAGCTGCTCCGCGAAGCACTCGACCGAGGCGTTGTGACCAGCTTCCGGGGCTACCAGGCCGGCACTCCCGAAGATGTCGTCCTCCAGGCCTATGCGATCTGGGATCTGCTGGTCGCCCGCGATGTCCGTTACAGCAGCATCACCACGACGGCTGTCAACTCCGAACATGTGGCGAGCCAGCATGTGCGGTTGATTGAAGATTCCATCAACAACTCGCAGGCCAACTGCGTCGACGGCTCGGTCCTGTGGGTGTCGCTGCTGAGAAAAATCGGCATCGACGGCTTCCTGGTTGTCACTCCCAACCATTGCTACGCCGGCTTTTATCTGACTCCGTCGCGCGACGCCAAACTGGCCATTGAAACGACCCTCCTGGGCTCGGACCTCGATGCCGACCGGGTCGAAGTCGACGAAACCTTCGACAATGCGGTCCCCGGAGAACACCGCTACGAAGCATCTTTCTACAGCTTTGTGGCCGCACTGGAAGCGGGGACCAAAGCCCTGGCGGAAAGCTCAGCCGGCCAAGATCAGGAAGCCTCCAAGGGCAAAGGGCAGGTCGAACAAGTGCAGATCATCGACATCGCCCGCGCCCGCGAACTCGGCGTCCTCCCGATCGCTTTCCAGAACGGCCAGGAATTCGTCGGTTACGACTTCACGGGATCGACTACCGCCGATGAATCCGAAACGATCGTGACGGAAACCCAGGAGACGGCCTACGAGGAAGCGGCCGGCGAAGAGGCCACCGAAGATTCCGAATCCGAATCGGACGAAACGGCCGAGGAATAGTCGGCAAGCCACGTCGTCAGGTGACTCGGTGCCGGAACACGGCGAAGCAGAACGACTGAACCTTGCCCGCCGGAGCCAGGTGCTGGTAGGGGAGTTCGCGCACCAGCTGGAATTCAGAACCCAGCTCGTGCGCTAGCCCGCCACCGTCAAAGCGGCAGACGTCGAGACCGCTGCACTTGAGCGGTCCGTCGGGAGCGAAAGTCCCCAGCACCTCGGCCCCAGCACCACCACGGCCTCAGCACCACCACGGCCTCAGTATTACTGCCTGCCGACCCTCAAGGTCCACTCGACCGCCTCGACCCCCGCTCCTAGCCGCTCCCAACTTAGGTCATTCTATCGCAACATTCCGATATGCCAACCAAAAAAGATCTGGCGGGATACGGGCGACCGGAGGTGTCGAGCGGGGGGGAGGTCGAACCTGGCGGGCGGTTAGCCCATGGCCGGTGCCTCGTTGGGCTGGAACACCTCGCTATCCGCGAACCGGTTCCAGACGACCTTGGTGTGAGCCCAACCGTCGCCGACCCGTTTGCCCTTCATCATCGTGAACGCCACGACCAGCGGGATGAACGGAATGACCAAAGGCAGGTTACGCAGGATCGATCCTTTGAGTCCGGTGGGAATCCCCGTTCGAGCGTCAATCACGCGGACTCCTGTCAGGTACTTGCCGAGCGAGTATCCTGAGAAGGAATCCTTGGCCACAAAGACGATCCCGAAGACCCAGCTGGTGATCCTCTGAAACTGGATAAATTGCTCTTCCGTCCACTGCGACTGCACGGCCACGCCGGCGATTCCAAAGACCGTGGTGTAGTAGGCACCGATCATCAGGGCCGTGTCGATCGCATAGGCGAACTGTCGGCGGTTGGCGAAAGCATGGGCGCAGCGAGGACAGACCTCATGGCCGTAGAGCCGCTTGGCGCGTTTCATCAGCTTGATCTCGCCACACAACGGACAGCTCCCGGGCCCGGCCGGAGCGACGACCGACTGGTACCCTTCGGCCTGCGGTGCCGCGTACGGATTGCTGTCCACGCGATGGTCTCCTCGTACTGTTGACGCTTGCCGGCCCGGTCGGTCCCCCACGGATCTGGCGCCAGCCGTTAGGGAGACATATTACCCGCATTTCGGCCGCCGGGGGACCCGCCAGTTAGCCGACTTGTCGCTGCTGGTCGGGATTGGAACCGCAGGTCAGCAGCAGGTTGTGCAGCCGCTCGTATTCGTCCATGCCGCGGAAATAAATGACGATCTGACCGCGGCTGCGCGACGTTTCCTTGATGTCGACTTTCGTCCCCAGCGCCATGCGCAGACGCTGTTCGAGCGACGTCATCTGACCGCTGCGATCCTTCCGCTTGCGACCGCGGCGCCCGCGCGCCACGCCGTCACCGTCCTCAGCCTCAATCCGCTCCTGCACAATCTGCTCGACATCCCGCACGCTCAGCCCTTCTCGGCGGATGCGGTGAGCCATATCGACCTGAGCGGCTTCGTCGCCCAGTGGCAGCAAAGCGCGGGCGTGACCGGCGGTGACAATCCCCTTCTGAATGTCGGTCTGCACCGCTTCGGGAAGCTCCAACAACCGCATCAGATTGGCGATCGTGGACCGGTCGATTTTCAGTCGCCGAGCCAGGTCTTCCTGAGTGCATTCGTGCTGGTCAATGTACCGCCGGAACGAGAGCGCTTTTTCGATCGGATTCAGATCCTTGCGCTGCAGGTTTTCGACAATCGCCAGCTCGGCCACCAATCGATCGTCGGCGTTGCGGACCCGCGCCGGAATCTTCTTCCAGCCCGCCAGAATCGCCGCGCGCAAACGGCGTTCGCCCGAGATCAATTGCCAGCGTCCTTCGTGGCGCCGGACCAGCACCGGCTGGAGCATGTCGTGTTCTTTGAGACTCTCCGCCAGTGATGCTAGCTCGGATTCGCTGAAGTCGCGGCGCGGCTGAAATGGATTCTCTTCGATCTCGTCGACGCCCAGCAGCAGCATCTGACCGTCGTCGCCGTCGGCCACCTGCATCATCCCCTCGACGTCGCCCGGCTCGCCCGACTCCATCTGACCGTCAGGATGAACCACCCGCGGCACAAACCCGTTCGGATCGTCGCCCTGGGCCATCCCGTCCCCTTCGCCCAACAGCGCCGCCAGACCTCGTCCCAGCCGTCGATTGTTTGCCAGATTAGACACGTTCCAATACCTCCATGCACAATTCCGTGTAAGCTCGACTCCCCCGTGACCGCGGAGCGTAATCCAGAACGCTCTGCCCGTAACTGGGCGCTTCCGAAACGGCCACGTCCCGGGGGATGACCGCGTCGAAGACAATCTGCCCAAAATATTCCCGTACCTCGCGATCGACCTCCAGCGTCAGCTCCAGCGTGTGGTCGTACATCGTCAGCAGGATGCCGCCGAACTCGAGCCGGGTCTCCGGGCGCCGGATCACCGCTCGAATCATGTCGATCATCTGCGTCAGACCCTCCATCGCAAAGTACTCGCACTGGATCGGCATCAACACCTCCGTCGACGCGCACAGTGCGGCTTGAGTCAGCGGCCCCAGCGAGGGCGGACAGTCGAACAGGACATACTCCAGCGACGACGTGTCCCGCTCAATCCGATCAATCAACCGCAAGGCCTGAATGTCGTCGGCCTGCACCAACGAGTCCGCATCTCGAAACGATCGGCTCCCCGGCACCAGGTACCAGGGATCGTCACCCAAGACGACCGAAGCGTCCAGCAGCGGAGCCGGACGTAAGAGCGGATGAGGTTCCACCAGCCGCTGACCCAGACCCGTCGTGGCGTTCCCCTGCGGGTCGAGATCGATCAGCATCGTGCGGCACCCGGCCCGAGCCAGACCGGCCGACAGATTGATCGCGGTCGTCGTCTTGCCGACCCCACCCTTCTGATTGGCCACACACAGAATTCGGGTCACCGACTGTGCCTCCCGCCAGCTCGCCGTCCCGCTCGACCCCGTGGCACGTCGCCCGAAGTCGCCTTACCCCACCACCAACTCGCCTACCAACATCTCCGTCAGCCGACATCCCGTCGACCGACCGCGGCTCGAGCCTCCCGCTCCAGCCCCGACCAGGTGCGAATTCTAGCCCCGTCAGGCTCGCCGACGCCATGCCATTTTTCCAAACCACACACCGCAACAGCGGGCTCCAGCCGCCAACCGCAGACTCAACCTCGACGGCAAAGCCACCGAAAACCTCCCAGTCGACCACAGATTACCCAGGTTCCACGTGGAACCGGGGCACAAGAAACCGAGCGGGTAGACCAGAGGCACTCGGCACCTTGGGCAGTCCAGGTCAAGTAGACCAGTCTGCGGGGGGGTGGGGTGCCTCGTGGAACGATTATTGCAGTGGGTGGAAGACGAGCCCGCTGAGGAGCTTGGGGTAGAAGTAGGTGCTCTTGGCCGGCATCCGCTCGCCATGTTCGCTGATCGCCCGGATATGGTCGACCGTGGCCGGCATGACCAGGGCGGCCAGGGAGTATTCCTCGGGGGATTCGTGTAACCCCTGGACGACCTCGTCGACCAGGTGGACGTAGTTGGGTTTGGGGAGCTGCCGGTATCCCAGGAGGTTCTCCATGACCAGCCGATGGAGGATGGCGACCCCCAGGCCCTGCCAGTCGGAGCTGTGATCGGTGGCGATCTGGGCCATTTTTTCGCGTCCGGCGGAGGTGATTCGTGCCACCGTCCACCGTTGGTCGGCCTCGGTGAACAGGGCCAGAGCCCCCTGATTCTGTTCTTTTTCCAGTTCGGCCCAGAGCATTTGGGCCAGATCGGGGCCTTCTCCGGCCAGTCGGGTGTCGAAGGCCGGCCCCAATTTCGCCCGCAACTGCTCGGCTGTCATCCCGTCGACGCCGCGGAACAGGCGGTGGGTGGGTAGGACCAGCAGGCCGGGGTCGTTCATGCTGACGCACATCATCAGGACGTAATTCGCCGGATGATACGGGTCGAGTGGCCCCTGGCTCATCAGTTCGTCGCGGTAATTGCAAGCGGTCTCGTACCGGTGATGTCCGTCGGCGATGAAGGTCGGCTTGGCCTCCATCACCTGCTGCACGGCGGCCAGCACCTGCGGATCGGTCACCACCCACATCCGATGGATCACTCCCAGGTGATCGACGGCCTCCAGGGGAGCCTGGCCGGCGGTCGCTCCCTCCAGGAGATTCTGGGCGACATTTTCGGCATCCGGGTAGAGTCCGAAGATCTGGCTGAGGTTGGTACGGCAGGCACGGGTCAGCATCAGCCGGTCGGCCTTGGCCGAGGCGTGAGTCTCTTCGTGGGGATAGATGCGCCCTTCGCCGAAGCGTTCCAGCCGGGTCCGGCACATGAATCCACGACGCGTGAAGGTCTCACCTCGATAGTCGAAGACCTGGTGATAGACGTAAACGGCCGGCTGATCGTCCAGCCTGAGCACTCCTTCGTCGCGCCAATTCTGCAGGAATCGGGCGGCCCGCTGGTATTTGGCCTCGGGATCGTCACCCGGCTCGTCCCGGTTCAGCTCCAGGCGGATCACGTTGGCCGGATGCCGCTGGTATAGCTCATCCTGCAGCTGGTCGTCGATCACGTCGTACGGAGGTGCAATGACGTCGCTCAGCGACCCGACGTGGGCCAGGTCGTAACGGAGTCCCCGAAACGGTTCGATGGTCGGCATGGTTTTTCCCGCGGATAAAAAAAGAAGGGCTTCGGCATGTTATGCCGAAGCCCTGAATGGCTGTCAATGAGCCCCATGCTGCCGGGACGGGCGGCCAATGGCCGACTGCCGCGGTGGAATCGGGAAGCTCTTAGTACCGATAGTAATCGGGCTTGTACGGCCCGTTGACTGGCACGCCCAGATAGTCGGCCTGATCGGCGGTCAACTTGGTCAGCTTCACACCCAGCTTCGACAGGTGCAGCCGCGCGACCTCTTCGTCCAGCTCCTTCGGCAGGACGTGGACCCCGACCTCGTACTTCTCCGGCTCGGTCCACAGGGCCAGCTGAGCCAGCACCTGGTTGGCGAACGACGTCGACATCACGAACGACGGATGGCCGGTCGCACAGCCGAGGTTCACCAGCCGGCCTTCGGCCAGTACCAGGATCGAGTGACCGTCTTCGAAGGTGTACCGGTCGACCAGCTCCTTGATGTTCTGCCGACGGACCTTCTTCTGACCATTCAGCCACGCCATGTCGATCTCCAGATCGAAGTGGCCGATGTTGCAGATGATCGCATCGTTGGGCATCGCCTGCATGTGCTCGCCGCGGA
Source organism: Pirellulales bacterium (assembly GCA_046349895.1). Taxonomy (GTDB): domain Bacteria; phylum Planctomycetota; class Planctomycetia; order Pirellulales; family Pirellulaceae; genus JAXMBJ01. The sequence goes on along the minus strand of JAXMBJ010000006.1, from coordinate 6,866,626 downwards.
TAATGTCGCGGTTGCCAGTCGCCGTCACAAAGATGTTGCCGACCGAGGCCGCTTCTTCCATGGTGGTGACCTGGAAGCCCTCCATCGCTGCCTGCAGGGCATTGATCGGATCGATCTCGGTGACAATCACGCGGGCACCGTACGACCGCATCGAGTGGGCACAGCCCTTCCCGACGTCGCCGTAACCGGCCACGACGACCACTTTGCCGGCCACCATCACGTCAGTGGCTCGCTTGATGCCGTCCGCCAGCGACTCGCGGCAACCATACAAGTTGTCAAACTTGCTCTTGGTCACCGAATCGTTGACGTTGATCGCCGGCACCTTCAGCTGACCCTTGGCCAGCATCTTGCGCAGCTCCTTCACGCCTGTGGTCGTCTCTTCCGACAGACCGCGAATACCCGGCAACAGCTCGGGATAGTTCTGGTGCACGATGGCCGTCAAGTCGCCACCGTCGTCCAGGATCATGTTCAGCGGCTGACCGTCCGGGAAGAAGATCGTCTGCTCAACACACCAGACGTACTCCTCGTCCGTCTCACCCTTCCACGCATAGACGGGAACCCCCGCGGCGGCGATCGCCGATGCCGCGTGGTCCTGCGTCGAGAACTTGTTGCAGCTGCTCCACTGCACATCCGCTCCCAGCTCAATCAACGTCTCAATCAGCACGGCCGTCTGGATCGTCATGTGCAGGCAGCCGGCAATCCGAGCTCCCCGCAGCGGCTTCGTCTGACCATATTTCTGCCGCAGGGCCATCAACCCCGGCATCTCGTTCTCGGCCAGCATGATCTCACGCCGACCCCAATCGGCCAGGCCGATGTCCTTCACCTTGTAAGGCAACTTCTTCGTCTCAGCTTGCGCCACCACACACCTCCTCAGAAGGGGGACCTGGCCTTCCGTCCCCGATGGATTCACTCTCGACCCGGATACCCACCCCGGAAACCTCTCAATCATACGCCAGAGCCCCCTAACCGCAAGTGAGGCACCGGCCTTCACCAATCTCCTCAACCCCTGAGCGACCGCCACGCATTCCGGACAAACTCTTCCACTTGCCGGCCGTCCTTCAGCCCGTCCGGACCCTCGACACCGCTAGCCGTGTCAACCCCTTCAGGTCGAACCTGCCCCACCGCCGACTCCACATTCTGAGGATTCAACCCACCCGCCAGAATGACTGGTATCCCTAGGGGTTCCGCCAGCGACTCCGAAAGCGCCGACCAGTCGGCCGCCTGGCCCGTGCCCCCCCAGGCACCTCCCACGGCTGAGTCCAAAATGACCCCCGCCAGACGGGCTCCTAGTCGTTGGCAGGTCGCTACGTAGGTTCGCACCGGGCCGACGTCACCCCCCTGACAGCGGAACGCCTTCACGATCGGCAGAGGTGGCAACTGGTTCAGCATTTCCGGGGGCTCATCGCCGTGGAGCTGGATGTAGTCGAGTGGCACTTGTCGGGCGATGTCAGCGATCTCGGCGGCCGAAGCGTTGACGAACAGGCCGACCACCGCTGGGCGGCGGTCAGTGGGGACCGTCTGTTGGAGCCAGGCGACGAGCTGGCTGGCGGTTGCGGGGGTGACGTACCGTTTGCTGGCCGGATAGAAGTTCAAGCCGACGGCGTCAGCGCCGGCGTCGACGATGGCCTGCAGTTCGGCCTGAGTCCGGATGCCGCAGATTTTCACTTGAAACACGTCGCTCACCTGATGCGGTCGCTAGTTCAGCTGAACTGAATGCCGGTCGAGTCGAGTTCGAGGACGTAGTTGATTCGCGGGTGTCCGTACTCGGCTCCCCCGGTATAGACAGTGATTTGCCGAGCGGGGTGAGCGAGTCCGGCGCCGTGGGTATGGCCACACAGCACGGTGATTTCATGGTCGCGGTGGGTCATCGCGTAGTCCCGCAGCGATTCGCCGACCGCCTGGCAGGTGAAGTGGGGTGCCCATTGGTCGTCGGAAATCTGACCTTCGTACCAGCAGGCGTCGCGAAACGGCGGGACATGCGTCAACATCAACAGCCGCTGATTCTGCTGGCCGGCCAGATCGAGCTGATTGGAGACCGACTCAGCCGCTTGGTCGCCGAGCCGTTTGAGTTGTTCCCAACGTTGATGCTTGTCGAGGCCAGTCAGTTCGGCGATGCGGCGGTAATCGTGCATCATGACCACGGAAGCGGCGAAGTCACCGATCCGTCCATCGGCCCAGCCATCGTGGCCGATCAGCCCCCAGCCGTCGGGCAGCTGCACGGGTCCGTCGGCAGTCAGGTACTTCAGCCGCGGGTGGGATTGGGTGAGAGCGGCGACATCTTGCCGCACGCGTGCGACGGAGCTGCCGTAGAAATCGTGGTTTCCCAGCACGAAGTAGATCGGGACCTGCCACATGTCGTCCATCAGCTTGAGCCAATGGACGACGTGATCGGCTTCGCTGATGTCACCACCCAGCAGGACGCCATCGGGCCGCTGTCCTCGGACGGCTGCCAGAAAAGCGTCCATCTGCACGCTGCTGCAGAAATCGAGGTGGATGTCGGTGGCCCAGACCAGGCGAGTCATATCGGAAACGTCGAGGTGGCAGTCGGCGTCCTGTGTGCACGGTCAACTCGAGAACCCCAGCGGGACCCGTTTCTACCGGCCCGGCGTCGGCTCCGGCCTACTGCCGGCGAACTGAAGTGTACGCCATGAGACGCAGTCTGGATATCGGACGGCCGCCCACTCGATCGAACCCGACCTGATTTCCGGTTAGACTGATGCCACGGCCCTAGGACCCGCGGGGCGGCGGGCCGGTCGTAAGTCACTGGAACATCCGAAAGGAGCATCCCCGATATGGCACCGCGATCGGCAATCTTGATGGACCAGGGTGCTGGTCGTCGCTGGAATGACACCTGGCAACTGGCTGGCGAGGCGCGTGGTGCTCGTTACCAGCTGCGAGCCAAGACGTTTGCCGGCGGATTGAGCGACGGGGTCTGGGGATTGGAGATCGACAACGGCGCCTGGCAGATCGAACTCCTTCCTTCGCGCGGGATGAGCATCTGGAAGGCCCGTTGTGGAGAAGTGGAGCTGGGCTGGAAATCGCCCGTCCGTGGACCGGTGCACCCGAGTTACGTTCCCTTGACCGAGCCGAGCGGTCTGGGGTGGCTCGACGGATTCGACGAGTTGCTCGTCCGCTGCGGCCTGGAGAGCAACGGCGCACCGGACTTCGATGAACAGGGGAAGCTGCTCTATCCACTGCACGGCAAGATCGGCAACCGCCCCGCTCATCGCGTCCAGGTCACTGTTGACGATCAGTCAGGCGAGATCACGGTCACTGGCGAAGTGGCCGAGACGCGATTTCACTTCCTGAAGCTTTTGTTGACAACGACCTTACGGACCCGCATCGGTTCGACTCGCTGGGAGCTGGTCGATCGCGTCACCAACTTGTCCGCGGTGCCAGCCGACATGCAGATGCTCTACCACATCAATCTCGGCTTGCCGCTCCTTGACGCCGGCTCGCGCGTCATCGTGCCAGCGAAGCGGGTTGTTCCCCGCAACGCTCATTCTGCCGAACATCGCGCGGGGTGGGACCATTTCGGTGCCGAGCAGGCTGGGTTTGCCGAGCAGGTTTACTTCTGCGAACTCTGGCCCGACGCGCAGGGCCGGACCGAAGTGCTGCTGAAGAACGCTCATGGCACGCGAGGCTTCAGCGTTGGCTATCGTCTGGCCGAGCTCCCCTGCTTCACGCTGTGGAAGAACACTGCGGCGGCCGACGACGGCTATGTCACCGGCCTGGAACCGGGGACCAACTTCCCGAATCCGCGGACCTTCGAACGTCAGCACAACCGACAGATCCAGCTGGCCGGCGGTGCTCATCGCGAATTCCGCGTCGACTGCGAATATCACGCGACGGCGGCTGCGGTCGAAGCGACCGAACGTCGCGTGTCAGGACTCAGCCAAGGTCAGGCCGAGCTGGCTGATGGCCCACTGGCCGACTGGTGCGCATAGCACGGGCGGCAGACGAGTCCCGCCAGCAGAAACATCAGCATGTTCACCATCGGGATCACCGACAGCTCGTGAAACATGCTGTTCACTCCGTAGGCGGTCACCAACCCCAGCAGCACCAGGCCCAGACTGCGATCCTCGATTGGCGCCGCCGTGTCGCGCCAGCGCCGCCAGGCGGCCAGCCCCCAGTTCGCAAAAACAACCACGTACAACAACAGACCGATCAACCCGGTCTCGGTCAGCAGCGACAGAGCCGTGTTGTGCTGGATGTAGGGACGTCCTTTCTCCAATGGCAACCCGCCAGTTCGCTCTGAAGTGTATTGGCGATTGTGTTCGAGATAGTGTCCCAAACCGACTCCGGTCCAAGGTGATTCCTGAAACATCTTCCAAGCAATCGTCGCCAGGATCGGGCGCAGTTTGGCCGATTGCTCCATGTCGGCAACCGACACGTTCTGATCGCGTTTGAAGCTGGTCAGCCGATCCCATTGGGTGGCGATTAAGACCAGACCAACGACCAGTGTGCCAAGGAGCGCCGGGAGTCGCCAGCGACCGGGGACCAGCACTGCGGCAATCACCAGCAGACTGGCGCCGGCCCCCATCCACACACTTCGCGTGAGGGTGAGATAGCAGCCGCCCAGTGCGATCACCGCTGCCACACTCAACAGTATTCGCGTGCGGCGGTCCCTGATCCCCGCGGCTGCCACCACGCAGCTCAGCAACGCCGCGTTCAGGTAGAGCCCATTGCCCACGGGATTGATCAGCGGCCCGCGACCGCGACCCAGAAACTCAGGGTAAGCAGGCGAGATGATGTAGCGAGGAAAGACGGCCCAGTGGATCTGTTTGACTTCGGCTACGGCGGTCAGTCCGAGATAAACTCCCAGCACGGCAAAGCTCACCCACCAGACCTTCCAGCGACTTGCGTTCCAGGTCGTCGTCCGGGCCACGACGTAGGTGGCGCCGGGAATGAGATAATAGAACAGCAGCGTCGACACCGAGACTCCGCCGGCCCACGTGACATCGTGCGTCAGCGTGCTGAGCGTCAGCCAGGCGATCCAGGCCAGCACCAGCAGATCGGACTTTTGCCAACGCCAGGGCCCGAGCTGACCGCAGCGCCACGCCCAGCCGGTGACTCCCAACGTCAGCCCGAAGACGGCCCGATCGAGACTCAGCGCGGAAACGTGGAACAGATTCGGTCCTGCGCAGACCCCTAGCATCAGGCTGGTCAGACTCAGCCCGTACGGCGTAGCCCGCCGGAGGACGACCAGGGCCCAGACGAGCCCGGCCAGGGCGAAAACCGGAAGCAGCAGTTCCAAGGGACCCCTCGTTGCCAAAACGCCACGCGGGTGGCCGATCGGCAACACGATCAGCCGATCTCCACTGAAGAATAGGTCACGATCGCCCCAGTCCGACCGGCGATTCCCCGGCCCACTTCACCTGCGGCAATTCGGCCGGCCGGCACGACTGGAATTCGACCTCGGGCCCCCCGTCGCCGACCGGGAAAGCGGCCTAGATTTGAGGGGTTTCCGAGGGTTTCGCCCCGTCCTCCGGGCGGGCGAGCCCCTGGGCCTTCCCGCCGGCCACGGGGAGTTCTGGCCAGCGGCCGCCAATCCTCAGAGAGAATCGTGATGCGCTGGAAATCGGCACTGTTGAGTGCCTACTACCATTCGTCGATCCCCTGGCGACAGGCTCGGCTGCGCCAACTCTGCGAAGAGGGCCGCGCTCCGGCGATGGTGCTGTTCTACCACCGGGTCGCCGACCAGCATCCCAACGGCTGGACGATTTCGCGCCAGGAGTTTGCCGAACAGATTCGCTGGATCGGCGAAAATTTCCGCTGGGCCTCGCTCGACCAAATCGTCGACTCGGTGCGATCAGGTCGTGCAGCCGAGCCACTGGTCCACGTCACATTCGACGATGGCTACGCCGACAATATGGACTACGCGCTTCCCTTGCTGCGCGACTGGCAGGTCCCTTACACCTACTTCGTGGCGACCGACCATGTCTTCGAAGGTCAGGCGTTCGCCCACGACTGCCGTCAGGGGATCCCATTGCGCCCCAATTCGCCCGAAGACTTGCGGACAATCGTCGACTGGGGCGGCGAGATCGGCGCTCATACGCAAAGTCACTGCGATCTGGGCGTCGAATCGTCGATCGAGAAGCTGCGGCACGAGATTGCCGGTTCCCGCCAGCGTCTGCAGGAGTGGCTGGGCCAGGAGATTCGTTACTTCGCCTTCCCTTACGGCCAGTTTGGCAACATGTCGGCCGCCGCGTTTCGCATCGCACGTGAAGCCGGCTTTCGCGCGTGCTGCTCGGCCTACGGCGGTTACAACTTCCCGGGCGAAGACCCCTTTCACATCCAACGAATTCACGGCGACCCGCAGCTGCCACTGGTCCGCAACTGGCTGACACTCGACCCCCGCAAGCTCAATCGAACTCCGCGTTACGAATACGGAGCACCGGATGGCCAGTGACGGCAGACGATTGACTTGGTGGCCTGTCTTGTGGGGCTGGAACTCCTGGCGACCCGCGCCGACCCACCATGCGCCGACCAACCATGCGCTGGCCCATGCCACGGCAACCGCACCTGCACCTGCACCTGCACCGTCAGCGACACCGTCAGCGACACCGGCACCGGCACCTGGCGATTCCACCGCCGTTCGATCGCCCCGCGTCGACTCGCTGGCGTTGGGCGTTACCTGGCTGTTGGTGCTGAGCGTCGCTCAGCGCGGTATCGGTCTGGGCCGCAACGTGTTGATCTGCCGGTACCTCGACCCGGTCGAGCTGGGCAAGTGGAACATTCTGTTCCAGTTCCTGGTGATGGCGCCGCCGCTGCTGGTGCTGGGGATTCCTGGCACGTTCGGTCGCTATGTGGAAGCCTACCGGCTGCGCGGTCAGTTGGCCGATTTCCTGCGACGTACGCTGATCGTCACCGCCGTCTGCTCGCTGGTCGGGCTGATCCTGATGCTGATCTGCCGACGTCAGGTAGCCGTATTTCTATTTGACGATCCGGCCGAATCGGCGACCGTGGTTTGGGCCAGCCTGGTGGCGGCCACCGTGGTGGTCTACAACCTGCTGACCCAGTTGCTGGCCGCTTTGCGATTGCCCCGCGCCCTATCGATTGTCAATTTCGTCAACACGATCGTCTTCACCGGCGCCACGGTCATCTGGCTGGCAGGGACCAGCTGGGGAGCGATGGGCGTGACGGTGTCGTACGGCGTCGGTTCCGTAGCTGCCGCCGCCATGGCCCTTTGGGTCACCGCGCAGTGGTGGTCGGAATCGGCCCCGGAATCGTCCGGTCAATCCGATCCGATCTGGCAGAAGCTGGTACCTCTGGCGCTGTGGATCTGGACGAGCGATTTCTGTTTCAACCTGTTCGCGGTGGTTGACCGGTACATGATCGTTCATATGTCGCATGGCGACGCGAACCATGCTTTGGGGCTGGTCGGTCAGTTCCACAGCAGCCACGTCCTGGGCCTGCTGCTGATTTCGCTCGGCGATATGCTCAGCAACGTCGCGCTCCCTTACCTGACTCACGACTGGGAACAGGGTCGGCGGCCGGCCGTCACCGCGAGGCTCAACCGCGGACTTCAGCTCGTCTCCATCCTGCTGACCGGCTGCGCGGCGGGTCTGATCGTGACTGCTCCGTGGGTCTTCGACCATGTGCTGCAGGGAAAATACACCGAGGGTCGCGACTTGATGCCGATCACCATGGCGTTTTGCATCTGGTACGCGATGGCGCTGCAGATGAAGAACTATCTCTGGGTCTGTGAACGCGGACATTGGATTACGGCGTCGCTGGTCGTCGGCATCGTCGTCAACGTGGTACTGAACCTGTGGTGGCTCCCGGCCTATGGGCTCTGGGGAGCCGTGGCGGCGACGACGTTGGCCAACGTCCTGGTGCTGGCCGCCATCGCCGGCTGGTCACACCGCTACGGATGGCGCGGCGATCTGGCAACTTGGCTGGCCATGGTACTGCCGGCCACACTGCTGATCGACTCCGTTTTGGCTCTGATCGCTACCGTGGCGTTTGTGGGTTGGGGAATTCATTCCGGCAGTTGGGGAATGACGTTCGGTCAACTTTGGCAACGAGTGGCCAATCGACGGGCATCCGGCGACAGATCACCCGCATCGGGCCCCAGGTGAACGCAAAACATGGCGCTGAACTTGAACTACTTGCGGACGCGGCAGCTGGTGGACCCCGAGGATCGAGGCCCGCTGCGAGCCATGTTTATCACGACCAGTATGCCGGTGGGGGGAGCGGAGACGCTGCTGGTGAATCTGCTGCGGCGATTCGACCGATCGGTGATTCGCCCCGAGCTGGTCTGCCTGAAGGAACTCGGACCGCTGGGCGAATCGTTGTCGGGCGAAATTCCCACCTTCCAGCAGCTGATTCGCGGCAAGTACGACCTGCGCGTCTTGTGGCGGCTGATCGAACTCCTCGACGAACGTCGTACCGATGCGGTCGTGACCGTCGGAGCGGGCGACAAGATGTTCTGGGGGAGACTGGCTGCGGCCATGGCTCGGGTCCCCGTCATCTGTTCGGCGCTGCATTCCACAGGCTGGCCCGACGGCGTCGGACGCGTGAACCGATGTCTGACTCCGTGGACCGACGCGCTCATCGGCGTCGCTCGCTCCCACGGGGAGTATCTGGTCCGCGGTGAGCGATTTCCGGCGGAAAAAGTTATCGTGATCCCCAACGGCGTCGACACGGATCGTTTCGCCCCCAATCCCGCCCGGCGGCGCGGCCTGCGCAATCAGCTGGGTTGGGAGGACGAGTGTCCGCTGGTCGGCATCGTCGCCGCTTTGCGACCCGAGAAAAACCACGAACTCTTTCTGGAAGTCGCTCAGCGGGTTGTCGAGGCGTTGCCCGAGGCGCGGTTTGTGGTGGTCGGTGACGGACCGCGGCGCGCGGCCCTCGAACAACTGTCGCTCGACCTGGGCCTGACGGGTCGAGTCCGATTCATGGGGACGCGCACCGACACCTTCAGCATCCTGGCTGGGCTCGACGTCTTCCTCCTGACCTCGCGCAACGAAGCCAGTCCGGTTTCGATCCTCGAAGCACTCGCCTGCGAAGTCCCTGTCGTAGCGACGGATGTGGGGAGCGTTCGCGAATCGGTGATTCCGGACTCCACGGGGCTATTGGCTCCCTCAGGCGATGCCGACGCACTCGCTCAATCCGTCCTGCGACTCCTGATCAACCCCTTGTTGCGGACCAGCATGGGTCAAGCCGGACGAATGCTCGTCCAACAGACGGGATCGCTCCAGCAGATGGTCGACGGTTACCAGCAGCTGATCGTCGACATCTACCGCCGCAAATGCCGTCCCGCCTGGTCCGCTCAACCTGACCGGCCTCGCACCGACCGGAGCCGCGGCCGGGCGTCAACCACCGGAGAACCGACGGGTGAACCCCCGGAGTCGCCCGCGGGGACGTGAACCGAAACAGATCCGGACGGACCCACGTGGCCACTCCCGTGCGATCCGTGGGATAGGAAGCCTGCACCAGCACGATTACCATGTCGGATTCGCTGCTGAATTTCCCACTCACCTGCACCCGACTCAACCGAAACTCAGTGACCCGCCATGGGGATGACCGCCTCCATCCTGTCGATCATCGCCAAAGCACTCAGCGGTGCGACGGTCCGGTGGGTCGACTGTCACCCCGACACCTGCCAGCGGGTCTATTTTGCCAATCACACCAGCCACCTCGACGCGCTGGTCGTGTGGTCATCGCTCCCCTCCGACGTGCGGTCGCTCACTCGACCCGTGGCGGCCAAAGATTACTGGGAACGGGGCTGGATCCGGCCCGCACTGGCCAAGGCCTTCAACGCCCTGTTGATCGATCGCAAAGAGATCAAGGTGCACGAAAGCCCGGTCGACCTGATGATCCGTGAAGCCGGCGACCGTCACTCGTTGATCGTCTTTCCCGAAGGGGGGCGAAATACGGCCGCCGAACTGGGTGAATTCAAGAGCGGTCTGTATTACCTCGGAAAGAAACGACCCGAATGGGAACTGGTGCCCGTCTATATCGACAACATGAACCGGATCTTGCCGCGGGGTGAGTTCTTGCCGGTTCCCCTGCTAAGCTGTATTACATTTGGGCCGCCCATCTGGCTGGAAAAGGGAGAGCCGAAGAACGAGTTTCTCAAACGAGCCCGCGACGCTGTGTTGCGGCTGAAAGATATCTGACCCCGTGAGATCTCGCCGGCGAGGAGGCCGGGTAACGTGACGGACGACCTGCCAGCACCGCTCCAGAGCATCCTCGGCGCCGGGATCGAGCTCCCGCTGCCACCCCTCTGGGCGGCCCGAAACGACGGACTGGACGCCGGCACGTCGATCCTGCTGGGGATCGTCCTGGCCCTGCTCGGCACCGCCTACGGCGTCGGCATGTGGTTGCGTCGGCGCCCTGATACGGCCGTCAATCCGGCCCTCGTCCGCACCTTCACCCTGCGAGTCCGCGCCTGGTGGGTCCTCTACGCCGTGCTGACCGCCGCCTTCCTGTTGCCGATTCCGCACGCCGTCACCGTCCTGTTCTTCCTGATCTCGTTCTGGGCCCTGCGCGAATTCATTACGCTGACCCCCACCCGCATCGGCGATCACCGAGCCTTGTTCTGGGTCTTTTTTGTCTTCACCCCGCTCCAGTACGGCTTGGTCGGGATGGGGATCGGTTACTACAGCCTCTACAGCATCGTGATTCCCGTCTACGCGTTCCTGTTTATCCCCGCCCGCGTCGCCCTGGCTGGAGATTACAAACGATTTCTGGAACGAGCCGCCAAGATCCAGTCGGGACTGTTCGTCTGCGTCTACGCGCTCAGCTATGCTCCGGCCCTGCTCGACCTGCAGATCAATCGATCGAACGGTGAACCCTGGGAAGGAAGCCGAGCTGGATTGCTCCTGTTCCTGATCATGACCGTGCAGATGAACGACGTCTTTCAGTATGCCTGGGGCAAACTGCTGGGCCGACGTATCATCGCTCCGGCCATTAATGCCAGCCGCACTCGGGAAGGCTTTCTGGGAGGCATCACCAGCACCGCTCTGCTCGGCACCGCCCTGTGGTGGATGACCCCGTTCCAGCCCGCCGAAGCCGCCGCACTGGCAGTGGTCGTCGGCATCATGGGCTTCGCCGGCTCCATGACCCTATCGGCCATCAAACGGGACCGCGGCGTGAAAGACTATGGAACACTCGTCGAAGGACACGCCGGCATCCTCGACCGAGTCGACTCGCTCTGCTTCGCCGCGCCCGTCTTTTTCCACGTCACCTACTTCTACTTCGCCAAAGTCCATTAGCTCACCCAGACCGGCGCTCCGGCATTGTGGTGCGGGCGTCTCGCCTGCCTCCGCCTCCCTCTCTGCCTCTGCGTTGAAAACTCCCGTGCCTCTCGCGCCCTCAGCGTTAAAAAATCTTCAGAAAATGAATCGCGAGTGATGCGTCTCTAGCTCACCCAAACCGGGGCTCCGGCCAGGCGAGCTGGCCGGCGGCCGGAGCAACTTAGCAGTGGTGAGTCGGTTGCTCACCCAGACCGGGGCTCCGGCATTGTGGTGCGGGCGTCTCGCCTGCCTCTGCCTCCGCGGCCTCTGCGTTGAAAACTCCCGTGCCTCTCGCGCCCTCAGCGTTAAAAAAATCTTCAGAAAACGAAGCGCGAGTGATGCGTCTCTAGCTCACCCAGACCGGGGCTCCGGCCAGGCGAGCTGGCCGGCGGCCGGAGCAACTTAGCAGTGGTGAGTCGGTTGCTCACCCAGACCGGGGCTCCGGCCAGGCGAGTTGGCCGGCGGCCGGAGCAACTTGGCTTATCTGCGCATCGCCGTGGCGTCGCCGGCTCGCCATTCGTACAGCACAACCGCCGAGTCCTCGGTGCCGGCGCCCGATGACGGACTGCTAACGCTGGCCGGCACTGTTGACGACGCCGGAGGTGGTGGCAGAGCCTGCTGAGCGAGTCGGGGTTCCATTCCCGGCACGTTTGCCGATGACGCCAAACCGTTCGCCGGTACGACGCTACTCGGCGCCGCCAAACTGCTCGGCGGCAGGCTGCTCGGCGCTACGAAGTTTGGCAGCGATAGGCCCTGCGGCGCAGCACCGCTCGCCGCCTGACCGCTCAGCGGTGTCATGCCTGCCAAGGGTTTCACGGCTGGATCGGTGGTGGGAGACGGTTTGACGGAGATGGACGGCGGAGCGTCGGTGTCGGGTCGAGCGACGCCTTCACGAACGGCCAGATACCAGCTGTTCGGCGCAACAGGCGATTTCGCCGGATCTGGAGTGTGCTTCACAATCGGCATATCGGGACGATGGTCGGGTGCCAAAGGAGGACTGCCGACGCGAACCCAGTCGACCCAGGCCAGCTGCAGCGCCGAGAGATTCTCGAAACCATAGTTGCGACGGATGGCCTCCGACCACCGCTCGGTCTCCATCCCCTCACCCAAGAAGCGGATAAACTGGCGTCGCCCGCCTTGGCTGATCAGGAATCGAGTCAGCGAATAGCCTTGGGAATAGAGCGGCAGGACATCCTGCGGATACTCCGTCATCGCAAACATATCACGGAAGGCGATACCGCGGTTGGTCGAGAGAAATCGGACCAGCAGCTTGTCCTGCTTCGACTTCTCGCTCGGATGCTCAACTGTCGTGCACGCCCCTTCGTCAGCCCAACGTGGCAGCGGGCGACGGAAATACGTAGCGAAAATGGTGTGCGTGATTTCGTGAGGCAGCACCGAATCGAGGACCCGTTCGGGCGTGCCGTTGATCTGCATGATCCAGTCCCCTGGCTCATCGCCACGGAACGTGAACTGAGTGACACCGCTGGCAGGCATATTCGGGCCCACTGTCACTTCGATCGGACACGGCTGGCGCCACGGAGGCAATTCGCGGCCCACCCATTCGATGGCCAGCTGCTTGCGGTACTGCTCGGCCGTATCACCGACCTGGTGTGCCAGCTGGTTGTTGGCAGCTGTCACGATGAAATTGCGAGTTCGATAACTGGCTGCTTCGCTCGAGCCAGCGGCTGACAAGCCTGCCAGTAAACAGACAATCCCCGCCCAGAGTCCCTTCATGGCCCAGACACTCCTTTGTCGATCGGCGGCGAACCCCGTCCTTGAAGTTCGCGGATTCCCGTTCTCTGTGGCGCAGGGAACAAATCACCGGATGTTGCCCCTCCCCGGCCAACTCCGGCCCGGCGCCAGACAGGCCAGAGACTACTCTGGCTCGTCGCCGTGACGCCAGCCCGAAACGGACGCCGGCGACTCAGGAAAAACCGGATTTTCGCCCCTAAGAACCGCCGGGGGGGAAGATTTGCTAAAGTTCGACGCCCCGCACTCAGCCAGTCTCATCAGCCAGCAGATCCAGCAGATCCCGATTCGCCGGCGGAAAATCGAGCCGCCCGAGCTGCTCGACCGGCCACCAGACGAAGGGGCTGAGGGGCACTGCCAGGGGATCGGCCGGGGAACATTCGTAAAACGTCAGCGTCAGACGGCCGTGCGGGTAGTCGGCCTCGGTCACCAGCAGCTGGCGACCGACAACCACCTCCATCCCCGTCTCCTCCCGACACTCTCGCTGCACCGCCTCCGCCGAAGTCTCCGTCTCCAGTTGTTTGCCCCCCGGAAACTCATGCTTGCCGGCCAGCACCTGCCCTGCCGCTCGACGGCCGACCAGCACCTCATTGCCCCGACGGACGATCCCAATCGCCACCGACGTGCGCCGCTGGTCCGATAAGCCTCCCATACGCCCCTCGCTGACAATCGACCCACGCAACCACCGACTCGGCGAACAATTTGCCCGCGGCATGACTCCTAAATGTCCGCAACATGCCCGCGACATGCTTGCGGGGGACCGGTCGCCCGTCGGACGAACCGCGGGAACTACGTCGCCTGTTTGGGGAGCAGGTCGAGGAGTCGGCCCGGCGAGCCCATGATGTTGTAACCGGCGTCGACGTGCAGGATTTCGCCAGTGATGCCGTCGGACATGTCGGACAGCAGATAAGCCCCCGCCTTGCCGACTTCTTCATGAGTGATATTGCGTCCCAGCGGCGCCATGTGCTGGTACATCTTCAGCATGTCGTCGACACCGGCCGCTCGGCCGGCCAGCGTCCGGACGGGCCCTGCCGACACCGCATTCACTCGTATCCCGGTCGGTCCCAGGTCAAACGCCGCGTATCGCACGCACGCATCCAGGGCCGCTTTGCAGACACCCATCACGTTGTAGCCGGGGACGGCCCGTTCGCCGCCAAAGTAGGTCATGGTGACGATCGAACCGGTCTCATTGAAAATCGGCTTGGCCGCTCGCGCCACAGCCAGCAGACTGTAGGCGCTGATCTCCATGGCCATCTTGAAGCCCTCGCGACTCGTCTCGATCGTGGCTCGTGACAGATCGTCACGATCAGCGAAGGCGATGGAGTGGAGCAGAAAGTCGATCTTGCCGAAGTGCTCGGCGGCCGTCGCCATCACTTGACCGATGTTCTCGTCCGATTGAACATCGAGCGGCACCAGGAACTTGGCTTGAGCGTACTGGTCGGTCAGCTGTTTGACCCGACGACGATTCCGCTGGCGATCGTCGTCGGCGCGATCCGGAAGATGAGTAAAGCCACACTCGCCACCGGTCTCCATGACCAGCTTGGCGATCGCCCAGGCGATGGAGTGGTCGTTGGCGACTCCAAGAATGAGACCCTTCTTTCCTGCGAACATCCCCATCGGTTCAAGCTCCCTGAACTTCTTCCGTTCCCAGCCCGGTAAACCCGCGATTCTGACGCCCCGAGCTGGCTTCGTCCAGCCCCGGTTTCCCGCCCCCACCACCGACCGGCGGCCCCCACGTCAGCCCCACACTTCCGGTTGCCGATCGCTCGAGTGCCCCTCAGCCGACTTGATTGACGGTGGGCGGCCGGCTAGCAAGTGGAGATTCAAATCAGGCACAGCGGCTAACGCACGCCGATTCGGACAGCTCCGGAGCACGCACGATGGACATGTGGGGAGACGAGGTCGCGGAGCGCCTGGCGAAGTACCCGGAGCTGACCGAACTGGTGCTCAACTGGCTCTTGACCGCCGCTCGACCGCCGGCCCCCGAAGGTCTGCTCGCCGAGGCCGCTCGCCAGGTCCAGCGGCTGCTGGGCGTCCGTCGCCTGGTGGTGGTCCGCGCCCACGGCGAACCGTGGCTCGAACTGGTACGGCTCGGGGGCCCAGCGGCCATCCCGCCGAAACTGGTCGCCGAAGTGCTCGACGCGGACGCTCCCAGCCACGCTGGTGACTGGTCGGCGGCCCTCGTCGACCGACGGCACGCCCCGGGCTTACTGCTGGCCGTCCAGCGTGAGGACGCTTCGCGCACCGATTCGACATTCCTGGACCGGCTGTCGGCATCCGCGGTAGCGTTGGGGGCCGTGTATCGAGTGATCGATCAACAACGAGAATTGCTCGGCCGCTGGCGACGGTCGCAGGCGCTGCTGAAGATCGTCGCTCAATGGAACCAGCACCGCGAAACAGAAACACTGCTGGCCGAAATGGCACGGACGTCGACCGAGCTGTTTGATGCCGAACGGGCGAGCATTTTTCTGTGGGACCGAGCTCATCACGAGCTGGTCGGTCGGCCGGCACTGGGAATTGATGGAGGCGAACTGCGAGTCCCCGACGATCGGGGCGTGGTGGGCCGAGTGGTGCAGCAGGGCGAGCCACTGGTGGTGGACGAACGTGAGGCTCAGCAGTGGGTCGATCGCAGCGTCGATCAGAAGCTGGGTTTTCGCACTCGCAACCTCGTCTGCGTCCCGCTCTGCAATCACCAGGGCGTCGTCCTGGGCGCGTTTGAGCTGATCAACAAACGTCAGGGAAACTTCCAGCCGGCCGATCTGCAGGGTCTGCTGGAGCTGGCCGAACACGCCGCGCTGGCAATCGAGACGAGTCAGCACATTGCTCAGCTCCTGGCAGCACGGCGTCAAATGGCCGACGCCGCGGCCGCCGACATCGAACTCGTCGGCCGAACGCCGGCCATGCAGCAGCTGCGCGAGACGATCCGACGACTCGCGCCGACGGACCTGGCCGTACTGGTCACCGGCGAGAATGGCACCGGCAAGGAAGTCGTCAGCCGGATGATTCATTACCTCAGCCCGCGCCGCGACCAGCCGTTTATCGCCGTCAACTGTGCAGCCCTGGCGGAAACACTGATCGAAAGCGAATTGTTCGGACATGAAAAAGGGGCCTTCACCGACGCGCGCGAAACGAAGCGGGGAAAGTTCGAATTGGCCAGCGGCGGGACTCTGTTTTTGGATGAGATTGGCGATCTGAGTCCCAGCGGACAGGCGAAGCTGTTGCGAGTCCTGGAAGATAAGGTCGTCGTCCGCGTCGGCGGAGCGGCGTCGCTGCCGGTCGACACGCGAGTGATTGCCGCGACCAATCAGGATCTGGCGGCGATGGTCCGAGCCAAAAAGTTCCGGCAGGATCTCTTCTTCCGCCTGAACGTCGTGCTGCTCCACCTCCCCCCGCTGCGCGACCGATCCGACGACGTCGTCCCGCTGGCCGAACATTTTCTCGCTCAGTTCTGCCGCAAAGCGCGCCGCCCGGAACTGACCTTTTCCGCCGAGGCCCGACAAAGACTCAAGCGCCACCCCTGGCCCGGAAATGTGCGTGAACTGCGGAACCTGACCGAACGACTCGCCTTTCTCCACTCAGGTGACACGATCGGGTCCGAAGATCTGGCCTTCGTCCTGGCTCCCTCTTCCAACCCGGAAGCCTTTGATCTGGGCGATGCCGAACCCCTTCCTGAAGCCACTCGCCAGTTCCAGATCCACTACATTCGCCGACAGATCGCTGCCGCCGGAGGCAACGTCACCGATGCCGCTCGCCGACTCGGACTCCACCGCTCCAACCTCTACCGCAAGATGAGACAACTCAAAATGGACGAAGCCGAAGGGACCGACGACGGAGATGCAGACGGAGACGGAGAAGATTATTGACGGTCGGATCGGGAGAGCGCCCTCGACAAACAGAGTCGACAAACGGAGTCGACGATGCTCGGCAATCAATGTCTGAAGGTGAAAGTATCGGCTGACGGCCAAGCGATTTCCGAACGACCTGACGACGGTGGTCTTCGGCCGCGATAGAATCAGCATCGATTCGACTCACACCGGACCCGTGAAGGAGCTGCACCGGCCGTGGCGATTACCCTCGACCCTCAAGATGCCACCGACGCCTATGTGATCGGAGCGGGTGGCCATGCCAAGGTGATGATCCAGTGCCTGCAGAGCATGGGTCGACGAGTCGTCGGCGTCTTTGATGACGATCTGGCCAAACAGGGGCGGCTGGTCGCCGGAGTTCCCGTCCTGGGCACGACCGCTGAGATCCGCCGGTTTCATCGCCGGCCCGCCGTTATCGCGATCGGCAACAACCGCATCCGGCATCAGCTGGCCGCGCAGATCGATCTCCCCTGGCTGACCGCCATTCATCCGCACGCTTACGTTGATCCGACCGCTCGGCTCGGACCCGGTACCATGGTCGGCGCCGGGGTCGTCATCCAGTGCGATGCTCAGCTCGGCGCCCACGTCATCGTGAACACCTCAGCCACGGTAGACCACGACTGCCAGATCGGTGACTGCGTCCACTTGTGCCCCGGAGTGCACTTGCCCGGCGATGTGACGATCGACACCGGAGCTACGATGGGGACGGGAGCGGTCTGCATACCAAGTGTCCACATCGGAGCATGGACCATGGTCGGCGCGGGTTCGGTCGTCACTCGTAACCTGCCCGAACACGTGACCGCGGCCGGGATCCCCGCCCGCGTTATCCGTCGACCGTGACGGTCAAACAGCACCGTACGAAGCGATTGGCCGCAGCGTCCGTGGATTGTTTTTGAACCGCGGAAAGGACGGAGGCCGCGGAATAAGAGGCCAGACGGGGAACGGGCGATTTCGAGCGATTCGCTGAAAGTTCGTCAGGAGGCCCGAATCCAGGCCACAATCTACCTTTCCGCGGCTTTCGCGGCCTCCGTGGTCTATTTTTTGAACCGCGGAAAAGACGGAAGCTGCGGAAAATCAGGACGTTATTCGTCAGCCTTCGAACGGACGTAGTCGGTGGCAATCGATCGCTTCGGAACTTGAACGGGGATCGGCTGCACGTCGAAGACAATCCCGTCCAGCTTGCGCGGCTCCAGACCGGCCATCGCCACTCCTTGCTTGCCCGCGAATTCACGTCGCTGAGCCGAGAACTTGGAGATCACCTTGTAGACTTCGGGGTCCAGATCGATCTGGCCGTTGGGCATCTTGTCGCCGATCTTCTGGAAACTGCCGACCGTCACGATGCTCTCATGCCGATCGTGGAATTCGTAAGCTTCCACACCCCGCTTGCGCAGAGCCTTGGTCAGCTTGTTCGCCTTCATGGCGGCTTCCTCCAGCCGACTTCCCATCTCCTCTTCGCCCTGATCGATGGCCTGAACCTTCTTCTGATCGATCACCACTTTGCCGCCGAACGTCGCGACTCGGATCGAAAAGTTCCCCGGACATTTGAGCAAGCTGTATTCCACGTCGCGATTCATGTCCAGCGTCAGCTTGTCGACGCCCTGCGGTACGAAATATTCCTGGGGCAGAAGCGGATTGCGAGTCACAAAGGCTTTGGATAACGGGCCGCGAACCGCGCCGCCATTACGGGAAACCAGCTTCTTGTACGCCTGCAGACCACTGAAACGAGTCGACGCGTCGTCATCGTCGGCTTTCTTCATGCACTTCGGCTGCATCTCTTTGATCTGCTTAAGCGTCAATTCGACCGACGGATCCTCGACGTCCGAGAAGTTGCCGACCAGCACAGCGATCTCGTCAAAGGCCTCGGCCTGAGCGTAACGCATGCGACGCGGCTTGTTGAACTTGTCGACCCCCAGGCCCTCGACCGACTGAGTGAAATCAAAATGCTCGCGGTGCAGATAGGCCGGCAGCTTGTAGACGTCACGCAGCTCACTGACCAACGCCGTCGCGTCCTGCTCGGCTTCCTCACCCGAAAACACGGCCGCCAGAATCATCCACGGCCCGTTCTCATCCCGCAGCGACATGTCGCCCTTCACCGTCCGATTGGAAACCGTGCGGACAGGGACCAGATTCTGCCACGGTGGAGCCGCTTGGGTCAGCGCCGCTAACCCAGTCCAGACCACTGCCAGACCCAATCCCCAACTCCATCGACGATCGCCGTGTCGGCCAGTTCGCATCCCAGCACTCCTACGCTAAGTGACAGGCCCACTATTCCGGGCCCACCAAGACAGACCCCGAAAACGAGCCCATCCCCGGGCCTCTCGCCCGCTGCTTCTGAACGTGACGCGGGGCTTGTAGCAGAGCTGATGAACGGCCGCCAGGGCAATTTTTCACACCCCGTGCGATTGCCAAGGTCCAGATGCCGGCTGAAATGCCCGCTCAGATGCCGGCGGCGACGGTCGTTGATCCGGCCGGACGCACGGGCCGGACAATCAGGCGGTCGAAGTGGCTCGGACCGTCATCGTCTCGCCATGCCACGGGCTCCACCGAAGCCAGCTTCCCGATCGGCACTCCTAACCCTTCGCCTTCCACCACCAGGGCCCGACAGAGGGTCCCGCCATACGCGCCTCCTGCCTGGGGACTCGATTCGACCATCACCTGAAGCTGGCAGCCGAACAGCCGGTGAGCGTACGAACGCCGAGTGGCCCGTTCGAGATCGCCCAGACGCCGCAACCGATCGGACTTCACGTCCGGCCCCACTTGATCAACGAACTCGGCCGCCGGAGTCCCTCGCCGCGGACTGAATGGAAACAGATGGAGCTTGGCGAACTCCAACTCGCGACAGACATCCCACGTCTGCTGGAAATCGTCCTCCGTCTCGCCAGGAAAACCCACGATGACATCCGTCGTCAACGCGGGCCGATCGAGATACTCCTGGGCCAGCCGGCAGCGATCCACCAAACGCCGCACTCCCCACCGGCGCCGCATGGCCGACAGGATGCGGTCCGATCCGCTCTGCAGACAGATGTGCAAGTGCGGACAGACCCGTTCAGGATACTCGGCCATCACCGTCAACAGCTCGCGAGTGACTTCCGTCGCCTCAATGCTCGACAGCCGAATGCGAAACTCACCCTCCAGCTGACACAAGCGGCGGACAAGCGTCGATAAACGCTGCCAAACTTCCCGCGGTCGGCCGGCGTTCTGGTCGACACCGTAGTGGCCGAGATGAATGCCGGTCAACACCACCTCGCGATAGCCGCTCCCCACCAGCCGCTCGACCTCGGCCACAATCTCCGCTTCCCCGCGACTGAACATCTGCGGACGGACCGACGGAATGATGCAGTAACTGCACCGCAGCAAACAACCATCCTGCACCTTCACATAGGCCCGCTGACGGTGATCGAAACGAGAAATCCCTTCCGGGACATCGACCACACCAAACCGCCCCATCCAGTCGGGCAACTCTCGCTTGTCGGTGATCACTTCCGACACACCCGGCAGCGACGCCACCTGCTCCGGCTCACGCGTGGCGTAACAGCCCATGACCACGATACGAGCACCGGGGTTCTGACGAGCAAGCCGGCGAATCATCTGACGGCTCTTCGCGTCCCCCTCCGCCGTCACCGTGCACGTGTTCACCACGCACACGTCAGCTGGCTCACCCTCCAGAGCATCGGCGTAACCGATCCGCCGCAAACCCTCTCGCACCAGCTCGGTTTCGTACTGGTTGACCTTGCAGCCCAACGTCAGCGTCCGCAGACGCCCACCCGTCGTCGGCCGGACACCGCCGCCGATCATTCGGCCGGCTCAATCGTGCAGTACATCGACCCTTTGCAATGAGCAATCGCCTGATCGGGTCCGAAAGCACTCACCTGATCCCGCTTCAGCTCGGCATGCTCCTTCGTCGTCGTCAACAAGGTCACGCGACCGTTGCGATCCACATGCGATGCCATCTCGTAGGCTTTTTCAAACGGATGAGCAAACAATTGACGCAGCATTCGAATCACATACGGATACGAATGGTCGTTGTCGTCCCACAAGATCACGTGGTACCGAGGCTGACGACGGGGCTGACCCTTTTGAACGGGCTTGGAACGCTCAGCGGGCTTCGACTGCTCAACGAGCTGGGGTTCGGGAACCGTGGCACTGGACATGCCAGACACACCTCATGGGTAGGAACAAAATGCGGATCTGATCGGCGGGTATCACCCGCGGCGGGAATAGCCCATCGGGCTCCCCGCCCTCCACCGGCACCTCGCGTCTCGCAGCAATGTTCCGTGAAGAGCACTGTTCCCTGAGTGCTGCTCACACCGCCTGGGATTCCGCGCCGGAGAACTGGCAGTAGATCCAAAGGACAGTCCGAATTATATTCGTGCGGCATTCGCAGAAAAGTAGGAAAGTGCCGATTCTGACGGATCTAGCCCCCTCCGGAATCACCCGCCCTGGGGGAGTTTGCGGCCTGGGAAAGATACGCGAGGCCGAACGGGAGGGAAATCACGATGGAGAAGGTCAGGGATTATCTGATGGCCCACCGCCAGACGCTGGTGGACGACCTGTTCGAACTGCTGCGTATCCCCAGCGTCAGCGCCGAACAGGCCTACGGGGCCGACGTCCGTCGCGCTGCCGCGTGGCTCCGCGACCGATTCGCCGCCGGGGGTCTCCAAGCCGAACTCATCCCCACCTGCGGCAATCCCCTCGTCTTCGCTCAGACACCCCCCGTGCCGGGCAAACCCGTGGCCCTCGTCTACGGCCATTACGACGTCCAGCCGCCCGATCCCCTCGATGAATGGACTACCGGCCCCTTTGAACCGACCGAGCGGGACGGAAACGTCTACGCTCGCGGAGCCACCGACGACAAAGGCCAGGTGCTGACTCATGTCGCCAGCGTCCTCGCCTGGCTAAAGACCCAAGGGAACCTCCCGCTGCAGGTCAAATTCCTAATTGAAGGCGAAGAAGAAGTCGGCAGCAGTGGACTCTACGAATTCCTGCAGACCTCAGCCGATCGCCTGGCCTGCGACACGGTGGTGATCAGCGACACCAGCCAGTACGGACGCGGACAACCGGCGATCACCTACGGTCTGAAAGGGATTGCCTACTTCGAACTCAAACTGACCGGCCCCCAACAGGACCTCCATTCAGGCTCGTTCGGCGGAGCGGTCCAGAACCCAGCCAACGTCCTCTGCCGCCTGCTGGCCAGCCTCCAAGGCCTCGATGGACGCGTCCTGATCCCGTCGTTCTATGACGAAGTCGAGCCCATCTCGGACGCCGAACGCCAACAGTTCGCCGCACTCCCCTACGACGAAGCCGCCTTCTGCGCCCAGCTGGGCGTCGATGCCGTGGCTGGCGAAGCGGGCTACACCACTCTCGAACGACGCTGGGCTCGACCCACGTTCGATATCAACGGGCTGACCAGCGGTTACCAGGGCGAAGGGACCAAGACCGTTCTGCCGGCCCGAGCCTCGGCCAAGTTCAGCTGTCGGCTCGTTCCCCGCCAGCAGCCTCAGGAAGTGGCCCGACACCTCAAGGCCTATCTCGCCTCGCAGATACCGCCGGGAATCCGCTGGGAGCTGGTCGTCCACCACGGGGCCCCCGGCTTCGTCCTCCCGCTCGACAGCCCCTACATCCAAGCGGCCTCGCGAGCCATCACGGCGGGGTTCGGCACCCCGCCGGTGCTGATCCGCGAAGGGGGCTCGATCCCGATCGTGACGGAATTCGCCGAGCGGCTCCACGCCTCTCCCCTCTTGCTGGGCTGGGGCCAGGACGACGACAACATGCACAGCCCCAACGAAAAATTTTCGCTCGACGATTACCTCCGCGGCACCCTCGCCAGTGCTCAACTCTGGACCGAACTGGCGAAAATCGACCGCTGACCAAGCACCGTCGAACCACCGCTCAATCACCAACCTGGGAGATCTTGTTTTCATGCTCGACCGCAAATTCGTCGTCGAAAACCTGGCAGCCGTGCAAGCCAACTGTCAGGCCCGGGGAATGCAAGTCGATCTGGACGGCCTGGTCGAACTCGACCGCCGCTGCCGCGAAACGCTCGCTCAAGTCCAGGAACTCAACCGGCAGGCCAATGAAGTCTCCAAGTCGATCGGCCAAGCCAAGGACCCTGCCGATCGGGAGGCTCGCAAGGAAGAAGGACGCCGACTGCGCGACCAGAAAGACGAAGCCCAGCGGGAATATGATCGCTTGGAAATCGAACTGCTGGCCTACCTCCGGCAAGTCCCGAACATGGCCCACCCCGACGCGCCCCAGGGCGTCGGCGACGATGCAGCTCGGGAAATCAAGGTTGGCCGGCACCCCCGCCGCGAACTCGGTTTTCAGCCCCTCGACCACGTCGCGATCGGCGAACGATTCGATCTGTTCGACTTCGACGCGGCGGCCCGCATCTCGGGCCACGGGTTCTATTTCCTCAAGAATGACGCCGTCCGACTCGACTTGGCCCTGCAGCTCTATGCGCTCGAAGTCCTGCAGCGACATGGCTTTACGCCCACCACCACGCCCGACCTGGCGCGACGGGAAATCCTCGAAGGGATCGGATTCAACCCCCGCGGTCGCGAGACGCAGATTTACCAGATCGAAGAATCGGATCTGTGCCTCGTCGCCACCGCTGAAATCACCCTGGGCGGCTACCTCGCCGACCAGACGCTCGACGAGTCCCAGCTCCCCATCAAGATGTGTGGCATCAGCCACTGCTTCCGGACCGAAGCCGGTGCCCACGGCCGCGATACCCGCGGACTCTACCGCGTCCATCAGTTCACGAAGGTCGAGATGTTCGCCTTCACCGACCCGCAAGACAGCGAAGCCGTCCTGCAGCAGTTCTGCGACATCGAATGCGAAATCTTCGACGGACTCGAAATCCCGTACCGCGTCATCGATACGCCGACCGGCGACCTCGGCGCTCCCGCCTACCGCAAATACGACCTCGAAGCCTGGATGCCGGGCCGCGGCAGCTTCGGCGAGGTGACCAGCACCTCCAACTGCACCGACTTCCAAGCCCGACGTCTCAACATCCGGTTCAAACGGAAGGGTGAGAAGGGGACCCATCTGGTCCACACCCTCAACGGTACGGCCGTCGCGACCGGCCGAGCCCTGATCGCCGTGCTGGAGAACCACCAGCAGTCCGACGGGTCAATCGTCGTCCCTTCCGTCCTCCGTCCGTGGGTCGGCAAAGATCGACTCACCCCTGCCAGCTAACCCCCTCCGGGTAAAGCACTCCCTATAGGGGGATCGCACCAAACTTTTGCGGGGACTGGCGATCCATGTTAAGATTGGAAGAATCGTTTCAGTCGGGACAGACAGAACAGGGGGGATAGGCGGTGGGGCGAAAAATCGGGCTGCGCCGAAGGGGACGTTCGGCAAGTCGACGTGCCAATCGATGGGAGGGTCGGCAAGGGGAATCGTTAGAAGCTCGTTGGATGCTGGCCGCCGACCCGGTGATCAGTGAATTCACGGCCGATAACGACGGAGTCTGGGTCGATGACCGAGGCGATTTCTCGGATTTCATTGAGCTCTACAACCCCGACTCGCAGCCCTTGAATCTGGCCGGTTGGGCCCTGACCGATTCGCCTTCGAATTTGCAGGAATGGGTCTTTCCGGCGGTCACGATCCCAGGTCGCGGCTATCTGCTGGTGTCGGCCAGCGGCGATGATCGGCGAGATCCGGCGGAACCGCTCCATACGAGCTTCCAGCTGGATGCCGACGGCGAGTTCTTGGCGCTGGTCCGTCCCGACGGCACGGTCGCTCAGTCGTTTTCCCCTTACGCGGCCCAGAAAGAAAACGTCTCCTTCGGTCGCTCTCAGAAGATCACCACGCTCCTGGGGAGCCAGGCCAGCGTGAAGTACCACGTTCCGACGGCCGGTGACGCTGGGCTTGAATCGTCGTGGATGAACACGAATTTCGCCGACCAGCAATGGACAACGGGCCTGATGGGGATCGGCTTCGGCATGTACGATCCCGGCTTCACCGTGCGGCTGATCGACGTCACGGGTGGTACGGACGGGATTGTCACGACGTCGGTGGAGGCTGAGCGGATTGTGGCGGGGACCGGGGGCGTGGGCCGCTATGACCTGGACGTTGACGTGACAACCAGCGTACCGGTCCTCGACCTGGGTACCGGTTCCGGCACGTTTGGCGCGGACGTACCCTACGCGGCGGACACCGACGGCGACAACATCATCGTCAACGCCAAAGCGATCGTAACGATCCCTGAGGGGCAGTGGACAATCGCTTTGGGCGCCGATGACGGCGGCGTGCTGACGCTGGCCGATCCCAGCCTGACGTTTTCCAACGAACAGGGCGTGGCTTCGGATACGCCCGGCGACAATGTCCTGCGCTACAACACTCAGCGCGGGCACGACTGGATGATGGGGCAGATCACGGTCGGCCCTGGGGGCATCACCACCGAACTGAACGCGATGATGTTCTCGCAGACCGACGAGAACTCGATGGAGCTGGCTATTTTCCCGGGTCACACCACGGGCCCCGTGAATCGAGCTCAATGGCAGCTGCTGAGCGACGGGACGCTCGGCTGGCGAGTCGCTCGTCCAGCGAGCGCCGAGATCCTGACCGACGTCCAGGCATCGATGTTGGGCGTCAACAGCTCACTGTGGGCCCGTTCGGAGTTCCAGCTTCCGGCGGGGACCAGCGTCGATGCGTTGCGGATGAATGTCCGCTACGACGACGGGTTTGTGATGTACTTGAACGGCCAGCAGGTCGCTCAGCGACTGGCGCCGAACACCCTTCACTGGAACTCGACGGCCACGGCCAAACGCGGCCTGGCCGATGCGTTTGACTTTGAGCTGGTCGATCTGACCGCCTACTCGAATTTGCTGGTCCCAGGTCGCAACGTTGTCGCGTTCCAGCTGTTGAACTCAGCGGTGGCCGATCCGAGCGCTGGGCTGGTCGCCGAGCTGACGGCCGTTACGGACATCGGCAACTACAGCTTTTTCCAGACCATGACCCCCGGCACTCCCAACGGCGATGTCCAGACGGAGTTCACCGCGGCGCCGACGTTCAATGTCGATCGTGGGTTTTTCACCGATCCATTTGAGTTGACGATCAGCACGGCCACGCCCGGCGCGACCATCCGCTATACACTCAATGGCGCCGCCCCCACGGCATCCAACAGCCTCGTCTACACCAGCCCGCTGACGATCACCGGCACGACCGTACTGCGAGCTGCCACGTTCAAGGACGGAGCGGTCACGTCCAACTCCGAGACCCAGACCTACCTGTTCCTCGGCGACGTGATCTTGCAATCGCCGCTGGGCAAGCCTCCCACGGGCTGGCCGACGGGCTCGGTCAATGGCCAACGACTCGACTATGGCATGGACCCCGACATCGTCAATTCGGCTGTTTGGGGCCCGCAGTTGACCGCGGCCCTGACTCAGATCCCGTCGTTTTCGATCACGACCGATCTGGCCAACCTCTTCAACACCAGCACGGGGATTTACGTCAATCCGGGAAATCACGGCCGAGCCTGGGAACGGCCCGCATCGATTGAGCTGATCGATCCGACGAACCTGAGCGAGTTTCAGATCAACGGCGGGATCCGGATCCGTGGCGGGTTCAGCCGCAGCGGTGGCAACCCGAAACACGCGTTCCGACTCTTCTTCCGCAATGACTACGGCGACGGAAAACTGCAGTTCCCGCTCTTCGGCGACGAA
The DNA here is from genome assembly GCA_046349895.1 of Pirellulales bacterium. Lineage (GTDB taxonomy): Bacteria > Planctomycetota > Planctomycetia > Pirellulales > Pirellulaceae > JAXMBJ01. Next base: position 6,840,100 of record JAXMBJ010000006.1, on the reverse strand, counting down.
GGAACCAACGAATTCGAGAACGTCGATCTGCGGACCACTCAGAATTACTCCTGGTCCTTCGGCGGCGATGCCCGGAACTCCTTCGTCCGCGACATCTTCTCGCGCGAAGTTCAAGGAGCCATGGGGGATCCGTACACCAAGGGCCGCTTCTATCACCTCTATCTCAACGGCCAGTACTGGGGGATTTACCAGACGGACGAACGAGCTGAGGCAGCTTTCGCCGAATCGTACCTGGGGGGCGACAAGTCGGACTATGACGTGATTAAAAATGGCGGGAATAGTAACGAGGCGACTGACGGCGACTTGCAAGCCTACCGCCGGCTCTGGCAGGCGACGAACGCCGGTTACGCCAGCAACGAAGCCTACTACAAGATCCAGGGGATGAATCCCGACGGCACTCGGAACCTGGCCTACGAACGGCTTCTCGATGTCGACAACCTGATCGACTACATGATCATCACCTATTTCACGGCCGATATGGATGGCCCCGGTTCGCGGTTCACGCAACCTCGTCCCAACAACTTCGTGGGGATTTACAACCGCAACAATCCGGACGGATTCAAGTGGTTTGAGCACGACAGTGAACATTCGCTCGACACCGGCGCCGGCGATATGGTGAACCCGCTGACTATCAACCACCCCGGATTCAGCTCGTCGAACTTCACCTACTTCAATCCCCAATGGTTGCACGAGCGGTTGACCGACAACCTGGAATATCGGACACGGTTCGCCGATCGCGTCCAACAGGCACTCTACGGCGACGGCCCACTGTCGACAACTCAAGCGGCCGCCCGCATCCAAGGCTACGCCAATACGATCAACATGGCGATCGTCGCCGAATCGGCCCGCTGGGGTGACTCGGTCAGCTCCACGCCTCTTACCAAAACCAACTGGGAAAACGCGATCCGCACCATCCAGAACTGGATCGCCGCGCGACATCCTACGGTCATCAGCCAGCTCAGCGGACGCAATTGGTACCCGTCCATCACTGGCGCGCAGGTGCTGGTCAATGGGATCCCCACGAGCGACGCACGCATCACGGCCCAGGACCCCATCTCTTTCGGCGGCACCGTCGACACCAACGTTACTCAGCTGGTCCCTGCCAAGTCGCTGTGGGCGTACCTGGATACCGGAATCGATCCCGGTGCCGGCTGGCAGAATGCGGGCTTCAACGATCTGACCTGGAAAACGGGCAAGGGCGAGTTCGGCTACGGCGACGGTGACGAGACGACGACGGTCAGCTACGGCGCCGATGCCGCTCAGAAGTACGTCACCACCTACTTCCGACACCTGTTCTTTGTGAAAAACGCCAAGGCATTCGATTACGTCACGCTACGCCTGAAGCGAGATGACGGCGCTGTCGTCTACCTGAACGGACAGGAAATCGCCCGGTCCAACATGCCCGACGGACCGATCACTTCGACGACATTCGCCTCCGGCGTCGTCGGTGGTGGTGATGAATCGGCGTTTACCGATATCTCGATTAACAAGGCCCTCCTGCTGACCGGCGATAACCAGCTGGCTGTGGAAATCCACCAGTCCAGCCGCGACAGCTCCGATATCAGCTTCGACCTCGAACTCGTCGGCGGATCCTCCGGAGGCGCGGTTAGCGGCGTTTATTACACCCTCGATGGCTCCGATCCCCGCGCCATCGGTGGAGCCGTAGGGGCAGCCGCCACGCTGTACGACGGTGTCCCGCTGACCATCGATCAGTCCCGGCAGATCAACGCCCGAGTTCTGGCCGATGGTAAATGGAGCGTCATGTCGATCGCTTCGCTGCAAATCGATCCGGCGCCTGCCGCCGGTGATATCGTCCTGTCCGAGATCCACTACAACCCGGCCGCCGCTGACAAGTCCATCGGTGAAGCCAATCTCGACGCTCAGGAATTCGAGTTCATCGAACTGACCAACGTCAGCCAGAAAAATATCGACCTGACCAACGCGACGTTCACCGACGGCATCACGTTCCAGTTCGGGCTGAAAACACTCCGGCCCAACCAACGGCTGGTGGTGATCAAGAACCAGACCGCCTTCCTCTCCCGCTACCCGGGCTTTGACCTGGAATCAATCGGCGGCATCTACACGGGCAACCTCTCCAACGCCGGCGAACGGATTCGACTTGTCGGCGCCGATAACACGGTCCTCGTCGATGTCACCTACGACGACTCTGATGGCTGGCCCGACCGAGCCGACGGAAAAGGAAGCTCGCTGGAACTGGTCAACCTGCAGGCCGATCCCAAAGATCCGGCCAGTTGGGACTCCAGCGACCAGTATCACGGTACGCCCGGCGCCGCGGCCGTCGTCTACGCTCCGTCGATCTTGATCAACGAAGTCCTGGCCAACAGCGCCCTGCCGCAAGTCGACGCCATCGAGCTGGTGAATATCACTGATCAACCGGTCAATCTCACCGGCTGGTACCTCAGTGACTCCAGCGACGCCATCAAGAAATACAAGTTCCCCGAAACGACGATCCCGGCCGGCGGTTACCTGGTGCTGACCGAAGCCCAGTTCAACGCCGGAGGCGGCTTGCTGGCGACCGAATTCGCCCTGAACAGCCTCGGCGATGATGTCTGGCTCGTCGCCGCCAATGCCAGCGGCCGCCTGCAGCAGATCGTCGACCGCGTCGATTTCGGCGCTACGCTGACCGGCGTCTCCCTCGGTCGACTCGCCAATGCCAGTCCCCAGGGTGACCTCTTCCCGCTGGCTCAACAAAGCTTCGGGCAACCCAACGGAATCCATCGAGCCGGAGAGCTGGTCGTCGGCGAACTGCACTACAATCCGACCGGTGACGATGCCGGCCTGGAGTTCGTCGAGCTGACCAACACCACCGCCAATCCACTCAACGTTGGCCTCTGGCACCTCCGCGGTGGCCTGAATTATGACATCCCCGCCGGCCGGTCGATCCCCGCCGGCGGTTCGGCCGTCATCGTACCCTTCGATCCGGCCAACGCCGCCGCGCGGAACGCTTTCGTCGCCGCCTATCCCTCCGCCGCCAATGCCACCCTCTGGGGACCATGGCTCAGCGGCACAGCCCTCGACAACAGTGGCGAACGGATCAGCATCCTGCGACCCGATACTCCGCCGCCAGGAGTCAGTGAAACTCCCTACGTCCTCGTCGATGAAGTGCGCTACGATGACCAGGCCCCGTGGCCTACCGGCGCCGACGGCACCGGCCAGTCGCTCCACCGACTCGCCCTCGGACTCTTCGGCTCGTCTCCCGGCAGCTGGAAAGCCGCTGCCCCCAGCCCCGGCACCAGCTCCTCAGGTTTAGTCGGCGACGCGTCACTCGATGGACAAGTCAACGCACAAGACCTCGACCTGTTCGCCGCCGCAATCAACGGCGTTACCTATGAGCCGCGGTTCGATCTGATTTACGACCTGCGAGTTGATGCGAAGGATCGCGACTATGTCGTGCACGAAATCCTGCACACTACGGCCGGCGATGTGAACCTCGATCAGGACGTCGATTCCGATGACCTGCTCGCTTTCCTCGCCGGCTGGACTGGCCCCCAAGAAAACGGTCAGGGGACCAACGGCTGGGCCAACGGGGATGGCGACGGCGACCGCGATACCGACTCGGCCGACCTCATCATCCTGCTGGAAAACTGGACCGGTCCCAGCGCACAACCCGAGCGGGCCGTCGATGCACTGTTCGCCCAAAATTGACGCGAATGGCTGAGCCCGTTCAACCGGCAGCGTAGAGTTCGGCGAACTCCAGAATCCACGCGTCCATTAACTGCTCAAATCGCTCCGGACTCACGTCGACAATTTTCTCGAAGTGATTCCGGTTGAAGATCTCGCGATTGCGGATCGTCGCCTTGCCGTGCATCTCCAGCACCTGCAGATGCGAATAGGGACGAATCGTCAGCTGGATCCGGCTGAACAGATTCTTGCGCGACCCTCCCACGATCGGAGCAAAATCGTCGCGGCTGCACGACACCCCCCAGCCCTCATCGCCGTACAACGACTGCAGACGAAAGCCGGGAAAAAAGTCCGGCAAACGCTTCATCCGCTGCTCAATCGAATCGGACAGGTGCAGCCGATGCTGAGTATGCAGCTGCCGTAGCTCTTCTTCGGTCAGCGCAGCCCGGTGAGCCGCGTCGGCGCGCGCGGCAGCGCGCTGAAATCCCCGGTCCACGGCCCCCTTCAAACGGTCTTCGAAATCCGACATGCAATTCTCGTCGGCTGGAGTGGGTTACGCCACGACGCCAGCCGGCCGCCATGGCGCCATCAGCCTACAAGTACATCCCGAGAAAACCCTGAGCCGCATCGCTGGCCTGCTCAATCTGCCGCAGACGCTCCTGCGCCCGAGTCAAATCGCCAGCCGCGATGAACCGGTCAAACTCGGCCGCCACCGACCGCGACACCGTCTGCTGAAACCATTCCACCACCGGACGAGTCAGCCAGTCGCACGTCTCCGCCACCAGCTTGACGTCCAGATCGCACCGCTCGCAACGCCGGTCCTCGGAGTCCGTCAGCACCGTCCCTTCAAACTCAAACTCCACCGTTCCCCAGTCGGGACGGTTCGTCAGGTGGTACCGGCAATGAGCCCGATGCAGGTAGTAGGTATTTTGAGCACCATGCTTCTCAAGCGCCGCCTTCACCCGCAAACAGAATTGGTGAAACTTCGGCGATGCATCAATCGGCGCATCCAGACGACTGACCCCCCGCAACGGCAGACAGTCAAACGCAATCTCAACCCATTGATGCTGAGTGTCCATGGTATCCAATCCCGGCAACGGGCCACACTCGGCACCCCGAGCCGCTCCTAGTTCCAGCCTAACGACAACCAGCCGTGACGGCTCTGCACCGCCTGCACCGGACGTCGACCCATCTGAGCCATCCGGCCCGGTAACTCCAGACCCTGGCCCCGAATCTCAGGCTTGAAGATCTCCCCCCACTTCCCTTCCATAAACGTCTTGAACGCCACTTCGCGTACGCCCAGACGCTGAGTCTCACGGCCCGGGAACGTGACTTCCAGGTCCCCCTGCCGCTGCAGCAACACCCCCTCCGTTGCCGCCACTGGACGGTATCGAGCGGCAATCCGCATCGGCTGAGCCAAAACCCGGTCCCCGCGCGTGAACTGCCGACCCTCCACCGCAATCTCGATCGAATCGTCGTCAAAGGACACCTGCACCGGCCGCTTCAACGCAAAGGTGATCGACCAGGGATCCTTGTCCGCCGATGGCTTCAACTCCTCGGGGACCGAGCCAGTCAGCTCCTCCACCAGCTCCGCCGCCCGCACATCCGTCAACTGAAACCCGCCAATCGCCGTCTCAGCCGTATTGGCAATTGCCGTCTCGTGCACCTGGATCGACAGCTGATGCTGAGGATCGACCGCCGGAGCCGCTGTCGGCGCCGACCACTGACCCGCTAACGCCTGTCGGACCTGACCATGGATCGCCTCGTGAGTCGTGCTGAAATGAATCTCCTTCGGAAAAACGTTCCGCTGCACCAACGGACGTCGGACCTCGCCCCGCAGCCGATCGTTCGCCTTGGCCACCACCGGCTCAGCCTCGCGGCGGAACATGTTCTCCACCCGTACCTCCGCCTTCCGCGATGCAATCGCCTCGGCCTGAGATTTCTGCTGCCCCGCTCGACGCCACGCAATCTTCTCGATCATCTTCTGCCCCATCCGGTCCGGAGCGGAAATCGAATGAATCTGAGTCTGAGTCCGACAGTTCGCGTCCGTAGATCCCAAATGAGCTCCGTGTGGATCAAAATACAACGTCTGACAAGCCGAAATGCCCGTTCGACTCGTGCTGCAAATCCGCACCGGACGCTGATAGCCCACCGAAGGAGTCGTCGCCTGGCCCGCCAATAACAGCTGAATCGCCGCCCGATTCGAATCGGGGACCAGTCGCGATGTCACGCGGCCCACTGTATGAGCTGTCCCGCGCACGTGCGTCTTCAAAATCACGTCCTCAACATACTGACGCTCGTCCACGTCCCGCGCCACCGCGTCCGATACAAATTTGTCCGATACGCGAATCATCAAGTTCGGATACCGATGCTCCTCCCGAATCCCACGCACGACCGGGTCCAGCTGATTCAAACTCTCAAACCACGCCAGCCGATCCGATAACTCCGCACGCGTCGTCGACGTCGGACGCTCACGATAAGCCCGCAAGGCCGCCGCCAATTCCGCTCGCCGACTCGTAAACTGCTCGTCAAACGGCTGCTGCTTCCGGCCACTCGCCAACGACGCATAAGCACTCAATGCGTCCCGCACCGCCACAAACCGCGGAAACTCCAGCCCCGGCTGACCGGTGTAAAATCGAGCCGCCACCTGCTCAGCTCCAGCTGGTAACTCCAACGCATCCCCCTGAGTGATCTGCACCAGCTCCGGCCACTTCAAATACGATTTCCAACCCGACGCCTTCGCACTACCTCCGCCCTGCAGATACCGGTCCAGCTCGGCAATGCGGCGAGCCAGCTCGTCGCGACGAGCCCGCACCTCTTCCGGCGTGATCGATCGATACGACGCCCCCTCCACCTGCTCAACACCCACCCCAGCCGCAGGCTCCGCCGCCAGACTCGGCGACAACAACATCCAACCCGCCAGCAGCGGGCCGGCCATCAACAAGGACGCTACCCGACCGTTGGCCAGCCCCCGCGCCAGCCAATTCCCAATCCAAGCTGCTGCCACCTGCCCATACCCCCCGCCACACCGCCGCGTCTCGCTTGTCATAGCCTGCATCCTGGCGCCATCCCTAGTAAGTTCACAACCATCCCCAAATTGCCTCTCCCCCCAATCCACGGCCAAAATTTTACCGGATTCCCCCAGCCAGCATAAGATGAACCTGCAGAACCACCCACAAGAACTACTACCTGGCCTGCACCGACCCCGCCGACCCCATAATCGATACAACCGACACGCCTTACCCAAACGCCGTGTTTTCTTTTCGCAACATGTCCTCATTTCACCACAGTCGCGGATCGCCGGTGCTATCGTTCCCATGACCGTGGATTCCGGTGCCCGGGCGGTTAGGTATTTCAGGGAATGGACGCGGTGACATCTACCAGGGACAGATTCTGGCGGCTGATCATCGGCCTGGCGGTATGGCTGCCACTGGCCGGCTGCTCGTCATTCCGTCTCCCCGCCGTCGACCCGACCGGCTCCCGTATCTGCCTCCCGCCACCCAACTCCACGGGACTGATCTGGAACGAACCGGGCTGGCAGGCCAAGTTCCCCAAGCCGGCCTTTGAAGCCCCCCCCGATCCCGAAGATTGCCGCGACCTGGCTGCCGAGACGGCCGCCGAGACCAGTAGCGGTGCGGGCCCCGATTACCCGGTGATGGGCGAATGGCGAGCCAGTTTCTGGCGCCGGACCCTCCACCCTGTCGGCGAAAACGCCACGGTCAGCCTCACCCCCGGCAACATGATCGTCCCCATCGGCAGCGAGGTCGTCCTGATCGGCGGCGTCTGCGATGGCGACGGATTCTATCGACAGGGCGAACCGGTCGAGTGGCTGCTGGGGAACGGCAGCGTCGGCACCTTCCTCGATCTCAATCAACCAGACTCTCCGCTGATGCACGGCCTGTTCCACGGCCCCGTCGGCGGCAAGGTCTGTCATAACATGGCCGTCGGCGAAACGATCTCCGAGCCCAAAGTACTCGACCGTGGGACTCCAGAAACGGCCGACGACGTCCAGCTCGAGGCCGGACAGGCCTGGATCAGCCTCACCTCGGCCAGTGAAGGGACGAGCCAGGTGACTTTCTTCGCTCCCGAAGTTCCCAGCTGGCAACGGCGACAACAGACAGCCTTGATCCACTGGGTCGATGCCAAATGGACCTTCCCTCCACCGTCGTTCAACGGCGGGAGCGGGATCGATATCACAACCCTGGTGAATCGCCAGTCGGACGGTGGTGGCGTCTCCGGCTGGATCGTCCGCTACTCGATCCTCGGCGGTGCGCCGGCGACTCTCTCCAGCGCCGAAGTCTTCACCGACGGTTCAGGACAGGCACCCGTGCGAGTCACACCCAATGGCCCCGGCGAAGGTGCCACGCAAATCGGTATCCAGATCGTCCGACCGGGCAAATCGCCCGCCGAACCCGCTCAACTCGTCCTCGGACAAGGCTCCACGCTGATCACCTGGTCGAGCGCCTCACTGGCGCTGGCCGTGGAATCGTTGCAACCTCAAGCGGAAGCGGGCCAAGCGTTGGGATTCCGCATCAGCGTCACCAACCAAGGGAACCTCGCTGCACCCGATGTGATCGTGCGCGGGACACTCCCCGCCGGAGCCCGCGTCGTGGAATCAACGCCAGCCCAACAGGGCTTTTATCCTGCAGCCGAATGGCGGCTGGGCCAGGTCAACCCGGGCCAGACACAAACCATCGACGTCACACTGCAGGCGGATCAACCGGGCCAGATCCAGCTCTGCGCCACCGCCCAGTCGGGGTCCATCCTGACCTCTCAGCAGTGCGCGGCGACTCAGGTCATCAGCCCGCCGTTGCGAGTCGCCATCTCCGGTGCCGCCAACGCCGTCGTCGGCCAACGACTCGTCTTCGATATCACCGTCACGAATCTCACGAACCAAACCTTGACCGATCTGGTCCTGCGCAACTTCTTCGACTCGGGACTCCGCAACAACCGCGGCGCCAGCCCTCTGGAACGCACCATACCCAGCCTGGCACCCGGTGAATCGCAGACATATCCCGTCGGCTTCGACGTCGTGCAGGCAGGCCAACAGTGTCAACGAGCCGAAGTCAGCCACTCGGCTACCGGTACGGCTCGCGCTGAAAAGTGCATTCAGGTCATCGAAGCCGCCCGACCCAACGTCACCATCTCCGTGACCGCCGATCGACCATCGGTCGCCGTCGGCGAAATGGTGACGGCGACCATGGTCGTAACGAACACCGGATCGATGTCGGTCAATCGCCTGCAGGTCTCCGATCAACTCGACTCCGGACTCGAACTGGTTCGTGCTTCCGACGGCTACCGGCAGGAAGCGGGCCAGCTGATCTGGACCATCCCGACGCTCCCCGCCGGCGCTCAGCTGACGTTTAGCGTCACCACTCGAGCGACCGCGGCGAACCCCAGCGTCTGCCACCGCGCTCAGGTCACGACCGAAGAGGGCGGGCAAGCCGCCGATCAGGTTTGCGTCGAAATCACCGCCGGAGCCGGCGGCGCCACCTCCGTGCCACCCGCTGTCACACCACCCGGTTCAGGCCTCGACGGTGTCCCACCACTCCCGCCAGCCGGCACCACACCTCCGCCCGGTACCGCCGCCCAACCCGGCACTAGCCCTGCCAACGGCATGAATGAGTTCCAGGTGATGCTCAACGCCCGACCGGCTCAGGCCGCCGTGCGCCAGGAAGTCATGCTGATCATCACCATCCAGAACTGGACCAACACGCCCTACAACCAAGTCACCCCACGCCTGTTCCTCCCCGACGGAGTCCGCTTCGTCAGCGCCGTCAGCCCCACCGCCAGCACTCCGCGGTTCGGGGCCAATGAACAGGAAATCATCTTCGAGACCACCGAAGTCGTCCGGCCCGGCGAACGCGCCCTGACGTACCTCGTGCGAGTCATCCCGAATAACCCGGGCAATCTCAACTTCCGGCTCCAAGTCGAAAGCCCCGACCTCCCTCAGCCCCGCGAAGCTCAAGCCGCCATCACCGCCACCGGCTCGCCATGAGCACTCGCTACCAATACGAGATCTCCAAACATTCGCAGCCGATCTTGCTGACCCTCCCGTCCGGGCAGTCGAGATCAATCAGCCACACCTTCTGACCAGACCATTCATTGCCGCCATACCCTCGGCATTGAATTAAGTCGTCGTGCTTCTGCCCGGGATCAGCAGGCTCTGATAGTTCCAAACCGAGCGAAATCAACCGACTCTCAGCGTCTTTGCGATTCATGCCAACTGGAATTTGAATCAGCAGTCGCTGCTCCACCTCCGCCGGCGTTCCGTGAAATATGCCAGGGGACACGGTAGGTTGCGACGACACCATGTCGGAACAGCCTCCAGCCATGAACATCCCCAACACCAGAGCCAATTTTCCCGACCAACGCATTCACAAGCCTCCTTGCCGACTTCTCGATAAATACCGGAGATCGATTATCCCTGTCACGACGCTGTTCAATTACGGTAGACCCGGCGATTGTCCTTGGTAAGTTCGGCTTCGCCCGCGCCTGTGACCAACGTGCCTCGCAAGATCACTCGCTTGATGGTGTCGGACTCGGCCAGCTGCTGAGCGTCCTGGTCGTTAAAGGCGTAACCGAGCACCATCAGCGCCTCCAGGTTCGATAAACCAACAATCTCGTTCAGATCATCCCGGTCGAACGGCATGCCACGTGAAGCACTCTCGCCCCACACCCACAACATACGGATATTCGTCAACGACTTGTACCAGCCATCCGGAACATCGATGTCATTGATCTGAACGATGTCGAGCGACTTCAGTCGCGGCAGAACGTCCTGCAGCAATCGCAAGCCGTCAGCCGATACGCCCGGGTTGACACCGACCGACTCGAGTGACGTGAGCCGCTCCCAGTTGTCTGCCAGTATCTGACACTGCGAGTCACTGTTCAGCCACAGACTTACCACCGCGCCGTCCAGCGGAATCGATTCAGCGGCGGACGTAAATGAGGTCAACCACAACGGAACTTCTGAGGCCTGACGAGCTGAAACACCTTCAGGAATTGCCCTCCGGGTCGGCGTCAGATCAATCTGCTCATAGAAATCGCGCCAGTTCGTCACATTATTGATCGACGCCCCAGCGGCCAACAGCTGCCGACTCGTCTGACGAGCGGCTCGGTGCCGGGTCAGAGGCAATAGCGACGCGGCCAGAAACACGGCCACCATCGCCGTGGCCACCAGCACTGACCGGACACCGAACTTGCAACGTCGCCGCAGCAGGACGGCTCCGGCCAGGATCAGCGGCAGTCCGGTAACCAGCAGGCAACCGGCAAACTGCAATCCATTCCCCGTCCCATACCACCCAAACTGCCGCAGCGAGCCGACAAGCAGGATCTCGATCACGAGCACCGAGACCAGGAAGATCAGCAGACTTCGCGTTGGCATAGAGCTTTCCGTGGCAGAATATGCAGGCTTACTCCAACTCAGTGACCGGACCTCGCATCGCATTCTCTTCTCTGTGCTGCATCTTCTCCGTGTCTTTGTGCCTCCGTGCGAGATCCTCAATGCGGATCGCATCGAAGAAAGCCCCGTGTTGCGAGCCAATCGATGATCGGTCAGCGACCTCGACGTCCACCCCCGTGACTCACCTGTCGGGTGACTGAGCCCGAAGCACCACCGTCGATCACGGTCCGCGACCTGCTTGCGTCCTCAGCCTCCATCAACTGCGGCACTTTCTGGCACCGACCTGTAGGGTCAGTGATCTCTGTGTATCAACGCTCCCGATCGACTTCCGAGCCTTGGCTGTCGATCGTCGGCGCCGCCTGGGCGGGAGTGGTCGTCTTGTTTCCGGGCTTGCCAAAGCCCGTGGCAGGGAGTGTTATCAAATGCAGCATCAGACAGATCAACAGAATCGCCACCAAATCGAAGAGGGACATGCGTTGGCGATTAATTGGATAGCAGGCCGGAGTGCGAGTACGGGAGACTGCGAACCAGATGATGGCACTCAAGCCACACGCTGGTGCGACGCCGTAAATGCCATACGCTCGCCAGCCGGCAAACACTACGGCAACGAGCATGATCGAGACAAGCACCACGGCCAGCGAAATCCGCCGCGACTCAGACTTCTGACCCGTGTCGTCTTTCACGTCCATTACCAATACTGCCAATTCAAGTAAGAGCTCACCAAGCTGCTGCGCAACGACAGTACGCTCCATCCTAAGCCCCAACGTGCCCGGCCTCCATCCTCTTCATCCGTGGAATCCGTGCTATCCGTGGTCCCTCCGCGCGCTGATCCCACCGCCTACCGCTCACCGGCTCCTACAGCCTCCCCGGCCCCCGACCGCGCTGTGTTTAAGCGGCCTGTCGGTACGATCTCTACGCTGATCGCTTCTGCGTCGTTTCCAACCCTAATGCGACCTGTCCGCCCGAGCACTACCTGCACGGTCGGCGACGCCACCACCTTCTTGGCTCGCATGATCGTCACCTCGACCGTGGCGATCTCATCTTGGCGCTCGCGACTGACCGTAGCCTGGACCGCCAGAGACAGCTCCCCGGATTCCAGCTGAACGGTACCCGGCACTCCTTCCTTCACCAGCGGCAGTGAGACGGAGGTCAACTCAAACGAGTCCTCATCGGCCGTCTCGCGGACCCGAATGGCCACACGATACCGATACGGCTTGGCTGGCACAGCCATCGCGCTATCAACGGCTGCTTGCGGAGCCGCACTATGAGTCGTCGCGACAGCAAAAACCGCCAAGATCGCCACTGCAGCCAAAGTGATCGACAGCTTCATGATTGAACCCTCCCTGAATAGTGCATCAGCGACACGGGCCGAACCACGACGGTAACGTCCCGGCCGCTACTGAAATCGACCCGCCAAACGCCTGAGATCCGTAATGCGAACTAAGGTCGAGATGATGGAATTTCACTCGCGAATCCAGTCATCAACCTTGGCGCCATAGTCAACATCCGTCGCAGCACGCACGGCATCCATAATCTGCCGTTCAGCCGCCTTCCGAGACCGCTCGACAATTCTGTCCAGGTCCGAACCGTGGCTCTGCTTGGTTCCCGAAGGATAGTAGCGATGGACGTAACCCAGGCAGCCCACAGCAGACTTCACGTCTGGCGGATCGCGACGGACTGCCGCCAACGCCTTTTCCACCATGACTGAAAATACCTCAGTCTGCTCGTCAGCAAAAGCCAGTTGTAACGACATCCTAAAGCTCTCAACGATCCTCCACGACAACACCGCGAAGAGAAAGATCGCTACCCAAGCCACAACATCGAGACGCGGCAATTTCATGCGGAAAATCCAAGAGCTGACGACCCCGCATCACAACGCGACAGATCACAAGGATTCTACCGCATACCGTGTCCCGGGGTTCACCCCAGTATCCCGAGCTATTGATCCTTCGAAGAGCGGTCACTTGCCCCGTTCAATCTCCAAAAAGAAGCTCGCCACTTATCTCAAGATACGTCGCCAATCCGGCCGCCAGAATTACCCATAGGACCGGAGGTCCAAGCATTGCTCCCCAGATCAGGCCATGACGGCGTTTGAGAAGCAATCCGATCCCGGCACCAACGGCAGCCAGGGATAAGTAAACCCATGCATTCCCGACCCAACTGCGGTTCCAGCTCGCGGGAACACTCCGGATCAACAGCTCATGAGCGACAAGCCCAGCAAGCCCCAGGAAGATGAGGCATGTCCCACCAGCCAGTTGCGACGACCAGCTGGTCAATTCGCCCGGCCGGGCCGAGTCAGCAGTCCTGGTAGACCCTAGCTCAAATGTGTTGTATGGGTTCGGCTCTGGCACGGCACGGCCCTCGCAAATGGCCTCTGTCACCAGCCCAGCCATAGTATCAGCTTGTCCAATTCAATGGATGGTCCTGAGAGCCGGTGGTCGGTCCGTTCGTTCCCAGAACCGGTCTCCAGAGCGACCGCTTCGCAACACACCCATCCACCATGATCCGGTTTGAAATCCAGTGAGTAATCCGTGGTAGACTCAGCACGAACCCTCTGAGCCTTGACGATTCGACGACCGTCGGGACCGTCCACTACCGGCAAGATCGTGATTTTGGTTCCGTTCACCGAGCCCGCTTCGGATTCAGCCTGAATTCGATCGACCACCGCCTGAAAGCCATCTCCCTCAGCAGTTGAGGACGGACGATACGGCGACTTCCCGCACCCTCCGATGCTCAACAAAACCCAACACACAATACATCCCCCAAGCGCCATCCCGGCGACACTTGAAACCCTCATTCCCCCAATGCTCCCTTCGCCCAACGAAACGACAATGGATTCTCAGCCGGTGCACTCAATCACACAAAGTGCACCTCGTTAGATGTTCAACGGTCTTTCGTGCCGCCCGATGATGCGGATTCTGATACGATTCGGTCATCTGCCAGATACACACCCGCAAAGAACGCGGTTTTCGCACAAGCTCGGTGAATCTTGCCAGCCGCGTCGCGATAGACGACGTCGTAGAACCGCTCGGTGTCCGTGCCCAGCCCTCCTATTGGAACCGATCCGGTCGCACGATGCAATCACATAGGTCTATCGATACCCGCTTGATCACGGCGGCCCGAGGTCAGCGGCTTAGACTTGTCTTGGCAGCGCAAACCTTCACTGACATCTCCGCCAATGAACAACCCAGGCTGGACAGCCGCGGGATCAATCGCATCTCCGTAAACCACCGAACGGCCCCGGCCTTTCAACTAAGGCTTCGCTCAGTGCGCAGCCGACGCAGTTCAAGTCCAATCTTCTTTTGATGGCCGGATAGTCATCTAGCCAAAAGTCCCTCGGCCGCAAACCTGAGTGTCCTTGCAGAGCATGCGAAAGAAATGGGCGTCGTGCGCAGAGCTCGACTCCGTTTCACCAAGCGCAAATCAAACCAAGAAATCTCAGACCTTTGATCAAGTCATTGAACACCCGAGTCGTGCCTTAAGAATCACGCGAGTTTGGGGGCTGGCTTCCATCTCTGAAGAATTGGAGAGCGAAACAAGTCAGTTAGTACACTAATTTCAAGATGGCAGCTGCCTCAATGTTGTTGACATATCCCACCTGGCCTGCCAATTCGATCGAGGTCCGACCAGCTCACAGCGGGAAATCCGGAGATTCACCCAGAATGGTAACGTCCGGGTCAGCGGCAAAGATGGCGTGCAGCGTCTCGTGGAGCCGATCGACTTCGGCCGTCGTGTCGATCCACTTCAGCTTCCTCCAAATCCATTTCTTCCCACGAGGCGCGAACACCGTCACACACAGATCCAGCTCGTCGCTGTCGTCGATCTGCATCCCATACACACCTATTCCGCACAGAAACTCGAGTCCCCCAACTTCGACCCACCAACCCCAGTCCTCGCATACCACACATGGCGTCGAGTAGCCATGCTGAGCAAGCCGGGCCTGCAGGTACTGTGCACAGGCTTTGCCGTAGATGCCATCATTGACCAGCTCGTCGGCCTCTCCGGCCAGAATCCGCAGCTTGGGCGACCGAATCTGGATGAATGGATTGGAATTCATGATTTAACCGACAAGAGCTACCAGAACAGCGCACCCGGCGCAGCAGAGCATAACCGGTGTGGCAACAAGCCGCCTAAGCATCGTTCGCATCTGATGTGTCAGGGTCGTCCCACCACGCCCAAATCCTAACGCATGTGCACGACCGCGAACAATCCGTGGCTGGATTCGCAACAATAGCCATAGTTTTGGCTCACCCAGACCGGGGCCCCGGCGTTGTGGTGCGGGCGTCTCGCCTGCCTCCGCGTCCTCTGCGTTGAAAACTCCCGTGTCTCCCGCGCCATCAGCGTTAAAAATCTTCCAGAAATGAAGCGTGATTGATGCGTCTCTAGCTCACTCAGACCGGGGCCCCGGCGTTGTGGTGCGGGCGTCTCGCCTGCCTCTGCGCCCTCTGCGTTGAAAACTCACGTGTCTCCCGCGCCATCAGCGTTAAAAATCTTCCAGAAATGAAGCGTGATTGATGCGCCTCTAGCTCTCTCAGACCGGGGCTCCGGCCAGGCAAGCGGGCCGGCGGCCGGAGCAACTGTGTGGTGCAGAGTCTCTGCGCCCTCTGCGTTGAAAACTCACGTGTCTCTCGCGCCCTCTGAAGACTCAACAAACTCCCCCACGCGGTGACAACCTTGGGTTCGCAGGGCTGCTGGTCTATTTCTCCACCGCGGATGTCTTCGATCGACGCCCCGTTGTCTCGGTCAGCTTGACTACGAAGTCGTCTGTCGCCATGCGATCCGAATTGCTCTTGCCCACATACCGGAACAGTTCCTTGCCGTTCTCGTCCAGCGCGATCAGCGCCGGATAGTGAATCGTCTCGCCGTGAAAGTTGTAACCGCCCGGGACCTTGAATTGATCAGCCAGTTTGGCGTCGACGTCTCGATAGATCGTCGGCAAGCCCTTGAGGTCCGTCGAATCGAGCTTCCCGGCCCACGCTGCAATCTCGGCTGCACTATCCGGCTTGAGAAACACATGGACGACCTCCGGCTGCTTCTCGGCCAGCAAAGCGTAATCGCGCGTGTATTTCATGCAGAATGGGCATTCGGTCTTGAGCAGAAAATGCAGCACCACGACCTTGCCACGCTGTTTCGATAGCTGAAAGCTCGAATCGTCGGTCGCCGACTGCACAGTGAAGTCGACAGCCTCCTCGCCTTGAGTGGCAAAGCTGCAAGACATCGACGCGATCAAGGTGAGGCCAATCAGCAAGCATTTAACGAAATGGGTCACGGTCCCAGAATCTCCCATCGAAGAACTGAATCGGTTACTTCGGCAACCGACGAAAAACAAACGCTTCACGCTGGCCAGCCGCACCGATCTTGCGGTGTCCGGCGATGCCCGCACAGGCTCTCATTCTACCGACTTTCGGCCTCAGAGTCACAGATCGCCCCGGGTTGTACCTTGCCTCCCAGCCGCCCCCGGCGCGGATACTGCACCTACCGCCCGCAGCAGGGCCGGAGCGAGCTTCGGCAGATTACATGTCGTCGGCCGGTATCGTCAATCATGCTGGAAAGTCGCCATGCCCGATTCGGTCACTGTCGCCGTGAAGCTCGCCTGGCCAGCCCGTACCATCACCGAACCGCTCAGCCAGCCCTGCTCGATCATCCCTGAATCTCCATCGGACTGACGATAAAGATGCCTGGCATGCTCGGCCCACTCATGCACCTTGCCGTCCCGCCAGACACTCGTCTCGATCGGTTTACCTCCGAACAGAATCCGAACTCGCTTCCCGCTCGCCCCGACATACTCGACGTCGCCCCTATCGATCTGCTCGGCTCGAACTTGTGCCCCGACCAAGACCGCATTCTTGAACGCTGCAAAGTCGGCAAACTCCGGCGACTCGCCAACCTCCACCGCCACACCGCAGAAATTCCCCCCCTTCCCCTTTGCTGACAACACGCGGTGTCCTGTCCATGGAGCGCCATCCTGGCCAGCTGTCAAGGATGTCGTCAGCGCGTCATTCACTCGCAGCTCATCGGCGTTGATCGGATGCAAAGCGATCCACGTCGCGTCGCATTTCAGGAACGTCACCCCGTTGTCGGTCTCCACCTCAACACCTTCCGGAATCACCCACACCCACGGCGACGCCCCGCCATCGACCAGCCACACAGCCACATTGCCGTTCTGCCCGACGCGATTCTCGCCTGCCACTTTCCCCGCGGTGTACTTCGCCGACCCCACAAATCTGGGATCGGGCCCCGGCACGCCCTGAATAGCGATCGCGCCCCGCGACGGATCGGTCGCCACGATCTTGAACCCGTTGACCGCTGTCTTGCCCGCCGTGGTTCCGCCGACCAGCGACCCCATCTGAAAACTGCGGCCGAAGTACTGCGTCTCGAAGTACTCAGGGAGCGACTTCAGGTCGTTTCCGGTGGTCGCTGAGTAACTCGGCTTGCTGGCAAACAGTTCGGCGGGCCGCGCGAAGTGCTTGCGGGCCAGATGCACCACGGCCGCTGGCGGTCGATAACCGCTGCTCAACACGTGCACTTCGTCCGATTCATATGCGGTGTTGTCCAAGGGCGTATCGCCGAAGTAGAGCCAAAGCAGGCAGGGGGCACTGCCGCCGAAGGGCTGGGGATGGTTGTAGTCGCGATTGGTCGGGCCATTAAACGCCCCGCGATAATACTTCACCGCACCGATGGCGCAGACGTAGTCGAGACACGCCTTGGCCGCGCTTCTCACCTCGCCGTCCTTGGCAAAGTCGAACAGGTTGAGCAGCGGGGCAATTGAGTGACCATGGTAATTCTCCGAGTCCCACTCGCCCATGCCGACGCGATACAGAGCGGCTGCGTACTCAAGGATCTGCCGCTTGTATTGCTGGCGGGTGGCCTCGTTGCCGGTCTCTTCGGCCATCAGATAGACGCTGGTCACTCGCATCAGGAACAAATTCTCAGTGCTCCGCACGTCGACCCACGAATTCCTCACGTCCGGTCCCCAGCCTTCGCCCGATTTGACGAACGCCGGGTGAGGGCGGCGGAGCGGGTCCAGCTCCGTCCACGACTTCGCCCCGTCGAACATCCGCTGCTTGTAGACCGGGTCCAGCCGGTCGCCGAACAGGAAGTACTTCCGCATCTGGTGCTTGAGCGTGAAGCAGGCGTAGTAGTCGATCCCGGCCGTCTGCGAATGCCACTCCTTCGCCTGAGCGTCCTCGATCTGAAGCTCTTTGATGGCGGTCTCCCGGTCCCCGGCCAAGGCATGAGCCATCAGGAACCCGTAGCCCCGTTTCTCGTTCTCGAAATACGTGTTCCCGCCACCAGCCGCCTTGTGCTTGGCACAGATGGCTTTCAGAACTCGCTCAGCACGAGCCTGGAACTCCGCCTCCCACTCGACCGGCCAAGGATTCCTCAATTCGTCGGGAACGGAAAACGGCGCCGCTGAATCAGCACTCGCCCTGGCTGCGAACGCCAACCAGACGACAAGCAGGCAACCCCATTGACGAATGGCGACTCGTAGAGCTGGAGGGAACACGGGACCTCGATTTGCTGATGGACGGTCAACGACGGCAATCACCGGGCGGCGACAGTAGACCATCCACGGCCAAACCGCATCGCTTCGCCACTCCCGTGGATTGCACGGTTCGGCGGAGACGATGTGCCACTTCGAACCGTCTGCGGTACGGGTCCCCATTTTAACGACCTGCCGGCCCACGAGCAAAGATCGGCCAGTCGGGAAATGCGAAATGCGTTGGACCACGAATCACACCGATATTTCACGTCCGATCAGCCCAGCCAGGCCCCAGCAATGACCGACTACTACGATCGGCCAACAACGCAGATTCGCGCACCATTCGTACTCGTACTCAGCGCCGCGGTACTCGTACTCGTACTCGTACTCGTACTCGATAGTGCCCTGCGCCGCGCTGTCAGACCGCTGCGTGAACTGAGCAATCCGATTAACCTGAAAATCGCCACCCCGTCAATTGCCGTAAACGCCATCAGGATATGGTTAACCGACCACATCTGCCGAGCGTCTAGGCATCCAAGACTGGTTGACTCATGATCGCCCCGATCGAGTACGAGTACGAGGAATTGAATCGCCGAACGTCCATTGCCTGGCCAGTTCATTCCCCCGGCAGTTGGGCTACCGGTTGGGCGCTGTCGAGCAACACACGAATCTCCTTGATCGTCGTCCCCGTTTGCGGGTCGGTAACGAAGACGTAGAAGAAAGACTTGTCCGAGATCTCATCCAGAGCCACACAGTTGACTCGCAAGTGGATAGAACTGCCACCGTCCGCATCCTTCTGACTGACCGGCAGCAACGGAATCGAAGCCAGTTTCTTGGAATCCTGACGGAGATCCAAAAACGCCCGGATGCCGAGTTCCGTATCGGATCGCACTTCCAGCAGATACGAGGCGTATGTTGATTGCGGATGGTCACGCCGGAATAGACTGGCGACGATACTGTCCGCACTCTTCTCTTCCGGTGCTGCCGTCTGTCCGATCAGCGGATTGAGCCCCAAGGCACTGCCGATCAATAACACTCCGAAGACATATCCCGCAAACCGCATCATGGCTTCGCTCCCGCCATCCACTCGTACTCAGCCACCCCGGAACTGCCGCCATGACAGCGCCGCTTCGGAGCCCACCTTACCAAGGCCACCAATTCACCGGTCTGCTCAGTGCCTCTCGGACCGCGCAAACAGGCGATCCGAGCTCTCCTTCAAGTACTCCGGACCGATAATAATCGTCGGCATGGAAAAATGAATCGACTCGGAGCGGGTTCTGGTTCATGGCGCGAACACAACAACAAAGTCCACCCAGAACAATCAGGCTGGCACGGATCATTGGATTCTCGTTGGCAATAAGTATGCACCGACCATTCAACACGATGTCTGCGCGGCCCCGATACCAGCACCAAGTAGACTGCGATATCTAACAGCGCCAAAAAACTGACTGTATACGCGAACCATCGCCCGCCGTCCCCCGGAGCGATCATGCCACAGACGAGCAACTGTACCGCCACCATAGCGAAGAAATCAATCTTGACGTTCCGGCCCTGCACGACCATCTGCACACCGCGTCAGAACACGCCCCGACTACTTTGCCGTACCTCCCTCCCCCAAAACGGCTCGACTGGCCGCTGTTCCCCAGGTTTCGCGATTGTGTTGAGCGCTCGCGCCAGGCGGGATCGTCAGCCATCGCCACTCGCCTTCGTGGACCAAGCGGGCGATCATTGCAATCTGCCCCGCGTGATAGCTCACGTGGGTCAGCGATCGCATCAAGGCCTCGGCGATCGAATGGCGTTCACCCCGGATGTAAACCGGACGTTCTATGTTGGTAGCATCAATCTGACTGATCGCCTTTGTGAGAGCATCCCAGCCGGAATTGAAATACGCCAGCAACGACTCGCGATCCCCAACCCAATCCGTGAATTCCCGGTCCCGATCCCGATCCGGCTTCTCACCGTCCGTAGTCCAAACGTCCGTCCACCGACTCTGCAGATTCCCGCCCAGATGCCGCAGCAGTATAGCCACGGAGTTCACCTCCGGATGAGGCCTTGCACGCAGCTCGGTGTCCGTCAGCTGCGAAACGACTCCGTCTATCATGCGACGATACGACGCGACGGTCGCCACCGCAGCCTCGATCCACAAATCGTTGCCGTGTGATTCCATACATGAGCCCAACAATCGACAGCTAACAAGACGCGGCGACAATGGACCATCCACTGCCCGGCCCAATTGTACCGACCGTCGGCCGAAGAGCAAAAGCGGACTCTGGATGAAGGCGAAAGATTGAGAGGTCGGCCGTTCGGATACGAAAAGCTGCCTAGCCGCTCTGACTTGAATCTTCTAATCGTTTGACTCTTTCCATCAACGCTTCCACGAACGCTCTTTCATTGTCGTCCGTCGTGCGCTGCCATAGCTGCCGCAGCAGGCTCAGCATCTGTTTGACTTGTTCCATTAGACTAAGGTCCGTCACGCCGAGCACGTCGATATCCGCCTCGTCGGGCTCGTTCGCCACAGCCAGTCGCTCCAGCATGGTCACCCGTTTAGCAAGTCGTTTGATCTCCCAGTGCGACTCCACCTTCGCGTCGCGAGGAGATTTGCGTGGCGCTGTCCACAACTGCCGTTCCTTTTCGATTGGCCACTCGCTGACAGCAAAATAGAACAGAGCCAGCAAGTTCACGACCGGTATGAAAACCAGTAGGCACCACCACGGCGAATAGCCTGCCTTTCCAAGAACCCGGCCGAGTGCCCAGAGAAATGCCAGGAAGACCGCGATCGCCGCAAACTTTTCCAACACGGCAACAATCCAAAACGAGCTGACCTTTCAATTTCAGACCCCCGCCTCGACCGTTCTTTAGCTCGCAAGGTCCGATCGACGTGGCTTTCCAGCCTCCGCCCGCACCGGCATTCTAAAGGCGGCCGCCTCGATGAGCAATCTGCTCCTCGAGCGCCACAAGCCCCAGGCACATTCGCCCGAGACGACCGGCCACGTTCAAATTCCCGCCCAGCGGAGTGAACGGACATCATGCATCGTACGGGCGACTCGAACTCTATGGGGCCCGACCACGCCAGACAGAATCTTTGAAGTGCGCGAAAAGTATGACGCCCGCAGACCGACAGCCGATCGAGTACGAGTTCCGCTGCGCTGAGTACGAGTACTGCTGCGCTGAGTACGAAAAATCCGGCGGTTGGGGCCTAACGTCAACGGAGCGCCGATCGCTTCGGTGATCGCGGTCAACGCCATATCCCCCGGTTCCCATACGCCCGCCGGAATTCAATGGCTATGTCCCGCAGTCGCGGGTCGAGCAAGTTCAACACCCGCGAACTGATGTCATCTGGTACCGAGCCATAGAATGCCTCGGCGATTCCGCCGGCGATACAAGCCATCGTATCAGCATCACCGCCTAGCGAGATGGCGTTCCGCACAGCGTCCTCATAGTCCTCGGATTCCAGAAAAGCGATGATGGACTGCGGCACCGATCCTTGGCATGAGACGTCGAATTCGTAGGTCTCTCGAATGTCGTCTAGACGCTCATCTAACTGATAGCCGAACTCCGTTTCGATGAGCCGCTTAATGTCTACCTTGTCCCGCCCCATTCGTGCCAGCAAAATGGCGACCGCTGTTGCTTGAGCACCCCGGATACCCTCCGGGTGATTGTGCGTCACCTCGGCACTCGCCCTAGCCTGATACATGACTTCCTCGATCGAATCGAACGCAAATCCGATCGGACTCACCCGCATCGCCGATCCGTTGCCCCAACTGTTGTAGGGCTCCCGGTTTCGATCTCGGGCCCATCGAATGAAACTGCCACCGTAACCCGCCCGCGGATACCCGTCAAAGAACTCGTGGAACGTATCGACGTAATCGCCCCCGTTCAATAATCTCGACGCTACGGCAATGGTGAGGACGGAGTCATCCGTAAACCGGCAGTCATTCACGAATAGAGGAAAGTTCTTAGTCTTGGTCCCGGCACCTTCGTGCACTGAACCGATTACGTCACCAGCGATAGCACCGATCATAGAGTGTCCAATCTGACCTTGGCTCACTTCAAGTCTCTCAGGACAATGGCTCGAAATAGCTTCAGCAGGTCTTCTTCGCCAAAGAGCCCTGTGATCTCCACCTCTTTTGTGATTGTCGTTCGAATGGTCGGAGCGATCAAAACCTTCCCATCCAAGACAATTGCCAGCTTCTTGTTGAGGTTCCGCGATGTCGTGGCCTCCATGACTTTGGCGCCGTCGTCGGTCAGAACAAGCCCGATCGACGGGTTGCCACTCCGGTCCTTGTAGAATGACACTCTTTCAATGTGACTGCCGTTCAATGAGGCCTCAGCCGCCACAAAAATCGGCTGGTCACTCCCAGGTAGCGCCAGCTTCTGCCAACCCGGTGACTCAGTGTCTTCAGCAAGCCTGAACTCCAGCGTCGGCGCCGGGGCGTCGGCCAGGACCGTCGCGTTGGGACACAACAGTAGCAATACGATAACGGAAAACGCCAGCTTTGAGTTGAACATGGAAACCCCTCTGGATCTACCGATAACCGCAATCCCGGCTCGGCGACAACCGGACATCTACTGCCCCACCGCTTCGCTCACCACCACAGGGAATTACGCCGTCGGTGAAGGCGTCGCTCGACTGCTCGCCGCTGGCGGCCTGGGCGCCCATTCTATCGGCGGTCAGTGCCAAGAGCAAAGGTCGCCGAGAACTGAAGACTTCATTCCTCAGGCCCGCCCGATCGACTGAAGAGCCGCACCAGCTCGTTGAAGCCAGTCGTATCGGCAAGAAAGCGCACCGAGCCGTCGGCCATCGCTACGTTGGCGCCGCCCGAATGGAAAGAATAGATGCCGGTTGAATTCGACTGATTGATCCCAACTTGGTCCCGGTTCAATGCCCAAGCAAAGCTGTTGCTGGCCGACCAACCTACTTGACCGGGGTAGTCCGCATCGGGATTGTCAGGTGTCACGTGCGGCTTGCCCATCAATAAGTCCGTGGGCTTCCCGTTCCGCTCGACCACGGCGATCGTCTTCGAAAGCCCGTCGGTAACGTCGCTGTACTTCCCGGGCCGGTACCGAACCATTTGCGTTCCCGAGAACTGCCCATTGCCGAAATCGGGCCACCCCCAGATTCCCCAGCGAATAAACTTGGCACTTAATGGATTACTGGCCGGATCGGGGAGCACTTGAATACCCGCCATCGCGTCATAGTCGCTCCGAGTCAAAAGATATTCCGTGCCACCCCCACCCCCGGAACCTGCCAGCTCAGCGTGCGGCAGCCCCCCGCCCATGCGCGTCGCCGGATCGTCTCCCGTTGGGCAGATGTAAACCGGGACGACCGTTTGCCCCACAGACCGATTGATGGGATCGGTCGCTAATGCGGAATAATCGATCAAATCGCGCAGCGATTGCTGCTCCAGGTACCCCAATAACTCAACCCGCCACGAATGCATGTGGAACAAGTCCCACTCCTTGAGCGGGTAGGCCAGCGAAGTGCCGTTGTAGAGCGACGGGAGTGTCCCGCGTACCGCTTCGAAACCTTGACAGGCCAGCACCACTTGCCGCTGATTGTTCTGGCACTGCATGCGCCTAGCCGATTCGCGCACGTACTGGACGGCCGAAATCGTCAATGCCAGCAGCACGCCGACAATGCCAATGACGACGATCAGCTCCAGCAGGGTGACGCCACGACTCATATTCCGGAGCGGTTGGCCCGTATCGGCAAAATCAAGTCGCCTCATCACGTTGACCTCGGCTCTTCGCAGTTATGTACCCCGCCACCTTTAGCGAGCCAGACCCCGGCGCCCTTGATCAAGAGGAATCAGCCCAAACATTTTGTTCAAAATTCGGGTCTTCAGCAGAATCTGTGGGCGAATTTGCATGAGCCTATGTTCAGTGCCCAGTGAGTGGCAATTGTTTTTGGGACGGGGCGCTCTGTCAAGTTCGGGCTCCGGAAAGGTGTGGCACGGGGGCTGCCCCGTTATCCCATCCCCTCCGTCGACCGTCGTCACTCGCCCTGCCTCTGGCCCCCCAAAGTCGGTGGGGCAATCAAGTCTCCATCAGCTACAGACCAACCAGCCCCACGACTTTGGCGGGGCCCAGGTGGCGAGCGATCGATGGCAGAGGCGGAGGGACGGCGCGCAGGAGCTCTAGCCGCCCCCATTCCTGGAGCTCGAACCCGAGGGAGCGACGAGCCGGTAAGTTGTTTCTCGCTGGCGACATCACCTCGACTCGCTACGAGAAGATCCGGCGGCTTGCCAGCTCGCAACTCGCCAGAATCGCCGAGCAGGATAACGTTGGCCGACCAAGAGAGTCAGAAGCTACCCACATATTCTGCCGAAGAGCCAAGAAAAGTTTCCTGCCACGACTAAGGCCCACACGACCAGGATAATCTTGCCGCGTTCCCCGGCTTCATGGCTGCCGACGGACATGGTGATCACTGAGTGGCGGCACAAGATTTTCCCAGGTCCACGCCGACGACCTGCCAATCATCGCATCGGGCGATTGACTGGCTTCCCATCGGCGACAAATGTCACTTCGCCACCCTTGACGGTAACTTCCACCTTGGAAACGCTTTGATCAATAACGGCAAAGGTCACGCCTTCGACCAACAAGCTTGTGGGCTTGACCACGATCGTCTTGCCACCAGCCTGGATCGTAGCGGTGTCCTGCGAAAACGACGACGACAGAGACAAAGAGTTCGACCGAGCAACAACAATTCGCCCCGTTGGCAGCGTGCCAGCGGCCGAGCCATCGCAGCCGCAGACTCCCATCAGCAACACCACGAACAGAACAGCCCAGCCGCGAGATGTCGACATATTAGACTCCCAATGAGTTGACTTGGCCGCAGAAAACCGAAATCTCGCAGATACCGCGGTTACGACTTAGTATCACAAGTCCTCGGCAGCGGATGCATTCGACTCCCCGAGCAACTCGAGGAACTCCGATTTACTGATTCCCCCAGCTCGCCATCGCAAGGCATTTCCTTGCGGATCCGTAATGATCGTAACTGGTGTCCCGCCAACGTTGTAACGGCCCAACAACTCAGCATCGACGGGATTGTCCACATCTATTGCCACGGGGACAAAACGCTCATTGACCGCTGTCTTCACCTCTTCGTCAGCCCACACCTGGCGCTTCATTATCCGGCAGGGAGCACACCACTCGCCAGTAAAATAGAGGATGATCGGTTTACCAGATTCGGCCGCCCGTTGCCGTGCCGAAGAGTAGTTGTCGGCCCAAGCGATGCTATTGGCGGGGACGTAAAAGCAATACCATGCGTACGCAAGTGAGACAACGAGAAATGTCAGCCAGAAGCATCGCCAAAAGTGGAAAGTTCTCTTTCGGCCCGCCGATGACGCGGAATTATCGGATGACGGCACTTGGAGTGGCGATTCAGACATGGATGTGTGTGGCCTTATTTGTAGGTGTCGAACGACAGACATCACGGGCGGTTAGAGACGTACCATTATAGAAAGGGATGTTAGGCGTCCGCCGCGAGAAGATCCGGGACCGGCAGCTTCAGCTCGCGATAGCGTCGGACGAGCTCCTGGCGGGTCAGTCCCGGTTGCATCCACCCCGGCGATTGCAGGACGTAGATCACGTCGCGGGGCTCGACACACGCGTTGATGACCTGACCGTCGAAGATGCCGAGGTCGCCGTACGCCAGAACGACCACGGCGGCCTGCAGATATTCGGCCTCTGGCCTGAGCCGCAGATCGACAGGCGACGGCTCGGGGATCGTCGACAGCCTGTCGAGGACGCCCAACTGCTGATCCGCCGCGAACGTCGCCTCCACCGCCGATCGAATTGCCGCTGAGATCGCCATAATTGCTCCCCCTTCGAAGTACCGCCGAACCCCACCTATCACGGGGCGGCGACAATGGACCGTCCACTGCCAAACCAAACCATTTCGCCGCTTCCGTGGCTTACCGTGTTCGGCAGAGACGACTTGCCCCGCTAACAACACGTAGAGCGACTGCCGATTCTAACGGACGCCCGGCCCGAGAGCAAAAGATCAGCAACCTAGCCAACCGTCAGATCATCCCGATTGGACACCCTGAAAGATCTGACCACAGACTAGTCAGCGCGGCCTCACAGCGCTGGGCCGCAACCCAAAGGAGAACGGTCAGTTGGCCCAATTCCTCGTACTCAGCGCCGCGGTACTCGTACTCGATCGGCCCTGCGATACGCGGGATCGTCGACGGCATGAACGGAAACTCAACGCTGCATCAATCCCCGCAAACGCGGACTGGGGATCGCCAACCTGAAGCGTCTGTCGATCGTGTCGGCATCCGAGATTAGCTTCCTTATGAACACCATGATTGAGTACGATTACGAGTGCCGCGGCGCTGAGTACGCATACGATGCGTCCAATCACCGAACGACGAAGGTCACCCGGCGAGAGGAGGGAACGTTGATTCCGCGACCGTCCCGTTCCACCGTTCGAATTGACCGCCTTGTTGGCCATTGTCTATAGACGAGCCTCGGGCAGATGGCCAGACATCGCCGCATCCAAGATCTTACGGTACTCATCGTCGTGCACGATCTCAAGCGCATCGTCGTAGGCCATTCGTGCCTCGTCCACTCGACCATTGAGTACGAGCAATCCGACAAGCGTTGCCATGTCGTGTAGGTAGTCAGTTCGCGGCAGCTTGGGAGCGGGACAGCCAAGACTCGGACTTGATTCTTCAAACTGTTGGACAATTCGGAAGGATCTTGCGGCGAGCTCCGTCCTACGTTTCGGATCCAGGTACGGTCCGCACTCGGTAAACCGCCCAGCGGCAATTAGGTAACGTTCAGCCACTTGGTAGAGTTGCTGAGCGTTCTCTTGATTCGTGCCAGCGGCACTTGCAAACAAGTCGGCCGTTCGCACTCCGTCGTTCAGATAATCATTCATCGCAGCGACATCATGAAACAGCTCGAAGTCGGAGGTGCTACTCTGGAAAGCCTGCTCGGTTTCGTCACGCGTTCTGAAGAACGCGTCGCGAGCTGGAGGGTAGATCGCAGCCAAATCGCACCAATAACTGAGTGCGAACGACCGCCGGACAGCAGATAGCCCGGGTTCGTACCGGACAGCATGGTTGTGGAACCATAAGAATTGCGTTAGCGATCGATCGTATTGACCGTCGAGCATGTCGTCAACAGCGCTGCGAAGGATCGCAGACGGATCAGGACTCTCTGGCGGCGTCCAGGCTGTTGACGTCATATCGGTCGTTCCCTGGCGAACACAACGGTTTACGGGGCCCCCGTCACCATCCTACTATCAGCGTAACCGTACACCAGCACCATCCATTCTAGCGAGCGGGTCGGCGAGTTAATGGTTGGGCCGAGGGAATGCTCAGGATCGGAGCTGACGGCGGGCGGCTCGGCGCGTTTGCTGGCGTTGGACGCGATCGCGCCGTTCCTCCACTCGGTACTGCCGAATGGCGTCCGGGTGTTGTTCGGCCCAGTTCCAGGGCAGCAGAGATTCGTAGTCGGTGGAGCCTGCCAGGAGCTGGTCCAGGACGTCCTTGACGTACCACCACACGTCCAGGTCGCTGCGCAGTGCGCTGCTGACCAACGTAAAATAGGCAGCTGATCGCTGGCCTCCAGCCATGCTCCCGGCGAACAGCCAATTTTTCCGGCCCACGGCAATCTGCCGCATCAGTTGTTCCGCGTCATTATTATCGATCGGGATCCGGCCATCTTCGAGATAGAGCCGCAGTTCCTTCCAATGGTTCCGAAGATACTGAAGTGCCTTGCCAAGATCGCTCTTGGGTAATATTACATTCGTCGTCCGATGCTCGGTTTCCTCCAGCCACGCGCGCATGGCATCCCAGATTGGCTGGGATTCAGCTCGGTGCAATGTCACTCGCTCGTCAACGGGCAACAGCTTCGCGCGATCGTGGATGGCGTACAGCTCCCGGTACCAACGAAGGAGTTGCTTACGGTCATCGGGGTACGCAGCGGACTTGAAAATATTCCGACGCGCGTGGGCGTTGCATGCCGCGCGGACAATCGCGCCCCCCGATGCCACGACTATCGACTCGAATCCGGACCAGCAGTCGCCCAGTAAAGTGCCTCGGTAATCCGCCAGAAACATTTCTGGTCCGTCTCGATGGCGGCTGACCGTGAAATCGAACAGATTCAACTTGACCGAAGCGCCCCGGTAGACCCACATCTTCGCCGTGATGCTGGGATCCTTATTCTTCAGCGCCCGGCTGTAGACTTCATGAATCCGGCGCTGTCGCAGGTCGTTCAGATCTAACTCGGGCATCGTCTTGGGATACAACAGCACCACGCTGGTGTCATCACAGGCGATCACTCCGTCCAGGAGCACCTGCGATCGCCAGTAATCCAACAGTGGCTGAATCACCTCGTAGCCACGGGCCAGGATATTGCACTGCGTGCTGCGGGACGGAGTCCAGCCGCTGCCAGCGAATTCGTCCTGCTGCCGATAGAGTGGCAAGTGAAACCCGTACTTGGCGTTGATGATCTGAGCGGCTACGCTGCTGTCGTACTTGTTTCCCTCCACCAGTGCCGTGGGGCGCGCCGGGGAACTGACGCCGCACTGCGGCTGATCCTGGCAGGCGTACTTGCGATATTTGACCACTCGAACCCGCAACACCGGCCGTTCGAATTCCAGGGTCTCGGTGGTGTCCCACATCGACTCGGGGAGCAGTACTCGAGGACCGTGCTCAGGACAATGCTGAATCGCGTCCGGGGCGTCGGCCAGCACTTCATAGCGAGGCAAGTGAGCGGGGAGCTTCTCGTCGCGCTGCTTAGGCTTGGGACGCCGCCGCTGATGTTCGGGAATCGTCTGCTCCAACTCTTCAACGGCCTCGGCCAGGCCCGCAGCCGCATCAGCGGATTCCGGTGTGTCGCCCAAGTCCAGTCGGAGCTGCGCGGGATTCTCAAGGTATCGTTCGCTGCGCTTGTAAAACGCGCGGCGGATCAATTCGTTATAAGCCAGCTCCAGATCCTGCTTCTCCTGCGCCAGCTTCGCCATTGCTGCTTCTTTGGTTTGCAGGGCGATATCCAGCTCACGCAGCCGCTCTTTATGAGCAGCGAGTTCCATCTCGCTTTGTCGCAGCGCGACGAGCAGCTCGGCTCGAGAAAGTGACGTCCTGTCGTCAGGTGGGATCATAGGGCAACAGCATACACGCGATTGCCAATTCGTGAAGTAGTATTTCGTTCATCGTCATCAATATTCCAGGAAAATTTTCTGTGATCAAGCAGCACCTTCACGTGGTGCCGCGTCAACTGGAAGCGCAAGTCGTTTCCGACGGCGCGTCGATGCCTTGAGCGAGACGCCGGAGAGTAACATCGCTAGCTGAGTAGCGTCGATCTGCAGTGTCGATTCGTGGCCGGATGAAGCGAGTTCTTCGAACGTGCCAGCTTCCAGCAGGCGATAGTAAAGCCAATATCCGCCGCCATCGAAATGCAGAATCTTCAGACGATCACGACGGCGATTGATGAACAGGTACAGATGGCCATCCATCGGATCCGACTGCAGTTCGCTCCGCACGATTCCGCTGAGTGCATTGAATCCTTTGCGCATATCCATGTCCCGCGTGTAGACGAAGATCTTGATCCCCGACGCGATGCTCAACATCCTTGCGCTCCTTGCACCACCTGGCTCGCTGAGAGCAGTCGGCCGAGCACCTGCTCGACCAGCTCGGGCTGTGCTGGACAGACAATCTCTGTGCCGCAGCGGAGGCGAATGGTCAGTGCCGAACTGTCAGCCGGCGTACCCGTGACCTGAACCTGGCGGAACAATGGAACGCGGGAGTCGCCAGGCGACTTGGCTGCTGGCAATCGGGCGCCATCCTGCA
This sequence comes from Pirellulales bacterium, assembly GCA_046349895.1. GTDB lineage: Bacteria > Planctomycetota > Planctomycetia > Pirellulales > Pirellulaceae > JAXMBJ01. The sequence continues at coordinate 6,809,766 of JAXMBJ010000006.1, read as the reverse complement.
CCGGTAAGTTCTTGCCGGCGTGAGCTCTGGCGGTGCGATTCGCCGAGCCCTGTCGTTGGCGTCGATGATAGTAGAAAGCGGCCAACGAAACCCCTTCGGCCGCACAGAACGTCGCCACCGTCTGACCTGCCGCTTGGAACCTCGACAGCCTTCCGTCCCAGTCCTTCGCCAGCTCTGTTCGACTAACACCCTTCGCCATGACTGCGTCTCCTGCCTGAGTTCCTCGATTCGGAAAGCCCCAGGCTAGCAGCCACGTCAATTATGGTGCTGGTGTACGGTTACCTATCAGCAGCCGCCTCGAGCCATGGCTGCCGGTACACCAAGAGTCCGACATCCGTCAATGCGACGTCCGGACAAGCAATCCCGATCAGTCTCTAAATCCCAACCAAAACAGCCAGCAAATCAAGGACCAACGTGTCGCGGCCCCGTTTGTACCATTCTGCACCGAGTCTCCCCTCCTTGTCCAGGATCACGGAAATCAATTACCTTTCGCCCATCCAAGACTTGACTCAATGCGGCGGCGGACTACTCGTCAGCCAGTCCTGCATAGATTCGACATGTGCGACATCCTGGAATGCAAGCGGTGCTAAACAGACCTCGGGCTGGGCCATTAGCTGGCCCACTTCAATCTCACGAATCCCCATCAGAACACAACTGTTCGTCCTGCGGTTAACCCTAGCCTCTCGTGTCGCCACGGTCCTCGCGAGATCGATTGAGGCAACAAGCACCCCAGAGAACGCAAATCCAATGTGAGCCGGCCTGGAACGCGACCTATAAACTTTCGGCAATCGCCGCCGGAGCGAACAGTTGCCATCTGCCGCGCCTGCCGTTGGCCCGTTGCAACTGCCGACGGCAACTCGACCGCAGCTCCCAACTCCCGGAACGGCCTCAAAGTGCCAGCCGCAAAAGGGCGATGAAGAGCGGAACTCCGAAAAATGCAAGCAACACAATTGATTCGATAAAGCTCCCGGAAGATGGCGACTGAAACAAATTCACAACCAAGAGCACGACGCCGAGTGTCAGTGCCAGGTTGAAGGCAAACCGCGATAGCCGACTATACGCAATCAAATACCGCAAGTCGGTATGAGCCGGATGCTGCTGCATGTCGGCTTGGCAATGCCAGCATGCTTGATCTGTCCAATCGATGGGCGCCCGGCATTCTGTACATCGAATCATTCTCTGATCACCTGTAGCGTTCCGTCGATCCGTCGTGGCAAGTGGTTGTTACTCATGAGCGAAGCTGACAGCACACCCTGCAACAATCCGTAAAACTGCAATGACTATCGCCAAACTCCGGCAATCACGGCGCGTCAACAACTCACCTTCCGCGGCAAGCCTCACCGTCTCGCCGCTCCCGTGCATTGGACGGCGTCGCCGAGATGACTCTCAATTACGAACCATCGGCCGCACGATCCCCATTCTAACGACCGCCCGGCCGCCAGGCAAAGCTTGGCCAACCAGCGATGCGGAAATGCGTTTCACCACGGATAGCACGGATATTTCACGATCGCCCGGTCCGCACAGAGCCGTGCACTACGTATCGCGAAGATCGCTGATGGGTAACGTCCGGCGACTCGCCAGCCGCAATCCGGCATATCCTGCGACTCAATCGCGCCTCGAATTTCAGGTTCTATCAACCGATGGCGCCACGCTGGAACCCAACAACGACTTCACACACCTGACCCATTCTGAGAATCGGAGATTCTGGTCCGAACACGATTTCACCGTTCTCAGCTGAACCATCACACACCGAGACCTGCAAATCAAAACAATCGACAGGCAATTGTCCGTCCCAAGTTGAAACACTGAACAACAACCGTGGGGCAGACACTAACCGCCAGCCAAACGCGTTCTGGTCTGGGCGGAGCTCGTCGACAAAGATGTCGTCCCCCAGTTCCGCAACCAACGCATTCCGCAGCCTGAGGCAACTCGAGAATCCCATAACCGGTTCCATAGATCAGCCCCACGCTGCAATCACCCGGCCGAGACTCGGCCAGCCACGCGGGCCGACTGGCCAATTCGACTCGCGCCCATCGCTTTGCTCTGCCTTCAACCGATGCCACAGGCGATAAACTGCCCGGTGCCGTCCAGCGACAACTGCATCCCCACGATACCAGGTACAGAATACAGAATCTCCGCGCCGCCAATATGCACGTCAATTGAATGCAAAGCAATTCTCTCTCTAAACGCACTGCGATCCACGTCGGTAAGCCCTTTCACTGCCATGGTAAACCCATAGCAATCCTCCGTGAGCTGGTCGCGCAAAACGGCATCATGCGTAACGACGATCGCACAACAAGTCGCTGCAAATCTCTTCCCCTGCTCCAACTGCGACGGGATACACCAAAGCCTGACCGGAATGACTCCGGATTGAACACGCATCTTACTCCGAAAATCGTGAGGATCTACGGACGGGCTGAACTCGAGCACGGGGATCGAAGTCAAGCCACTCCGCAAATCAACTCCACGGCAAAGTCCCGGTACAATTGCACCGGGCCTGACCGGAATCTTTTGACTTAAGAAGTACATACCCAGGGCGACGCAAGCCATCGCGAATCCGATAATCAGGGCATAATGGCTCAATTCAGTCACCACAAAACAGGACTACCAGAATAAGCGCAAATCTACCATGCACATCCCGCGCTGCCCAGTTTGCCAGCGTGGGGCTTTCAGGTCAATTGCAGGCGACATGGAAACGTCTTCTATCCTGCCATCGCAGCATGACCCTACTGTTAATCGGCCGCAACAGCTGGTCAGACCTTGCATCTCGGAGCACCGTCGTGCCACGACGACCAGGCGCAAAAGCTGGTTCGCTCACCTCTCACGTGCCCCAAACCAACTGGATCATCGGGCGTTTCTTGCGTCCTCCGTAAGGCATACCCGTTCGCAATCGACTGTGTTCAGCGACACCTAATTGCTGCTTGGGTAGTATTTGAATTGTGCCTGTTCCCGCCACAGATGTCCGAAGGCGCGAGAGTCTGGTATGCCGCCCTCCTGCGATATCGCTGCAGCATCTGTCGCCCCTGACACCTCAAACCCAATCAGGCCCACTCGGAAGTCAAATTGTGAAACCAGCCACAACTCCACTTCGGGCAACCACGCCGGCTAACCCTCTCCTGCCGATTCATTGCCAGAATCCCAATAGCGAAAACAGTCACCGGCAGGACCAAAATTGAAGATGTAAATCTGATCCATGACCCGAAACAAAATTGCACTCTCATATTCGGCGAACGCATCGACACCGTAATGGAAGTCCCGTCTGAGAGCGTTCAGGGCTCCGTCATAGGTCAACGTACGTAGCCCTGGGCCGAACAGCGAACCGACGGCAGCGTCGGTGCCCGAGCCCTGCTCAACTCGGTGCCACAGCTGGTCGAAGACGAGCGGGAAACCGCACCAGGAGCAGGCACGAAAGCGAGGGTACATCCCCTCCGCGGCGACGGGACGGCTCATTTCATGTTCGCACCGCGGGCAGATTGTCATGCCGACCCCTTACCCAAACAACACTTGTTCCCATGCGAACGCTGGCATTTCCCGCTTAACGACAGCAGTAACCCGACGGCCGACAAATACCTAGGGTCCATTAACCGGTGCAACCGGCGGTTGGCGCTCACCGTTCTGTTATGGGCCGTCACTCGGCGAACTTGGCAACTCCGAGCCAAAACCGTGGCCACGTCGACGCTTCCGTGAAGGGAGCAAAAACTCCGGGTGTTCACGCCTTAGCTTGCCAAGCCATCTTCGATCCTTATACAGATTACGGTCAAGCCACGGCCGCACGCGGTCGGCCTCGAATCTCAGCCTTTCGTCCTCGTCAAACAGAGTGAATGGATGCCACCCGACACTTCTGATCCCGTACCGATCCGCATTGACGGTTGCCTGGTGAGTAAATGGCGGCGTCGTATCCATCTCGTTGATTTGAAGATTGAACTTGAGATCAGTCGTCACGTAATAGGTGATGATGCCGGCAGATGGCACGTCCCATGCTGTGATCTGCTCCGCGGTGAACAGAATCCGTTCCAACTGCACGCCCCGCCAGTGAAGCAATCTAGCGAATCGCCGCATCCGTTCGATCGGTTTCGAATCGTAAATGCGACGCTGCTCAGGATTCATAAAGGGACATCTCCAGTACGTCGCCGAACGGCCACGGTAACCCCGCCAGCGAGTGATGAATCTTCAGTCAAATCGACCCGACCTCGCCGCTCCCGTTCGCAGCAATGGCTCGGCGAGCCGTAAGTGCTCACTCTGTTCCACTCAGTATATAGCTCACTGCAGTTCGTGCCACACGTAGATCCCGGCGCACCACTCAACGTTATAGAATTCGCTACCGTCGGCTTCTGGTCGATACGTCTCGCCACCGATCTTCAAGCCCCAATGCCCAAATCCACCACCCCAGGTCACTACCACATGGTCACGACCCGGGCTTCCTTCGCGAATAACACAAATGTTGCTCGGTATGCCGTCGGAATGCTTCGTAAGAAAGACCGGCAATTCACGCGGATTCTTCGCAAATCGTTCATAGTAATATTCCTCCGCTGGGCCGGCCCTTCGAATCAAGTCCACCGCCCATGCTCGCAGCTCGTCACACGATCCCACTCGCGCCCATTCGCTACGAACAGCACGGACTTTCCATTTATAACCGGGCCCAAACCCGAAAAACACAGCAGGGACAGCGGCCAACATGCACACTGCGATAATCGCTATCCGCCTGCCTCGCATACCGTTGCTCGCCTTCGCCTAGAAGGAACTGCCCCGTCCCGTGTTCGCCAGACGCTACGGTGAGTTCTAATGATATTTGAAGAAGGGGCACTTCGGCAGAATCTGTGGCCGAATTGGCGTGAACCTATGTTCAGAGCCCAGTGAGTGGCGATTGTTTCTGAGACGGGGCGCTCTGTCAGTTTCAGAATCGATTCGCCTATAGGGTCGGCGTAGCCTTCCAAGCCGTTTAGATGAACCCTGTGGACCATCAGTAAGTTCCTCATTTCGTTCACCATGATGTCGGATCGAGGCGGACGCTGGTCATGGAGCGGGTGCCCCTTCTGCGTTCGTCAGTACGATGGGCTGGCTCGTAGCCCCTGGTCCCATTCCCGTAGCCGTCACCGTCGGTCGCTTCGCCAAAACCGGGAGGCCCCCCAAAGTCGGTGGGGCCGTCAAGTCGCCATCACCTGCCGGCCAACCAGCCCTACGACTTTGGCGGGGCCCAGGTGGCAAGCGACCGATGGCAGAGGCAGAGGGATCGGGCGCAGGAACTCTCCCCGACCCCATTCCTGGAGCCCGAGCCCGAGGGAGCGACGAGCTATTCAACCTTGGCCGACCAAAAGAGTCAGAAACTACCCACAGATTCTACTGAGGAGCCTTGTATTTAGGATTCACCGGAGTATCCAAGACCGAGCACTTTTCGTCCATCCGTTAGTACACTTACGCCGTGTTCCGGTTCGAACTCAGCTTCCATGTCGATCAACGTTCTGGGCAGGCCATCGCGTATTCGAATTTCAATCGTGGGTTCGTAAAGCACCGCGAACAAATCTTCCGGATCGCAGATTCGCTCTCGTTTTCGTCTCTTAATCAATACATCCCTGCAACTCAAGGCGACAGCGACTGGATCACGGCTCCACCACATCCCGTAGCCGTCCAATTCTCCTGGAACGCCGACATAGCCTTGTTGGTGAAGGTCTTCAAGAAACGCGTTACAGATGTTCTTCACAAGTCGGTTCTGAAACTTCCTGATGGTGGCAAGGACCTTCAGTGCCTCCTTCGTCGGTTCCCCATCACAACAAATTGCTGTTGGCACTCTCCCGGTACGTCGCTGGCGTCCATTGCTGCGATACTTGAAAGAAGCGAATGCAGGCAGCTCGACAACAGCCTCCCAACGCACTTCACCGAAGCGGTTGTGTTGTCTAAAGCTTCCGAAATCTCTGTGCTTGAAAGTTGCCATCAGAACCCTAAAGCGGATAACGACACGGTTCACGGAGCGGCGGCCAAGTGACTCTGATTTCAGGAAACGCCCGATCCGCCGCTCGGGTGAATTGTGTTGTTCGGCCTTATGGACGACATCCTACTCGCGAATGACGATTCCGCCCCGACCGAGTTCAAGAAATGAATGCGATTCAAGCTCACGGATTATGCTAGGGATGGCAGGTTCCACCAATGCCTCTAGGCCTTGAACAAGCGTAGTGTGAATTCGATTTCCGAGATTTTTCGGTCCGGGGACAAAAAAACTCGAAAATTCTCGGGGTTTTTGCGTACTTGGTTTATCGCAACTTCCAATCACGCGGAACCCGAGGAGAACTTTCGAGTGAACACCAAAATACGACGACAGTTATCGACACGCAAGCGGGCTATTGAGGAGCGACTGGATAAAACAAAGTTCCCGAGCCAGTGTCCGGTGATGGCTGCGTCCAACATTCAATATGAGCTATCCGATCGTCAACAGGCGATCGCCGCGGGCGGACTGGGCCTGATTCACTCCCTGGTGAAGAACCTTGGTTTGGATCGGTCCATCAATGAAAACGTACCGCTGTTCAAGATCCGACTCCCCTATGCAGAGTCTGACCACGTGCTCAATATCGCCTACAATCTGTTGGCCGGCGGCACCTGTCTGGAGCATTTGGAGTATCGCCGCAATGATGAGGCCTATTTGAACGCCCTCGGCGCTCAACGAATTCCGGATCCGACGACAGCCGGAGACTTTTGCCGGCGCCATAGTGAGACGTCGATCTTGAAGTTGATGGACGTATTCAATGAAGTACGTCGCCGGGTGTGGAGTTGTCAGCCGAAGGCATTCTTCGACGAAGCGATCATCGAGGCCGACGGTACCATGGTCGAGACTCAGGGCGAGTGCAAGGAAGGGATCGATGTCAACCACAATGGGCAGTGGGGTTATCACCCGCTGGTCGTGAGCCTGGCGAATACGGGCGAACCGTTGTACATCGCCAATCGAGGCGGCAGCCGGCCCAGTCATGAGCGGGCTGCAGGGTGGCTAGATCGGGCGATCGACGTTTGCCGGCAAGCGGGATTCCGGCAGATTCGGCTGCGCGGAGACACTGACTTCTCACAGACCGAGCACTTGGATCGCTGGGATGATGACAAGGTACTGTTCGTATTCGGTTACGACGCCATGCCGAATCTGTACGAAAGAGTCGACGAATTAGGCCACGATTCGTGGCGACCGCTGAAGCGGAAGCCTCGATATAAGGTCCAAACCAAGTCGCGAACACGCCCGAAGAACGTGAAGCAGGAAGTGGTTGAGGAACGGGAATTCAAAGATCTACGGCTCGAATCGGAATACATTAACGAATTCCCGTATCGCCCCGGCGCCTGCAAACGGGACTACCGGATGGTGGTTCTCTGGAAGGCCATTGAAGTTCACCAAGGCCAGCAATATCTATTCGACGAACGGCGCTGCTTCTTCTATATCACCAACGATTGGGAAACTCCCGCCGAGGACATCGTGACGCAGCACGCCAACAAACGCTGTAACCAGGAAAACGTCATCCAGCAACTCAAGAGCGACGTCCTGGCACTCACGGCTCCGGTCGATACCTTCAACGGCAACTGGGCCTACATGGTGATGGCATCTTTGGCATGGTCGTTGAAAATCTGGGTAGCGCTATTGGTACCCGAAGGTCGTGGCGTCAGTTCAAAGCAGCACCAGGAGAAGCAGTCATTGTTGCGAATGGATTTCTCTACCTTTCGACAAGCGATGATCAATATCCCTGCGCAAGTTCTCCGCAGCGGACGGCGTCTGATCTATCGACTCATGGGCTGGAATCGTTGGCAGATCACGTTTCACCAACTCTGGGAACGACTTCAGCATCCGCTCAGATGCTGACGTCGGCTCACTGAAGCCGGAGTACGTACGCTCCGGTCCGCCGCCACGCCAAACCCAAAGAAAGATCCACCAACATGCCCACCATCAAACCCGAACCTCTTCGCGGCGACCTCGTCGCTCTCGTGACGCTGCGCGCCGCCGCAGCCGCCAAGAACCATTCCCCCCTACGCTTGTTTAAGGTCTAGGGCTCGATTGCTGATATTTCCCGTCGAGATCAGAAGCAGTTTCGCCGGACGTCCCCGCAGGACGTGTGAGTCCACAAAATCGGCATCCTTCGTCACGAGCACGCGATCCTCCCGGTCAGCGACCTCGATGAGTTGTTCGTCTGTTGTCCGGTTCCCGTCCGGCAGGTCCAATGTATGGATGGCGTCGCACCCGGCGACGGTCAACCACTCCTTGATCCGCTGCGGTAGCTGGGCGTCCACCAGGAAATTCATGGGTTAAGCGACTGGAGACGTCGGGTCTGCGCGAGCCGGGCTGCGAACGCCAGCACCGCGAACAGGTCCTCGCGCTCGAGATCTTTGTAATCAGCCAAAATCTCGTCCGGCGTCATTCCTGAGCTAAGCAATTCCAGCAGCGTCTCTACGGGGTATCGCAGCCCGCGGACACAGGGTTTGCCGTGGCACACCGATGGGTCAATTGTGATTCGTGAAAGTAATGTATCCATGCTGATAGCATACCAGAATCAGACGCAACGTGCCTCAGTAGTCAAACTACGGCGGTAACGGGGCCGCCGCCAAACAACATCTACTTCAGCAAAGACGCACCCGCAGCTCGGCTACCGCCGCAATAGCAATGTGATAAGCGTCACGCGGTTCCGATGCGGGCACGGCTCCCGCGTCAGTAAGAGCCGTGGCCATTAGGTCGACATATACGGAGGCTCCCAGCAGTTCCACAGCACGTAAGGCGTCAAGTCGTTCGACGGATGCCTCCGGATCGCCGCCACTGCATTCTTCGAGCACCAGTTCGGACGCAAGAAGTCGATAACCTGACGGAGCTGTCGACCACCAGGCACGAGTCACAGCCTGGCGGCCCGCAATGACCGGATTGGGGTGATCCCGGCCAACAAGGTGGCCGACAACAGTGGTTTCAATGTAGACCGTGTCCATCGCGGAATTATACCATGCCGAACGATAGCGGTAACCTAGCCGCAAGAATCTTTGATTTCCAAACACGCGCCGTCGGTGGCTTCGGTTCAGCGCATGGTTCGTCGCGATTTGAAGGTCCTATTGGACCAGTGGCAAGCAAACCCACAATTGCAACATGGACATCAGGCAAGCAATGATCGTAACCGCAATGCGGAAGCCAGTCGAGCGATTCTCTATTCTCCAGGCTGCCGCAATCGTGAACGGGGGACAAATAATCCAACTAAAGACAAGCGGGTAGCTTGCGATCCAAAGAGCTTCGTGTGCGAGTGTCCCAATTTTCAGCAGTCCAGTGTCCGTCAGCGTCAAAAGAGCACAACCGACAATTGCTACGATATGAGCGTACATCGCAATCCGCAACCACCTGAGTCCCATCGAAGACGATGGGCTTCTTGTTGGCGGGGAGTGCAAAGGTGATTCGTATGGATTCACAGTCGACAACATGGGTCTACGCCGCTGTCGCGCCAAACGACGCGTTTTACCGGGCCGCCGCAAAAAGACTATGATTGCACAACCCGCGTGATCGGCGGCTCCGGTTGACCGCTTTGATCGGTGTTTTGCGGCGAGTGTCGAATCGAGTCCTCGTACAAGGTGTCCGGACAAATATCCTGTCCGTTCGGCCATGCCACGGTACCATCAACCACAGTGGCACTGAGGAAATAACCGACGTTCTGGAACTCCCGAAAGACGCCAAATTCCAAAAGATGGCTGCAATCAAATGTCCCAACCTCACCATTCGTAAATGTAAGTATGAGACGATAGTCGTCGGTTGCAACCACCGACTTGACTCGGGGATTCATCGTCATCTCAAGGGTTCGATTCTAAACGGTTGTTGACCGTTCACAACAAGTTCGCAATCCGCAATCAGATCTTCGCGATGGATTTCCACTCACGCCAGAACCATTTTCATTTTACCGGGTGGAAGCTGTCCCTCCAACAGCTCGCCCTCGGGAATTGAGATCACTGCCTCTTCTCCTTGGAATCTCGCATGGATGTGCGGGCGATGGTGGCGACGATTGTCCAGAACATACAGCGAGATCGTGATGCCGCAACACATTGAGATCACCGGCATGCGACATTTCTCCTGGCCGAACCCCAGCAATCACCGGGCCGTGACAATGTGACCGTTGCCTTCGGCGCGTCTGGACGCGGTTGATAGCATTGTAAATTTCAGTGCTAGCAAAACGGAGGCCGTAGCGATGACGAGAGTAGGTAACGACGGCAAGTCGGATCGGTGGCGGGCGTTGTTGGCTGAGAAGGAGACTTCGGGGAAATCGGTCGTGGAGTTTTGTGGGCGGCATGGATTGCCGGTGCACCAATTCTACTGGTGGCGTCGCCGCTTGGCGGAGGGCAGTGGTATGAATCCGCCTGCCAAGCAGTCGGTTCCGTCGTCTTTTGTCCCCGTACGGTTGTCGCTGACTCAGTCGATGATCGAAGTCATTCACCCTGGCGGCTGCATGGTGCGCATATCAGGATGTGTTGATTCGGCCGCACTGCGAAGCGTGCTGGAGGCCTTGCGTACCGGGGAGGCGTAACATGTTTCTGTTGTCGCCACAGACGAAGGTCTTTCTGGCCGCAGGTTCGACTGACATGCGCAAGAGTTTCCGGTCACTTGTGACTCTTACGGAATCCATTCTGGAACAGGATCCTCTGTCAGGCCATCTGTTTGTGTTCGTCAATGGGCGTCGTGACATGATGAAGATTCTGCACTGGGACGGCTCGGGATTCTGGATCTGGTACCGCCAACTCGAGCGGGGCACTTTTCAGTTGCCCGGTCCGCAAGCGTCCCCGGAGACTCCAGGAGTCGAACTGACGCCGTCACAGCTATCATTGATCCTCGACGGCATCGATCTTCGCTCGGCACGTCAACGGCTACGGCACTATCAGATTGCTGACTCGACCAAGTAGACCGGCTGTTGCAAACCTTGGCCAGGCCCGTTGCGTATTCAATTACGCGACGGGCCTTTCTCTTGGGGTTCGTCCGAGGCAGGCAGGAGCCCATATAATGCCCCGCAGACGGACCGAACTTCCCCGGACGCTCAAAGGATGTCACAAGCTCATCCTTGAGTTGTACGAGACCATCGACGAACTGCGAGCCCGTATCGCTCAACTGGAGCGTGAACTCTACGGTCCCCGTCGTGAACGATTCATCAGTGATGGTCGCGTTAAATCCACCCTTGCTGTACCGGACCTGCAGAATGAAGATCAGCCGGTTGTTGATTCGGTAACTTCCCAGGCCCCTCTCGCAGAGTTCGAAGAATCCGCAGCACTCGCGATAGATTCTGACAAGCACGATGGTATCGAAGAATCCAGCGACCGTCCCAAACGTACATCGAAAGGTCGGCGGCCACGCACTTATCCTGCCAGCGCACCCCGGGTGAAGGTCTTTCACCCACTGAACGAGACCGTTGTCCCGCCGGAAGTCATGCATGACTCCAGGGCCAGGCGTTTCTATCGATTCGTCAGGGAAGAGGTCGAACTGCCTCAGCGTCATCTGCGGATCATCGAGCATTATCAGGAGGTGATTGCGGTCGACGATCCAGGCCAGGTGTCCACAGTGATGTACACCGCGCCCGTACCTGCGCCCTTTCTGGATCGATGTTACGCCGGCAACTCCCTGTTGGCTTATCTGGCGGTGAGCCGATTTTCAGATCATTTGCCCTACTATCGCGAAGAGGACATCCTTCGTCGGGAAGGACTGTCGATTCACCGTTCCACCCAATGGCGATGGATGCGAGGACTGGCTCGAGCGGTGTCGCCGTTGGTCGACTTGATCCGTCAGAGACTGCGGACTTCGCCAGTCCTGGGAATTGACGAGACTCCCTGCCCGATAATCGATCCCAGCTTACCTCATACTCGCAGTGCCTATCTCTATGCTCAATTCGGCGACGACAGCCAGCCTTATGCCGGTTTCTACTTCGCCGATCACAAGACGCGGGCGAACATCGAATCCATGCTGCAAGGTTTTTCCGGAGTCTTGCAGTCCGACGCCTACATCTGCTATGAATTGATTGCCGAAGCATCGTCTGATCAGATTCAGCCAGCAAGTTGCTGGGCTCATGGCCGCCGCAAGTTTGAGCCCCTGGTGGTCCCAGGCAAGAAGTCCAAAGCGAGCTGGATCCTGAAAGCCGTCCAGAAGCTCTATGATATCGAAGATCGTGGTCGCGACCTGATGCCCGTGGGTCGATTGGCACTAAGGCAAGCTGAATCCAAGCCCATCGTCGAAGAGATTCACCGTTGGTTGCAGCACATTCAGGCAACGGAACGGCCACGGGCGGCAATCCGCAAGGCGGCCAACTATTTCCTCAAGCGTTGGGACTCATTTACGCGTTTTCTCACCAATGGCTCAATCCGCATCGATAACAATGCCACCGAGGCGGTGATCAAGGGTGCAGTCATGGGCAGGAAGGCGTGGCTCTTCCTCGGCAATCACACGGCCGGAGAGACTGCGGCCAGCCTGTATACTCTGATCATGTCCTGCAAACGACACTGTATTGACCCTCAGTCTTACCTTCTGGATGTGCTCAACCGCGTGAAGACGGCGACTGCCGATGAGCTGGAAGACTTGCTGCCTGATCGGTGGATCTTATCGCACCCTGAGGCCTACGTTGAACAACGAGCTCAAGAATCAGCGGCCGCGGCCGACCGCAAACGGACTCGCCGACAGGCACGACGTCCGCGTCTCGCCGCCTCTTGAATCTGGCACTCCCCATGATCCCACCGGTCAGCCTTTACTCACCGAGCGAAAATCGCTCAGGTGACGCTAGCTGACTGCGCGCCAAACGCAACGGTCACGTGACAATAGACCATCCACTGCCCAGCCGCACCGTTTCGCCGCCCCCGTCGATCGCACGGTCCGGCGGAGACTACGTGCTACCGCGAACCACCGGGAGAGCAACTGTCCATTCTAACGAAGGCCCGGCCCGAGAGCAAAATATCGACAAGGCACCGCAAGCCAAGCCGGCCCGAGTAGCCGTACCGTGAGGCCGAAGATACTTCTGAATGCGGCCCGTAACCCGCTCGTCACACTACAGTCGAAATAACGGCCGCCCACTCCATCCCAGGGTGTCCGCGTAGCCAAACGGTCGAAGCGCCAATCCGGATCTAGACCAAGTCCCAACCAGTTCGATAAGGCTCTGCAGCGATAAGCTTTGTACCCACCGACCGACCACAACGACCCGGCGGGCGCGAGTGGCTGTAGATTGCCAAAACGCCCGATCCGCCGCTCGGGTGCATTCTTTGTTCGCCTTGTGCTATTGGCAGACGTTTCTATCTTGGAAACTTCTCACCCCAGTTGATGTCTCGCGCACTCGCGACAAATCGCTGATGGTCGGATGCATCAGCAAAGTACCATTCGTTGAAACCCAAATTGTAGTCCGTCTTGACGTACCAGTGGTCAGTCCACACGCCGATATGGCAATGCGGCAAAACAATTGCGCATGCTGGATACTCCGATTGACACTGATGGCATTCGCCATGCGCCGGCCCGAACCGCTGCCAACACCACCGATTTGCATAATCGACTTCAGGAAACGCCACCTGCAGCATGACAGAATATGGAAAACGCAAAAGCCGTCTGGCGCGCTCCTCATCCTCTGGTGACTCATTCTCGGACGCCAAATATGCTTCGTAGCTTGAGAGTACAACTGTCTGATAAGTCATATGAGCGATTTTGGGAAACGATCGAATCCCATCTATTGATAAGGGTTCCACAAAATGAGCGTTGAGGCGAACGCGGGCGTAGACCGGGCCGCCGCCAACCAATATTGATTTCAGAGACCGCGCGGCCCGCGGCTCCGGTTAAATCGATTGTTAGGGCCTATAGTGTGGAGACGATGCGGTCGTATTCGGCGTGCGAGCCGATCCAGAACCAATAGACGGTGTCGCCCTGGACAATTCCAAGCGGACGCCAGCCCAAGCCCACGCGTACCGAATAGATTGGCTCACTGGCGTGGATACACCGAAAACGCAGGCCAGGATGGTACGGATTGTGCATCCACCGTCGATAGGCCGATCGGGCAAGATCACGTCCCGCCTGAACATCCGCACGGACCTTTTCGGCCCATTTGCTCAACTGTTCCTGTGAGGCCGCAAATTGTTGCGCCCAAGGTTCGTCGTCAGAAATCTCGTCGAGAACCAGCGCGCCGATAGCGTCCTGGGCGTCGGGAGGCAGTTGCTGTGCCTTGTGAAAGGCGTCTTGCCAGGATTCAGTCATTTGCCCGGATGGCTCCGTCAAAGAACGTGGACCAGTACATCCCCCCCAATTGTAACATCGCCCGCGGACAATATCCAACAGCGGCGGCCAAACAGTGATATCGAGCGACTTCGATCCGAATCGCTAGGTTCCGGGGCCCCAACACCAATGTTGACCGAGCCCCCGCCAACACGGCTTCCATTTTGAAACGGACCGTCGGGGGCTTCGGTCCAATAATTTGTTACGTCTTTTACGCAGTTTTCAAAAGATCGGAAGAGTTTACAAGAATTATTTGATTGCCGGGCATGGCCAGATTCGAAAGCACCCAGTTTTGGTGTTGAACAATCTCAGGCGCTTTCATAGTAGGCCGATCTTTAGTTGAATGCCCGTCGGAGACCAAAAACGTTTTGAATCCCAAAGAGATAGCCCGACGGGCTGTGGCGTCAACACATAGTTCACTTGCGTACCCGGTTAGGTAGACGTCAGTTATCCCTCTGCCCCTAAGGAGTAATTCTAATTCAGTTTCGAAAAAGGAATCTCCTGCTGTTTTATTAACTCGCAAATCCGAATCGTTGGCTCTAATTGATGGATGCAAACACCACGCGGGCCCACCCTTCGACATTGGCGACCCCTCAGGAAGGCAATGTTGTATAAATACTACTGCTCCACCGTCTTTCCTGATTGCGTCTGCAATACTATTGACGGTGTCTATCAATCGCGAAGCATCATATACCTCCGGTGGAAAGTTGAATGGTCCGACTTGGGCATCAATGACCAGCAAAGCGCTCGTTTTCATATCTTCCTTTCTCGACAGAACGACGGCGGTAACCGGGCCGCCGCCAACAAGCTACAATTTCAGAACCCGCTCGATCGCCGGCTCCGGTTGACCGCTTTGTTATCCGCCCCTGTGGTTCCGTTCAGGACTTGCTCACCTTCGATCTTCCACGATGGGCGAAGTCAAAGGTCGCTCCGATTGCCGTCCCGATTGCTACGCCAAAAGCCAAGCTTTGCGCCATGTTTCCCGATGATGCTCCAAATGCCGCACCAATGGCAGCACCGACTGCCACACCAACTCCAAGTCCATTCCCGGATGAACTAACTTTCGGTTTGCTGTTCGTCACTTGGTCAACTTCGTTCATTTTGTTTCTTTCAAATTTAGAGCTGCTTTTGGTCTGTTTACGGTTTTCTCGATTACTATTCGTTCGCCAGCGAAATGTCTTGGCCACTTCATCAGTGGCTTGTTTGGTGTCGTCGTAGCCCTCTTGGCCGGATAACGCTAGCCATCACCCGGCACGCGCGGTTGACTTTCCATCGCAAAACGCTCGGCTCGCGTACTCGGGTGCACCACTTAGTTCGCCGCTCTTCGGGTTATCGAAACGTGACGTACAGAACAAGCAAACCAAGTGTTGCGAATGAGGTCAAGGTAATCAATCCGGCCCTCGCTCGGATTACCGGTATGGAGACGATCAAAGCCGGACCGAAAGCAATGCTTGTGTAAAGTGCGAAAACGTTCGAGAGATCAAAATAGTTGGAAAAGACCGCGATTGGCCACGACGCCCAAAAAAAGTAGACGATTGCGGTGGCAACGACAATCGTGAAGGTCGCACCGTATCCATACCGGTACTGCATCATTTGTGCGACAATTCGAGACAGGAAGGCACAAACGGCAAGACCCGCCGAGATCGTCAGGCTGATCAAATGCGATTGGTCCTGCAGAGGGAAAATCGAAATCGTTCCATTCCAGGCAAGCGAGCCGAAAACAGTGAGCGTAAGCAGCGATATTCCGAATATAGCCAATGCGAGCCGGGCAGCATCGACTAACAAGAACGCCCCAACCGAATGCTGTGGCAAGAAGCTCGGTGCAGCGTAAGGATTTACGTTCGCATGTTCAGACATGTCGATTAACCCGACGAACGCTGGCACTCACGGATTGGGCTCAAGGACCTTAAACTCAAGGAGACGCATCATGAAATTCTACACGCCACAGCACCAATTCTACTGCGGGATCGATCTCCATGCCAAGACACTCCACGTCTGCGCAGTAAATGCTGCCGGCCAGAAACTGCTGCACCAGAACTTTCAGTGCCAGGACACCGCGGAATTGCTCGCAGCCCTCCAGCCGTTTCGCTCTGACCTGGTCGTCGGCTGGTAATCCACGTTCAACTGGTATTGGCTGGCTGATTTCGCCAGGGATCAGCAGATCCCGTTCATCCTCGGTCACGCCTTGTTCATGAAAGCCATCCACGGAGGAAGAACCAAGTCCGATGCCATCGACAGCGAAAAAATCGCTCGCCTGATCCGCGGTGGCAACTTCCCGCTGGCGCACGCTTATCCTAAGGAACACCGGGCCACCCGCGACCTGCTGCGGCGGAGAACGTTTCTCGTACGACGCCGAGCCGAAGCCCTGACCCACATCCAGTTGGTGCACCATCAGCACAACCAGCCCAAGCCCACCAACATCAAGTACAAAGCCAACCGGATCGGCATCGGCGAGCGACTCGCAGACGCTCACAGCCAAACGCTCGTCGATGTCGATTTGAACCTCATCGAAGCCTACGACACGCAGATCGCTCGCTTGGAACTGACCTTGATTCGCCAGGCCAAATCCCCTGCATACGGGTCGAGCTTCCTGTGCTTTGATTGGACAGAGCGTGACAACTTTTGACATCATCGACAGGTGCTTCGACCGGAAACGATCGAGTATCCAGAGCGACCGATATCGTTCCCGCCCCGAGCCGCTCCCAACCAAGGCAAGTCCAGCATTAACCAGACGAGGACGGCGGTCGACGACATCGACATCTGTCGAATACTTCGATCTCACCGACGTCCTCACACCGGAAAAAAACTGCCGACTTCTTCCGCCGCTACCCGTGCGTACTACTTGACATTACGGGCCATAGAGATGTTCGCGGGTTCGGGATTGACTACCGGCACTGACACCGTTGATGCACGAACGGTCTCCCCTGCGAAATCATCTATTCGGACTGTGACTTTAGCAGTTCCCGGCACTGCGTCGACGGGCAATATGACTTTGTCGTAGAAAACACTACGGCATTTTTTTTGCGACAGGGGAATGGTGAATACTCGAGTCACCTCGTCATCTTCTGTTGGGTACTCGATCGTCACCGTTGGCCTCAATCCGTCGGTAAATGGTTTGTGATCGTGGTCGACAACCGTCCACACATCACGCGCATCGTCGAATCTTCCAACGAAACATGCTATCGGATTCGATTCACCATTTGCGGTGAGGCAGAAGTCTCTTGGCGTGTTCAGGGAATCGAGGAACACGCGGACAGCGAGTGGGCCGACGAATTCCGCAGTTTTGGCGGTGGCAACATCATTCGTGAGTTGTACATCACAATACATGCTGAGGGACGATGTGACCTTTTCGACTCGAACATCCACGAGCAGCGCGTCGCGGCACGATGGTGTTTGAAAGGTGTGCGGGTAAATTTGAGTAATCGTATACCGATCGCCATTAGGAAGGGTAAATGACGGAACCTTACTCTCCTCCGGTAACTTTCCGTAAGTAAGCGAGTACATCTCGGTCGAGTCATCGATATGCCCCGACCGATACAGTCGCAGCACGTTTCGGGTCACACCCGCTAGGACCGTCGCACCATCACCTTCGGTTCCGAACTGGAGACGACAGTACCTGATCGGTTCCTTCGCCCAAGCGAACCATGTACCGAGCGAAGCCGCCATGGCGGCAAGCAGGATCATTATGCGCCTTCGAGTTAACATGACTTCACCATTTACAGTCAGCGAACGACCAGCAATCACGGGGCGGCGACAGTAGACCATCCACTGCCAAGCCGCACCATTTCGCCGCTCCCGTGCATTGCACGGTTCGGCGGAGACAACGTGCCACCGCGAACCATCTGCGGTACGGGTCCCCATTTTAACGACCTGCCGGCCCACGAGCAAAGATCGGCCAGTCGGGAAATGCGAAATGCGTTGGACCACGAATCACACGGATATTTCCCGCCCGATCGGCCCAGCCAGGCCCCAGCAAAGACCGACTACTACGATCGGCCAACAACGCCGATTCGCGCGCCATTCGTACTCGTACTCAGCGCCGCGGTACTCGTACTCGTACTCGGCGTGAGCCGCAGGGCTCACGAACTAAGTCGCCTTGCGTCACCGGACGCGGGGCTTGAAACGGTGAGGCAACCCGAAAGGGTGGCCAAAACCTACCTGGGCTGGTCCGTACCGGTCCAGAAACTGTTCCCCGAACTTCAGAAATGGAGGTAAGCAGCTAGTGTCACCTTAAACAGTGGTAACGAAAGAGCCAAGGAACAGTACTTGGGGAGGAATCACGATTCGGCCCAGGCGGAGTGCCAGTCTCCTGAGTAGGATGAAGCACGGCGACCTGCTCGAAAGGTCGTCGACCGGCAGCAGATACGGTTAGCTGTCGGCCCAACGCTACGGTGTCTGGTGGTTTCACCTCGAGAAAATGGTTCGTGAGCTTGACCGGTGAGGTCCCAACTCGCCTGAGCGACTTCTGCTCAGTAAGCCAACGTATAAGTCACCGACGAAAGCGGCGGTTATGCGAGAGGAACAAGACCAGGACGCAGGATGCACCCATCCAGTCCACTGACGTCTTGCCGGTAAACCGGGATCGAGGGGATCCCCCCTCGATCAAGGGACCACAGCAGATCCGGAGTAGTCGATCAGGCCTCCCGGCCTGCCCGACGAAAGGAGAAACCTGATTTAGTCCGTCCGGACGCGAACGGATAGATGCCGCAAGGTTAGCACTGAAGAGGGAACTCTCACCCAATGAGAGGTCTGTGCTCTGCTGGCCCAGACACTCCTCAGCAGGCTAAGGAACGGTGGCCAGCGATCCATCGCCTAGGACGGCGGTTGTTTCACCAGAGGATGGCCCCATGGCCAAAAAGCAGAAAGTCCACTCATTAACCGGACGTATCAACGAACGGCTCATGAGGGAAGCGTTCAAAGCTGTCAAGCGGAATCGCGGAGCCGCCGGCATCGACAAGGTCAGCATCGACATGTTCGAGAAAAACCTCGACGCGAATCTGGCCAGCCTGATGAAAGACTTGAAGACGAAAGGTACCTTCGTCCCCAAGCCCCTGCGCCGGGTGTGGATCGCCAAGGACCCGCAAGGAAAGAAACTCCGTCCGCTTGGGATTCCGGCTGTCCGAGATCGGATTGCCCAGGAAGTACTTCGAAGACTTCTTGAACCGATCTTTGAGCCACTGTTTCATGATGACTCCTACGGATTCCGTCCTCAGCGGAACTGTCACTCCGCAATCAGGCGAGTGCTGGCGTTACATGAGGCTGGATATCGCGTCACTCTCGATGCTGATATCTCCGGCTTCTTCGATAACATCCCGCATCAACTGATTGTGACCGCAGTCGCAGAGGAGGTAGCTGACGGGAACATCCTGAACCTGATCGAAAGATTTCTAGCAGCAGGTGTGATGGAGAATGGCATCTTCAAGCCCACCTCGATCGGCACCCCGCAAGGTGGTGTCATCAGCCCACTATTGGCTAACATCGTGCTTAACAAGCTCGACTGGCGCCTCAGTCAAGCCGGGTACCGCTTCGTGCGGTACGCGGATGACTTTGTCGTCGTCTGCCGAACGCGGGCGCAGGCAGTTGCAGCCTTGACTCTGGTTGAATCCGTGATGACTGAACTAGGGCTCTCTCTGAGCCCAGAGAAAACGAAAATCGCCAGCTACGGGAAGGGATACGAATTCCTGGGGTTCCGACTTTCGTACAAGTCACGCACGATGCGACTAAAGTCTCTGGAGAAATTCAAGACCAAGGTAAAGGAATTAACCCGACGCTCCCACAATCTGGAGGCTCGCGTCATCGAGAAACTGAACCAAGTTATTCGAGGCACGGCGAATTACTTCGCCACGGAATTCTCGACATGCACCGGGCTGTTTCGGCAACTCGACAAGTGGATCCGCATGCGGATCCGCTGCATGAAATTCAAACGTAAATGTCTTGACGACAACCATCGCTTGAAAAACCGAGCTTTCCGTAAGAAACTTGGGCTCTTGAGCATGCTGGACTATGCGAACCAGGCCGTGGCAAGCTGGTGAATGACTCCTCTCACAACTCGCGACGGGGCTCGGAGCCTCGCGCCGCGGGGAGGCAATGAACTGGGGGTCGCCCGGTGCAGGAAAGCTGCACGCCGGTAAATATGAGGAACTGACCTCATCGCGACAACGGGGAGGTGGTGGCTGGAAATCCCTCCAGCCTCCACCTTACCCACTATAGTGCCCTGCGCCGCGCTGTCAGACCGCTGTGTGAACTGAGCAATCCGATTAATCTGAAAATCGCCACCCCGTCAATTGCCGTAAACGCCATCAGGATCTGGTTAACCGACCACATCTGCCGAGCGTCTAGGCATCCAAGACTGGTTGACTCATGATCGCCCCGATCGAGTACGAGTACGAGTACGAGTACCGCGATGCTGAGTACGAGTACGAGGAATTCAATCGACGAACGTCAGCAATCACGGGGCGGCGACAGTAGACCATCCACTGCCAAGCCGCACCGTTTCGCCGCTCCCGTGGATTGCACGGTTCGGCGGAGACAGCGTGCCACCGCGAACCACCGGGAGAACGCCCAATTCTAACGACGGGCCGGCCCCCGCGGCTCCGGTCGAACCCATGAATTTTTCGTCGATCTTTGACTCGTCATTCATTTCGGATCAGGAATTCCAAGATCACGGCAGATCTTCCGCACCAGGTGGTCGGAAATCTCATTGTGTCGAGGCACGGCCGATCGACGCTTGGTGTCCGGACTGCCCCACCAAGAATGATTCCCGCCCTCACGAACCAACTCACATCCGTGATCCATTAAGTGTCGAATCAGGTCCCGACGCTTCACGGTTGAATCGCAATTTCTTCGAATGATTCGCCGGCGGCGTTTCGAGCATCTTCTCGGTTCATCGCAATAGCCTCCGACAACGCCTCGCGAAGGTTTGCAATCAACTCTTCCTTAGTCGCGCCCTGGGAATTAACGCCCGCAACTTCTTCAATCCAGCCGATCCACCAGGGACCATCTTGACGAATGACTGCCGTGTAGCCAGTTGTGTTCAAAATCGTATTCTCCAGTCACAAGACTCAGGTTCCAAGTCGTTTCTTTCTGGGTTCGGCGAACGCTGGCGTTAACGCGGCGGGCGAGTTGGACCTCGACTTCAAGACCCACGTGATCGCCCGCTCGCGTTCAACGCTTGGTTCGTCCCCGTTTGGCGAATGAGTGCCCGCTATGCCTCGATGTACTCAGCGATGGACGTTGGCTCCGGAATGGCCAAACCGTCTTCCCGCATTCCGTCAAGATGGATACGTATCGCCTCCCGCATGCGTTCCTCGACTTCCGATTGCGTCGCCCCTGTAGCGACACACCCCGGCAAATCGGGAGAAAACGCTGATAGGTTATTTGGGGCCTTCTCGATGACGATTAAGTATTTAGCTCGCATCAATCTAATCCTTGAGTCCCGCTTGTCGCAAAATGCTATTGACCGTTCCTGGCGCAAGGTCGTCCTTTGGATGCCCGGCAACAGTTACCCGTCCTGGTTTAGCAGGTTGTTTGTACTGTCGATGGCTGCCCTTCTGGGCAACCATGACCCAGCCGTCCTCTTCCAGTATACGAAGAATTTCTCGTACGGTCACCAATTAGAATCCTTCCGGCCAATCAGCAATGCTTGAGGGGACGAACACCAGCAATCACGGGGCGGCGACAGTAGACCATCCACTGCCAGGCCGCTCCCATTCGCCGCTCCCGTGGATTGCACGGTTCGGCGGAGACGACGTGCCACCGCGAACCACCGGGCGAGCGACTGTCCATTCTAACGGCCCCCCGCCCGAGAGCAAAAGATCGGCCAGTCGGGAAATGCGAAATGCGTTGGACCACGAATCCCACGGATATTTCACGCCCGATCGGCCCAGCCAGGCCCCAGCAAAGACCGGCTACTACGATCGGCCAACAACGCCGATTCGCGCGCCATTCGTACTCGTACTCAGCGCCGCGGTACTCGTACTCGTACTCGATAGTGCCCTGCGCCGCGCTGGCAGACCGCGGCGTGAACTGAGCCATCCGATTAATCTGAACATCGCCACCCCGTCAATTGCCGTAAACGCCATCAGGATCTGGTTAACCGACCACATTTGCCGAGCGTCTCGGCATCCAAGACTGGTTGACTCATGATCGCCCCGATCGAGTACGAGTACGAGTACGAGTACCGCGATGCTGAGTACGAGTACGAGGAATTCAATCGCCGAACGTCAGCAATCACGGGGCGGCGACAGTAGACCATCCACTGCCAAGCCGCACCGTTTCGCCGCTCCCGTGGATTGCACGGTTCGGCGGAGATGATGTGCCACCGCCAACCGCACGGAGAGCGACTGCCCATTCTAACTGACGCCCGGCCCGCGAGCAAAAGATCGACACGGCACCGCAAGCCAAGCCAGCCCGAGCAGCCTTACCGAGCGGCCGCAGACGCTTCTGAGTGCGGCCCGCAACCCGCTCATCACGCCACAGTCGCGACAACGGCCAGCCACTCCAGCCCAAGGAGTCCACGTAGCAAAACGCAAGAAGCGCCAATGCGGATCTAAACCAAGTTGCGTCCAGCTCGAGAACTCTACGCAGCGAAAGGCCCTGGCCTCGCCGAACGACGGCGATCACCCAGTCGCCGCCAAAAAACTACGATTCAAATTTGCGGCCGACCGGCGACTTGGGTGCATCGCTTGGTTCTGTCGTGTCTGTTTGCTCGGTAGCGGGTTGTGCAAGCGCAAGTCGGAACTGATCCAATAGCTGCGTTGCCCGATCATGTAGATCCATGGTCTCTGCGCCATTGGCAAGATGCTTTCAATACGCAGGCGGTACGGTATTGAGTTCGCCCAAGCCTTCGAGCTGATCTAGTGCGAGCTCAAGTTCGTTGTGGTCAAGGTACTCATTGTAAGCCTCAAGTGTCGCAATGTCCTTCGTGGAGTCACCGCCATTGTTCTCGGTCAGCAGATTCGGCAGAAGTTGAGTGGCGAATCGCAGATGCGACTTCGTTACCTGCCAGCGTTTCCACAGTTCACCTTGAGTCATTGAGTAGGATTGCCATTGTTGATGTGCGAGCGAAGTCCGTGTAGCGACAGAACGTCCAGGATCACGGGGACCGAGGAGTAAAGTTTGAATTCAGAACCGACTGCGCCGAGGTCTCCCGTGCATCCGCAAGTTATCCGCCGTCCGGTTTCGGCAACGACCTTTTGGCGAGGATTGCTCCTATCACAGCACCGGCTACCGTGCCCAGCGGGCCGACGACGGATCCCAATACATATCCTGCGGAGAAACACAAAGCAATACGTAATCGTCTATTCCGGATTCGGCGCCACGCCCAAAACCCCATGACGATGCTCACCACTAAGTAGCACAGTCCAACAACCATGAAGTACGACGCCACGTTCATTACCGCCAAGGCAATGGCGGGGATGATCCAGATGATGCCGGGAATGACGCGGACAATCACGTTGAGCGGCGAACTGAGGATTGCGCCAACCCAAAAGGAGATCAATCCATACGCCAACGCAAGAAGCATCGAAATCGGATCTGCCGGCGTGCCAAGGACTGATATCGCAACCGCGACACCGAGCCAAATCCAAAGCGGTATCAGCTGACGGTCGCGTGAACTTTCAGCGGACGCTGAGGCATCAGCGCTCGGGGGAGCATACGGATTCGCCGACGGCTGATTCATTGCATAGCAGGCGGATAACGATAGCAATCACGGGGCGGCGACGATCGACTTTCCATTGCTGATCCGCTCGGGTTCGCCGCTCCCGTGCATTGGCTGGTTCGTACGGACTTTGGGCGTTGAAGTGTATTGCGCAATATACCTTCGCACAACTAAGACCGCGTAAGCAAATCCAACTCCAATCAGCGCGTCGATCAGGAGCCCAAACACTGTCGCCACCAATAACCAGCCCACTGTACCGCCAAATATATTAGCTAGATGATTCGCCATTTCCAGCGCTAGAACAAATCCCAGCCGCAGCACGGAACCAACATGAAATCTCAGCGGGGAATTGGCCGTTAAGTCTAATTGACCGACAAACCTCAAAATACCGGCGAAGACCCCAAAAAGCACCGAATTCCCAATTACGTACAATCTTTGCGCCCTATGCATCGTGACAAAACGAGCACTGCAACCCCAGAGAAGTGCCCCCAATCCACCTAACCCCGCAAAAAACAACAGGTCATAATAATACGATGTAACGCAAAGCAGGGCTGCCGAAAGCAGTGCGACAGCACTCAAGATTCGTAAGCCCTTCTTCGGGATAGCCAGTTGCCAAAAAAACAGTCCATGCACGACAATTCCCACCAAGACCAGATCCGAAACGGCCGAGACGACGCTCGCCGTGCGTGTCCAATTCCATGACGCGTAAGCAACCAAGAGACACCACGTCGCCAAAAAAGAAATGCCAGCGGCAACAAACAGTTGGAATCGTCGATTCTCTGACATTCGAATACGTGACCTTTCGTGCGAACGCCAGCAATCACGGGGCGGCGACAGTAGACCATCCACCGCCACGCCGCACCGTTTCGCCGCTCCCGTGGATTGCCGTGTTCGGCGGAGACGACGTGCCACCGCTAACCGGCCTGGAGAGCGACTGGCCATTCTAACGGACGCCCGGCCCGAGAGCAAAGATCGACACGGCACCGCAAGCCAAGTCAGCCCGAGAGGAGCCGTACCGAGCGGCCGAAGACGCTTCTGAATACGGCCCGTAACCCGTTCATCACGCCACAGTCGCAAGAACGGCCGACCATTCCATCCAAAGGCGTCCACGTAGCAAAACGATCGAAGCGCCAATCAGGATCTCGACCAAGTCGCAGCCAGTTCGACCACGGTCTGCAGCGATAGGCTTTGTACCTGCCGAACGACCGCCATCACCCGGTGGCGGGAGTTGACGTTGATTTCAGTAACCGCCGGCAACCGCCACTCCGGTGCATGGCTTGGTTCGCCGCTCGTCGCATCGGGAACTCGATGGCGCCGTCTTTAGGTCGGTCTGTTGTGTGCGGCACTGCTGCCTACGACTGGCTTTGCGAGTGCCCAAGAAACAACAAGACCAAATGCGAATCCGAATACCGTGAAACTCAGGATTGCGAGCCACGGAGGGAAGCCACTAAGTCCGGACTCTGCGGGGAGTGTCGGGAGCGTCAGTGCCGGCCTGATACTTACAGCGAACGCAAGAAGCGTGGACAAGAAGCAGGGAAACCAAATGGGCATCCGGTAAGTGGTGAAGTTGGGCATGTCTTCGCTCCTGATTGAATCGCGGTTCCTGGCATTATTCGTTCTTCATGCGCCACTATTGTCGGGATTCTTACTCAGCAGAAGAAAAAGGCTTGAATCGGATTCTTGTGTTTCGGCGAACGTTTCGTATCAGCGGGCCGGCGCGAGATGCGTTGATTTCCAAGCCGACCCGACCGCCGGCTCCGTTGCATGCGATTGTTCGCCGGCTATTGACCGTCGGCATTCTCGCAATCGGGACAAGTAACATTGCGTCGATTGTACCCCAACTGCGTTTTCCAGGCAGGCCGCATTTCTCTATTTCAAAGTGATGCGATTTGCAGGCACGTTGCAACCATTGTTACGTCCTTCGCCAATCGTTCATAGAGATTGGAGCGGAACTACTGCTCCTGTTCGGCTTGTGGGTCTTTATCCTGGATGTTCGTCACGAGCCCGATCATCGGCAGGAACAGATCCTCAAGGGACCTTGGTTCCGCGGATTCAGGCGAGAGATCAATTCCGAAATCTCGGTACACTGACTGGATTTGCGGATTGAGTCTATCAACCATTTGCTGTTCCCTTCGTCGGAGGGCGGCTTCAGCAATTGCGTCGGCACGAGTGTAGACGCCGACCGAAAGTACAAGGGCCGTGATGCTGACGATGAGGGGGAGAAATATGGTAGCGATTTTCATGATATGGATTTGCCGGCGAACGATAGCAATCACGGGGCGGCGACAGTAGACCATCCACTGCCCGGCCGCACCGTTTCGCCGCTCCCGTGGATTGCACGGTTCGGCGGAGACGACGTCCCACCGCGAACCGGCCAGGAGAGCGACTGGCCATTCTAACGGACGCCCGGCCCGAGAGCAAAAGATCGACACGGCACCGCAAGCCAAGCCAGCCCGCCGGGCCGTACCGAGGGGCCGAAGACGCTTCTGAACACGGCCCGTAACCCGCTCATCACGCCACAACCGCCACAACGGCCGGCCACTCCATCCCAAGGCGTCCAACCAGCAGATCGACTGAAGCGCCAATGGGGATTTCGTTCAAGTCGAACCAGTTCGAGAAAACTATGCAGCGAAACTTCCTGCCCGCGCCGAACGACAGCGGTAACGGGGCCGCCGCCAAGGATCTACGATATCAAACCGGCGTCATTGGCGGCTCCCGTTCACCGCTTTGTTCGCCGCTTTCTTGGTGTCCGCTTCGATCTTCGTTTTTTCCCGGCACGTCAGCGTTCACGCACGTCACTTGATCCGCGCCTGCCGTTCCGGCACGCCATCTTCTGGGGGGCCAAGACGAATCGTAGCAACGGCGTCGCCAACGCAGTCTGCATGTTCGAGCACCTGTTGTGCAACGACGCACAGGAATTCGGCGTCTGGGCCGTACAAGTAGATGGTTGCATCAGAGAGATCCGGTGTTATGTCATGACCATCGCATTCACCCTCGCCCGCTTCTTCAATGGCCTCGGTCAGCTTATCTTCGAGGTCATATAATGCATCCAGGTCGGATGCTGTGTACTTGAATTTGATGATGACGGCCTGCTCTGACATTGGGCTCTCGACTTTAGCGGCGAACGACAACGATCACGGGGCGGCGACAATGGACCATCCACTGCCAAGCCGCACCGTTTCGCCGCTCCCGTGGATTGCACGGTTCGGCGGAGACGACGTGCCACCGCTAACCGGCCAGGAGCGCGATTTTCCATTCTAGCGAGGACTTGGCCCGAGAGCAAAGATCGCCCCGGGACGGCAAGAAAAGGCCTCCAAACCGGCCGCAGACACTTCTGAGTGCGGCCTCGTAATCCGTTCATCACGCCACAATCGCAACAACGGCCAGCCACTCGATCCCAAGGCCTCCACGTAGCAAAACGGTCGAAGCGCCAATCCGGATCTCGACCAAGTCGCATCCAGTTCGACAACGGTCTGCAGCAATAGGCTTTGTACCTGCCGAACGTAAAGTGTTTTATCGTCTCGCTGCGCAGCAGTGGGCGATAAAACGCCGTTGAACTTAGCCGCGTAGCTTGTTTCGGCACGAGACTTGCTAATTGGGCATTGTATCACGGAAGGTGAGGGGCGAGTAGATACGGGAGGATGAGTGCGCGGGCCTGATCGTGAAGAAGGAGTGAAAGGGGGTGGATCCCCAAGGCTCGGGGCGGGAAGGACCGGGTCAGGGCGGAGCGAGATATGCAGTCGCTGTCCGTGGGCGCGAAGACTCTCGGTAGGCATTTCGAATGAGATGCCGAGCGGGACTGTGTAGCTGCCAGGTTGCGCATCATAGGCTGTTCTCATGAGGTGTCGGCAATCGTAACGTCAGAACCCCGAGGCGGCAAGGACATCGGGAAGGATGAGACGCGGACAGCGTCAAATGTCTGACAATGGAGCGGACCGCCGCATTGTGGACATTGTGTGACGTCGATGCCCAGCCAAGTCTGGAGCCATTGAGCGGCCGTTGTTGGGGTCGGTTCTGTCACCGTGATCTGCACGCCGAGGAGCCGACGGCATTGCTCCAGTCGCTGGCGTTTGATGCCGTTGGCCAACAGTCCGTAGTGGCGGACTCGGCAGAATCCGTCCGGTAGAACATGTTGCAGAAAACGATGCAGGAACTCGGCGACTGGAAGCTCATCCGTTTTCTGACGGTCGCCGTCCCGGCGGTCCCGGAAGGTATACCGTACCTGACCGTTTTTACAATCCAGTAAACGGTGATTGCTGACCGCCACACGGTGTGTATAGCGACTCAGGTAATCAATCAGTTTCCGTGGACCGGCGAACGGCGCTTTCGTGTAGACCACCCATGACGATTTCCGCAATTGCTGCAGCCAGCGGCGGCGAGCAATCGTTTCCCGCAGGTGGCTCAGTTGCGGAGGGACATCAAGATCCCCGGCCTCGAGCAACGTCGCCAGACCATCAAGGTACTTGCCGCGAAACATCTTGCTGAGCCCCCGGACCGAAAACAGAAACCGCCGCCCACCGGCGACCCAGCGGGTACCGTCGTTGGACAGCGCCCCCGCAGCGATCAGGCCATGGAGGTGAAAATGAGCCTGCAACCGCTGATCCCAGGTGTGCAAGACCAAGGTGAAGCCGATTTGGCCACCCAACTCTTGGTAGCCGAACGTCAGGAGCGTGGAGGCTGCGGCGCCAAACAGCAGCTTCAGCAGCGCGCGCTGATTCCGTTCGCTATACAGAATGAGCGGGTTCAAGTCGTGAGGAAGGGTAAACACATTGTGAAAATAGGGCACCGGCAGGAGGTCCTCCTGGCGAGCGACTGCCCAGGCGGCCGAAGCCGCGCTCTGGCACTTCGGGCAATGGCGATTGCGGCAACTGTGATACGTGAATCGCTCGAAACCACAAGCTTCGCACCATCGATGCTGGCCACCCAGCGCAGCCGTGCGGCAATGAGTGATCGCCCAAATCGCCTTTCGCTGAGCGGGGCGCAGTCGATGGGTGCGCGTATACGCTGCTCCGTACTGCCCGAAGATGTCGGCCAATTCGCAGGAAGCTCGACCTGCCGGCGCCACTGAAATGGCCACCGGCGAAGCCATGGTGTTACTCCTGGAAATCCTGGTCCTCGGGACGTCGTAACAGGTCCAACGGGCTTTGGACTTGCCCCAAGTGCTGGCCAGTCACATGCAGGTATCTGGCCGTGGTGCTTAAACAACTGTGGCCCATCAGACGCTGGATGACAGGCAAGGGTGCACCGGCTTCCATCAGATGAGTGGCGAAAGAATGACGCAGACAATGAATTCCATGGCCGTGTTGAACGCCCGCTCGTTCTTTCGCAAAATCAAACACCTTCTGGGCGGTCGCTACAGCGAGGGGATGGCCGGCCCGGGCCCCCTCGAACAGCCAGCTCTGGGGACGGAAGTCACGCCAGTACGCGCGCAGCTCTTCGAGCAACCGCGGTGAAAGCAAGGTGTACCGGTCTTTACGTCCTTTCCCTTGATTGACACGGATCAGCAGTCGTTCCGCATGAATGTCACTCAGCTTTAAGTGCACAAGTTCGCTGACACGCAAACCTCCCCCATAGGTGGTCATTAGCAACACGCGGTGCTTGGCGTTGCGCGTCGCGTCCAGAATCCGGGCGATCTCGCTGCGGCTCAGCGGTTCAGGCAGCCTTCCGCTCCGCTTGGTGGGAACTCGCAGTTGAAAATCGTGCTGACCAAGTAGGTTGCGATAAAAGAACCGAATGCCCGCCAACTTCTGATTGCAGGTACTGTAGGCGACTTTCTGAACCGTGATCAGATGATGCAGGGATCTCCGCACTTCCTCCAGCGAGATCTTCTCGGGTGAACGGCCGTAGAATCTGGCTAACTGGGCGACGCCGGTGACATAGGCCTCGATCGTCCTGGGGGCCTTGCGGTGCAGTTCAAGTTCACGGATCATTTGAGCGCGCAAGGGAGTCATCATTACAGCTCCTTGGAAAGAGGGAACAAAGAATGGTCACTACAACCTTCAGTGTCTCTCTTGCCGCTGAGCGTGACTCCCTCTGCGCATCAAAAAACCCAGCCATTCCCGCTGGGCTCGAACCACTAATGAAAATCTGCCGCGGAGCGGCTTAGTTCAACGTTTCCGTTCACCGGGCGGCGGTGAACGACTTAGATTTCCCATAGGACGTTGCCCGCCGCTCCGGTGCAACGGATTGTTAGCCCGCGTTGAAGTAGTCAAGTTCCACCCGCACGGGCTTCAATTCGCTTACCGTTTGATACGCTGCAGACTCGCGGACGTAACCTTCAAAATAATCTAACGCCCGCGCTCGTGGTCTTGGGCACCACTTGTTGCCGGATTCGATGGTGCGCAGAGTTTCCGTCGGTGCGAACTTGAACGTCAACGAAAGCTGCCAGATGTTCTCGTCTTCCGAGTCGCCACCGAGAATGAACTGCCGTGTCAGATCGACTTCAAAGAACTCGCCATCCTCGCCCCGTGACATGCCCCACTGGTAGAGCAGCATGTCGCCGTCCGCGTCGGCCGGGCAATCCTCGGCGCGATGATTCCGATAGAAGGCGAACGCCACGGCAAACCCTTGCGGTACGGACAGGTTATCCAAGGTCAAGCTACCCTCAGCCAGGAGACGCTCAAGCGATTGTTGTGCTGTGTCTGCGTTCATGTTCTTGAGGGCTAACGTCAGCAATCACGGGGCGGCGACAGTAGACCATCCACTGCCCAGCCGCACCGTTTCGCCGCTCCCGTGGATTGCACGGTTCGGCGGAGACGGCGTGCCACCGCGAACCGCACAGAGAGCGACTGGTCATTCTAACGGACGCCAGGCCTGAGAGCAAAATCGCCAATTTACTGAGAACAAGACCTGCCGAAACGCATCGAAGAATCCATGAACGGCCATCAATCGCGCTCACAACCATCTGTCGCCTATGCAAAGGTCGACTCGCAGCAAATCGACTAATCGGTGTTCCGTCAACCGCCAATTTCGCGAGAACCTAATACTCAGCGGATACCGCGTTGCCCGTTCTAGCGACGTCACTAGCGTTGGGAAAATTTGAGTGGCCACACGGCGTTGCGAATGTCTTCAGCTCAAAACATAACCGCGACACGATGTGCCGGAACTGGTCATAGTCAGAATTCGTGATTATTCGCATGGACTTGCGGCGGGATGGATCAAACTCGTCGATTTCTGGCACTCTCAAACCATGTACCAAGATAAATCCATTCAGATCCAGAACCTCTTGCAGTTCATCTCGGAGTTTATTGAGCGCCACAACAGCCGCATCAGGGGTCAACTCCAGTTGCAGAACTCTGATACGTCCGTGCGCTTGCCGGCTGGATCAGCACTTGTGCCTGAACAGGAGTGATCAACACGTCAGAAAGTATCGGCAAGCTGCCAAGCCACTCTTGGTTCACCGATTTGGTCACGATGTAGACGCCGCGTTGCGCCAGTTCAACGATGGCTTGCCTCCGCCCGATGTACCGCCCAGTGACCGTCAGACCAACCGAGACCAAAGCAATGGCAACCAGCATCGAGCGGATTCGGTACCGACAAAGCAACCGCATCTTCCACCTGCCGAACGACCGCCATCACCGGGTGGCGGGAGATGACTTTGATTTCAGGACACGGCCGCAACCGCCACTCCGGTGCATGGCATGGTTCGCCGATTTCATTCCCAACGACGCTCGAACTCCCGGACTTCACGCGGACTCAAACCAATATCGAGGCGAGGCTGAAGAGTGAAGACACCAAGATCGCAACCAGCATCAAATGGGAACTTGCCGCTGGGGTCTGGCCAGAAAGCCTGAACGGCCTCCAATTCGCCAATCCGACCGATGTTGGTCATGAATCCCATCGCGAAACCGAGATACAAAGGGTGTTGCGTTGGATGGACACGTCGAAAGCCAACGTTGTGCTTGTCACCGGCCAGCTCGATTGTACGGACGCCATTTTCAGAGTACGACGCGCCGTTCCGAATGTCATGGATGAGCCCAGCAAAAAGGGCATACGCATTTTCGGCATCCAGTCCGAAGATGATGAACTCAGGATGTTGACACGTATGCATCAAGCCGATGGTATAGAGAAATGGCGGTTCCGCGTCATTCACGTTAGCGGCGTACCATCCGTGCAGGCGAACGATCTCAGCGATTTCCTCGTCCATCATGCCTCCAAGGCGAACGACGGCGATCAGCGAGGCCGAGTAGATGACTCAACGCAAGTCAAGAACGCCCGATCGAGGCCTTCGTCTGCATCGCTTTGTTATTTGCCAGCGGTTGACTTGGGCTTCGGAAATGCGACAGTGTAAGCTCCGTCAACGTTAAAGGCAACGCTGTCGGCGGAGACGACTTGATAATTCCCGCGATGTGTTAAGTCGGGTGGAACATACATCATTGCAACACCCGTCAGCACTTGTGTTTTTTCGCTGTAGTACAGCACCATAAAAATTCCATCTGTGATGACGCGGCAGATGTATCGTGAATCGGGATCGAAGCTACCCCATTGCCACTCTGTCTCTTTCGTATAGCCCGCGTTATCGAGAATTGTCAATGCAGTTTTCAAAGTGGTACCTGCGCTAATAGGCACCGAAGGAATTGAAGATGTTGAACCATCAGTTTCTTGGACAACGTTTGGTTCCGCAGTCTGTTCGGACCGAATTTCACTGGTGTTTGTGATTTTCATATGGGAGACAGCACCGGAAGGGTCGTTGCAGCCCGCACTTAGCATCGCTGCCATCATTAGCAGTTTGGCAAGAGTTCTCATGGGTATTTTTCTCGGGCAAATAACCCCAGCAATCACCGGGCGGCGACAATAGACCATCCACTGCCAGGCCACACCATTTCGCCGCTCCCGTGGATTGCACGGTTCGGCGGAGACGACGTCCCACCGCGAACCGGCCAGGAGAGCGACTGGCCATTCTAACTGACGCCCGGCCCGCGAGCAAAAGATCGACACGGCACCGCAAGCCAAGCCAGCCCGAGCAGCCTTACCGAGCGGCCGCAGACGCTTCTGAGTGCGGCCCGCAACCCGCTCATCACGCCACAGTCGCGACAACGGCCAGCCACTCCAGCCCAAGGAGTCCACGTAGCAAAACGCAAGAAGCGCCAATGCGGATCTAAACCAAGTTGCGTCCAGCTCGAGAACTCTACGCAGCGAAAGGCCCTGGCCTCGCCGAACGACCAGCAATCACGGGGCGGCGACAGTAGACCATCCACTGCCAAGCCGCACCATTTCGCCGCTCCCGTGCATTGCACGGTTCGGCGGAGACAACGTGCCACCGCGAACCATCTGCGGTACGGGTCCCCATTTTAACGACCTGCCGGCCCACGAGCAAAGATCGGCCAGTCGGGAAATCCGAAATGCGTTGGACCACGAATCACACGGATATTTCACGCCCGATCGGCCCATCCAGGCCCCAGCAAAGACCGGCTACTACGATCGGCCAACAACGCCGATTCGCGCGCCCATTCGTACTCGTACTCAGCGCGCGGTACTCGTACTCTTACTCGATAGTGCCCTGCGCGCGCTGTCAGACCGCGGCGTGAACTGAGCAATCCGATTAACCTGTAAATCGCCACCCCGTCAATTGCCGTAAACGCCATCAGGATAGGGTTAACCGACCACATCTGCCGAGCGTCTCGGCATCCAAGACTGGTTGACTCATGATCGCCCCGATCGAGTACGAGTACGAGTACCGCGATGCTGAGTACGAGTACGAGGAATTCAATCGCCGAACGATAGCAATCACGGGGCGGCGACAATGGACCATCCACCGCCACGCCGCACCGTTTCGCCGCTCCCGTGGATTGCCGTGTTCGGCGGAGACGACGTGCCACCGCTAACCGGCCTGG
Source organism: Pirellulales bacterium (assembly GCA_046349895.1). Classification (GTDB taxonomy): domain Bacteria; phylum Planctomycetota; class Planctomycetia; order Pirellulales; family Pirellulaceae; genus JAXMBJ01. The sequence goes on along the minus strand of JAXMBJ010000006.1, from coordinate 6,776,072 downwards.
AGAGCGACTGGCCATTCTAACGGACGCCCGGCCCGAGAGCAAAGATCGACACGGCACCGCAAGCCAAGTCAGCCCGAGAGGAGCCGTACCGAGCGGCCGAAGACGCTTCTGAATACGGCCCGTAACCCGTTCATCACGCCACTGTCGCAACAACGGGCCGACCACTCCAGCCCAAAGCGTCCACGTAGCAAAACGATCGAAGCGCCAATCCGGATCTCGACCAAGTCGCAGCCAGTTCGACAACGCTCTGCAGCGAAACGACATGGCCGCGCCGAACGCCAGCAATCACGGGGCGGCGACAGTAGACCATCCACCGCCAAGCCGCACCATTTCGCCGCTCCCGTGGATTGCACGGTTCGGCGGAGACGACGTGCCACCGCAAACCGGCCAGGAGAGCGATTTTCCATTCTAGCGGGAGCCAGGGCCGAGAGCAAAGATCGCCCCCGGGACGCCATACCCAAGCGTCCAGAGTGGCCGCAGACACTGCTGAGTGCGGCCCGTAACCCGCTCATCACGCCACAGTCGCGACAACGGCCAGCCACTCCGTCCCAAGGCGTCCACGTAGCAAAACGCAAGAAGCGCCAATCAGGATCTCGACCAAGTCGCATCCAGTTCGACAACGCTACGCAGCGAAACCACATGGCCGCGCCGAACGTCAGCAATCACGGGGCGGCGACAGTAGACCATCCACTGCCAAGCCACATCGCTTCGCCGCTCCCGTGGATTGCACGGTTCGGCGGAGACGACGTGCCACCGCTAACCGGCCAGGAGAGCGATTTTCCATTCTAGCGGGAGCCAGGGCCGAGAGCAAAGATCGCCCCCGGGACGGCATACCCAAGCGTCCAGAGCGGCCGCAGACACTTCTGAGTGCGGCCCGTAATCTGTTCATCACGCCATATTCGCAAGTACGGCCGACCACTCCATCCCAAGGCGTCCACGTAGCAAAACGATCGAAGCGCCAATCAGGAACTAAACAAAGTCGCATCCAGTTCGAGAACGCTACGCGGCGAAAGGACATGGCCGCGCCGAACGACCAGCAATCACGGGGCGGCGACAGTAGACCATCCACTGCCAAGCCGCACCATTTCGCCGCTCCCGTGGATTGCACGGTTCGGCGGAGACGACGTGCCACAGCGGACCGCACGGAGAGCGACTGCCCATTCTAACGGACGCCCGGCCCGAGAGCAAAATCGACACGAACGGCGAGCCAAGCCAGCCCGCCGAGCCGTACCGAGGGGCCGAAGACGCTTCTGAATGCGCGCGTAACCCGTTCATCACGCCACAATCGCAACAACGGCCGGCCACTCCAGCCCAAGGCATCCACGTAGCCAAACGATCGAAGCGCCAATCCGGATCTCGACCAAGTCGCAGCCAGTTCGACCACGGTCTGCAGCGATAGGCTTTGTACCTGCCGAACCATAGCAATCACGGGGCGGCGACAGTAGACCATCCACTGCCAGGCCGCTCCCATTCGCCGCTCCCGTGGATTGCACGGTTCGGCGGAGACGACGTGCCACCGCGAACCATCTGCGGTACGGGTCCCCATTTTAACGACCTGCCGGCCCACGAGCAAAGATCGGCCAGTCGGGAAATCCGAAATGCGTTGGACCACGAATCACACGGATATTTCACGCCCGATCGGCCCAGCCAGGCCCCAGCAAAGACCGACTACTACGATCGGCCAACAACGCCGATTCGCGCGCCATTCGTACTCGTACTCAGCGCCGCGGTACTCGTACTCGTACTCGATAGTGCCCTGCGCGCGCTGGCAGACCGCTGCGTGAACTGAGCCATCCGATTAATCTGAACATCGCCACCCCGTCAATTGCCGTAAACGCCATCAGGATCTGGTTAACCGACCACATTTGCCGAGCGTCTCGGCATCCAAGACTGGTTGACTCATGATCGCCCCGATCGAGTACGAGTACGAGTACGAGTACCGCGATGCTGAGTACGAGTACGAGGAATTCAATCGCCGAACAAGTAGTCTGCAGAATCCAGCATTTCCCGGTTTATGCAGGGTTCTGCATAATCCGGGCCCGTACGGAGATTATCTGGCCGGGCAGGGGCCGAAACAAGGTGATTTTTTACAGCTAGAGGATCACGCCCCCCCATTGGCGGGCCAGGGTAAAGTGGAATATGCTGAATCCAGGGAGGATTGATTATGCCGGATTCAGTAGCAGATGGTGGGGTGCCGGAGCGGAGTCCGAAGCTGATGGATCAGGCGAGAAGGGTCATGCGGACCAGGCATGTTGCCAAACGGACCGAAGAGGCCTATCTGGCCTGGATCCACCGTTACCTCCTCTTTCTCCGCGAACGAAATGGTCAATGGGTCCACCCGCTCGCCGCCGGTAACGACGGCGTCAACCAGTTCCTCACTCACCTGGCCGTGGACCGCAACGTCGCCGCCAGTACCCAGAACCAAGCCCTCTCGGCACTCCTGTTTCTCTACTCCAAAGTCCTCAAAACCGAAGTCAAATTCGACGCCGTCCGAGCGAAACCCTCCACCCGACTCCCCGTCGTCCTCACCCCGACTGAAGTGCGAGCCATCCTCGACCAGATCCCCCCCGGACCTCGACGCACCATGGTCGCCATCATGTACGGCGCCGGACTCCGAGTCATGGAAGTCTGCCGACTCCGAGTCAAAGATGTCGACTTCGAACGCAAACAGATCACCTCCTCGAAGCCGGTAAGGATATCCGCACTATCCAGGAACTCCTCGGCCACGCCGATCTCTCCACCACCATGATCTACACTCACGTCAGCCGGCTCGGCGCCAGCGGCGTCGAAAGCCCCCTCGATCGACTCTGACTCGCCAACCGCCCCAAACCCGTACTTTCCCGCCACCGATCAAATTCACTGCCCGACAGATTACTGCCCGACAAATTGCCAACTCGAACCGTCGCACTCTACAATTCTGGTTCAGCACCAAGTTGTCTGAACCCACCGAGGTACCGATCATGCGTCAACCCTGGATCGCCGTCACGGCACTCGCACTGACGATTCTGATCACCAGCCCGTTCCACGCCCTGGCCGCCGAACCGGCAGCCGCTCAAACCAAGCCGCCCGCTGTCGAGCCGGCGAAGATCGGTGAAAAACTCAAGGTCCATCTGTGCGGCGATAAGCTCTGTCTCGCCGGCCAGCCCTCGGAAGACGATATCGCTCAACTCAAAGCGTCCGGGTTCCGCCGAGTGATCAGCCTCCGCAAAGAAGACGAAATCGACTGGGACGAATCAGCCCGACTCCGCGACGCCCAGATCGAATTCATCCCTGTCCCGTTCCAGACCGACGCCGAACTGACCGACGAAGTCTTTCTGCGAATCCGACAACTGCTGACCGAATCGGACCAGACTCCGACCGTGCTGCATTGCGGCTCAGCCACACGAGTGGCTGCAGTCTGGCTGACCCATCGAGTCCTCGACCAGAAAGTCGATCTCGATACGGCGCTGGCCGAAGCCAAGAATATCGGCCTCCGCTCGCCGGCACTCGAAGCCAAGGCCAAGGATTACATCCAACGCCAACAGTCCGGACAGAAATCCCCATGACCGACGGCCGGTTCGTGATCCACTACCATCAGCTCCCGCCGGATAGCCCGCGCCCATCGCACTGGGATCTGATGTTCGAACTCCATGGCCAACTCGCCACCTGGGCCCTCGAACGTCCACCCACCGAAGCTCACCCGGAAACCATCAACGCCCGACGGCTCGATGACCACCGCCTGGCGTATCTCGACTACGAAGGACCCGTCTCCGGCGGACGCGGTACCGTCACTCGTTACGACTCCGGCGATTTCGACTGGTCCTGGCCCGCCACCACCCGCGCCTCCGGCTCGCTGCGCGGACAACGACTGCAAGGCACGTTCCAGCTCGTCGCCCAAACCGATGAACCGCTCAACTGGCAGTTCCTCTGGCAGCCTCTCCCCGCCAATTGATTTGCTTGGCCAGGGAGATCGTGCTCAGCGGGGAGAGTACGATGGGCGCGTATCCGTGCATATCAGTGATATCCGCGGTCAAAATCTTCAAGCCGGCGCGAATGGACATCTCAACTCACGCTGCATGCGCCGCCCCTGACCCTCTCCCCGCCGGTTGACGTGATTGGCCAGGGAAGTCGTGCGCAGCGGGGAGAGGGTACGATGAGATTGGACTCACGCGATTCGCAGCAACGCGTATCGCTTGCGGCCGCTTCGGAGCACCACAAACGATTCGCTCGCCAGATCGGCTGGTGACAGCCGAGCGTCCACGTCATCGATCCGACGGTTGTTGACGTAGGCACCGCCCTGCTCAATCGTCCGCCGCGCGTCGCTCTTGCTCTTGGCCAGCTGAGCGGCACAGAGAGCGTCGATCACGCTGAGCCCCCCGGCGGCCAGCACCGATCGCTCCACCGCACTGCTCGGTACGTCGTGGAAGATCTCCTGCAACTGCCGATCAGTCGCACCACTGATCTCCCCGCCGAAAAAGAACGCGGTGGCCTTCTCAGCCAAAGCTAATCCCTCCGCGCCGTGCACCATGCGAGTCAGCTCCTGAGCTAACCGAGTCTGACTGGTCCGCTCATGAGGCGCCGCAGCCCGCTCGGCCGCCAACGCTTCGATCTCGGCGCGCGGTAGCTCGGTCAGTACCTTCAGACAGGGCTCGACGTCGTCGTCCGCCACATTCTTCCAGTACTGATAGAAAGCGTACGGACTCGTCTTCTCCGGCGACAGCCACACCGCGCCCGATTCGGTCTTCCCCATCTTGCTGCCGTCAGTCTTGGTCAACAGCGGACAGGTCATGCCTTGCAACTGAGCGCCATGCATGCGGCGCCCCAAGTCGACCCCCGCCGTAATGTTCCCCCACTGGTCGCTCCCGCCCACCTGCAACTCACAGCCATGCCGCTGATGCAAATAAACGAAGTCGTACGCCTGCAGCAGCATGTAACTGAACTCGGTGTAACTGATCCCGACGTCGTCGCGGCCCAGCCGGGATTTGACCGAGTCCTTGGCCAACATCACGTTCACCGGAAAGTTCTTGCCGACATCACGCAGAAACTCCAGGTACGAAAACCCGCGGATCCAGTCGAAGTTGTTCAGCAACAGCGCTGGGCGCTGCGGTTGGTCAAAGTCCAGGAACTGCTTCATCTGCCGAGCCATCCCGTCGACGTTCCGCTGCAGCGTCTCGACGTCCAGCAGATTCCGCTCGGCACTCTTGCCGCTCGGGTCGCCAATCATCCCCGTCGCCCCGCCGACCACCGCAATCGGCTGATGACCGGCTCGCTGGAATCGGCGCAGCAACATCAGCGGCAACAGACTCCCCGCATGCAGGCTGTCCGAGGTCGGATCAAAACCGGCATACACCACCCGCGGCTTGGCAATCCATTCCGCGAAATGTTCCGGATCCGTCACCTGATGGACCAGCCCACGCCACTGCAAATCTTCAAAAAAGGAACTCATCAACGAGCCTCAACTTCCGATCACTCAATTCACTTCACTCACACTCGCCAGACAGATCACCGCGCAGCCGTCTCCCGCCGCCTGCTGATAAAACCGCTTCAGCTCGGCCAACCGCTCGGCGGCAACCTTGTCATCCGCAACGACTCCGCCCTTCAATAACTCAGCCACATCCAAGGTCTGCCAAGCCTCAGCAAGTCGAGCAACCAGATCGGGCCGGACCAGATAAATCGATCGTCGATCCGTGGTCGCAAGCGGCGTCGAGTCGGGAAGGCTGGCATCCAGCGGCGGAGCGGCGGTCAGCAGACGTCGCAGAGCGGAAGCGGTTGGGTCGAGCAGACATCGGCTACCGGGACGATTCTGCGATTCCTCCAGCAACCGGTCAATCACCACGTCCCACTGCCCCGACTGCCGGCACCCAAATAGCTGCCGCGCACCGTCACGATCCACGGCCAACAACAGTCTGTCCGAAGAGTTCATGGTGGCCGCCCCTTGATGGTGGATTGGTAATTGCCGACTCGTAATTGCCAAATCTAGACTGCCGACTCTCGGTTAACGCCACTTATCGCCGTCGGCAAACGGATGCAACGGGCCGTCGAGCTTGCCGTGCGGTAGGACCTTGAGTGCCTGTTCAGCAAACTTCATGTCGCCGCGAGTGGTGATCTTCATGTTCAATGGCGAGCCCATGACCAGCTGCACGGGGTGACCCGCCTGCTCGATGGCCTGAGCGTCATCGGTGACGGGGCCCTTCAGTCGCGAGTAGGCGTCGATCAGCCAGTCCTTGCGAAAGGCCTGCGGCGTCTGAGCCTGCCACAGCGACTGGCGCGATACGGTCTCGGTCACCGTTTGACCATCGGCCGACCGCTTCAACGTGTCGCTGACCGGAACCGCCAGGATCGCCGCGCCGGTTTTCACAGTCGTCTCAAACAGCTGATCAATCCAGGGCTCGGCCAGGCATGGCCGAGCGGCGTCGTGCACGGCGACGTATTGGATGTCGTCGCGCACGTGTTTCAGCGCCGCTCGGACCGAATCCGATCGCTCAGCACCACCCTGGACCACGTCGATCCCCAAGATGGCGACGTTGGCACCGAAACGACTGGCGAACTCTTCGCGGTCTTCGGCGGCGACGACGACCAGCAACTGGCCGACGTCGGCACGATTGAGGAAGAAGTCGGCTGAATGGAGCCAGACCGCTCGACCGGCCAGCGGCGCGAATGGCTTCTTGAAATGCTGGTCGCGAAAACGGCTGCTGCGACCAGCGGCTGCGAGAATGACTGCGAATTTCGACATGAGTTCACCTATACCTGGTCGGCGATCACCCGCAGATCGGCGGCCAGAGCGTCCAGCCGGTCGTTCATCTCACCGGCCGTCATCTCCAGATCGGCCAACTGCTCGGCAGGCACGAACGTGAACATGTAGAACTTCACCTTCGGCTCCGTCCCCGAAGGCCGCACGGCGATGTAGTTCCCCGACTCGGCCAGATCCAGCATCACCAGATCGCCCTTGGGACCCGCCAGCGGCTGACGAGCGCCACCGGGGAGGATTGTGACGAGCGATTCGTAGTCGCGCACTCCAACCACGGAGATGCCAGCCAGCGTTTTTGGCGGATCGGTCCGGAACCGCTGCATCAACGCTTGCATCCGAGCCATCCCCTGCGAGCCCTGCATGGTGAGATTCACCAGCCGCTCGGCATGGTACCCGTGCTGCCAGTAGAGTGCCGCCAGCTTGTCGTGCAACGACTTGCGCTGCGATCGACACTGAGCGGCCAGTTCGCTCAACAACATGGCGGCCACCGCTCCGTCCTTGTCCCGCGCGTAACTCCCGACCAGATAACCGTGCGACTCCTCCGCACCGAGCACAAACTTGCCCGGACCCTGCTCGTCCATCGTCCCGCCGATGTATTTGAAACCGACCAGCAGATCGCCGATCGTTCGCACACCGTACGAATCACCGATCCGCCGCAACATCTCGGTCGTCACCAGCGTCTTGACCAGATAGTGATCCGGCGACAGCTCGCCGCGACGCCGACGCTGGTCGAGCACGTAATCGGCCAGCAGCACGGCAATCTGATTTCCCGTAAACGTCCGCCACTCGCCCCGCCGATCGGATGTCACTGGCGCCGCACACCCCAGGCGGTCACAGTCAGGATCGGTCGCCAGAATCAGGTCGGCCTCGATCTGCCGAGCCCGTTCGATGATCGCGGTGAAGACCTCGGTGTTCTCCGGATTGGCCACGTGCTGCGGCACATTCGGAAAATCCCCCGATGGCTCCGCGTGGGGACCGTAGATCTCCACGTCGGCAAAACCGTCGGCCGCCAATGCGGGACAGACGGCCGTAGTGCCGACGCCATGCAGCGGCGAATAGACGATCTTCACGTCCCGCGGGCCAGGATACCCTTGGCCGGCCACCTGAGCGACAAAGGCTCGGTCGACCTCGTCCCGACACAACACAATCCTCCCTGACTTAACTGCCGCGTCAAAATCCGACCGCTCGATCCGATCAACTTGCATCACACAATCGATCACACCCTTGTCATGCGGCGGCAATACCTGACCGCCGGTCGACCAGTAGACCTTCACCGCATTGTCGCTCGGCGGATTGTGGCTGGCCGTCACCATGATCCCGCAGCTGCACTGCTTGTAACGGACCAAAAACGACAGCTCCGGCGTGCTGCGATGCTCGTCCAGAAAGTACACCTTGTAGCCGGCCGCCACCATGATCTCAGCACACAGCCGAGCGAACTCGGTCGATCGATGCCGCGTGTCGTAAGCGATGGCACAGGAGAGCTCGGAGGTCTCGGTATGAGCCTTGACGTAGTCGGCCAGTCCTTGAGCACTCTCGCCGATGGTCCGCTCATTGATCACGTTGCAGCCGACTGGGTACATCCGGCCGCGACGCCCACCGGTGCCGAACGGGATCACCGTCCAGAAGGCATCGTCCAGCTCTTTCCACCGAGCGGCCTCCACCAGTTCGGCTACCTGCGCTGCGTACTGAGCATATCGCGGTTCGGTCAGCCAACCGCGGATGTTGTCGACCGCGCCCTGAGTCAGCTGGCCAGCGGCTCCGGCCCGTACCACCGCGTCCACCGTCGCCGCCACGTCAAATCCCGCACTGGATTGAGCCATGCTGGAGACTTTCTCCCTGGAGTCTGTTGTCTTTTTCAACTTGTCGTGCAAACTTGCAGGGATTCTAAGTGTGAACGGGCCGTTCGATCAATCAGCCCTACCCCACAACTCCGCACCACTCGACCCGCCGCACGCACGGAAATCAGCCCATGCGCGAAGAACCGATCATCAGCGTCTCCGGTCTGCGAGGAGTCATCGGCCGCAGCCTGACCCCCGATGTGGCCGTGCGGTACGTCGGCGCGTTTGTCAGCGAATGCCCCCCCGGACCGATCGTTGTCTCCCGCGACGGACGGTCGACCGGCCCCATGCTCGTCGATGCCATCCGCTCGGCCCTCGTCGCCGCCGGACGCACCGTGGTCGATGCGGGGGTCGCCGCCACACCCACAACCGGTGTTCTGGTCCGCACACTCGAAGCGGCCGGCGGGATCCAGATCTCCGCCAGCCACAACCCGGCAGAATATAACGGTCTCAAGCTGTTCGGAGCCGACGGACGGGTGATCCCGGCTGTAGCTGGCCAGCGGGTCCTCGATCGCTACCGCCGCGATGACTTCGCTTGGCAACCCCACGATCGGCTTGGCACCACCGCCCAATGCGACGATACGTGCAGCGCCCACCTCGCACTGATCCTCCCGCTGGTCCAGCTCGAAACGATCCGCGGGGCCAATTTCCGAGTGCTGCTCGATTCCAACCGTGGCGCCGGTAGCGTCCTCGGACATCAACTCCTCCACGAACTCGGCTGTCACATCACCCTGCTGGGCGGCACCCCCGATGGGAGATTTGATCACCCCCCCGAGCCGACTGCGGAGAATTTGGCGGAGGTCGGCCAGCAGGTCGTGGCGGCCGGAGCGGCCGTTGGCTTCTGTCAGGACCCCGACGCGGACCGTCTGGCCCTGATCGACGAACGGGGCCGCTATGTGGGCGAAGAATACACGCTTGCGCTCTGCGTCCAGCATATTCTGCAGCAACGGCCCGGCCCGGTCGTGATCAATTGCTCGACCAGCAGAATGACGGCCGACCTGGCCCAGCGGTTCGGGGTCCCCTGTTATCGGTCGAAGGTGGGTGAGGCGCACGTTTGCGATTTGATGCAGGAATGCCAGGCGGTTTTTGGCGGGGAGGGGAACGGCGGACCGATCGACCCGCGAGTGGGCTTCGTCCGCGACAGTTTTGTGGGGATGGCGTTGGTCCTGGACGCGCTGGCAGCGACCGGGTTGCCGCTGAGCCAGCTGGTGGACCAACTTCCCCGCTATGCCATTTGCAAGACCAAGGTCACCCTGACCGCCGATCGACTCGGCGACGCCTGGTCTCGACTCCAACGACACTTCGCCGATGCCCAGGCCGACCAGCTCGACGGACTCCGACTCGACTGGCCCGACCGCTGGCTGCTGATCCGAGCCAGCAACACCGAGCCGATCGTGCGGATTGTGGCGGAGGCTCCTGAGCCGGCTCAGGCCGCTGCGCTCTGCTCGGCCGCCAGCCAAGTCCTCAGCAGCTGACCGCAAACCCCACCGCTACAAGCACGACGCGCCCGCTACAAGCACGACGCGCCCGCTACAAGCACGACGCGCCCGCTACAAGCACGACGCGCAAGCGAGTGAGTGAGTGAGCGAGTGACCGAGTGAGCGACCGCCCCCGCGCCCCGGCCACGCACGAAAACCGACCTTCGACCTGATCCACTCACTCGCTGGCGCTTCGTGCTTGTAATTCGATGTAACCCACTCACTCGCTGGCGCGTCGTGCTTGTAATTCGGCGTAACCCACTTCACTCGCTGGCGCGTCGTGCTTGTAATTCGAACCCAAGTGGCACGGCCGAGCTAATAGTGCGGCCGATGACGGTTCGGTCCACGCGCAGCCCAAACTGGCTATTCCGTGCCTGGGCCGCCCCCGTTCACCCCCCCAGCCGGCTCCCCCAGCCGGCAGGTCCGGCACACGCCCCAGCTCAGCGGCATTTCTTGCCCAGCATACCGAAACTACTCATTCAAATTATCTTCACCAAACGACCGATACTCTCTCTTGTCACCACTGGTCACGGAGGCCCGAGGGGGCAGAGCGAGGTGGCGGGTGGTGCATGCTGGCCGAGTGACAGACATCTAAGCATCCGTGGAGCGATTAAGGAGATCACCCGCGAATGATGACGGATCATCGATTCGATAGCCTGCAGACTTTGCGACTGTACATTCATCACACCCTTTGCCAACAGGAACATCTTGAGACTGACGCGTTTCCGCTGACCGAGCGAGTGCTGGTGCGTGGAGGGCGCCCGTGTGGCATCTTCTACTGCCTGCATGGTCCGCGGAGCGTGAAGATTACGGCCATCTGGGACGCGGCGCGCAACGTCGTGTTCTTTTATGGCTCCTCTGGCGAAAGGGTACTCACCAATCGGCTGGACACCGGACCGCGGCTGGTTCCGGCGGCCTGATCGGTCCCAATCAAGGACGCCCAACGACAGAACGGAGTTTGACATAAACATGCTGGTGTTATCCCGCAAGAAAAGCGAGACGATACGACTGGGGGACGAGATCGAGATCACGATCATCCGTGTCGCCGGAGATCGGGTTCGGCTGGGTATCAAGGCCCCGGAGCATCTGGTGATTCTGAGGCGCGAGTTATCGGAGCCGAAGGATCCACCGTTGCCGGAGGAGCGAGCGGCCTGAGCCGGACAGGGGAGTGTCGAGCGGCTCGGATCGGCCCAAATTCGACCAGCGCCGGGGCGACGGGGGGACAATTCCGCCCCGATCGCTCATAATGGCCCTTGGTGGCCCGGCGAATGCGCCCAGGGCGCGCGTGAGGCGAAGAGGGCAGATTCGATGTCGACCGAAACGGGGGATCGTCGTCCGGCGAGTGAGCTGACGGGGCGTAAGGAGTCCTTTGCCGAGACCGCGCTGAAGCTGGGTGGGAAGAGTGCCGAGGAGGCTCGGCGGACGGGAGCGATCGACGCGGCGGACGACCAGGTTGAGGGGTTGTTCCAGCCGCAGTACCAGACGGTGAACAGTCCGGTCCACCGGGCTGTCTGGGAGCGATCGTTGCCGACCGACCTGTTCGGATCGCACTCCGACCCGCCGGCGGCCGACATTCAGGCGGTGATGGACCGTTCGTGGCAGCTGGTAGCGGAGCGGCGTCGAGCCGGCTCGTTGCTGGACGAGCACGGCAAGGTCCGCGCCGACGTGCTGAGCGGGCTGGGCGACGTCGGCTACTGGGGATTGCTGGTGGACCGCGAATATGGCGGATCGGGGACCCCGTTCCGCCATTTCGCGTCGTTCCTGACCTGGATGGCGACTGCCGACCCGACGGTGGCCGGTTTGGCTTCGGTCCACGGCTGCATTGGGGCGGTGGACCCGGTGCGGACGTTTGGTTCGCCCGAGCAGAAGCGCCGGTTCCTGCCGGAGCTGGCGAGTGGCCGGCGGCTGTCGGCCTTTGCGCTGACCGAACCGTGTGCCGGGTCGGACCTGACGGCTTTGCGCACCGAGGCCAGGCTGGAGGGGGACCGGTACCTGGTGCGGGGCGAGAAGCTCTTCATCACCAACGTCGTGCCGGGGCGCACGATCGGGCTGGTCTGTCTGATCGAAGGCAAGCCGGCGGTGCTGATCTGCGATCTTCCGGAGACCGAGACGGACTCGTTCCAGCTGAAGCGTTACGGGTTGTGGGCGCTCAAGCACACGCACAACCAGGGGATTGTCTTCCGGGACTTTGCCGTTCCGGCTGAGAACTTGTTGCAGCCGGGGCGGGGCGACGGGCTGACGATCGCCTATCACGGGCTGAACCTGGGTCGTGTGGCTCTGTGCGCCAACGCTGCTGGCACGATGCGGCTGATGCTGGCCAGTATCCTCCCCTGGGCTCAGTATCGCGTGACGTACGGCGAGAAGATTGCTTCGCGTGAGCTGGTGCGGCGGCGCGCCGGTCGGCTGGCTGGCATGATCGTCGCTTGTGATGCGCTCGTGCAGTGGTGTTCGCGGTTGCTGGACGACGGATATCGCGGCGAGATGGAATGCATCATCGCCAAGATCTTCGGCAGCGAGTCGCAAAAGACGGCGGCCGTCGAGCTCTTCATGAAGACTCACGGTGGTCGATCGTTCCTGCACGGCCACATGTTCGGCGACAACGTCCACGAGTATCTCGCTCCTTGCATCTACGAAGGTGAAGGCGAGATGTTGGGGATGGCCTTCTTCAAGTCGCTGGTCAAGCACCACGGGACGATGTACTTCGAACCGATTGGCCGCGCGCTGTATCAGGCGGGGATCAAGAAACCGAACCTCGCCAATCCGGCTCATGCCTGGGCGCTGCGTGGTCCGTTGTGGAAATACGCCAAGTGGTACCTCGGGCACCAGTTCGCTCCGCGGCAAGTCGATCCGTTGCCGACGATGCCGGCTCGGCTGCGAGCCCACGCGCAATTCGCGGTCGCCCATCTGCAGCGGAGCGGCATGGAGATCAGCGGCACGATGCGCAAGCACCAGCTGAAGCTGGCCGATCGCCAATGCCGGATGGCCGAGCTGTCGGCGCGGCTGCAGAGCCTGGTGATCATGCTCTGCACCAGCCTCTACGCCAGCCGTCAGGAAGACGAGTTGATTCGGGACGCCGCCGATGTGATGTGCAGTGAATTGCGGCGGCAGTTTACCGGTGAACGCGCATCGGATGGGGATTTCCGCCGCGAAACGCAACTCGGAGCCGCGGTCGTCGATGGCGGGTTCCGCAGCATCGCGGGGCTCCATCCAGATGAAATCCTGATGCCCTATCCGCCGGCCGACAAGTGAACTGGCGGACCGCACTGAGCGATTGAACATGGCGATTGAACATGGCGACGGCCGATCCGGGCGAGCCCGGCGACAAACGGGAAGCGAGTGACGCGGCATCCGATCTGGGACACCGCCGCGCGCTCTCTCGTGTCCGCGAGTTCCCTCAGTCGCCCGGCATCTATCTTTTCAAAGACTACGCCGGACGCGTGATCTATATCGGCAAAGCGACCAATTTGCGGTCGCGTGCCGGGAGCTATTTCCTGAAGGCTGCCGAGACCGATTCGCGGACCGGACCGTGGGTCTCGGAGATCTGCGACGCTGATTTCATCGAGTGTGAAAGCGAAGTCGACGCGCTGCTGATGGAATCGCGGCTGATTAAGGATGTGCAGCCGAAGTACAACAAAGACCAGAAGGACGACAAGTCGTTTCCGTACCTGATGATCACGACGCGTGAGGATTATCCGCGCGTGGAAGTGACGCGGGAACCGAAAGAGAAGGGAGTGAAGCTGTATGGTCCGTTCGCCAGCGCGGGGGCGCTGCGCGGAGCGATTCAGATTCTGCAGCGGATCTTCAAGTTTCGGACGTGCAGCCTCGACATCGACGCCGATGATCCGCGTTGGCAATGGTTCCGGCCCTGTTTGCTGGCCAGCATCAATCAGTGCACGGCGCCGTGCAATCTGCGGATCAGCAAAGAGGAATACCGTCAGGACATCCGGCGGCTGCAGATGGTCCTCGATGGTAATAAAACTCAGCTGCTCAAACAGCTCCGGCAACAGATGCAGCAGGCTTCCGACGAGCTGCGGTTTGAAGAAGCCGCGCGGCTGCGCGACGAAATCCAGATGCTCGAACGGCTCGACCAACGCGGCGACCTCGAGACACACGCTCAGCCCGAAGTCTTCTACATCGACCCGAAGAAGGGGCTGGCCGGCCTGCGGAAAGTATTGCAGCTGGAGTCGACACCGCGGACGATTGAAGGAGTCGACATTGCCCATCTCGGCGGCCAGGAGACGGTGGCCAGCCTGGTGCAGTTCATTGACGGACTGCCGTTTAAGCCGGGGTATCGCCGGTACCGGATCCGGGACGTGCAGGGGATCGACGATTTCCGCAGCATTCAGGAAGTCGTCGCCCGGCGTTTCGCGCGGCTCAGCCAGGAAGGGGCGGCCTTTCCTGACCTGCTGCTGATCGACGGCGGGAAGGGGCAGTTGAATGCCGCGCTGGCTGCCTTTGAACGGTTGAGGATCACTCCGCCCACCCTCATTTCGCTGGCCAAACGGGAAGAAGAGATCTACCGGCCGGGGGAATCGGAACCGCTGAGGCTCAGCCGCCACGCCTACGCCCTGCGGCTGCTGCAGTACGTCCGGGATGAAGCTCACCGGTTCGCTCAGCATTACCACCATATTCTCCGCCGGAAGCGGACCCTGGACGACCCCAACGCGTGATGGGACGAGCGTCCCCGGGGGTTCGGCGCGGCGGTGGGCTGGGCAGCTCAAATAAAATAGTTGACATCGGTCGTCGGACGCTATTACGCTGAGACTAGAGTCCGTGCGCGCCTTGAGGCAGGCGAACCGGACTTCTGGCGGTCGCAGTGTCGGCGGAACAGAGTCAGGGCTGGGGCGGCTTCGACGCGAGGCGGCTCAGACAAGGGGTGGCTTATGGACATGCGGTGGGCGACAGGTAGCAAGATGATTCGTTTGCTGAACGTGGCGAACCGAGTGGGGGGGATGACCCTGCGCGGGGCCTGTGGGATTGTGTTGGGTGTGGCCGTGCTGGCCGCAAACGCCCGGAGCGCACCGTATCAGGAATTGAACGTCAAGCTCGACGCCAACGCTGTCCGAGATCTCCGCACAAAGGTCGATTCGCTGGCCAGTGGCCGGACCCCGTTGTCGGGTTCAGAAGCGGCGGTCAAGGATTACGTCAACTACGTCTTCGCCCGGTTCACTCAGAACGCGGCGCTCGGGGATGCCAGCAAGGAGCGGCAGAATCTGCTGAAGCTGATCCGCGGTGCTAAGGCTCCGGACGTCGCCGCCGCTCTGACCGAACGGTGTTACACGGTCGCGGCCGACTTCGTCAGTCCCAAGCGGAATGTGTGTCCGGCCGCCAAGTACAACGCCATGCTGATCTTGGGCGAGTTGAACTCGAAGGAGGCCGACGCGTCGGGAAACGATCGGACGCCTCCGCAGCCGCTGGAAAAGGCCCTGGCGGTGATGGTCAAGGAACTCAAGAATCCCCAGCAGATCGACGCCGTCCGGGTCGCCGCCCTGATCGGTATCCAACGGCATGCTCAACTGTCGGCCTTCTATCCGTGGCGAGGCAAGGCGAAAGAGGTTGTCACGGCCGAGCTGATGAATATCGTCAAACAGGTCGATCCTCCCGAAGGACGAACACTCGATGGTCACAATTGGATCCGACGCCAAGCCTTGGAAGTTCTTTCCGATCTGGGCGACGTTGGTGCCAATGGAACAGTGGCTCAAGCCATGGCCGAAGTGATCACCGATCGCAAGCAGCCGGTCATGGTCCGCTGTGCGGCAGCCGATTCACTGGGCCGGCTCGACCTGACGAATGCGAAACTCAGCGTCTCACCGGTCGCCCTGGGGCTCGGACAGCTGGCAGTCCAAGTTTGCCGCGAACATGCCAAGGCGATCAATCTGGAACTGCAGATCACCGAATCGGGTGGTGGTGGCGGTTACGGCGGCGGAGGCGGATACGGAGGCGGTGGCTACGGCGGCGCGGCCGGCGGCTCGCGCTACGGCGGTGCGGCCGGTGGATACGGAGGCGGTGCCCGCTACGGTGGCGCCGGCGGCGGATATGGCGGCGGCGCGAGCCGCTACGGTGGCGGCGCCGGCTACGGCGGCGCAGCAGGTGGACGCGGTCGTTATGGCGGCGGCGCTGGAGGCTACGGCGGTGCGGGTGGCGGATACGGCGGTGCTGCCGGAGCCTATGGCGGCGGCGGGGGCGGTGGTTATGGTGGCGGTTACGGCGGTGAACGCGGCGGACGAAGCCGACGCGGAAGCCGTGACGATGCCGCCGCCGACCCAATGGCCGACCCCGAAGCAATCGAAGATCCGCTCGTGGAAATCACTCGGCGAGTCGTCAAGCAACGGCTGGGAACCATCAAGACGGCCCTGGTCGGCCCCGACCCCAAAACGCCGACCGGCGGCCTGACCAAAATCGCCCAAGGTCCCGACCAGCAGACCGTGGTCATGGTGAACGGACACGTCGACAAGCTGATCGCGGCCGTCGACAAGGAAAAAGCCACGATTCGATCGATCATGCAGTCGGTCGTCGACGAGTACAAAAAGCTCGCTGGCAAGGTCGGGCAGGAAACCAGCGACGATGAAGACAAAGTCGCTCCTGAACCCCCAGCACCTCCCGCCGGCCCCGAAGGAGCAGCCCCTGCCGACGGTCAGACCCCTCCCGGCCCAGGTGGCCCAGCACCCGGTCCAGGCGGACCAGCTGCCGGTCCCGGCGGACCACAGGGTCCCGGCGGACCAGCTCCTGGTCCTGGTGGGCCACTCGGACCAGGTGGACCGGCTCCCGGTCCCGGCGGACCGCCGCAAGGCCCCGGACCTCAAGCTGGCCCAGGAGCTCCGATGGGTGACGTCCCAGCGGCTGGACCAGCCGGCGACGTGCCAGCTCCTCCTGGAAATCCCAATGCGCCTGGCGCTCCGGGCGAACCGGGCGCCCCAGCAGCTCCAGCCGGACCCGGCGGCCAATAACCCCACCGCCCCCGGCACACGCAGCAGCTCGACATAAGCAGGGACCTACTCTGCGCACGCACGTGCTTCCTACGCCGAAGCACGTGCGCTCTCCATCCTCACCGGCACCACTCGCCCGCCGGACAGCTCGCATCTCAGCCAACAACGTGCCGATCGCCCTGAGCCCACTCCCCTCTCGCGCAAAATCAACGAGGTAGGTGCGACCTCCGTGGAGGTACGTGCCTCCTCCGCGGACGTACGTGCGACCTCGTTGGAGGTAGGTGCGACCTCCGCGATAAAATGGCGCAGCTGGAGACTCTGGGAAGCCGGCAATCGCAGCTTCAGCCACGAATCGACGGCGCAAAGTCAACGAGGTACGTGCCTCCTCCGCGGACGTACGTGCGACCTCCGTGATAAACTGGCGCAGCTGGAAACTCTGGGAAGCCGGCAATCGCAGTTTCAGCCACAAATCGACGGCGCAAAATCAACGAGGTAGGTGCGACCTCCGCGGAGGTACGTGCCTCCTCCGTGGACGTACGTGCGACCTCGTTGGAGGTAGGTGCGACCTCCGCGATAAACTGGCGCAGCTGGAGATAATAGGAAGCCGGCAATGGGGGCTACAGCCACAAATCGACGGCGCAGAATCAACGAGGTAGGTGCGACCTCCGTGGAGGTACGTGCCTCCTCCGTGGACGTAGGTGCGACCTCGTTGGAGGTAGGTGCGACCTCGGGGGGTGCTAGCAGAGGGAGCGGAGGGGGCGGCGGGTGGGTTGGGTGAGGGCCTGGCAGAGCTGCCAGGCGGCGAATGAGCCGAGGGCGAAGGTGAGGTCGCCGAGCAGGGTGTAGCGGAAGAAGGGGAGCCCGTTCAGCAGGCACTCAGCCAACCCAGCAGCGGTCGACGGATACCAGCTCGCTGTGGCCCAGACGGCGACGTTCGAGCCGACGAAGAACAGCACCGAACCGGCCAAAGCGCTCGACCCGATCGCTCCGCAGGCCAAACTTCGGCCCCACGCGCCGCGGCGGTCGGCCAGAGATTGGCTGAGCGTCCTCAGCGTCGGACCCCACACGGCCGGGAGGGCCAACAGGCCGTACACGGCGACCCGCAGCTGCCACTCATAGCCCCCGTTCCACTGGTCGCTGATCAACATGATGGCCAGCGGCACAGTCACGGCCAAGCGGCGGCTGCGGCAGACGTAGCCGGCAAACAGAGCCAGACCGGCGACGGGGGCGAAATTGGGAATCTCCTGCAGTACCACGCGGGCCATCACGCCGAACACGACCAGCCCCACGCACAACAGGCATTCATCACGGAATTGCTTCGACATTCGCCCCATCCTTCTCAATATCGACACTCACCGGCTGCTACAACCTCGCGTGTATTTTGCCCAGCCGCCTGGGCCACCACAAGGCCGCTAGGGAAGAGGCCCTCAGCGATAGACCTCGAATTTCCACGCCACAACCCCTCCTTCCGGCACCTCCGTCGCACCAGCACTCGCCTCACCCATCCGATCATTCACGTAAAAGATCCAGTTCTTGCCGGTCCCCCCTTCGTTGCCGATCGAATCGATCGATTCGACGAAGGCCAGCTCGCCGCGGCCGCGGACCCGCGAGGCGACTCCGCGCGGATGTTTGCCCACCGCCTGCAGCGTCTCGGCGACCGTGATTCCTGCGTGCCAGGGAATTGCCGTGTAGCGTCGCTGAAACCCGTCGCCGTAGTCGATCACGACCTGCAGCGTCGGGCCAGTCGGCTTCGGCTCGGCGGCCACAACAGTCGACTGACGAGTAGTTCCGCAGGCGGCGAGGATCGTTACAATCCCCAGGACTGCCAGTCGCAGGCCGAGCGTGGCACAATGGATGGCGTACGCTCCAAGTCGATCGGTTACCATATGGGACTCCTGAGTATCGTCGCCGGATTGCGATCGCCACACGCTTGACCGCATTTCGGCTCCATCAGGATACCGCGCAACTCGGGGTCGCGGTGACCGGTCCGGATCCCGGCGGATTGGACTCCGCGGATACCACCCTGGCAGGCAGATGACGCCAAGACGACCGACAGCGGTCTACGGAAAGCGGTTTTGATGACAAGCACGATTCGAGTTGAATTTCCCGAATCCGACATCGCCCTGGTGGTGCTGGATCATCCCGACAAGAGTGCCAACGTGTTGTCGGCCCATGTGCTGGACGAGTTGAGCCAGGTGCTGGACCGGCTGCAGCAGCAGAGCGGCCTGGCGGGCATCATCGTCAGTTCCGGCAAACCGGGGATGTTCATCGCCGGGGCCGATCTCCGCGAGTTCGTGCAGAATCTGCACGTGCCGGCGGCGGAAAGCCGAGCAATCAGCCGCCGCGGCCAGCAGCTCTTCGCTAGCCTGTCCGAAACGGCTCCTGTCACCATCGCGGCCATCGACGGGATCTGTGTCGGAGGCGGAGCCGAACTGGCCTGCTGGTGCGATCGCCGTCTCCTGAGCGACAACCCCAAGACCGAATTCGGCTTCCCCGAGGTCAAGCTCGGACTCTATCCGGGCTGGGGCGGTACGGCTCGACTCCCACGTCTGATCGGCCTGGGCAACGCCGTGCGGATGATCACTGGCGGTGAATCGATCGACCCGCCCGAGGCCTATCGTCTGGGCTTGGCCACCGATGTCGTACCGGCTGAAGGCCTGATTGCCGCCGCCATTCGCCTCGTGCGAGCCGAACAGGCCTCGGGCCAGTACCTGCGAGATCGCCAGCGTTGGTCGGGCCCCGTGGAAATGAACGAGACTGAGCTGGGATTCCTCGGCGCCACAGCGGCCGCGATGATCCAGGGCGAAACGAAGGGCCAGTACCCCGCTCCGCTCGCCGCGCTCGACGTGTTGCTTGGCGCCGCCTCGGCTGACATCAACACGGCCTGCGAGATGGAAGCCGAAGGGATGTCGCACCTCTTCGGCTCACCCGTCAACGCCGCTCTGCTGAACGTCTTCTTCCTGACCGACCGGAACAAGAAAGATCGCGGCGTCGAACGGGACGACGTCGCCATCCAGTCTATTCAATCGGTAGCGGTCATTGGCGCGGGGATCATGGGGGCTGGCATTGCGTCGGCGAACATCAAGCGCGGAGTCCCCGTCACGATGGCCGACGCCAACCGCGAGGCGCTCGGGCGTGGCGTCCGCCAGGTGTTGGAAGAAGCTGCGTTCGACAAGAAATTTCGCGGCCCTTCCCCCGCCAAGATGCTCGAACTGGCCCCGATCCTCCGCTCAGCACAAAACGATGCGGCCGTCGCTGCCTGCGACCTGGTCATCGAAGCGATTGTGGAGAACGTCGAAGTCAAGCAGCAGGTCTACGAGCGGCTCGAATCGCAGCTCGGCCCGAACTCCATCCTCGCCTCCAACACGTCCACGATTCCCATCACGCGGCTCGCCTCGAAGCTGAAACGCCCCGAACGCTTCTGCGGCATCCATTTCTTCAATCCCGTCCGCCGCATGAAGCTGGTCGAAGTCATTCGCGGGCGTCACACCAGCGACGAGACGATTGCCACGGCGGTGGCCTACGCCAAGCGAATCGGCAAATCGCCGATCGTCGTCAACGACGGGCCGGGTTTCCTGGTCAACCGGTTGCTGTTGCCGTACATGAACGAGTCGCTGGAGCTGATTGCCGAAGGGGCCGAGATCGACGCCATCGAAAAAGCGGCCACTCGATTCGGCATGCCGATGGGTCCGATCGCACTGTACGACATGGTCGGCCTCGATACGTGCTTCTACGCCGGCCGAATCATGTGGGAAGCCTTCCCCGACCGGATTGCCGCTTCACCCATTCTGCCGGCACTCGTCAAAGCGGGCCGGTTGGGCTGCAAGAGCGGCAAGGGATTCTTTTCGTATGACAATAAAAAGGGCCGAGCGCAGGCCGACCCGGACCTACGTCGATTCATCGATCCCTACCGCAAACCGGCTCGCTCGAATTTTTCTCAGGAAGAGCTGACTCATCGGCTCTTCCTGCCCATGCTGCTGGAAGCGACTCGGGTGCTGGAAGCGGGCATCGTGCGAGACGTGCGGGACGTCGATCTCGGTCTGATCTTCGGCCTCGGCTTTCCGCCCTTCAAAGGGGGTCTGCTCTTCTGGGCCGATACGCTCGGGCCGCAGAAGATTCTCGAAGCACTGCAGCCGCTGGAAGGGCTCGGAGCCCGCATGCAGCCAACGGCCATGCTCCTGGATATGGCCCAGCACAATCGGCGATTCTATGCCTCGGGCGGTCATTGAACCTGGATCGTCCGATTCGGACAAGGGGAAATAGCAAATGCGTGAAGCGGTGATCGTAGGCAGTGTTCGCACGCCGGTCGGAAGGGCTCAAGCTCAACGGGGCTGCTTCCGCAAGGTCCGTGGCGATGATCTGGCCGTAGCGTGTCTCGAGGCTCTGATACAACGCACGGGCGTGCCGATCGACCAGATCGAAGACGTGGTCCTCGGCTGCACACAGCAGACGCTGGAGCAGGGCTTGAACGTCGCCCGACTGGCCAGTCTGATTGCCGGCCTGCCGATGGCCACCGGTGGAACCACCGTCAATCGGCTCTGCGGCAGCAGTCTCCAGGCCATCAATCAGGCCGCGCATGCCATCGTCGCTGGAGCTGAAGACGTGCAGATTGTGGGCGGGCTCGAGCACATGCAGCACCTGCCCATGGATCACGGCATGGACCTGAACGCTCGACTCTTCCACCGCACTTCGCTGGGCGCGATGATGATGGGCGTCACCGCCGAATTCCTGGCGCAGACCATGGGCATCTCGCGCGAAGAACAGGACGAGTTTGCGCTGCGCAGCCACCAGCGAGCCGCAGCCGCTCAGCAGGAAGGACTCTTCCAAGCCGAACTCGTTCCGGTGTACGGGCACGACGAAGTGGGTCAGCGGGTATTGGTCGAGGCGGACCAGTGCGTGCGAGCCGACACGACGCTGGCCACGCTGGCCAGTCTCGAGCCCGCCTTTTTGCCGAAAGTCGGCACGGTGACCGCCGGCAACAGTTCGCCGCTCAACGACGGCGCTGCCGCCCTGCTGATCATGTCCCGCGAATCGGCTCAACGACTCGGTCTCAAACCGCTGGTCAAAGTCCGAGCGACGGCGATCGTCGGCGTCGATCCGTGCGTGATGGGGACCGGTCCAGTCCCTGCGACGCAGAAGGTGCTGCAGCGAGCGGGCCTCAAGCTGTCCGACATCGATCTGATCGAAATCAACGAAGCGTTTGCCGCTCAAGCCCTGGCGTGCATCCGACAACTGCAGGCCGACCCGGACAAGGTCAACGTCCGAGGTGGTGCCATCGCCATCGGACACCCGCTGGGCGCCAGCGGCGCTCGGATCGCAACGACGCTGATCCACGCCATGGTCGATCGTGGAGCCCGTCTGGGGCTGGCCACCATGTGCATCGGCGCCGGGCAAGGGATCGCAACGATCTTCGAACGCGTCGATTGATCTCCTTCGTTATTCGGAACTCAACACGATGGACTCATCGTCGACCGACAATCGATCCACTCAGCGCCCCGGCACTGAGAATATGCCCAGCCACGCTGGTGACCGTTCGCCGCGTCACGTCGCCGACTGGCTGATCGCTCGCCTCGAGCAGACGCCCGACCGGGTCGCTTACTGGAACCGGACGGAGACCGGTTATGTGCCGTGGACATGGTCGGAGGTGATCGATCGGGCCTGCCGCTGCGCCGCTCTGCTGCACGCCTGGGGTGTGCAACCTGGCGATCGCGTCGCTCAGTTGTCCGAGAACCGAACGGAATGGTTGATTCTAGATCTGGCGACGCACATCGTCCGAGCGGTTCACGTCCCGATCCACGCCAGCCTCACTGCCACTCAGGTCGACTATCAGATTGGCCACAGCGGATCAAAGGTCGTCTGCTGTTCAACGCCCGAACAGCTGCAGAAGGTGCTGAGTCAGCCAGCCGGAGCCGCTGTGCAGCACGTGGTGCTGTACGCAGGATTGGCCGAGGGTGTCGATGCGCGCGTCGTCGACTGGCCGACGGCCATCGAGCAGGCTGACGCCGGCCACGGTCAGGCGTTGCTCGAGCAGACTCTCGCTCGTGCCGAGCCAGCCGATCTGGCGACGATCCTCTACACCTCGGGGACCACTGGCGAACCGAAGGGCGTGATGCTGAACCAGCAAAACCTGGTCACCAACGCCGATGGAACTCAGTTGTTGTTCGGTTTCCAGCCCGACGACGTGCGACTGACGTTTCTGCCGCTGAGCCACATTTTTGCGCGGACGTGTGACCTGTACACGTGGCTGGCGCGAGGTTCACAGCTGGCGCTGGCCGGAGCCCGCGAAACGGTCCTGGACGACGCGCGAGCCATCCGACCGATGGTGATGAATGGCGTTCCGTATTTCTTTGAGGTGGTGCGGCGCAAGTTTCTGGAATCGGACTACGCGAACCAGCCCGACGGGCTGCGCGCGATGCTCGGCGGCCGGCTGCGGATGTTCTGTTCCGGGGGAGCGGGATTGCCTGAGTATCTGTACGACTTCTTTCGCGACCACGGCATCCCGATCTACCAGGGTTACGGGCTGACTGAATCTTCGCCCGTCATCACGATCAGCACGCCCCAGGCCGATCGGCGCGGCGCATCCGGCCAGGTCCTCCCCGGCGTTGACGTCCGGCTCGGCGAGGATGCGGAAATTCTCGCTCGCGGGCCGAACATCATGCAGGGATACTGGCAGAGCCCCGATGCAACGAAGCAAATGGTCCGCGACGGCTGGCTCTACACCGGCGATTACGGCTCCATTGATGAGGATGGCTTCGTTTACATCACTGGTCGCAAGAAAGAGCTGATCGTCACATCGATCGGCAAGAATATCGCCCCGGTGCAATTGGAAGCGTTGATCGGTGAGGATCCGCTGGTACATCAAGTGATGATCGTGGGGGACAACCGCAATTACCTGACGGCTCTGATTGTTCCGACCGCCGATCCCCTGCGGGCTCAGATCATCTCGCGGCAGATCGCGGTGACCAGCAAAGAAGAGGCACTCGTCCATCCGCAGGTCGTCGGCATCTATCAGGAACTGGTCGATCGCCAGTTGTCTCAACTGGCGCCGCACGAGCAGGTGCGGAAGGTGGCCCTGGTCGGCCGCCCGTTTACGATTGAGCAGGGCGAACTGACGCCGAAGATGAGCTTACGGCGAGCAGTGATTCTGGAGAACTTCGCCGACGTCATTGAGCGGCTTTATCGCTGAACAGGCCGCAGTTGCTTCGATCCGTCTGCGTCAGCGTTGGCTGTCGGCCAGCTTGAGTCCACGGAATTCGGTCAACGGCACTTCGCGAAATGTCGTCACGTCGAGATCGATCTGGCGAATTCGCTGCTGATCGTCGTCGGACAGTTTTTCGATCAGCTCGTGGCGGCTGATCAGTTCTTGAGCGGTTTTTTCATTGCGGATGGTCAGCTGAATTCGGGTGGGGAAGCGAGGGTGGATCGTCAGTTGGCTGTTCAGCTCCAGGCGGGCGTGGGGAGGGAGCGCGCCGACGCGTGTGGCGTTAAGCCGCGCGTACCAGTCGCAGAACTTGCGGTACTTCTGCGATATCTGCGGATCACAGTCGACGGTCTGAACCTGGTACTCCAGCCATTCGCTTTTCAATCGAAACTGATGAGTATCTTCGTGCTGCAACAGCTCGAAATGGGGAGCGGCGGCAAAGCGAGCCAGCGGACTCTTGGCTTGCAACGCCTCGACCTTCATCGCGGCGACAAACTGGAGCAGATCGTTGCCGGTCAACGTCGACTTGACTTTCCGGCGGACGTCCAGCAGTTCGACCACGGGATCGTTCAGGTTGAGCACGGAGATTTCGTTCGGCTCGCCCAGCAGTTCGTCGTAGACCTTATCGCCGACAAACACGGTCCGGTTCTCGGCCACGGGAGTGCTTTCATCGCCAGCATAGACTGCAGTCTGAACGACGAAGTCCCCCGCCAGTAGTTGCTGAGCAAATCCGCACGGGCCAGCCGCCGCATGCAGACCGCTTAGAAATGCCACAACCGGCAGTAACAGTAGGCGACGGAACATGGGAAGATCCCCCTGACTGACGTGGTCGGCCGGACCCGCTGACCAACCGCGGGCCAAGCGGTGGCGGAGGTTAAGGAAAACTTTATCGATTGTCCAGATCAATCATGGTGCAGGGCGGGCGGACGGCCCGGAAGACGGACAGATCCCGCCCGTTGATCTGGACTTCCCCGCCACGGCGACTTACCAATACATTAGCCGGGGGTGAACACCGCTGGGAAACAGGATTCAAGCTGTATGGAAAACGAGCTGCGGAAAAAGATCGACGGCAAACAGGCCGTTGTCGGCGTGATCGGCCTGGGCTATGTCGGTCTGCCTCTGATCAAAGCCTTCGTCGAAGCCGGCTTCCGCACGATGGGATTCGACGTCGACCAGTCGAAAGTCGACAAGCTGCTGGCCGGTCAGAGCTACATCAAGCACCTGCCGGGCGGCTGGATCAAGTCGTGTGTCACCGAGGGACGGTTCCTCCCGACCTCCAACATGGACCTGCTGGCCAAGCCCGACGCCCTGCTGATCTGCGTCCCGACTCCGCTGAGCGACAGTCGCGATCCGGACCTGTACTTCGTCGAATCGACGGCGCGCGAGATCTCCCAGCGTCTGCGGCCGGGACAGCTCGTGGTCCTGGAAAGCACGACGTATCCGGGAACGACTCGCGACGTGGTGCTGCCGATCCTGGCATCGACAGGATTGAAACTCGGTCAGGACTTCTTCGTCGCCTACAGCCCGGAACGCGAAGATCCGGGGAATCCCGATTACACGGCCAGCGGAATTCCGAAGGTCGTCGGCGGCGCCGATCCGGCCAGTCTCGAGTTGGCCGAAGCCCTGTACGGGCACGCCGTGGTGCGAACCGTGCGAGTCTCCAGCTGTGAAGTCGCCGAGGCGTGCAAGATCCTCGAAAACACCTACCGATCAGTCAACATTGCGATGGTCAACGAGCTGAAATTGCTCTTCGACCGACTGGGAATCGATGTCTGGGAGGTGATTGACGCCGCCAAGACCAAGCCGTTCGGGTTCCAGGCCTTCTATCCGGGGCCGGGCCTGGGTGGCCACTGCATTCCGATCGACCCGTTCTACCTGAGCTGGGTGGCGCGCAAGCACGAGATGAACACGCGGTTCATTGAGCTGGCGGGCGAGATCAACACGCACATGCCCTACTACGTGGTGCAACGAGTGTCCGAGGCGCTGAACGAGCGAGGCAAACCGATTCGCGGGAGCAAAATCGCCCTGCTGGGGCTGGCCTACAAGAAGGACGTGGACGATTCGCGCGAGAGTCCGGCGTTCAAGCTGATGGAGCTGCTGCTGAAGGCCGGCGCCCAGATGTCGTACAACGATCCGTACGTGCCGACGTTGCCGACCAAGCGGGACTACCATTTCCCGCCGATGGAGAGCCAGGCGCTGACACCGGAGTACGTGGGCCAGCAGGACTGCGTGCTGATCGCCACCGACCACTCCGTCTACGACTACCCGTCGATCGTCGAGTTCGCTCAGCTGGTGATCGACACCCGCAACGCGACTCGCCAGGTGACCGCCGGCCGCGAGAAGATCATCAAGGCCTGAGCAACTCAGCCCGCCTTGCCCAAACCTCCCACTCCAAACACGGAGGTAGCACCTACCTCCGCGAAGGTAGCACCTACCTCCCGGGGACGAGGTGGCAGGCGACTTGGTGGCCGGGGGCGACTTCGCGCAGGATTGGCCGTTCGGCCACGCAGCGATCTTCGCGCAGCGGGCACCGGGTGTGGAACGGGCACCCCGCCGGCGGATTGAGTGGGCTGGGGACGTCCCCGCTGAGCACCGTGCGCTGCCGTCGACGTTCCAGCACCGGATCGGGGATCGGCGCCGCGGAGATCAACGCCTGCGTGTACGGATGCAGCGGCCGATCGTACAAGACTCGGCTCTCCGCCAGCTCGACCAGATGGCCCAGATACATCACCGCGATGCGGCTGCTCAAGTACCGCACGGCAGCCAAGTCATGAGCGATAAACAGATACGCCAGGTTCAGATCCCGCTGCAGCTGGACCAGCAGATTCAGGATCTGAGCCTGAATCGACACGTCGAGTGCACTGATCGGCTCGTCCGCCACGATGAAGTCGGGCTGGAGGGCCAGTGCACGAGCGATACCGATCCGCTGCCGCTGGCCGCCGGAAAACTCATGGGGATAACGGCGGACATAACGCGGGTCCATGCCGACCTGATCCATCAGCTCCTGGACTCGGCGTCGCAATTCGGTGCCGCGGGCGAGCCTGAAGACCTGCAGTGGCTCGGCAATGATCTGCTCGACGGTCATTCGCGGATTCAGGCTGGCGTACGGATCTTGAAAGATAATCTGCATCCGGCGCCGCAGCTGCCGCATCTGTCGGTTCCATCGTCCGCGGGTTCCTGGCCGGCCGACCCACATGTCGGTCAGCTCCATCCCGTCGAACTTCACGGAACCGCTAGTCGGTCGGATCAGCTGCAGTACGGCCTGCCCGGTGGTCGATTTGCCGCAACCGCTTTCGCCCACCAGCCCCAGCGTCTCTCCTGGCCACAGATCGAACGACACGCCATCGACGGCTCGCACCAGTTGCTTGCCGCCCCACAGGCTGCCACTCGCGCGGACCGGAAAATGGACCTTCAGATCCCGCACTGAAACCAGCGGCCGCCGCTCGTTCAGATCGACGGGGGCCGCACCGTGATCGGTAACAACGTGATTCATCGGCCTGCGGCTCCTCCGGACATTTGGTCCTCGGCCACCACCCAGCAGGAGGCTGAACGCGAACTCTGGCCGACCACAACCGTCGGCGGATATTCGCGCTGGCACTCAGCCCTGGCGAGTCCGCACCGAGGGTGAAACGGACAGCCACCAGGCAGATTTGCCAGATCGGGCGGCAGGCCGGGAATCGCCGCCAGCGAGTCGGTGGTCATTGCGTCCAGCCTGGGGACACTTCCCAAGAGTCCGCGCGTGTACGGGTGACTCGGCCGGGCAAAGACGTCATCGGTCGACCCCTGCTCAACGACCCGTCCGGCGTACATCACCAGCACGCGGTCGGTCGTGCCGGCGACGACGCCCAGATCGTGCGTGATCAGAATGACGCTCGTACCAAAGTCGCGCCGCAGTCTGCCGATCAACTCCAGAATCTGAGCTTGAATGGTGACATCGAGCGCGGTGGTCGGTTCGTCGGCGATCAGCACTTTGGGTCGACAGAGCAGGGCCATGGCGATCATCACTCGTTGGCGCATCCCACCCGAGAACTGGTGCGGGTAATGATCGATCCGCGTTTCTGGGGACGGGATGCCGACCTCGCCGAGCATATCGATCGCCGCGGCTCGCGATTCCCTGCGCGTCAT
This sequence comes from Pirellulales bacterium, assembly GCA_046349895.1. GTDB lineage: Bacteria > Planctomycetota > Planctomycetia > Pirellulales > Pirellulaceae > JAXMBJ01. Next base: position 6,747,777 of record JAXMBJ010000006.1, on the reverse strand, counting down.
TCCCTGATGGACCTGCAGCACCTCAGTCAGCTGTCGTTCGACGGTCAGAAACGGATTGAGCGACGACATGGGGTCCTGGAAGATCATCGAGATCTCCTTGCCGCGGACCTGTCGCAGGTCCCGGGGCCGAGCCGTCAGCAGGTCGCGTCCCCCAAACACGACTCGGCCTGACGGATGATAGGCGGGAGGACGGGGGACGAGCCCCAAGATCGACAGGCACGTGACCGATTTGCCCGATCCACTCTCACCAACAATCCCCAGTGTCTCGCCCTGCTGCAGCTCGAAACTGACTCCATCGACTGCTCGAACACTCTCGTGCTCAGCTTTGAAATAAGTCCTCAGGTTGTCTACCTGCAGCACCGGCGCAAGCATGGTCAGCTCTTCATGTGAGGATCAAGTGCATCGCGGAGTCCGTCGCCCAGGAAACTCAGTGCCAACAGCAGCAGGCACAGGACGCCGGCCGGAAAAATCAGCGGCCACCAGAAGACGGCGATCTGGCCGGCGCCTTCGGAGATCAACGACCCCAGGCTCGGTGCCGGCTCCTGCACTCCCAGTCCCAGGAACGACAGAAAGGCTTCCTGCAGAATCATCGACGGCACGGTCAGCGTGAAGTAAACGATGATGGGTCCCAACGTGTTGGGGATCAGGTGCCGCAAGACAATCTGCGAATGACTCTGGCCGATACTGCGGGCGGCGAGCACAAACTCCCGTTCCTTGAGACTCATCACCTGCCCCCGGACGATACGAGCGGTGGTGAGCCAGCCGACGAGTCCCAGGGCGACGAAGATCAGCAGGAGCTTCTTGCCGAAAAAGGTGACCAGCAGAATGACGATGAACATGTAGGGGAGGCTGTAGAGGACGTCGACGACTCGCATCAGCAGGGCATCGGTGCGACCGCCGAGATAGCCCGAGAAGGCACCGTAGAGCGTCCCCACGCCGGCGGCCACCGCGGCTGCCAGCAGCCCGACCATCAAGCTCATCCGAGCCCCGTGCACAGTTCGCACCAGCAAGTCTCGCCCCAGAAAATCGGTGCCGAACCAGTGAAGGGCCGACGGCGGCTGACACCCGTACTCGAGCGCCTGCACTTCGGGCCGATAACGGGGCCCCGCAACCAGGGGAATCACGTACGGCAACGTAAAGCTGGCGACGAACATCGCGGCGAGCACATAGATCGATGCCACGGCCATGCGGTTCCGCCGTAGCCGTTTCCAGGCGTCCTGCCACAATGACGTCCCCTGCTGCAGCTCGGCGCCCCGAGCGGCCGGGTTGCTCTCGGACAGAGCATCTCCAGTGGGTGCGAATGAGGAATCACTCATAGCGAATCCTCGGATCCAGCCAGCCGTACGCGATGTCGACCAGCAGATTCATCCCCAGCAGGAACACAGACTCCAGCAGGATGATCCCCATCACCAGGAAGTAATCGCGATTGATCGCCGCGTCGACGAAATAGGGTCCGATCCCCGGCGTATTGAAGATCTTCTCGACCACGACGCTGCCGACCAGCAGATGAGCGACGGCCGGACCGAGAAACGTGACGACCGGCAACAGGCCACCGCGCAGCAGATGTCGGACGATCACCAGCGGCTCACTCAGACCCTTAGCCCGCGCCGTGCGGATGTAGTCCGATCGGATCACTTCGAGCACACCGGTGCGGGTCAGCCGAGCGATGTAGGCGGCATAGACGGTCCCCAGGGTCAGCGACGGCAGGATCATGTGAGACCACGTCCCCCATCCTCCGGGCGGCAACACGTACCACGACAACGAGAAGACAAAGATCAATACGGGTCCCAGGACGAGCGACGGGACGCCGATACCGGTTAGTGCCAGCAGCATGGCGGAATGGTCGAGCCAGCTGTTCTGCCGCACAGCGCCAATCGTCCCGGCGGCGATCCCGACCAGCAGGGCCCAGCACAACGCTCCGGCCGCCAACAGCAGCGTGACGGGAAACCCGAGCGCAATGATCTCGTTGACCGTTCGCTGCGGATACTTCGTCGACAGCCCGAGATCGCCGCGCAGCAGGTTGCCGACGTACGTCAGATACTGAACGGCCATCGGCTGGTCGAAGCCGTACTTGGCCTCCAACGCTTCCCGCACCTCGCTGCTCAAGGCCCGCTCGTTCAGAAACGGGCTCCCGGGCGCCAGCCGGATCAGAAAGAACGACACGGTCAACGCGACAAACAGAGTGGGGATGAGCGACAGCAGGCGTTTGACGATGAAGGCGAACATAGGCGACGCAGCGTACTCCCACTCGCTCCTGTCTATCCATCCAGCCAGGCGGTCCCCGCCTGTGGACCGCACCGACACTCAGTCTTCCTACCTCGGCACCAGCTCCAAATCCGGCAAACGATCCTCAGTGTCCCGCGTCGACGCCTGATCGCCGTGCACGCCCTCACGCGGCAGCTCACCGCCCGGCAGCTCATCGCCCGGCAGCTTATCGTGCGGCACCCCATCGTACCAACGTTCATCGATCGACATGTACTGCCAGAGGTGTCGATCCTGGAAGTTTTCCCACATTCCGCGCAGGTAGGGTTTGACCAGCTGCGTGCGGGTGTAGACGTAGAGGGGGATCAGCGGCTGCTGATCCATGGCCATCCGTTCGGCTTCCTCGAGCAGCCGCAGCCGCTGCTGGGGGTCGGTCGTCGCGTTCGCGCGCTGCAGCAGCTGGTCGAACTCAGGATTCTTCCAGTTCGAGTGGTTATTGCCGTTTTGGGAGGCCAGCAGATCGACGAAGGTGTTGGGGTCGGGGTAATCGCCGATCCAGCCCATGCGGGCGATCTGAAAATTCATCTGATTGACGTTCTTCAGGTAGACGCCCCATTCCTGGTTGACCAGTTCGACGTGGATACCGAGATTTTCCTGCCACATCTGCTGGACGGCCACGGCGATCTGCCGATGTCCTTCGGACGTATTGTAAGTGAGCGAAATGGGGGCGAGCCCTTGGCCGCCGGGATAGCCGGCCTCGTCGAGGAGTTTCCGAGCGGCCTCGGGGTCGAAGATTGGTCGGCCAGCGCCTCGAAACCCGGCCAGACCGTCGGGGACGAGATCGGCCGTGGGAATCTGGTCGCCGCGAGTGACGTAGCGAGTGAGCTTTTCGCGATCGATGGCCAAGCTGAGTGCTCGCCGCACGAGGACGTTATCCAGCGGCGGCTGGCGGGTATTGATCCAGTAGAAATAAACGGCCAAGTAGGGGCTGCGGCGCAGATCTCGCATGGGCCGCAGGTAGTCCATGAACTCGGCCGGGATCGACGTGTTGGAACCCGGCCAGTCGATTTCGCCGGCCTTGTACATATTCAGTGCCGTGTTGTAGCTCTCGATCACGTAAGCGCGAACGCGATCGATCTGCACCGCATCGGCTCGCCAGTAGTGCGGATTCTTTTCGAAATCCATGTACTGGCGGAAGCGCCAATGTTTGAGGGTGTAAGGTCCGTTACTGACAAAGTGTTCGGGCCGGGTCCACAGGTCGGGGTTGATGCCTTCCTCTTCGAGCCGCTCGATGACATGCCGCGGGACGGGCATGAACGGGTAGTAGGCCAGGAGGTAGAAGAAGTACGGAGTGGGACCGGCCAGGCGCACTTCCAGTTCGTGATCGTTTTCCGCTCGGACGCCAACCAGCTGATGTTCGGCGACTCGAGCGTAAATTGTATGCTGGCCGAGCTGTCGCTGGTTGAGGGCTTCGATCAGCCGTTTTCGAGCGGCGCTGGTTTCTTCGGCGGGGGGCAACACGGCGAGGACTTCGGGATGTTGGAGCCGGCGGATTTCGACCGATCGCAGGTCATCGGGGAGCAATTTTATGAGCCCCTCAGTCGTGGCTGCCTGGTCCAACTCAGCCGTCGGTATACCTGCCACGATGACGGCGCCGCGGTTGTAGATTTCACCATTTTCCAGCACATACCCCATCATCTTGTATTTGGCGGCGGTGGCGGGGTTCAGGAGCCGTTTCCAGGACCATTCAAAGTCATGAGCGGTCAAGGGCGTGCCATCGGACCACTGACTGGGGCGCAACCAGAAACGAAATTCCGTCTGGGTCGGATCGGCTTCGTGGCGATAAGCGATTTCGTAGGTCGGTTCGAGCGTCTGCGGGTGTCCGCCGAGCAATCCGGCGAACGTATTGAAGATGATATCGCCTCCCGAACTGTCGGCGCACCGGTTGGGGTCAATCCATTCCGGTTCCGAGCCGTTATTGATCGAGAGTTCGCGTGGACCGTGGCGCGGGACTACGGTTCCGAAGTATTCGGGCTGAGCTTCGCGGCGGCAACCGGCCGGCAGCACCAGCACGACCAGCACGATCAGCGCCCGCAATCCGCGGTCCCCAGGCCACATCGCACGCACCAATCGAGCTATCCGCGTCTTGGATGACATCAGCAACACATCACGTGGATCGTTCATTTTTGTACGATTCATCGCTGGCCGCGTGAGTGTCGGATCGAGTTCTGACGCGGCGATTTCACGGCATGACGACCGACGATTCAGCCACATGCGGTAACACATCCTACGCAGACACCACGGCATCGGCAACCTGAACCACATGTCCAGGTTCTTGAACTCGCCGTAGAGTTCGATCAAGATGAAGCAGTCGCCAATCGTGGCCGATCGGACAAAACGCTTTGCATCGACCCCGAAGATGGTGCTAGAATGTCGCGCATGGATCGCGTACGATATCCGGCAAGGAAGGATATCGGGTCAGGAAGACCCATGGCGCAGCCGACAAGTTTGTCGACTGTGTCGGATCAAAGGTCAGTGGATGAGGACTAAGGATGGACGATAACTCCAGTCGATCGACGGCCAAGAGTCAGGTGGTATTCAAGCGGGAAGTCTTGAAGCGTGACAAAGAAGAAATGACGCTGGCCAGTCTGCTGAAGCTGCTGGCCGACGACCATCGGTTGGCCATCGTCGAATTGCTGCGAGGCCGGTCGGAACTGAATGTGAGCGAATTCTGCGAGATGCTGGAACAGAGCCAGCCGGCCGTCAGCCACCATCTGGCTCAGCTTCGCCGCGCCGGACTGCTCGAAACTCGCCGGTCCGGCAAACATCGCTATTACCGCATCCGTCGCCGAGCCTGGCGGCATGTCGAACTGCTGCTCGGGTCGCTGATCTTCGAACCGGCCGCTACCGGACCCAGCCGCCCCGATGCTGACCGTGGGATGAGCGACCCGGCGCCAAGCTGGATGACCTCGCGGCTGAGATAAATGTCGGGCCCACGCTTTGAACATGTCCGGCACCGACCGCCTCGCGAGCTGACTCGGCCCCGAGAACTCGTCCTGGCCCTACCCCAGATGCACTCGAACGTCAATTTCTCGCGAGTCGTCCGGGCAGCGGGGTGTTTTGGAGTCCGGCACGTCATCGCCGCCGGCCGGACTCGCATCGACCCGAAAATCGCTCGAGACAGCACCGAGTTCGTGCAGATCGAAACTCACCGGTCCCTCGTCCCTGTCCTCAAGCGGAAACACGACGAAGGTTATCAACTGGTCGCCCTCGAACAGGCCACCAACTCAGAGAACCTCTTCGAGTTCGCCTTCGACCGCAAAACGGTCCTGATCGGCGGCCACGAACGGCTGGGCGTGGAAGCTGACGTGCTGGCCTGCGTCGACCGAGTCTTGGAAATCCCCATGTACGGACTCCCACTCAGCCTGAACGCCGCCACCACTGTGACGATCGCCATCTACGAATACTGCCGCCAGTTCCCCGACGGCTAAGGCCGTTTGCAGCTGGCAAGTTGCTTGATGCTACAAGGCGTTTGTCAGTAGGTGTGGATGTGATGTGCTGGCAATTATTCGCGAGCGCCTCATCCATTCTCCGTCAATAGATATCGCTCAGCACTCCGGCCGCCGGCCAGCTCGCCTGGCCGGAGCCCCGGTCTGAGTGGGCTAGAGACACATCACTCACGCTTCATTTTCTGAAGATTTTTTCAACGCGGAGGGCGCGGGAGGCACGGGAGTTTTCAACGCGGAGGCCGCGGAGGCAGAGACCGCAGAGGCAGAGGCAGGCGGGACGCCCGCACCACAACGCCGGAGCCCTGGTCTGAGTGGGCTAGACCTTGAACAAGCGTAGTGTGAATTCGATTTCCGAGATTTTTCGGTCCGGGGACAAAAAAACTCGAAAATTCTCGGGGTTTTTGCGTACTTGGTTTATCGCAACTTCCAATCACGCGGAACCCGAGGAGAACTTTCGAGTGAACACCAAAATACGACGACAGTTATCGACACGCAAGCGGGCTATTGAGGAGCGACTGGATAAAACAAAGTTCCCGAGCCAGTGTCCGGTGATGGCTGCGTCCAACATTCAATATGAGCTATCCGATCGTCAACAGGCGATCGCCGCGGGCGGACTGGGCCTGATTCACTCCCTGGTGAAGAACCTTGGTTTGGATCGGTCCATCAATGAAAACGTACCGCTGTTCAAGATCCGACTCCCCTATGCAGAGTCTGACCACGTGCTCAATATCGCCTACAATCTGTTGGCCGGCGGCACCTGTCTGGAGCATTTGGAGTATCGCCGCAATGATGAGGCCTATTTGAACGCCCTCGGCGCTCAACGAATTCCGGATCCGACGACAGCCGGAGACTTTTGCCGGCGCCATAGTGAGACGTCGATCTTGAAGTTGATGGACGTATTCAATGAAGTACGTCGCCGGGTGTGGAGTTGTCAGCCGAAGGCATTCTTCGACGAAGCGATCATCGAGGCCGACGGTACCATGGTCGAGACTCAGGGCGAGTGCAAGGAAGGGATCGATGTCAACCACAATGGGCAGTGGGGTTATCACCCGCTGGTCGTGAGCCTGGCGAATACGGGCGAACCGTTGTACATCGCCAATCGAGGCGGCAGCCGGCCCAGTCATGAGCGGGCTGCAGGGTGGCTAGATCGGGCGATCGACGTTTGCCGGCAAGCGGGATTCCGGCAGATTCGGCTGCGCGGAGACACTGACTTCTCACAGACCGAGCACTTGGATCGCTGGGATGATGACAAGGTACTGTTCGTATTCGGTTACGACGCCATGCCGAATCTGTACGAAAGAGTCGACGAATTAGGCCACGATTCGTGGCGACCGCTGAAGCGGAAGCCTCGATATAAGGTCCAAACCAAGTCGCGAACACGCCCGAAGAACGTGAAGCAGGAAGTGGTTGAGGAACGGGAATTCAAAGATCTACGGCTCGAATCGGAATACATTAACGAATTCCCGTATCGCCCCGGCGCCTGCAAACGGGACTACCGGATGGTGGTTCTCTGGAAGGCCATTGAAGTTCACCAAGGCCAGCAATATCTATTCGACGAACGGCGCTGCTTCTTCTATATCACCAACGATTGGGAAACTCCCGCCGAGGACATCGTGACGCAGCACGCCAACAAACGCTGTAACCAGGAAAACGTCATCCAGCAACTCAAGAGCGACGTCCTGGCACTCACGGCTCCGGTCGATACCTTCAACGGCAACTGGGCCTACATGGTGATGGCATCTTTGGCATGGTCGTTGAAAATCTGGGTAGCGCTATTGGTACCCGAAGGTCGTGGCGTCAGTTCAAAGCAGCACCAGGAGAAGCAGTCATTGTTGCGAATGGATTTCTCTACCTTTCGACAAGCGATGATCAATATCCCTGCGCAAGTTCTCCGCAGCGGACGGCGTCTGATCTATCGACTCATGGGCTGGAATCGTTGGCAGATCACGTTTCACCAACTCTGGGAACGACTTCAGCATCCGCTCAGATGCTGACGTCGGCTCACTGAAGCCGGAGTACGTACGCTCCGGTCCGCCGCCACGCCAAACCCAAAGAAAGATCCACCAACATGCCCACCATCAAACCCGAACCTCTTCGCGGCGACCTCGTCGCTCTCGTGACGCTGCGCGCCGCCGCAGCCGCCAAGAACCATTCCCCCCTACGCTTGTTTAAGGGCTAGAGACGCATCACTCGCGCTTCATTTTCTGAAGATTTTTTCAACGCGGAGGGCGCGGGAGGCACGGGAGTTTTCAACGCGGAGGCCGCGGAGGCAGAGACCGCAGAGGCAGGCGGGACGCCCGCACCACAATCAGACCGCAGAGGCAGGCGGGACGCCCGCACCACAATCAGACCGCAGAGGCAGGCGGGACGCCCGCACCACAAGGGAGGACGCGGAGGCGGAGGCGGAGGCAGGCGGGACGCCCGCACCACAATTAGGATTGGAGGCGGGCATCAAAATGGGGTTAGAGGTCGAGTGAGCCCCAGTCGAAGTCGTCGGAGGTGGCGCCGGTGGGACGGACGGGGAGCGGCGAGGGAGTGGTGGATTTCCCGCCGCCGAGCGGCTCGGAACCGTCCGGGTCGGGCGCCGCAGGTGGCAGCGACTCGGGCTGGCCACCCTGCGATGGCTCGTCGGAGAACATTCCCGATTCAGCCGGCAGCTGAGCCGGTGTCGGCTGGCCCGATGGTCCCTTCGCGGACTCATCCGATGTCCCGAGCTGGGACGAGCCCTGCTGCATGAATGGGCCACGAGTGACCACTGCGGGCCGATTGAAACCGTAATTCAGCGGTCGGCTGGCACCATTCTGGCGAGCTCGCAGCAGCGAATCGTAATACGCCTTACGCGGCCACGGACCCTCCTGCAACAGGACGTTATTCACCTCCAGCAGCGAACCCTTGCGCCAGTGCAGTTCGGCCAGCGCCTGATTGTAGGCCACCACCGCTTCGTGATATTGCACTTCGGCCTGAGCCTGACGGCGCTGAGCGTCGAGGAGCTGGTTCAACGGCAGACTTGAACTCGAATTTCTTGTGTCCTCGGCCCCCACAGCATTGAGGGCCATGAACGCCTTCACCTGCTCCACCGCCGTGCGCCGCTGATTAAATCGGGTCGTCATCAAGCGATGCTGCGATTTCACCTTGTCATAGATCGACGACAGACCGTGCGAAATTTCAAGTCTCAGCGTATCCATGCGGCTGCGCTCTCGAGCCAGCAACAACTGCGTGTTGCGCACCTGAGCCATCTCGGCTCGAACACCGAGCGGGACCTGGAACTGGAATCCCAACCGCCATTCCTGGAAATCGCCGCCAGTCAGCGTCTCGAAGGCCGTCGATCCGGGCTGAGGGAAGTCGAGCCCGTTGCGGCTGGCCTGAATCAGGTCGTCACCCAGGCCGACCCAGCGGTACAGGGCCTGTAGATCGAGCTGCGGGAGGACCTGATTGCGGGCCTGCAGCACTTGCAGCTCACGTTGCTTGATCCGGAAACCCTGTTCGCGGATCTCCACGCTGCGGAGCATGGATTCGTCGAGGACCGAGGGCCAGTCGAAGTTCACTTTGGCCAGCACCGGTTTGTCGGTCGGTCGCAGGAATCGACCGTCGGTGGCGGTCAGTCCCATCAGCGACCGCAGATTGCGTTCGGACTGGAACAGCCGGCGCTGAGCCTCTTCCACCTGACCTTCAAAGGCGTAGTACTGCTCTTCGGCCAGAGCCACTGAGAAGGCCTCGCCTCGCTCCAACCCGGTTTCCGCCAACGTCTTCACTTGCCGCCACGATTCGAGGGCACTCTGAGCCCCCACCTTGGCGGTCTGGAGATTGAAGTAGTGGAAGTAGAGATCCCAATACGATCGTTCCACTTCCAGTACCTGGTTCCGCACGGCCCGTTCGAGCTGAGCGATGGCCAGATCGGTCTGAATGCGAGCGATCACGACCGGGATGCGGTTGAACTGAGTTCCCGAGTTCTTCAGCAAGGGATGCCGAGCCTCGAGTTCCATCAACGTAGTCCAGTCGCTTGGTACGGCTCGCAGCGGCCGGTTGGTCCCTTCATAGTTGGTGATGTTGCGGGCGAAGAACTGAGTTCCTGTCGCCGCCCGTTTGCTCAACTCGGTCTGAAAGTTCCCCGTCTCGCTCTCCAGAATCCGTGCAAAAATCGTCTGGCCCACCGTCGTCGGCTCGACGTTCTGCGGCCGATCGGTCCGTTCCCAGAAGATGCCCGTGCTGAGCTGGGTATCGAAATTCGCTAGAGCTGCCTCGACACCCGTGTTGCTCGTCTCCTGAATGGCCGGATCGTAAATCGACGTGTTGAAGTCGGGGCTGAGCAGCTGCGTTTCGGGCGGGCTGGTCGCCGACTGGCCCACCTGCCAGTTCGTACGGATCTGCCCCAACGTGTTGATTGTCTTGTCGTTCTGCAGTGCCGTGGCCACCGCTTCTTCCAGGGTGATGTCCCAGAATTCGCGGAACTCGGGATTCTCGAGCGACAGCGGTTCAATCGCCTGCTCGGCGTCCGGCAACGGCGGCGTGTTGACGTCGGGATAGCTGATTTGCGTTGAGGATTCGAGGTAGTGGGACAGGTCGCCCCGGTCATTGACAAAGAACGGCTGAGTCGGCTGACACCCGGACGTCAGGGGCGCAGTGACCAGCAGCAGCTGGGCCACTAACTTCCGCAGTCCTGAGTGACGGAACCGAATCATGCTACGGCGAATCCTGCCTCATGTGCCTACGCGGCTCACTCCGCGCAGGAAAACTGCCTGCGGGGAGGGCAGGTGATTAACAAAAATTCCCCCCCTGCTACAAGGCCAAATCACTAAAGTCGGAACTCGATCTGGCCGACGCACTCGCAGAACGCGGCTAGCAGCCAGCAGCGACAGCTGATTTGGGCCGGGGGTGAGGCCGGGTTGGTGAGGCCGGGCTGGTGAGGCTCAGATGGTCCGGCTTATTCGACCGTGACGCTCTTCGCCAGATTGCGCGGTTTGTCGACATCGCAGCCCCGCAGGACGGCGATGTGATAGGCCAGCAGCTGCAGTGGCACGATCGTCACCAGCGGCTGCAGGAACTCTTCGACCGTCGGGACGTAGATCACATCGTCGGCCAACCGTTCGACGCGATCGTCGTCTTCGCCGGCGATGGCGATGACTGGGCCGCCACGAGCCTTGATCTCTTCGAGGTTGGCGACGACTTTGTCATAGATGAAGCCCTGCGGCATGATGAAGACGCTGGGCGTGTTCTCGTCCACCAGAGCGATCGGCCCGTGCTTCATCTCCGCGGCCGGATACCCTTCGGCATGGATGTAGCTGATTTCTTTGAGCTTCAGCGCGCCTTCCAGGGCGGTCGGGAAGTTGTAATGGCGGCCCAGATAGAGGAAGTTGTCGGCCTGATAGTATTTCTCAGCAATCTTCCGGACGCTGTCGTTCGCCCGCAAAGCGGCAGCCACCTTGTTGGGGACATCCTGCAGGGCGTGAATCAGCCGACGGCCCGCTCCGTAGCTCATGTGCCGCAGGCGACCGAAATAGAGTGCCAGCATGGCCAGCACTGCCAGCTGCGACGTGTAAGCCTTGGTCGACGCCACGCCGATTTCCGGACCGGCGTGCAGGTAGATCCCGCCGTCGGCTTCCTGAGCGATCGTGCTGCCGACCACATTGCAGATCGCCAGCGTGGGATGCCCCTTGCGTTTCAGTTCTCGCTGAGCGGCCAGGGTATCAGCCGTCTCGCCGCTTTGAGTGATTGAGAAGAGCAAAGTCTCTTGATCGATGGGCGGGTTGCGGTACCGCAGCTCGCTGGCGTACTCGACTTCGACGGGCAGCCGAGCAAAATCCTCAATCAGGTACTCACCCACCAGGGCCGAGTGCCAGCTGGTGCCGCAAGCGGTCAGCAGCACTCGGTTGATCCGCCGCAACTGCCGCGGAGTCAGATTCAGTCCGCCAAAAACGGCCGTCGCATCATCTTCGCTCAACCGACCACGCATCGTGTCCCGCAGCGTGTTGGGCTGTTCGAAGATTTCCTTCAGCATGAAGTGGTCGTAGCCGTCGGTGGTGACCGCCGTGTCGTCCAGCTCCAGGACGTGAACGTTATGAGCCACTCGGCCGTGGTCGCGATGCGTGACGTCGAGCGAGTCGGCCGTGACGACGGCCAGCTGATGGTCGGCCAGGTAGACGATCTTGTCGGTGTAGCCAGCCAGGGGCGATGCGTCGCTGGCAATGTAGTGTTCGCCCTTGCCGACGCCCAGCACCAGCGGACTCCCCAGCCGTGCGGCGATCAGCAGATCGGGACGCTTGCGGAACATCACCACCAGGCCGTACGTGCCGCGGAGCTGGCTGAGTGCTTCGCGGACCGCGTTCACCAGGCGCCGTGTGGCGTACGGGTTGGGCTCGCCGTCATGTCCGTCGTCCGATTCATCGTGGTCATGCAGCGGTTGTTCGTGCAGGCAATTGGCAATGAGGTGAGCGATGACTTCGGTGTCGGTGGCTGAACGGAAGTGATATCCGCGGGCCAGCAGGCTGTCTTTGAGTGTCTGGAAGTTCTCGATCACGCCGTTGTGGACGACCACCAGCTCGTCGCTGCCGCCCAGATGCGGGTGAGCGTTATCGTAGGTGGCCGGACCGTGCGTGGCCCACCGCGTGTGGCCGATACCAATCTGTGCCTCGAAAGGCTCGTTCTGGAGTTTGTCGGCCAGGACATCAATGCGACCGGCCGCTTTACAGATGCGGAACTCGCCGTCCACGAGGGCCGCGATCCCAGCGCTGTCGTAGCCGCGGTACTCGAGCCGCCGCAGCCCCTCCAACAGAAAGCCCATCGAATCGCGATGCCCGACGTAGCCCACGATACCGCACATAGTCAGCCTTTCTCGGTCAAAAGGGGATCTCTTCCCCCACGTTACAATCCCTGCTTCAATCTAGGTCACAAATCGACCCTACCGCTGGGCGATGAGACCGACCGCCCCGGACTGGGGTCCCTACCGGACCCTGCAACCCGCAGCATCCACACGACTGGCTCGTCCCAAAGGTGGGGACAGGCCAGCAAATCTGACCGCTCAGCCTCGGCCGTTCACACTGCTCAGGAAGGACCCCCATGTCTCCAGCCGTGATCGTCATCCCTGCCCGTTTGCATTCTACGCGTCTCCCCCGAAAACTACTTCTTGCCGACACGGGACGGACCGTGCTGCAGCACACGTACGAAGCGGCCTGCCGAGCTCGACGCGCATCGCAAGTGATTGTGGCGACTGATGATCAGCAGATTGTGGACGTGGCCCAGTCGTTCGGTGCCACGGCGGTGATGACGGACCCCGAAGCGGCCAGCGGGACAGATCGTGTGGCCGAACTGGCTCGCCGCGGAGTCGATGCCGAAGTGCTGGTGAACGTCCAAGGGGACGAGCCGGAGATCGATCCGGCGGCGATCGATCTGGCGATTGAAATGATGGACGACCCGACCGTACCGATGGCCACACTGGCCACCCCCATCCGGTCGCTGGACCAGGTGCGTGCCCCCAGCTGCGTGAAGGTGGTCTGCGACGCGCGCGGCGATGCGCTCTACTTCAGCCGCAGTGTGATCCCGCACGTGCGGGACGGTCTGGAGGAGGCCTTTGCGGCCGGCGAAGTGACCTTCCTGCAGCATCTCGGGCTCTACGCCTACCGCCGCGACTTCCTGCTGCAGCTGGGCCAGCTCCCTCCTTCACCTCTGGAGAAGCTGGAGAAGCTTGAACAGCTGCGAGTCCTGCATGCCGGATACCGTATTCGAGTGGGGACGGTGCAGCACTCAGCGGCGGGAATCGACACGCCGGCCGATTACGCGGCATTTGTCGACCGATGGCGGCACCGCCAGGCTGGGCGCTGACCGGTTGGGGACGGACCGGCTGGACGCCGCTGGGCTGGGGACTGACGGGCGGGGGGGAGGCCGTCTAGAATGGGGCTGTGAGAGGGCTTTTCGTGGAGTACGACGGCCAGTCGGCGGTCACCAGAACGTTCGAGGATCTAACGGGCGATGGCCAAACATATTTTCGTCACCGGCGGTGTCGTCAGTTCGCTGGGGAAAGGATTGACCAGTGCTTCGGTCGGCATGCTGCTGGAACGCCGCGGGCTGCGGGTCCGCATGCAGAAGCTCGACCCCTACATCAACGTCGATCCGGGGACGATGAGCCCTTACCAGCACGGCGAAGTCTATGTGCTGGACGACGGCAGCGAAACCGATCTCGACCTGGGACACTACGAGCGGTTCACCAACAGCCCGTTGACCCGTGATTCGAACTACACCACCGGCCAGATCTACCTGTCGGTCATCGAGAAGGAACGGCGAGGCGAGTTCCTCGGCAAGACCGTCCAGGTGATCCCTCACATCACCAACGAAATCAAGCGAGTGATTCAGAAGCTGGCCGAGCCGAACGTCGACGTGGTGATCACCGAAATCGGCGGGACCGTGGGCGATATTGAGAGCCAGCCGTTTCTGGAAGCCATCCGCCAGTTCGCTCAGGACGTCGGCAAAAATAACTGCCTTTACATTCACCTGACGCTGGTCCCCTACCTGAAGGCGGCTGGCGAACTCAAGACCAAACCGACTCAGCATTCCGTCGGCCAGCTGCGGGAGATCGGTATCCAGCCCGATATCCTGATCTGCCGGACCGAAAGATCCATCTCGCGGGAAGATCGCGAAAAGATCTCGCTCTTCTGCAACGTCCCGCTGCCGGCGGTGATTGAGGAAAAAGACAAGGACTTTTCGATCTACGAAGTGCCGCTGAGCCTCGTCGAAAACGGGCTCGACCGCTTGATCGTCGATCAGCTGGGATTGCGAGCCAATCCGCTCTATCTGGAAGACTGGCGAGATCTGCTCCACCGTCTGCGCAACCCGCGGCACGAAGTGAGCATCGCGGTGGTTGGCAAATACGCCGAACATCGGGACGCCTACAAATCGATTTACGAAGCAATCGATCATGCCGGCATGCACTTTCAGACCCAGGTCCGAGTCGGCCGGATCCAGAGCGAGGACATTGAGCGCGAAGGGCCCGACCGATTGCTGGCCGGTTACGACGGGATCCTGGTCCCCGGCGGGTTCGGCGAACGCGGGATCGAAGGGAAGGTCGAGGCCATCAAGTATGCTCGCGAACGCCAGGTCCCTTTCTTCGGCATTTGCCTGGGGATGCAGTGCGCCGTGATTGAATTTGGCCGTCACGTCGTCGGGCTGACCGGCGCTCATTCTACCGAGTTCGACAAGGACACACCTCATCCGGTGATCGCCCTGCTGGACGAACAGCGCAAGGTGACCGACAAGGGTGGAACGATGCGTCTCGGCGCTCATCCATGCGTGCTGGCCCTCGAAAGCCAGTGTTATCAGGCGTACGGAACTGAGGAGATCTCAGAACGGCATCGGCATCGGTACGAGTTCGACAACGCCTATCGACAGCGTTTTGCCGCTCAAGGAATGCTGTTCGCCGGAACCAGCCCCGATGGCAGCCTGGTAGAAGTCATCGAGGTTCCCGAACATCCCTGGTTCCTGGCCGTGCAGTTCCACCCTGAATTCAAGTCCCAGCCGACCGCGCCGCAGGCGCTGTTCGTCGGCTTCGTTAATGCCGCCCTCAAACGACGCCTCGGCCAATCCAGCCGCAGCGAACAGACGGAAACCACATGAACCAGTCCGAACCGAATCCGAAATCCCGCATCATCATCGACGAAGACTGGAAGTCCCAGGTCGAACGCGAACGGCAGAAGGTCGATGCGAGCGACGAGCCACAGACGGTTCCAGGTGGGCCGATCCCCGATCAGCTCGAAGTGAACTTCGACCTGCTGGTCTCCATGCTGATCACCCCCGCGCTGATGTCGCTGGGACAGCAAGTCGATCCGCGACAGCCGATGATGCCCGTCGACCTCCCCCAGGCACGACTCTACATCGATCTGCTGGGCGTCCTGCGCCAACGCACTCAGGGGAACCTGGCGGCCGAAGAAGATGAAATGCTGGAAGCCTGGATCGAACAGCTGCAGCTGCTGTACGTGAACACCTACTCGCAGCAGCAAAAGTCGAATTAGGCTAAGTGGCGGTCAGGCCCCCGGCATCCAGGCGGGAATGGCTCGGACCAGCGACCTCAGCGCGACGACAATTTCCAGTGCGATCAGGCCGGCCATGGCCCCCAGTCCATCGGCCATCCAGTCACGCACGTCCGTGCTGCGGCCCGGCACCAGGCTCTGAGTGATCTCGTCGACGGCGCCGTAGAAGACCGCCAGCACGACGATCCAGAAGGCGGCGGTGAGGGTCATGCGGAACTTCAAGCGAAAGCTCAGGCCGATCAGAAACGTCAGCCCCGCATAGGCCAGAAAATGGGCCACTTTGTCGCGCATCATCGCCCGTGGCGGCAGACTGTTCGACGGCAAATGGGTCAGCACAAAGATCAGCAACCAGTAAGACAGGGCCAGCCCGATTACCCAGCCTGAATGGGCGCGCAGCCACGAAAAGCGCCCCGTCGGCACTCGGCTCAACGACCCCGATGCGTCCGCTATCACTCCGCGGCCTGACGTTCCGGTCGGCATTTCATTCACCGTCAAGACTCGTAACCGTCCCTTCCTCAGACCCGCGTCCGCACCATCCAGACCGGCAATTCGCCCACCGGCCCACATTCTTGGCCCGCTAAGCGCCCGACCCTCGGGAATTCCCGGACCAACGACCGTGCGAAAAGTATAGGTTCAGGATCATCACGACCCTCGCCCCCCCCACTCCGGGCCAGCGAGTGCCCCGCGTGCATCCCCTCGATACCCGGCCGAGCGTGGCACGCTGACTCGCCCCATCGCTACAATTGGCACAGCCCGCCTCGGTCAGTCTAACAGTCGATTGCCAGACGGGCGAGGCGATGGTGGCACGGCCTTGGGGCGGAGCGCGAACATGATCCAGACTCTTTGTCGATGCGTTGGAACGAGCCTTCTGCTGGGATCGGTGACCGTCAGCTTGGTGGTGGCCCAGACTCCGCCGACATCCGAACCGGCTGCGGCTAAACCGGCTGAGCCAAAAGAGTCAGCTAAGCCAGCTGAGCCCGCTAAGGCGGACGACGCTGCCGCGGGTACTGCGCTCTTCAACGGACGGAACTTGGACGGATGGGAGGTCAGCAAGTTTGGTGGCGGTGGCGAGATCTACGTCGAAGACGGCCAGATTGTGCTCGACTTCGGCGCCTCACTCACCGGCATCCGCTATCGTGGCGAAGTCCCGCCTTCGAACTACGAACTGTCGCTTGAAGGTCAGCGGTCGGACGGGACCGACTTCTTCTGTGCTCTGACATTTCCCGTTGGCCAGGAACACTGCTCGCTGATCCTCGGCGGCTGGGGCGGCGCCGTCGTCGGACTCTCCAGCATCGACGGCAAAGACGCCTCCGAAAACGACACCACTCAGTACATTGGCTTCAAAAAAGGCCAATGGTACTCGGTGAAGGTGCGAGTGACCGACGAGCGGATTCAGGTTGAGCTCGACGGCAAACAGATCATCGATCAGGCGCGGGCCGAACACCGGTTCAGCGTCCGCCGCGAAGTCGATCTCTCTCGGCCCCTGGGTATCGCCGCGTGGGAGACACGGGCGCGAATCCGCAATATCCGTTTGCGGAAGTTGTAGATCGCCGGACGACCAGCGAGCTGCCGGCGGGCGAAACCCCGACGCACATGCTGGGGTGCACACCCGGTTGAGGGAGCGATAGCCGGTCTTTAGCCCGCTCCAGCCCCTACCATCTGCCCCGGGCGCGGAAATCCTGGGTAGCTACGCTGAGTTTGCCGATAGCGAAAAGCAGGCAAGCGAGAGGCGGCTCACCGTTCGGACGGAGCTCGGTGGATTACAGGATAGGAGATGGGGCCTTGGATACGCAGATTCGCACGGAACGTGAATGGTCTTCAGCACAAGGGGCGGTGATCGGCCATGACACCGTGAAGATCAGCTGGACGGTCCTGTTGAGTGTGATCGTCGTGACCCTGATAGCTGTCTACCTGGGATTTGTCCGCCCGGCCTCGCTGCAACTGGCCATGATGCAGCGACAAATGGCCCGGCTGGAACGCAGCATTCAAAAGCTGACCGGAGAAGTGGCCACGGCCGAGCGGTCCATCAACCTGCTCGACCTGTTAGCCGAACAGGGTCGCAAGTGTGCCACGGCCGCGGCCGCCCTGGACCAGATTGACCACCTGCAGCAGCAGCTGGTCAATCGCTCAGAAAACATGCAGGATGTCCTCGTGTCGGCCGAACAGCTCGACCGGACCCGTCGCGAGATCCAGCGGCAGAACGACCTGCTGCGGGAAACATCCCTCGCACTGGAAGAATCGAACGCACTGCAGGTTCGGATCGCCGAATCGACGAACAATGCGGTGCTGGCCGAGCGAGCCATCGAGGCACTCGACGCCCTGCGCTGCTCGCTGGTCGACAGCGCCGCGAAGCTGGAAGAGACGTCGCCGGTGGTAAGTCAGTTTCGCGCCCTGTGTGAGACGCTGGCCGAAGCTCAGCCGCTGGCCGCCGAAGCTCAGCAGGTCACGCAGTCGCTGGTCGCCATGGAAGAAGAACTCGTCTACCGCGGACGGGGAGTGGAGACGGCTCGAGCAGCCCTGGCTGACCTGATTCAGATGCGGGATCAGCTGGACGCTCAAGCCGCCGACCTGGACAAGAGCCAGGACCGGCTGCAGCAGCTGGTCAACATCAAGTCCGAGGTGATTCACCAGACCGAGGACGTGGCGGAGGCGGTCGAAACGCTGGAGCTGATGCAGGACCTGCGTCAGGATTACCAACAAGCGTCGACGACGGTTCAGGAGATTCGTGAGATGATGGTCGACGTGGCCTTGCTGGGCCCGACGGTCGACCGAGCGGTTAAGACGCTGGAGCCCATCAACGAACTGGGCAACCTGCGTCGTATCAACGGTGCCGATCTGCGTCGCGTCGTGCAGGGACTCCGACAGCGACAGACCACCGGAGTGGCCACCGATTCGAGTTCTTCGTCCCAGAACGTCGATGAAGTGGCCAGCGGGCGAGATCCGAACAGCTCGGCTCGGTGATCTCGCTCCAGAACCACCCCCGCTCCTCAACCTGGGGACCGCGAGGAGCGGGGGCGAAGTTACAATGGCAAGCGGGGACCGTGCACGGTGCCGGTGCCGAGCTGGCTGAACCCGTGACCGCCGAATCAGTGCCGTGAATCCACCTGGAAACGGGAAGACATTTGCCGAATTCTGGCAGGCCGCTGTCGCATCGGGTCGACAGCGGCCCGCTCTCGTTTTCCCAGCGGGTGAAATCTCCTGGCAAGGACTCGACGAAGCCGCTCAGCGCTGGCTGCCCGGCACCGCAACGTACGACAACGCGCGAGTCGGCTTGCGATTCTCGGCCACGGCCGACGCTCTGGCCGCACTTCAGCTCCTCGAAGCGTCCCACGCTGCCACCATCTTGCTGGACGCCACCGCCGACACGACCGCCAGCCAGGCGCTGGCCAACTCGCTCGGCTGCCAACTCTGGCTGGATCCGGATTTGGGCCCGGGCTCCGAAATTGAACTGACTCCTCCGCACTCCAACGCTCAATCCCAGCTCACCGCCGGTCCCACGGTCGGCGTGGTGACGTCCGGCACTACGGGGACGCCCAAGGTCGTGTGGCACACTTGGCGCAGCCTCTTCGGCCCCACCCGCTCTGCTTCGGCTCCGAGTCCGCCGCGCTGGTTCATGTCGTACCGACCGAATCTCTATGCCGGCCTGCAAGTTCTGGTGCAGACGATACGCGATGCCGGGACGCTGGTCGTCCCGCCCGACACCAACGATCCGGAAGAGCTGGCCGAGTTCGCCGCTCGTTGCCAAGTCACTCATGCCTCGGGGACACCAGCCTTCTGGCGCCGCTGGACCACCTTCGCCCACCGCTCAACTCTCAGCCACATCCCTCTGCAGCAGATCACTTTGGGTGGCGAAGCCGTCGATCAGGGCCTGCTGGATCGACTTGCCGAACTCTTCCCAGCCGCCCGATTGACTCATATCTATGCCACCACCGAAGCCGGTCGATGCTTTGCCGTGTCGGACGGCCGAGCTGGATTTCCAGCCACTTGGCTCACTACGCCCCCTGCCGGCATCGAATTGCGTGTCGAGGAGGGCGAGCTGTGGGTACGTCCGTCTCACGGCGGCCGGTTGGCCGGGCCCCTCGCCGACACTCAGCCCGATGACGGATGGCTCGCCACAGGTGACTTGGTCCGCGCCGACGGGGATCGACTTGTTTTCGATGGCCGACGAGTGGAAATGATCAACGTCGGAGGCTACAAAGTCTCGCCACTGAAAGTCGAATCGATTGTACGCAGCGTGAACGGAGTGAGCGAAGCACGGGTTTATCCGATCAGTTCTTCGCTGGCCGGACAGCTCGTCGCCTGCGACCTCGTCGTGGCACCCAACGTCGATCCCGATTCAGTCCGCCATGCCGTCCAGCAAGCCTGCCAAGCTCAACTCGCTCGCCCCGAACTCCCGCGCCTGCTCCGCGTCGTCGACCAGATCGCCACCGCCAATAGCGGCAAAATCATCCGTCGCGCAGATTAACTCGCCGTGATGAATGCCCCTCGCAGTGGACGGCTCGGTCGAAGATTTCGCACAGAGGCACAAAGACACGGAGGAAGACACAGAGAGGGATGCTGCTCGGAAAACTCTTCTCCGTGCCTCCGTTTCTTTGTGTCTCCGTGCGGAAAAACAACCGGGTATCTGTCCGGCTGACGTCAGCAGCTGAATAAGACCCGGCCGTCGAGATGCTAGGTCCTCGCAGTGGACAGCTCGGTCGAAGATTTCGCACAGAGGCACAAAGGCACGGAGGAAGACACAGAGAGAGACGCTGCTCGGAAGGCTCTTCTCCGTGCCTCCGTTTCTTCGTGTCTCCGTGCGAAAAAACTACGGGGTATCTGACCCGCGTGCGACAGCAGCTGCGGAAGGGCGGGCCGTCGAGCTGCTAGGTCCTCGTGGTGGACGGCTCGGTCGAAGATTTCGCACAAAGGCACAAAGACACGGAGGAAGACACAGAGAGGAAGGCCGCTCGGCAGGCTCTTCTCCGTGCCTCCGTTTCTTGGTGTCTCCGTGCGAAAAAACTACGGGGTATCTGACCGGCGTGCGTCAGCAGCTGCGGAAGGGCGGGCCGTCGAGCTGCCTGGTCCTCGCAGTGGACGGCTCGGTCGAAGATTTCGCACAAAGGCACAAAGACACGGAGAAAGACACGGAGAGGAAGGCCGCTCGGTGAGATCCTTAGAAATCGCCGTCCTGGAGCACGTAGCCGCTGAGCTGGGGAATGGTCGCCTTGCCGGGTTGGTTGGTCCCTTTCTGTGCGCCCGAATCGGACGTCATCAGCTGAGCATAGACAGGGTACTGAACTTCGATCGACAGAACGGTCACATGACCATCGGCGAAGCCAGCCGAAACGCCGCCGGGGTGGAAGCTGGAGGGACGAGCGGACCGGAGGTTCAACGGCGGGACGCCTCCAATCAGACCGCCGTTGATTCGCAGTACGGCATCAGCGTCGGTCGTGGGGAGCTGATTGTGCCAAACGAAAATTGTATTCGGGAGCTGCGATGCCGATTTGCCGGACAAGGCAGCCCAAGTAGTCGCTGAGAGATTCTCGGACAGGAGCAACGTGTTGGATGCGCCGTCGCGGATATTGTCGGTCGAACAGACCAGTTTGGAGAACGGGTAATTGAAGAACACACCGTCCGCTCGCCATTCCCGGTCGGCTCGACCCGCATTGGCGACATATGAAATCCCCGGACCATTCTGCTTCGACATCCGCGATCCGCCGAAGTCAAAACTCCCCGAATCTACCGGACAGACGAGGATCGATTCGTACACGAGCATTTCCGTCGGGAGATTCGGCGACGAGCTCTTCAGCGCCCACTGCCGAAGCTGATCGTAGAGATCGTTCCGGTCCAGGTTGGGCATCAAGGCCAGGGGCCACGGAAAAACCTGCCCGCCACCCTTCAGCTGTTCGTTGTAGCCAGGGAACCGGTTGAAGGTCGTTTCGAAGTTCAGCGTGGCTGCTGTCAGCTGCCGGATGTTATTCTGGCAGGTGTGCAGCTGAGCTGTCCGGCGAGCCGCTCCGACTGCCGGCAGCAGAATCACGGTCAGGATAGCGATGATGGCGATCACCGTCAGGAGTTCCACCAACGTGAACCCCCCACGCCTGTGCATCTTCATACGAATGTCCCTTCTCCCGTCGGCGAGCATCGCCCCAGATTCATACGAGTAGCTTGGACCGGCCGAGCCCCTTTCGGCACTGTCACGCCTGATATTGTGACTGATCGCGAAGCGCAAGTCCAGCAGAAAGGCGCCCGACACCGCAGCTGGCCGCGGGCCCCAGGGGCCGTCCGATCGACGCTGGGCTTCAGCGTCAGGACCAATTGCCCCCAGTCGGCGGAAATCGAGTCCCGGACTCTAGAAAGGACGCCCCGGACGGGCTTCCTGAGGGCTGTGGGGAATGTAGTAGTGCGACGTGTTCATGAACTGGGTCGTCCGGCCGGTCGCGTAAGGGCTCATGCCCCCCTGGCCCGCTCCTCGCGACGCGGCGAATTGATTCGAAAACGGAGCGAACTGAGTCTGAGCGGTGGGGTTCACCTGCAGGCCCCGCAAAGATCGCTCGTTCGCCTGGGCTATCGACATTCGCCGACGGGCATCGTTGGCCGGCCGGACCAGATTCTGGTAGTTCCAGGCCTGGCCGAAACTGATCGAGTCGTTGCGGGACAGGTTCGTGTAGGGGCTGACCGTGGGACGATTCAGCAAAAAGTTCGTGAGGGCCGTACGACCGTTCAGCGAGCTGGTAAGACTGTAGACTTGGGCCTGAGCCTCGCTCGACCCAACCAGCCCACCCAACGTGCAGACCGCTGCCAATGCCAACGCGTGGATTCTGGAAACCATCGTCGCTTAACCCTCTCTGAAACCCAAGTTTGACCGCTGATGGGCCAACAGTCTCGATCCCACAACTATACCACGGCCGTCAACCTGATTCACGCTCAATGTCCGGGACCTCGCCGTCCCACGTATTGTCCTTCTATCGTCCACTAATCGGTATAACCGTTAAAGTTTTTCCAGATCCACCAAACCTCCAGAATGGAACCACTCGTCTGAGGGTCATCCACCGACCGACCCTGTTGCTCATGCTTGGCTGTCCAGGTGACTGATAGTGGTTCGGCCAGCGGCTGAAAATCTTGCCAAGAGGGCTATGGGCCCATCGAACAATCCCCAGAGTGTTTACGCATCACCCTGGATCATGGATCGATACCCCCCTAAAAAGCTAGATGTCACCCGAGCGGGAGGATTGGTCGGGGAGCGGGTAGCGGGGACGGCAAAAACAATCCATTTGGGTGGTTAGGTGAATTTGACAATGAGTTGAAACACAAGTAACAATGGGATGAGGTAATCTTTTCTGAGCTCGGTCGGCCGGTGGATGGTCACATTCTTCGGACCGGGCGTTGGCTTATCCTGAGCGAGGGCTCCTGTTTGAGGGGGGATCGAGAGTGGCTACAGCGGAACAGCGTCCCGATGCGGGGCGAACCGGAGGTGGGGTGCGAACTGGGATAGCGGGCCCGGGGTCGGGTTCGGCTGCTGTCGGCACTTCGGGTCCGGTCGATCAGGCGACGACCTGGGGCTGGTTGTTGGGGCTGAGCCTGTTGTTGGTGCTGAGTTATCTGAACAGTCTATGGCGGGTGATGGAGGTGTGGGACAGTGCCGAGTATTCGCACGGCTGGCTGATTCCGATCTTCGCGGTGGTGATGCTGTACATGCGGCGTCAGGACTTTGAGTCGGTTTCGACTCGTGAGCGGTGGATAGCCGTCGGGTTGTTGACCGCCTCGATGATTGTGCGAGTCGCTTCTTCGCGGCTGGTGCTGTTCACCGTCGACAATTTGATGTTCATACCGAGCTTGCTGGCGATCTTCATGTTCGTGGGCGGGTTCAAGTGTCTGAAGTGGGCAGCGGGTCCTATTCTGTTCATGGTCTTCATGCTGCCGCTCCCCGATTTTGTGGTCTACCGGGTCCACAAGCCGTTGCAGACGCTGGCCACGAAGGTCAGCACTTATGCACTGCAGACGATGGGGATCGACGCTTACCGCGACGGCAACACGATCCAGTTGGAGAATCAGCCGCTGGGGGTTGTGGATCAGTGCAGTGGTCTGCGGATGCTGACGGTGTTTATGGCCCTGGCGGTGGCGTTGGCGATGCTGTCCGACGATCGGCCATTATGGGAACGGATTGCGCTGTTTGCCAGTTCGATCCCGATTGCACTGATCGTTAACTCGATACGTATTACCTTGACGGGGTTGGCGTACAACGCGAACTTCGGGACCGATCTGATCCACAAGGTGGCTCACGATTTGGCCGGTTGGATCATGATGCCGATGGCATTCGGCTTTTTGTGGTTAGTTTCCAAAGTTCTGGCTCATGTGCTGATCGACGCACAGGAGCAGGACAAGCCGTATCTGGGAGTAGGGGCTTGAGGTCTGGGGCTTAGGTCGGGGGCTTCAGGTCCTGGTGTTCCCTCCGGTCGGTTTGACGAACAGATCAGAGTGTCTCGCCCCGGTAGACCGCGGCAGGCTTAGTCAGTTGAAGAGATAGAGGTAGCGGCCATGTCGGACATTCAACCGAACACACCGAACGACAAGCGGGCGTTGACGAAATCGGGCGTCGAGCAACCGGCGTTTGATCTGTCGGAGGCTTTGAGCGAGCTGTCGGCCGGTCCGGCCGTGGCGGCTGCTCCGGAAGGCTTTGGCGGGTTCCTGCACTCGATCCGCCGTCAGTGGCTCCCCGGGCTTGGCCTCGGTCTGCTCGTCGGCTCACTGGTCGCCGCCCTGATGTGGTTTGTGATTCCAGCGAACTTCGAAGCGGTGGCGCTGCTGCAGGTCGGCCGTTCAACTTCGTTCAAGGACGTTACGAACCTCAGTGCTCAGGAATTCGACACTTACAAGAAGAACCAGCAGCAATTGTTGCGTAGCCGGGTGGTGATCGAAAGCGCCCTGCGCGATCCGCGGATCATGCAATTGCCGATGGTACAGACCGACCGTTACGGCCAGAAACGCGATGATCCAGTCGACTGGCTGATGGGGACATTAAACGTCGGCTATCTCGGCGGTGATTCGGCCGTGTTGCGGGTCGGGTTGCGGGGTGAGAACCCGAAGCACGTGCAGATGATTGTCGACAAGGTCGTCGACGCCTACATCCACGACATCGTTATGAAGGAAAGCGATGATCGCAAGAAGGAAATGGAGATTCTCGATCGCGAAATCGCCAAAACTCAGGAAGACATGGACAAGGTCGTCACCGAAATGAAGTCGCTGCAGATGACTTCTGCCACGGCCAGTTCGACGGTGATGAACATCAAGCTGCAGATGTTCACCGATAAGCTTCGCGAGCTGATGGGTCAGCAGCAGGAGACGGTCCGTCGTCGCGACATGGCGGAAGAGGAATTCTCCATGGCTCAGATGCAATTCAACAACCGCGGTCTGAAGCCACCGCAGTGGATGGTGGACGACATTCTCAAGCAGTCGAACCCGCGGTTCCAGATGCTGGCCGAACAGGTCGAGATGCTCGAACAGCAGGTCGCTCAAGTGGAAAAGCAGCCTGGCGGCGGCCCGTCGGCCAGCGAGATGCTGTACAACCAGCTGGACGAACGCAAGTTTGAGCTGGACAACCTGCGCCGCCAGTTGCGACCTCAGGCCATTGAACGGCTGGAAGTTATGGCTAATCCGCGCCCGATCGAGCAGGATCGAGTGGAGCTGGCGATCCGGCAGGATCAGCTGAAAATGCTCGACAAGAAGCTCTCCGATCTGCAGAAGGCCTACGACACCGAAACGGCCAAGCTGAAGGATTTCGAAGACGGCAGCATCCAGCTGCAATCTCTGATGGGGAAACACGAGCGTCTCAATCAATCGCTCTCCGGACTGCAACAGGACCGCAAGGGCCTGAGCATGCGGGATCAGTCGTTTGAGCAGGTGAAGGTGGTTCAGCAGGCCATGGTTCCCGAAGTGAACAACTTCTGGATGAAGGCTGTGCAGGTCTTCGGCGGCGGACTCTTCTCCATGCTCGGTACCATGGCCCTGGTCGCCTATGCCGATTTCCTCGGCAAGCGGGTCAATACCCGCAGCGAAGTGGCTCACATCGATCGCATCCCCGTGCTGGCCAGCCTGCCTCAGCTGACTTCCGTCGGCTCGGCCGCGTTGCTCCCCATGGGCAACTCGCGTCGTCGAGCCCTGGAAATGGGCCTGGCGCGATCGGTTGACAGTTTGCGAGCCATTCTGGCTCGACAAGCCGCCGACCGCGGCCAGCGTTCGCTGCTGATCGCCAGCGCCGGAGCTCAGGAAGGCAAGACGATGCTCGCCAGCCAACTGGCCGCCAGCTTCGCCAAGGCAGGGAGCAAAACCCTGTTGATCGATGCCGATCTCCATAACCCGCAGCTCCAGTCGCTGGTGGGAGTCGAACCCGGTCCAGGATTGTGCGAAGTCCTGCGAGGTGAAATCGAGCTGGATGAATCGATCCAGGCGCTCCGGGTCGAAAACCTGTGGTTCATGCAGGCCGGTTCTCGAGATGCCTCGATCGACACCCTGCTGAACCAGCCGGGCGCCGATGAGCTCTTCCGACGACTCCGTGCGACTTACGATTTCGTCGTCGTCGACGGCGGTCCCGTCCTCGGCGGCCCTGACTCGTTGCTGATGGCCCAACACCTCGATGCGACACTGATCAGCGTGCGGCGAGACGTCAGCCGTCGGGATAAGGTCGAAGATACCTGCCAGCGACTCAAGTCGATCGGCAGCCACATCGCCGGAATCATCTACTGCGGCGGTTCCGTCGAACTCCGCGGCAGTGAACTCTCCGGACGTCGCGCCGCCTCACCGACTCGGCAGCTCGAGGCACCAACCGCCAGCTGAGTCTACCGCCAACTGAGAGATAGCAGATCCTCCAAGGAGATTCGTCGTGCCCAAGAATATGAGCGTCCCGTTGGCCGTTTTGCTGGTCGTGCTGGGAGTCAGCACTTACCTGCAGGGAAACTTCAGCGAACGCTGGGGACGTTCCAGCAGCCAGCGACTGCTGCGGCTGGCCGAGAACGTCAACACGGCCGTTCCCCTACAGGTCGGCAACTGGACCGGCCAGGAACAGCCGGTGGATGACGAACAGTTCATTGCTTCCAACTGCGAAGCGGCTCGCGATATCCGCTATGAAGAAACAACTACGGGACAGGTAGTCAACGCCTTTGTCGTCGCCGGTAACGCCCGCAACGTCACGATCCACACACCCGACCAATGCTATGTCGGCGCAGGCTTCGAGATGGAAGGCGAAAAGCACACCTACACGCACACCATCGATCTGCACGACGGCCAGCCTCCTCAAACCGTCGAGTTCGTAACGGCGACGTTCCGCAAGGAAGAACCAGAACGGATCACGCGCCTGCAGATTCTGTGGACGTTCAGCGACGATGGTCAGTGGCGCGGTCCCAAGGTCGAAAAAGTCTCGCTGGCCGGCAAAAAGTACATGGCAAAGGTCTACTTCATCCACCAGATCGCCCTCTCGGCACCCGATGAACTGACTGGCAGCCCCATGCTGCGACTGGCCGACGAACTGCTTCCAGAACTCAACAAATCTCTCTTCGCCAATCTCGACGAACCGCCCACTGGCGCTGGTCCGCCCAAGCGACCCGCTATGCCCGGCAAGGGATCAAATAGCGACAGCAAGTCGGCTGAAGAAGTACCAACCGCACTCTGATAGTAGGCACGGAGAAGAGCCTTCCGAGCAGCATCCCTCTCCGTGTCTTTCTCTGTGCCTTTGTGCCTTTGTGCGAAATCTTCGACCGAGCCGTCCACCGCGAGGGGCAAGCATCTCGACGGCCGGGTCTTACTCAGCCGCTGACGTCAGCCGGTCAGATACCCGGTTGTTTTTCCGCACGGAGACACAAAGATACGGAGGCACGGAGAAGAGCCTGCCGAGCGGCATCCCTCTCTGTGTCTTTCTCCGTGTCTTTGTGCCTCTGTGCGAAATCTTCAACCGAGCCGTCCACCGCGAAGACCAAGCAGCTCGAAGGCCGGGTCTTACTCAGCCGCTGACGTCGGCCGGTCAGATACCCCGTAGTTCTTTCGCACGGAGACACGAAGAAACGGAGGCACGGAGAAGAGCCTGCCGAGCGGCATTCGTTGCTCAGGTAGTCGGCGCACTGGCCGCACAGCGCTGGATGACGCTGACGATCCGTTCGAGATCGGCATCGGTGAGGCTGGACCCGCTGGGCAGGCACAGCCCCTGCTCAAAGAACTGCTGACTCACGCGTCCTCCACGAGCGCGACATTCGGCGAAGACGGGCTGCAGATGCATGGGCTTCCACAGGGGTCGCGATTCGATGTTTTCGGCTTCCAGAGCCAGTCGGATCTGTTCGCGATCGCAGCCGAACTGGTCGGGGTCGACCAGGATGGCGGTCAGCCATCGCGAGGCGAAGCTCCCATCGAACTCGGGCATGAACGTGATCCCCGGCAGGTCGCTCAGGCGCCGCAGGTAGTACTCAAAGTTCGCCCGCCGTTTGCGGACGCGATCCCCGAGTACTTGCAGCTGGCCGCGTCCGACGGCTGCCAGCAGATTGCTGAGCCGATAGTTGTAGCCGATCTGGGAATGCTGGTAGTGGGGCGCGGGATCGCGAGCCTGGGTGGCCAGGAAGCGAGCTTTATCGGCCCAGTCGTGACGTCGAGTGACGAGCATACCGCCACCGCTGGTCGTAATAATCTTGTTTCCGTTGAACGAGAAGCACGAGATGTCGCCGAACTGTCCGGCGGGCTGATCGCGGTACTTGGCGCCGAGTGCTTCGGCGGCGTCTTCAATGATGGGGATATCGTACTGACGGCAGATATCCTGAATGGGCTGATAATCGCAGCATTGGCCATTCACGTCGACCGACACCAGGCACTTTGGCCGCCGACCGCGTCGATCGCATTCGCGCAGTTCGTCGGCCAGCAGCTGTGGATCGAGATTCCACGTCCGCTGGTCGCTGTCCAGAAATACCGGCTCGGCGCCGACATACCGGATAGCGTTCGCGGTGGCGGCAAAGGTGAAGCTGGAGGTGAGGACTTCGTCGCCGCGGCCGATTCCCAGCAGGATCAGAGCGAGGTGGAGCGACGCGGTGCCGCTGGAGAGCGCCACGGCGTGGGGCATCTCGACCACTTCGGCAAACTCCCGCTCAAAGGCATCGACGTGCGGCCCCAGGGGAGCGATCCAGTTGGAATCAAATGCGGCCATCAGCAGGTCGCGTTCAGCACCTCCCATGTGAGGCGGCGACATGTAGATGCGGGGGGGCTTGTTGTTCATCCGTTTTTCGACCCATCCATCGGTGCGATCTGTCAGTTAGCTTCGGAGACGGCGTTCTCCAGGGTCCCCGGATTCCACTGGAACTCGGGGATTATATCCTTCAATTTCGCTCGGATCTGCTGATTGGGAGCCGACAAGAGCGGCTTGAGTTCATCGATCGCCTTCAACACTTCGGGGACGGTGTAACGGCGATGTTGAGCGGCATGGATCTTGGGATGAGTCGTCTGGAGCATCTTTTCGTCGTCGAAGTAGAGCTCTTCGTAGAGCTTTTCGCCGGCGCGCATGCCAGAGAATTCGATCTCGATGGAGTCTTCGGGGAGACCCGACAGACGGACCATTTCCCGAGCCAGCTCGACAATCGGAACCTGCTCGCCCATGTCCAACACAAAGATCTCGCCGCCCTTGCCCATCGAAGCGGCCTGCAGCACCAGCTGGGAGGCCTCGGGGATGGTCATGAAGAACCGAGTCATGCGGGGATCGGTGACGGTGATCGGACCGCCACGGGCAATCTGTTCAGTGAAAATGGGGACCACACTGCCGTTGGAACCCAGCACATTACCGAAACGGACGGCGATAAAGGCCGTCTTCGCCTGCTGGTGCAAGGCGTGAATGTACCGTTCGGCCAGCTGCTTGGAAGCACCCATCACGCTGGTCGGATTGACGGCCTTGTCGGTCGAAATCAGCACGAACTTCTTGACCCCGAACTCCTCAGCCAGATCGGCGACGTTCTTGGTACCGAAGACGTTGTTCTTGACCGCTTCGCCGGCGTTCTGCTCCATCATCCCGACGTGCTTGTGAGCCGCGGCATGGTAGACGTAGTCGGGTCGATAGTGTTCGTAGATGTAGCGCATCCGAGTCGCATCGAGGATGTCTCCGACACAAGGATGCAAACGCACCGGAGACTTCAGCTCCTTCAGCTCGTTGTGAATCAGAAAGACGCTATTTTCACGGTGGTCCAGCAACACCAGGTCGCTTGGCCCGAAACTCATCACTTGCCGGCAGATTTCCGAGCCGATGCTGCCGCCGGCCCCGGTCACCATGATCCGCTGACCCCGCAATTGCTCGGAGATCGCCCGATTGTCCAGCTCCACCGGCTCACGCCGCAACAGGTCGCGAATCTCGATGTTGCGGACCGGCACCCGGCCGGTCGAATTCGACTCGGTGATCCGCGACGGAATGATCTTGATCGGCACACCGGCGTCAGCACAAATCTCGCGGAACTCACGCAAGCGGCTGCCGGAAACCGTACCGGCCACCACCCACAATTCGTTCGCTTCCTTGATCCGACAGATCGAGCGAACGTTCATCGGCTGGCCCACGATCGGAATCCCAGCCCGGCTGGAACCCGGTCGATAAGCTTCGTCGCACACCAGCCCCACCACTCGATACTTGGCCCCCGGCATCGAATTGATCTGGTTGGCCAACACGATCGACTCGTGATTGTTGGCGTACATCACCACCCGCTCACGGTCCGTGTCGAGATTCACTCCCGGCCAGATCCCTTCCCGCAACAGCCGCCAGCTCGACCGGAACAGACCGAGCAGAATGCCGGTCATGATCATGTCCAACAGCAACACCGCTCGCGGAATCTGGAAGTCCAGCAGGAAGTGGTCGATGCCGGCCAATACCAGCAGCGACAGACCCGAGGCCCGCAGCAAGGCCATAAAGTCGGCAAAGGTGACATATCGCCACCAGCCGTGGTAGTACTTCAAGGCATAGAACAGCACCAGCTTGACCAGGATGACGATCGCCATCGTCTTCCACATCCGAGCCTGGTACTCGAGCGGAATGACGTAATCCGACTGACCCGCCTCACCTCCGGCAAACCGCAGGCAGAAGGCCAGCCAATAGGCCACGCCAAAGGTCACGGAATGGCCCAGCATGAGCAGGACGAGCCGATAGCGGATCACCCAGTCCAATATGGTCGGCGCAATAAGACCACCGCCACGCTGCGCTGCCGCGTCGTGCCCGCCATGGACCAGCACCGATGAATCGTCGTTCGTCGTCATGCGCTCCGAAACGTCCGCCTGGCCCCCCGCCGACTCCCGACGACTGACCGACAAACCCCCGTTCCCCAGGTCGGCAGCACGTCACTTCGGAGGAAATCAGAACCACCAAAGGAACTGCTTCACTCGCGAACTCGCACCCCCGTCATCGCTAGCCCAGCCCCTAGACAGGCTGGAATCGACAAGCCTTACCCCACGTAATGATACCCCGCCTTTGCGCGCATGTCACGAAGCGTTGACCCGGGGGGCGGTGGACAATCACCCCCCCGCCAGTTCGACCGCTCGATTCTGCCGGTCGTGCCGATTCGGCGACCTACTTCTTCCCCAGCCTCCGCTGCTGCTGGAAGAACCGCGACAGGATCTCGCCGCACGGACCACTCAGCACGCCCCCCGTCACGGCGACCTGGTGGTTGAACCGTGAGTCGTTCAGCAGGTGGTAGAGCGAATCGACGGCCCCCGCCTTGCCGTCGGTCGCTCCATAAACCAGCCGCGGCAGACGCGCCTGCAGGATGGCTCCCGCACACATCGGGCACGGTTCCAGGGTCACGTAGAGAGAGCAGTCGATGAGCCGCCAGCTCTGCAGATGAGCGGCGGCCTGAGTGATGGCCAGAATTTCAGCGTGAGCCGTCGGGTCGTGCAACATCTCACGCTGATTGAACGCCGCGGCAATTACCCGCTGACGGTGAACGATCACCGCTCCGACCGGTACTTCGCCCTGCTGGTACGCCTGTTCCGCTTGCCTGAGCGCGGACTGCATGTACAGCGCGTCCGGATCAAACGCGGGCGATTCCAAATCAAACTCGTCCATCATGCGCCTGTTACCCACCTGCTGCTGATCAAAACGGCTGCACACAATCTTCGTCCGGCCCCGCGTGGCGATCTGGGACCGAGTTATTGCGTCGAGGCTGGCCAGCCGATCTCGAACGACAACGGCCGAGCCGTGACTCGCTGCTGCGGGGGACCCGGCAGCACGCCGACCACGTCCAGTGTTACGGGACCACTCCCCAGTTCCTGCGGATCGACGCGAAACTCCGCCTTTTCGCCCGGTGACACACCCAACTGACGACGGTTGTGGTAAATCTCCAGCTGAGTGGCACCGGCAAGCGACGCGCGGACCACGATCGGCTGACCCCAATCATACTTGTCCTGCTGCGGCTGCAACGATGCTTCGGGGAGCTGCTCGCCCTGAGCAAACCACAACGGGATGATCTGTCGTCCTTGGGATTCGATCAGCGATTCCTCGATGGCGACGATCCGCAGCTCATGAAACCCATCGCTGAAGTTGGTCGTCACCAGCTTGATCGCCTGATTCGGCGGGACATGTCCCCATTCCAGCCCATCGAGAAAGACTCGCAGCTCGCGAATCGCCTGGCCCTGAGCGGCGAGGACCTGCGGCTGCATCACCAGTTCTCCGCGCACCGCCTGGTTCGCCTCCAGGCCGCGCAGTGCCACCGTCGGAATCTTGGCCCATGGTCGACAGAGCGGATCACCCAGGATCAACAGCTGGTGAGGACCATTCACCGACTGGAAGAAGGCTTCGGCCAGCGAACAGCCGTGGGCGTAATGGACGTGAATTCGCGGATGGGGAAACTTGTAAGGCAAGGCGTACGGCTCAATCACCGTGCCGCTGGTCCCGGCCGCTCCCTGGCGAATCCATTCCGAAATGGGAGTCTGGCTGGCCCCATGAAACACGGCCCCGAAACTCGTCAGATGTTCGGCGATCGCGCCCGGCAGAATCGTGCTGCGAGACTGCTTCCAGTCGAAGTCCGAAACACCTGTCATCAGCCCCTGCACATCAGCGGCCCCGGTGGGTAGAATGCCGTCCACAATCCGCGCGTTGACCTTCAAACGCTGCAACTCGGCCACCGCCATCTCAAACGACCGATTAGCATCCCGGGTCGTCGACCGCACATTGGGATTGCGGCAGTAATAGATCGTGCCCGGAGGTGAAGTGCCGTCGACGGCCGCACTCCGCTGCAGACCGGTCACTACCTCGGTCACCGTGTTCCCTCGCGGACCGGTGTACCCCAACATGGTCGACAGCAGATAACGCTGAGTCGGCTGGTCGGGCCCTGGCCGCTCAACCCGATTCCCCTCGTCGTCCCAGGCGTACGACGAACGGAAGGCTCGCGTCGGGTTCTGGCGGCCACCCATCATCTGAGCGGCGTACCAGTTGGTGTTCGATTCGGCGTACAGATGGGTCGTGGGATGGAGCGACAGCTGATAGAGAAACGTCAAACCGGTCAACGAACCGCTGGGATAGACGTCGTCCGACTTCTTCTCCGTACTGAACTGGATCTCATACGGCAGGTCACTCGAGTAGACGATGTAATCGACGTGCGATAGGCGGCGCGCGTCGAGCTCTTTCAGGACAGGACGCAACAAGTCCCGGCGAAACGTGTCGATGTCGGTCCGGTACTTGTCGCCCGTCCAGTCGAGATCGACCACGTTGATCCGCGGGATGTGCCGGAGCTGCTGGAAGTAGTTGGCGATCGTGCGCGAGGACCAGCTGCGGCGGTTGACGACCAGCGCCACATTCTCAGGACCACCACCACCCAACGCCGGGCTGGAGAGAGCGATCATCAGCAGCCCGCAGGTCAGCACGGCCCAAACGCTTCGACTCATCTACCCCAGCTCCTCAACACCCCACACACGCTCTCTCGGCCCCCTCTAGCCCGGAAAATTCATCCGCCGATGGACAAATAGAAGTTGCTAGCGGGCCGCGACTCGGGTATGACAGTGTTTTCGACGACATTTTCATACCAAAACCAAGGGTCCCGCCAGCATGACAGAGTGTATCACAGCGACCGTCGATTTCACACCGCTGGGACGGCGGCAAGTCGTGGCCGATTTCCTGGGAGGTCGGCTGACCTCGGATGCGCACCGCCTTGTTGTTGCGGGATCCTCGCTACACCATTCACGACCAGCGTGCCATGCTGGCCCAGCGGGTGATCTCGCTGGCTCTGGGCTATGAAGATCTCAACGATCAGCAGACCATGCGTACGGACCCGGCGCTGCAGACCGTGTCCACGGCAATCAGGAGAAACGGTTCTTTCATGGCTATTACCGAGCTACTGCTTTTGGCCCTTGGTCGTCTTCTGCGGTGATCAATTGTTGTGTGCTTATCTGCGGCCGAGCGATATTGACGGTGCCAAGCATTCCCGCGCATCACTAAACTGCTTGTCACTGCTATTCGGAACCGCTGGCCCGAGGTGAAGATTACCCTCCGCGCTGACAGCGGGTTCTGCCGTTGGCGATTGATGCAATGGTGCGACAAACACGACGTCTCGTACATTCTGGGGGTGGCCGGCAACAAGATCCTGGAGCGACGCGTGTTGATGAAAGCGGAACGACTCCCGGCCGGGCCGAATACACGCTTCGTGGTCACCAATCTCTCGGGAACGCCCCAGTCGTTGTACGACGATGTGTACGTGCAGCGTGGTGAGATGGAAAATCGAATTTAAGCAGCAACTGATGCTGTTCGCTGATTGGACGAGCTGCCAGGACTTCCTGGCGAATCAGTTCCGGCTGCTCCTTTCCAGCTTCGCTTATGTGCTGGTGGAAACCTTGCGTCGCGAGCACCTGGCCTGTGTCGATCGATTCTGCACGGACCTGGCCCAGCGCAAGTCGACACGATCCGATTGAAGCTCTTCAAAGTCGCCGGTGCGTGTGGTGACTTCCGTGCGGCGAGTCGCGAGCAACTCGAAGCTCGCCGGACCCGTGGGGGAAGGGGGCGGTCTGCGCATCCGCTCGCAAAAGCCCGCCGCCACACCCTCAACTCGCCCGATCGCCCCCCTATAGGGCTGTCCGTGATCATAAGTCCATCGGCGGATGAATTTTCCGGGCTAGGG
Source organism: Pirellulales bacterium (assembly GCA_046349895.1). Classification (GTDB taxonomy): domain Bacteria; phylum Planctomycetota; class Planctomycetia; order Pirellulales; family Pirellulaceae; genus JAXMBJ01. The sequence continues at coordinate 6,712,968 of JAXMBJ010000006.1, read as the reverse complement.
CCCAGCGAGAATGGCTCCATCATAGCCAATTCGGTCCTGCTGCACGCGGTCTGGTAAAGGTGACCTGATCCGGGTGCCCGGCTGAGGCTGTCCAGCAGCGAGGCCACTCTGCGGCCACGGCCCTCGCGGAATCGGGTGACAAGCCAACGGGTCCCCCGGCACGACCGGCACAGACAGCACGACCGGCTCAGACAGCATCTTCGTTGCACTTGGCTGGACCACGTTCCAAGCTGCCCGCGGTCCGCTTGGCGGCCGCACGGCAGACCTGCTCCCCGGCGCCACGCCCCGCACGAACGATCGGCTCAGCATGCCATACCGGCACGAAATTGGTCGCCGGCGGGTCGATTCCGGCCGGGACCGGGTCGGTCAGCCATGTACTGACGCCACTGAGGGTTATAATTACCTGAAGCCCCTCCGCCCCGGGGGCAAGATCTACGCAAGCGGAGCGAAGTGGGTCCATGGTTGAGTTATTCGTATTTGGCATATTCGGGCTGTTGGCCCTGATCTGCTTTGCCCGCCCCCACATGGTGCTGGCACCGGCCCTGTGCGTCTATGGGTTCGAACAGTGGTGCTTTGTCCACTCGTCCTACTTCCGTGTCCACTCCACGGCCGTGAACTTCGGGTTCGGCATCCTCTGCCTGATCGCGGTCGCATCCCTGATCCTGAAAGGCCAGAACCCGTTCCGCGGATTTTCCACCGCCGGGCTCACCTTCTTCATGCTCTACCTGCTGGTCTCGGCCAGCACGGTCTGGTCGATTGATCCGGCAACGACTTTCCTGAACTGGAAAATCGCTTTCCCCTACGTGGTCGCCTTCTCACTGTTGACCCCGGTGTGCATCCGGTCCGAAAAGGAACTGCACGACGCCCTCATATTCTCGCTGATTTGCGGCACCGCCACCCTGCTGCTGTTGTACTTCGGCACCCGCATTCACGCCTGGGGACGGACGATTGAGCTGGCGTCGGCCATTTCTGACCGTAGCGGAACCAAAGAAACGCGACTGACACCGTTGGCCCCCGCCGAATTGGCCGGCCAAGTCATGATCATCACTTCGCTGATGAACTTCACTGGCTGGCTGATCGTCTGGAAGCCGGCCCGCTGGCCGGTCGTGTTGATGGCCGTGTTGAACATTGTCCGAGCCGGTTCGCGCGGACAGCTGCTCGGGGCCTTCTTCCCGGTCGTCTGGTTCATCGGTGCCAGCCGCGGGTACCGCAAGCAATATCAGCTGGTCGTCGGGCTGGTCACGCTGCTGGTCGTCGTGGTCTTGACCGTCTGGTCGTTCACGCTGACCGGCATCGGTGGACTGGCCGCCCGGTTCGATCTTTCGAAAATGGGTGAGGAACTCAACGACACGCGCGTCCAGATGTGCATGATTGTGCTCGACTATTGGGCCAAGTCGGGGCCGATCCGGTGGTTGATTGGCCTGGGGAGCAGCGCGTCTCTGGTGCCACAAATCCTCGGCGTCTATCCGCACGTGCTGGTCGTCGAAGTTCTCGCTGAACTCGGTATCATCGGCCTGATACTCCTGCTGGCATTCTGGGCCTACACGGCCATCGAACTGCGCCAATGGTGGAACCTGGTCAAAGACGACCCCCGACGACGGGGTCTAGTCACCGCCTCCGCTGGCCTCTTCCTGTATGCCGTAATTCTGACCTTCAAGCAGGGTACTTTCTTCACGCATTCGTATATGATGCTCTTTGGCGTCCTGATTGGCCGCGTCGTCGCCGACGTCCGCCAGAAGGCCGCCGCTGAAGAACAGTACCAGAGCCGCCGGCGACTCGTGACTGGCCTGCTGAAACTCCAACTGCGACGTTCGGCAGCCGCCGCTCGCGAAGCGGTTCCCAGCACCAACTGATTGCCGGCCCGACTATCAGACCGCGACCACCAGATCCGGGCCACCGGCCACCCCCTATGGTTGATCGTCCCAATCTGCACGCCGACGCGTATGGAGCCGAGCCGGAGTCGGCAGATGGTTTCACTCCGCTGCTGGTCGTGAAAAACCCTCGGCGATCCGTCTGGCCCTGGATCTGGCTCGGCTTCCTCCTGCTCGGAATCTCGGTCCTCCTCTGGCTCGTCTACCAGATCACCAACATCTACTCGCTCGGCCAAGCAACTCTCGATCCCGATCGCCCCACCATCGCCGAAAGCTCGCCGTCAGCCGACACACCTCCCGAGAGCCCTACTTCCGAGAGCCCTGATCCGGCCGCCGAAACGCCCAGCAAGGTGACAGATTCGTCCGCAACGGAATCCCCCACCAACGACACACCGCCTACTGACAAACCGCCTGCTGACACATCCTCAGCCGACACGGATCGAACGGCCACGGTCCCACCGGAAGATTCTCCACCAGAACATTCTCCACAGGGTGACGCTTCCACGGCAGCCGATCCGGCCCAATCCCGAGCTGAACCGTCCGACGCGGCCGTTTCAAGTGAGCCAGCTGCACCCGAGGCGAATCCAGCTGCCGAGCCGCCGGCTGAAGCTGCGGCCAGCAGCGATACCGGCTCGGAGGGGACCGTCGAACCGGCGGCCAACAAGTCGCCTCCTCCTCCCTTCACGGCCAAGCGGGCAGACGATCAGCGGGCGCGAGAAAATGTGCGTCCGATTATCGAACAGGTGCGATCGTCGCTGTCCAAACAGGATCTGATGGCGGCTGGACGACAACTGTCGGGCCTGAAACAGCTAAGCCTCACCCCCGATGAGGCACTGCTGGTTGAACGACTCCGATCCGCTCAATTCCATCTGCAGCGATTCTGGCAAGGAGTCGAACGCGGTCGCCAGAAGCTGCGGGTCGGCGATCGATTGACGATCGGCCGCCAGCCCGAGAAGATCGTGCAGCTCGACACCGGCTCAATCCGCCTGGAGAGTGCCGATGGAACCGAGCGAACGTTGCCCTTTGGATTGCACACCTACGATCCGTACCTGGTGGCCGCCGTCGCTCGTCGCGACCTCCAGTCTCAGGGCGCTCCGTTTCTGCTGGCCCTGGCCAGCTTCTGGGCCACCGACCGGACCGGCGATCCACGCATGGCGCGGGTCCTGTTCCAGGCAGCCGAACAGCAAGGGCTCCCCGTCGGCAGCTTGAGCCGTGAGGCGGCCTGGACCACGGCAACAGATCCCACGGCAACAGATCCCACGGCAACAGATCCTACGGCGCCTGACGGTCAACCGTCCGACAATCGAATCCCCGTCCCGCCGCGTCGCGAATTGACTGAGGCTCGCCAACAGATCAAGACGACCTACGGCAACCGATTCACTCAGCTCGATCCGGCCGGACAGATGCAGATGGCTCAGGAAATGCTCGAGACGGCAGCTGCGCCCGATCAGCCAGAAGCCCAACGCTATGCCCTGCTGGAACAGGTCGTCAAAATCGGCTGCCATCTCGGTTCGGTCGACACGGCGTTTGCGGCCGTGGATGCGATGGCCGACCGATATGCCATTCCCGTCTCACCTCTCACCTACGCTCAGACCTGGGAACGAGCCTATGCCAAGGTCGAAGACGACCAGGGCCGGCGAGCGGCGATCAGCCAGGCTGTGCGAATGTCCGAGAATCTGCTCGCCCACCAACATCCGACCGTCGCCCTGGCGCTGATCGAAACGGCTCAAGCCAAACTCCTGACCGTTCCCGATGATGGATTGCTCGTTCAGCTGGACCAACTCCGCCAGCAAGCCAAGGCGAATGAAGCTCAAGCCAAGAACCGGGCGAAAAAGTAGGGATAAGACACGGCTCGCCCCACTGGTTTTCGTGACTGGACAGCTACACGACGCGAAGCTACAAGCACGACGCGCCAGCGAGTGAGTTTTCGAGTTTTCGAGTTTCTGAGTTTCTGAGTTTCGTCGTGAGTTCATTCCAATTCCATTCCAATCCATTCCAATTCCAATCCATTCCCATTCCCATTCCAATTCCCACTCACTCGCTGGCGCGTCGTGCTTGTAGACTGATGATCGAGTTTGTGCGGCTGTGAGTGCAGCACATTCCGCCGAAGGGCATGGTGATGATCCGGTCGCGGCGGACTGTATGCCGGCCGGTGCCAGGGTCCAGCTGGCTCATTGAGGCGAACTCTTGGGGGTCCCCGTGGCTGCTACGAGCTTGCCTGAAAACTCATCGAGTTCCGAATCAGAGCCCTTTTCCGCTGACATCGTGCGCGACGGCGAAGACGAGCTGACCGACCGTGAAGACGATGCGCAAGTCAACGAAACGTTGCCGCGTTGTCCGGCTTGTAAGCAGATGCCCATGCGCTGGCTCGGCTATGTGCCCGGTCATCGCACCACGAGTCGCTTCACGCGAATACGACCGTTTTGCGGTGGGTCGTCGCTATTCACCGTCTGCTTTGGATGGGACTGGAGACTCGCCGCCAACAACTTCACAATTAATTCTCGGGTCACCTGATTAACCCATCGAGCGGTCCGCGACGGAACTCCACTCTGGAATGAGTTTCGGGGTAAACATCGATCGCGCAGTTAGGTAAGCGTTCTTTATTGAGTCGCAGCGAGAATCGCATGCCTTCATGACACTGACACCGCGCTCTGTCAGGCTCGGGCTCCGGAAAGGTGGGGCACGGGGGGCCGCCCCGCTTTCCCCTTCCCTTCGTCGACCGTCGTCACTCGCCCTGCCTCTGGCCCCGCCACAGTCGTGGGCTCGGCGAGCTCGATTCTGAAATACTTGTCGTTTGGCTCGCCCACAGACTGTGGGGGACCTGCGGCTCTCGGGCGAAGCGACGGACGGCGACGGTGACGGGAAGGTGAAACGGGGCTCGACCACTCGCTTGGAGACGGAATTCCGACGGCCAATGAGCGATAGACGCTACGCGCACAGAGTCGAGTCGCGTGTAAGGTCGGCGTAGCCTGCCAAGCCACGGAGGTGAACCCTGTGGACCGTCAGCAAGTTCAGCATTTCGTTCACCAAAATGCCGCCGGAAGACGACCGCCGGTCACGAGCGGGGACCCTTTCCGTGTTCTTTCGCACAAGGGGCTGGCTCCGCGCTTCCTGCCCCATTCCCGTCGCCGTCGCCGTCGGTCGCTTCGCCATAACCGGGAGGCCCCCCAAAGTCGGTGGGGCAATCAAGTCGCCATCACCTGCCGGCCCACCAGCCCCACGACTTTGGCGGGGCCCAGGTGGCGAGCGATCGATGGCAGAGGCAGAGGGAGCGACGAGCCGGTAAGCTGTCTCTGGTTGACGACATCACCTCGACTCGCTACGAGAAATTTCGGCGGCTTGTCAGTTCGCAACTCGCCAGAATCGCCGAGCTGAATGACTCTGGCCGACTAAGAGAGACAGACAACTACCCACAGATCCTGTCGAAGAGCCGATTTCATAGAGTGAATGGACGTTCAACGTATCGCCCTCTCGGATCCCTCGCCACGAACCTCGCCAGCCGTACATGACAGCACCGATACCCGTACTGATAGACAACCGACTCGCTGTCGAGCTGCCTGCCGATGTAGGTGCCGGCGTACGTGCAGGTGTTGAAAGAATGCAGAATCCGCTCGGTGAATCCGAGTCGGATCAATCGGTGTACATGTTCTCAGTCAGCGTGCCGAGCTGGAACTTCAGATTGGCATTCTTGCTCCAGGGGATCGAAGTCCGGGCCCCGTTGGGCGACATCAGCTGGCCGTAGACCTCGCGGCTGATATCGGGGCTCATGAAGATCGAATGCCCATCGGCGAAGGCGACGTTGACACCTCCGCGCGGGTGGTAGCTCGATGGCCTGGCAAACTCTTCCGCCAAGCCTGTATCAGGAGCGTTGGTCATGTTGAAGCTGATGCCGATCCACTTGTTCGAATCCCAAGGCCAAGTGATGCCGACATGGCCTTCTTTCAGCTGCGAGGTCTTGCCGCCGGGGAGCGCCCACACGGCAGCGTTAATGTTCTCTGACAGCATGATCGTCTGCGACTGACCGTCGCGAACGTCCTGGATGGTGACGTAGTTCTTTGAACCAAGCGACCGCAAATCATGGCACAGCCCGTTGGCCGAAGTGTCCAGCGGATTGTTGACCGGATTGAAGACACCCGTGTTCGCCGCATAGCTAAGCGCGGCCGTGTTACGGTCCACCGAATCCACCGGACAGACCGCAATGCTCATGTACTGGACGTACCCGTAGTTCCCCTTCTTGACCATGTCGGCTTGAGTCTCTGAGCCCAGGATCGACAGCAAAGTGCCGAACCAGGTCAGATCCTGCTGGCCCATCGTTTCAAACTGGCCCGGGAAGCGGTCCTTCTTCAACGCGAACTGCATCATCGCGTCGCCGACGTTCTTCTGATTCGACTGACACTGTGCCCGCAACGCATTGGAGCGGACAGAACTGAGTGCCGGAATCAAGATGCCGACCAGAATGCCGATGATGGCGATCACCGCCAGCAGCTCGACCAAGGTAAAACCACTCGCACGCCGCGAGGCCCGCGTCAACCTCCGCAGCTCACCCGCCCGCTTGATCTGTCCCGACATACGCCGTGCCTTCCGGTGAAACTTCGCCTGTACGCCCCCGTTTCCGATTGTCGCAACAATCCAGGGCTCTGTCCAGTGAAAGCATCACGGCGATGGGCGCCCCCCCGCCAGCAGGGCACCCGGCTCATGACCGGTCCCCTGTGGCTGTTTCCCCGGGGACGGCTGAGGACGGGCGGGCGATTACCGCCAGATGCCGCGGGTATCGACCAGCACTTTCTGCTGCAGGATCCGCCGCGGAATCGACTTGAACTGGCGATGATCGGTCAGCAGGACCAGGATATTGCACTTCTCCAGGACATCCTGCAGCGACGCCATCGGGAACTCGGTCCACCGACGGCTGTCGACGTGCGGATCGCAGACCAGGATTTCACCGACATCCTGGCTCCGCAGCTCGCGGACGATATCCAGCGACGGGCTTTCACGCAGATCGTCGACGTCGGCCTTATACGTGATCCCCAGGCAGCCGATCTTGGGCGCCGCGAATTCCTCGGCCAGCTTCAGCACCTGGCGCACCACGTGGTGCGGCTTGGAATCGTTCACTTCCCGAGCGGTGCGGATCAGCCGAGTGATATCCGGCGCCGCATGGACCAGGAACCACGGATCGACACTGATGCAGTGCCCGCCCACGCCAGGTCCCGGAGTGAGAATGTTCACGCGCGGATGCCGATTGGCCAGCTCAATGATCTCCCACACATCGACATCAAAGCGTTCAGCGAGCATCGACAGTTCGTTGGCGAAGGCGATGTTGACGTCGCGGTAGGAATTCTCGACCAGCTTGGTGATCTCAGCCGACACGGCCGAAGTCCCCAACACCTGGCCGTTGACGAACGTCTCGTAGAACTGCTTGGCCTTCTCCATGCAGCTCGGCGTGATACCGCCCACGACTCGGTCGTTCTGCACCACTTCCAGCAGAATGCGGCCCGGCAAAACGCGTTCGGGACAATGGGCGACAAAGACGTCCTTGCCGACTACCAACCCATCGGGAATCGCTTCCTTCAGCACCACGTTCTCGGTGGTTCGAGGAGGGCTGGTCGATTCAAGAATGATCAGCGCGCCGGCTCGCACATAAGGCTTGATCGCGCGCGACGCCTGTTCGACGTACGACAGATCGGGCGAACGATCTTCGTGGAACGGCGTCGGCACGCACAGGATATAAACATCGGCCTCACACGGTTCGTGCCGAGCCTTCAGCTGGCCACTGTTCACCGCGGAGCGAACCAGGATGTCGAGGTCCGGCTCCACAATGTGAATCCGGCCCTGATTGATCGTCTCAACGACATCGGGCCGCACGTCGACGCCGAAAACGTGGAACCCTCGCGTGGCCAGGACACTGGCGGTCGGCAAGCCGATATACCCCAGTCCCACGACACAGACGGTCGTCTGAGATGGCTGAAATCCTGTCTGCATGTCCGTCTCCGCCTTCAATTCGAGTGTCATGATCAGTGCCACCTCTGTGCCAGCATCAGATCCACAATCCGCCGGGCCGCTTGGCCGTCACCGTAAGGATTCTGGTCTATCTGATGCTTAGCGTATTCTGAACTATCCGTCAAAAGGACCGTCACCCGGTCCACAATGCGCTGCTTGGATGTCCCGACCAGCTCAACCGCGCCAGCTTCCAGCGCCTCGGGCCGCTCCGTCGTTTCGCGCATCACCAGCACCGGCTTGCGCAGCGACGGGGCTTCCTCCTGCACCCCTCCTGAATCGCTCAAAATCAGCGTGCTCTGGTCCATCAACCACACGAATTCGGGATAAGGGACCGGAGCGATCAAGCGGACGTTGGCAAAACCGCCCAACAACCGATGAACGGGCTCCTGCACGTTCGGATTCAGATGGACCGGATAGACAAACGCCACGTCCGGGAACCGTCCGGCCAGCTCGGCAATCCCTTCGCAAATCGCCTGGAATCCGCCACCAAAGTTCTCGCGGCGATGGCCGGTAATCAGCACGTAACGCCGACCCACCAGCTCGGCATAGCGAGATTCCCACTTGCCGCTCTGAGCCCGCTCGTGATTGACCGCCCATAACAACGCGTCAATCACCGTGTTACCCGTCACATGCACCGTCTCCGGCGCACTCCCCTCACGCAACAGATTCTCGGCCGATCGCCGAGTCGGTGCGCAATGCAACGCGGCTGAGATCCCCGTAATCCGACGATTCAGCTCTTCCGGCCACGGGGCATATAAGTTACCCGTCCGCAGACCGGCCTCCACGTGCACCAACGGTATCCGCCGATAAAAAGCGGCCAGCGACCCGGCCATCACCGTCGTCGTGTCGCCCTGCACCACCACACAGTGCGGCTGAGTCTCGGCCATCACTCGGTCCAGACCCGTCAAGCAGTCGGCCGTCAGCGAAGCCAATGTCTGATTCGGCTTCATCAAATCCAGATTCACGTCGGCTCGGATCTGGAAATAGTCCGTCACCTGCTGCAACATCTCGCGATGCTGCCCAGTCAGACAGACAATCGGCTCAATCTGATCCAGCCGCTCCTGGCATTCACGCACAACCGGCGCCATCTTGATGGCCTCCGGTCGCGTCCCAAACACCAGCAACGTCCGCAACTTCGACATGAATTCAGTCCCTAACCCCGTCGATCCGCACCAGCCACACCAGCGAACTCACCTTCCAGTGAGCTCCCCGCCAATCGGGCTCCTCTGCCCGACCGCAGCGCGTGCGCAGACCCTTGATGTAACATATGGTGCGATTCCCGCCAGTCCGAGGTGACCGGCCCTTCCCCCGACACGGTTCCCTCTCCGATCGGTCGCTACAAGCACTACAGCCAGCCCAATCGCCCCAAACTCACCTCCTTGACCTTTCAGCCGATCGACCACCGCTGCGTCGACCACCGCTGCGTCGACCACCGCTGCGTCCGACTCTCTGCGGGCCCTATTGCTGCCACTGCGGCACGACGCGTCCGGGAACGCCAAACACAAAGCTGCCGGCCGGCACGTCCCGCATCACGGCCGAATTGGCACTGACCTTCGAACCGCGTCCCAGGTGCCGGCCGGGGACCACGGTCGAATGCGTCGCCATGTAGACCTCGGGTTCGAGATGGCAAAATCCGTTGATCGTGGCGTACGGCGCCAAGAGCGAGTATTCGCCGACATGGCAATCGTGGCCGACACCGGCGTAGTAGTTCAGGTGGACGTGAGGTTCCAGCCGTGCCGCATTGGAGACCATGGCCATCGGAAAAATCACCGCGCCCGTACCGATCTCGGCCGTCGGTGCGATATAAGCACGCGGATGGACAAACGACACGAACTCGCCACCCGACTCAGTCAGCCGCTGCACCAGCTGGACGCGGGCCGGGATGGCGCCGATGGCCAGCAAGAGTCGATCGTTGCGAGCGGGCTGGTAGTCGAGCGGGTCGGCCAGCAGGGGTGAAGCGGTCGGTGTGGCCGCCGTATCGGACGCTCGGCCCAGGAATCCCTTGAGCCGATATTCATCGGGCGAAAAGACGTCCCACAGCATGGTGGCCAGTTCCCGAGCGAACCCGCCGGCTCCGACAATCACGAGGTCGAGCATCAGACGGTTGAGCCTCCATCGATGGTGATGACCTGGCCGGTGATGAATCCGGCGCCGGGCGAAATCAGGAACTCCACGCAGGGAACGACATCGTCGACTGTGCCGAGCCGTCCCAAGGGAGTGCGGCGGATGATCTGCTGTCGCTGTGCCCCTTCGAGGCTGGCCGACATCTCTGTATCGAGGTAACCCGGAGCGATGGCATTGACGCGGATCCCGCGAGCCCCCATCTCACGGGCCAGGGCTCGGGTCAGCCCTTCCAGTGCCGACTTGGTCGACGCGTAGACGGCCAGACCCGAAAAACCTCGCTGAGCGATGATCGACGAGACGTTGATGATCACACCGTGACGTTGGACCAGCATCCAGCGGGAGCAGTGTTTGGCCATCAGCACGGCGGCCTGGAGATTGACCTGCAGCATCTGGGCGATGCGGTCCTCGGTTTCCAGCGCCAGGACTCCGTCATGAGCGATGGCCGCGTTGTTGATCAGCACGTCGATGCGGCCGAAGCGGTCATGGACCTGCCGGACATAATCGGGAATCGACTCGGCACGCGACAGATCGACAGCCGCAAAATGGAATCGACCGGAATCGGCATGAGCGGCTTCCCACTGATCGACCAGGGGCGTGCGCGACCGACCGCAGGTCGACACGGCGTGGCCTTTCTCGAGCAGCCGGTCGACCAGCGCTCCGCCCAGCCCGCGGGTCCCGCCGGTGACGATAATCACCTGCCGATCTACGGCCATCTACTTCCCTCCCGCATCGCCAGCACCGGCGGCTTGTTCACGGGCCGATTCGTACCGGGCGACAAAATCGCCAAAGGTACGGACGCCCCCCGACCCGCTGCGAAACGGATCGACGCCCACTCGCTGCTCGAGCTGCACGACGACCACTGCCAGGTCGAGCGAATCGAGACCGATGTCGCCCATCAGCGATTCTTCCGGCCGCCAGGCTCGGACCGAGCGTCCGGAATCCCGCAGTACCTGGTCGATGACGGCAGCCACTTCGGCGGCCATGTTGTTCGGAGCACCCATAGGCGGTTCGTTCCCCTCGTCGGTCAGTTTCCCATGAACTCGGGCATCGTCACATGCTCGTTGCTGCTGATCCCGTCCCGTCGCACCACGCGCCAGGCGGTCAGGGCCAGCACTTTCAGATCGACCCAGTAGCTGACATGATCGACGTACCACACATCCAGCCGAAACTTTTCGGGCCAAGTCAGCGCGTTGCGGCCGTTGACCTGAGCCCAGCCGGTGATGCCGGGCCGGACCAGGTGCCGCCGCGCCTGTTCGGGCGAATATCGCGGCAAATACTGCATCAACAGCGGTCGCGGCCCCACCAGACTCATCTCACCCCACAGGACGTTCCAGAGCTGGGGGAGTTCGTCGAGGCTGAGCCGGCGGAGCCAGCTGCCGAGTCGAGTCAGACGTTGTTCGTCAGGCAGCAGCACTCCTTGGGCGTCGCGAGTGTTGAGCATCGTGCGAAACTTGTAAATGTAGAACGGCTCGCCCAGGTACCCGGCCCGCTGCTGCCGAAACAGGACCGGGGAGCCCATTTGCCAGCGGATCAGCAGCCCGACCAGCGCGATCACGGGCGCAGCCACTACGGCCGCCGGCACGGCGATGGCCAGGTCGAGCAGTCGCTTGGGTACTCGGCAGTAAAAATTCATCGCTCGATAGGTCCGCGCTCCGTAAGTCCGCGCTCCGTAAGTCCGCGCTCCGTAAGTCCGCGCTCCGTAAGTCCGCGCTTGATGGGCCCGCCCCGGATGACGTTCAGTTGGTCTGGATGTCGCGAATCAGCTCCCGAGCCCAGCGGTCTCGTTCCAGCTGAGCGGTCCCCTCGACGCTCAGCAGCTTGACGTTGCTGTACTGAGCGTCGCGGTAGTCGGCGACTTTGCCGGAATCGATGGCGGCCAGCACTTGAGCGACTCCTTGTTCCACGGTCCATTGCGTGCGATAGCCGAGTGCATCGCGGATCTTGGTGAAATCGACGCGATAGTTGCGGCGGTCGTGGATATCTTCGGAAACGGTCAGCTTGGCCTCAGGAACTTGACGGTGGATCAGTTCGCCGATCTCGGTGATGCGGTAATTCAGCTCGTTGTCGCCGACGTTGAAAATCTGGCCTTCGACCGTGGTCACCGGCGCTTCGATCGACATGACGATCGCTCGAGCCGCGTCTTCCACGTGCACAAAGGGCCGCCACTGCTGGCCGCTGAAGACGGTGATTTCGCCATCGACTCGAGCCTTGGCGGTCAGCAGGTTCACCACCAGATCGAACCGAGTGCGGCCCGAGAGCCCGAAGATGGTGGCGAAACGGAGCACGGTGACCGCGAAATCGTGGCTGCTCATTTCCAGCAGCACTTTCTCCGAAGCCAGTTTCGTGTCGCCGTAGATCCCGACCGGCTTCGATTCGCTCCGCTCGTCCAGCAGATCGGGGCTGGCGCCATAGACCGAACAGGTGCTAGCGAAGAGAAATCGTCGCACGCCGTGAGTCCGAGCCAGTTCGGCAATCATCCGCGTCGCCGACAGGTTGATGTCAATCGTCAGGCTCTCGTCGAGATTGCAGGCCGGGTCGCCGACGATGGCCCCCAGGTGGACAACCGTGTCGACGTCCTTGAGCGCCCGGACGATATTGTTGATGTGTCGGAAGTCGCCTTCGACAATTTCCAGCTGCGGATGGTCCTGGCATTCGGCCAGCGGTAAGCGGCCGAAGAGCATCATGTCGAGGACTCGGACGCGGTGTCCGTTTTTGAGCAGTAGTGGGATGAGTGCCGAGCCGATGTAGCCGGCGCCGCCGATGACCAGCACGGTCCCCGCCGAGCGTTGACTTCCGGCCGCAGTGGACGAACTGTCCGCCTGATGGCGGCCCTTCTGTTGCCAGTACTGGTTCCAGACCCGAGCGGCGATCAGCAGCAGATTGCTCAACACCCAGCCGATCACCAGTCCGATCCGGGCAAACCCGAACGAACCATTGCCGAACATGAACGACAGGAACCCAAAGGCCAGAAAGGCGAACGTCGTGGCCTGGAATACCTGCAGGATTTTGTAACGAGCCTGATAGTAGCGACCGCGGTGATAGAACCCGATCGCCAGGAAGAAACCGAGGCAGAGCACCGTGATTGGGATGGCGCCGAAGGCATAGAACCGCAAGTACCTGAGCAACAGCTCGTTGGCGCTTTGCGGATTCTGCAGCAGCACGACCAGGGCAAAGCGGATCACCAGAGCTGTGATCAGCGCAATCTGCAACAGGACTGCGTCAGCACACAGTCGAAATAAGACGGGTGCCGTCAGATACCGGCCTTGCTTTTCCTGACCCATTGCCGTCCCCTGGGGATCGCCGCGGCCGGCGAATACCGGGCGTTCCGCATCTGCCCTCTGGATAGATCATACAGTTTGCCTGCCGACCGGTCCCAGCCGGGGCGAGTCCGACTGGCCGGAAATGGGACCCCCGCGGCCGACCAGGCCGAGCAACCGGTCGAGCCGGCATGACCGGAGCTGTCAGTGCCACCAGTCCGGCTCGTCCGCCGCCCCGCCGAGGGCCGACATCGGCGACAACAAACGCCGTCGTCATGCATCCTGTACGCAGCCGGGCCGCCGATGGCTTGCCCGTTACCACGACTCCGCGTAAACTTAGGCCAATGACATGAGTGGCCGGGCCAGGCACTCTGTCACGGTGGCCAATCACGCAGCGAAGGAATGCTGACGCTGGCCGCACCCAGTCCACGCCGTCACGACGGGGGCAAGGGCGTCTGACGCAGACGTCTTCCGGTGCCGGTAGTTGTTTTTCCGCGAAAGGCGTTCTCCAGTCAGCTCAACGACCTCGACACGATTTTGTCAGGTCCGCAGAGTTTTCTGAGTACTTGGCCCCCAGACCTCCGTTTCAGCTTTCAGATAGTCGCAGAATCGGCAAGTGTTCTGCGGTCTGACTGAAGGGGAAGTTCCGGGCCAGGAACAAAAGGAACGCTCCCCGGAGGGGCAGCTTGCAACCTCATCTTTTCCGCTGGTTCTCAGCGGTCTGGTTCGACAAAGGGAAGGGCTTTTCTCATGGCAACCGTCGATGACACTCTGGCCTGGAACAATTCCGCCGCCACACCTCCTCAACCTCAACGTCCGTCCACGACTCCCCAGGGCACCCGACTCCACCGCATCTCCACAGTACGGCAGGAACAGGGCGTGTCGCTGCGCACCGCCGCTCGGCAAATGCGCAAAGACATGCCGACCGTCCGGATGCAGGAAAACGAGATGTCCGATCTGAAGATCAGCGACCTGCGGGCTTGGCAGGAAGTGCTGGAAGTGCCGCTGAGCGACCTGCTGGAAGACCCCAGCCCGGCTCTCTCCCGCCCGGTGCTTGACCGAGCCCGGTTGGTCCGGCTGATGAAAACGGCCGCCGCTATCGGCGAACTGGCCGAATCCAAGCGGGTCCAGCGGCTGACCAGCATGCTGGTCGACCAGCTGGTCGAAATCATGCCCGAACTGCGTGAAGTCAGCGCCTGGCACACCGTCGGCCAGCGCCGCAGCCTCGACGAAATTGGCCGCGCCGGAGAACGGTGCGTCAGCGACGATTGGTTCCGCTCGAGCTCCTACGACGATTGACCCTCAGGAACCTTCCCTGGTGGCCGGGGGCCGGACGCATCGAGTCTGCCTCACGGGCCTTTACAGCAGCTTCCGCCCCCGCCACCACTTGGGAAACCCGACTCACCGCCTCGACGGCCCCCCCGGCCGGTCTTCCCCGTTTTCCCTCGCCTCCCAGTTGCTACGCCCTTTTCCAGTGGCGACAATAGGTGTCCCGCCTGTCCGGCCGGTCTGTCAGGTGATTTCGCGTTGACATCAGTTGGCCCGGCCCGGGACGAATGGACCCACCCCCTGCGAACAGTTGATTCGCACCTGTTGTGAAATGTGAACTGGGAGTCTTGCATGAAACGTCTGCTGGCCCTGTGGATCGTCCTCGTTTCCGCCACGCTGACCGCGTCGGCTCAACCCCTCGAGCTGCACAAGGGTGACCACATCTGCCTGCTCGGCAACGGTCTGGCCGAACGGATGCAGCATCATGGCTGGCTCGAGACACTGATCCACGCTCGATTCCCCGAGCACCAGCTGGTGTTCCGGAACCTGGCGATGAGCGGTGATGAGATCAACGGCTGGCAGGACGCCAACAAACGGATGCGTTCCATGTCGTTCGGTTCCCAGGACGAATGGCTGGCCGGTTCGGCCCCCGTCCCTCAACCCGACAAGCTCTCCAAACGGGACGAAGGCAAGGTCCTGGCCAACCGCTTTGAAAACACCAATACCAAGGCCGATGTGATCTTTGCCTTTTATGGCTACAACGAATCGTTCGCCGGCGATGAGGGGCTGGCGCAGTTCAAGCAGAACGCGAAGGAGTTCATCGAACACACGCTGGCTCAGAAGTACAACGGAAAATCGGCCCCGCGGCTGGTCCTCTTCGGACCGTTCCCGCAAGAGCTGATCGACAACCCGAATCTTCCCAGCCGCGAACAGATCGAAGCCACCAACGCGCGCCAGAAGGCCTATTCCGATGCGCTCGCCGAGGTCGCTCGCGAAGCCAAGGTCCAGTACGTCGATCTCTTCACACCTGGCCAGGCCGCTCTGGCCAAGAAGACTCAGCCGTGGACGATCAACGGCATCCACATGAATCAGGCCGGCGACCTGGAGCTGGCGAAGATCGCCTACCAGGGCCTGTTCGGAACTGCCGCGCCGGCGGACGTCAAGAAGCTCGAGCCGCTCCGCGCCGCCGTGCTGGAGAAGAACGATTACTGGTTCCAGCGTTACCGGGCGACCGACGGTTACTCAACGTTCGGCGACCGAGCCTTCTTGAAGTTCTCGGAAGGACCGGGTGGTTACGGCGAAGGTCTCTCGAACTACTCAGTCCTCCAGCGAGAACTCGATGCCATCGACCGCATCACGGCTAACCGCGATGTGGTGATCTGGGGCTTGGCTCAGGGGAAACCGGCCAAAGCCGACGACAGCAATCTCCCCGAGTTCATTCCCGTGATTTCGAACAAGCCCGGTACGCTCGAAGGGGGCAAGCATGCCTATGTCAGCGGCCAGGACGCTCTGAAGATGATGACCGTCGCGCAGGGGATGAAGGTCGAGCTGTTTGCGGACGAAAGCATGTTCCCCGAACTGGTCAATCCGGTGCAGATGGCCTTTGATACCAAAGGTCGCCTGTGGGTAGCCGCTTGGCGGACCTATCCTCACTGGAAGCCGACCGAACCGATGAACGACAAGCTGCTGATTCTGGAAGACACCACCGGAGACGGCCGTGCTGACAAATGCACGACGTTCGCTGGCGATCTGCACAATCCGACCGGATTCGAGTTCTGGGCGAACGGTGTCTACGTCGCTCAAGGACCGGACATCTGGTTCCTGCAGGACACCGATGGCGATGACAAGTACGACATCAAGGAACGCGTTGTCCATGGGCTCGACACAGCCGACACTCACCATACGGCCAATAGCTTCACCTTCGACCCGGGCGGTGCCCTCTACTTCCAGGAAGGGACCTTCCATCACTCGCAGGTGGAAACTCCTTGGGGAGCGCCTCGCCGAGTGGCCAACGGAGCTGTCTTCCGGTACGAACCGCGGACCAGCAAGTTTGACGTTTACGTGTCGTATGGGTTTGCCAATCCGCACGGACACGTCTTCGACCGCTGGGGCCAGGACTTCGTCTACGACGGTACCGGCTCGGATCCCTACCACGCGCTCCTCTTCTCGGGCGATATCGATTTCCCGAACAAGCATGGCCGACCGCCCGTGCTGTACGAGCGGCGGACTCGCCCTTGCTCGGGCGTCGAGATCCTCAGCAGCAGCCACTTCCCGGCCGAGCTGCAAGGGAACCTGCTGGTCAACAACGTGATCGGTTTCCAGGGAATTCTGAACTACAAGGTGCAGGACCAGGACTCGAGTTTTGTCGGAACCGAAGTCGAACCGATTGTTTCCTCAGAGGACCCGAACTTCCGACCGGCCGATGTTGAGGTCGGTCCGGATGGAGCCATCTACTTCACCGACTGGCACAACACGATCATCGGCCACATGCAGCACAACCTGCGTGATCCCAGCCGTGATCAGGACCATGGTCGTGTCTATCGCGTGCGGATGGCCGATCGAGAACTCCTCAAGCCGGTCCCCGTCCATGGCCAGCAGATCTCGCAGCTGCTCGATCTGCTGAAAGCGAAGGACGATCGCGTCCGCTATCGGGCTCGCATTGAACTCTCGGGCCGGCCGACCAGCGAAGTGATCCCGGCAGCCGACAAGTGGATCGCGGCTCTCGATCCGAAGGATGTCGACTACGAACACCACGTGCTCGAAGGCCTGTGGCTCCACCAGAGCCACAACGTGGTCGACACTCAGCTGCTGGAGAAGGTCCTCCGCTCGCCCGATTTCCACTCCAGAGCGGCGGCCACTCGAGTTCTGACCTACTGGCGGGACCGAGTCCCCAACGTCCTCGAATTGCTCCGCACCCAAGTCAACGACGAACATCCGCGCGTGCGGCTGCAGGCGATTTGGGCGTTGAGCTTCTTCGATGGCGCGGATGCTGAGAAGGCGGCCGAAATCGTCGTCGAATCGCTGATCCATCCGCAGGACGATTACATCAAGCACACGCTGGACGAGACGAACAAGACTCTGGATCGGCGTATCAAGGCATTCCAGAAGTCGTAGCAAGTCGATGACCATGATCGCAGTGAATTTGCCGTCGCGCGGGCCAGCGCGCTCGTGTCCGTTGTGGGTGGTTCAACTGGCGCTGGCCGCCGGCCTGTTGTTGATCGCCGAGCGGCCGGTGGTGAGCGCCGAGCCGGCCGGTGGGCAAGGGTCCAGCGCCGTCGGGCCGCTGATGAAGCTCTTCGAAAGCGGACGGCTCCCGGCCGAACGCGTGCCGAACGTCGTTGAGATGATCTGCAATCGCGGCAATGAGAACGATCTGCGCGTGGTCTTCGACCGAGTGCTTGATCCGCAGAAGTTTTCGCCCGAAGTGCGACGGCAGGCCGTGCAGTGGCTCACCGATGCCGCCGAGACCCGCAAGGTCCGGCCAGCCGGTGATCTCACCGGTATCGAACGGCTGATCGGCACCAACGACGGACAAGCTGCCGACGCCGCACTGCAACAAGCGGCCATCGAATTGGCCTCGGCCTGGAAAGATGCTTCGATCGCCCCGGCCCTGCAACGACTGGCCATCGCCGCCGACACCAGCGACCAGCTGCGACGAGCGGCTATCGCCGGACTGGTTGAAATCGGGACACCCGACAGCCGTCAGACCCTCGAACAGCTCGCCGACGGCCAAGCCGATTATGCGGTTCGCCTGATGGCTGCCGCCGGCCTGGTCGGCTTCGACCTGGCAGCTGCGTCCGACCGAGCGGCTAAAGTCCTCGCCTCGGCCGGTACGTCCGATGCGCCGGATGCACTGATGGACGCCTTCCTGCAGCGCAAAGGGGGCCCCGACGCACTCGCCAAGGCACTCGCCGATCATCCCCTGCCCGCGGATTCGGCCAAACGAGCCCTGCGGTATATGTATTCCGTCGGGCGCAGCGACGCGGCACTTTCTGAGGTCTTGAGCAAGGCGGCCGGCATTGCCACCGACACGCCACCTCCAACCCCCGAAGAGACCGCTCAGATCGTGGCCGACGTGAATCGCCTGGGCGACCCGGCCCGCGGCGAAAAGATCTTCCGCCGCAAAGACCTGAATTGTATGAAGTGCCATAGCGTCAGCCGAGCTGGTGGCCAGGTCGGACCCGAGCTGAGTGCGGTCGGCGGATCGTCGCCCGTCGATTACATCGTCAACTCGATCCTGAATCCCAATCTGGCTATCAAAGAACAGTTCGTCACGCGGGTCTTTATCCTCGCCGATGGTCAAGTGTTGACCGGCGTCGTCATCGATCGCGATGATGTCCGAGTCCACGTTCGGGATGCCAATGGCCAGCAGCTGACGATCCCGGTGGCCGACATCGACGAGGAATCCGAGGGTCCGTCGCTGATGCCCCAAGGGCTGACCAAGTTCCTGACTCGCGATGAACTGCTCGACCTCGCCCGGTTCGTCTCAGAACTCGGTAAGCCCGGTCCGTACGGCATCCTGCAGGCGAAGACCCTCCAGCGCTGGAGGGTCTTGCGGCAACCACCGGCCGAACTGACTCAGGACATCCCCCACCTCGAACACCTCCGGCAATTCGTTTACGGCGCCGAACCGACTCATTGGGAAGCCGCCTACGGCATGGTCTCGGGCTACTTGCCGCTGGATGAACTCCGCAGCCTGGCTTCTCAGAATGTGCTGATCCTCCGAGGTGAGATCGAAGTCAGCCAGGCGGGCAAGATACGCGGTCTGGTGGATTCCAGCGCGCGATATCAGCTGTGGATCGACAGCGATTCCTTTGGCGACCGCCGGGACTTCGTGGCCGATCTGCCGACCGGACGCCACCAAGTCGTCCTCCGCGTGGAACTCCCCGCCGCTGAAGGCTCGCAGCTGAAAATCGAGTTCCAACAGGCTGAGGGGTCGACGGCCAACTTCGAGGTCGTTAACGGCAGCTGAACGGCAATCCGTCTAGCGCAGCCGATCCCTCGTACTCAGCGCAGCGGTACTCGTACTCAGCGCAGCGGTACTCGTACTCAGCGCAGCGGTACTCGTACTCGACCCGCCCTGTGACACGCTGTCAGTCCGTCGAGTGCATTGAGTTGCTGTCGATGCGAACTGTTGGAACTGCAATACGCCCCGTCCGAGTACGAGTACGAGTACGAGTACGAGTAGGAGTAGGAGTAGGAGTAGGAGTAGGAGGAATTCGACGGCCGCACCATTTTTATCTTGCATTCCCCCCCTGCCATGGCCGAGAATGCGGGGCGGACAGTGGAACGAGGCACCGGAACACGAGACATGAGGAGGAGTCCAACTCAAGCCACACGGCGGTAACACAACACCGCGGTACCAAACTTCGAAGCGGGAGGTGCGGTATGTCAGCTCACTGGTATTACCAGATGATGGGGACGGTCTTTGGACCGCACACGGGGGCCGAACTTCTGGAGTTGGCTCGCCATCATCGGATCTCTCCCGAAGACCTCGTCCGCAAAGGTGATACGGGCGACTGGGTCCCCGCTTATCGCGTCCACGGGCTCTTCGATGCTGCTGCGTCTCACTCGGTGTCCTCAGCGCCTCGATCGGTTCAGCAGAACCATTCCGCTCAGCCAGTCCACCCAACCCATGTTGGCAGCGCACCTCAAGCGTCGGCGGCAAAACCGGCGGCCGACGCCCACCGTGCAGCGTCGGACAGTGGGCTCAAAGCCGCCTTCTCCCTGGGGAATCTCTTCGGCCACAAGCCGTCCGGCCCGCCACAGGCCACGGGCAGTCCTTCCAAAACCAAGGCGCCGGGGGAAGTCAGTTCGAATGATTACGTCCAGCTGGTCGACACGCTGGCCAGTTCGTCGCCCGAACTGCCACTGCAGGCCGACTGGTTCTGCATCTGCCATGGTGAAAAGCTGGGGCCGATCAGCTTCCGGCGGTTGCGTGAGCTGTACGCATCGGGCGAACTGAAGGCCGAATCGCGGGTCTGGTCGACCGCTTCGCCCAAGTGGTGTCGCGCCTCAGAAGTCCCCGGACTGGCACGATCGGACTGAACGTTACAAGCGGCCGAGCCGTCAGGGCCCGAACGGCGAGTACTCAACCCGTTCAGCGACCAATTGGCAAGGTTTTTCCGGCTTGTCGCCACGCTGATCTGCGGGCATAGTGCGAGTATGGGGGTTAGCCGCCACACTCCCGCTTCGGACGGCATGCCAGTTGGGAAAGAGGGTTCGTGGGCCAGATACATTTCGTGACCGGGCATCGGGGCATGGTGGGCGGTGCCGTCGTGCGCGCCCTCCATCGGACCCGGCCCGCCGATTCCGATCAGGTGCTCACGGTGGACCGATCCCAAGTCGATCTGCGCGATCTGGCGGCGGTCGAGTCGTGGATGAGCGAAAATCGCCCGACTCATGTCTACCACGTGGCAGGTACCGTCGGCGGGATCCACGCGAATCATACTCGCCCCGTCGACTTCCTCTTCGACAATACGATGATGCACCTGACAGTGCTCCGCGCTGCCTGGCACGCCAACGTCCAAAAACTGCTCTACCTGGGCTCGAGCTGCATCTATCCGCGCGAGTGTCCCCAGCCGATTCGCGAGGAATATCTCCTGACCGGCCCCCTCGAACCGACCAACGACGCCTACGCCATCGCGAAGATTTCCGGCCTGCTCAGCTGCCAGGCTTACCGCCGTCAGTACGGCTGCCATTTCATCTCGGCCATGCCGACTAACCTGTACGGCCCGGGTGACAACTTCCACCTGCAGGACGCCCACGTGCTGCCCGCCCTGCTGAGAAAATTCCACGCGGCCAAGTTGGCCGGCGAATCGCAAGTCACCGTGTGGGGCTCGGGCCAGCCCCGCCGCGAATTTCTGCACGCCGACGACCTGGCCGATGCGTGCGTGTTCCTGATGGAGCACTACGACCAAAGCGAAACGATCAACGTCGGAACCGGACAGGATGTATCGATCGCCGAGCTGGCCGATCTGGTGCGCTGCGTCGTCTATCCGGAAGCGAGAATCGTCTTCGATCGCTCCAAACCCGATGGCACGCCACGGAAGCTGCTCGATGTCAGCCGACTCCATGCACTCGGCTGGCATCACCGCATCGATTTGGAAACGGGGATCCAGCAGACTTATCAGTGGTTGTGCGACCAGTTGGCTGCCGGCCAGAGTGTCCGGTGGTGAATTCGAGCGGCTTGGCAGCTGGCCGGCCGCAGTACCGAGAACAGACAGCAGACTTGAGCCCAGACAGAAACGAGCCGACCGCCATGTTTGATCTTGCCAACTTGCCGCCACTGAACGGGAAACGGGCCCTGATCACGGGAATCACCGGCCAAGACGGCTCCTACCTGGCCGAACTCCTCCTGTCCAAAGGCTATCTGGTCTGGGGGATGATCCGCCGAGCGTCGACCTTCAACACCCACCGCATCGATCACCTCTACCAGGACCCGCACGTCCCGGACGTCCGCTTGCGGCTCTGCTACGGTGACCTCGACGACTCAGCCTCCATCGGCACGATGCTCAAGGAAATCGAGCCCGACGAGATCTACAATCTGGGAGCCCAGTCGCACGTCAAAGTCTCATTCGAGATTCCGCTGTATACGGGCAATGTGACTGGCCTTGGCGCGCTGCGGCTGCTGGAAAGCGTCCGCGGTTTGAAACTCCCCTGCCGCTTCTACCAGGCGTCGTCGTCAGAGCTGTACGGCAAGGTCGTCGAGACACCGCAGAAAGAAACGACTCCGTTCTATCCGCGCAGCCCCTATGCGGCGGCCAAGGCCTATGCCTTCTACATCACCAAAAACTATCGCGAATCGTACGGCATGTTCGCCGTCAATGGAATTCTGTTCAATCATGAGTCTCCGCGGCGCGGCGAAACGTTTGTGACTCGCAAGATCACCCGCGCGGTGGCCGCCATCGTCCGCGGACGCCAGTCACGACTCTATCTGGGTAACCTCGACGCTCAGCGCGACTGGGGTTTCGCCGGAGACTATGTCGAAGCCATGTGGCGGATGCTGCAAGTGGAAATCCCGGACGACTATGTGATCGCCACCGGTGAGACTCATTCCGTGAGGGAATTCTGCGAACGGGCCTTCGGCTACGTCGGACTCCCGCTGACCTGGCGCGGCTCGGGCGTCGGCGAGCAGGGTATTGGACCCGACGGTCAGGTCCTGGTCGAAGTCGACCCGCACTACTTCCGGCCCGCCGAAGTCGACCTCCTGCTCGGCGATGCCTCCAAAGCCCGCCAGGAACTCGGCTGGGTCCCCCAAGTGAACTTTGAACAGCTGGTGCAGATGATGGTCGACGCCGATCTGGCAGATCTCTAACTGCACAGCGCCACATATGCTTGACTCACAAGCACGCAGCGCAAGCAAGTGAGTAACTCACAAGCACGCAGCGCAAGCAAGTGAACAACCCACAAGCACGCAGCGCAAGCAAGTGAACAACTCACAAGCACGCAGCGCAAGCAAGTGAACAACTCACAAGCACGCAGCGCAAGCAAGTGAGTAACTCACAAGCACGCAGCGCAAGCAAGTGAGTAACTCACAAGCACGCAGCGCAAGCAAGTGAACAACCCACAAGCACGCAGCGCAAGCAAGTGAACAACCCACAAGCACGCAGCGCAAGCAAGTGAACAACCCACAAGCACGCAGCGCAAGCAAGTGAACAACTCACGCCGGAACCCACTGGCTGGCGCGGCGTGCTTGTATCCCCGAGTACGGCTGGCGGAACTCACTGGCTGGCGCGGCGTGCTTGTATCCGCGAGTACTTACGCCGGAACTCCAAGACCCAAGTCGTGACCGGACTCGAAATCAACCAGGCCTACCTCATCGAAGAAGGGCAACCGGCCGAGTTGCGGACCCGGAAACCCTTCCGACTCGATGACGGTGAAGACAAGCCAGCCGAGGCTGCGGCTCTCAAGACCAGCGACAGCCAGGCAAGGACGAAGTAAATCACCCCGCGCGGTGTCGAATCGCACCGGCGGACAGGTGCGGCTGCGGAATGGCCTGAGCAAAGTAGCCATCGATCGCCGCGATCACCGCTCGCTGTTCCGATTCGGTCATCGTCGGGAAGATCGGCAAGCTCAGTACTTCGGCCGCCGCTCGCACGGTCTCCGTCATCACGTGACGGGGCGTTCCGAGCGACTGGAAACAGACCTGCTGGTGCAATGGCACGGGATAGTAGATCTCAGTACCGATACCCAGCTGAGTCAGATGAGTTCGCAACGCATCGCGACGGCCGTTCATCACGCGAATCGTGTACTGGTTCCAGACATGCGTCGCACTAGCCGCCGCGCGCGGAAGCTGAATGGCGCCATCCAGGTGACGCATCGCTCCGAGTGATTCCGCGTAGCGCCGAGCGTTGGCCTGACGTGCGGCGGTCCACGAATCAAGGTGCGACAGCTTCACGTTCAAGACGGCCGCCTGCAAGGTGTCGAGCCGACTGTTGATCCCGACTTCGTGGTGATAGTAACGTGGCTGCATGCCATGGGCCCGCAACAACTTCAGCCGCTCGGCCAAACGGTCGTCGCTGGTCGTGACCAATCCGCCGTCGCCGAATCCACCCAGATTCTTGGTCGGATAGAAACTGAAGCAGGCCATGTGGCCCCATGAACCGACCGGCCGACCGCGCCAAGCTGCACCGATCGCCTGAGCGGCGTCTTCAATGATCGTTAAGTGGTGGCGATTAGCAATCTCAAGCATCGCGTCCATGTCGGCCGACTGGCCAAACAGATGGACCGGTATGATCGCCCGCGTCCGGTCCGTCACCGCTGCGGCCACCTGCTGAGGACTGACGTTGTACGTCTCCGGGTCGATGTCGACAAACACCGGCACGCCACCCAGACGCCAGACCGCACTGGCCGTGGCAAAAAACGTGAAGCTCGGCACAATCACTTCGTCACCCGGCTTGAGGTCCATCGCCATCAAGGCCAGCAACAGGGCGTCACTGCCGGACGCACAGCCGATCGCGTGACGGGACGAAGTCAGCTCGGCCAGACGCTTCTCCAGCTGCTCGCAGTCAGGACCCATGATGAACCGGCCCGATCGGCAGACGGCCTGCAGGGCGACCATCAATTCATTTTCCAGGGCCTGGTTCTCGCGATTCACGTCCAGCAAGGGGACCGGCGTCTGAACGGGAGCGGGGCGATCGACCCTGAACTGCGGAGTTGCCATCGAAGGGTTCCTTGCTGAATTCTGAAGCGGACCTCAAAGCCTGTTCCAGCTGCCGTTTGCATCGGCGCGGCGAACAGTAGCCCCCCAGCCGGCTTCACGTCAAGACAACTTCCCGGCCAGCGAGCGTCAGGCGACATCAGGCGAAGAGCGGGTCGGCCAGCCAGGCTGCTAGCGGCACGAAGACAAACAGCGGCAACCAGGCTGCCATCATCGGCGACAGAAACAGATTCAGCCCCATCGTGTGCGACAGGGCGACACCAATGTAATAGGCGGCCACCATCAACAGAGCGCTGCCGATCGAGACGAAAATCCCCCGCGATCCACGCGCCATGATCAGCGGCAGGCCCAGCATCAAAAGGGTCACATCCAACAGCGGCTGCACGACCCGAGCATGGACCGTCAACAGCTCAGCCGCACCAAAATCGAGGCTGGGATTGGCCAGTCCCCGCAATAGCTCCGGAGTCCCCGCCATCTTGCGCCAGTCCGCTCCACCGTCCAACAACTCGAACGGCAGCTCGGTGGCCACAAAACACGTTTGCGGCTGCAGCCAGGGATAGTCCCGGCGAGTCATAATCACCGGCTTGCCGTTGATCGAATACGACGGCAGCTGGTCAATCTGCTGAGGCTCCAGGACTTCACTCAGCCAATACCCGGCCGGATGATGGGCTTCAGCCTCCATGTAGAGTCCGTAATTGGTCAGAATCCGCGTGCCGTAAGCTGACATGTTCGACGGCAGAATGAAGTTCGGCTGCACAATCCGCCGGTCCTTGCTAATGGTATGCCGCCCACCGATCAGAATGTCCGAAAACAGATCCCGCAGCGGAGAGACGGTCCGCAAGGCGTCGCCGTTGAGGTTTCGGGCCTCACGGCCGAGCGAATCCCGCAAATGAGGCAACACCAGCTCGCGGCTGACTCCCGCCAGAACACTCAACACGATTGCCGCTAGCAGCACCGGGCGCAAGACCCGCCACCGCGAAATTCCAGCGGCCATCAAAGCCGTTAATTCGTTATTTCGCTGCATCCACGTAATCGTGAACGCGGCAGCGACCAGGATGACCACCTTCCCCAGAATGTCGAACAGCCAGGGGAGCCGGGCGGCGTAGAAGTCCCACACTACGCTGACCAGCGATTCGGTCCCCGCACTCTGGACAAACTCCGCGATGTGCCCCACGAAGTCGCCCATGATGAACATCCCGGAGACGCTGATGAAACAAATCACGAACGTCCGCAGGAAGATGGCCAGTACGTAGCGATCGACGAGTGTCATGGCGGCCCTGATACTTGCTGCCAGCACTCGACGTCAAGATCGTTTGCCCTTCCATCGCCGATGGCTAGAATTCACGCCGGGTGCGATAGCTATCATGCCGACTCGTGCTAGCAAATGGCTGCGCCGATGGCGTCAGACGGCGGGCGACCTGCTGCTGCCCCCGTCGTGCGCGCTCTGCCAGACGCCGCTGGTCCTCGGCCGACGACCCGTCCTGCTGTGTGCCGCCTGCCGACACCAGATCGGTCCGGCCGATCTGCAGTGGTGTGTCCACTGCGGTCACGTCTTCTCGACCAAGTTGCGACTAGCCGAAGAGCGACTGCGATGTCCGTGGTGCCCCGCTCAGCCCTTTCGGTTCGCCGCCGCTTACCCGCTGGGCTCCTACGATGGACTTCGACGCGACGCGGTGCTGACCATGAAACAAGCCGCTCACCAGGTCCTGGCCGTTCACGTCGGCCGACTCCTGGGCTGGCGGATGCAACAGCGGTGGATTCACGACGATCCCCCCGACGTCATCGTCCCCATTCCCAAACACTGGCTGCGCCGACTCTGGCGCGGCACCAACAGCGCCGAATGTCTGGCCGAAGGGATCAGCCACAGCTGGGACGTCCCCTGGATTGCCGACGGACTTCGATTCAATCGATTGACCGAGAAGCAGAGTCTGCTGAGCCAGTCGGCGCGGCGGAAGAACCTGCGACAAGCGTTCAGCGTGTCACCGAAGTACGCGTTTGCCGATCGGTCTATCCTGCTGGTCGACGACCTGATGACCACCGGCACCACTTCCGACGAAGCCGCTCGTGCCCTCCTCGCCGCCGGCGCTCGCCGTGTCGACGTCGCCATCGTCTGCCGCGCTTAAATTTGTGGTGCTCCCTTGTGGTGCGGGCGTCTCGCCTGCCTCTGCGTCCTTGTGGTGCGGGCGTCTCGCCTGCCTCTGCGTCCTTGTGGTGCGGGCGTCTCGCCTCCCTCTGCGTCCTTGTGGTGCGGGCGTCTCGCCTCCCTCTGCGTCCTTGTGGTGCGGGCGTCTCGCCTCCCTCTGCGTCCTTGTGGTGCGGGCGTCTCGCCTGCCTCTGCGTCCTTGTGGTGCGGGCGTCTCGCCTGCCTCTGCGTCCTTGTGGTGCGGGCGTCTCGCCTGCCTCTGCGTCCTTGTGGTGCGGGCATCTCGCCTCCCTCTGCGTCCTTGTGGTGCGGGCGTCTCGCCTGCCTCTGCGTCCTCCCTCCACAACACGCCTGGGGTCAGCGGACGCAGAATAACGGAGCTCCTGCGGGCTTCATGGTCGAGGCCGAGCGGGGCAATCAGGGGGTCGAAAGAGAAAGAAGCGATCGAAGCGAACGAAGAGGAAATAAGGGGAAAGGAAGCGGAGAACGCTGAGGTCGCAGAGGCAGGCGGAGGCCACGGAGGACGCGGAGGCAGGCGAGACGCCCGCACCACAACGGGAGGAGCATGCGGAGGCAGGCGGGACGCCTGTACCACAATCGGCGGAGGACGCAGAGGCAGGCGGGACGCCCGCACCACAATCGGCGGAGGTCGCAAAGGCAGGCGGGACGCCCGCACCACAACAGGAGGAGCACGCAGAGGCAGGCGGGACGCCCGCACCACAACGGGAGGCAGGCGGGACGCCGGCACCGCCAGAAAAGACCACACCCCCCGCAGGACGGGATGCAGCCAGCCGGCCAGTCGGGTTTCGACTCTACGGCCAGACGTTTGGTAAGATAGTAAAAATAAGCCGTTTAAATTGACATTCGCGTTTTGGGCAAGCTATACTCAAGGTCTTCCTACCCTTGAAGTTCCGTGGCGGTGTGGGGGGATCTGCGAGGATCGCTGCTTATGAATTTGCTCGGTAAAAGCCTGATCGTGCTGATCTTTGTGATGGCCATATTTTTCATGGCCTCATCGGTGATGGTGTTCGCCACCCATGAGAACTGGAAGACGAAACACGCCGCATTGCAGAGCAATCTGCAGCAGATCCAGGCCAGTAATTCGGAACTGCAGAGCGAGCGGGACAAGCTGGAGCGTCAGCTGGCTTTGGAGCGAGCTGCTCGGGCCCAGTCGATCGCCGCTCTGGAATCGCAATTCCAGCAGCAGAGCCAGGAACTGCTCGCCAAACAACAGCAGCTGGACAACGTCAGCGCTAACGCTCGTGAACAAACTCGCGCCGTGCAGGCGGCGACCGATACGGTCAAGGCTCTGCAGCAACAGGTCGACACTCAGAAGTCCGAGCTCTTCGCTCTGCGGGACGACGTCCGCAAGAAGTTTGAAGAAGTCCTGGCTCTGACGGATTCCAATTACCAGCTGGAAGGGATGAAGGATCGGGTCGAATCGTTGGCCCGTGACTTGAGGACTCAGCTGGGCAAGGCTGAGCAGGTACTGCGATACAACAACCTGGAAGCGACGGCGCCGGTCAGCAATGTCGCGCCGCGAGCCGAGGGTCGAGTCGTCTCGGTGCGAGGCAACCTGGTCCAGATCTCGCTGGGCAAGGACGACGGCATCCGGCCCGATCATGAGCTGGACGTTTCCCGCGGCGACCTCTATCTGGGTCGCATTCGCATCACCAAGGTCGAAGACGATTCGTCGGTCGGAGAAATTCTGGAGGGATTCCGTCGAGGCGGCATACAGGGGGGCGACCGTGTTCGGACGCAAGTCAGGTAAGAAGAAGGCCGACAAGGTCGACAAGAAGAAGCCGGCACCGGCCAAAGCCGAACCGAAGAGCCGCAAGGCGAAGGTCCGGTCGGCAGCCCCTGCCCGCAAGCTTCCCAACAACATCTATACCCTGATGTTGCTCTTGGCGTTCCTTTCCATGATGGTTGCGACCGTCATGATGTGGATCGAGCTATCGCGCTACGGTGGCCTGGGCGCCTGGAACAAGTAGTCTCGCGCGGGACGGTGGCGACGTTCTGATCTTCGGTTAGTCCTCCCGCGCGGTTTTCGGGCCCGTCTTTCGCGACCGGCCTTGCGGACGGCCGGTCCGGCCGGTAGAGAAGAGATCATCTTCCTGCTGGGCCATTTCACCGGGACTTGCCGCCATGACGGTCTATTTCGCCGAAGGTGCTGTCGACCGCAAACTGACTGTCGACCAGCTGCGGGGAGCCCTGCACGGCGCCCTCGATCAGCTGGGACCGCGGCGCCGAGTCCTTTGCGTTCCTCCGGATTACACGCGATCCAAGAGCCAAGCCGGACTGCTGACCGCCCTGGCCTGCGAAAAGCTGGGGCCGGCCGTCACCGATATCCTCCCGGCTCTCGGGACGCATGACCCGATGGCCCCCTGGCAGATCGAACGGATGTTTCCCGGCGTTCCGCAGGGGCTGTTCCGAGTCCACGACTGGCGCCGCGACGTGGAGCAGATCGGTGAGGTGCCGGCCGATTTCGTGGGGGAAGCGACCCAGGGGATCCATCGGCGAGCGTGGCCGGCCGAGCTGAACCGGCTGGCATGGCGCGGCGAGCACGATTTGATCCTATCGCTGGGCCAGGTCGTGCCGCACGAAGTGATCGGCATGGCCAACCACAACAAGAACCTCTTTGTCGGCATCGGCGGCGCGGCAGGGATCAACGAAAGCCACTACGTCGGCGCGGTCTACGGCATGGAACGGATGATGGGCCGGGCCGACACACCGCTGCGGCGGATCCTGAACTACGCTGAACGCCACTTCTGCGGCCACTTGCCGATCGTCTACGCCCTGACTGTCGTCGGCATCGATGAAGCGGGTGAGCTGGCCGTGCGAGGGCTCTACATCGGCGATGATACCGAATGCTTCGAGTTGGCCTGTCAGCTGGCCTTGGAAGTGAACTTCACCATGGTCCCCGAACCGCTCGAACGCGTGGTGGTCTACCTGGACGAGGACGAATTCCACAGCACCTGGCTCGGCAACAAAGCCATCTACCGGACTCGCATGGCGATCGCAGACGGAGGGCATCTGACGGTGCTGGCCCCTGGCGTACGAACCTTTGGTGAAGACCGGCAGATCGATCAGTTGATTCGACGTTATGGATACCGCACGACGCCTGAGATTCTGCAGATGGTGGCCGACAATGAAGATCTGCGAGCCAATCTCTCGGCCGCCGCTCATCTGATCCATGGTTCGTCGGAGGAGCGATTCCGAGTCACTTACGCTGCTGGCGAACTGACTCAGGACGAAGTCCGCAGCGTCGGGTACGAAGCCGCCGATTGCCGCGAAGCGATGGAACGATATGCTCCGGAGAAGCTGGCAGACGGCTGGAACGAGCTGCCGGACGGCGAGCGAGTCTTCTTCATTCGCAACCCGGCCCTTGGCCTGTGGGCTCATCGCAGCCGGATGACCTGAACGGAACACTACCGAAACACTGGTGGAGCGACATCGAGCGACGATGCATTTTCTGGTCACGAACGACGACGGCATCGACGCGCCGGGCATCCAGGCGCTGGCCGACCTGTTGGCCCAGTGGGGCTCAGTGACCGTGGTGGCCCCGAGCGGTCCCTGGTCGGGTTGCAGCCATCAAGTGACCGTCGATCGCGCGGTGCAGGTTCACCAGCGGGAGTCGAATCGATTTGCCGTCGATGGCACTCCGGCCGATTGCGTCCGCATTGGACTCCATAGCTTGGCTCGTGACGCCGACTGGACGATCGCCGGAATCAATGACGGTGGCAATCTGGGAGTCGACATCTTTCATTCGGGGACCGTCGCCGCGGCTCGCGAGGCAGCGTTGCTCGGATCACCGGCAGTCGCCATTTCCCAATATCGAGCGGCGGGAGTGCCGACCGACTGGATGTTGGCCCAGCAGCGAGCCCAGTTCGTGCTCCGCGATCTGATCCGGCAGCCCATCACCGAACCCGGACTCTGGAACGTCAACCTGCCATCCACGGCCATCAGCAAAGATCGCTTGGCTGGCGATTCCCCTGACGCAGGGAGCCAGTTTGGCCCGACGGATCCGCTGCCCATATCGCCTGGCGTTGCGGTCGAACAGTGCCCGGTCGATTTCAGTCAGCTGCCGGTCGCCTACCAACAAGAAGGCTTGAGCTTTCGATATTGTGGCTCGTACCACCATCGGCTGCGCCGGCAAGGTGGCGACGTCGACGTCTGTTTCTCCGGCCGGATCTCAGTCAGCTGGATCCGACTCGCCTGATCTCCGTTCAATCTCCAGTGGGCTAGCTCCACTGGATTTCATGACTGGGTGAGCTGAGCTGGCCGCCGCGCGGTTCAGACTCCGCTACCCAACGACCATTCTTCGACCGATTCGGCCGGAACCATGGCGTCGAGGCTGCGGTCCAGCTCCAACAGTTGCCGGTAGACTGCACAAACAAACGGCTCGAGGTCGAGCGCCCCGCGCTGTTCGAGCTGTTCGTGGAGTGCATTGAGCTGTTCGGCAGCGCTATGAGCGTGTCGCTTCAGCTCGTCCCGCACCAGGCGGCGTGCGGCGGGGTGGGACCACCCGGCGGCTCCCAGCCGTTTCGGATCGGACGGCTGGACCGACATGTGAACTCCGTCTGGACCCATCTCCAGAACCTGCACGGCGACACCCTGGTCGCGCAGTACGACCGTTTCAGACACCTGACAATGAACGATGGACATTTCGGGATCTCCTTGGCCGGCGAAGATACGTCGACGGTGGCTCACGATCCTCGCAAACCGCCGCGCCAACGACCTTCATCTACGGTGTCACCCCCGAATCGCAGATACTCAGAGTCGATTCGCCGCTGGCCAAATCATTCGGCCAGGGCGTGGGGGTCGTGCGAGACGTCGCTGTCAGGAGAGCGGCCAGCGAGCCACTCAGCGGAAATCCCTTTCCCGCACGCTAAGACACTTAACCCTGTTCTGCTCAATCTAATTCAGCGCAATTCTCCACCACAATATCAGTTTTTTCCTTAGCACTTCCGGCGATGGTTTCGCCGATAGCAATGACAGCACGGGCAGGCAGTTACTCAGACCGAATCCCGGCCACGTGCAGCTCGGTCCGGTCAGCAGACAGTGCCTGCTCCCGCTCCTCGCGCTCCGCCCGCTCCCGTTCCTCGCGCTCCTGCTCCATCTGCAGCTGCAGCTCGCCCCGCAGAATGGGCGTCTCCAGCGGCGCCTCGATACCCAGCTTCACCGTCGAGCCGCTGACGCGCAGCACTCGCACGACGATACCCTCTCCGATACGAATTTCCTGGTCCGTTTTGCGACTGAGCACCAACATCTGCCCACCCTCCTTGATCGATGAGACTCCAAAGTCTGCCGACGCACCTCCCGTCGACATCGCCCGATATCCTAGTCACATGCTGTACAAGTGTCAACCTGTGTTCTGGCACCCGTCAGCATCACCTTGTCGCCCGTCGCCACCAGCAGAACTTGCTAGCGACGCCAGCGACTTTCCGGCCGGATCGCACTGGCCCCCCGCTCAGTGCGGCCAACCGTACACCTAGTACGCCGCCCACGCTCAGTGGTTCGCTCCGCAGATTCGTGTTTGAGAATTTTTCTCTCTGGGTTAAATTGCTCGCTCGAGGTCTCCCGACTCGGGCGCCTACCGTAAATGGATTTGCGTTGAGGAGCATGGTGGTGAAACTCAGTACGCTGCACATCGATCGTTTCGGAGCCCGCTCGAACCTCCATCTGGAGAATCTTTCCGAGCGACTCAATGTGATCTACGGTCCGAACGGCTCGGGCAAGACCACCATGATCCAGTTCCTCCGCTGGACCCTGTTCGGGAACCCGGACGGTCAATCGGCACGGTACCTCGCAGCCGGAGCCGGTCCCGCTGAAGGAACGATTCACGTTCAGCGTGAACACCAGCCCCAAGTCATTTCACGACGCGACGACGGCACGTCCGTCGGACAGCTCCGCATTCAACACCCCGTCGGCCCCCAGGGCTGGAGAACCGATTCGTCCGACGAATGGTTTCAGGGCCCGCTCAGCGACGTCGACCCTCGTGAGTTCGACCTGATCTTCACCGTCGAATTCGAACGGACTCAGCCCATTCAAGATCTGATTTCCGTCGCCCGACGCCGCGGCATCGAACTGACTTACGATCACCGTCAACTCGATCAACTCGCTCAACTGCAGGCTCGAGCTGATCAGCTGCGACAGCAGATCGAACGCCATGTCGATCTGGAAACCGGCTTGGCCGCCCTGCAGCAGCGACGAGCAAGCGTGGCACGCTCCATCGAAACTCTCCACGCCGAACGCCGACAGTGGGAAGAACAGTGGAACGCCCGCCGACAGGAACTGCAGCAGCAATTGGCACACACTCGCGGCCAGCGGGAATCGCTCGCACACACCCTTGACCGACTCCAGCAGTTGATCGATGCCCGCCGCCATCAGGCTCAACAGGACCTCGAACAAGCCGAACGGCTCCGCGATGAAGCTTGGGAACAACGCCGCCGTCGCATCGAAGAGATCGATCAGCAGACAGGGCAATGGCAGCAGGTCCTCGACCAACTCCGGCAGCGCTACCAGGCATTGCAGAGCCGTCTGGCTGCGGTCGCCCCCTCACTGACCGCCGGCTGCTCGCCCGAAGAAGAAATTGAACTGCGATTCCTCCTGCAGACCCTCGGCTACCGCCAGTCGGATATCGATACCGACCTGCGTGAAATGCAGCAACTGGGGATCCAGCCCGCACGCCAAACCGAACTGACTTACATTCGCGACGCCTTCGGTTCCGCTCTGGAAACCATGCGCCACGACGTCACGCGGCTGTGCTTTTTCCTCGATCAACACCATAACCGGCAGCTCCACCAGCATCTCCAGGCGGAGATTGGACACCTGCGGCGGATGGAACGCGAGTTGACCGATCTGATCGATCAACTCGCCCAACAGCGCGACGAATTGACTCTCCGCGGTTATCGCTCGCCCTGGCAGGCCGCACCCCGACTCCTGACGCCCGAATCGGACTATCACTACCCCCTCTCAGCAGCAGATCCCGCCTGGCGACAGCACTCGGCCCCGCCGCGCCACGACGGACTCGACGAACGCGGACCGCTCCGCTGGCACCCGCTGGTGGAAGCCCGGCTGCGACAGCTGACCGTCGAACAGGACGAACTCCGAGCCCAATTGCGTCACTGCGATGCGACGATTGAGAACCTGCAGCGTCAGCTGACCGACTGGGAACATCGCCAACGTTATGGCTGGGACGCCTCCCAGCTGGAACGACTCCAGGCCGACCTGCAGCACATCGATCAGCAAATTCGAGTCGCCCTCGACCAGCAACGGCTCCGCCAGGAACTCTCGGGACTGGAAGAACAGATCCGACGACTGCACGAAAGCCTGCGGGAATCGGACGTGGTCCGGCACGCGGCCTCGATTCTCCGCACCATGACTCACAGTCAACATTCCCGCCTGCGAATCGCTCAGGATGGACAACTGTGGGTCGACGATGGTCACCAACAGTGGATTGCCTACGAACAGCTCAGCCGTGGCACCCGCGACCAGGTCTACCTGAGTCTCTGCCTGGCGCTGGCCGAGACCTATCGGCATCAAGGGATCGAGCTCCCGCTGCTGCTGAACGATATCTTCGTGAACATCGATTCGGATCGCGCACGAGACACAGCGACCGCCCTGGAAGCCTTCGCCCAGCGAGGCCACCAGCTGATCGTCTTCACGCGACACGAACATATCCTGCAGCTCTTCCGTCCGATGCAGGCCAGACTGTATGTCCTCAAGCCCCGTCTGCAGGACGAACCGGCGGCGCGGCGCGAGCCGATCGCGCCGCCGCGGGTCGCACCGCCGCAGCCACCAGTCATCTCACCAATCCACGAGGCACGTGAACCCCAGCCCCGTCCGGCTCATGACAATCCGCTCGGCTGGGAACCCCGTTATCATTGGGTCGCCCGCTGGCGTGAACCGGTCAATGGCTCGCCCAGCAACGGATCGTCTGGCAACGGCCGCACGATTCACAACGCAGTCGCCCCCACGCGGACTGCCGTGGCGCCGCCGCAGAGCACCGTGGTCGGCGGACCCGCGGAAACGGCACTCCGCACGCCCCCACGTTCGCCCGTCGCCTCCACCGAACGAACCGTCGCCAGTTCACCGGCCACACCAGCCGCTGTAGCCACGCATGAACTGCGCGAATCCAGCTCCATCGAACATCTGGCCGGCATCGACGCTCAGTGCTGCCAGGCACTCCACGTGCTGGGAGTTCACAACGTTCGTGAGTTCCTGTCGGTGTCTCCGAGCTACGCCGAAGAAAAACTCCACGACCGCGGCATCACAGCCGATTTGATCCGGCGCTGGCAGGCTGAAGCCGCTCTGCAGGTTCACGCCCGACTGACCGACCGCGAAGCTCGTCTGCTGATCGGTTGCGGCATCGACTCCACCGGAATGCTCGCCAGCCTGGAGGTCGACGCAGTGGCCCGTCGGCTCGATTCATACCTCGGCAGTTCCGACATGCAGCGCATCTTTGGCACCAGCCGTGACTTCCCGCGGCCCCGAATCAGCCGCTGGATCGAGTCGGCCCGGGAACACGTGAACGCTCAGCGGCCCATCGAGCTGACCGACACGGCCGAACCACGGGCGGTGCGTGAAGCTCGCGCTCCACGCATCTATCGCGAACAGGCCACCGAGATCGCTCCTCGTCCCACCGTCTCTCGGCCCGACGCGACTGCCGCCGACACGGTGACGGTCCGCAAACCCGAACGCCCGGCATCTCAACAAGTCCTGCGGTTCTTCCTCGAACCGAGCGACCCGGTTGTCGATGCGCCGGGGATCGGACCGAAGACAGCCGAACAGCTCCACCAACTCGGCATCCAGACCGTGGCCGATCTGCTGCGAGTCCAGGCTGAGCCGACCGCCACTCAACTGGGTCAGCCCCGCCTGACGGCTGAGGTGGTACGGCACTGGCAACACCAGGCGACCCTCGTCTGTAGGGTTCCCAACCTGCGCAGCCACGAGGCTCAGATCCTGGTGGCCTGTGGATTGATCGACGCCGAACAACTGGCGCACGCCGATGCCGAAGCCCTGTGGCAACGAGTCGATCAGTACTGCACGTCGGCCGAAGGACGACGACTCCTTCGCAACGGCAAGAAGCCCGAACTCAGCCAGGTCGCTCAGTGGGTGCAGTGGGCCCGGTCAGCTCGACAACTGCGAGCTGCCTGATCAGGTCCACCAGGCCACTCGTTACGCGGGCCACTCGTTGTTCGGGCCACTCGTTATTCGGGCCACTTGCTGTTCACGATGGGACGCTCGACCAGTTTGGACGGGTCAAGCACAACGTGTTTGATCTTTTTGCGGTCGTGCGTGTAGAGGATGTGGACCATCCCGTCGGCCGACTGGATCACTGCCGGATACGAAAACTCGCCGGCAGGATGTTTCTCTAACCGCACGACGGCATTCCATTCCTGGCCGTCGCGTGTGGTGGCGACATTCAAGACTTCGCGACCGGCGGGAAAGAGACCGTGGCGGACCGAATGGTTGTAGACCAGCAGCTGTCGGCCGTCGGTCAACGTGACGCCGTCGATGCCGGAGTTGGGATTGGGGAGCGTCGTGGCCTGCATTGGCGACCAGGTCTGTCCCTCGTCGCTAGACCACGTCTCCGAGACCACACGTTCGCGAGTGCGGCACAGCAACTGCAGTCGACCGTCAGCGTAGCGGAGTATCGTCGGCTGAATCGCACCGAACTGATCTTTGGTGTTCAGCGGCGCCGAACGTCGCCAATGCTCGCCCTCGACGTCACAGAACTCAACGAAAGCAATCCAGCCATCTGACTCGTCGCTTGTCCCGCTCAGCAACTGCCCGTCCTTCAGCGGAATTGGCTTGTTCTTGATCGGGCCGAGCATGCCGTCGGGAAGCCGAGTCGCTTCGGACCAGGTTGCGCCGTGGTCGCCGCTTGATTTCAGCATCCCCCACCACGCCTCCGGGCTGGGCCCAACCTTGTAGAACAGCAGCAGCCGTCCGTTGGGGACCTGATAGAGGACGGGATTCCAGCACGGGAACCGCTCGGTTGCGCTCTGCACCCCGTCGGCGACCTGCTTTGGAGCCGTCCAGCGATCGGCTTCGCGGCGCGAAATCCAGATCCCCACGTCGGGATTGCGTTCGGCCGTACCACCGAACCACGCGGCTACGATCCCTTGCGGGGTTTCCGCCAGAGTCGCCGCATGACACTCGGGAAACGAAGCGTCGTCGTAAATGAATTCCTCGAGCACCACACCGGGCTCAGCGGCCATCAGCGGATGGCTGCTGAGCCAACCAGCGATTGCCATGACTGCCAGCCAACACCATCGAACCTGTCGCTTCGCCTGCATCATCTCGACTCCGGCATCCTCGTGGGACTTGTCAATCAATGTAATGGCAACCGCCGATCAGCAAGCCGACCGTAATCTGCGTGTGGTTATTCGTCGTCGGTGCGCAGCTTCGCCAGGACCGTGTAGTCCTCGAGCGTCGTGGTGTCGCCGACGGTTTCGCGTCCCGCGGCGATGTCGCGCAGCAACCGCCGCATGATCTTGCCGCTGCGGGTCTTGGGGAGCGAATTGGTGAAGCGAATGTCATCGGGCTGAGCGAGTGCGCCGATTTCTCGCCGAACGTGCTTTTTCAGCTCGTCTTTCAATTCGTCGGTGGGCTCGAAATCTCTCAGCGTGATGAAGACGGCGACCGCTTCACCCTTCAGATCGTCCGGGCGACCAACGGCAGCCGCCTCGGCAACCGCCGGGTGGCTCACCAAAGCACTCTCGATCTCGATCGTACTCAGCCGGTGACCGGAGACGTTCAGCACATCGTCGATTCGGCCCATGATCCAGTAATAGCCGTCGGCATCGCGTCGAGCGTTATCGCCGGCGAGGTAGTTGTGTGGCACCTTCGCCCAGTACTGTTCGCGATACCGGTTATCGTCGCCCCAGATGCCGCGGAGCATCCCGGGCCAGGGATGAGTGATCACAAGCCAACCGCCGGCCTCCCCTTCGATCGGAGATCCCTTTTCGTCGACGATGGCCGGCAGCACGCCCGGCAACGGCTTGGTGCAGCTGCCAGGCTTGGTGGCAATGGCTCCGGGAATCGGTGAGAGCATGATGCCGCCCGTTTCCGTCTGCCACCACGTGTCGACGATCGGACACCGTTCGCCGCCGATCTTGCGGTGATACCACATCCACGCCTCGGGGTTGATCCCTTCCCCCACGGTACCCAGCAGCCGCAGGCTCGACAGATCGTGCTTGTCGACGTGATGGTCGCCCCACTTGATGAAGGCTCGAATTGCCGTGGGAGCCGTATAGAGTATGTTGATCCGGTACTTTTCGATCAGCTGCCAGAAACGGTCCTCGGCCGGGAAGTTCGGAGCCCCTTCGTAGATGAAGACTTGAGCACCAGCGCTCAGCGGGCCGTAGACGACGTAGCTGTGTCCTGTGATCCAGCCGCAGTCGGCCGTGCACCAGTAGATGTCTTCGTCGCGATAGTCGAAGACCCACTGGAAGGTCTTCTTGGCGAAGAGGTTGTAACCGGCCGTAGTGTGGCGGATCCCCTTGGGTTTGCCAGTCGAACCGCTGGTATAGAGGATGAACAGGGACTGTTCGCTGTCGAGCGGTTCCGCCGGGCAATCGTCGGACTGATGGTCGACCAGATCGTGCCACCAGACGTCGCGGCCGGCGAGCATCGGACAAGCCTGGCCAGTCCGCCGCAGCACGATGCAGTGTTCGACGGTGGGCGATTTGTGCAGGGCTTCGTCGACAGTCTCCTTCAGCGGCAACTGTTTGCCGCGGCGCCAACCACCGTCGGCGGTGATCTGGACTCGAGCCGATGCGTCACGGTTGCGTTCGGAAACAGCTTCAGCCGAGAAACCGGCGAAGATCACCGAATGAATGGCGCCGATCCGAGCGCAGGCCAACATGGCCATCACCAGCTCAGGGACCATCGGCATGTAAATCGAGACGACGTCGCCACGGCCGATACCGAGCGATTTCAGGCCGTTGGCCAGCCGACAGACTTCGCGATGGAGCTCTGCGTAGGTGTACCGGCGTTCGTCACCCGGTTCGCCTTCCCAGATCAGCGCCGTGCGGTCGCCGCGACCGGCATCGAGATGAGCGTCGAGGCAATTGTAGCTGGCGTTGGTCTGGCCTCCGACGAACCACTGAGCGACCGGTTCGTCCCATTGCAGCGTCTGCTGGTAAGGGCGGAACCAGTGCAGGTCCTCACGAGCCAGCTCGTCCCAGAATGCTTCGGGGTTCGCCTTCGCTCGTTCCCACAGCTGTTGGTATTCGTCAGCCGATTTGATGCGAGCCTGAGCGGCAAACTCTGCAGGCGGCGGGAACACACGCGACTCGTGCATCACCGTATCGATACGCCCTCCAGCCGACGAACTCATAGTGCAACACCCCCTGAACAGCCAACTCCCCGCGGCACTGGCCCTTGCCGGCCAAGCACCCCGCCTCGGCGACGCGTAACGCCCTGCGTCGCCCGCCAGAACCGGAATTCTAGCCGATGCGGAGGTCAGCGTGGACAGCCGACCGTCGTCGGGCGGGAGGCATTTCCTGGGCGGTTGTCGGGAATTTTTCAGTTGTTCTGACAAGACCGGCATCTAGAATGCAGATTAGAGCCTGAAGTTAAAGGGACATGTTCACGTTTTTGACACCCGGAGCGAGCATGCTATGAACGTACGAGTTTTCTTCAGCGTGGCCGCCATCTGCCTGATGGCTGTCAGTCAGAGCAACGCCCAGAGCGTCCCCGTAACCGGGGGGATGACCAGCGTCCAGCTGAACACAAATCTGCTTGGTCAGTTGGGGCTGTCGATCGGTGGGGTGTCGGACGACGTGATCGTCCCCGGGTCCCTCCCCAATTCGGTTGGTTTCCCGATCAATCCCCGCAATGCCGCCTCGCCGGCCCTGCCGACGACCTTCATTTACACTGCCGGCACGCTGTCGCCGTTCTCGGGGGCCCTGCAACACACTGGGTCGATCTTCTTCGCCAGTGGCGATGATCTGACCGAGACGGGCAACTTTGAGATTGGCTATGACGCTCTGCGAGCGACTGGCAACAAATCAGGTTTCTTTGTCCGCAGCACGGTCGGGCTGGAAGGGATCCTGTTTGACATCGCTACCCCGACCGTCCTGCAACCGCTGGCCAACAGCCTGACCGTCCAGGCCCCGCTTCTCTTTTCACCCGAGCTGGCCGCTGTGCTCGATGCACCGACCGTGTCCGGGCTCGAGATCGGCCAGGCTCGCATCGAAGCAGTTCCCGAACCGGCCTCCACCGGCTTGGTCCTCGCCGGCTCGCTCGGCCTGATCAGCCTGGTCCGGCGCCGCAGCCGCGCCCGGTAACTCGCCGGCCCAGCTCTCGGCATCCCCACTCTCGCCACTTTCACCGCGCCCGCCGGCCCCGCATCCGGCCCCCGGGCGCTACTTTCTCGCCTGCCCACCTTCCGCGGCCTCCGCAACTCCCGCGGTCAGTCCGGGGACGCTCGACACGTCTGTGTCTTTTCTTCCGGCAGCCACTCTACCCAAAATCCGCAACCACTCAAATCACCTCAGAACCCGCAAATTCCAAGACAATTCCGACGCTTTACCCATCCCTCCGAATGCCCCCAATTACAACATCCAAGTCGATTCAGGGCGCCAGAAATACTCTTATCGAGAACACGTCAATACACCAAAAGAGCTACTTTCTGTGGCTGGGGCGGTTGATAGGGTGGTGGGCAGGTGTTAGACAAGTAGGGCCCCGGCCGGGTCGTCCGTGAGCTGGGGAGATCCAAGAGGAGTGAAGATTATGCTTGTCTATCGAACCTTTTCTCGAGTCTTATCGGTGGTGGCTCTCGGTCTGCTGTGGACAGTGTTGTGTCCAGCGGTGCAGGGGGCCGGTTTGGAGGAAGTGAATTTCTGGCGGGCCCGCCAAGGGCTGCGTCCCTTGAAGGAGGACCCGCTTCTGACTCGGTTCGCTCAGCGAAAGGCCGAGTACCGAGCGGCACGGTTGCTCAAGAACGGACACCAGGGACCGGCGTGCCCGGCCGGTTGCCGCGAGGGGACTGGGGAGGCCCGAGCCGAATGGGGCTGGCTGACCTGCGTCATGGAAGAGGATGCCACTCACGCCGGAGCCGGTGTGGCCGTCGGCGAGGACAACGAACGTTACATGGTGCTGGTCGTGCGCGGCGGCAGCGGCGGTGCTCCGCGCGGCCGTAACGTGCAGCCGCTCTCCACCGCGCACCTGACTCCCAATGCCCCGCTGGTCCGGCGGCTTCGCTAAATGATTCTCAACTGACGTCGCGCCGCTGCCCCCGCCCGGGTGGCAGCGGCCCTTCTGACGCAGCGGCCCGCCGAGTACATTAAGGCCACGGCTGGACCGATCGGCGGACACCGTTTCGCCCTCCGTCCCCGCCGTTTCGATCCCGGCCCCTGTCACCCACGGGCCCGTAGCTCAGCGGTTAGAGCAGGGGACTCATAATCCCTTGGTCGCAGGTTCGAATCCTGCCGGGCCTACTTTCACCACTCATCGCATCCGACGGCATGTCGTCGCACAAACTACCGAACAGCAAGATGTTAGCACGATTGTCTCCACCGGGGCCCAGTTCTCCAGGTTCGCTCTGCTTCGCACCTGGTCGCACGGCGTCGCTCCCCAACTGCTGCGCCACGTGCAGCGCGCCGGTCGCACAATCCCCCAAGTCATTGTCAGTGCCCGTTCGGCATATGGCCGCAACAACAGGTCGGGCGACCATTTCGCCCAACTGCCGAACAGCATCGGCTTCCTGGCTCTCGCATAGGTGACCGTAGGTATCCATGGTCAGCCCGATCGACTGATGACGCATCACCGTCTGAATCACCTTCGGGTGGACGCCTTTCATGGCCAGCCATGCACCGCACGTGTGGCGTAGGCTGTGAAAGTCCAGGACGTCGCCACTCTCGTTCCGCTCGGCCAGGAAGTCGCTATCGACTCGCCGAGAGTATTCGGCTGGCTCGCCAACCGCGGCTGAGATCCAGGTCTCCCGTGCGGCGCCCAGATCCTCCCGGAGCATCCGGGCTACGTTCGTCTCGTGGGGCATCGAAAAGACCGGGGCTCGGGGGGCCTTTTTCGCCACGTGGGCGGCGAGTAGCTGGGCTAACTCCGGCTGGATGTACTGCTTAGCCGGTTTCTGGTTCTTGGTCGAATCCGGCCGACAGGTGATATACGGGCGGTCTCCGTCCAGGAATAGGAGCCCTCTCGTCAAACTGCGCAGTTCGCCGGACCGTAGGCCGGTCTCAATGGCCGTGCGGTACAGCAGGTAACGCTCCATGCCGCCGACGCCATACCGGTCTGGCCCGCCCTGCACCCTCTGCGCTAACAGCTGCCACTCGCCCGGCAGTAGCATTCTTCGCTTCCGCCGACGATCGGCCTGGGGATTCGGCCGTCGAATGGCCGCCAGTGGATCCCGGGGAATTTTCTGGTGGTCCGCCAGCCAGCGGGTGAAGTGCTTCAGGGCAGTCAGATGAGCTTGAACAGTTCGGGCGGAACGCCCCTGGTCGCGCAGCTTCGCCGAATATCGATGTACTCCGTCGGCCGAGATCTCTCCCACGACCCCGAAGCCAGCGTAGTCGCATGCGTCTCGCACAATTCTGACCGTGCGTTCAATGTGATCCGAGGTATTGCCCGAGGCCGCCAGTTTCGCCCTAAAGTCCGCCAGGTGGTCGGATACCTTACGCCGAGATTCAGCGGCGATTCCTTCCAATGCCGCGTCGATAACTCCTGCTCGACGCAGCGCCGCGTCCGCCTCAAGCTTGGCCGCGATCCTCTCAGCCGCAGCCTTGTCGGTGGTGCCGGAACACTGGGTTCGACGCTTTCCGGAGTGGTCGAACCACTGGATGTACCAATTACCGCCTCGGTTATTCCGGCCACCTCGTTTGAATACCGTTGCCATTAGTCCACTCCACGGTGCTATTCGTCGGACTTGACTCGAAGCTCTAACTGTAGAAGGTGACCAAGCTTATCCGCCGTCGCCAACGACAAACCAACCGTTCCGCAAACGAATCGGGACAGCAGGGCCTGAGAGACACCAATCGTTTTTGCGATCTCGTATCGAGTCAATTCACTCGACAGAATCGCCTGCCGCAGCTGCGAACTGAGCGATTTGCATTTGGTTCGCTTCTTCTTCGCCATAATGTGATTCTCCCTTTTACTTTACCCTGAGTAAAGCGTCACTACTAGCCCTAGTCCTCGGATTATCGAGTTCCCATGCTCGATTCAATACCAACCTGCACGTAGTTGCTTCGAGGCCGCGCCTCGATCTTGTGTTCCACGTCGTTCACAACTTGCCGGTGGCGAGTATCCGATGAACGACCGCCCGAACGCTCATAAGGATGCGGCAAACAACTCGTTCGTTTTGCAGCCCCGACGTTAAACAACCTCAAATCCAGCACCAGCGATTAACGCTGCCGACTCGTTCTGATCGGCAACAATTACGCGAGGAAACCGACATCATTACGAGAAAATGGCCTTTTTCGCGAGCTTAGGGCAATCCCAGCCCAAACTAATGCACTAATGCTCCACCTTGAAAAATA
The DNA here is from genome assembly GCA_046349895.1 of Pirellulales bacterium. Lineage (GTDB taxonomy): Bacteria > Planctomycetota > Planctomycetia > Pirellulales > Pirellulaceae > JAXMBJ01. The sequence continues at coordinate 6,669,643 of JAXMBJ010000006.1, read as the reverse complement.
CATACAAATACAGAACCACCCAGGCTCCTTCGAGGCACCAAGCCCCTTGGCTTCCTCATCATCGTATCTAGCTGCCGTGGATCTGCATTAGTGCATTAGTGAACGATTGAAATCATCTCAACACCGAACACAAACAATTACATAAACCAATACACAATAAAGAGTTACGCACACCCACCACTACCCTAACTGATGCTAGGTTTCACTAAGGAGTTCGCCAATGCCGCAGGTACATCTAATGCACGGCATCGGCGATCGGCTTACTCCATCACGCTGCGAATTACCTCCCAAGGAATAGAGAGGCCCGTCCGCTGTGTACGCGAGCCCTCAACCGAACCCTCGTAAATGGACGCCTGAACCCTGACTTTGCTGCCTGGCAATCGTTTGAATAGCTTCGACAATGCGATATCTTCTCTGCCGGGAAGAAGCTTCAGCGATACCGTGCGACAGTGGAAGAACACTTGGTCCCCCCGCCGGCGAATTCCGCAGGTTTCCAAGGTGCCGGAATACTTCGCATCCACAGCGAATCTATCATTGCTAAGGATCCGGTAAGGGGTCATCAATCCGTTGGCGCCGTCGTTGAGTACAACGGAATTCATCACTTGCTGAAGGACCGCGACGTGGTCGGATTCCACTTCGTCCTGTGTATCGCGCTGATCCTGGCAGACCGCGTCGAGCATGTTCCGAGCCTGATCGTCGGAATACCCAAGAGCAACTGCCAGTGAGGCCACAGGAACGGCGAAAGTCTCCCGAGTGCGAATATCGTGCGGAAGACTCGAATCATTCGCCAGTCGAGCTGCCAGGTCCTCAGCGTCGAAGAACGTCCGGATGGCGATGGCCAGGGTGTTCTGGCCCATCTCCCATAGTTCCCGGCTGCTGGGCATCTTTATCCGTGGCCGACCGGCCTGTGGCTTAAGCAGATCCAGCGAAATGAACCGAGTGGAGTCCGCCTGCTTAGCTAGACCGGTTTCGATCGCGGCCACCCAGACCAGATGCTGGTATTGGAACCGCATCGACTCGCCGCCTGCCGTTCCCCTTGTGATGGCGTCTCCCCTTGATCCGGCCCGAATGGCCAAGAGGATCTTCTCGCGCTCGTTTGAGGCCTCAAATTCGTCGCAAAGAATGATATGGGCCTTGTTCCGAGTTGCCTGCCTCAGGCCGGCCTCCGTGCTCTTGGAGGACCGGAACCCCAGCCGACCGAAGATCCCGTGCCGGGCGTCGGAGCCAGCGAGCGCCTCGAACAAGAAACTTTTGCCCGAGCCAGACTCTCCGGAAATGTCGACCAGCGGTCGCCAACTCCAGAGGGTCTGCGTCCACGATCCCAGAACAAGGCCGACCAGCAGTGCCGGCGCGGCATCCTGTCCCCATTGCCATTGAGCAAAGAAGTCCTGTAGCTTGGTCAGGTGAGTCTCCCGCCAGGACTTATCCGCGGCTGACTCGAGCTTCCGGGCAAGGACCTCGAACTCGAACCAGTCGCGATTGCCGGCACCCAGATCCATGACCAGCCCCTCGTCGCGAGGGGAGTCAATCCGCTTGAGGACGCCGTCCCCATTCCACCTGGCGCCGTGGTTCGCATTAACCACCAGTATCGAACGGGTATCGTCCCCAGACTCATCCGTGCCGCGCCAGAGCCCGACGCCCCGCTCCCGATCGTCGTGCCTCCGCATGGCTCCGAGCGCGGCTATCGCCTTTTTGACCTGGCTGACGGATAACTGGCTCGATGTTCCCCGCTCGTCCGGACCGACCACCCCGACAATGACAGGCATCCCTCCCATCTGGATCAGCTGGTTGTAGCCCAGTTTGTCCACGTTGTTCACCCACGAGGATTTTTTGGTGAACGCCGAATAGATCCGGATTCGTCCTTTGTCGTCCTCGTAGAGCACGTCGAGATGCAACCGTCGCAGTTGCATCTTGAAGATGGCCAGTTCCGACTCCAGATCATCGGCGTGACTCTCTTCGCCCCTGCGAGGGGCCAGGATGGGTGTCATGTCGGCCAGCGCTTCCAGGTCCGACCAGTGGTTCCCCTCGCTGAGCCAGTCCCGCAGGTCCTTGCCGTGGTCCTTCACGATCTCGTAGGGCAATTGGACGTTCCGGACCGGGACCCCAGCGTCCGCACACCGCTTGGCCCAGAGCGTCGCGCCGGCCTGGCCGGGTTCGTCCGCGTCGTGGACGATGATTACCTCCTTGGCTCGAGCCAGGGCCTGAGCCATCCAGACTGGGTCCTGCTTCGCTCCGTTGCTGTTGGTAACGATTACGTCGCGAGATGTTTCCGGCAGAATGGACTGCGCGGACAGCAGGTCCGAGATCCCCTCGACCTTCCAGACGCGGTCTACCATCCCTTCCATCACCAGCCGCTCGATTCCATGCTTGCCGATCAACCCTGGCTCCGATCCGTAGACGAGCTTGTACTTTGTCTGGCCAGTGACCTCGCCCTTCTTGTTGAATATGGGCATCTGCTTGCCCCAAGAACTGGCCAGGACGTGGCCGACGACTCCCTTCAGGTCCTGGCCAAAGATATCCCAGCACAGCACTACCTCTCGCCGATAGCTGGCCATACTCGCACCGGAGTTGATCAGGCCCCGATGGGTGACGCCCTTTTTGCTGCTGCAAAAGATCTGCTCCAGGTGCTCGTTCCACGGCCGACCCTCGACCGCCTCGTCTGGATTGGGCTTTGATCCACTTGGCTTCTTCACGTTCAGGTACTCAGCCACCTTATCGACGGCTTCCTTGAACGGAATCCCCAGGAGCCAGGATAGGGAGGTGAATCCGCCGGCGAACTTGCCGCACTTGTTGCAGATCAGGCCGCCTGTATCCTGCACATCATTAAAAGCTCGGAACCGGTCAGTGCCTCCGCACTTCGGACAATGATGATGCTTAGTATCGAGAATATCCTGGTCCAGTCCTCCCAACTGAACCAACACGTCTACCCAGCGGCCTTGGGCCGCAGAATTTACAGTATCGGAAAACTTCATCTGTCATTCCCTTAATGGAGGACTTACGCGCTATGCCGCGTATTCTCATGAATCCATTGCTGTAGCGTCTCCACGGGATACAGCGTCTTGCTGCCAATCTTGATGTGCGGCAACCTGCCGCCTTTCGTAAGACTCCAGAGCTTCCGCTCTGAAATGGCAAGGGCCTCCGCCGCCTGCCGAACTGTCAAGAGAAGTCTAAGACCATCAGGTTGGGACGACATTTGGCCCTTCCTTTAAACCCGAGAACAATCCGAATACCGTCAACGCGACCTTCTTTAATTGACGTCACTCCACGTCTATACAAATTGTTCGAAGCGTCAGCAGTCTAAACTCACCTCCTCTTCCAGCTTGCTACAGTTCAACGCCCCATTGCGTTTGCACGACCCAAAACTCGGAAATGTGGACCATCCATCACCTCTGTCGACTTTACTGCCGGTCAATCTGTCGACTGCATTGCACACGCGGTGCGGTTGTCGCTAAGTTGGTCCAGCAATTGACTCCTGCTTGAATCTGCGCCGATTAACCTCGACGATTGCCTATCAAGAAGCGTCGTGCCTGGTGCTACATGCTAAATCGATGTGTGCGTCCAAGGGGTTCCACTCGACGCTCTCCGTCTAAGGAATAGCGTCGGCGAAATCGCCAAGGGTTCAGCCGGCGTGTTGCCGAACCGGCCATCCAGTTCGTCTGCGATGCTGTGACGACGGCCAATGACCAAATCGCGATTAAGAACCGAGACGGGCTAGAATCGCAAAACAGACCAAAGCATGCGCAAGGTGAACGAAAGCATTCCAAGGCAGAGTATTAGGAACGCGATCGCCGGCAGGGCCCTCAGGGACCACAACACCAATCCACAAGTGTAAAGCAGCAGCATGCCGATCGGCTTAAACCAAGCCGGAGATCTGCCCAGCAACATCGGGTCGAGCTTGTATGGTGCCACCGGCACCACGTTAAGCAATTCCTTATTTCGGATTTTTATGATCATGGCAGAATCCTTTACTGCACCCGAAATCCGATGTTTCGCGCTCCGCGCCATGGACGGGTTGCCGGGCTAAGGTGACATTTCCCAAGTCACCGGTTGGCCATTCAGCTGATCATGCGTGCGGTATCAAAAAGACCGCTCAGCAGCTGAAAACAGACCTACGACCTAATCACGCAGTCACCGTCGGCGACCGGGACCAGTTCGGGCGTCTCGAAACTCGGCGACGCCTGTCTCTGAAGAGAACTATACTAAATGCGCGAGTTGATGCAACATTCTGCAAGTAAAGTGTTGGTGTCGACCACCACCTCGCGATGTGGAAAGCCAAGTACAGATTGCGCTGAACGCTTACAGAGCGGAACGCTGGTTTCCTAGTCGTGCTGCACCCTCCGTTGTAAGCACTGTTGTAGCTGTGACCAATGGTTAAGCACTAACGCGATTGCTTGACACTGCTATAAGGCCCCAACAGCCCACTGAAGACTACCACTCGCCGTAGCTTCGACCCCGGTTAATCCATCACAAGTCAGCTTCAGGAAACGGCTTACGGTGCTTCCTCCGGCTTGCGTTACTTGGATCAAATTGGCAGTCCACAGCCAACAGTTTCGGGACTTCGTCACCCTATGGCGCAATCGACCACGCGGAAGCCGAGGGACAGCCACGAGGTCAGTTGTTAACACATTTGTCGCCGTCGGAATTCCGAAAATCTGCGACTTGCAGGGACCGAAAATCTCGCGACTTTGTTAGCAGGATTGGAGGCCGCGAGATTTTTTTGAAAATTTTCCCGTATCGTTCGCCAGAAACTTGCCCGCCTCCCATCGAACAATGCTCTGAACCCGGAAGGTCGCCCCAAGTATGGGCGGACGATGAACCGCAATCTCGCCATTCCGTTGAATTTGACCGGATACGTGACACCCCCCCAGGGGTAATCGAATTCCACCGATTTGTGGCGTAGCACGAATACGGGGAGTTCATCAGAGCGGAACGCGTTGCATGGTAATCATGCGCTGCCAGGTCTTGCTGTCGGAACGATGCGACCCGATGAGGCTTCGGTCGGCTACGGCTGACCTTTCGTGTGGCATTTTTCAGGAGCTCGGGAAAACAACCTTAAGAGACTACGACGACAGCGTCGGTATCGAATGGAAGTGGCAAACTCTAGACGGAGCCATAACCAAGTCGCAACTGGGCTGGGGAAAAACCGGCAAAAGCCCCACGGGTCGAGGGAAATGTGGGGTCAAGCGGTCGGTCCTCGTCGACGAAAACGGCGTGCAGCTCGGAGTATCGACCGACGGCGCCAATGTTGATGTTCAGTAACTCTTCCACGAAACCCTCTCGAGCATCCCCGTCCGTCGCCCTCGCCCCGAAACACGAAGGCCGCAACACATTAGCGCTGACAAAGGCTACGACGCCAAGGCGGTCCGTACTGTAGCGAAGCGACGACCCTACATCCCACACTTCCCACTCAAGGGAGAAGCGGCATCGACTCGCCGAAGACGGGGCGCATTACCACCTGATACGGATCCCGCTCGATCGGCGCGGTGCTTTGCAGACTGCCCGGGTGCTGATTCAGAAACCGGTACTGGACGGGATGGCCGTACTCGTCGAACTTGATCCCGTCCACGAAGCCCGACCGGTCCTCAATCCCCAGGCTCGCCATGGCATCAGCCAGTCGATCGCACTCCAGGAGCCGGAATCCGATCTTCACAGGGTTGCAGAATCGCTCGGTCACCTCGTCCGAGAGAATCGGGTAGAAGATGCCGATCCCCTCGCCATCGACACGTTTGGCCAGTTTCAGGGCCCGCAGCTTGCGGGCGAACCGGATGCCCTTGAGCCACTGGTGGAATTTCTTCTCCAGTTCCCGCGCAACTTCCGGGTCGGTGTCTACGATCTGCAGTCGGCGTCCCGTGCCTACCAGTTCGTTCTGATAGGTGCGGCCCATCCCCTTCAGCCAGCCGTTGTTGGCGGCCTCAAAGCGGCTCGATTGCGCAACTCGGCCCGGGCCTGCGGCGTGGCATGAGCGTCGGCAGAACCGCCATCGGCGTGCCGGAAATGGTCGTCGCCAAACCGATCGGGCCTGGTGGCGTCCCGAAAACTGGCCCAGGCCCGACCGAGGCGATCGGCCAGCGAAACGTATTCCACGCGGCGTTTGGCGGAGGTCGGATTGGACTTGGGCTTGGGCTTACCGAACAATCGCCACCTGCCGATCCGACGACACGAGGGCGAGGAGGTCAGCTGCACGGAATGAACCGCTCCCAGGGAGTTGCGGGCGGCCCGCAGAAGCACCTGGTGGCGCTGCCAGGCGATCAGATCGGACACGGAGTGCGTGGCAAAGCTATTGCCGCCGAAGGTCGCGGACTTCGGACCAAGGCTTTTCAGGGCCTCGGCGACCGATTCGTCCGGATCCGGCAGGCTGGTCCCATCGCCGCTCATGCGAGTCTCCCACGGGTGAACACGCGTCACCTGTGGGAATCATAAGCGGTCGCAAGTAGAATCCGAGGGAGGAGCGTGTATAGATGGAAAATAGCTGGGACGGTGACGTCAATGGACGTGACAGACAGATTTAAAGCCGGCAAGCGTCAGTTCCGCCTACGAACTTTGATAGCGATCGGAACCGTGCTGGCAATTGGCTTGGGCATTCTTGCCAAATCAGCCAAGCGTGCAAACGATAAAGCAGTCGCCGCCTCAGCACTGACTTCAATGGGCAGTACGGTCTGGTGGGATGTCGACTTACGAGCAAGGACGCATTCTCCGCTGATACTTTGGCTGGCCAAATCGTGTGGTAAGCAATACTTCAGCGACGTCACAAACGCTAGTCTGGTTGACGCCACGGACGAACACTTGAAACACATTGCCGTACTGGGCGGAATAACAAGACTCACAATCAAGGCTCGTAGAGTCACTCCTGAAGGCATTCGAGAAATTCGTCGGCTTACGAAACTGAAGAGTTTGGTGTTGATGGGCCCGGGGATCGGTGACGGCGAACTCGCAGAACTCCCCGAGTTCCCACGACTTGATCATCTTGAGTTACACGGCACGGATGTGGCTGGACCGGGGTTTGAGAATCTCAGGCGGCAGCCTCGACTGCGCGAAATTTACTTGGACGACCCGGACTTTAATGACGATTGCATTCAATATTTGACGGGATTATCCCAGGTCACGTGGATCGTGTTTCAAGGTAGCTCGGTGTCGCAGCAAGGAGCCGAGCAGCTATTTGCATCCCACCCCGATCGGACCGTATGCGTGGGCTCATCCAGCGCAGGAAATACGAGTGACACCTTTTACTATTTCACCTTCACGCCACGCGATGGGTATCAATGGCTGCGAGATCCCAGCGACGTTCAATAAGCACTCCGCAGACATCGGCAGATTCGTCAAATACTCGCTTTTTGCGAGTTTCCAATACTTGATCCGCCTGCGCCCAAGTCCCACCCCAGGCACCCCCGGCACCGCACACCCCACGACACAATCCAGCCAGTGGCTGTCGAACCGCTCCGGCCCCTGCTTCCATTCATCCACAGTTCGACCCCGTCCCTCAGTCTTCACACGATATTCGGCCTTCAGATGCTCTGCAAACAGCCGGTGCAAACCCGGCCGCTCACCGAAGAGCGACAGACACCCTCGCTCGCCCATCCGCACGGCTAGCCGGCTGAACACGAACGACTTCCAGTAGTTGGTGTCATAGAGCACGTGGCGCACCGCCCGCCGCCCCTCCACGTTGGGGATCCGCCAGTTATGGCCCACGCGGTCACCGGTCTCGCGACGGTATTCGGAGAACGGATCGGGGTCTGTCGTCGTCCGAGTACTTCCGACGGGGCATGTTCAGACTCCAAACTTCCCAAATCTTTCACCGTTGCCTCGTGATCTGGTCCATACTCCCAACTAGCTAGCCGAACGCGTCGCCGTGCTGTTCGCAACCCGGACAACACCGGGGATGTTCCGCAGGAGGTCCTCGGACGCAACCGGGAACGCCTTGAATCACGACTATCCCTCGCAGCGACCTAGCAGATGACCATCCAGCGGATTGTTCATTTCGACCGCATCGGGAGCAGTCGAATCTTCACTGAGTAGGCAAGCGAGAATCGCTTGGAAGTAACCGCTGACCTTGACCACCCAAAGCTTGTGTACGAAGTCCCGGCAAATCTGGACGGGATCATGAATGGGGGGGAGATCGGCGGGTGTGATGCCCGCGTTCCTACTTGTTTTCGATCAGCGAGGTCGTCCAGACCTGTTTGGCCAACTCGATGAGCATCGCTTGTCGCTGGTCGATGCTAGCGGCGTTCCACTCGTCGAAAGCCTTAAGTTTTTCATTGATTCGGTTGATGCTACTATTCCTTCCCACCGTCATCAGTTCCGCAATGCTGCTGGTCAGGTAGTGTTTGCACTTCCTGTATTCGGCCTTCTTTGCCTCAAAGAAGCCGTTGCTCGCAACGATATTGATCGGCTTCTCCAGCAGCGTGAAGTTGCCGAGCCTATTCTTATAATCGTCGTAGTTTGCTCCGGGGTTGCCGGCGGTGAAACTCCTTCGCAATTCTGCTCCGGGCGTGTCTGGCAGGATGTGCTCAATTTCCAGCACCATGTAATCGTCGAGAGAGCCGGGCGTCGTGACGCCCTTGTAGGCCATGTCCACGAACTGCGTCAGCTTTGCAAGCAGGTAACGAGTCCGGTACTGCTGCATCGACCGAAATGTGAACCGCTTGAGAGCGTCGGTCAGTTCGTTGCTTTTGCTGTCCATGCTGGCTCGGAAGCGCCTGTCGATGAACTCGTTCAACTTCAGCTTTTGCGCTGCAGAATCCTTCATTCCGGCGACGTCCCGCAATTCATCGGCCCACTGTGAAAAACTGCGCTCTAGCTCCTTCGTCGGAGTCTTGGTGTAGATGTAGTAAAAGAGAAAACTCTCCAATTGCACGACGAAGTGATCGAAGAGTTCTTTCGGCATATTGGCAATTGCCAGCAGTAGGACGTAATGCAAGCTGAACGCCCCGCCGCACATCTTCTTGAGATTCGCCATCGGGATGTTGCAGTGGCCGTCGTTGCCTTGGCCTTTCGAGAAGGCGAGGTAGCTTTCAACGTTGCGAATGAGCTTCCGCACGAACTCGAACGGTTTCTCTTCGTACTCGCAGAGTTGGGCGTTGTCTTCGGTCACGAACCAGTCGTAGATTTCATCCTCACGAATAATGGAGTCCTTGGTCGTGATCCTGTAATTCGCCATTAGAAAGTAGCGGAGAAACCGGAGCGGCTTCTCCTTAGCCTTTTCAAGTGGTGCGGTAATCTTCTTCCACTCGTTCTTGAGCCTGGTGAAGTCCTTCTGATCGACCTGTGTGAACAACAAGTTCTTGAGTAAGTCCATCGGGTTCAGTCCGACGCCTCGCTCATTGATCGTTTCGAAGATTTTCAGAGCACTGCTGACATCCGTTGAAATCTGGATGAAGACGACGTTGTTTGCCAAGTAGCCCCAAAGTTTCTTGAGGCTGTTTAGGTCTTCGTAGTTGTCGAGCAGGTAGCGATAGACCGTGCCGTAGGCGTTGAGCAAGTTGTCTAGCGACCCGAACTGAGCGATACCTGCTTGCTGCACGGCATGACGGACCTTCGCCGGTTCATCGTCCTGGGAGACGAGGCAGTGCATCAACTCATCGGCGTTCTCGTACCGAGGTTCCAGTTTCAAGCTGGCCTTGATGTCGCCATCGCTGGCCGTGTAGTTCGTCGAAATGAGTCCGTTAATCGACTGGTGCTGCGGTGTTCCCTTGAACCGATGGCGCATTGCGCAAAGCAGCAGATAAAACGTGGTAAGCCGTTGCTGACCGTCGATGACCTCAAAGTGGTTCTTTTGCGAGCCCGGTGACACAAGAATCATGCCGACGAAATACTCCTTGTCTGACCCGGAGTCGATCTGCTCGTCGATGTCCTCCAGAAGTTGCTGAACCTCCTTGTCGGTCCAGACATACTCCCGTTGGTAATCCGGCACAACGTAGAAACACTCCCGAAACGCTTCTTCGATGCTGTACTTGTGATTCTCGATGCGTGCCATGTCGGTTTCCCTCTTCACCTTCGCCACCGAAGATCGTCGGAAAAATGCTGTCGGCCGACGTGCCGACCAGGACGTTTACGCCGGTCTTATCCAAATCGCCTCGACTGACTTCTTACTTGTAATTCTTGCGATTGAAGCTAACGGTGGCGCCCGGGGCTGGTTCGATGTGTCTACGATGCGCAGGCAGTCCTAGTCGCCCCCGGGAACGAGGATTCGAATGAAATACGGGTATTGATGGAAATCAAGCATCGGCGACCACTTTCTCCAACAGCGTCTTGATGTATATCTCCCTTTCGTCCCTCTGGAACAGGACGTGACACCTCTTGAATTCTTCCTTAGTCATGCCGTCGCCCCACATCGGAATGTTCTGGTAAGGCGTCGGCGAGACGATGAACGAGTTTAAGATCACGGCGGGGTCGGCGAGGCGGGCCTCGATTTCCTTGATTGTCTTGTAGAACTGCACCTTTGGATTCGAGGAACCAGCGTCAAGTTGGCGTAGGCCCTTGGGATCAACGAATGTGACGTACTGCTTCTTGCCGACGAGCAGCCACAGGATGAAGTCCGGGTAGAAGTTCCCGGCCTCGAAAAAACCGATGCCGCGCTTGCTCACGTTGCGGAGCAGGAAGAGTTCCCTATCCTTGAAGAACTCGCCCTTCTGCTCGTCGTAGAACTTCTTCAGGTCCAGCACGAAATCTCGCTCTCCGTCGTTCAGCGATACCGGGCTGACCTCGATCAGTTGGCTCTTGCTCAGGTGCAGAAGCGGCTGGTACAGATGGTTGCCGAACCAGTAGGCCGTTAGGTGGCCAACCTCCAGCTTCTCCCGAATCTTCTTCTTGTTGATCTCGTCCTTCAGGTCGGCCAAGCCCTGCTTGATGGTGTCCGCCGACTCTTCAATGAGCAGCCGGTATTCCTGCACGAAGTTCGGGTCATCTTCCCGAAGTTCGTGATATTCCAGGTGGTCGGCCTCCCACTCCTGCTTCCGGTGCTTGTAGTAGCGGTCGATGTACTTCTTCAGCAGCGCCACGGCGATCTCCTCCCACCGCCGCACTCGGTCGAATCGGGTGAACTCCATTTCTGCTGACGGGATGTAGAGCCGATACCAGTGGTGGCTGCCCAGCAGCTTCATGATGCTCTGGCGGGGCAGGTTCAGGTTGTACCACGCCCGCTCGTTCTTGAAGTGCTGCAACTCGAAGTACATGGCATCCACGTCCATGAACGCCAGGTGCTTCTCCCCGAACCGGCCTTCCTCCGGCGTTGTGAGTTCCGATGTGGACACGATGCCCTTGCTCTGTTGGGCCTGAATCTTGGGATACCAGTTCAACGTGATCGGGTGCTTGAGCATGAACTGCTTCGGCTCATCGAGCGTCGGCTTGGTTCCCTGCCGCTTGAAGTCCACGCCGTCCTTCAGCCGGATGCTGGTGAGCTTCTTGCCGCCCAGGTTCTTGACGACCGGCAGGATGAATTCGATCCGCTCCTCGTTCGACGGCCCTCCCTCGTCTTCCAGGTACTCCTTGAACTGCTGCATGTACTGCGCACGGATGCCGAAGATGTTCAGCGTTTCGAGCAAGCTGATGTGCTGCGGCTTCGGGATGCCGTCAATCTGGCTGCTGCGCTTGAGGCACAAGCCGTGGCCCTTGAGTCGAACGCCTCGCCCGAATAGCTGAATGATCTCCGAGCCTTCGGACTTGCCGACGTTCATCAGGCCCATCGTGCTCACCCGCCAACTGTTCCAACCCTCAGTGAACTTCTTCGAGCCGATGAGGATGTTCACAGTCGAGTCGTAGGCGCTCAGTCTGGCGAACAGCGAACCGGAGAATTCCTTCTCGTCCACGGCCAGGAAGTCGGGATGCTCCTCGCACAGCTTGCAGAGGGCCGAGGCGTCACCGACGTTGATGACGCCGAAGGCATCGTTTTCGCCGAGCCGCAGGGCGATCTCGCCGTCCGTGCCCTTGAGGTTGAGAACGTGCAGCTTGGCCGGGTTCGGCGAATTGAACAGCACCTTGAGGATGTCGGCGAACATTACCTCGCCGTCTTGCTTGGTGAGGCTCAGGTAGCCGAAGGCCGTGGCGAAGATTTCATTGCCGCGCTGGTCGAGTAAGCCCGGCTTTCCGCTCAGGAGGCGATTGAGCAACTTGATCGTGTGCCGCTTGTCCTTCACGAATTCGGCCAAGAACAGGAGGATGTCCACCACATCGGAGACTTTCTTCTTGTTCTCCGACCGCACGGCATTCACGCTGCCGCCAACGAATACCCACAGTGGGTTTTCCAGCAGGAACGGGCGGAACTCGGCGGGCTTGTCTTGGTAGAGTCGCTGCTGCTGATAGAAGGCAAGCAGGCACGCCGTCAGATACAGGCGGCGTTTCTCCTCGTCCGAGTCGTCGGCGAGGTTGAGGATGCGATAGTCCTTGCCGAAGCCGTCCCGGTAGAAATATTTGTACGAGTAGTCGAACAGTATGCACTTGGCGTACTCGTGCTCCAGCGCCTTGTTGCTGCTGGCCTTCATCGCCTGACCGAACGTGGCGGAATACTCGAACGAAAAGCCCTTCTCGCACAGACGGCGGCGGGCGTCCATCCACCGGCCCGCTTCTCTACCACTCGACCCACGATGTCCCTCATCCACCAGCACGAGGTTGTTTCCCTCGAAGGCGTCGATGGCGACGGTCTTCTCGCCCATGTCCTCCCGCAGCTTGTGGATGTCGATGATTTCGATGGTCTTGCCCGCAAACAGCGACCTGCCGTCCTTCGAGAACAGGTCAGCGTCCAGGCCCGCTGCGTGGAATTCGACAAGGTGTTGCCGGGATAGCCCCTCGTTCGGTGTCAGCAGGATGATCCGGTTCAGTTCCCGGCCCTTGCAGTGTAGGTCCACGTAGTGCTGGTACTGAAGGATGTTGACGTGCATCAGCAGCGTCTTCCCGCTGCCCGTGGCGTTCCAGAAGGCGATCTTCCGCAGGTCGGCCAGTTCGTAGGTGGGAATCTTGTCCTTGTCGAGCTTGTCTTCGTTGAACTTGGCGACGAACTCGTTGAGGTCGGCCAGCAGTTTGTTCGGATCACGGAAGAAGCGGTCGAGGTAGACCTCGGTGAACAGGAGCGAGAGCCATTGGAAATACTTCCAGCGTATAGGGTCGGCCCGCCGCTCGTTCAGCTTCATCGTGTGCCGGACGATGTTCTGGTCGTAGCCCAGCATCACGTCTCCGGGGAACTCATCCAACTCCCATAGGGCCTTAAAGACGGTCAGGTACCTGTGGTTGTTGTCCTCGTTCAGTCCTTCGAGGTCCGCCGACTTGAACGGCTCGGCTAATTGCTCGAAACTCTTTTTATCAAAGAGCCAGAGCATCCATTGGTTGAGGATGAGCTTCTGGTCAAACTTCAGCGGAACCGCTTCGGGAAAAAACGTTGGCGTATTGGATCGGGGGGCTCGCCTCGTCGCCATTACTCGTCCCCCTGTGTGCCGAGGTCGCCCAATTTCCTGACCCAATCACCGAAATGCGGACACTCATGGACCATCACATCTATCGTAATTCTTTTTGCAGCAAGTACTCCGTGAAGGGGCTTACGATAGTACGGATAAATTCCTTCGATTCGTTTTGATGGAGCCGTAAGAGGAGAATCATTGATTTCTTCGGGACTGTAGAATTCCCCACGGATCTCCTCCAACTGCCCCTTCGTCCGGGAATCCCGCATTACTTCGGGCAGTGCAGACGTTTCTGCAAATAACAACGCCTCATACTCGTGCATTTGGATATATGGCAGAAATCGCGCGACCAACTGGCTGCCGACTTCCTTAAGGATGTCGTCACGGATGGCCGTTTCGACAGTGACGGGCTTCCTGGCAATCGACTTGGTGCGTGCTGCATCCCGTCCCGGCCATCTTGCAGTCATTCCATAGAAGTCGAAGAAGGTAGTAACGTGTGTGAAGTGCGGATTCTTCAGATGGTTAACGATGTCACGCCTCGCCTTCTGATAGTTGTTGCCGCCCTTTTTGCCTGGCTTCCCGGCAGGTGACGCAACAAGTTCGACCCGACAATTGTCCCACAGCCAAGGTGCAAGAACCTCACGAACGAAGGTTTGCTCCGTCAGTCCCTCGACGACGGCGATGACCTTACTCATGGACTGGCCCTCCACCGTAGACATTCTTCTGCCAGAGTTCGCCGAGGCTGTAATCTTGTAACCATTCCGTCAGCCCGTCCTTCTCTAGCCTCCGAAATGTCGTTGCTCCTTCGTGCCGCTCAACAACCACGATTTGCTCCGGCTCAAACGAATTCAGCATTGGCGCAGACTGAGTGGAGACAATTAACTGCGTTCGCTCTTGGGCCTGTAGGATCAGATTACCCAGCATTTCCAATGCAAACGGATGAAGCCCGAGTTCAGGTTCGTCAATTAGGATCGTTGCAGGCGGATATGGTTGTAGCAGAGCGGCGGAGAGAGCGATGAATCGCAGCGTGCCATCGGAAAGCTGGCTAGGATGAAATGGGTAGTCACTACCTTCTTGAGTCCACTCAAGCTGAACAACTTCGACATCCTTGCGCTTCCTTGGCCGGAATCTGAAGTCCCGAAAGAATGGAGCGACCAACTTCACAGTGTCCACCATCAACCTGTACGTCGCTTGATCGTCTTCTCGAAGGAAGTTCAGGAATGGTGCGATGTTCCCTGCATCAGGGCGCAGACGTTCGTAATCCCCGACCGAAGCTGGACGACGCATCGCCGCAGTATCGCTAGTGTCGTGAACGTGATAGACCGTCCAACTCGCAATTGCGTTGTAGATATATTCGCTAACATTTCTGCTGAACGTCTCCTTTTCAATCTGCTCCTTGAGCTTCGATTCTCCGTGTCCCGTTCCAAGCGATCGGTTTACGGAATAGGTACGGCCGGGCGTGCCTTCGTATTCAATTCTCTCGTCACCAAAGATCAAGCGATCATCGGCAGTTGGCTCAAGACTGAACGTATAAGCATTGACACCGAATTCCAGCCGTGCCTCGATCATGTCCGTCACTTTTGGGCCAAGGTACAACTGAGTGTCAGCACCACCAGCCTTGTTGACGGCTTTCTCCAGTCGCCTCTCGACGAGTTCTCGAAGCAAGTAGAAAAATCCGACGAAGTTGCTCTTTCCGCAGCCGTTCGCACCAATTAGAACGTTCACTGACCCCAACTCAAAGTCTTCGAGACTCTGAATCGACTTGTAACCCTTCAGCGTGATCTTGCGAATAGGATGCCCCATATCACAAGCCCTCCCCGTCGAACATGAGCCGGTGAAATTCTTCTTCAATGAGGCGGACCTTCCAGGTCTGGTCGGGACGGCGGAGATTTTCGAGGTTATTGTCGCCGTTTACGTAGAACACGTCATAAACCATTTCACGGGTGTTGTAGTCCTGCTTCTCGAACCACCTGTCGAGGCCATCGTTGTCCACGTGGTCTATGTTTCGCCACAGGACCAACACTCGGTCGCCGTTGGGGGCTGTCCCTTCCACGACTCGCACGCCCCGAATCACATCGATGTGCTTGACGGTCAGGCCGAGAAGCCAGTTGAAGGTTTCCACGAGATCAACATTGACCAGTTGCGTCTCGCCGTTGCGTTCGACCCGCAGCTTGTATTCGTCAGGGTTGCGAAAGGCTTCGACATTGAGTAGTGACTGGCTCCCTCGGCTCTCCACGTCGAGCATGTAGGAGAGGATGTACTGCTCCCGCATCTCGGCATCGGCGTTGAGCAACGTGCCCTGCTGGGCGGTGCGATTCAGCTCGAGGTTGTTGAGGGCATCTTCGTAGGATTCGAGACGGAAGTACTTTAAGATATGGCTCACACCATCACGGAGCATTGGCTTGCCGTCTCGCCAATCTCGTGAGTACACAACCTTCGCAATCCGCGGTTTAAGGATCGTGCCAAAGTATTCACCCATTTCGACAAGTACATACTTGCGTTGACCTGCATCTTCACGATTCATGTCGATAACCGCGTGACCTGTGGTCCCCGATCCTGCAAAGAAATCGAGAATCCATTGCTCCTGTCGTGTTGCGACTCGAACCAGAGAACGCAATAGAGAAAGCGGCTTCGGATATGCAAACGCTTTGTTGCCGAACAGGCGGTCTACGACACGTCCACCTTCTGAATTCAAGCCCGAACGGAGAATGGCAGCCTCGAACTCAGCTTCTTCCTCCCTCAGTTCACGGTCATTAGCGTTGGCGGTTTCGATCCAACTCGAACACGGCTTTGCCCTCATCGTTTCGGGATCAAAGAACGTCTTGTATCGAGGCCGCTCCAGATTTCCCTCCACTTCATCAGGCCAGATTACCAAGTCTTCAGCGATGACTTGTTGCATTGTCTCAGGGAAGAATCTCCATACTCGATTAGGATTGGCCGGAAAAACCTTTCCGGTTCTTGGATTCCTGATTGGGTAGAATTGGTTGGGCCGTTGCTCCCTTGTCATGCCGATTGTCAAATCGGTGCTCGCGTATTTACGCCCCGTGCCTTTTTCTACCAGAGGATAATCATCCTCTGACTTTGACAGACCATGAAGCAGCGTTTTGTGGCTATCAGCGCCAAAGGCCAGGACATACTCGTGATCGAGGGAAAGCGGTTGGCTGCTCATGGCTGAGGCGCTTCGACGTTTCCACACCAAGCTGCCGAGATAATTGTCGAGGCCAAAGACCGAAGCCATAACGAACCACAGATGACGAAACTCGTTATCGTCAATGTTGGTGAACGCAACGCCGTCGGCACTGAGGAGCGGAAGTGCCTCCTTAAAGCGATCCGTCATCATCGCGAGCCACGATGAATGTTGATATTGGTCTTTATAAGCAAAACCGTCGTCGCCGGTGTTGTACGGTGGATCAACGCAAATAGCCTTGACTCCGTTGCTGAATCGTCCCTGCAACAACCGAAGTGCTTGAAAGTTATCTCCATCAATAAGCAAACCTTCGATTGCGCCGTCGAGATCGCACGAGGCAAGCACGCGATCTTTGAAGGTGCGAGAGAAGAGTGCCGTATCCACAACCAAAAAAGGATTTGCCTTTAGGAACTCGACCTTCAGCGGCTTCGAGTACCCCGGCCCGTTCAAGTCCTTCCTGATCTCGTCAATGGCGAACAGCCGGACCCACTCTTCACGCTGGGCGTCGTTCTTGGCGATTTCCGGGTATAGCTCCTCCGGCACTCGGTCGAGCGTGATGCAGTAGTTCGTCTCGATCACGAACTTTTTCTTGAGCCAGAGCTTCTTCTGGAAATTCTCCAGTTGTTCGAGGAATTGGATGATTTTGTGGGCGATGCTGCGGATCACCTTGATCTGGCTGAGGTACTGTTCCACCTTCGGCGTCGACTCGTGCTCGATGTCATCCAGGTGCATGACCTCGTTCTTGATAAAGAAGTCAAGCTCCCGGCGCAGGAAGCCGCCGAGGTCCTTGTGGATGAAGTAGTCGAATGTGTTGCGGGCCGTGTACTGGAAAAGGTGCTTCTCCAGCACGGTTCGGTCCCGCCGCTTGTCGGTCGGAGCCGGCTTACTAAGCTCGGCAACCCATTCCTTGCAACCGGGGGCTTTAAGGATCGCTTGGATTGCCTGCTTGTTCAGTTCGTCCTGTTTCTCCTTGCCGTCGTTCGGCCGGTACTCGAACCGGATGAAGAGTTCGCCGTTCTCCTCGGAGATCGGATTCTCGGCGAGGACAAAGCGGCGATCTTTGCCCTGGACGGGCTTGTTGTTGTCCTGCTCGGTGGAGGCGGCAACCAGATGGACCCGGACTCTCTTGCCGCCAGCGACCTTGAAGGTGTAATCTCGAAACGTCTCACTGCTCTTGACGTAATACTGGTCGGCGTTCGCCCAATGGAGTTTGACCTCTTCGCCTTCGTAGGGTATGGCGTAAACGCCTTCCTTGTACCGCCGCAGCGAGATGAAGTCGCCCTCGCTGTAGTAGCGGCGGAAGAAGTTAAACAGGTGCGAGAAGATCTCGTTCTCGAGCGCCGTCAGGTCCACGGCAGACTCAGCGATTTGCTTCTTCAATTCATTGACCTTGGGCGACTCGTCCGGGTTCATACCGGCATTCGTGATGTTCGCCACAAGTTTGTCGAGTTCACCCTGAATTACCGACTTGTCCGCCGACTTGTAGTGCTTGAATGCGGCTTGGACCTGAGGGAGCAAGTCCTTATCGAGAAAGCGGATGACCTCATCCCGCTTCTGGTTCATGATGCGGTAGATGCCGAAATCCAGATCGGCCTGATCCAACTGGAACAGTTCTTGAAGCAGGCCCCGAAGCTTTTCGAGATTCGTCGCCACTGTATGTCTCCCCTTGCGGCCCAATCGGGCATTTACCAGTAGTTCTTGCCCGTGACCGTGTGCAGCAGAGTCCGTACTGAAGCATCTACCTTGTCTGCCAGACGGCTGATCAACTCGAAAAAATCGGTTCCATGTTTCTTGTGAACAGAATCGACCGGCTTGAGACGGTGAGCGATCTCTCCTCGAAGTGCCACGAACTCGTCTAGTTTGTCGGAGGATTGCTTCACTGTGCTGTTCTGCCAGTTCCAATCAGCCGTGATGTCCGAAATGCCAATCGTTTTCTCGAACAGTTCCTTCACCTGTTTAGATTTCGGCGTGTTCCACCGGCTTGTCGTGTCGCTGATAAACCGATTGGCGTTGCCCATAAGTTGGGCCTTCCACCCATCTCCCGCCAACCTCCAGGGAGCGTGATCGTGCTTATCATCTCGCAACTGCTGTGCGATTAGCGTCTTCAATTCGTCCGGCAACTTCGACCAGTCAGCACAGTCATCCACGATATGCTGAATCGCTTCACGAGCGATGTCTTCGCAAAACGCTTCCCAGGAGGCGCACACCAGGACAACGACCGACTTGTTGAGGACTTCAACGTAGAACCTCCGGCCAGCACCTTTGCCAGTCTCTTGCTCGTGAAGTTCCCAAAGTCGGTCGAGGTCAGCTTTATTTGCCCCAAGCGTTTGCCGTGCCGTCGATGCCATGTGTGTTTGTCCTGTCGCTAAGCTACCCGCCACCGAATGGTGAACAGGGAGTTAACCTTGGTTTTCTGGCTCATGCGGCGGTGCAGACCGTCGATCAATGCGTCTCGTTTATCGGCGATCTGGTCCTCGACCTCGAAAATCTGCTGCCGCTGCTTTCGCTGCTTGCGTTCCAGCGAAGCAAGTTTCTGCTGAAGGTCGTTCTGCTCGTCAAGAGTGGTAGCCAGCCGAGACTGGCGGCGAATGGCCTTGATCTGCGCCTTGGTGTCGGCCAAGTCCTTCTCGGCGGCGATCACCATGTCCTCGGCCCACTTTTCCAACCGCTCCCGTTCTTCGCTAAACAGCTTATTGTTGCCTTCCAGCGACAGGGCGATGGCGGCTTCCGTGGCAATGCTGCTCTCAACGCCGAGCCGGTCCCTGGCGTCGTCGGCGATGCCGTCCAGCGGCTCAACGGTCGCCGAGCAATGGAATAGCCGCTCGCACGTTTCCTGGTCCAGCGACTTGCCGGAGTCCGTGAAGGCCGAGAATAGCAGGTATTCTTCTCGGTCGAACGAGTCGATGGCAAGGCGCTGAAGGTTGAGCCAGCCGGATTGCCCCTTGAGCGTTTCGACCATCGAGAGCTTTACAGGGTAGTGGCTCACGTCGAACGTGACCCCGGCGACCGGGGCCGGGCAGTTCTTTCCGGCGTCGATCACCCATTCTCCGAGCGGGTGCGAGAGCCGGTACAGAAACTCGCCGGGAACATTCGGCTGCGACTTCGAAATCAGGTGATACCGGCCCGGCTTGAAATCAGTCTTGGGCGGGCGCTCCAGGTCGAACGTCAGAGCGTTGTCATCAAAGGCGGCGTGGCCCGCCAGGATGAAGCGCGTCAACGTCCAATAGAGGCGACCGATTCGATCCAGGTTGTTGCGGGCATCGCTGAGACGCATCTTCAGCCGCCCGTGAACGTCCTCATCGAACTGCTCCAGCAGCACCTTGCGGGTGTCGTCCATGCGGACCTTGATCGACTCCTCCATTTCCGTCTGAAGCTGCTTGAAAGCGGCGTCGATCTCCTCCGTCGAACGGCATTGCTGGTAGATTGCCAGTACCCGCCGCTCGAAGTCCACACCCGACTCGATGCTTCCCAGCACTTCGTCGGAAGCGCCGAAGACGCCGTTGAACAGGTTGAACTTTTCGGAGAGGAGTTCGTGAACTCGGCGGTCGGCCTCGTTGCGTTCGTTTAGAAAATTGATGACGACGACATCGTGCTTTTGGCCGTAGCGATGGCAACGACCGATGCGTTGCTCGATCCGCTGCGGGTTCCACGGGAGGTCGTAGTTCAGCACGAGCGAGCAGAATTGCAGGTTCACGCCTTCCGCCGCCGCTTCCGTGGCGATCATGATCGTGGCGTTGTCCCGGAAATGCTCGATGAGCGCTGTGCGGCTGTCCACCGTGCGTGAACCCGTCACCCGCCCGGACCCGGCGTTGGCGTCGATCCAGTGGTCGATAATCCAGCGGGACTGCGGGTCGGCGTTCGTGCCGTTGAACAGCACGATCTGGCCTCCGTAGCCATTTGCGTCCAGGAAGTTGCGAAGGTATTCCTGTGTGCGTCTGGACTCAGTGAAGATCAGAGCTTTGCGATTGGCCCCCATCTTCGCCATCTGTGCGAAGCCGACTTCCAGGGCTTTTTGCAGCGACCGGCTCTTGGTGTCGATGCCGATACTGAGCGCCCACTGAGCATAACGGGTGAGTTCGGCGATCTCGGCTTCGAGGGCCTGACGGCTTGGCTTGTCGTCCTGCGACTGGTCGGCGTCTTCCTCCGTGTCGGCGAGAATTTCGTCCAGCAAATCCCCTTCGATCTCCTCGTTCTCGATCAGATCTTCCGCAATCTGGTCCGGCACGTTCAGGCCGTCCCGAAGCTGGCCGAGGCGGTTCTTCATCGTCTCCAGCGTGTTGGCGACGGCGTGGGAAGAAGACGCCAGGAGTTTGCGAAGGATCAGGGCAGTCAGGTGACGCTGACGCTTGGGGAAGGCGAATGTGTTGTCCCGCTTCAGATATTCGGAAACTGCCTCGTAGAGCTTCTGCTCGTCGTCGGTAGGGTGGAACTTGAAGGTCAGGGGCCGACGTTCGGTGTACTGGATGTACTCGACAACTTGCCGCCGCAGCGTGCGCTGGCAGAAGTGCTGAAGGCGGTCTCGGAGGGCCTTCGTGTCCGAGCCGTTGGCGGCATACTGCGAGCGAAAGCCGTTCACGTCGCCGAAGATCATGTCGTCCAGCACGGTCGCAAGCCCAAAGAGTTCGAGCAACGAGTTCTGGAGCGGCGTGGCGGTGAGCAGGAGCTTGCGGCGTTCCTCGACGGCCCACTTGATGTTCTGCCCGATCTTGTTGCTGGGGCGGTAGGCGTTGCGGAGCTTGTGCGCCTCGTCAATCACGGCCAAGTCGAACGGAACGGCCCGGACTTCCGCCCGCATCGTGCTGGCGAAGTTCAATGACGTGACCACAACGCGGTCGGTCGAAAACGGGTTGGGGTTGCCGTTGGCCTTGGCCTGCCGGTAAGTACGGGCATCTAGGATCACGTTTGGCAGGTTGAACTTCTCTTCGAGTTCCAGGCTCCACTGCTTCCGCAAACTGGCGGGGCAAATGACAAGCAGCCGCCGTTTCCGTTCCGCCCAATACTGGCAAAGCACCAGGCCCGCCTCGATGGTCTTGCCGAGGCCAACTTCATCGGCAAGCAGGACGCCCTTCGACAGTGGATTCCGCAGGGCAAAGGCGGCAGCGTCGATCTGGTGTGGGTTCAGGTCTACGCAGGCGTCGAACAGCGCCATGGAAAGACGATCACCCCCACTCGGACCATGCTGCCGAGTAAGCTCGTGTGCGAAATACCGAGCGTGGTAGGGAGTCGTCATCTCTTCAGAATCTGCTTCTTCTGATCCCTTGGCTGTTGTCTAACAAGTGCAAACATCCTACGATAACGGGGGGCTTCCAGCAACCAGCAGCGAACTCCGAAGGCGATGCGGAAATGACATTTGGCGAACGTGTTCGGGAACTTCGGCACTCCAAGGGATGGAGCCTGCGGGCGCTGGCCGAGAAGGTCGATGTCGGCTTCACGTACCTGAGCCGGGTGGAGACGGGGCGGCTCCTTTTCGGCGACTACCCCAGCGATGCCCTGATTCACCGATTAGCGGAGGCATTGGAAACGGATGAGGAGGAACTCCTGATTCTGGCGGAACGGGTGCCGGTAAGAGTTCGGAAGCGTTTCCTCGAACGACCAGACGTTTTCGGTGTGTTAGCCGACTGCGATGACAAGACGCTGGACAAATTGATGACAGAAATTGGGCCGAAGGCGAGAGGAAAGCGAAAATGACCCAAATCTTCATTTGCCATAATTCGGCAGCAATATTGCTTGGCCCATGACGTTTCCCACGTGTCTGACGACCCGTCGATAAAGATAGATGTGGTGTACAGCCGGGACCCTACCCCGGGGGTCTGGGCAAGAATTCCGGGCGTCAGATGGGACCCTAAACGACCTGAAAACTAGCCAGGCTCCGGTGGCTCCCCGGTCGGTCTACCTATGACATGTGACCTAGCCGTTTCGGGCGGCCCGGCCGGTCCATCTGCACTTGCCGGCGAATCATCGACCTCCTGGCGGCGAACCCTGGGCCGACTGCTCGGCGGTCCGGCCATAGCCGCGGGGCGGGGTTCGGTGGTCCGTCGGGGCCACGGGTTCGATGTAAAGAATGCCTTCCCACCCCGGATCTCGGCCAGGACGTTCCCTCGTCGTGGCAGTGGTCAGGTGCCACCGGCCCCGCGGCTAGGGCGACAGGTTCAGTCCCCGTCGCTCAGCCGACCCCACTTGGCGTGAATTCAGACCAATCGGCGGGGGGCAGAGGAGGGTTAGCTGTCGACGGAATTCCGTACCAATCCCATGATCCGAGCGCGAACCTGTGCCCCGAGGACTGGCCAAGCGGAGACCAGAAGCGCGAAGTCAGGATCGACCTCGGTTGCCTGGGCCGGTATGAAACCTGCGCCAACTGCTGCGCCGAGTGCTGCGCTCGACCTAGAACCCTCGTTTTCCTCGGGGATTTGCACTGACGCCCCGGGACTCATAATCCCTTGGTCGCAGGTTCGAATCCTGCCGGGCCTATTTGCCATCCTTTCGCCGATGCTTGCACGCTCCAGATGGGACACACTTACCCTGTAGGACGGTGGCCACCTGAAACTCGGGTGGCATCCCACCGGTCACCCCCAGGCGACACGCAGGCCATGAGAATCCGCGATGTGCTGCTGGATTTCGCTCTGATCGCTGTGGCTACTAGTGTAGCCACGATGCTGCCCTTCGAGACAAAGACCAATACCGACACCCCCGAAGTCAGACTCGCCCTGTTCAGCGCCTGGTTTGCCCTGGGGCTGCTGGCGCTATACTGCCTGACTGCCCGCTGGGAGTCTCGGTTATTCGGAATCGGCAGCAAACAGATCGCCCCATATGTGCTGCTTTTTCTGCTCGCGATGATTGCTTTCGCCATCCTGGCGCCAATCGCTCGAACACGTGCTGCACCTGTGTTGGGGTTACTGGTCACACTCGGCTACCTGTTTTTGACGCGTAGCTCGTGTCGATCAGCGGGGAGATCAGAAAAATCGCTCGTCACCAGAATCCGTGCGTAGATGCTCGCTTTGGTAGTTGGCCATGGTTGTATAGTTCGGCGATTCTGGCGAGTTGCGAGCTGGAACGCCGTCGGGTTTGCCTGTAGCGAGTTGAAGCGTTGTCGTAAGAGAGAGAGTCAGCTTAGCGGCTCGTCGCTCCCTCGGGTTCGAGCTCCAGGAATGAGGCGGCTGGAGCTCCTGCGCGCCATCCCTCTGCCTCTGCCATCGATCGCTCGCCACCTGGGCCCCGCCAAAGTCGTGGGGCTGGTGGACCGGCAGGTGATGGCGAAGCGACCGACGGCGACGGCGACGGGAATGGGGCAGGAAGAGAGGAGCCAACCCCCTTGTGCGAAAGCAGACAGAAAGGGTGCCCGCTCGTGACCAGCGGTCGTCTTCCGGCGGCATTTGTGGGCATCGCAGGATGAACTGGCTGACAGTCCGCAAGTTCCGTCTCCCGGCGAGTGGTCGAGCCCCGTTGCCACACCTTTCCGGAGCCCGAGCCTGACAGAGCGCCGTGTCATGAAGGCATGCGATTCTCGCTGTGACTCAGCTAATGCTCACACAAATTCACCCACAGCTTCCACCAGCTGAAGTGTCCTAGAACTGCTGAACCGACTCCACCCGACATCAGCGCCAAGACGTGGCCCATCACAATCAGCGCCACCCATCGCCGGCGCTGGGTGTCCGACATGACGCCTGGATCGCTGACGGGAGCATCGGCGTTCATCAGTCGACCTTCTGCGGCTGACCAGACTCCATCGCTCGCAGTTGATCCCGGAAGCAGACGGCGGCCCACCAGACGGTGATGGTGAGTGCTCCCAGAATGCCGCCAAACGTGCCGGCAGCCAGGGGCACATACTGCTGCGGCAGCGCGGCCATGAACGGGCCCGTCGCCGCTCCCACCAACATCCCCACAGGAATCGCTCCCACCACGGCCTTCCAACGCGGCCGATGCCCCATCGCAAAGACGAAGCCACTCAACATCCCGGCCAGCCCACCCACCACGCACGCCCAGTGGACGGCCTGCAGACTCCTCAGCTCCAGCCGCGCCCGCAGGATCGGGGCGTAGATACTGCACAACAGGATCGGCACCAGCATCATCGCCATCAAAGTGCTGAGCCGATACCGTGCACTGGTGCGAGGCGGCTTGGACACCGACTTGTTGTCTTCACCTGGCTCAGTCGGCATCGCGCTCACTCTGCACCGAACCGTCGCTCCGGTGCCCCCAGCTCTGCCAAACCTTCATATCCACGTTCTGACCGATAAACCGCACACTCCCGTCGGCAAACCCAAGATTAGCACCTCCCGGGTGCTGACTCGCAAATCCACCCACGGCAGTTGGCCCCGGAGGTGCCGGCGGCGGGACGACGGTCACGGCATCAGCTTTCAAGTCGGTCGCGTCATCCCCGTCGGGTTTACGGAGCACTGCAGCTCGCGGCGGCTCTTCTTCGGACTGTTCTCCAACTTGATCGTCAGTCGATCCGTCACCGGCCACTTCGTCTGTCGTCGCTGCTTCAGCAGCCGTCACGTCATCTAACAGATCTGCTTCGGCACTCTCATCTCTGGCGTCCTCGCTCTCCTCCGGCAAGGGTACTGTCATCTGGTACCGCAGGATCGCGTCCCGAAGTCGCGTGTTCAGCGGCGTCCCCGTGTTGCGCAGCGTCGCTCGCGTGCCGGACAACCAGCCCAAATCGTTCGGCTCAATCTCCTTCTCACCAAACAGCAGCGTGAACTCCTGACCGTCACGAATGTCTTCCAGCCGGATGTGACTGTTCAGGAACAGCACTCCGTGATTGTCCTCAGCAATCTGAGCCTCGACGTCGTGGTGACACCCGGCGTAGTTGCTGGCCGGCGGGTCCGCCCGCTCTCCCTCCGTGTCGCTTGGACAAAGCACGGCTGGCAGATAATGCTGCCGCACGGCCGCGTTCTTGGGGTCATAGACACTCACCTGCCGATCGAGCGAATCGTACAGCGAATTGCGATCCAAAAGCGGCAACAGTTCACCGATCCAGCCTTGGTGCAGCCCCTGCGGCAAACTGACGATCGGACTCTGCGGATCGACGACTCCCGCCGGAAAGGCTTCGTGCGACAACTCGTACTGTTGCAACGCCAGTGCCAGGCGGCCGGCACGCTGAGTGCATTCCGCTCGGCGAGAAATCTCACGCAAAGAGACCAGCGCCGGACTGAGCATGATCACCAGGATGGCAATGATCGCAATCACCACCAGCAATTCGACCAGCGTGAAGCCACAATTCCCGCTCACTGTTTCGCGCAGCGGATTTCGCTCAGCCACCGACGGCCCTTCGCTTCGTCCAGTCCTCATTCACTCACCCCTTCCCCTCGTTCCAAGTCATCTGCCGATACGCGCCAGGTACGGTGACGACGCACCGGCCGAGTCGCCAGCAGCGGATATTCAGCAGCCACGGTAACCTCCCACGCACGCACGCCAGCAGACGATGCTGAGGGCCGCTCCGGCGATGAGCTATCCTCGGCCCCTTCGACACCGTTCGCAGACCCCGACACGGGCGCCACCGAAATCTCGACCTTACCGCTGCTGACCCGACCATCCGCACCCGGCACTTCACATCGCCACGTTTCGCCACGGTATTGGCCGCTTCGCTCCAGCTGAGACTCAGCACGTGACACTCCGGACGTCAGCAGAAAATCCGTCTGCAGCTGCTGCTGAGCCACCCGGAATTCACGGTGTCGAGCGATTGAGATTCTGATCAGCCCCGCAGCGAGTGCCACGACGGCGATCGCGTAGAGGACCATGCCGACCATCGCAAGGCCTCGCCGCCGAGCAACCCGCGGCCGACGCCGACCGCGGTCCAATCGACTCGGCGACTCACGCCACGTCCCCAAATCAGCAAGCAACGAAGTTGATCGCACGTGGTTCATTGCCGGCCTCCGCTGCTGCGCGCGGTGACTCGCACCGGCCGGATTGCCTGCCGCGAAATCCACCGCGATTCGAAATCGCTCTGCGGAGCCAGCTCGAGTTCCACGTGACGGAGTCCGGCGTCGTCGGCGATCCGCCACGACTTGGGCACCGCCAGCTCCAGTGTAAACGTCTCGGTCCGACGCGGCGTGCCTTCCGGCGGGACTTCCCATCGTTCTACGGCCGATGCACCACACCGAAACTCGACGGACCCCGTGGATCGACTGGTCAACTTCAACGTCTCCCCGCGGCCATCCTGAGCCGCGCCACCGTCTCCCGGGGCCGTACCGGTCACCTCCGCGGCACTCGCCGCCCGCAAGTCATCGCGCAACTGGTCGAACAGCCTTCCCTCAACTCGCGCCTGTCGCTGACTGCTGGTCGCGATCCGACCCGCGGAAATCAGTGACGTCAACGTCGATGCAGACATCATCAGCAGAAAGCTGACTAACCCAACGACAATCATCAATTCCCAGATGGTGTAACCGCGGCGAACATCGCGTTTCATCGGCGGGCCTCCGCATCTGTCGCGAAACCCGTCAGCCAGACCCCTGCGGGATGGCCGGCCCACCGAACTCGAACAGTCACTCGCTTCGCAAGGACGGCCGCACCGGCAACTTTCGTGTCCGCAACTATCGTATCGGCCACCGCCACTCCATCAGAATCCGATAAGTCAGGAGTCGATTCCACAGTCAATCCAGAGTCTGACATTTCGATGTCTATCTCTGCGTCCGGCAGCTCACTCAAACGAACCCGCTCAGACACCGCCGTTCGAACCTGGTCGATCGATGCGCCTTGATCCAACATCGCGAGCGATTGTTCCAACCCGTTGGCGGCCAGTTGCAGCCCCTGGGCCATACGATTCAGATGCCGTGTCTGTCGCAAGCTGATGGACGTGGCGGAGACGGCGAGAGTCGTGACAGCGATCGACAAGGCAAAGGCCACGGCCAGCTCGAACATGGCTGTTCCCCGCCGGTACTTGCTAGAGCGTGGCATAGATGAACTCCACCAAGATCCGGTAGCCGTAGGCACTGATGATCAACACGGGGACAGCACAGATGAGTATACCGACCGGATAGGCGAATCTCGAGAATGCCGTCCACCAGTCGGCTGTGCGCCGATCGTTCCTTTCGGCCATCTCCTGCAGAGCCCAGCCGACGTTGCCGACCCGATCGGCCGCTTGCAGAACCGTCAACTCCGTACGACTCACCAACCCATTCCGCCGAAGGCTCTCCAGCCACGATCGTCCAGCTCGGACATCGTCCCGCACCTTGGTCAAGGAGCGCCGCAGGTATCGAGCCGGATAACATGTGGCCAAGCGATCCAAGATCTCGGGCAGTGGGCGCTGCTGCTGGAATCCGGTCGCCAGACACGACAGGATGCGGCTGCGATGCAAGGGTCGGGTGAGCCGCCGGATTACCGGCCAATCGCGGCCCCAACGTGAGGCAAACGCAATCACAATTCCTACCGCGGCGAACCAGATCAGTAACGAAACAGGAGCCTGGACCAGCTGTAACTTGCGGATCCAGGGAGCCATCCGCTGAGTGACCGTCAGCGCGGAAGCCTCCAGAATATCTTCACTGATCGACAGCCACGTCCGCGATGCCTGCAGGTAAACCGCCTGCAATACGACGACGATCAGCCCGAGACTTGCGGCAGCCAGGGCAGCACGCCGCCAAGCGACTCGCACTGCCTCCGGCCGGAACGGTTCACGTTGCACCATGGCCGCCAGAAACTCTCCGTCGTCACCGAACTCCGCTGCCAGCTCCAACTCCGCGGGTAACCGCACTCGACTCTGTCGGATGGCCGACGCCAGATTTTCGCCCGCCTCCAGGCGCCGAGCCACCTGTTCGGCCCGAGCCCCGGCCTCACCAACCGTCTCGGCGGCAAAATCCCGCAACACGCTTGCCAACGGAAGGCCGGCATGAACGGATTGCGCGAGCAAATCGAACATCGTCGCGTATTCCGCTTCGCGATGCGAGCGAACCATCCAGACCAGCACGATCAAACCGGCCAGCACGAACATCGGCAATGTGATCAGCGCCATCGGAGCTCCGCTGCCAGCCGTATTCCCGCCGCCAGCGAGTCCTAGCCCACCCTGGTTCGAATTGGCCATCATGCCCGCACTCCCTGTCACTGCCATTACAGCAGCCCCGGTGACCAGCATCGTCAACGGAAGTACGATCATGATCCAGGCAATCAGCCGGACGACGTACAACCTTGTCCGATGAATGGCACCGTAACGGAGCGAAAAGACGCGCAGACACCACAGCAATGCGATGCCGATCCAGGGAACCAGCAGTAAACCGAAAATGCCCACCCACCCACTCATAAACCCAAACACCTCACCCGCGCCGACCTAATCAAACCCATCCGTTTACATCAACCATCTCAGCGACTGAACCATCGCACTGCTCATCACACCGATCGCCAGCAGTACCGCCAAACCGACCAACAGATACACCATCATCGGGATCAACGTATTCAGCCAATCGGCGGTATGCCGTAACCTCGCTGCCAACATCTGCTGAGCCATCTCCAGCCCCGATACGAGCTGACCATGCGATTCACCCCATTCGACGAACGGCAAACAGCTGGTCGGATACAGACCTGTCTGCCGCATCGCATCGGCCAGCGACATGCCACGCCGGACAGCCGACTCGACCGCTCGGCTGGTCAAGGCCGCGACCGAACCGGGTCGATCCGCCGACAGAATCGATAACGCTTCGGGTAACGGCAGTTCCTGGCGCAGCAGCATCGTCAGCGACTGCAAATAGCCGATGGTGAACTGCCAGTGCAGCAAAGTTCCGCAGACGGGATTCGACCACCACAAGATCGACCAGCCGAGTCGACCACTGACCAGAGGCACGACGGCCACCAGAATCAGCGAGGCGCCGACAAGCAAGGCGGCACATCGCAGACCGCTGCGCACCATCGCTCCCCACCAGACCAGACGTTCTAGTTGCTCGCCTCCTTCACCACCGACCGTGCCCAACGCCGGCAGCAGCTCAATGCACAGAAAGGCCAGCAGGCCCATCGACAACATCAAAAGGAAACCCGGGTAGGCCACAGCCGAGATGATCCGCACCACGTGGGAACGGTTCTGGCGATCGCAGGTGGCGACTTCGGACAGCCGGGCCACCAGCTGACCTGATTCCATGCCTGTGTGAAGTGTCGCTCGCACCAGTGTCGGCATTTGCTGCAGAATGCTCGAGATGCGATCGAGATCGTTCGGATCATCGGCCAGCTGCTGGGCCAGCCGCCGCAACACCCGTCGGTTTCGCCCCCACGGCATCTCCTCCACAGCCCCGGCGATCGCCTGCCGCAGACTCGCATCGGCCAGCATCCCTCGCTGCAACAGCTCAGCCGTCACCGCAGGCGCGGGCAATCGCGCGGGTAGCGAACTGACGGCCGCAGCAGCCGAACTATCGTTCTCCACGGACGCTCCTCAATTCACCGCTCAAAGTCCTGATAAATCAAATAGCTGGCGGACCGCCGCCACACTAATGGAATCCAATTTGCGACAGATCGAGCAAGGTGCGATTCCAGGGCCCAAAAGTCATGCTGGCCAATGCCGCGACACTCACCACACCCACACCAACAGTCAACGCCAACGGCAAGGCAAATCGCCACCATAAACTGCGATACTCAACCTCTGCCGCGTAGAAATCTGCCGACCGGCGCAGCGTGGCAATTGTTCCCTCAACCGACCGGCCATGCCGCAGGGCCCAGACCAGCTGGCGGGGCAGGGGCGAAAAGTCGGCCGCTTGCCAAGTCACGCGGTCACCGGCCCGCAATCGCTCGGCCAGCCGATTCGCCTGCTCCTGTAACCGAGCATCCCCCAGCGGACCGGCGGCCAGTTCCAATGCCCGGTCGACCGGAACTTGCTGAGCCATCAACTCGGCCAGCCAGCGGCAAAGAATCTCACCTTCGCAACTACGTTGAATCTTGCCAAAACCGGGAACCCAACGAATCAGCCCCGCCACGTTCATCAGCCGCCGAGGCGCGCCCCATCGCTGCACCAACTCGGCAACGACCAACACCCCGACGACAACGGCCGGGATCCACCAAGCGTATCGCGCCAGCCTCCCCAAGAAATCCAGTGAGGCAATTCGATGCGAGTAATCCTGCTCCTGGGGCAAGTCATAGACTTCGGCCAGTGCGCCCATCAGAGGCGGCACGACGAGCGTGATCAAGACACCGGCCAGGACCAGGATCAGCAGCGGGTAGAGAACGGCCAGCCGGAGCAGGCGGCGGTAGTCCAGCAGCCGTCGCGACATCTCGGCAAACGACTCCAGCGCCGCAGATAACCTCCCGCCGCGGACACCCGACTCCAGCAATACGGCGTAGAGCGGCGGGAACGAAGTCGACCGAGCGCCGACGGCCTGCTCCAGCGACTGGCCCGACGCCAGGGCCGTACTCAACTCGTCCGATACCTTACGCAAACGCGATTTCATCCCGCCCCGGCTGGCATTCAACCCAAGATGCAGCGGGATGCCGGCACGCACCAGCCCCAGCAGCTCGTCGTTCAACGCCAATACTTCAGCCATCGACAACATCCGGCCAATCGCTCCCTCTAAACCGCGGTCACCAATTCTTGTCGAGCGTCACTGGAGGCCGCCGAGTGCCTGACAGACCGTTGCCAGTCACCGGGCAGATTGTAACACACCGGACGCTGGCCAACGAATTCTATTGACTCAGAGCGCCCAGCACTCGAATGACCTCAGCCGGACTGGTGATCCCCCCGTCGACCAGCTCGACGGCGCGTCGAGCGAGCGGAACCATTCCCGAGGCGATCGCGTCGGTCACCAACTGCCGTGTGTCGACCTGCGGCACCAAGGCCTGGCGCATCGGAGGACGGTCCGTTCGCAGCAGTTCGGCGATCAGCTGCCGGCCAGCATATCCGGTCTGCCGACAATCGGGACACCCGACGGGCCGAAAGGCCTTCGTGACTGGCAGGCCAAACAGTTCCACGGGTTCGGACACCTGCTGGCGGCATTCACACAGACGACGGACCAGCCGCTGAGCGATCACGCCGATCAATCCACTGCGAAGCTGGTACGCCTCAAGATCCATGTCCAGCAATCGGGTGATCGCTTCGGCGGCCGAACCGGCGTGAAAGGTCGCGATGACGAGCTGACCAGTCAATGACGCCTGCAGAAACACTTCGGCCGTCTCCCGGTCTCGAATCTCTCCCACGAGGATGACTTCAGGATCCTGCCGCAGCAGACTGCGGAGCGCCGTGCCGAGTGTGAATCCGGCCGCGGGGTTGGCTTGCGATTGCACCACACCCGCTACGGGGACCTCGATCGGATCTTCCAGCGAAAAGACGCTGCGGCCGCCCTGGGAATCGGCCACAATCTCGCGCAGCATCGCATAAGCAGTCGTCGTCTTGCCACTTCCCGCCGGACCGCAGATCAGCACCGCGCCACCGGTCCGCCGGACAATGTCGCGAAGTTCGATCAGTTGGGTTGGCGACCAGCCAAGTTCGTGCAGGTGCTCCAGCCGTTGCTGCACCGTGAAGAATCGCACGGCAGCCCGCTCGCCGTACAACGTCGGAAACGTACTGACTCGCGTCTCCAGTTCCCCCGCCCCGGCCACCAGCCGCCCTTCCTGCGGCAAGTCGCAGCGGTACGTCAAGAGTTCGGCCAGGACTTTCAGCCGCATGACGATATCCGTCGACCGGCCAGCCGGAAACTCGCCCACCGGCTGTAGGACTCCGTCGAGCCGCCAATCGACCCGCAGACCGTTCGAGGTAGGCTGCAGATGGAGATCGCTGGCGCCATTGGCCCGAGCTGCCGCCAACACCAAGTCGACAAAGTCGATCGCGTAATTGCCACTTTCTGACGATAAGGCTCGCAGTCGAGCCGTAAGTTCCGCAGCGTGCATGCAGACGGTCCGTTTTCTTCAGCAGTTCCGTGTCAGCCGAGCCGTGGCGCAGGGTTGGATCAAGATGAGTGGTGTGGTTGGTCGCGCATCGGGTCCTACAGATCCCCGGCTCTCACATCCGGCGGCGATCGGCACTACCGTTGCGGCCGCTCGCCATGGAGCGTAACCCGATCAGGACGTTCGTGTCGACCGGCCAGCCGATGAATCGGCCGCAGATCTGGCCAGTCGAGCTTCGGGCATGGCCAGGGCAAAGTCAACCAGCGCGACCAGCAAAACCAGGGCGCCGACGGGCAACAGGGCGATTCCCGGTCCCGGATCGCCGTCATAGATCTTCAGCCCCCCCAGAAAAAAGCCCAACGGCACGAACAGGCTGGCCACCGAAATCCCGCTCGAGATCCAGCCCAGCCGACGTGGGACACTCTTGAGCCGATCCACGGTCTGGCCGAACAGCAAATGGACTATCGCCAGAAAAGTTCCATGCGCGTGGGCGAGTCGCCAGGTCAAGCGGCGAGTTTCGTTGGAAGCATGCAGGTACCAGTCGACCTTGAACCCATGCATCGCTTCCAGACAAATCCCCAGAACGACGAACAGGGCCAGCAACGTCCATCCCCAGCGCAAGTGCCGCGTGGCGATCGTCTGCAATTCTTCCGCTTCACTTCGCATGGAAATCACTCATTCAACAAAACCGGACGATTATCCCGCTGACGGGACAGATCAAGGTGACGCTGCCGATCCAACGCCCCTTCGGCCGTGATTAACACCCGCGAACTGCCTTCCCAAGTCGCCGCGCGAGACACCGACCGAAATCGCTCGCGCAATAATCGCACCTCACGCGTGCGATCGGACAGGGAGCCGGCATAGTCGAAATCCGTTGCCAGGTCGGGGATCACTCGTCGCAGAGAACGCATCGCAACCGCTCGAACCGCGTCGTAAGGATCCTCCATCAGATTCAACAGGTGCGGAATCCGCCATTCATCGAAGTCGGCACGTCGAGCCGCGTCCCATCCCAGCGCCCAGGCGACCAGAGCCCGTTGTCCCGCATCGCCGCGAATACCCCACAAGACCGCGGCCGATGTCTGCTGATGCTGGCTGTCGACAAACGAGGGGATCGCTGTACCGTACCATTCCTGCAGCCGCAGGGCGGTCCAGTTGAGCGTCTGGTCGAGATGAC
Organism: Pirellulales bacterium; assembly: GCA_046349895.1. Taxonomy (GTDB): domain Bacteria; phylum Planctomycetota; class Planctomycetia; order Pirellulales; family Pirellulaceae; genus JAXMBJ01. The sequence goes on along the minus strand of JAXMBJ010000006.1, from coordinate 6,636,117 downwards.
ACAGGTTGCAGCCGTTGGGCCGTCCGGTCTGGAGCGAAGTAGCCGCGCTGGGACTTTCGACAGCGTGGCTGCGCATGGCTCCCAAGAGCCCGAAGGTCGTGTGCGGCATATGGCAGTTGTAGCACACGCTGCCACTGCTGCTGGCCGCATGATGCGTGTGCCGCTGCAGCTCGACGTCGGACCCGTATTGCTCATGGCACTGCAAACAGGCCTGATTGCCCAGCGCTTCGGGTTTCAGCTGATCGTTCGTCCAATCCTGACGCGCCCGAGGATCGGCGGGGCTGTGGTGCAGCTGATGGCAGCTCAAACACGTCATGGTCTGTTCAGCCGCTCCTCCGTGATTGAAGCAAGGGGAACGAGCCAAGCCGTTGAATTCCCGCCCCGTGACTCGCACCACACCGTCACTCCAGAACATCGACGCCACATATCCCGGGTCGTCGATCGACATGCGCTGCAGGACCGGATCTGGATGCAGCGGATCGGCAAAGACACGGTCCGATTCGGCCCCCTGTTCGAAATGCTGCCCCGGCCGGAAAGCAAAACCATGCCTCAGCGCCTGCTGAAATCCCGCGTCCGTACGCGGGAAATGGACACTGTGACATTGACCACACACGTGGCTCGCTCGAGTCGGATCCAGCGACAGAGGCTGGACGATTCGATGGTCGACCTTCGGCCGCGACGAGGATGATCCGCCGGACTCCAGCAGATGACTGGCGTAGCGGTGAAGCGGGTTTCGGTACTGGTCGCAGTGATCGCTCCCCGGACCGTGACACGCTTCACAGGCAATGCCGAAATCGGCCACGTGAGTCTCCAGGCCCTGCACTCGGTCCCAGGTCGCCGGCTGTTGATTATCGGCGGAGAATCCAGGATTCGAGCCCGTGGCATGACAGAACAGGCAGTTGGTATTCCACTGTCCCGAATCGTGACTGGAAACAAGCCCCGGCGGATGCAGAAACGTGCTGTCGACCGGCACCCACCGCTGCTCGCTGACCAAATAGGCAAAGGGGAGTTTGTCGAGCACTCGTGGCTTGCTGGTCGCCAACCAGTAGAGCTGCAGATGGTGCGAACCGGTGGTCATGACGACTTTGCGAGTCTCAGATCGAGAGACACCCGACCGCTGCCACCGCGTGATGAATGATCGGCCATCCTGCAGCAGCTGGATCTGAGTGTCCCCGGCGCGGAGGAAGCGGCCATCAAACGGGCCAGTCACCGCTTCAGGACCGGCAACCTGCGTCATCCGACGATGATACGACGCGTACCACGAATCGTATTCGCCCGGATGGCACGACTGACAGGCCTGCGCTCCAACGTAGCTGGCCGGCGCGACAACCCGCTCAACAGGTGAAGAACCCGACAGCGATGCCGTGGCGTCCCGAGGCGACAAAGTCGGCGAGGATACGAGCGACATCGAAGCGGTAGAGGTCGATAGCGAAGCCACTCGAAACAGACCGACGCCCAGCCGGTCGACCACCGCCTGAGGACGCTCGAGCGCTGAAGATGACGCCGGACGACCTCGCCAGCCAAACGGCACAAACCACGTGCCGACTACCAGCGCCACTCCAGCCAACAAGCCAACCTGGCGCCACAGCAATCCTCGGGACCCGTTCAGCGCCCGATAGAGCACGATAGCTAGCAGAACATACGCCAGACAACCAACGATCGCCCACACGATGCCACCGAGCCGCCGAGCCTGATCGGGCCCGCGCCTTGCGCCAAGTCACACCCGCTCGATGAGCCTCCTGCCCATCCCCCCTTAGGCCTACCGCCATGCCCGGCGAGATTGTACCGACCGCTAGATCATTCCGCCAACAATTCCCGCTCTTTCAGTGATTCCACGACCCGCAGATAAGGGATTTCCTTATACCGAATCTCTGTGTCGACGCGTGGTCAGTTCTTCCGAGGCAGGACCATGTCCGCCACAGGTCGGCGCCGGCCGGAGAAATCGTTACGACCGTCGGAATTGACCGATTTGTCAACGTCAGCCATTCCGATACCAAGTAACCGGAGCAGGCTTGTCGTGATGCTGTTCCGTGCCGAGTCTGGGAGGGACGGGGATGACTGCCAAGCGGGTTGGGACGTGGGTGTCCGTGGCGTTGATGAGCTGGTGTCTGGCAGTCGATCAAGTGGCGGCGGAGTGGCCAGCGACGGACGCTACCGAGGCGGCGACCTGGGCGCAGGCCGAGCCGACGGGGGAAGGACCGGCGACCGCGGCACCGGGGAACGATGATGAATTGACTCAGCGACTCGCGCATCTCGAGGCCGAAATCGCTTTATTGCGATCGGCGCTGGAGACTCAACCTACGGCCTGGCAAGCGCCGGCCTCTGGCGGAACGCCGGGAGGGGCCAGTGCAGGAGCGCCCGATGTGGCGGCCACGCGCAAGGAATTTACGGCGTGGTGGACAGAGATGAAGAACAGCACGTATCCGAACGTGACGGTGAACGCCGCTTTTCAAGCCGATACGGGCTTTTTTTCGCAGGATGCAGCCAGTGTCGCGGCGCATGGCAATCTTCAGGACGGAGCCGATTTTCGGCGAGCGAGGTTGTCGGCGAAGGCGGCGATCACGGAGACGGTCAACGGCTTCTTCCAGATGGATTTCGCGTTTTTCGGCCGCCCCACATTTACTGATTTATGGGTCGAGAATACCAGTATTCCTGGCATTGGTACGATTCGATTCGGTCAATGGAAACAGCCTTTCAGTCTGGAGGTGGTCAGCAGTTACCGTTACACCACTTTCATGGAACGTTCGGTGCTGTTTCAGCCCTTCACGCCGTTCCGGCATGTGGGAGCCGGGTTTTACAATCACTCCGAGGATCTCAACTGGACCTGGGCCGCGTCAGGATTTCGCGCCGGCCAGGATCAGTTCGGTGGATCGATCAGCACGGATGGCGGCTGGGCGACGGCCGAACGAATTACGCATCTGCTGTACTGGGACGAACCGTCGGACGGTCACGCGTACGTACACATCGGACTGGGCCACTACTTCTCTAATCCCCCCTTCGACGCGGCTCGTTTCCGTACGATCCCCGAAATCTACATCGGCGAAAACTCGCCGGGAGTCTTAGGTACCAGCGGCCAACCGTCTACAGGTCCCTTCTTTGGAACTCCCTTCTTCGTAGACACCGGTAACCTATTTGACATCAGTTCGTTTAACGTGTTGGGGACTGAGTTGTTGTGGGTCCATGGTCCCTGGTCGCTGCAATCCGAGACGATGGTCGACATGGTCAACCGCGAAGCCCACCCGAATCCGACATTCTGGGGATTCTATTCGCAGGTGGGATATTTTCTGACGGGCGAGCATCGTCCGTACGATCGGATCAACGGCGCGATCGACCGCGTCATTCCGCATAGCAATTTCTTCTGCGTGCCGACGGCCGAGGGAGTAGGCCACGGCCCGGGGGCCTGGGAAGTGGCGGCGAGAATATCGTACGTTGACCTGTCGAGTAACGGAGTGCCCGGGGGAACGTTAACCGATTTCACTGCCGGCGTGAACTGGTACTGGAACCCGTACACGAAGATGGTCTTCAATTACATCCACGCCTGGAACGACCAGGACCAGCGGTTTGCCTACGGCGAGATTCCGCCCGGTCCATTCCCCGGCGTCGGCCCGAACGGCACGGACATCTTCGCCGCTCGGATCCAGATGGACTTCTGATCCGCGGATTCGATCCGCGCCCCATCGACTCCTACACGACGGTCGCTGGGGCTATGGCGTTGGGTTTTCGTCCGCGAACTTCAGGGACTCAGAATCCCTTACCGTAGCGCTCATTCAGCGTGGAACGCATCTGCTCAAGCTGTGAACCGAGATCGGCCATGCGCTGCTGGGCAACCTGAGCTGCCTGGTTGATCGCCTGCTGTTCGACGGCGGCCCGCTGCGAGAGAGCTGACGTGTCGATCTCGGTGCTGCCAATCGGAGCGTACCGCCACATCATGTGCCCGCCGAAGTTCATGTTATATCGGGTCGGCAGAGCACCCATGCGGATATTCACTCCCGGTCCGATGGCGGCAGCCTGAGTGGACGCATCCTGGCTGATCCCATACAGGTCATTCACGGTCTGATTCATCTGGTCGACGATCTTCTGACCAAAGGCCACCACATCCTGGTCGACATTCGAAGCCTGCAGGGCCTGGATTCGGCGAGCGTAGTTCTGCATCCAGAGTCCCACCTGCGAGAAGTCGGTGACTCGCGGATTGCCCAGATCCTTGACATAAGTCTCAATGTGACGGAAATAGCGTCGTGTGGCGCGGTAGGCGCGGGCCTGCTCCTCGGACATCCCTTCCGGCATGCCAGGCTCTGTGGCCGCGGGCTCAGATACTCGTTCCGCGTCCTGGACTACCGACGCGTCAACATGGATCAGGCTCAAGATTCGCCGCAACCCGTCCCCCGACAGATTGCCCCGCAAGGAGAGCCGCTTGCCGGCCGAATCGACTTGCCATTCTTCCATCTCGGGGAGCGCCGCTCCCGACTGACGCAACAGATTGATGATCAACGGCTTGGTGATCGGAGCCAGCGACGTGACATCCTCGGAGAAATCGATCTTCAATCGAGCCACCAGCTTGTCGGCAGCTCGGACTCCGAACGTAATCCCTTCCACGCTGGTCAGCATCTTCACGATCTGATCTTCGTCGGCCTTCACCGCGTCTCGCAGCTTCGAGCTCTTGACTCGCTCGCGCACATGGTCGGGGTTCAGCATCCCTGACATGTCGAGTGCCAAGATGATCTCGGTGCCGACGTTGTCAGAATAGCCGATCGCCTGCTGCAGATAAGGAGACAGCTTGACGGGTGCCGCTTGCAGCGCCTTCGCCCAACGGTTGACGTCTTGCCGGTTGGCCGGACGGAGTACGCCGTATTGATGCTCACCCAACTGGAGCAGGTACGATTGGTCGTTCAAATAAACGGCCGGCCGATTCTGAACGGTGTCGCGGTGCCCCGAGACGACCTTGGCGATCTGATCCATGGTGGGGCTGGTGCTGAGATTGAACACGGCGGCTTCCCACCGTGGCGACATCGACGCCAGTTCCAGGTCGGCCGCCAGCAGAAAATCGGTCGCGTGCGGCGGAACCATCAACGGCCCCGACTCAAATCTCGAAGTGTATTTCTCGCGCCAACCTTCGGCCTTGCCGATCGGGCTATCGAGAATCTTGGCCACATGCAGCGCCACGACCGCATTGGGCTGATCAGGCAATCTCGACGCCAGCTCGTCTACCGGCCCGGCAGCGGCGGCCAAGCCTGCCTGCCACCCCACCAAAGCTCCCACGACCAACCACCCGCAGACACCACGATGCCGAATCATGCCTTTCGCCCCCCCGAGATTGGTAGATGCTCTTGTGAGGATAATCCACGCCCCACGGACTGGCAATGAGGAGGCCACTCGGTCACCGCAATGCAGCCGGACTTCGAGTCGCCGTAGGCTCATGCCGCCCCCGAAAAGCCCGGCGGAACCCCCGATTGGCCCCCCGTGCGGCCGGTTCCCTTACGTTGTCAGCCTATCGCCAGCCCGATACGATGATGGGCTTGCTGAGACCTGCCCCGGGCCAGTCGACTGGCCCACGGCGAACCGACAGTTGGTCAATTGACGTTGAAAATCGAGGTGGATCATGCGTTGGAGCACGGGATCGGTGGCGTGGTGGATCGGTGTGGCGCTGGTGGCCCTGTCGCCGACGGTCGGCCGGGGTCAGTTCGAAGCCGATCTGGTCTGGATCCCGTCCGACGCGAACACGCTGGTGATGGTCAACCATGATAAGCTGATCGCCAGCCCGCTCGCCCAGAAAGACAACTGGGCATCCCGCGGTCAGCAGATTTTCGAAGCTGGTGAGTCGATTGTTCCACCAGGGATCGACCGGGTGACGATCGCTTCGCAGATTGACTTCGAGTTCATGCATGGGCTGTGGACCGTCTGTGTCTTTTCCAATCAGGCCGATCGGGTCGGTTTGCAGCAGGTATCAAAGAAGGTTGGGCGCCGCATCGAAAAGCTCGGCGATCGACCCGCTCTCGTCCTGCCGAATGACACATTTCTTGTGCAGCTCGACGCCACCACCATCGGCGCCATGGCTCCTGCCAATCGCCAGTCCGTTGCTCGCTGGGCTCACACCGGTGGCAGCGGCCTGCAGGGCGTCTCACCCTACCTGAAAGACGCCGCCAAGTTCGCTGACAAAAACGCTCACGTGATTATCGCCTTTGACCTCACCGATGTAATCTCGTCAGAAGATGCCGTTGCGAGGCTGCAGAAGTATGAGAGCGTCAAGGCTGAAGATGCTGAAGGGTTGGCAGCCGACCTGGCGAAGCTGCGCGGCATCACCCTCGGCTTGACCGCCCGCGACAAGATCATTGGCTCGCTGAAACTTGACTTTGCCCCGGGAACTACCCACCTGGCAAAAATCGATAAAGCCCTCCTGCTGGAAGCCCTCGAACGCAATGGCGTGATGATTGACGACGTCAGTAATTGGGAAGTATCGGTCAAGCCGAACCAGATTCTGCTCAGCGGAAACCTGTCGACCGCTGGCATGAGAATGCTGAACACGCTGGTCAGCCAGCCAGTGCTGGCCGAGTTTCTGATACCCGACAATTCGTCAAAGGAGTCGAATCCACAGGATCGGACGAAGGTCTATCTGTCGGCGATCCGCGATATGTTTGCTGAACTTCAGGAAAAGCAGCAGAGCAAGAACCAGCTGAAGTCGTATGCGTTGTGGTTCGAGCGTTATGCGCGGAAGGTCGACGATCTGTCGGCCGCCAACGTCGATGCCGAAGTGCTGAAGCTGGGTACCGACGTGGCGACCCAGTTCCGCGAGATTTCTCAGCTGTTGCGGAACGCCGAGCTACGGCGCAAGGCGCGAGCCACCGATTCCGCTCAAGATACCTTCGACTCGTATTCCGACTACTACGGCTCGTCGGTCAGCCGCTACGACAACAGTCCCGCGCGTCGCGCGATTCGTGCCGAGGAATACGCTAACGCGGAGAGTCAGGCGCGAGAGATGATCAGCAACCTCGAGAACCAGATCGGCCAAATCCGCCGTTCCATGTCCGCCAAGTACGGCACCGAATTCTGATTCGCCCAGACCCAGCTCCATCTCCAGTGGGCTTGCCCCACTGGTTTTCATGACTGAACAGCTACAGAGCGCCACGCATCCTAATCAAGCGGCGCGGCGAGTTGATTTCGGCAGCTGGAAAATCGGCTGATCGCTGACCGGCATGCGTCGTCGCGCGGGGGCGTCGAGCGGTTCGGCGGCAACGGCGGGTCGGAAATCGATCGACGAGATGGCCAGACACTTCACTTCCGTATCGGTCGCTCCCGGATGGAGCTCCGCCGGACTGGCCACGCTGGATGTCTTCAGTGTCAGCACGGTCGAACCACGACTCTGGCTGATCAACTGCCTCGGCACGAACCCGACGAAATGGTGGGCGGCACCGGCGGGTGTCCATTGCAGGGGTATTGGTTGGCCGTTCAGCCGGACGGTGAAGTGATCGAGCATTTTCTTTTTCAAGGCGTAGTCGACGCGAAGATAGAGCAGGCAGTCGGTAGCTCGTCGAAAGGCCAGCTTGACCGTGGCTTCTGGTCGAGGACCAATCCACTGGATGTAACGACGCCACTCGCGGTTCAGATGAGCGGGATGAAAGCCGTCGGTTTCAATCACTTCAAATAACGAACCGTCTTCCTCACGGCTGATCCTCTCCTGCCGCCGCAAATCGGCCGCGCCGTTGATCGCCGATCGCACCTGGCGCCGCGGATCAACGCCGTCGGGCTGGTGGAGTCGCGGGCCGTTGATACCACTTTCCGCCGGCAAGCCGAGTTCGCTGAGCATATCCGCATACTGGCGCTGGAATCGATTCCGCGCCCAGTCATACAGCTTGCGATCGACGACGGTGAGTTCTTCGAGCCGCGCGAGCTGCCGATCCGTGACGTCGGGCGCTTCGATCTGAGCGCGATTCAAGTGGGGTACTTCCTCAGGTGCTAGCCACCCGAAGATGTAACTGAACAGCTGCAAACTTCGCTCCAGGTCCTCATGAATGCCCACTGCCGCGAATGTCTCGAGCCACGCGCGGACCAGCTGAAAGCCGCCGTCTTCGAAATCGGTCGGCAAGTATTCGCCGAGCTGAGCCATGAGGTGCCCGATTTGCCGGTTGCCCGCCTGAATCCAGGGGAAGTCCGGGTGGTCGAGGAAGGCATCGAGCGACAAGTTCTTGTGCTGCTCGTGAAATGGATAACGAGGATCGGATCGCAGCATCTTGTACTCCGACAACAGCTGATCGATCGGGTCTCTGAGCACGGTCAGATGATGCGTCGGATGCTGGCGTGACTGCAGAAAGCTCCCCAAATGCAAGCGGTCGTGGTGACCGACCAGCAGGCGGAAATGCGAAAGAGCTCCGTCGGCATAACAGTCCAGTAGCCCGTTGTCATGATGAATGGGCCCGACCGTGATCTCCGGCGGAAAGACCTGCTGCGGCAGGAAATAACGGTCCAGATATCGCCTCATCGACGTGCCGGCCGTCTTCGGGATATGGACAAAGTACAAAAGCGCGTCGGAGGCCAGATCGACCTTACGAATCCGAGCCGGAGATCCCTTCATGGTGGCCTCCATGAGCTAGCATGATCAACGAAACGGGAATTGCGACCGTGTCGATAGTATCGGTTGCGCCAGCAGCCACCCTCCAGTGATTTCGCCGCCCAAAACGGTCGGGACGATTGTGTCGCGCTGCAACTCGGTCTAAGATCGCAGGGTCGGGGGAAAGGACCCTGGCCGGGAGCGGGGTTAGAGGCCCGACTCAGGATTGGCGAGCGAGCGGAGCAGACGAACAGGAGGAACGAGTCCGATGGGGCAAGTCGTATCAGGTGCCAATGAGATGGTGGAGTCGATGGGACGGAAACTGACCAGCTGCGGGACGGCTCGCCGGACACCGCGTTGGGCGCGGCTTTCATCGATGATGAGGGTGTGGTTGACTGGAATGTTGCTAGTGGGAGCGAGTGTGAGCCGAGCTGACGAAGGGATGTGGCTGTTCAACGACTTGCCGCTGGAACAACTGAAGGCGAACCACGGATTCACGCCGACCGCCGAATGGGCTGAGCATGTGATGTTGTCGTCGGTCCGATTCAATTCGGGCGGCTCGGCCTCGTTCGTCTCCAGCTCAGGACTGGTGCTGACCAACCACCATGTCGCGTCGGATACGCTACAAAAGGTCTCGACTCCCGAACATGACTATGTGCGGGACGGCTTTCTGGCCCAGTCGACGGCCGACGAAATCGCTGCGCCGGACCTGGAGCTGAACCAGCTGGTATCGATCCAGGACGTGACGGACCGAGTGAACAGCGCCGTGGCATCTGATTTGCCGGCCGCGGAAGCGTCGAAGGCCAGGCGAGCGGTGATGGCGGCAATCGAGAAGGAATCGCTCGACGCCACAGGACTGCGCAGCGATGTGGTGACACTGTACGGCGGTGCCAAGTACCACTTGTACCGCTACAAGAAATACACCGACGTCCGACTGGTGTGGGCTCCGGAAACCAAGGCCGCCTTTTTCGGTGGCGACGCTGACAACTTCGAATATCCCCGCTTCTGTCTCGACGTGGCTCTGTTCCGCGTCTATGAGGACGGCAAGCCGGCTCGGATCGAACATTTCCTGAAGTATTCGGAGAACGGTCCGGCGGAAGGTGAGCTGGTATTTGTGTCGGGGAACCCCGGCCGCACGCAGCGCATCTACACGCTCGATGCACTCAAGTACCTCCGTGATCAACGGCTGCCGCGAACGCTCACCAACCTCCGTCGCCTCGAGATTCTGTTGCAACAGTACGGCTACGACGGCAAGGAACAACTTCGTCGAGCCCGCGATGAGCTGTTCGGAATCCAGAATTCCCGCAAAGCGTACACGGGCATGCTGCAGGGATTGCAGACTCCCAGCTTCCTGGAACAGAAGGGAAAGACCGAGTCCGAGTTCCTGCGGCAGGTACAATCTCGGCCCGAGCTGGCTCCGCTGGCCAAGGCGTGGGACACGGTGCGGCAGGTCCAGGAGAAACGGCGAGAGGTCATCGACTTGTCGGCCAGTTTCTCGCGGACGTCAACCTACTACTCGATTGCCGAAACGTTGGCGCTGATGGCGATTGAGGATCAGAAGCCCAGCGAAGAGCGTTTGCGCGAGTTCCGCGACTCGGCCCGCGAATCGCTCGAACAGCAGCTCTATTCGCCCGCACCCATCTACGACGATCTGGAACTGGTGAAGCTGGCCGATGCCCTGGCTTTGATGGTCGAGCAGCGTGGGGGGGACGATCCGCTGGTCCAGCAAGTGCTGGCTGGCAAGAGTCCGCGTGAGCGAGCGTCGGATCTGATTCGTGGCACCACGCTGGGCGATGTCGAACAGCGAAAAGCGGTGGCGCGCAGCGGCCTGGATGGCTTGAAGTCGTCTCGAGATCCGTTGATCGAACTGGCCAAGATCCTGGAACCCGAATACCGTCGCCTGCGTGAGATCACCGAGGAGCTGGATGAGCTGGAACGCCAGGCTTACGCCCAGATCACCGAAGCGAAAGTCGCTCTGGCCGGGACGTCGTCGTACCCCGACGCCACGTTCACGCTCCGATTGGCCTTCGGCACGGTGAAGGGCTACACCGAAGATGGCAAGCCGATTCTGCCGTGGACGACGTTTGGCGGGGCCTTTGAGCACGAGGCGGCCCACGACGCGATGGGGGACTGGCAGCTCCCCCGCCGCTGGCATGATCGGAAGGACTCGATTGACATGAGCGTTCCATTGAATTTTGTCTGCACCGCCGACATCATCGGTGGCAATTCGGGCAGCCCGGTGATCAACCGGAAAGCCGAACTGGTCGGTGTGATTTTCGACGGGAACATCCAGTCGTTGACGTCGGATTTCTTTTATTCTGACGAACTGGGGCGCGCGGTGTGCGTGCATTCCAGTGGTATCCGTGAGGCTCTCAAGAACATCTACCAGGCCGACCGTCTGGTGGAGGAGTTGGGAAAATGAAACGAGTCGGTTCAGGTCGATTCCTGGCAAGCCGTTCGACCGGATTTACGCTGGTCGAACTGCTGGTGGTGATTGCGATTATCGCCATTCTCGTCGTCATGTTGCTGCCTGCCGTCCAGGCCGCTCGGGAATCGGCCCGCCGAACTCAATGCATCAACAATTCCCGCCAACAAGCTCTGGCGTGTATCGCGTACGAATCGGCCCACAGTGCACTCCCTTACGGCCGCAAGTACGACATCTGGGATACGTACACCTGGACTCAATTGATTCTGCCGTTTGGCGAAGAGCAGGCCGTGTATGACGGCTACTGGACACTGCCAGTGACCGGCTACAAGCAAACGACGCCGGGACCCAATGGTCCGATCGGCGACGACGCGCGCCTCCGCATGGCTCGACACGCCGTGATTGAATACTTCAACTGCCCGAGTGACGTGACGCCGATTGGCAATGAGCTGAATACGGGCGCGTACGGATTCATGCGCGGCAACTATCGCGGCTGTGCCGGGTCAGGCGACATGTATGGCGATCCGGTCGACAAGACGCCCGGCCCCTGGGGCATCGGCATTTTCGGCGTCAGGCGGGATCAGAGCGTCGATCCGGGAGCCAAGGTGCCCACGCAAGGGACTCGCATCGGCCAAGTGACCGACGGCATGTCGAAGACGCTGCTAATCAGCGAAGGGCTGGTCCCGACCGTTCCCGGCTGGGGCGGACCGATGGGTGAAACAGTTTACGGCAACATGGGCGGGGCGCTCTTCACCACGGCCATCACTCCCAACTCGGGAGCTCCGGATCGCGTGATCGGCCCGTGCCCGCGCAACGTCGGCGACGAAGGCTACAAGCCACCGTGTGCCAGCCTGGGTGGCAATGCGTGGTGGACAGCCAGCGCTCGTGGCGCCTACGCGGCTCCTCGGAGCAGCCATCCCGGCGGAGTTGTCGGCGCCTTGGCGGACGGTAGCGTCACGTTCTTTACCAATGACATCGATACGACCGTGTGGCGCTCGCTCGGGACTCGCCAAGGCCAGGAACCGATCTCGGCGACTTACTGACCCCAGCAGATTGACACCAGCACATCGAGTCCAGCAGGAGCTGTTTCCATGACGCAGTCCTTTCTTCGCGCGCCGCTGATCGCAGTGCTTTTCATGGCTCTGTCGCTGACCGGTTGTCAACGCTCGGCCGAGCTCCATGGCGTGGTCAAGTACCAAGGCCAACCGGTCGCGGACGGAGCCATTACGCTGGTCCCTGCCGACGGCAAGGGCCCGACCCAAGGCACAACAATCACCCAAGGGGCCTATGAGCTGAAAGACCTGGCGCCGGGCAAGAAGATTGTGCAGATCATTGGCGTCAAGGAAGTGAAATGGGTCGCCAGTTCGGAGGACATGGCCAAGCAGGCCGAAGAGATGAAGCTCAAGTCGAGCCGCACCGACGTCGTCTTCGCCGCGGATCAGATCCCCGAGGACGCAGTCGGCAACAATGAAACAATTGAAATTGTCGTCGGACGACATCAGAAAGACTTCGATCTGCAAGCTCCCGCACCCGCGAAGTAACGGTCTTCCGCAATCGATGTAGGTCCACTGGCGCCCGCCAAGACCGCCATCAACGAGATCACGACGACGCTCACAAACGGATGTTTGAGGTTAATCTCGCTCCGAGGGTCATCCAGTTCGTCTAAGTAACCAACGACCTCTTCCAACGTCATGCGAACCGTGGCCATAATGAAACTCAGGGCTTGGGAAAACGTAGCTCAGCCACGGAACAAATTAACCCCAAAATCGGCCCTTGCGCAAGCCGTCCAAACCCCTCAATCTGCGGCAATTTCAAAGGTACAGCCTTGCCGAAAGGACACAAAGCATCTCATCAGCATCGGTGCTCAGCAGCCAGCACTCTGAAGCGGTTCACGGTTGCAGGTAACGCTCGAACCAGTTGAGCACTCGGTCCCAGAAGTCACGCAGTTGAGGTTCGGACCAGTTGGAACCGTACCAGTGTCCGGCCTCGGGATAGATGGCCATTTCAGCCGTTTTGCCCAGTCGTCGAAGTCCGCCAAACATCTCAGTTGATTGATCAGGTCCGGGAAAAGAATCCCGCTGGCCGTGCAACAGCAACAGCGGCGTCTGAACTCTCCGCAGATGGAACACGGGTGAGTTCCGGACAAACCGCTGGGGGTCGTCCCATACCGTGTTCTGCATTCGTCCCTGTCCCGATTCGAACCAGCCCGTGTTTCCTTCATTGGCGGCGACACGGAAAAAGGCACTCGTCAGGTTCGACGCACCCGTGCTGGATACGGCTGCGCGAAAGCGATTCGTTTGTACGATGATTGAGTTGACGGCATAGCCGCCATAACTGTGTCCGAAGATCCCCAACCGCTGCATGTCGACGTGTTGCGAGTCTTCGAGTGCCGACAAAGCCGATTCGGTGTCGTGATAGATCCTTTGCATCGGCTCGGGATCCTCACCCATCGGCAGGTCGGGCAGGAACACGGCGAAGCCGCGAGCGAGAAAGAATCGGGGATTGTTCACCGACTCGTCCTCACCCAATCCGAACTCGTTGACCGATTCCGACGGCTTGCTTCCCGGGTAGACAATCACCACGCAGGCCGGTCGATCCGTCGGCGATGCCTGCGTGGGCAACAGCAGAATTCCGCGGGCCGCAGTTCCGTCATCCAGTTTCCAATTCAACAACTCCACGCGTCCCAGATCGACCTCCTTCAGCCATTCGTTTGGCGAAGGCATCGTTTCCACTTGGGAAAAGTCCAGGTCGACGACTCGCAGCAAGGTTGGGTTTTCCCGGCTGGCCGCTCGATAGACCATCATGCCAGCAGTCGGTACCGTGTCGACATGCAATCTGGGTTCGCTCGGATACTTCAACAACTCTTGATAGACGATCTTGGTTGAGCGGTCGGTAACGTGGACCTGGCAAAAGCCTTGCTCGAGCGTCTGTGCATTCCGAAACTGGCAGAGGACGACCGGATTCTGATTGTCAGGCAGGACGGTTGTTTCCCTCTCAATAATCAAGCCTTGTATTTCATGCTCAAAATCGCCCGTCAGGTTCTCCGGCTCTGCGCCGCCCAGTGTGAATCGCCACAAGTCGCCAGATGACGAAAGCACCATCGACTGGCCGTCGGAGGACCAGATGGGGCGAGTAAAGTCTTCGACCTGAGTCAGTTTCGGCGCGAACTCTTGCGTGAGGTTCCGAATCTGTCCGCTGGCTACGTCGACTAGCATCAGATCGCCTCCGGCCAGTTGCCCGCTGGTCAAGAACGCGATCTGCGTGGAGTCCGGCGACCAGCTCATAGAGCTCCCCCACGATTCAAACATTTGATCCACCAGCACCCGCTGACTGCCGTGCTGAGGGTCGGTCGGCACCAACAGCAACCGGAACACGATCTGCATCGTACCGAGCCCATCCTCCCCGAGAATCACTGACACCACGATCCATTTGTTGTCAGGCGAGAGTTCAAAGTCGACAATCGCCGTATTCTTGACCAACGTGGCGTACTCGCCCGTCTGAGTGTCGAATCTGAGCAGGTCGATAATCCCCTGGCCATCAGAGATTTGGGTGGCCGGAGCAGCATCCTGAGACTGGTTGGCGACCAGCGGCGTCTTGTGCAAAGTGACGATCTGCCGGCCGACGTCGTGCTCGAGATCGGCCTGGGTCTGATAGGGAACAAAGGGGATCGCCTGCCAGGGCCAGCTCAGATTGGCTCGCCGGAAATTCGCTTCGTGATCGACGGCCAGTGCGTGCAGGTAAACATACCGACTGTCGGAAGACCATTTGGGGTGTTGGATCAGGAAGTAAGTTCGAACCAGGCGGCCGGTGGCCGTTGAGGTCTGTTCGGTGGAGCGGTTCCAGATGTGCAGTTGAGGTTTGCCGTGCAGGTCTGAGTAGTAGGCCAGCTTGGTTCCGTCAGGTGACCAGCTGGGGGACCAGGCAGCCTCCCCCTCAGCAGTCAATCTCCGAGTGGTCCGAAGGTCCGTGTCGCACAGCCAGATCTCGCCGCCATTGGCTTCCTCGAAGACACCCGTGGCCGTGTATCCGCCGGGCGATACTGCGTAATGTTCACGGGACTTCATGCCGACCGCAATCAGCTTGCCGTCCGGAGACAGGTCACAACAGCTGCGGTCGGCGAACTGCCGCAGTCGCAGCCCTTGATCAAGCGTAAAGGAAACAGCATCCTGTCCAAAAGCCGACGTAGCGCTGAGTACCGCCAGCGACAAGGCGAAGTATAGCTTTAGCATGGTAGGTGATTCGTACTGCTTGGCCAATGTCGGCCCGGCCGCCACCCGTTCGAGCCAACCGATCCCCAAATCCGAAGTCTACCACGGATGCCAAGGATCAAGCATTTGCGCGAAGTGAGTAACGTTGAAGGCTGTGACCACCTTGAGGTCAGGCGATCAATTGGTCGTCGACGATCAGATCGCGGATTAACGTTCCGACCAGATGGCGGCGCCGTTTCAGACCTCGAGAAGAATGCCCAACCCGTTACCCCATAACACCTTACGACTCCCGTTCCATTCTCGACTGTCTGGTCACCCGAGATGGCACCACGCCCTTTTGGCGGGTCGTAAGTCTTTATCTAAAGAGGACTTGCGGCAACCCGTCCAGTCAAGAAAGTCGAGCGATGGCGAATGGCCGAAATTTTCCGGCCGAACAGGCGGTTTGTGAGCGGGAATGTCGGCCGTCGTGGCGAGTCTGGGGGGCCGATTGGAGCGATTGGCGGTCGTCATTCCTGGAGAGTGCGAAGGATCAGCGCCCGATGAAGCAATCAGCGGGTCTGGCCGCTAAGCAGCTCAGCGATGATGGCAGCGGGAGGAGGCCATGCTCATTCATGGTTGGTCCGTGAGCCCGATCGACCCTCGCGGCCGTGCTCTTGCCTAGACCGTTTTTTCATCCTTTTCGAGCCAGGCCGACGCTCTTGAGTGGCACGGAATCCGGCACGGAATTCTTGGTATTCCGTGCCATCCGAAGCAGACGGCAAATGACAACGACCCTCCACAAGTAGGCGACGCACCGCGACCGTAACGCCGACGAAAACAGATGACGAGAGACCACAGAGCCCACGATCAACGGCCTGTGGTTTTTTCATGCGCCAGTGATGGCCAGTCGAGGGGCGAGGCGACCAGCACACGAAAACCGTGCGGACCGCAAGTCGGTGAAAAGGAATCGGCGCGAGAGCAAATTCTCAGCGCGTCGAACTCAAAGTGATGCACCGAAAGGCCGCGTCGACACAAAAATCCACGCTCTGCGCGGACCGCGAACGATACCAGCCATGGGAATGGCTGAAAAGTTGACGCCGCGTCGCGGGATATGAACGAGTGGGTACGTGTCATGACTTCCTACGGTGGTCGAGCGGCGGCGTTGGACGGACAGACGCTTTGGGCGATCATTGATTTGAGCAGCAGCGCTTCGGCGAGTGTCTCCGGCACGAAAGGCCGCAGTCGCGTGAAGCGGCGCGTAGTGCGGTGGCCGGGCACATAGTCGCACAAACTCGATCATCAGTCTACAAGCACGACGCGCCAGCGAGTGAGTGGGACGAGGACTGGGATTGGGAATAAACCCATTTCGAAACTCAGAAACACAGTAACTGACTCGCTGGCGCGTCGTGCTTGTGGCTCCGCGTATTCCAGGCGAAGTGGAACTATTCCGCCGAGACGATCAAGAAGCGGCGCTCTGCGCTCGCGCCACTGCGGAATGGGTTCCGGTGAATGGCCCGTCAGCGGTTGGTGCTGCACAAGGGGCGCAAGGACCGCCTGGTGCCGATCGGCGCCCGGGCCTTGGCCTGGACGGAGAAGTACCGTCACGACGTGCGGCCCCGACTGCAGGTGCGCGAGGACGAGCAGACGTTTTTTCTGACGCGGCTGGGTGACTCGTTCTCGGGGAGCTCGATGTCGATCCTGGTGAAGGACTATCTCCGTCTGGCCGAGCTCGACAAGGCTGGCGCGTGCCATTTACTTAGGCACGCCATGGCGACGGGCATGCATGATAACGGGGCTGATGTGAGATGGATTCAGTCCATCTTCCCATGGGGAAAAATCACTTGGCTCCGGCCTGCCAGAGCGGCTATAATCAAGCCTGTCCGATCCTTGATCTTTGGCAAGTCACCGCTACCTGACATCGCACGCGTGCGCGCAGGAGCCGCTCGACCGCCATTACGATTTAAGAGACGTGCTGGGCCACTGCCAAGAATCACCAAGAGCCGCTCAAGGATAGCATGCCTTGCCAATGCCTTCACTTACACCGGTCGGCAGCTCGACAGCGAGTCGGGGATTTATCAGTATCGGTATCGGTACTACCACGCGCATCTGGGGAGGTTCGTGGCGAGGGATCCGACGGGGTATGCGGATGGCTATTCTCTCTACATGGCCTATTTCTCTCCAAACAGCACTGACCCGCATGGATTAGCGGGCGTGGGGACGGCCATCGAAGAGTTAATGGCGGCAAATGGTGGTTGCGCCAGGTTTAAGGTGGATGAATTTCTGACATGGTGGAGCCAAATAAGTGGAACTCAACCATCCGAAGAGCAAATGAAGCAGATCTACCGAGGATGTATTGGCTTGTGCGCACAGTGCCAAGCTTGCATACGGGCTGAAGGACCATATTCGAATCATCCGGAAGACGCACCGAATACACTGTGTTATCTAGAGCTAGATCAGGCAAAATTGCGAAAATGCAAGCCGGGAGAATCTGCTTTTGTGTTTGCAAAACAGGGGCAATGGAAAGGAAGCAAGCCCCCTAAGCCAGGCCCGGAAGGAGAGGTGCCAAATGATTCGATAGTTTCAAATCCTGACGGCACTTTCAACTATGTTTCATTAGTTGGCAAGCACTTTTTTTGGATGAATAATTGCAAGTACGATAAGTTTGGCAATTATACAACGGATCCGAATGTGCCCGAAACTACTGACCCCGAGTTGCAACAGGTAATCACAATTTGCACTGATCCCTGTGTCGATGATCATTACCCGGACGAAATATGGTGTTCTACGTGCCGTTGTGTTGGAAACTAGCAGCGGCTCCGTTGCGTGAGATGCTCGTGACAATTATGGAGACCTGTAGGATGAATCGAATACTCATCCGTCATTGCGGCATGGTGCTATTTTTGGGGCTTGTTTCTGTGGGGGCTGGAGATACCGTCGCGATGTGCCAAAACAAGAAGCCTTCATTTCGATTAAGTGATTTTCCAGAACACACTGAAATCATCGGCTCCCTTGAAGTCCCATTAGGAACCATCGTGGACGTTGTTGGAGTTTGGCAGGCTCCAGATTCCGAGATCAGTAAGGACTCTTCCCTGCGGCTTCATCTCAAGTCGATCGACGGGAAGCCAGTGCCAGACCGAACTACTTTTTCTCTGGAATGTGTTAGACCAGTCATGGCGACCACGAAACTGCCAGTACCCAAGGCGGGGCAAGAGTGGGCGCTTCGTGTTGTTGAGTCTGCAAGACTTGAGGGCTTTCCTGCCGCGGTTTGGCAAGAATTCGGTGAGACGGTGCAACAGAAGTACGGTTATACCTTCGTAAATGAACTTCACTATTTGACCGTACGGATTGACGGAGTTGATGCTTACCGGCAGAAGAAGTAGCGATGGCGTTCGGGTGTTGTTGGGCCCAGTTCCATCCAAAGCAGACGGTGAATAGCGACGACCCACCGCAAGCAGGTGACGCACCGCGACCGTGACGCTGACGAGAATTGAAGCCGAAAGACCACAGAGCCGACGATCAACGGTCTGTGGTTTTTTCATGCGCCAGTGATGGCCAGTCGAGGGGCGAGGCGACCAGCACACGAAAACCGTGCGGACCGCAAGTCGGCGAAAAGGTCTCGGCACGAGAGCAAATTCTCAGTCTAGCGATCCCGAAATAATTCATCGAACGACCATAGCGAAACAAAAATCCACGCTCTGCGCGGACCGCGAACGATACCAGCCATGGGAATGGCTGAAAAGTTGACGCAGCGTCGCGGGATGTGAACGAGTGGGTACGTGTCATGACTTCCTACGGCGGTCGAGCGGCGGCGTTGGACGGACAGGCGCTGTGGGCGATCATTGATTTGAGCAGCAGCGCTTCGGCGAGTGTTTCCGGCACGAAAGGCCGCAAGCGAGTGAAGCGGCGCGTAGTGCGGTGGCCGGGCACTTAACCGAGCCAGCGCAGGGAAGTCTCTTGGCAAGCAGGACAGCGTGGCAGTGTCTCTACGGCTTGCTCATCTACTTCGCAATCGGTCACATCATCTTCACCATCGTGGTCGCCAGCGTGATCGGATGCAGCACGATCGGATGCAGCGCTCACCCTACAAGCACGACGCGCCAGCGAGTGGGTGCGAGTGAGTGCGAGTGAGTGGGATGGGGACTGAGGTTGGGAATGGAATGGGGATTGGAAATGAATTCATGTCGACACTCTGAAACTCACTCGCTGGCGCGTCGTGCTTGTAGCTCGGCGTATTTCAGAAACTCACTCGCTGGCGCGTCGTGCTTGTAGCTCGGCGTATTTCAGAAACTCACTCGCTGGCGCGTCGTGCTTGTAGCTCGGCGTATTCCAGAAATTCACTCGCTGGCGCGTCGTGCTTGTAGCTCGGAGTATTCCGGGCGATGTGGAACTACTCCGCCGAGACGATCAAGGAGCGGCGCTCCGCGCTCTCGGCCGTGCGAAACTGGTTCCGGTGGATGGCCCGCCATCAGGTGGCGCTGCACAAAGGTCGCAAGGACCGCCTGGTGCCCATCGGTGCCCGGGCCTTGGCCTGGACGGCGTCAAGTTCGGCGAGGATTCTCAGCCAGGAACTTTGCGAACGTTTCCAGAGTGGCCGGGCTGACGTGGTGCTCAATCCCCTCAGCATCAACAGCGGCCGTCCGTTCGTCCAACCCGAGTGCCAACAGAAACTGGTAGACAATCTCGTGACGACGACGTGACTTGGCCGCCAGGCGAGTCCCTTTGGTCGTCAGTTTCAGTGGCCGGTAGGGAGCGGTCTCCACCAATCCCTCAGCCTGCAACCGCTGGACAATCTTGGTCACCGTAACGTGGCTGACTCCGAACCATCGCGCCAGATCGGCCACTCGACAAGTCCCCGTGTCGGCGATCACCGCCGCGATCGCCTCCACGTAGTCCTCCGCCGTCTCGTTGGCGTGATCGCTGCGAGTGCGGCGTTGCGGCGCAGGCTGGTGACTGTGATTGAACATCGGCATCAGATTCGCAAGGTCGGAAGCCCAAACATCGTCGTCCCGCCCCTCGGTCGGTATCCTGACGATGATGGTGGAACAGCTCGGGTGGAGCGGCTATGTCCTTCCTAACTGGCGGACGCCCCCAGATCAAGGGCACGTCCCCTGCCTCCCCCGCCTCCCCCCGCCACAGCTCGACTTGACTCGATTGTAGCATAGGCTACAATTGGTCGCGGTGGCCGAAAATTTCGGTGGCGAGGCGAAAACGAAACGGAAACGACTCATGCGGCGGACGAACGGCAAGGGTAGCTGGCCGGAGTTCGAATCGGCTCCGATTAACCGGAGGAGCTGGCTGAAAGCAGCCGCGTGGCTCGGCTGGGTGGCTTGGTGCGCACCGAACCTCGGCTGTCGGCCCACCGAATCCGGAAACGGGGCGAACGGCTCTGCCAGTTCACGGGGCCCGTTGCGAGTCGTCGTGACGGTCGGCATGGTTGGCGACCTGGTCCGGGAAGTCGGTGGACCGCACATCGCCGTCACTCAACTGATGGGCGCGGGCGTCGATCCGCACCTTTACAAGGCGACCCGCGACGACGTCCAAGCGATCATGGCCGCGGACGGGGTGATCTACAGTGGCTTGATGCTCGAAGGCAAACTGGCGGACACGCTACAGAAAATCTCCAGCCAAAAGCCGGTCTTCGCCGTGACCGATCAGCTTCCTCATGATCGGCTGCTGAGCGACGCAGCGACTCCTGACCATCCCGATCCGCATGTGTGGATGGACGTTTCAGCGTGGTCCGAATGCGTGCTGCGAGTGGCGTCGATACTGAGCCAGCTCGATCCGGCTCATGCGGCCGATTTCAATCAAGCGGCGGAGGCTTACCGGCTGCGACTGCAGCGGCTCCATGCATACGGAGTGCAGAGCATCAGCACGATTCCCGCCTCGAAACGAGTCCTGGTGACTTCACACGATGCGTTTCGGTATTTCGGTCGAGCCTACGGGTTGGAGGTGGAAGGCATTCAGGGGATCTCCACCGAATCCGAAGCCGGTCTGCAACGGATCAACGCCTTGGTCGATCTGCTGGTCAACCGCCAGGTCGAAGCCGTCTTCGTCGAAAGCAGTGTACCGCGGAAGAATGTCGACGCCCTGGTCGACGGCGTTCGCGCTCGTGGCCACCAGATCCACATTGGCGGCGAACTCTTTTCCGACGCGATGGGTTCCGCCGGCACGTATGAAGGGACCTACGAAGGCATGCTCGATCACAACATCACCCTGGTCACTCGATCGCTCGGAGGCCAAGCCGATCCGCGAGGTCTGAACGGCAAACTGACTCCTGCACACTCACCTGGTACTACCACTCCGTAACTTTGCCTAGCCGAACCGAGCCGCTGGGCGGTTCAGCAGGCTCCTGAAACCACTTTATCTCATGGCCGACACGCGACAGATTGAGCAACCCGTCCCCCTGTCGATCTACGATCTGACAGTCGCCTATCATCGTCGGCCAGTTCTCTGGGACGTGACGCTGGACATTCCGCCCGGTCGGCTGGTGGGGATCGTCGGTCCCAACGGCGCGGGGAAGAGCACGCTGATCAAGGCGGTGATGGATCTGGTACCGAGAGTGTCGGGGCGGATCGAGATTTTCGGTGCTCCGTACTCTCGACAGCTGCACCGAGTGGGGTACGTGCCGCAACGTGAAAGCGTCGACTGGGATTTTCCGGTCAGCGCTCTCGATGTGGTCACCATGGGTCTGTATCCCCGCATCGGCTGGTGCTGGCCCGTGCGTCGGCAACACCGGCAGATCGCGCTGCAGGCCCTGGAACGAGTCGGAATCGCCGAACTGGCCGGTCGGCAGATCAGTCAGTTGTCGGGTGGCCAGCAGCAGCGCACGTTTCTGGCTCGAGCCCTGGTCCAGGAAGCCGATCTGTATTTGATGGACGAACCCTTCGCGGCCGTCGACGCGGCGACTGAGCTGGCAATTGTCGAAATCCTCCGCGAAATCAATCGCGCAGGAAAAACCGTCCTGGTGATTCACCACGATCTGCAGACCGTGGCCGAGTATTTCGACTATGTCGTACTGTTGAATATGCGAGTTGTCGCGCAAGGGCCGATTAGCCAGGTCTTCACACCTGAAAATCTGCAGAAGACCTACGGCGGCCGACTCACACTGCTCGACGCGGCGGCCGACGCACTCCGTCGTCGGGACAAGACCCTATGACCGGCGCAACATTCCTGCAACTGATGGTGCTGGGGGCCGAAGCTGGTCCATGGCGGCGAGTCTGGCTGCTGGAGGACTACAACACGCGCGTCGTCGTGCTCGGCACCATGTTGCTGGGCATGGCTGCGGGGATTGCCGGCAGCTTCACACTCCTGCGGCGCCGAGCGCTGATGGGGGACGCGCTCAGCCACGCGACACTCCCAGGCCTGGGACTGGCGTTCCTGACCATGGTCAGCCTGGGTGGCTCAGGCAAATGGCTCCCCGGACTTCTCGTCGGAGCAGCAATCACTGGCGCCCTGGGCATGCTCGCCATCCTGCTCATCCGCGGCTACACACGCATCAAGGAAGACGCCGCGTTGGGGATTGTGCTGAGCGTATTCTTTGGCGCCGGAGTGGCCATCTTGGGAATCGTCCAGCAGGTGCAGGGAGGGTATGCCGCTGGTTTGGAAGCCTTCATTTATGGCAAGACGGCCTCCATGGTCGCCGCTGATGCACGTTGGATCGGCGCTGTCAGTCTGGTCTGCGTCGTCGCCGCAACGCTGCTGTTCAAAGAGCTCAAGCTGCTCTGTTTTGATGAACCGTTTGCGGCCGCGTCGGGGTATCCCGTCGTATGGCTCGACCTGGTAATGACCGGTCTGGTGATTCTGGTCACCATTATTGGCCTGCAGGCCGTCGGGCTGGTATTGATGATCGCTCTGCTGGTGATCCCGGCCGCCGCTGCTCGATTCTGGACCGGCGAAATGTCCCGCATGACGGTCTGTGCCGCAACGTTGGGGGCCGCCAGCGGCGCCGTGGGATCGACCACCAGTGCGCTCTTCCCTCAACTTCCCTCAGGCGCGACGATCGTCATGGTCGCCGCTGGATTCTTCACGATCAGCCTGATTGCGGGGACTGAGCGGGGGCTGGGTTTGCGATTGTGGAGACGACGCGAGCTGCACGCGAGAATCGATCGCCAGCATCTGCTGCGCGCAGTTTATGAACTGGCCGAATCGCGGCAGACGACGACCGGCGATCCGTCACGACCGGCTGCTGTACCGTGGGAAGAAGTACTCGCGCGACGCAGCTGGTCCCAGCGACGATTGGCAACTCAGGTACGATCCGCGTGCCGGCGAGGTGAGGTCGTGCAGGAAGCCTCAGGAGCCATCAAGCTGACGGCGGCCGGCCAGCGCGAAGCCGCTCGGTTGGTCCACGAGCATCGTCTCTGGGAACTCTACCTGATCACTCACGCCGATGTCGCTCCTGGTAAAGTCGATCGCGGTGCCGACACGATCGAACATGTGCTGGATGCCGAAATGATCGACGAACTGGAACGGCTCCTGCAAGCCAGATCGACGGCGCAGGTCGTGCAGAGCCCCCACCCGATCGCCCCATCGAACACGCCCGGAACTCCAGGGAGCTGAACCAGCATGGGATTCTGGACTGAGTGGAATTGGGCCCTCGATGGATGGATAGTCGCCGTCGGCGTGCTGGCGTCGGTGGCCGCCGCTCTGCTGGGGAATTTCCTGGTGCTGCGCCGGATGAGCATGCTGGGAGATGCCATCAGCCACGCCATCCTCCCCGGGCTGGCGGTGTCGTTTCTGATCAGCGGCAACCGCAGCAACTGGCCGATGTTTGTCGGCGCCGTGCTCGTCGGGCTGCTGACAGCTTTCCTGACCGAATGTCTCCGCAGTTGGGGGCAGGTCGACGAAGGAGCGTCGATGGGCGTGGTCTTCACGTCATTGTTCGCGCTGGGACTGATCATGATTGTTCAGGCGGCCGACCACGTCGACTTGGATCCGAACTGCGTCCTCTACGGAGCCATCGAACTGACGCCGCTCGACACCTGGACTATCGGTCCCTGGCACGTCCCGCGAGTGGCGGTGATCCTGACGTGCGTTCTCCTGCTGAACCTGGCTCTGGTAGTGCTGTTCTTCAAGGAGCTGACGATCAGCGCCTTCGATCCTGGCTTGGCCGCATCAGCCGGGATTCCGCCGCGACTGTTTCACTATGCATTGATGACGCTGGTGGCCATCACCGCAGTGGCGAGTTTCGAGGCCGTGGGCAATATTCTCGTCGTCGCCATGTTCGTCGTCCCTCCAGCCACGGCCTACCTGCTGACCGATCGCCTGTCGCGCATGGTGGTGCTCAGCACAATCCTAGCCGCCATGGCCGCCGTGTTGGGTCATGTGGCGGCCCTCGAAGTCCCCGCTTGGTTTGGTTTGCGAAGTACGACAACGGCCGGCATGATGACGGTGGCTGCCGGACTGATGTTTGCCGTTGCCTTCTGTTTCGCTCCACGCTATGGCGTCATCGTGAAGTCGTGGCGGAACTGGCGGCTCGCACAACGCATCCTCGCCGAAGATGTCATTGGACTTCTGTATCGGGCTGAAGAACGAGGCGCGGCTCGAGCGATGTCGATCGACGAGCTGGCTAGTGTGCTGGTGGCGAGCCGGACGTCGCTGGCCTGGGTCGTTAGGCTGCTCGCCTGGCGGAACTTGCTGGAATCAACTCCGGCCGGTATGCAACTCACTCAACTGGGTCGGGATCGTGCCGGCGACTTGATCCGGTCGCACCGCTTGTGGGAGCAGTATCTGGTCAACGAAGCACATCTTCCTCCCGACCAGATCCATCGCCAGGCCGAGGTGCTGGAACACTTTACGGGCAGCGAACTGCAGCGCCAGCTGAATCGCGAGACGCTCGCACCGCAGGTCGATCCTCACGGCAGCCCGATTCCACCCCCGCGCACCACCGGCCAAAACGATTGAAGGCACCCGTGACGAAATCCCGGCTGCGGATTACCAGGCCACGGGGCGTCACGGCGACGCCGAGCGGATCGGCGAATCAGACGATCCGTTCCAGCTTCGTCACGCGGCCTGTCGCGACCCACTCGGCCACGTAGATGTTTCCTTGCTGATCGAAACACGCATCGTGGGGATGGACGAACTTGCCCGCTTGCCACTGTTCGGGATGCTGACGAATCGCGTGCTGGCTGTCGTCTTTGATCCGCTGAGCGTCATCGCCCAAGGTGGCTACGGTCTTCAGCTGGCGGTCGAGCAAAGAGACTCGGCCGAGCAGTTCGGGGACCAGCAGTAGCGACTCGAAAGTCGACACGTTGGCTGGTAATCCGAATCCCGAGACGGTCTGCAGGTATTTGCCCTCCATGCTGAAAGTCTGCAAGGTGTGATGAGCTCGATCGGTGATGACGATCGTCGCTTCGGCGCCGGGAGCTTCGTTGATCCAGATCCCGTGAGGCGTGTCGAACTTGCCCTGCCCTTCGCCTGGACCACCGAAGCAGGAGACCCAATTGGCCTGAGCGTCGTAGCGATGGATGTAGAACGACCCGTAGCCATCGGCCAGCAGGAAACCGCCATCGGGCAAGAAGGCAAAGTTGGTCGGCATGAATCGATCACGGCCCCAGATCTTCTGCGGGTTCTTCGCTTCTTCGTCGGGATAGAGCTGGCTCTCCAGCGGTGCGTACTTCTGCCAGACCGTCTCACCCTTCAGGCTGAGCTTCGCAAAGCTTTTGACCTGCTGATAGGCACAGACGTAGAGGTATTCGGTGTTCCCTTCACGACGCACTTCAATGCCGTGACCACCGCCCTGGAACTGTTTGCCAAACGATCGAACATAACGTCCGTCGCGATCGAAGACAAAAATCGACGGATGGTCCTTCAGTTCGGCCTGCCCTTCGTGGATGACGTAGACCAGACCTTCCGAGTCGACGGCCACATTGTGCGTCGTCTGCCATGTGAACTGGGACGGGAGCTGGGCCCAGTTGTGGTGGACTCGGTACCGGTGCTCGCCTTGGCCCACTTCCAGCGGCTGGTCGGTTTTCTGAGCCGTGACGATGGAGGGGGCTGCCAAACAGACCGCAGTCGCTGCGGCGGAAGTGGACAAGAATTGACGCCGATCGATACCCCGTGCCGTGCCCATGTGTGGCTCCTCAGACTTCTAGCCGTATGCCCCCTGACGATTCCCACCATGGTCGCTTGCGCCGACCAGTGGGTCAATCTGGCAGGTGAGAGAGGTGGCTGAAGAGGGCCGGACGAGGGCAATCAACCTCGCCAGTGGATGGCACACCCGATCTGGCGAGTTTCGGCCTCAGTCGGAGCTTGACCAGCCAGCAGCTGATCCAGGGCCGATTTCAAGTAGCTCGACTTGACCGCAGCGGCCTTCAGATTGTCGTCGATGGCACCCATGTAGACGACAGCCCGATTGGCATCCAGCACAAAACAATGCGGAGTGCAGGAGGCGCCATAGGCCTTGGCGGAACCTTGGCTCTCATCATAGACGTAGGGGAAATTGAATTTCTTTTCCTCGGCTCGCTGCTTCATCGCGGCCAGATCCTCGCCCTCGTTGACGTTGATCGCCACGAAAGCAACCGACTTGGGACCGTACTCTTCGGCCAGCTTGATCAAACGGTCCTCGTAAGCCGATGCCACTGGACAGTTGTTGCAGGTGAAGACGACGACCACGAGCTTTTGATTCTTGAAGTCGTCGAGCGACACCACATCACCGGTCGTCGCAGGCAATTTAGCCCAAGGTTCGGGCCGATCGCCGATGTTGAGCTTCTTGTTGAACTTCCCCGCGAGGGCCGGTCGCACTCCCAGTCCCCAACCAGCCATTCCGGCCAGAGCCGATGCCAGCAAGCCACGTCGCGTCCAGGATTCGCATTTGCCGCCGAGATTTTCGCTCATCGATCTGAATTCCTCGCCATCGAATGATCACTGGCACCGCACATCAGCTGATTCACCAGTCGCAACCCGCTGTCAGACTGCCGACTCACCTCAACAGCTCAGCGACTCAACGCCGCCCGTCGCCGAGTGCCGCAGACGCCAGCCAGCACCGCCGCACCCAGCAACCCCAGAGCCGGCTCGGGGACGGGGATCGAGCGGCCCAGAGTCAAACGCAGCTCAAAGTCGACGCAGCGAGTTTTGTTACCTTCGCCGTGCCCCTCCGCGTAGCCTTCGACACGATAGCGGCCCGGAGCGAACACTCCAGTGATCCCCTGGTCGCTCATGAAACGGATCTCACCCGTATCCGGCTCCTTAGCGTTCCCGCCGAGGATCGCTTCGTACACGACTCCCGCTGGACCGGTCAGCCGCAGCCGTCCGACCGAATTCAACATGTCAGTACCGCGAGGCGTCAGCGAAATGCGGCCCTCGAACAGAAATGGAGTCACGGTGTCGACGTCAAATTCCATCATCAGCTGTGACAGACCGACCGCAGTCAGAACGTTCGGATCGCCGGAGGCAAAGGCCGTCCCGTGTCCCCGAGCGTAAATCTGCTGGTCCGAGACCGTCGAGTCCATCATGGCCGAACCGGAAACGTTCCCGATCAACTTGCCCCCCTGACGCACCGCCTCCTCAAACATCAACGTCTTCTGGTACTTGCCAGAGACATCCGTCGAGGTCTCTTCGATGATCTGGGTGGCCGACGAATCGACCAACAGCCGGCGCTCGGCCGTGACAATGTGCAGCTCAGATGACCTGACGATAGCCGGACTGAAGAAGCCCGCCAATATCGCCAGGACTGCCCAAACCCCGCGTTTCATAGCTCGACCGCCGCCTGTACCAGCCAGTCGCAACCGTTCCCTGGTTGTAAACAAGAACATCCTGGTCCCCCCTGACCCCAAACGTCGGTCGACCACCGGCTGTCCCAGCCAGTCGATCCATTCGACCGTCAATTCACTCCGTACATGCCCCAGATTCTAAAAGATATGGTTCGGCAAGACTATTCGAATTATGCAGGATTTTCCGCCTAGGCAATCTATTACCCCCAATTCAGGACGTTGCCAGCGGGGAAACTGGGCTCGACGGCACCGTGGCGCCTTTGGTACTTACCCGCTGGCTGGCAGCGCATTTCGCGATTGCCACGCGATATTTCCTCCCCGACGGGAGCCAAGCCGTGGCAAATACCAGCAGATGGCAGTGGTGGCACGTGACGGAAAGTGACTGCAGAGAACGGACGGGTGGCAGGGCGGTGGGGACAAACCTTGGTCGCCTACCGGGGCTGGCCGCCACAGTTATCTGCTTGGTCTCGCCGCTGCTGCCGGGGTGTTCCAACTTGAACCAGCCCCAACCGGCCCAGGGGAAGACTTATTCGGAATTTCTGATTGAGCGCAAACCGCAGCCCCCTGGAC
Organism: Pirellulales bacterium; assembly: GCA_046349895.1. GTDB lineage: Bacteria > Planctomycetota > Planctomycetia > Pirellulales > Pirellulaceae > JAXMBJ01. The sequence continues at coordinate 6,607,689 of JAXMBJ010000006.1, read as the reverse complement.
CGTACTACACGCCTGAGAAACCGACCCCCGCCGGGCCCAAGACTCCAGCTCAAAGTGCTCAGCCCACCCGACTCGACGGCGAACTGCCGGGGGACGGAGAAGTATCGGCGGCCGAACAGCCGGCCGATCCGTTGGAGGCGTTGCTGGGTCCCGTCGAGACGATTCCGGGCGACGTGCAGGTGGTGGCCGGCACGGGTGAGCTAGGCGACGCGTCGTCGCGTCAAGCGGCGGAGGCGGAGATGGAGGCAGCGCCGCCGGAGCCGATATCGTTACAGGTTTCTGACTTACATCCGTCGAAGGTGTCGTCGAGTGAGGGATCCGAATTGACGACACCACCGCGCCTGTCCACGGCCAACGATACGACCCCTTCGATCGACCAGATTGAGCTTCTGCCGAGGAGCAGTGTGGCGTCGGTCCCCGAGGGCTCGGAATCGGCGTCAAACGTTAACCCGTTGCGGCCCGCTTCGAAACCGGCCTCGTCGGCGGCAGCCAAATCAGCGGCTCGGCCGACTGCCGAGTCGGGCTGGGTATCCGCCACATCCGCCGAGACTCGCCCTCCGGCCCTACCCGCCGACTGGTCCACCACTCCCTAGCAGGGCCGACCACCCCCCCGCTCCACCCCGGAGGTCGCACGTACCTCCACGGAGGTCGCACCTACCTCCGGACAATGCTAGCACCGATCGGCTCGACATCGATCGCTACCAGGTCGAGCTCGGACCGTTCCAGGTCGGTCGGCGACCGCCAAATCAGCGGCTCGGCCGTCTGCCGAGTCGGGCTGGGTGTCCGCCACATCCGCCGGGACTCGCCCTCCGGCCCTACCCGCCGACTGGTCCACCACTCCCTAGCAGGGCCGACCACCCCCCCCGCTCCATCTCGGAGGTCGCACGTACCTCCTCGGAGGTCGCACCTACGTCCGCGGAGGTACGTGCGACCTCCGGCGAGTGCTAGCAGCCCCCAGGAAGGGTCATTGACGGTCTGGCAGGTGGCTCGTACTCTGGAGAGCTTGCAGTAATGCTGCGTCGCCGAACTATTACAGTTTGTGATTGGGGCGAGGGGAGTCGGGCAGGCGGTCGATGCACGTCAAGTCGTTGAAGATCTTTTGCGACGTGGTGGCGCATCGGAGCTTTTCCCGGGCGGCCGAAGAGCATGGGACGTCCCAGTCGCACGTCAGCCAGCTGGTCCATCAGTTGGAGGAAAAGCTGGGCGTGCGACTGCTCGACCGGTCCAAGCGACCCTTTGTGCTGACCTCCGAAGGACACCTGTTTTACAAAGGCTGCCGCCATCTGGTCGACGACTACGAGGCGTTGGAGGAAGAAGTCCGAACGTTGCATCAAGATCTGGCCGACCGGGTTCGGATCGCATCGATTTATTCGGTGGGACTCAGCCATGTCAGCCGGTGCGTGAAGGAATTCCTGACCTGTCATCCGCGAGCCAATGTGCGGGTGGAGTACCAGCATCCGGAACGGGTATACGAGCTGGTGGAGGCGGATCAGGTCGATTTGGGATTGGTGAGTTACCCGAAGTCGACGCGGCAGGTGACGGCTACGGCTTGGTTCGACGAGCCGATGGTGGTGGTGTGCGGGCCGGAGCATCCGTTGGCGCGACGCGAACGGTTGACGCGGGGCGACCTGCACGGGCTGGAGATGGTGACGTTTGACGATGGGCTGAAGATACGCGAGGAATTGGACCGGTTTCTGGACGAGGCGGGAGTGGAAGTGGTGGTGGCGATGGAATTTGACAATACCGAAACGCTCAAGGGCGCCCTGGAGATCGGCGCTGGTTTCGGTATTCTGCCGTACCCCACGGTAGCCCGCGAGGTCCAGTCGGGATCGCTGGTCGCTTTGCCGTTTGCCGATGCGAACCTGGTTCGGCCGTTGGGCATCATCATTCGACGGGGCCGCCGTCCGCATCGAGCGACGCAGCATCTGGTCGAGTTCCTGCAGGCGTCAGTTCCCGCTCTGCAGCGATCGGGCTGGCCGCCGGGTGGCGAACCGCCGCGAGGAGGTGCGGCCGACGGCGACGAGGGGGCTGCCGACGGATCGCGGTCGGGACCACAGGCAGAACGGTCGACGCCGTAGCCGATGGCCTGACCGCCGTGAATCGGCTCAAGGCGTCCCCGGCCCTCGGCTGGAAATCGCCGGGCGCCAGTCGCCGGGCGCAAATTGAACGGCGACTGACGATACGAAGAGCACAAGACAACAAGTGAATACCTGAATCTGCGCAGCGGATTCGATCAGAAGAGAACGGATAGATTCAGCCATGACTGAACGCGATAGCCAGTTTCCCTTGGTGGGATACCCTGAGAAGCAGGGCTTGTACGATCCGCAGTTTGAGCACGACAGCTGTGGTGTGGGCTTCGTCGCTCATATCAAAGGCCAGCGCAGCCACCAGATTGTGCTCGACGCCGACCAGGTCTTGCGGAACATGGATCACCGCGGGGCTTGTGGCTGCGAGGCCAACACGGGGGACGGAGCGGGGATGCTGACGGCCTTGCCGCACGATTTCCTGCGGAAGGTGGCCAAGCAGGATCTGGGCGTTGAGCTGCCTCCGCCGGGGAAGTTCGCAGCGGGGCTGGTGTTTCTCCCGCGAGACGAGAAGCAGCGGGAGCATTGTCGGCGCGTGGTGGAGGAAACCATTGCCGCTCAGCATCAAGTGCTGCTCGGCTGGCGGCTCGTCCCCACCGATCTGGCCGGTGCCGATCTGGGGCCGACGGCAGCCGCCGCTGAACCGCACATCGAAATGCTCTTTGTCGCCGCTGCGCCGGGCCTGGAAGGCGACGCCTTCGAGCGGCAGCTGTATCTGATCCGCAAGCAAGTGAGCGACGGCTTGCGGACGAACCGTCAGTTGTCTCAGGCGAAGATGTTTTACGTCTGTTCGCTGTCGCCCAAAGTGATTGTCTACAAGGGGATGTTCACCAGCGAACAGGTCTTGAAGTACTACCCGGATCTCCGCGATCCCGATTACACGACTCACCTGGCGATGGTCCATTCCCGGTTCAGCACCAACACGTTCCCCAGCTGGGATCGTGCTCAGCCGAATCGCTTCATGAGCCACAACGGCGAGATCAACACGCTGCGCGGGAACTCGAACTGGATGCGTGCCCGCCAGGGGGTCGTAGAGAGCGACTTGTATCAGGGCGAGATCGCCAAGCTGTTTCCGATCGTGGAGCCAGACTGTTCGGACTCGGGCACCTTCGACAACGTGCTGGAATTCATGCTGATGTCGGGTCGTTCGTTGCCCGAAGCCGTGATGATGATGATTCCGGAGGCCTGGCAGAATCACGCCACGATGCCGGAGAACAAGCGGGCGTTTTATGAGTTTCATTCGTGTCTGATGGAGCCGTGGGACGGTCCGGCGTCGATTGCGTTCACGGATGGCAATTGCATCGGAGCGGTGCTCGACCGCAACGGCCTGCGTCCCTCGCGCTATTATGTCACTCACGACGACCGTGTGATCATGGCGAGCGAGGTGGGTGTGTTGCCGGTTCCGCCGGAGCTGGTCAAGGAAAAGGGGCGACTGCAACCGGGGCGCATGTTCCTGATCGACTTCAGCGCCGGACGGCTGATTCCTGACCAGGAGCTGAAGGCTTCGATCGCCAACCGCCGCCCGTATGCGCACTGGTTGCGGGAGCAGCGGATCAAGCTGGCCGATCTGAGCCCGCACAGCGAGCCGCTGGGATTCGATCCCTCGACGCTGATCGATCGCATGCAGGCGTTCGGGTACACGACCGAGACGATGCAGTTCATGCTCCTCCCGCTGGTGACTCAGCAACGAGATCCAGTCGGCTCGATGGGGAACGACTCGGCGCTGGCATGTCTCTCCGACCAGCCGCGGATGCTGTACGATTATTTCAAACAATTGTTTGCGCAGGTGACCAATCCGGCGATCGACTCGATCCGCGAAGAGGTCATCATGTCGCTGGAATGCTATATCGGCCCCGAAGCCAATCTCCTCGAAACCACTCCCCATCATGCTCATCGACTGCTGGTCCCCCATCCGATTCTGACGAATCAGGAACTGGCGGCGCTCAAGCATCTCGACCATCGCGGATGGCTGGGTCAGACGATTGACATCACCTGGTCCAAGTCCGAAGGCCCCGACGGCCTGATCAAGGCCCTCAACCGGATCTGCCTGGAAGCCGAACAGGCGATTGAAGAGGGCTACAGCATCCTGGTGCTGTCCGACCGCGCGATCGGGCCGGACCGTGTCCCGGTCAGTACGCTGCTGGCGACCGGAGCGGTCCACCATCACTTGGTGCGTCGAGCGAAACGGACTCGGATTGGCATTGTCGTCGAGACGGGTGAGGCCCGCGAGGTGCATCACCACTGCCTGCTGATCGGCTACGGAGCCGACGCGATCAATCCCTACCTGGCCTTCGAATCGCTCTGGCAGGCTCACAATGACGGACTGCTTCCGGCCGACATGAACGAAGACAAGGTCATCTACAACTACCGCAAGGGAGTTGCCAAGGGGATGCTGAAGGTGATGGCCAAGATGGGCATCTCGACGCTGCAGTCGTACAAGGGAGCTCAAATCTTCGAAGCGGTTGGCTTGCACGATGAAGTGATCGAACGATGCTTTGCGGGGACTGCCAGCCGTATCCAGGGCGTCAAGTTCCAGATACTCGCCCAGGAACTTCTCCGTCGCCATTCGATTGGTTATCCCGACCAGCCTGAGCAACATGCCAAGTCGCTGCTGAACGTCGGCGAGTTCCATTGGCGAGCTGACGGCGAACGTCACATGTGGGATCCGCAGTCGATCGCCGACATTCAAGTGGCGGCCAAGACGAACAGCCGCGAAGCCTATCGCCGGTTCTCGGAACACTGTCATCGCGACAGCCGCACCCGCTGTGCGCTCCGCGGCCTGCTGAAGTTCAAGGAGAAGACCAACGGCGGACCGATTCCGCTGGAGGAAGTCGAACCGGCTCAAGATATCGTCAAGCGATTCTGCACTGGTGCGATGAGCTTCGGGTCGATCTCGGCCGAGGCTCACGAAACCCTGGCCGTCGCCATGAATCGGCTTGGCGGCAAGAGCAACACTGGCGAGGGTGGCGAGGATCCGATTCGATTCCAGCCGCTGGACAACGGCGATTCGAAGCGATCGGCGATCAAGCAGGTAGCATCGGGTCGATTCGGAGTGACCATCTGGTATCTGACCAACGCCGACGAGCTGCAGATCAAGATTTCGCAGGGTGCCAAGCCGGGCGAAGGTGGCGAGCTCCCTGGTCGCAAGGTGGACGAATACATCGCCCGCATCCGCTGTTCGACTCCAGGCGTGGGCCTGATCAGCCCTCCGCCGCACCACGACATCTATTCGATCGAGGACCTGAAGCAGCTGATCCACGACCTGAAGAACGCCAATCCATCGGCACGGGTCAGCGTCAAGCTGGTATCGGAGGTGGGCGTCGGGACGATTGCCGCCGGCGTGGCCAAGGGCTATGCCGACCACATCCTGATCTCCGGTGACACGGGCGGGACCGGCGCATCGCCGTTGACCAGCATCAAGCACGCCGGTTTGCCGTGGGAGCTGGGGATCGCCGAAACGCATCAGACGCTGGTCCTGAACGATCTGCGGAGCCGAGTGACGCTGCAGACGGACGGGCAGCTGAAGACGGGCCGCGACGTTGTGATCGCCGCTTTGCTGGGGGCTGAAGAATTCGGTTTCAGCACGGCGCCCCTCATTACGCTCGGCTGCATCATGATGCGCAAGTGTCATCTGAACACCTGCCCGGTCGGGATTGCCACTCAGGATCCTGAGTTGCGGAAGAAGTTCAGTGGTCAGCCGGAGCATGTGGTGAACTACCTGTTCATGGTGGCCGAGGAGACTCGCGAGATCATGGCTCAGCTGGGCTTCCGCAAGATCACGGACATGATCGGTCGAGCCGACTGTCTGGAGACCGACGCGGCCATCCAGCACTGGAAGACCGATGGTCTGGATCTGTCGTCGATGCTCAAGCCGGCGACCAAGCCGCGGCCCGACACGAAGGTCTTCAAGTCGATTCCCCAGGACCACGGGCTCGAAAAAGCGCTCGACAACACGCTGATCAAGCTGGCCGCGCCGGGACTGGAAAAAGGCCAGTCGGTTCGTGAGGAGCTGGAGATCATCAACACGAATCGGACGGTCGGTACGACGTTGAGCCATGAGCTGGTCAAGCGTTGGGGCGAGCATGGTCTGCCGGACGACACGATTCACTTCAAGTTCACCGGGTCGGCCGGCCAGAGCCTCGGCGCGTTTCTGGCTCACGGCGTGACGCTGGAACTCGAAGGCGACGCGAATGACTACGTCGGCAAAGGTTTGTCGGGTGGCCGCGTGGTGATCTATCCGCCGCGTAACAGCAACTTCAAGGCTCAGGACAATATCATTGTCGGCAACGTCTGTCTGTACGGAGCGACGAGCGGCCAGGCGTTCTTGCGAGGCCGGGCTGCTGAGCGATTCTGTGTCCGCAACAGTGGGGCGGATGCGGTGATTGAAGGAGTGGGGGACCACGGTTGCGAATACATGACGGGTGGCCGAGCGGTGATTCTCGGCCAGACGGGCCGTAATTTTGCGGCTGGGATGTCGGGTGGCGTCGCTTACGTGCTGACCGATTACGACGACTTCCGCGACAATCGCTGCAACCTGGGAATGGTCGAACTGGAACGCGTGGTGGAAGACGAGGAAGCTGAGGAACTGCGAGTGCTGATCGAACGGCACCGCGATTACACTCAGTCCGAAGTCGCCGCCGAACTGCTCGCCGACTGGCCCAACGCCATCCGTCGGTTTGTGAAGGTCATGCCGACCGACTACAAGCGAGTCATGGCGGCTCGTCGAGCCGGGCAGGCCGTGGTGTCGGTGTCCGAGGATTGATTTTGCCTGGCTGCGACGCCGGACTGAAGACTGAATTGAGAATTCAACTTAAACTCGCCTGAGGCGGAGCTGATTGACGATGGGAAAGCCAACGGGATTCAAGGAATTTGCTCGCGAAGTGGTCAAGTACCGGGACCCGCGGCAGCGGGCTGGAGATTTCCTGGAAATCTACACGTTGCCCGCGGAAGAGCACTTGCGCACGCAGAGCGCTCGGTGCATGGATTGCGGTGTCCCGTTCTGCCAGTCCGACAACGGCTGTCCAATCGATAATCTGATCCCCGAGTGGAACGATCTGGTTTACCAGGGCCGTTGGCGCGATGCCCTGGAACGGCTCCACCGCACCAACAACTTCCCCGAATTCACTGGTCGAGCTTGTCCGGCTCCGTGCGAAGGCTCGTGCGTGCTGGGGATCATCGAACCGGCGGTGACGATCAAGAACATTGAGAACGCGATTGTCGACCGTGGCTGGGCCGAAGGCTGGATTGTGCCTCAACCGCCGCAGCACCGGACGGGCAAGCGAGTCGCGATTGTCGGTTCTGGACCTGCCGGCTTGGCCGCCGCTCAGCAATTGAACCGAGCCGGGCACCACGTCACAGTCTTCGAGCGTGCCGATCGGATTGGCGGGTTGCTGATGTACGGCATCCCCAACATGAAGCTCGACAAGGCTCTGGTCCAGCGTCGTATCGACCAGCTGGCAGCTGAAGGAGTCGAGTTCGTTACCGGAGCTCATGTGGGCGCACCCGGTTCGGCACCTGACGGGACGGTCGCCAGCCAGATGGGGCTGCCCGCCAACGCTCGCCGAATCGATCCCCAAGATCTGCTCAATGAATACGATGCTCTGCTGCTGGCCACCGGTGCGACCCGTCCTCGCGATCTGGAGATTCCCGGTCGGGAACTGAAGGGTGTGCTGTTCGCGATGGAGTTCCTCAGCGCGAACACCAAGAGCCTGCTCGACTCTCGCCATCAGGACAGCCACTATTTCAGCGCTAAGGACAAGGACGTCGTCGTGATTGGTGGCGGCGACACGGGTACGGACTGCATCGGCACCTCCATTCGCCATGGCTGCCGCAGCCTGGTGAATTTCGAAATCGTCCCGCGACCGCCGGAGAAACGAGCGGCCAACAACCCGTGGCCGCAATGGCCGCGAATTTTCCGCAGCGACTATGGGCACCAGGAAGCTGCCGAGCGATTCGGCAACGATCCGCGCATGTACAGCGTCGAAACAGTGGAGTTTCTGGGAGACAGCCACGGACAGCTCCGAGCCGTCCGGTACTGCGAAGTCGACTGGAGCAAGCCGCAGGAAAACGGCGCGCCCTATTCCCGCGTCCCGGGCACCGAACGCGAAATCCCCTGTCAGCTGGCGACGTTGGCCATGGGCTTCCTGGGCCCCGAACATCATGTGTCGGACCTGCTCGGGATCGAATACGACCAGCGGACCAACTACAAGGCTCAGCACGGGCGATTCGCCACCAACATCCCCAAGGTCTTTGCCGCGGGCGATTGCCGCAGAGGGCAGTCGCTGGTGGTGTGGGCCATCAACGAAGGGCGCGGGGCGGCGCGGGCCGTTGACCAGTTCCTGATGCAGCACAGTGAACTGCCGGCTCCCGGCATCTCGCTCGGATCGGCCTTCGCCGTCAGCTGAACCGACTACGGTCGGCCCCAGCCGTTGGCCTCGGCAAAATCACAGTAGGCTTGCCAGTCCTCGGGGAGCACATCGTGAGCCCCGGGGCGAATGCGATAACCGACCGTGGTGTCGAGGAGCTTATTGAGCGGCGGCAGCTGGTCGCTGTCGAGGCCCGTCTTGCCCAGCAGCTTAAAGGCCGGGCTGGCGTGGTAGGCTCCGAGCAGTTCGCCGCGCGGATCGGCCCAGCGATCATCTTCGGCACTGGCTACCAACACGGCCCGGGGCGCAATCAGCGCCAGCAGCTCATGCTGATCGACGGGCAATCGCTCTTCGTGGTCGTTGTACTGCTGAAAGTTGTCGCAGAACCAGTGCGGGAACGAACGATTGATGCGCCCCACCGACTCGCCGAATATCCGCTTGCTCAAGGCCGCTCCGCCACACCCGGAGTTGTTCGAGATGACAACGGTGAAGCGCGGATCCTGAGCACCGGCCCAGAGAGCCGTCTTGCCGAGTCGCGAGTGGCCCATCACGGCCATCCGCTGCGGATCGATCTGCGGCACTTCGGCGATCAGGTAGTCGGCGATTCGGCTGAGCCCCCACGCCCAGGCGCCGATCGAACCCCAAGCGTCTTTCGCCACGGGGTCACCTGACGGATTGAATAGAGCGTGGATGCCATTCTGAAAATTGTCGTCGAAGTCGGGATCGATATCGCCGTAGTACATCGTCGCCACGGCGATTCCACGGTCGATGACCTGAGCGAAGGGCCATTGTCCGGCTTGAATGCCGCGATTGCGATCGGTCGCCCGATGGTCGGTGATGCCAGCTTTCTCGTCATTCGCCACCCAGCTGCTAGTGATCAGAACATCGGGCTCGTGCGTCGTCGTGTGATTGCCATAGAAGTTCAACCCGACGACCACGGGGACCGGGCCCGTGGCCCGATTGGGGAGATAGAGCAGGCAGACCGCGGTGAGTGTCTTGTCGCCCCGCTGAAACTTGAACTCAACTTCCCGTCGCGTCGCCGCGCCACCCAGCGCATCGGTCTTTTCCGATAGCACACGGTAGGTCACCGGCAATTTCTCAGTCGGCGTTCGACCGTAAACCTGAGTGGCGAACAGCTCCATCAGCTCGGCCCGGCGAGCGGGCCACTGCTCGGCTTTGGTTACCGATTGGCCGTTGACCATTCGCAGGACGTCGGGGAGTTCGTAGGGAGGAACCTTGGCTTCGTCGTAGATGGCTTCTTCAGCGGACATGGCAATTCCCGCCAGGCAGAACATGGTCAGCCCGAGCCAACCGAGTTGACGGATGATCGAGCGAATCGGTCGCATGGAACAGAAAGGTCCGGTACGTGGCAGACTCATTCGAAGCTCTCCGTCGTGTGTGCGAATTCGGATCGATCATCCCAACGACAGGCTCTCGAGCCCACGGATGGGAAAGCAGAGGATGGGTATGGACAGCGACAGGATACCGATCAGGGTGCGCCACGGTCCGAGAGGTACTCGATCGTCGGCGGTCGGTGGATGGTCCACGCCCATCAGAATGACCAGGATCAACATGACCGTCCAGATATGGACTCGAGCAAAAACCACGTAGGTGATGGCGACGAAGACGAATCCTCGCGCGATCCAGTGCCCGGCCGTACCGAAGAGCCCGTAGATCACATGGCCTCCGTCGAGCTGGCTGACCGGCATCATGTTGACTCCGGTGATCAGCAATCCGACCCAGCCGGCCATGAACCACGGATTCAGCTGTCCGGTGGTGACCGAACTGATGCCCCCCAGATCGGGTCGCAGAATCCCCACGAGCCACTCGACGATCAGTGGCAGATCGTACCGTTCCGTCCCGATCGCGCCGGCCGCCTCAAAGGCCTCAGCGGGTGAAGCCAGATGGAGAATGCCGTAACAGAGAATGGGAATCGCCAGTACCAGACCGGCGACGGGGCCGGCGAGTCCGATGTCGAAGATCTCACGTCGGTTGGCTCGGAACCCGTCCATGGCGATCACGGCCCCCATGGTCCCGATGGGCGTGATCGGAAAGGGGATGAAGAACGGGAGGCTGGCCGGAATGCGGTACAACACGGTGGCGATGAAGTGCCCCATCTCGTGCGAAAAGAGGATCACCAGCAGCGACACCATGTACGCCAGTCCCTGCTGCCAGTTATGCACGATGGAGATTCGCACCATCATGGCCAGCGAGCCGGCGGTCCCCGACCCGTACGAAAAGAAATAGGCTGGTTGCCAGTTGGTGGCGCCGGCCCAGAAGGTCGACAGGCAGGTGATCAGAAACAACACGACTGGCAACACCACTCGCCGCTCACGGACAGCGTGTCCGGGACGCAGTCGAGGCAAAGGAGGCCGCCGCGGCAAGTCGAGATCGATCAGATCGTCGATGGACTGAATCGTCTTGCCGCCGCCGAGTGCACCCAGTGGATCGAGCGGCTCACGTTCAGCGGATTCGTCGGTCGTCATGGGACACCCGGGGCAGGACTTCGTGCAGCCCTAGCAGGATACCACAACGGCGTGGCGCCAGAAACCAGTGGCTCGACCGCCACCCAACCGGCGCCGGCCGCGCTACTCAGGTGCCAGCCGTTTGTATTTGCCCGTTTTCCACAGTGGCAGGTCGGACTGGTAGTAAGGTGAGAACTGACTTTCGCTCGGCCCACCCGGCAGATTCGTCCAGACGAGGTCCTGACCCAGGTCGGTGACGAAGTGGTATGAGGGAGCGAACGTCTGTTCCCGTACGGCCGTGCGGAAAACGTGCCCCTGAAAGGGCGTCGCATGGCAACCAGGCATGGCACAACGGCCGGAGTCGATACCGAGCAATCGGCGTACGGAACGCCCGCCCAGAAACCGGTCGACAAACTGAAACTGATTGAACTCGCCCCACGTCTGCTCCTGCTCACCCATCACCCGCTCGGCCGCGCGACGGGCAATCGTCTGACGATCATGGTGATGGATCCAGGAGGGATCTTCTCGCATCAGCAGACGATCGGCCGCTTGCAGCACCATCATCGAATATCCGGCCCGCGTGCACAGATAAAGGATCCGCTTCCAGCCAATCGACCCCTCGTGCCCAAAGACCTCCACGATCAATTGAATGTAGAAGCGATGAAACAGCGTCGCCTCGCGACTGTCGATCGAGTAACGTCGATCCCAACGGGCCAGCCGATCACGAAGCGGGTTGGGAATCAGCGGCAACCAGCGACCGAGGAGTTCTTCGGCCTGAGTACTCAAGACGTCGTACTGCAGATGCTGCATGTCCTGCAACGTGGCGATGTTCATGCGCTGCAGCACCTGATCGATGCGACGCTTGCGGTAACCGGGAAGTATTTGCGTGACAAGCAGCGGGCCAGAGGGAGGATTCCAGGCTTCGTTGGCCGTCGCCACGTAACCTTGCGGCGGGTCATAGGCGGTGGGGAGCCATCGCGGATCAAGACGCCCACGCCAGTGATTCTGTTCTTCCCAGGCCGGCAACGGAAAGAGCCCATCGTCGGGACGTCGCCGCACGGGGAACTGACCACATCCCTGCAAGCCGATGTGCCCGTGCCGATCGGCCAGCACAAAACTGAGCGTCGGCTCAGCACATTCGCGAATGACGTCCATCGCATGACGCACGTCGGGCGCTTGAGCCAGCCTCAACCAAGCGGCCATCGATTCAGCGGCACCGCCCGATCGGCCAGTCCACGCCACACTCAGCAACATCCCCGCACCGTGACGGCTGGGGTCGTCCTCCAACGTGCCGACGTCGTTCTCATACACGGCCAGCTCTGTCGGCCCCAAGCCCTTCCTCAACACGGGCTCGTGGCGGAGTCGGAAATCATGCCAGCCGTTGGCGCGTCGATACTGCCACCCGGTCGACCCTCCACGCCGACAATCCTCGATGAAATAGTCGACCGTGTCCCCCTTCATGTAGGTGACGCCCCAGGCGAGCGAGCGATTTCGAGCCACGGCGAACAGAGGACAACCGGGCAACGTCGCTCCGATCAGATAACCGGTCGGCCAGCGCACCGACGCCTCGTACCAGATGCCTGGCAATCGATTCACTTCCAGATGCGGATCCGAGGCCAGCAGGGCAAATCCGGTGGCCGATCGGGCGGGAGAGACAGCCCAAGCGTTGCTGCCGGCCAGCCGCGGCAGATCGGTGATCAACTCCAGCGCCCGCTGCGACAGTTGATTCGACATCTGCACGCGTCGCAGCAGATCAAAATCGGCCGCATCGAGCCGTGGCGAAAAGAGCTCGCGCAACGCCCCGTCGGGTACGCCGGCGTGAATCAGCTCCATCAGCAACCGCTCACTCTGCAGCTGGCCGATCACCAGCCCGCCGAAGGCCAGCAGCCGACCGACCAGCATCACGGCGGCCGCGTCCCAGGGCTCCGGACGGAACCCCGTGGCCCACATCGGGAGCGTCCTGCCCGATTCGGCCAGACCATCGTTGACCCCCTGGCAGTACCCTTCGATCAACGTCCGCTCCGACCGCTCCAGCCGACCAAGCTCCCGATCCAAGTCGAGGTGGAGCCCCATGCGGCGGAAGAAACAGTCGGTCTCAAAGAGCTCCGGCCGATCGGCAATCAGCTCGGCCCCCCGCCCGGCGGCGACCGCACGGCCGAACAACAGCTGAGTGGGGCGGTCGAGCGCATGGAGGTAGCCCAACGCGTAGAGGGCATCCGGAAGAGACCCCGCTTGAACGTGGGGCACTCCGTGCGGGTCCCGGTGGGCCTGGAGATTGCGACTCTTGTGCCGGAGGGGAATTGGCGCCATCAAATGTCTTTTCGACTTGTCTGCGGCCCCCGAGCGGCGCTAGACGACTACCGTTTGCGATGCCGGATCCGCGCCCGCATGCGGCGTTTCTTGCGGCCTATCTTACGGCGACCCTTGCCAGTCTTCTTTGTACCCACAGATCCCCTCCGTCGCTACGATTGCATGAGCCCGTTTGGAAGCCCCGCATTATAGCAAGCTCGTCCGACCGGCTAAATCCCGGTGGACCGATTTCTGTCGGGAGGCTCAGCCGTCCTGCAGGGAGCATTCGACCAGCGCCAGCAGGGCGTTCGGGTCGTAGGGCTTGTGGAGAAAGAACCGGCAGCCGGCGTGCCGAGCCGTCCGGACAATGTCGGGCCGGTCGAGCCCGCTGACCATGATCACCGGGATGTCTCCGGTCGTCGAATCGTCAGCCAGCCGGCGGCAGACCTCCAGGCCGTCTTCGTCGGGCAGCCTGGCATCGAGCACCACCACGTGCGGGCGGTGACGGCGGGCCAGTTGCAGCCCCTCCCCCCCAGTTCCAGCTAGAAACGTGTCGAATCCCAGGAGCCGAAAGCGGTATTCCAGCCATTCTCGCTGATCGGCGTCGTCCTCGACAATCAGAATTCGAACGGACCGGGCCAACGACTCGTCCAACGCTTCTTCCTGCACCGCATGCGGTGCCACGGCTTCGCGGATCATCGCTCCCCTCCCCCATTGGCCGGGCCGACGTCCGTGAGCCCTGGTCCAAGTCCCCCGGCGTCAGCCGACGCTCGCTTGGACCTTGCGAACTCTAGCCCCTACACGCTACCAAGTCCAATCGCCCTGCCGCGCGAAAATGCACAATCTGGCCAATTCAGGCTGACTGCATGGGTCGCAGCGATGCTGTGGGGTCCGGGGCGGCCCCGTCGATCAGGGCCAGGCGTAGCGGAGGATGCACCAGAGGGCGTGGATTCCGTCAGTCCAGCGGATTTTCTTCCCTTCGGCGATCGAGCGGGGGTGGTAGCTGATGGGCCGTTCGTAGAACCGGACGCCGGGGATCCGGGCCAGCCGCGCCGTCAGTTCGATCTCGATGCCGAATCCCGGTTCCCGCAGCTGGGGGGCGATTTGTCGAGCCAGATCGCCCCGGATGACCTTATAGCACGTCTCGACGTCGGTCAGTTTGAGCTGGGTGGCCAGGTTGGAGAGCCAGGTAATGATCCGATTGCCGGTGTGGTGCCAGTACCTGGGGACGGGCCGTGACGGGGAGGTAAAGCGGCTGCCGTAGACGACATCGGCGCGGTCTTCGAGGATAGGTTGGACGAGGAGTCGGTATTCGGCCGGATCGTATTCGAGGTCAGCATCCTGGACGAGGACGACGTCACCGGTAGCGGCCAGCAAACCGGCCTTGATCGCCGCTCCTTTTCCGCGATTAGGCCGTTGATGTACGACCGTGATGGCCGGATGTTCACTGGCCAGTCGATCGAGTTCGGCGTCACTACCATCGGTGCTCCCGTCATTGACGGCGATCAGTTCGACGGTGAACGGTTGTTCAAGCACTCGGGGCACGATGTCGCGCAGCGTCTGTCGTTCGTTATAGACGGGCATCACCACGGAGAGACGAAAACTGGCGGGAATTGCGAAGATTCCCAGCCGCTGGCAAACGTCATCGCGCAGCAACTGAGCGAGTCGCCAACGATCGGATTCGCTGTTGCGATCAGCGGCGATTCTATCATCTTCTTCGAATGGTGTGGGGCTCACGGTGCTCAGCCAAAGCAGCCAGTCACTGGGTCCTCATATCATTTCATGGCCACGCGGTGGACATGAACGCTCCAGCGGACCCAAGTGTTCAAACTCAAGTCGGCCTGGCGATCAACGGTCGCACTTGCGGCCCCCATCATATCGCTAAATGCTTGCCCAGCAAGGCAATAAAAAAAACTTGGCAGTCCTTGGTTGACAAGTCGAATTCGCTTCGCAAAATGATGCGATCGTTTCGTATGACCCAAACAGCTTTTCCGATGATTCACTTGTCCTGGTCAAAACACGAAACGAAGCGGTCAGTACGATAAAACGCGATCTCAAAAAGTCCTTTATTTCGCGTAGGATCGCCGTGATTACATCTGAGCGATCATTGCAAAGGTCGAACTGGTGAATGCAAACGTGCCATGCTCGGCATGGTCCGTTGTGAGATCACGTGGGGGGCGGCGATGGAAGGATCGACCGTCGGCACACGAGCTGTTGCTTTGTGGGGGCTCGGAAGTCCCTCCCACGTTATTTTCTGTTGATCATGATTGAGCCGCATGTGGGTCAGTTGTGGGCCGAATCTGGATGCAGCCGCTGTTCGTCGCATCCGCTGCACGCGGGTTCTGACGTTCTATGACTGCCGAGTCGCGCAGTTTTGCGCTCAGCCTCGGTTCGAATCTCGATGAGCCGCGTGGTTGGCTCGATCTGGCCGTGCAGCGTATTGGCGAACTGCACGGAGTGAGCGATCTGGCGCGCAGCGGCGATTGGGAATCGGCTGCGGTAGGCGGTCCCGTGGATCAAAGGCCGTTCGTTAATACGGCGCTGCGGATTACTTCGTCACTTCCGGCTGACGAACTCCTTCCCGCGCTGCTGGCAATCGAGACCGACCTGGGTCGAGTGCGAACGGTGCGGTGGGGCCCTCGTCCGATCGACATCGACCTGATCCTCAGTGGCCCATCCGCGCAAGTCGACCGATGCTCGTCAGCGTCGATCATTACCACACCGTGGCTGACGGTCCCGCACCCTCGTTGGGCCGTGCGTCAGTTCGTGCTGCAGCCGCTGGCCGAGCTGATCCCGTCCTGGATCGACCCGCTCAGCGGCAAGACGGTCATGGAGCTACGTGACCAATGGTTGCGCTGGCCGCACGTCTTCGCTTTTGCGGGAATTCCGTCCGAACAGATCGACGAATGGCTGGCGGAGGTGATCTCGCACATTTCGTGCTTGGCAACGGATGGCCAGATCGATTCCGCGGCGGGCGACAGCCGACCCGTGCTCTGTCGAGTTGGACCGGCGGATCGCGTCCCCCATGCGGTCTTCGTGCCACCGGATTGGTATCCGGCGGCGCCGACCGAGTCGTTTCCTCACGAATGGCGAACTGCAGCGCGAGTTCCGCTGGAATTTGATCCGGTGGGCGAGATAGTGGCGGCGGTACAGGCTGCCAATCCGATGAGCATCCGGCGACTGGCGCCGGAGGGCTGACCGACTGAGGGGTGATCACTCAGAATGTCCGGCAGGCGGCTGGCCAGAACTCGGGAAACTGCTGGTCCGCGCCGCCAAAACCGCTCGAAATCCTGCTGGCAAAACGACGGCCGGTGCTGTAAGTTCCATAATCGGCGGTCGAATTCCTCGTACTGCTGCTCAGCACCTCGGTACTCGTACTCGGTCGCGGCGCTCATGAGCCAACCAATTTTGGATCCCGAGACGCTCGCCAATGCTTGTCGATTGACGATTTCCTGATGGTGTTTACGACGATGGCCGAGGTGCCGGTTTTCAGTTCCAGCGGATTGCTCAAATCGCTCGGCGGTCTGGCAGCGCGGCGCAGGATATGATCGAGTACGAGTAAGAGTAAGAGTAAGAGTAAGAGTAAGAGCACCGCGGCGCTGAGTACGAATACGAATGGTGTGCGAATCGACGTTGTGTGCCGAACGTAGTCGGCGGTATTTGCAAGTGCCTGGTCGGGTCGACTGAGCGTGACACATCTGTGGTATCCGTGTGTTCCGTGGTATCGGGTCGTTGCACCGGCGCTACATGGTTCTGCATGCACGGCCATGCTGGAACGTGGATGTTCGGGCCCTGAATTGGCAGAACTCGCATTGCAGGCTCCGAACTGATGAGTCCCCGGGAGAGTGTCGAGCATGGGTGAGCGACCGCAGCTGATCAGCGACGGGCACGAGATGCGCCGCTGGGTGCGCAGTGCTCAGCAATCGGGCCAGCGAGTCGGATTTGTGCCGACGATGGGATGCCTGCACGCCGGTCATCTGAGCCTGGTGCGTCGAGCGTCTGAAGACTGCCAGCGGGTCGTGGCAAGCATTTTTGTGAATCCGACTCAGTTCGGCCCTCACGAGGACTTTGGCCGGTATCCGCGTCAGCTGCCAGCCGACCTCGACATGTTGAGCAGTCTGTCGGTAGATGCCGTCTTCGCGCCCTCAGTCGACGAGATGTATCCGGCGGGCTATTCGACCTACGTAGAGCCTCCTGCGATCGCTCGACGTTGGGAAGGAGAATGTCGGCCAGGTCACTTCCGCGGTGTCGCCACCGTGGTGCTGAAGCTTTTTCAGATGGTGCCGGCGGACGCGAGCTATTTCGGGCACAAGGATTTTCAACAGGCGCGGGTCATTGAGTGCATGGTGCGAGATCTGAACGTGCCGATGGAAATCCACGTCGAGCCAACCGTGCGGGAACCTGACGGACTGGCACTCAGTTCGCGCAACGCGTATCTGTCGGCGGAAGAGCGTCAACGAGCGGTCGGCTTATGGCGTACGCTGCAATTGGCTCAGCAATTGTCGCACAGCCGTACCCAAGCGTCCGACCAGATGCTCCCACAGCTGCACGAGGAACTGGGTCGCCACGTCGACCAGATTGAATACATCGCCATCTGCGACGCTGAGACGCTGGAGCCCGTTACGACAGTCCGACCGGGGAACGTGGTCCTGATCGCCGCTCGGCTGGGATCGACTCGATTGATTGACAACCTGGTGTTGAGCTGACCTGGCTGGAAGGAGCGACGGAGTGCTGCAGACATTGGTGGTAATACCCGAACGCCTGGCCGGCTGGCCGCTGCTGGGGATGGGGATCATCTTCTGGTTGCTGGTAGCAGGGACCGGCATCTGGCTGGCTTGGGCCTATCGTCGCGAGGGATTCAGCCCCGGCGTGACATCGACGCTGGTCACCAATGGCCTGCTGGCGCTGGTCATCTGGCAAGTGCTCCCTCGTATCGTGGTCGACGTTGGCGGCGTGCGCGGGATCCCGATCCGCGGCTACGGGTTGATGATGATGGTCGGTGTGGCGTCGGGAGTGGGACTGGCGATCTACCGGGGAAATCGGCGAGGTCTGTCGCTGGATTTCATCCTCAATCTTGCCTTCTACATGTTCATCGCCGGAATCATCGGTGCTCGACTCTTTTATGTGATACAGAAATGGGACCAGTTTCGCGGGCAGAGCTGGCCAGAGACACTCGCCGCAATTGTGAACTTCACCGAAGGCGGGCTGGTCGTCTACGGATCGCTGATCGGAGCGGCCATTGGATTTGCACTCTTCGTGTGGCGGGCCCGATGTTCGCCGTGGGGACTGGCCGATGTGATAGCGCCGAGCCTGCTGGTAGGCCTCGCCTTCGGCCGCGTCGGATGCCTGCTCAACGGCTGCTGCTTCGGCGGACCGTGCCATCTTCCGTGGGCCGTGCATTTTCCAGTTGCCAGCCCTCCGTATGTCGCTCAGCAGGAACAGGGCCAGTTTCTCGGCATCCAGCTGGGCCTGTCGCAGGACCACGTGGTGATTCGATCCATCCGGCCTGACAGTCCGGCGTCGGGCTCGCCGCTGAGACCCGGAATGCGGTTGAAGACGATCAACAACCACGAGGTCGATTCGCTCAATTCGGCCCGGTATCTCATTGCCACTTCGCCGTTTGACAGTCGCTTGACCGTCGTCGATCCGGAGGGCCAGGAACTGATCGTCAATCTGGTGATGAAACCGCCAGCCCATAGTCTTCCCACCGAACCGACGCAGATCTACAGCGCCTTGAACGCGGTGATCCTGTGCCTGCTGGCGCTGGCCGTCGAATCACGCTTGCCTCGTCAGGGAATGTTGATGGCCTTAGTGTTGGGCCTGTATGCTGTGACTCGCTTCCTCGAAGAAATTATCCGTCAGGACGAAGGAAGCTTTGCCGGTACGGGCCTGACCATATCGCAGAATATCAGCATCGTGCTGCTGGTGGCGGCCCTCGTCATGGCCTGGTGGACGGCCACGCGTGGTCCCGCGGCGCAGCGTCCTGCGTCGCCTCCGGTCACCGGCTGACCGACACAACGTCCGAATGGCTCAACGCGTCGTCCTGACAGCACCGGCGGAGACCACGACCTTGGCAGTTCGCAGATGGCCCGCTTTGAGATGGCCCGCCTTGAGATTGGCTGTGTGCCGATTGACTTACCGCACGTTGCTGATGGGTTCGCTGTTGGCTGGCTGGTTGGCGGTTGGTTGTCGGCCGGCGGCTGAGGGACCGGCAAGTGTGGCGCCGGAGGTGCAGTCGCACGTATCGCGGAGCTGGTCGGAGGCGGTGGCGATGGTGCGGCGCGGCGAGTCGGATCTGCTGGAATGCGATGCGGCCGAATTGCCTGCCGACGCAGCCGATGAGCTTCGCCAGCTCACCGGGTTGAAGCGAGTCCGGCTGGCAGCCTCACGTGTGGGCGAACGTGAACTCGAAGCCCTGGCTGGCCTGAATGGTCTGATCGAACTGCGGCTCGACCGGGCACCGATTGACGATTCGGGTGCGGCGATCGTGTCCCGGATGTCGGCCCTGCAGCGAGTGAACCTCGCCGCCGGTCAGTTTTCCGACGCTGGCTTGGCCAGCCTGGCCGAGCTTCCTCGCCTGGAACTGCTCCGTTTTCACTCACCTCGTATCACCGATGCTGGGATGAAGCCGTTGTCGGGGGCCAAGTCGCTGCGGTTCCTGCATCTGATCGACGTGCCGATTTCCGACGCCGGACTTGTCCCGCTGGAAGGGCTGCCGGGCCTGGAATCGCTCTATGTCGACGGCGGCGGGGTGACTGAAGATGGCCTGGGTCGCCTGATCAAGGCCCTCCCGCAGCTCCACCTGCACTGGAACCAGCAGCATGTTCCGGGCGACCCGCAGTCCCACGAGCATGCCCAGCCGGTATACTAGCCCGGAAAATTCATCCGCCGATGGACTTATGATCACGACAGCCCGATAGTGGGGCGGACGGGCGAGTGAGGTGCGGGGCGGCAGTCTTTTGCGAGCGGATGCGCACACCTCCCCCTTCCCCCCACGGGTTCGGCGAGCTTCGAGTTACTCGCTGCTTGTCGGGGACGGGATGAACTGACGGAGCGTCGATCAGCGAACAGCATCAGTTACTGCTCATTAATTCGATTTCCCATCTCACCTCGCTGCACGTACACATCGGCTTGCTCGAGCAACCCGGCGACGCGTCGCTCCAGGATCTTGTGGCCGGCCACCGCCGGAATGTACGAGACGTCGTGTTAGTGACACCATCGCATCAATCGCCAACGGCAGAGCCCGCTGTCAGGGCGGAGCGTATTCTTCACCTCGGGCCAGCGGTTCCGAATAGCAGTGACAAGCAGTTTATTGATGGCGCCGGAATGCTTGGCACCGTCAATATTGCCGTGGACTCGGTCATCGGTCGCGTCGAAATCGAGCGTGATCTCTCGAGGAGGCCCCTGGAAGGAATTCCCAAGAAAAACTGCTTGACCAAGACCGCGGAAAGCTTGCCCAATGTGGCTCGATCGATCCGACTCTCGAGCCCGTCGAGCGTGGACGGTGATGCCAGCGGCCGGTCCGTCTCGGGCGAGCATCCGGACACGGCCTGCAGCGCCGGGTCCATACGCATGGTCTGCTGATCGTTGAGAACTTCATAGCCCAGAACCAGCGAGATCACCCGCTGGGCCAGCATGGCACGCTGGTCGTGAATGGTGTAGCGAGGTCAGCCGACCTCCCAGGAAATCAGCCACGACTTGCCGCCGTCCCAGCGGTGTGAAATCGACGGTCGCTGTGATACACTCTGTCATGCTGGGGGGCCTTTGGTTTTGGTATGGGGATGCCGTCGAAACACTGTCGTACCCGAGGCAGGGCCCGCTAGCAACTTCAATTTGTCCATCGGCGGATGAATTTTCCGGGCTAGGGGCGAATTACGAATGCGCGGCGGCGCGTGACGAACTGCAGGCGAGGAGCACTATCATGCGAAAACTGACACGGGCGCGAGCAACCTGGACGATCGGCTTGCTGGCTGTCCTCACCCTACTTACCGGATTGCAGCACGCGTGGGCCAAGATCCGTGCCGGCCAGTCGGCGGCAGCGGTCACTGCGGCGGCGACCAAGCTCGTCCAGAGCGCCAGCGCCGAACAGCAGGCCAAGCTGATCATGCCCTTCGATACGCCCCAACGTCTCGATTGGCACTTCATCCCCAAGGACAACCGGAAGGGTCTGGAGATGAATGCGATGAGCGACCAGCAGCGGGCCGCCACGCGCCAGCTGCTGCAAGGACTCCTCAGCCAGATCGGCTATCACAAGGCCGAACAGATTATTCACTTCGAAAATCTGCTGAAGGAGATCGAGAAGGGGAGCGGACCGCTGCGGGATCCCCAGCGTTACTTCCTGACGTTTTTCGGGCAGCCCGGTGGGGAGGGCCGTTGGGGGATCAGCTTTGAAGGCCACCATCTGTCGCTGAATTTTGTGCTCGAAGGTGGACAGGTCGTCAGTTCATCGCCGCAGGCCTTGGCCTCGAACCCGGCTATTGTCCAGGCAGACAATACGACGGGCATCGCCAAGGGGACTCGGATCCTGGAACTCGAAGAGACGCTGGCCTTTCAGCTGGTGAAGAGCCTGACTGCTGAACAGAAGAAGGTGGCCGTGGTGGCAGACAAGGCGCCACGCGAGGTTACGGCTGTGGCCACACCGCAGCCTCCTCAAACGCCGGCGGAAGGGATCACCGCTGCCGATCTGACTGCCGAACAGCAAAAGCTGCTGTTCAAGCTGATCGACGTCTATATTGATAACGTCCCCGAAGATGTCGCCGCGGAACGGCGGGAGGCCGTCGAACAGGCGGGACGCGACGGCGTTCGTTTCGCCTGGTCGGGTCCGCTGGAACCGGGTATCGGTCACTACTACCGAATCCAAGGCCCGACGTTCTGGATCGAATTCGTGAACACGCAACCCGATGTGATGGGCAATCCGGCGAATCACATCCACTGCATCTGGCGCGACATGAGGGGCGATTTCGGGCTGCCAGCCAAGTCATAACCGTCGGCGGCCGCTGGCGGCTCCCGCCTGGATGACCGGTTCCGGCTCGCCTGGTCGTTCCGGCCCGGCCGGCGTCAGCTGTCCGAACCGGGGCGCGCACGGAGCCCAAAACCCTCCACAAGTGGGGCCTGCAGGCCGTCCGGGTGTGGGTTCGTGGGGCGATACTGGGAACTCTTGTGCCGGGCGGGGCATCTTAGGACTGGGAAGAGAGAGCTGTCGG
This sequence comes from Pirellulales bacterium, assembly GCA_046349895.1. Taxonomy (GTDB): domain Bacteria; phylum Planctomycetota; class Planctomycetia; order Pirellulales; family Pirellulaceae; genus JAXMBJ01. The sequence continues at coordinate 6,585,283 of JAXMBJ010000006.1, read as the reverse complement.
GCGATGGACGATCATCAGCTGATCGCAAGCACCTTGAGCGGAGACCATACGGCCTTCGATCAGTTGGTGTTGCGCTATCAGGATCGGCTGTTCGCGTCACTGGTTCACGTCTTGGGCTGTACGGCAGACGCTCAGGACATTGCCCAGGACGCGTTTGTCCAGGCGTTTCGAAAGCTGAGCAGTTTTCGGGGTCAGAGTGCCTTTTATTCGTGGCTGTACCGCATCGCGTTGAACGTGGCGGCGAGCCAACGGCGGCGGAAACGGGTCACAACCTCCTTGGATGCTCAACGTGAGCGGATGGGGGACGAGCCGGTGGATCGCGGCGGTCAGCCGGAACAGGAACTTGAGCGGGACGAGGAGGTGCGGTTGGTGCGGCAGGCGTTGAGTGAGCTGGCCGAAGACCACCGGACGATCCTGGTCCTGCGGGAATTTGACGGTCACGAATACGAGCAGATTGCCGAGATACTGGATGTGGCGGTCGGCACCGTACGGAGCCGATTGCACCGTGCCAGGTTGCAGCTGAAGGAACGGCTGGAACACTTGATGCAGCGTTGAGTGCGGAAGAGGTGAATAGAGCGATGACAGGTCCGTTGGAAGAATTGCCTGACGAGCTGCTGAGCGGCTATTTGGACGGCGTGTTGACCGACGAAGAACGTCGGCAAGTGGAGGACTTGCTGCAGAGTGACGCGGACGCCCGCGCACGGCTGGAAGAACTCCGTTCGCTCCAGCGCCAACTTCGATCGCTCCCCCGAATTTCGGCTCCTCCTGACCTGCGTTCCCGTATCGCTCGCCAGATTCAAGAAGTTTCGGCCACTGCTGATCCAGGTACCACGCTGCCAGGTACCACGCTGCCAGGTGGCGGCTGGTCGCGAGCCCAGCTCTGGACGGCCGTGCTGAGTGCCATGGCGGCTTCGATCCTTACCCTCCTGACCGTCCCTGCTTGGCTGAATCAAGATCGGTCCGTGGTGGGAAAACGCGAGCCGTCAGTCGTATCACCGTCGCAGGGCCTGAAGCGAACACCTAGCGACAGCACCCGAATGAATCGCCGTAGCCTCGACGGTCCGAAAGTAGAATCCATCGAAGCCAGACAGAAGGAACTGGACGGCAGCGTCCCGCCGAAACCCGACAGTCACGAGCCGAGTGTTCTGTCGATTCAGGATGATAAACAAGCTCCCAGCGCCCTTGACGCTGAGAATCGTGGGTTGGATGAAGCCATACGTTCCGAACGGTTCTCCCGCGCGGCGGAGGCGACAGCTCCTGAACAGCCCACCACTCAACAGCCCACCACTCAACAGCCCAACCCTTATAAGCTCACCGGCCCACAGTCGACTGCCGGAGCACTTCGTGCGAGTGATCGTGCGAAAACGGAGGGCGCTGCATCGCCAGCTGGCGAGGTCGAGCCGACGCAAGAGTTCGAGACGATGGTTGTCACCGTCAAAGTTCCCGCCAATCAGCTGTCGGGCGATGCGGTGCGATTCAGTTTCCAGCAGGCGGTAACGGACAACTTGCAAAGAGAGGTTCAGTGGTCGGATTGGGACGTTACGTTGGCTGAGGCGTCGAACGATTCACGGAAAGGATCGACCGACAACTCGCTTTATTTCATGAGACTGCGTTCCTTAAGCCCTGTCGCGCAGGATTTGGCGGTAAACGGCCCGTCCGTTGAAGGTGGCGTCAACCTCGAACTCGGTGGCGAACGGGGCGGTTACGGTGGAAACGGATATGGTGAAGGTCGCAGCCGTCGTGGACGATCTGAAGATGCTGCTGCGGGACGATACGGCGGTGGTCTTGGTGGCTACGGTGGTGCTGGCGGTGGCGCCGATGGCGGTGGCTACGGTGGAGCTGGAGCTGTAGGTGGTGGATTCGGCGGTGCGGGTGGCAATGGACGGGGGAGTGAAGAACAGAGCGGCGGGGATGTAGGCGCCAACGGCGCACTTGCCGAATCCGTCGATGGGTCCAAAGACAAGATGGACGCCTTGGGTACCGAGGTGTTGAGCGATCGGCCGAATAACCAGCCTGGTGCACCTGCGCCCCTGGCCAGCAAGGTGCCTGGCGCTGAGGCGGCTGTCGCTGAGACGCCTGGCGCTGAGGCGGCTGTCGCTGAGACGCCTGGCGCTCAGCCGTCCGTGCACTGGGCGGTCGTCGAATTGACGGACGTTCAGCAGGAACAGCTCGTCACCGAGTTGCAAAAGTCCTTGCCACAGGCGCAAGTGGAAATCTCCACCATTCGCTCGGAACTCAACTCGGCCGACACCAACGGCTTGAGCTATTTCCAGCAGAGCGGTTCCGTTGTTGCCGGACGGCCGGGTTTAGCTGCTGATGCCACGCCATCCGGGCTGGATCGTGGTGAACTCAACACCGCCGAGGCGGAGCAGCTCGTGCAAAGGCTCGTACTCGGTCAGCAGACGGCACGATACCTGAATCGCGATAGTTGGCAATTTGGCTCGGCACCAGGAGTCGGTGGGCCGGCTCCAACCGAAGCTGCTCCAGCTTTACCATCAAACTTCGACAAAGAATCGACGGCTGCGAGTGCCATGCCGTCAGGGCTCCCTATGGCCGCACCATCACTCGCACCAAAGGCAACGGCAGAGGCAGAGGCAACGGCAGAGGCAACGGAGCTGAAACTGATTCCAGAACAGGCTGTCGCACAAAATGAGTCCTTAGACGCACCCAGTCCAGCATCCTCGGCGGCCAGCGGGGCAACCGAACTTCAGGCTCAGCGAAGTGCAACTGATCCTGCTACGGGCCCGTCACTATCCAAGAGTTCACCTGCGGGCGCGGAGAAGTCCGAAGAGCCGATCCCAAGCCCGGCCCATCGCGGCCAGCTTGCCCAACAGACGCGGCCTTCGGTCACCGCGAAGTCGATGGCAGCACCTGCCGCGCCGCGGCGGCGAGTGATTCTGCTGTTCGAAGTCGTTCCCACAGCGACCGGTGGAGAACCAACCGTACCGCCGCCTGCCGCCGCGGCTCCTGCCAGCCAGTAACTCAGGGCTCTTCACCAGAATCTGTGGGTAGTTTCTGACTCTCTTAGTCAGCCAAGGTCATCTAGCTCGGCGATTCTGGCGAGTTGCGAGCTGGCAAGCTGCCGGATTTTCTCGTAGCGAGTCGAGGTGATGTCGCCAGCGAGAGACACCTTACTGGCTCGTCGTTCCCTCGGGTTCGGGCTCCAGGAATGGGGCGCTGGGAGCTCCTGTGCGCCGTTCCTCCGCCTCTGCCATCGATCGCTCGCCACCTGGGCCCCACCAAAGTCGTGGGGCTGGTTGGCCGGCACATGATGGCGACTTGATTGCCCCACCGACTTTGGGGGGCCAGAGGCAGGGCGAGTGACGACGGTCGACGAAGGGAAGGGGAAGCGGGGCGGCCCCCGTGCCCCACCTTTCCGGATCCCGAGCCTGACAGAGCGCCGTGTCATGAAGGCATGCGATTCTCGCTGCGACTCAACTAATGCTCACACAAATTCACCCACAGATTCTGCCGAAGAGCTTAATCCTTCTTCAGCAGCTTCTTCATAGCCGACCAGGTGCGAGTATTGGCGACGTCGCGGGCCTCGAGTCCCGCGCGACGGGCTTGCAGGACGCCGTACTTAAGAACATCCAGTCCGTCGGTGCTGTGCGCATCGCTGCTGATGACGATCAGCACTCCGTGTTGCTTGGCGGCCGCACAGTGGACATCATCCAGGTCCAGCCGTCGCGGATTGGCATTCAGTTCGAGCATCTTGTGGTGCTTGGCCGCAGCCGCGAATACCGCGTCGATATCGACTTCGTAACGATCGCGCCGATTCAGCAGCCGGCCGGTAGGATGAGCGATCACATTGACCGAGGGATGTTCGATGGCCCCCAGAATCCGGTCCGTGATCTGCTGACGCGATTGCCGCTGACCGAAATGCACACTGGCGACGACCCAATCGGCCTCGGCAAGCACCTCGTCGGGAAGGTCCATCTCACCCGATTCCAAGATGTCGCATTCAATCCCTTTGAGGACATGGAATTTGGTGCCTAGTTCCTGCTGCAACTGATCGATTTCCCGCCACTGTTTGAGCACATCCTCGGGCTGCAGACCGCCGGCCACCGTGACTCGGCGCGAATGGTCGGTGATGGCGATGTACTGCAAGCCGCGCTGCTGAGCGGCAGCGACCATTTCGCGTAACGTCGCCGTACCGTCGGTTGCCGTGGTATGCATGTGGAGATCACCGCGAAGGTCGTCGACCGTGATCAGCTCGGGCAGCTTACCGGCATCCGCCCACTGAAACTCCTGCCGGCCTTCTCTCAGTTCCGGAGGGATCCAGGGTAGCTCCAGGGCTTGGTAGACATCCTGCTCTTCTCGCCCGGCAATCCATTCTCCGTCGGAATCGCCGTCGCGCTCCGCCTCGGATTCGTGAGTTGATTTGGCGCGTCGTTTCGAGCCGGCTTCGCCCACACGATAGACCCCGTACTCGTTGATCTTCAGCCCCCGATCCTTGGCTCGGCCGCGAAGGATGACGTTGTGGTCTTTGGAACCGGTGAAGTATTGCAGGGCCGCACCGAACGAATCTGGCTCGACCACCCGCAGATCGACCTGAAATCCACCGTGAACTCGCACCGACATTTTCGTCTCGCCGCGTACGATGGTATCGACGCCGCCGTCAAACGCACTCAACTGGTCCATCACCTGGTCGGGCTTGTGCGATACGACCAGCACGTCCAGGTCGCCCACAGTCTCCTTCCCGCGTCGATAACTCCCGGCAAACTCCAATCGCTCGACAGCCGGCGATGATTCGAGGAACTGTCGCAGAGCGTGAACAATCTGATCGGCTTCGGCCCACAGCAGACGCTGATTGGCTGTTTCGGCCAGCGGAATCCCCGCCAGGATGGCCTGCTCAGTCTTCTGACCGAATCCCTTCAGGTCCCGCACTCGCCCTGTCTCACAAGCGGCCCGTAACTGGCTCAGGTTCTCGATCTTCAGCTCACGGTACAGCGCGGCGGCCTTCTTGGGCCCCAGCCCGGGGACTCGCAACAGCTGCAAGACACTCGCCGGAATCTGAGTCTTGATTTCTTCCAACTGCGGCAGCTGGCCAGTCTGCAAGAGCGTCTGAATCTTTTCGGACAGGTCCGTTCCGATGCCCGGGATTTCCGTCAGCTCTCGACCGCTGTCGGCATATTCGCTGAGAGGTTCGAGCAGATCCCGGAGCGTCCGAGCGGCATTGCGATACGCTCGCACTCGAAATGGATTCGCCTGCTGAAACTCCAGCAAATCGGCCAGCTCGTCGAAGGCGTCAGCTATCTGATCATTGGTGGTCATAGCCACCAAAATAGCCGATCCGATCGGGCCCGGGCAGACCCTCAATGGAGTTCGACGATGTCGCCGTCGTCGACGATGTGGTCGGGTCGCACCTGGGTCGGCTGGCTCGATCCGCGACTCCAAAGCCTGGCGTGCTTCAATTGCCTCGCCAGATCGTGGTGCACCAGTTCGGCCACCTCCATCACCGTGGCCCCTCGCGGCAAGGTGTAGGGCCGCTCCATCGTCGGTTGCTTTTCCCGAGGATGCTTCGTGTAGACCCGCACCACATCGAGCGATTCAAAGATGGCCTGACTGAGCTGCTCCCGATCGGAAGGCGAATCGACATCAACTGCTATGCTGGGCCAGTCGAGTCGATCCGGCGCTGCAGACCAGGTGGCGTAGCGCTCTCGTGCTCCCGGCACGTCCATTTTTGCCGCGACCAGCAGTGTCCGTGTGTACGACGCGCCAAGATCGTCGTCGTCGAGATACGACGTCGTCGCCAGACGCGTCCTCGTCTGGCGCAAGCGATCGATCACGTCGACTGCTTGCTGCCAGCCATCGTCGTGGCTGAAGTCGACCACCAACAGCACCAGGTCGGCTCCGCGAATCAGACCGTGGAATTGTGGATCGAATACGTCCGCGGTGATGGGCGGAGTATCGACGATCTGGATCGACACGTCTCCCCACTCCAACATCCCCGGGAGTGGTGCGCGAGTTGAAAAAGGGTAGTCGGCGACCAGCGGCTGAGCATGAGTGAGCCAGCTCAGCAATCGGCTCTTGCCGGCATTCGGCGCGCCGATCAACAGCACTCGCCCCGCTCCCTGACGCGGCATGATCCAGCTGCTTGTGCGACGAGCCACAGGAGCTGACTCAGCGGCCCGCTTCAGTCGGCTGATCTTCTGCTTCAACTCAGCATGCAGCTTGTCCGTCCCCTTGTGTTTGGGGAGTTCACGCAGCATGACTTGCAGCCAGTAGAGTTCGTCTTCGGCCGCAGCGGCCTGACGATACTGGCGTTCAGCGCGCAGGTACTGCGGAGTCAGATTGGCGGCCATTGGCTGCGCCTACCTGCCGCTCCAACCTTCGTCCTCAGGAGTTGCCACTCGCGAGGTGGACAAACCGTCCGCGGTCACATCCAGACGCGGCGGCCCCGAAACCGGTCGACTCGGCATCACCGTGGACACCCCAGCCGGACCATTCATCGCACCGCCGGGCACACTACCCGTCGGACGACCTGAGGTCCAGCCGATCGGCACCGCACGAGCTGCACTCGACCACGGATCGCCCGTCGGAGCCAACTGACGCGATGCGGTCAGGTCATTGGGATCTAGCAATGACGGGACATTGTCGGTCTTGGAATTGCTGGGCTGCGATGGAGCCGTATCGGGCAGCGGACGGATACGGAACTTCAGAGTCTCGTCGGTCTGCGGTGCAGCATTCGGCGTGGGTGACCAGCCGGATGCGGCCGGCGCCGTACCCGCAGCGTTCCCAGCCGTCGGTCCAGCCGTCGTAGCCGGAGGACTGCCTGCCGGCGTGGGGCTGCCACTGAGTGGACGGCGCAACCAAGGATCGTTCGGCGCGCTGGTGCTAGGGTTCGGCGTGTAGGGCGCTGCCCAGTTGCCGGAAGGCGGCGAGGCGGTCGGAGCAGTGCTGTTGGCTCCCGGATAGGTGTTGCTGGGAGGCTGAGCGGTCGTCGGCGTGTAGGGTGCGGCGGGTGGGGCAGCTGCCGTCGCCGTCGAACCGTAACCGCTGGTCGCGCTGGTCGACCCATTCCACCGATAATTGGCCTGATTCTGAGCCGTGCTGGTGGCGGGCGCCGTGCCACTGGCCGGAGCTGGGGTGTAGCCCGGTGGTGGGCTGTAAGCAGGCGCTCCGTTGGAAGCGGGCGCCGTACCGTAAGCCGGCGTGGTACCGTAAGCCGGCGTGGTACCGTAAGCCGGCGGCGCACTGTAAGCGGGCGCTGTGGCCGCCGCACCATTTCCGGCGGGCGGTGCCGCGGTGGCGCCGTTCGCACCGCCGTTGGTCCCGTTGTTCGGATAGCTTTCCGGAGCCGGACCGCCTTGCGATTCGATTCGTTGCACGTCGGATTGGTTGATGGTCGGCGGAACACCGGCCGCCGCTCCACTACCCGCTGTCGGTGCACCGGTGGACGAACCGTAAGGTGCCGGGCTGTACGCCGGCGCTGGCGTCGCTGGGCTGGTGTAGCCTTGAGGCGCCGCGGGGCTGGTGTAGCCTTGAGGCGCCGCGGGACTGGTATATCCTTGAGGCGGCGCTGGGCTGGCATAACCCTGAGGCGGCGCGGCTGTGGGCGCATTCTTCGGGACCCACGGCGTCGCACCAGCAGGATCAGCTGTGGTCGATTCGGCGGGGCTGGTGTAGCCAAACGGCGCGGTATTCAGGGGCGCCGGAGCCGCGGTGGTCGTGGCTGGATAGGACGCAGCGGGAACTGGCGCCAGCGAGTAGTTTGACGTGGGTGCGACACCAGTGGCCACCGGAGCGGCCACAGCGCCGCTGCAGGTCGCACAGCCGCCGGCTGTCGCCGGAGCGACGCCGGCAGTGGTTCCCGGCGTAAAGCCGACGATCGGCGATCCGGCAGGAGCAACGGCGGCATCGGCGGTAGGGACTGGCACCTGACTGAAGACCGGCCGATAGGTCGTGTAGGGGACTCGCTGCGCCTGGAACGTGTAGGTCACACACGGCCGGGTGCAGGTGATGGGGAGTCCGGATTGAGGATTGATGTTGGTCGTGGTTTGGTACTGAGTGACGGGGACGGGATTCCAGACGGTGCGGAACGCGGTCTCCGGCAGATACTGCACCACGGTCTGTTCGCAGGTGGCCGGACCGACACTCATCGGCGTCGCCGGGGTTGCGGCAGCGACCGGAGCTGTGGGCGAAGCCCAGCCAGCAGCGGGACTCACACCAGCGGGCGTGGTGCCGGCGGGCGTGTAGAACGTCGTTTGGGTTGTCCCCTTGTTGAACCAGTCACACAGACCGGCGTCTGCTGCGGGCAGCGCAACCTGGCATGCGCTGGCAGCCATCGAAAAGATCAACCATCTGCGTCCGGCAAACATTGTTCTCTCTGTCTCCGTGGTTGGACCTCGACCGATGTTCCCTCACCGGAGCACGCCGCGAGCTCTTCTCCGCTCAATCGTGGCACGCGCCCTTCATTAGGACCCAACCTGCCACGGTTCGTCAACTCATTGGGCAGGTGCGCGCGACGTTTGGTAAAAAATTCGGGTTGTATGGATTGTGCTGGCAGCCATCATCACTGGCACCAGTTCGATGCCGAGAGTTCACCAGTCGTAGAATACTAGGTCACAAATAGACGCCAGAAAAGAAATTTGCTCAAGTTTTTCTGGCACTCTTCGGACAACTGCTGCTTGCATCGCTAAATTCCGTCACAATCGATGCTGGCGTGGAAAGCTGCCGCATCTCGTCGAACAGCGCAAACAACAGCTCTCGCACGTTGCCCTGGCAGGCGGACCAACTCGCATCGAGCCGTTCGTCCAGCAGTTGCGGATCGAGGCCTTGTTGACTTAGCAGCTGGTGGACAAGCTGACGAACGGTGGCAAGATCGGCGACGGTGCGCCACAACACGGGCCCGGCCAAGTCACTGTGTGAGGTCACCAGCCAACCAGATTTGCCGCGCCACGCTCGCCACCGCAGCTTCAGACGATCCCACCACGTGAGCTGTTCGTAGCCATCGATCACCAACACCGTACGCTCCGTCCACGGACGCTCGAACAACCAGCTTGGCAGCCGTCGCTCATCCGCACGACACCAGACTGCTAGCACATCCCAGCCACGAGCGATCATGTGCGGTTGCAGAGTGGCGATCAGAGTCGACTTGCCGGTGCCGTGCGGGCCGACGATTTGGGCTCGTCGACCGAGTCGTTCGAACGTATCGAGCAGGGAGTCGGGCGAGACACCTGGTGGAAACAGGAACTCGAGGGCGCCTGGTCGAGTGAAGCTGGTGGCGAACGGGTTGTGACCGACGCGGGTCATTCGGCCTGGAGTCTCCGCCGTGGCGTATCGATGGCACCGAGCCGGAACGGCAGCTCGTAGAACGACTGCTTGCCCCGCTTGAGAAAGGCTCGGACGCGGACACACCACAAAATCGAGAAGATTTCGCCTTGGTAGCTGAGTGGGCTATTGGGCAGGGGGATGCGAAATCGCCGCCACTGCCTTAAGTCGCCGTCATCGACATCGGCAGGAACACGTCGTTCGAAGTAATGAACGCCCATGTCTTCGTCCCCTTTACCTTCGGTGTACCACAGCACGGACGCTTCGACGGCCTGCAGGGCATCGCGACTGACGGCGTCGATCTGGTAATCGCACTCGAGAATATCGCCGGGCCGGTAATAGGGCGACTTTCCGTGCAGTTGGATACTGATCAGTGGTTCCATGGCCGGGACGACAAGGGCCTGCTGTTGGTACGGCTCGATCGACTCCTGCATTAGAATGCTTCGACAGGCCAGTCGGAAGGCGTTGACCACCCCGTTGGGCGAGTGAAAGTGGTCTGAGCCACGGAATCCCTCGGCCGCCCCCCAGCGCTCCACTGCCCCAGGAGACCGGCCGTGGACTAAAATTGGCGTTTTTCAGTCTCCAGCGGAATCCCTGGATGCCCCAGCCTGCGCGCACTGAGTCCCGACGGCCGTTGAGATCGCGTTTTCGCCTGTGGGAGAAAAAGCGAGGCGCTCGCCGTACGGGCTCCAAGTGGATGGGCGGGGCGGGGGAAACCGTCTTCTGGGTGGCCATGTTCCTGGTCGGCGTGATGGCCCTGTCCGAATTGATCATCGCTCACTGGGGCGACCGTCAAAGCGCCTCGCAGGGGACCAGCTGGGGCCTGTGGCTTCTGCTGCTGGTCTTTGTCAGCCTGATCGGCTGCGGGTTGGGTGGCATTGTCTACACGCTGCTGCAGGTCGGAACGTCGGCCGAGCGTCGATTGGCGCTGGCTCGTCGAGCGGCCAGCCTGGCTCCTGCCCCCGAGCATCCCGATTCGAACGAGGACTTTCCGTGCATCCCCAGCGATGAGAATCTGACGAACAGTCCGGGCGTCCGCCTGCGGTACCGCTTGCCGGTCGTCGAATCTCCCGGGGCTCACCTGCTGCTGATTGCCATCTTGAGCCTCTTGTGGAACGGTGTGGTCGCCGTGCTGGTGGTGCTGGTCGCCAACCAGATCCCGCCGGGAGCGTGGACGGGATGGTCGATGGTCGTCGTGTTGATCTTCGCCGGCATGGGCGTGGCGGCTCTGTATTATCTGATCCGGCTGCTGCTGCTCAGCACGGCGTTGGGACCGACCAGCGTCGAAGTGTCGGACCATCCGCTGATTCCCGGTCGGCGCTACCGCGTCTATGTCGCGCAGATGGGGCAGCAACCGGTCAACCGCATGCAGCTCAATCTGGTCTGCGACGAACGCGTTTCCTATCGGCAGGGGACCGACACGCGGACCGAATCACGACGAGTCTTCCAGCAGGAGATCTTTGTCCGCAACGACGTGCAAGTCCGACCAGGGCTCCCCTTCGAATACGAATGCGACTTGGCCATCCCCTCCAACGTCATGCATTCCTTCCTGGCAGCTCACAACGGTGTGGAATGGAAACTGATGATACGAGGCGAAGCAAAGAACTGGCCTCCGTACGAACGGTGTTTTCCGATCGTGATCTTTCCTCCAGCAACAAGTTGAGGGCGGGAATCGAGCCGAGATTCACACGGCCGAAGCGTCAGCCACGAGTTCTGCCACGGATTCAGCCCCGAATAAGGAGCGGCGAGGGCGCCGCGAGATATGACTCAGTCACAGGCACCATCGAGCCGACGATTTCAAGTTCCACACTGGGCCCTGCGCGGGCTGTTGGTCGCCTGGGGAATCCTTTTCAGCGGTGACGTAGGGTCGGTCCGCGCCGGTGATTGGCCTCAGATTCTGGGCCCGCAGCGCAACGGACAGGCCGAAGGCGAAGAGCTGCTGGCTGAATGGCCGGCCAAAGGCCCGAAACAAATCTGGCAGATCGATGTTGGCAGCGGCTATGCCGGACCGGCCATCGTCGACAATCGAGTCATCATCTTTCACCGGGTCGGCGACCGCGACCGGCTGGATATCGTTGCCGCGGAGACGGGCCAGCAACTGCACCGAGTCGAGTTTCCAGCCACTTACTCCGGTGGAGTCGATCCCGACACCGGACCACGGTGCGTCCCGACGGTACACGAGGGAGTGGCCTATCTATGGAGTGCGGCGGGCGACTGTCATGCGGTGGAGCTGGCGACTGGTAAAACGCTCTGGTCTCGCAATCTGCTGCAGGACTATCGCGGCGATCTCGGCTACTTCGGCTGCGGCAGTGCGCCGATCGTCGCCGGCGACCGATTGCTGGTCAATGTCGGCAGTCGCGAAGACGCGGGGATCGTCGCCCTGGAACTTAATTCCGGCAAGACTGCCTGGAAGGCCACCGACGAACAGGCCAGCTACGCCGCTCCGACACTCAATCGAGACAGCCCACACGAAGTCGTCTTTGTGACGCGATTCAACCTGTTGAGTATCGACGCGCGGAACGGCCGAGTTTCCGCTCGGGTGCCGTTCGGGCAGCGTGGACCGACCGTGAACGCCGCCGTGCCACTCTGGGCCGGCGATCAAGGGCTGTTCGTCACGGCCAGTTATGGTGTGGGAGCCCGGATGGTGCGTTGGAGCCCGACGGAATGGAAACAGGTATGGAAAGCCCCCGAGACACTCTCCAGCCAGTACAACACGCCTCTGTTTGCCGAAGGAGCCCTGCTGGGAATTCACGGCCGAGAAGATGTCGGTATGGCCGAACTGCGCTGTGTAGCGGCCGATTCGGGTCGCATTCTGTGGAGCCAGCCAAAATTTGGCGTGGCCCATCTGCTGCAAGCCGGGCCGCACGTCCTGGCGCTGAACACGAACGGAGAACTGATCCTGCTATCGGCCAACCAGAAGGCATATACCGAGCTGGCTCGGGGGCGAATCAGCGAGCAGACGACTCGAGCCTTGCCGGCACTGAGCAACGGTCGGCTCGTCATCCGTTCGAACAGTGGAGAAACGGGGACGCTGAGCTGCTGGCAGGTCGGCCGCTGATTCACTCAAACGAATGCTCCGCCGCCGGAAACCGTCCATCGCGAACTTCGTGGCAATAATCGGTAACGGCCTGTTTGACAGCCTGCCCCAGCTGAGCGTATTGCTTGACGTGACGCGGGACGCGACCTGGAGTCAGCCCCAGCAGATCGTGCAGCACCAGCACTTGGCCATCGCAATCCGGCCCGGCGCCGATTCCGATGGTCGGAACGCTGAGCAATTCGGTGATGCGCGCGGCGACTGAGCGCGGAATACATTCCAGCAACACGGCAAAGGCACCCGCACTCGCAGCCGCCGTCGCGTCGTGCAACAGCTCGTCCTCGTTCCGCTGCACCCGATAGCCACCCAGTTGATGAATGCTCTGCGGTCGCAGGCCGACATGAGCCATCACGGGGATCCCCGCCGACACCAGCCCGGCAATCGTCTCGGCCTGCTCAGCGCCCCCTTCCAGTTTCACGGCCTGACACCGTGTCTCCTTCAAGATCCGACCCGCGGCCTCGATCGTACGATAGACGCCCAGGTAATTCGTCGGAAAGGGCATGTCAACAATCACCAGAGCCGACTCGACAGCACGACCCACCATCTCAGCATGGTAGATCATCTCGTCCAGCGTCACCGGCAACGTCGTGTCGTGTCCCTGCACGACCATCGACATGCTGTCCCCGACCAGCACTGCGTCGACCCCGGCTTGGTCAAGAAGCTTGGCCATGCTGTAGTCATAAGCGGTCACCATGGCGATCTTCTGAGCCGACTTCTTGCGCTCGACAAACCGCGGAATCGTCATGCGTGGCGGGCGTCCCGCAGAGGATGAAGCGTGAGCACTCATCAGTCGTCCAGCAATTCTACGGCCACAAACGGCCGGCCTTCCAACATCTCCAGGCTGGCTCCGCCACCCGTGCTGACGTGCGTCACGCGGTCCCCATAGCCCAGATGCTGGATGGCCGCCGCACTGTCTCCACCGCCGATGATGCTGGTCGCATCGCTCTCGGCAATCGCTTGAGCCACGGCCTTGGTCCCAGCGTCGAACGGCGGTAGCTCAAAGACCCCCATCGGTCCGTTCCAGACCACCGTCTTGGCCTTACGGACTTCGTCGGCGTAGCGCCGAGCCGTTTCGGGGCCGATGTCGAGCCCTTCGAATCCGGCCGGGATCTGCCCCGCCGGAACAATCTTCTTGTTCGCATCGCTGCTGAAAGCATCCGCACAGTGCGTGTCGACCGGCAGGACCAGTCGATCGCCACCCAGCTGCAACAGCTCCTTGGCCAAGTCGAGTTTGTCTTTCTCCACCAGACTGTTCCCCACCTGGCCGCCCTGAGCCAACGAGAACGTGTAGGCCATCGCTCCGCCAATCAAGATCCGATCACAGACGCTCAACAGGTTCTTGATCACCATGATCTTGTCCGACACCTTCTTGCCACCCATGATGGCGACGAAGGGACGCTCAGGATTGCGAATCGCATCCGACAGATACTTGATCTCTTTGTCCACCAGGAAGCCCACCACGCGCGGCTTGCCGACCATCGCCCGAGGCACAGCGACCATCGAAGCGTCTTCGCGGTGACAGGTACCGAAGGCGTCGTTGCAGTAAACGTCGCCCAGCTTGGCCAGCTGCTGAGCAAATCCAGCTTCGCCGTCCTTTTCACCCGCTTCGAATCGGACGTTCTCCAGCATCAACACTCCGCCCGAGGCCAACTTCGCCACCGCCTGCTCGACGTCACTCCCCACGACCTGCCCCGGAAAGGCCACAGGACGCCCCAACAGCTCGCTCAACCGCGTAGCCACTGGCTTGAGGCTGTACTTGGGCTCGATCCCCACCCCCTTCGGACGTCCCAGGTGGCTCATCAAGATCACCTTGCCGCCACGGTCCAGAACCGACTGGATGGTCGGCAAGGCCATGCGAATCCGGTGATCCTCGGTAATCACTCCTGCATCGTCCAACGGGACATTGAAGTCGACCCGCATCAGCACCGTCTTGTTCCGCACATCGACGTCGGCAATCGTTTTCTTGGCCATGGCTCTACCAGCTCAATTCCTGTGGATACTTGGGGCAACCCGTGGGCGCTAAGCGACCTGATTGGCCCGCCAACCGTTCCGGTGGATGGCCGCCCCACGACCCTCTAACGTACCCATTCCCGTTAACCCCGCAAGGCCACGAGACTCCACCCAGCTGCCGACCACAAGCCCCCCGCGACGACTACTCAGCTGCCGTCGCCAGGCTCCGGAAATAGCCGACACTTGACTCGACCAACCGCCATTCGTCGGCGATCACCGCCGCCGTATCACCCCCCTGCTCCCACACCGTGGCATACGGCCGTTCGGCGGGCAGCCCCCGTTCCCACAACAGCTTCAGCACAGGGAGGAGCTGGCGAGCATCGCGCGGCCCATAGGTCGACCACCATCCCGACTCAAGCCACGGAATGGTGCGCGCTGAATGAGCGGCGATTTCGATACCGGGAATGACCTCGTGCCCGTTGGCTCGTACCAATGCCAGGATCGCCGGAAAATCGACGACACCCTCGCCAGCGGCGCAGCGGACCAGCCGATAGCCGTTGGGAGCGAAGTGGATGGTGTAATCCTTCAAGTGAAGGTGTCGGATCAGCGGAGCCAGTTTGCGGCACGCTTCGACCGGATCTTCACCCGTGGCCAACGGGTTCCCCGTGTCGAGGGTCACACCGAAAGCCGGACTGTGCGACACGGCTTCCGCTAACCACCACATATCATCGGTCGACGCGTCCTGATGATTCTCAATCGCCAGGCACATCCCCAGTTCTTCGGCCACCGGCAACGCCTGCCGCAACCTGCTGGCCGTCCGACTCAATCGCTCCGGCCATCCCTCGGCCACCGGACGTCGGTCACCGCACAGCAGATTGCTGATCACAGCGCGAACCAGCCGAGCACCCAGGCGGTGAGCTAACCGCAGGTAGTCGACAATCTCGCTTCCCGTATGGTCGGCCAGAATGCCGAAGTCGGCGATCAATCGGAGCCCTCGCGACTTGAGCTGTGCAACGATCTCATCGCCGACCGGCGGCAGGTCGACGACTCGCCCTTCAAACGACGGTACCTTCGCCGCTAGCGGGATCTCGATCCCCCCGAGACCCAGCCGGTCTGCTCGGTCCAGCAATTCCAGCGGGTGCAGCGGTTGCGGATTGGGCGTCCCGCTCACCAGCGGAATGTATCCCAACGCATGCGGCACGGCATATCCGGTCAACACCAAGTTGCCCAACGGCCAACCACTCAAGCCACCACCCTCCATCACTTTCGGACTGATTACTCGCCCAGGGTTCGCGCCACGATTGTACCATCTGGCGGTGATCGTTTACGATAAGTGCGATATTCATTGAGCGGCTGCGCGGCCGGCTGCCAGCCGCGGCTGCCGAAAGGTCCGGCAATCGCACAAATTCGCGGGAAGTCTTTGCTGCAGGGAGGATAGTTGGTATGGCCGCCAAGCCTGTCGACCAGAAAAAGAAGCCTCGACGCGTTCGCCGTCTGTCGCTTCGAGATCGCTTGAGCCGTCTGACGTACCGAGCTGCGGTGAAGCTGCTGGGCCCTGACGGCGAGGCATTGTTGCGTCAGGGGGGCCGTTGCGACCTGACTGCCACCGACTGTGCCGACTGGATTGGCGATTCGCTGCAGGTACAGGTCCCCAGCTACGGCGGTCCGAGCGATTCGGTGGTGGTTGTGCGACAGACGACCGGTCGCCAGCAGGAACTGGAAGTGACCTGCAGCATCTGCAGTGGGATCTGCGAGCATCAAGCGGCAGCGCTCAGCATGATCCTGGACGAAAAGCTCAGCCTCGGGTTATCCGACATTCCCGATCCGGGCACGCCCATGGAACTGCTGACGGAGGAGGAACTGATTCGGCGCGCGATCGCCGAACGTCAGCAGCGGGCGGACGAGGAGTCGATGTTGGTGCGAGCCATGGAAGATGGTGGGCCGTGGGTCGACTACCTGATCACCAGCCGCCAGTCGGGCAAGTCGTATCGCGTCGCCTTCCGTGGATTTGAGCCCGGGCAATCGTACTGTTCGTGCCCTGACTACCGCACCAATCATCTGGGGACCTGCAAACACATCCTGCACGTGGCACGCAAGATCCGACGCAAGTTTTCGGCCAGCGTGCTGGCGCGACCGTATCGGCGCCGCAACGTGAGCCTGAGAGTCGATTACGGATCTGTGCTCGGGCTGCGATTTGAGATCCCGACCAAACTGGCCGGTGGTGCCGAGAAGCTGCTCGAGAAATGGCGAGACCGGACGACCGACTCGGTACACGACGTGCTGGACGTCGTCCGGCGACTGGAGCGTCAGGGAACTTCGGTTCATATCTATCCGGATGCCGAGGAATTCGTCCAGCAGCGGCTGTCGAGCGAACGACTCAGACGAGAGGCTGCCGAGATCCGTCGCGATCCGGATCAGCATCCGCTGCTGACCAGCCTGCTGCGAGTACCACTGCTCCCCTATCAGCTCGATGGAATCGCCTTTGCGGTCGGAGCCGGACGAGCAATGTTGGCGGATGAGATGGGCTTGGGGAAAACAATCCAGGGGGTCGGCACGGCCGAACTGCTGGCCCGCCTGGCCGGCATCCAGCGCGTGCTGGTGATCACACCGGCTTCGCTGAAAAGCCAGTGGCGGGCAGAGATCCAACGATTCAGCGGCCGAAGCTGCCAGATTGTCGCCGGCAGCGCCGAGGAACGAGCCGACCAATATGCTCAACCAGCGTTCTTTACGATCTGCAACTACGAGCAGGTGCTGCGAGACCTGACGCCGATCGAGCGATCGGCGTGGGACTTGATCATCCTGGACGAAGGACAACGAATCAAGAACTGGGAAGGCAAAACCTCGCGAGTGATCAAGAGCCTGCGATCGCAGTTCGCGCTGGTCCTCTCCGGTACACCCTTGGAAAACCGGCTGGAAGAACTCTACTCGGTCGTCAGCTTTATCGACGATCGCCGTCTCGGACCGGCTTACCGGTTCCTCCATCAGCATCGCACCGTCGATGACGGTGGCCGAATCTGCGGCTACAAGAATCTGGACGTGCTGCGCGAAACGCTCAAGCCGCTCATCTTACGCCGCACGCGCGCCTCCGTGGCGCTCCAACTGCCGGAACGCAGCACCGAGATGGTCCGGGTCCGGCCGACGGCCGAGCAGCTGGAGATGAGCGACCAGCACACGAAGGCCGCGGCGCGGATTGCCGCTAAGAGCTATCTGACCGAAATGGACATGCTGCGCATTCAAAAGCACCTGCTGGCGGCTCGCATGGCAGCCGACAGCACCTTTCTGGTTGACAAGCAGGCGCCGGGCTTCAGCAGCAAACTCGAACGACTGGCCGAGCTACTGGAACAGCTGGGCAGCGAACACGATCGGAAGATCATTATCTTCAGCGAGTGGACCACGATGCTCAATCTGGTCGAACCCCTGCTGAAGAACCTGCAGATGAGCTTCGTCCGACTCGATGGAGACGTTCCCCAAAAGCAGCGACCGGCGATCATCGAAGAATTCCAGACCTCGCCCGAATGCAGGGCGATCTTGATGAGCAACGCCGGAACGACGGGTTTGAATCTTCAAGCGGCCAACACGGTGATCAACCTCGACCTCCCGTGGAACCCGGCCGTGCTGGAGCAACGGATCGGCCGAGCACATCGCATGGGACAGAAGCGCCCCGTGCAGGTCTACCTGATGATCACCGAAGAGACCATCGAGGAACGACTGCTCGACACACTGGCTGCCAAACACGATCTGGCCCTGGCCGCTTTGGATGTCGAATCGTCGGCATCCGAAGTGGAGCTGCGGGGAGGCATCGATGAACTCAAACGCCGCATGGAACGCCTGCTCGGCCAACAGCCCGATGCGCCTATCGATGCGTCACAGCTCGATGCGCTCCAGAACGACGGTCAATCAGCAGCCAGCGCTGCTTCGAACGACCAGCGAGTGCGAGTGGCAGCAGCCGGGGGCGAATTGTTGGGAGCCGCATTGCAACTGGTGGGCGAACTGGTGCAACACAACGGACCGGCTCAGCCCGAACAGGTGCGCCAGATCCGACAAGGGCTCGATAGCTGCCTGGAACGAGACGATACCGGCCGCCACCAGCTCCGATTGACCTTCCCCGACGAACAATCTGTCCAGCGTCTGGCCGAAACACTCGCCAAACTGCTCGTCCCGCAGTAACCCCACCCGCGTCACGGAGCGCCATGACCTCCCTGCGTCGTCGCCCCTCGCCGCGTCTTTGTGTTTCTCTGTACCTCTGTGCCTCCGTGCGAAAAAACAAAGCGATCTCCATCCCGCGGCGGTCAGCCCATTGGCTGACGGCCCGGACTTGCCTCGCTTGAGCCCGCATCGCCCGAGCCCGTCATCGGGGCCCGAGCCGGTGGTCACAATCCCAGTTGTTGAGCCAGGAAGGCTAGCTGATCGGCAATCTCTTCGATTCGTTTGGCGGTCGGCTTGCCAGCGCCGTGTCCGGCGCGCGTTTCGATCCGGATCATCACCGGAGCCGGACCGGCCTGACATTGCTGCAGCTTGGCGGCGAACTTGAAGCTGTGACCTGGCACCACGCGATCGTCGGTGTCGGCGGTCGTGACCAGCGTAGCCGGGTAGCGAGTCCCCGGGCGGAGGTTGTGATAGGGCGAATAAGCCAGCAAGGCGCGAAATTCTTCCGGGCTCCCCTCCGCACTCCCATAGTCGTCGACCCAGAATCGACCAGCGGTGAAGCGATGGAAGCGGAGCATATCCATCACGCCAACGGCGGGCAGACAGGCGCCGAAGAGATCGGGGCGTTGAGTCATGCAGGCGCCGACCAGCAGTCCGCCGTTGCTTCCTCCTTGGATACCGAGCTTGGCGGGGGACGTGTAGTGGTTGGCGATCAACCACTCAGCGGCGGCGATGAAGTCGTCGAAGACGTTTTGCTTGTTCAGCTTGGTTCCCGCCTGGTGCCATTCTTCACCATATTCACCGCCGCCGCGCAGATTGGCGACCGCGTAGACACCGCCCATTTCGACCCAGGTGAGTGCCGACAGGGAGAAATTCGGGGTGAGCGAGATAGCGAAGCCGCCGTAGCCGTAGAGCAGGGTGGGGTGGGATCCGTCGAGCTTCAGGCCGCGACGATGGACCAGAAACATGGGGATTCGCGTCCCGTCCTTGCTGGGAACAAAGACCTGACGAACTTCGAAATCGTCGACTCGCGCGGCAACTTTGGTCTCGCGAAACAGCTCTTGCTGGCCCGTCTCCACATTGTAACGGTAGATTCGGGGCGGAGTGACGTAGCTGGCGAAGGCAAAGAATGTTTCGACGTCGTCGGTCTCTCCCCGGAATCCGGTCACTGTTCCCAATCCGGGAAGTTCAATGTTCCGCACCGGCTCACCGCTCCACTTGCAAACGGTAATCAGCGAATGGGCATCCTGGAGATACGAACAGATGAAGTGGTCCTTCAGCATGGAGACTCCCGACAGGACATGCGGTCCCTCGGGAATGACAACTCGAGGAGTCGGACTGGATTGACTGACATCGATGGCGACCACACAGCGTCGGGGGGCGTCGCGATCCGAACGGAAATAGAACGTTGAGTCGACGTTGCCCAGGAAGGTGTACTCGTGGTCGAAGCCGTCGATCAGGGTGACCAGCGGCGACTCGGGCTGACGCAGATCGCGGTACAGCACGCGATACTTGTCGTCGGTCCCCTTCCAAACGGTCAGGATCAGGTAGTGGCCATCTCGAGTGGCATCGAGCATAAAACCCCATTCGGGATGCTCGGGATCCTCATGGATGAGTTTGTCGGCAGACTGCGGCGTGCCGATCTGGTGGTAATAGACCTGCATTCCCAGATTCAAGCTCTGGAATTGCTGGCCAGGCACGGGTTCTCGATAACGCCCGTAGTAGAAACCTTGATGGTCGGCCGACCAGGCGACTTCGCCGAACTTGATCCACTTCAGCTCGTCCGACAGAGGCTGGCCCGTATCCATGTCGAGGACCCGCCAGGTGTTCCAGTCGGAACCGGCTTCGGCCACACCGTAGGCGAGATAGCGGCCATCGTGACTGGGGACGATCCCGGAGAGGGCGATCGTGCCGTCGTTGGACCACGAGTTGGGATCGATCAAGACTCGCGGTTCGGCTCCCCAGCCGTCCATCACGTACAGTACGTCCTGGTTCTGCAGACCGGTGTTGTAGAAGTAGACGTAGCGTTTGCCGACCTGGCGGGGGATACCGTACGATTCGTGGTCCCACAGCTCGGTCAACCGCCGCTGAATGGCTTCGCGGCGCGGTAGCTGCTGCAGGTAGCCCATAGTCAGCTCGTTCTGGCGACGGATCCAGTCCTCGACGTCGGCGGACGTGCGCGCGTCGTCTTCGAGCCAGCGGTAGGGATCGACGACCGACTGGCCAAAGAATTCGTCCGTCTGTTCAACCGTCCGCGTCGACGGGTACTCCCATTCCCCGGCCCGCACTGTCAGACCATTCATTCCGACCGTTACCATCAGCAGACTCACCAGATATCGCATGATTTCGCCTCATCAGTTGACCCGGTGGCAGTATGGAGGGGGACGAGGGCCGTTTCAAGGGTGCCAGTCCGGCCCGACGGCGCTCGCCGTTTGACTGGCGCAACCCGTTTCTTCGCACCAGCTTCGCCAATGCTACAGATTTTCCCAAGCTAGCGTCGATGATGCTGGTATCGAACCTGTCAAGCCACGAAAAACGGGAAGCGTGTAACGATGAGTCAGCTCGACGATTCGCTGGGTCCGAACTCCCCGTCTGCCCGCCGAGAGGGGTCGGTCCAGACGCCGCTGGAGACGTACCTCCGCGAGATCAACGAGACGCCGCTGCTGACCGCCAGGGACGAGCGTGAGCTGGCGGGTCGGATCGCGGACGGCGATGTCCGGGCGCGGGATCAGATGGTCCGAGCCAACCTGCGGCTGGTGGTGAACATCGCGCGGGGCTATACGGGCAAAGGGCTGGGCCTGCAGGATCTGATCGAGGAAGGCAACCTGGGCCTGTTGCGAGCCGTCGAAGGATTCGATCCGGCCGTCGGGACTCGGTTCAGCACCTATGCGTCGTACTGGATCAAGCAGTCGATCAAGCGGGCGTTGATCAATTCGGCCAAGACGATCCGCATCCCGGCCTACATGGTGGAACTGCTTTCGAAATGGCGCCGCGCCAACTCGCGGCTGTCCGAAGAACTGGGACGGACCCCGACGCCGGAAGAAATCGCACGCGTCCTGGGCCTGCCCAAGAAGAAGCTCTCGATCATCAAGAAGGCGATCAACATCTACAACTCCGCACCACAGACCGATCAGGCAGAAGCCGGCTGGTCACTGGGCGAACTGGTGATGGACGAACGGACGAAGACGCCCGAGGACGAGCTGGTAGAGAGCGATGTATTGAACCATGTCCTGCAGATGATCCAGGAGATGGGGGATCGAGAGGCGACGGTCCTGAAGATGCGGTTCGGATTGGGCGATACCGAACCTCACACCCTGAAGGAGATCGGCGAACAGTTGGGCCTGACTCGCGAGCGAGTTCGCCAGATCGAAACCGAAGCGTTGAACAAGTTGGCCGATGGGCTGTCGGACCCACGCGAACGAGCGGCAAGCTTCGCGGGGAACTGACAGCGGGCACAAGAGACTGCTGAGCCGTACGATCGCCGTTTGCTAATCACGGCGCGAACCCTCCCAACCAGCGACGGCTCCTCAGCTCACAACGCGCCGCCCACGATCCCGTCAGACTCCGGACGCCCCGACCTGGGGCGTCCGGAGCTGTAAGCGTAGCGGCCCTCAGGGCCGCCCACGCTTACAGCTCTACTCTCTACTTTCTACTCTCTTCCCCCGACCTGCCAACCGCTACACGACGTTCCAACCACGTCGTTCCGCGCGCGGGTTACTTGATCGGCGAATAATCGGTCGGGTTCAAGAACTTCACTTCGACCTTCTTCACCAGCACTCCGTCCTTGTGCGAAGCCTCATAAGCGGCCTTCCATTCGGGATCGTCCGAGAAGGCCTTCCACGACTTCTCACGCGCCTCGCGGCTGGGATACGCCAGGATATAGACCAGCGTATTGTCCTTCTCTTCGGCCTCGCCTTCAGCGAGGGTCCAGTAACCGATCAGCTCCATCCCGTGTTTGACGAACAGCTTGTTGGTGTGTTCGCGAAACCGTTTGTGCAGCTCGGGCAGCTTGCCGGGATTCGTGACGTAGGTGCGCATTTCAAACAGCCGCGTCTCTTCGGCACTCGCTGTCATAGCCGATCCCAGGACGATCCAACCGAGCAGCGCGCTCATCAGTGATCGAGTGACAAATCCAGCCGGCATAAAGTTCTCCTTGATTGTTGATTGTTGATTGTTGATTGTTGTTGGTTGCTCGCTACCCAGGCCGCCCAACCGCAGGAAGGCGGCCCGAGAACTGCTGCAATATATACCAGCCACAGGCGGAATGGGCGGGAGGGAAAGAGGCCTGGCCGGAGCGGCCGGGAGATTGGAAAGCCAATAGGTCGGTGGCAACTGTCTCCAGTGGGCTTGCCCCACTGGTTTTCATGACTGAATAGCTACAGGGCCACCAACGCGAGAAGCCTCATCTCCAGTGGGCTTGCCCCACTGGTTTTCATGACTGGACAGCTACAGGGCCACCAACGCGAGAAATCCCGTCTAGCCCACCCAGACCGCGGCCCCGGCCAGGCAAGCTGGCCGGCGGCCATACGTAGAGGCCCGAGCTAACGGCGGACACCGTGAAGGCAAACAAAAAAGCTCGCGGCCTGGAGAGGGCCGCGAGCTGTAGCGAACATTCAAATGATCCAGCGACGGGAGTGACCCGCGGAGGGTCAGTTGTCGTTGTTGTTATCGAGCCGTGAGGTGTCGAACAGCGGCCCGGACTGGCCGAGACCACCCTTCAGCTCCTGCGGTTCGGACTTCGGCTGACCGCCGCCACCTTCGGAAGCGCGTTCGCCAGTCCCTTCCTGAGCGACATCTTCTTCGGCCCAGTCGACTCGCTTGCGCGACAGACCGATTTTCCGCTCGTCGACGTCGACTCGCAGAATCTTCACTTCGATCTCATCGCCGACCGAGACCACATCCTCGGGATTCTCGACCTTGTGATCGGCCAGCTCGGAGATGTGCAGCAGGCCTTCCAGCCCGTCCTGCAGACCGACAAAGACACCAAAATTGGTGATCTTCGTCACCTTCCCCTTCACCAGCTGACCCGGCTGATACTTGTCGGGAATCTCCTGCTCCCACGGATCCTGCTGCAGTTGCTTCAGACCCAGCGCGATGCGGCGGCGATCCTGATCGACCGACAGCACCTTGCAGGTGACTTCCTGGCCCTTTTCCAGCATTTCACTCGGATGAGTGATCTTGCGAGTCCAGGACATGTCAGAGACGTGCAGCAGCCCGTCGATCCCTTCTTCCAGCTCGACGAAGGCGCCGTAGTTGGTGAGATTGCGGACGCGACCCTTGACGATGTTCTCGACCGGGTACTTCGAAGCAATGTCGTCCCAGGGATTCTTCTGGGTCTGCTTCATGCCCAGCGAGATTTCCTGCTTGTTCTTGTCGATCCCCAGCACCACGACGTCGATCTCGTCGCCAATCTGCACCAGCTCGCTGGGATGACTCACCCGCTTGGTCCACGACATCTCGCTGATGTGAACCAGGCCCTCGATACCTTCCTCCAGCTTCACGAATGCGCCGTAGGTCATCACGTTGACGACCGAACCGCGCACCGTGCTGCCGACCGGATACTTCTCGCTTACCTTCTCCCATGGGCTGGGCATCTTCTGCTTCAAGCCCAACGCGATCTTTTCGCGCTCGTGGTCGATATTCAACACCACGACTTCGATCTCTTCGTCGATCGAGACCATCTCGGACGGATGCCCGATCCGACCCCAGCTCATGTCGGTAATGTGCAGCAGCCCGTCGATACCACCCAGGTCGACGAAGGCCCCGAACTCGGCAATGTTCTTCACGATGCCCTTGCGCATCTGACCGACCTTGAGGTCCCGCATCAACTTCTCGCGGTCCTCCTGCCGCTGCTTCTCGATCAACGATCGGCGGCTGACCACGATGTTGCGACGAGCTTCGTCGATCTTCAAGACTTCGCACTGGACCACCTTGCCCAGGAAGTCACCGATGTCGTGCGGACGGCGGATGTCGACCTGGCTGGCCGGCAAGAATACGTTCACGCCGATGTCGACCAGCAACCCGCCCTTGATCTTTCGAGTGCACGTGCCAGTCACGACCTGGCCCTCCTGCACCGTCTTCATCATCTCCTGCCAGGTGATGATCTTCTCGGCCTTGCGCTTGCTCAGCGCCACCATGCCGTAATGGTCCTCGCCCCCGGCGTCCTCCACGTCCTCAATCAGGACCTTCAGCTTGTCGCCCGGCTTCGGCGGCTCCTCGCCCTCCTCCCATTCGTACAGGGGAATCACCCCCTCGCTCTTGAACCCGACGTCCACCACGACCCGGTCGTCGTCGACCCGGATCACCCGCCCCTCGACAATCTGATTGACGTCGATCTCGCCTTCCGCTTCCAGCGTCGCCAGACCCGACTCTTCCGCATGCGACAAGGCGGCTTCAATTTCCGCAGCGAACTCCTGATCGTTGTCCAAGTTCCGAATGAGATTTCGATTTACCATTCTGTTACGTTACCAATCGGGGCATCCAACGCTTCAGCCCACCCAACGGAGCGGCTCAGCGTGTCTGCCTATAACCAATAAATTGCCCAAACCCCCAAGGCAGACCGCGCACCAGTACGCCGTCTCCTGAGCCTAGGGGAAACTCCGGAATTTATCAGACCCCGACCAGCGTGGCAACACCGGTTGGCACCCCCAAGGCCGCTGGGGCCCAGCCGGGCCGTCGGACATCGAAGAGCAGTAGGGGGCAGAATCCGCGAACCAGCCGGCTCAGTCATCAAGGAACCAGCCGGCTCGGCCATCAAGGAGCCAGCCGGTCGATGGACCATCCGTGAGCTGACCGGGTGTAGCGGAAGCGGTCATGGAGCCGGTTATCGCGGCCCTTCCAGAATTCGATCCGGTCGGGTCGGAGCAGATAGCCGCCCCAGTAATCGGGAGCCGGAATTTCGTCGTCGCCAAACTGATTCAGCGCCCCCGACACCAGCCGCTCCAGCTCGGCTCGGTCGGCAACCACTTGCGACTGGGGGGACACGAGCGCACTGAGCTGACTGCCGCGCGGCCGGGCATGAAAATAGCCCGACGACTCCTCGGACGAGACTCGGGTCGTACGGCCCTCGATCCGCACTTGCCGTTCGAGATAGGGCCAGTAGAACAGCAGCGCGGCTTGAGGATTCTCCTGCAACTGCTGAGCCTTCTCGGAATGAAAGTTGGTGAAGAATCGGAATCCGGCGGCGTCGAAACCTTTGAGCAGCACGATGCGAGCCGTAACGCGACCTTCGCGATCGGCGGTGGCCAGCGTCATCGCATTGGGCTCGTGGAATTCATCCGGCGCCGTGCCGACGGCTTCGGCCAGCCATTGAGCAAATTGCTTCATCGGATCGGCCTGCAGGTCGGGCAGATCCAGTCCGGCCATCAGATACCTGCGCCGCATGCCAGCTAAGTCACCAATGTTCATGGGGTCTACTCGCCCATTGGCCCGATTTCGGCCTGCCTGCGTCCCACCACCAACCGCGACCCGCCACCGTCTCGGCGTCTCCGGTGATGCCCACCAGATTCTAGCGACTGGTCGATCCAGCGTGGGGATCTATTGAGAAGATTTTTTGTCGGTCGCCGAGAATCAGCCCGTACCGGTTGGCTTCATCGTCGAACCGTCCTGGTTCCGCTGATCGACGACACCTTCCTGACGCAGCCGGATCACCGTTTCCGGATCGTTGATCCGCCCCAGAAACCGCTGTGGAATCCGACAGTGCAACGTGACTCGCGAATCACTGAAGTGCCTCGACAGCACCTCACCATGAGCCGCTAAATAGGCCATCAAACGGCCATTGTCGATCCCCGTCTCCACGTCCACGTCGCGAAACGCGGCACTCAACGCGTCACTGACCGCCTGCTCGAGCCGATCCAGCCCCACACCGCTCCGAGCACTCACCGGAACCGCATTCGGATACCGGTTCAAGACGCATTCCAATGCCACTTGATCGGGGACTGCGTCGATCTTGTTCAGCACCAGCAGCGTGTCCTTGGCCTCAATGCCGATTTCTTCCAGGACATGATAGACGGCCTGGATCTGGTTCAGCACAAATGGATTCGACACGTCGGCCACATGCAACAGCAGATCGGTCTGACGAGCCTCCTCGAGCGTCGCCTTGAAGCTGGCGATCAACCGGTGTGGCAGGTCGCGGATGAATCCCACCGTGTCGCTCAACAACACCGGACCCCAGTTCGGCAGATGCCAGCGACGCGTCCGTGTGTCGAGCGTCGCGAAGAGCATGTCCATTGCCTTGACGTCGGCATCGGTCAGCCGATTCATCAGCGTGCTCTTGCCAGCGTTGGTGTATCCCACCAGCGACACGGTCATCTGACCGCGCCGCGCCGCGACCTCCCGCTCCTTCCGCTGATGAACCTTGTCCAGCTCGTCGCGCAAATCGTGGATCCGCTTCTCCACCAGCCGCCGGTCGACTTCCAGCTGCTTTTCACCCGGACCACGCATCCCGATCCCCATCTTCAACCGGGACAAGTGCGTCCACATCCGCTTCAGGCGCGGCAAGGAGTACTCCAGCTGAGCCAGCTCGACGGCCAACCGCGATTCGTACGTCTGCGCATGCGACGCAAAGATGTCGAGAATCAGCTCTGTGCGGTCGAGCACCTTGACCTTCAGCGTCTGCTCGAGGTTACGCGTCTGAGCGGGTGTCAGATCGTTGTCAAAGACAGCGACGTCGGCGTCCGTGGCATCCACCAGCAGCTTCAGTTCGTCAATCTTGCCCTTGCCCAGGTATCCGAAGGCGTCCGGTGTCTCCCGCCGCTGCACCAGCGTGGCGACCACGTCGGCCCCCGCCGCCTCTACCAAACCGGTCAGCTCCTGCAAGTCGTCGTGCGGCTGGCCGGGCGGAACCAGCCCCGCCAAAACCGCCTTCTCGCTGATAATCCCTTCTGCCCGATGCCGTTCGCTCACCCGATCTCCTCTCCAATTCCCTGACATGTCGATCGCCCACTATGCCTATTATCCCCACCCTGGCGACAAAGACCAGAGACATCCCGGCTCGACGCCTTGAAAATCCCCCCCACCGGTGAACAACCTTCCGTGACCCGGGTCGGGCCGGTCGGATGGTGACGGTTGTCTCGGGGGTCCCGAGGCAGATCCGAGTTACGCCGCCGGCCGGAATTGGCTATATATGGCGGTCCGCTGCAACAAAGGCGGGCCGGGGACGAACTACCTGACACCGGCGGACGGGCGTCAGGTTCGCTCGCCCGCCCCCCAAATCGCTGATTCTGGGACCAAGACGACGGGCGACGATGGCAAAACGCACGACTCCGTTCAGCACCGGCAATCCTCCCGCGACGAAACCCGTCGCGTCCAAATCGGCCCCCGCCGCAACCGACCGATCGGCCAACTTCAAGTGGTGGCGCGAGGGGATCGAAGCGATCGCCGTAGCGTTGATCCTGGCCTTCCTGATCCGGACGTTTGAAGCCGAAGCGTTTGTTATTCCGACCGGTTCGATGGCCCCGACACTCTACGGACGCCACAAGGACCTGGTCTGCCCCAAATGCGGACACCGCTACCAGGTCGGCGCCAGCGAAGAAGTCGACCCGTCGCAGCGCTATGCGCCGGTCGTCAACACCAGCTGCCCCATGTGCCTCTATATCGTTGAACTCGACGCCAGCCGATCGGCCAGCGACGGGAGCTACACCGGCGACCGGATCATCGTCGACAAACTGGCTTATGAGCACGCCGAGCCTCAGCGATGGCAGGTGGTGGTCTTCAAGTATCCGGGGAGCGCCAAACAGAACTACATCAAACGGCTCGTCGGACTCCCTGGCGAAACGATCCGCGTCTATCAGGGCGACTTGTACGTACGGCCGGCGGGGAGCCAGGAGTTCGCGATCGCTCGCAAACCGCCCCACACCCAGTGGCACATGCTGCAGCTGGTCCATGACACGGAGTACGTCGCTCCCGAACTGGTGCAAGCCAAATTTCCGCCCCGCTGGTTCGCGCCGGCCGATTCCGGCTGGACTATCGCCGCCAATCAACAGTCGTTCACATTCGAAGGAG
Source organism: Pirellulales bacterium (assembly GCA_046349895.1). Taxonomy (GTDB): domain Bacteria; phylum Planctomycetota; class Planctomycetia; order Pirellulales; family Pirellulaceae; genus JAXMBJ01. The sequence continues at coordinate 6,556,818 of JAXMBJ010000006.1, read as the reverse complement.
TCGCACCGGTGTGGCTCCGTTACCAACACCTCCTGCCACACTACGAAGACTGGGAGAATGCGTCCCAAGGCCGCTCAGTGAACACGGTCAACCCGTTTCTGCCGGAACTGATTTCCGACTCAGCTGCCTACAACAGTCGACGTCGAGCGAACGAGCCGGACGACGCGATTCTGGAACGACAGCGAGGAGTCCACTGGGTGGGCGATCTCGGCCTGCACGCCGATGTGGAACTGCTCAGCCCCACCGGTCACCTGCTGCTGGATCTGGTGGAAGGCGGGCGCCATTTCCGCTGTCGCATCAATGTGACCAGCGGAGAGGCGAGCCTTTCGGCCACCGCCGCCGACGGTTCCCCCGTCAACTTCGGCACGGAAGCTAACGGTGCTGGCCCCTCGGAACGGATCGGCGCGACTTCCATTCGCGGCGCAGGGACACATCAGATCCGATTCGCGAACTCCGACGACCGGCTCCTGCTGTGGGTCGACGACGAACTCGTGTCGTTCAATGGTCCCACCACCTACGCCACTCCCCCTCAGACCCTGCCGCACTGGTCCCCCAGCGATCCGGGTGACCTGCATCCGATCGGCATCAGCGGTGAAGGGACGGAGGATCAGCCGATGCGGCTTCAGGTGAATCGACTGCAAGTACTCAGAGATATCTACTACATCGCGGCCGACACACGATCGTCGAACGCGTTGATCGGGTTCTCACGACGCGCCCAGGTGGTGAATGACTACGATGAGACGCGCAGCGCGCTCGGACGCCAGGTGTCGATCTCCGAGATCTTTGAGGTGCTGGCGACACCTCAAGCGTGGGCGGAGAGCGATCTGTTCCGTATCCGCCGCGACGTGAAGTTTGAACTGGCTCGGCCCGAAGATCCGGCCCGCCACCAGTTCTTTATGCTCGGAGACAACAGCCCGGAAAGCAGCGATGGTCGATTGTGGGACCAGAGCCCGCACTATGTCGAACGACGACTGCTGATCGGACGAGCGGTCTTCGTCTACTGGCCGCACCCACTGTACGTGAACGCCGGCCGATTCTCGCTCCCCGTATTCCCCAACTTCCCCCGCATGGGGTTGATTCACTGACGGCCACTCGTAGCAAGGATGCTCCCCCATGGCCCTGCTGACCGCAAGCGGATTGATGAAGACCTTCGGACGCCGACGCGTCGTCGATGGCGTCGATTTTGAGGTCAATGAAGGTGAAATCGTCGGGCTGCTGGGTCCCAACGGAGCGGGCAAGACGACCAGCTTCCGCATGACGTGCGGGATGATTCCGCCCGATGCGGGACGAGTGGAACTCAACGGGCTCGACGTGACCGACTGGCCGATGTACCGCCGCGCCCGAGACGGCGGCATGGGCTATCTCGCTCAGGAATCAAGCGTCTTTCGGAAACTGACCGTCCAGCAGAATCTGACCGCGGTGATGGAACTTCTGGGCATCGACCGCCGCACCCGTAAGGCTCGCTGCCAAGAACTCCTCGAACAATTCAACATCACGCACATCCGCAAATCGCGAGCAGCTTCGCTGTCAGGGGGCGAACGCCGACGTCTGGAGATCGCTCGGTGCCTGGTATCCAACCCACGCATCATCCTGCTCGATGAACCCTTCACCGGTATCGATCCAGTGACGATCGACAGCATCCAGCAGATCATTCGCGAATTGAAGTCGCGCGGTATCTCGATCCTGATCACCGACCATCAGGTCCGCGAGACGCTGGAGATCACCGATCGCAGCTACGTCATCCGTGCCGGGCAGGTCCTCTGCCATGGCACTCCTCAGGAAGTGATCAACAACCCCGAGGCCCGCAAAACATACTTCGGCGAAGGGATCAGCCTGGCCGGGACCAGCCTCGATCGCGTCGATCCGCCCCACGCCGCCACTCCCCCTCCTCCAGCTCCCCGTATGCTCCGCCCCAAAGTCCGACGCACCGTCGAACAAGAATAACGCTCTGCACTGCTAACCGTGAACTTCTGGCAGCGGCGCGAGGACTTTATGCTGCTGACGTGAGTTCTTGTACACTCGCGCAGTGCGCGGCTAGTACTGCAGCAGTCAGGGCTCCACCGAAGTCGGTCGGTGCCGGAGTTGCTAACAGATTCTGACGACGGCATGTCGGTAACCTGCGAGACCAATCAACTCCACCGCGACATGCTGAGGAACCTACGCGCCCCCGGGAAGCTTTGACGGGACCGTGTCTGCCATGGTACTCTGGGCAAAGGAGGATTTCGACTATGAGTTACCAGTTCCCGCCCGAACTCGATCAACTCGTCAAACGCCAGCTTGCCCGAGGCGAATTCGAGAGCGAAGACGCGGTCCTGATCGCAGCAATGCGTTCTCTGGAACAACAGCAAGAAGAACTGGCCGCAATTGGCGAGGGCATTAAAGACATGGAAGCAGGACGGATCCAAACCCTGCGCGAGTTCGACAGAATATTCCGCGAGCAGAAGGGCATTCCTCAGGATGCCTGATATGTTCGAAGTTTCGCTAACTGAGAAAGCTCAGGAGGAGATCGACAAGTCTCACGATTGGTGGGCCCGGAATCGGTCACCCGAGCAAGCCAATCGCTGGTACCTTGGTTTCTTCCAGGCCTTGACTTCCCTTGAGCGAAACCCGGCCCGATGCCCACTCGCTCCCGAAAGTCAACATTTCCCGTATGAGCTTCGGCAGCTGACCTACGGACTGGGTTCAAAGCCGACACACCGAGCTGTCTTCACGATCCAAAACAATGTTGTCTCAATTGTCCGGATCCGTCACCTAGCTCAAGGCGCGATCGAGCCCGACAACGAGTAGGCGCCGATCGCTGGACGACCCTAGCGTCCCAGACCGAACTGGTCGCCCGCCACGACTGGCCGGCCTCCCTGCCAATGGATCTCGACCATTTTCTCGCTTTGCACTCGAGCGCCCGTTTCATCTTTCAGCTGACCGATGACCTGCCGGGTCGCCGCGTCGATGATTTCGCCGGTCGACGGATAGGCGAGTTTGCCGTCGAGGCTGATCAGCACCCACCCCGGCTCGTCGCTCAGACGGATCGAACCGATCTGTTGCGGCGGCAACTGTCGCACATCGAAGACGTGCAGGCTCTGGTTGGCCGCATCGCAGACCCAGATCTGCGCGTTATCGGGGGTCAATGCGATCCCGTGGCTGGGGCACCCATGCCGTTTCACCGGCCCTGGTTGGACTCCGGCCACCTCGACCCGATGCAGCATCTTGCCCGACTGCAGATCGGCCACTTCGAAACCCAGCAGCTCGTTGACGTTGGCGAACAGCAGAGTCTGGGACGCGTTGACCGTAAAGGGCCGAATGCTGTTGCTCATCGGCCCGACCTGCCGCTCGATCGTGTGACCAGCGGTCTCGGCGACGCTCAGCAGCGGCGATTTCAACCCTGCCAGGTAGACGTGGCGTCCATCGCGGGAGTAGATGGTGTTGTGGGCTCCTGACCGGGGTTCGAGCCGAGCCAGCACGTTGCCGGTGGCCGCTTCGACGACGTGCCAATGGTCCTTTTCCAGCGAAGGCAGGTAAATCGTCCGACCGTCGGGGGCCAGGGCCATACGGTCGCAGCCGCCCGGATAATGGCGTTCCCACCGTTGCTGGTCAGCCAGCAGATCGATGGCGATCAGCGAATTCAGGGTGGAAACGTGGAGCAATCCGGTCTGGGGGCTGGCGCAGATCCCTTTGACGTTGAGCGGTTTGCCTTCGTCGTTCAGTCCGCCCATGGGGATCCGCTTGACGAAGGCATGGCCGCCATCGATCGCAAAGACGGCGACGCCCTGCCCGCCGTACTCCAGATAATCGCGCACGCCGGGGAGGCCGACGTAGAGATAGCGTCCATCGGCGAGCGGTTCGGCGTCGGCTCGACGGATCGGGCCGCTCATCAAACCGAGCAACAGACTGAGCGATAAACCGAAGACACGGCACAGCGTAGAGCGCAGTGGTTGCCGCAACATGTTGACTCCCTTCGTCAGATGAGGTCCGTGATCAGGCCCCAGTTTAACCATCCGGGGCCGTCGGGCAACAACTCGATCCGCCATGGCCCCGCTCGGGCGACAAGCACGAAGCGCAAGCGAGTGAATGACTTACGCGCCGAAACTCACCAACACTCATTCACTGGCTGGCAGCAACTCGATCCGCCATGGCCCCGCTCGGGCGACAAGCACGAAGCGCAAGCGAGTGAATGACTTACGCGCTGAAACTCACCAACACTCATTCACTGGCTGGCGCCGCGTGCTTGTAGCGTGCTTGTAGCGTGCGTGTATCCCGAGTAGGCCGGACCAGGCTGTCACTTTTTGGCCCGTTTTGAAGATCTGGCGGGACGACGGACACATACGCGGACCACCCACGACCGAAAAGAAAGATTTGACAGATTAGACAGATTGAGCAATCATGTCTTTATGCAAACGACTTTGAGACTCAACGACCAGGTGTATCGTGACGCCAAGGCGGAAGCCGCCCGAATGGGTGTGACGCTTACTCAGTTCATTGAGGACGCGCTCCAGGAGCGGGTCCGACAGGTCCGGGGCGGTCTCAATGGCGCGACCGATCCTGTCGCAGAACGGAATCGGATCATGGAAGAACTGCTGCTGGCCACTGCCCACTTTCGCGTTGGTCAGCGTCCGACTCGAGATGAGATGAATGACCGATAAAATCTTCCTCGATACCAATATCCTCATCTATGCCATCGAGCCAGCGGGGCCGGACCCTGACAAAGCTGCTACCGCGCTGGGGCTCGCCAAGCAGCCTGACGTCCGAATTTCGACCCAAGTCTTGGGCGAGTTCTATCGCGCCGTTACCAGCCCTCGCCGAAAATCACCTTTGACACACGACGAAGCGACCGCCTGGATTCAACTCTGGAAGCGATTCGATGTCACGTCGATCACTGTCCCACACCTCGATCTGGCTCTGGAGATCGTTGGGCGATTTCGAATCGGCTACTACGATGCATTGATTCTGGCAGCCGCACAAATGTCGGGTTGCCAACGAGTGTACTCGGAAGACCTGCAGCACGGGCAGAATTACGGTGGCGTCGCGGTCATCAACCCGTTTTCTTCGTCCTGAGGTCGACGGTACAAGCGGCTTGGCTCAGAAAACGAAAAAGCCCGTCGGGCTGGCTATCCCGACGGGCCTTCGCACTTATCAATTTGGTGGTTGCGTGAAGCGAACTTCACGCTGACTTCTGTGCCGACTTGAGCTCTGTTTCCACTATGGATCTAGTGGGCGTCGCCGCCACACAGATCAATAATCCTTAGAAAGGAGGTGATCCAGCCGCAGGTTCCCCTACGGCTACCTTGTTACGACTTAGTCCCAATCGCGGAGTTCACCTTCGGCGCCTGCTTCCCAGAGGGTTAGCTTAGCGACTTCGGGCGCACCCCACTTTCGTGGCTTGACGGGCGGTGTGTACAAGGCTCAGGAACATATTCACCGCGGTATGCTGACCCGCGATTACTAGCGATTCCGGCTTCATGCAGGCGAGTTGCAGCCTGCAATCCGAACTGAGGCGCGCTTTTTGGGATTTGCTTACTCTCGCGAGGTTGCTTCCCTTTGTACGCGCCATTGTAGGACGTGTGCAGCCCTAGTCATAAAGGCCATGAGGACTTGACGTCATCCCCACCTTCCTCCGGTTTAACACCGGCGGTCTCTCTAGAGTCCCCGGCTTTACCCGCTGGCAACTAGAGACAAGGGTTTCGCTCGTTAAGGGACTTAACCCGACATCTCACGACACGAGCTGACGACAGGCATGCAGCACCTGTGCAAAGGCTCCCCGAAGGGCACCCCTCCCTTTCAGGAGGGTTCCTAAGCATGTCAAGACTAGGATAAGGTTCTTCGCGTAGCCTCGAATTAAGCCACATCCTCCACCGCTTGTGTGAGCCCCCGTCAATTCCTTTGAGTTTCAGCCTTGCGACCATACTCCCCAGGCGGAGCACTTAACACTTTCGCTACGACCCAGCAGATGTGGAGGTCCGCTCGATCTAGTGCTCATCGTTTACAGCTAGGACTACCGGGGTATCTAATCCCGTTCGCTACCCTAGCTTTCGTACCTCAGCGTCAGAAAAGGCCCAGTAAGCCGCCTTCGCCACTGGTGTTCCTGATGATATCAACGCATTTCACCGCTCCACCATCAGTTCCGCTTACCCCTACCTTCCTCAAGCTCAGTAGTTTTGAGCGCAATTCCTCGGTTGAGCCGAGGGATTTCACACCCAACTTTCTGAGCCGCCTACGTACTCTTTAAGCCCAGTGATTCCGAATAACGTTTGTCCGGTCCGTATTACCGCGGCTGCTGGCACGAACTTAGCCCGGACTTCCTCCGAGATTAGGTCAACTCTAAGGGAGAACCCCTAGAGATTTCCGCCTCTCCGACAGCGGTTTACAACCCGAAGGCCTTCATCCCGCACGCGGCGTCGCTCGGTCAGGCTTGCGCCCATTGCCGAAGATTCTCGACTGCAGCCACCCGTAGGTGTCTGGGCAGTGTCTCAGTCCCAGTGACGCGGGCCACGCTCTCACGCCCGCTACCCATCATCGCCTTGGTGGGCCATTACCCCACCAACTAGCTAATAGGACGCAGATCCGTCTCCAAGCGGAATCACACCTTTGGTCCGAAGACATTATCCGGTATTACCGGCAGTTTCCCGCCGCTATCCCGGACCTGGAGGTAGGTATCTACGCGTTACTGTCCCTTTCGCCGCTTTCAAGGTTTAATGCAAGCACCAAACCCATCACGCTCGACTTGCATGCCTAATCCACGCCGCCAACGTTCATTCTGAGCCAGGATCAAACCCTTCAATTAAAAAATAAGCTTTCTCAATGCCGCCAGTAAACTGACGACACTGAGCTCATTAGCCAATTGGGGTTTGGGTTGCCCTTGCGGGCAGCCTGAAAAAAATCACAGTCTCAAGCTGGCTATTTTCGGAGCCCCCTCTTCGAAAAGAAAGGACCCCAGAATTTCAGAGGTCACCACCAAATTGTCAAAGATCAAACTCTTGCGAGCCCCGGATGACAATTTTTCGTCACCCGAGACGCGTAATCTTAACGGGTTTCTAAAACCCGTCAACACCCAAAAACATTTTTTTGAGTGCCCCAGCCACACTCGCCATTTGCTGGCGAAAGTCGCTGCTGCCAGGCCCAGCATCGACAGGACTCAGCCGTGTCATGCCACCACCAGCAACACCACCACTTGATCACCGGAAAGAATCGCTCAGCAACTTCGTCGCCTCGCTTGACCCTCTACAGGACACCTCGCGGCTCCTGCACCCAGTTTTCTCGTGGCCGGGTCCCGTAATATGCCAGCGCCTACCCAGGCCTTGCAAGGGGCTCAGCATAAAAAATTCCATTTCCCGCCCCTCACACCATCCGACGACCCTGTTTTCTTCGCTATTTCGCCCAGAAAATAGACTCAAATTCGACTCCACACCCACGTGACAACGGTCCCCATCAACGACCCCAATCAAACCTATGAACCAACCAACACCACCGCTGAACTACCTCTTCGCCTACGGCACTCTCATGACCGGACACCGACGCCAACACGTCTGGCCACATCCACCTGACTCCATCGAAGAAGCCTGGATCGCCGGCTACCTCGTCGATCTCGGCCCCTACCCCGCCCTCCTGCTCGAACTCCCTCACGAATTCCAGACTGACACCCAACTCCAGCCCCACCGCATCCGCGGCCAACTGTGGGCATTCCCAGCGAATACCTGGCTCCCCACCCTCGCCCGACTCGACGCCGTCGAAGGCTTCGCCCATCAGCCCGATGACCTCTACCGACGCACCACCACCCTCGCCCACCCACTCCACAACAACCTCAACTCCAACCAAGCCGTCCCCTGTCAGACCTACACGTATTTCGCTCCGCTCCCACCCCACGCCCCGCTCATCCGGCCCGATCCCGACGGCTGGGTCCGCTGGTCCAAATCGGCCCACCAAGAAGGCTGAACCACCCTCCCCAGACCGCCCCGCGAGCCCCCCCAGGTCCACCCAATCCGCAAACTCACCCCTAAAAGCCAACTCGACGCGATCAGAATCTTTTACAATTTGGCTCAGACCTGGCTCCCATCAGACGACGAATCGATGAAGCGCCAGTGCTAGCGGAGATCGTCCGGAGGGCGCAGGAACTCACAGCGAGGGTCCCGGAACATGCCACAGCTGAATCGACCGAAATGGCTGGAATCGGCCCGCTGGGCCCTCGGCGGCGGAGCCCTGCTGGTCGCCCTGGCCGTAGCCGCCGTGCTGGGCGGGATCGCCTATTACTGGACCAGCTGCTTCGAAGTCCCCAGCCAGCACTTGGCCGTGCTGACTCGTAAAACGGGCCGAGCACTCCCCAACGACCAGGAATTCGCTCCGACAGACGAATACCAAGGTGTCCAGTTGCAAGTCCTCGGCGAAGGACGCTACTTCCGCAACCCGTGGCACTGGAGCTGGGAAGTGGTCCCCCAGATCGAGATCCCGCAGGGAAAAATGGGCGTCCGCATCCGGCTGCATGGCGACGACCTGCCGCACGGCGAAATTCTCGCTCGACAGCCCAACCAGAAAGGGATCGTCGCTGAGGTCCTGCGGCCTGGCCGCTATGCGATCAACGCCAAGCTGATCGACTCGCAAGGTCAGCCACTATTTCCGCGGCTGCGAGAAAACTATGCCGAACTGATCGAGCTCCACTCGCCGGTCTCCATCCCGGCCGGCTACAAGGGTGTCGTCACCAGCATGGCCGCCCCGTTGCCCGCTGATCCCAACCAACTGCTCGTCCCCGAAGGATTCCGGGGGGTCCAATCCAAGACGCTGGACGAGGGAACTTACCTGCTCAACCCCTACGAATACCGCGTCGACCTGATCGACTGCCGCAGCCAGCGATTCAATCTCTCCAGCGGCGGCGATATGGGATTTCCCTCCAAGGACGGCTTCTGGATCACACTGGACGGAGCGATCGAGTTCCGCATCATTCCCGACAAAGCGGCGGAGGTCTTCGTCAACTTCAACGACTCGGAAAACGACGACGGCAGCGACACCAAGATTGACGAAGAGCTGATTCGCAAAGTGATTCTGCCGAACGCCCGCAGCTTCTGCCGCTTGAAAGGCTCGGAGTTCTCCGGCCGAGAATTCATCTCGGGCGAAAAGCGAAACGAATTCCAGGACGAGTTCCGCAAGTCGATGGAGACGACCTGCCGGCTCCACAACGTCTCGATCGTGCAGGTCGCCATCACCAGCATCTCGCCACCCGAACAGATCGCCGATCCGGTCCGCCAGCGGCAGATTGCCATTCAGAACGAAAAACGGTTCCAGCGCGAGGTCCTGCAGCAGGAATCGGAGAAAGAGCTGGCCATTCAGAAGGCCATGATCACTCAAGGCCAGGAGCTGGTCGATACCGAACGCCAGGTGGTGCAGATCACCACCGAAGCCAAGCGTCAACAGGAAGTCGCGTTGATCGAATCTCAACAGCGGCTGAAAGTCGCCGAACTGCAGCTCGAGGCCGCTCAGGATCTGGCTGCCGCTGAGCTGGCTCGCGGCAAGGCCGAGGCGGACGTGATCCACTTCCAGAATGCGGCGACCGCTGCCGGCTGGGAAAAGGCCGTGAAGGCTTTCGAGGGACAAGGGGCCGAGTACGCTCGGTGGGTCATGCTGCGCAAACTGGCCCCCGCCTTCCGGCAAATGATGGTCAACACGGCCGACAGCCCGATCATGGATGTCTTCAAGCAATACGCCGCACCGACTCAGGCGCCCAGCGGGGTCATTCCGGCACTCCCAACCGCCGCTCGAAACGAAGCGATCACCGAAGTGCAGGCTGAAGTGCAGGCCGAAGCCGACTCGACTCCCGCTCAGCAACCGTAAGGTCACTCGCCACAAGGGATCCGATATGCCCGTGCGCCCCCACACGATTCGTCGGTTGATCACGGCCCTGCTGATCTTGATGCTGGTCGCCGCTAACGTCGCCTGGTTCTGGACCCGAGTCTACGTCCCGGAAGGCTACAGCTTGCTGCTGCGCTACCGAGGCCCGGTCGTCCGCGGCATGCTCGGTCTGGCTCGACCGCAGGATCAGCCTGGGAGCTACGCGGAGGATGGCCGAGCGGGTGTGCTGGAGCAGATGCCCGGCCCGGGACGGCACTTCTATTGCCCCATCTGGTGGCAGACGCAGCTGGTCGCCGACACGATCATCCCTCCCGGCAAACTCGGACTGGTGCGCAGCAACCTGGGACAGGATCTGCCGTCCGGTGAGTTTCTGGTGGATGGTGAGCTGACGGGTCCGCAGCGAGCCACGTCGCGCGGCACGCTGCGGCGAGTCCTAGGCCCGGGACGCTATCGGATCAACCCGTACGGATTCTCGGTGGAAGTGATCGAGACGCTCAGTCTCCCCAGCGGCACTCAGACCAAGTACAGCGGCTGGCTCCCCATTCCGACCGGCAGCGTCGGCGTAGTGACCAACATGAGTGCTCGCAATCCGGACGCGGCCAGCGGCGGTCTGCAGGACAAGGTCCTTCCGCCAGGACTCTACTTCCTGAACCCCAAGGAACAAATGGTCGACATCGTCGATATCGGCTATCGCGAATCGAGCCTCGCGGTGGAAAAGCGGATGGACGGCCAGCAGATCATTCTGGATGAAAGCGGTGAACCGATTCCGCTGGACGGCAGCGGGATCAAGTTCCCCTCGAACGACGGCTTCACCATCTACCTCGACTTCACGGCCGTCTGGGGCGTCATGCCGGATAAAGCACCGCAGCTGGTACGGACGTTCGGCAACATTGACCAAGCCGAGCTGAAGGTGGTGTTGCCTCAAGCGGAGAGCATCAGTCGGATCAACGGCTCACGACATTCGGCCGTGGAACTGCTGGTCGGCCAGTCGCGCCAGCAGTTTCAGGAAGCGATGACCGAGCAGTTCCGGCAAGTGCTGGCCGAAAAAAATCTCTCGCTGATGTACGGTCTCGTCCGGCACATCTACATTCCGCAGGAAGTTCGTGTCCCGATCCAGAACGGCTACATCGCTGACGAAACGAAATTGACTCGCGAACAGGAAAAAATCACCGCCGAGACGGAAGGTAAGCTGCGCGAGGCGGAGCGGATTGTGGAGCTGGAGTCGGAACGCGTGCGAGTCGACACCGAACGGCTCAAGGCAGCCAAGTTGGCTGAGGGCCAGCGGGAGTCCAAGGAGATTGCCGCTGAAACCGAACGGCAGGTGGCGTTGGTTGAACGCAAGATCGCCGAGCTGGCGGCGCAGAAAAAAGTCGTCGTCGGCCAAGCTTCGGCCACCAGCCAGAAACTGCTGGAGGAAGCCAAGTCCGAGAAGTTCGATCTGGCCGTCCGCGCGTTCGGTTCGGGCGAAGCGTTCAATCTGTGGCAGTTCGCCGACGGGCTTCCGGAGACCATGGACCTGCGGCTCGTCTACGCTGGCCAAGGGACGCTGTGGACCGACCTGAAATCCGTCCTCCCCACTTTGCCGATCACTCCGCCTGGCAGTTCCTCTCCGCCAAGCGGTGCGCCGACGAGCGGTGCGCCTGCAAGCGGTGCGCCGATCAACGCTGCGGGAGTGTCCGGAGGTGGGACGGTCATTCCGCGTACTGACCTGCCATCTCGGTGAGAATCTGGCTGAGTCGTTGGCGAGCTGGAGCGGGACCGAGGAGCTCCGCGTCGGCGCCAAGCGCCAGGACTCGCGGCAGGATCTCCATCTCGTGCGCCGCTGGCACGGTCAGCTCAGCGCTCCCGTCGGGGTGTTCGACGAGCTTCTGATCGGGATGCCACGGGTCTTCGCGAACCCAGGCGGCGGCGTGAGGGCTGAGCCGGAGGTGATACTTGCGCGTGGTGCCGGTTGCGAAGATCCCCAGACTGCCGCTCCAATGATTCTCCAGCGAGAACTCAGGGTCAGGCGTGAACCATTCGTCGAGTGCTAAGGCGTGATGGAACCGGTCGAGCTTCAGGTGGCGGATTCCCGCGGAGCCGGAACTGGCGGAGGCAGAGCTGGCGGAGTCGTTGGAGTTGGCGGAGTTAGCGGCAGCGTCGGCTTTCTTGGCTGAGTTCGTGCTGGCTGCTTCGCTCCAAGCCACGACGTACAGGCTCCCTTCATAGAACACGATGCCGTAGGGATGGATCCGCCGGCGGCCGGGTCGCTTCTGCCCGAGGCTCTGATAGTCGATCTCCGTCACGCGATGTTCTTGGATGGCGCGGTGCAAGGTGCGCAGCATTCCTTGCTGAGCGTCATACGATTTGTGTGGCATGCCCCGTACCGCGATGGCTCGTCGATATTTTTCGTAGTGTTTCCAGACGGGATCGGGGAGCTGCTGGCGGACGTTATTCCAGAACGTTTCGAGGGCGTGCCAGAAGGGGGTACCGACCAGCGGATGCATGAGGTCGCGAGCCATCGACAGGGCGATGAGTTCTGAGGCGGAGACGGTCAGTTCGTGGGAGCGGCGGAACATGGGCCCCAGCCGCCAGACTCGGCCCGACTGCGTGTCGTGGGTGTCGAGGTCGAATCCGGCGGCCTGCAACGCCTGCAGGTCGCGGCGCACACTCCGTTCGTGGAGATTCCCCAACCCCATCGCTTCGACGAGTTCATCGCGGAGATCTTTCAGGGACCGTCCGTAGCGGTAGCGTTCCAGGATCTGCAGCAGCTTGTGTTGCCGAATCAGTTGCTCATTCCGTGCCATTGTGTGCCTCCGTTTCCAGCCGTGCCGCCCAGATTCTAATCTTCCGGCGACCGAACGGGGGCAGGGCCGGGGCGCCGTGCCAGGTGTGGGGCCGATGGGTGGAAAACCGCGCCCCGATCCGTTAGGCTCGAACCGGCAGTCGCCAGATGGAGCGACGGTGGGAGGACCGCTGAGTGAACGTGACGTCGTCTGTGCGTGGAAATCGAGTCGGTCGAGTGATCGTCTGCTGGCTGCTCGCCGCCGTCGGTGCTCCGCTGCTGGCTCAGACTCCGGTGGCGAAAGAGCGAGCTGGGTCCCCAGAGTCGGCGGTGTCCAAAGAGTCGGCAGCAGCTCCGCTGGTCTGGGTGCAGCCAGGGGTCTGGCCGCAGTTCCGTGGTCCACAGGGGGAAGGGTCGACGGACAATTCGCGGCTGCCAGTGCGATGGAGCGAGACGGAGCATGTGGTGTGGAAGACGGCACTGCACGACCGAGGCTGGTCGTCACCGGTGGCCTGGGATGAGTCGACGGTGTGGTGCACGACGGCCACGCCCGACGGCAAGCGGATGGATTTGCTGGGAGTCGATTTCGCGACGGGCCGTCTGGTCCACGACATTCACTTGTTTGACAACGACAAGGTCAGCGAGATTCACGCGACGAACAGTTACGCCTCGTGCACGCCGACGGTCGATGAGCGTCACGTGTATGCGCATTTCGGCAGCTATGGTACGGCCTGCGTCGACAGCCGTACGGGGCAGGTAGTGTGGCAGCGGCGCGACCTGCCGTGCGAGCACTTTCGCGGTCCGGGCAGCTCGCCGATTCTGTTCGACAATCTGCTGATCGTTCATTACGACGGATTTGACTTTCAGTACGTCGTGGCGCTCGACAAGCGTACGGGACGAACTGTCTGGAAACGCGACCGTGACATTGAGTATGGGACGGATGACGGCGATTTGAAGAAGGCCTTCTGTACGCCATTACTGATCCGAGTCGGCGACGGCTGGCAGCTGATCAGCCCCACGTCCAAGGCGACGCTGGCGCTCGATCCGCGGACTGGCGAGGAGATTTGGCGAGTGCGTTACGATACGTTTTCGGCGACTGCTCGACCGCTGTTTCGCGGCGATCTGTTGTTTGTGAATACGGGGTTCAGCAAAGCCGATCTGTGGGCCGTTCGTCCTGATGGGCGCGGTGATGTGACCGACAGCCACGTCGTCTGGAAACAGACTCAATCGGTCGGATCGAAGCCGTCGGCCGTGCTCTATCAGGGGTTGCTCTTCGGAGTCCACGACGCGGGCGTTGCCAGCTGTTGGGAAGCCGACACGGGGAAACGCGTGTGGGCCGAACGGCTGGGCGGGAATTACTCGTCGTCACTGCTCCGCGCCGGTGACCGAGTCTATTTCTTTAATGAGGAAGGGACGACGACCGTGGTCCAAGCCGATCGCCAGTACAAGGTGCTGGCCACGAACCAGCTCGACGATGGCTGCATGTCCTCGCCGGCCGTGATCGGTGATTCGCTCCTCGTCCGCACCAAGTCCCATCTCTATCGTCTGGCCGACTGACGAACAGGCTCAGCAGCATGGCGCCGAAGAATTCGTTTGCGACGCGTGGAGCGGCCGGCAGTTCGGTGCCGGCGGTTCGAGTGCGGAGCGTCAATGGTGGGCCGGTGCGCAACGATGGCCGGTACGTGCTGTACTGGATGATCGCCTTCCGCCGGCCGGGGTGGAATTTCAGCCTGCAGCGAGCGGTGGAACATGCGGCCGCGTTGCGACTGCCGCTGGTGGTGTTCGAACCGCTGCGATGCGACTATCGCTGGGCGAGCCCCAGACTTCACCAGTTTATTGTGCAGGGGATGCGCGCGAACGCGGCGGCGATTGAGCGTCAGCGGGGTGGAGTGACGTACTTTCCGTATGTGGAGCGGGCGCGGGGTGAGGGACGCGGTCTGTTGGCTCGTTTGGCGGCAGATGCGGCAGTGGTGGTGACCGACGATTTCCCGTGCTTCTTTCTGCCGCAGATGGTACAGGCGGCGGCGGGCGACCTGACGGTGCGTCTGGAAGCGGTCGACTCGAATGGGATACTGCCACTGAGGATCACGGACCGCGTCTTTACCGTGGCTCATTCGTTTCGTCGGTTCGTGCAGCAAGTGGTGCTGGATCACTTGAGTGACGGGCCGGTGGCTGAGCCGTTGCGGGGCTTGCCGCGGGTGGAGCCCGTGCGGCTGGCCGACGATCTGGTCGCTCGCTGGCCGGCCTTCGACGTTGGAGCCACTGGCTTGCCCGATTGGTGGTCCAGGTTGCCATTGGACTGGCAGGTGAGCCCGGTCGATCAGCGTGGAGGCTGGGAAGAGGCTGAGCGGTCGCTGGCGGAGTTTCTCACCCGGCGGCTCACTCACTACGACACCGACCGCAACGATCCCGATACGGAGGCGACGAGCGGTCTGTCGCCTTATCTGCACTTTGGGCATATCAGCTCGCACCAGGTCGTGCAGCAGTTGCTGGAACGGTCCGAGTGGACGCCGAAACGAGTAGCGGCCAAGCCGACGGGGAGTGCTGGTGGATGGTGGGGAGCGTCGGCGGCAGCGGAGGCGTTTCTCGATCAAGTGATCACGTGGCGGGAGTTGGGCTACAACATGAGCTCGCTGCGGGGGGACTACGATCAATACGAGTCGCTCCCCGATTGGGCGCAGACGACTTTGGCTCAGCATGCTCGGGACCAGCGGCCGTACGTCTATGACCTGGAGCAATTCGAGTCGGCGGCGACTCACGACCGGCTCTGGAACGCGGCTCAGCGGCAGCTGATGAGTGAGGGTCGGATGCACAATTACTTGCGGATGTTGTGGGGGAAGAAGATTCTGCACTGGTCGGCGAGCCCGCGCGAGGCGTTGGCGGTGATGATTGAGCTGAACAACAAGTACGCGTTGGACGGCCGCAATCCGAACTCGTACAGCGGCATCTTCTGGACGCTGGGCCGCTACGATCGGGCTTGGGGCCCCGAGCGTCCGATCTTCGGCAAGATCCGCTACATGACCTCCGAGAACACCGCCCGCAAGCTGAACGTCACCTCCTACCTCCGCCGCTACAGCTGACCACCGCCTCCCCGACACCACCCCGTTCACCGCTCCCTCTCCACCGCCCCCCTCCACCAGCCATACCGACCACCCCCCGCCGCGCCAACGAGGTCGCACCTACCTCCGCGGAGGTCGCACCTACCTCCGTGACTCTGCTAAACACCGCGGAGGTAGGTGCGACCTCCGGGATGGTGTGGGGGGGGCATTGAGTGGTCGGTAGAGGGGGGGTCACTGGCGGAAGAAGTCGATCCAGTGGACGGTCAGCGGCCGGTCGGGGCGTGGCCGGAGTTCGGCCGGCAGCTCGACGCGGAACGCCCGCACCGCCGCCGGCGAATGACTCGCCGGTTCGGTCTCGCACTCGACGTGCGGCATGAGCGGGTCGGCCGGATCCAGCGGCGACTCGGCCCGGTCCCGTCCCAGTTTCGAGACTCGCGTCGTCCAGGGGGCCGCATGGCCGACCGCCAGCCGCAACTCCAGGTCGCCGGACTTAAGCGTCAGCTGTTCGAGCCCCTTCAGGTGCAACACCAGCGTCAACGGTTGAGGCTCAGCGCCGGCTTGCCCTTCAGCCGTCGACTCGACCGTGGCTCCACCAATTCCGAAGTTCGAGTGGAAATGGAGTTCGCTGCGGCGAGCGGCTGCGCGGGCCGACTCGTGGGCCGTCGTGGTCGCTGCCGACGGTCCTTCGCTGCCAGGCGGTGATTCGGCGCCGGGCTGTTCTTCATTTTCGGGCCCGGCTGGGGTGGCTCTGGCCAGTTCGATCAGTTGCCAGCGGTCTTCAGCCGCTCGGGGGCCGGTCAGCCGGACCTTGAGGCTGGGCCGAACTTCAGCGTTCTGCTGGACCGGTTCAGCTCCACGGCTGGCGTTCGCCCCGGTCATGGCGAGGAGTCCGAGCATCGGGCAGAGCCAGAGGGCGACGGATCGGGCGATCGGATAGCCAGTCGGTCGAGTCTGTTCGGAGCGAGAGTAAAGCCAGTGACCGGACATGGGACTCTTTCTGCGAAGACCGGGGCATTCTGAATCGACTGGGGTGGAGAGAAAACATGGGCCGGGGTGATCCGGTGGGCCGATTATAGCGTCGGACCGCTCAGCCCATCCGGCGCTCATCCCGCAACCCGCCAACCAAGACCACCTCTAGGGGGGTAATTATGGCGGCTATTGATTGGGACGGATCGGCCGGTGGGTTGGGCAGGATTGGTGGTCGTTGCCGGACGGATTGACCCTTGGAAATCAAGCTGATAGATTTGCGGGATTCGAGGGTCAAGAGCTAAACGCCAGTATGAGCAGGAGTCTGCGTGTGTCGGATTCGTTAGCCGAACGGTTGATCGAAGCGGGGGTACATTTTGGGCACCGCGCCAGTCGCTGGAACCCCAAGATGGCTCCGTACATTTTTGGACGGAAGAACCTGATCCATGTGATCGACATCCGCGAGACGATTCGCGGTCTGCTGCGTGCGAAGAAGTATCTTTCGCAGGTAGCGGCTGGCGGCGGTATCGTGTTGTTTGTCGGTACCAAGCGGCAGGCGAAGGACACGATCCAGCATCAGTCGGAGCGTTGCGGGATGCCGTACGTGAATGACCGATGGTTGGGCGGCACGTTGACGAATTTCCGGACGATTCGCAGCCGGATGGCTCGTCTGGAAGAGCTGGAGTCGATCCTCAAGGGTGACGAGCTGTCGGCTTATTCGAAGAAGATGCAGTCGTCGCTGAACCGGGAATACCGCAAGATGTTCCGCAACCTGAACGGGATGCGGACGATGACGCGGCTGCCGGAATGCCTGGTGCTGATCGATCCGCGCAAGGAAAAGAACGCCGTGCGTGAAGCTCAGAAGCTGGGGATTGCCACGGTGTCGCTGATCGACACGGACTGCAATCCGGACGACGTCGATCTGCCGATTCCGGGCAACGACGACGGCATTCGTTCGATTGAGCTGATTGTGACCGAACTGGCGGACGCGGTGGCCGAAGGCCGCAAGACGATCCCGACCACGCTCAAGGGCGAGCGGGGCGGATTGAGCGAGATGGCTGCCAGCCAGGGTTGAGCTCAGCCGGTTCAGCCACTCACCGGCTCGTTCAGCTGACCGGCTGGCGGGGGAATGATGAGGGGCTGAAAAGCTGAGCATCTGTGATACGAACACATTTTGCACAGTCCGGTACGCGTGGCGGATCGGACTGTTGGCATTTTGGGGAGCGACCTGTGTCATTGACGGCGGGTCGTGACCAGAGAACACGGCTTGGGCCAGTAGAACGCTGGCCGCAAAAACCTGGCCAAACGAACTTGGCTGACGAATCTGAATTGACCAGAAACACGTGGATTGAGTTGAGCACGAGGGGAGAAGCGAGCGATGGCTGAGATTACCGCTGCTGCAGTGAAGGCGCTGCGTGAGCGAACCGGTCTGCCGATGATGGACTGCAAGAAGGCGTTGACTGAGTGCAATGGCATCGAGTCGGATGCGATTGACTGGCTGCGCAAGCAGGGCCTGAAGACGATGGAAAAGCGGAGCGACCGTGAGACGTCGTTCGGCCGGATGGGGCTGTACGCGGGTCTCGACAAGCCAGTTGGGGCGATGGTCGAGCTGAAGTGCGAGAGCGCCCCGGTGACTCAGAACGAAGAATTCATCCAACTGGCCGACGACCTGGCTCGTCAGCTGGCGACTGGTCCGGGTGCTGCGGATGGCGAAGCGTTGCTGGACCAGCCGTCGCCGAGCAAGCCGGGCCAGACGCTGCGTCAAGTGCGCGACGATCTGTTCAACCGCATCCGCGAGGTCTTCAACGTCGGCCGCCTGGTGCGATTTGAAGGTCCCTGCGGAGCCTACTTCCACAACTCGGGGACGGTGGCCGGTGTGCTGCTGCAAGTCGAAGGTGGCAAGGACGAGGTCGCCAAGGACGTCTGCATGCACGTGGCGGCCATGCGTCCGAAGTCGGTGACGGTCAACGAGCTGGATCCGGCTCTGATCGCCAAGGAGCGTGAAATTCTGACGGCGGCCGCCAAGGCTGAAGGGAAGCCGGACAGCATCATCGACAAGATGGTCGACGGCCGCATGCGGAACTTCTACGCCGAGACGGTGCTGGCTGAACAGCCGTTCGTCAAGGACGACAAGCAGACGGTCGGACAGTACGCCAAGGCGAACAACATGAAGCTCGTCCGGTTCGCTCACTGGGAACTGGGCAAGGAATAACTCGCATCGGGCTCAAGCCGCAACGACAACCGTCTGCGGCTGAGGACGACCACGAAGGAAATGCCGTCGCATGACCAGCAACACTCTACCGGGCGAGACGGGCTCGAAGTACCGGCGCATCGTATTGAAGTTGTCGGGCGAGAGCTTCAGTGCGGCAGGCGAGCGTGGGATCAGCATGAACGAAGTGCTGGACATCGCTCGGCAGGTCTACAAAGCGCGCCAGATCGGCTGCGAGCTGGCGCTGGTGATCGGCGGCGGCAACATCCTGCGTGGGGCTCAGTTCAAAGGATCCCAGTCGGGCATTCAGGAAGCCACCGCGCACTACATGGGGATGCTGGCGACCGTGATCAACGGTTTGGCTTTGCAGGACGCCCTGGAATCGCTGGGGTGCCAGACGCGGCTGATGACCGCCATCCGCATGGACGGCGTGGCTGAGCCGTACATTCGCCGAAGAGCTCATCGGCACCTGGAAAAGGGCCGGATCATTATTCTGGCGGCGGGGACGGGTAGCCCGTTTGTCACGACCGACACGGCCGCCACTCAGCGGGCCCTGGAGCTCGAAGCCCAAGCCGTCTTCAAGGCGACGCGGGTCGACGGAGTCTTCAGTGACGATCCGGAGAAGAACCCGCACGCCGTGCTCTACCGCGAACTCGATTATTCGACGGTACTGGAACGCAATCTCCGAGTGATGGACCACACGGCGGTGACTCAGTGCCGTGAGCATCGCTTGCCGGTGCTGGTGTTCAACTACAAGAAAGAAGGAAACATCGTGCGGGCCGTGCGCGGCGAGCCGGTCGGAACGCTGCTGACGCACCTGCCTGCTGGAGCGTGAATTGGGATGTGTCGTCGCTGGCGGAACTCGACGGCATGCGGCCACAACGTCCCAAGGTGTTTGAGGAACATCTGCGAAAGAACCTGACATGAATGCTGAGGAGATATTGCTGGACGCTGAAGAGCGGATGGAGAAGGCCCTCGAGATCCTGAAGAAAAGCCTGGCAGGGATCCGAACGGGTCGAGCCAATCCGGGTCTGGTCGATTCGCTTCGAGTTGACGTCTATGGTTCGCCCACTCCGATCAAGCAGCTCGCTTCGGTCGGCGCTCCTGAACCGACGCAGATCGTCATCCGGCCTTACGACCCGTCGACCATCAAGGACATCGAAAAAGCGATCATCGCTGGCGACCTGGGATTCAATCCGCAGAACGACGGCCGCGTGGTGCGGATCAACATTCCGCCCTTGTCGACCGAAGTCCGCAAGAAGATGGTGAACCGGATCAAAGAACTGGGCGAAGAAGCCAAGGTCTCGATCCGGAACGTCCGCCGCGACGCCAACAAAGCTGCTGATCAATCCGAGAAAGACAAGATCCTCAGCGAAGACGAGCGGGATCAGGTGAAGGACGAAGTGCAGGAGCTGACCAAGAAATTCGAAAATCTGGTCGTCGACCTGGGCAAGACGCGCGAAAAAGAAGTGCTGGAAGACTGACATACTGGTAAGCCGCCGTACACAAGCCGGTGGCGCAAAGCGAGGAGCAGCAACAATGCAAGAAGGTATCCATCCCGGTTATTTCGACACTCAGGTCAGCTGCAGCTGCGGCAATGCGTTCAAGACCCGCAGCACCCGCAAGGAGCTGAAGGTCGACATCTGCAGCGAATGCCACCCGTTCTACACCGGCAAACTACGCTACGTCGACACGGCGGGCCGCATCGAGAAGTTTCAGACGAAGTTCCAGCAGGGGAGCTATGCCAGCTTGCAGACGAAGAAGAAGAAGCCCGGCAAGTAGTCCTCGCGCGAATCGGCCGACAGCCGGCTCAACAAGCCCATGCTGTCGGCAGCCCCACACACCGCCCGACCGCCTCTCCAGGCGTCGGGCGCTTTTTTTGATCTGATCGTGGTGCCACCATGCGCAAGATGCTGGACGAAAAGCTGGCGCGGTTCGAAGAGCTCGAACGGCAAATGTCCGACCCGGCC
This sequence comes from Pirellulales bacterium, assembly GCA_046349895.1. Lineage (GTDB taxonomy): Bacteria > Planctomycetota > Planctomycetia > Pirellulales > Pirellulaceae > JAXMBJ01. The sequence continues at coordinate 6,536,022 of JAXMBJ010000006.1, read as the reverse complement.
GTTCAGGCCGACTCGGGTCGCATGGCCGCCGCCGCGCGCGAACACGGATCGCTCGCTCGTGTGGCCAATAAGTACCGCCAGTTCAAACAGCTGATCTCGCAGATCGAAGAAGCTCGGCAGATGGCCGAAGGCGATGATTCGGAAATGGCCGAGCTGGCTGCGCTCGAAATGCCCCAGCTGCGAGAACATCGGGAAAAAGTCTGGCAGGAACTCCTCGACCTGACCATCGGCGGTGAGGATGCCAACCGAGCCAGCTGCGTGATGGAAATCCGGGCCGGCACCGGCGGCGAAGAAGCCGCCCTGTTCGCTCGCGATCTGATGGAGATGTACCAGCGGCACGCGGAAGCGAAGGGTTGGAAGTTTGAAGTCATGTACGTCAGCCCGTCCGATATGGGCGGATTCAAGGAAGTCGTGATCACCCTGGAAGGTGACGGCGTCTTTCGCGAAATGCAGTACGAGAGTGGCGGACATCGCGTGCAACGTGTCCCTGAGACCGAAGCCAAGGGACGCATCCACACCTCCGCCGCCACCGTCGCCGTGCTCCCTGAACCCGAAGACGTCGAAGTCGACATCAAGCCAGACGACTACCGCAAGGACCTCTTCTGCGCCAGCGGGCCCGGCGGTCAGCACGTCAACAAAACGGCTTCGGCCGTCCGACTGACCCACTACGAAACGGGCATCGTCGTCGCTATCCAGGATGAAAAGAGCCAGCACAAGAACTTCGCCAAGGCACTCCGCGTTCTGAAAAGCCGCGTGTACGAACACTTCAAGGCTCAGGAAGATCAGAAACGGTCCTCCGAACGCAAAACGCTCGTCGGTTCCGGCGACCGCAGCCAGCGGATTCGGACCTATAACTTCCCCGACAACCGGCTGACCGACCACCGCATCAACTTGACTTTGTACAAGCTGGACCAAATTATGGCCGGTGACCTGCAAGCCGTAACCGATGCGCTGATCGAACACGATCGCCAGCAGTTGCGTGGAGACATGCAGGACCTTGATGAATGACGGACGACTCACATGACCGACGATACGCCCTGGACCATCGGACGGCTCCTCACCTGGACCACCGATTACCTGTCCAAGCACGGTGGTGATTCGCCCCGCCTGGATGCCGAAGTCCTGCTGGCTCATGCTCGCGGCTCGTCCCGCATCCAGCTCTACACCGACTTCGCCACCGTCGCCTCCGATGAACTCCGCGAGGCCTACCGGCAACTTGTCAAACAACGAGCTCAGGGGATGCCCGTCGCTTACCTCGTTGGCCATCGTGAATTCTATTCGCTCGATTTCACGGTCAGCCCGGACGTGCTGATCCCCCGTCCCGAGACCGAGTTCGTCCTCGTCAGCCTGTTCGATCTGGTGAAGAAACATCAGCTGCGGCAGGAACCGCTGAAGATCGTCGACGTCGGCACCGGCAGCGGTATCCTCGCCATCTGCGCCGCTCGACAGATTCCCCAATCTCACGTGTGGGCGATCGACGCCAGCTCCGCCGCCCTGGAGATCGCTCGGCAGAACGTCGAACGCCACGCCGTGGCCGATCGCGTCACTCTGCTCGAAGGCGATCTCCTCCAGCCACTCCCCGCCGACGTGAAGCTCGATTTCATCCTCAGCAATCCGCCGTACGTCAGCCAGGGCGAATGGGAAGGCCTGGCCCCGGAAGTTCGCGACCACGAACCCCGCTCGGCCCTGGTCGGCGGTGAGCGAGGGGACGAAATCATCCGCCGGCTGGTCGCCGAAGCGGCCCAGCGGCTCGTCCCCGGCGGCTGGCTGATCCTCGAAATCAGCCCCATGCTCCAGCCGCACGTGGAATCGTGGTTCGCCGACGATCCGATTTTCGAGCCGCCGGTGGTCACCAAGGACCTCGCCCAGCTCCCCCGCGTCGTCACCGCTCGACGCCGCCCCGACCAACTTTCTGCTTGAATTTGGACCCCCGGTCGGCCAGACTAAGGGCCGGGGGGAGATGTCGAGATATCGGCCGGTGGTTATGCCGTGGCCGGGAACTGGCATTCTGCCCCGAACTGCCTGCTGACCTGCCTGCCTTAACGACACACCGACCGCCGCGACTGGATCTCCGTCCGAAGCCTGCCGCCGATCCAGCTGGCACGCTCCGCGGTTTTTCAGCCTCTGCGTTGTGACTTGGATACCTGACGGGAGGGAACAACGTTGACTTACCCCGCTCCTAGCCGCAGCCGCCGTTCTACCCAATGGCACTCGATCTGTGGTTGCGTAGCCCTGGTGGCCCTGTTGTTCGCCGGCCCGACGGGTGCGGCCGAACCTGAGGGCTCACCCCCCAGCGCCGATCCGCCAGTTAGTTACTCACGCCAGATCCGCCCCATCTTCCAGGCTCAGTGCCAGGGCTGCCATCAGCCGGCCAAGGCGGAAGGCGGGTACGTGATGACCGACTTCCCGAAGCTGCTCGCCGGCGGTGAGAGCCAGTCGGCGGCCATCGTCCCGTCGCGACCGGACGAAAGCCGCCTGCTGGCGTTGATCACTCCAGTCGACGGTCAGGCGGAGATGCCCAAGAAAGGGAGTCCGCTGAACGAGGATCAGATCGGCCTGATCCGCCGCTGGATTTCCCAAGGTGCGACCGACGACACTCCGGCCAGCACTCAGCCAGCGTATGACGCCGATCATCCGCCCAAGTACGGTCGTGCGCCGGTGATCACGTCGCTCGACTTTTCGCCCGACGGTCAGCTGTTGGCGGTGTCGGGTTTCCACGAAGTGCTGTTGCACCGAGCCGACGGTAGCGGTCTGGCCGCGCGGCTGATTGGCATGTCAGAGCGAATCGAGTCGGTCAAGTTTTCACCCGACGGCTCGCGATTGGCAGTCGCTGCCGGTTCGCCGGCGCGGATGGGAGAGGTTCAGATCTGGGATGTACCGGCCAAGTCGTTGACGCTGTCACTGCCGATCACCTTCGACACCGTGTATGGAGTCAGCTGGTCGCCCGACCAGAAACTCGTGGCGTTTGGCTGTGCCGACAATTCGGTCCGAGCCATCGATGCAGAGACCGGCAAACAGGTCCTGTTTCAGGGCTCACACAACGACTGGGTCTTCGACACGACGTTCTCAGCCGACGGCAAGCATCTGGTGTCGGTCGGCCGCGACATGACGGCCAAGTTGATTGAGGTCGGAACCGAGCGATTTGTCGACAACATCACCTCGATCACGCCCGGTGCACTGAAGGGGGGCATCACCAGCGTCGTGCGGCATCCGCTGCGTGACGCGATTTTGTTCGGGGGAGCCGACGGTGTTCCGAAGATTTACCAGATGCACCGCACGACGACTCGTCAGATCGGTGACGACGCGAATTTGCTGTGGGAACTCCCCGGTCTGCCAGGTCGCGTTTTTTCGGTCGACTACAGCCGCGACGCGACGCGGATCGCGGCCGGCAGCAGTCTCAATGGCAAAGGGATGATCAAGATCTTTGGGATTGCGGCTGAGCTCGAGATTCCCGAGAACATCCGGGGCATCCTGGTGAAGCCCACACACGCTCGCTCGGCGGAAGAGAATCAGGCACTCAAGCAGCATTTCGCCAACGGTGTGAAGACGATCGCGGAGATCCCCGTCGATTGTGGAATCTACGCGGTGGCATTCAGCCCCGATGGCACCAGACTGGCGGCCGGTGGTGGCGATGGCAAGATTCGCGTCATCGACACGGCCAACGGTTCAATCGTTAGTGAGTTCATGCCGGTGGAGATTCAGCCGCAGTCCGAGCAGTCGTCGGTCGAGACGAGTGCCGCGGCGGCGGAAACGGTAGCCGCCATTGCACCGGCTGCTCCTGCCGAATTGCCTCAGATCAGCCGATTGCGAGTTGAGCCGGCGACGATCCAGCTCGACTCAGCGGGCGACTACGCTCAACTGGTGGTGACGGCCGATTTGCCCGACGGAGCTACGATCGATGCCACTCGATGGGTTGAGTATTCCGGCGCAGACCCGGTGGTAGCGATCAGTCCGACGGGCAAAGTCACACCGCGAGCCGCCGGTCAGGCTCAGCTGACGGCCACTTGGAACGGTCAGCAGATTTCGGTGCCGGTGACGGTCGGCCAGCTCTCGGGAGGCATCCATCCGGACTACGTGCGCGACGTGATGCCCGTGATATCTCGTATGGGCTGCAACGCGGGGACGTGCCATGGATCGAAGGACGGCAAGAACGGGTTCAAGCTTTCGCTCCGCGGTTACGACCCGATTTATGACGTGCGGGCGTTTACAGACGACTTGGGATCGCGACGCGTGAATCTGGCTTCGCCCGATCAGAGCCTGATGTTGCTCAAGGCAACCGCCAGCGTGCCGCATCAAGGAGGTCAGCTGACTCAGCCCGACAGCTCTTACTACCGCTTATTGCGGGCCTGGATTGCCGATGGCGCTCAGCTCGATCTGTCGACTCCTCGCGTCAAATCGCTGACGGTGACTCCGGTCAATCCAGCGATTCAGCAGATCGGCAGCTTTCAGCAACTGCGCGTGGTGGCGACGTACGCTGATGGTCGTCAGCGCGATGTGACGTCTGAGGCGTTTCTCGACAGCGGCAACACGGAAGTGCTGAAGGCCGTCCCGGGCGCGGGCGGGCTCTTTGAATCACTCCGTCGCGGCGAAGCGCCGGTCCTGGTCCGCTACGAAGGGGCTTACGCGGCGACGACCGTCACGGTGATGGGCGACCGCAGCGGATTCGTGTGGGCTGACCAGCCGGCGAACAATCCGATCGACGTGGCCGTTGCGGCGAAGTGGAAGCGGAACAAAATCCTCCCGTCGGAACTGTGCGACGATTACGAGTTCATCCGGAGAATCTATCTCGACTTGACGGGTCTGCCGCCGACTTCGGAGCAAGTGCGTCAGTTTGTCGGCGATTCGCGCCCGGCGCAACTGAAGCGAGATGAACTGATCGACAAGCTGGTAGGGAGCCCCGAGTATGTGGAGCACTGGGCCAGCAAGTGGGCTGATCTGCTGCAGGTGAACGGCAAGTTTTTGGGTCCGGAAGGAGCCGCGTCGTTTCGCGAATGGATCCGCTCCGAGATCGCTCGGAACACGCCCTATGATGAGTTTGCTCGCAAGATTCTGACCGCCTCGGGTTCGAATCGAGAGAACCCGGCAGCGTCTTACTACAAGATTCTGCGGTCGCCCGACGAGATGATGGAGAATACGACACATCTGTTCCTGGCGACTCGTTTCAACTGCAACAAGTGCCATGACCATCCGTTTGAGCGATGGACGCAGGATCAGTATTACCAGCTGTCGGCTTATTTCGCGCAGGTTGGATTGGAAACCGATCCGGCCAGTGGCGATCGGCGAATTGGTGGAACGGACGTCGAGGCGCCTAAGCCGCTGTATGAAATGGTTGTCGACCGAAGTGAGGGGGAAGTGAAGCACGAGCGGACGGGGGCCATCGCGCCGCCGGCCGTACCGTTCCCGGCCAGCTACAACTCGGCCAGTGAAGTTCCCCGCCGTCAGCAGTTGGCCGGCTGGATCACGTCGTCCGACAACGCGTATTTTGCCAAGAGTTATGTCAATCGACTGTGGGGCTATCTGCTGGGTACCGGCATCATCGAGCCGATTGATGACATCCGCGCTGGCAATCCGCCGACGAACCCTGAGTTGTTGCAGTGGCTGACTGACGAGTTTATCCGCAGCGGGTTCGACGTTCAGCACATGGTGCGGACGATCTGCAAGTCACGGACGTATCAGCTGTCGATCGCCTCGAACGCCTGGAACGAAGACGACTCGATCAATTTCTCACACGCCAAGGCTCGACGGCTTCCCGCCGAAGTCCTTTACGATGCCATTCAGTCAGTTACTGGATCGCATTCTCATTTCCCCGGTCTGGCTGAGGGGACTCGAGCGGCTGCGTTGCCCGACGTCGGCATCAAACTGCCCGACGGCTTCCTGGGGAATCTTGGTCAGCCACCGCGCGAAAGTGCCTGCGAATGCGAACGGTCCAACGACCTGCAACTGGGCCCGGTGATGGCCCTGGTCAGCGGTGCGACGGTGGGTGAGGCCATCGGCAATGAACGGAACGGAATCAGCCAGCTCGTCGAGTCGATGGCCGACGACCGTGCACTGTTCCAGGAACTGTTCATGCGAATCCTGAATCGGCCCGCCTCTGAGGTCGAGCTGCAAGCGGCATTGGATCTCATGACCGGGATCGACGTCGATCATCGGGCTCTGCAGGAACAATTGGCAGCCGCCGAACGCGATTGGAGTCCGATTGAAGCCGATCTGCAGCGGCAGCGCGACGAGCGGATTGAGAAGGCGAAGGCCGAACTCGAATCGTATCGTGCCGATCACCAGCCACAATGGGATCAATTGCAGCGAGAACGCGACGAACGGATCGCGGCAGCTCAGACCGCTCTGGATCAGTACTTGGCGAACCTGCCGGAACAGTTGCGGACGTGGGAATCGGCCGGTGCGGTCGGGACCGAATGGGTTGTGCTCGATCCGCTGCAACTCGTGGCGACCGGAGGCACCAAACTTGAAAAGCAACCCGATCTGTCGGTGCTGGCAACGGGTGATATCGGCCGCGGCAACTACGAGTTCACTGTGGAGTCGTACCTGCCGCAGATTACCGGTGTGCGCATCGAAGCGCTGGCCGACGAGCGGCTCCCCAAGTCGGGGCCCGGCCGGTCAGGTGACGGCAACTTTGTGCTGAGCGAGTTCCAAGTGCAATCGGCCGATCTGTCCACGTCGCCGGAGACCGAAGTGGCCGCGTGGGATTTTGCTCAAGCAGCCCACGACTGGCAATCTAAGGGCGATGTGCAAGCCGAGTGGCGGAACGGTGTGCTGAACGTCACCAGCTCGGGAGCCGACCCGCAATTGATTCATCCGGTGACCGCCAGCGGGTCACTGTTCGCTGTGGAATGGCAGGCCAAGGTCGACGGTGTGGCGGACGGTCGGTTGTACTGGACGACGGCCGCGGCCGGTGAGTTCGCCGAAGAGCGATCGGTGCCGGTGGCGATGAGCGGTCAGGGCAGGTGGCTGAAGTATCGAGCTTACTTTGTCAGCGGTGGCGACCTGACGGGATTGCGCTGGGATCCCGATACGAAGGCCGGTTCAATGCAAGTGCGAGCGGTCCGGCTCTGGCGAGTCGACAGCAGTCCGCTGCAGGACGTGGGCCTGGCGAATGCTCAGGCCGACTTCAGTCAGGACGGCTACGCGGTGGCGACGGCCATTGATGGGCAGGCGCCGGATGCGAGCAATGGCTGGGCAGTGTCACCGCAGGCAGGTCAGTCGCATGTGGCGACGTTTGAGTTGAAGGAACCGTTGAAGCCGGGTTTGGGGGCCCTGCTGAAGTTCACGCTGCAGCAGAATTTCACCAGCGGCCAGCATGCGTTGGGCCGATTCCGCTTGGCGGTAACCTCGAGCCCCACGCCACTGGATCCGGGTCAGCCCGAAGCTGTGCGAGCTGTGCTGGGTGTGGCAGCCGACGCGCGGACGGACGCTCAACGTGAGACGCTGAAGGCATATTTCCTGCAGCATTCCCGACCGTATCAGGAGTTGCAGAAGGCGTTGGCCGAGGCTCAGCGTCCGATCCCGCCCGACGAGCGATTCGAGCAGTTGAAGGGAGCCTTGGCGCAGGCTGAGACTCCGGTGACGATTGATCCCGATGTGTTGCGATTGCGACAGCGGGTGGCGACCAGCGAGCAACAGTTGCAGCATAAGCGACTGACGGCCGCTCAGGATCTGGCGTGGGCCCTGATCAACAGCCCGGCATTTCTGTTTAACCATTGATCGCGTTTTAAGGAGACGACGCATGTTGCGCATCCCCGGCAATCCTGGCAAGGATCTGTGTGACAATCACCTTCGTCCCACTCGGCGCGATCTGCTGCGAGTTGGTGGGGCGGGGATGCTGGGGCTTTCGCTCAGCAACATCCTGAGGCTGCAGGCTCATGCGGCCAGCGATGGTGCTCAGACGAGCCCCGGCTGGGGGAAAGCTCAGAACGTGATCCTGGTCTATTTGCAGGGTGGTCCCAGCCATCTCGACTTGTGGGATCCGAAGGAGAACGTGCCGGACAACGTGCGGAGCGTCTTCAAGCCGATTCCGACCAAGTTGCCGGGGGTGCAGTTCACTGAATTGTTGCCCCAGCTGGCTCAGGTGAACGATCGGTTCACGATGATTCGTTCGATGAGTTACACGCCGAACGGGTTGTTCAATCACACGGCGGCGATTTACCAGATGATGACGGGCTACACGACGGACAAGGTGAGTCCATCGGGCCAGTTGGAGCCGCCGAGTCCGAAGGATTTCCCGAATTTTGGCTCGCACCTGGTGCGGCTCCGTCCGCCGACTGAGCCGATGTTGCCGTTTGTGATGTTGCCGCGGCCGTTGCAGGAGAGCGGCGTGGTAGGGAAGGGGGGCACGGCGGGCTACTTGGGGAAGGCCTACGATCCGTACACGCTGTATCCCGACGGCGACGACATGGACATGGCCAAGATGGATCGGATCAAGATCGACGATCTGAATCTGCGGCCGGAGGTGTTTCCTGAGCGATTGATGCGTCGAGCCCGGTTGCGTGAGCTGATCAACGACCAGATGCCGGCGCTCGATAAGGCGGTGTCGCAGCATAATCTGGACGAGTACTACCAGCGGGCGCTGAATTTGATTGTGTCGGGTCGAGCTCGGGACGCGTTTGATCTGACTCGGGAGCCGGCTGCGGTGCGGGACCGGTACGGTCGGAACACGTTTGGCCAGAGCTGTCTGTTGGCGCGGCGGTTGGTGGAAGCGGGGACGCGGGTAGTGGAGGTCGTGTGGCCGAAGGTGGCCAATTCGGACAACCATTCGTGGGACGTGCATGTCGACTTGAGCAAGCGGATGAAGAACCAGTCGGCGCCGATGCTCGATACGGGCTTGTCGGCGTTGATCACCGACTTGGATGAGCGTGGGTTGTTGGAGAGTACGCTGTTGATTGCGGTGGGTGAGTTTGGCCGGAGTCCTCAGCGGGGCGTGAGCACTTCGGGGAACGGCAACAGCGACGACGGCCGGGACCACTGGCCTTACTGCTACACGGCCTGTGTGGCTGGGGCGGGGATTCGCCGGGGCTATGTGCATGGCAAGTCGGACCAGACGGGATCTGGACCGCTGGAGGACGCCGTGCATCCGATCCAGTTGTTGGCGACGGTCTATCATGCGTTCGGGATCGATCCCGAGACGATTGTGATGAACCACTTGAACCAGCCTCGCGAGCTGGTGAAAGCCAAGGCCGTCACCGGTCTGTTCGGCTAATCCCGGAGGTCGCACTTGCCTCCGCACAAACGCTAGCAGCGATAGCACCTCACCGGAGGTCGCACCTACCTCCACGGAGGTCGCACCTACCTCCGTGGAGATGCTAGCAGCGATAGCAGGCCGCAGATCGCGCCGACGTTGTGGTGCGGGCGTCTGGCCTGCTGGGGGCTGGGGGCTGGGGGCTGAGCACGGGCGTCAACGGCTGATGCGCCACAGCCGCGACGTACGCGGAGGTCGCAGTTGAATCCGTACATATGCTAGCAGCGATAGCATCTCACCGGAGGTCGCACCTACCTCCGCGGAGGTCGCACCTACCTCCGCGGAGATGCTAGCAGCGATAGCACGGTGAGCATGGTAAGGACCTTGAGGACACGGAGGACACGGAGGACACGGAGGACACGGAGGCAGGCGGGACGCCTGCACCACAATAGAGGCAGGCGGGACGCCTGCACCACAATATTCGAGGACGCGGAGGTAGGTGCGACCTCGGGTGGGAGTTGGCGATTTCAGCGAGTCGGGGTATAACAGTCGGCCGTCCCGGTGGTCGATGGAGACCGGCCGGTAGTTGAGTTGGCTTTTTTGGGAGGGAGCCCCCATGGCTGTGACGCGCATCCCGGTCAGTGCTGAAGAAGAACGACGACGCGATCTGCTGGCGAAGCTCGACCTGAGCACCGCGGAAATCGGACTCTGTGTCCGCACTACCAATTGCCTCGAAGAAAAAGGCATCTTCACCGTCCGCGATCTGCTGAACTCAACTCCTCAGAAACTGCTGAGCATCTCGAACTTCGGCGAAAAAACGCTCGAAGAAGTCTACGACGCTCTCGGTAAGATCGGTTTCCCCCGCCAGAAACCTCGCTGAGCCTTTGCATTGCTCACCCGACAGTCGCGCAAGCCTCAAAAGTTTGGGGCTTGCGATTTTTTCTAGCTCACTCAGACCGGGGCTCCGGCCAGGCGAGCTGGCAGGCGGCCGGACCAAGTGTCGTGATGTACGCGCGAGGGACGTCGGTCTAGCTCACTCAGACCGGGGCTCCGGCCCGGCGAGCTGGCCGGCGGCCGGTCCGAGTGGATTGATGTATGCGGGGGGGAGCGAAATTTTCTGAAAAAAGTGCCGGGCCGCCGGTGTCTTGGGTATAGTTCGCACGATGACGGCTTGAACAACCCATACGACACTCGCTGAGCGACCCGGATGTACGGCGTCGGCCGCGGCGAGCGCGGCAGGCGGCGATGAGCGGAATGACGGCCGAGGAACTGGGACGTCTGCTGGACCGGTACGCCGGTCCGCTGGAGCTGTACGCTGCCCAGTGGACTCCTGTGGCTGGCGACGTGGTGCAGGAGGCCTTCCTGCGTCTGTTCGACCAGCGGCCGATTCCCGCGAACCCGATCGCCTGGCTTTACCGGACCGTGCGGCACCGGGCGATCAATGCTTCACGCAGTGACCGTCGCCGAGAGCGGCACGAGCACGAAGCGGGAGCGTATCGGCTGCGGCTGGCCGCATCGACCTCAGCCAGTCCCATCGACTCGCGCGAGCTGAATGAGTCGCTGCAGGCGCTGCCGCTGGACGAGCGTGAAGTGATCGTCGCGCGGATCTGGGGCGGGCTGACATTCGATGAAATCGCCGAACTGACTGGCTCGTCCACCGCTACCTCCTATCGCCGTTACCAATCGGGCCTCGACACCCTACGCACAAGGCTCACCGCATGGACCACTCACCCCACGACCTGAACCAGTTGGACGCATTCGCTCAGCAGTTGGCCAACCTGCGAGTCGTCCCGCAGTCGGTTGACCGCGACGAGATTTTGTTTCGTGCGGGCCAGCAGAGCGTGCAGCGGCTGGCCGCTCCACGCCGCATGGACTTCGTCTGGCGACTCGCCGCGATCGCCTCCACCTCAGCCGCTCTCCTGCTCGGCTTCCTGTGCCTGCAGCTGAACCAGGCCCGCACGGAGGCCCTGAAAGAAATCGTGGCCGCACGATCGGAGCTCAATAACCGCAACGAATCGCCGAGTAACCTCGTCCCGTCGGATCCCGCAGATGGCACACCGCCCATCACACCGGCCGTACCTTCGACCGACACACCGCTGGATCGGCAACTCAACATCGATCGCTGGGCCGCTCAGCCCGTCCGCCCTTCGATGTTGCAAGTTCGCAACCGCTTGCTGCAGGTACCGCTGGACGAGTTGGCGACCGTCGCCGTTTCGACCACCGATCCCAATCGCGACGCTTCGCCGCGTCGTGACAATGCCGGACAGTCAATTTCACCACTTCATCCACGACTCGACGCCCATCAGATCCATGACCTCTTGTCACCGGGAGATGAATCCCTATGAGATGCCGATGCTTGATTCCCCTAGTGCTGGTGTGCGGCCTGAGCACGCTCACCTCGAACACCGCCGACGCTCAAGTTCGTCTCGGCCCGCAAGGTGTGATTCGTCCGCCGGATGCCAAGCAACCGCCGGTAGACGGCCCGCGCCAGCTGTCGATGGCAATCAGCGGTGCTCCCGCGCCGTCCCCCGCGCTGAAGTATTCGTTGCAGTTGCGGGACTACGAACGAGAGTTGGGCAACGCGACGTCGTACTACTATCGCGCCATTCTGCAGGCTCAACAGACGGATGGCAGCCATTGGATCAAGGTTGACGACTGGCTCAGTCGACCCTTAGGTGATCTTTCAGCTACGGAGACGGCCGAACTTCTGACTCAGTTCAACTCGATCGTCCATGACGTGACCCAAGGGACTCGGCGATCTGATTGCAATTGGGATCTGCAAATGGAACGCATGACTGGTTTGCAGACCGTTGAGTTCCTACTGCCGGAGATGGATCAGGCGCGAAAGATCTCGAAGCTTTTGGCCTTGAAGGCTCGCTGGCACGTTCAGCGTGGCGAGTTCGATGAAGCCATCGCCACGTTGCGGACCGGATATCACTTCGGTCAGGACGTGGCTCGCATGCCTGTGCTGATCGGCGGCCTGGTAGGTATCGCCATCCATGGGATCATGAACAACGTGGTGGCCGAACTGATTCAGCAGCCTGGAGCACCGAATCTTTACTGGGCCCTGGCTGAATTGCCACGCCCACCTGTCAGTTTGAAGACGGCCCTGCAGAACGAACTGAACTGGCCGCTACGTGTGTTTCCAGTTCTGGCCAGGGCCGAATCCGAATCGCTGTCGGCAGAACAATGGCAGGCGGAGCTGAATCAACTGTCCGAGGACCTGCAGCGTCTGACCAGCTACGGCGGCCCGTCAAGCAATCCGCTGTCCGGCTCCTGGATGATGGCCGCCATGATCGCCAACGGGTATCCCCGCGCCGTGCAGCAATTGGTCCGGCGAGGAATGTCGGAGGCCGAACTGCGAGCCATGCCGGCAGCCCGCGTGGTAGCCATCTATCAAGCACGTATCAGCCGCGAAGTGGCAGACGAACTCTACAAGTGGCAACTGCTGCCTCCCCATCAAGCCTGGCAAGGCGACCAGCAGATCGACGAGATCTTGCAGAAGTTGAACCCAGTCACTGGCAGCGGCGAACAACAGGAAATCCTTCCGGTCGTCTCCTTGCTCCTGCCGGCTGTTTCAGCCGCGCGTCGAGGCGAGACCCGCTGCTGGGCCGACTTGAATCTGTTGCAGACTGTCGAAGCTATTCGGATGCACTTGGCCGAGCGACAAGAGCTGCCTCGGGAACTGAGCGACATCACCGTCGTCCCGGTGCCGCTGAATCCCTTCACCAACCGGCCCTTCGCTTACCAACGATCGGGCGACGGCGCGACTCTAGAAACCGATTGGCCCGATGGCCTGTCCATCCCGAAGTCACACGGCTGGCAACTCGACCTCACCCTGCGCAAACCTTCTGGAGATAACCGATGAATTCGATCCACCGACTACCCCAACTCGCCCTAGCGGTACTACTCAGTCTTTTCGTCGCGACGATCACCTCGGCAGCGGACAACGATTCAGAACGAGCCTCCGCGCTGCTCAAATCTCACCTGCGATTCGAAGACAGCCTCGTGGCGCAGGTGGACCTCAAGTCGGCTGACCTGGCCCAGATCGGCAAATCGATCGAAAAGCTCCTGCAACAAGCACACCTGACTCCACCGGCAGAGATCGTGCAACATCTGACAGTCGCCGACGAATTCCGGCAGCAGCTGGTCCAAGCCGGTGCCGCGAGCGCCTACGTCTTGGCCTCCTCAGCCGACCTGATGCAGGGCCAGTGCACCGTCATCTTCCCGACTCCGTCGATTCAAGTCGCTCAGTCAATCGCCGGCAAACTCCGCCCACCAGCGGCAGACTCTTCGCAGCAAGGCCCCGGAAAGGGCGATCGGCCGGACTCGGTATCGCAGCTGGCGGCTGCCGCCCGGTCGCCCGATGGCCGGCCCTGGTCGGTGACGGCGACGGCCGATTCGGTCGTCTGGGGCCCAGAGGGACGCGAAACGCCCCTTCAGGCGCCCGCCCAGCGTGTCACTCGACTGGCCGGCGTCCTGCAGAACCTGCCGTCGGCTCCGATTCAGTTGGTCGTTCTGCCCGATCTGGAGCGCCGAGCGTTGGCGGAGTCCAATCCGCCACTGCCGGCTCAGCTGAGCATCACCGTGCCAGAACTCGTCAAGGGCCTGGACTGGATGGCCATTTCGCTCAGCCACGCACCTCACCTGCAATGCCAGTGGCTGATCAGCACCGACTCACCGGCCACTGCCGGCCGTCTGCAAAAAGGTCTGCAGTCCGCTGCGCAGCTTCTTGTCAGCCAGGCCCCGGAAGACCAGCGTCAGCGAGTGACCAGCCTGACGACGCGGATGTTGCCGCGGGTCGACGGTTCAACTCTCGTCGGGCGAGTTGACGCGTCGGAGAACTGGAACGACGAGCTGCAGTTGCTGCAGTCCGTGCTGCAGCAAATGCGGCAACGGGCCGGCCAAATGCAATCCGTCAACAACCTCAAACAGCTCGCATTGGGCATGTGGTCATTTGAGGCGACCTATGGCAGCCTGCCGCCGTGGGCCAGCTATGACGACGCCGGTCGACCGCTGCTGAGCTGGCGGGTCTATCTGTTGCCCTACCTGGGTCAGGAGGCGTTGTTTCGGGAGTTCCGGCTGAACGAACCGTGGGACAGCCTGCACAACCGAGCGTTGCTGGAGAAAATGCCCGACGTATTTCGATCGGCGGACCCGGCTGTGCCGGCCAACCACACGACCTACCAAGTCCCGATCGGCTCGACCGTCGCCTTCGGCAGCCAGACAGGCCGCACGGTCTCCGAATTCGTCGACGGCACGTCGCAGACGGTATTGATTGTGGAGGTCGAGCCTCAGCGGGCCGTCGAGTGGACACGTCCGGCGGACTGGGAAGTCGACCTGCAGAAACCGCAGCAGGGCCTGCCGCGCGGCCCCGACCAGGCCACCCCACAGACCCGTATGGCTCGGGCCGACGGCTCGGTCCACACGGTCGACCTGGGGTCACTGCCGGATGAAACGCTGCGGCGGCTGCTGGAAATCGCCGACGGTCAGCCGATCGACGAGTAACTGGCCGATCGACGATTAGCCAGCGGGGGGTAGGCAAAGAAACGGCGCGGTGCGGCGGGCCGCGGAACTGGCTCCAGCCGCACCGCCGGGCTGGTCATGTATATAATGCCGTGACGATCGATCCGGGAAGCAGCTCAACAGGGACGGGCCCTGTCGGATCGGCGGTACGGATATGCGCAGCCCATGTCAGACAGCACGGACATTCTCCAGCCGTTGACCGACGCTCAGCGGGAAGCGGTCACGCACGTCGACGGCCCGCTCCTGATCCTCGCTGGTCCCGGCAGCGGCAAGACCCGCGTGGTAACCCACCGGATCGCCTACCTGTTGGACCAAGGGGTCCGGCCGTCGCAGATTCTCGGCCTGACCTTCACCAACAAGGCGGCCGACGAGATGCTGCGGCGGGTCCAGACGCTGCGTCCTGGGCGGCAGGTCTGGCTGAGCACATTCCATCGCTGGTGTGCCAACCTGCTCCGACGTTACGCCGAATTCGCCGGTCTGCAAGCCAACTACACGATCCTCGACACGCAGGACAGCCTGGCGACGCTGAAGCGGGCGCTGAAGAACGAGGAAATCTCGACCGGCACGGAGTCCCCCGAGCGGATCATGCACGAGATCAGCCGGTGCAAGAACCAGCTGATAACGCCCCAGGCCTACGCCAGTCCGGAGCTGTTTCCGGCCAACCTGAACATGCGGCTGTGGGAGCTGGTGAAGCATGCCTACCCGGCGTATCAGGCCAGTCTGCAGCGAAACAACGCCGTCGATTTCGACGACCTGCTGTTCCACGTCGCCAATCTGCTGAGCGACAACCCGGCGCTGCGCAGCGAACTCGACGCGCGGTTTCGCTACATCATGGTCGACGAATATCAGGACACCAATCACGCTCAGTACACACTGCTCAGAGCCCTGTCACTGGACTTCCCCAACCTGGCGGCCACAGGGGACCCGGACCAGTCGATCTACGGCTGGCGCGGAGCGAATCTGAATAACATCCTGAACTTTGAGCGGGACTTTGGCGACGTCCAGGTGGTGCGGCTCGAGCAGAACTACCGCAGCACGCCGCCGATTCTGCATGTGGCTGACGAGCTGATATCGCGGAACCAGATGCGGAAGCGAAAATCGCTCTACACGACCCGCGAAGGAGGCGCCCCGGTTCGCTTGGCTTGCTACGTCGATCAGCACGACGAAAGCGATTCCATCGCCGACATCATTGCCCGGGAAATGGCTCAGGGGCGCAGCCCGGCGGAGTTCGCCATTTTCTACCGCATCAATGCCCTGTCGCGGTCGTTTGAAACGGCCCTGCGGCAGCGCAACATTCCATACCAGGTAGTCAGCGGTCTGGAGTTTTATCAGCGCAAGGAAGTGAAAGACTGCCTGGCTTACCTGCAGCTGATCAACAACCCCCGCGACGACACGTCGCTCTTGAGGATCATCAACACGCCGGCTCGTCGCATCGGCAAGACGACCGTCGACCGACTGGCCCTGTACTCGTTCCAGCACGGCCAGTCACTGCTCGATACCACTCGCCAAGCCGGGCTGGTCCCCAAAGTATCCAAACAGGCGGCCGTTCATGTCGCCAAATTCGCCGCGCTCATCGACGGTTTGCGGGAACTGGTGCACGAGCCGGTGGAGGTGATCCTGGAACAGGCCCTGGAACGTACGGGTTTGCGGGCCGATTATCTCCAGTCGGACGATCCCCTGGACGACGAACGTCTGGCGAACATCGACGAACTGGTTTCCGCGGCGCGCGAGTTCGACGCGAGCCACTCGGGGGGCGATCCGCTGCAGGCATTCTTGGAGCAGTCGCTGCTGATCAACGACACCGACGCTCTGGATCCGGACGCCGATCGCGTGACCTTGATGACTCTCCACGCCGCGAAAGGCCTGGAGTTCCCCACGGTCTTCATCACGGCCGTCGAAGAGAACTTGCTGCCTCACGAACGCAGCAAGCGGGATGAACATCAGTTGGAGGAAGAGCGACGGCTGTTCTTTGTCGGCATCACGCGAGCCATGCGCGAACTGCAGATCAGCTACACGCGTTACCGGGCCGTGCGGGGCGAAATGCGAACGACCATTCCCAGTTCGTTCCTGATCGAGCTGCCGAGACACACGATGGAAGTGGTCGGAACGTCGAGCATGCGGGCGGCAGTTCCTCGCCGAGCTCGGTCGGATGCCGATCACGCCGATGCGTGGGACGACGAATGGTCGGACGACGATTCCGATCACGACGACGATACCGCACACTCGCAGATGGCTGACTTCATGCCGCCCCCCACAAGAGTTCGAGGCCCGTCGGACTCCGCCGCGCGCCGCCCCGGCATCTCCGGACTGACGACGGCCGCGGACTTGCTGAACGACGGGCAGCAGTCTGATCCTCAGCCAGCAGCGGCGGTGGACGTGAGCCGGTTCCGAGCAGGCTCGACCGTCATTCATCCCCAATTCGGCGTTGGCAAGATTGTCGCCATCGAGGGGACCGGTGAGGAGACGACGGCCACGGTCAACTTTGCGCTGGTCCCCGGCGAACGTAAGTTTCTGCTGGCGACCAGCGGTCTGAAGTCTTTGGTGCCCAGGGAGTGGTGACGGACGTGTCGCATTATCCCAAGGTCGCTCAGTTCCGTTCCGCGGCCGCGTTTCAAGCGAGACTGGCCGAGCTGCAACTGGAACTGCCCGTCGACGTCCAGCCCGTGTACGGTTCCGCGTCACCCCTGGCCGCCCCGTTTCTGATAAGTGGTTTCACCGTCGGCAACCGCTGGTGCATTCACCCGATGGAAGGCTGGGATGGCCAAGCCGACGGGAATCCATCGCCGTTGACCGTGCGGCGCTGGGGACGATTCGGCCAATCGGGTGCCAAGCTGATCTGGGGTGGAGAGGCGGCAGCGGTGCGGCACGACGGGCGAGCCAATCCGCGGCAGATCCTAGCGACTCCGGCCCACCAGCGCGGTCTGTCGGAGCTGCTGGAGACGTTGCAACGCGCTCACCAGGCCGCGATGGGCCGGACCGACGATCTGCTGGTCGGCCTGCAGCTGACTCATTCGGGACGGTTCTGTCGACCGAACAGTCAGCGATTGGAACCGCGGATTGCTTACCACCATCCACTGCTCGACGCGAAATTCGGTATCGCGGCCGACGACTCGTCGATGGTCTGGACCGACGATCAGCTCGAACGGCTGATCGACGACTACCTGCTCGCGGCGCGGACGGCCCAGCAGGCTGGCTTTCAGTTCGTCGACATCAAGGCGTGCCACGGGTATCTGCTGCACGAATTCCTGAGCGCTCGGAGTCGTCCGGGGCGGTTCGGCGGCGACTTGGACGGTCGCACGCGATTGCTGCGGACGATCGTGGCGCGGATTCGATCGGAGTTACCCGGTTTGGTGATCGGCGTGCGGCTGAGCGTGTTTGACGCGCCGCCCTTTCAGCAGGGACCGGTGCATGGCGAGCCGATGGACTATGGCGGACTGCTGCCGTATCGCTGGGCGTTTGGCGCGAATCCCGACGATCCGCTGCAGATGGATCTGGCGGAGCCGATCCAGCTGCTGAAGATTCTGGCCGATGAGGGCGTCTCGTTGGTGAATCTTTCGTGTGCCAGTCCGTATTACAATCCGCATTTGATGCGTCCGGCGATCTTTCCGCCGAGCGACGGGTATTTGCCGCCGGAGGATCCGCTGGTGGGCGTCGTGCGTCAGATCCAGGCGGTGCGAACGTGTAAGGCAGCGGTCCCTGAGCTTCCGCTGGTGGGCACGGGTTACACGTACCTGCAGGAATTCTTGCCGCATGTGGCGCAAGGGGTCGTGCGGAGTGGCTGGGTCGATTTCGTGGGGCTGGGGCGCATGGTGTTGTCGTATCCAACGTTACCCGCGGATCTGCTGCTCGATCGGCGATGGCAGCGCAAGCTGGTCTGTCGCACGTTCAGCGACTGCACGACTGCGCCGCGGCGGGGTCTGATTTCGGGTTGCTATCCGCTGGATGAGTTCTACAAGGACCGGCCGGAGGCGCGAGAGCTCAAGCACCAGGCGAAGCAGCAGTCGGATGGTGGCGGCGACTCGAAGACCAAAGCGACTCGATGACCGAAGCAACTCCCGATCGACTGCGGTTGCTGAACCTGGCGGCTGAAGCCAAGCAGGCCGAATGTTGGTCGGCAGTGCGTGCCGCATTGGCTGAGGGCCGATCGGCGTCGATGGATGGGGTATGGGGATCATCGGCCGCGCTGGCGGTCGGCATTCTCGGGCAACTGCAGACCAGCGGACGCATTGTGCTGATCACGGCTCATCCGAATGAGCTGGACGACTGGGCGGACGAGATCAGTTTCTTTGCGGGGGCTCAGCCGCTGGTGTTCCCGGCAGCGCAAGGAGGCGGCTCCGTTGATGCTCGACCTGATCCGTCGATCGGCCAGCGGCTGCGGGCCTTGAAGGACTTGCAGCTGACGCAATCGGCGAGACCGGCCGAAAGGCGTCGGGCGGCAGAGGAAGCCGAGCTGCGGCGGCCGGTGGTGACGTGCGTGCAGGCCTTACTGCAGCCGGTGGCGCCGCCGGGCGACATGCTGGCCGGATCACGGCAAGTGGCAGTGGGCGACCAGCTGGATGGCGAAAAGTTGGCGCCGTGGCTGGTCGAGCACGGATTTCATCCGACGACGGCGGTGGAGTTGCCGGGCGAGTTTTCGCCACGCGGGGGAATTCTTGATGTCTTCCCGGTCGATGGGCAGCATCCGGTACGGATTGAACTATTTGACGACCAGATCGAATCGATTCGCGTGTTTGACGTGGGGACTCAGCGGAGTCTGGAGTCGCTGCGATCGATCACGATCACGACTTGGAGAACGAGTGGGGCGACGGCGGGCTGGCTATTTGACTACCTGCCGTCGGGGACGTGGTGGATGGCGCTCGAGCCTGCTCAGCTCGACCGTGAAGCTCACCAGTTCGCCGAGCGGCATGAAGACGGGCAGCTTCACCGAGTGGCGGCGTTCTGGCGCAAGTTGCAGGAGCGACCGACGTTGCATGCAGCGTCGCTCCTATCCGGCACGGAATCGACGCATGTGGTGTGGCCGGTGGAATCGGTCGAACGATTCAGCGGCAAGGTGGCTCAGTTGCGGGACGAAGTGCAGCAGATTGGCTCGGACCGCGATTTCTTCGTCGTTTGCCAGACGGAGAGCGAATCGACTCGATTGCGCGAGCTGCTGATCGACACGGACCTGTGGAAAAACGACCGGCTCCATTTTCCGCTCGGCCGTATGCGGCATGGTTTTCGGCTAAGCGTACCGCCGGCGGTGCTGGTGGGCGAGACAGAGCTGTTTCATCGGACGACGGTGCGTCGAGCGCCGGTGCAGGTGGCCAGCAAGGCGATCGACAGTTTTCTCGATTTGCGCAGCGGCGATCTGGTGGTCCACTTGGCGCATGGGATTGCCCGTTATCGCGGGATCGAGCTCATCGACAAGGGAGGGCATGTCGAGGAGCATCTGGCGCTGGAGTTCGAGGGCGGGACGCGGATCTACGTACCGGTCAGCAAGATTGACCTGGTGCAGAAGTACGTCGGTGGCCGGAAATCTCGCCCACGGCTGGCGACGTTGGGGAGCAAGAGCTGGGTCCGTCAGAAGGCCGCGGCAACTCAAGCAGCAGCCGACGTGGCGGCGGAGATGCTGGAACTTCACGCTCGGCGCCAGGGCCAATCGGGGATTCGGTTCGCCCCGGATTCGACGTGGCAGCACGAGTTTGATGCGGCTTTTCCTTACCAGGAGACTGACGATCAGTTGCGGGCGATCGATGCCTTGAAGGCCGACATGGAAAACTCGCGGCCGATGGACCGGCTGATTTGCGGCGATGTCGGCTTTGGCAAGACGGAAGTCGCCATGCGTGCGGCGTTCAAGGCGGTCGACAACGGCTTTCAGGTCGCCGTGCTGGTCCCCACGACGATCCTGGCCGAGCAGCACTTCCTGACGTTCACGCAGCGGATGGCCGAGTTTCCGTTCACGATTGCCAAGTTAAGTCGATTCAGTACGGCGGGCGAACAGCGGATGACGGTGGAGAGCCTGGCGAAGGGGGGCGTCGACATCGTGATCGGCACGCACCGGCTGGCATCGGCCGATGTGCGTTTTCACAATCTGGGACTGTTGATCATTGACGAAGAGCAGCGGTTTGGGGTGGAGGTGAAGGACCGGCTGAAGCTGATGCGGTCGAACGTGGACGTTTTGACGCTATCAGCCACGCCCATACCGCGGACGCTGCACATGTCGCTGACCGGCATCCGCGACATATCCAATCTGGAGACTCCGCCTGAGGACCGGATGGCGGTGGAGACCAAGGTCACTCGGTGGAATGCCACCTTGATCCGCACGGCCATTCTGCGGGAGTTGGACCGGGAAGGCCAGGTGTACTTTGTGCACAACGTGGTGCAGGACATCCATACGGTGGCTCGCAAGCTGCGGGAGATTGTTCCTGAAGCGCGGCTGGGGATTGGCCACGGCCAGATGGGCGAGCACGAGCTGGAACAGGTGATGACCGATTTTGTGGCGCACAAGTTTGATGTGTTGCTGGCGACGACGATCATCGAAAGCGGGCTCGACATTCCCAACGCCAACACGATTTTTGTCGACCAGGCGAATCGCTATGGGTTGGCCGATCTGCATCAGTTACGGGGTCGAGTGGGTCGTTACAAGCATCGGGCGTACTGTTACTTGATGCTTGACCCGAACCAGATCCTGACGCCGTCCGCGGCGCGGCGGCTGCGGGCGATTGAGGAGTACAGCGACATGGGGGCCGGGTTTGCGATTGCCATGCGCGACCTGGAGATTCGTGGAGCGGGGGATCTGTTGGGGACGCAGCAGAGCGGTCACATAGCGACGGTCGGATACGAACTTTACTGCCAGCTGCTGGAGGCGGCCGTGCGGAGGTTACGTAATCAGCCAGCACAGCTGGCGCCGGAGGTCGACATTCAGCTGCCGGGCGAATCGTATTTGCCGCCGGAGTATGTTCCCGACATGCGAGCGAAGATCGACATTTACCGGCGTCTGGCGCGGAGCTACACCGACGAGGAACTGGCTCAACTGGAGAGCGAGCTGGCGGATCGATTCGGGCCGTTGCCGTCGGCGGTGCAGCGTATGCTGCGGCTGGCCCGCCTGAAAACGGACGCTGCGATCTGGCAAATCCACGGAATCCACTGGGAATCGCCGTATGTGGTCTTCAGTTACGGTGACCGGGGTCGGGCCGAACAGCTGGTGCGTCAGCGAGGGCGACTGTTCCGGCTGGTGGACGACGAGCACATTTACGTACCGACGACGGGGCTGGTCGATCTGACGGCGGACGGCTGGCCGGACCGGCTGATCGATTTCATCAGATCGAGCTTGCAGCCGTAGCGGGGGTGCTCCTATACTCCGCCCCCGAACTGGAGCCGGCCGGGCGGCCGATTCCACAACCCTGTGCTAGCAGCTGTGGGCGATCCCGGCGTATGAGTTTACGACGAGTGACCGTGGCGCACGAACGAACGACAGTTTATGGCGCGTTGGTAATTGGTTTGGCAGCGGCCTGGATGCCAGGTACTGCCTGCGGTCAGGCTGCGCCTTTGGGTACCCTTCCTGCTCAGACCACGCCCGGCCCGGCGGCGGTTGGCGAATCGGCGGTGGGGCCGGTGGTGGAGGAGGAGGCGGGTCAGCCGGTGGAAGCGACGCGTGTGGTGGCGCTGGTGGGCGACCAGACGGTGCTGGCAGGGGACTTGTTCCCGCTGATCAATCGCTATATCGAAGATCATTTGAAGAAGGCAGGACCTCAGCAGCGGGCGATGTTGACCGAAGATGTGTTGAAGGAGCAGCGGTGGCTGATGCTGCGTCAGGTGCTGCCGAACGCGGTCGACACGAAGCTGGCTTATCTGGATTTTCTGCGGACGATGCCGAGCGAGAATGTGCAGAAGGCATTGGACGAGTTGTATCGCAAGTATGACGAAGCGGAGATGCCGAAGGCGATGAAGACGGCTGAAGTCGAGACGCCGGCCGAGCTGGACCGGAAGCTCCGCGCACTCGGCTCATCGCTGGAGAAAGAGCGTCGATCGTTTGCTGAGCGATTGGTGGCGCAGGCGATGATTGGCCGCAACATCCACCGCGATCAGGAAGTGACGCATGCGGACATGCTGAAGTATTACGAGACACATCAGGTCGATTTCAGTTACAAGGCGAAGGTAAAGTGGGAGCAACTGTGCGTACTGCGGGCGAATCATACAACGGAGGCGGACGCGCGCCGCAAACTGGCTCAGATGGGGAACGAAGTACTTCACGGGGCACCCTTGTCCGCCGTGGCTCAACGGAGTTCCGAAGGTCTGACGGCCAAGGAGGGCGGGACGTACGACTGGACGGAGGAAGGGAGCTTGGCATCGACGGCGCTGAACGAAGCCCTCTTCTCATTGCCGCTGGGCCGTTTGAGCACGATCATTGCCGATTCGAGTGGCTTTCATATTGTGCGGGTGACGGAGCGTCAGCCGGCGGGAGTGCTCGAATTCCAGAAAGTCCAGAAACAGATTGAAGAGGCCATCCGCCGGGAGCGTATGACGGAGCAGGCGCAGGACTATCTGGAGTCGCTGCGCAAGAAAACGCCCGTCTGGACCGCCTTCGAGCTCCCCGAATCACCCCGCCGACGCTAGCTTAGGCGAATTGCCGAACCTCAGAGCGGGCGTTACACTACGGAAAGTAGCATTCTGGTGGCCGCCGACCGGCGGACAGCGCCCCCGAACGGGTGGCGACGTCATCCAGCCGGTGCGTGGGAGCTGGTCCGATTCGGAAGGCCGGAAGTCCTGCGGGAGGCTATCTGTCTGCCGTCGCTGTCCGACTGACCCCTGTGGGGGGCATTTGGCGGGCAGTGCGTCCGGAACCTCGCCGAGCGGGTCCGGTTGAGTCACACTGTCGAGAGGGCAGGGTCGCATGTCAGAAGGTGCCAACTCGCCTGCCACGGCGAAAATCAAGTACGGCGAGCGTGAGATTGAGATTCCCGTGGTGGTGGGGACGGAGCAGGAGCGGGCGCTGAATATCGGCCGACTGCTGAACGAAACCGGCCTGATCACGCTGGACGAAGGCTACGTCAACACCGGCTCGACGCTCAGTGCGATTACCTATCTCGACGGCGACGCAGGGATTCTCCGCTATCGAGGTTATCCGATCGAAGTGCTGGCTGAGCACTGCGATTTTCTCGAGGTCTGCTATCTGCTGATCTATGGCAACCTGCCGACGACCGAACAGCTCGGCCAGTTCCGCACGGCCATCCGGCGCCACACGATGCTGCACGAGGAGATGAAGTCGTTCTACAACGGCTTCCCCCGTGATGCTCATCCGATGGCCATTCTCAGCAGCGTGGTCAGTGCGTTGTCGACCTTCTATCAGGATTCGCTCAACCCGCGAGATCCTCAGCAGGTGGAGGTTTCGATCCATCGGCTGCTGGCCAAGCTCCCCACCATCGCCGCTTATAGCTTCAAAAAATCCGTCGGCCAGCCCTTCATCTATCCGCAGAACGACCTGGGATACTGCGAGAATTTCTTGCGGATGATGTTTGCCGTACCGAGCGAGCCGTACGGAATTGACCCTGATTTCGTCGAGGCCTTGAACCTGCTGTTGATTGTCCATGCGGACCACGAGCAGAACTGCAGCACATCAACGGTGCGCATGGTCGGATCGTCGGACGCCAACCTGTTTGCTTCGATTTCAGCCGGCATCTGCGCCCTGTGGGGACCGTTGCACGGTGGTGCGAATGAAGCCGTCGTGAATATGCTCGACCGGATCCAGAAAGATGGCGCCGACGTTCAGAAGTATCTGACGATGGCGAAGGACAAGCACAACAACTTCCGACTGATGGGCTTCGGCCACCGAGTCTACAAGAACTACGATCCGCGGGCCCTGATCATCAAGAAGATGTGCGACCGGCTGCTCAGCAAACGTCACATCGACGACCCGCTGTTCGAAGTCGCTCAGAAGCTGGAACAAGCGGCACTCAACGACGAGTACTTTATCGAGCGGAAGCTCTACCCGAACGTTGATTTCTATTCGGGGGTGATCTATCGGGCGATGGGCATTCCGGTGCAGATGTTCACGGTGCTGTTCGCCATGGGGCGACTCCCCGGCTGGATCGCTCACTGGCTGGAAATGCACCACTCGCCGACCAAGCGCATCTGCCGCCCCCGGCAGGTCTACACGGGCGAGCCGATTCGGGCCTTCATCCCCCTGGCAGAACGCCGGCCGTCATAATCGTTACAGCCGGCACAGCCCTTCGACCCCGTACCGTCGTCGAAGTCTTTGGATCGCCGGGGCCGATACCTAGCGATGGTGTCGGGTGGCAGCTGGCCCTCGACCAACCTTGGCGAGGAACCGGCGCATGGATGGTCGCAGGTGGATCAAGCGAGCAGGAGTGGCCCTGGTCTGGCTGTCAGCCGGCTGGAGTTGTGCCGAAGAGCTCTCCCAGCCCGCCCCTCGCCTGATTCTGCTCCACCCCCCAGACCGGACAGGTGCCCCGGTGGTGACAGCGGTCCGCATCCAGCCTGGCGGCCATTCGCTGGTCACGGCGGGCGACGACCACCAGATCCGTGTGTGGGACCTGCAGACGGGTCGGATGACGCGCCGACTGTCCGGTCACCGTGACTGGGTGGGCGTCGCCGAGTTTTCGCCGTCGGCCAACGAGCTGGCCACGGCCGGCCACGACGCGCGGATTCTGTTGTGGGACCTGGCTGCCGGACGGCAGCTGCGGGCGTTTCCGCACGGGGGCGGAGCGGTGACGTCGATCAGCTTCAGTCACGATGGTCGCTGGCTGGTCTGCACTGCGTTCGGCCATGACGCGGAACAGTTTGACGTCGCCACCGGCAAACTTGTCCAGCGTATCGAAGCTCCCTGTCGCGACACACGTTGTTCGGCCTTCTCACCCGACGATCAGCTGCTGGCGATCGCGGGCCGCAACGGACTGATTCGAGTCTGGGACGCGGGGCAGCGACGCGTGCTGCACCAGTGGAAGGCTCATCACGATCGCATCCGATCGCTCACATTCACCGACGACGGACAGCTGCTCATCTCGGGTGGCGACGACGGCCGAGTCTGCTGCTGGCATCCGGAAGACGGGCGGTTGGAGTGGGAGCTGCCGCGTCGCGCCGCCAAGGTCCTCGACCTGCAGATTCTGCCGGCCGGGAGATTGGCGGTGGCTGGGAGCGACAATCGCATCGTGTTGTGGGATGTGAAGGACCAGACGGAACTCGATACGTTGCGTGGTCACACGGGATCCGTGGCCAGCCTGGATGCGGCGGGTGGACTGTTGGCGTCGGGCAGTTTTGACACGTCGGTTCGCATCTGGGACATCAGTTCGTTTCCGGCCGCCACAGCTCGGCTGGAGACGCACACTCGCCCGACCTCACAACCGGCCGGAATCCCCGAACAGTCCTCCGCACCTGACGTCACCCATTCCTCGAAGGGGCCGTAAGGAACACGATGGCCGCCAGAAAGTTCCCGACACGACCGTGGCGACAGAGCGCCGAGCTGCTGGAAGCTCGCTGGACGATGTCCGCTGCGCCACTCCACTTTGGCGCCGTCTATGTCGAGGAGGATTTTGGTTCGGACAGTCATGGCGACACGTTCGAGATCACGTTTGAAGGGGGCGCTGCCGGGACTCAGCTGCGACAACTGATCATCGACACGGACCATGGCACTCCCGGTCAACTCGATCAGGGCGACCTCGTCTTCGACACGGAGCGAGGCGGCCTGGGAGCCGACGAAGCGTTCGGGTTTTCGATTATCAGTCAGCAGGGAGTGGGACGCATCACGCCCCACGTGGCGGACGGAAGCAGCCGTCTGGTGATCGATTTCGAAGGCTTCGAGGCGGGCGACAAGGTCGTCCTGTCAATCGACGTTGACGAAGGGCAGGATATTCGCGCGGGTCAGACGCAGTTGGCCGAGATCAATGACGGACTGGACCCGATCACCTCGGGAGTGGAATTCCAGGGCTCAATTCTGACCGGATCGTTCGCCTCGCCCGCCTATCAGGATGCCAAAGGCACAGCCGAATTCCGCAATCACTACGACAGTCTTTTGTCGGGAACGGGGCTCAACCTGCCGGCCGATGACGCGCGACAGAAACGGGACCGGTCGGCCGGAGCGGTGGGCCGGTTGCAGCAGCAGCCGGCGCTCGCTTCGCTGGCCGGGCACGTCTATGAAGACCGCAACACGAACGGACAACGCGAGCCGGGCGAGCCGGGGCTGGGGCAGGTGTTGATTCGCGCCGTGCCGATCAACACGGTCGAGCCTCAGGCCGTTCGCGAAGTGATGACGGGAGCCGATGGGAGTTATCGCTTCGACGGACTGATGCCCGGCGAGTACCGGCTGGTGGAAGTCAACCAGCCTGCCGGCTATCTCGATGGCATTGATCGAGCGGGAACGATTGGCGGCGTGATGGTCGGCCAGGCGGTCAATCCCGGTGACGAGATTCGCAGCATCATCCTGGGTGGCAACCAGCACGGAGTGGACTACGACTTTGGCGAGCAGCTGACGGCGACGCTCAAGGGTCGAGTCCACACGGACCAGAACGAAAACTGTCTGTTCGATCCCGAGGATGAACCGCTAGCTGGCGTGCGGGTCGATCTGTTGAACGAAGGTGGCGTGGTGGTGCAGACCACGCTGACCGACGAAGAAGGCTTTTTTGAGTTCCGCGATCTGCAGCCGGGAGTTTACAGTCTGCATGAAGAGCGGCTGGAGGACTTCTTTCACATCGGCCAGGTCGCCAGCGGTGGCAACGGCATCACCAGCGAAGACTACTGGATTCGCGAGATTCAGGTCGGCGCCGGCCAGGACCTTACCGACTACCGTTTTTGCGAACAGCGCCCGGTAGAGATTTCAGGGTTTGTCTTCCAGGACGGTGCTCCGATATCACTGGAGCTCGGCGAGGAACTTCCTCCCGACTTGAATGGTTACCGGGATGGCGTGCGTACCGACGACGACACGCCGCTGGCCGGAGTCACGCTGGAACTTCGTCGCACCGACACGGGCCTTCCGGTGATGGGGAGTAATGCGTTGCCCGGACAGTATGCCGACGACAAGCCAATCGTGGTGACGACTGACGAACGTGGCCACTTCCAGTTCGCCGGACTGCGGCACGGATCGTATGTCGTTCGGGAACTTCAGCCGTCGGGCTATGAGGATGGCATCGACACGGCGACCGATGGGCGGGGCCAGCCGATCAATCGGACGAGTACCGGCGAAGTGACCGTCCCTCCGCCGCTCGAGGGCCTCCACAACTTCGACTTGATTTATGGCATTGACCTGGCGCCGGGCGAATCTTCGCAGGAGAACAACTTCAGCGAAATCGTCGTCGACCGGCCCCCTCCACCGTACTTCACAACTCCGCCGCGCATTCCGGTTCTGCCACCACCGGTTTCCAATCCTCCCGCACCTTACGTCGCTGTCCCTTACCAGATTCCCAAGCCGCTGTTCGAACCGCTGAAGACCCTCCCGTTCCTGGCCTCGGGGCTGAACGGCACGACATGGCACTTGAGCGTGATCAATGCGGGGATGCCGCGTGGACCTGGTCAGGAAGTGCAGGTGGCCGATCTGCCGTGGGGTCGCGCGCGGACGCTGCCGGTGGCCGGCAAATCGGGGCCATGGCAAAACGACCAGTGGTTTCTGTTTGTCAGCGACGACAAGTCGAAGAGTTCGCAGCCGTGCATTGGCTGTCAGGATGGCATTGCGCTGGCCGGCGACTTTGACGGCGACGGCAAAGACGAACTGGCCATTTACGATGACGGCCGGTGGTATGTCGATCTGAATGGCAACGGTCGCTGGGACGCGGAAGACCTCTGGTCGCGTCTGGGTCGCGACTTTGACCAGCCGGTAACGGGCGACTGGGACGGCGATGGTAAAGACGACATCGGCATCTACGGTCCATCCTGGATCGGCGACCCGCGGGCGCTCGCTGCCGAGCCAGGGCTTCCCGACCTGGAGAATCCGCCGCGTGGAGTGGCAAAGAATATTCCGCCGCAACCCGACGATGCGACCGACGGGCGCCGCGTGCTGCAACGTACTGAGTCGGGGCGGATTCGCGCCGACGTGATCGACCATGTTTTCAAGTTCGGTCATCGTGGCGATCAGGCCGTCGCCGGGGATTGGAACGGGGACGGCATTGCCTCGGTCGGCATCTTCCGCCGCGGTCGTTGGCGGCTTGATGTGGACGGTGACGGCCGCTGGACCTCTCACGATCGGCAAGCCGCGTTTGGTGAAGATGGCGACACGCCGATCGCCGGCGATTTCAATGGCGACGGCGTCGACGAAATTGCCTTCGTCCGCAACGGTCGGCTGTATATCGACAGCAACCTCAACGGACGACTCGATGCCGAAGACCGCGTGATCGAACTACCCGCTGGCGACGGCCAACCGGTGGCCGGCGACTTCAACGGAGATGGTGTCGACGAAATCGCTCTGTTCCGCAGCAGTGGTCCGGCCGAGCCAGTGATTGCTGGCCGGCCGTCTACCGAACGCTGATCGTCACCCGCTGGCCTTCAGTTGCTCAGCTTCGGCCTCGAGCGTCTTAATCTCTTTTTCCAGACGGGCCACTTCACCCGGCTCGTCATCCTGTCGACGAGCCCCAGACAATTGCTGACGCAGCATCTGCAGTTTCTGACGGATGACTTCCATCCGCTTCTTGGCCTTCTTGTCCATCGCTCCGCCTCACATCATGGCAGTGTCAAACTACGCCAGTGTCAAACTACGCCAGTGTTACATTATCGCCGCGGCGCCCGGTCCGTGCGACACGGTACTGGCCGGAGTTTCCAACACGGCAGCTGCCGGAGCGGGCGACTGCACGTTCTTCGGCGAACGAGGAGCGGCGCGCATGACTCCGGCCAGTCCCACGAGGATGACGCCCAGCAGCGCGGCGATCCCCAACCACTTGGATGCTTCCTGCTGAAACTTCTGTGCCCCCTGGCTGGATCCCACCAATTTGCCGGCGATGAAAAACAGTCCCAGGGCCAACAGCAACTTGACCAGCCCCAAGGCGTGGTACCAGGGGGGGAGCTTATAGGTCATCACGTTTTGTACAAAGTTGAACAGGCCGGTGGCCAGCAGTACGGCCGTGCAGGCGTGCACTACTGGAGCCCACCGACGGCGCATCGCAGCGAACCATTCCGTCGGCCCGGCAGGTACGGCCGGATGAAGGGCCGAACACCAGAACCAGATCGATCCCACCAGGGCGATCGCCGCGTAGATGTGTCCCCAGCGCAGAAAAAGGTCGACCAGCATATTCATCTCCGTGATCTCCGAGTGGTTCTGTAGGGAGTTTGGTAACTGGGCCGCAGCAGCTCAGGCCGGCACAGGACACAGGACAGAGGCAACCGGTGCGGCTCAGTTTGGTTCCGGCGTCCCGCGCAGGGCCAGCGTCTGCTGCCAGAGCTGATCGATCCGCTCTATGGCCGCTGGCGGGTCCGACAATTCGCCGATCAACTGCTCATCGCGGATCTGATCGAGAATCTGTTTGTACCAGGGCCCGCGCGGAATCTGTCGATCGAGCAGGTCCTGACCGGTGACCAGCGGCGGCGGATTGAGCCGCTCCTGGGGCCACTGTAGACGCTCACGGCAGAACTGGACAGGGTGCAGTGGCCGACCGAAGGTCTCCAGTTCGGCCTGGCACCAGTGGAGGAGTTCCGGGGCGCGGGGATCGATCAGGGCCCGCTGCACCTGTGGCCAGGGATGTTCGAGTGCGTCGATTAACAGGTCGTGATGAGCGAGGTACCAACGGATGCGGTCGGATTCGTCACGGGGGAGTCGCCAGCGGCCGGCCAGCTGACTGGCGACCGACTCGGCCTGATCGGCGGACACTCGGAGGGCGTGATGGGCCAGGAGGGCGACGACGAGGGGCAGCTGGGGGTCTTGGAGCCGGGCGAGGACTCGCTGCGCGACGATCCAGGGGAGTTCGGTGGGTGCGGGAGGGTGGGGGCCAGGCGGCGTGCCGGGAGTCGAGTTCGTATTGGCCAGCCGGGCGGCGACTCCCAGTTCGGGCCACAGATGGGGCAGCAGGCCGCTGACCTGGAGCATTTCGAGGGCCTGGGCGGAGTGTGGGTGGGACCACAACAGGCGGAGTTCCTGAGCTACGCGTTCGGCGCTGACGTCGACGATCCGGGGGGCCAGCTGCTGGATGGCGTGGAGTGTATCGGGATCGAGTTGGAAGCCGAGCCGGACGGAGAACCGGATGGCTCGGAGCATGCGGAGGTGATCTTCCTGGAACCGGGCGGCGGGCTGGCCGATGGCTCGGACGACCTGGCGTTGGAGGTCATCGAGTCCACCGACGTAGTCGAGGACCTGATTCTGGAGGGGGTCGTAGAAGAGTCCGTTGATGGTGAAATCGCGGCGTTGGGCGTCCTCAGCGGCCGAGCTGAACTGGACGGCGTCGGGGTGTCGGCCGTCGGAGTAGGTTTCATCGCGGCGGAAGGTGGCGACTTCGACGTTACCGGCCGATTTGGGTCCCAGGACGGCGATAACGCCGAAGGCGGCCCCGATGGCCAAAGTGCGGCGGTGACCGAAGACCTGTCGGACCTGTTCGGGGGTAGCGCTGGTAGCGACGTCATAATCGTCGGGGCGGCGTCCGAGGAGCTGATCGCGGACGCACCCGCCGGCCAGGACGGCCTGGTAGCCGGCCTCGGTGAGCCGGCGGACCAATTGGATGGCAAATTCTCTTTGCGCTGCCGGTTCTAGCGACGAGTTTCGGCCTGTTCCCACTTAACCACCTGTTTGAGGGAAGTCCCGCATCTTGACAATTGCCCGTTGAGTCATTCTAATCAAAAGGCGCTTGGGTGGCGGAGTCGGATAATCGTACCGCCTGCCATGCGCTCTCGCCGAGCTCGGCGAAATTGTCTCATCTTTTTTTTGTTCCTATTGGAGGGTGTAACATGGTGAATCGACGTACAAGGCAAGGTTTTACCCTTGTCGAGTTGTTGGTGGTGATTGCGATCATCGCCATCCTGGTGTTGCTGCTGTTGCCGGCAGTCAACGCCGCCCGCGAGGCCGCTCGCCGCAACGGCTGCATCAGCCAGGCGCGTCAGTTGGCTTTGGCGATTTTGAATCATGAAAGCGCCGCGCGTCGCTTCCCGCTGGCCAACGACGGCACCGGGACCGCCAAGGCGCTGGGTGGCGTGGCTCCGGGCGTGCTCAGCGGCACAACGGGCGACGGCTACAGCTGGATCGTGAAGATTCTTCCGTACATGGAAGAAACTTCGCTGTACGATCAGATTTCGAACCTGTCGACTCAGTTCGTTCAGCCGCCGTTCAGCGCGAAGATGATCGTCGGCACCGCCAAGATCCATCCGGGTAACACGAAGCTGGGCGTGCTGAAGTGCCCGAGCTACGCCGGTCAGGACACGGCTCAGGGCAAGTACGGCAGCCAGACGGCTCTGGCGATCAGCAACTACATTGCTCTGCACGGTATCGTCCGGTCGAAGAAGATCGTCCAGGACGAACTGGGGACCCACGGCGGCGTGCTGGTTTCGAAGAACGCTTCGGACAAGGGTCTGACTCAGGGCGAACTGAAGGACGGTACCTCGAAGACGATTCTGCTTTGCGAGAGCAAGGGCGAACTCTTCAACGCCTGGATCTCGGGTCAGTCGATGTACGCCGTCTCAACCAAGCCTGATCAGGTCACCTCGGTCAAGCCGAGCACCAATGATCGCTTCAACTGCCCGTTCGGCAGCGGTATCACCGACCCGAACGGTAAGGACGCTGGTGCGTTGAACTGGGGTCGCAGCGTGAACCTGCCGACCACCGACAAGACGCCCTGGTATCACGAAGCGTTTGTGGGTGGCAAGCGTGACTGGGGGCCCAGCAGCGAGCACTCCGGCGGCGTCGTGGTGCACGCGTTTGCTGACGTCCACACCAAGGCCATCGCCAGCGGTATCGACGGTTGCGTCTACTTCCGTCTGACGACCCGTGCCGGTGGTGAGCCGAATACCGACAACTATTAAAGTGGTCGGCGAGCCAGCCTGGCTGGCTCGGACAGTCTGATTTCTAACTGGGCTGCCGTCCGAATCCGTTCGGGCGGCAGCCTTTTTTTGTGGCTCTCCACCGTCTACCTATCGTCTGCCGCCACCGACTCGCCGGCACCTGCGGGCGGGTATCTGGCAAATCGCTCTGAGTTGCGGTAAGTTCGAGCGTCGGTGGAAGCGGATATTCAGCGTCTGCGTTTTGAACTGGCCCTTACCCTCGAGCAGGACCTACTGGCCGTGACCCAGCCCATTCATTCCGACCCGTCTCAAGTGCCGTTTGAAATCGACGCCATGTCAGCCGTTCAGCTGCTGGCCGAACAACCCGACGCGGTGATGCTCGACTGCCGCACTCACGAAGAGTATGCGATCGCGCGGATTGACCGGGCGATTCTGATCCCCATGGATGAAATCACCAGTCGGAGTGACCAGCTTGAGCCGTTTCGCGACAAGCCGTTGATTGTCCATTGCCACCACGGCGGTCGCAGCCAGATGGTCACGCAGTGGCTGCGCAAGATGGGCTTTTCCCAGGCCCGCAATCTGACCGGCGGCATTGACGCTTGGTCCCAGCTGGTCGACAACAGCATCCCGCGGTATTGATACGGCCGGCCTATTGATACGGCGGGCGTAGCCGGGGTTCTCATTCCCCATCGACGACGACGCGCGAC
The DNA here is from genome assembly GCA_046349895.1 of Pirellulales bacterium. Classification (GTDB taxonomy): domain Bacteria; phylum Planctomycetota; class Planctomycetia; order Pirellulales; family Pirellulaceae; genus JAXMBJ01. The sequence continues at coordinate 6,502,707 of JAXMBJ010000006.1, read as the reverse complement.
GTTGTTTGGCCGGGCAAATCGACGCAGACGAAATACTTGCCGTCGGATTCCCGGTACGTGTCCGGCCGCAACTCGCGGGAGTTCGCAACCGGCTGCAGTTTTCGCTGAATCGGAGAGCTGTCACCGGCGAGTTCCAGCCGCAACGGTCGTCCGGCGGGCCAGCCTTCGATCTGCAGGGTGAAGTTCGGGCAGCTGAAGGGTGTCACGACGGTCAGCGACGTGGCTTCAATCTGGAGCTGGGCGAGTTCCTTGGCGGCCCAATATCGAGCCATTTCGCTCAGCTTCATCCAGATCGTCTCATCGCGGTAGTGTTCTTCGAGGGTCAGCACGACTCGTTGGAATTCCTGGAATCCAGTTTCGCTGCCGTTGCCGTACATGCCAGGCCAGTGGCAGATCATGACGGCGGGCTGACGGTTTCGAATCAGTTCGGCCATACGACCCTGCTGACCAGTTCGATCGAGATACAGGTCGGTCTGGCACGTTTCATTGCCATCCCATCCGCCGAACCAATCGCCCGTTCCCGCTCGGACGTTGACGGTGAACTCGGGGAGCGACGACGAAGTGCGCGGTGTGCGCAGGCCTTCGATCAGCGGCGCGGTCGATAAGTCGGGCGAGTCGACCACGTATTTGAAGTAATGCGGAATCTCAGGAGCAAAGACATCCATGACAGCTTCGCGGACAGCGAGTGACAGTTCGGGTTTGACAAGGTTGCCGAATCCGCCTGGAGTCGTGATCCCTTCGCAGGGGAGATCGCAATTCTTGAGGACTCGCAGCGCGTAGGCCAGATACGACGCCAGCTGATCGACACTCTTTTTTTCTTGTGGGAACGAATTCTCCATGGTGGCTGGAGAGATGTCGGGGAAGGGTCGACCGGTTGTCAGATCGATGACGCGAGTGTGGGTGATCATTTCGGGGTGGATATCCCAATTGGGAACCATCAGCTCGCGGACCAGTTTGAGGCTGTTCTGAAGTTCATCGTGCGACCAACCGGGGAGTTCACGGTCGAGCCAACCGACGCAGGCGGGGTAGGGGACGATGCTGTATTTGCCTCGGACTCCATGTTCGGCGCACCACTGGCCGAAGCGGCGGACGAAGTCATCGGGGATTTCGGCTGGCCAGGAGCGCCACGGCCGTCGGTATTCCTCGCGGTCCGGCCAGGCGGTGGCGAACTGCGGCATGCAGAAGCGGCCCATGTTCACCAGACAGGTTGAGTCATCGATGATGAAGGCCAGCGGGACTCGATTCCGCGGCAGGACGATCTGGGCTGCAGGGCGGGGGAGAGGTGCGCCGGGGGCGGTAGTGGCGATCAGGGACGAGCTGCAGAGGGCTGCCGCGGCGGCGGAAGAGGCGCTCAGGAAGTCACGCCGAGTGGGACTGGGGAGGGGCATCGGTCGAGTTCCCGGGTTGGGGTCGAGTGGGGGGCCACGTACGAATCTATTTATATCGGAGCGACCGGGGGTTCGGGACCGGTTGACAGGTCGTAAGTCGGGCCGTACGCTTGGGGGTCTATCTGCTCGGGCTTGTGGCGGAATTGGCAGACGCGCTAGATTCAGGTTCTAGTGGCCGAAAGGTCGTGGAGGTTCGACTCCTCTCAAGCCCACTTGGGGTATCCGCTTGCTGCGGTCCCCGTCGACCGCGGCAGCACAAGCGGGGGTTCTCGCTGGTTGCCGTTGTGTCGAGAATCTATTGAGCCTGGGAGCCGCTGGCATGCCCTCCGCGGCCTATCTTCTGGTGCAGGTGGTCGCACTGGTCTTTGTGTGGCGGCATGGGTTCCTGGTTTGGCAGCTTCTGGCGACGGGACTGGCCGATCCGGGGAGTCACGGTTCGGTAGCCATGCCGGTCAGTTCGGTGATCTGGACGGTCGTTAGCTTTGCGGTGTCGCTGGTCGTGATGGGCCTGCTGGGCCGTCGGTTGCGGCGACGGGAGTCGACCGTGCTGGAGGAATCCCCGCTGTTGATTCGTTCGGGGGAGAGTTCGGACGCAGGTGAGCGGCCGTACGCGGGGCTGGGGTCGGGTGTCTGGGGCCGCTGGACATCGGGTCGCTTGGTAATGGTGGTAGCGTCGTTGGCGCTGTTGGGGCTGCTGTATTACCTGGTCCCACCGCTGGCCGTATTGTTGACGGTCACGATTCCGGCGCTGGTGCTCTTGGCGCTGATTACGTGGACGGGCTCCCAGTTACCCATCGGCTGGCTGGGGATGCTGGCTTTCTTGTCGTTTCTGACGACGTTTCTGGTGGGAGCTGTGGAGACGAGCTTGGCGCAGTCTCGTTACGGCTATTCGCTGATGATGATGGCGATGACGGTAAGTCTGTTGATTGGCTTGCCATTGAGCTGGTCAACTCAGTCTCGTTGAGTCCTTCTTTGACGATGGGCGACGACCTTCGTGATGGCGATTTTGCGGCTGGCGCATAGTCGTAGCGGTTGTAGGGGGGGCTGGGTGACAACGGAGCGCAACAACTGGGGACTCCTGGCGATTTGCGTGAAGTTTTCCGTTTGACTCAGTCCATTTCTGATCTAGGTTTCCTGTAGTGAGCGGGACTTGAACGGAACTGCTCACGAAAGCCTGTCGCTTCTCATCCTCGAAAGGGCAAACCGGTCGTGAGGCCGGGGCGCAAAGCCAGAGTCACCGCGAGGTGATCGCTCGGCTGCCGAAGGGGTGAACGTTGACCACGAGAGTGGTTGGCAGAACCTTCAGAGATGACGAGAAGTTCCACACTTGACTTGCTGGAGCGGTGGGACAGGCGACTGTGGCGTCTTGTTGACGGTGCAGGAAAACGTTCCGGCAGAGTATTTCTTGTCACGTGGCGAGAGTCTGGTGGAGACACCGGGCGCGCCCCCGAAGAATCTGGAGACGAAGATGAAGAATTTCGCCAAGAAGGTGCAACGGTTTTTGGCTTCGGAAGACGGCCCCACCGCGGTTGAATACGCTGTGATGCTGGCTCTGATTGTGATCGTCTGTTTGACCGCGATTCGTGCGATTGGTACGAACGCTCAGACGACGTTCCAGAACATCGCCGACCAGATCGCCGGCTAGTCGGCGTTTGGCAGTAGTCCATCGACAAGCTCCCTTGTTGGTTATGGCCGGCAAGGGAGCTTTTTGTCGTTCGAGACCGACAATGGGCAATTTCTGGGGGGAGTCGCAACATGAACGGGACGATGCCTGACGAGCTGATCGTCAATGGGATCCAAATCCTGTGCTACGCTTTCACAGCGGGTTTGGCCCTGTTGGGTTACTTGCTGACACTGCGATTCTAAACGGGTACATCACGGGAAAGGTCACGTCGCCCGTCGTGGCCGCGAAGGGGCCGCAAACAATTAGCGATTGAGGCAATCATGGAAAATCTGGGAGATTTCGGGCTGGCCATCGTCCAGCACTGGCCGATCTGGCTGGTCACGGTGACGCTGGTCGTCGCGGCGGTAATTGACGGAATTCAGCTGAAGGTTCCGAACTGGATCACTTTTCCGCTGATCGTGACGGGCTGGGTCTACAGTGCGAGTTTCGCCTGGCAGGACGGCCTGACCTGGTATGAGGGACTGGGCTGGAGCCTGTTGGGGACGTTGACGGGTCTGCTGTTGTTGCTGCCGGCGTATGCGATTGGCGGCATGGGAGCAGGAGACGTCAAGTTGCTGGCGGGCGTCGGCGCCTGGATTCACGTCACGCACACGCTGAACTCATTCATTGTGTCGGTGCTGGTCGGCGCCGTGCTGGCCGTGCTGATGGTGTTATTCCGCCGTCAGTGGGCGAAGCATCGCGATCAGTTCTGGTCGATCTTTTTCGAGATCGTCACGATTCGCGATCCGGAGCAGTTGTCGACGATTGCGGCTGGCCGCAAGGCTTCGATGCTGCTGCTCCCCTATGGCATTCCGATCGCGATCGGCACCATCGGTTACTTTGTGTTCATGGGCATGTTGGTCTAAGCCTTTGGGGCTGCCGACTCGTGCCGCCGGACTCCGCACCGCTCAGAACCTGCCGGTTCTGAGCGGCCTGCGTCTGGCAGCGATTATCCGCGTTGTCGCGACTGCGACTGGGCAACACGAAAGAAATTCAGAACGGACTTGGTGTCGGCCAATGATGATATCGAAGGCCGATAGGCGCCCTGGCAGCTGAACCTACCGAGCCCGTCGATTCCGAATCACTCGGGAAAGGCAGGACAATAGCATGCGTCCCAAATCGTTGATCCTCATCCTGTTCGCCCTGGGCTGCGGCCTGGTGGCGTCCATTGGCATCAGCCAGGTGATGGACTCCCGAGCTCGTAACGGCTCGATCGAGATGCAGCAGATTTACGTGGCACTGGTCGACATTCCTCAGCGCAAAGAGCTGACTCCGGAACTGGTCAAGCTTGAGGAATGGCCAAAGGACCGGGTGCCGTTGGGGGCGATCACCAAGCTGGAGGCGCTCGAGGGTCGGACCCCACGCCACCCGCTGTACGCTGGTGAACCCATTCTGGAAACCAAACTGATCGACCCCCGAAAGGATCTCGGGACGGTGTCGGAGAAGATTCGGGCGGGATACCGGGTGATTTCGGTGAAGGTCGACAATGAAGTCGGCGCCGCCGGGTTGATCCTGCCGGGTGACCGGGTCGACGTGATGGTTTTCCTGCAGAAGCGACCGCCGGAAGTTCCGCAGACCACGACCAAGACCATTCTCCGTAACGTCACCGTGTTCGCGGTGAACGACCAGACGAGTCTGGAGACGGACAAGGGTGAGACGTCGGTAGCGGCCAAGACGGTGACGCTGGAGGTTAAGCCGTCGGACGCGGAACGGCTGACGCTGGCACAGTCTCTCGGTCGGCTCCGCCTGATCCTCCGTCGTGGGGACGACACGGAGTCGGAGAAGCAGGATTCGGACGGGGTCCTGGTCCGGGACCTGTTCGGCGATCAAGCTAGCCAGCCATTGGCAGCAGCTGGTCTGGGTCCGCAGGGAGGGAATGTGATGACGGCTGCCACCTCCTTTGGGCAGGGCTTCCTGCAGATGTTGAATAATTCGGCCCAGACGATGTCGGATTCAGCCGATAGTAGCCATACCGGAAAACTTGACAACTTCCAGACGATGCTAGTGATGTCACCGAGCGGAGTCGAGGAGTTTACCTGGGATAAGGAAGGTGATCTGCCGCGGGAGCTGCGAAATGGGACGTTGACGGAACCGAATCGACCGGCGGCAGTGCCGGTTCCGGCGGTACCGCTGAGGTTCCCGCCGATCCCGGCACCGGCGGCCGGCACTCCCACGCTGCCCGTTCCCACAGCGGAGAGCCCGGCTCAGGATGACGACGCGGCAGCGGCAGATGCGACGGAGGAGGTGGAACAGGACGCGGCAGCTGAAGTTGACGCCCTGTCTCCCGAGTCGGCCGACAACGACCAAGCGGCAACTTCGGGTTGACGCGAATGAGACTCGACCTCGCGGGCTGACAGCCTGGCTGCCAGCCCGCGGTGGTCCTGACGGAACGCACGAACGGATTCCATAGTACCGGCCAGTAAAGTCGAGCGGGAGCTCGACGGCTGATGCCAGCAAGGAAGCAGACCCATGCCAGAGCGCCATAGCCTGACGCGACTGCTCTATTACGTCGCTCAATTCACCTTGACCCTGGGGACGTGTGTGTCGACGTGGGCCAATCCTCCCGGCTCCGTGGAGATCCCCATCGACAAGACCAGCGAGAAGATCGAGCTGACGGTCAACTCCAGCAAGATCCTCCGTTTGCCGAGTCCCATTCCGCGGACGCTGGTGAACAACCCGGACGTCGTGCGAGTCGTGCCGCTGTCGCCCAATCAGCTGCAGATTTCGGCCCTCAAGCCGGGCGTGACGCAAGTCAACCTCTTCGACAAAGACGGAACGGTCTACACCGTCGATGTCATGGTCTTTGCCGACTCACGCGAACTGGAAATGCTGCTGAAATCCCAGTTTCCGGCGGCGTCGATCCGAGTTCGTCCGACTCAGTCGGGCGTGATCCTGTCTGGCTTCGTTGACCGCAACGACGAAGTGTCGGGGATCGTCGCCATGGCCGAGGACTACTATCCGCGAGTGATCAACAACCTGCGGGTCGGTGGCGTGCAGCAGGTGATGTTGAAGGTCAAGGTCATGGAGGTGTCCCGCACCAAATTGCGGACACTCGGTACCGACTGGGCGATCTTCGGTGACAATGCGTCGTTCGTGCAGAGCGTCAGCGGATTGATTGCCGACACCAGTGGTGCTGGCGTGGTGAGTTCGGGCAGCGAAACGCTGAGCCTCGCCGTGTTCGATAACGGCACTTCGTTCTACGCCTTCCTGGAAGCGGCCCGCGAACAGAACCTGGTGAAGATTCTGGCCGAGCCGACGCTGATCGCCGAATCGGGCCGAGTGGCCACGTTCCAGTCGGGTGGTGAGTTCCCGGTTGCCGTGCCGCAAGGTCTGGGTACGGTCGCCATCGAATACAAAGAGTTCGGTACTCGCGTCGACTTCGTCCCGTTCGTCGTGGGCAACGGGGTGATCAAACTGCAGGTTCGGCCGCAGATCAGCGAAGTTGATAACGCTCGAGCCGTCACGATCGCCGGTACTCGAGTCCCCGGTCTTCGCACTCGGTGGGTCGACACGGCCGTGGAAATGCGGACGGGTCAGACGTTCGCCCTGGCCGGGCTGATTCAGGAACGCATCGAATCGCAGAACCGCGGGATCCCGTGGGTCTCCGACCTGCCTGTGGTCGGTCTGCCGTTCCGCAAGGTACGCGACGAGCGGAACGAGATCGAGCTGCTGGTCATGGTCACGCCCCATCTGGTGGACGCGCTCGATCCGCAGGAAGTTCCGGCTTGCGGCCCGGGTCAGATGACGACGGTCCCGACCGACACTGACCTGTACTTCCACGGCTACGTCGAAGTTCCCCGCTGCTGCCCTGACGGCACTTGCTCGAACTGCCAGCAGCGAGCGGCGGCGGGCAACCCCGAACTGGCCCCGCCGGCCGGCACGCTGCCGGTTCCCGTCGACGGCCAGGCGATTCCCAGCGGCCAGGGAGTCCAGAGCGGCCAGCCGGCTGCGGGGGACGCGGCCGCCAGTGCTGGCCCGCAAGGTTGGCGCGTTGCGGACCAGGCAGCCAGCCCGCAGAATCGTTCCAACACGTCCGGTTGGGGCCGCACGCGCAGCCAGAATTCGTCACCCGGACTCGTTGGTGACGCCGGATATGACGTAATTAATAGTAAGCGATAAAGCGGGGTTCCCACTGAGCCGGCCGGGACGAGCCGGCTCAGTACACCCAATTCAACCGGGCCGTCAGCTGAGTTCTGGGTGCAATATTCATGGGCAAAGTGTTGAGATTGGTGATCGTCGATCCCAACGACGGGAGCCGCGAATCGCTCAAATCAGCCTTGCTGAACATGGACAGTGTTTGGCTGGAGGCGGAATGTTCCCGCTACGAGTTCTTCCCCGAAGTCGTGGAACAGAGTGAAGCGGATGTGGCGGTGATCGCCATCGACCACGATCCGGACAAGAGCTTGCCGCTGGTCGAGCGGATCAGCCAGTCGGCCACGGCCAGCGTGCTGGTGCTGAGCAAATCGACTGACGGCACGATGATCCTGCGGTCGATGCGAGCCGGGGCCAAAGAGTTCCTGACGCTGCCGATCTGCACCGACGAACTCTCCTCAGCACTCGACCGAATCTCCAGCCAACGGGCCCAATTCTCGAATTCGGGCGATGGTCCCGAGCACCACGTGATTGCCATCGCTGGGGCCAGTGGTGGAGTCGGTTCGACGAGCTTGGCGGTGAATCTGGGTTGCGCCCTGGCTGCTGACGAAGCGAACAGTGTGGCGCTGGTGGACTTGGACCTGTCGCTGGGCGACGCCGACGTCTTCCTCGACACGATCCCCGATTATACGCTGGTCGACGTCGCTCAGAACGTTGCGCGGCTCGACTACGCTCTGCTCAAGAAGTCGATGACGAAACATTCCAGCGGCCTGTACCTGCTCCCGCGACCGGTGCAGTTGCAGGAAGCGCCGCTGATTACGGCCGATGAATTGCAGCGGGTAACCGCGTTGCTGAAGGCCACCTTCACTCATGTGATCTTCGACCTGTCGAAATCCTACGGCAACCTCGACCTGGTGGCCCTGGAAGAGGCGACCGATGTGTTGCTGGTGACTCAGCTCGACGTCCCCTGCCTCCGCAATGTGGTCCGGTTGATGATGAGTTTCGAGGAAATTGAAGGGTTGAAGGACAAGACCCGCATCGTCTGCAATCGTGTCGGGCTGGACACAGGTCAGATTGGCCTGAAGAAGGCCCAGGAGACGATCGGACGCGAGTTCTTCTGGCAGATTCCGAACGACTATCGAGTGATGGTCGAGGTCCGGAACAACGGTATTCCGCTTCTGGAAGAGGCCCCCAAGGCGAATATCACGCAATCGATTTGCGGTTTGGCGGCAGCCGTTTGTGGCGTCGCCGCTCGGGAAGTCGTCGCCGACAAGGCGCGAGCGAAAGCGAAGGGGCGTTGGATCCCCTTCCTGTCAGGTTCGGCGCCCAAGGGGCCGACCAAGGACGAACCCCGCAAGTAGGGCCCCAAGCGGCGTCCTAGCCCGGAAAATTCATCCGCCGATGGACTTATGATCACGGACAGCCCTATAGGGGGGCGATCGGGCGAGTTGAGGGTGGGGCGGCAGGCTTTTGCCATCGGGTGCGCAGACCGCCCCCTTTCCCCCACGGGTCCGGCGAGCTTCGAGTTGCTCGCCGCTAGCCGGGAACGGGCTGAACTGGCGGAACGTCGATCAGCGAGGCGACCACGCGTCGGAAGAGGTCCTGGCAACTCGTCCGGTCAGCGAACAGCATGGTCTGCTGATCGTTGAGATCTTCATAGCCCAGAGCCAGCGAGATCACCCGCTGGGCCAGCATGGCACGCTGGTCGTGAATGGTGTAGCGAGGATCCCGCAACAACGAGGCGGTGCGCATCCGAGGTCAGCCGACCTCCCAGGAAATCGGCTACGACTTGCCGCCGTCCCAGCGGTGTGAAATCGACGGTCGCTGTGATACACCCTGTCATACCCGAGTCGCGGCCCGCTAGCAACATCTATTTGTCCATCGGCGGATGAATTTTCCGGGCTGGATCGTTGGTGCCGACGGCGCTGGCGGCATCTGCGGCGCGATCGCTAGAACCGGCACGAACGACCGTTTCTGCGGATCGAACTGCTCGGCTGGCGTCTCCATCCGGCCTGTCTGCTGCGAAAAGCCCACCGCACGTTGGCAAAATTTGCCCATTCATCCGGCTCAGCAACCGTTGTGAGCTATGTTTTTGCAGACTGAATCCAGACCCATGGATTGCGCTGTGATGTTTGGCGGCCCGTGCGGGCCCCAGTCGGAGAACCGACCGGACGCGTGCCAGTCGGGCGAAAGTTGCTGGAGGAACGATGAGAAATTTGACGCCATCCCCCCGCGCATTGGAATCGAAGAAAAACGATCAGTTCGATGAGCTGAAGCGGCGGATACACGGCAAGCTGGTCGACAAGCTCGACTTGAACAAGGTCGGCGAGTTGCAGGGCGACACTCTGCGCCGCGAGATTCGGCTGGTGGTCGAGCACCTGTGCGACTGCGAAGACACGCTGTTGAATCGCGCCGAGCGTGAACGGCTGATCGACGAAGTGCTGGACGAAACGTTCGGCCTCGGCCCGCTCGAACTGCTGCTGAAGGACCCGAAGGTCTGCGATATTCTGATCAACGGTCCCAAGAACATCTATGTGGAACGTCAGGGGAAGATGGAGCGGACGAATGTTGAGTTCCGCGACAACGGACACCTGATGCAGATTATTGATCGCATCGTGTCGCAGGTGGGACGTCGCGTTGACGAAACCAACCCGATGGTCGACGCTCGTCTGCTGGACGGTTCACGTTTCAACGCCATCATTCCCCCTCTGGCACTGGATGGTGCGGCGGTTTCCATTCGTCGTTTCGGCGCCAATCCGCTGAAGCTGGAAGACCTGCTGAATTACAAGGCATTCACTCCGGAAATGATCATGTTACTAGAGGGGGCCATCAAAGCTCGCTTGAACATCATCATCTCTGGCGGTACCGGCTCCGGTAAAACGACGCTGCTGAATACGCTATCGAGCTTCATTCCGAATACCGACCGTATCGTGACGATCGAAGACGCGGCAGAAATTCAGCTGCAGCAGGATCACGTGGTGCGACTGGAAACGCGACCGCCGAATATTGAAGGGAAGGGAGCCATCACGGCCACCGACCTGGTCCGCAATGCTCTGCGTATGCGTCCCGAACGAATCATCATCGGCGAATGCCGCGGTCCTGAGACGCTCGACATGCTGCAGGCCATGAACACTGGCCACGAAGGGTCGATGACCACTCTGCACGCCAACACGCCGCGTGACGCCGTGGCTCGTATGGAAACCATGATCATGATGTCGGGTTTCGAATTGCCGTTGAAGGCCATGCGTCAGCAGATCTCGAGTGCGGTCGACCTGATCATCCAGGCCAGCCGTCTGCAGGGTGGCAAACGCCGCATCACTCACATTACCGAAGTGGTGGGCATGGAACAGGACACGGTCGTCATGCAGGACGTTTTCACCTATCAGAAGGACGGGATTGACGAATCCGGAGTGACGCGCGGGAAGTTTGTTGCCAGCGGTATCCGGCCTAACTTCATGCATCGCCTTGAGGCCGCCGGTGTCCGGTTGCCGGCCAGCACCTTCCGCGAACGCGTGATGCTGGTCGACTGACCCCTACCTGGCAGACAGCCGCGGATCGACAGATCCGAGTCGTCGACATTCATCAAGCAGGAACTGAGCATGTCTCCCTTACTTATCGTCTCGGTCGCAGCATTCCTGGGCGTGTCTGCCCTTGTGGGCGGCATCGGGCTGCTGATCCGCAATCCGGGTGAGAAGGTCGTGGAGGACCGCCTCGATGTCCTGGCCGGACGGGTCAACAACCGCGAACGCGAGCTGGCGACCAAGGAAAAGTCGGTCCTCGCCCGGCCGCTGGATGACGTCCCCAACGCCGTCGAAGAGGCCCTTTCCCGAGTGCTGGACGTCCGCAGATTGCTCGAACAGGCGGCACTCAAGATCAGCCCCACTCAGTTCTTCCTGGTCACCATCGTACTGACCATCGGCAGCGGCGTCGCCGTTCCGCTGATGGGCTGGCCGATCGTCTTCGCTCCGGTCGCCGCCATCTGCGCCGGTGTGCTCCCGCTGATGGTCGTGCTGTTCCTCCGTTCACGGCGCGCCAAGGCGTTCGCTCGCCAGTTGCCCGAGGCGATGGATCTGATTTCGCGAGCCTTGCGGGCCGGCCATAGTCTCGGTTCGGGGTTCCATCTGGTGCAGCAGGAAATGCCTGCGCCGCTCGGCCCCGAATTCGGCCGTGTTTACGAAGAACAGAACCTGGGTATCTCGATGGAGGATGCGCTCGACAACCTGGCGAACCGCGTCAACAACCTCGACTTGCGATTCTTCGCTACGGCGGTGATTCTGCAGCGGACCACGGGTGGTGACCTCGCCGAAATCCTCGACAAGATCGGGCACCTGATTCGAGAACGATTCAAGATCTTTGGCCAGATCCAGGCTCTGACCGGCGAAGGCCGTCTGTCAGGGATCGTGCTGCTGGCTCTTCCCCCGGTGCTCGCCCTGGTCATGTACCGATTGAATCCGGACTATCTGCAGCAGCTGTTCGAGGACCCCATGGGCCAGCAGATGCTGGCGGGAGCCATCTTCCTGCAGCTCCTCGGAGCTCTGGTGATCAAGAAGATTGTAAGCATCAAGGTGTAAGAAATTCTGCTCCGGGCCGACGTCATGCCGCAACGGCTGGCAGACTTATCTGAGAGGTGAACCTTATGGTATTCGCAGCAATCGATCCGATGCTGATCGTCCCCGTCGCCATTTTCGGCACCATCTCGGCCGCTGTCTGGTGGCTGCTGGAGTGGTGGACCTCTCAGAATACCCGCGCCCATGAACGGCTACAGGAACTCCGAGAAGGCCGTGGACGACGGGGAGGCGGTCTGGCCAAATCGAACAAAGCTGGAGCGACGATGGCGAAGATGCTGGAGAAGGCCACGCCGGCACTCTCCAAGCCACTGACGCCCAAGAATGAGAAAGACGCCAGCGCCATCAAGCAGCGGCTGTCGGTCGCCGGCTTCCGGCATGAATCGTCGCCGACGATCTTCTATTCACTGAAGCTGATCGGCTTGATTCTGGGACTGTTCCTCGGCGGCGGTATGGTCGTCGCTAAGGGAAACTACACCCTCGGCTCGCTGATGTACCTGTTCATGGCCGGTGCCGCCGGATGCTACTTCCCCGATATCGTCGTCCTGTGGCAGGGGATGCAACGGAAGCAGGCTATCTTCCTGGGTCTACCTGATGCCCTCGACCTGATGGTCGTCTGCGTCGAATCGGGCCTCGGTCTCGATCAGGCCATGCGTAAAGTGGCTGACGAAATGAAAAAGTCACATCGCGTCATCGCCGAAGAATTCACGATCTGCAACTTCCATCTGCAGATGGGGAAAGAACGTCGAGTCGTGCTGCAGGACCTGGGTCAGCGCAACGGCGTCGATGACCTGCGGACGCTGGCTGGCGTGCTGATTCAGGCCGAGAAATTTGGTTCGAGCGTCGGACAGGCCCTCCGCACGCAAAGCGATGCCATGCGGACTCGTCGGCGTCAGATCGCCGAAGAAAAAGCCGCCAAAACGGCCGTCCAGCTGATCTTCCCGCTCGTGCTGTTCATCTTCCCCGGCATCTTTGTGGTGCTGGTTGGTCCGGCGGCCATCACCATGGTCCGCGAGATGTTCCCGGCGATGAGCGGCGGTTGATCGGACAGACAGCCCCGATATCGGAGTTAACCGGTGTCACCGGCCCGGGAGGCGATTCCCTTTTCCGCTCTCCCGCCGGTCCTGCTGCAGTCGACGCCCCCGCCATCCGATAACATTACCTAGAAGACCCGTGTTGGCGTAGGAGCACGCTAGCACCAGGCCCCATCTGCACGGAGGACGAGGAAACATGGCCTCGACACTGAGAGCGATGGCATTCGGTGCCGTCGCAGCTGCGGCAGTTCTGAGCGCCGTCCCGGCCCACGCCGACTGGCATACCTTTTGGTCCGGTGTGAAGAAAGACTTCCACCGCGTCAACAGCTGGCCAGCCCCTTGGGAGTACGTCGACCGCGACGCGGCTCGAGCACCTTTTGCGGCCATGGTCGCCAAAGGTTGGCAGCGCCAGCACACACTGGGCAGCAGCTATTTTGATCCTGACACCCACCAGCTGACGCCAGCGGGTCAGGAAAAGATTTACGCCATCATGCGCAACGCCCCGCCGGAACAGCGCACCATCTATGTTTCGCGCGGCAAGGATACTCAGGAATCCCAAGTGCGAATGGAGTCGGTCCAGCAGATGGTGGCTCAGATCCAGAGCGATCAGCCGACGAACGTGCTGCCCACGACCTTGGAGCCGGAAGGCTGGTCGGCCGCTTACATCAACACGATCGAAACCAAGATGCGAACGTCGATCCCCAACCCGCGACTGCCGCGAATGGGTATCGTCGGTGGCGCAGGACGATAGTCTGCTGCGACTCTCCGGCAAGGAAGCACGGCGAGTCGCATGATGACCGCTCAAGCAGCGACATGGCCCAGCGAGCTTCGAATGAAGTTCGCTGGGCTTGCCTGTTGAGCAACGCGAAACATACGATCCGGGCTCGATACAGGGAGGTATGAGCGAGGATGGCCAAGAAAACAACCCGCTGCGCTCGTTGGGCGCTGCTGCTGTCCATCACGGCTGCCGGCTGTCGCACGCCAGGCAACTCATCAACCGCCGGCACCGGACCGTTGGGGTCCGAGACATGGTCGAATCTGTCGGCCAAGACTTCGGAGACGGCCGGCAAGGTGTTCGCACCCATCGCCGGCGGCTGGTCGACGGCGAAGTCGAAGCTTGCCGGCGATCCTGAGGCGGAGTCCAAAACCGTCTCGACCGCCGATGTGCTGAGCCTGAAGAATACGCCGAAAGCTCCCTCCCCGAAACTCCTCGTCGCCGATGGCGCCATCGCTGAAGAAAAGGGCGACCTGGAACGTGCTCGACAGAAATACAAACAAGCCCTGCAGCAAGATCCGGGTTTCCTGCCAGCTCATCTGAATCTGGCACGCACCCACCGGTCCCAAGGGGAACTGCCAGCTGCCATCCGGCAGTACCAGGAGGCCCTGTCGTTCCATCCTCAGGATCCTTCCGTGAACAACGATCTGGGCTTGGCTCTGCTGGAATCGGGACAGGTCGATGACGCGATTGCCCGTTTGCAGGTGGCGATGCAGCAGGACCCGCAATCGACTCGTTACGGCAACAACCTGGCTCGAGCCCTCGTTCGGGCTGGACGCGATCAGGAAGCCGTCCAGCGGCTCGCCGCACTCATCGGACCAGCCAACGCCCACTACAACGTCGCCTGCCTGCTGCAGGAATCCAAGCAGTCGCCGCTCGCCGCCGACCATCTCCAGCAGGCTCTGGCGATCGACCCGCAGCTCGCCGCCGCTCAGGAAATGCTGGCCCAACTGAATCCCATCGCGACCAGCATGGCATCGCCGTCAGTTCACCGCTGATCCGAAAACCCAGGTAGGGATCAGAGTCCGTGTGCCGAATGAGCGGATCGTCTTGTGTTGAATCGTGGCGAACTTCGCTCTAGCCCGGAAAATTCATCCGCCGATGGACAAATAGAAGTTGCTAGCGGGCCGCGGCTCGGGTATGACAGAGTGTATCACAGCGACGGTCGATTTCACACCGTTGGGACGGCGGCAAGTCGTGGCCGATTTCCTGGGAGGTCGGCTGACCTCGGATGCGCACCGCCTTGTTATTGCGGGATCCTCGCTACACCATTCACGACCAGCGTGCCATGCTTGCCCAGCGGGTGATCTCGCTGGCTCTGGGGCGATGAAGATCTCAACGATCAGCAGACCATGCTGTTCGCTGATCGGACGAGCTGCCAGGACCTCTTTCGGCGCGAGGTCGCCTCGCTGATCGACGCTCCGCCAGTTCATCCCGTTCCCGGCTAGCCGCGAGCAACTCGAAGCTCGCCGGACCCGTGGGGGGAGGGGGGGCGGTCTGCGCACCCGATGACCACGACCCGCCGCCCCGCGCCTCACTCGCCAAACTGCCCCCCTATCGGGCCGTCGTGATCATAAGTCCATCGGCGGATGAATTTTCCGGGCTAGCTCTAAACACAGAGGGGCGACTCGCGATGTGCGTGCCGCCCCTCTCGCCTCTTCATTTTTTTTCGCAGCTTGCAGCAGCAGGTTCGGCTTATCGATTGAAGCCGGCCAGAGCGTGGCGAAGCCGTTGCACGTCGTGATGGCTCAAGTATCCGCCGGGTACAGTTCGCGGCTCTTTCTGGCCCTTGACCCACACTTTCAAAACGGGTGCCGCGGCTCCCAAATGGGGCGTATCGTGCACCTCCCAGCGGTCTACCTGGCTCCAGGGGACCGAGAATCCAATCAGGGCTGGCTGCATCTGAATGCCCCCCTCGTTGACGACCACTGATCCGAACAGGTCTCGCAGAATTCCGGGAACCATCGCCAGGCCCCCGCCGATCAACAGCAGGCTCAGGGCGACCATCTGCGGGACCAGTTTCGGGGTGTCGGAGAGTTGGCTGAGCAGAAAACCGCCAGCGACCAGCATGGCTGTGGCGCCGAACAGTGCGACAGCGCCTTGGTGCCACCGCTGACGAGCAAAGCTCAATCGGGGCGACATGGCCGCAATTTCGTGCGACTCACCCACGTTTGCCGACGGGACGGAAATGGCGAACAGATCGTTTTTGGACATGGTACTACCCAGGGTCAGGAGATCAGTATTGGGTTGGTGAAAGTAGTGAACGGGAGGTCAGTTCCGAAAGCCGCTGGTCAAGCTACGGCGACGGCCGGAACGCCGAGGCTGGTCGGCACGCCCATTCGCGTACAAGCGTGGTACTCAGAAACCGGAGTCATTCGATCCAGACCGACGATCTGGACTGGCATTTCGTTATGCGAGAACTCATGCACCACGGCGACCAGGTTCTCGCACGACGTGTGGTCGATCAGCGAGACGTTGGGGTCGAGGTCAATATGAACCGCTTTGGCTGAGCGGGGAACGCGATCGAGTTCCTCGCACAGCTTCATGGAATTGAAGCACACGAGCGGTTTGTTCATGTAAAGATGATAAGTGTCGCCCTTCAGTTCACGCTTCCAGACCGGGTTGGCAAAGAAGTCGTAAATCGTCTGGAAGAAGGTCGGCACGGGCAATTCGGCCTTACGGGCCGCCGATACCGCTCGCCAGTGCAGGTACAAGTTCAACACGAACATGGCGACGGTCCCGGCCACGATCCCCCACAGCAGGTCGGTCAGCATCGTGGCGACCACGGTCAAGGTGAAGATCCCCAGTTGTTCCTTGCCGATATGGGCCATATGGGCCCAGATGATCGGTTCGCACATCTTCCAGCCAGTGTAGATCAGCACGGCTGCCAGCACGCCCTTGGGAATCAGGTTGATCATATCCCGAGCGAAGACCATGTAGATGATCAGGCAGATCGAGTTGGTGAAATTGGCCCACAGCGTCCGGCCGCCGGAAGCGATATTGACCTTGCTTTTCACACCACCGGGAATGATGGTCAAACCGCCCACCATACTCGACAGAATGTTCGACACACCCATGGCCAGCAGCACTCGGTTCGGCTGGCTCTTGCGGTGATACGGGTCGATCCGGTCGATGGCCATCGCCGTCGCCAAGGACTCCACGCCGTCAATCATCGTCAGTGTCAACACGCCCATGAAGGCGGCATACCAGAGATCGGTGCGGGCCAGCATGTCGGCGAAATTCGGCAGATGGAATCCGTGAAAAGGCTGGTCTGGCAGCTTGATGAGGAATCCCGGGCCCAGTTCGTTCAGCCGGAACAGCATGCTCATCAACACGCCGAAAATCACCGACAGCAACTGCGGCGGCACAATCTTCAGGAACTTGACGTTCTTCAGCGAACCGAGGAAAAACAGCATCACCAGCGATGCGAACGAGACGGCAAAGACGGGGACGGTCATCTCGCGAGCAAACGTCGGCGCTTCGGTCAGATAGTGGACAAATTCGTGTGCGTGGACGGTCCCCGTATAGCCGAAGAACATCGGCAACTGTTTGACAATAATCATCAACCCGATCGACGCCAGCATCCCTTCCACAACGCTCACCGGGATCAGCGCACAGTAACGAGCCAGTTTCAGCACGGCGAGCACGATCTGGGCGCAACCGACCATGAAGATGACGACCAGCAGGTGCGGGTATCCTTCGCCCAGCTTGTCGGCACTCCCGGCCCCACCCATGGTCACCATGATGGCGAAGAGTGCGGGAGCCAGACCGGCGGCCGGCCCGGCGATCGTCATGTAAGCCCCACCAATCAGCGGGAACACCAGACCGGCAATGACCGCCGAAATCAGCCCATAGACTGGCGGCACGCCCGATGCAATGGCAATTCCCGACGACAGCGGGAGCGATACCAATGACACCACGATCCCCGAAATGATGTCGTGACGGATGTGTTTCAATCCGGCGATACCGTTCTGAGGTTTCATTGTTCGACCAGCAGGCGACACCGCAGCGGCTTCCATGGAATTATCCTCGTATTCATCACGTGACTCCTGGTGGAGTCGGAAGTCCCAGGCAAATGCAACGCCCGTGCCGAAGGCCAAGGTGTCGCCAGGAACTTCACGCCTGCGAGGCCCGGACAACCCCTGACTTGCGAACCATCTCCCGAAATACCAACGACTTGCGGCCAGCCAAGGACCGCCTCGAGCGGCCCGGCCGGCGGTCGGCTACCGGCTCAACCCCCAAGAGTGGCCTGTCCAACCGTTTGCCACTTATGGCCAGTTTGTGGCCACGGCGCAGGTCACTCGGGTCTGCGCCCGTCACCGCGCCGGCCGATCGGCCTACGACAAGGGAGAATGGGCCGTTAGAATGAGTCTGGAGTTCTCACGATGCCCTCACGCGTAGTCTGGCGAATCGCTGCCCCCATGATCGGCCTGGGTCTGGTCCTGCTGGGGCTCGGAATCGACGCCGCCTGGAATGTCCATAGCCAGCAACAGACCAGCTCAGAACTGATCGAACGCGAAGTCCGTGGCATGGTTGTGATCGAAGAACTGCATATGGCCATCCGCGAGATCCGTTACCAGATCAACATGTTCCTGCGGACCCGCGATCGGATTCACCTGGACGAGCTGGGACGGCTGAACGAGACGTCGGCGGCACTGATCAAGAACGCCAAGCAACTGGCGCGAAGCGGGCGCGAGCAGGAGAAAATCGAGCAGGTGGAGCAGGGGTTCCAGCATTTTCTGGAACGTTACCACGCGGTGACGTCTGAGCTTCCGGCTCCTTCAGCCACGGCCGGATCGAGCGCACGGCTGACGTTGACCGATGAGGTCGTCGACAAGCTCTCGTACCTGGCGGACGATTTTCTGACCAACGAGATCCTCCAGCCGCTGAAGGAAAGCATCGCGACCAACCAGGAGGTCGTCGACCGGACGACTCAAGCCAGCCAGAAGACGGCCCAGCATCTGAAAATCGGATTCCTGTTGCTGGGGATCTGCGGAGGAGCTGCCGGATTGCTGCTGGGCCTGGCGATCGCTCGAGCGATCGGCAAGTCAATCGTCAGACTCGACGTTACCGTGCGCGGCGTCCAGGGGAAGCTGTCGGGGATCACTGGCCCGGTCAGCTTTTCTCATACCAGCGATTTGAATGGCGTGGAGACGGGGTTGAAATCGGTCGAATCGCACATTGCTGATGTCGTTGAGCGATTGCAGCAGCGGGAGCTGGAGGTACTGCGCAGCGAGCAATTGGCGCGCGTCGGCCAGATCGCCGCCGGTCTGGCTCACGAACTTCGCAATCCTCTGATGCCCATGAAGATGCTCGTGCAAGCTGCCATCGCCAAAGGGGAAGATGGAGGGTTGAAAGGTCGTTCCTTGCAGGTGTTGAACGACGAGATCTCGCGGCTGGAAGAGGCCATCCAGGAATTCCTCGATTTCGCTCGTCCCCCCGTACCCAACACCAGCACCGTGGCGATCGAACCGCTGCTGAAACAGACCCTCGATCTGGTCCGACCTCGAGCTCAGATGCAGTCGGTCGAATTGCGACTGAAGGTCCCCCACGATCCGGTAATGGCCGACGTTGATGGCGACCAGATCCGACAACTGGTGCTGAACCTGGTCCTCAACGCGCTCGACGCCCAGCCCGACGGAGGCTCTGTCACTGTCGAGTTGCTGCCATGCACCAATGTGTCGCGAGTGATCCTGCCACAGGAAGATCGTGGTGAAGCGACTGGTGCCGGCATCACCGAACACGACGCTCTGCGAATGCTGACCGGACCGGCTCAAAGGAGCAGCCGTCCGGCGGTCAATTGGTTCGGGATTCGAGTCACGGATGCCGGGCCGGGGATCCCGCCGGCCATGCTGGAGGAAATTTTCGAGCCGTTTGTCACGAATAAGGAGACGGGGACGGGACTCGGACTGTCCAATTGCCGAAGAATCGCCACTGCCCACCACGGGACACTCGAAGTCCGTAATCGGCTTCAAGGGGGCGCCGAATTCGAATTGCTGCTCCCCTGCCAAGCCAATCCTCGTGCCGCCTGACCCACACTGGCCTATCCATGGACCCCACCTGAATCACCCCCATGACGTTCTCCATACCGCAACTGCTGGTCGTCGATGACGAGCCGAACATTGTCTATACCATTGCGGAAACGCTCGGCTCGGCCGAGCTGAAAGTCGTCTCTGCCAGTACGGGCAAGGATGCGATCGAATCGGTCCGCCGCCTGCGTCCCGACGTCGTACTGCTCGACGTTCGACTCCCCGACATGTCGGGCCTTGATGCGTTCGACCGCATCCATCAGATCGACCCGCTGATGCCGGTGATCATCATGACGGCGTTCGCCAAGACCGATACGGCCATCGAGGCCATGCGGCGAGGCGCGTTTGAATACTTCCTCAAGCCGGTCGACTTCGCCAGCCTGCGGCACACCGTTGACCGAGCGGTGAATGTGAGCCGGCTCAATCGAGTCCCGGCGGTCATGCACGGCAGCGAGACGGAGCATGGTGAGCCGGCTGATGTGATCATCGGCAATTCCTCAGCCATGCAGGAAGTCTACAAGACGATCGGGCGAGTGGCGCCGCAGGATGTGACGGTGCTGATCCTGGGCGAAAGCGGCACCGGTAAGGAACTTGTCTCCCGAGCCATCTACCACTACAGCCGCCGCAATGGACGACCGTTCCTGGCGGTGAACTGTGCCGCATTGCCTGAGTCGCTGCTGGAGAGCGAACTGTTTGGACACGAACGGGGAGCCTTCACGGGGGCCGACAACCGCCGCATCGGCAAGTTCGAACAAGTCAATGGCGGGACCATCTTCCTGGACGAGATCGGCGACATGTCCCCAGCCACTCAGGCCAAAGCCCTGCGGCTGATCCAGGAACAGAAGTTCGAACGGGTGGGTGGCAACAATACGATTCAGACCGACGTGCGGATCATCGCCGCCACCAATAAGGATCTCGAAGCCATGGTAGCCGAAGGAAAGTTCCGCCAGGATCTCTACTACCGGCTCAGTGGATTCACGCTCCACCTACCCCCTCTGCGCGAACGCATGGACGATATCCGTCCTCTGACCGAATACTTTCTGACGGTGCTGGAAAGTGAGCTGCACAAGCCGATCCGCGGAGTTGAATCGGCGGTCTGGGATGTCCTGCAGGCTCACCATTGGCCCGGCAACGTGCGCGAACTCTACAGCGCGATCCGCTATGCCATGGTTCATTCCACGGGGGAAGTCATCACCGTCAACTGCCTCCCCCGCTCATGTCGTGGACCCCTGCAAGAGTCGGCTCAATCGGAGTCCAACCCGGACGGCCATCCGTCCGACGCCCAGTCGCTCGCCGATGTCCGACAGCTGACCCGTACACTGCTGGCCAACGGATCCGAGGACGTCTACCGCGAGATCATGCATGCCGTCGACCAGGCCATTCTCGAAGAAACGCTCGATGTGACCGGCGGTAACCAGGTCCATGCCGCCGAAAAACTCGGCATCTCGCGCATGACCCTGCGATCAAAACTCAAGGCCAACCGCCACGGCTCGCCCGAACCAGGCTGAACTCACCCGCAGCGGATCTGACGCAATCGACTGCGGGTGCTTGTGCCTTGGCGCGAATTCGGTCAGGCATGTCCTTCTTGACGATTGGCCGACGCGGGTGGCCAGAAGGCCAAAATCAACAACAGCGCGGCCACACCGGACAGGACCAGCGGGACCATGAACAACCGCTGGTAATCGACCACCGCCGGTTGGCCATCGACGCCAGGCGTCGCGTAGACCTTCTGGCTCAAGTACTGGCAGATCGGGTTGGCCAGCAACGGGCCCACGCCCAGGATCATCACGTTGAACAGACCCTGAGCACTCGACCGTGCATCCTTCGGCAGGAACTCGTCCACGAAAATGTAAACCGTGGCAAAGAAGAATGCATAGCAGATACCGTGCACCACCTGCACGAAAATGATCAACCACGGATACTCAGGCAGAAACGCGTACACGGCAAACCGCACCGCATGCCCCAGAATGCCGATGACCATGGTCGTCTTCCACTTCAGTTTTGTCAGGACGTAGCCCAGGAAGACCATCGTCACAATCTCGGCCACCTGACCGATACTCATCACGGGCTGCACCCAGTTCCCGCTGATCCCCACCTGCGGACTCACCAAAAACGTCCCCGTCCAGTTGAAGTAACAGTTATGGACGAAGGCATCGATCAGCGTGACGATCCACAAGACAAAAATGAAGGGATGCTTCAGCAATCGCACGGCTTCCAGCCAAGCAAGCTTGTTGGTTTCGTCCGTCGGCTTGCGCGGCGGTGTGTGCGGCAAGGTCAGACTGAAGGCGGCCAGCACCAGCGACGCGATTCCCGCCACGATATACGTCCAGCTGATCCCCTCCCTGAGAGCTTCGCCCTTTAGACCACTCCCCAGAACCGTGTACAACCAGTTCACAATCCCCTGCGGATTGGCTGCCCGGACTTTCGCCCAGTCGACCAGAATGAAAACGAAAGGCCAAGCGGCCAGAATCCAGCCAATCGTACCACCCATCCGGATCACCCCAAACTCCTTCTGCGGATCCTTCATCTGTGCGAAGGCGATGGAGTTGGTGATCGAAATCGTCGGGACGTACAGGAGACAGTGGATCAGCATCAGCAGCAGGAACGGCCAGAACGAAGTGACCCATCCCAGGGCCAGTATCGCCAGCCCACCGACAAAGTGACTGAAAGCCAGAAATCGCTCAGCCGCAAAGTTTCGGTCGGCAAACTGATTGCTGAAAAACATCCCGACGATCGACGCCACCGGAAAGGCATTCAGAATCAACGACTGCTCGGAAAAGAGCCACTCAAACTTGTCGGGTATCAGAGCTGAGAGAAATCCAGGAGCCTGCTCAGCCGAAAAACCCAGGCTGGGAAGGTAGAAGAAAATCATCGGCAGCCACGCGCCCCAGATGAAAAACTCCAGGACCATCATCAAGAACAGTTTCAGCCGCACACTGCCGCTCATGAACTCGCCTTCCCCGCAGAAAGCCCCCGCTTAGGCTCAGCCACCGATACTGGAAAGTCCAGAGTGTAACCAGCGGCCAGCGCCAACGTCAATCATCGCCCGATTGCTGGACCAAGATGGCGTCGGATCAGCGACCAGCGGCGAACTCGGCCCACCACCCGTCAACGTCAGCGTTCGACGCCTCGCCACTGTGAAAGATGAAGCGGTAGCGGAAGCGAAGCTCGCTGTGAGCCGGCAGCGTGTGGTCCCCCTGGCCGCTCCCCGTAAAATCGTGCTGCCCGAATGGATTCGCCGCTACCAGACCGTAATCGCGCGCGTGCCAGTAAGTCGGATGACGCAGGTTGTCCGGACTGTCCAACACGGCCATGCCGACCGTCCGCCCATCAATCTCACCCACATAGTCCACCCACCGCGCCCGTTGCCCCCAAATCGCCTTCCCCGTCACCCCTTCACTGTTCCGAGCTCGACCCACCACCACGCGGCCGTCGGGTCCCGCGGGGTTCGTCAGATTCAAGTTCGGATGGGTCCGCACGGCCATCATCCCCTCCTTGGTGTCGCCAAAGACCAGGGGAACGTCCAGCGATTGCAGGCGGACGTCCCAATCGATCCAACGACGCCCCTCCGCCGCTCCAAAACTCAGCGTCGTCTGGTCGTGGCAGACCAGCTCCCCGGTCGGCGAATACCACTCGCCCTGGAAAGCCAATGAATCGGGAGTCACCCGACTCCAGCCCGCTACGCGAATCTCCCCCTTCTCGTCCCAGAAACTCACCCCGTTCACCGCCCCATGGGCAAACCACATCGATTTGTGGTGCGGGTGGTCGGTCGCTTCCCCCGCCACTCCCGGCTTCATCGGATGATTCCGCGTCATCGGCGTCTGCCCCGGCCCGAGAATCGGATAACAGATCGGGCGACGGTAACCCCGCACGTGCACCTCCGTGAACAACTCGCTCCCCACCGTCACTCGAAAAACGTCCCCGACCTGCTCCACGGCCAGTTGCTGACCGACCTGCTGACCCGCCTGCTGATCGGCCTGTGGCTTTTGTGGCTCAGCTGCCGAGTCCTGGCCGTTGACCCGAGCGGCACCGGACAGGCCGAAGCACGCCAGCAGAACGAGCTTCGCCCAAACGCCCCCGCTCCTTCGGGTATCGAGATTCGCGACGCCCCGGGCAACAAACAGCAGGTCGAGTACGGAGCGTCGCATGGCAAAACCTTTGGCTCAGAGGTTGCGTATAATCTGGGTTACGTCCAGAACGGCGACGTTCCAGCCGGCCGCTCAGCGCGAGCGCCGCCAATTCTACCGCAACCCAAATTCGTCCACATGCTATGACAGCTGACTTATGCCGCCGCGACCACCCCCACCCGGACGTGGGGAATCGATGGCTGGAGAGTTTAAGAGAGAGGGGAGACGAAGCGATGTTGGTAACTGATCGATTTCGAACGATGGTAGCGGCCGTATTGGCCGCTGGTGTTTGTTTGTCGTCGGGAGCGGTTTCCGGTCAGGAAACTGGCACCAAGCCGGTCCCCAGTGCCGTGGAACACGCCGAGGGGTTGTCGGCCGCCTTCCGCCACGCCTCCGAGCTGGTACTGCCGGCAGTCGTCCGCATCACATCGACGACCAAGGCCCGCCAGGCTCGTGGAGGGGCCGGCCGACGAGGCCAGTTGCCGCCTGGGCAAGCGAATCCCTTTGAGGGGACGCCGTTCGAAGAACTTTTCAAGGAAGAGTTCGGCGACCGCCTGGGACTCGACGGAGACGGCCTGATCCCCAGCCAGCAGGGGCTCGGGTCGGGCGTCATCATCGCCAAGGACGGGCTGGTGCTGACCAACAACCACGTCGTGGAAGGGGCGGACGAGGTCACGATTGAGCTGGCCGATGGCCGGACGTTCAAGGCCAAGGACATCCGCACGGACAAGCCGACCGACATTGCTATTTTGAGGATTGAAGACAGCGAACTGTTCCCGGTGGCCCAGTTGGGGAATTCCGATCAGCTGCAGATCGGCGACTGGGTGCTGGCGATTGGTCAGCCGTTTGGAGTGGGCGTGTCGGTGAGTGCGGGAATCATCAGCGGGAAAGAACGAACTCTGTCGGAGGTCGAACGGACGAGCTTTCTGCAGACGGACGCGGCGGTGAACCCGGGCAATTCGGGCGGACCGCTGGTCAACCTGCGAGGTGAGGTGATCGGCATCAATACGGCCATTGCGACTCGCACGGGTGGCTACCAGGGGATCAGTTTCGCACTGCCGATCAACACAGCGAAGTGGGTGATTGAGCGGCTGGTGGAATCGGGATCGGTCCAGCGGGCGTACCTGGGCGTCGGGATCAACGAGTTGACAGCCGACATTGCCGCTCAGCTTGAGCTCCCCAAAGGAACGCGGGGAGTCTTCGTCACGTACGTGCAGGAGGGGAAGCCGGCGGCGAAGGCTGGCATCGAGCCTCAAGATGTGATCATCGCGATCGACGGCAAACCGGTCGCCACGCCGAAGGACCTGCAAGGGATCATCGAGCGATTGCCGATCGGATCGGACCATGAACTGGAGATACTTCGCGGCGGCCGCAAGCAGAAGCTGACGGTGCGTCTGGACGATTATGCCAAGCGGGGTCCGGCAGTGGCGGCGGACGAAGAGCGGCCGGAGCTGCCGATGGATAACGAGTTGGGCGTGACGGTGGAAGACTTGACGCCCGACTTGGCGGCTCAGCTGGGGATGGAGGGTCGGCGGGGTGCCGTGGTGACGCAGGTCGCTCGGGGAAGCGTGGCTGCTCAATCCGGACTCCAGCGCGGGATGGTGATCACTCGGGCGGGGTCGAAGGCAGTGGAAGACGCGGCCAGCTTCGAAGCCGCCGTCAAGGATGCGTCGCTCGACAAGGGGCTCTTCGTTACGGTGCTGATCCCGGGTGGCAACGGCGACATCCAGGGGACGCAAGTTCTGTTGCTTAAGCGTCGCTGAGCGGTTGGCAGGAATCCTGCGGGGCCGTGAACGTGTTACACTGATAGTTAAGAGGGTCGCCGGGCGGCGGCACGAGCCGTCCGGCGCGGCGTCCCGCGGCACGTTATGGAATTCCTGCCGGGGGGTTATCGGTCCTTTACGTGTGACGAAGCGATGTCCCGAGAAATGCGGAAACTGATTCAGTCGTTTCTGCCGGCGAGTGAATGCCGGGCGGCCTGTTGGCAGCCGTCGGTGGATCTCTACCGAGGGCCCGGGGTGTGGCTGGCGAAATTCGATCTGGCCGGTGTGCGTAAAGACGACATTGGCATTTCGGTGCAGGGGCGGCAGTTGACGGTGAGGGGCTGTCGCCGTGACGTGACGCTGGTCGAAGGCCACGTCGCTTATTCCATGGAGATTGCCTACAACACCTTCGAACGTTCGGTTGAGTTGCCCTTTCATCTGGAACAGGCGGCCATCGATATCGACTACCGCGACGGCATGTTGCTGGTGCAGATCGTTCCCGCCCCTGACGCGACTGGGACGATTCATGGCGGCTGATGAGGCGGTAGAATTGTCGGCCAATGGGGGATTGCCGGCGGGTGAAGGGGCAGCGGCAACAACGGCCGCGCCGTTGATTCAGCTCCCCATTCTCCCCCTGAAGAACTCCGTGCTGTTCCCGCTGCAGATGATGCCTTTGGCGGTCGGTCGTCCCGCGTCGGTGGCAGCGGTCGAAGCGGCGATCAGTACGGAAGACAAAACAATCGCCATTATCTCGCAGCGTGACGCTCAGGTAGACGATCCGAATTATGGCGACCTGTTCCGTATCGGCACGCGAGCCGTCATCAAGAAGATGGCTCGGCAGGATCAGACCATTCACATCATCGTGCAGGGTCTGGAGCGGGTGGAGATTGTGGAGCCTGCACCGGCGGGTCGGTTTCTGGCCGGCCGTTTCACTGCGATCCCCACGCCGGATGACTGGCAACCGCAGACGGAAGCCGTTCATCGTGAAGTGCTGAGCCTGGCCGAGCGAATTCTCGAGCACGTCGATCCTCAAGCACGTGCCGCTTTCCAACAGATGGTGTCAGGGGTCGAATCACCACTGCATCAGGTCTATCTGCTCAGCTCGCTCCTGTCGCTCGATCTGGAACGCGAACAGCAACTGCTGGCCGCAACGACTCAGGCCGAGTCGCTGAGCCTGATGCACGAATTCCTGGGCCGTGAGCTGCAGGTGCTGGAAGTCCGCCGTCAGATCGCCAGCCAGGCGCAGACGGAAATGAGCCGTGAACAGCGTGAGTATCTGCTCCGCAAGCAGATGCGGGCGATCCAGGACGAGCTGGGCGAGCAGAGTGCTGAGCAGGCTGACATCGCCGAACTCCGCGATCGAATACACCAGGTTGAGCTTCCAGCGGCGGTCGCCAAGGAAGCCGAACGCGAGCTGAAGCGACTGGAGCGTCTCCCGACAGCCGCCCCCGACTATCAGCTGACACGGTCGTATCTGGAATTGATCGCCGAGCTTCCGTGGACGAAACAGTCCCAAGACCAGCTCGACCTGAAGCGAGCCCGCGAGATTCTCGATGCCGATCATTACGGGCTGGAGGATGTCAAGGATCGGATCATCGAGCACTTGGCCGTGCTGAAGTTGAACCCGCAGGCTAAGGCCCCCATCTTGTGTTTCGTGGGTCCTCCGGGAGTTGGCAAGACCTCGTTGGGCCAATCGATCGCCCGATCGCTGGGGCGCGAGTTTCTACGGCTGAGTCTGGGTGGAGTGTCGGACGAATCGGAGTTGCGAGGTCATCGGCGGACCTACATCGGCGCAATGCCCGGTCGGATCATTCAAGGCTTAAGGCGTGCGGGAGTCCGCAATCCACTGATGATGCTGGATGAAGTCGACAAGCTCGGTCGGGATTTCCGCGGAGACCCGGCTGCCGCGCTGCTGGAGATCCTCGATCCGGCTCAGAACGTCGAGTTTCGCGACAACTATCTCGACTTGGCCTTTGATCTGTCCCAGGTCTTTTTCATCGCCACGGCCAACTCGCTCGATACCATCCCCGGCCCCTTGCTCGACCGGCTCGAAATCATCCGGCTGGCGGGATACAGCGACGACGAGAAGCTGCACATTGCCGAGCGATACTTGATACCGCGCAGGCTGCAACAGACGGGTCTTAGCGACCATCAGCTGATCTTCCCGCCGGCGGTGATTCATTACCTGATTCGAGGTTACACGCGGGAAGCCGGTGTGCGCGAATTGGAACGAGTGATTGGCACGGTCTGCCGTAAGATGGCAGCGCAAGTGGCCGAAGGGCGGCAGCCGGCCAAGGAGTTGACCGTCGAGCAGGTGACGGACTTGCTGGGTGCCGACCGATTCCAGGATGTGGTCACTCGGGCGACTTTGGCGCCGGGCGTAGCCGCGGGTCTGGCCTGGACTCCGGTCGGCGGCGATGTACTGTATGTCGAAGCGGTGATGTTGCCCGAAGGGAAGGACTTTGTCTTGACCGGGCAGCTGGGCGATGTGATGCAGGAGTCGGCTCGCACGGCGCGCAGCTTGATTCATTCCCGGTGGGCTGAGCTGGACATCAGTCGTCAAGCTTTGTCGTCGAGCGTCCATCTGCATGTCCCTGCGGGGGCGGTCAAAAAGGATGGTCCTTCGGCCGGAGTGACAATGGCCATCGCGCTGGCCTCACTCTACACATGCCTTCCCGTCGATGCGCTGACGGCCATGACTGGTGAGATCACTCTCTCGGGACTTGTCCTGCCAGTCGGCGGCATCAAGGAAAAGATCCTGGCTGCTCACCGAGCCGGCATGCGACGAGTGATTTTGCCGCACCAGAATCGCAGCGACCTGCGACAAGTCCCCCAGTCCGTCAGGGACAGTATGGAGTTCATTTTCGTCAAAGAAATCGACGACGCCCTGCGATACGCCATCCCCAAGCTGGAAAGCCGCCTGGAACAGGTCTGAATCGCTCACCGCGACCATACGAGCCTCGTGGACTTTGCCCAAGGGGCTGAGTTTGTCGGCCAGACGTGATCGACCTGAAGCCAAATTTGGCGACTGCTCGACCCCCGTCCGCGATGTGAAGTCGACGTTGGCTGTGTTACACTCGGTCACGCCGGCGAGCCCTTAGCTGGACTCCGCCACGTTGTCCGCCGTACTCGGGGATACAAGCACGCAGCGCCAGCCAGTGAGTGAGTGAGTTTCGGCGCAAGTCCGCCGTAATCGGGGATACAAGCACGCAGCGCAAGCAAGTGAGTGAGTTTCGGCGTAAGTCACTCACTCACTTGCTGGCGCTTCGTGCTTGTAGGGTAGACACTCACTTGCTGGCGCTTCGTGCTTGTAAGGGAGGCTGGCGGATTCTCGGGGTGATCGGTGAATGCGGTTTCCGGGGCTAGGGGACTCCGGATGCGGATCGTGGGGGCCGTACATGGATCGCGACGATGAGCTGGAATCGGTGATTGCTGAGATTCTGCAGCATGAATCGCGCGGCGAGAAGACACGGCGTGCCGAGTGGATTGACCGTCATCCGCATCTGGCGCCCGATCTGGAGGAGTTCTTTGCCAACCACGACCGGCTGAAGAGTGCGGTGGATACGACTTGGGGCGTGGGGAACTCGACCGACGCCGATCTGCTGACAACTCCACCTCTGTTCGATGACTACGAAATCCTGTCCGAGATCCAGCGGGGTGGCATGGGGATCGTCTACCGGGCCCGCCAAAAGTCTTTATCACGGATTGTCGCTTTGAAGACGATCCGATCGGGTTTGTTCGCGAACGAAGACGAGATCCGGCGGTTTCGGCGCGAGGCTCGAGCCGCTGCGGCTCTGCAACACCCCGGGATCGTCCCCGTCTACGAAGTGGGCGAATCCCACGGCATTCATTTCTTCTCAATGCCGTTGATCGATGGTTCGAGCCTGGCGGATGTGGTGAAGTCGGGTGGGCTCGAATCGCGCGAAGCGGCGCGAATCGTGCTGTTGATCGCCGAAGCTGTTAACTATGCTCACAATCACGGCATCATTCATCGCGATCTGAAACCGGCCAACATTCTGATCGACTCTTCGGGCCAGCCTCGCATCACCGATTTTGGATTGGCCAAGTCGTTTGGCGAAGGCCCCGAGCTGACTCATTCGGGACAGATCCTCGGTACCCCCAGCTACATGGCACCCGAACAGTCGTTTGCGGCGCAGGGGAACACGACGCTGGTCGATGTGTATGGGCTGGGGGCCATCCTGTATGCCTTGTGTACCGGTCATGCGCCGTTCGAAGCGGCCGATGCGGTCGATGTCCTGCTGCGACTCCGCAACGCCGAACCGATCCTGCCACGGCAGCACAACAAGTCCATCCCGCCCGCCCTGCAGCAGATCTGCCTGCGATGTCTGGAGAAGAAGCCCGAGCATCGGTACTCGTCAGCCGCCGCGGTGGCCGAAGACCTGCGCCGTTTTCTGACCGGGGATCCGCTGGCCGCTGCGCCAGTACGCCCCTGGCACGCCGCTGTCCGAGTCGCCCGTCGCCATCCAGTCCTGACGGCCCACGCCATCATGATCACGTCGATGAGCGTGCTGCTGACGGTCACTTACCTGGCGATCGGCACTGATTTCGGCTACTACCGCAATTTCATGGTGCTGATGGCAGCGTGGCTCGTGGTCAGCTTCCTGTTCCAACGGCTAGCCACTCGCGCGCCGGCGTGGAACACCATCACCGGTTGTACCTGGGCCTTGGCCGACTCATGCGTTCTGACGGCCGCACTGGTGATGGCCGAACCACCCCGCGGGCCCTTGCTGATCGGTTACCCGTTGATGGTCGCACTCTCGGGGCTCTTCATTCGAGTCCGCTTCGTGATCTTCATGACGATCGTCAGTGCCTGCTCCTTCGCCCTGTTCGTCCTGCTGACACCTAGCGATTCGCTCCACCTGCATTACGTCGCCTTCTTTCTGGCCGGATTGGCCGCCATCGGCACCGTAGTCGGCTGCCTGGTGGCCTACCTGCGTCGATTGATTCAATACGTCGAAGCTCCGCCTCGTTAATTGACCCGCAGGAGTTCGTCCCTTGGATTGGCGGCGAAGGTTGAACCGGGAATAATGGGGCGAATTCAGGGTAGCTGATCACATAGGACCCGAGGTGGGTCAACGAGGCGTACTGTGGCGAAGATTGTCTACGGAGTATCAGGCGAAGGATCGGGACACAGCTCACGAGCGCGCGAACTGGCACGACACCTGCTGGCCGGCGGCCACGACGTGCGGCTGGTCAGCTACGATCGGGGCTATCGCAATCTCTCGAGCGAGTTCCAGGTCTTCGAAACCGAGGGCCTGACGATCGCCAGCCGCGACAACCGGGTGTCGATCGTCCAGACCTTCACTGAGAACCTGGCGCGGATGCCCGAGGGCCATCGCAAACTACAGGCCCTCCGGCGAGAACTGTTCAAAGACTTCCAGCCCGACTGCGTGATAACTGACTTTGAGCCGATGACGGCCTACCTGGCCGCTCACTACAGCCTGCCGCTGATCTCCGTCGATAATCAACACCGCATGCGGTACGTCGAATTCGACGTGCCACCCGGACTGGAAACCGACTGGCACCTGACTCGCAACGTCATTCGCTTGATGGTCCCCCGCCCCGACGTCTGTCTCGTCACCACCTTCTGCCCTGGTACCGCGCGCAATGATTTCACTTTCCAGTTCCCGCCAATCGTAGCGCTGGAAGCTCTGCAGCAGTCGGTGTCGGACGGCGATCGGATTCTGGTCTACGTGACCAGCGGCTTTGAAACCCTGGTCGATCTGCTCCGTGGATTCCGGCGGGAAAAGTTCATCGTCTACGGCACCTCGGCCAGCGGATCGGAAGGGAACATGACCTTCAAACAACCCGACCGAGCGGGCTTCCTGGCCGACCTGGGCCAGGCCCAAGCGGTGGTCGCCACAGCAGGGTTTACGTTGATCAGCGAAGCACTGGCGATGCACAAGCCCTATCTGGCCGCACCCATGGAGGGGCAGTTTGAACAGGAGCTGAACGGTTTTCAGCTGGAATCGATGGGCTTCGGCAAGAACGGTCGCCGGCCGGAAGGCGACACCATCGCCGCGTTCCTGTACCAGTTACCCGACTACCGCGACAAACTGGCTGCGTACGCCCCGGGTGACTCGTCCGGAATCAAAGCCAAACTGGACGAACTGCTCGCCGACG
This sequence comes from Pirellulales bacterium, assembly GCA_046349895.1. Classification (GTDB taxonomy): domain Bacteria; phylum Planctomycetota; class Planctomycetia; order Pirellulales; family Pirellulaceae; genus JAXMBJ01. The sequence continues at coordinate 6,471,127 of JAXMBJ010000006.1, read as the reverse complement.
ACTGCCGACTGTTGCGGCAATTCCAAGCCCAACGCCACTGAACTATCCTCCATCATCCCCACGTGATCGGCAACCCATGCGGTGGCAGAGCACCTGAGCGTAGAGCACCTGAGCGTAGAGCACCCGAGCACAGAGCACCCGAGCGCAGAGCATCGCAGAGATCTCTCCATGCAGCACGAACTGAGCGAACCTACAACGAGCGGCCCTCTGGCGAATGAAGACGTTCGCGACGTGATGCCCGACGAACAGGGCGAGCTGACCAGTACGGACGGCCGACACCGCCTGTGCGTGCAGACCTGGAGTGTCGACCAGCCGCGCGCTGTGCTGGGTTTGGTCCATGGATTGAGCGACCATGGTCGCCGATACGGAGAACTGGCTGCTCGCCTGAAGCAGTCCCGCATTCAGACCACCACGATCGATCTGCGAGGACATGGACGATCGAGTGGCCAGCGCGGCCACGCTGCCAGTTGGCGCGACCTGCAGGACGACCTGTTGACGCTCGTCACCTTGTGTCGCACTCGTTCGCCTCAGGCCCCGCTGTTTCTGCTCGGCCACAGCATGGGTGCGACGCTGGTTTTGTCCACAGCCCTCGATCGACCGGCCGAACTGGCCGCCGCTCGAGTCGATTCGCTGATCGCGCTCAGCCCTCTGCTGCTCCCTGCCCATAATCCGCCGGCCTGGAAGATCCAACTGGGCAAGTTCCTCAACAGTTGCTGGCCCACCTTCAGCTTTCTCACCCAGATCGACGTGCGGAATCTGAGCCACGATGAGGCTCAGGTCGAGAAGTTCCGGAACGATCCACTCCGTCACGGCCGCGTCTCGGCGCGATTGGCGCTGGAGATGTTCTCGACGGGAGTCAGGATCTTGGCATCTGACGAGCCGTTACCGTGTGACTGCCTGTTGATGGCCGGTTCCGACGACCGGGTCACTTCCACAGCGGCGACCGACCAGTGGGTCCACCGGCGGTCGGATCCGCGCGTGCAATGGCGTGTGTGGCACGGCCAGTACCATGAACTCTGCCATGAATCGATTCGTGGCGATGTGTACGAGACGATCGAGCGCTGGATCAGCTCACGCGCTGGGGGCCAGCACTAGCTGTTTCAATCCGTCCAATGCCGCCAGTACGTCGTCTGCGCTGACGTCGCGCCAACGCAACTGTTTGTGGTGCACGATGGCGATCTTGAAAGCATCCAGTGCGTCGGCCAGGTCCTCAGGCAGTTGGCTCAAACCTTCGAACGGTCGGACTTGCTCGCGAGCAAAACTGGCCGACTCTTCCTCGACTCCGCCGCCAGTTTCTGACGATCGGGATTCGCCGTACTCCGAGTCGTCGTCATCTTCGTCACCGAAGTCGGGCCCTGCCGGACTCATCGGCTCACGCACCGCATCGAATTCGGACTCGACGGCTTGCGGAGCCTGCTTCGGCTCGGCATTGTCCTGATCGACCTCTTCCGCCTTGACTTCCTCGTCGAAAGGCTTGAGGTCTTCCGGCAGGCCGAGCGCTTCCCAGCGTTGCTGACGCATCTGGCTGACGGACCACGATTGACGGACGGCCCCTTCGAGCCACATCTCGGCGTCGTCCCAGTCGAGTGCCGCCTGGTAATGGCTCCAGAACAGACCGGGGAACTGCTCGCGGCCGCTGGCAAATCGATGGAAGACGCGACGAAGCCGGCCTGTATGCTGGCCGCTGACGCCCCCCACTCGCTTGCTCCACGCTTCGTCCGAGTAATCGGCCGCCGGAGCGCCCTGATCAATCAGCGACTGCCGCCATTCGTGGATGATGCGACCCTTCTCCCAGTTCGTCGTGCTGACGAGCCGGTTCCAGCGGCCTACGAATTCCGCTGATGCCTGTTCGACTCCTCGATCCGCTACCTCCAACCGCTCCATCTGCCGCCCCCGTCTCCTTGGTGACCCGGAATCTCCCCTGCCAGTTGGCGACGCCCACATTGAGCCTGTCGAGCGACGTCACGCGAGTGCAGGTTACGGCAGTCGGCCGTCCAGTTGCCAGCGGCGACGCACGTCGACACCGCTAAAGTGTTGAGCGAGTTGGAGTTTCGGAATTCGCCGCATCCGACAGTTCGGCATAGCGACTGGGGAAAACTCGTCGGTTCTCCAGTCCATTGGTTCCAAGAGTTTCGAGAAATCCGCGGTGAATGCGAAATCCGCGTGCGGGACGACCGCTTTTGGCCTGACCACGACAGGAAATTTCCTCGGGCGAGCCGATAGGCGGACCACGGACCACCAGGCCGTCACGATCGCTACTTCTTACCGTGACCTGGCACTACGGCGAGTACCTCGGATGGCCGCGCATGGAGTTCAAGCGTCACAGTTTAACGCGACCCGGATTCCCACAAGCCCTGTTCGACCAGCTGCTGTTGAGCTTTCCCGGCCCAGTCGCGATTGGCATGAGGACTGGCCGGACTGGGATGCAGAACCTTGGCCACTCGAATGGAATCGCCAAAGACTCGCTGTGCACATTTCTCGGCGAAACCGCCAACCCCCACGACACAATCCACTCCCAGCGCGCGCACGACTGACTCCAAGTGGTGATCACAGACGGTTTCCAATCGGGACCGTACTTTGACCGGAAGTTTGTCGGGCGTGATATTGCGGGCCGACGGTTCCAGAAACAGCAGCGGGCAGTAATTCAGCACAAAGTGCTCGGCAAAGAAACGCTGCGGAGTCTGGAAGCGGGCGCGAAAAAGGCCCCACAGCCGCTGCCCCGACACCTCCGAACGGCCACATTCCCAACCCAGGACAGGACGCGACGGATGAAACTGTGCCGGCGTGCCGATGCCGCCTTCTACCTTCAACCAATCACGTACGGCAGTGATCTCACCAAACGGGACGCCCGTCTGGGCCATGCCCCACGGTCCGGGATTCATCCCCACGAACACGGTCCGACAGCCGCGCTGAGCGTACTTCAGGATGTAATCGCGGTGAGCGTTCCAGGCATAGTCGAGCGGATTGTAGACAAAGCCAACGGCCGAACCGAACGTCAGTGTATCGACGGCTTTGGCAAGCTCGCGCGCGGCTTGCAGTACCTGATCGGCCACTGCCGCAGAACTGGATCTCGCCGCCCGACTCATGGCCGAACCTCGCCAGGCGGATCAGGCTGCTGCCAGACACTCATGCCGCCGTCGACCATCAGCATATGACCGTGGATATGTGCCGCCGCGTCGCTCATCAGAAACACGGCCGCTTCCCCGGCAGCTTCCGGACCAGGGACCTCGCCGTTGGGCGTGTGAAGTTTCATCCAGGACAAGACTTGCGGATCGCGAAGAGCTGGTGCGGTCAGGGGCGTCCAGAAGAGACCGGGGGCCAGCCCGTTCACCCGGATCCCTTTCCCTGCCAGCTCAGCACAAAGTGTCTTGACCATCATCTCGACAGCCCCCTTGGACGTGTCGTAAGCGGCATGCGTCCGTTCGGCGAGCCGGCCATTGATCGATCCGACCATCAACACCCGGCCGGCAACTCGCCGTTCCACCCAGCGACGAGCGTAGTGGTGCGTCAACCAGAAATAGCTGAAGACGTTCAGCCTCATCGTTTTCTCGAAGGTGTCGTAGTCGAGTTCGAGAAAAGGGACGTCAAAGTACCCGCCGGCGTTGTTGACCAGCAGATCGACTTGCGGAGCGACGGCGTCTACCTGCTGTGTGAGTCCCTGTATGGCGGGCATGGTGGGCCCGGACAGATCCCCCCACACCACATCGACTTTCACTCCCAAGGCTCGGCAGTCACTGGCCACTCGCTGAGCGTCCGGAGTATCGGCCAGCCCGTGCAGTACCAGGTCAGCCCCTGCCGTGGCCATGGCTCGAGCAATCGCGGCGCCGACTCCCTGCGTCGCTCCGGTAATTAACGCCGTATGGCCGGTCAGCTTCATCGCTCGCGCCAATCAATTCCCGACAAACGGCTCAACGCCAACTGCAGCGCGTGCGTACCATCTCGACCGTGTCCCTGAGCCAGCAGTGCCTGGTAGAGCTGGTGTGCCAATGCGAGTCCTGGAAGCGCCAGCCGCATGCGACTCGCCTCATCCAGGGCAATACCCATGTCCTTCACGAAATGTTCGACGAAGAATCCCGGATCGAACTGGTTGTTGATGATTCGCGGCCCGAGATTGCTCAGCGACCAGCTCCCGGCGGCACCGGAACTGACCGATCGCATCACGTTCTCCAGATCCAGGCCCGCGCGATAAGCGTACAGCAGCGATTCGCAGACGCCGACCATGTTGCTGGCGATCAGAATCTGATTGACCATCTTAGTGTGCTGACCGGCCCCAGGTCCGCCCTGATGGACAATTGTCTTGCCCATCGTCTCCAGACAGGGCATGATGGCGCGCACCGTCGGCTCGGATCCTCCCACCATGATCGACAGCCGGGCTTCACGAGCGCCGATGTCACCTCCGGATACCGGCGCATCGATCGATTCCACTTCGATCGACATGGCCCGCGCGGCGATTTCACGGGCCAGCTGAGGCTGACTGGTGGTCATGTCGACAACGATCATCCCCGATCTCGAGCCAGCAAGTACGCCTTCATCTCCCAAGATCACCTCGCGGACATCGTCGGGAAAACCGACCATGGTAAAGACGACATCGGATCGCCGGGCAACTTCTCGCGGCGAACCGGCCCAAGTCGCTCCTTGGGCGATCAATGGCTGAGTCTTCTCGCGAGTCCGGGAATAGACGGTCGCGGAATACCCGCGGCGCATGAGATGCCCGCACATGCTCAGCCCCATCACTCCCGTACCGATCCAACCGATGCGAGTGCGGGCCGGGTCAGTTGCTGGCAAATCGCTCACGAAAATCCTCCTGTCGAACTCGGTAATGACTCACTGTCTTGAACTGGCCTGAGAATTTCGGACAGGATCAGGGCATCGCGAGCCGACTGCGGGGTAGCCAACAGCTGGCGGATCCGATCGACGGCCGGATTGTATCCGCCGAGACGATCGGACCAAGTCGCCGAATCGGTCCCCTCGCCAATCGGCTGCTCGCCCAGATGGTCTTCGGCCAGATGACTGACGTTGTGGCTGAACCGCTCGCGGAGTCGAGATTCAATTCGTTCGTCGGCATCGCTGATACGTGAACCCAGCGACTGGGCATGCTGCCGCATCTTGACCGTGTCGATATGATCTTTGACGTGCTGGCTCACTCCCTGCCCGCCCGGTCGACTGGACTGCTCACCCGATTTCTGCCGGCCTGAGGAGACTGATTCGCTCTTTGGTGGCCGTCCCTGACGGGCGGTGGGGGCCGGCTTGGCCGGACGTTGGCGCCCCTTGTTCTTGACCAGCGGCTCGCGCACCACTTCGGCCGTCACGACCGGAGGCTCCTTCTTCTTCGCTGGAGCCTCCTCAATCTCCACGCCAAACCGCTTCAGAAAATCGCCGACTTCCCGCCGCAGCTGATCGGCTTGAGGGTTCGCTCCGCCAGCTCCGGGTCGAGCGGGCGGTCCCTTCTTGCCGAGATTCTCGAAGACGGCCGAAGCCAGTTTCGCTAACGCCGATCCAAAGATCAGGATGACAAAGAAGACGATCTTGATGACCGTCTCAATGTCGAAGTCGGCCGCAAGCAAGGGTGTCGCCAGAGTCAGTTCGAACCATCGCATGTCAGTTCTACTCCCGCACTACGCGGCCACCGTCGGGCGTCTACTGTTGGGTGTCAGGTGTCGACTGTCAGGTGTCGACTGTCAGGTGTCGACTGCGGGTGTCGACCGTCAGGACACCGGCTGTGAGTCAGGCCGAGTGCGCGTCACGATTCCTGTTGTTGGCCCGACGGCTGAGCCACGGGCGGACTGGCGATCGACCGCCGCATGTCGGTATCGGCCTGCAGGTTCCGCAGGCGGTTGTAATCGATGATTCCGAGCCGACCTGAGCGGAATGATTCGGCCATCGCCAGCGGCACTTCGGCTTCGGCCTCGACCAGTTTCGCTCGACTCTCCTCGATCTTCGCCAGATTCTCACGTTCAGCGGCCGCGGCCATCGCGCGACGCCCTTCGGCACGAGCCCGAGCGACGCGCGTGTCGGCCTCCGCTTGATCGGCCTGCAACCGGGCACCGATGTTGTCGCCGACATCGATGTCGGCGATATCGATCGAGACGATTTCGAAGGCTGTCTGGGCATCCAGTCGTCGAGCGAGCACGGCTTTGGAGATCATGTCGGGATGTTCGAGCACCATATTGTGCGTCTCGGCCGAACCAATCGCGCTGACGATCCCCTCACCTACCCGAGCGATAATCGTCTCTTCGCCGGCGCCACCGATCAGTCGCTGCAGATTGGCTCGCACAGTGACGCGAGCTTTCACCTTCATCTGAATCCCGTCCTTGGCCATGGCGTCGAGCGTATCTCGAGTTCCGCCCTTGGCCGGACAGTCGATCACCTTCGGATAGACGCTGGTCTGTACCGCCTCGAGCACATCGCGACCCGCCAGATCGATCTTTGTCGCCTCGGCAAACGACAGCTTGATCGTCTTGGCCTTGTTGGCGGCAATTAACGCCCTCACGACCTGAGTCACGTTGCCGCCAGACAGGAAATGAGCTTCCAGCGCCTCGCGGGTGATCCCCGTAGAATCATCCAGGCCCGCCTGGACAGCGGTGATTTTGGCCCGAGTGATCTCGTAAGGATCGACGCGGCGAAACCGCATCCCGATGATGTTCCCCAGTCCAATCCCCGCACCCGTCGTCGCCGACTGCAGCCAGAGCCGAAAGTAGGCCAGAATGAAATAGAACAGGATCAGGGCCAGGACGATGCTAAAACCGCCCAAGCCCACCAGCAGGACGAAGAGCACATCCGTAACCGCGTACAGCATGTCGAGTTCACTTTCGTCAGCTCGTGTTCGTTGCAAACTTGCCCCTGGTCGTACCCCCTGGAACTCGCGGTGTCAAGCGAGCGGGTCCGAGAAGGGGTCCGGAAACTCGCGAGCCAGCCCAGGGTCCGAGACGGCACCCGTCGCTGGCTCGGTCGACTCAGGAGCTCCCGGCGATTGAGCCGGCTCGGGGGGCGAAATCTTTGGACCCGACGGATGATAGGGCCGGACGACCAGCCGCTGGCTCCGCACGGCCACCACCTGGACCACCATGTCCTTATCAATCGCCCCAGCTTCACTCACCGCATCCAGTCGCTGCGTTCCGATCTGCACCAGGCCGCCCGGCAACATGTCGCACAAGGTCTTGCCGACCTGGCCGATCATCGACCGCAGATGCTGCTGAGAGGCTTCAATCTGAGACACATCGGGGGGCTGATTGAACATACTCCGCCCCATCGAAGTGTGCGGGAACCATTTGATCAGCAGCGTGATCAGCAGCCCGCCACCAAACATCGTGGCCAACATGAAGATCATCCCGACGACCGGCCCAGCCTGCTGAAAGGCCAGCACGATCCCGCCGATGTAGACCGCCGCGGCGACGAAGGCCAAAGCACCGGAAAACAGCACCAGTTCCATCAACAGCAAGCCGGCGGCCAGCACGACCAGCAAAACGGGGATCATCAAACCCTGCATCGAATTACCTCATCGTGGTCCCGACCCTGGCAACCTTGGCTCGTCAGCCGGTCACTCGCCCCACCACAACCCGCGTGCCATCAACCGACTGCACCCGCACCGACTCGCCCACTTCCATCGCTTCGCCGTCGCTGACCACATCCACCAGCCGAGTCCCGAACCGCACCTTGCCCGCCGGCCGCAACGGAGTCGTGACGATACCCACCTCGCCGATCAATCCATCAAAATTCGCCAACGACTCGCGACGACTTCGCTCCACACGTTCCGTTCCCTCCGGCGTGGGGAGCGCGAACTGCCGGAACATCGGGAGCCGATCGAGGTAGCGTCCCAACAGGAACACGCCCACCATCAATCCCACCGCGCCGGCCGATACGATACCAATCGACTTCGGCAGCTGGCGCATCTGGTATTCATTGGTCGGCAAGACAAAAGTCTGACTGGCCAACACCAGCGCGGCGATCATCATCAACCCACCACCCAATCCAAAGATGCCGAAACCGGGCAAGACAAAGACTTCGATCAAGACGAACAACAGCCCGACCACAAACAGCACGATCTCCAGCCACGCCGCCGTCCCGTGCAGGAAATTGCTCCAGAAATAGAGAATAAAGCAGACCGCCGACAGAAAGCCACCGACGCCCAGGCCGGGCGAACTGAGCTCGATCATCAGCGCAAAACCCCCGAGAAACAGCAGTGTCGCGGCGACTTCTGGTCGAGCCAGACTGTCGATCAGCTCATATGCCCACTTGCTGCGAACCAGCTCCGGTTCACCCTCCAGCCCGTACAAAACGGCCAGCTCGTTCATGTCGGCTGCCGTGTGACGAGCCAACCGCAGCTGCACGGCCGATTCACCGGTCAGCTCCAGTGGCTCACCCGGCTTACCCACCGCGCCAGCCGCCGTCCAGCTCCCATCGCCGGCCACTTCCGCCGCTTCTTCTTCCGTCAGATACACGGCCACTCCGGTACCCTGACGGACATATTTCTGCAGACTCACCCGGCCATCAATCAACGCCAGCGGCACTGACCACGGACGACCGCGACCCTTCGCCAACTCCTGAATGGCCAGCTTCAGGTCTCCCAGCTGTTCGTCAGTTAACGACGCGGCTCCCGGCCCACCGAGCACTGCGTCGGGACTCACAATCAGCTGATCCGCGGCCCAGGCTACCAACGCCGCATCGCCCCGCGCCTGGCGGCTGACATAGCAGACGGTCCGGATCGAGTCCTTTCGCAGTCCGATCAAGAATTGAGCCAGTTCGAGGCTGGCCTTCGGGTCACCACCGGGGCTATCCAAATACAGCACCACCAGGTTGGCCCGAAGGTCGGTAATTCCGTGCTCGAGCGCCTGTCGGGTCCGAGTCGCCAAGGCGGCGTGCATCGGACCGATCAGATCGGCGCGAATCGCTCGCCAGCCCTCACTCAGCGATACGTCCGACTCCAACTGCTCAGGCGCCACCCCGACGGCAGCCGCCAATTGACGCCGATCGGCCGCCAGCTGGCTGATCAATTGCCAGTCGAGCCGGAGTTTGCGGCCGGCAAAGATTCCAACCTGCCCGGCCGGTTTGATCGTCTGCACGTTATGCACCACCTCGCGCTGCCGCAACTCTTCCAACTCGCCCTGCAAGCGGACCTGGTTGCCGTTGGCGGTCGTTACCAAAAACACTTCGGCCGACTTGTCCAGCATCCCTTCGACCAGGGCCCAGGGGAGCGTCCCGCGGCGATCGACGATCTCGCGATAGCCGGCCGTGATCCCAGGGTCCACCGCGGCTTCTTGAGCGTTGGCGTCTCCCAGCTCAGCGTCAGGGTCCATCACAATCTGCTCGCAGGCCAAGACGGGCAACACCGCGTGACCACGCACCGTCGACGGCAGATAGGCCACCGTTCGCACACGACGCAGCTCCGGGCCGGTCAGGTAGCGTGCCAGGGCCAGCGAACGTTCAAACTGACTCGCTTTCGGGTCCCCGCCTGGTTTCGGGCGAAACTCCAGGACCAGCACGCGGCGGTCGCCGGCTTCCAACGGGTGATCCTGCCAGATCTGCTCGATCGTCTGCTGCACCTGCTGGTCGATCGTCCCGCGGATTGGCAAGGGAACCTGGATCAGGTGAACCGTGGTGGCACCCGCAGCCGCACCGTCGACGGCCGCCGGGGCATTGCCGTCGGCCGCAGCCGGTTGTTCACCGTTAATCGCGGCCGAATCGGCGACTTCGGGCTGAGGTTGAGCCTCCACAGAAGCGGCGAACAGCAGACATCCGGCAAGAACGACAGCCTGGCTCAGCATCGGGTGGGTAAACCGAGCTCCGGAAGCGCCGATAATCGATCGCATGAGATTCTCCAGCGGCACTATGCGGCCCTCGGGGTCATGACGGCCCCGGGGCTGGTGGTGCCTCTGGATATTTTACGCGATGGATGGCAAACAAGGAGAGTGCCGTGGGGGAGTTCATCCCAGCGACTAGCGTTTAGCGTCAGCCCCGGCAGCGGGAGCCTGGGCCTGCGTTGGGGGCAGTGCCTGTCCCTGGACCTCGGCCGCCGGCTGGCGATAGTCTTCGGTCACCATCTTCCAACCGGAGGGCGTTTTGGGGGCCACGAACCCGCCAGTGAACTTCTGGAACTTGTCGACCATGCCGTTGACGTCAGTTTCGCTCAGCTCCCAGATCGTGTAGGCCGTGCCGTTTTTCTGTTCCAGCCGGTCGAGACGGAGGACAGCGGGGAGTTTTTGTTGGAGGCTGAGACAGACTTCTGCGCGGGAGAAGTTGCTGAGATCTTCCTGGTAGCGGGGGATGATCTCGAGGACGAGTTCCTGCCGTCCCTGCTTGGGGGGCAGTTCCCGGATCCAGTACCGCTGCTTCAGTTTGTCAGACTTTGCGCTGAACACAAAAGGGAGCGGTCCGTCGGCGATACCTTTTCCTTGGAGTTCCTGAGGGAGTTTGGTTTCGACGACGAGCTTTTCGTTTTCGCGATACTGGTAGATAGCCGAACCGGTGCACATCCAGTATTCGCCGCGTTCTTCTTCGCCGCTGGGGAGTTGACGGGGCTGGTATCGGGGCTTGGTTTCACCGTTGGCCGGAGGCTGATAGAAGCCCTTTTTGGTTTCCTGATAGAACCCTTTGTCGGGGGTGGCGAAGCGGAGTTCGCCTTTGGTGATGTAGAACGGTTTGTCGGGGACGCCGAAGACCGGGTCATATTCCCAGCGGACGAACGCGCTGCGGAACGTTTTGATCTTGCTGCTTTCCTGTTCCCAGGCCGCCAGGATCTGATCGACTCGCTGCTGTTGAGCGGCAGGGAGCGGATACCAAGCCGGCTGGGGCGTCAGCATGGCTGCGCCGGCCTGACCGGGGGGTACCGTCCCAGCCGAATTCGGTGCGGCCTGACTGGGACCGGCCTGATTGGGAGCGGCCGCGGGATTGTAGGCTGGCACACCGCCGTTGGGTGCCGGCGAACCGGCGGGTGGTGCGGCGACTGCTGGCGCAGCGGTGTTGGGTTGACCGTTATTAGCGGGGAGTCCCGAGTTGGTGGCGGGTCGAGGCCGCTGAGCGACCTGGGCCGCTGGTCGGGACGGTGCTGCTGAGCCGGGGGTGGTTGATTGTTGAGCGTCTGCTGGGTGTCGGCTTGGAGCCGACAGGAAAACGGCAGTACCCAGGAGAATCAGAACGGTCTGGCGCAGCCCGTATCGCATGGCGAACATCCTTGTTCTCAACGGAATCCTCAGCGGCCCCCCTCAACAGGCTCCGCGTGCAGGCGGCAGTATATCAGTCCGGGGGCTCGATTCCCAAGCCCGATTCGTCGGCTGGTCGATCGGCGTGTGCCGCCGCGACGCCGGAAAAGCTAGCGTTCCGCGCCGGCTGCCAGCGTGGGGCCGGTTGAAAATCGGCCGGCAACATCTTATTCTGACCTGTTCGTGCTCAGCACGCGCCCGTGGCGCAATTGGATAGCGCATCGGTCTTCGGAACCGAGGGTTAGAGGTTCGAATCCTCTCGGGCGTACTTACGGCGTAAGGACTTACGACGACAGCCAAATTTCGATTCTGCCTCTGGCACGGAATTCGGCACGGAATTTTGCCCGACTGTTGCGTAAAATGAAATCGGCCCCGCAGGAGCTGACACTCCCGCGAGGCCGCGAACAAACCCTTCGGCTTGCTCTGGTGATTTCACACTTCGAGCTGGAGGGAATTTTCTATGGCACGTCTGCCTAAGCCCTGGTACCGGGCGGAACGTAAGGCTTGGTTCGTTACCATCAACGGAGTCCAACACAACCTGGGCCCCGACAAGAAGGCGGCCCACCAACGGTTTCATGCCCTGATGCGGCACCCCAAGGCCAGACGGGTCTCGGCTATGTCTCTGGCTGCCGTCATCGACGAGTTCTTGGACTGGGTCCAAAAGAACCGCTCGAGCGCCAACTACGAAGGCTATCGCTACCGTCTCCAGCGTTTTGTTTCCTACTACCCGGAACTGCGAGCCGAGGATGTCCGGCCCTATCACATCGAGAAATGGGCCGGCGCATACGACATTTCCAAGACGACTCGGCGCAACTACCTGCGCGCTGTGAAACGGTGCTTTCGCTGGGCAAAACAACAAGGCTATGTCGACGAAAACCCGATCGCAGACCTTGAGGTTCCTGCAGCAGATTGTCGAGAAGTGGTCATTCGCCGCGCCGAGTTTGACCGACTCTTGTCGTGCTGTCGCGATCAAACTCTCCGTGACGTGCTGGTCACTGCCTGGGAAACCGGCTGCCGCCCCCAAGAACTCGTGAAAATGACCGCCTCGCATTTTGACTCGGCTAATGGACGATGGGTTTTCAAACAGTCTGAGTCAAAAATGAAGCGAGTCGCTCGAATTGTCTATCTCGGTCCCGAGTCACTTAATATCACTAAGCGTCTCGTAGCGCAGCATCCCGTTGGCCAAATCTTCCGCAATTCCTACGGTCGACCTTGGACGATGGGTGCCATTAACAGTGCCATGAAGCGGTTACGCGCTCGAATGGGCAAGGACGAACTCGAGAGAACGGGTGGCGTCACTGCCGCAGAGATTGAAGCGTACCTTCCCAAGCTCAATCCGATTAGGATGGTAAAGGGAAAACGAGTCACCAAGACTGAGCGAGAATTGCGAACTGAAGCAAAGGTCAAAATCCAGAACCAGAAGGCCGCTCAGTTGGCAAAGGGCTATTGCCTTTATGCGCTTCGGCATTCATGGGCTACTCACGCACTCGAGAACGGCGTCGATTCGCTTACCGTTGCCGTACTCATGGGCCACAAGGATCCGTCGATGTTAGCCCGTGTCTATCAACATCTGTCGCACAATCCCAAGCACTTGCTCGATCAAGCTCGTAAGGCCACCGCATCAACTGCGGCTGACTAGAGTTTGATGTGCTTAAGCTTCTCCCGCCGGCGAGGCCTCACCCGAGCTGCCTCGCCGGCCTGCACGCGGCTCGCCTCGATGTAGGCGAGAAGGTCCTCATGGAGAACCCGCACAGAACCGCGACCGCGGCCGACTCGGCACGCAGGAAGCCTGCCGGATTCAATCAGCGAATACACAAGCGACGGGCTTACCCGGAGTGCTTCGGCGACCTCCTTCACCTTAAGGAGCTGTACCGTACCATTCTCTGAGTCGTGTGGGAGCGATGCCCGCTCATTAGATCGAATCACAGCCAGCTCCTCCATCTTCTAAAGCTGTCCGCTTCCAGGGCGGCACAGCTCTCTCATCAGAGAGGCACGCCTTGCCGCACCGGGGGCAGGGGGCTGAGTTCTCTCTGCCAAACCATTTGGCGTCACACCGGAGGCAGAGGTGATAGAAGGCGGAAGTATCCGCCGAGCCGATTGGCGATTTTGGCTCACCCGCTGAATCCTTGCCACCGTCCATCAAATCTTCCCTCATTCAGCTCCAGCGATCGCCGCTGCCGTGTCCGTTGTCGGCCAGGCTAGGAAAATGGCTGAGCATCCATTCCGAAGAAGGATGCCCAGCCTGTGCCGCCGCTTACTTCGCCTAAGGTCTGGAAGTAGGACGTGGCTACTTCAGCTCTTTGACTCTCGCGATGATGTGCCCGGCAGTCTGTTGGACTGCCTTTAGGGAGCCCATCAAGGTCTCAACGCTTCCATCCCAAAGTTGGATGTAGTCGCTTGACCGCTCTCGCGAATCGATGCCAAAGGCCTGGCAGACCACAAACGCAACGGCCTCGGCCTCAGTCTCTCGAACGTGAGCCGCGAAATCGCCCCGACGTCTCAGGTGCCCAAGCAGGCAGTGAGCCAACTCGTGCACAAGACACCGAAACTTATCGCCGGATGTTAGATCGTTGCGGACCGTAATGGTCCGTCCGTCGGTCCATCCGTTCGTGCCAAGGCGGAGCAGCTCATAGTTCAGCTCAATATCGGCCTCAGCAATGACACGCTCCATGGCTGGAATAAGGGATGTGGCGTCACCCAGGGTCCGGTTTAGGGCCGGCAAAGGCTTGCCTTCAGTCTGCTGCAGATCGAATACCGGAACGGTGCGGAACCCAAGAAGTTTATCCTCCTCGAAGTCCTCACCCGATTCCGCGTCGAGTACCAGCACTGACTTGGTGATCGGAGCGAGAATTCCAATCGGAGTCTCTCGCTCTTTCACCTTTCGTCCCAACTTCTCCCAGCTCCTTCGGCCGGCCACCAGGCTCGCATCTGGCCGCTGCATGGCGACCAGGATGACATTCCGGAAGCTGTACTCATGAAACCTCGCCAAGAACCGCAGGTAAGCCAGGAGCGTTTGACTCCTGCCCGCTGCTAATTCCTCTGCGAGCGATTCAACAGCCCGGGCGACCTGGTCCTTAGCCTCATCACGTTCAAGCAACTGTGTCGCAGGCGACGACAATTCGAATCCATTCAACATATGCACCTCCATGAAATAAACGGCGTCCTGTCCTGCCCAAAGCGCGAATTCGATTTGGACATCGACAGACACAACCGTTCAACTCTCAGGGAGCAAACGAGGCCCGTGGCAGCCCACGGTCAGACCTTCCGACCACTCGCCTCAACCCGCCCCATGATCTCGGTGTGGGCGATATCCAGAAGCTTCGAAGCGGTGAGTAGTTCCGATGTCGGCAGGTATTCTGACACTTCCCACTTCTCGGAGTCCCGCCGCCGAAACGAGTAGGTGAGTTTGGCCGAATGGGTCAACCGACCATTTTCGCTCTTAAACTCAAACACCGCGACTTCAACACCACCAAATCGCCGCCGAAAGACCGGGCGTTTGGCTGCACTTTTTCCATTACTCGCTTGGCTCACTTGGTTACCTCGCTTCTCATTTTGAGTGCATCCCTCAATCGCCTTTGCCGAGTGGGGATGTGACACCCGGCCGGCTTGTTTTCTCCACGGCGGTTCGATACGCTCCCGAGAAGTATACGCACTGCCGCAACGAGGGCAGGGCAATTTGGACACTTGGGCAAAGAACTTGGCGTTGCACGCCATGCACACGAAATACCTCGGAATCAGTTTCATGTTGGATCTTGATACGGATGAGTTGGGAAGCGTGCATCACCTCTGCAGATACTTGCGGTGAATTGGGCACGAACCCCTAGAACTTTCTGGAAGACTTCCTGCCCCATAACAAAGTCAGGAACGAAAGCGGCTTAACTGAATCAGGCGGTCTCGTTTTGAAATGCCTTCACGGCATTTTCAATCGTGACGAGCAGATAGTCCCGATTTCCGCGAAATTTGGAGTGCTCGGCCACGAGCTGCTCCACCTCTCCCGGTGAACAACCAAGGCGAAGAAGAGCCATGCAGACGCCAAAGTCCCGGGCGCTGCGGTCCGGTTCCCCTTCGTGTTGATCGAGATACCGAATCAAGCCACGGATTCGCCGCAGGGTGCGGCCGCTTCGCGGACTTTCGATGTCAAGACAACGGACTACTACGTTCGAAGCCGTTATTTCTCGTTCACGACTCAACCAATCCGGGTCAAACTCCGGCAAGCTTTTCCACGAGTAGGCATCAAAGCACCGCGGATCGATCCAACAGTACGGCCTGCCCGTTCCGGGATGCAGGCTCGGGGGAGCCACGACATAACCACCCTCGGCCCTGAGATCAATCGCCCGCCGAAATATTTTTGTCCGATTGCCTACCGGTTCAGGTCCCCTCCGGTAGTACAGATGCTGGCCACCACGTCCAGTCTCAACCGCTAGGGGAGACACAGGGTAGGCTTTCCTCCACCACGCCGTATCAGCCGGAGTATCCGTGTCGACCACTACGAGCTGGGAAACAGACCCTGTCACAATCCCCACGCCCGTCGGAGAATCGTGCGCAAACCAAAGCCGTAGCTCCTCGGACGTTGGCCGTCTCGACTGGAACTCCTTCCAGCTCGCCAGGGTGGGTCGCTTGCCATGAAGCGGAATAACAGACCAGCCCCTATCCCAGTATTCCATGGCGAAGTGGTAGAGGTACCGCGAGCCTTCTGCGCGGACTTCTAACGATGTATCGCGGTGTTTCGACACTTGTTGTGGCATGGCTCACTATCTCAAAAGCACGATTTCTAATCAATTCGCACTTCGGGCTGCTGCGGAGCTGTTTTCGTCGCAGGCGACCCACGGAAGCGACACACCTTGGAAAAAACGGTCTTCATTCTCCCAAAGATCCTTCTTCCCGCCTCCTCATTGGATGGCCTTGGCTGTGTGTAGGTGCATCCACAATGTTCGCAAGACGCTATCCAAACTCCAAAGCCCAACGAGGTCACGTTGCAGTCCGCATCGCACGGAAAGCATCGTACCTTCGGCACTGGCTTGCGTGACCGCTCGTAAAGGTCCCACACAACAAACGGGAAGATCACCGGAAATACGCACAAGAGAATGGCACCTGAAATGAGCAGGCTTGCCACACGAAGTGCCACCGCAAGGTACGTGCGCCAAAAACTCCGCTTCATTACCTGTTCCTTTCAAAAAGAATCGACATCGACCAGAAAAATGCCGCGGAGGGCCAGAGTTTCTTTCGAAACTCTGACGCCTCCGCAGCCGGTTGCAACCTCAGTGCAACAGTACCAATAGCGCGTGAAATGCCTTCGCCAAGTGGTCATACTTGGTCACTGACAGGTACGTAACTCTTAAGACCATTCCGGTACAAAAGAGAACGCGAAAGAGAACCTCGTACGTCGGCAATGCATCTCGCTTACCATTGGCTTTGTGCTTCCTGCGTGTCATGACTCACCTCCTATGTTAGTCATCTCGTTAACGAAGCCTCAGAACCTCAGTTCATCAGCTATTGAAAAAGGCTTTTCTTCGAATTGCGTTATCAAAACTGCCGCAGCAGAATTGAAACAAACAAAACGAAACAAAAACCAAACATCCAAAGGGAATAGGGGTTACCGGTCGTTGTTATGCCAATTGGTCTCCACCGCGTGGAGGAGGTGTTGACCGTGGGACGCTAGGGCGTATGGAAGCTTGTTTAAACCGTCGAAAGTCGTTACGTGGACTACCGCCTTGTAGCGAGGCGGCAGTACCGCGTAGCTAACGGCCAGGGGCCAACACAAAATGGGCCCGTACAGAGCTGTGGTGATGCAAGCACGAAGGGCACCTTCATCGCGGGCGACTTTCGCGCTGAGCACAAGCCAGAGAATGACAATCATGACAGGGATGCCCAGGGTCACCCTTCGCAGGAAAAGCTCATCTACTGAACCTCCTTCAGGGACGTCATTGACACGATCCACCAGTACGACCAGACCGATGCCAAGCAATTGGCCAAGCATGACGAACAAGACCATGACAATGAGGTAGTACCGCGCGCCCTTGCCGATAAGGCGAAGGCCAAAGTGCAGCACGCCAAAGAACAGCCCATAATGGCGGACGCTCTCTCGGAGCTGGGCCATCCAAAGCCTGCGGAGCGAGTCACTCGACTCTTCCTCCACCAGGCGATACCAGTTCTCTTCTTTGGAGACAAAAAGATAGCGATACGTCGCACCGACGGGATTGACGATCGTCAGGACGCCACTCTCGCCGCGGTTTGCAACGCATCCGGAAAAGCGGTGATCAGTAATGTCATCCGTCCAGTTGAAGGAGGTGTTGCCAAGCACCGCAAGGCCTTGCTTGTACAGAATCGCATCACCCTCGTGCGTGCAGTCGTCATCGCTGCCGAGCAGCGGAAAATGGCGGTAAGCCTTTGCCATAGTGGTCTCCTTTGGTTGCGTCCATTAGTAAAGGCGGTAGGGGAGGTGTTCAAAGGCAGTGTGTATGGCCCGGATTTTGTCAGCAGAATATGCGCCGATGCACTCGATGACTATCAAGCCACCCTCCTGACTCAGGACGGCATCCGGGATGTTGCTACCGCATGCGATTCCACCGACTCTCGCGTCCTCGTGATTCCACCGGTCGTATACTGACGGGTTCGCGCTGACCAGGTTCAGGAACACGGCCGAGAGAATCGTGTCGTGCAGTATCTCAGTCGTCCTAAGGGCTCGCCGCCGCGCAGTGGGGATAAGCCTGGAGCCCGCGGACACAATTCCGGTGCGAACCGGTGCTTCGGTGAATCGCGACTGAGCCCGCCAGGAGACCCTCCCGAAATCGGGTGGGTCATCGCCTGGCTGGTACTCATGGAGTGGGGTTGATACATCGAATTCGGGATGAATCATGGCGGTTTGCAAAGTCACAAGGCCATGACTTGCCATGATTCGCAGAACCTCTCGCGCACTCCGCGTTGGCACCTTGGTGTGCTGGAAGAATGTGCGTGCGATCTGTGGCACGGTCAGGACGCGTACCTTCTGTTCCCCCAGCAGGCGTTCAATCCCTTCCCGTGCTGTAGCCGCCAACATATGATCGCTCCGTCAAATGAGGCATTCTGTGGCCGGCGATTCGCGCGTGCATCGGATAATCCCGTGCATCTCTTGCCGCCAGCCACCGTCGGCCTATCACTCCAACTCCCACGACTCCAACGCCTTCATCTTGGCAATGGCTGCCACGATTCGCTCATTCCTACCGGCAAAACCGCCATCTGGGGTTGAGCTTGCTCGGCGGCCAGCGGTAACTGCCTTGGGAGCGGTCCCCAAGGTCTCGGCACTGCTCTTCCGCGGTGGCATGGGACGCTCAGAGAGGTCGTCAAACTGGTGCGTTTGCTGAACGACGACAGGCGGGCGAAACCCGCTGCCGTCATTCACAACAAAAAACGACTGACCAAACGTCTGCGACACTTCAAGGATCTTGTCTCGCTCCAAGCTTGGAACGATGGTGTCCCGAAAGGACACCGACGTGCTTAGCCCCTGCACCGTAGAGCCTCCCAGCGAACGGATGGCATCCTTGCTGAGCGATTGCAACACCTCGACATCGTCCCCGAGCGACGTGAAGTACTGCTTAATGCTGGTGTTTTCGAAGACGGCGTGAACGAGGTTTGTATCCTTGGTCTCAAGTTGCGAGGTAGACTGATTGGCCAGAATAAAGCGGAGCCCGTACTTTCGTCCTTGAGCCAACAATGCTCCAAGACTCCTGCCAACAATCTCTGCGAACTCATCGATCACCACGAAAATGGGCACGCGCGGATGCCCCGCCTTGGCTCGCTCACTTGCAATATGAATAATCGTGGCGAGTGCCATGCCGCCAACAATCGGTGCCACAATCGGGTCGTCCAGTGTGGGGCAGAAAAAGTAAGATACCTCGTTCTCCTCAATGGCCCGCTCGATGAGCAGATTCTCGTCGGGATTAGTCGCACTACCAAGTTGCGGGTATTCAAGCAAGAATCGCACGTTCATCCGGATAGAGTCAGCATCCTTAAACGCCTTCTTGTTCGTCGGCTGATTCAGGTGGCGGTCGATGTCAGCCAGTGTCGCATTCGGATTAGCGGCAAACACCTTGCTTGCAATCGAGAGCATCGCAGCAAGTGCCTGAGCGGCGTAATAGCTCGCCCCGTAAGAGATCCCGTAGTCAAGGTGAAAACTTCGAATCAGCCGCTGACACACTTCGGTCACATGGAGCTTTGAGCCACGAAGCGTTTGAAACGGCGGAAAGTTGTCGGAGTGAAGCTTTTGGTCGAGAGTCAGGTAGCGAAATGCTTTTCCAGACCTCTCCGCCGATTGCTTCAGGTTGTGGAACAAGTTCTGGTCACCTCCGAGGTCAATCACAAAGACGGGAACGCCTAGCAGCTGGTGAACCAGCGATACCAGCGTGAGTGAGCTCTTTCCTGAACCGCTCATGCCGCGGCAATGCATGTGGCCGAGCAGTCTTCGGGGAAAGCGGAATGGTTCCCCGGTTTCGACGTTCACGCCGAGCGTGATGTACGGATCGGCTTCGGCACCGCCTTTGGCAGCAGTGTCGTTCGGTGTTGCGTCCGACGAGATTCCTGCGCGGCCGTTGTTATTGCGTCGAAAGAGCATGGCACTTCCTACTTCAGTCTTGGCGACTCAAAGAGTCGCGATGTGTTCAGTTGGAGAAAACCAGTCACAGAACGAACGAACGCTTCGCCATTGGGAAAAAAGGCGACAGCGGTGGCAATGAAGCCACACGCAAAAACGGTCGGCAAGACCTGGCGGTAGAGCCGTCCACCTCTTGCGAACGCAAGTTCCGCCAGTATCACGACCCCAAGGGTGCCGCCCTCTAGGAGCCATGCAAGGCAAATCATGGGCCGCACCTCTTCATGGCTGAGGTGTGCGTAGCCGTTCGAAATTGCCTTGGCGGTAAAATGCCCAACAGCCACAACGATCCCCACCTTGAGAACTATGATTAGCAGGTAAACGGCCAGGCCAATCGCCACTCGAACACTGCCAATCACTAAGCCCAACACCGCGCCGAAATCGGCTATATCCTCGCGATAGGCATGCACGGCGTTCACCATCCGATTGGGAGCACGTTCAACGAGTACGAGCTGGTACCAGTTGCGGTCTCTCGCTACGTAGCGATACCGAAAGGTTGCACCAGTGGGACTCGTAATCTCAAGCACTTGGTCTGAAGTTGAGCGATTGGCGACACACCCGCCACCAAACTTCACACCCTTAATCGGGCGAGTAAATCCAAAGCCCTCATGGCCAAGAATTACAATGCCGTCCCTGCGGAAGACGACAGAGCCTTCCTCGACCGTATCACGCCTGTCCAGCAAGCGGCCTTTGTCGTCAGTCGAGTTATCGAATAGTGGTAGGTAGTGTGTGATATATCGAGGCTCTAACATAACCCATCTCCCTTCTACTCCGAAAACCTTGCGTTCATTCATTAGGGTTCCTACACCGACACGACGACTTATTCCGTCCTGCGGAGGAGCAGCGTCTCTTCTTCGCGCAACTTCTCTGGCAAGATGCCAGAGAGCCACGCGCTCACCTTTGGAGCGAGATGAATTGCCATCTCGTCGCCGTCTTTCGACACTTCAGAGGCGAGACGAACATAGAGCGGTTCATCCCCCGCCAGACGACAAAAGATGGAGCTGGTTGTTTCGCCGGGACAAAACTCGTATGAAACTTCTCTCCTGCCGACGGTGGATACGAATGCAAGCGAGATCGGCTCGAGAGCAAGCAGTACATCTTCGCCCCTTATCTTCCAGTTCCCGCAAATATCTTGTCTGGATAGATGCCTGCGAGTTGTGGAAGTCTGGCGATTTGCGGCCCGTTCAAAGGCACAGCTAAAATCTACGTGGCGGTGCTTTGGCACAAACGGCTTGGGAAGTAACGTATCGCCATAGTGGCTGCCAAGTGACATGGAGTCCCCCTCAACAGCTATTAGTCCCTTGCGGAAGATGCCCTCACGGCCATCTACTTCGTAAAAGAAAGACCGCAATGGGGAATACGGCATTGTCAGTTGTCCGACATAAACTCGCTTGCTCGTTGTCCTTTTGTTGTCCTGCCACACCTCGCACACGTCTTTCAGGAAATGCAAGCTTAGGGGCCCGTCGCTACCAGCCGGCCGGAGTTCAGGTAAACACAGAGGCTCCCGCGACTCGGTGATCGACTTCACCGCCCATTCTCCCTCTAAGTCGGGCAGCAAGTCGTTTTCCTCAAACTGCCCCATGGCCTTGGATCCGATGCTTGCAGCGACTGCCACCAAGGCCACTACTGGGACAAAACTTCTCCAACTCATTGCAACTCTTCCTACTTTTTTGTTTTAGACACACTTACCCGCGACAACACGTCGAGGGCTATTTCGATTTACTTCGCCTTCGAAGATATGCCGCCAGAGTTTTCGCGGTTGCGGACAAATCGACCAAGACCAAAGCCGTCTCACGAATTCTGCTACGCTCAACGGCCGCTTCCACGACCTTTTGCTTTGCAATCGACTCGACTAACAACACAAAACCGTATTGCCGAGCCGCGATGGCACTTTGCAGCTCGCCGGTGGTGGATAAAACCTCCTGCTGCAACGCCTTCAAAGCCGGTTCGTGATTGCCTTGCACGAGCATTACTCGCCACACCGTGCGGCGGCCATGTTCGTCGCTAACGCAGTGGACTTGATTCGTCGGAAACCTTACGCCTGGTAGAATCTCCTGGAGGACTGCGCGGTCAATCTTGAAACGGCGAGCGCTCGACAGCGTGCACCACACCAAAACGGCGAGTGCCTTGTCGAGAGCTTGGGTCCCGAGTGGCCGACCGCGTTCGGTCGGAAAACCAACCCGCTCACATGAGCCCTCGCTGAGCTGAAAGTAAGAGACGCCTCCGTCTAGTGCCCGCGAATGCAGAACGAGTTCTCCGGCATCGGCCATCCGCCGCACAACGTGCCCCAGATTACTGCCGCCGCCGATGGTCGCGTTCACTGATTCAGTGACGCCAACGCCGTAGAGCCCTGCCAGGCGGCAGATTGCCAGGTCGCGTTGCCGGTAGGCGTCAGGGCCGTTAGGCTGTTTCGTCTTGTAGCTCACTTAATTTCTCCCGTTGTATTGTCAATACGACGCCACGTATTCATGCACTTTGCAGCCGCAGATTCCACGCGAGAAGGTACAACGCTCCAGCATTCGCAAAGAAGCCGCGAGCTCTCTGTCTGAATCGCCCCAGGTAGCGCGATGAATGCGAGCCCGACCAGAATTAGGTCAATCGCAGTGCGCGCCGCTCCGTACGCAAGGCCGCTCCATGACATGACGCGCCAATGTTCATCGACGGAATGCGTCAACACGCGCGCCACAAACAACAACGTCAACACAAGTGGCAGGCCATAGCACTGAGCGCCAATGAAAATTCCTGCGGAGTTCTTCGGTACGTTCGGCTGAAGTGCAATCATCGCAGCTAATCCGAAACAATGGCTGAAGATGAGGAACGGAACTAGCAAAAGAAGACTTTGGAGCAATTTGCGGAGGGTCCATGTGATGAGCCCCGCTGCCGACTCGCTCTGCGCCGTCACGGGCACTTTGCATGGCACCAGCCGGCTCCAGACACCGGTAATCTGTATCCCCAAAAATCGTCGTGAATAGAAATTCAACAGGAACGTCTGCCCCACCGGCGTGAGGAGCGTGACCGTCGGCGACCCCTGTTCGCGACTCGCCTTAATGCCATTGAAAGTCCCCGCGATCGCCTGGTCCTTGGCGTAACAGCAGCCGCCCAGAACAACGCTGCCGTCGCCGTTTAGTTGCACGCCGTCAAAGTCGTGGCTTTGCACGCGGGGAATGCCATCGACCTCGTTCGGCCATGTGAAGATTGGCTGATGTACATACTGCATCTGTGTTCCTTTACCTTTTCGACGGATCATGGGTCGACTCGTTAGATGTGGTATGGGGTAGCCCGGTGGCGGAAATTGCGATGCGTAATAGGAAAGCGATGACTCGCAGTGAGTTAGACGGTGACCCGCTGCCCGTTGCGAGCCGCGGGCGGTTTCGCAACGCGGCGCTCCTCGCTCACGGTATCGTTGTGGTGTTTCCAACCGCCGTTCATATACGAGAGTCGGTACACTACGCCTTCATCGCTGATGTGAAGCTCCTGCTCATAGCCGGTTACTTTATTCAGTACGTACTTGCCGAGCGTGAACTCAACGAGCAAGTCCTTCTGCGTGAAGCGATGTCCCAGTACTGAGAAATCACCGTTGCGATAGAAAACAAATCGACCTACCGAACCGACTCGCACAGCAGCGATGTCATCGACTGATGGGAAAAGCAAGCCCATTGCATTACCTCCGCTTTTCTCAAGTACTCAGAAACCAACACGTCGCCAGAATCATTCCGCGACAGTTGAGCTAAAACCCCTTTGTCCGGATCGGCACCATCGGTGTGCCCACATGGGCTAAGGCTTCGGCAAACTCACGCCGTCTCGGTCCCGCATAGACCAAGAGCACGGTCGGCGTGCCTTCGTCACGGCTCGACTCAGTGTTTGGGTGAAGAACCATAAGTAGCACGTTCTGAAGGCGAAGAATCGTTTGCCAACTTCCTGGACCTGCCGCCATCGTTAGCAGCACAACGGCTTCCTTCGTAGTCTTCGTTTTGTCTCTTAGATGGCGATTCAGGTGTTCGAGCCACGGTCCTGGGTCCGTTACGGTGAGCAGGTCCACGATAACCTTCTCCAGCCAAGAGCGGTTGAGGTCAGCCTCCTTGGCGACGTAGGTAACGGCTGACTTAGATGATTCGTTGTTTGCTCCGGTGTGCGACTCTTCGCCGGTTTCCAAAAAGTCCCTTACCAAGAGTGCGATAGCGAGGTGTGGGTTTGCCGCATCGCGGCTGCTGGGCGATACCTCAACCACCGGTGAAGTCGTTGAATCCTTCTCCGGCGTCACGTCGACCTCGCATTGCGGTTTGGGAGGCCGCGGTTTCTTAGTTCGAGTAGGGATGGCGGCGAGAGCTCGGCGGAGCGACATCTCATCGACCGACAAACCGTTTGCCTTGGTTGCCTCCTCGATCGACTTCCAATGCCGATGGACCCGCAGATACAAGTAGCCAGTACGTTCCGAAATGCCCAAGGCATTGCACGCGTCTTCACGCGTCTTGCTGGCAAGTCCCTTGGGAGCCATATCGCCAAGACGCTCTAAGCATTCACCTGCTCGCCGGGCGTGCACCAGTGCTTTTCCCATCGCACTTACCACCTGTTCATGCTCCTTTCGCAACAACTCTTGAACCGCCTGCATCTTTCGAAGGTGCCGCTTGGGGAGCGAATTCAGCACGCTATTCGTCTCCGCCGGCACCTTGGCCGGCTCGTCGATACCTTGGTAAACCACCGGAGCAGACGGGTCGTCGGGACTGCAACGCGTTACAGTTGGGATCGGACCATCGTTTGGCTCAGTGGCAGAGCCGTTTTCGGTCTGAGCGGCCCGTTTGTCGCCAAATTGAGCGTTCATGGTTTGACCAATTCGTTGCTGGAAGCGTCAAAAAGATGCCGCGAAACCTAGGTCCCTAGAAGGCAGAACGTTTCGCGAGCACCTTAGCGAGGCGCCTGGCGCCTCGCTAAGGGTCACGCGAATCACGACGCCTTGATTAGGCAAGGCACCACCAACGATTGGCGTCGAACTTGAACCGCAGCTTCTCGCCGTGCGGAGTGTCGATTTTCAGCACCTCGCCGGCACCCGCCTCCTTGTTCACCATGGCGCCACCCACGTTTGTGTCTTCAAACGAACAGCTCTGGTCGAACCGCATCGCCCCAAACGAATACGAGCCATCGTCGTGCAGTTTCAGCGGACCAAGGGGGGGCGGGTCGGACACCATTTGGCGCCATTGCTTTACCGTTGGGCGACCGCCAAGAAATGAGAACAGCGACATCACGTCTTCTCCTAGTTTGTCGCCTCGACACTGAGGCGAGGTTGTTTGTGAACCGAAACTGGTTCACGGGTCAGGTACGCATCATTGGTCGAGCAGCCACGGTGTGACGCGTGGTGCGGCTCGACGTAACAGTCACAAAAAGTGGGCGTGGCCCGCGGAGAGATTTTCATCTCTACCGCGGGCCACAACCCGGTACGACGGACCACGGACTAGCCGAGCAGCTTGTCCGAAGCGTCGTCGGCGATAGTGGTCGCTGGGCCATTGGCCTTTTGAACCTCCATCGCTTTCCCGATCGCTCGTCCAAGCTCGCTGAGCTCTTCGCCTACCACGCGGTCAATCCCCTTGGCTTGGCCAAGACTGATTGCCAGAACGGCGATCGCCTCCGCAAGCTGTGGCAGGTGCTCCGGTCGAAAAGTGCGACGCTGGTTGCCTTGCTCGTCCACGCGGTTTAAACCGAATGCGACGCTCAATTGGCCGGTCTCACTTTTTCCTGTCCACAACACGGCTTCCACATTCGGTGTCAGGCGTGCTGTTTCGTTAGGTTCCCGCGACTGTCTCTTCTTACTCTGAAAGAATCCCATATGAGATTTCTCCTCTACTTAATGCATCACCACGTGTTACCGATGAGAATTCATCAGGGAGCGTGTGATGGTGCCGTTGAATTGCTCCTTTCACCACCTGTCGCAGCAGGATTGGGTCAAAGGAACAGAGCGTAGAGTCGAGTGTCAAAAGAAAGGTCACGTCGTACTTATCTGGCGATGTTTACGCTGGCCGGAGATCGACACCGCCACTGGCTGCAATGTATCAGACGGCTGCAAACGTCAGTGGTGTGTCGGCATCTGTCGCGTTAGACGTGCCAGGCTAACAGCACCGGTTAGTTCAGGGGACTTTCAATTGCTTTGACTTCCGAGGGATTCGTCAAGTCACGGCACTCAATGCGTACTCGTTTGTTGTCGAATAGCTGAATTCGCGCCAAGAGCGTATTTGGGCCTAGTTTGCGAGTCACATCGGCATGCACTTCGTTCCACAGGTAGAGCAACTCATCGGGAGTAAAGCCCCGCATTGCTCGTGACCAGTTTTCAATCTGCTCTCGGTTCTCGACGATTCCTAGCACGATCGCGGTCGCCATCATGGCCTGCTCCGCGGTGACTTCAAGGATGATCCCGGACGAATTCAACATCACCATGTTGCTGCTCCTTCTCTTGGGGCGTTGGACATCGCATTTCATCCGATCGGAACACCCGACATCGATTTGCGATCACTTGGTTTTCAGAACCGCATTCCCTTCACACAGATACCTAGCGAGCGTTCCTTCTTGTTCCCCTAGCGAAATCTTGGTGTGGGCGAGAAGAATTCCTCGCCGCTGCTCAATCGGTCTCATGCCGGGGAGTTCGGACCGAGGGCTCGAGATACACCCGATGGACAGGGGAGTGGATGGTCGTTGGGCGTGGTTACACGATTAACGTGAGTTGCCATGGCACGCCGAAATGCCGCAGTGTCCCGGAGATATGGTTGGGGAGTCACATGCCCGGCCAGCGAGGGCGAGGGCAAGGAGCCTGGCAGAAGTGCCGGGCGGCTACCGGAATTGGCACCGGCAATGTGCTTGGGTCGCTCCAGATGGCCGGACCGGCCGAGCCTATTCGGTTACCAAGTACGGTCCAGCCCCCAAGCTGGTGGGACGATCCCACGCACCATAAAATGGCAGCCGCTTGGCAAAGCATGCTGGCCCAGGGGCTGGATTCCGTACCTACCTTCTCCTGCGTGCTGGCAGTTCAAACCCCTAACGAATTCTTTGGATTTTCAGGGAGAAACTGCGCATGTCACAATCCTTCCCTCTTGAGGGGGGTGACGCGGGAGCTCGCTCCGATGGACCCGCGGCCACCGCTGCAGCCGAATCGCTCATCTCCAAGGTGGAACAGGAAGGGATCAAGGAGCTCGGCGAGTGGGTCTCCGACGAGTACGCAGAGCTTCGTCAGATTGCAAGGCATCTCATGACCCGGGAGCGGTCCGCCCACACCCTCTCACCCACTGGGCTTGTTCACGAAGCGTATTTGCGACTACTGCGGTCGAGAAAGCCGCAGGAGTTCTCACAGAGAAACCATTTCTTTGCCGCTCTGCGGCTTGTCATGTCACAGGTCCTGATTGACCATGCTCGCCACCGCAAGACCACGGTAGCTGGGAACTTAGAACGGGAACCGGCAGAGCACGCTCTGGATAGCCTGGTGGACACTCTTTCCGACCAGAACATCGATTGCCTCGATTTTACCAATGCACTGACCGAGCTTGGCCAGGCGGAACCGCGGGCGGCTTCAGCCATCTCGCTTCACTACTTCTTTGGTCTGAAGCAATCAGAGATAGCCGAGGATCTTGGCGTTTCGTTGGCTACCGTAGAAAACGACCTGCGGTTTGCCAAGACCTGGCTTCGGAGGAGGTTGGGCCATGGGTAGTCCAAATGACCTGTCTCGAGTGCGGGCAATCTATGAAGAAGCTCGTGAGCAACCAATCGACGAACGTGCCAAGTTCCTCGATGAGGCCTGCGGCGGTGATGCTGAACTTCTCGAAGAGGTAAAGCTTCTCCTCGATTGCGAGCAACAAAGTGACGCCACCTTCCTCGGACTCACCAAGCTGGGCGAATCGGCACCTGAGGTGAGCGGCCTGCTTCCTCCCGGAACCCGAGTGGGCCCCTTTAGCATCATTGACCAGATCGGGAAGGGCGGGATGGGGGAGGTGTACCTTGCTTCTCGAGAATCCGATTATTTTGCGAACGTAGCCATCAAGATTGCTACTCGGTCGTCTCAGGATGCCATCGATCGATTTCGCCGGGAGCGACAGATCCTGGCCTCGCTGGACCATCCCAACGTCTGCCGAATCTTTGACGGCGGAAGCCTTCCCCATGATGGCCGTCCCTACCTGGTGATGGAGTACGTGAAAGGGACTTACTTGCATGAGTACTGCGAAAGGCGGCAGCTCGATTTCCAGGATCGGACCAAGCTCGTCATCGCGATCTGCGACGCCGTACAAGCATGCCATGACCGGGGCGTCATCCACCGCGATCTCTCACCCAATAACATTCTGGTGACGGAAGATGGAACTGCCAAAGTCATGGACTTTGGGATTGCCGGACTGAGAAAAGCGGATGAAGTCTGGCCGCACCCACTGGAGCCGCTCACACAGCAGACTGGGGTGGGGGCCACGATCCCATATGCGTCACCCGAGCAGGTTTTTTACAGTCCGGAGAAGCCAGTCGACGAACGGTCCGACGTCTACATGATCGGAACACTCATGTACCGGGTGTTGGTCGGTCAGCCGCCATTTGACGGCAAGCCACGTTCCGATCAGGTCGAGGCCATTTTGCATCACGATCCGATCGCTCCGAGAAAGCTCCGGAAGAATCTGCCACTCGATCTGGAGACAGTTTGCCTGAAATGTATCGACAAATCCCCGAACAGTCGGTACTCAGCGGTCAGTGAGGTAGCAGACGACCTCAGGCGGTATCTCAACCATGAGCCGATCATGGCTCGCCGGTCAAACCTGGTCGAGCGAACCGTGCGGTGGTGTCAAAGAAGCCCGTTGCTCGCTACGGCCCTAGCGGTACTTGTCACAGTCACGATCGCCGGAACGACCGGAATTGCATTTTCATTGGCTCGCGCACGGGCGTTCCAGGTGAGTTCACAACAATTCCTTGGCAGCCTTACTACGTCACTCCAGGAAAGCTACTATCTCAAAAAGTCGGACTTTAAGTTTGCAACGGACTACCGAGAGGAGCTTGCCAAAGAGTTTCTCAACTATGCAAAGGACACAGTGTCTACTGTGCGAGAATCGTCCTCGACACGGACACTGCTGGCAGGTATTCACGCCGAATTGGGCCGCCAGGCATTGAATGAAAATGAGGTTGAACGCGGCACGAATCACTACATGACGAGTTTACGGCTTTGGCGTCAGGCTCTTCGCGACAATCCTAAGAGCAAGACTATTCCCCGGGCATTCGCCATGACCCTGGATACATTTGCATCGGCAACCAGTGGTGGCGTCAAGCCGTACCGGCATCTTGAGCAGTGCGGGCTAGTTCAGGGATTTCGCTTCGATAATGCTATCGACCGGCAATTAGCCGTTGCCATAGCAGACTTTTGGATTCATAGAAGTGAGAATTACAAGACCGCTAGTGCTCACGTACCAGTTCTCGATGCAATCGATACAGCCGTAACCATCAGCCAGGAACTGCATGAGGCTGTGCCGAGTGAAGCCAGCTATACACGCCAGTTGGCTCAGGCTTACCTTGCCTACGGGGACAATCTTTATGCTTGGAGGGGAAATCTTGCCGCTGCACATGTAAGTTATGAATTGTCGCGGGATGCGTTTGCCGAGCTGAGCCATAGTGTGGACCTAACGATCCTCGAACTTCGGGATATGACTCACGCAGTTTGGCAGTGTGGCCGGATTGATATGGAGATCCCAAAGTGGCAGCAGGGAATCATCATGTATGAAGAGGCTCTGACGCTGGCCCGTGAATGCCAGATCGCCTCTCGAAATACAATTGATGACGTGCGACTTGAGACGGACATCCTGTGGGCATGTATTCAAACGATGCCGGCTGAAGTACCTGAAGCCATGCGGGCAACATATTGGGTGCGCCTAATTCGACATGTTGGTGAACTCATGAACTGCGAATTGGCGACGGGGAACGATTTGGCCCGACGAGGTTATTGCCAATTCCTGATTGCTTCAACAGCACAGAAGGAGGGCGAGCTGGAGGGTGTGGATGATTTGTACGTAAAGGCAAGACGTAATTTAAACCGAGGTATTGCAGCTGATGAAGTGGAGGGGAAGGTTTGGGTCGTCCCATTTATGGAATGCTGCATAGCGCTTGGAGACCTCCAATCGAGCACGACCCCTAACCGGCAAGAGGAGTATTATAAGGAAACAATCGACTTCGCAAACAATTATGCCGGAAAGGATCCCGCATTGCTGAGGGTGTTGGAGCTTAGTGCCACGGCAAAGCAGAAGATGGATGCACTTAAGAATAGGTCAGCTACTGCCAGTGCGGCAGCGGCATCTCCATAGTTCGGGAGGCATACCCAATCGGCGGGCCGTGATCCGGCGGTCACTGATGGTCAGTGTTAGCGAAGACGCGCATCGCCGCCGGCCTGTGCGTTAAGGTCCAGGCCGGGTGCTGCCAGGGTGAATCCAGTGTGGGTTCGCTGTTTGCCAGCCGGTAGACTACTGCTCCGACCGGCCCTCGGCCGGCGGATTGGTGGGCTGCTGCGAGCCATTGGTCTTGGTTGACGATTTCGGGGGGTGTGAACCGTTGGTCATGGCAAACTCCTTCGTGACGGACCTTGGGAAAGTCTCAGATATCCCGACAAGGGATATCCCAAAAAGGAATCTACGCGACGGTCGCAGATGGTGCAAGGAAAATCCGTGAAAAAATCAGAGTCTCAGGCGAAATACCGGCTGATAGCCGAACTTCTGCAGGAAAAGCGGCTCGCGGCCGGGCTTAGGCAGCAAGACCTAGCGGAACGCCTGAAGGAACCTCAGTCGTACGTCAGTAAGGTAGAAAGTGGGGGCCGTCGCGTGGATCTGGTGCAGCTTCACCGGTACTGTAACGCGCTGGGAGTCTCACTAAAAAGCTTTGTCGCTGAGTACCTGAAACGGGCCGAAAAGCCGGGCCCGAAGTAGTGGCCGTCGATGGGCGAAACAGTCAGTCCGGGGCGAGGATCTGGCCGACCCGAGCGTAGAATCGTCTCAAGCAATCTCGAGATGCCCAAAAGAGGACAAGTTCCAGAGCGAGTAACCCAGTGGTACTGAGTGCCGTGTACGGCCAAGTCCCAGCCGACAGACCTTGGCAGGCCGTCAGCATCACGATGGCGACCTGCATGTTTGCGTAGAATTGGTAATAGCGGTAGTTGTGCTCAACCGCCAGGTTATACGCCAGAATGTTTGCCTGGAGCTTTCCATAGTCAAGCACTGGCTGGGCAACACCTGTCAAATGGTGGGTCCCGTCGACAATAAGCCACCGAACACCGCTTAGCGTTACGCCCAAGGCAAGTGATGCGAGCCCAACAAACAGGAACCCCGCGATCGTTGGATCCGAGTTCGGAATCAGAGAGAGCCACCGTGCGACGCTGTCTGACATTTCGCCAACTCCAGCAATCCCCACAAAACCTGGCAGCAGGTAGGCAATGATCAGTCCAAAGTTCCGTTCAAGCTGTCCGTCCATACACTCCAGATAGCACGAGCATTCGGCTTTGTGCCAGAGTGCTTGTTGGCCCTCGGACCGCCCGAAAAATAGTCCTTGCACCCCTCCTCCATTGTGATAAATAAAGGATGTTATTTATCGCAAACCGGATGGCAGGGGATTGCCGCTGGTCGCCCGGTCTAGCCACCATCACAGAGGAGCATGTCGAACGAAAAGCCAGACCAAAGTCTTCCCGCACTGCACAACAGACCGCTGCCAAAAGCAGCCACCGCAGTGCCCGACATTGTCACCAGAGCCAAACCGGCCGCATGTTTTGCGTGGGAAGAGTTTTTCGAGGCTGAGATCGCGAACGAGCATACTCGTGAGGCCTACCGCCGAGCGATCAATCGATTCCTGGCCTGGTGTGACGCCTGTGGCCTCGAGCTCCATACGATCTCACCAGCCCACGTTGGCCGGTACGTCCAAGAACTCCCCGGCGAGATCGCGACCAAGAAGCAGCAGCTCGCTGCGATCCGCAAGTTCTTTGACCTCTGCGTCGTCCGGCATGCGATCATTCTCAATCCGGCTCTCTCGGTTCGCGGCGAGAAGTACCAAGTCCTTGAGGGCAAGACCCCGGAGATCACCAAGGCTCAGGCTCGGCGGCTTATCGCCTCGATTGACACCCGCACGGTTGTTGGCCGCCGCGACCGTGCCGTAATTGCCACGCTCGTCTACACAGCCGCTCGAGTCGGAGCCGTTGCCAAGCTAAAGCTCAAGCACGTTCGGCAGACCGGAAACGCCTGGTCTTTTCGCTTTGCCGAGAAAGGCGGTAAGTCCCGAGAGATCCCGATCCGCACCGACCTGGAAGACGAGATCCTGGCCTACCTGGCGGCAGCCAATCTCTCCGAGGGCCCGAAGGACGCCCCCCTCTTCCGCTCAGCCCTTCGCCGCACCGGAAAACTGACCGAGCGTCCGATGACGGCCATCGATATCTGCCGGATGATCAAGCGGCGACTTCGCGGGGCGAAACTCCCCGGTCACCTCTCTCCGCACTCATTTCGCGTTGCGACCCTTACCGACCTTCTTGAATCTGGCGTCGAGCTTGCCGACGTGCAGCACTTCGCCGGCCACGCCGATCCGCG
The DNA here is from genome assembly GCA_046349895.1 of Pirellulales bacterium. GTDB lineage: Bacteria > Planctomycetota > Planctomycetia > Pirellulales > Pirellulaceae > JAXMBJ01. The sequence continues at coordinate 6,438,755 of JAXMBJ010000006.1, read as the reverse complement.
GACGACGAGGCTTTATGATCGGAGAAGTCGGAAGGTAGTGCGGAACCTAGTGGAGAGGATCTTCGATCTAAAGCTTGAGAGATCGATCTAAGGCCGCCCTTCACCAGAACGGTTATGAACCTGGGTCCTCCGCCGCAGAGGTGAAATTTGCAAAGCGGAAGTCGAAGTCGCTGTGGAACTCTAACTGCCGTGTGGCGTTCGTCGCTTTGCCATGGCTGCATACACAGCTTCAAGTTCGACGTCGCCAAGATCAGCGAGCGCTTGAAAAATATCCGGTCGCTGCATTACCCGTCGCCTGATCTGTTCGGGCACCTTATCGGCCAACAGAAGCAGCTCATCTTCATTGCCATCGAGCTCCTCAGCCAACTTGTGGATCAGCTTTTCCGACGGGCAGTGCCCCTCCTCTAATTTGTGATTCTCGATTTTCGAGAGATAGGTAAACCCAACGCCGACCTTCGCCGCCAGATTACGGAGGGTCATGCCTTTGTTTTTACGCAACTCACGGATCTTGTCGCCGAAGGTCATCCACCCCCCTACTTGAATCGAGTGCGCACGAATCTTATGCTGGTTGCACTGATGAGTCAACATGCCCACCGCGAGCCTTTCGGGATCACCGTCGCGGGCAATGGGCTGTCAATAAAGTCCCGGGACCCAATTTGATTGGCGGCACAATGCTGGGCTTACAACTGCGCGATGAATTTCGCGGCAAGCGGCTAAGAGGTACTGCGATCGATTTTAAGAATCAGTCGGGTACCGGAGCGCTAGACGTTTCAGCTGCCGAGTTCTTGAGAATCACCTACCCTTCTCACGATCTACTCAAGGCCATCGAAGCCACCGGCCCCGGCCATTCTCGGCCAGTCGTACTACTCGGATCTCGCGGTCAAGGTAAGTCGCACTTGATGGCGGCCCTATATCACTTGTGCCACGACCCCGGTGCGGGCTCGACGTGGCTGGCTGAATGGGCGGATCACCTCAAGAGCCCGCAGATTGCGGGACTCAAGCTACGAAGCGATTGCTGCGTGATCGCCGAAAACCCTGCATTCCGTGGTTGGGCGAGATCGCCGTCAAGGAACGGGTGATCCGCATTTGTGCCGAGGGGCAGATCGCCATCAATGTGCGTGGTCTCGATCTGCTGCAAGCCAAACCCGGCGAAGATGCCGACGACGCTTGGACTCGCATGAAGGGCAAGCTCGGCACCGGCAAGCATCTCGACGAAACGATCATGCTACTCCCCGATGCCGTCACTGTCAGCGGCGGCAAGACGGTTGTCACTGGGCCGGCAACCGGGGAAACAACAACTGTCGAAGTCGGCGGCACGGCAGGCACCGGTGCGACTGTCGTCACGGGCGGCGCGAACACTGGCGGCACAACGACGGGCAACGGCGGTGCCCCCGGCAATCTGTTTGGGGGCTCCGGTGGACCGCGAGCGGTCTCAAAAAAATCCTGTTCGGCACCGCCGACCTCCGGTCTCAATCTGCTCGGTCAGGTAGAGTCGTGGGGTATCGGTCCCGCCACGAGCGTCAACAACGTCGCCCTCAAGGTCGGCAAGATGACCGGGGCACAGCTTCAGGCTCTCATCAAGCACCTGCCCGATGGCGTGACCTACGCACTCGACTTGGAGAAGGAGGAGAGCAACTGATGTCCTCATTCACTGCCGATCTACTCGAATCCGTCACTAGTGGTCCGCCGCAACAGGCATGGGGCGACATCGCCGACCATCTCTGGCAGACGTTCTCGGCTCCCATCGCACCGGCTGTCGCCGACGCCGAGATCGTGAAGCGGGATCGCAGCATCACGGAACTGGAAAACACCCTCTCCGGCTCCTGTTGGGACTTGTGGAACGAGTTCGAGACCAGCGTCCCGAAAGCCAGTGCCGGAATCGTGGAATTCTGGAATCGCATCCACGGCGGCAAAGCGGTCCTGATCCTCGATGGCGTCTCACTACGGGAAACGCCGTGGTTGCTCGGTCAGGCGAGCGACCGGGGTTACACCATTCATGCTGCCGGTCCTCGTGGAACCGAACTGCCTTGCGAAACATCTCCGTTCGCCAAGGTACTCGGCTTTGCACAGCGATCCGCCTTGGAGAACAACGGTGCCGGTGGTGCCCACAAGCTGTCCGGGGCGGCGACCGAATCGTCTAACCTCAACTGGAAGGACTGCATCGGGTTGGTTGGCAACCAGCAGCATGTCGTCTTCTGGCATCACTTCCCCGACGCACGGATGCACGATTTGTCGGTGCCGGGCGAAGGGCTGCACAAGCTGGCAAGGGAGACGCACGAGCATTTCACGTCCGATGACTTCTGGGCGTTCGTCGAACGGCTGGCGACGGGGCGACGGCTCGTCATCACCAGCGATCACGGCTACGCCGCCTGCGGTCTGTTCCCCGACCTCGTCGACAAGGATCAGGTCGAGTACATGAAGAAGCTCTTCAAGAGCGGACGCACGGCGACCAGCGACAGTGAAGACGGAGCTTGGGTGCCCCCAATTGACCTGCGGCTGGTGACGAGCCAGGGCTCACATCGACACGTTCTCGGTCGGCGAAAGTGGAAGAGTTCCGGGGGCTACCCCACGCTGCATCACGGCGGCTTGTCGCTGCTGGAAGTCTTCGTCCCGTTCATCGAAATGAGCAGGTAATCCAGCATGAGCGAGAGCAAGAAAGCAACTGTCACTGTCGATCTGTCTCCGTTCAAGAAGAGAACGGTCGCATGTGATGCGACTGTCCACTTTGGCACGCTGAGTCAGCCCGAAGAGTTGTCGATTGTTGTGGGCGGACTTAACGCCGATGACTTCAACAAGCTCATGCAGGGGCAGATCGAGATCGGCACGATCTTTGGTAGTCCCAAAGTCACAGGAACAGTTGAGGGCGTTGAGTTCGAGACCGAGCTTGGGTTCGTCAAAGGAATTGACTTTGGCAGTGACTACATTCTCGTCCGTTGCTTCATTGGACCGAGTGCCGAGACGCACGCCATACCGAAGGAAGGCTGTCGCTTCTGGAAGTTTAGATTGGCAAATCTTCGTCTATCTTGTGGGGATGCTTTTACCCACCAACCGCCTCCCATCGAGACCGTGCCTCCCGAAAAGATCGATGAGTACCACGCTTTGATTGCCGAGTGGCACAAGGCGTTCGGTAAACCTCCGTTGACGATGCAGCAGATCAAGGAAAAGTACACGAACTTCACCGACAAAGGAGGACTTCGCCGCAATCGAATTGCGTTCAACTTCGCCGGTCGTACATGGCTGCTTGACGATGATCTGCATGGACGCTGGGAGAAGAATCTCAACAAGATCGCTACACCCGTCGTTTCTGGAACGCTCTCCACTGAAATCGTCGAAGGCGACGTTGAAGAAAACGTGCGGGAACTCGCCACGGACATTTGTGATCTCCTCACCTTTGCTCTTGCCCGTGATGTGGAGTGGATCGCATTCGGGTGCTTCACGGACGAAGGCAAGAGCCACAAGGTTTTCCAACGCTTGCCCGGACTCCTCCCTTTTAATCAGCATGGATCACCCACTATCGACAATTGGGAGGGTGGAAATCTCAAGGGCTTCATGGAAGTCGCATCGGCTCGGTTGCATGAAGACCGAGAGTGGTGGAGCGTCTCCATCGGTCTCCTTATGCAAGCCAGAGGCTCGAAGTACCTCGAAGTGAAGTGCTCGCTTCTCAACACGTTGCTTGACCGATTGACCACAAGAATTCTGGGAGAAGCGACTGAACCAGAGATTGATGCGGCTCTTCCCGCAAAACTCGACGACAAAGACTTTCGCACAACTCTGCATTTCATTCTGGCATCGTTGGCGCCGAAGTGGGAGCGAAGTCGCACGGGAGACCTGATCGGCAAGATCAAGGAGTGGAACAAGTCTCCTTCGTTTCCCAAAAAGATTGTCCGTTCGTGTGAGAAGCTCAAAATCCCGCCAATGTCCGGCAAGAAGCTGGGCTTCCGCCACGTCCTGATTCACGACGGTGAGATGCACAGCGATTTGAAGTCACCAGACGAACGGTTTCAGTATTTCTGTGAACTGGAAGCACTGGTGTTGCTTCTCATGTGTCGGATGTTCGGTTTTGAGGGGCACATTTTTCTTCAAGTGGCTCCTCCCGATTCGAAGCCGGTGTCGGAGTTTCTCGCAGTACAGGAAGTTGGTGCGTAGTTCATGGCAAAGACCAAGAAGAAGACGAAAGCGGAAGAACTTCAGGAAGCAGTCGCCGAGGCGGTGGGTGCCGGGCGGGAACTGCACTTGGAGTCCGTGGACTTCTCCGATCCGAACCGCCCGAAGACCTGCCTGGAAGTCGATTTCCCGATCCTGCCGATCAACCACGTCGCCGCCATTGAGGGGAATGCGGGGAAGCCGATCTACCAGATGTCAAAGTGGTGGGCACGTCGGCGGTCGAGCGTGTTCCGGGCCATGCTGATTGCTGCGGCGACCAAGGCTCCCGAAGATCAAGGCGAAGCGGCGAAGACTGTCTGGGATGCCTACTACGGCAACCACCAGAAGAATGAAGCGTTCCGCAAGTTGAAGGTCGCCGACATCTTCATGGGAGGCGGCACCACCATCGTTGAAGGTGCTCGGCTCGGAATGCAGATGTACGGCAACGACCTCAATCCGGTCGCTTGGCTGGTCGTGAAGAACGAATTGGCTCAGGTCGATCCGAAGGAGGTCCAAAAGCTCCTCGATGCCATTGAAGCCGAGGTCAAGCCACAGATCATGCCGTTCTACGCCTGCGACTGTCCTCGTGGGCACAAAGGCAAGTGGACGCACAAGCCAACTGGCAAGGTGATGGGTGCGGATTTCGACCCGCTCAGCCTGACGCCGGAACAGCGACCGGAATTCGAATACGAAGGACCGGAGGTCATCTACACGTTCTGGGCGAAGCACGGTCCCTGTCAGGCATCGGAGTGCAATCACCGCACGCCGATCATGTCCTCGCCGGTTGTCGCCGTGAAAACGCTTACGGTGAAGGCTTGGACGGGAAAGGAATGCCAGCACTGCGGCAAAAAGTTCGACATCGAACAGAAGGACGCTCGGATGGCACCGGCGGCTATGCTGGTCGTGGCGGACACAGAAAATCCCTTCGCCGTCATGGATGACAAAGGCAACTACACCTGTCCTCACTGCGGTCATGAACGCCATGACCCGAAGGCGGCGAGCGACGGTCAGTCATCGTCGCTTGGAAAAGCCACGAACAAGAAGATCGATCTGACGCTGCTTGTTCATCCCGATTGGCTCAAGGGATCGCCCGGTAAGGTTGCAGATGGCAACTGGCTCGGTGGCAGCGTGACCGACACGGCTGAGGCGACTTCTCGTTGGAACACGGAACGTGCGAAGTCACTTAAGCTGATCGAGGTTCGGGGAAAACCTCCGGAATCGATTTCTTGCCCTGACACTGGCGATTTGCTCTTCATAGATCAGCGAGGAGGAACTGTTCCACGTAAATCCGTGTTTGCGTGCCAAGAGGCAACCTGTGGGGCTGAAGCGGACGTATTGAAGTCAATTGAGCGGTCAGGAAAGACGGCTCCCATTGCAGCCTATTGCATTCAAGGACATTGCCCAGTCTGTGATTCCAATGGTGACCCATACCGAGGCAGATTCTTCGCTGCTCCCTCGTCGAGCGCCTTGAATGGTGCCGAAATCGCTCTCCTAGGTGAACTCGACCGATGTAACTCAGCGTATGTGCCTGACACTTCGGTTCCAAAGGGACTTGAGACATCCGTTCGCACGCCACTTCACAAGTATCAATACAAACGGTGGGGCGATTTCTTCAACAGCCGCCAAAAAATTGTTCACATTGCACTTCTACGTGCCATAACAACATCCGATGCCTCACGGGAGTCGAGACTGGTGTGCCTTGGGGCATTTCAGCAATATCTTCGCACCCAGAACATGTTCTGCATCTGGAACATTCAAGCCGACAAATTGGAACCCTTTTTAAGCAAGAACAATTTCCAACCACCTGCTCGTCCGGTGGAAAACGGCGTTTTCAATCGCCTTGGACGGGGTAACTGGTCGTCATGTGCCGACATCGCTTTGGAAGGTTTGCAGTGGAGCAGGTCTCCTTATGAAGTTGTAGCGGTTGAGAACCTTCGCCAAGGCTTTCCGCAGATCGCTGACTCCTGTGGTGCCTCGAAGAGTGTCAAGACAATCACCAACGACCCTCTTTTGGATAGGGTGGTTCTGACGTGCGGCAGTTCGACCGAATTGTCAGGTGTGTCGTCCAATTCAATCGATCTCGTCGTCACCGACCCTCCATTCGGGGACATCATGCAATACTCGGAGCTTTCGGGTTTTTTCTACCCGTGGCTTCGAGCAGCATTGTTACAACTCGGAGAAGCACCGTTTGAGCCGGAACAGCCCCCAACTGCGTTAGAAGCGGTAGACAACGCTCATCGTCATGGCAAGGACGGAGCCGCATTCTACAAGCGACTTCTGACGGAGTGTTGGCGGGAAGCGGCAAGAATCCTAATGCCATCCGGTCTGCTTACATTCACGTTTCATCACGATAAAGATGGACCTTGGGTTGCGGTGTTGGAAAGCCTGTTCGATGCGGGTTTTTACCTCGAAGCAACTATCCCAATTCGCTCCGACGAGACCAAGGGCGAAGGTAGTAAGCCCGGCACCTTCGGTGCCCAAAAAGTTGAGTTTGACATCATTCACGTCTGCCGGAAGCGATTGGAAGAGCCGGAGCCGATCAGTTGGGCACGGTTGCGGCGGCAGATCATGCGGGATGTCCGCCAGCTTCAGGAGATCATCGAGCAGCACCAGAAAGAAGGTCTCGGCGAGGCGGACCTGCAAGTGATCCGCCGTGGCAAGGCTCTCGAATACTACTCACGGCACTACGGCAAGGTGTACATCGAGAAGGGACGGGAAGACGAGTTCACCGTCAAGGACGCCCTCGTCGGCATCAACCAGCTTCTCGACGACGAGAGCGACACCACCAGTGAAGCCCCGCCCGTGCTCGCTGAACCGTACACCCGCCAGTTCCTTCGCCTGTTCGCTGATCGTGACAGCCTCGAACGTGACCAGATGCAGAAGTACCTGCGTGGTACGGGCGTCTCGCCATCGGAGTTCTTGGAACGAGGCTGGTGCAGCGAAGAGAAGAAAATCTTCACGATCACGCCGCCGCTCGAATGGGCACAGCAGTGGAAGGGGAAGGCTCGCAAGGGGATGTCCCGTGACTTCGATCAGACCTTCTTCCTGATCGGTGCCTGCTACGACGAGAGCGGCATCAAAGCCAGCGACACCCTCAACAGCGGCAGCTTCGTCCCACACCCCGCCATCGCCGACCTGCTCGACTGGTTCGGCAAACACGGCAGCGATGCCGACATGAAATCCGCCGCCAAACGAGCCAAGCAGATTCACTCGACGTGGCTGGCGAAGAACACCAAGCAGGTCACCACGCAACGGACACTGTTCGACTTGGAGGACAGTGAATGAAGTGGCTGACCTCCAACCTGCTGCCATTGTCGATTCTGGCTGCGATCTGCTTGATCGGGTTTCTTGCCACTTTCGTGCGAGTCCGCTTCGTCAAACCGAACTGGATCGTGTTCTGGATCGGGGCGGCTCTGGTAGCTGTCGTTGTCGTTGGGGTCGTGCAGTTGATTCGCAATCCTGCCGGTCATGTTGAAACCGTTGACGAAGAAGAACAAGACGGTCCGCTTCCGGAGATTCCCAAGACGGCGTTGGAGCGACTGCGGCTCGATTGGGATTCGCAGGATGTCGCCAACTGGTCAGCCTCGGAGACGTTGGCAGACATCAGCGAGATCGCCTATCAACCGCCGCACGAAGCGGAACGCAGCTATCAGGCTCTCGGCTTCACCAAAGTGATGCCGGTCGTCCAAGGCTCGATGATCGGGTACGTCATCACCGGCGAGGACGTGACGGTTGTCGCTTTTCGAGGCACCGACTTCAACGAGGTCTCGGACTGGATCGCCAATCTCGGCAGGTCAGCGACCGATACGCCGCACGGTCAGGTCCACAAGGGCTTCTACTTCGCCTACCAGTCAATGAAGCATCAGGTCGATGCGATTCTGACCGAACGGGACACGACGCGTCTGTGGGTCACTGGACACAGCCTTGGCGGGGCACTTGCCCTGATGTGTGCCTACGACCTCGAAGATGTTGAGCAGCGGCGACTGAACGGCGTCATCACGTTCGGACAGCCGATGGTCGCCCGGCAAGAGTTCGCCGACTACATCGACATGCTGCTGATCGGTCGGTACGCCCGCTTCGTCAATCGGGAAGACATCGTGCCGAAGGTGCCGCCCAGCCACGTCGCCTGCGGATCGCTCGTCTGGTTCACCGACACTGGCGTGAAGCGGTCCAAGATCAAGCGAGTTCTCTTCGGAGCCGGTAATCCCAATGAAGCCCCGGTAGGCGATGCCCAAGTTGGGGACGCTGGTGGAGAGGAAGAGGCTGAGATCAAGCCGCTGACCAACGCTGAGTTCGAAGCTCTGCAAGCCAAGCTGAAAGCGGAGAACGCAGAACCCGAGCGGCTTCCCGAAGGGACACCGATTGTCACCTATCAGGCGACGGCATCGTCCCTCGTCGATGACCACTCGATGTTTTTGTACCTCGACAAGATTCGCACGCTGCTGGGATTGAACCCCACGGAGGAGCCGTGATGAAACAGGAGCGGGAGTAATGCAATCGCCACTTGTGAATGACGACCTCTGGACTCGCCGGGGCATCTCGCTCTTGTGGGACGCCGATGAGTTGAACAAGCTCTGTCAGCCGAAGCAGGTCATCAGCCTGCGTCGGTTCCGGCAGCTTCACGATGCGGGCTGGCAGGAGAATGACCTTCCGCTCGTGAACGAGGTCGCCTTGGTGGTCGCCGGTCTGGAAGCGTGCATCGACGCTCTGCCGCCTGACGACATGACCGCATGGCTTGAGCAGAAGATTTACCCGGCGATTGTGAGCTACCAGCGAGAAGTGGCGGACGGCGGCAGTCAGGCGGCATTGATCTTCTGGATGGTCGAACATGCTCGGCTCAAACATCACGTCAGTGATGATGCTTGGCTGTGGCATTGCAGCGGCGAACATCGGAACCACCAGATCCCCTTGAGCCACTGCCTGTTCAACGGAGCACAGCACGACCTGAAAGAGATTCACGACGCGAAAGGGAACCGCCTTGGTCTGTATCACCCAAGGATATCATGAGCCTTTATGTTTGAAGCGACCTTCCAATGAAAATTGAATACCTGAGACTAAAGAACTTCCGCGCATTTCGAGACGTGGAATTGAGAGATGTCCCGCGTTTCGCAGTTTTGGTCGGCGCGAACGGGACTGGCAAGTCGACACTGTTTCAGGTCTTTGGTTTCCTACGAGACTCGATGCGAGACAACGTCCATTCAGCCTTAACCCGCCTGGGCGGAAGCCGCGGATTGGACGAAGTGCGCAGTCGCAATGCTAAGGGAGATATTGAAATTGAGTTGAAGTTCCGAACCGACGAAAAGTCTCCGCGCGTGTCCTATGAATTGCATATTGGCAGTGAGAATGGAAACCCAATCGTCACGCGCGAAGTATTAAAGTACCGCCGCGGTAGCAAGGGGCAACCGTGGCACTTCTTGAATTTCTCTCGCGGTACGGGGATGGCCGTAACCAACGAGGTGGAGGATGTAGACGACGAAAGTCAGTTGCAGCGCGAGGAACAAACTCTAAAGAACAAAGATATTCTGGCGATTAAGGGCCTGGCGCAGTTTGAACGCTTTCCGGCTGTGGTTGCGTTAGGTGAGTTGATTGAAAATTGGCACGTATCCGACTTCCATATTAGTAAAGCCCGCCCAGAGCCCGAGTTCCAGCATGCTGAACACCTATCGACTGATGGCGACAACTTAGCTCTGGTAATTCAGTATCTATATCGACAACATCGCAATAAGTTCGACGAGATACTTAATAAGTTGGCAGCGCGGATACCGGGACTTTCCAAGGTAGAAGCAAAAACCACGGAGGAGGGTCGCGTCCTTCTTCGTTTCCAGGATGGAGCATTCGCGGACCCATTTCTTGCACGTCATGTGTCGGACGGAACAATTAAAATGCTTGCCTACCTTGTCTTACTGCATGATCCCAAACCGCACCCTTTGCTGTGCGTCGAGGAGCCCGAAAACCAACTTTACCCGTCACTCCTGGCGGAATTGGCGGAGGAATTCAGAGACTATGCGGTCCGTGGCGGCCAGGTATTCGTTTCTACGCACTCACCTGATTTTCTGAATGCGGCCCGGCTTGACGAAGTATTTTGGCTGACGAAGCGTGAAGGCTACACGAAGATCCATCGGGCATCCGAGGACACACAAATCGAGGCTTACGTAAAAGCGGGAGACTTGCTCGGTTCATTGTGGAAAGAAGGCTTGTTTGCAGGGGCGGATCCCCATGCAAAATAACATTCCGACTATCGTGTTTCTGCTGGAAGAATTCTCTGCAAAGGCATTTCTTGAGACCTTCTTGTTCCGAGCGTTCCCGTCATTGAGCCGATGCACGGTTCAATTTGTTGTCTTTGAAGGAAAGCGTGACCTCGACACAAAACTGGAAAGAAGGCTCAAGCATTGGCAATTGCCAAACAGCTATTTTATCGTTGTGCGCGATCGAGATAGTGACGATTGCGTCCAGCTGAAGCAACGCTTGTTGGAGAAAGTGCAGCGAGCAGGCCGACTGCCGAATACCGTCGTTCGGATTGCCTGTGCCGAATTAGAAAGTTGGTTCTTAGGTGAGCTGATTGCAGTTGAAGAAGCATTGGATGTCCGGAATCTTAGCAGGCGACAGTCTCGCGCAAAGTACCGCAATCCGGACGCCTTAATGTCGCCATCCAGTGAATTGATCAAGGTAAGCAGAGAGCGATATCAGAAAGTATCTGGTTCTCGCGCCTTGGGCGGCCGATTGTCGTCCAGTGCATCAAAAAACACGTCCCATAGTTTCGGAGTTTTTCTTGCTGGGATTTCAAGGTTGATTAGTGGAATTCCAGAACTTCAAGAGTCCTCATCATAGCATGTCGAATACCGCTCGATTTCAGCCCGGACAGCGCATTCGTCACGCCGAATACGGCGAAGGTGTGATCGTGGATGCTGTGGCGAACGGGTTCGTGCGGGCATTCTTTGGCGGCGGCGACCGTCAGGTTCCGCTGGTCTCCCTCACGCCGATCCTTCCCCGGTCCGAACAGATCGTGCGGAATGTCGGGACGGGGGTTGCTCGCAATCGTCGGGCATGGTTGGCGTATCAGGCGCATGCTTTGCCGCTACTCGAGAGTGCGGCGGCGTTGACCTCAGCAAAGATCGACTTGCTGCCACATCAGGTTGTTTTGACGCACCGGATCGCCACAGCTTCGCCACGACGCTACCTGATTGCCGACGAGGTGGGTCTCGGCAAGACCATCGAAACGGCTCTAATCTTGCGTGAATTGGCCAGTCGGGGCGAACTGAATCGAGCCTTGATAGTGGTTCCTGCCGGTCTCGTTAATAACTGGCATCGGGAGTTGAACGAGGTCTTCCATCTCGACTTTGAAGTCTTCGGAAACGAGGGGGACGTCACCGACCGGAAATCGAACGCCTTCGCCAAGCACGACCGGCTGATTGCGAGCGTCGATACGCTCAAGCGACGACCACGAGTCAAACGGCTGATGGACGCGCCGATGTGGGATTTGGTCGTTTTCGACGAGGCCCAGCATCTCACCGCATCACGGTCGGGCGGCAAGACGAAGAAGACCGGGAACTACAAGCTGGCGGAAGCATTGAAGGATCACAGCCGGGATTTGATCCTGCTCTCGGCAACCCCGCATCAAGGGGATCACTACCGCTTCTACATGCTGATGAAGCTGCTCGATCCTACCATGTTCTCGTCACCCGAGGACATGTTGAAAAACCGGCACCGGCTGAACTCGATCATCTTCCGTCGCACCAAAGCCGACGCCTGCCGACCGGACGGATCGACGGTGTTCGCCCGTCGCTGGGTCCACACCGAATCGTTCGTGATGTCGGATGCGGAGCGTGAGTTTTACAATGAACTCAACCTGTACCTGATGGACGGGTTCGCTCTTGCCAAGCAGCAGGGAAGCAAGGGACGAGCACTCGGCTTCGTGATGACGATCTTCCAGAAGATCGCTGCTTCGAGCTTCGCCGCTGTACACCGCACGCTGCGTCGACGTCTGATCGCGCTTACGGTGCAGGAAGGGTTGATTCACGACAGCAAGCTCGACATCGACGCCCGTGATGTCGCCTTCGCCGAAGCTCGCCAGTTGATCGGGCGTGAGTTTCACCTCTCGGAAGATCGTCTAGGTCAGATCGAGTCGGAACGAATCCTCGCCGACTTGAAGCGGCAGATCGTCAAACGGATGGATGATGACGAGTTGGCGATACTGTCGAGCAATTATTCGTCCGAGACGGCGACCACTGCTTCCGAGAATTCCGCCATCGTCGCCGTCGAACTGCCGTTACCCGAAGAGCGACAACGCATCCGAGACCTGCTGACCAAGTATCCGCCTGAAAGCGAGACGAAGGTCAAGAATCTGATCAACGCCCTCGGAACGCTCTGGCAGCAGGATTCGTCGGAACGAGTTGTGATCTTCGCCACCTACCTCGGCAGCGTCGAAATGCTCGGCGAGGAAATCGAGAAGGCGTATCCCGGCCAGGGCGTGGTAGTCCTGAAAGGAGGCGACCACGGAACGAAACTAGCCGCCGAGAAGCGATTCAAGCAGCCGAGTGGTCCACGAGTGCTGATCTGCACGGCCGCCGGCCGAGAGGGTATCAATCTGCAGCATGCTCGTGTGCTGTTTAACTTTGACCTTCCATGGAACCCGATGGATTTGGAACAGCGAATCGGTCGCATCCATCGCTACGGACAGCGACACACGGCACAGGTCTACAACCTGGTGCTGTCCGACACCATCGAAGGAAAAATCTTCCTGCTGCTCGACGACAAGCTCAAGGAGATCGCCAAGACCTTGGGCAAGGTCGATGAGCACGGTGAGGTTGCGGAAGACCTGCGATCGCAAATTTTGGGTCAGCTTTCAGAAAGGCTCAGCTACGAGAGCCTGTACGCTCAAGCGATCTCCGACCCTGAAATGAAACGCACGCGACTCGAACTCGAACAGGCTCTCTCGAATGCGTCTGAGGCGAGGAACATCGTGTATGAGTTGTTCCAGGACCTCGACAGCTTCTCGCTCGATGAGTACCAACCGTTTTCGGACACCAGCGAAGGCATGGAAGAGGTCGTGCGGTTCGTCCGCACCGCCGCCGAAGAAGGTGGTATGAGTTTTCGCCCGGAAGCGGATGGCGGTTTTGTGGTCTCGACTTCCGACAATGGCGAGCCGCTCCGCTTCACAATAGATCGAGGCGCCTTGATCGAGTCTGAGAGTATCGATCTGCTTGGTTTAGACCATCCTCTTGTCGTTCAGTTCATGCAGCAATACCGTAACCTAGCCGACGACCAAATCGGCATTCGCGTCCGAAGCGACGATGGTCGCAGCGGCGTCCTTTCAGTCTGGCACGTAGCCACTCAAGGTGAGCGAAGCGAAACACGAAACCACATGCTGACGCTGGCAGTGGACGCGGACGGTCAACGCATTCCCTCATGGGAAAGGCAGGCCGATCGGCTCTTCCAGCTTCAATCGTCGCCCGTGATTGCGGAACCGTTGATCGACCTACTTACCAAAGCGCTGGAACCAATGATCCACCGAGAACTCGTTCACCGGGGCTTTCTCGCCGAAAACCGAGGCTACAATGCTAAGCTCGTTGCCTGGGTAGAGGTGATGACGAGCGTTGCGGAAAGGATGCCCGGCTGATGGGGAAGACTGTCCTAAGTTCAAAACGAATGGAGTGGAAGGGCCTCGATCGCATCTCGATCATCGTCCACGAGGAGCTTGGCCACATTTGGCGAGAAACCAGCAAAGACGACTTCGGGATAGATGGCGAGATCGAGATCGTCACGTCGAAACCAGACGGCAAAGGCTCCGAAACGAATGGCCAATTCCTCAAGGTGCAAGCAAAGGCGGGCAAGAAATACGTCGTTCAGGATTCCGACGGGAGCTTCGCATCTCCCGTCGAAGAGATGGATTTAGATTACTGGCACAGATGCAATGTACCTGTGCTCTACATCGTCTATCATCCAGACGACGACCAACTCTACTATCGAGAAGTCAAGCAGTATATCCATGAGTCGCCCAACGTCTTCCAGCGTCCCTACAAGGTTCTGTTCGACAAAGCCAAGCATCGCTTCGGAAAGGATTCTCGAGCGCAGATTGCCACTTACGCCAAAGCCGGTGCTCCAAGAGTATCGTTCGACGACAAAGAAAGACTGTTCACCAATCTGCTCCCGATCATCACGATGCCTCGTACGCTTTACCACGCCAAGACCAAGAAGAAAAGCTGGGACAAGATTCGAGAAGAAAAGAAACGCGTTCCTCCCGGCTGCATATTCGAGGGGCAACTTTACAGCCTCACCGACCCAACGCACGAGCTTTCTGTGCTCCGTGAGTTTTGCACGTCGAAGGTTCGAACGACACCCGCACGGGACTGGATGACAGATGCCGAACGACACAGCGACTTCATTTACCTTCTAAATCAGCTTCTCGGAAAACATCTTGGCAGATGTGGACTCCGCTATTCACCGAAGTTTCGCCGCAATTACTTCCCAAGGGAGAATGGCAAAGATTTGTCATTCGTCCGTTCGTGGGTCAGTCCCCGGACGAAGTTGCCTGACGAGCGAACGGTGACGAAGTGGTACGAGTACGGGAAAGATCAGTTTTGGCGGCATCTTGCGGCTGAGATGTCCTTTCGACGATATGGAGAAGATTGGTATCTTCAAGTTCTCCCCAAATACTTTTTCACGACAGACGGTGACACACCGTGCGACTCTGAATTGGTCGGTCCCTACACAACCTCGCTGAAAGCCGACGAGCATAACAGCCAAGTCATGAACCATGTGATGTTCTGGGCGTACACTTTGGCTGGCGGGACGGAACACATCTCATTCACGCTGTACGGCAAGCGGCTGATGAAACTGCGAACCTTGCCGTTCTTCCTGATTGCTCCGTTCGCAATTCCAGACGATCCAGCGATATACGAGGAGAAAGCACCAACCATGCAGCGTTCGCTCTTCGACATGGATCACTACGAAGACGACGAGGTGGACGATGAGGGATTTTAGCATCGAGTACATCAAGGAACCGAAGTTGCAGTTCGGTGCCTACTTCGAGCATGAGGACTCGAAGACGGGGCTGGCAGAGTTTGGCCCGTTTGGAAAGAACATTATTGGGTTGCACCCTTCGGAGATCACCCTTGGGTTCATCGGAACGAGGGAGACCGTGAGCGGCGTCAAGGAGTGGATCGAGGAGTGTGCGTCCCCCATCGAAAGCGAGAACCGTCGGACAATTGAGCCAAAGTCAGGAAAGCAGCCGCCCGCTACTTCGTTGTTCGGCGAGGGGATCTTTGAGAGCGAGCCGAATGAACAGTCGAATGAGCCATATGTTCGGGTCATGAAAATTCTCAACCGGGATTTCGTGGGCTTCTCTCACGACTCTACCTTCGGGTGCTGCTTCCAGATGAACGACCGGTGGGATCGCTTTCTCCACCCCTTAGAGGTCAATCGCATCCTTGATATTGAAGACAAACAGAAGCGGATTTGGGAACTGGTCAATCTCTTCGACGATCAGATTCGCAATCTCGCTCAGACGAAGCCGTCGCCTCGCATAGTCGTCCTCGCATTGACTCCTCAAATGGCGGAGGACGCACATGCCGTGCAAGTTACCGGCAACTTCTACCTGAACTTTCGACGGGCGATCAAAGCGAGAGCAATGAAGTGGGGCGTGCCAATTCAGTTGGTGCAGCGAAATACCATTCTTGGAAAGAAAGGTCGATTTCAGAAGGGAAAGATTCAGGAGAAGGCGACGAGGGCATGGAATTTCTGTACGGCAATGTACTACAAGGCGAACGGCGTTCCGTGGCGTCCGACAGCATTCGAACAGGAAACGTGTTTCGTCGGGATCAGCTTCTATGTCGCCCGCGAATTGAAAGACCGGCTGTCGATGCGGTCAAGCGTTTCTCAAGCCTTCGACTATCTCGGTCAGGGGCTTGTTCTGCGTGGCGACCCGTTCGAGTGGGATGACGATAAGGATGGTCCAAGCCCGCACTTAACCCAAGGAGCTGCTCGCCGGTTGATCGCCAAGACGCTGAACGAATACGTCAGCGTCAAAGGCAGCACACCGAAGCGAGTTGTCATTCACAAATCCTCTAGGTTCTGGGGTGACGAGCATGGTGCTCACAACGAGCGAGACGGATTTTTCGAAGGTGTCCACGAGGTCTTTCCAAAGATTGAAACCGATCTAGTTACGCTCTCGCAGGGCGGTGTGAAACTCTTTCGGGAGGGAATGTACCCACCGTTAAGAGGCACTTATTTTCGGTTAGGAGACCAGCACTTCATGTATTCAATGGGATATATCCCGTATCTTGCAACATTTCCCGGTACCTATGTTCCCGACCCTTGGCAGATCGTCGAGCGACATGGTGGTTCATCGGAGAAGGACCTTTTTCGGGAGGTTCTTCAACTGACAAAGATGAACGTCAACAACTGTTCTTTTGCTGACGGAACGCCCATTACCCTCTCTTTCTCACAGAAAGTCGGAGAGATTCTAAAACACGTTCCAGAGGAGTGGGAAAGCGAGTTGAAGACTGGGTATGAATTCTATATGTGAGGTCTCGATCAGGTTCCTCGTGCGTACGTTCCCGGGATTCTGCGAGGGGTGGTGCGTGCCGTGGCTTAAGACAGACCGGAGATTGCAATGAATTTGAATAGCGTCCGAGTTCGTGGCATCCTTTCGGCATGCGAACTCGACACAGCGGCCAACATCCAGACATTTCCACCAGCTCGCTCCCCGGCCCCGATACGGTCTCGAAGCTGGTTGCAGTCAAGGAGTCGGATGTCCGGTTTCACCATATGCTCCAGGAAGCGGCTCGTGCCGGCTGGCCGGAGGCGTTTACCGACGACCTCTATCTCCATGACTTGCAGGCCCTGAAAGACAATCCGGGGCAGCCGATGCTCTGGATTCTAAGAAGCCACGGCACGCACCTCTACCCCCTTACCTGGGAGAACTCGCACGAGGCAGCCTACTGCCGCCAGGTGATACGGTACTGGTCGGGAGACCATAAGCTGAACGTGGGCACCCAGGAGAATGAGCGAGCCAGGTATTACATCGTAAGTGACTCGGGACTTGAGCCGATTACTGCCGAGGAGGCCGCTGGCCGAGTCAAAGAGAGAGTCTCGAAATGACGGAGAGTCACCTAGTCTTCTTCGATCTCGAAACAGCCGGCCTCAACCCGAAACGCCACCCCATCATCCAGATCGCAGCCATCGCGGTGAATAGACAACTCGAACCAATCGAGGCGTTTGAGGCGAAGGTGCAGTTTGACTCGCACCGGGCCAACAAGAACTCCCTCCGTAAGAATCACTACCAGGCAGGCACCTGGCTGAAGGAAGGAAGGAGAGACGAGGTGGTTGCCCGTGAGTTTGCGGAGTTCCTAAGAAGACACGCCACTTTGCCAGTACTCTCATCGAGTGGAAATCGCTACCACGTCGCTCAGCTTGTGGCTCACAACGCAGCCTTTGATGGCCCCTATCTCCAGACCTGGTTTGAAACTCTTGGAATCTTCCTTCCAGCTCGCAGGCAGGTGCTATGCACCATGCAGCGTGCGATCTGGTACTTTACCGAATACCCCGGACTCACGCCGCCAAAGGACTTCAAACTGGCAACACTCTGCCAGGCGTTTGGAGTTCCGTTCCATGCGGCCGCAGCTCATGAAGCTCTTGCGGATGTGTCAGCGACGGTCCGGCTCTATCAGGCATTGCTAAACCGGCCAGTTCTCGGCATTATGGCGTCCGGTCAGGCTGCCTCAAGAGCGGCGTGACATCGGGGTGTGTCGCGTGCTAACATATACGGTGGAGGTATGCCATGGCCGAACTAAATCCGACAGCCCACATTGAGATCCGCATTGGCCCCCGCGGGCACCGTCCGTTTGTGGCGGGTCATCGTGTTCGGGTCCAGGACATCGTCCTTTGGAACGAAGAAGGCTTGACGGTTGACGAAATCATCTCCCGCGTTCCCTCCCTTTCGTTAGCCGATGTGCACGCCGCCCTCGCTTTCTACTTCGACAACCGGGAGGAGATCGACCGGCAGATAAGTGAAGACAACGAGTTCGCGTCATCGATGGAGCAGGCAGAGCTTCCTCGTCAAAGACACCAGGCGTGAATCGTGAGGGACATGGACGTACGCTTTTTGCTCGATGAGCATATCGACCACACTCTTGGCACAGCACTCAAACTTCGCGGCCACGACGCTATTACGATCGGCGAGGCCAATTTGCTCGGTGCAGATGACCTTGAAACCATTCTGCCCTTTGCCTACTCCAATAGCCGGGTTTTTGTGACCCGCGACGTGGACTTTCTGGTGTTTTACTCTCAGGGAGTAGCTCATGCCGGAATCGTTCATTGGCACGGTAAGAAGAGAAACGTGAAGGAAGCGATTCATTATCTACTGCAATTGGCTCGAATCGAAACGGCAGAAAGCATGGCAGGCATCGTTCGATATGTGAATCACAAATATCCGTGAGTCTCGCTCATCACTTCTGTTCTGCGATAGTGATTGAAGTCGAGGCCTAGATGGTGTGCAGTGCATAACCTTCGAGGCCTCTGGGACGGTCACTTGCAAAGTAGCAAGTAAAGGGCTGACATCCAGCTCGATGAGCCAGGAAGCGTATCCCAGACCTGCCGGATAACCCTATCCTCCTCTTTAGTCAAAGGGTTTACCTCGGGTTTGGCGGCATTTAGGCAGCCGCACATGCCGTGCTCCCAGATCTTAAGGCTCAAGATCTCACGAGCCCTATCCGGCGAAATTACCAGACGGGCCCGATAAATCGCCCGATCAGTCTCAGTACCACTCATCGCGTCACCTTCCGGTTCCAGCCGGAGCGGTGCCGGCAGCAGCTCACCGAACAGAAGATCTCGTTGCCGAACTCAAATGCCAGGTCCCCAACGTCCATCGGGTACCCACATTGAGAGCAACACCCCTCTTCGGTCCAGTGCTTGATGAGAAACCGATTCGGCAAAGTGCCGTCGTCTGCTTCGCCGATCGCCTGGAGCCACTCGAGCACGGCATCTTGGCCGTACACACCACCTGCCCGGAATTCAAGGAGGGTCCGTCTTGAAACTCCAAGCCGAAAGGCGGTCCAGTCGATCGACTTTCCGTGTCGCGTCATGAGCTCCTTAAGCTCCTTACCGGAAAGGGACTCCCTGACCCATACGACACCAGACCTCCGCACCTCGGCGATCCGAAGGTTGGCAGGCTGAAGCCAGAGAACCCAGGAGTTCCACGGGGAGGCACAGGCCTCCCTAGCATGACCTATCGCCTCCTCGAAACCAGCATCCAGCGAGAATCCCCGGCCGCTCTCCTTGCATTCAAGGTGCCAGTGCATGGGTAGCCTCCTTTCTTGCCGCATGGAGCGATTCGATGATCGTCGTTGCCGTCTTCTGGATGATGTCCAGCGACCGAACCAGACCCTCCTTGTCGCCGTTATAGAGCTGGATGTAGTCTGACGACCTGGTGCTTGAGTCGATGCCAAAGGCAGACGCTACGATAAACGCCACAGCCTCGGCCTCGAGCTCCCGGGTACTCTTCGAAGTCTCCCCTCGCCTGTCGCCCTGGTGAAGAAGCTCATGGGCCGCTTCGTGAACCAGTACGCGAAAGGTCTCAGGTGGAGAGAGCTCCGGAGAGATGACGATCGAGCCGCCGGCGGACATTCCGTTTGCTCCGCCGGAAATCGGTTCGTACGTGAGGGTAATCCCACGGGCTCGGATAAAGTTCTCCACCGTGCCGATAAGCTCACCCGGTTCACCAGAAGAGACGGCAAACTGAGGAAGCTCCTCGCCATCGGTCTGACTGAGATCGAATACAAAGACCGAGCGAAATCCAACGACTGACCGTTCGACCTTCTCAGCCTTTTCGTCCTTTTCAGCGGGTCGACCTTCCTTTTCGACCGGGCGCTTTCGAATCAGGGGAGCCAGGATGGCTATCCCCTTTTCGCCCTTCTTCACGAACCTGTGAAGCTCAAGCCACCTTCTATAGCCGGCCACAAAGGTGGCGTCCGGCTTTTGAAGGTAGATGAGGATGCAGTTCCCCAGACTGTACTGGTGGAAGCGCGAGCACATTTTAAGGTACTGAATCAGGGTCTCACTCTTTCCGGCCTCAAGGGCCTTTGCCAGCTCTTCGTACGCTGATTCGACGCGGTCTTGAATCTCTTCACGATTCATCTTGGTATTTACTCCTGGATGAGGAGAGAGCCTCATCGCAAACAAGAATTGCGAATCAAGGAAATGCGGCTTCTGCCGCTGACAGACGGCGAGCTGATTGCCCGCCAGAAAAGAGAGCTCAACAGGGTGAGCTCGCGGTGTCCTGGATGCTCGTCACACGGGGCATGCCCTAGGAGCCGCAACTAGAACAGCTGTCGCAGCGAGATGCGCAGCGACATGAAGGACCAACTTCAGCTAGTAGTCATCATTGACCGTTCCTTATTTGGAAAAACCCAACAGAAAACCTTGGTGCACACCACCAGGTCCCACATGAGCGGCGGACGCCGTTTATGTGGGGCTGGAGGTAGACCTTCTACCGAAAGAGGTTTTTCAAGGAACAGAAACAACAGAGGGTATCACGGCTTAGGGGCTTAAGCTAACTCGAGCCCAAGGAGGCACGGGGGGGAGACAATAGTTTTGATTAGCAAGTGGGTTCGCGCTAAACTCGCCCGAGTGGCAAGGAGGTATTCAGCATGAACATTGAGGTCCCCAAAGGGCAGGAGCCATGCACGTCCGCACCAGAAAGTGCGCCGGCGGATGTCAGTGACGAGTCGCATCCATCCTTGGATGATGAGCAGATTCAAGCCGCATATCGCAAGGCCTACCTTGAGCAGCTTCGGCGCCGGGCGTGCCCAGGATGCGGCGACAGTGACTTGTTTTAGGCAGTACGCAGTGGCTTCGATTGCAACGATGACTAATGGCGGGCATCATTGGTCTGGGGAGAAATAATGCCGACAAAGGCTCCGTGGAAAGCATTTTGCATGTGCTGTGGCGTTCTACTGATTACGAGGCGAAGTGCAGTCTCGTGCCCGCAATGCGGCCGGGAATGCACGACGAGTCCGGAGCATCAGACCCCCTGGAAAGTGGCCCGATCGCGAAAGAAGCGCGAAAACAACTCACAGGTCTTTGTTGCCTCAACGTCCAGGATTCGACGATCGGGTGAACTACGGAGCACGCCGGTATTCAAGCGAACACAGAGTGGTGTGGAGGTGACCGTTTTCGAAGTGGAAGCGGCCAATGGCGACGTCACATATGCGATACGGCTCACCTACGCCTATCGCCGAGCGACCACACGAAAATGGGAATTCTCCGAAAACATTCCCAGCACGGTTTTGCCGTTCGCCATTAGACTTCTTGACCGAGCCCGTGATTTCATCGAACGCCAGCAACGTTTGGGCGCTGTACCTAGCGTGCGATCGTAGAGGTCCGGCGCGATACTGGACTGGGGACGGAGTCTCTCGCCTTTGAGTAGCGATTCGATCTGTGCAAGAATTCTCCTCGATGACGCAGTTCTTTCTTCACCGCTTGTAGTTTGAGTGGCGAGAAAAGCCCTGCGGTGCACCGAAGCAAGGCTAAGGTTCTGACTTTTTTTGGTGCGGTTTTATTGAAAGGAGCCACAGAGATGGCAACGAGCGCAAAGAACGGGAACGGCAAGGCAGCTAAGAAACGACCGGTTATCTCCAAAAGGTACTGGCCGGTTCAAGTTGCAGTCTTTGAGTTTGAGAACGAAGGGCGGGTCAATCATTCGATTGAGGTCACTCGCACCTTTCGCCGAGACGGGGAATCTGAGTGGGAGACCAGCTCCTACCTGACCTCCCAGGACCTCCTTCCAGCCGCAAGGCTCCTCGAAGAGGCCTACTCGGAGATCCAGGCTCGCATGCAGCGACACTTCGCCGACCGCCATGGTGACGCAGGCTCGGATGGGGAGTTCTAACTCCGCATTCCACCTCCGGCCCACTCCGCTCTCCGCCCCATCCTGTGCCGTGCACCGCTTGGGGCTTACATTCCGAAAATCATCGGCTGACCAGCGACGCAGCACGTTCTGCTACGTGGCAGCTTGCCTACGCGCGGCTTGCCGCAGAAGTGCTCTTGATGAAGCTGGCACAACTCTTGTGCCTATGCCGCCCCTGGTATTCGCTCAGGACACGCCCTCATGTGCCATTTCGGGACTGACCGATCACGAGCGGTTGGTCTATTGGAGGGCGTACCAGTCTAGCACCTCGTGTGAATGAGCATCGTGGTGAGCCATATCTGAATTCCCTGATTATCCCGATCTGGACGGAATCAAGCAGCGTCTTCCGTCTGCCAACAGGTTTTCCGCCTAGAACTGCTTCGCCAGGTCCACACTTCCTGGTAGAATCACCAGCAATGCTCCGGCAAAAGGAGACTTCTGTCGAAGAACAACTTAGCCACAATCACTCATCAGGGGAAGATTTGTCATGACGCAAGCGGAAAAAAAGGACGGCACTACCGACTTTTTAGCGGCACGCCGTGGTGCGCTTTACAGCGGTCAAACGCTTCAGACAGCGGACTGGCTCGAATCGGATAATGGACTGTTTAGAGCTGGTTTTGAATCGAACGGTGCTTTTGCAGTGTGGTCCTATTCAACTAATCCAATTCATCGCGTACGACTATGGGGCATGGGAAATCGCGAACGCGCCGGAAATCAGTTGTTCATGAATCCGGCTGGTCGCATCGAAGTGATAACAACTGATGGAGCGCGACCTGGAGCAATTGGATGCCAGCCGGGCAATACGTATGCTTGCCGCTATAATAGCGAACCATTCTGTGTCATGCAGGACGACGGCAACTTCGTGATTTATACACACACACCAGCCGGAATAAAAGTGATCTGGGCTTCAGACACATGGCGTAACAATTCTCAATGGCGCGACTTGACAATCCCGGGTGTCGTGAGAGTTGAATTGAGCGACGGTACCGTTTCACCTACGCTTACCAAGACACTAGTCAATGATACTGGCGATCGACTAGTAGTTGTGGATGAATCGCAAATTGTCGTCGTCGATGTCGCAGGTACGATAGCGATTTCTTCCCCGTCGGACTCCGTTTCAGTCCGCGCACAAAGCTTCAAATATTCGGGCGACGATGGAGCTTCCGACGCTTTTCCCGTCAGCGCGCCGTATGGTCCGGGTCAGAATGTCATTACAATCGGTCGGAATGCTGGCGGGATTAGCCTGAATTGAACGTCGTCCGTGGCTAACAATGCGATCCACCCAAGTCGCCGGCCGGCCGCGATTCTGGATGATGTCTTTTTGGCGGCGACTGGGTGATCGCCGCCGTTCGGCGACCATGCCTCATGAAGTCACTGGAACTCGCAGGCACGTTGCCAAATGGGCTGCACGATTCTGAGGTAAGCGAGCTCATTGTTTCGTATGCTGATCCTACGATTCAATTGGCGGTTAACGTCCGGGTCGGGGGTATGGAGAGCGAGGCATCTCGTGAATCGTATCGGCAGGGAATCATTACGATCCATGAGTTCGTGTACTGCGTGCTCGGTCGGCCCGACGTAAATTATCCATACGAAATGACTCGCGTACTTACGATTGACGTCGTGGAACCCGACGAGTCGGCGGAATATGTCAACAACTTTGAGACAGCTGCCATCGTGAAATTAGAGTACTAATGGAATGGCTTCATCCACATCCGTGCGAGTGAAGCTACGCTGAGATGGCTCGGCCCGAATGTAGTCCGTAGTTGATGTTGATACAAATCATGCGAGAGCCCAGTTTCCCTGACAGATGCGTGCACTGGAGTGGCTGGGCAGTACGGTTTTGAAATGGAGCGACGGCGGCGGCCACGTAGTGACGCTGGTCGTAGGCCGTCCCTAGCACGCAGATGTCGAACCGTCCTGGGTTGCGAACGCAAGTTGGTGAACTGAGCGTGCTTTATGCAAACTGCGCGGCCTTTGTCTTTGCCGGTGGTTGCAGCATCTCCGTACCCGCTATCAGCAGTCTATCAGCCCACCAATTCTAGAGATCAACCATGGCACCAATGGCTTACGGATGTCGTCAAATCGATGACGCGCGGCATTCGTTCATGGGCAAGGCGCGTTGGGTTGAGTTTTTCGGCCCAACAAGGCCGATATTTGTCGCGGGCTGGTCCGGCTCCCGGGCCCTAAACACCCTCACAATCCTCCGCTTGAACCGAATCACCGAGTACGGAATCCGCTGATACCCGGCCAGCTGTCGCTGCCGGTTCACGGCCCGTAGGATGGCAAGAAGCTGCTCCCGGACCGGACGATAGGGCTGGAAGTGAAGGTCAAGGAACTCCCGGGCGAGGTAATCTGCCTGGCGGTGAGTGGCCATGTTGAGGAAGTAGGCTTTGACACCGGCGTATGTCTCGGCATCGAGCTGCACCCGGACGTGCCACTTCATGTCCCGCTCGCGAACGAGCGGGTCGGCCCAGAGGCGGCGGTCCTTCCATCCTCCCTGGCGGTAGCTGATCGAATACCCCTTGAACCGAACCGGGATGTTCCGAATGTCCCGAATCCGGTGACGGTCCTCTTCCCAGAATCGAGGGGCACTCCCCTCGGTGGCGAGCACGATGAACCACCCTTGAAAACGGAGGTACCGAAAGTTTGCCTCACCCCGGGCCCGACGTCGCTCGCGGGTCCACTTCGGGAGGTCAGCCTCGTAATACTCCAGCATCCGGGAATCCCGGATGGGCCATTTGCTGGGGTCGGAGATGGTGCCCGTGAAATGGTACCGGTACCCCTTCGAGATCAGGTTCACCAGGATGGCCACCATACCATCAACTGAGGCGATTTCATGTCGTGACTTCATCAGACTCCATTCATCGAAAAACAAAAGATGTGGAAGTGTTTAGGGCACACTTCCACCAAAGCCCGAAGCCTCATGCTTCTTGTCCTTTGCGAAAACCTGGTGTGGCAAATTCGCGATTCTGCCCGCTGCTTGGCGATAACCGTTGGGCGAACCTTGGCGGTATCACCTTCCAGAAAACCTAGCGCCAAATCCCAGCCGGCGTCTTTCTCGCTACCTTCTGCGGCGACTGCGTCCTTTGCAGTCGCGGTGTGCTGTTTTCCCCAGCACACCGCCGCCCATCCTATGGGTGGCCGCACCGTAAAACCTCTGGCTGACACCGAGGGATCTGTAGATACACCTCGAGTGTCCGCCGTCAGATCGCTGCCAAAGTGCTTCTCGAGATCGCTCCCAAAAACCACTTTGAAGCGAAAGCCACCTTTCGCAAGGACCGAAAGGCACGGCCTCCATTCGGCCGTGCCCCCAGGAACAACGTCAGACCGGTAGTACCGGTCGCTGCTTTCGTGCCCGCTGAATGTGCCGAGTACCACCCCGTGCACGCGGATGCTCTGTGGCCGGATCCACCAGCCACCAAGGTGCCACCTTACGGCAGCACGGGACGCCACTGCCTTGCAGCGTCCCCACGGAGCTCGCGCCCCACACTACTTGCAACACACTCCCCCACGTACGTCTTTTAAGCACCTGGTCGACACTCTGGCCGCTTTCCAACCAAGAAAGCTGCCAGATACCAGGCACCGGGCATCACCCCGGCCTCGTACGCGGTTCCCGAATTAGCCATGTGAATCGAACCAAGAGTCCCGTCGGTAAGCGGTGTTACCCGCCGCACTGTGCTGTATGTGCCCTGGTCGCCCAGGGCCATACTCGCCGCCTCGGTTCCGAAGAACCCAAAACGCTTTCCCCCTACGAAAACAGAAGATCGGGGTATTGCCAGGCACCTGAACTGGGTGCCTCAGCGACAGTGTCTGTACCGGTATAGCAACCCGGCTCTCTTGATCCTTACGTGCAAGCGATTCTCCTAAAAAGGAATGCTCTCTCGCCTTTCATGGTTGAGCTTTTTGTCGTCCCGGTTGTCCGGGATCGTCGAAGCCTGTCATGCTCCGATACCACGCGTTACCGCGTGGCAACTCCCCACGCACGCTGCGTTGAATAGGCCAAGCTGGCCATGACCCCGCAGATGGGATTTGGGATACTCCGTCCCCGCACCCACTTTCCACATGACGACCCTGTGTGAACGGATTAACAATCGTTAACAGCCGTTCACAAAAGGCATTTCTTCGTCGCCCCCCTTCATGAGAACGAGCAAAATTATCGGATAGAATGCCAGGATTACTCGACCGCAGGTCTCTGCCATACAAGGGCAGCGGACAGTGGAATCGGATTACTCTGACAAGCCTCCGTCGAGCTGGACGAGCCACTCTCGTGGCAATCCAGCTCTACCGGCATCGGCACATAAGGGGCGATGAACTCCATTCCCTTAGACTCGCTGGTGAGGCGAGTTTTACCGGGTGTGCCGACCGTCTGAACGTTGGTCATGCTTCGCGACTCAGTCGTCGCTGACAACAACGAGACCTATCCGTGTCTCGCGCCGAAGAGACTATCAGCCAAGACTCTCCAAATCAACTGCCGTTTGCCTCAGACCGAGACGATGTGTTAGTCTCCGAAGTATGCTTGCAACTCGAAATTCTCTCCTCGGGATCATTTCGCCCTGGTGGACGCAACCCGACTTCCTGGTCGTCGCGTTTATCGTGATCTTTGTGCTGCTCAGCTGGCAGCCAAGCAATATGGATCTCGACTGGAGTCGTCACTCCTGCGCGAGGTCATCCGTGCCGAAGAGGTCGAGATGGATGTGGGGATATTTCACACTAGGGCTGATCGGCGCGGCCCTGTACCTGATGTTAGACTAAGGAGTGACTGACCGATTAGTTCATTGGACAGGGAACCTCTCTGCCTGAACTGGATCACCAATGAATGAGCCACGCCGAGGTAATCTGACTATCCTGGCCCTGTTGATTGACATCGGTGTCATAGCTGTCATTTTGGGATATGTCCGCTTTCATCAGTACCTGGATTACGTCCGCCCAGATATTGGCTGGGACTATCTGGAGCGTACGCAGGCAGCCTATTTTTCCCTGGCTTTCGGCTCAGTCATCAATTTACTCGTCCGCTGGAGTGCTCGTACCGCTGGTATCGAGCCACCTTGGCGGTACCTGCTGGCAATTTATGTACTGGCCGTATTGTTGGTCGGCTTGGCATGGCTAATTGCACCGGAAGTAAATGCTTGACCGTTACGGAAGAAGAACTTCAGCTCTATCTTTCCACACGCGAAACAAAGCTGCGTCTAGCCACTGCCGTGCCCTGAGCTCGTCATTCTTCGCCCGAGCTTCCTCGTATCGGACTCGAAAAAAGGTGTTTTGGAGAGCTCGACGCGTGAGATCGTCCCGGACGTCACTCGACAAGTTCGCCAGGTAAGCCTGGAACGCAGCAAGCTCAGCGTCATTGCGTCGAGCTTCGTGTTCATCTTGAGCTTGGCGACTTCGCTCAGCGGACAGAATGCCCGCACGAGCCGCCTGAATCCTTGCCTTGCGAGTCGCACTTGGCTCAAATCCCTTTGGCCGCGGCCAGGGAGTGGGCGACTTGAGCATCGTGACGAGCATTCCGGCTTTGCTTGTTTTGACCCGACCAGCGCGGTCCTCGAACTCGGCGTGCTCTATATCGGCCACAATCCGTTCGGACGTGTGCGTCCTCACGGCCAACTTTGCGTCGCTGATACTGATGCCCAGCGTTACCAGTCGCTCCGTGAGGGGCGAGAAAGTGTCAGCTAGACGTGATTCCCTCCTTGCCGAAGGACGAGTCAACTCAGCAGCCGTGAATTGCACTGCACACTTGCCGTAGCTGGCCTGAAACTCGTGGGTCAGACCATAGATGCCTCGACTTTCGAGCTCGGCGATGGCCGGCACCACCTTTCGCCTAAGTTCATTGAGTTCCGTCCCACGGCGATACCCCAGCTTCTCGCAGCAGAGCGCGCCCAAGTCGATGGAGAGTCGCGTGCGGTAGTAGAATTGCATGCCGAGGTAGCGGTAGAGCTTACGAGCCACCGGGTTTTCCAACGAAAGGTATTCTTGCAGGTCAAGCTTGCGGAGGTATCCCGCGGCGAAGCTTTCCATCATGGTGTCCGACCACTGCACCCAGCTCCGCGGCGACTTCCCTCCTCGAGCACGCCGTTCCTGATCAAACCGCTCGCGATTGAAAACCTCGGACGAATCGAGGACGTGGAAGTTCCGGTCGCGCCAGCCCTTGCTTTGGTTATCGTACCAGTAGTTGATCGCCACGATGTAGACTCCCGTGAGTCGCCGCAAGGCGGCATCGATCTTGCGGTAGTTCTGGCCGTTGTCGGCCCAGCCCAGAATTCGGCAGAGCTCGTACCGAGTAAACTCCACTCGCTTGTGAGCAAATCCAGCGTCGTGCGACACCTTGAGCAGAGCCACGAATACATCGTCGTCAATGGCGGTGGGCCGTCCGTATTTCGAGAAGGAGACTTCCCAAGAGCGATCCACGGCCAGCTTCGTTTGCGGATCGATATCGGATTTGCGAAAGACGACGCTACGAGTCTCTCGGTCGACCTTCGTCCCCGCACTGGAGATGGAGTGTTCGAGCAAGTTCATCTCATCTCGCCCAAAGCGGAGGCGGTCCGTGAGTTCTGGTTGTTGGCGTTCGGTTGCTCTCCTTCCCATCGTTCTCAATTTCATGATCTGCTGCTGCGTTGGGTGAGTCAGCAGAAGTAGTTTAAGTTCTAAGAGTCTCTAGAGTAGGCCAGAGATTCCCTTGTGTTCTTGGCCACTTAGCTTACCCAATCCCGGCCTGCTCGTCGGTACATCCCGGCTTGGTGCTCGGTAGATACCGGCTTGCCAATCGGTACCAACCCGGCTTGCTCGTCGGTAGATCCCGGTTTGCTCGTCGGTACCGCCCCC
The DNA here is from genome assembly GCA_046349895.1 of Pirellulales bacterium. Lineage (GTDB taxonomy): Bacteria > Planctomycetota > Planctomycetia > Pirellulales > Pirellulaceae > JAXMBJ01. The sequence continues at coordinate 6,409,894 of JAXMBJ010000006.1, read as the reverse complement.
TCTCAGAGTCCCTAGTTCGCTGCCACGAGCAATCGGATCACGTCGATTGAGCCACTGTTGAGTAATGAATCGCGACAACACGCTGCACTGCTCCCTCTGCTGATATACCTCTTGGCCTACGATGCTCTCTGGAAAGAGAACGATTCCCCAACTACGGCTGTCAGCTTTAACCAACTTAAACCATGACCTACGGTACAACGATTTGAGCCGTCCTTGCAATGGGGAGAAAAACCGGCGAGCTTGCCAGCTGAGTAACAGCATGGTAAGCCAGCAAGCTTGTCAGCTTTCTGGTCGCCTTGTTGTCGGACTATTGGGAAAGATGGATAGTTGTATGGCAAGTCAGCTTGGCGGTCAGGAAGGCAGTTGACTAGCTGCTCAGCCCACTGACATGGCTGACCACTTGTCAAAAAAAGCTACTTGCCAGCAAGCCAAGCAGCAGGTTAGCTTGCCAACATGCTTATCGCGTTTACCAATACCAAAGGCGGCGTTGGCAAATCGACGCTCGCTGTGCACCTGGCCGTTTGGCTCTTTGACCGCGGGTTTCGAGTCGCAGTTTTAGATTGTGACAAACAGCGGTCTAGTTCGCAGTGGATCGCCGAAGCCGAGCCGAAGATCACCTGCGCGGTTTCGACCACGCCGGAGAATACGCTCTCTGTGGCCAGAAACCTGGCTACAAGCCACGATTTTGTGGTGGGGGATGGTCCGGGCGGGCTTGATGACTTAAGCCGCACCTTGCTCATTCTGGCAGACCTTGCCATTTTGCCGATCTCGCCGTCTATCCTTGATGTCCGAAGTGTTTCTCAGGCGGCTGAGATCCTCCGCTACGCCCAGGAGCTAAATCACGGTAGGCCCGAGGCGCGGCTGGTGCTGAACCGGATCAAGAAGAGAGGGCGGATTAGTCGCGAGCTCTGCGACGCTGCTCCGTCACTTGGTCTCAAGGTGGCAGGACATACGGTGCGTCAGCTAGATGCATTTATTGAAGCCGCTCAGCAGGGGACTGTGGTCACGCGAATGACTCACGGTGCCGAATCTGCAAAATCAGATATCGAACTCCTCTTCCAGGAGCTATTTGGTGGTACTGAACTACGGGGAGAAGATATTGATGAAACCAGGGAGGACCAAAATGAGTGAGAGACGATCCGTAACCGATGCCGTACTTGCCACACCGCGGCTTAATGCCTTTATCAAGTCTGGCCTGGCAGAGGAGCCACCTCGGGCAGAGCCTGATATCCCGTCCCGCTCGGAAGAGCGGTCTCGAGAAGAAGTGCCGCACGAGCCCGCCAAGCCCCGCCGCGGCCGGCCAAGAAGGGCTGCTACCTACAAACCCGACAAGCGTCCCCGAGTAGAGCCTGCCGGAACCAGCTCAGTCCTTGACGATATTCTAGTCCCTGTGACCACCAAGCTCCGCCGCCGCACCCTCCAGGCCCTTAGGCGGGCTTACCTCGAGCAGAAGCTTGCCGATAGAACTCCTGCCACCCAGCAGGAGATCATCGAAGAGGCCGTGGCTGGTTGGCTTATGGAGAACGGGTTTAGGATAGGGTAGTGTTAAGCTGACTAATGCGAAGTAGAAAGTGCAGCTCGTTTCAGCGCCGCCTTTTCTCGCGGCCCATGACCAATGCGGCAACCGTAAGTAACGAAGCTGCAAAATGCCCAGCAGTGGGCTCCGGCACACTGGCAGCCAGACTAGCGAACGTCTCTTCCGGTGATGCCGCCTCCAATTGGCCGGTCCAATGCCCCAGGAACTCCACAAGGTCGGCGGAATCCACATCTGCGTCTCCGTCCAGATCGCCCGAACGGCTATCGGCCGAACCCTCGCCCGAACTCAAGGATCCCGTCCAGTCAGCCACTATTTCGAGCAAATCGACGGAATCAACGTCTCCATCAACATCAAAATCACCCAGCGAGTACTCGAGGCCCGTGGCTACCTTATAGATGTGAAATTGCCGAGGGGCCCAAGTTTCAGGCATCACGGAATGGCAGGAACCATCGAGCTTAATCGTACGGCTCGTGTAGCCATCCGGCTTGTTCGGGTCGAGCGTGTCGTTGATGACCGTTACAGACTTTCCATCGCAATTATCGATTCCCCAAAACTGCACTTCGTGGGTGTATTCGTTCGTATCGCTATTGTTGGCTGTAAAGTAGTACGCTTCGGAATCGTCTTTGCGAGTTCCCCAGATGATCTGGCCGCTGGCCGTTCCTGATTCGAAAAAGACTCCATCCGGATTCACCCACCCCTGCATGGTTTGCGGCGGAACGGCCGCTAGGGCAAGATTCAGTCTCGTCATCTCCCGCTGAGTCTCTGGCGTGGTGCCGTCTGCTGTCCGCTGAAGCGGCGCACAGCCGGCAAAGCCCTCCGGCGTATCCTGCCCAACCTTGTGCGGAAAGTAGATGATTCCACGTGCACCAGCAATTACCGCGGACACCGCCTCGTAGCCAACCTGACTCGCCGTCGGCCCACGTCCGTCACAGTCAAAGTCACTGGCCTCGATGTACGCAAACCGTGGTGGCAGCGGCTGGCCGCTTGTTTTGAAGTGAGACTCAATCCGATTCATGATGGTTGTGATGCTGTTGATGTCACCGCCGAAGTTCATCGGATAATAGTCGAACGAGATCCAGTCGGTGGCCCGAAAGTACTCGCCATAGCAATACTGGCCAATTGCATCACCGCGGAGCCCGCAATAGTCTCTCGACTCCCACGGGTCGCCAAGCATCCAGGCGCCCGCGTAGTTTGTAAAGAATGGAAGCCCCGAGTTCTTTGCGGCCTCCTGGTAGCCAAACTGCACACTAACTCCCGTTGCGAAGTCATTGAATTTCAGCTCTGGCTCATCTGACGGGCTATTCGACGCAAGAAGGTAGCTACGTCCCTTGTCGAGCGCCGATACGGGTTTGGCATCCCGAATGGCCTTCATGCCAAGCCGTACGACAGCTTCATCGATCTGGTCGAGTGTGTCCCTGTCAATCCGAACGACCGTATTCACGCCGCGGGACTTCCACGTATCGTAGAGCCTCACTGGTTGCGCATCGATGCCAATGACGAAGAAATCACCCAATGCGCCGTAATTGTAGAACTGAGCCTGGGATGCACTGCTGATGTTGAGGCTGACGCAAAGAATGGCGAGAGTGCCAATTCTCGCCCGTGGACTACATCCTGTGCGACTCATGGCCGGCTTCCCTGAAGGGTCTAGTGCTAGCTAGGTAGCGGTAGGCCAGTAATCTATCAGCTAATGTCGGGAGTACAACGCGAAACTGGTCCAACAATCAGTCGGACAAATCGCTTGGTGCGCAAGCCAGGCAAGATAGAGCAGGTCGGAGGATTAGGCACGTCTCAAGTCTGTCAATTCCACACGCATCGACTCGCGTTCGGCCTTGCACATGCCGATGGTATATGTGGGGCCCTTGCGCAAAGTTCGCGGGTCAGGAGGGCAGGATTGCTCACGTGTTAGGTATACGTACCAATCACATCGTCCCGCGCACGCTAATCTTGTTCGCAGCCATTGCGATCCCCCTGCAGAGTTTTCCGGCGACTTCATGTGGATGCACGCGAAGCGGTGTTTGCCCTCAGCAAGGCGCCAAATCTCAGGGCTGCTGCGGCACGGCCGAACTGGTCCGAGGAGAGCGATGCTGCTGTGTTCGCCCACGAGCTGAATCTGGTCACTCCTGTTGCGACGTGGCAGAACGCAGCCCTGATTCGGGTTGCACATGCGAATTCGATGGCCGATGCGGCAAAGCGAAGCGGGAGCCTGCAACGCCTTCAGTTGCAAAGGCTCTCCAGGAAAAGTTTTGCGATAAGGCGCCGTCGACGGTAGCCGTTATTGCCGTTCACCAACCTCGATTCCAACCTCGCCGAAAAGACGGGGCCGTCGATTTATGTGCGTCCACCTCGTTGGACCGCTGCGCACGATTCTGTCGGTTCACTCTTTGAACCGCGCGTGGCGCTCCCAGTGCGCGCTGTGGCTTCGTGATCTGATTGCAGCTCATGCACTTTTCGTTTCGTCCGTGGCGTGCTGCGCTCTCCGCCACTCCGAATGAGGCGGCCAAACTCGCTCGATGCCCAGTTCCACCGCGGCGTCGGGTGGGCCTTGCCCGAGTTGTCGATGAAACAAGCCGACTAGCACGTGCTGTCAGTTGGCCGGTTGAGGCAGAAATTCGGCTTGACACCGAGAAGCTGGGATTGGAAGATTAGAAACGGAATATTCGACCGAGAGATTGGCACATGGTTTGTCCCGCGTCCAAAAAACTCGTAACGCTAGTGCTGATTGCCACAACGACCCTGTCGGGCGTTGGAACCGCCGGTGGCAATTGCGCGACGAAGGAATGCGGTAGTGGGGCGAAGGAGTGCTGCGGCACGTGTAGCCTAGAATCGAGCGAATCCGCACCGGCGTGCTGCTCGAAACCTGCACGGTCGCGAGTGTGTCGCTGCTCGGTCGAAGATCAGCGTCCCGCTGCTCCCCAGGAGCGGCGAAGTTCTGACGAGCACCAAGGTGCTTGTCGGACGGATTGGTGTGTTGGTGGTTCGCTCGTTCCAATCAACGAGCGACAGGCACCGTGCATCCGGGACGGGACCCTCTTCTTATCTCTGCCCACACTCCGCCGGCAAGCTACTTTCTGTCGCTGGCTAATCTGAGAATGTCTCGAAGGTAGCACTGCGCGCCCATGGTGCCCCCCTGGGGTGGGCGCGCCGGCAGCGACGGACATATGGGACGACCGATACGAACGCGGCTGTTGCACGTGGTCATCTTCCCGTCGCGTTCAGATGCACCAAGTCGTTCACATCAAACTGAAAGGTTCTCAATGAACACATCCGACGACAATAGGGTCGCCCCTGATGCTGATGTGGCGGTTGCCAACGATAGCAGCCCGCCACCGGCGCAGTCGGCAGTGACGGTCGAGCAGGCAACTCTGGCCCGCGTTGAGGCGCGTTGCTGGTGGACCAAGTTGTGGCTTCAACCGTTGCTGTTCCTGGCATGCGGCGTGCTCCTGATCGCGGGTCTGGGAATCGCCCAGCGGACGGGGCTGATCGTTTCCAGCGGCGGCAAAGGACACGAGCCGAGCTCATCTGGCGGTGCGAATGTCAAATACATCTGCCCGATGATGTGCACGCCGCCGCAGGCACAGCCCGGTCGGTGCCCCGTTTGCGCGATGGAACTCGTACCGGCGGCGTCGGGCGGAAAGACCGACTCTCGTTCAATTCAGATCGACCCGGCGTCACGGCGCATCGCGAACATTCGAACGGTGGCGGTGACATCCATGCCGATGTCCCGCACGATTCGGGCGATTGGCGAACTCCGATACGACGAAGGCACCTTGAAGACGATTTCGGCCTATGTCGACGGCCGACTAGAGAGGCTGTATGCAGATTATACCGGCGTCGTTGTGAAGAAGGGTGATCATCTGGCCTTGGTGTATTCGCCCCGACTCTACACCGGCCAGGTGGAGCTGCTTTTGGCCAAGAAAGCCTGGGGCGACGCTCGTTCTTCGACGCTCGCGGGAGTCTCGCAGTCTAGTATGGACTTGTACGCGAGCGCCAAGCAGCGGTTGATCGAGCTGGGTATGACGCCGTCGCAAATCGAGCAGCTCGAACGCGAGGGCAGGGCGACCAGCCGTCTGCACCTGTGTGCGCCGAGTGGGGGAACTGTGATCGAGAAAACGGCGGTGGAGGGGCAATACGTCAAGGAGGGTGATGCCATCTACCAAATGGCCGACTTGTCGACCGTCTGGTTGATTTTGCGGCTATTCCCCGAAGATGCGGCCACCATTCGATACGGTCAGAAAGTCGAAGCCGAGGTGCAGTCGTTGCCGGGACGCGAGTTTGTTGGGCGAGTCGCGTTCATTGACCCAAACGTCGACCCGAAGACGCGCACCGTCGGCATCCGTGTCGTGATTCCCAACAGCGACGGGTTGTTGCGAGTGGGAGACTACGCAAAAGCGACGATTGAGGTGCCGCTCAGCGGCGGGCATGAGGGGTTGGTGCATGACCCGGAACTGGCGAACAAATGGATCAGCCCTCGCCATCCGCACGTCGTCGCCGATTCCGCCGGTGACTGTCCAATTTGCGGAGTGGCACTGGTGCCGGCGGCACAGTTTGGCTTTACCGCGGACGCATTGGCAGGCAACGAAGCATTGGTCGTCCCGCGCGACGCAGTGCTGATGGCCGGCAAGAACAGTGTGGTCTATGTCGAAACCGCGCCTGGCCGATTTGAAATCCGTCGCGTGGTGCTCGGGCCGAACTGCGGCGATCAAATGGTCATTCAAAGCGGCGTGAAAGACGGAGAACACGTTGCCACTCGCGGAAACTTTCTGATTGACTCTCAGATGCAACTCGCCAGTAACCCGTCATTGATCGATCCGACCAAAGCCGGGCCGATGATGGACGAGTCCCAGTCGGTTGAAATGATCGTGGCCTTGGGCAAGCTGCCACCCGAGGATCGCGAATTGGCCGAGCAACAGGGGGTTTGCCCGGTCGCAGAATTCAGGCTCGGCTCGATGGGAACTCCTATGAAGGTTGATGTAAAGGGACGGCCGGTCTTTATTTGCTGCGACGGCTGCCGCGAAAGCCTGCTCGCCGAACCCGATAAGTACCTGGCCAAGCTTGCCAGCAGGTCCAACGAGAACCCGACGCACGATCACTCACCGACCGCTCCGGATCTTCCGCCGATCAGTGCCCCACAAATCATCGAGCCGGGGGAAGCGAGTCCGGAATCACTCCAGGGAGCGACTGACGCCGACAATTCGGAATCGCTGCCATCGCGGAGCGCTGCGGTTACCCAGGAGTCTCTTCGATGATCAAGAATATCCTCGCTTTTTGCATTCGAGAGCGATTAGTGATCTCGATCGCTTCGGTCGCGATTGTCGCCTACGGCTGGTACGCAACCCAGAAAGTGCCACTGGATGCGATCCCGAACGTTGGTGAAAACCAGGTGATCGTGTTAGCCGAATGGCCGGGGCGCTCGCCCAAGGACATGGAAGATCAAATCACCTACCCGCTGTCGGTTGCGTTGCAGGCCGTGCCCGGTTCCAAGAACGTTCGCGGCCGGAGCATGTTCGGATTCAGCTTTGTACAGGTAACCTTCGACGACAGCGTTGACTTCTATTGGGCCCGTTCCCGCGTCGCGGAACAACTTACAACCGTTTCCGGATCCTTGCCGGAAGGTGTGACTCCTCGACTTGCCCCCGACGCCACGGCTCTCGGCCAAATCTATTATTACGTGCTCGAGCCGCCGCCGGGAATGGACTTGGCTGAGTTGCGCTCGAAGCAAGATTTCTTCATCAAGTATGCGCTGCAGTCGGTCGATGGCGTGGCCGAAGTTGCATCGGTCGGCGGCTATGTAAAGCAATACCAGGTGGAGGTCGATCCCGACAAACTCCGCTACCACAACATTCCGCTGGGGAAAGTCATCGAGGCCGTCGAAGCCTCGAACCTCGACGTTGGCGCGAAAACGGTGGACAGTGGCGGCATGGAGTTCATTGTTCGCGGCAAGGGCTTTGTCGGATCGGGCAAGACCGAGCCGGAAACGATCCGGCAGATCGAAAACACGGTGGTGTTGACTCGCGACGGTGTGCCCGTACGCATTCGCGACCTTGCCCAAGTCCAAACAGGCCCCGCATTCCGCGATGGGGCATTGGACTTCAACGGCAAGGAGGCAGTGGGTGGTATTGTCGTGATGCGATATCGCGAGAACCCGCGTGACGTGATCATGCGCGTACTCAAAAAAGTCAAATCACTCGAACCGGAACTCGGCGGCATTAAGATCAAAGGCGTGTACGACCGCACGCTCTTGATTGACGAAACTGTCGCGACGCTAACGCAGTCGATTGGCCAGGAAACGCTTATCACCATCGTCGTAATGATGCTGTTTCTCCTACATGTGCGGGCAAGCATCGTCATTGCGATCACTTTGCCGATGACCATACTGATGTCGTACATCGGCATGAAGGTGTTTCACGTCGATGCGAACATCATGTCGCTGGCGGGAATCGCCATCTCGGTTGGTGAGATGGTCGATATGGGAATTATTGTGCTGGAGAATATCTACGGTGGGTTGTCGGACTGGGAAAAGGCTGGATCGCCGGGGGGCGAACGACGTCGACAAAGGGTCATTTACGAAGCGGCTGCAGAGGTAGCGCCTGCGGTGTTGACAGCCGTTGGAACGACCATCGTCAGCTTTCTCCCCGTGTTCTTCTTGACAGGTCGCGACTACAAGCTGTTTGCGCCTCTGGCTTGGACAAAGACATTTGCCCTGGTCGCGAGCTTGATTGTCGCTGTTGCCATCGTTCCCATGCTTTGTCGCATCTTACTGCGCAGCTCACGCATGCCCCAATGGATGGGCCTTGCAGGCGGACTGGGAATGGCGGCACTGGGAATGGGAATGTGCGTGTTCGTGTGGGAAGACCACATCGAGAGTTGGACGACACTCAGCGTACCTTGGGCCACCGCCGTCGCGGGAGTTCTTGGATTTGCAGCTGGATTCTGGTTGACACGTGAACGGGTGCGCCCGATTGAAGAGAGTCCCGTCAGTCGTCTGCTGCAATGGGTCTATGGCGGTCGATTGCGCTTTGCCTTAAACCACAAAGCTGTGATGCTTTCATTCCCCACCGCCGTTGTAGTGCTTGGGATCGGGGCCTGGATCGGGCTGCCCACCGTCTTGCGTCCTGTCGAGCAACTGGCAAACTCCCTGGGGACTGACTTGAATAGTGTACCAGGATACGTCCGGGCCAAGCATCTGTTTACCGGTCTGAAATCCGACGACTGGATCGCCTTGGACGAAGGTACGTGGTTCTACATGCCGAGCCTGTATCCGGCGGCAAGTTTCAATCAGGCGATGGAAGTGCTGCAGGCGCAGGATGCCATGATCAAGCAGATCCCGGAGGTTGAGAACGTGCTTGGCAAGATCGGACGCGCGCAATCGGCTCTCGACCCTGCGCCCGGGGCGATGATCGAGACCTACGTGATGTTGAAGCCGCGCGATCAATGGCGTCTAGGCATGACGGAGCGCCGAATTTGGGATGAGATCAATTCCGTGGCGACGTTGCCTGGCGTCACACCAGCGTCGCCGCTTCAACCGATCGAAGGCCGCGTCGTGATGTTGCAGACCGGCATCAAGGCTTCGATGGCGGTGCGAATTTACGGCGACAGCTTGGAGGGACTGGCGAAGGCCTCGGTCACCGTTGCCGCCCACTTGAAACGACACCATCTGGTCAACGCGGGCACCGTCAATCCCGACATCGTGATGGGCAAGCCGTATTACGAGTTTGAGGTCGATCGTGAGGAAGCAGCTCGTTATGGGATGACCACGATGATGGTAAATCAAATCGTCTCGGCCGGCCTGGGCGGCGTTGATGTGACAACCACGGTCGAAGGTCGTCGGCGGTACCCGATCCAGGTTCGCTATAGCCGCGACGTGCGAGAGAAGATCGACGAGTTGCACCAAATACCCGTGGTCACGGACATGGGCGACGTGGTGCCGCTGTCTCGGCTCGCCACGGTCGTGACCGCCTGGGGGCCGGGGATGATCAACAGCGAGGACTCGCGTCTGGTCGCTCACGTCATGTTCTCGCCATCGGGTGGAGCGGGCGATTTGGAGACGGTCGACTCGGTCATGAATTCTCTCACTGCGGCTCGGGAGAGCGGCGAGCTGCAATTCCCAACTGGCAGTTTTGAGTTGCAGCCGGTCGGCTCGTTTCAGAATCAGATCGAAGCTAACCGCCGTCTGATGTGGATCATTCCGCTCGTGGCGCTGATTAGCTTTCTGCTCATTTACATGGAGTTTAGAAACGTCCCGATATCGCTTGCGGTGTTTACCGGCATACCCGTGTCGTTTGCCGGCGGCATGATCTTGGTGGCGATCATGGGAGTCGAATTGAATACGGCCGTGTGGATCGGGTTCATCGCGATGTTGGGTTTGGCGGAAGACGATGGCGCCGTCATGGCCACCTTCATTCGACAATCATTACGTCGCCGAACCATTCGTACTATCGCGGACATTCGTAACGCGGTTCACGAAGCGGGGCTGAAGCGCATTCGTCCCTGCATGATGACAACGATCACGACCCTGGTAGCGCTAATGCCCGTGATCGCTTCCACTGGGCGCGGTGCAGACGTGGCCCGCGCGATGGCTTGGCCGGTCTTGGGCGGCATGTTGGTCGAACCGTTCGCCTCTTTCATCGTGCCCACGCTGTATTGTGCCTTCCTGGAATTCAAAATGCGCGCCGGGCTCCGCGACGAACTTTGGGACGACGTTGCAGGGGAATCTGTGGACGAGTCCACGCCTGTGGAATCGTTGGCGGCATAGGTACAGACGTGGGTGTATGCGTGCTTGGTTTCCATTCCTTACTCGAAAGGATTTGAGCAATGAAGAATTTCGCAGTCAGACTGTTGGCCGTGGCCACGAGCCTTTATGCAACAGCTTGGGCACAAGAGCCGTCGAAGCGCGATCAAATTCACATCGCCGTGCAGGAGATCTGTCCAATCTCCGGTGAGAGGCTGGGCGAGCATGGTTCGCCGATCAAGGCCAAGATCGGCGAGGAGAACTTGTATCTTTGCTGTAAGGAATGCCTGAAAGGCAAGGTGAACACAAAGCATTGGGCGAAAATTCACGCCAACTTCGCGAAGGCACAGGGGATTTGTCCCGTGATGAGGAAGGAACTCCCAACCAAGGCGAAATGGACGATTGTCAAGGGACAGATCGTTTACGTTTGCTGTCCTCCTTGCACCAAAAAGATCGCGGCCGACCCAGATACTTTCCTTCAGTTGGTCGACGAACTCTACGATGAGTCGATTCAAGATCGAGTAGAGGAAGAGACGGAGTAACGTGAACGTAGGGGTCCGAGGTCGGGCGAGATGAGTAATTCGGCCGGAGCAATTCTGAACGGTTTTGCCCTGAATCACACTGGCCGTTGAGTTTCTGGCTTTGGTTCGCGGGCGAGCCGCCCAACGTCGGCGTCGATAGCGAAGAGGGTAGTGAGTCAAGCTAGTGCGGTTTCAAGTTGGTGTAGCGTCGCTAGCCCGCTACAGCCGAAAGGTAACAGGACTAATCGGCGCAACCGGAACAACCCATACTACCACAGCACGATGGCGGAACATTCGGTCATGACGGGTGTTCCACGAGTATGCGTGGTTCCGATAAAGACGAAAGTGCTATGTAATTTGCTTGCTGACGAGGGGGCCACGGATGGCCGTTCGATCAACCATTCTCCTGATTGGAATCGTCATGTTTCTGGCGGGCTGCAAAGCGGCCCACAAGATACTCGATCCGGAATATGCTCAAGTGTCGCGCGGGGTTCGCCAAGCCTGGAATACTCCGCTGCCGGCTGAAGCGGCTGTGAGTCCCGTGTTTGAGGAACTGCGCGGGCCCCAGCCGGTGGAGACGTACATTCGCTTCGCCCTGTCTCAGAACGCCGGAATTCAGGCCGCTCGCAAGCGTGTCGATGCAGCGGCCATGCGGGTGCCGCAAGCAGCCAGCCTCAATGACCCAAGGCTGGACGTTACCGGTTGGCCGATCTATCCCAACGTGCCACAGACCGCTTCGGGCCGCATGACGGTGGACATGGCCATTTCGCAGGAGATGCCGTGGTTCGGAAAACTCGTGACCAAGGCCGCCGTGGCTGAAGAAGAAGTGAACGCCGCAAGGGCGCAATTGGCTGCCGCCGAGTTGAAAACCATTGAAGATGTGAAGCGTGCCTACTACGAGCTGTACTTCGTCCAAGAGGCGATCCTCGTCACGCGCCAGGACCGACAGATTCTGGCGAGCCTCATTGATCTCGCCAACGCCAAGTACCAGACCGGCAAAACCAGCCAGCAAGACGTGCTGCGATTGCAGGCTGAGTTATCGAATGTGGATGGCGAGTTGATTCGTATGGAACAATTGCGAGCCGCCGCCCAAGCCGACTTGGCGCAAGTGCTGCATGTCTCGCCAGAGACTCCCCTTGCGGCAGTGGACCAGTTGTCGCCGGAAGACGTCCCGCGGGACCTAGATGGGCTCTATCGACAGGCCATTGCATCGCGACCGGAATTGCATGCGATGTTGGCCGAGATCGCGCGCGACCAACGGAAGGTCGATTTGGCGCGCCTGGACTACTTCCCAGACTCGACGTTCAAATTCGGTTGGGGGGAAATGACGACCAACCGCGCGCTGGCTCCCACGGCCGACGGCATCGACAATCTAGGTGTCGGGCTCGGCCTGAACATACCACTGTATCGTGGACGACTGAACGCCGCCGTCCGTGAGGCGGAGTCGACGGTCGTGGCCAGCGCTCGTGAGTATGATCAGCTGAAGGACGAAACGCAGCGCGACGTGAAGCGACTCTTCACGCAGGCCAGAAGCCAACGTGGTGTCGAAGCTCTGTTGCGCGAGTCAATTATCCCGAAGACTCAGCAGGCGCTCGAAGTCGCAGTGCGAGGATACCAGGTTGGCGACACGGAATTCGCCGACCTAATCGCGAACTGGAGAGAACTTCTTCGGTTCCACATCAGCCAGTTGCAGCTCGAAGCGCAACTTCGCCAGACTCTGGCTGCTCTGGAACGCGTCGTGGGAGGAATGGCTAGGCCACCTGCTGAAGCGATCCCCGCGCCCGACGCGCAACGTCAGCCACTGCCGCCGCCGGATTAGCCCTGTGGTGCGGGCACCAGACTATTGAAAACCGTTCCGCATTACGTGACCAACAAAGAGGGACCCATGAAGAACTACAAGGCGTTTCGGCCGCTCTTCGCCGTTTTGGCGATGACGGCCGCCGTGGCGGGCTGTGCTTCGGCGTACCACAGTTACTCGGGGTGTTGCATCAATTGCAAGTATTGCACGCCGCCGCCGTTGCCATACACCCAGTACCCGAATTGTGTCTGTCACTCAAGTGTCGCGGAGAGGTATCTCATTACGGAGCCGCCCACGGAAGTCAATGCTGATGACATACGCAATGGCGATTGACGCCCACCTTTAATGGCATCTGAGTGTGCGTCAAACGAGACGCGTCCGCGGTTGTTGCATTTGTGGCATTGGCGTCAATTCTCGACATCGGCTTTCTCCACTTCGCCTTTTTCACATGCCCTTCACCTGAACGTAGGCCGTTGGTTCAATGGCAAACTTCTCTTGGCATTGTCGTGAACAGAAGAAATAAGGGTGCCCCAGATAACTATCGCTAGCCACCGCCGCCGACCGGCTGATCCGCATGCCGCAAACGGGATCGGTGGCGGCCTCTTCGTCAGAGTCGTAACGGCTGCGATCGATTCGCAAATACGCGTCGAGGAACTCCAGCAGCCGATCTTCAACCCACTCTGCGACCGTATCATCGTTCACTTCACCCAGCGGCACCGTCAGCCGGTCGCGTTCGTTGAACTTAATGAAGACGGGCATCATCCATGCCTCGTAGCAGACGGCCACGGTACCGAAACGCACGTCGTGCTCTATCGCGAATGCAGTTTTCGTGCTGACCGGAAACCGCTCGCAGTAGCCGAACCAGCACCAGCAGTGACCAGACGGCTTGTCCTTCGGAAGGCTCGCGTTGGTAAAATGTCCAGCCAAAGTTTCGAGACGAGGTTGAACAACGGATTCTATCAGTCGCGCTGCCAATTGCTCGAACCGTTGACGGCGGTCACCGACCGCTGCCATGTACCGCTCCGCTTCCTCCGGCAGCCAATGGGGTTCGCGGCCGGCGGCGTTCAACTGGTCCTTTACACTTTGGGCGAATGCTACCAAGTCGCTCATCTAGCATCACTCCCGTTTCAACTCTGCCAGGTATTCATCGGGACTAGCCAGCAGTTTTTCCCTGCAGCCATCGCAGCAGATCCAAACTTGCTGGCCGGCTACGTCGATCTTCTCCGGAGCACCCATCGTGCCGAGCATTTCGCCGCTCACGGGACAGACGTGCTGTCGTTCGGCCGACGCAGCATCCTCAGGCAAGAGCTTGGCCAGTTCGACCTTCATTTTTTCCATGTCGGATTGTCCGCCGGTATTGTGGTGCGAGGGCTCGTCGTGTGCGTGTTCCGAATGTTCGGTTACCGCCGGGGCCGAAGGTCCGTTTGGAATCGGGGCACTGGAGCTACAGCCCGACAGGCTCGCGGCAAGAGCTATCGCCATAGTGGACAGAAGCGCACAAAATGGAAACAAGCAGTGGCTTTTCGCGGACATGGCAATTCCTTCTGGGTAAAGGTAAACTGAGCGAGAATCCGGGCATCCGCTGCTCGGGATCGAGAGTATGCAATTAGGATTCGGTAGGTTAGATGCAACAATATGCGGTGATCTTCACAAAAAAGCCGGTGGACCGTGGGTGCACGGATGTGCGAATACACAGACTGAAGGTGGAGTATGCCGCACGTCTGCCGCACTATGGCCATGTAAAGGGCATGCACATCGTGACTTACAATACTTCTGCCGCTTTGGCATGGGAAATGCTCGCGAGCATCAGGTGGAGGAGCCCCGTTTTGTCCAAGTGAGCCCATTTTCCTGAAAAAGCGTACCATGTCCATGACCTTGAAACTTGCGATCCGCACGGAAATGGCCGACTCGACGCGAAGAAACTCGGACCCGCCCGCATCCAAAGAGGGAACGACGGGCTTGTCGCATCTAACGACAGTCGCTCAATTGCCCTTCCCGAGTCGTTGGGCAACGACGACAATCATCCGAATGTACGTGACCAGCGGATTGCGGAAGGAACTCGCCCATGCCGGATGCCCCAACATCAGGTTTGAAATCCGATTTGGAGGTATTCCATGCGCTAGCGGCAAATGCAGTCCTGAGTGCCCTAGGAGTCGACGACCACATCGGACTGGACGAGGCAAGAACCGCCCAGCTGCGCGAGGAACACGGTTTCAACCAGCTTGCTGAGGCTCCGCCCGTTCCTGTCTGGCGCAAGCTGCTTGATCAGTTCAAGGATTTAGTGATCTGGATACTGATCGTCGCCGCAATCATTTCCGGCGCTCTTGGCGAATGGTTGGATACGGTCGCCATCCTAGCCATCGTGCTTCTCAACGGAGTGATTGGATTCTTCCAAGAGGGACGTGCGGAGCAGGCTTTGGCCGCACTGCAAAAGCTATCGGCCCCGATGGCCCGGGCAATCCGTGGCGGGACGTTGGCCTCGATTCCTGCCAGGGAGCTGCTTCCCGGCGACATTCTCGAACTGGAGGCCGGCGATAATATTCCGGCGGACTCACGACTCTTGCGGGCTTTTAGCCTCACCGTGCAGGAGGCCGCCCTGACCGGCGAATCGGTGCCCGTCGAGAAGGACGCGGACGTCGTATTGAGCCCCCCAACGACACTGGGCGACCGGCGAAACATGGTCTACATGGGGACCGTCGCCGCTAGCGGGAAGGCCCGAGCGGTCGTCGTTGCCACGGGGATGCAGACGGAACTCGGCCGAATTGCCCGGATGCTACAACGCCATGAACCCGAACCAACGCCACTTCAGCGACGACTTGCGGAGTTGGGGCGGGTTCTGATTGTTGCGTGCCTTATCATCGTTGGAGCCATTTTTGCCTTACAGGTATTCCGCCAAGGCCATTTGGCGGAGGCATTCCTCGTGTCCGTTAGTCTGGCCGTGGCGGCGGTGCCCGAGGGTCTTCCGGCCGTGGTCACAATCGCCCTGGCGCTTGGCGTGCAGCGCATGGTCACGCGCAACGCCCTGGTGCGGAAGCTGGCAAGCGTGGAAACACTCGGCTCGGTCACTGTAATCTGCTCCGATAAGACGGGCACGTTGACTCGCAATGAAATGACCGTTCAGGAAATGCTCGTGGGAAACGCCCGTTATAGAGTTTCGGGAACCGGCTACACGCCGCGAGGAGAGTTTTTCCGCGAAAACGACGAATCGCGATTAGCGCGTACGTCGCCCCCAGTCTTCTCCACCACACCCGAAAGAGTCACACACGTGCCGGACTTGCAGCTCGCGCTCGGCGTTGGCGCTTGGTGCAACAGCGCACGACTCATCCCCAGCGGGAATGGCGCCGATGTTTGGCACGTCATCGGCGACCCGACCGAAGGAGCGCTAATCGTCGCAGCACAAAAAGCCGGTATCGAGGCGGCCGCGAGCGAGAAGGTCCTGCTCTACGAGATTCCCTTCGATTCAACACGGAGGGCAATGTCGGTCGCCGTCCAGAGTGCTGACGGCCCGCTGCTCTACGTCAAAGGCGCGCCGGAAGTTGTTGTCGCCAATTGCGTGGCCGAGCGTCGTGACCAGACCGTGCGCGAACTGACAGACGACCGTCGCCTCGAACTTCTGGCCTTCAGCGCCGAGATGGCCGGGCGAGCACTGCGCGTACTGGCCCTGGCCTATCGGCCCGATCCGCCCGACCGCCACGTCGAAAACCCAGAATCTCAGCTCGTGTTTACTGGGCTCGTCGGCATGATCGATCCACCGCGAGAGGAAGCGAGAGTCGCCGTGGACACGTGTCGCCGGGCGGGAATCCGTCCCGTGATGATTACTGGCGACCATCCGGCCACAGCCCTGGCTGTGGCCAGGGAATTGGGTATGGTCGGCGTTGACGACCGCGCAGTTGCAGGGCAGGAACTGGAGGCGATGAGTGAGGAGGATCTTGCCTCAGAGGTCGAACACATTCCCGTATATGCGCGAGCGTCGGCTGAGCACAAACTGCGAATCATCAAGGCCTGGAAATCGCGCGGCCAAGTAGTGGCGATGACGGGTGACGGCGTGAACGACGCGCCGGCCATTCAAGCGGCCGATATTGGCATCGCGATGGGGATCACCGGTACCGACGTCACCAAGGAGGCGTCGGACATGGTGCTTACCGACGACAATTTTGCCTCCATCGTGAGCGCCGTGGAAGAGGGTCGCGGCATCTTCGACAACATTCAAAAAGTGTTGCAGTTCCTCCTCTCCTGTAACGTGGGCGAAATACTCCTGATGCTCGTGGCCAGTGTACTGGGGTGGCCCGCCCCCTTGCTGCCGATCCAACTCTTGTGGATCAACCTCGTAACCGATGGACTCCCGGCACTCGCATTGTCGCTTGAACCGCCCGAACCCGACGTGATGCGGCGCAAACCACGTCGACCGACGGAGTCGATTCTCTCCACGCGACTTGGCTTAGCGATCTTACTCCAGGGGAGCTTGGTGGGATTAGTTGGCCTGCTGGCCTTTGGCCTAAGCTACGGGAGCCATCCGGGAAACGATGATCGGGCCCGCGCGATGACTTTTTGCGTGATCGTGTACGCCGAGCTATTTCGGGCCCTGGCCGCCCGCAGCCAGACATTGACCCTCGGCCAACTTGGGTTCTGGACGAACCCGCATCTGCTGCTGGCAATCTCGGTGTCCGGGATGTTGCAGCTCAGCGTGGCCGTGGTTCCATTCACGCAACACGTTTTCGACATTCCAACTCACACCGCGTTCGAATGGTTTGCCATCGTCGCCTTGGCCCTCACGCCAGTGACGTGCATTGAGATTACGAAAGCGCTGAGGCGTGGAAGATCGCGTGGCGCCGCGGAGTTGACAGATGCACAATCCACTTAGGTCGCCGCGACCCACAGTCAGAATGAATCAGGAGAGCCGCTAATGCGCTACCGACAAATGATCGTTCGAGTGACCGTCCCGCTGTTGCTGATCGGCGGTTTGGCCATTGCGGTGATGTGGTGGCCGCGCGGATCCGGCGAGTCGGCCGCCGGTAGCGACACATGGACGTGTTCGATGCACCCGCAGATTCGCTTGCCGAATCCCGGCCGCTGTCCGATTTGCGGGATGCAATTGATTCCGATCTCGAAGTTGCCGAGCACTCGTAGCGATCTGGAAACGCGAGCTGGCCTCATCACAGAACCGATCCGGCGGCGCGAGCTGTTCAAGGAACTTCGGACCGTCGGCAAGCTCGACTACAGCGAGCGGCAAGTGGCGTACATCACGTCGCGCATGGCCGGCCGCGTGGATCGGCTGTTTGTGGACTTTGCCGGCGTCGAGGTCAAGAAAGGCGATCATCTCGTAGAGATCTATAGCCCGGAGTTGTATGCAGCTCAGGCGGAATTGATTGGAGCGTTGAAGGCCGCCGAGCCGAGCGCCGAAAGGAGACTCGTCGACCAGTTCACCGCGGCGAACTTGCTGGCATCCCGTGAGAAGTTGCGCCTGCTCGGACTGCTGCCCGAGCAAATCGCCGAGATTGAAAGGACGCGGAAGGAACTCACGCACGTCACAATCTATGCGCCGCTGGCCGGCACGGTCATCGAGAAAAGCGTTCGCGTCGGGCAGTACCTCAATACCGGCGACCAGGTCTATCGCATCGCGGACCTCGATCCGATTTGGTTGTACCTCAACATCTACGAATTCGATATCGCGTGGGTCCGTTTCGGGCAGGCAGTCGAAGTGCAATTGGAAGCGTTTCCCGGCGAGGTTTTCTCGGGATCGATCATGTTCATCGACCCGTTCCTCGACGACGCAACTCGCTCGATTCGCGTCCGCGTGAACATCAAGAATCCGAACCGGCTACTCAAGCCACAAATGTTCGGAACGGCGACAATAAACGTGAAGCTGCGACCGGACGGCTCGCCGGAACCGACCGGCCTCGAAGGCATGTTCGTCTGCCCGATGCACCCGGAAGTCATGCAGCAAAAGCCGGGTAAGTGCTCCATCTGCGATATGCCGTTAGAAAAGGTGCCGGAACGACGATCGCCAGACGCCGCGCCGGACGCAGCCTCCGGCGAAGGTGTACTCGCCATTCCAGTCTCCGCAGTGCTCGATACCGGCCGACGACGGATCGCATACCGGCACACCGATGACGGGGCGTATGAATTGGTCGAAATCAGACTCGGCCCGCGCGCGCATTCGATGGACGAGTCGGGCAAACGACGCGAGTTCTTCGTGGTGCTCGACGGCATCGATGAAGGAGAACGAGTCGTCGCGCAAAGCGGCTTCCTGCTCGACAGCCAGCGGCAGATCGAAGGCATGCCAAGTCTGCTTTACCCCACAGGGCAGGCCGGCACGTCACTGCATTCCGGTCACGGTGGAATGGAAGGAGCCGCCTCCAAGAAGGAACCCCAACCCGCGCCCGCCGGACATCAGCATTAGAAACTCGGACACTTCAGTATGGTGAACCTCATCATTCGCTGGTGCCTTAAGAACCGGTTCGTCGTGATCCTGTTCGCAATATTGTTGCTCGGCATTGGCTACTACGCCGTCACTAACATCCCGATCGACGCCATCCCCGACATCGGCGAAAAGCAGGTGATCGTGCTGGCCGATTGGCCGGGCCGCTCGCCGCAGGATGTCGAAGATCAGGTGACGTACCCGCTCACGACCACGTTGTCAGGCACACCCGGCGTGAAGACGATTCGGTCGTTCTCCGGATTTGGGTTTTCGATGGTGTTCATCATCTTCAAGGATGAAGTGGATTACTACTGGGCGCGTTCGCGGGTGCTGGAGCGGATGAACGTGTCGCTGTCACGGCTCCCGCCAGGCGTCGTGCCTGGGCTGGGTTCGGACGCGACGGCGCTGGGGCAGGTTTTCTATTATACACTGGAGGCGGAGGGAGCCGATCTCTCCCAACTCAGGTCGCTGCAAGACTGGTACATCCGGTATCAGCTTCAGGCGGTCGAAGGCGTGACCGAGGTCGCCACGCTCGGCGGTTATGTGCGCGAGTACCAGATTGATGTTGTCCCCGAAAAACTTCGAGCACATCGAGTAACTCTGCCGGAGGTCTATGAAGCGGTGCGCCGCAGCAACATCGACGTGGGGGCAAAGGTCGTTGAGAACAACCGTTATGAGTTTTTCATCCGTGGCAAAGGCTTCGTCCGCAGCGTGCAAGACATCGAAAACGTCGTCATCCGCCAGGAAGCGGGCACGCCGATCTATGTCAAGAACGTAGCCACGGTGCAGCTTGGCCCGGAATTTCGACGCGGCACGCTTGACAAGGCCGGCCGCGAGGCAACGGGAGCCGTGGTGCTGATGCGCTACGGCGAAAACCCGTTAGCCGTCATCAACCGCGTCAAACAGAAGATTGCCGAGATGGAACCGGGCCTGGGCGTCACACTGCCGTCCGGCAAGGCAGTGCCGGTGAAGATCGTCCCGTACTACGACCGCACCGACATCATTTACGAGACGATGGCCACGCTGCGCGACAATCTCATCGAAGAGTCGATTGTGGTGGGGCTGATCGTCGTGTTGTTCTTGCTGCACTTGCGCAGTTCGCTCGCCGTGCTGCCGACGCTGCCGCTGGCACTCGCGATGAGCTTTGGCGTGATGTACTGGATGGGAGTGGACAGCAACATCATGTCGCTAGCCGGACTGGCGATCGCCATCGGCGACGTCAGCGACATGGGCATCATCATGACCGAGAACATCTATCGGCGGCTGACGACCGATCCGTGGCGGACGCCGCCAGCGTCTGGATCGACCGACGCGAGCAGCTTCGCCGACGACAAGACGTATATCGATGTCGTGCGAGACGCTTCGACCGAGGTCGGTGGTGCTATCGTCACGGCGGTCGTCAACACGGTCGTCTCATTCATTCCCGTCTTCGCGTTGACCGGCCCGGAAGGGAAGATGTTTCGGCCCCTGGCGTACACGAAGACGTTCGCGATCGCCGCGTCAGTCATCCTCGCCATCACTGTCGTTCCCGTGTTGAGCTACTACTTGCTGAAACCAGTGACGTGGTCGCGTCGGCGTTCGCTGTTGGTCGGCGTACTGGCTGGCGTGGCCGCGATGATTGCGTTGCGGTTGGCGCTCGTATGGGGTCTCGATCTCGGCACAACCTGGAGCGGCTGGCCGACGGCGCTGGGAGTCGGTTTCCTTGTCGGCGCACTGGTCTACCGGATGGGGCGCGAACGACTTATTCCGCTGGAAGAGAATCGCGTCTCGCAAGCCATTTTCAAGGTCTATCGTCCGACACTGCGCTGGGTGTTGAATCACAAGGGAACATTTCTGACGATTCCAGCATGCTTAATGGCGTTGGGGTTCACCGCGTGGTTGGGTTTTGATGTCGTCGGCACGCCGATCTCGGCGACGTTCCGAGTCGCCGGCTTCGACATCACGAAGACCAACGGATGGCAGCGTCTCGAACAGACCTTCCCCGGTATCGGCCGCGAATTCATGCCGCCGCTGGATGAAGGCTCGTTTCTCTACATGCCGTCAATCCTGCCGTCCGGTTCACTGACCCTCGCGGAAGAGGTCATCAAGCAGCAAGACACGGCGATTCGCACGGTGCCAGAAGTACGCGACGTCGTCGGAAAGGTCGGTCGCGCCGAGTCGTCGCTAGATCCGGCTCCGATCAGCATGATCGAGACCATCGTCACGTTGAAACCGGAGGATGACTGGCGTACGATATCGCAGCCGCGCTGGCACAGCGACCGGGCGTGGCTCAGTTGGTGTCGTCCCGCGATGCAAACCCTCTGGCCGGAAGAACGGCGCATCACCAAGGCTGAAATTCTCGAGGAATTAAACCAGAAAGCGGCCATTCCTGGGGTACTACCGACGTGGTTGCAGCCGATCCAGACGCGATTGGTCATGCTGCAGACCGGATTCCGTGCGATGATGGGAGTCAAGGTCTACGGCTCGGACCTGAAGGAGATTGAACGAGTTTGCCTTCAAATGGAGCAGCTTCTGAAAAAGGTTCCCGGCGCAGTAGACGTCGTCGCCGATCGGCTCGTGGGCAAACCGTACCAAGAATACGAAATCGACCGCCAAGCTGCCGCGCGGTACGGAGTCAGCATCCGCGACATTCAAGACGTCATCGAAATCGCGATTGGCGGCGAGCGACTGGCAACCACTGTGGAAGGCCGTGAACGCTACCCGATCCGTGTCCGTTACCCGCGCGAGCTGCGAGAACGTTTCGACGACTTGGAACACATCCTCGTCCCGACGTCGACGGGTGCTCATGTTCCGATCGCTCAAGTCGCCAAGCTGACCTACAGCATCGGCCCGCAAGAGATCAAAAGCGAGAACGGCTTGCTCGTCGGCTACGTCACGCTCAACACCCGCGATCGTGACGAAATCGGCGTTGTTGAAGACGCCGAACGCCTGCTGCAATCCGAACGCAAACGTAGCGACGAGCTCGTTGCCGCCGGCAAACACGCCGAAGCTTCTCTGATCGTGCCGGCTGGTTACTACTGGACCTGGTCCGGCCAATTTGAGAACCAGCGGCGCGCGATGGCACGTCTCTCACTGTTGGTCCCGCTGGTGCTGCTGGCGATGGTCTTCTCGCTGTACTTCAGCTTCGGCAAATGGTGGTTGATGTTTCTGGTCCTTGTCGACATCGCCATCTCGGTGTCCGGCGGCTTCATCGGCCTCTATTTCTACGGCGCAAACCTGAGCGTTGCCGTGTGGGTCGGCTTCATCGCCCTGATAGGCGTCTCCGACGACGACAGCGTCGTGATGTTGACCTACCTCGAAGATCTCTTTCGGGAGAAACCGCCGCAGACCGTCGATGACGTGCGGAGTCTGGTCGTCGAGGCCGGGCTGAAACGCATTCGCCCCTGTCTGATGACTTCCGTGACAACGATCCTCGGCCTCGCCCCCATCTTTCTCCATCCCGGTCGCGGCTCCGACGTGATGCAACCGATGGCCATCCCCAGCGTCGGCGGTATGTCGGTCGCCCTCGTCACGCTGTTCGTCATCCCATGCATCTACTGTTTGGTTCAGGAGATGAATTGCAAGCGACGAGCACGCCACGCTCCGCCAGGGCCGCCGGGAGAGTGATGTCCGGTCGTCGAAACGGAGTCGAACTCGCTCACCCGTCCGCTTGCAAGACTTTGCGGAATCCGCTAGACCGAGAAATTGGCTCGCGAGACCTGATTTGTTTCAACGGAAGTGAGACGCCGAACGTGCTGGTTCGCAATACGAATGACCTGCAGTCACCGGAAACCTTCCGTCAGACACTGTTGGTCGTGTTTGCCTAGAATCAACGCGGTGGCTCCCTGGAGAGGCACGCCAGCTATCGCCGTGGTCGTATCGTCGATGGACGCCGAGCCAAATGTGCGTCAACGTACCGATTGCGGCTGGAGTCGCTCGAAGACTGCCGAATGCTGGCCGGTCTGCCGGAAATGGTGAAAGATATTAATTCCGCCGCGGCAGGATCTGGCCCGAGGGAATTACTTCAGGTTGGTTGGGCCAGTCGTGCTCTTCGCGGCGGATGACGGTATGAACGGTTTAGAGATGTCGAAAAGCGACGGTACGGAGGCCGGGACGGTTTTCGTAAAGGACACCACGAGCGACCGCTACGGTTCAACTCCCGGTTATCTGACGAACGTCAATGGATGCCTATATGTGCTCGCCGGGCCACCGCCCCCCGACTCACTCCCAGCTCCCGTGCGATCCGCCGCAGCGACCAGCCCTGGGAACGTAACTCGATGATTGATAACACTTTAGCCGCCTTCAATCGGTTCGCCATCTGTCGGCTCCTCGCTCTGGGAAAAAGCAAGTAGCCTACCCGACTAACCGCTCAAAAGTGGCCCTCTTTCAAGCGCCCATGACTGGCTCTCTTTGGGCGCCCGGTGACACCCCGGATCGTGAACGCCTACGGAAGGCCCCTCACGACCAGCGGAGTGTTACAATAGGTAGCCGTAGGCGACGGACGCAAAAACGGCGAGGTGGAAAGTGCAACTCAGCAGGGTTAATTAAAAAAGCCGGCAAAGACGGTTTACCGCAGCCGGTCGTACTTTTGAGGTCCAATGTGATGGCGGTGTGGTCCCTTTTCCCAATTGCCTGAAAAAATGTCGGAATCGACGCGAAGAAACGTGAACTTTGATGCATCTAATTCAGGTGAGGAGAGACCTCCAGCCGTGGAAAGGAATGCACTGGCCGAGGCCGTGTTCTCCTTTCGAGGTGGGGATCAGGGAGCGTTTCGGCAGATTTACGATGAGTGCCATCCGGGAGTGTTTCGGCTGGCCGTAAGAATGGTTGGTAGCGACGAAGCACCGGATGTACTGCAGCAGGTATTCCTGCAGGTTTTTCGGTCGATTGACAAGTTCCATGCGCAGTCGAGTTTCAGAACGTGGCTGTATCGCCTGGCAGTCAACGAGTCGCTCCAGTACCTTCGGAAGAACCGTCGCTGGCGGTCGCACGCGGAACTCCAGTGGGAGCCGCCGGCGGAGATTCAGGACGACCAGGGGGAAACGGACAGGAAGGAGTATCTCGAGACGGCGTTAGCCCGCATCGAACCCGATCTGCGGGCGATTTTTGTGCTGCGTGAGGTGGAGAAACTTTCCTACCCGGACATCGCGGAGGCCCTACAAATTCCCGAAGGTACGGTGGGTTCGAGACTCAATCGGGCCCGGCGGCAACTGCGGCAACAGCTCGTCAACCTGGGTTACGGCGTTTAGAAAAAACGAATAGCTAACCGGACCTCCAGCTGAGGTCTATACGGTTCAAAACGAAGAGGCAGATTATGCGATGCCTTCAAGTGAAAGATCGACTTTCCGCATATCTGGATGGCGAACTGAGCCCCCAGCTGTGTGCCGAAGTTGAGGCTCACCTGAAAGATTGCCAGACCTGTGCAGAGGAATTGTCGGCATTCCAAGATATCAGTTTCCTGGCCACAGCTTTGGTCGACTGTGCGGCTCCGGCGTCGATGTGGGACGAGCTAGAGCGGCAGACAAGAGCCGTCTCTTCGGCGGAGGCGGACACTTCGCGTCAATCGCCGGTCAGGCCGAGCGTGCCGTGGTGGGACATGACTTCATCACGGCTCGTTTGGTTCCGTTGGGCCGCTGCAGCCGGGATTCTGCTGAGCTTCGGCTATTTGGGCTACCAGACCTGGTGGCATCAGCATACTCGGACCCAGATGGCACAGGTCCTGACGGAGTACCTCCATGCGTTTCAGCGGGACCCGCAGTCCGCTCAACAGGTCTTTCTGTTGAAGTATGGCGGCCGAGCCGTGGACGTACAGCAGGCGACTCAGTCGGTGGGCTTCCAACCCGTTGTAGCACGGGGAGTTCCGGCCGGCTACTCCATTCAGGCGACCTACGTCGTCGATATGCCGTGCTGTACGTGCGTCCAATGCGTTTGTGTGCGCAGTGACGGTTCGAAGTTCACCATCTTCGAACACTGTAATACCGAAGTGGGGTTGGGCGATCATCCGACAGACGAGATGGTGTGTCACGGTATGCCGTGCACGATGACCGATGTGGATGGGCAAAACGCCGCCACTTGGCACAAAGGTCAGCGCCATGTCACGGTGCTGGGAGTCAAGGACAAGGCGGAGCTGGAACAGCTGGTGGGATGGTTCAGTGACGGCTCCCACACAATGGCTCACTGAATTCGTCGCCACAGGCCCGAGTAGTACCGCCTAGCCCAAGCGGGTCTAAAATGCCCCACCAAATTGACTGCATAACTTTTAGTTCCCTAAGTTCTCTCTCCTACCAGAATTATCAAGTGTTCCGTGAAGTAACGGTCCGGCCTACGCATCTAATTTGACGAAGAACAGATCAGAGTGAACACCTGGCAGTGGTTGGTTCACTGGTTAATTGATGTTCGAGGATTCAGATTGGCCCACGAGAGGCCCGGAGGTGTCAGATGTCACGGTTAGCGTTGATTGGATTGGCATTGGCGATTGTTGTGGCGGGGACTGGGAATAAGGCGTGGGCACAGAGGGACGCCGGAGCTAAGATCCGCGGTGATTATCGAAGTTTCTGGGACCCAGCCTTCAAGACGAATCCAGGGCGCGTCGTCGCCTCGCCGAGAACCACTCCTCCCGGGACTAGCTACCGAAGCTTCTCCTACGAACCTGGCGTATTGTCTGGACGACCCGGGATCGATGCGATTCAGAGAGTTCCAGTTCAACAGCTCCGGACACCGGCGAGCGCTGGCAGGGGATATCGCAATTTCTCTTATACACCCCAGGTCAACCAGAGGCTATCAGGAATGGGACCGGCCACCAAACGCGTCAGTCCGTGGATGTATCCCAAGAGCGATCCTCGTCGGTATGGACCGTACTGAAACGGGCGAACCGTTTCGAGATCGGCTGATTGAGTCTGCTGAGCAGCCACCCCTGCAGGGCCATCCCAAACCGGGATGGCCCATTTTCGTTCGGCGACTCCCCGAGACCCAGGGGGTGACCTGATCCACCACCAACCTCGCCCGGGAGGCTAAGGCGAAATCTTCGTATTCAAGCTCGCAAACAGCGTCGCGGGAGCCCCGCTGTGTGCGTGTTTCCTCCACAGTTGCTCGAGTGCCGCCACGCTAGGAATATCGTAGTGCAGCCTCAAGGCGTGATCGTAGCCATGGTTCATTGCCGATTCCGCGAAGTCGACAATCGTTCCGGGTGCGCCTTTAGAAGCCAGAAAGTCCACCAAGGCCAGACTCTGTCCGTAGAAAGGTGGCACCTCTTCGGCCGAGTGGAAACTCTCAAGATGCAATACCTCTACCAATCGCAACGCCGATCCCGTCTCCAGCGCGTATCGACAATCCCGGCGATGCAGCAGCCGTTTGTCGGATGAGTCTGCCATGGTGGCCACCCCTTCGTCCAGCCAACGCGGTGGCTGCCTGCCTTGGAACCGGTCGGCCAAGACGACGTGTGTCAGCTCGTGGGCAAGCGCGGAAAGGTTTCCCTGATTATCTGCCAGCAAATCAATTCGCCGCACAGCGGGTCTGCCCGAATCGAATTCGATCCAACTGCTGCCGAGAGTCTGTTGCCCTTGGGGACCCACTGCCCTGAGGTAGCCGGCGCGTTCAGTGTGGACCACGATCTGGCAGCGCGGCCGCCAACTTGCTGGTGAGGAATCGCCGAGCCATACTCGCTGGAGAGTCTCTTTCAGCTGCTCGCATCTTTCAAGCACGTAGGAACTGGCATGTTCCGCGGAATTCGAGATCACTCGAAAACTGTCGGACTGACGGGCGTACAGCGGCGAGGGACTTGCGTTGCCGGCGACTGCCAGGGCCGGCGCGAAGAGGATCAGCAAGTGCACCCACATAAGACTTCGCATCCGGTCGTTCTCCTCGACTCTGGTATCCGCCGCGGCTCCAACAAGGACATGTTATTGGCTCTATTCAAATTGCGTTCCGTGAGCCCTTGCCCAACACCCCGCGTTCGCGGCAACATCTGTAAAACCAACGGAGTTAACGGTTTACTGGCGGGCCGTGTGCCGAAAATTTCTTTTGCCATGTTGTCGTCTGCAAATGTATTGAGCGTACATGTGCCTAAATTGCGAGCAGTGCCAATTCATCGGACGGTTTGTCCTGGTTTGGGGACGGCGGCTGCCAGTGGGGTCCCAGCTCTCGCGGGGATTCCCCCTGACTTTGGGTGGTTTCCGAGAGATCACTTCAGCGTCTGCGAAGGCCGAAGATCACGAACTGTTCGGTTTCCGTGAAGCGGTAACCAGCGAAGAGCATCTAAAATACGGTTGCTCACCTGCCCGTGACGCTAATAAGGCGGGCGTCCGGGCGAGAACCTTCGGACCTAGTCTCCGCCTGAGAGAGTGAGGAGGTGTGTGATGTCACGCTGGAGTGTAATTGGGCTGTCGATCGCAATCGCACTGAGCGGAGTGAGTGCTGCTTGGGCACAACGCGACGCTGGAGCGAAAATGCGTGGAGATTATCGCAGCTTTTGGGACCCTGCATATAATCGCGGATCTGCTCGCCCGGTGTATCGTCCGGCAGACAGTTTCCCAGTGGTGCGCGAGTCGGTATCCGGTTACCGCAGTTTCTCTTATGCGCCTGTGTTGCCACGTCCGGGAGATCTGGTGGCTGTGGCGGCGAGTGGCGTACCGTTGATGGACGGCCAGCGAGTCGTCGGGAGCTTGCCTGGCGGCACCCAGTTCCAGGTGAAAAAGGTTACCAAAGGCTGGCTGGCCACTGTCGTGCAGATCGATGGTCGCGATCAGACCGGCTGGGTTTGGCACGAAAATGTGCAACCGATCGAATCATTGCGACGCCCGGAGGCGGCCAGGGGCATTCCGTCCCCGTCCGTTTACCGGAGTTTCTCCTACGAGCCCCAGGCCATAGCTGTGCCACGGAATGTTTTGCGGCCGAGTCAGAACCGCGACCCGTGGATGTACCCCAAGACTGATCGACGACGATTTAGTCCGTACTGAGACAAGAGGCTTTCAAGCACAGAACTAGCCTTGCGGTCAGATCAAATTGCTTTACGAATTCGGAATGACTCAGCGACCCTCAATGTATTCCGTGAACTCTGTTATAGATGGGAGAGTGAGAAATGGTTCGGTCGATTTTCAAAGTGGGCGGATTTGGCGCTATTGTCGTAGCCGCCATCTTGGTCTTGACGGCGTCTGCGTACCCGCAGGGCAGTCCTAAGACTTCTGGGCAGTATGGAAAAGGATTCTGGGAAAACCAGCGTGTGTCGCGGAACTTGCGACATGCTCGGGAATACTCGCAAGGATTGTATCGATATCAGCGATCAGTTCCGCAGGTGCAGCCTGAGGTAATTCGCTCGGAGAGCGTGCAGCTTGGCCAAAACATTGACAACGCCCGGAAACAGGTGGCCGTCTTGAAGCAAGGCCACGGCGATAACAAGGACGTCGCCGACAGCATCACGGCAATCGAGCAACACCTGGCCGCAGCTGCGGAGCAGCACAAAGTTCTGCATGAGGAATGCCAGAAAGACAAGATGGATGTCTCCAAGGGAATGGATTGCTGCAATATGATCACTAAGGAACTGGACAAGGCAATTGCAGAGCACGCGGCGTTGATGCGCAAATTGAATCTTGATGTGGGCGACCAAGCTGAAGCTCACCACCCGGCGGGTGCTGATCCCAAGTCCACTCCACAGTAAAGCGAAGTGCAGATGTAGGTGCTCCTAAGGGCACGGCGAATGGTGTCAGATGAGGTCGGCGTCCCGTGGCGTCGACCTTTTTCATTGGGCTGATACAACTGTCGCGAAAAAGCAAGGTTTCAATTCTCAACAATGACTTTGCCCGCCGTGGGTACTCTCCGACACGGCGCACGGTAACATTAGCCGAAGTCTGGCAGGGTTATCGCCCTTCGATTATCTATGAAATGGGGGAGGATACTGCCGCCGCCGATTTCAGAGCACAGGCCCCATTTGGCGAGCGTAGCTAATGCGATAAACTGCTCGCATTGGCGTCGGTTAGGTTAAGATATTACAGCTCGAATCACTTGCCATTGAACGGCTGCGTCTGGTAGCCACACAGCCTACAGTTAACGTACTTGTGAGGTCCCCATGCGGAGCGGTCGATGCAGTGACTACAGAATAGTCTGGTCCACGGCGGTACTCGTATCCATGGCCGCGATAGTGTGGGCCGGCGAGCCAGTTGTGCTGGACCAGGGGAACGTGCCTCACCATCCTCACCAGCCTCAGGTGTCCGTCGATGCGGATGGGGATATCCATGTTGTCTATGGCCTACGCGGTCGAGCACGCTACCGCCGCTCGGATGACGGTGGCCAGAGCTTTTCTCAGCCGGTCGATCTTCCGTCGGTCAATGTGATGTCGCTGGGTATGCGGCGTGGGCCACGTATTGCCCTTTCGGGGAAGGCCATCAACGTCACCGTGATTGCCGGTAAGCAAGGGAAAGGGAAAGACGGTGATCTGTGGGCTATGAAGTCCGAGGACGGTGGCACAACGTGGGCTGATCCGGTGCGGGTGAACGACGTCCCCGACTCGGCACGAGAGGGGCTGCACGCGATGAGTGCGGGTCCGGACGGAGTTCTGTGCTGTGTATGGCTGGACCTGCGCAGTGGCAGGACCGAGATCATGGCGAGCGTATCCAGGGACCATGGGGATAGTTGGGGCACGAACGTACTCGTCTACCGGTCGCCGGATGGCAGTGTGTGTGAGTGTTGCCATCCTGGCGTCGTGATCGACGGTCGAGGGCGAATCAGCGTGCAGTGGCGCAATGCACTCGAAGGCGCCCGTGACATGTATGTTGCCTCGTCGGTCAATGGCGGGAAATCATTCGATCAGGGCTCTCGCCTGGGCCGAGGAACCTGGCTCCTGGATGCGTGTCCCATGGATGGGGGCGCATTGGCCGTGAGTTCGCGTGGCCAACTGGCCTCGGTCTGGCGCCGCGATCATGAAGTGTTCGTCTGGCGGGAGGGGCAAGCCGAAGAGCGACTGGTGGGTCCGGGTGAGCAACCCTGGATTGTCGCGACCGATGCCGGCGAGTACATCATCTGGCTGGAACGCCGAGGCGAGGCGGCTTACCTGCTGGCGCCGGGCGACCGACTACCCATCAAGTTGGCCGATCATGCCGCCGATCCGGTGATTGCCGTCGGACCGAATGGTCGCGGGCCAGTCGTCGCCGTTTGGGAAGAAGCGGACGGTAAGCATTTTGTCGTCCGATGCCAGGCCATCACTGCGAAGTGAAAACGGATGTCAACGCAGCTCCACCGCGCGGCTTCAGCGGGGCACAGAAGGGGACGGGGTAGCTGGTTGAGCAACTGATCGTCAGTAATTCTCTGGCACAATTCCATCTATTCCCGGACAAGCGAATTGCTGCCCAAGGAGGATGATCTCGACCTCGACGTCAAGAACAGAGACCATCACCGGCGGCGTGAACATCTGACCGGGCTCTTTCCATGACCCGTCCAAATTCACTAGGGCCAGTCCCGCTTAAAAGCAGCCCCTCGCTCGCAGTCCTCTGCCTACCTGGCCAATGACGATCACGGACCTAATTACCCTTCAGGAGATTGTGCACGCCGAGGCGGACATGCATGTGCATTCGAGGATTCGAGCTGGTTCCTTGATATGCCCGCCCCACGTCGAGCCCCCCCGACGGGCCACCATCACGCCGCCACGGCTATTGTCAATGAAAACACAGGCGTGTCCGCATCTTCTATTGACACCTCTGCCGTTCAAACGGATACTCCATCGTAGGGGATATGAGAGGTCATGCACGCAGCCTGCTCAAGCATCATAGCCGCCTGGATCTTTATCCAGGCCGCATCGGGGTGGTGTTGCCACCCTCCGTTTTGGCGCGCGCCTGCTTACGAGGGCAGCGCCGTTGCTACGGCCCGGATTGAGGCTGATTGCTGCAAGCGTTGTGGCAGCCAGACTCACGATGAGAATGACCAATCGGCACCTTGCCGGCATAGTTCCGTACCGTGTGACGGCGACGCCTGCTACGGCGTCTGTGTCTATCTGCCAGCGCAGCAAGTGCAGTTCGACTTCACTAAAGCTGCACTGCATTTTGATATCGTCGCGAATCTTATCGCGCCAACAGATCCGGATCTAGGAACTCGGCTCGCTTGGCTGCGAAAATACGACTCGCGCCGGTTCGAGCCCGCTGAGCGGTTGCATCTGCTTCATCAGATCTTTCGGATTTGATTACTTCTGTTCTCCGCTGATCTCAGCGGTCCGTGTTGCGCATTCGGCATCTTTGACCGGCCGTTTCCGTTGGACTCGCGAATGCTTTTGGCTGATTTCGCGATCAGCGTTCGAGGGAGAACTTTTCAGGATTTTGGTTATGTCAACGACCACACGCGGCGACCGAACTGTGTCTTCCCCGGCGATTCCCGAAGCATCTCGGACCACGAGGCGAGGGATTTCCGTGGTCTGGAACTGGTTGCGCACTTCCATTCCCACCGGTATTGTAATCGCCGTGCTGGCAGGATTATGGCTCTGGGGCCATAGAACTGACTGGACTCTGCCCAAGTTCTCGACTCTAATCGGCAGCGACCTGACTAAGGTCGACGACTGGTGCAAAGAACACAACGTTCCTGAATCGAAGTGTATCGAGTGCAGACCCGAATTGTTGCCAGCGCTCGAAGATTTCGGTTGGTGCAAAGTGCATGGCGTTGCTCAATGCCCGCTGGAGCATCCGACAGTTGCACAATTGAAGGCCTCGCCTTCGATTTCACCCGCGATGCTGGAGCGAGCTAGTCGAGCGTTGGCGGCTAAGTCTCGGCCTGAAAACAATTCGCGCTGCATTCTATACACACGACGCATCCAGTTCGCATCTATTGAGGCCATTGAAAAAATCGGGGTCGATATTGCCCTCGCACAGGAAAAACCAATTATCGAGGCCGTGGTCGCTAATGGTGAGGTCGTGTACGATCCTACGCTGACGGCCAGCCCGACAAGCCGTGTGGCTGGAACGGTCTGGCGAGTCAAAAAGCAAATCGGCGATCAAGTCCGCAAGGGCGAAGTCTTGGCGTTGATCGATGCGGCGGATGTGGGGAAAGCCAAGAGCGAATTCCTCCAAGCGATTGCTCAGTTGCGCTTGAAAGAAACCAACCTGCAGCGCCTGCGCCCGCTGTCGAAGGACGAGGTCATTTCCGGCCGGCAATTCCGTGAGGCGGAAGTGGCCCTGCAAGAGGCGCGGATTCGCCTGCAAAGCGCGCAGCAGACATTGGTCAACCTCGATCTGCCCGTGCGCGCGGAAGCTTTTGCCGACGTAGAGACTGACCAAATTGCGCGACGAATTCAGTTCCTGGGCCTGCCAGAAGACCTAGCCACGAGCTTCGACGCAGAATCGACGTCTTCAAACCTGTTTCCCCTGCGATCGCCTCTGGATGGCGTCGTCATAGATCGCCACGTTGTGGAGAGCGCCGTCGTGGGCACGAATGCCAAGCTGTTCGATCTCGCCGATGTAAGTCGATTGTGGTTGACCTTGGACGTGCGACAAGAGGACGTCAATTACGTCTCGATTGGGCAACCCGTGCTATTTCAGTCGAACGACAGCAGAGGCGGTGGTGAAATTGAAGGTGCGGTGGCTTGGGTCAGCACTGCGGCGGATGAGCGGACTCGGATGGTGAAAGTCCGAGTGAATCTACCCAATAGAGAGGGCCGCATGCGGGCCAACACTTTTGGAACAGGACGAATAGTCCTACGCGAGGAACCTAAGGCTATCGTCATACCAACCGAAGCAGTCCATTGGGATGGGTCCTGTCACGTCGTGTTCGTGCGAGACAAGAACTACTTCCAAGCGGATGCTCCCAAGTTCTTTCACGTGCGTTCCGTGCGCGTCGGTGTCAAGGAGGGAGATTTAACGGAAATCATCGCTGGTCTCTTGCCGGGCGAAGTAGTCGCCAGCAAGAACAGCGTCGTGCTGGAGGCCCAGTTGCTCAAGGGCAATCTGGGGGCGGGATGTTGCGAAGTGCACTCGAAGTAGGCGGGTGCGGACTTGGATGAGGATCGCAGATCGTGTTGAACTGGATCATCAATTTCTCGCTGCGGCACCGATTCTTCGTGATTGTCGGAGTGCTCGCCTTGGCCGCGGTGGGCGGACTCTCGCTGCGCTATTTGGACATCGATGCCTTTCCCGATACGACGCCAGTTCAGGTGCAAATCAATACGGTCGCGCCGGCGCTGGGCCCGGAAGAGGTCGAACAACGCATCACGTTTCCGATTGAACAAGTGATCGGTGGCTTACCCGGCCTGGAGAACATGCGATCCGTCTCAAAGTTCGGATTCTCGCAGGTCGTCGTGACCTTTGAAGACGGCATTGACATTTATTTTGCCCGAAATCTCATCAATGAGCGATTGACAACGGTGGAGCTGGCCCAGGGGATCGGCCGTCCTCGAATGGGGCCTGTGTCCACAGGCTTGGGCGAAGTATTCCATTACGTTGTGACTGGCGCTGGGAACGACGTTACTGAGTTACGGACAATCCACGATTGGGTCATCAAGCCCAAGATGCGCTCCGTCAAGGGCGCTGCGGAAATCAACAGCTGGGGCGGGTATGAGAAGCAGTATCAGGTCCGCATCGATCCCAACCTGCTCGTGAAGTATGGACTGACGTTCGATGAGGTGGTTCAAGCGGTTGAGGAGAACAACCGGAACGTTGGCGCGGGCAACGTCCGAGAAGGTTCACGGTCGGTGCTGGTGCAGGGTGTGGGACGCACGGTCAACGTGACGCAAATCGCGGGCATCGTCATTACTGCCAAGGACGGTGTGCCCATCCGCGTCGGGGACGTGGCAGAGGTCACGATCGGCTCCGAGATTCGCCGCGGCGCAGTCACGGCCGATGGCAAAGGCGAAGTCGTGCTGGGCCTGGGCTTCATGCTGATGGGCGATAACACGCATGAAGTTACCTGGTCCATGAAAAACCGGCTGGACGAGATCAAGGCGACGCTCCCACCGCATGTCCAGGTCGAACCAATTTACGATCGGACTGAACTCGTCGATCACGTCATTCATACCGTCAGGAACAACCTGTTTGAAGGCGGCTTGCTGGTCGTTGTCGTGCTCTTTGCTTTTCTGGGAAATCTGCGCGCGGCCATGATCGTCGCGCTGGCGATTCCTCTGTCGATGCTGTTGGCCTTCTCGGGAATGCTGCGGTTTGGAATTGCCGCGAGCCTACTCAGCCTGGGAGCCATAGACTTTGGGATGATTGTAGATAGCTCGGTGGTCATGGTAGAAAACTGCGTGCGGCACATCGCTCACGGCGACAATCGGCGACGGTCGATGCTCGAAGTCGTGCGCGATGCGGCTGTCGAGGTGCGCAAGCCGACGATGTTCGGCGAGCTGATCATCATGATCGTTTACCTGCCGATCTTGACCCTCGAAGGAGTTGAAGGTAAGCTGTTTCGCCCGATGGCGCTGACCGTCATTTTCGCGCTGATCGGCTCGATGTTCCTCTCGCTAACGCTCATGCCAGTGCTGGCCAGTCTGTTGCTTCCTCGCCGAATCGAGGAACGCGAGCCGCTCTTGATGCGGATCGCCCATCGTATCCACGCGCCGATTCTGGCGTTTTCCATGCATCACAAGACGCTGGTGATTGGATTCGCCGCCTGCGTACTGTTCATCGCGTTCGGGCTGATCGCCCCCAATCTCGGCTCGGAGTTCATTCCGCGCCTTTCCGAAGGTGCGATTGCCATCAACGTCATTCGCCTCACCGGCACCGATTTGGACGATTCCGTCAAGGGCAACACGCAGATGGAGAAGGCGGTCCTCGCTGCTTTCCCAGATGAAGTGGAGCACGTTTGGAGCCGCGTGGGGACCGCTGAAATTGCCACTGACCCAATGGGCATCGAACTGACGGATATGTTCATTACCTTCAAGCCGCGGAAACAGTGGAAACGAGCGCGTACTCAGAATGAATTGACTGCTCTGATTGACGAACAGCTCCGCATCATGCCTGGGCAGCGATTGGCGTTTCTCCAGCCGATCGAAATGCGCGTGAACGAGATGGTTTCCGGTTCGCGAGCAGATCTAGCCATCAAGCTGTACGGCGATGACCTCGGTTTGCTGGCAACTAAAGGCAAGGAGATCGAGACCATCATTGCCCGCATACCCGGCAGCGCGGATGTGAGTGTTGAGCAGACGACGGGCCAACCGGTGCTTCAGATCAAGCTCGACCAGGATCAATTGGCGCGGTACGGGATTCCAGTGAGAGTTGTAATGGACGTCATTGAGGCGATCGGCAGCAAGCCCGTGGGAGAAATCGTGGAAGGACAGTTGCGATTCCCTTTGATCGTGCGGTTGCCGGAGTCCATGCGAAACGGTTTGGAAGCCATTTCCTCAATACTGATCCCGACCGTCTCCGGTGAACGATTGCCGCTGGCACGGCTTGCAGACATCCGGCTCATCGAGGGTCCGTCGACCATTACTCGAGAATGGGGACAGCGCCGAATCACCGTCTCGGCGAATGTACGGGGTCGTGACATTGGTAGCTTCGTGTCGGAGGCACAGCGGCGTTTGCGCGATCAATTGACGCTTCCGCCAGGCCGGTACTTCTATGAATTCGGCGGACAGTTTGAGCATTTGCAGCGGGCGCAAACCCGACTACTGATTGTGGTGCCGATGGCAGGGATTCTCATTTTTACGCTGTTGTACTTGACCTATCAGAACGTCGTGGACGCACTTCGAGTTTTCACCGGCGTTCCCTTTGGCTGGGTCGGCGGGATCGTGGCACTGTGGCTCCGCGACATGCCTTTCTCGATCTCGGCCGCTATTGGATTCATCGCCCTGTCAGGTGTAGCCGTGCTGGACGACATGATCCTCGTTTCCTATGTGAGACAGTTGCGTCAGAGGGGGCTGCCGCTCGACGAAGCCGTGATGCAGGCTGCGATCACTCGGCTGCGGCCAGTGTTGATGACGACCCTGGTGGCTAGTCTGGGGTTCTTACCGATGGCTTTCAGCACAGGCATGGGCGCTGAGGTCCAGCGCCCCCTGGCGACCGTGGTCATCGGCGGTGTGATCGGAGCGATGGTAATGTCACTGCTGGTATTACGAGTCTTGTACGTGCTCATCAAGTCGCCGCTCGAGCGTCCCAGCCTTGAAGTTAAACACGACGAAATAGAGCAGCTTACCGAGGCTGCTTCGCTTTAACCCTTCCAAGGAGTTCCCCATGATTGTCAAGAATGCAAAAGTGCTCTGCATGATCGCAATTGCGAGTGCTTGGTTCGCGGGTTGCAACCAGTCAGCTCAGAATCCAGATCCTGCTTCGGAGCCGCCAAAGGTCACTGACAGTGGCCACATTCATGGCGAGTGGTGGTGTTCCGAACATGGCGTGCCCGAGGAGATCTGCGCCCAATGCGACACCAAGCTGGTCGCGGACTTCAAGGCCAAGGGGGATTGGTGCAAGGAACACGATCGTCCCGACTCACAGTGTTTCATTTGCCATCCCGAGAAGGAGGCAGAATTTGCTGCCCAGTACGAAGCTAAGTATGGCGAGAAGCCGCCCAAGCCAGAAGTTGGCGGTGTGAACCACGAACATGCGGAGGAAAAGGAGAAGTCTTAACACCGTACGCGGCATCCCTGGCCGCGTAGTTAAGCGGAATAGATGCGGCTCAACTCGATAACGGCGGCTGTAGGCGAACTACAAGTGTCAAGAGCGGAAGAATTCTGTGGAACTGATTCGTCGGCACGGCACACGTGGCACACGTGGCACACGAGAAATATTATCGACGCAAGTGTGCTTGACCAGGTTGCTTAAGAGTGCCAGTGAATTCGAGATCGATTTGAATCGGCGAGAACGCCCGCCCGTCCGCCGGACTCGAACGGCGCGAACAATTCGGGACGAAAGCCAGCAATGCCGACCCAAGAAGTGCAATTCAGAGTGAAAGGCATGGACTGCGCCGAAGAGGTGACGGTGCTGAAGGCTGAGCTTGCGCTGATGCAAGGTGTCCAAGCTCTCGCATTTGACGTGCTTAATGCCAAGATGACCGTTGTCTTCTCCGAGGAAGAAGTATCTCCTCAAGACTTAATGGCGGCCATTGCCAGAACGGGAATGCGAGCTGAACCGTGGAAGGAGGTGGCAGCTGTTTCGGAGCCGAGGGGCTGGGAGCGGTGGGGACGGACAATGCTGACTTCTGCCAGTGGCCTCTTGCTCGTCGCTGGAGCAACTACGCATTCTCTCGTCAGTGGCTGGCAGGCAGCTCTTATCGGTGACGCAGATCCGATCGTCCCGATTGGCTCACGACTGCTCTACCTGGGTGCCATCGTCACTGGTGCATGGTATGTAGCCGTCAAGGCTTGGCGGGCGCTGGTTCGGCTGCGTCCTGACATGAATCTGCTGATGATGGTCGCCGTTCTTGGGGCGATTCTTATCAATGAGTACCTTGAGGCTGCCACCGTAGCTTTCCTGTTTGCCCTGTCCCTAGCCCTGGAAGCTTGGAGTGTAGGCCGCGCACGACAAGCAATTGCGGCTCTTATGTCGATTAGCCCGGATACGGCCCGGTTGTTGCAGCCAAATGGCAAAGAGGACGTGGTCGATGTCCGCGAAATCGCGGTCGGAAGCGACATAGTTGTGCTTCCGGGCGAGAAATTCCCACTCGACGGCAGGATCGTGAAGGGCGAAACGACGGTCAATCAGGCGCCAATTACTGGCGAGTCCTTGCCAGTTGCTAAGGGACCGGGAAGTGACGTGTTCGCTGGCACAATCAATGAAGACGGGGCCGTCGAGCTGGTAACCACGAAGCCCTCGGAAGACACGACGCTCGCACGGATCATCCGAATGGTCGGTGATGCCCAAAGCAAGCGGTCACACAGCGAACAATGGGTTGAGCGGTTCGCCCGCTATTACACGCCCACGGTGATGGCTCTGGCGTTTGCCGTGATTGTGCTTCCACCACTGTTTGTCGGCTCGTGGTCCCAATGGTTCTACCAGGGACTCGTGCTGCTGGTGATTGCGTGTCCATGCGCCCTGGTGATTTCCACTCCTGTGAGCATCGTGGCAGCTTTAACCTCAGCGGCACAGCATGGTGTGATGGTTAAAGGTGGTCCCTACATCGAAGCCCCTGCGAAGCTGAAAGCTATCGCGTTGGACAAGACTGGCACGTTGACCGAAGGTCGGCCGGAAGTTCGCTCCATCATTCCACTTTCAGGTCATTCCGAGACCGAGGTCTTGGAGATTGCGGCCGCCGTGGAAATGAGGTCCGAGCACCCGCTTGCCAAGGCGGTCGTCCGGTCAGCATCCAGTCGAGGAATTCAGCCAGCGGCTGCGGCGGGCTTTCGAGCCATTAAGGGCAAAGGTGCGATAGCGACCGTGAGCGGCCGACATGTCTGGGTCGGCTCACATAGGCTGCTCGAAGAGCGCGGCCAGGAGACTCCGGAAATACACCGGTCACTCGAAGCGATGGAGAGCGACGGGTCCAGCGTCATCGTTGTGGGCAACGACGAGCACGTATGCGGGTTGATCGCGCTGGGCGACCGCATCCGTCCGGAGACCAAAGAGGCGATTGCCGCAATGCGAGCCGCAGGAATCCAACGGGTTGTGATGCTCACGGGTGATAACAGGGGGACTGGCGAAGCGATTGGCCGCGAGGCTGGCGTGGACGAAGTGCGTGCCGAGCTATTGCCCGAAGACAAAGTGGCTGCGGTCGAAGAGCTAGTCGGGCAGTACGGAACGGTGGCAATGGTCGGCGACGGCGTCAACGACGCGCCTGCGATGGCACGCTCGACATTGGGCATCGCCATGGGCGCAGCGGGAACCGACGCTGCACTGGAAACTGCCGACATAGCGCTCATGGGCGATAACCTTGCGGGGCTAGCGTGGCTTATTCGACATTCCCACGACACTCTTGCGATCATTAAGCAAAACATTTTCGCGTCCCTAAGCGTGAAGGCGGTCTTCGTCGCGCTGACGTTGACAGGTCATGCTTCGCTTTGGGCGGCAATAGCCGCTGACATGGGCGCTTCACTGCTGGTGATTTTCAATGGCTTACGACTGCTGCGGTCTGGCAGTACCAGCAGGAGCAGTCTTTAGGACCGAGTCGTGTAGGCTGGTATTCATAGAGGGGCCACAGTACGTCTCCCGCCGGTTAGCCGTGCAACCGGCAGTTCGCCGTCAGAAAACCCAAGAGTCGATTGGCACTCCGATCGTTAGCGCTGGGCAGTCCAGACAAGATTCACCGTAGTGGCATCATCAGACATGTCGTTACGGCGTACAACCCATACTGCCTTTTGTTCAGTGCCAATTGCATTAAGGTGACTGCTCAACAAGACTACCATTCAGCAGCATGCCTTCCATGAGAATCTCTGAATTCCGTAGCTCCAGCAGTGATTCGAGAAAATTCAGGTTCGTTTGGAAGTACGTGCGTTGGGCGGTAAGAAGGGACAGGAAGTTGGTCTCGCCCCCTTGATACGCCCGGCGAGTCAGATCCAGCGTTTCCTGGGCGGCCGGAAGGATCTTCGACTGGTATCGCTCGACTTGATTGCGTGCGTTGGAGTACCGCTCGAATACAGGCGCTAATCTTGTCTGAAAGCTCAGGTCGAGTCTCTGTTGAGCTAGTCTGCCTGCCGTTAGCTCTTGTCGGGCCTTAATGATCCCCCCTTGGTTGCGATTCACCACGGGAATGGGAACGGACACTGAGACTGCGCCGTCGGGTTTGCCGTCAATGCCGTTATCGACGGCGTTGACGAGTCCCTGGATACTCACGTTCGGCGTCGGCTCCGCGATGGCTCGTTCAAATGCCGCCTGAAGGCGGGCTACTTCGGCGCTAGCTGCGGCCACCTCGGGGCTGGATGTCCTGAGTGCCGCCAAGGCCGCGTCGAAGGTAAACTCTTTGGGCGGGTCGTGCACTTGGCCGGACAATTTCTGCCTAGGCAGTGATGTGTCGCCGACAACCGCCTGCAGTTCTTGCCACGCAGCACCCATTCGGTTCTTGGCGTTGCGGGCAAGGATTTCCGCATTCTCCACTTCAATTTGCGCCTGTAGAAGGTCGGCCCGTGTCGCTTCTTGCGCGTCTACTAAAGCCTGCACAGCCTCATTGCCCTGCCTGCTAACAGTGACCAGCCGATCCGAGAGATCGACCACTTGCTGTGAAATTAAGACATGCATGTAAGCCAATCTCACGTCCGTTCGGACGCGAATGGTCTGCGCAGCTAATTCCTGTTCGGCACGCAATGCCTCCAGGGAAGCTGCCTGACGACTTAGACGCAGTTTGCCTCCGCGTACAATCTCTTGGCCGAAGGACACGCCATGCTGTTCCGCTCGTCCACCGCTCCCAATCTGCTGACCTTCGTAGCCGACACTGGGATTGGGGGGAAGCCCGGCCTGGAGTGCAGCCCCCCGAGCGGCACCGACCCTGGCCATGGCTCGGCCGACACTCGGGTTTCGACTTAAGGCCAGTCCCTCCAAATCGGCTAGAGTCAACGTCGACCGTTCTGGCTCAGCAGGCAGTAACTCGATTGCTGCGCCGTCATTCTCATCTCTGACCGGGTCCCCGGGGCCGGCTAACTGTGCAAAAATATCAGTCGGCGAAAGTGTCAGGAACAGGGAAACTAGCATAAGGAGCGTTCGACAGTTCCACCGTGCCATGGAAATGTCGGGGAAATGACGGCGAACTTCCTGAGCGCTCATTTCTCGTAATTCCTTTCGAATTCCTGTGCTGATCCTCGATACACATCCTCACCGGGCCATGCGAATCGCATGGACCGGCCCGGGGACTTTGGTTAACTTGGGGCACTCAGTCGTAGCGACTCCCGTCAACTATTCCTTGTGTTCATGACCCTCATGTTCTCCGGCGGGGTGGTCGTGCTCAGCGTGATGAATGGCCGCTCTGTACTGCTTGCCGGCGATCTGCACGACGAGTTGCGGCTCACCAGACGCGATTTCGAGGTCCTCATTCAACTCCGCGTCATTGGATTGGAATCGCGATGACTTGCCTTGTGGATCGCTAGATTCTGGCGACGCTGGCACGGCAAACTGCTCTGCCTGTCCGTCATGAGTGAGGTTGATCGTCAATTGAGGTGAATCGATGGGCACGGCCTGCTTGGCTTCGCCATCCAAAATATACAACGTCAAGGTCTTATTCTTTTCGTCGTGTAGGAACTCCACATGAAACTCCTCTGACCCCAGTTCGAGTAGCTCGCCACCGTGAGGACCTTCCGTAGCGTGCTGATGCTCGGACGATCTCTCCTTTTGGTTGGCAGGCACCGAAGCCGTTGACGTGGGCGGCTTGGAACAGCCACATGCAGCCAGAATCGATGCTAATGCTAGTCCGGAGAAAACTTTGTTAACAGACATCTCTAACTCCCTGTTTGCGAATTCAAGCGACGACAACATCTTAGAACGGCTTCTACACCAATACTTCGCTGGACGGTGAATGGTCGGCATCCTGCACCGGTTCCGTGTCGAGCGAAATCTCCTGTTCGTCGGACTCGACCACTCGTCGAGCTGAACGCAGACCCAGCGTCCAAAACAGAGCAGGGTGGACGAAAAAGTCGAGCAAAGTGGAACTAATCAACCCGCCCACGATTACCGTGGCGACGGGATAGAGGATTTCCTTCCCCGGTTCGCCGGCCGAGAGAGTTAGGGGAACTAATGCGATGCCCGCACACAATGCCGTCATCAGCACCGGCGCCAGGCGTTCTAACCCGCCCCGCACGATCATCTCCTTCGACCAACTCTCTCCTTCATATTTGACCAGGTGCAAGTAATGATTGAGCAGCAAGATTCCGTTGCGGGAGGCGACACCGACTAACGCGATGAAACCCACCATCGCGGCGATCGTCACAGTCTGTTGCGTGATCACCAGGGCAGCCACCGCGCCAATAAATGCCATGGGCAGAGCGGCCATCACTTGCAACGATAAGTTAGCGGACCGGAACATGGTATAGAGCACCAGGAAGATGCCCACCAGCGACGCGAGAAACAGCATTCCGATCGTGCGGGATGCGGACTGCTGGCTTTCAAATTGTCCACTGTAGACAGTGAAGTATCCGGTTGGCAATTGCGATTCGATGGGCCCGAGTCGCGCCTTGATATCTTCCACTACATCTACTAGACCACGGTTGCTTACATTACACTGAACGATGATCCTTCGACGTACTTGTTCTCGGTTGACGGTATTCGGGCCGCCAGCCTTATAGATTTTCGCGACATCCTCTAACTTAACAGATCCGCCGGATGGAGTCTTAATAGCTAGACGCTTGAGGGTGTCCAAATCTTCTCGATAGGGCTCATCCAATCGTACGACAAGATCAAATGTTCGCTGGCCGTCGAGGATCTCGGAGATGACTTCGCCCTGCATAGCGATGTCGACGAAATCATTGACGTCCGAGCGGTGCAATCCAAACATTTCCAGCTTTGGGCCATCAGCTTCGATGCGAAGTTGCGGGATAATTGTCTGTTGTTCCACCTGCAGGTCGCGAATGCCTTCCACTTCGGCCATCGCTGCCTGCATCTTCTGGGCCTCTCGCCTCAGTACATCCAGATCATCGCCATATAGCTTGACGGCGATCTGAGCCTTGACGCCGGACAGCATGTGAGAGATTAAGTGCGCCAGAGGCTGTTCCACGGCGGTCACGATCCCCGGTATGTCAGCCAGCGCCTCGCTTATTTCCTCGATGACTTCCTCGCGAGAACGCGTTGTGTGAGGACTGATGGTGGCAATGAATTCTGTTACATTGACCCCTTCAGCGTGTTCATCCAGCTCCGCTCGACCTGTCTTGCGGACGAAGGCCTGGATATCGTCAAGCAACTGCAACCGCCGCTCCACCTGTCCTGACACTTCGGTCGACTTGGCAAGAGACGTGCCGGGAGGTAACAACACGTTAATCTGCACAGCCCCCTCATTAAACGGAGGGAGAAAGTCGCGATCGAGACTGGCCAACCCGGCCCATGCGATGGCTACCAAGACGATTGTGAACCCAATCACGGATCGTGGGAACCGGAGGCTGAACCGAATCGCCCGTTCGGCAATCCACTTCAGGGATCGGAGTACAAGTCCGTCTTGGGCGTGAGTTAATGACCGCTGATTTCCGAGCAGCCAGTAC
Source organism: Pirellulales bacterium (assembly GCA_046349895.1). Taxonomy (GTDB): domain Bacteria; phylum Planctomycetota; class Planctomycetia; order Pirellulales; family Pirellulaceae; genus JAXMBJ01. Next base: position 6,366,912 of record JAXMBJ010000006.1, on the reverse strand, counting down.
GACAGCACCGGTGTCACTGTCAGTGAGACAAAAAGCGACGCCACGATGGAAACGATATAGGCCAGACCGAGTGGCCGGAACAGTCGCCCCTCCATGCCGGACAAGGCGAATAGTGGTACGAAAACGAGCACGACGATCATGGTGCTGTACACGATCGAGTTGCGCACTTCCGTGCTGGCTTGGTACACTACTTGGAGCGGGTGGAGAGGAAGAGCGCGGTGCCGATTCTCTTTGAGCCGTCGGAAGATGTTCTCGACGTCGACGATGGCGTCATCGACGAGTTCGCCAATGGCCACAGCCAGGCCGCCGAGAGTCATCGTGTTGATGGACAATCCGAAGATGGCGAAGACCAGCACGGTGACGACGATTGAAAGTGGTATAGCCGTCAACGTAATAAATGTTGTGCGAACGTTCATCAAGAATAGCACTAGGATTACTACGACCAATATGCCGCCATCACGCAACGCCTCCATGACATTTTCAATGGCCAGGTCGATAAAGACCTTTTGCTCGTAGAGTTCGGGGTGAATCCGGACGTCTTTTGGTAAGGATGGGCGAATTTCATCCAGCGCCCGCACTACATCCTCGGTAACACGGCGCGTATCGGCATTGGGCTGCTTGTTGATTGTAAGCACGACGGCCGCACCGCCCTCGAATTGGCCATCAGCTTGGCGAGTGTAGGCTGAGCTGTCGCCGCGTTTTACTTGCGGCCCTTCGACAATTCGAGCTACTTGCCCTAGCCGGACTGACTGCCCCTCACGATGTATCACAACCACTCGGGACAACTCGTCGACACTCTTAACTCGTCCCAAGGAACGTACAAGCAACTCATTCGGACCCTGCTCATCCAGGTATCCGCCCGCCGTATTCTGATTGCTCGCCCGGAGCGAATCCTTGACTTCTTCCAGCGTCACACCAAATCGCTGAAGCTCATGCGGATCAACAAGCACTTGAAACTGTTTGCGCTCACCTCCCATGACGACCACTTGTGACACACCGGGAATCGTCAGCAGCCGCTGCCGAACAACCCAATCGGCCAACGTCCGAAGCTGCATGGGAGGGGTGACGCCTCCCTCGCTATACATTCCAATGATTTGAATCTGGCCCATGATCGACGATATCGGCGCAAGTTGGGGAGTCACGCCTGGAGGCAGACGATCTGTAACCAAGGCCAGTCGCTCATTGACAATCTGTCGATCATTATAGATGTTAGTACCCCAGTCAAATTCGACATAGATTACCGATAAGCCTACTCCCGACGAACTGCGAACATCCTGGACACCCGTTGCTCCGTTCAAGGTTGTCTCCAAGGGAAATGTGATCAGCGTTTCAACTTCCTCTGGGGCCATACCTGGCGCCTCGGTCATGATCACCACTCGTGGTCGATTCAAATCCGGGAATACATCAATTGGCAATCGAACTGCCTGCCAACCACCATATGCCAACAAGAAGATGGCCACGGCAATTACCAGCAATCTATTGCGTAGCGAAAACTTGATGATCGAGTTCAACATGGCAATGCTACCCTTGTGGAGATGTTCTAGTGATTGTGGCCGGCGTGAGGATCGACTCCGCCGCCGGCGTGATTCTTAGCGGCTAAGTGCATCTGATATGCACCATTGGCTGCTATCACATCTCCGGGAAACAATGTGCCATCGCTGGCAATCACAACTGATTCCTGATCACGGTACTCCGCGTGCACGGAAATACGGTCGAAACGATTGCCGTTCTGCCGGTACGCGAAAGTCTCCGGACCTTCGTCGACTATTGCGTCGATAGGCAACACGATGCGGTCGGACCATTTTTCGACGGGTACCTTTAATTGCATTCGCTGTCCTGGCTTGAATCTCCAATCGAGGAAACGGGTTCCCGACGGATCAATCTGATCCAATGCGATTGAATTTGGAAGTCGCAGGTAGAACTTGAAAGCGCGAGACTCCGGCTCGACACGATCCGCCAGATACAACAACTGCAGGCCGTCGACTGATTCGGTTACCCTGTCGCCCACAATCACCGAGGCGGTAATTGTCCAGCCCTGTCGCGAGGCTTCTCGCAATCGCGCCGCGTCGTCTTCAAAGGCCTGGCCCTCAATGTACAGCTCGCAATGGTCAGCCAGAACACACAGTACAGCACCGGCCTCAACCTGCTGGCCGGGACTTACTGTAAGCGACTGCACGTGAAATAGGTGATCGGTGCCACAATTGTCGTTGTCGTGCCCGTGAGCCGGTGCTCGCACCGTTAAGGACTGGATAAGTTGTCGGCGCTCCAGAATTGAGTCGATCTGCTCGTCGTTCAATCCATGAAGTAAAAGTGCTTGCCGATCAGCTCGGAGACTGGCTTCCAATCTCTGCTTCTCATATTCCTGCTCGACGACCCGCTTGCCGGGCACGACGCCCTCACCTGCCGTCTTCAATCGCAGGATTTCCTTGTTGACGACGTCAATGTTTTCTGCCGTGCGAAGAAGTGCGGCCTGAGCTGTTACTAGCTCCTCGTGTGTGAGGCGGATCTCAAATAGTGGCGACGCCTGTTCGATGGCCGATCCGTTCACCGGTACGATGCGGGTCACTATCCCCGTGAGAGGGGCCGTGATTTGGATTTGCGACCGACCTGGGCGTTCGACAATTATGCCTGGAAGAGTGATCGACTTCATGTAGCTACTCTTCTGCACTGTCAAAGGACGAAAGCTAATGTTCTTTAAGGCGCCGGGACTTAGGGTGATCGAATTCGCCAAGTTCTCTCCCTCGTTTGCATGGTGGTGCAATTCTTGCGTCGCACTCGACACGGGTTCGGGAAGAACCGAATTGGTTCCCAGCAATCGACTTGGCGTCAGTTTGTTGAGTAGCGGCAACCAGTAGTGCCTGGTTGTGAATCCACCCACACAAAGTAGTGCTATGATGCCGGCGATGAATGCCGGTCTGGTGATACGTAACTTCCGAGCAGGCATCTTGGTTTTGCCTCCATGTTGGCTTGGCGAAATGCTGCAATGAGGCGGTAGGCGGCTCTTCAAGGAGATCTGCCGACGCTTCGTCACCGAACACAGCTACCCCTCGCGCTGATCGAAGGGGCTAGGATTGGGCCAACAGACAGGCGCTAGATTGTCAGAACGCCAAGGGCCAGATGAAGTCGCAAGTCACCGAGCGGTCGTACCGGCCGCTCGCGGAAATCGCAGGCTGGACGGGTTAAGGAATCCCGGTCCATCGCCGGACGATATTCGGCATACCATTGAATCGGAACAGGCTGTTTGGAGACTAACCGCTCGGAGTCAGTGCCGACGGTGAAGTTACAGTCAGCTTCCGCGCAATCAGAAATAGGATGGAAGTGAGAGTGGCCGATCTCGTGTGGTTCGGCGTGTGAATCCGAGCCCGTGGAAATCGTATTGAGCGACTTTGTATGCCAACAGCCCTCCGAGCACGCCGGTTCGCTCGCGGCGTTAGCTTGGGAATGGTCAGTTCTGGGGTCCACGTGGCAATGATGAGCGCAGCATCCAATCAGGGCATGCCAAAGCATAGCCGATATCGTTGCTGCTGCTATCACGCCGCGGAACATACTGATCAACCCTACTTATCGACATCGTACGCGGGCTTCCACCGTTCCAATACATTTTATCGGAACAGACTACACTCGACCATGAGGTTTGGATCCACCCATGCAGGCGAATTCATCTTCATCCCCGAAGGAGGGGGGTGGTCGTCGGCTGGCTGGTAGCGTGGGCGTCGATTGATGCGACGGACGTGCCGTGGACTGCGACAATAGGCCTTCGCGCAACGGCGTGCCTTATCGACATGCGTGCGGTAACACGGACACGCTCAGTCGCGACCGCGTCCACAACGTTCAAAGGACGTGCGTGCGGATGCCTCTGTCGAATGCGGCGGCCGCTCGGCACACCCCCGCGCGGCCTAATTTGATTCTTGTGGTTTTATGCGAACAGTGGGCTTATTCGTCGTCCAGGTCTGCGAGAAGTGACCACTCGGCGACTTTCGCGATTCAGCCAGACGACGAACGGGTAGGAGATTGAAATGAGCGAGAAAACACGAATTGAAATCAATCTGGTCCTGCCTGCGGTTCCAGACATGCGAGATGCCTGCGTCCAGCGCTTAGCCGACTTGCTGGGGTCGAAAGAAGGCATCGAGTTCGCCCACCTTCTCGATGCCCGTGAGAAGGAGCCTCGTGAATATTGTATCCATTTCGATCCCAAACAGCTCTCGATAGGAGAGGTCCGCGAGCTGGCGATCCGAGCGGGTGCCGAACTTGAAAAACGGTTCGGCCATTTGCTGCTCAAGGCGGAGCCAATGCATGCTCGCCAGGCCCGCTCCGTGGAATCGCTAGCGAACCGGATCAACGGAGTGCTCGAATCCGCGGCCTCGCCCGCCGGTATCGTGCGAATCGAGTACGATCGGCAGTCAGTTAATGAAAAAGACATTCGATCCGAATTGCAGAAGATTGGCGCGCTAAATATCCAGGAGCCCATTCGAGGCGCGCCAGCCGACGCAGCCGGGGCAGAGCGTAAGTCAGCCAAAGAGACCAGCGACCACGAACACGGCGGACTCTTTGGAGAACGGATGGAGCTGATATTTGTCGCGATCTGCGGTGGACTACTGCTCGCCGGATGGCTTATCTCCTCATTGCTAAATGCCTCGCCGTGGCTTTCCTGGAGTCTCTATTTGGCGGCCTATTTCTTCGGCGGCTTTTTCACCTTTCGCGAGGCGTTCGAGAATATCCGTGCCTTCCGATTGGAGATTGATCTTCTGATGCTGGTAGCGGCCATTGGCGCTGCCACGCTCGGTGAATGGGCCGAAGGCGCTTTGCTTCTATTTCTGTTCAGCATGGGGCACGCTCTGGAACACTATGCGATGGGGCGTGCCAAGCGGGCGATAGAATCGCTGGCCGAGCTTACTCCTCAAACCGCTCTGGTCCGCCGCGACGACCAAACGGTAGACCTTCCAGTCGAGCAGCTTCGCCTGGGCGACGTAGTGATCGTCAAGCCGAACGAGCGGATTCCCGCTGACGGATTTGTGCTCAAAGGCGAGAGCAGCGTGAACCAGGCTCCGATCACCGGTGAAAGCGTTCCCGTGGACAAACGAGCTGTCGATGATCCAATGCAGGCGGCCGCAAACCCGGATCGGCTCGGACCAGAACATCGCAGTTTTGCCGGCACCATCAACGGTGGCGGAGCTTTGGAGATTCAAGTTACCAAACTTTCCAGCGAATCCACGCTGGCCCGCGTTGTACAAATGGTCAGCGAGGCCGAGACACAGAAATCGCCGACGCAGCGATTCACCGATAGGTTCGAGCGCATCTTCGTCCCCGCCGTACTCGCCTTCGCGGTCCTGTTGCTCTTTACTTGGACTGTGATCGACGAGCCCTTCCGGGACTCGTTCTATCGGGCGATGGCGGTGCTGGTGGCAGCCAGTCCGTGTGCCCTCGCCATTTCCACTCCCAGTGCGGTCCTGAGCGGCGTGGCCCGCGCGGCACGGGGGGGCGTACTCGTGAAGGGAGGCGGACCGCTGGAGAATCTCGGGCGGGTAGGCGCCATCGCCTTCGACAAGACCGGCACATTGACGGAGGGAAAGCCGCGTCTGATGGACGCCGTTGCGGCAAGTGGCCGTTCCCAGGAGGAGCTATTGCGAGTGGCCATTGCCGTGGAAAAGCTCAGCGATCACCCCCTGGCTGCAGCTGTGGTCCAGGGCGGCCAGGGATTGCTGAAGGGCGATTCGGACTTGCAGGCGCACGACGTGCAAAGCATCACCGGCCGCGGCGTCAAAGCGACCATCAACGGTCAGCCGGTTTACATCGGCAAGGACCGCCTCTTCGGCGAGATCGAAGGGCCTCCCATTCCCGTCGATCTCCGCAAGTCCACTGAAGACCTGAAGGCAGGCGGACGCACAACGATGATCGTCCGGCAGGGAGATGCGTACCTGGGAGTGCTGGGACTGATGGACACGCCCCGTGATGCCGCCAAGGTTGTGATCGGCCGGCTTAAGGAACTGGGCGTCAGGCGAATGATCATGCTCTCCGGCGACAACCAGCAGGTCGCCGACGCGGTCGCCCGGCAAGTCGGTATCGACGAAGCCATCGGTGACCTCATGCCCGATGACAAGGTCGCGGCGATCAAGAAGCTCAGCCAGGAAGAATCCGTGGCAATGGTCGGCGACGGTGTCAACGATGCCCCCGCAATGGCCAGCGCTACCGTCGGGATCGCAATGGGCGCGGCGGGCTCCGACGTGGCACTGGAAACCGCTGACGTGGCGTTGATGGCTGATGACTTGAATCATCTTCCATTCGCCGTTGGCCTGAGCCGCAAGACGAGCCGCATTATCCGGCAGAATCTTTGGTTCAGTCTGGGCATGGTCGCGTTCCTGATCCCCGCGACGTTGCTGGGGCTGCAAATGGGGGCCGCCGTGCTGTTCCACGAAGGCTCAACGCTTCTTGTTGTCTTCAACGCTCTTCGGCTCCTCAATTATCAAGTCAATAAGTCCGGATCAGGACGAAAGACAGATTGATCTCTGCCCAAAAAGGGGCAAGGGAGACGGGTGACCAGATGTGTAGACCGTTTATTGAGAACGGAGGCTCGCGGTCAATAATAGTTCTCAGGTGATAGAAAACAGGGGTTGCGCAGGCCACCCGATTAAGGTCTTGCAGCAGGAGACGGCTCGGGGGGCAATTGGCCGATATGTTGATTGGCCTCGAGGCTAATTGCCCCGTTGGTCCCGGCAGAGCCTTAGACCGTTTATTGATGCCTTTCAGCCTGAGCCGACGCTCTTGGGTGGCACGGAATCCGGCACGGAATTCCTGGTATTCCGTGCCAAAACCTGTAAAATCTGGACATTGTCGCAAGCTGCAGGCTTGTTCAACCCTTCACGCAACACGAGAGCGCGTTACGACTTACGTCACTTCCTTACAGCCCCGCAGAGTTTAGACTATCAGCCTTCGGAACCGAGGGTTAGAGGTTCGAATCCTCTCGGGCGTACTTCCCTAAAGCACGCTAGAAAAAGGCTTTAGGGTCATTGTCTCTGCCGTGACGCCCTGGCTGGGTTCAGTCACCTTCCCGTCTTCGCCTGGAGAATCGGGGCGAACGTTGGCCGATTTGACGGCGGAAACTGGCCAAAGGTCCAGCGTGAATCGGGCTTCCGTTTGGTGTGCCAAGACGCGGCGGACCTCTCTCCGGACTTCCCGTGATATCGCTGTTTATCCGTGGCGATCCGTGATCAACATCCGTGCGAATCCGTGATATCCGTGGTCAACATCAACAGCGACGACGTCGACGCACGGCGGCGAGCAGGCCAATGGCCCCGACTACGCCCAGGGAAGTGGGCTCGGGGACCACATTCAGTGCTACGTCGCGCCAGGCCACGCCATCCATGCTGGGGAAGGGCGTGTTGGTATTGGCCTTAATCTTCAGGTTGACCTTGGCAATCCCGTCGAGGGTCGATGGAAAGCTGATCAGAAAGGGATCGCCTGCGGCGCCTTCGGGCACTACCACATCGGTAGCGGAAAACAGCACAGCCGATGCACCGTCCAGGACACTAATGTCCAGCTTGCCAATACTCTCGCCATCATCGAACAGGAATCCGGCGTTATTCCAGATCAGGAATCCGTTCGCACCGCTGACCGCAGGAGCAAACGAGTACGACACATCACCGGTGGCGATTTCGGTGACAATGCCCGTCGACGAGTTGCCGTCGATGGTGTTGGCGATGTTGTTCATCGTGTTATCGGGCACGAAATCGGCTCGGGTGACCATGTCCGTTGTCACCGAAGAAGGCCACACGGTCGCTCCACTGGCCAACACCGGCCAACAGCCCAAAAGACTCAACGCACACACAATCCATCGCATTTTCATAGCTGCCCCGCCCACGTGAATCAGAAAACCTTCACCTGATCGCCCGCTTGAACCCGAACCTAGTGCCGCGAGCCACCCGGAAAGGCCGTTGCCTCCCCGGAGTTGGACGCCCCCCGTCGAGCGATCCCCCACCAGCCCGCACATACCAGACTCTCATGTCATCATTCGCCTTTGCGAGCCGACCTTCAACCCCCCTAATGTACGGGCACTTCAAAGCGCCCGCTCGGTTATCGGCCGCCGACCCTGGATGGTTGCCTTGCAATCGGAAAAAAAGAGGGTTCATCTAAGACAGCCGGTGGGCGATTGTGAGCAGATGATCGCCTTTTGAACCGGTCCGGATAGGACCACGGATCACACGGATTGACACGGATAATCAGGAAACTCGAATAACAATCAGACTCATGCAATCAAGATCTCCATCCGTGCGGAGGATTCCCTCCAGCCAATCCCAAACCGCCATGCAGCGAGGCCGAAAACACCTCGCGACATTCCCTATCCGTGCATATCCGTGCCCATCCGTGGTCAAAAAATCAGCTCTGCCGCCTCGCTCGCTCGCCTTCTAGCCCAGTGTCGGGACCACGGATCACACGGATTGACACAGATAATCAGGAAACTCGAATATCGATCAGACTCAGGCAATCAAGATCTCCATCCTTGCGGACGATTCTCTCCAGCCAATCCAACACCGCCATGCAGCGAGGCCGAAAACACCTCGCGACATTCCCTATCCGTGCATATCCGTGCCATCCGTGGTCAAAAAAACAACTCTGCCGCCTAGCTCGCTCGCCACCCAACCCAGTGTCGGGACCACGGATCACACGGATTGACACAGATAATCAGGAAACTCGATTATCGATCAGACTCATGCAATCATGATCCTCATCCTTGAAGACGATTCTCTCCAGCCAATCCAACACCGCCATGCAGCGCCGCTGAGAACTCGCGACATTTCCTATCCGTGCCCATCCGTGGTCAAAAAAGCAACGTGCGAGCGGCCGAAGCTGGAATGCTAAGGCGTGAAATTGGAACGAGTCCATGCCACCAAAATTTGCCCGAAGGATACTTGTCTTCCGCGACGCGACCTAATCTATGCACCGTCAGACCCTGAACGGGGCAATTTGTTAGCACTGACTCGGCTGATTCGGCCGCTTCACGCCAATCATCGGGCTCCTTACTTCGGCCGAAGATATTCGTTCGCGGCGAACAGCCCGGCGAGTAGTTTAAGGTCCACGATGGCTCGACGTTTCGTCAACCACGGCAGCACTTCGGCCAGCGGAACTTCGTGGACTACGATGTGCTCGTCCCCGTCGCCGCCGCCAGGGGCCTCGCGTCGCAATCCTTCGGCCAAGAACAGCGTGATCGACTCGTCGGTGAGGCCCGGCGAGGAGTAGCCGGTAGCGAGTTCCGTCCAGCGATCGGCGGAGTAGCCGGTTTCTTCGAGCAGTTCTCGCTTGGCGGCTTCCAGGAGCGCTTCGTCTTCCCGGCCAGGAATGTCGCCGCTGAGCCCCGCCGGCAGTTCCATTACCGTTCGTTCGACGGGCGGACGATGCTGTTCGACGAGCAACACCGAGCCCTCGTCGGTGACGGCTACAATGCCCACGGCCGGTTTGGAAGTATTCCTGCTGACGTACTCCCAGCCCCCTCGGTTTCGCATCGACAGATGGCGGCCTTCGTAAACCGTTACCGGATCGAGACTTGTCATGTTCAGCTCCTAAGTGCTCAGTTGTCGAGCTAACACAGTTGTGGCCCGCGGCGTCTGTCGACTCAAATAGAAGTCGACTCTGGTTCAACATCCCGCTGCTGGACTGCGAACGACTGAGGATAAGTGTATTCCTGCCAGCCGCTCAATAGGGCGGTAGCAGGTGATGCCATCCCGAACTCAGCACAGGTGCGACAAGCCGTGTCGAAACGGCCAGTTGAGTGTCGGGCGATTCGATGCTCATCCATCCGCGAGCAATCAGCGGACATGAATTGCCCTGGTTGTTTGCCTGACCAACTGACCAGATAATCTGATAAGGTGGTGGCTGCCTGACGATTTTACTGCGGGTATAACTTCGAACGCGACACCGGCTTCAGGGTAGAGAAGATTACGATGATCATCATCTGCAACTTCATGGGTGCCGTGTTTGGGCTGTTGGGCCTTTCCGTCGGTTTCGTAGTGTTCGGGCTCACCAGGTCGCTGACCGCGGGTCTGGTGACCTTATCCGGCATCTGGTGCTGGTTCGGGCGTACCAAGGCCAATCCAGAGACGGAAGAAATGAGTCCTGCGCCATCGATTTTCTTTATCCCGCTCTTTTACTGGGGAATGCTGCTGGCACTCGCCATCGTTCCGGCTATCGCTCTTGATATCAGCATGTTTGCGAATCCTGAGAAGTACTCTGCCTCCGACCCGCTTCGCAGTCAGTTCAATCTTGATGAAGCGGGATTGAAGACCAATGAGAGTGATAATCCGGAATTGTCGGCCGATCTGATCCTGTTTATTTCCAAGGCCATGCCTGGCGAGCCGGTGAACGTGCGTATCAAGTCATCCAAGGATGCCATTCTCGTCCTGGTCAAACTTGCCGATCTGAGAAAGATCCCCAAGGAAGGCCGTCAGGTTCTGCTGGACGCGATTTCAGAGCTTGCTCAGCGTCATCGCCCGGGCGTCAAGGTTTACGCTGGCATCAAAGGCAAGATCGCATACGGAGCGATTTCCACTCCGGGCCAACCAGCCCAGATCGGTTCCACGATCGTCGAAAGACCCCTCTGGTGCTTTTACGAGTCCACTCAACCATCGACCGAGCCAACACCTGAGATCACTTCCGCACCTGAGTCGGATAAGTAGCTTGTTCCGAAGGCAAAACCGAGTTGCCAAATAGACTATTGCCGACATCGGCACGGAACGGCTGCTAAAGCGCAGAGCACTGACGCAAGTTTCGCTGTCACCTGTTGGTCGTTACTTGGTTCTGATAAGAAGGCCGTCCAAACTTTCCAAGCATGTCGACGCGATTTCTGTCCGCGGTAATCACGATGTGTTGCGTCATCGGCATCACCGTTGTCCTCTGAGCACCTATAGGGCCTGGGCGGCCGGAACGCTGGGTGTTTGTCTTTGGGCCGGCATCTCTTCTGTTCGCTGCCCTGGCTGTCATTCAGGCCACCAGAAAAAATAGGCAACTGATCCGTCGATGATTTCTCCAGCCGGCGTCCCGGAACGCAGGTCACCCTAGCCGGCTCCGAGTGGCATGGGTCCCCCAATATCCGGCCCAACAGGCAACCGACTTGCATGCCAGCCCCCCCATTAATGCACGCGCGCCTTCACCCACTGGGACTACCTGCATACAATGCTCTGGGAACAAACGGCGAGCAGGCAGGGAGGGGCGGGCGGATGATTGACTCATTGGTGTGTAGCGAATCGAGCGAGGCTGTGATTGGGGCGGCGATGACTGTCTTGAACACATTGAGACCAGGGCTGGATGAAAAGGTATACGAGAACGCGCTGGTAATTGAGCTACGAAAAAGGGGACATCGGGTCGAGCAACAGCGCCCGTACCGGGTCCATTACGACGGTCAATTGGTCGGCACGCTGATCCCCGATTTGATCGTTGACGACCAATTGATCGCTGAACTGAAGGTCGTCACCGCATTCAACGAAACGCACTTCGCTCAGGCTCTAGGCTATCTCGCCATCACCGAATTGAGCTTGGCCCTGTTGTTGAATTTCAAGAACAGCCGTCTCGAGTGGAAACGAATCGTTCATTGAGAGTCGGGGCACACTGTTTTTGACCACGGATAGCGCGGATACACACGGATAAGGAGGAAGATGGGTAAGGGCGAGATTCCAGTAGAAGACGCACAACGCAAGTCTTGCCGGCGCTCAATGATGTCCCGTGTATCCACACCATAGCAGGGCCGGCGAACAACTGTCCGCTATTCCCTATCCGTGTTCATTCGTGCCATCCGTGGTCAAAAAGCATTACGGCCCTATTGGACCACGGATAGCGCGGATACACACGGATAAGGAGGAAGATGGGTAAGGGAGAGATTCCAGTAGTAGACGCACAACGCAAGCCTTGCCGGCGCTCAATGATGTCCCGTGTATCCACTCCATAGCAGGGCCGGCGAACAACTGTCCACGATCTCCTAATCCGTGTTCATCCGTGCCATCCGTGGTCAAAAAGCATTACGGCCCTATTGGACCACGGATAGCGCGGATACACACGGATAAGGAGGAAGATCGGCCAGGGCGCGATTCCAGTAGAAGACGCACAACGCAAGCCTTGCCGGCGCTCAATGATGTCCCGTGTATCCACACCATAGCAGGGCCGGCGAACAACTGTCCGCTATTCCCTATCCGTGTTCATCCGTGCCATCCGTGGTCAAAAAGCATTACGGCTCGACTGGACCACGGATAGCGCGGATGGACACGGATAAGGAGGAAGATCGGCCAGGGCGCGATTCCAGTAGAAGACGCACAACGCAAGCTTGCCGGCGCTCAATGATGTCCCGAGTATTCACACCATAGCAGGGACGGCGAACAACTGTCCACGATCTCCTAATCCGTGCCAATCCGTGCCATCCGTGGTCGAAATCTGCGGATCGGCACTGAGTTGTTACGGAGCGCCGATGCAGATGAGCTGTTTCTCGGTCCGAATCAAGATTTGTCCGTGCGAGATGGCCGGTGAGGCCTGAACTTTTTCGTCCAGCGGGTTCTTGGCCAGCACTTGGAACTTGGGCCCGGCTTCGACGACGGTCGTGTCGCCGTTGTCGGCCACGAAATAGACTCGGCCGTCAGCTGCCACCGGTGAAGCGGAAAAGTTGCCACCCAACCGCTCTTGCCAGACAAGTTCGCCCGTTTCCGCTCGCAGACACGTCGCGACGCCGCCGTCGGTGACTGCAAACAAATACGGCGGCACATAGACCATCGATGGTACTTTCGGCATCCCCTTCTTCTGTTCCCACACCAGATTCGACTCGCCCGAGTCACCCTTTACTCCCAGCTTGAAGGCCTTGATCGTCTCCTTGCCGCCCCAGCCACCGGCGGTAAAGACCATCCCCGGCCCCAACACGGTCGACGGCACTTTCCCTTCGCCAGCCACTTCGCTGCTCCATAACCGCTCGCCCGTGCGAATATCGAACCCCTGCACCACGTCACCCGCTTCGGAAACCACTTGAGCTTGACCGGTGTGTTCCCAGATACAGGGGACTCCGTGCGAGATCCGCGACAGACCGCGTCGACCTTTCCAGCGTTCCTGGCCCGTCTTCGCGTCCAGTGCCAACACGTAGGACTGGTCCCACGGAGTCTGCCAACCCAGCTTTTTGTCGTCACCATCGCTGCTGCCGTCGCGGGCCATGATCAGCAGTCCGTCGTGCAGGATGGGTGAAGTGCCCAACCCATGCTGACCGTAAAACGGATAATCCCGGTTGGTCCAGACGACATTTCCGTCCCAGTCAACGGCGGCAAAGCTCCCATCGCCAAAGCACGCGTAGATTCGCTCACCGTCCGTCGCCGGCGTCGGCGTGGCGTAGCTGTTGCGATCTTCCTTCCGCTTCAAGTCCTGCTGGAAGACCTCTCGATCCCACAGCACCGAGCCCGACTTGCGATCGATGGCCAACACTCGGCACGACTTTCCTTCCTCCGTGGCCGTCGTCAGAAAGACGCGGTCCTGCCAGACAATCGGCGACGACCATGATTCCCCCGGCACCGGAGTGCGCCAAGCAATATTCTCGGTCGCCGTCCACTTCAGCGGCAGGTTGAGCTCCGTCGACCGGCCTTGACCGTTCCGGCCACGGAACTGAGGCCAGTTGTCCGATCCCGCCAACTGCGGATCGCCAACCGCTGTGATCTCGTCGATCAGATAAACGCCCTCTCCCGGCTCATCGTTCCGGCCACCGATGTAGAAAGCCACTTCAATCACCCCCCCGGGCAGGAAGACCGGGTTCGTCTCGGTGGAATCAGCAAACTTTGTGTTATGCGTCAGCCGCGAGAACGGGATCGTCACCCAACGTGGATTCGTATCGCCTTTGTCCAGCGAGATTTTGTAACTCCACAGATCGTGGATGTTATCCCCTTCACGGTTCGCAGCGTTCAGTTCAAACGTCAACTGTCGGCCCGAACCGTCAGGCTTCAGCCAGAACTTTACCGCCTGGCATCCTGACAGATCCCAGCGTGCTACTCGGCAAAATGGAGCGTAGTGAGTCTCGGCCGCAGCGGTTGTCGCGTACTCGATCTTTAGCGACTGGCGACCACCACCAATCTCAGCTGACTCCAAAGTCAATTTCAAAGGCGCACCATGATGCGGCTTGTACCATGCTTTTCCAAGCTGGTCGTTGCCTCGATATGCTTCGAAGTCATCCACCATCTTCTGCAGCGAACTCGATGCCCCGTCCTCGGCACTCCAAGCCGTGACAGCGGGGACGCCGAGCCCCCAGACCATCACCAACAGCAGAATAACTGCCAGGTTTCGAGCATCGAAACTGATGTCGAGCGGTGACGGGGTGATCGGAAATTCGTTCGCGTCAAGTTCACAGTTAGCCATGACAGGTTCCGCCTTGGTGAGTGAGCCGACCGGTTTCACAGAGAATTATGGTCATTCACCGCTCTGAGCCGCAGGAACACGCTATCACAGCCAAGGCCGAGATTCAAGTTCGCCGCCGATGAAGCCAGCCTGCCAGCCCCACCAGCAGACCGAGCACCGAAGTCGACGGCTCCGGAACGGCCATCGCGGCCCTGGGCCCGGTCCACGCTGACAGAAACTGCAGCAGGTCGCTCGTATCGACATCGCCATCGCCGTCATAGTCGCCGTCGCTCCAGGTCTTGTCGCCCGGCTCATAATCCGATCCGGTCCAGTTAGCTAGGAAGTTGAGCAGATCTTCCGAGTCGATATCGTGGTCCTGACTGGAATCGCCGACCAGCGACAATAGCGTGACCTGACCACTGGTGGACAGTGCCGACGTGTCCCACAGAACACCGTCCGCCGAAACCACCTGATCAAACGCACCCGAGAGCGACACTCCGGGGCCTTCGAACAGCGTGTACGTCGAGCCATACGGAGTGCCGATGGGATCGGGCAGGACGAGTTCCAGCGAACCGCCGAGCTGCACTTGGCCAGCGGTACTCAGCATGATCCGGTCGCGCGTCGCACCGAGTTCGTACCGCAGCATGGCGTCAGGGCCAAGTTGCAGGCCGCTCAGCGTGAAAGTACCAGGCGAATTGCCCGGCTCAAAAAGACCTCCATTGACGGCCACTTTTCCACCCACCGTCCCGATCCCCCGCAGCACTCCCCCTTGCACGACCACGTCTCCCGCCACTGAGCCGTCAAGGATCATGGTGCCAGCTTCGACCGACGTCAGACCAGAGTAAACGTTTTGACCGGACAGTGTCAGAGTCCCCGGTCCAACCTTCGTCAGCTTGCCGCCCGGCGTCAGTCCGGCGCCGTCCGCGATGGTTCCGGAGAGGGTATCGTCGAGCCCCAAGGCGCCGACTTGCAGAGCAACACCTCCCAACACGATCGATCCAGCTCCACTGACAGAGCCCAGCTTGGTTTCGCCGGAGAATCGATTGGCTGAAATATCCAGCAGTGCGCCTGGTTCCAGCACGATACGCGCGCCTGGTGAATCAAGTCCGCTACCGACCAGTGTGATGCTGGCTCCTGCGCCACCGTTCACGCCGCTGCGAGCGGTAATCTGAGCGGCACCGAGCTGAGCGCCTCCGCTGAGCCGCAAGGTGGCAGGAATGACACTTGCAAAGCTCGCTCCACCCAAGTCAATCTTGGCACGGTCCACGCTGCTCTGCGCTCCGCTGACAAAAATCGACGCGCTGCTGGACGCAAATCCGCCCCCTTCGGCCGTGATGGTACTGGTTCCCAGCGAACCGCCGGAGACGGTGAGTATCCCGCCGATGGTGCTGCCGGCGGGGAGCGAAGATCGCAGCAGACGAATAGTCGCCGACTCGGCGTTCGCGCGATCGTCGAGACCAATGTAGTTGTTGCCGCGAATGGTAATGTCGGCGCTTCCGGCCTTCGCGTCCTCTTTGAATCGCACAAAGCTATTGCCACTCCCGATATTATCGGTGGTGTCAATCACTGCCTGAGCAGCGGTCGACTGGCCGGCAAACACGATACTTCCGCCTTCGCCGAGATTGGCATAACGTCCGGTGCCCGCCGACGACTGATCAAAAAACAGGATGGCCCCGCCACTGGAAACACCGATCGACCCGGCCAAGTTGATAAACTCGCCCTGCCCGCCGGTAGACTGGTCGTGAAATTCGATCTGTGCCTGAACGGTCGGGCGGCCCGGATGATTGTAGATCTTGGCCTGGGCGGCGGTCGACGAACCATAGAAGCGTGTCGCTCCACTGTAAAACCCCAGTTGGCCGGCGAAGTTATCGATGCGAGCTTCGTCGGCTGAGGCCTGGTCGCGAAACTCAGTGGCCCCACCTCCGCCGAAAGTCGACTCGCCGGCGCGATTGATGAACACACTGGTGCCGACACGCGACTGATCGACGAACCGCGTCAAACCGCCGGCCGTAGAGCCCGCACTTCCCAGGTTATCGAACGAACCGACGCGAAAGAATCTTTCACCGGAACGTGTGGAGTCGTGATAGGTGACAATCCCTAACGGCCCAACGGTCACCTGCCCGCCGACTTCCAGAAAAGCGCCTCGATAGAGATCCAACTGGGCCGGGTGATCGGGGACTCCTTCGAGACGCAGCGTTCCGTCCACGCGCAAGAAACCGACATTGTCGATACGCATATCGACGGGTCCCGATCCGTTACCTACACTCATGTCCCCGCGGACGACCCAGGTTCCGCCGTTCACTACGGCGGACGTGTAGCCGTTGCTGCTCCCGAGACTCGCGGGTCCGGAGTCAACTCGGCCGTAGCCCAGTTCATCCGACCCGTCGATTACCAGACTGCCCACGTGCATCTGAAGCGGCCCGGCGATGGTCCATTCAGCACCACGTCCCTCAATGGAAACATAACCACCGGAGTCCGTGACGAAGTTCGAGCCGATGGTACCACTCGCGCTGCTGAATCGCACCTGCCGACCGATCTCCAGGAAGACCGCTCGGCCGGCGTCGCCCACGCCCAGATTCTGAGCGATCTGCCAATTGGTATCGACCAGCTCGCCTTTCGCGTCTTTGGCCGCAACCACTTGAATCGTCGGTGCGGCTCCCGTGCCCGTTCCGATCCCAACGTTGCCCTGGAAGCTGACATTGGTCACGTTGCCCGTCTGCAATCGATTGAAGCGAACGGTGGAGTCGACAGTCGTCACCAGGCTACCAGGTGACATGACGATCGTATCGGCCTCCAGTTTGCCTCCGGCCCCGACCGTGACGATGCCGCCGGTGACATCGAGCGTCCCGGTGGCGGCCAACCGCCGGGAATTCACATCGACCGAATTTGCCAGTCCGATGGTCAGGTTCTTCATGGCCGCGTCATTGTCCAGAAGGACCGCCCCGCCGTGCCGGATGTAGACATCTTGAGTTCCGTCGGGGACAGCTCCTCCCAACCAGCGGCTGGGCTGATTCCAGGCTCCGTCCGATAAACTCCCCACTCGCTGCAGATGCACCGTCGAGAACCCGTTCTCAGCGGCTATGGCCAGCACGTCGGTCGCCGAAGGATAGCGTCGTTCGCCGGCCACGCCGCAATGATCGCACATCAGGTAGGGGATCTGGTTCTGACCTGCCAGGTGCCCCCCTCCGTTCTCGTCCCCCAATACAATAACGCCTTCCAAACCTCCGACATGCTCGGGACGAAGAATATAGACCTCGGCACCGAGGTGCTCTCCGATCCCCAGCACATGGCCTATTTCGTGGACGATAACGGTCAACAGATCGAAACCATTCTTAGCGTTGACGGTCGTGGAACCGGTAGCGTTGCTGAAGTTTTCATCGCCCGGGGCCTGATAACCGACTTCCAGCGAGCCAGGAGGCTGCGTCCCCAGGAAATAGTTTGTCTTTGCCGACAGGGGCAGGCCGCCGTAGAGTGTCTGCACTGGCCCATTCGTCCCTTTGAATTCGACGTCGTCTCTTGGAGTCGGGTCGGCAAACCAATCATGCTTCGGATTGATCTCTATGAAGGTGTCGATGGCCGAGTCGGTCGTGAGTCCGAGGACGTCGCTGCCAATGTCGTCGTCCCACTGGAAGTCGAACGTGTAGACCTTCGGACCGGGCAACAGCGTCTCCCAGATTTTCTTGGCGGCCTCGAAATGGGCCTTCA
Organism: Pirellulales bacterium; assembly: GCA_046349895.1. Taxonomy (GTDB): domain Bacteria; phylum Planctomycetota; class Planctomycetia; order Pirellulales; family Pirellulaceae; genus JAXMBJ01. Next base: position 6,348,873 of record JAXMBJ010000006.1, on the reverse strand, counting down.
GGATCCGCCCGTCCGGGTCCCAGGCGGGGTTCTCTGGATGCGGTAACGGTGATCCCTCGTCGGAATACTCCATTTCCAGAGTCACGGCTCGAGCCACCTCGGGGCTCGGCGCCAGCCCCACAGCTATCAGCACAGCCGCGGCAGGCCAGATAGCGCCACGAGCTCCGACGCGACGCCGTCGGAATCGCTTCAGGAACGACTGGCGGCCGGTAAGTGACGGGGAGTAATGGCGCTTCATGGTCGGTTCTGGCCCCCTCCTGCTGGCTCCGGCACCCGGTTGGCCGACGAACGCCGGTCAGCCGAGGTGGGGATTCTCTTCGGATGAAATCGCCGAATCCAGTCAAATCGCACACTCCCCCTCAAAAAATTCTCCGCGCGGCGTGCTAGGATAGTTGGCGGTATGGCTGAACGGCCGATCGCCGCAGGACCCTCTCGATGGTCGCCAACGCGATGTTTGAACTGGATGAGTTTCGACAATTGATCCGCCAGGTTCGCGCGGGGGACGAAGGTGCCGCGATGCGGCTGGTCCAACGATACGAACCGCTGATACGGCGCGAAGTCCGCCTGCGACTTCATCATCCCATGTTGCGGCGGTCGCTCGACTCCCTGGATATCACTCAGTCCGTCCTGGCGAGTTTCTTTCTGCGTACGGCGGGAGGTGAGTACGATCTTGATCGACCCGACCAGCTGGTAGGTTTACTGATTCAAATGACTCGGAATAAACTTGCCTCGGCCGCGCGCAAGCAGTTTCAACTCAGACGCGACGTCCGGCGGACTGAACCCACTGACATTGGCCTCTGGAATGTGGCCACCTCCGACCCGCCGTTGCTCGATTCCCTTGCGAATCGAGAATTGATCGTGCGAATGAGGGCCGAACTGACGCCGGAGGAAAGTCGGATCGCCGACCTGCGTTCGGAAGGCCACACTTGGGACGCGATCGCCGCTCAACTGGGTGGCACAGCACAGGCCCGACGCATGCAGCTCACCCGGGCACTCGACCGCATCAGCAGATCACTCGGCGTTCCCAATCTGCTCAACGATTGACTCCAGCGGAGACGGCATCGATGAGCGGACCGGAACTCGACTCATCAGACGACGTGGCCCCGACAAGCCTCCCTCCGTTAGCCGACGGTGGCCCTGCCGACTTATATGCAGTCTACGCGAACGAACCCAACCAGCTATCCCACCTGGCTCGCCAGGATCAGGCTCGCCGCTGGCGGCAGGGAGACCGCTGTCCGGCGGAGGAGTATCTGGCTCGATTTCCGGAGATCTGCCGGTCACCTGACGCCGTGCTCGACCTGATTTATCACGACTATCTGTTGCGTGAAGAGTACCAGCTGAGCGTATCGGCGGAGGAGTACGGCCGAAGGTTTCCCGACTACGCACAGGCAATCGCCGACCAGATCGCGTTCCACACCGTGCTGGAGGAAGAGTCGCTGGAAGAGCCGCTGCCGGCGGTTATTGGAAACTATGAAATCGAGCAGCTGATAGGAGTGGGATCGTTCGGCGCGGTCTATCGAGCCCGCGATCGCGAACTTGACCGGACGGTTGCCATCAAAGTCCCCCGATCGGGCGAGCTGGCGGACCCGGCGATTTTCGATCGGTTTCAGCGGGAAGCTCGCAGCGTGGCTCAGCTCCGACATCCGTTGATTGTCACGGTATACGGCATTGGTCGCTGGCGCAATCACCCGTATTTGATCAGCGAGTTTGTCCGCGGCGTGACGCTGGCAGATGTGCTGGTCGTCTGGCGTCCCACTCCGCGCGAAGCGGCCGAACTGATCGCGACGATCGCCGACGCGGTGGGGTACGCCCACAACATGGGAGTGATCCACCGCGACATCAAACCGTCGAACATCATGTTGGACGAACAGCAGCGGCCCCGGATCATGGATTTCGGCTTGGCTCGCCGCGACCATGGCGACGCCACCGTGACCATGGAAGGCCAGATACTGGGGACACCGGCTTACATGAGCCCCGAGCAGGCTCGCGGCGATGCGCACCAGACCGACGGCCGCACCGACGTATACAGCCTCGGAGCGATTCTCTATCAGTTGTTGACGGGCGAGCTACCGTTTGGCGGGACTAGCCGCATGATCCTGTACGATGTGATTCATCGCGAACCGCGGCGGCCAAGAAGCTTGAACCCCGAAGTCCCCCGTGATCTGGAGACGATCTGCTTGCGGGCGATGGCCAAGGACCTGGCGTGCCGCTACGGATCGGCGTCAGCTCTGGCTGACGACCTGCGCCGGTTTGTCCGAGGCGAGCCGATTCATGCGCGTACGATCGGGTTCTTCGAACGATGGTGGCGATGGAGCTTGCGGAATCCGGCTCTCTCGGGACTCACGGCGGCCTTAGTGGGAGCGATTGGAGCGGCTGCGGCAGGGATCACCTGGAAGTGGCACGATGCCGAACAAGCTCGGGCCAGCGAACAGCGGGCGCGACAGGAAGCCGTACTCCGCGAACAGGAAATTCGAGTTGGCCTGACCAAGTTGCAACAGGCCACTGCGTTGATGGAGCGGGGACGACAGTATACAGAGTGGCTCAGATGGGACGACGCCGATCGGTGCCTGACCCGTGCCATCCTGCTGCGACCCGATCACGCACCGCTGTGGAACGAGCGAGGCCGGATGTATTCACGGTTGGGCTTGTGGGACTTGGCCGCGGCCGACCATGCTCGAGCGTTTGCGGCGGGGAGCCGGACACTTGATTCGGGTCCGTGGTGGTCGCGAGCCACGCTGCTGGCCTTCGCTGATGACTCCCAGTCACTGCAGGCATTGATGAATGAAATGCGGCTCGCGTTTCGAGGGACTGTCTCGTCGGGGTCGATGACCGATGTCGCGCGGGTTCGTTGCCTGCTGCCACACACAGGGAACGACGATCCGAACGACTGGTACGTCCAACTCGCCGAAAAGGCTGTCAAAACGTCGGCCGACTCCGATCTGCCCCGTTCGCTCTACGTAGCCGGTCTGGCTCACTATCGCGCCGGAAACTTCCAGATCGCCGTCGACCGGCTGCTGGAATCGAGTCAATCCAGTGCATCGATGGCTTCGCTCGCCTACCCGCCGCTGGCCATGGCCACGTTTCAGCTGGGGCAGGGGAGTCAGGCTCGTCAATACCTCGATCAGGCCGCGCAAGCCAACGACGCCTGGATTGAGGCCACCTACCAGCGTCAGGACCACGCGCGGGGATTTCAAGCCGGTCTGGACGGCATCTGGCCGATTCATGAAGCGGAGTTTCTCGAGTATCAGTTGCTACTGCGTGAGGCACATCGATTGCTGCAAGTTCCGCAAGCGGGTGACCCGCGGATCCATCGACTGCGCGGTCAGGCCCTGGCGGGATTGAATCGCAGATCCGCTGCGGAGCGTGAGTTCCAGCGCGGCCTTGAGTTGCGTCCGGACGATGTTCGCATTCAGCTCGATCAGCACAAGAATCGCGCCCTGACACTGGCTGAAACGGGGCAGATGCTGGCCGCCGCGGAAGAGTTTGCAGCTGCCTCTCTGCAATCGCTCCATGAATCGAAGCTGGTCCGATCGGAAGCATTGTGCCGTTTTCTGGCCGACGACATGTCGGGCTACCGCAGAATCTGCGACGCCATGCTCGAGGAATATCACCAGACGACCGATAAGGCCGTCGCACACGACGTCGTTGAAGCCTATGTCGTCGCGCCAGTCCCGACCGAAGCCGCCGCTCGCCTGCTCCAGCTCGCCGACCTGGCCGCGACTTGGTATGCCGACGCCGAACGCGTGCGTGGAGCGGCACTTTATCGAGCGGGCCGAGATGCCGAAGCCGTGGCATGCTTTGAGGCGATGCGGCCCATCCACCAGCTCCGTCCTTGGGACTACGCATTTCAGGCGATGGCTCTCCACCGCCTGAACCGCACCGCCGAAGCTCAGCAATGCCTGCAGCTGGCCAGGGAATGGATGGCCGCAGCCGACGACCGCTCAGCGGATGATCTCACCCGAAGCCGTTACTGGGATACCTGGTACGAGCGGCCCTGCGCCCAGAAGCTGCTGTCGGAGGCCCAGAGCAGCCTGGCCACACCGTCCGATTCTGATCGAAATCCCGCACATCGCGATCGGCTCGGCCCGAATGTAACGACGCCCCCCGGCCGAGAGATTCTGAAGCCCAACGGCGACCAGAAAATTGACCTGGATCGATCCGGCAATACACAGTGATAATGGTACAGCACTGTGCGCACCGGGGACTACAACTTGAGGCTCAAGCTGATGAATGTCCGCCGAGCAACTGACCGGGGACACGCCAACCACGGGTGGCTGGACACTTACCACACGTTCTCATTCGCTGACTATCGCGACCCGCGTCACATGGGCTTCCGATCGCTGCGAGTCATGAACGAGGACTTCATCGCTCCTGGACACGGATTCGGCGAGCACCCGCACCATGACATGGAGATTGTCACCTATGTACTCGAAGGTGCCTTAGCCCATCGAGACTCGATGGGCAACGTCGAAGTGCTGAAGGCGGGCGAGTTCCAGCGAATGTCGGCCGGAACGGGGATCACGCACAGCGAGTTCAATCCGTCGGAAGACCAACAAGTACACCTCTACCAGATCTGGCTCTTCCCGGAGCGTAAGCGGATCGAACCCAGCTACGAGCAGAAGCAGTTTCCGGCCGAAGAGCGCCGAAACCGTCTGCGGCTCGTCGCGTCGCGTGACGCCGCCCAGGAATCGCTGCTGATCCACCAGGACGCGAGGATCTACCTGAGTTCACTCGATGCCGGACATCAGCTCGACCACGACCTGGCAGAAGACCGTCATGCTTGGCTGCAGGTGCTACGCGGATCTGTCACCGTCAACGGAATCACACTGCAGACCGCCGACGGACTGGCCGTCAGCCAGACTACTCGGCTGAGCATCGTCGCTGCCGACTCAGCCGAGATCATGCTGTTTGATCTCAGCTGAGCAATTCCAATCGTTCTGGCGTCCACAGGTGGTGATTACAACTGCACCGTCACCGCTTTGGTTTCGGTGTACAGATCAATTGCCTCGCGTCCCATTTCGCGGCCCCATCCGGACTGCTTGTAGCCGCCAAACGGTAGCGCCGCATCGAAGACGTTGTAGCAGTTGACCCACACGCTCCCCGCTCGCAGCTGTCGAGCAATTCGATGCCCCTGGCTGATGTCGCGGGTCCAGACGGCCGCGGCCAGCCCGTAGATGCTGTTGTTGGCGGCTGCTACTAGCTCGTCCAGATCGTCATAAGCTACGGCAGCGACGACCGGGCCAAAGATCTCCTCGCGCATCACCAGCATGTCGGGCCGGGTATCGATCAGCACCGTCGGTTCGATGAAATAACCGTCGCCCTCACATCGCTTCCCGCCGACCACGGCTTGAGCCCCTTCCTCGATACCTGAGTCGAGATAGCGGCAGACGCGGTCCTGCTGAATCTGCGACACCATCGGTCCCATGCCCGTCTCCGGATGCATACCTGGTCCGAGCTTGATCTGTCGCGCCCTCTGCGCCACGCCTTCCACCACTTCATCAAACTGGCTGCGGTGGACATACAAACGTGAGCCAGCGCAGCAGCACTGGCCGTGATTGAAGAAGATCGCATTGGCCGCTCCACCGATGGCCGTTGACAGATCGGCATCCGGCAGCACAATGTTCGGGCTCTTTCCGCCCAGCTCCAACGTCACCTTCTTGAGGTTGGTCTTGCCGGCCGCCTGCACGATCAACTTCCCGACTTCCGTCGATCCCGTGAAGGCGACCTTATCGACATCGGGATGAGCCGACAGTGCCGCGCCCGCCGTCTCGCCCAATCCGGTTACGATGTTCACCACGCCGGCCGGAAAACCCGCCTGCTGTATCAACTGGCCCAGTCGCAGGGCGCTCAGTGGCGTCTCTTCGGCCACCTTCAACACGACGGTGCAGCCGACCGCCAAGGCCGGCCCCAGCTTCCAGGCGGCCATCAGCAGAGGAAAGTTCCAGGGGATGATCTGACCGACCACTCCTACCGGCTCGCGCAGCGTGTACGAATGGAACTCGGCCCCAGTCAGATAGGGGACTGAGATGGGAATCGTGGACCCTTCCACCTTAGTCGCCCAGCCCGCCATGTATCGGAACAGGTCGACAGCCAACGGAACGTCGGCCACCGCTGCCACCGCACGTGGCTTGCCGTTGTCCAGCGACTCAATCTCCGCGAACTCATCGAGATGCTCTTCCAACAAGTCGGCCAGTTTCCATAGCAGTTTGCCACGTTCCGACGGAGTGAGCTTCGGCCAGCGTCCCGACTCAAACGCCTGTCGTGCGGCAGCCACCGCGCGGTCGATGTCGGCTTTGTCACCCGCCGCCACATGAGCGATCGTCTCACCAGTGGCCGGGTTCTTGATCGGCAGCGTCTGGCCCGATTCGGCCGCCACCCACTGGCCCCCAATCAACATCCGGTGTTCCCGGTCAATAAACGCCAGCGTTTCCCGACTGGCTGACGGAGCCGCAGTTCCCAGCAACATGTTCGATCCCCCTTGTGAATAACCCCAGCCGCGGGCAGATTCGCGACAATTCACAGACTTAACTGTCGCCAGACCCGACACCCTCTCTCCACTCCTGCCCCCCAAGGACCATCTTACCAAATGCCCGTTAAGCGGCCTATCTGCTCCCAATGGGCCGGTGATTCTTGACACTCGATACCCGCCCAGCCGACAATCGGACCACCGGCTGCCGAATGGCGACCCGCGAGTTCGTGGCATCGGCGCCATGCCCCGCGACAGGCCGGCGTCATTCCACTCAATGGCATTCCCCATGAGCCCCATCCATCTCACTTCCCTCCGGCGACTGCTGCTGGCTTCCGTCGCCCTGCTGGGCTCGTTCGCTTCTGCCCGCCTTATGGCTCAAGCCCAGTCGGTTACTCCATCCGCGACCGGCACCGCAGCTGATCAGGCTGCGCCAGCTCAGAACGAACCATCGAAAGCTGACCAGTCGACTGAAGCAAAGAGTTCGACGGCACCCGGCGGCCTGTTCTTTCTGTCGAGTCCGTTGCAGCGGGCCATCCGGCGCGGAATGCGCCCGGGTGGCGATCTGGCAGCGGAGCTGAGGGAATTTGAATATTACGAGATCTCGTCCAAGAAGGATGCCCGAGCCATCTGTGAAGCGCTCAAGCAATTGCCGCTCCAGCTGCCTCCGACTGATGATGCTGAGCAGGCTGACGACAAGGCTGCGGCCGACATCAGCATTCTGAGGGCGCTGACTTCGCTGTTCGAGAATATCGAAAGTTTTGAGGTTCCAGCGTTCGCCGTGTTGCGAGACGAAGGGATTCCGCAGCTGGCGCGCGTTTATGACGCGATGCTGGCGAGCGGTCCAACTGAAGACTCCGACCACCTGCTGTACGCATTGGAAATCATGACGATGTACGAATCCCCGCTGGGAGCCGAGCGCATTGTGGGGGCAGTCCGGGCGCCACTGGCACCCGACTCGCAGATGTGGACGGCCGTCTTCGAGATGGTCGCCCAGGACACGACCTATCGCGACTCGATCTACCGATCGCTCAGTGAGACGCCGCCCAGCGGGTTTGCAGCGGTGGCGCTGTTGGATTCAGCTAATGAGCAGGCAGTTGAAGGCCACCTGCCGCGACACCCGTTCAACTCGGCCGCCGGCGCCAAGCGGCTCGCCGAGTTGCTCGAGGACAGCGATCCCGAAGGACGCGATAGCGCTCAGAGCGCCACCACGGCGATCGCATTTCTGGAACGCGAATACCAGGACCAGCTGCTGAAGATTGCCGAGGCTCATCCCAACGAGCTGGTCCGTCTGGAAGCGGGATGGGCCGCCGCCAAGCTGGGACGCGAGTCGGGCCTGGATGTGCTGAAGCAGTTCAGCCTGGACGTCAATCATTCGGCGACGGCTGTGAAGTACTTGGAAGAACTGAAACGCGGCGATCTGATTCCGTCCGCGGTAAACGATCCGGGATTTCGAGCGCGGGCCGAGCTCGCTCAATGGCTGGCCGACCCGTCCGAGCTGGGTCGATCGCCGGACGAAGTGACGGTGGTCGAGCATCGCGAGCTGAAGTGGCCCCCCGAGAAAGAACTGAAACCGTTCTGGATTGTCCGTTTCCGATCAGTCGACCCGTATGGCCTGGCCGACGATCAGTCCGATGTCGGTGTGGTCGGGAGCCATACGTGGGTTTTCTTCGGACAGCACATGTCGCAGCGCCCGCCAGAAGATATCTACGCGATTCACTGTGCGTGGGAGCTGGCGCAGACCGAGCTGATCGAAGCGTCAGTCGTCGACGATCCGGCCGTGTTCGCACCGATGCTCGCCCAGTGGACTGCCGGAGGGCTGGAGTCAGCTCGCATCGAGATGCTGGCGAAGCTGTCCGATGAATTGAATTATGGATCCAAGCGGGTGGCAATCGCCACTGCACTGCGGGACGGCCAGATGGGCTGGGTGGTCCTCGACGGGCCTCGCAGTGCCTGGTACGCGAAATCGGAACAGCCGGAGAACACCGGCACCGGTACGGTATTGTGGATCCATCTGGGGCGTCACTTGCTGGGGCTGCTGGAACCGGTCGATCGGACGAAGTTCTTGACGCCGCCTTCTCCCGGCCGGCCCGCCCAAGAAATCATCGCCGCCTATGAGAAACTGATGAAGGAGTTTCTGACGGCAAAACCGACTCGCCAGCGTGAACTCCTCAGCTGGAGCGGTCCCTTGTCGGAGAATCTGGACCGTTACGTTACTTCGGTCGCGGAAGTTCGTGGTGGTCGTCCTGAGGAGGTGCGGGTAGGAGCGTATACAGAACTGTTGAGGATGGCCCTCGAATCAGACCCTTCGATTCGCTCTGGGCTGCTCCGTGGTTATAGTTTCCTGGGGCTGCATTTCGAATCCTATGTCGACGCCTGTTTGGCTCTCGGTCGGCAGGAGGAGGTAGCTGCCATGGTAGAGCGTCTGGCTGGGGACGCGGAATTCGACTTGGACCTGGATGTGCTGGGCAAAGCGGCTTTCAAAGTAGGCCGCCGCGACCTGGCTGAACGGCTACTGGATAAATACCGTGAGGAATCCAAGGAATACCATTTCTCGGAGTCGATGACACTTCTCGCTGAGATCTGGCACGAACGGGGCGAGCCCCGGCGGGCTCGAGACCTGCTGCTCGACTGCCTGCGGAAACTGGCCAAGGATATTCAAGAGGGCGATTACGACTACCAGCAAGAGGAAATGAAACGAGTCTTTGAGCAATACCGGTCGACCTTCTTGAAGCTATTTCCTGATGGTGCTGCCGAGTTGCCGCAGCTCGAGCCCGCGTCGGTAGAGAAATGATCCAGGCCTGGCCCCGTGAATGATCGCGGGTTCCGGAACCGACGCTGGGTGCCGTCTGGCTGATATTTTCGCTGGCCCCCATGTTGAGCCGCCGGAGACTTTCCGTATCAGTGATACTGAACGCCGTGGTGCGCCATGAACTGTAGCCCTTGGGGAGCACGCTCGATGAAATGTGTCATCCGTTGCCTGGCCATGACCTTGATCACGTCGGTCGCCAGTGCTGATCCAGCCGGGCCGTTCGACTGGCCGCAGTGGCAAGGACCGCAGCGCGACGCGGTCTCGCGAGAAACCGGCCTGCTGCAGGAATGGACTGCCGATGGGCCGCCCGTCGCCTGGAAGGTGTCCAATCTGGGCGGCGGCTACAGCGCGCCGACCATTGCCGCTGGACGGATCTACGGCATGAGCAATCGCGGGGACGACGAGGTCGTCTGGGCACTGTCGGAAAAGAACGGTGAGGAAGTGTGGGTCAGCAAAATCGGACCCGCTCATCGCGAAGGACCCCCGCAAGGAGTGGAAGGGCCAGGATGCAGCCCCACCGTCGACGGCGATCGGCTCTATGTTCTCGGAGCCGGCGGGACGCTCGCCTGCCTGGAAGCCAAGGATGGGAAAGTCCTCTGGACGGTAAGCCTGACGCAGGACTTCGGCGGGCGCGTTCCCATGTGGCGGTTCAACGAATCGCCGCTGATCGATGGCGACAAGATTATCTGCACCCCCGGCGGTGACGAAGCGACCGTCGTGGCACTGAATAAGGCCGACGGCAGCCTGCTCTGGAAAACCCAGGTCCCAGCAGCCGAAAATCCGACCGGCGAGAACCCGGGTGGCCCCGCTGCGGGGAACGGACCTCCGGGTGGTGGGCCTCCGGGTGGCGGTCGCGGACCGGGCGGAGAACGTGGACCAGGAGAACGTGGACCGGGGGGACGTGGCGGGCGAGGTGGATTCGGGCGCGGTCCGGCGTCAGGGGCCGGCTATGCTTCGGCGATCGCCATCGACTTCGACGGTCAGCGGCAATACGTGCAGCTGACGGCGAAGGCCCTGGTCGGGATTGCGGCGGACGACGGCAAGCTGCTGTGGCGGTATGACCGACCGGCCAACCGCATGGGGATCAACTGCTCGAGTCCGATCTTTATCGATGGCCAAGTCTTTGCCGCTTCGGCCTACAACGCCGGTGGCGGTCTGGTGAAGCTCAGCAAAGACGTCAGCGGCGAAGTGAAGGCGGAAGAGGTCTATTTCACGAACCGCATGCAGAACCATCATGGCGGCATGATTGTCCACGACGGCTGTCTCTACGGAGCCAACGGTGGCAATGGCGGCGGTTACCTCGTCTGCCTGGATTTTCAGACCGGCGAAGAACTCTGGCACGACCGCAAGGCTCCCAAGGGCGCACTGACCATGGCTGACGGCCGGCTGTATTACCGGACCGAAGAAGGAACCATGCTGCTGATCGAACCGAATCGCAAGGAATATGTCGAGCGGGGGCGGTTCGAGCAGCCAGAGCGGAGCGATTCGCCTGCCTGGTCCCACCCGGTAATCGCCAACGGCAAGCTGTACCTGCGTGACCAGAACGTGCTGTTTTGCTACGACATCAAGGCTCCGTGATCAGCGTCGGTGATGCGTTGCCTCACCGACCGTTGCCGACCAGCTCGGGCTGTTTTGTCGCGCCGAACCCGACGTTCGATTCCGAGTTGAACACGACCTGATCGTCGCGGAAATCGAGCGTCGCGGTGACGATAAAGGGGGTCTCGTAGAAACAGATCTTGATCGTGTAAGTCGAACCGGACCAGCCGCCCGACACGGCCGCCGGCTGCTCCGGACGATTCCCCCAGCGGACGCGTCCGTCGATCCAGCTTCCACGACCTGACTCAATCCGCTGCTCGCCGTCCGCCGTGTACATCACCAGAATCTCATCTCCATCGGCCGCGCCAGGCCGCAACTCGATCGATTGCAGCTTCATGTCGTTCTCAGGAAACTCATAGCGCCGACCGGTCACGTCGGGGCGCGAGTCGGCGCTGGAGGGCATTTTCACGGTCAGTCCCTGCAGTTTGGACCGCAGCGGGGCGAGATCCTGGTCGTTGGCTGGCAATCGATCCGCGTGCAGGGCCGGAAGGAGATGTTCCCAGACGAGGTTCAGCACCTGCTGCATGTCCTTGACGCCGCTGGTGATCGCGATCACGGCGTCCTGTTCGGGGAGCACGATGCAGTACTGACCAAAGGCGCCGTCACCACGATAGGCGCCGTGCCGACATCGCCAGAACTGGTAGCCGTACCCCTGGTCCCAATCACTGTCGGGATTGCTTCCGTTGGAGGTCTGCAGGGACGTCGCGGAGTCGACCCATTCGGCCGGCACCAGCTGCCGTCCGTTCCATTGGCCCCGCTGCAGATAGAGCTGCCCGAATTTCGCGATGTCCTCGGTTCGGACACTCAACCCATACCCACCAGTCGCAACCCCCTGCGGACTCATCTCCCAGGTCGGATCTTCGATCCCCAGGGGCTCAAACAGCCGCGGGCCGAGGTAATCCAGCAAGTTCTGTCCGGTCGCCTGCTGCACGATAGCCGACTGCATGTAGGTCGCCGATGTGTTGTACAGAAAGTGTGTCCCCGGTTTGAATGGCACAGGCTGAGCGAGAAACGTCTTGGTCCACGGCTCGCTCTCCGTACGTGGCGGTTCAGCTTGATGACCGGTCGACATGCGCAACAGGTCACTCACCCGCATCGCCTTCAGATTGTTGCTGGGCGAATCCGGCACATCTCCCGGAAAGAACTTCAGCACCGGATCGTGCAGCTTGAGCTGGCCTTCGGCAATCGCCAAGCCGACGGCCGTCGACGTAAAGCTTTTGCTGAGCGAATAAAGTGAATGCCGCGCACTCGACCGATAAGGAGTCCACCAGCCTTCGGCCACGACGTTTCCGTGACGAACGAGCATGAAGCTGTTCATCGAATCGATCTGGTCGGCGGCGGTGAGGAATTTCAGTACCTGAGCCGAATCGACTCCCTGTTCTTCCGGAGTGCTGCGGGGAAGATCGGCAGCCAGCGCCGCAGAGATCCAGAGGGCCAGACTCATCGTCAGCAGCGCGAATCGCATGATGAACTCCACGGTCATGTCACGTCAGGTGCTCCGCCCGCAACCGAGCGGACGGGCAGAAAGAGGCGTGTGCAGCATGTTGCAGACAGGAGGTGGGATGATCCCTTGCCGCGGACAGGTAGCGACCTCCCTCGCATGGCGGTACTATAGAGAATCATGGGCCCCCGGTCAATTGACCGGTTTCCCGTCCAGCCAGCGGGTCCCCCAGCATTTGCCAAGAATTGGAATTTTTCCAGCAACGATTTCGCTGAGCGGCCGATCACATCGGGCAGACTTCGACACCCTAGTCAGGAGCTCGCCATGTTTACCTTCACAGAAAGTCCCACGGGAAAATTCACGCTGATCCCTATGCCCGATCGGTTCTTCGAGTTCCCGTCGTCGAACAGCGGCGGCGCCCTGCTGATCCTGAACGGCTTCGCCAACAACTCGGCCACGCTGCTTGCAGAACACCATCTGGGAATCCTGATCGCCGCCACGCAGGCGATGGCATCCTTCGGAACCGGATCCGGCGCACTCGAGTTTTATGGCGTCACCGATCGCACCGGCTCGGACGAATACAACCTGCAGCTGTCGCGCCAGCGAGCGGCGACGGCTTTGAATGTCATGAAGTCGGCCATGGGCCTGGCGGACCATCTGGTGGCGTTCTCCAACGGATTGGGTGAACGACTGGCCGACGAATACTATCAAAAGCAAGACAACACGCGATCGGACGGATTGCGCGGAGTGGCCTGCTACCTCTGGGATTCGGTCAATCGGGCCACCGACCCGTTCTTCCGGCTGGAAATCGCCTTCGCGGCACCTCCCACAGGCGGCGATCCCGCGCGTCGAGCCCTCCTGGGACCGCTCCATCTGGGTCGACTGAAATCGTCACCCCGATCGCCGTTCGCCTGATCAGATGAATTCGCGCACTATCTCGGGGCTCGGTGAAGGGATCACCACCTTCTCGACCAGCAGCCCGCGACGTTCAACCACCGCGCCGCCCGCCGCGACAGCCTGTTCGACGGACGCCACGTCGCCGGTCATTGTCACGAATCCCTTGCCGCCAATGGCCATCGCCAGGTGGATCGTGATCAGCTCGACCTGAGCCGCCTTCACTGCCGCGTCAGCCGCTTCGATCACCGACGACACACTGAATGCTTCGATGACCCCCAGAGCCTTCAGTTCGGGCAGGTGCGTCACGCCACTGATGGCCGGAAAGACCGACGGATGGAGATTGGGAATCACGAAATGATCGACCAGCGTATGCGCGGCGATACGGACTCCCGTCTCGATGCTGGCGGCCACAGCGTCGACCGACCCGCCGATTAACACCATGTACTTGCCCGGACAGATCGTACGATTCACGACCAGCCGCACATTGGCCGCTTTAATGATCGCGTCCGCAATGGCAAATCCCTTCGCTATGCTCGACGTCTCGACAATCCCAATCGCCTTGCCACCCGACTCGGTCACCACCGCTGACATGCGTCGCTCCTCTGTCACGCTCAATCACGTCGCACCGGCCGCCAGTTCCACGAACTCGCCATCAATGGCTGTCACACGTCCCGCCACACTGGCATGAACCGGACATCCCAGCTGATCGGCGGCCACGTTGCCGACCACCTGCCCTCGACTCACCTGCTGCCCGACACTGACTACCGAACTGGCCGGCTGACCGATATGAGCCCGCAGCGGGATCCGGATGCGCCCCGGCCGTACCTCCAGCCGCTCGAACGGAGCCGGCCGGTCATAATCGGTCAAACCCAGACGTCGGTACAGCGTCGAGATCGGAATCTCACGACCCTTGCGAGCCGGATGGGGTTCGACGAAGAGCCGTTCCAGTTCATCCGCTGTCCGCCCCATCTTGTGTTCTCGTAACGCCTGCTTGGCGTCGACGCAGATGTTTTTCGGGTCGAGCTGCTCGGGACAGGCGATCAACGAACAGATGTTGCACTCGCAACAGTACTGAGCCCATAAGCTGCCCGTCTTCTTCGGCTCACCAGTCATCAACAACGTTCGCATCACCAGGTGTGGCTGGATCGGATACCCCAGTGTGTACCGAGGACAGAGTTCCGTACACAGCGAACACTGGTCGCATTGCCCATGGCCGATCCGCGTATACGTCGCCGAGGACGCCGTCTTGCGGCGCACAAGGTAATGGTCCGCAGGGAGCGCAATCACGCCCCCCATCGTCTTCGTGACCGGCTGACCCAAGTCCGCGGCCACGCCCCCCATCATCAGCCCGCCCGTCAGCACGGTCGGATTCGGCACCGTCGCCCCTCCCGCCAGCTCCAGGCACTCCGCCAAGCTGATTCCGATCGGGACGACCGTCGTCACGGGTCGGCGTACGGCCCCGCAGATCGTCACAAACTTTTCGACCACCGGCTGACCGGCCACCGCCCGAGCAATGTTCACGATCGTCTCGACGTTGTCGACCAGACAGCCGACCTGGAGGGGCAAGCCACCGGGCGGAATCCGCCGACCGGTCACCTCATAGACCAGCACATACTCGTCGCCCGCCGGATAAACATCCTCGTAGACCAGCGACTGGTAACCACGCTCCTTCAAGTACGGCTCGTACTCCCGCACCACATCCTGGTTCTTGTGCTTGACGGCCAGTGTCACTTGGCGAGCGCCGGTGAGCTGCTGCATCACCTCCAGACCAGCGAGCAACTCGTCACGCGCATAGAGCATCGCGCAACGATCCTTCGCCAGCAACGGCTCACATTCCGCGCCGTTGACGATGATGTGCTCAACGGCGCTGTCAAGTTTCCTGTACGTCGGAAAACCGGCGCCTCCCGCCCCGACCACTCCGGCCGAACGGATGGCTTCCAGCATCTGCGCTCTGCTCATGACACCGCTCATCATCCCCATAGGAACGCGCCAACCGACCGACGAGCGTTGGTCGGATGAGGCAAGTATAGCAGATGATGGGGCACCCCGCCGGACGCAAACCGATCCCCCGGCCGTCTCTAGTGCCGGTCAGTCCGGGCCGGCTCCGATCGGAACGAATGGCCCGTCTTCAGCCCGGCGACGAACCACACCAGCGCCACCGCTCCCAGAAAAAAGACCGTGTCGCCAGGGATCCGCATCCACCGCAACGTCTGCAGCAACTGGCCCTGCATGAACTCACCGCTGCGCGCATACCAGTACCCGCGATCGACTGACGCCCAGGTCTGCAGCAAGCCGACCGGCAACAGACTCAATACGCACATCGCAAACAGACCCACGTTCATCCCCCAGAAGGCAAACCGCAAGGCCCCCTCCTTCCACGGCCGAGCTGGCATCACGACCCGCAGGCACAACAGCATCAGCCCAATGCCCAGCATGCCGTAGACACCAAACAACGCCGCGTGACCATGCACGGGAGTCGTGTTCAGCCCCTGCATGTAATAAAGAGCGATCGGCGGATTGATCATAAAACCGAACAGGCCGGCCCCGACCATGTTCCAGAAGGCCACCGCCACAAAGAAGTAAATGGGCCACCGGTAACGGCTCAGCCACTCAGCGCGCCTAGACCGGCGCAAATCTTCGTTCGCCTCAAATCCAACCAGCGTCAGCGGCACCACTTCCAGAGCACTGAAGACGGCCCCCCACGCCAATGCCACCGTCGGTGTCCCCGCGAAGTAAAGGTGATGGCACGTGCCGATAATGCCGCCCGACAGAAAGATTGTGGCGGATAATAGCGCCGCCGCCGCCGCGTGACGCGGGCGAATCAAATTCAGCCGCATGAAGACAAACGCGATCACTGTCGTCGCAAAGACCTCAAAGAAGCCCTCCACCCACAGATGCACTACCCACCACCGCCAGTACTCGACCATCGTCAGATGCGTGTGACGCCCCCAGGTCAAACCGGCGCCATAGAAGAGTGCAATGGCCCCGGATGCCACCGCCAGCAGCGCCACCAGCTGCCGCGATTCGCCCGTCTGCCGCAATGCCGGCCAGAGCCCACGCAGCATCAACACCAGCCACAGCAACAATCCGACCATCAAGCCCAACTGCCAGACCCGGCCCAGATCAACGTACTCGTATCCCTGATGCCCGAAATAAAACGAAGCCACGTCGTCCAGAAAATGATGAATGCTGAGCCACTCACCGGCCAAAGAGCCGACGACCACCACCAACAACGCGCCAAACAGGATATTCACTCCCAGACGCTGACCCGCTGGCTCGTGATTGCTCACCACCGGACAGATAAACAATCCCGCTCCTAACCACGCCGTGGCAATCCAGAACAGCCCCGCCTGCACGTGCCAGGTCCGAGCGACGCTGTACGGCAGCCACTTCGATAAAGGTATGCCGTAAAAACCGTCCCCTTCGACGCCGTAATGGGCCGTAATCACTCCCAAAAGCATCTGGACCAGAATCAACGCGGCCACCACCCAGAAATATTTGATCGTCGCCCGCTGCGACGGAGTCGGCTGCCAGTTCTCCAGCGGATCGACCTGCGGTGCGGCCGCCGGACTCGCGTCGTCACCCCGCGCCGCAAACCACCACACCATCGCCGAAATCCCGGCCAACAACATGATGATGCTGACCCCAGTCCACACCACGTTCTCACCCGTCGGCCGATTATTCACCAGCGGCTCGTGCGGCCAATTGTTCGTGTAACTGATCGACTGACCAGGACGATTTGTCGACGCCGACCACGACGTCCAGAAGAAAAACGAAGCCAGATTCCGCAGCCGGTCGGCGTCCCTCACCGCGCCAGCCGGTATCGCATACGCCACATTCCCCTGCTGAAAGACCTCCGTGTAATGAGCCAGATTGGCGCGAAACGCCGCCGCACGAATCGGATCGACGGTGATCGTCCGGGTCGATGCATCGTACGTGTTCGTCCGCATCAGCTGAGTCAGCCGGGCCTGCAGCTGCGCCTGCTGCTCCACCGACAACTCCTCGTACTTCCCGCCACCCTCGGCCGACGCCCACTGATCCAACAGAAACGTGCACTCCCGATGCAACCAATCGGCCGTCCAGTCCGGAGCCACATAGCTGCCGTGCCCCCACACCGAACCGACCTCCATCCCGCCCATCGCCTGCCATACGTTCTGACCAGCAGAGATCGCGCCCGATTCAATCAACACCTCGCCGCCCGTCGTCACGACTCGGTCGGGAATCGGTGGCATCTCCTGGTAGATCCGGCCCCCGATCCAGCCCAGCACCAGGAACGACACCACCAGCACTCCCACAAACGCCCACCATAACCGTCGCATCCACCACCTCGCTTCCCGCCTCGCCAACGCCGCCCCCAACCTACACGCCGACGTGCAGATTTGCGGACATTGTACGACTTGAATCGTGCATGTCAATGTGTAGAATGAGTCGTGATGGGCAGAGCGGGACGCGGCGACCGGAACGGCTCGGGGATGTGGCGTTCCGTGCTCAGCATGTTCCTGGTAGCGTATGTTCCTGGTAGGGTATGTTCCGGGCATGACGTGATTGACGGGGAGCAGCTGGGACGATGTTGCCGAAGACGGCCGAGTACGCTTTGCGAGCGACGGTGTGGTTAGGACGTCGGCCGGGTGAGCCCTTATCGGCCGATCAGCTCGCCGAAACAACGCAGGTGCCACGGCGATATCTCCATAAAGTGCTGCAGGATCTGGTGCGTGCCGAGCTGGTCCGGTCGCAGCCGGGGCCGGGGGGCGGCTACACACTGGCCGTACGCCCCGACAAGATCTCCATACTCGATGTGGTTAACGCCGTCGGTTCGATCGAACGGATCACCACCTGCCCGCTCGGGCTCAAATCGCACACGGCCCTCTGCCCGCTCCACCAGGAACTCGACCGAGCGTATGCGGCTGTCGAGCAGGCGTTCGGCAAAGTGACGGTCGCCCAGCTGTTGAATCGGCGCGGCGCGGTCCCGCCCCTGTGCGAGATCGCCAACGGCCGCTGAAATGATCCCGCTGCGCCTGGTAGCTCACAAGTTTCTTGGGGCGAGCCGATTGACTCAACGTTCCATCTGGATTGGCTTTACACTATCTTGATAAAATCTTAGCGCCCTCGCCGGGGCTCTTGATACTTCCCTTTTGCACCGAATCGGCTAGTTTGGGACGAATGTCGGTCGCAAGTTCGCCGCTTGCGGCCAGGATCTGCTTCGCGGCGCCGGAGTTCACCTTTATGTCCGCCTCAGAGTCAGGTGGCGCCAAGTCCATCCCCGACGACTCAACCGAAACCCAACTGGCTCAGTCCGATTCTCACGGCGGCCAGCCAGCTCTTGCAGACTCGACGGGCCACGCGCCCGATACCCAGCCTCAAGCCAAGCTGATCGAAGGGGTCGTTGACCCGCAGTCGGCTCCCGCGTCGCTCCCCCGGCGGGTCAAGACCTTCCTGATCGGGCGCCCGCGCGATCTGAACGACCGGCGCGTCTTTCATCACGTCTCGTTGATCGCCTTCCTGGCCTGGGTGGGGCTGGGAGCCGACGGCCTGTCTTCGTCGTGCTATGGTCCGGCAGAAGCCTTTCATCACCTCGGTGAGCACGCTTACCTGGCCATCTTCCTGTCGCTGGCCACGATCACGACCGTCGCCATTATTTCGGCCTGTTACAGCCACATCATCGAAGAGTTTCCCAGCGGCGGCGGCGGTTATCTGGTCGCCTCCAAACTGCTCGGCGCTCCGGCCGGTGTGCTGTCGGGATCCGCCCTGCTGGTCGATTACGTGCTGACCATCACCGTCTCGATCGCCGCGGCCGGCGACGCCCTGTTCGGTCTGCTGCCGAACCAGTTTCAAGGGGCCAAGATGGGCGTGGAGATTGCCGCGATCGTGTTGTTGATCGTGCTGAATCTCCGCGGCATCAAAGAGTCGGTCACGTTTCTGCTCCCTATTTTTCTGGTCTTCCTGGTGACACACGCGATCCTGATCACCGGTTCGGTCGGCATGCATCTGGGTGCCGCCGGAGAAGTCGTCCGCCATGTCACCGACTCAATCCGCACGTCAGCGGCCAATCCCAGCATCGGTCCGTGGGGGCTGTTCGGCATCTTTCTCTACGCCTATTCGCTGGGTGCCGGTACCTACACCGGTATTGAGGCCGTATCGAACAGTATGCCGGTGATGCGCGAGCCGCGAGTCGCCACGGCCAAGAAGACGATGGTCTACATGGCCCTGTCCCTGGCCTTCACCGCGGGCGGACTGATGATCGCCTACCTGCTCCTCGGCATCCGTGCCGCCCCGGACCGAACGATGAACCAGGTGCTGACCGAAACCTTCGTGGGCGATATCGGATTTGGTGAATCGAGCTTCGGCAGTCTCTTTGTGTGGACCACCATCATCTCGGAAGGTGCGTTGCTCTTCGTAGCCGCTCAGGCCGGATTTATCGACGGGCCACGAGTGCTGGCTAACATGGCCCAGGACTCGTTCGTCCCCCACTGGCTGGGAAACCTCTCCGAAAGACTCTCCACCCACAACGGCATCATGCTGATGGGAATCGCCGCACTGGCAGCACTTCTATACACCGGCGGCAATGTCACCACGCTGATCATCATGTATTCGATCAACGTTTTCCTGACCTTTTCGCTCTCCATGGTCGGCATGTGCCGCTACTGGTGGGATCGGCTCAGTTCACGCCCGGAAGCCAAGCGGCGGCTCGCCCTGTTCCTGCTCGGCGCCGCCCTCTGCCTCTGCATTCTCGGTGTGACCGTCTACGAAAAGTTCTCCCACGGCGGATATGTCACCCTGGCAGTAACCGGCCTGTGCGTGGCCGCCTGTTTTGTGACGCGGAAATACTACGACAGCATCACTCGCAAAATTCAGCACTTGAACTCGCAGCTCTCGGATCCCCCCACCCGCCCCGAGGATCTTGTGACTGCTGAGCCCGATCCGAAGCAACCTACCGCGATCATTCTGGTCGGCGGGTATTCGGGACTTGGCGTCCACACTCTCATGAACGCCCTGAGGTACACACCGGGCTACTTCAAGAACATCGTCTTCGTCTCGGTCGGCGTCGTCGACTCGGGTAACTTCAAAGGGGAACAGGCCATGGAAGACCTGAAACTCTACACCGAGTCGACACTCAGCCGCTACGTTGACCTGGCCAATCGGCTCGGGTTCCCGTCAACCTCATTCATGGCGATCGGTACCGACCCAGTCGACGAACTGGAACACCTGTGCATCGAAGTCCACAAGAAGTTCCCGCGGTCGATCATCTTCGCCGGCCAGCTGGTTTTCAACCGCGACACCATCTACCAGCGACTGTTCCACAACCAAACGGCCTTCTCATTGCAGCGCCGACTGCAATGGGACGGCGTCCCCATGATGATCCTCCCCACGCGCATTCGATGAGTGGCCAGGCGAACATTTACTTCGCGTTGAAGTCGCCGGCCAGTCCCTGGATCAGTCGAGCGGGATTGAAATGCTTCGCCGCCGCCCCCTGAACCTGCTCAGCCGTCAGACCGGTCACGGCTTTTTCCAGTTGTGCCTGGAACGCCAACGTCCGGTCGGCGTACAGTCCACCGATCAGAAGTCCTGCCAGTTGCATGTCGTCACCCCGACGCGAGACCTCACCCTGAATATAGCCCTGCTGTGCCTCGTTCAGCTCCTGAGCGGTAATTCCTTCCTTGAGCATGCGGGCTAGTTCTTCCTGAGCCAACTCCGCCGCCTTCTCAATATTCTGGGGATTGGCGATCGCGTAGATCGACAGGACGGCTCGCGGGTCCAGTGCCTCAGCACGGAACGCCGAACCGACTCCGTACGACAGCCCTTCCTTTTCACGGATGCGATTCATCAGTCGCGATGCGAAGCCACTACCTCCCAAGACTTCGTTCGCCACGATCAGTGCCGGGTAGTCCGGGTCGGAGTCGCTCAGCGGCATGACTTGCCCAGCAAAGTACATCGCATTCGCTTTGTCCGGTGTGTTGATCTTCACCACCTGCTGTTGCTCGGGCCCCTTCGCATCTCGCCGAATCCGCTCGTAAGGTTGAGCCGACTTCCAACCGGCAAAGAGCTTCGCAATTTCAGCCATGACCGCCGCCTCGTCGAAATCGCCCACCACAACCAGCTCACCGGCCTGAGCCGACAGAAACTCATCATACAACTGGCGGATCTCAGCTTGAGTCACCGCGTCGACCAGCTTCAGCTCATCCGGCAGACTGGGGACGTGCCGCACATCGCCGACCGGATAGGGGTTCAGCAGCTGGTTCACGGCTCGCGGCGCCAACGCTTGCGGCTCGGCCAGTTGCTCTTCCAGCGCACTGCGCCGCTCGCGGCGCAAAATCCCCAGCTCAGCTTCCGGCAACGACGGCTCGCGCAGGATCTCACGCAGCAGATCGAGCGCCGCGCCGAGCTGCTCACGCTTGGTCTGTAGAGCAAACGTCGCCACACCGGGACGTCCGGTGGCGCCAAGTGACGTCTGGAGCTCGTCCAGGCGATCCTGAATCTGTTCAGCGGTGCGTCCTTGAGTTCCGCGGGTCATCAGGTCGGGCAGAAATTCGCACGCTTCAGCCTTGCCGAAGAGCGATTCAGCTTTGCCGTAACGCAACTGCAATTGCAGCACCACCACACCACCACGACTCTTCTTGGGGAGCAGCGCCACCTTGATACCATCCACCTGCGATCGACGGACTCGCCGTTCGATCGCCTCCGGCGCCGGATCAAATGCCTCACCAGCCGACGAATCGGCGCGGCCACGATAATCCTTGACCAGCGACGCGATATCGGGAGTCGCGGCGATCTTCGTGCGATCGGATTCCGCAGTCGGCAAGTACAGCCCCAGCGTTCGGTTGGTGGGCTGCAAGTATTTCTTGGCGACACGATTCACATCGTCCACAGTCACCTGCTCGATGCGATCCCGATACAGAAACAGCAGCCGCCAGTCACCGGCTCCCGCCCATTCGGACAGCTCCGTCGTCAGGGCCGGAGTGTCGGTCGACAGCTGATCCCAATGCTTGAGGATATTGCGTTTGGAACGAGTCACTTCCTCTTCGGTGACGCCCTTGTCGGCTACTGTCTGCAGGACGTCCACCATCGCCGACAGGACATCCGAAGGCTCGTTGTTGGGGGCAACTTCCGCCGACAGATTCATCACGCTTGGATCCTGCCACGCAAAAGCCATCCCGCTGACCGATGCCGCTCGCTGACGCTCGACCAGAGCCTTGTACAGCCGACCCGTCTTGTCAGCCGACAGAATGCTCGCCAACACCTTCACCGCGGCAAAGTCCGGATCGGCGGCCGACGGAATGTGGTACATCACTGCGGCCATCGGTACCTTGCCAACTCGACGCAGCACCACCTGCCGCTCGCCATCCTGCGGCGGTTCCTCGGTGTATGTCGAACGGATCGGCTCCTCAGGACGTGGAATCGGACCGAAGTGCTGCTGCACCAGCTCCAGAGCCCGTTGCTCGTCAAACCGACCGCCGATGAACAGGACGACATTGTCCGGGCGATAGTACTTCTTGTAGAACGCCCGCAGATTGTCGACAGGTACTCGCTCAATGTCGGCTCGATTGCCAATCGTCGACTTGCCGTAATTGTGCCATTCGAAGGCCGTCGCCAGCATCCGCTGCCACAGAATCCCCTTGGGATCGTTCTCGCCCATCTCGAATTCGTTCCGCACCACCGTCATCTCGCTCGACAGGTCCTCGGCTCGAATCGGGCAGTTGACCAGCCGGTCGGCCTCCAACGCAATCGCATATTCGAGATTGTCATCACTGGCCGGCAGCGTCTCGTAATAGTTGGTGCGGTCCGTGAACGTCGAACCATTGTATTGAGCACCCCTTTCCTGCAAGTCGCGATCCGCGTGCGGGTGCTTCTCCGTCGGCTTGAACAACATGTGCTCCAGCAGATGAGCCATCCCCGTTTCGCCGTAACCTTCGTGGCGAGATCCAACGAGCACCGTCATGTTGACCGTCACCTTGGGTTGCGACGGCTCGGGAAAAAGAACGACTCGCAAACCGTTCTCCAGCCGGTACTCCGTGAATCCCTCCACGCTGGCAATCTTCTCGACCCCCTTCGGCAGCTCGGCCGCAGCCAGTTGAGCCCTCGACACCCAGCTGTGACACACTAGCGTCATCAGCATCACCAGGTGTCTAGTACCACTGAGCCAGGCAGCCCGACCAGAGAAGCAGAATCGATTGCAGGAGTCGTTCATGGACAGGCCACCTAAGTTAGGGTTTTACAATTTCCGGGGACTGATATTGACCCGGGCGAGAAGCGATCCGCAGCAACAAAACTCGGCCGCATCACCGCCCCAGTTCATTCGGACCGAAGGACGCAATTGGAACTTATAGCAACGTTCATGGCTTTGCCAGAAGGGTCTCGCCAGGTTTTCGCAGCGTTTGTGGGGCAATATATGGGTGGCCGTCGCAATTCCTCGGCAGCCGGGGCCGATGCTCGCCGCGACGGCCCCGTGCGCCGATCGCGCGCAGCCCCGGACCGGGGGCCCTGCGAGTTCCCTTGCAGGCCACCCGTCCGAGTCGTAACATGAAGGTAGACAAGCTAGTTGGCAGACCATGAGGGGAAAGGCAGACCATGAAGAAGATTCCTGAATATGACTCCCTCCACCAGCGCGGGCGGGCCATGGAGGCCGCTTTTTTCGCCCAGCGAGACCAGAAGCTGCTCGAAGCCCTCCGACGCCGTCTGACGACGGAAGAAGCTGAGGAACTGCTCGAGGCGGCGACCGGGGTCACTGACAAAATCACCATCGGCGAACTGTCCCAGCTCTCCACGGCCAACTTCCTGGCCGTGATGGGGATTTTCCCGCTCGTCGCTGTCGCTTGGTCCGACCGCGAACTGGCCGAAAACGAACGGCATGTCGTCCTGGCTGCCGCCCGGGACATGGGCATCCCAGCTCATTCCCCAGCCCATCAGCTGCTCGAACGCTGGCTCGAAACGCCACCGGCTGAGAATGCGATGGAGCTGTGGAGCGATTACACGCGAGCGATCTGCGCTACCATGCACGCGGAAACCGTCCAGAAACTCAAGACCCACATCCTCGGACGGGCTCGCAAGGTCGCCCTGGCCGCCGGCGGGATCCTCGGACTCGGCCTCGGAGACAAAATCTCCGATGCGGAAGAAGCCTGTCTGAAGGAACTCGAACGTTCCTTCTCACATTGAGCGTCACGCGGTCCCCAATCGGTCCGCTGCGGCCATCTCCAGTGGGCTTGCCCCACTGGTTTTCATGACTCGACAGCTACGGCCACCACCGCGCCAAAGCCAACTCCAGTGGGCTTGCCCCACTGGTTTTCATGACTGGACAGCTACGGCTACCACCGCGCGAAGACCTCATCTCCAGTGGGCTCTTCGAGAACACGTCTGCGGAGCGATCCGAGTTTCAGCGTGAGTAGCTCGAGCTATTCAGTCATAGAACCAGTGGGCTTGCCCCGCCGGAGATTGTTTCTTTGGTGGAATTTCCACTAGCCCACGCAGACCGGGGCCCCGGCCAGGCGAGCTGGCCGGCGGCCGGGAGATTGGAAAGCCAATCGGTCCGCGACTCAGTCACCCGTGAACCAGCGCACGACGTAGTAGAAGATCGGCGTAAAGAAGATTCCGAACAGCGTCACGCCCAGCATGCCGCTGAAGACGGCCAAGCCCAGCGTGAATCGCATCTCAGCACCAGCTCCTTTGGCCAGCACCAGCGGGACGACGCCGAGAATGAAAGCGAAAGACGTCATCAGAATCGGCCGCAGCCGCAGTCGACAAGCGTCGACCGTCGCCTCGAACCGCGGCTTCCCTTCGTCCTGCAACTGCTTGGCAAATTCCACAATCAAGATCGCGTTCTTCGCGGCCAGCCCGATCAACACCACCAAGCCGATCTGAACGAAGATGTTGTTGTCCAGTTTGGCCAGCCAGACTCCTGCCATCGCCGCGAAAATACACATCGGCACAATCAGGATGATGGCCAGCGGTAGCGACCAGCTTTCGTATTGGGCTGACAGTACCAGGAACACAAAGACGACGCCCAGCGGAAAAGCCAGCTTCGTCAACAAGTCCTTGGAGGCGAGAATCTGCTGATACGTCAGTTCGGTCCACTCGAAGCCCATCGTCGACGGCAAGGCCGTGCTGGCCAGCGACTCCATCATCCGAATCGCCTGCCCGGAACTGACTCCCGGCGCCATGTTGCCGTTCAGCTCAGCTGACGGATAGAGATTGTAATGATTCACCACCGGCGGACCGCTCGTATCCCGCACATTGATCATCGTGGCCAGCGGTACGTTCTTGCCGTCGATGCTCCGCACCTCCAGCCGACCGATATCCTCAGTCCGCATCCGTACCTGCGGTTCGCCCTGCAGGTTCACTTGCCAGTTACGGTTCTGGAATGAGAAGTCGTTAACGTAGGTCGATCCCAAGAACGTCTGCAGAGTCGTATGGACTTCATCCAAGGCGACGTTCTGAGCCTTCACTTTTTCACGGTCAATGTCGACGTAAAGCTGTGGCTGATTCACGCTGAACGTCGAGAAAACTCCGATCAGACCCGGTTGACTTCGCGTTTCGTCGGCAAAATTCTGCACCGTTCCCTGCAACGCCCGCAATCCGGCCGTGCGACGATCCTGCACCTGCAGCTTGAACCCGCCAGTGCTCCCCAAACCCTCCACCGGCGGAGCACCAAATACGGCGATTTGAGCATCCTGCAGCTCACTGAATTTCGCTCGTAACCGCGCAGCGACTGCATTGGCCGACAGCTCCGAGCGGCCTGCCCGCTCTTCGAAAGGTGACAGAATGACAAACAGACCACCGACATTCGAAATGTTAGTGCTCAAAATTGTCGAATAGCCGGCCAAGTCAATCGTGTGGGCCACGCCTTCGGTTTCACGAGCGATCTGGCTGATCTGCTGCACAATCCGGTCGCTCCGATCCAGGCTGGCACCATCGGGCAGCTGAGCGTTGACGACCAGATAGCCCTTGTCCTGCTCGGGAATGAACCCGGTCGGGACTGCCTGGAAACCCAAATACGTCAGCACCATCAGACCGGCATAGACGGCCAGGCCCACCACACTCGTCTTCAACAACAATCCGACAATCCGGCCATAGCCGGCAATCGCCACGTCAAACACCCAGTTGAATCCGCCAAAGAAACGACTCAGCCCCCAATTTACCGGCCGGCTGACCAGCCAACCCGCCACAGCCCCGACCGCAAAAGCCACGGCCCGCAGCCACCACGGAGCCGCCGGTCCGTGCCCTTCGTGCCCTTCGGCCGCCGGCACTTCACCCATCAGCATCGGCAGCAGCCAGGGAGTCAGGTACAAGTAGGCAATCAGCCCGCCAATGACGGCGATCCCCAGCGGCGGCAACGCCTCGCGCACACCGCCGTGAGCCGGCGGGCTGTGCCCTTCTGAGCTGGCAGCGTCTGAGCTGGCATGCCCGCCATGCGAATGGGGTTTGAGCAGCAGCGCACACAGAGCGGGACTGAGCGTCAATGAATTGAAGGCGGAAATCACCGTCGAGGCAGCGATCGTCAACGCAAACTGCTTGTAGAACTCGCCGCTGATACCCGCCATGAACGCCGTCGGAACAAACACCGCACATAGCACCAAGGCAATCGCGATCACCGGTCCCGTCACTTCCTCCATCGCCTTCCGACTCGCATCCCGTGGCGACAATCCCATCCCCATCAGACGCTCCACATTCTCCACCACCACAATCGCATCGTCGACCACAATGCCGATGGCCAATACCAATCCGAAGAGCGAGAGGTTGTTGAGCGAAAAGCCAAACATCGACATGAAGGCAAAAGTGCCGACCAGCGACACGGGTACCGCCACCATCGGAATGATGGTCGCTCGCCAGTTCTGCAGGAACACCAGCACCACGATAAAGACCAGCACAAACGCTTCGATCAGTGTGTGATAAACGCTGGCAATTGATTCACTGACAAACACCGTCGTGTCATATTCGATTCGATAATCCATCCCGGTAGGAAATCGCGACTTCAGCTCCGCCATCTTGTCGCGGATCGCCTGAGCGGTCGCCAGAGCGTTGGAGCCCGGGAGCTGAAATATTGCCAGCGTCACCGATGGTTTGCCGTCCAGATAACTGTTCACGTCGTAATTCTTGGCGCCGAGCTCCACGCCCTTCGAAGTCACTCGCCCAGTGTCGTCGTACGTCTTCGCTCGCACAACGTCGCGCAAGTAAACTACCTGGCCGTCAGCTCCTTGCTTGACGACGATCGATTCAAACTGAGCCTCACTCGACAAGCGCCCCTGCACGTTGATCGGCAACTGAAACGACACCACCAGATCCGATGGAACTGGCGGCTGTCCAAGCCGCCCCGCGGCGACCTGCACGTTCTGCTCCTTGATCGACCGAATCACGTCACTGGCTGTCAACTGCAACGCGGCCATCTTCGCCGGATCGAGCCAGATTCGCATGCTGTAGTCACGAGGCCCCAGAAAGGCCACGTCGCCCACGCCCTTCACTCGAGCCAGATCGTCCTTGACGTTCAGCAACGCGAAATTGCTCAGGTAGAGCTGGTCCTGCTGGTTATCAGGTGAGACCAGATTCACACACAACAGAATGCTGGGCGACTTCTTCTTCGTGGTCACCCCGGTTCGCTTCACCTCTTCAGGCAACTTGGCCTCAGCCACCGCGACCCGGTTCTGCACCAGCACCTGAGCCGTGTCGAGGTCGGTCCCCAGCTCGAATGTCACGTCCAGATTCATCTGGCCGTCATTCGTGCACTTGGACGACATGTACAACATCCGCTCGACGCCGTTCACCTCCTGCTCAATCGGCGTTGCCACCGTGTCAGCAACCGTAACAGCATTCGCCCCCGGATACGTCGCCGTCACCTGCACCGTCGGCGGTGCCACGTCGGGATACTGCGCGATCGGCAGCTTCGAAACGGCCACCAGCCCCAGTATCACGATCACCACAGACAACACCGTGGCAAACCGGGGACGGTCGATAAAGAAATGCGATATCATGCGTGCTGTTCCTAACTGTGACGAATCCGACCGCACACCCCGTCATCGAACCCATGGCGACCCGTCCGATCGGGAACCGTGAACCCGTTCACCAGAAACTCGCCTGCTGTCCGGCCGGCGGCGCACCCGTCGCAGCTGGTGCCGCAGCAGCCGGCTCGGCCGCCATCGGCTCCACCGGATAATTGATCCGAGCCCGCTGCAAACCCTGGACGATGATCCGATTCGCCGACGTCAACGCCGGTGTATCATCGTTGGGCGGTCGCACCACCCGCATCCCATCCTCCATCAACCGACCCGGCAGAACGTCGCGGCGCACCACAATGTTCTTTTCCTGAGCCGTATCTTCGACCACCAGCACGTATCGGTCACTCATGTCACTCAGAATGGCGGAATCCGGCACCAACACCGCTCGATACGGATCACTCACCGGAACCCGCACCCGCACTCGAGACCCCGGGACAAACTGGCCACTCGCGTTGTCCACCACACCCCGCAACTGAATCGTACCCGTTTCCGTGTCGACACGATTGTCCGCAAAATCGATCGTCCCCTGATACGGAAATCCTCGGTCGGAATCCAAGCCAAATCGAAACGGAATCTTCTGGTCCCGCACCGGAGCTCGAGTCGCCCGCTCCTCAGCCGATTGACGCTCCCGATACCGCAATAACGCCCGCTCGTCGACCGAAAAATAGACGTGCATCGGGTTCACCGCGTTGATCGTCGTCAACAACGGATCACTCCCCGCAGCATTCACCAGATTGCCGACCGTCAACATGGCGCGGCCAATCCGACCCGCGATCGGCGCCGTGATGCGAGAATACTCGAGATCCAGCTGATGCTGCTTCATCTCCTCGTTCTTGGCCGCAATCTGAGCTTGATAAGCGGCCGCGTCAGCCTGAGCCTTCTCCAACTGCTGGCGGCTCGCACCACCGCCCCGCACCAGCTCACTGTAACGCTGCACGTCCTTCTCTGCCGCGACGGATTGAGCCGACAAGGCGTTCGCCTGAGCTACGGCCTGATCAATGGCAACCTGAAACGGCCGCGGATCCAGCTCGAACAATAACTGGTTCGCTTCGACATAATCGCCGTCGCGAAAATGGATCTGCAAGATGTGGCCGCGCACACGAGCCCGCACTTCCACCGACGCCGATGGCTGAAGCCACCCGTTGAAGTCGTCCTCCTCCACGACTTCCCGCTCCACCGGAGCCGCCACCGTCACCCGTGGTGGGGCCAACGGCGGGGGCGCCATCGACGCCCGCTCACAACCCACCGCCAGATTCCCCAGCAGGAATAATCCGCAGATTCGCCGCAACCCGCTGTTTCTCAGCATTCCGCATCCCCCGCCGTCGCTGAAATATCCCCAAAGAACCAATCTGCACGGGACCGACGATAGAGGATATCCGGCTCATGCCAGTTTCTCAACGGGCGCGAATTATGACAGCAACGACTGCACGTGCGGTATTTTCCGGCTCCCGACGTCGTTTTCTGACTGGCCTGGCGTGCGCCGGGACGCTCAGCATCACCGGCTGCGGACTCCGCGATTGGGCTCATAACGGCTTCAAGGTCGGCCCCGAATACGCTCGGCCCGACGCGCCCGTCGCCGAACAATGGATTGACCAGGCCGACCCGCGAATCGCCACCACCCCCGCTCAACTCGCCGACTGGTGGACCACCCTGCGCGATCCCGTCCTCGATCAACTCATCCAGGAATCCCACCTCCAGAACTTGACGCTCCGCGAAGCCGGCGCCCGCGTCCTCGAAGCTCGCTATCTGAGGACCTTCACTGCGGGAACACTCTTTCCGCAAGCGCAGGCCATCTCCGGAGCCTACACGCGCAACAAGCAGTCACCGGCTCGAGCCAACCTGCCTCCGACGATCCAACAATGGTACGACGACTGGAATGTCGGCATTGGCACCTCCTGGGAAATCGACTTCTGGGGCCGATACCGCCGAGCAGTCGAGGACGCCGATGCTCAACTCGATGCGACCATCGAAAACTACGACGACGTCCTGGTCGTGCTGCTGGCCGACGTCGCGTCGACCTACATCGAGATGCGCACATATCAGCAGCGTCTGAGATACGCACTGGACAACGTCGCCGCCCAGGAAAAGCTCCTTGCCACCACTGAGTTTCAGCTGAGGGAGGGAGCGACCAACGAGCGTGACGTGCAACAAGCACGAACGGTGCTCGAACAGACAAGCGCTCTAGTGCCACAAATGGAGGCTGGCGTTCGTCGGGCCAGCAACCGGCTCTGCATGCTCCTCGGCATGCCACCTCGCGACCTGGCCGCCGAACTGGGTCCGGCGCCCATCCCCAAGGTCCCCCCGCAAATCGCTCTCGGTATCCCGGCCGATCTCGTCCGCCGTCGGCCCGACATCCGTCGCGCCGAACGGGAACTCGCCGCGCAGAGCGCTCGCATTGGCGTGGCCGTGTCCGACCTCTATCCCCACATGGGCCTGAATGGCTCCATCGGAGTGGCGGCCGAAGAATTCGGTGGCCTCTTTGGCGGCTCCACCAGCTTGGTCGGCGTCGCGGGACCTTTTGTCCGCTGGGACATCCTGCATTACGGTCGACTTGCCAGCCGTATCGGTATCCAGGATGCTCGATTCGAACAGCTCGCCTGGTCGTATCAGCAGCAGGTCGTGAATGCCGGTCGCGAAGCCGAAGACGCGGTGATCACATTCCTGAAGAGCCAGGAGCGGGTGCGACATATCGAAGCCAGCACTCAGGCAGCCACCAAGACGCTCGAACTGGCCACCAAGCAATACCTCGAAGGACTCGTCGACTACACCACCGTCTACCTCTTCTCGGCCGACCTCGCCACGCGACAGGATGAACTTGCCGTCTCCTACGGAACCGTCGCACAAAGCCTGGTCGCCGTCTACCGGGCACTCGGCGGTGGCTGGGAGATCCGTCTGAACCCGACGGCCACCAACGTCAGTCCGCTGCCGCCGGTCACACCGGAACCGGCCAACGAATCACCCGAACCGGCTGCATCCGAACCAGCACCTTCCGCACCAACACCTTCCGCACCGACCCCACCCGACGCTGCTCCAGGAACCTAGTACCATGCCACGACTGATTGCCATCCTGCTGACGATCTCGGCCTGGACGCTCTCGGCGCACGTCCTGCCGGTTAGCGAAGCTCAAGCTGACGAATCACACATCGATTCGGTCGTGCGGCGTCTGGCTCCCACCTGCTGCGACGAAACCATTTGCGCCAATCCCGACGACTACTGCCGCAAATTGCTCCCCAGTCTCTATTGTCTCCCCTGCGGCCAATGCGACGACTATTGTCGCAAGCCGCTCCCGTGCGTTACCTGCCCGCCCAACGGCACACACTGCGACGACTATTGCCGCAAACCCTTGCCGCGCTACTGCCGACTGAACATTATCCCCCGCAGCTGCACCAAGGCCGAAACCAGATAACCAGCGTGCGCGAGTTCTCGTTCAAAAAGCGTACTTGATCATCCAGTCAATCGTCACGGCACGACCGGGCGCCGTTGGCCCGAACAACTCAGGTGCCACCTGTCCTTCGCGCGCGTCACGGTAGAACGTCATCCACTGGCCTACCTCCAGCCCCGTCTGTAAGTGCTTGGTGACGTCCAATACCAGGTTGGCAAAGATCACCTGGTTGTAGCTGCGACCGACCAGGAAGTCCCGGTTCAAGGGGTCGTCCAGCCCGTAGCCGACGTGGCTGTGGAGCCGGGGCGCAACAACAGTGCCGCCCGATTCTCGGTCAGAAAGTCGCCGTGAAAGTCAATCTCCAGCTTGCCGCCAGTTGTCATCTGGCCCAACCAGTCCAGATCGGGTCCGCGCACATCAAGCCCCAACTGACTGCGCCGGGCGTCGTAGGTGAACATACTCTCGCCCTGCTCCTGCTCCGAATAGACCCACAATATGTACGCCCCAGGGTTAATGCGTTTAGTGGCGTAGATCATGTCCGACCAGAAGGCGCCGTAGGGAGTGAGCGTGAAATCCCCCTTGGTCCAACTCAAATGCGAGTCCAATGCCGACTCGGCCGACGGCGGGTCGGAGAGCGCTGAGTCGACCAGCGGCGGGGCTAGCGATAGGGGCGGGGCCACAGTCTCGGGAAACACAGTCTCGGGAAACACAGTCTCGGGAAACACAGTCTCGGGAATCACTGTCTCGGGAAACACAGTCTCGAGAACCGGTGCATCGCCTGCCGTCAACGCTGTACGGGTGGTCAGAACGTGTTCGGTCGACGGTTCAGGGGGACTCACGCTGTCCGCCGCGCAGGCGACGCCGGTCAGCAGACCCAGCGTCACGCACCAGCACAGCCACCACTGACAGCACATCAGCTTCGCACTCCGGCAGAATCCCTCGCATCAAGCATCTACTGTCGTCTATCTTCTCTCATCGGAGCCCCCGCCGTCAGAATTGACAAGATCGTCAAACTCAGCCCTTTGTGGCCATCCGGTCTGGACGATGGTCGAGTCCGGACTACAATCCCGGCAAGGCGAGCAAGGAGGCTGGTCGTGTACGCGCTCATAAGGCGAATCATCCTGATCATGGTCGCGACGTGCGAATCGTGGGCCGTGGCACAGGAGCTGTTTGACGTCGAGCGACTGCCTGAGGTCGCCGAATCATCCGACGAAATCCGTCCCCAACCGGAGATCTCCCAGACCCGACTCCTTTCATCCGACGAACGGGCTCCGGTTCGACTCTCGGTGCAGTGGGCCTGGTCCGAGCCGGTGCGCAACCAGCCGGCCACGCTGGGGCTGAACTCCGAGCAGCTCGGGCTCGGTGTCCCGCTGGCAATCTACGATGACGGCATCTGGCTGGCCCTGGGATCACTTCAGCGCACTGACGTATCGACGTCGGCGATTCTCCCGGACTCGGGACTTGCCTTTCCCGAAGAGCTGTGGAACATTAGCGTTGGCACGATGCGGATCAAGACGCTGTCGAATGGCACTCAGGTGGGCGGCATGCTGCA
The DNA here is from genome assembly GCA_046349895.1 of Pirellulales bacterium. Taxonomy (GTDB): domain Bacteria; phylum Planctomycetota; class Planctomycetia; order Pirellulales; family Pirellulaceae; genus JAXMBJ01. Next base: position 6,315,749 of record JAXMBJ010000006.1, on the reverse strand, counting down.
AGTAGGTTCGGCATCCGACCGGCCGTTTGCCGATATCCGCGACATGACGCTGACCACCTTGGCTTTCGCGACCGTCCCCTATGGGCCCACGGATGCCTGGAATTTCAGCCTGTTCTATTCGCCGACCTCTCAGACTCGATTTCCCTTGCCGGGCATCGCGTACGTCTGGCGACCGAGCGATTGGCTGCAAGCCAACATCGGTCTGCCGGCGTCGCTCGACTATCGTCCGACCGACTCATGGCACCTGATGGCCCGCTTCACCCCATTAACGAATTTGCTGGTCGAAGGCCGGTACTCTTTCAGCGGACCATGGCACCTATTCGGCCGATACGAAATTGCCAACGAAACGTATTGGCTGGATGAACGACTCAACAGCCGCGACCGATTCTTCATGTTCGACCAGCGCGTCTCGGCCGGCATCTCGCGAGACTTGAACCGTGGGTTCCGACTCGACGCAGCCGCCGTCTATCGGTTCGACCGGCAATTCTTTCAGGCAGAGTCGTTCTTCGGGGACCGCCAGGATGTTGTGCAAGTTGAGTCGGGACCCGGAGTGTGGATCCAGCTGATTTGGACGCGCTGATTCGTCGCCAGTCCGGCTCAGGTTCGGCCCTGCACCAGCAACCTCAGCCACGCTCGCGGAAAGAGCCGATTCCACTGCACGGCTCGCCGATAGCAGTCCACGGCCTCCTGGTTGCAGCCCAATGTTTCGAGCTGCTTGCCAGCGCGGTACCAGTACACGGCCAGCGGAGCCCGCAGTCGCTCCAGCTGGTCGCCGTTCGACCTGCTGATCAATCCCTCAAAGATCGACTCGTAAGTGTGCGCCCAGCGGCGATAAGCGTCCGCGTGACGCCGGCTGAGATTGTTTTCTTCATTGCGGCTGAGTGCATTGCCGTGGAAAAAGTCGACCGGTGTCCCCGGGGCGTGCAGCCACTCACCCAACTGAGCAATAGCGGTAAACAAGACCGAATCCTCGGCGGCCCCGTACCGAGCGTCCCAACCACCGACTTCCGCGACCACCGAACTCCGCAACAGCGTGCATGAAGCGATCCCCGCGCCGTGCTGGAACATCCACAACAGCGGGTCCCGGACCAGCCGACGACAGTCGTCGAACCGCACCATCTCTCCTCGCTGATCAAAAAACCGTCGGTCGGCCGTCACCGCCACCGCTTGCGGGTGCTGGGCCAGGAGTTCAATAGTTCGAGCAAGAAAGTCAATCGGCCAGCAGTCGTCGGAATCGAGGAAGGCCACAAACGGAATATCGTCCAGCTCGCGCCAGCCGATGTTGCGCGCATTGGCGGCCGTATGATGAACGGCTCGAATCACACGGATGGGAAATGGCGGCCGCGTCTCAGCAGCCCAAGCCTCAACGGCGTCCGGTGAACCGTCGGTCGAACCGTCATCCACGACAATCAGTGTCTCGGGAGGCTGCGTCTGACAGATGACCGAATCCAGCGTTGCTCGCACCACCGAGGCTCGATTGTAAATCGGAATGACCACGCCAGCCCGCCGGTCCGCAGTCGTATCCGTGTTGGAAATGCGAATCATTTACGCAGCTCCTCGATGACGCCACTTCTCCATCACGCGAATCGCCGGCTGCACCCAGCGTGGCTTTCGCAGCGAGTCGATTCCCATCTGGACCCGGTGGAACGACTTATCTTCTGATTTCAACTCGGCCGGCGGATTCAATCGATCCGTCAGTGAAAAGACTTCGGTGAACTGTCGCGCGGCCTCATCGCCCAGTACCGCTCGACAAAGTTCCAGGATCGTCCGACGGGCCATCGGCTGATGGGTCGCCGCAAACGGAAGTTGCTTCTCGGCGGAATAGGCTGTGCCACCGTCCGCGAACTCGTCCAGTGTGTCGGCCAGCTTAATGACCAGCAGCTGCTTCTGCCGCGGCTGATCCAACCCCGCCAGCAAGCTGGCCGTCGGCCGATTCCAGCGTGACACCGTGTACTCGGCAACCAATAGCTCGGCTTCAGGTCCGATCTGTTCTCGCAACCAACGTCGACGCGATGCAGCCATCCCTCGTCGCCCGTCGTCATAGAATCCGTACAAATAGGCTGAATGCAGCAGACCGGCCACCACCAACGGTGTGCTCTGACGCCAGACCGCCAGCGCTCCGGCAGTGCCGATCAGATGCGACACGAACGGCTTGTGGCTGGGCCGAAAACTGTCTCCGAACAGATCTCTCGCTATGTCGTAGGCCGTTCGCACAGCCTTCAATTCGGTCGCCGGTCGCTGCTGTTCGAGCAACACCTGGTAGAGCTGTAAGTTGGTTTGCGGCAACATCACGAACTTCCTTCGCTGAACCGTCGACAAGTCCGCCACGCGATATGAATGCCTGTCACGCGGCCCGCATTGGCACTTGATTGACCGGTGAGTGGACGACCTTCGGAGAAACCTGGCCGGCAGAACCCCATTGCGACAGCGGAAACTGACGTCGATTGGCCGCCGACTCCCAAGGAGCGACGAGGTAACGCTCAACTTTGGAAGCCCAACGGTTGCCAATTTGACGTCGCAGCTTGTTCAGCCACGGCAGACTGTACCGTCGATGGCCTCCCACCCACTTGATCGACTCACGAACGCCCGGCGCATCGGTCGCCAGATTCCACTTTCGCGCCAGATGGTCGCTGGTCGCCCGCGCCCACGAGTCGCTCCAGCGCAATTGAAAATACTCCAGATCGGCACCGTGCAGCGACTTCGGTGGAGCATAAGTAATCCGAGAATCCGGCTCCAGAAAGACTCGATGACCGGCCTGGCGGACCATCAAGCACAAGTCGCCATGTTCAGCGTTGCACAACAAACCTTCGTCGAGCGGGCCGAGCTGCCGAAAGGCCTCCATCGCGACCAGCACGGTGTGAAACTCGATCAGCTCCGTCTCCTGCCGCCGCAACGGCTGACCAACTTCTGCCAGCAGCTGATGAGCCACATGGTGGCGTTCCACGTAGTCTCGCCGACCGTCCTGACGTGACTCAATGCGACACTCGCCTCCGAACATGTGAATCCGCTGACATTCCGGCTCAAACTCAAAATACAGAGGTCCGACGACCCACGCACCCGTCTGCTCGGCACAGTCGACCAGTGGCTGCAGCCAGTTCTCAGTCACCAACACGTCGTTGTCGACAAACACAACGTACGGCGTTCGGACGTGCGGCAACGCCAGATTCCGCGCTTGATTGGGCGTCAGATAGCGGCTCGTACGGACCAGCGTAAAGTCACGCTCGTGTGCCATTCGCTCCAGATAGTCTCGCACTTCAGGGGGCGACCCTCCATCGATGCAGACCAGATCGTACGGGGCCGGAGTCGACCGCAACAACCGATCCAGACAGCGTTGCGTGGTGCTGAACTGTTCCCGCGGCACGAAGGCCACGGTGGCCAAGGTTCGATTCATGACAGATTCTCGCGGGGGCGACGTTTCGCCGAGCACGGCGTACCAGCGTCGTGAATTGAGCCAGCAGCGTGGGCTTGGCGAGGGGATACTTCAAGGGACGTGGCTTGTACGTAACTCGGGCATTTCGGTCAATGCCAAGTAGAAGCACCCTGGTGACCGCCGATTCGTGACGGCAAGAACCAGCCTCTTGCTTGCGCAGCACCCGTCGATTGACGCCCGATCCGATTCGCCGAACTGAGCCGCGGGGGACCGCTAGCACCGACGGTGAGTCGACCAAACGAGTCGCGAAGCGGGCTAGCGATGCATTCGTCAGGGGTATCGCTCCCTGCCCCGAAAGTCCGTCGCCAGTCGGGCCCATCGTCAAGCTCGGACGGCCGTACACTCCAGACCCCACTTGCGTCGATTTGGCGCCGACATTTAATCATTGCCAGCCCCGCCGAAGTTCGACTACAAATAAAAAACAAGTCGCCCTGGATCCGCAATCATGCCTATCGAGAACCTCAACAAGATCTTTGCTCCCCAGAGCGTGGCTGTGATCGGAGCCAGCCGGCAGACAGCTACCGTGGGCCAGACCGTGCTGCGGAATCTGGCGACCGGAGGACTCCAGGGACGCGTCTACGCCGTGAACCCGAAGTACGGCGACATCGAAGGTATCCCGTGCTTTCCCACGGTCAACGAACTCCCCGAGCTGGTCGACCTGGCTGTGATCTGCACGCCGGCTCGCACCGTCCCCGACCTGATTCGTCAGTGTGGCGAACGGGGAATCCGTGGCTTGGTGATCCTGTCAGCCGGGTTCCGCGAAGCGGGGTCGGACGGCGAGCTGCTGGAAACGGCGGTGCGGGAAGCCATGTCGTGTTTTCCCGGCATGCGAATCGTCGGACCGAATTGCCTGGGAGTGATTGCGCCCCACGTGGGGTTGAACGCCAGCTTCGCCGATGGCACACCCCCCAAGGGTCACGTCGCGTTCATCTCGCAGTCAGGCGCCTTGTGCACTTCGGTGCTGGACTGGGCTCAGCTCGAAAACATCGGCTTCTCGTATTTCGTCTCCGTCGGCAATATGCTCGACGTCGGAGTCGCCGATCTGATCGACTACTTCGCTCTCGACCGCTGGACCGAGTCCATCATTTTGTACGTCGAGTCGATTACTGAGGCGCGTGAGTTCATGTCGGCTGCTCGTGCGTTCACTCGTCGCAAACCGATTATCGCTTACAAGGCTGGCCGCTTTGCCGCATCCGCCAAGGCGGCTGCCTCTCATACGGGAGCCATGGCAGGCGTCGACAGCGTCTACGAAGCGGCGTTTGCTCGAGCGGGGATCGTGCGCATCTTCGAAGTCGACGACCTGTTCAATTGCGCTGAACTGCTGGCCCGGCAAAAAACTCCAGCCGGACCGCGCCTGGCCATCGTTACCAACGCGGGCGGACCAGGAGTCATGGCCACCGACTCGCTGCTGGAATGTCACGGAACCCTCGCCACACTTTCAGACTCGACCCTCAACCAACTCAACCGACTTCTGCCAGCTGCCTGGTCCCGAGGTAATCCCATCGACGTCCTCGGCGATGCGCCACCCGAACGATTCGCCGCCGCGATCGAATGCGTGATGGCTGACAGCCAGGTCGATGGCGTCCTGGCGATCCTTTCACCCCAAGCCATGACCGATCCGGAAGGAACCGCTCGCGCCGTCATCCAACACTGCAAGAACTCTCCCAAGCCCCTGCTCGCCATCTGGATGGGCGGACGACGCATGCTGTCCAGTATTGAACTCCTCAACGCCGCGGGTATCCCCACTTACTCGTCGCCTGAAAAAGGAGTCCGGGCGTTTACGTATCTGGTCGCTTACGGTCGCAACCGAGACACCCTGTACGAAACACCCCGAGATTTGCCGGTGGAATTCCCGTTGAATCGAGAGAAGCTCCGAGCTGTATTCGATACGATTCTCAGCGAAGGGCACGACATCCTGACCGAAAGCACCTCCAAGGCCCTGCTCGAAGCCTACGAAATCCCAGTCACTAAGACCTATGTAGCACGCTCAGAACACGACGCCATCCAATACGCACACCGAGTGGGATTCCCTGTCGCTTTAAAGGTCTTTTCGCCGGAGATCACTCACAAGACGGACGTCGGCGGCGTGGAGCTGAATCTCGCCACCCCCGAGGAGGTCGCCGAGGCCTATTCGCGGATCGTAGCGCGTGTGGCGGCCTGCCGACCCGAAGTCAGAGTCGAAGGTGTGACCGTGCAGCGCATGGTCGTCGAACCGGCCGGACGGGAACTCATCGTGGGCGCCAAACGTGACCCTGTCTTCGGTACCGTGCTGCTGGTTGGAGCCGGCGGAACCTCAGCCGAACTGTTTCAGGATCGTGCCCTGGAGCTGCCACCGCTGAGCGAACATCTGGCTCGACGCATGGTCGAGTCGCTGCGGTCGTGGCCCCTGCTGCAAGGCTATCGTGGTCGGCCGGGCGTCAACGTCGATCGACTGGTCGAAGTCCTCGTCCGACTCTCCTACCTCGTCGCCGATTACCCCGAAATCGTTGAACTCGATGTCAACCCGTTGATCGTCACCCCGCAGGATGCGATCGCCCTGGATGCCCGCATCGTCCTCGATCACGCCTCGGTCATCCGGCCCGTACGTCGCTACTCGCACCTGGCCATCCATCCCTATCCCGTTGAATTGACCCGACGTGTGCGACTCAAGGACGGCACGAAAGTCACTCTCCGTCCGATCAAGCCTGAAGATGAACCCATGTGGCACGCCTTGCTCGCCGCCTGCTCACCGGAAACCATCCGACTGCGATTTCGGTATCTCTTCAAGGGAACAACCCACGAGATGGCGACTCGTTTCTGCTTCATCGACTACGACCGCGAGATTGCCATCGTGGCCGAAACCGAAGAAGACGACCAACGGAAGATCATGGGCGTCGGACGACTCGTCGCCGATGCCGATCACCACTCGGCCGAGTACGCCGTCCTGGTCGCCGATCCCTGGCAGAAACTCGGCCTCGGCTCGACCTTGACCGACTATTGCCTCGAGATCTGCCGCCAGTGGAACATCTCCGAAGTTGTGGCCGAGGTGGCCCCCGAAAACAATCGTATGCTCCGCATCTTCGAAAATCGAGGATTCACGGCCGACAGGAGCCAATCGCCCGATACCGTGGTGCTGACAAAGCGACTCCGCGCCTGACCCGGCCCGTTTACCCGCTTCCGACACAGGCTCGGCAACATTACCCCGCGCCTGCCGGATTCGGATCGGCGAGTGTCACCTGCAGGTTGTCAAACCACGCCAGCCCGCTGCTCATGTCGGACCAGAACCCTAGCCGACCTGCGACTGTCACTAGTCCCGACTCTCCGGCATTGAACGGCAACGCCACAAAAGTCCAATCATTCGTGCCGTGCAGACCTGGCGTGTGACTCCATGTCCCATTAATCGCCAAGCTGGCTCCGGCGCCTGCCATCGACACGTTCTCTGTACGAATCCACCCTGACAGCCAGTACTGCACATTCGGCTCCAACTGAACCTGCTGTTCCCAATAGATGTCGTTCAAGACACTGCTATACAGTCCCGCAGACCAGGTTCCATCCTGGGCGACTTGATTCGTCCAAATTGACTGTCCCGTCGGTAGATACTGCTGAACAGACCACCCATCAGGACTTATCGCTCCCGTTTCGAACGATCCATTGCTGATTGGATTCGTTGCAACCAGCGACTCCGGAACCAGATCGATGCCGTTGAGAATGACGTACGGATCCCTACCCGGCGTGCTGACGTCCTTCAACAACAAATTGAAGATGCCATCTCGGACTTGAACATTGGAATACCTGCGCTCGACAATCTGACTCGCGAGAGTCGAGACGTTGCCGACTTGAAGTCCCTCCAATTGAAGCTGCATGTCATCGTGCGCATACAGGGCGTCGTGAAACTGAATCGTCACTGTATAACTGCCGCTCGGCACGTCCGCCAGGAACTCAAGCTGAGACCCAAACACGAAGTCACGAGCCACTTCGTCGCCGACCTGCCGGTCACGTCCCTCCAGTGCGGGAGTTCGCATTCCAAAGCCGCCGACACTGTATACCGTGCTGGGCGTCACCCCTTGATATCCCGCGGCCACGGGCGACGTCGGCAGTCCGAAGTCAAAATGAAATCCAGGCGCTGATTTCACCCGACGGACGACCAGCAGATTCAATGTCGCATAAGGATCGGGGCCGCCACCGTCGCGTAGACGCACGTCGATATGGCCATCCACTACAGTGGTGACCCAATTTACTTCGCGGTGCTCCCCAACTCTCGTCGTGACCGCGCCCGCCAGCTGGCCATTGACGAAGATCTGTTGCTCGTCATGAGCATACCCATCGTCACCCAGCGTCGCAGTCACCTGGTAGGTCCCTTCAGCGACATCCAGGCGGAACGTGGCATCCGCGGAGAAATTGAAGTCTCGAATAAATGAATTGGTTGTGCCACGGTCCCGCTCGTCAACCATGGTCGACAGCCAACCGGCCTTGCCAAGCACATAGCGGTCGCCGGCCGTAACTCGAGCGGCACCATATTCTACCGGTGATTGTGCGGTCCCAAAGTCAAACGCCATCAGCCCCACCGGACTGATCAGGGGGACTTCAGCGGAAAAGACTTCCGTTAATTGCGCCGACGAATTCGTATGTCTCGTATACACAACGGTGGTGCCGTCCCCATTGATGGACGCGGTGTCAGCATGCCACGTGCCACTGAGATCGAGCCAACCAATCGAACTGGCGACAATCGCGATCGAGCCCACGGTGTGGTCGTATACCATCAACGTACGGACCCCAGTTGGCTCCTCGAGTGTGAGATTTCGGGCCAGACTGGTGAAAAAGATTCGCGAACCATCTCGGCTGATCCGCGGCCTCAAATTCAGCCCGTCGCTCCCCCCGGTTCCCGACACATTGACGGTTATCGGCTCCAACCGGTCGGCAGTAATGTCGTAGCGAAAAATGTCCCCGTGGAGCCCGAAACCGGGAACTAACTGAGTCGACGCGTTATTGAACACGACATACCTTCCATCTCCGCTGATCTCCGCGCTGAATTCAATCGGCACCGACGCAATCTGATGAGTCACGGCGGTCTTGGTGATCAGGGTCGTGCGACCAGTCTTCGCGTCAGCCACAAACAACTGCTCAGGATGCACGCCTTCAACGTCAACGTAGCCGCTCACCAAATTTGTCGAACGACTGAAGAACAGCACCTTGCTTCCATCGTCGCTCAGCTGCGGCCGCTCCGAAGCATACTCGCCCGTACCGGATTGCGAAGTGCTGACGCTCACTAACTGCACGGCCCCGGTGCTTGTGTCATACCGGAATACGTCCCGGCCGCCATTGTGGTCCGCTATGCCCGGCACAAGATTGGTCGCCACGCTACTGAATACTACCCACGCACCATCCGGCGATATCCGGGGCTGGTCGGATGGTCCATTCGTGAGCTGCGTCGTATCGTACGAGCGACTGATGAGCTGAGCGCTGAGTGTGGGAGCGTCAAACAGAAACACCTGACTCGTTCCCCTGACAAACCCCCCATTAGCTTGCCAATAATTCCCGTGCGAACTGTAGACGATTCTGTCCCCGTCACGACTAATGTCAAATCCCAGACTGCCCGAATACGCGCCCTGGGAATAGTAGCAGTCGTCGCGATCCAAGACGCGACTTTGCTGCGTCATGACGTCGTACAAGACGAGCTTAGAGACTTCGACGTACGTCAACCCGTCCGCGGTGATCCCCGTGGCGGCGGTGCGATAGACGACGGCCGTCCCGTCGTCGCTGATCTTGATCTCCACCGGATCACCAAAAGCCGGATGGTCCGGTAGCGTGATGCGCCTTACCTCTTGTTGCTGCATGTCGCGCAGGAACACGTCAGCCCGACCATTCTGATCGTCGGCGACTATGTTGTCCGCGTTGCTGACAAACACAACATATCGGCCATCGTCTGACACAGCACTCTCCGACGACTGGTTCAATTGGCCCGCCGGCCATCCATAGATGTTTGAGCTGACTAGTTCCGCGTCGTATGACAACATACTTCGCACTTCCAGCCGCTCAAACCCGGGACGGTAACAACCACGCATTGACCAGTTCCCGCACTCGGACCGCAGGTGAATTCGGCGATCCAAGGCCCCTACCCCACGCTTGTTACGACGCACTTCAGACATGTAGCCTCTTGTCATCGGTCACCCCTCCCCCACACTCACTCAGAAGCAGCTACTTTGGAGGCAATCCATCACAAATCTGGGAAATTGTTAGAACCAAGACGCAAACGCCGTGCCGCGCGAACAACGGGCAAGCATCGAAAGATGTTTCCGGCGCCATCGTCGGCGACGATTCATGATCAATCGTACTTGGGTCGCAAGGCCCGCCGCCAATCGCATTCACGGACCCAAGAGTCCAACTAGGGAGTCCGAGTCGTCTTCGCAAGCTCGGTCCGAGCAGAACAGGCGGTAATCCGGACAACTCGGCCCCCTAGGGGAGCGCTGCGGATCTACCAGGTGCTGCTCCCAACCCTCACCCAGTTCTCGACTCCTTCGGTCCGGTGTGCGAGAGTTCCGCTGCCTGCTCCGTTTCGCACATCCGCGGGCGGCCGTTGTCATCGGCCAGCCGCAGATTCTGCGGCAATTCGAGGAGGGCACGCCGTTTGCAGTAGTTGTCAACTGCAGATCAGATCAAGGGGTCAGTCGCCTCTGCTGAGCGAGACCCGAGCGGGCCCCAGACCGGCAGAGACCATGCTCCAGGAGAGGAGCCCGTCATGGACACCATTCGCGCGTCGGATGTTCGTCAACTGGCGTCGGTCGAGCAAGGGCATTGTGTGTCGGTCTATATGCCGACGTTCCCAGGAGGAATCGACGAATTTCAGGACCACGTCCGCCTGAAGGTGCTGCTGGACCGAGCGGAACAGCAACTGATTGAACGGGGCATGGACGGTGTCATCGCCCGGAAGATGCTCGTCGATCCTCGTGCCATCGCCCACGACGATGCCTGGTGGCACGATCGCAGTCAAGGGCTGGCGATGTTTGTTTCTCCCGATCAGTTCAAGGTACTGCGCCTGCCGGTCGCGTTCGAAGAAACCGTGTCGGTGGGACGCCGATTCCTCATCAAACAGCTCCTGCCGCTGGTTACCGAGGATACGGATTACTTCGTGCTGGCACTCAGCCCCAACCGAGTGCGATTCTATCGGGGATCACGGTTCGAACTGAATGAAGTCAGCGTCCCCGGACTGCCCACGAACCAAGCCGACACGCTGCACTATCAGCCCGTTGATCGCGGTGGCCAAGTACATGCTGGCGCCGTGGGACGCATGGGCAAGCAGACAGCCGTCTATCATGGTCAGGGGGGACATCCAGATGCTCAGCGGGATGAGCTGCGAAACTTCTTCCGAGAAGTCGACGGGGCGCTGCACCGAGTGCTGCGTGAGGAATCCGCACCGCTGTTGCTGGCAACCGTTGAGCGCAATTTGCCGGCCTATCGCGAAGTGAATACCTACACCCAGCTGCAAGATACCGTGGTAGCCGGATCGGTTGAATACCTGGGTGAGCACGAACTGCACGAACACGCGTGGCCGATCCTTCAACGGCGACTCGAGCAACAGCGACTGGAGGCAGTGGAAAGCTGCCGGAGTTTGGTCGGCACCAATCGCGGCTCGTCCAAACTGCCCGAAATCCTGACCGCTGCGGCGCAGGGGAGGGTCGAAACGCTGTTCGTCGATAGCTCGGCCAAGGTCTGGGGAACCTTTGTTCCAACCTCCGGTGAAGTTGTCGTCCACGATGTCTGCCGCCCCGGAGACGACGAACTGGTCGACTGGGTCGCCGCTCAAACTTACCTGCAACGAGGGACTGTTTATGTCGTCCCGACGGCGCAGGTTCCCGTCAGCGGGGCCCCCGTGACGGCCGTGTTCCGGTATTAAGCCGGCTGGGACTGCCGACACCTAAAAAAACGCCCGCCGGCCGCTGGTCGACGGGCGTTGTCGCGCTAGAGTGACTCGGAGCGGCTAGCTGTAGCCGCAGCGGCGTAACCACTCTAGCGGAGTTCACGATGGCCTCGGTCCTCGACCTTCATTCTCCCTCCCACGGCACGTCCCGATTCCACTCGTGTGATGCCGACCTGGACACCGAGATTGCCCCCACCCCTCGATCGTCCGCAGTCGACCTGGACGCCATCGCCTCGGCCGTACGAACCATCCTGCAGGCGGTCGGTGAGGACCCCAACCGTCCGGGGCTCCTCGATACGCCCCAGCGGGTGGCCCGCATGTACGCCGAAATGTTCTCGGGCCTCCGACTCGATCCAGCCAGGCACCTCAAGGTCACCTTCCCGGAGGACTACGACGAACTGGTGCTGGTGAGGGATATTCCGTTTACCAGCATGTGCGAGCACCACTTATTGCCGTTCTCCGGAATCGCCCACGTGGCCTATATCCCCCAAGGTCGGGTCACTGGGCTCAGCAAACTGGCACGCGTTGTGGAAGAAGTCGCCCGACGTCCCCAAGTTCAGGAACGAATGACCCAGACGATCGCCGATCTAATCCATCGCGAGCTGGAGTCGGCTGGAGTAGCTGTCGTCGTGCAGGCCGAACATTCGTGCATGTCGATCCGCGGCGTGAAGAAACCTGGGTCGGTCACCGTCACCAGCGCTCTGCGCGGCTCGCTGAAATCGAATCCTGCCAGCCGTGCCGAAGTCATGTCGCTGATCTGCTCCCGCAGTCACACCAAGGAGTGAGCTGTGATCGTTCAGAAGGAATACAAGTTCTACGCGGCTCATCGAAACGAAACGCTGCTCGACAAATGCCGAAATCTGCACGGACATCGTTACGGGGTGACGTGCTGTTTTGAGGTTGAGCGAACTGGAGATCTGACAACGCTGTTCGCCGATTTCGACAGTCGGATCGAGCCGTTCCTGAAGGCTGAGTACGACCACGGGATGCTGATCCACGCTGGCGATTCGTTGTACGCCACGTTGCTTGGCCACATGGAGCGGACGGGCGAATCGCTGAAGCTGAAAGTCTTCCAGCGTCCGACCACTGTCGAGAACCTCGCTCATCAGCTCTTCACCGAAATCACCGAGATGGGTTTTCGGCTCCAGCGGCTGGAGATCCGTGAGACCGACACATCGGTAGTCATCTATACGCGGGAAGACTGGGTGAATGACAACCGGTACTTTGCCAAGCGGCAATTGAACTCAGCCCCCGCTGCGGGTTGAACTGGCATCCGTCCCCGACGCGGGAGCCGGGCACAGCGAAGCGTATCCCAGGTGTCATACTTGGCAGCACTCAGCTTCGCCTCACCGCGACTCCGCGTCGGGTCCGGATGGAACAGTCACTTCGTCTCTGTCATTGGCCCCGTCGACGGCGAATCGCACCCACCAGACCGGTGAACGCCACGGCGGTCAACGCGGCCGTGGATGGCTCGGGGACCGCAGCCGGAGCATAAACCTGGAATGGTGACGAGAGGTATTGAGCGAACGGAGTGCCCGGCGGCGAAACCAGGTAAACGTCGGCCGTCACCAACTTGAAGTCGGTCGCGTTCGTGCGGATCACCGCAAAGTAACTTTCGTCCCCAGATATGAAGTTGCTCGGGTCGCCGTGTTCCAGGTCGGCAAAAGACAGATTCAGCCCGTCGGAAGACGACTGCGGCTGAGGGAAACGGATGGCCTGTCGCCAGACTTCGCCCGCACCAGGAGCCGGCAGGCCGTCGGGACGCCACGACACCTCCGTCGTGAAGCCCACATAGTCGCTGACCCGGAAATCTCGCAGGACTCGCGCCCCTTCGGTCGTCTGATCGACGAACGCGTTGATCCGGTAATAGAAGTCCAGCGTCCCGGTGTCGTCCCGCCGGACGACTCGCGTCTGGTAGGTCCCCTTGAAGTTCAAGCCGAAAAAGTCATCGACCGTGTCGGCAATCACCGTTCCCGCCAACGTCGGGTCGGCCGCCGACGTCGTCCCGGTCAACAGCACGGTCGGGCCGTTCGGCACCACCGGCAACAATTCACTCCGCCCAACCGTCGGCACGCCGATCGCCAACACCGCTCCCAATAGCCAACTCGCACAGCGTTTCATAATCCCCGTTCTCCCCCAAGATCTGTCGCCCCGATTTGCCCCCGTTCGGCCGCCCACCCGTCCATTCCCGGCGACCTGAAGCGGTTATCCGCCCTGACCTGAAAATGTTGCGTGAAATACTCGCCAACCCTCCCCCTACAGCCAACCTCCAACCCAACACTCCCCACGCCCGGCTAACTCCCCCCACCACCGCCCCACACACACAAGACACACAACTTTCTGCCCCTGCCCACTAGCTGCCAGCGGGTCGCGCCCGAAACAAGACACTCTTGTGTCACTCTTGTGCCGCCCGCCAAAGAACGAGACCAGACACACTTGTTGCCGAAAGGCGGTGCTAGCGACCGGGTCTGGAGTGGACGAGTCGACCGGGCAACTGAGTTTCGCCGGACGGGGCTGCCGGAGGCGGTTGGCCCGAGGTCCGGCCGCCGATCAGCTTCGCGCCGAAACAAGACACACAACTTTCTGCCCGCTAACTGCTAGCAGCTCGCGTCCGAAACAAGACACTCTTGTGTCGCTCGCCAAGGGCCGAAACCAGACACACTTGTTGCCGAACGGCGGTGCTAGCGACCGGGTCTGGAGTGGACGAGTCGTCCGGCTGACGGCCGCGGGCAGAGAGTCAGGGTGACCCGGGCGAGAGGCTTTCTCACCATGATCGTCCGCGGACTGGCGCGACGAGACGGACGGCCAGAACCGGCCCCCGTGTCAGAGGCACATCGAATGGAGCCAAACGAAATGGGCGAAGCGGGCAGATTGGAGATAGAGCGAAGCCTGGGCAGGGATGACCCGACTTGGCGGGTGTGATATCCTGTCGTGGGGGCCGATTCCAATCCAATCAAGTTCCAGCGGACGATGGGGACGACAACATGAGGCGGCGGGAGTTCTTGCAGACGGGCCTATCGGGGATGGCGGCTTTGGCCGCGCTGCAGTCGGGGGCTTATGCCGCGGCCGGCGACGAACCGCACCGAGTGGCGCTGATCGGCTGCGGCTGGTACGGCAAGACCGACCTGTTCCATCTGCTGCAGGTCGCTCCCGTCGAAGTGGTCGCCCTGTGCGACGTCGATTCTCAGGCTGCGAACGAGGCATCGGAGCTGGTCGCCGGGCGCCAGGCTTCGAAGAAGCGTCCGGCAACCTACGGCGACTATCGGAAATTGCTGGCCGAACACAAACCCGAGATCGTCTTGATCGGGACCCCCGACCATTGGCACTGCCTGCCGATGGTCGACGCTTGCCGTGCCGGAGCCGACGTCTACGTGCAGAAGCCCATCAGCTACGACGTGGTGGAGGGCCAAGCGATGGTCGCCGCCGCTCGCAAATACAAACGTACCGTTCAAGTAGGCCTGCAGCGGCGGAGCACGCCCCACCTGCTCGAAGCCCGCGAACGGTACATCGACAGCGGACTGCTGGGTAAAGTTGCCTACGTCGACATCCACAGCTACTACGGCTCGGGCGGCGAGTACCCGCCGGTCGCGAAGCCTCCGGCAACGCTCGACTGGGACATGTACGTCGGACCGGCATCCTGGCGTGACTACAGCCCGGGAATCCATCCACGCAGCTGGCGGGGCTGTCGCGAATTCAGCAACGGGCAGACTGGCGACCTGTGCGTCCACCTGTATGACATCGTGCGGTACTTCCTCGGTCTCGGCTGGCCACGCGAGATCTCGGCAACCGGTGGCATCCTGATGCGACCCAAGAACACCAACGTCAATACTCACGATACTCAGACAGCGCTGTTCGACTACGGCGACGTCAAGCTCGTCTGGAACCAGCGGAACTGGGGCGCCTCCGGCGATCCGGATTATCCGTGGGGTGCTACCCTGTACGGCGACAAAGGAACGCTGAAGCTGAGCGTCTGGTCGTACGACTTCATCCCCAAGAACGGCACGCCCGCCCACGGCGACTACCTGGACGAAGTTGAGAAGTACCCGGCCGACAAGGAGCATAAGGAGACCGAAGTCTTCGCCGCTCCAGCCACTCGACGCCACATGCTGAACTTCCTTGACGCTCGCCGTGAAGGAAAGCTCCCCGTGTCGGACATCGAACAGGGCCACATCTCGTCGGCCTGCTGCATCATGGCCAATCTGTCGATGGAGCTCGGGCGCAGCCTGCGCTGGGATGCCGAAAAAGGCCAAGTCATCGGCGATGACGAAGCCAACCAGCGGCTGGCTCGCACTTACCGCGGCCCGTGGGTCCATCCCACACCGGAAACCGTCTAACACATCAGCATGCCACTGCTGAAGCAGATGCTAGCCCGGAAAATTCATCCGCCGATGGACTTATGATCACGGACAGCCCTATAGGGGGGCGATGGGGCGAGTTGAGGGTGTGGCGGCGGGCTTTTGCGAGCGGATGCGCAGACCGCCCCCTTCCCCCCACGGGTCCGGCGAGCTTCGAGTTGCTCGCGGCTAGCCGGGAACGGGCTGAACTGGCGGAGCGTCGATCAGCGAGGCGACCACGCGTCGGAAGAGGTCCTGGCAGCTCGTCCGGTCAGCGAACAGCATCAGTTGCTGCTCTTTAATTCGATTCTCCATCTCACCACGCTGCACGTACACATCGTCGTACAACGACTGGGGCGTTCCCGAGAGATTGGTGACCACGAAGCGTGTATTCGGCCCGGCCGGGAGTCGTTCCGCTTTCATCAACACGCGTCGCTCGCGATCCCACGTTCCCGCGGCGTAGCGTGTTTCACCGAAGAAGCGTTGCTTTTGGCCAGCCGTGGCCGTGAAGTTCTGCTCGGCTTGCTCGAGCAACCCGGCGACGCGTCGCTCCAGGATCTTGCTGCCGGCCACCCCCAGAATGTACGAGACATCGTGTTTGTCGCACCATCGCATCAATCGCCAACGGCAGAACCCGCTGTCAGCGCGGAGGGAAATCTTCACCTCGGGCCAGCGGTTCCGAATAGCAGTGACAAGCAGTTTAGTGATGGCGCGGGAATGCTTGGCACCGTCAATATTGCTCGGCCGCAGATAAGCACACAACAATTGATCACCGCAGAAGACGTACAAGGGCAAAAAGCAATAGCTCTGGTAATACCCATGAAAGAACCGTTTGTCCTGATTGCCGTGGACTCGGTCTGCAGCGCCGGGTCCGTACGCATGGTCTGCTGATCGTTGAGATCTTCATAGCCCAGAGCCAGCGAGATCGCCCGCTGGGCCAGCATGGCACGCTGGTCGTGAATGGTGTAGCGAGGATGGTGTTGACCCGGGAAGGCGGATCGGGGATCGCCTCGTTCATGGCGTCCAGGAGCCCGATGCGGCGATCTACCTCCCGCAACAACAAGGCACCCGCATCCGAGGTCAGCCGACCTCTCAGGAAATCGGCCACGACTTGCCGCCGTCCCAGCGGTGTGAAATCGACGGTCGCTGTGATACACTCTGTCATGCTGGCGGGACCTCGGTTTTGGTATGAAGATGTCGTCGAAAACACTGTCATACTCGAGTCGCGGCCCGCTAGCAACTTCTATTTGTCCATCGGCGGATGAATTTTCCGGGCTAGATTCCGAGCCTGCTCGCCCAGCTGAGTTCCGCCTGGGCGAGCAAGATGATGCGTAAGCAATGCCAAGGACTACGGATGCAAACAGAATCAGCCGCAAAGCGGCGGTAGGCAACCGTAGGCGACGGTAGCAACGGAAGCAGACGGAAGCAGACGGAACGCAACGGAAGGCAGGCGAGACGCCCGCACCACAAGGATTGGTCAGCTCTCAGGTTCTGAGCGTCGGCGCCACATCGAAACCGCCAGCAGGACAACGACGAGCAACCCGAAGGCGGCCACTGTTGACCAGCGGTTCGACGTGATCTGGCCACCCCACCGGTCGACCATCGGACCCAGGTTCAGCACATTCATCCAGCCCCATTCGTCCGGAGCCAGCCGTAGAAACGCGGCGAGCACGCCCGCCAACGCGCCGCCGGCAATCAGTCCGGAACTGAGCAACACACCTGGGCTCGAATCCGATTCGGTCTCGGACTCGTCCCCTCGCTTCGACCAACGGTCGGTGAACCAACGGATCATGCCGCCAATAAAGATCGGCAGTGACGTCTGGATGGGGAGGTAGATCCCGACCGCAAACGGCAACGACGCTACGCCAGCCAATTCCATCGTCACGGCGGCCAGCACGCCGATCAGCACCAGCGACCAGGGGAGCTTCTGATTCAGAATACCGTCGATGATGAATGCCATCAACTTGGTCTTCGGCGCATCGTATTTCGGCAGCATCGTCGCGGCACGGGTCAACTTTTCCCGCTCGTCCTCCGTCGGCGCTGCGGCAATCGCCGCAGCATCGGCGTCCAGATATTTGAAGCGGCCGTTAATGGCCGGGTCGACTACGTACCGAATCGTCCCCGATCCGTCGACCAGATACTTGCCCGGAGGCACGCCCGGATACTGCCCCTCAGTCGCGTACATCACCTTGTAGTCGTTCGTATCGTTTGTGTGAGGCCGACCGGGCTTTTCGGTCACCGTTAATTTGCTCACATCGGGCGCTCGAAACTTCGGCAAGTGCTCTGGCAAGTTCGTGTAATGCGTCCCAGCCTGGTTCAGCACGAACAAGGTCGCGCCCAACACCAGCGCCGACGAGAAGGCTCCGATCAGAATCCCGAATTGCTGCAGACGAGGCGTGGCACCGACCAGATAGCCGGTCTTCAGGTCCTGAGCCGTAGTCCCACCGTTGCTCGACGCCACACAAACCACCGCGGCAATCGTCAATGCCAGCAACATGGCCGTGCTGTCAGTCTTGCCCAGCAACAAAAAGATCAAGCACGTCAACAGCAACGTCGCGACCGTCATGCCCGATATGGGATTCGACGACGAACCAATTTCACCCGTCAAACGCGACGACACGGTCACAAACAGAAATCCAAACATCACGACCAGCACGGCGCCAATCAGGCCGGTGGTGTGGAGCCCCAAGCCGACTTTCGGCAACGCAGCCAAGAGACCGATCAGCAGCACCGAACCACCTAGAACCAGCCCCATCGATAAATCACGATCGGTCCGACGCTGAGCTTCCTCGTCTTCCGCTCCCAAGCGGAAAATGTCACTGATCCCCGCTCGAATCGCTCCGCCAATCACCGGGAGCGACTTGAGCATGCTGATGATGCCACCCGCCGCAACGGCTCCGGCACCAATATAGAGAATATAAAAACTCCGCAGCGCCGATTCGTCCATATCGCGAATCAGCACCGACTGCGACGGATACAACGGTTCGGTCAAACGTTCACCAAACAGAGCTATCGCCGGGGCAATCACCAGATAGGCCAGCACACCCCCCGCAAACGTGATCCCCGCGATCTTCGGTCCGATAATGTAACCGACCCCCAACAACTCGGGCGTGAATTCACCTCCCAACACGCCCTTGTGCAGACCGATCGTCTGACCGTTGGCACCCTGACGGAAGAGATTCCAGTTGGCCGTGTCGCGGAAGACCGATAGCGGATTGGTCAGCAACTTGTAGGTAAACGCCAGGAAGAAACCACCGAAGACGGTCCACGCAGACGCGCCTCCTCGTTCGCCGGCCACCAGCACCTCAGCGCAGGCCGTCCCTTCCGGATAGGGGAGCGTGCCGTGCTGTTTGACAATGAACGCCCGCCGCAACGGAATCATCATCAAAATGCCGAGCAGCCCTCCCAGGACTCCGACAGTCATGATCCGCCAGATATCCAGTTCATAGCCGAGCAGCATCAGGGCGGGCATCGTCACACCGACCCCGAACGCGATCGACTCGCCGGCCGAGCCGACCGTCTGCACCATGTTGTTCTCGAGAATCGTCGCGCCCCGCATCCGCAACAATTTGCTGAAGCCGCGAAACAGACTGATCGACAACACGGCGATCGGGATCGACGCACTGACCGTCATGCCGACCTTCAGCACCAGATACAGCGACGACGCAGCGAAGATGATTCCCAGTATCGAGCCGGTAACCACGGCTTGCCAGGTAAACTCCGGCATCGACGTTTCGCCCGGAGAGACGTAGGGCTGGAAACTGCCCGATTTCTCCGGCGGACGTCTCTCAACCTTCGCTGCCGGCTTACGCTCGGGATTGGGTGGAGTCGACGGGGAAGGAGGTGTCGACTTGGCCATGCTCGTATCCTTGCGATGAGTGGAGAATCCTTGTTCCGCGGCCCACAGCTGCTCTCCAGCCCCCCGCGTGGCGGTCCGGCCGACGAGCGAACCATGAGTGTATGACAGAGTCCGCGGGGCAGCAACTTGGCACCCACCCCGGACTTTTGCCCCCTGCCCGAAGCCCAGTTTGCTGGAATAAACCCGTCGGCGAGTGTACACTGAGGCTCCGGCGCCCGGCCCAACCGGGCCCCCGCGCGTTGCCACCCGTGGCAATCCTGCCTGCCATCCCCGCTTTCAACCTGCACCCGATTCCTACACCCGGCCGTTCGCCAGCAGACCTGAGCGATCCGCCCGGACCTTGGCTTTCGCTGGAGAAATCTGTGATGAGATTTGTGACCGCTGCCTCGCTGGCTGCATTGACTTTGAGTTGCATCGGAGCTGTTGCTCAAGCCGCCGAACCACTCCGGACGACCGATCCGGAACGCATGCGAGCGCTCCCCGGATTCCGGATCGAACGTCTCTATTCGGTCCCCGACGAACAGGGGTCGTGGGTCAGCATGACTGTCGACGACCGGGGACGCCTGATCGTCTCTGACCAGTACGGCTCACTTTACCGAGTCACCGTGCCACCGGTCGGCGCTCCGAATCCGACGGCACAGGTCGAGCCGCTGAAGACGCCCAGCGGTAGCGCTCACGGTCTGCTCTATGCCTACAACAGCCTCTACGTCGTGCAATCGGAAAAGGAACAGGGGCTCTATCGACTGCGCGATACCGACGGCGACGATCAGTTCGACGACGCCCAGCTGATTCGGCACATCGACGGCGGCGGCGAACACGGTCCCCACTCTGTGGTCCTCGGCCCCGACGGCAAGATCTATATCTCGGCCGGGAACCACACCAAACTGACCCAGGTCGAATCGAGCCTCGTGCCGAAGAACTGGAACGAAGATCACCTGTTGCCTCGCATGTGGGACGCGGGCGGCCACGCCGTCGGCATTCTCGCTCCCGGTGGCTGGATCTGCCGCATGGACCCCGAAGGCAAGCACTGGGAACTCGTCAGCATGGGTTACCGCAACGAGTTCGATCTCTCGTTCAATCCCGAAGGTGAACTCTTTACGTACGATTCCGATATGGAATGGGACATCGGCGCGCCGTGGTATCGGCCCACACGCGTCGTCCATGCCACCAGCGGCAGCGAATTTGGTTGGCGAAGTGGAGCCGGAAAATGGCCCGCGTACTACATCGACAGCCTCCCGTCGGTAGTCGACATCGGACCCGGATCGCCAACCGGCACCACGTTCGGTACCGGAGCCAAGTTTCCCCACAAATACCAGCGGGCGTACTTCATCAACGACTGGAGCTACGGCATTATCTACGCTGTCCATATGACGCCCGACGGCTCAAGCTATCGTGGCACGGCCGAACGATTTGTCTCCGGTGCCCCGTTGCCAGCGACCGACATCCTGGTTCATCCGGACGGTGCCATGTATTTTGCGATCGGCGGTCGACGAGCTCCTTCGGGACTCTACCGAGTCGTCTATGAAGGGACTGACCCGACAACTCCGGCCCCCGCCGTCGCGGATGGCCACGAAGCGGCTCGCAAACTGCGACACAGCCTCGAAGCATTGCACCACGCCGGAGCGGAGAACGCCGTCGAAGTCGCTTGGCCTTACCTCGATCACAGCGATCGATTCATCCGCTACGCCGCCCGCATCGCCATCGAACACCAGCCCGTCGCTCAATGGCAGACTCGTGTCCTGCAGGAAAGCAATCCGCGACGACTGATCGCCGGCGCAGTCGCTCTGGCACGGAATGGTGATCCCAGCGTCAAGGATGCACTTCTCGAACGACTCGCCACCATCAATGCGGCTGAATTGCCCCTTGATGACAAACTTGATCTGCTCCGAGCCGTATCGCTGGTGTTCATCCGACTGGGAGCCCCCACCACCGAACAGGCTCAATTCATCAGCGACCACCTGGGACCAGCGTTTCCGACCGAATCGGAATCGCTGAATCGCGAAATCGCCAATCTGCTGGTCTACGTGCAATCACCGCACGCCGCACCCAAGCTGATCGCTCAGATGAAGGCCGCTCGAACTCAGGAAGAGCAGGTTCACTATGCCTACGTCCTCCGGAATCTCACCCAAGGCTGGACGCCCGAATTGAGAAAGGAGTACTTCGGCTGGTTCCCCACTTCCCGCGGTTTCCGAGGTGGACATTCGTTCGCCCAGTTCCTGGTCAACATTCGCCAGGAAGCGTTTGACAAGGTTCCTGAGTCGGAGCGAGCGGCCATCGAGCCGCTGTTTAAGGAATCGATCGAACAGAACGAAGATATCCCCGTCGAGAAGCGTGACCTCAAGCATCAATGGTCGCTCGACGAACTCGCCGCCGTGGCCCCGGATGCAGAACACGGTCGAAACTTTGAGCGAGGACGGAGGATGTTTGCCGTCGCGAACTGTTTCAAGTGCCATCGAGTCGGTGACGAAGGAGGAAGCGTCGGGCCCGATCTAACCGGAGTCGGCCGACGCTTCGATAGCCGTTACATCATCGAAGCGACCATCGATCCGAACAAGGTGATCTCGGATCAGTACAAGGCCAGTACGTTTATCCTCAAGGATGGCCGCACGGTCACCGGACGTGTCGCAAATATCGCCGGAAACAACATCATGGTGATGACCGACATGCTGAACCCCGGTAGTTTCGCGAACGTCGAACAGGCCGACGTCGAAGAAACCCACGACTCCAACGTCTCCATGATGCCCGCCGGACTTCTCAACACCCTCGAGAAGGAAGAAGTACTCGACCTGCTGGCTTACCTGCGATCAGGCGGTGATCCCGATTCGGAATACTTTCGCAAGAAGAACTGATCGCCGTCTACACCACTCGCCGCAATGGAAAGATTTCCACGTCCACTCCGGGCGACCAGTGGACGTGGTCTGGCCAGGCTCCGTCGGTGCTGATGCCGGCCGCCGTCAGCAGAGTCTGTTCGACCGATAGCAGCCGAACGGGTGACACCGGGTAGGGCCGATGATGAACTTGCCCCTCCCACACTCGGCCACCTCGGACCACGAACAACAGGTAACGCTCGAGCAGAAAGTCGGCCAGACCCGCAGGTCCCGGCGATTCAATCTCCGCGACTGCCTCGGCTCGACCGACCGACTTGGCTGGCGGAGCTGTCTCAGACAAAGGAGCTGCCGGCGCTAACAGCTCGTACGCCACCTGCAGCCGAGCTCCGTTGAAATGACGGTCGACTCGGTAATGCACCTGAGAGCCAGTTCGCTGGGAGCTGATTCGCGACCAGAAGTACGGCAGGCCCCAGCCAATTCGAGCACCGAGCGTAGCGAGCAGGGAGGCGGCGTCGAGCGACAGGAAGTAGACGCCCGGCCGGCCACGGTGGATGACGTAGGTGCGGACGTTGGTCTCGCCAAAGTCGGCGGTCAGCCGCCACGGCCAGCGGACAGAGCGGACATTGGCCATCTGGAAGGGGACCAGACCGATGAAGGCTCGGCCGCCGACCAGATCGAGCTGCAGGGGTTCGGGGACCAAGGGCCGGACGACCTGCGGGTCGACTTCCCAGTGCAGGAACAGGAGCTCGCGCCACGATTGCCAGCCGGCCGGTGGATGGGCCGGTCGCTGACGGGGCGTCCAACGATCGATGTCGGTAGCCGGCGTGATGAGCGGATCGACGATTGGCATGGGATACACCTCCACGGGGTTAACCGCGGTACCCCCCGCGATGCAACGGAGGTAGGTGCGACCTCCGTGAGCTGGACTGGGCAGAATAAACAGAGCAGGCAGCGTGGGCCGACTGGGTCAAGCCTGGCGCAGGGCGTCGACGGTCCGCAGCCGGATGGCTCGGATCGCTGGAAAGAGCCCGCCCAGCAGGCCCATGGCCAAGGCCAGCAGCACGCCGCGCAACAACACGGCCGGCCCGAACCGGAATGAGAAGGTCAGCTCACTGAACGTCGCCCAGTTGGCCGTCCCGGTCGACAGGCCGTTGAACGGCAGCGTCGCCAGGCAACCCAACAGACCACCCAGCAGACACAACATCACCGACTCCATCAGAAACGAGCACAGAATGCTGCTCCGCGGAAAACCGAGCGCTCGGAGCGTCCCGATTTCGCGAGCCCGATTGGCCACGGCTGAGTACATCGTGTTGGCGGCCGCAAACATCGCGCCAAAAGTCAGAAACCCGGCAATCACTCGCCCGATGTATTTCACCGCAATCGACGCCGACATCTGACTCTCAAAATAATCTACCTCCCTCCAAGCACTCAACTTGAACTGCTCATCCCCCTGAATCCGCTCCACCAGCTGCTGGAGCGATTCTTCGTCGCGAGCCCGCAGATTGACGCTGGTCACTGCACCGGGAAGTCGTCGAGCGCTGGTCAAATCCCGCCGGTCACACCATACTTCCGATTCCGCCGCACTCCCTCCCGCTTCAAAGAATCCCACCACCGTAAAATCGACCTTGTTGATCTCCAGCTTCTCGCCCAACGCCAGATTCTGGAACCGCCTGGCCATCGATTCGCTGGTGATGATCTCATTCACGCCCGGTTTCAGGTCGCGTCCCTGAGTGATCTGAAAGCCAGGCCGCAGCTGTCGGCCGATCGGATCGAGCCCGCGGACAATCAAATTCGTCGTCCCTCCGTCCCCTCGACGAGGCTTGGTCAAAATCGTCGCGTACTCGATGGAACAGAGCGGTTCACCTGCGGCCGACTTCGCAATCCCCGGCAGACTCACCATCTCGCTCGCCGTCTGCTGCTCTATCCCGCTCCCCGTCTCGTCGTTCGAACCCTTGCGGAGCACGATCACGTCGAGCGGTTCGCCACTGATCCGCAGCGCGTGTTCCAACCCGTCAGTGAGCCCGAAGGTCAACACCGAAGCCCAGACCACCAGGCCCGTCCCCAGCACGGTCATCAGCGTCGTGACCCACCGGACGGCCAGATTTCGCAGGTTGTATTTGATGGGTATCATCGCCGTCCCCGTCTTCAGATCACTCGTCGCAGACCGTCAATCACCGACAACTGAGCCGCACGCACCGCCGGTACGATACCGCTGACCAGACCGATCCCCAGCGCCAGGGCCACCATCCACAACAGCCAGCTCCCCACCAGATCGCCAATCGCCACCGGGAAAAACTGAGGGCTCAGCTGGTGCAGCCCCTGCAGACACAAACAGCCGATCAAGATCCCCAGCAGACCGCCCAGTAAGGCGATTCCGCACGACTCGCCCAGCACCATCCACAACACCCGAAGCCGCGAGAAACCAAGGGCCTTGAGCACGGCGATCTCCGTCGTCCGTTCGCGGATCGACATGGCCATCGTGTTCCCCGCGACCAGGGAGAGCGAGAAGACCACCGCCAGGCCAATGTTGCGAATGTAAGCCTGAATGTTCCCCAGCATGTCCGTGAACATCTTGGCAAACGCGGCCTCGGTCTGAGTGCGAGTCGGGTTGTCCGAGCTGGAAAATCGGTCATCGATCGTCTTGGACAGCGATGCCATCAAATCGGATCGCTCCGTCTTGGCAAACACCGTCCCCGCATTGCCATCGCCGCGCCCCACCTTCTGCTTCAACAGCTCGTCGAGATAGTACCAGTTGAACCAGAGCGAATCGGTGTTCTGCGGCGCGTCGAATACGCCCACCAGTTCCAAGTCCAGCGCCACCGGATAAATCGCCCCCTGCAACGGTATCCGTTCCCCGATCTTCCAGCCGCGGCGTTCCACCAGCCGGCGATCGGCGACACACCCCTGTCGATTCGTCTGCCAAGCCTTCAATTGAGCCGGATCGATCTGGTACTCGTCCCAGACGGCAAAGGCATACTCCGGATCGGTGGCGAACTGAGCGAACGGCATCTTCTCTTCCTTGTAGTTGCCGCCGAACCAGGAATAGGGAACGGCTGCCCGGACTCCTTCGAACTGCCGCACGCGATCGACATAGGCAATCGGCACCAGGCCAGCGAAACCCTGAGTATTCATCACCACAATCCGGTGATGCCTGCCCGCCTCGTTCTCCCACACCGACTGCATGGCCATGTAGCCGACCAGCAACGTCAGTAGCGCCAGACTGAAACCGATCGAGACAATCGTCAGCGCCGATCGCAGTTTATTGCGAGCCACATTGCGCCAGATGTATTTCAGCGTCTTCATGCCGATGCTCCTCGTCGCTGCAACGCCTCGTGGCCCACCAGCACTCCCTTCTCGAGATGCACGATCGTGTGGGCTCGCTGAGCTGCCTGCGGGTCGTGAGTGACCATGATGATCGTCTTCTCAAACTCCGAGTTCAATCGTTCCATCAGATCCAGAATCTCGCTCCCCGATTTCGCATCCAGATCGCCGGTCGGTTCGTCAGCCACGATCAATCGCGGGTCGGTGACGATCGCCCGAGCAATCGAAACCCGTTGCTCCTGACCACCCGACAGCTGCCGAGGGTAATGGTCCATCCGATCGGAAAGCCCGACCACTTCCAGCGCAGCCTTCACATGCTCGTCGCGCTGCCGGCGATTCAGATGGGTCAGCGTCAGCGGCAATTCGACATTCTCATAGGCCGTCAGCACGGGGATCAGGTTGTAGAGCTGAAAGATGAAGCCCACGTTGCTGGCCCGCCATCGCGACAGCTCACCCTCCGAACTGGCCCCCAGATCCTGGCCACAGACGATCACTCGGCCTTGAGTCGGTTTGTCGAGCCCGGCGACCAGATTCAGCAGCGTCGACTTGCCCGAACCCGACGGTCCCATCAGGGCCAGGTAACCTCCAGCCTCAAGCTCGAGATTGATGCCGTTGAGCACCGGAATCGACAGCTGGTCCCGCCGATACTCCTTGTAGACATCCTGCACCAGCACAATCGGCTCTGCTGCCACTCCCGTCGCCTCCATCAACTGCCATTGCTTCGGTTCGCCAACCCGACCACCTGCGGCCGCGGCGCCAGCTCCGATTACTGCTGAGCCACCTTCACCGGCTGGCCCTCCTGCAAACCCTTTGGTTCCAGCACCAGCCGCTCATTCCCCTCCAGCCCGTCCGTGATCTCCAGCTGATTGTCGCGTTCCACGCCCACCTTGACCACCCGGCGATGGACGCGGTTCTCGGCATCGACGACCCACACCAGCTTCTGTTGACCCTCTCCCTCACCGTCGGTAACAACCGCATTCGCCGGACAGAACATCCGCCGCTGGTCCTCGGCTGTCTCTTGAGCACTGTCGGGCAGGAAGAAGACTCGGGCACTCATGTCGGGGAACAATTTTGCGTCGGGCTCAGTGATCTCAACCTTCACCTTGATCGTGGCCCGCGCTCGATCCCCCATCGGAATGATCTTGCGGACGCGCCCCGGATAACGCCGATCGGGGACCGCGTCCACGGCTACTTCGGCCATCTGACCTTCACGCACCCGATTGATGAAATCCTCCTTCACATCACAGTCGACTTCCAGGTGAGTCAGATCGGCAATCGTGACGACGGAGCCGCGTCCCGAAGCCTCACCCATGCCACCCGGCAGAATCGATTCGCCCAGCTCCGCGTCCTTCGATATCACCGTCCCGTCGAAGGGGGCCCGCACATACATGTTCTCCCGCAGCTGCCGCGCCTCCTGGACCCGCGATTCGGCCAGCGCGATTTCGGCCTTCAGCGAATCAATCCGGGCCACAGCACTCTGGTACTGGAAACGCGACCGGTCGAAGTCGACCTCCGAGATGCTCGACGACTTGTGCAACCGCTCAGCCCGAGCAAAATCCCGCCGGTAGTTGTCGACCAGAATCTCGTGCTCCACCAACGCCGCCTTCGCACGAGCCAGCGAAGCCTCAGCGGCTCCCAGCCCCGCGTCAAGATCGGCATGCTCCAGCACCGCGAGGACCTGATCCTTGGTCACCACCGAGCCTTCCTCGACGTTGATCGCCTCCACTCGGCCCGGCGCCCGAGCCCCGATGTTCGCCTGCCAACGCGACTCGAGATATCCCGTGGCAACCACCGTCGCGTCGCTCGATCGACCCCGCTGCACCTCAACCTGAGCGGTACGCACCTCCGGACGCGACCGGATCATTTCCGGTACCGCCAGTACCGACGACGGATCGCCAAACCAGCCCGCCCAGAGGCTCAACGCATAACCCCCGCCACCCAACACCAGGGCCAGGATCAAGCCCACCAGATATTTGGTCCACCGACCATTGCCCGATCGGCGAACAGGCTGGCTGCGATCGATCTTCAGCGCAGCCAGCGAATCTCGAGGCCGATCAGTCTGCGTCGACATGTGTGGTGATCAACGAGGATAAAGAAACGGGACGATCAATCCTTGCCAGACTTGGCATCAACATTCCGCTCGGACGTTTTATCAACAGACTTTTCAGCCGATTTCTCAGCAGGCTTCTCTCCCGATTCGCTCGGCTGATCCTTGTCAGCAGCGCGAATCACTTCCGGCATCTTTTCCCCTGTGGGAACAAACCGCATCGAAATCGAATTGACACAGTGGCGAACATTCTTGGCGGTGAACCCTTCACCTTCAAAGACGTGACCCAGATGCCCGCCACAATTGGCACAAGTGATTTCGACCCGCATCCCGTCCGCATCGATCTCGCGATGCACAGCGTCGGGAATCTCGTCGTCAAAACTTGGCCAGCCACAATGACTGGGGAACTTGTCGTCGCTGCGATACAAGGGCGCATTACAGCGGCGGCAGATGTACATGCCTTGATCCTTCAGATCAGTGTACTCGCCAGTAAACGCCCGCTCCGTCCCTTTGCGCAGAATGACGAATTCCTCTGCCCGAGTCAGGTCGTTGAATTTCACGCCGCTCTCCTCCCCAGCACGCTTGGTATTGCGACCACGTTTCGACGACCGAGCACGACGCGAGTCACGAGTCGATTTGCCGTCGTCCGACGAACCGGCTGCCGATTCGCCCGCTCGGCTATCCTCAGCCGCCGCTTCACCAGCTACCGCGCCGCTGGTCGGACCAGTGTCGGCCGGTTTCGGTGGAGCGGCCGACAACCAGCCGTAACTCCAGATCCCGCCAGCCACCGCCAGCACACTCCCGACCCATCGACTCCACCGCCACCGCGCCGCTCCCAGGCTCGCCATATCGCTGCCCCCCGAGAATTGGTCGTCCATCGTCTTCCGCCCGCCGGACTCCGAACCCCACGCCGGCCCACGCTTATCTACATTGTAGCCAGCACCTGCCCATTCGTCGGCGCCGACCACCCGCAGACCGACGGACTGCGACCAACCCCACTCAGCAAGCCCCCCCAAAGAGCTACTCCAGGTGCCTCGCCGGCCACCGCGGCGGTCACTACACCGGCCGTCACTCCTGCCGTCGCAACTGCCGTCATGCCAGCCACTCAGCCCCCAGCGCCTCAGCCACCGTCCCACAGCCGAGCCCTACGATCAGCAGATTCCCCCTAAACCTCCCGCCAACCAGCGCCAAACGACCAAAGAATGGGAAGTCTGCACAAGGTGGCTCATCTAGGAAATCTGTACTGGACGATAGCTATGAGGAATTCGCACCTGACCGGTGGCTGGTCAGTCGTAATTCGAGGACGGCGTTCAGGCCGCCGAATGGCCAAGTGCCAAGGGGCCGACGTCCCGGAGGACGAGCGATGGTCAAACCGATTACGTTTGTTGGGGAAAGAGGAGTCCGTCCATGAAGTCCCGATTCATTCTGCCGCTGGTCGCGTTCGGCGTGTTGTCGTTGTTCGCTGCCAGCTCGGCTCAGGCCGGCCTGTTCGGCCATGGTTGTTGTGGTGCTGGCGACTGTTGCGGTTCGCCGGTGGTCTGGAGCGCTCCGAGCTGCTGCGATCCTTGCGGCCGTCCGGGCCTCTTCGCTCGGCTGCATGCTCACCTGGCGGCCAAGCGCGCCTGCTGTGGCGCTTCGGCTTGCTGCGAAGCTCCTTCGTGTGGCTGCGAAGCGACCTGTGGCGCTGCCGAACCCGCTTGTGGCGCTCCGGCCGCTTGCGATTCGTGTGCTGCTGAGCCGACTTGCGGTGCCGAGCCCTCGTGCGGCTGCGACAGCGGCTGCGACAGCTGCTGCAAGCCCCGCTGTGGCCTGCTGAGCCGCCTGCATGCCAAGCTGGCTGCTCATCGCGCTCGCCGCGCTTGCTGCAGTGCACCGGTTGAAGTCTCCTGCGGTTGCGCCGCGGCTGAGGCCTCGTGCGGCTGCCACTAGTCGAACTGCTGCGTCAGCCAATCCGGCCGACGCATTGACGCATGAACTGCGGCCCTGGGGTCCAAACCCGGGGCCGTTGTCGTTTCCGGGCCAGCAATCCGGGTACTTTCGCCGCTGCACGCCCCGAGGTCCCGGGGTGGGGTGCCGAGGGTTGACAGCCAGGGTCGGACCGGCATATCGTGATAGGCTGTGGTCGAGCTGGCGGCCGGTCGGGCGATGGGCGCCGGACCGGAGTTGGCAGACCG
Organism: Pirellulales bacterium; assembly: GCA_046349895.1. GTDB lineage: Bacteria > Planctomycetota > Planctomycetia > Pirellulales > Pirellulaceae > JAXMBJ01. The sequence continues at coordinate 6,285,862 of JAXMBJ010000006.1, read as the reverse complement.
CCCAGATCGGGTCGCCATGAAGATCGTCGTGCGGGTCATCGTCGAAATTATCGGGACCGGAACCGCGGAGCGGATTCCGGTCGCCACGGCTTGAACGACCCCGCTGACTGATCAGGACGACTCAACACAATACCGACCATTCAGCCCTGGGGTCCGCCAAGCGGGTCCCAGGGCTTTTTTTTGTTTCAATCGGCCCCTTTTCCCCAGAATACCCAACACGACCGTGGAGTGAACGCAAGCCGGCGGACGTTTCGAGCGGATTCATTCTGGAGGTACGCGTTACTCTATTCCTGCGAAAGAGAGATCGGTCATGCGTCGAGTGCAGATCTACGACACCACCTTGCGGGACGGCAGTCAGGGCGAGGGGATCAGCTTTTCGCTCCAGGACAAACTGATGATCGCCCGTCGGCTCGACGAGCTCGGCTTCGACTACATCGAGGGTGGTTATCCGCTGTCGAACGAGAAGGACGCAGAGTTTTTTGCTCGGCTGGCCGACGAACCGCTGGAGCGATCTCGGTTGTGCGCATTCGGCATGACGCGTCGTCGGGGGATGGCTCCGGAGGACGATCCCGGGATGAAGGCTTTGATTGCCTCGCAAGCCCCGGTGATCACGCTGGTGGGCAAGACCTCGGCCTTTCACGTCCGCGAAGTCCTCCGCGTGTCGCTCGAAGAAAACCTCGCCATGATCGGGGACAGTATCTCCTTCCTGCGAGCTTCAGGGCGGGACGTATTTTATGATGCCGAGCATTTCTTTGACGGCTGGAAGCTCGACCCGCAATACGCCGCGGCAACGATCCAGGCGGCAGCCGAGGCCGGCGCTCAGCTGATCGTGCTGTGCGACACCAATGGCGGAAGCATGCCGGAGGAAATTGCCGAACTGACTCGTCGGGCGATTCAGTCGATCGGGGTACCGGTCGGCATCCATTGCCACAACGATTGCGAGCTGGCTGTGGCTAACTCGCTGTCGGCCGTGGACGCTGGAGCGGTCCAGGTGCAGGGGACGATCAACGGGTTTGGCGAACGGTGCGGGAACGCGGACCTGGTGTCGGTCATCGCCAACCTGGCTGTGAAGAAGAAAGGTTATCGAGTCCTGACCGACGATGCGGTGCAGCGCATGACCGAGCTGTCGCGGTTCGTCTACGAAACGGCCAATCTGTTGGGCCGATCGGGCCAACCCTTCGTCGGCCCCAGCGCCTTCGCTCACAAAGGTGGCATGCACGTTCACGCGGTGAATCTGGCAGCGTCCAGCTACGAGCACATTGCGCCGGAGGTGGTGGGGAACGAACGGCGGATCCTGGTCAGCGAGCTGTCGGGGCGATCGAACATCGCCGCTCTGACCAATCTGAACACCGACCGCGAACTGATGGACCGAATCCTCAGCCAAGTCGTAACGCTCGAGAACCAGGGCTACCAGTTCGAAAGTGCTCAAGCTTCTTTCGACCTGCTAGTCCGACGCTGTGCGGGGACCTTCACGCCTCATTTCGAGCGACTGAAGTATCACGTCGAGGTGGGGAGTGACGGGGCCGAGCAGCTGGTGACGGAAGCGACCGTGAAGGTCAAGATTGACAACCAGACTCGTCATGAGGTAGGGGAGGGGGACGGCCCGGTGAACGCCCTGGACGCGGCCCTCCGCAAGGCCCTGCTGCCGAAGTTCCCATCGTTGAGCGACATGCATCTGGTCGACTACAAGGTGCGCGTCGTCAATTCCGAGGCGGGGACGGCGGCACGCATCCGGGTGATCATCGAGAGTGCCGACCAGCACGATCTGTGGGGTACGATCGGGGTCAGCGAGAACATTATCGAAGCCAGTTGGCTGGCGCTGGTAGACGCCATCGAATACAAATTGTACAAGGACCAGCAAGGGGGGCCGTCGCGGGCCAGTTCGCCCGCCGTGCCAGCCGCCGTTTCCTGAATTGGCAGAGATGAGAATCCTAGGCAGAGACGCGAATCGATGAGTGCTGAGTTGAACGCCGAGAATTTGCCGAACCGGTTTGACTACAAGACGGCCGAACCGCGGCTCTACGCCAGTTGGGAACAGCGGGGCTATTTCCACAGCGAACCGGACCCGCAGCGGAAGCCCTTCACAATTGTGATTCCGCCCCCCAACGTCACCGGTGCGCTGCACCTGGGCCATGCGCTCAATAACACGCTGCAGGACGTGATGATCCGCCTGAAGCGGATGCAGGGCTTCAACTGCCTCTGGATGCCCGGAACCGATCACGCGGGGATCGCGACTCAGGCCGTCGTGGAAAAGCGGCTGCGCGAAGAAGAGGGCAAAACGCGGCACGACCTCGGGCGAGAAAAGCTGGTCGAGCGGATCTGGCAATGGAAGGCCGCGTATGAAGCCCGCATTCTCGGTCAGCTGAAACAGCTCGGCGCCAGCTGCGACTGGCAGCGGACCCGCTTCACGCTTGACGACATGTGCGCCCGCGCGGTCCGGCAGACGTTCTTCGATCTGTTCGGCCAGCAATTGATTTACCGCGGCAAACGGCTGGTGAACTGGGACACGTTCCTGCAGACGGCGGTCAGCGACGACGAAGTCTTTCACGAAACGGTCCCCGGCAACTTCTGGCACTTCCGCTATCCGGTGATCGATCCTCAACCAGGCGAACCCGATCACGTCACCATCGCCACAACACGTCCCGAAACGATGCTCGGCGATACAGCGGTGGCCGTCCATCCGCGTCCGGGTGCCGCTCTGGACGAAGTCGAAACCAATCTGCTGCAACGCCTGGCCGCAGCGGCGGAAAAAGACAAACCGGCTCTGCAGCAGTCGCTGGACGACGTCCGACAGCGCCGGCAGACGATGCTGGTCGACCTCGAAAAGCTCAGCGCGATGGCTCGCGCCGGTCGCCGTCTGATGCTGCCGCTACTGAACCGCGAAATCCCGCTGGTCGCCGACGAGTGGGCCAAGCCCGAACTCGGCAGCGGCTGCGTGAAGATCACTCCGGCTCATGACCCGAACGACTACGAAGTCGGCCGCCGCTGCTCGTTGCCGATGATCAACATCCTCAACCGCGACGGGACGCTGAACGAACAAGCCGGGCCCTACGCCGGGCTCACCATCGCCGCCGCTCGCAAACGCGTCGTGCAGGATCTCGACACGCTCGGACTGCTGGAGAAGACCGAGGACCGCGAAATCGATCTGGCTCACTCCGACCGCAGCAAGACGCCGATCGAGCCCTTCCTGGCTGACCAGTGGTTCGTGCGGATGGATCGGCTGGGCCAATCGGCCATGGATGCCGTGCAGGACGGACGCGTGCAGATCCATCCGTCGCGATACGCCAAGGGCTATCTCGACTGGCTCTCGGAAAAACGCGACTGGCCGGTCAGCCGTCAACTGTGGTGGGGACACCGCATCCCCGTCTGGACGATCATGTACGACCCCGCGTCCCTGTCGAAAGGCTTGTCGGGCCTGCTGGAATTCGACGCGCCGTCAGGACAGTGGCGTGTGCCGGCCGCTTTGCGGAGTAAACTCTCTGTCAGCCGCCCTGAATCGGGTGACAGCGCCGAGACGACCTTGTTTGTCTGCGTCGCGCCGGGGAACGAAGACCTCGAGCGTCAGCTGGAACTGGCCGGCGCGGCACAAGAACAGGATACGCTCGACACCTGGTTCAGCTCGGCACTCTGGACCCACTCGACGTTGGGCTGGCCCGAGAAGACTCCCGAACTGGCCTACTACTATCCGACCGACGTGTTGATTACCAGCCGCGACATCATCACGTTGTGGGTCGCCCGCATGGTGTTGACCGGCCTGAACAACATGGGCGAAGTCCCCTTCAAAGACGTCTTTATCCATCCGAAGATTCTGGACGGATACGGCGAGACGATGTCGAAGAGCAAGGGGAACGGCGTCGATCCGATCGACGTGATCGAAAAGTTCGGCGCCGACGCTCTGCGTTTCGGTCTGGCTCACCTGACAACCGAAACTCAAGACGTTCGCATGCCGGTGCAGTTTGAATGCCCGCACTGCCAGACGCTGATCGACCAGACGAAAGAGAACCGCGAAAAGCCGGTCATTGCCTGCAGCAAGTGCGCGCAGAAGTTCTCCACGCAATGGGCTCGCCAGAGCGAAGACCTCGCCAATCCGCGTGGAGCGGTGGTCAGCGACCGCTTCGAGCTGGCTCGGAATTTCTCGAACAAGCTCTGGAATGTCGCTCGCCTGACGCTGATGAACCTGCAGGGCTATACGGCTCAGCCGGTGAAGCACGCTGACCTGATGTTCGAAGACCGCTGGGTGTTGAGTCGGCTGAGCACCGTGTCAGCTGGTGTCACCGAGGCACTCGACAATTTCCGGTTCGCCGAAGCAACGCGGCTCCTGTACGACTTTGCGTGGGATGAGTTCTGCAGTTTCTACGCGGAGATGGCCAAGCGACGATTGGACGATCCGCAGCAGCGCCCCGTGGCTCAGCGAGTGATCGCTTACGTGCTAGATACGCTGCTGAGGCTGCTCCATCCGTTCATGCCGTTCCTGACCGAAGAGATCTGGCTGTTGCTGAACCGAGCCGCGCCGCAGCGAGGGCTGGAGTCGCCAGCTCCGGCGGCCGAGAGCCTGATGATTGCCACGTGGCCGCAGGCTCGCGCTGAGCACCAGGACATTCAGCTGGAGACTCAGTTTTCCCGGTTCCAGTCGGTGCTGGGAGCGTTGCGGGAGATTCGCAGCCGACAAGGCGTTGCGCCGCGGCAGGAAGTCCGTTTCGCCGTGCAGTGTTCCGATCAGGACCGCGATCTGCTCGTCCCCATGACGCCCTACTTCGCTTCGATGGCCTGGGCGACCAGTTTGGGCTGGGGCCGCGACGTCACTCCGCCTCCCACCAACGCTCAAGTCGCCTTGGGGGATCTGACGGTGTTCATCGATCTGACCGGCCTGATCGACATTCCGGCCGAGATCGCCCGCAATCAGAAGCAGGCTGAGAAGCTGCAGCAGTTGATCCGGGGCAAAGAAGGCAAGCTGTCGAACGAATCGTTTGTATCGCGTGCTCCGGCCGATGTGGTGGCCAAGGAACGCGAAGGACTGGAAGACTTGCGGCAGCAGCTGCGAACGGTCGAAGCGGCCTTGGCAGCTCTCAGTCGGGCCTGACCGGCCGGTTCGTCGCTCGAAGATGGCTCAGCAGGATTCACTTCTCATGACTGACAGTTCACTCAGTGCGAAGACTTCACCGACCGTCGCCATTGTCGGCGCCAGCCCGGACCGATCGAAGTACGGCAACAAGTCGGTCCGCGCCCATTTGGCTCAAGGCTACACGGTCTATCCGGTGAATCCGCGGGGTGGTGAGATCGAGGGTTTGACGGTCTACAAATCGTTGCGTGACATCCCGGTGGCGCGGCTGAATCGGATCAGCATGTACGTCGGTCCCGATCGCGGCCTGGAGCTGCTGGACGACATCGCGGCGAAGGGCTGCGACGAACTGTGGATGAATCCCGGCAGCTACGACGATCGGCTCCTCACCGAAGCTCGTCAGCGCGGACTCGATCCGATCGTCGGATGCAGCATCATCGACCTGCACGTCTCGCCCGACGACTTCACCTGAATCGGGGGCGTCCTGCGTGGGGGAGTGGCAGGGGGTGCCGCGGCACATCACAATAGCCCCATGATGCCCCACTGGCTTTACTATGTCCTCGCTACCGTGCTGGCCCTGGTGAACTTCGCCGGTGCGGCATTGAATCTGCTGGCCCTCCCCGGCAACTGGCTCGTCCTCGGCTGTTCCATCGTCTTTGCCGTGCTGGTCCGCACCGATTCCGGTCCGTCGATGAGCTGGCAGGTGCTGGCGTTGTTGGGAGTCCTGGCGCTGGTGGGCGAGGGCCTGGAGATGCTCGCGGGGACCGCGGGTGCGGCGAAGCAGGGGGCCAGTCGCCGCAGTCTGGTGCTGAGCGTAGTGGGATCGGTCGTCGGGAGTATCGCCGGCGCCGTGATCGGCATCCCAGTCCCGGTGATAGGCTCAGCGATTGCCGCCTTGCTCGGTGGCGCTCTTGGTGCGTTTTTGGGGGGCCTGATCGGCGAGGACTGGAAGGGGCGTGATTTTGGCCAGAGCTGGTCGGTCGGACAGGCCGCCTTCTGGGGTCGGATCTGGGGAACGGTCGGCAAGACGATCGTCGGTCTGGTCATGGCCGTGATTGCTACGGCCGACACATTGTGGTGACATGCCTGGTCTGCAGGAGAAACTTCCATGCTCAACCGTCGTGAAATGTTGCTTACCGGTAGCGGACTGCTGCTCTTCCCGTCGATTGTGCGGGCTGCTGAGGCGAAGCCCAAAGTGGCCTTTCTCGGGACCGAGGTGCGGCAACACTCTCACGCTCAGCATTTCCTGGACCGGATGACGCTGGGCTACAACTGGGGTGGTCGATGGCAGGATCCGCGAGTGGAAGTGGCGTCGGTCTACATCGATCAGTTTCCGGACGGAGATCTGGGCCGCCAACGGATCGCTCGACACCATCTGCGACAATGCGGGACGATCGAAGAAGCGCTCACGCTGGGTGGTTCCAAGCTGGCAGTTGATGGCGTGGTGATCATTGCCGAACATGGCAGCTATCCGAAGAACGAGAAAGGTCAGACGCGGTACCCGCGATATGACTGGTTCAAGAAGGTAGTGAAGGTATTCGAGCAGAGTGGTCGATCGGTGCCGGTGTTCAATGACAAGCATTTGTCGACCGAATGGCGCGAGTGTGCTGAGATGGTCGACGATGCGCGGCGTCTGAAGTTTGCCTTCCTGGCGGGCTCGTCGTTGCCCGTCACCTGGCGGCTGCCGTCGATCGACATGCCGGCCGGAGCCGATTTGCAGGAGAGCGTCTGTGTGGCCTACGGTGGCGTCGACAGTTACGACTTCCATGCGCTCGAGACGGCTCAGTGCATGTCCGAGCGGCGTCGTGGGGGTGAAGTCGGCATCCGGAGTGTGTGGGCTTTGCAGGGGCCTCGGCTGTGGGAAGAACTGAACCGCGATTCACGGCAGCTGACTCGCGACTTGATGGTGGCCGCGTTGACTCGGAGCCACAACCTACCGGTGGAAGGAGGCTATCCGACCGACCGCGTGACCTACGAATGGGCTCAGCAGGCGTTACCCGATACGACGGGCTATCTGATCGAACACCGGGACGGCTTCCGGACGTCGATCTTCATGACTGGCATTCGCGACTTCAACTACGCCGGATATCGTCGCGACACGGGTGAGACGATTACCTGCCAGATGTACTTGCCGATGCCGACGCACGGTTCGACGACGGCCGATTTCTTCAATCCGCTGACGCGGCACATTGAAAACATGATGCTGACCGGCCAGGCCGCTTATCCGGTCGAGCGTACGCTGTTGACCTCCGGCATGGTCATAGGGGGCGTCGAGTCGCTGTTCCGCGACCAGACCCTGTACGAAACGCCCGACATGACGGTGGCCTACCAGGGCCCGGCCGAATCGCAATTCTGGCGGGAATAACGCCTTGGGGGACACAAGTCGTTCGTCTACGGTCGAGCTGGCAGTCGATGGCCGTCATCTTCCGCACCACTTCACATTTGCTCCGGCCGCCGGCCAGCTCGCCTGGCCGGAGCCCCGGTCTGGGTGAGCTAGAGCTTGCCTCGCAAGAAGGCTCCATCTCCCTCGGGCTCCAGGAACGGGGGCGGGGCGAGACCCTTGCACTGACGAAGACAAAAAGGGTACTCGCTCGTGACAAGCGGTCATCTTCACTCGGCATTTGTGTCCTGGCAGGATGAACTGGCTGATGGTCCGCAGGGTCCGCCTCCTGGGCGTGGCAGGATATGCGGAGCTCACACGACTCGAATCTGTGTGCGCAGCGTCTGCCGCTCATTGGACTTCAGAACCGACCTCCCCGTGGCTCACCTTTCCAGAGCCCGAGTCCGACAGAGCATTTACGGCGCTCAGGAGCTCGGTGAAGATGTCCAGACAGGTATGGCCGAGTTGTCGTTCTGCCGCAAGTTTTTCGCTTGGTACAACGACGAGCACTACCATTCGGGGATCGCCCTGCTGACGCCCAGCAGCCTTCATTACGGACGTGCCCAAGCAGGTGCCGCCTGCCGTGTGGATCAATCCACCTGCGGCATCGCCAATCAGCGAAAAAATGGGCTGCGGGCGCTGGAATGCACCCCGAAGCCCCTGGAGTCATTGACGCACCCTCGGCTCGGTTATCCCTCGTCGAGTTGCATCGTGCGCAGAGCTCGACTCCGTTTCACCAAGCGCAAATCAAACTAATGAATCTCAGACCTTGGATCAAGTCATCGAACACCCGAGTCATGCCTTGAAAATCCTGCGGGCTTGGGGGCTGGCCCCCATCTCTGAAGAAATCGAGAGCGAAGCGATTCAGTTAGTACTCTAATTTCAAGAAGGCAGCTGTCTCAATGTTGTTGACATATTCCGGCTGCAGTGACTGGTGTGATTAGGCACCTGGCGTGGTATCCGGCACGACCTCGAACAACGTCCAGATTGTGACGAAACTGTGCGGGTCGCCGCTCCATGCCTCGGGAAGAAGAGCTTGGGCCAGTTTGGCATCCTCCAGGTTAAGCAGTCCGTTCTCGCTCGACCTTCGAGCAATTGGCTCGAGTATCCCTTGCCATTGTCCACAGTTCAACAATGAAGACGTCCACGTTTCGTCCGAAAGATCATAGCCCAACAGCTTCAGCCGCGGGTGATGAATCGATCCGTGGGGACCGAGCGCGTCTGTGAACAGAAGATGGTACTGGCTACCGTCGGCAGGAACTGAGCAGATGTCCGCCTCCAGCCACTCCCACAGTTCATCGAGTGACGAGACTGGATGGTTGCCGCCCACGCACGGGTTACACCACGAGTCGATTGAGCGGACCTCGCGCAGGTGAGGTAGCCCAACGAATTGTATGTAGCTCTCCCACTCAGGATCGTCAGCGCGGCGTATTCCCCGCGTGCTAAGCCACAGATAGTCTCCACCGATCGTCATACCAATTTACCTCCAATGCACAACGCGAAGAGATTCTCCTGGCCCCCAATGACTTATCTCCATGAGAACGCTGCACAGATCATCGGCCTCAAACGGGCCGGACGACGGCTCAACACACCCTCCGGCTGAGAAATAACATCCTAATCACTATTCTCGGCCGTTACGGGTCAGAAGTAGGTCCTGGTTGCGCCGCTGTAGTACAGAACGACCCAGGTGGCGTCGGCGCCGGTGCGAATCGCGGAGGCAACCGTCACGTCGAATATTTGAAGCGAAAAATCCGGCGTCAGCCGTCCCCACTCATTATGAATGTGTGTGCGTCGACTGTCGAACGCGGTAACCTCTACGCGTGTGATCTTTTCGCTAAGAGTCGTATGTTGCGACAAGAATTTTTCAACATGATGGTCTGGCGTCATGCCGAAAGTCAGTGATCTCGTTCCCTGAATAGCCAGCGCGACCGTCATCCATTGAGCCTGTTGGTTCTCGTAATCCTGAAGACTTCCCCATCCAGAGTGATAGTAGTGCAGACTACTTCCGGCATATGTGCCAGCCTTGAGATAGATCAAATCCTGCCACAGCTCCTGCGTCGCTCCGCCCTGATAGGATTGGAAAAAGTTGATCTTAAACGTAAGTGTTTCCATGTTCACGTCCTCGATCGAATGGATCCTGCGAAGCACACGTTGCGGGCGACGCCCAGCCGCTGCTGGTCCACAGTGTACCACAAGTCCCCAGCCCGTCGGCCTCCAGCTCGCAGCTCCCGGCCCTCGTGTCAGATGAGCATGCCCCTGGCGCCTTTTGAAGCAATCTACTTGTTATTTAGCGGCGAACTCCGAGCGCGCGTACGACTCCAGGAATCCACACGCCGAACAGCGCCCCTCCACCAGAACGCACTTGTCCGGCGGGGCTTTCCTGATCTGCCGGAACGGCCAGGCGACCATCTCCGGCCCCCCTTCGACCCAGGTGCTGACGATCCGGTTGGGGCCTTCTCTTCCCTAAATGAAGCCCCGTACCATCTCGCCGCTGCAATTGGGGCAGCGATTCGGTCCAGCGTTCATGCCTGAACCTCCGCAGCGGCAGTTGCAGCATTCGTCCGCCGCCAAATTTGCTGTTCAAGACAAAATGTGGTGCAACCACAATTCAGATCAGCCGCTGGGCGGAGGGTCCGGTGGGCCTCCGGACGACGGCCGGAACAGTCGCTGACCCAGCAGATTCCCGACCACGATCGCCACGACGACCGCGAGCATGGTAGGCCAGAACCCGCCGATGCCTATTTTAGGTCCTAACGTCATGCCGGCGGCCATGAAGGCGGCGATCACCACGGCGGTAAAGACACGATTACGCCAATCGTCAGGATACATCTTCATACGATTACCTTTAGACGTGTGCCGGCCTTTCGGTGCCACCATGCTCACGGGCCAATGGGGGTCCACTTCGCCCCCGGTGCTCCATCGTCATACGTTTCCACCGTCCCGTCATCGAAAACCCGGTAGACTCTGGTGATGACTGGGTTCTCGCTGCGAAGTGCCGCCGTTGCAATTCCCACGCATCGTTTCGGGATTTGCCCCGCTTGTGCCTGCGCAGTTGTGGGACGTGAACTGTATGCCCAAAAAACCCCCGTGCAAAGGATCATCAACAGAATCGACCCGGCTAACCGCTGAGATTTCATGACAGATCTCCAGTAGTTTCGTCGCAAGCCACCCTTACCGTTCGTCAATGCCACTGAGCGTCAGTGTAGCGTACCGCCGACCGTCGGCCTCCAGCTCGCCGCTCTCCGCCCTCGAGTTCGACGAAAATGCCCCGCCTTTTCCGCCGTTTTCTGATGCTCACAGTGGTGTTCGGATTCTGGAAAAGGTGCACACTATGGTGCACAAAAATCTGCCGCCTATTGCCGCCAGATGCCGCCTATTGCCGGCATGGAATGGGAAGTATCCCCCAGAGGATTCGGACTTCTAACCTGCGGCTCCTGAGGCCGCAGGGCGATTGTAGCAAGTCATTTTGATGTCAATAGTTACGGCTCCTCGAATAAGGCGTGGCGCCACCTATGGTGACCAGAAAAGGGGAAATGCAATGAGAGGCGTTAGTCGTTGGGGGATAAGGAGTTGAGATACTACGTGGTCGTCCTGAGCGATGCCGCGAGCGGCTCGGCGAGCTGCTTAGTGCCCAGACCGCCTTCACCGTGGATTGCCACACCGTGCGCTGATCCTCCGCACTCTCCAGAAATTCTGACCGCCAACCGTCCAAATCGGCCTCCCAGATGTGCCACGATGGCCGACATTCCCATTCACTAACCGCCTGTGCGACGGGACAATATTGGCCATTCGCCATCGCTCGACTTTTCTGACTGGACGGGCTGGTGTGACCCGCGAACGTCCCATGGAGGGCGAGCACTGCCCGAGCTCATCGGCGATCGAATACAATCAACTCGGGATTCGAACTCAGCTGAGTATTTCCAATGAACATTCGTTGCGTGAACGTAAGTCGGTTGCTCATTTGTTGCACGCTGCTGGTTATTGGCGGCGGGTGGGGGCCGATGCGCGGGAAGGATACGAGCGACGCGTTCTTCGCTGGGCCCATTGTGCAGCTGGAACTGCGTGTCGATCCGGAAGATGCCGAAGCGATCAATCGTGACGAACGGCCGTACGTGCCTTGTACCCTCATTGAACGCGACCGTGGTGGGAAAAAAACCGCGGAGTATCCGCATGTGGCAATTAAGGTGAAAGGTGCGGCCGGCAGTTTTGCTCGTTTTGAGGACAAGCCCGCGTTGACTGTGCGGACCGACAAGACGGTAAACGGGCAGACGTTTCATTCGCTGACTAAGTTTCATCTCAATAATTCCGTTCAGGACGATTCGTATTTGCACGAGCAAATCTGTTCTGAGCTGTTTCTGGACGCCAAGGTGCCGCAGCCTGTCGAGTTCGATGATCGTGGCATATTGCAGCTTACGGATTGGCATCCCGCTTCGGAGGTCGAGTTCGCGGTTTTAGAGGAGGTTGAGCTTCCGTCCGATCGGCGAGCATTCAAGATCGCCAGCGTTCCGGGTAACCCGTGCGTCGCCTCGTGGCGTACTCATGTGCTCTTGCCGCACGGACGTTACACGTTCATCGCTGTTGCTCAATCACGTGATCTTCGTCCGCTTGAGGATGAGAAAGGAGTCGGCGCGGGACTGCGAATATCGGGCTTGCCTCGGGAGAATCGATTGGTCGGGAGCAGTGAGCGTCAGGAATTGCGGTTCGAATTTTCGGTGGAGGAAGATTCGCGGCAAGTGGAGTTCGTCGCCGAGCTTCGGGCGGAAAGTGGCGAGGTGGAATTCGTTGCAGATTCTTTGCAATTGCACCGCGAGTAACAGAATCCATGTAAGTCCTGAGTCGGGCAGCCGAACGCCAAGTTCGGTAGGCTATTGAGATTGTTGCGGTTCAATTCCTTACTGCCCGGAGACTCACGGCCAACCGTCCAAATCGGCCTCCCAGATTTGCCACGAGGGCCGATTGTCCCGCTCACAAACAGCCTGATCGGCCGGAAAATATCGGCCATTCGCCATCGCTCAACGTTGTTGACCTCACGGGGAAAGGGACATGGCATCCTCCTTCTCTCCGGTTATATTAACTCAAAATCAGGGGCTTTCCGGTTCCGCGAGGGGCAAAACAAACAGCGGAGTACTTGTCCATCGCCTTGTCGACCACGATACTACGGTGATTGCTATGTTGGCCTTCCGACCACCGTTCTTGGGGCGCGTTGATGGATACCTTCTGGTTTCTTCTCATCGGCATCGCGGCGGGCTGGTTGGCCGGGCAGTTGGTCAAGGGGGGCGGATTTGGTCTGGTTGGCGATCTGGTCGTCGGCATCATCGGAGCATTGTTGGGAGGCTTCGTGTTTGGGCTGCTGGGAGTCTCCGCGGGAGGCCTCCTGGGCAGCCTGGTGTGTGCCACGGTCGGCGCCGTGCTGCTGCTGGTGATCGTGCGAGCGATCAAGCGCGGTCCGTAGCTTCCGCGAGCTGTCTCGTGCCGCGCTCACTCTTTGGGTCTCGTTGCCCACAGAACAGGCTGCACGCCCACACGCTTCGCTTGTTATCGCAGGAATAGTGAAAAACAAATGAGTTCCCTGACGCGCGTCGAGGACGCAGCCCCGACCACCATCCAAGACCTGAACCTGGAACCGCGGGGGCGGGTCTATCCTAGCCCAGCCTTCTGGCACGACCATGTCTTCTATCAAATCTTGCCCGATCGCTTTAGCGATGGCCGCGAAAGTGAACGGTCGCTTTACGACCCCGCCCGCCCCGATCAGTTTCGGGCGCCCGACAAACGGGCTTGGATGCGCGCGGGATTAGGCTTCAACGGCGGAACGATCAGCGGCATCCGCAGCAAATTGGATTACCTGCAGGGGCTGGGTGTCACTGGATTGTGGCTCAATCCTGTCTTCAAGCAGCGTGCCGACCTGGAGACTTACCACGGCTACGCCATTCAGAATTTTCTCGAAGTGGATCCTCGCTTTGGCACGATTCAGGAGCTGCGCGATCTGATCGACGATGCGCACGATCGGGGCATGAGAGTCGTCCTCGATGTGGTGATCGACCACACCGGCAACAATTGGTTCTATGGGCCGGACGTGACCGGGATCGTAGAAGAATCGCTCCCCTACCGCCATGAGCCCCCCTACAGCTTTGCAGGTTGGCGTTCCGGTAAGGGCGAGTGTGTACCTCAGGTCCAGTCGCTGGAGGATGGCTGTTGGCCGATCGAGTTTCAGCGGCTCGCGGCCTACAACCGCTGCGGGTCGATCTGCAATTGGTCCAGCCTCGACCCGATGGACTCCGACGCCGAATTCAGGAGGGGCGACTTCTTCGACCTCAAGAAGCTAGACGGCTTTGATTACGAAACGATGCGGGCGGTGATCCGCTGCTATCAATACTGGATCGCCGTGACGGATTGCGACGGTTTTCGGATCGACGCCGCGAAACACATCCCCAAGGAGCTGTGCCAGCAGTTCTGCTTCAACATCTATCGGTACGCCCAATCCATCGGCAAGAACAACTTCCTGTTGGTGGGTGAGATCACGGATCTCTTGGTATCGATCAACTATCTCTCTCTGCTGGGCAGTGTATTCGACCGTGCACTAGGCGCCGTGCTGGACATTAATCAGTCGCCAGACCGACTGGCGGGCGCTGTCCGCGGCACGGAGCCTCCCACGGGCTACTTCGGTCGCTTCCGCACGGACACCGAGTTGACGCGATACGTCCAGACGGGACGCGTGCATGTGACCGTGCTCGATGACCACGATATGGCCTGCCGGCCGCGGAAGGAGCGATTCGCAGCCCACAACGACACGCCCCACCGGGCTTGGCAGTCCGCCCATGCCGTAGGCGTGTTGCTCACCGTGCCGGGAATTCCCTGCATCTACTACGGCACTGAGCAATCGCTCGCCGGCAGCGAAGCCGACCACGATTACAGTATCGAGCCGCAACGTTTCGGCGAAGACCGCTACATCCGCGAGTCCATGTTCGGGGGGCCGTTCGGTGCAGCGGGAACCACGGGCTGCCACTTCTTCAACCCGGACCATCCCACCTACCTGCGGATCGGGGCTATTGCCCACCTCCGCAAGGCCGAAGACTATGTGGGACGGACGCTGCGAATGGGGATTTGCTATCCCCGCGAAACGAGTTTCTGCGGCCAACCGTATGCGATACCCGGTGCCGGCGAGCTGTTCGCCTGGTCGCGAATCCTCGCCGACCACGAAGTGTTAATGGTCCTCAACACCAACGGCGTAGAGCCGCGGGGGGCTGATGTGACGGTTGAATCCGGATTGCATCGGCCGGGGTCCCACCTGCGCGTCCTCTATCGCGCAGATTGGAGCGACTCCCAACTCGGCAATCCACCTGGGGAGGAAACTGTTCCGGTGCAGCAAGCGGACGATGGACGGACATTTGTGCGGCTCGATCTTCCCGCAGCGGGCATGGTCATTCTGGGATGAACGCCAACAATGCCGCGCCCTCCGAGGAATTCTTGTTCGGCCGCCTGTCGACGCCTGAGGGTCGGATCGAGGAGGCTCGTCAGGAGCGCAGAGGTTTTTTCGATCTCTCCAGCCTGGAGCCGCTCGATCCGCGTCCTGGAGAGCCGATCCGGCTGCGTTTTCGCTGCGGCAGTGATCTAAGCCTCCAACGGCTGCGGGTATTCTGGACCCATGATGGAACGCCTCCAGCATGGAATGAGCGGCTGGAGGTGCAGAACTCGACGCAGACGGCGGACGCTCAGCCGCTGGCCCCCGTGTGGGACACGCTCTCCTGGAGCTATGTTCAAGATTGGGAAGCGGAGCTACCCGCGCTGCACGAGGGGGCTTTGCTGCGCTACGTCGGCGTGGGGCTCGATCCGGCTGGCCGCACGATCGTCTCTCCGTGGCATCACGGAGCGTCTCCCATCGCGGCGGTCACAGTCGACCGCTTGGAGCCGCCAGATTGGCTGCGACGGGCCGTGATCTATCAAGTGTTTGTGGACCGTTTCGCCCCGACACCCGGTGAGGCATTCGCGACGACGGACAATCTGGCTGGCCGCCTCGGCGGTACGCTGTGGGGGCTGATCGAGCGACTGGACGACCTGACCTCTCTCGGCGTCGATACGCTTTGGCTCACGCCGATCTTTGCGTCGCCCGACTATCACGGGTATGCGGTCAGCGACTTCTTCCGGATCGAACCGGCCCTGGGCGGGGAAGCGGCTTGGCGGGAACTCGTCGCCGCGTGCCGTCGCCGTGCCCTGCGGCTGGTGCTGGATTTCGTCGCCAACCACGTTTCCGACCAGCATGCCGCATTCCAGGCTGCGCGGGCGGCGGCGGATTCCCCAGAGCGATCCTGGTTTCGCTTTCGCCACTGGCCACAGGAATACGACTGCTTCTTCGACCAGCCGCACCAGCCGGAGCTTGACGCCGAGCAGTCAGCCGTCCGCGAGCATCTGCTGGCGGCGGCTGTTCATTGGTTGCGAGAGGGCTGCGACGGCTTCCGGCTCGACTATGCGCACGGCCTGAGCCACGGTTTTTGGTCTCAATTTCGTAGCTTGACGCGCGCAGCCGTGGCAGAGAGTGCGTGTTTCGGTGAGATCACTCACACGCCGCAGGTCGTCCGCAGCTATGCGGGACGTCTGGACGGATGCCTCGATTTCGCCCTCTGCGAGCTGCTGCGTGAGACCTTCGCGCGCGGCACGTTGCTCCTGAGCGACTTTGCGCGCTGCCTTCAGCAGCATTATGACTACTTCCAGGACCGATTGGTGCTGCCGAGCTTTCTCGATAATCACGACATGAACCGCTTTCTCGTCGCGGCGAACGGGGACGTGCGGCGGTTGAAAGTCGCGGCGCTCGTGCAGTTCTTGCTCCCCGGCCCGCCCATCATCTATTACGGCACGGAGGTCGGTTTGAGCCAGAACCGGCCACTCGGTCGGCTGGAGGAGGCCCGACTTCCCATGCCGCCTCGCACACAGTGGAACCATGAACTGCGAGATTTCTTTGGCGCACTGATCCGGCTTCGGCGGAGAGCCGTTTACGGCGGCTTGCTTCCCGAACTGAACTGGGCGAATGATGACTGGCGGGCGGCGGCCTGGCGGATCGGGATGTACGAGTTGGTGGTCAACTGTGGCGCGGATCGCGCGTTTTCTGTGGGAAACGCGGAGCTCAAGTTGTCAACTTGTACGCCCGAAATACCGTCGCTTGTGACTGGCCAGCTCACGCTCCCCGCCTGGTCGGCGGCGGTCCTCCGTCACCCGGACGTGTCGGCTGCCTGCGGCGAGCTTCCGAAACGGCACTGAGTGGATGAGCCGGGTGGCCGAGACGCCCGAACTGCACCTCCTGACCCGATTGACGCGAATCTCGCTGGCGGTGGCTGCCTCCTCGGCCTTTCCAGGCTTCTTCCCGCCCGCCCTCATCACGGCCGACGAACTCGGGCAGTCCGAGGGTGAATTCCCGGCGCAAACGTTCACGGCTGGCTGGTGAGAGACCGGCGGGCGCTGACCTCTGAGGAATTCAATCGCCTGGGTGGCAGCGGCGCGGACGGGAGGCCCGATCGAAAGTATCTCCGGACCCGACCGGGCGATGCTGTAAATCTTTGCCGCGTGAACGGGATTTCGAAAGGGCGAGATCGGGCGCCTGACGTTGTCCTCACTACAACTCGATACCGACCCGCCGACCGCCACGGTAGACGCGTGTTTCAGCAAGCGGCGACGACAGGACACGCAGATCCTACATCCCGACCTGGCGGCCATGCTCAAGGATTGGCTCCGCAAGAAACGGTACACCCGCACCGACCGGCCGCTCTTCCCGATCTCTGGCAAGATTCCGGGCGGGACCGACCGCAAGACTCACAAGATGATGGAACTGGACCTGGCACGAGCCCGCGAGCTCTGGCAGCAGGAGGCCGAGTCGATGGACAAAAAGGAGCAGCGACGTCGGGAACAGTCGGACTTCTTGAAGTACTGCAGCCACGACGGGCGATACGCCGACTTCCACAGCTGCCGGCATCTATTCATCACGAGCCTCGAGCGGGCGGGCGTCTCGCCGAAAATGGCCCAGACGCTGGCCAGGCACAGCGATATTCGACTGACGTTGAACGTCTACACCCACGTGGGGCGTGCACGATCAGACAGCAGCGATACAGAGCCTACCTGGGCCGCCGACAGACCGAAAGACTCAACTTCTGATACCTTGCAGCAAACACGACCAACCCTAAACTAGAATAGTAGTGTCGATGCCAGATTTCTAATCTCCGATTTGCATTTACAGATGGCCAGGACCTGTCTTTTCACCGGAGCCGAACTCGGCCCAGACACGAGATTTGAGCACACAATTCCCGAATCGATGGGAGGGCGAATCAAGTCTCGCGCAGTATGTGCTAGTGATTTTAATAATCTGTGTGGCGGCTATCTTGACAAGGGATTGCACTCGGCCTTCGGTCTAGTCTTATCCAAGTTGGGCCCATTGTTACCGTTGTCGAACCAACCTGGAAGTATCTCCGTGATTAGCCCTGACGGTGTTAAAGGGTTGGTCGTCGAACCAGGCGCAGTGCTCGCGCGACGCGGGATATCTGTTGCTGAACGCGATCCCATCACCGATCGTCCCAAGAAGATTCTCGGCCCTAGTGAGCTCGCACTTCGCCAATGGGCGGAAAAGCATCGGATTTCCATTAATTCAGACATCCAAACAGAGCCAATTTCGACTACGGGCGTTGTTACTGGAAAGGTACATGTTGTTTCTCCCGTCCTGGAACTGGCCGCGCTTAAGTCACTGTTGCTGTCGTTCGATCATTTATTGATTGACTCGCCAAATCCATTTACTCGATCGGCAGACCTCGCACTAGTTCGTGAGGTCGTACGCGAATCAGTTCAAAGAGAACAGGCTCACGAGTTACTGCATACTTTAGTGCTTGGAATTCAGCTTGAAAAAATGGAGCTATATGCCTATCTTCGGCAACGGATGAAGGTCGAGCAAACTCCATTCGAACACGTCATGCTTGTCGGAGGAAACCGTGCACAACGGTGCATCGATGGAGTTTGGCTTGTATTTGGATTTGAGCCGTTCGGTTTTCGGCTTTGCGATAACTATCATGGTGACGATTTTTGCTACGGCCTGGTAAATCCCGTAGTGAAAGGTCGTGGACCGACCAATCTGATTGAATTACCGCTGCTGGATGAACTGCTGTGTCGCCCGACCGATCGAAGGTCCTTCCAGCATTCGGCTGACGAGTATGAAGATCTGACGCAAACGCCTCAGTTTCAGCGGGCCGTGCAAGAGATCACCTCATTGAGAGATGGAGCATTCGACAGGGCTACAGAGTTAGTTCATTTGTCCGGCGAGTGTGAGGATTGGTTGCGGGAGCAGCTTTACGCGGTTCATGTGTTGGAGCGAATGGAAAAAATGCGCGATTTGCTTCGATTCCGCATACTCGACCTGTATCCCCACTGCTGTACCGAAGATTTCAGGGAGTGCGTAAATACTGCACTTTGTCGAGCGATCGATTCTTGTGTCGACATTGACTGTAATGCGACGGTTGACCACGGACTTTCGGTTGAAGGGTGGCAAAGTTGGCTTCGGATCCTTCGGCATTCCCTACAAATAGTGAAGGAACGTTTCGGACTTCCGGGCGGCGGCTTTACAACTGACATAGTAGGTCGGATCGCTGGCAGATCCGACTAGCAAGCAATGTCTCCGCCAACGATCCCGCCCCAAAAAGGTGCCAACAATGGTGCCATCCAATCTGCCGGTTTCTGCACCGATTTGCCGGGATTTGCACCGGTGGATGGCAAGTATCCCCGAGAGGATTCGAACCTCTAACCTTCGGCTCCGGAGGCCGCAGGGCTATTGCCGTAAGTCTCTATGGAGTAGAGAGTTACGGCTTGCCGAAAAGGGCGTGGTGCCATCTAGGGTGACCAGAAAGGGGAATTTGGCCGGGGGAGCGTAAGTCGTTAGCTGGCAGGGATTTGTGCAGCGACTGAACCACCCGATCCCGAGTCGGCCCTGGCGCGTCCAAGCTGTGCCCTGTGTGTCCACGAACAGTCTACGCACGGCCAACTTGTCCGGTAGAATTCAAGGGAATGGCGCGGACAACGGAGAGAATCCAATCATGATAATCGACCCTCAACAAATCGAACTCAGCCCCGAGATGAAACAGGCTATCGCTCAGAAATCGGCCCAAACCGGGCGACCGTGGGACGAGGTGCTTTGGGAGGCGATCGGACAATCTCCACTCCCGGCACCAACTCAGCCGAACGAAGGTGGCTCGTTCTATGATGCCATGCATGATCTGATAGGCATAGTTAAAGAGGCTCCTGCCGACCTGAGCACCAATCCAAGATACCTGGAAGGATTCGGGTGTCATCACCCAAACAGTTCTGATTGATACCGGTCCGATCGTCGCCCTTCTCTCCCATCGCGACGCGTATCACATCCAGTGCGTTGAGCAGGCTCGCCAGCTGCCGCACACTCTCTACACGTGTTGGCCTGTCATTACGGAAGCAGCGTACATTCTGCGGAACACGCCGAGTGCCGTCGATGGCTTGCTGGAGCGGATAACCGCCGGTTCGTTGAAGTTGCTTCCACTCACCGAATTGGACACAGAGCCCATCCGTGCGATACTCAGAAAGTACGCCGACCAGCAGTTCGATCTCGCTGATGCCAGCCTGATGCACCTGGCGAATCGACACGGCATCGAGCACGTATTCACGACCGACCGTCGACATTTCAGTCTCTTCAGGAGCGACACCGGAAACCTCCTGATCTTGCCGTAACGCCGACGAAGGCGTGAAGGTGGCGGGCTCTGAGGAGCGTAATCATCAGGGCTTGAACAACAAGATCCCGATTCCGGGCGCCGACCTGAATCAAACCACTGGCCCGATCGAATGCCGCCAGCGGCTCGGCGGGCTGTTGCGCTATTACCATCGGGGAGCTGCTTAGCTCGTCTGCCCTTTGGTGAGTCTGGGTCTATCGGCAACTGACACTCCGCGCTGATCAGCAACTGGCATCGAAAAAGCGATAAAACCGCGTCTCGCCGTCCCAACTCGGCCGAGAATCTCATCTGCAAAACCGCTCATCCACCACGAAAAACCGGCGATCCAACCTCATTCGAGTTTTTTGACCGGACGGGGTGCCGGGCGTCGTCGCAAAGCTAGACCTGGACGAACACGCCGACGCGGCAGCCCGGTGCGTCTCCAAGTTCCTTCCAGGCATCCTCAACGCGCAGAAACTCGAAGAGCGGCCGTTGGGCCTCAGAGGGTTTTGGGTGGCCGCGATAGACGACCGTTTCTTCATCTGCAGCCGCCGTGGACATGAGAAGGACGTAGGCAAGAGCAAATAAGAGCACGGCTTTCGTGAGTCGCATGGAAATCTGGATCACCTTGTTCGTCTCGTGAGCGAAGAATAAGTTTCGTCATTGCTTCGTTGTCGCCACGCTGACTAGCTTTTCCAAGCGACTTCGTAGGAGTCTCCGTTGGGTCAGGCGACGATGAGGTTTTGCCGCTCGAGGACGTGCGGTGCTCGAAGCGGCTGGGTGGATTGTTGAAGAGTTACAGTCGGGCGGCCAAATAGAACGCGAAAAACCGCAATCGATCGCGCCAGCCGGCAAGTCGAATGTCGATTTCGCTCCTTCCCACGGCGAGCTTCTCATTTTGGCACCGAGCGATCATCTGCAAGTGAACACGCCGGCGGTCCCGTCGATGGTCGTTCAAAGCGTTCAAATCGATGAACGGCCAATGAAGCCGGCAACTCGACAAACCGACGAGTTCGCTGACATTCTTCCGCCCAGCAGAGCAGGGCCTCGTAATGCCACGCCTCGGAAAGCCCTCCCAACCATTCACAGCGGCCGTCCGAGGAAATGATGCACGCGACATTGGCCAGGTCACAAGGGCCCAGGCATCCACTGATTGTTAATTGAATGACGGAGTTCAGCTTGTGTTCCTTCCAACGCAACTTAATGGCGTCCCTCGGCAATGCTGGGAAACCTCGATCAACTCGGCCGCAACAGCAACCTTCGCAGAAAACCAGTTGTCCAAGTACTTGATCGCGTCGAGTCGAAAGAGGTTTGCCAAGTTCTAAGGCAGAACGCAAGGCCCGAGTTTGCGCATTATACGGCTCTTCGATCATGGTGTTGGTCCTGCGAAATTAATTGTCGTTTTGCAGCACCGTGATCGTTCCGTCCTGTTGACCGATCGCCAACAATCGGTCGTCGGGCGACCAAGCCATGCGGCTGATTGACGAAGAGAAAATTTGGCCTGCTATGGGCAGCTTTCGTTTGAAGGGGTTCCAAATGAAAAGAAATCCGTCGGCATCAGAGGAGGCCAGCAGATCTCCTCGATGTTGAAACGCCAGTTGCGTGATCTTGGCCGGATGAGCCTCAAACATTTTCGGCTTACGACCTTCCGGCCCTTTGCCGCTGCAATCCCACAGCACGACAGTATCGCTGCCGCCAGTCGCCAGCTGCTCGCCACGATGATGCCAAGCCAATTCTAAGACTTTGGTGGGAAAGCCCCACATCTGCGCATCGTTGCCGGTCTTCACATGCCAGAAATGCACGGTCGAATCCTGTTCTCCGGTGACGATATATCGCGAACGCGGACTCCACGCCAAAACCAGACTAGAACCTTTCCACTCGAACTTGCGCGGTCGCGCCTGCTTGCCCGGCACATGCAGCGTCACTCCGTTATATGCCGCTACCGCGACGCCGCTCCCATCGGGATTCCAACCGATGTCAGCAATCGTGCTGGCATGGTCGTCTGAATCATAAATAGGCTCTCCGTCATCTGACCAAATCCTCAAACGCTTGTCGGCGGCTGAGGCCAGTTCCCTCTTGCCGGGGCGGTAAGCGACTTTGGCCACCCACTTTCCTCCGGCAGGCAATTCTCGAATAGGTGAGGAAGCGGCTAGCTCCCAAACCTTCACGAGTCCGTCCTGTCCTGCTGTGGCAAACTGCGTACCATCGAACATCCATGCCAGCGACGTGGCACCCAGGGTGTGCGAACCGAGACACAGCGACTGACCCCTTTGATCAGCGTTCAATAGAACCAGCACTTGCCCTTCCACGGTCACCGCCGCAAGCGATTGCCCATTGGGAGACCAAGCTAAGTCGATGATATACTCATCACCTTCATGGTGCCACAACTCGCGCATCTCGCGCGGCCCAGTCTTCGTTTCGCTTAAACCAGACATGCATTGAACCCCGCATTCAGTTCCTCGCGATCAAGATTCCGGCCGATGAAGATCAACGTGTTGTGGCGCGGCTCGTCGCCCCAGGGACGATCTTCGCGACCGTCGAATAGCATATGCACGCCCTGAAACACGTAGCGTTCCGGCATCCCCTCGAAACTCAGGATCCCTTTCATGCGAAAAATGTCGGTTCCCTTCGTCGCCAACAGTTCGCGCAACCAGCCCTGGAATCGCTTCAAGTCGAGATTACCCGACGTCGTAATCCCCACGGAGCTGACCTCTTGATCATGTTCGTGATCTGGCTTGTATTCCCGAGTGTGCAACGGTGCGATCCGAGCTCCGCTGGCATCCACCACATAGGCCTGGAACTCGTCCGGATGGTGCTCAGTAAAGAGGGCATAAGCGCCGGCTTTACCAATCACAAGCGGGTAATGCAGATCGTTCCCCTCCAGACCCAGACTATAGAGTCGATTGCCTGGCGTGACAGATTCGCCAGGTTTCAGTTCGATGGCATCATCGGAGAATGCGAGTACCGCCGGTTCAACGGCTTCGCGCATGCCTTCTTCGGTTGCGGAGGCAACCGACTGGAGCATTGCGGCCATTGACGGGTCTGGTCCTGGCTGGAGTATCAACTCATGAGTTCCCGGCTGCAGGTCATAAACGCCGCTCCACTCAAACGGATACTCAGGTTCCAGAAACTTGGGATCGACGTCGAGTGCTCGGTTCAGATCAAAGCCACCGAGATTGAGCACTTTATCCATGTCGACGACTGCGTCGCGTGTCCGATGAATTCTGGCTGCTGAATTCATGGAATGGATACGCGCCTCGAGTTGATCCAGCTCTGCTGAAGTCACCAGGTCAGTCTTGTTCAACAATATCACGTCGGCAAAGGCGATTTGCTCCTTAACCTCGTCACTGTCGTCAATGTGGTCATGCACATGCTTGGCGTCGACGAGTGTCACTACACCATCCAGGCTCAGTTTCGATTGAATTTCATCATCCATGAAGAACGTCTGAGCGACCGGTCCCGGATCGGCCAAACCGGTGGTCTCAATCATGATGTAATCGAACTTGTCACGGCGCTTCATCAGGTTGCTCAGAATGCGGATCAGATCACCTCGCACCGTGCAGCAGATACAACCATTGTTCATCTCGAAGATTTCTTCTTCGGCTCCAATCACCAGCTCATTGTCTACCCCTACTTCACCGAATTCATTCTCGATTACGGCGATGCGCTTGCCGTGGTTCTCAGAGAGAATGCGGTTGAGCAAAGTTGTCTTCCCGGAGCCGAGAAACCCCGTAAGGACGGTAACCGGAACAGTGGCGTTGGCAGTAGCCATTGCGAGAAACTCCTTAGTAGGCAACAAGCGTGATTGAAAAAGTACCGTTGGACCGATCAGTCTGGACAGCGCCAACCCCGA
The DNA here is from genome assembly GCA_046349895.1 of Pirellulales bacterium. GTDB lineage: Bacteria > Planctomycetota > Planctomycetia > Pirellulales > Pirellulaceae > JAXMBJ01. The sequence goes on along the minus strand of JAXMBJ010000006.1, from coordinate 6,261,872 downwards.
ATCTGCGAATTTCGCGAACAATCGGCAAGCGCCGCAATGTCATCGCGTGTGACCTCGGGAAGCGGCTTGTGCAGCTTCCACTGCCGAGGCGCTGCGCCTTGCAGGAGAGCGGCGATCACCGTTTCGATCGGCGGGCAGCCTTCCTCGTGACACTCCAACTCCGCAATCGTGAGCGTGGCGTCGCTGGGGATGGGGAGTAGCTCCGTCGCCCATGCTTTCAAGGCCGCGATTTGATCAGGAGAACGTTTTGGTCTTCCCAACGACATGGTTCGCGCTCTCCTGAAATCGTAACGGTGAGCGGCCAATTGACCGCCCCAATCCGCAGTGCTATTGTAATGCCTGTGCAATGCCGTTGCAAGTCGAGGCCGCCTTGAAGCCGCGTATCCCCGTGTTCTAGTCGATGGCCGCGTTATGCCGAGGAATGACCAGTTGAGCGGAGAACGAGGATGCTTATATTTGTTCGGTCTCATGCTGCTCAGCCTGAGTATCGGTTGCGTATCGCACGCCCCACACGATTCCCCTGATCAAGCCCAGCTGCTTGTGGTCGCGACCTACAGCATTTTGGGCGACTGGGTGCAAATCGTCGGGGGTGATCACGTGAAAGTCACAACACTGGTTGGGCCTGGGGGGGACGCTCACACCTACGAACCGACCCCGCAAGACAGTGTGGCGATTCATCGCGCTGCCCTCGTGTTCGAGAACGGCCTAGGTTTCGAGACCTGGTTGGACAAAATGTTTCTAGCCAGTCAAACGACAGCCAAACGTATCGTCGTAACCAGGGAGCTCGCTCCGCGAAAACTCAGCTCTACCAGCGGCCGCCAGGAATTCGACCCGCATGTCTGGCACTCTCCAGAAAATGCCGAATCGATGGTTCACATAATCGCGGACGCGCTGATCGAGCGTGATCCGCTGCATGAGGCCGATTACCGTCGTCGCGCCGACGATTACATCAAGGAACTTCAATCGCTCGATATCTGGATTAGTGAACAGGTTGCCACAATCCCCGAGCCGCGTCGTCGTTTAGTGACCACCCACGATACGTTCGGTTATCTTGCCGACCGATACGGATTTGAGGTGTCGAGTGTGATGGGATCGGTATCGAGTGAAGCGGCCGATCCGGCAGCCAGGGAACTGGCGGCCATCGTCGATCGCGTCCGTGCTACCAAGGTGCCGGCCGTGTTTACGGAGAACATCATCAATCCCCGCTTGACCGAGCAGGTAGCTCGTGAAGCTGACGTCCGAATCGTGGCTACTCTATTCACCGACGCGCTCGGTCCGCCAACTTCTGAGGGGGCAACCTATCTCGAGATGATGCGATTCAATGTGCGAACGATGACTGAGGCACTCCGTTGAGCCACTCTCCAACGCACCCCCATTCCCACGAAGAACCTTGGCTACCCTACAGCGGCCGCGGCCATCGCGATCCGCAGGCGGGGCAACCGGCAGTCCAAGTCGAGCACTTGTGTGTTCGTTATCGGAAGACCTCTCTCGATGCGCTCAGCGCAGTTTCGCTGGAGGTCGCTGTCGGGCAGCGGGTGGCGCTCGTCGGACCGAATGGAGCTGGAAAGAGTACACTACTTAAGACCCTAGCGGGCTTGGTGAAGCCGCAATCAGGACGCGTGGCGCTCTTCGGAAACCCCGTGGGTGCCTGCCATCATCGAACCGCCTATCTGCCCCAGCGGACAGATTTGGATTGGCTGTCTCCCATGACTGTTGCAGACCTCGTGATGACCGGGCGGTACGTCCATCTGGGCTGGCTCAGATGGCCGGGGCCAGCGGATCATGTTCGAGTTCGACGCGTGCTGGAGCGCATGGGTATTGCTGATTTGGCCGAGCGTCAGATCGGCGAATTGTCGGGCGGACAGCAGCAGCGGACACTCCTCGCGCGGGCGCTCGTTCAGGAAGCGAGTCTGTTTCTGCTAGACGAGCCACTCAACGCCGTGGATGAGGCGACGCGCGACATTGTGGATGACGTGCTAACGCAACACACCCAGAGTGGAGGCAGTGTATTAGTTGCCACCCACGACCTGGGGCGGCTGGCAGAATGGTTCGACATTTCCGTCTACTTACGCGAAGGGCGAGTCCAGAACATTCTGTCGCACGGGCAGAAAAGCCCGCTGAAACGCCCTTCAGAATTTACACGACATCCGGCGTCCGGCGGAGCGAGCATATGAATTGGCTGCTTGAGCCGTTTCAATATTCCTTTATGCGGCAGGCACTGCTGGCGAGCTTGCTGATTGGGACAACCTGCTCGCTGCTCGGCGTATATGTTGTCTTGCGCCGCATGGCGTTCTTGGGCGACGCCATCGCGCACACCACTCTGCCAGGCTTAGTCATCGCTTACTTGAATCATTGGAACTTGTTCTTGGGCGCGATCGTCGCGGCGGTCATTACGGCTCTGGGGATCGGCTGGCTCAGTCGCGGCCAACGTCTGAGAGAAGACACTGCGATCGGCGTAATCTTGTCCGGGATGTTTGCGGTTGGCATTGTGATGATCTCACGCGTTCAAAGCTATCGCGACTTCTCGCATATGCTATTTGGCAACGTACTAGGCGTGACGACAGGCGATTTGGCAGGGATAGCACTGGTCAGCTTTCTGGTCTGCGTCGTGCTGCTCTTGGTGAACAAGGAGCTCATGCTGGCAACCGTTGATCCGTTACATGGCCAGAGCATTGGCCTTTCCGCCGAACGAATGCGGTATCTACTCTTGATCCTGCTCGCCCTGACTGTGGTTACAGGCATTCAAGCGGTAGGTGTCGTGCTCACCACTGCTCTGATTGTTACGCCCGCCGCCACGGCTTCGCTGATAACCCGGCGGCTGAATCGGATGCTCCTATTGGCAGTCGGATTCTCGGTGAGTAGCAGTGTGGCCGGCTTGTATGCTTCTTACTACTTGTCGGTCTCTAGCGGTGGCGCGATCGTGCTTGCCTGTACGATTCTGTTCGGCATTGCATACCTGGCAACACGGGTACATTGGCGACAACTTCCAGCCCAGCATGACACCACTTGAGACGAACACCGGAATATGTCAACAACATTGAGACAGCTGCCTTCTTGGAATTCGAGTACTAACCGAATCGCTTCGCTCTCGATTTCTCCAGAGATGAGGGCCAGCCCCGTCCAGTCAAAGAAGTGGTCCGAAGGTTGAGCTACAGCGCTGTAGGTGGTTACACAATTGGCAATTTCCTGGAAATGGGCCGACACTCTGCCAACAAGGCCGCCGGTTGCACGGCCAACAGCGCGACTGCACGGGCGCTCCGGTTGAGCTTCCCGGCTCCTTGCAATCCGTTTGCGTGTTGGTTATTATACGCATCCGCAATTTGATTGCATTGCAATCTTTCCACCGCAGACAATTCTCAAGACTTACACGGGAGTAGACCTCATGAAATCACCTTCTTATTGTTTAGTCTTAGCGGGCCTGATTCTCGCCATGACTGCGAGCACCTCTCTAGCTAACAGCATCTTGATCGACTTTGAGGAATTCGGAATCGCGCCGGGCGGACACGATGAAGGCGCAAACCGCGTGTCACATGGCTATTTTATCGAATCGGACCATAACCATCTGTTCAACGACGTATCCACCGTCACGCCCTGGAACGGCTCGACCTGGCTTGGCATCGCCGGGCAACTTAAGCTAAGCCGGCTAGACAAAGGCGCCTTCAGCCTGTTCAGTCTCGATGCGGGCGAATTCTATTCCGACGCTTTTCCCACCCCCCCGGCACAGGTCCTTGTAACCGGAAACCAGCTTGGTGGCGGTACGCTGACACAGGTCTTTAGCGTGGATGGCATTGAGGATCGCGGGGGACCGTTAGACGACTTTCAACCCGTCACGTTCGGCGCTAGCTGGACCAATCTGCAAAGCGTAATTTTCGAACCAGTCTCGGTCGTCCCGCCGGCGATCTGGTTTTCGCTAGACAACATTCGCACCACCGCGGTGCCGGAGCCCTCAACGCTCACGCTGCTCGCCGGCGCGGGCGCACTGGCGCTGCGTCGGCAACTTCGCCGGCCTCGTCGTCGGCACCTGCAAGCCCGACGGTGTCGATCGCTTTGACGGCTCTTGCATGTGTCAGTGCTGGTGAGTGTCGTGGCGGTGATTGTCTTGCTGATGCAAGTCATTCTGGTGGACCTCCAGCTGATGGGCTCCGTGTTCGTGCCCCGGTAGGGATTCGATGCCGACCGCAACCGCTACGCCCAGGAGGAGCGCTGCCGTGAGTTTGCTGCGGTCGTGATCGTGGAAGGCCACTTCGGGCAGCAGGTCGGCGAGCGAAATACCAATGAACAAGCCAGCCGAAACGGCCAGGCCCCAGCCGACCAGGGCGGGGCCACCGACAAGCGCCGTTGCTCCGAAGTAGAACGCGATCGCTCCGATCGGACAGGCCAGCGAAAAGGCGAAGTTCGCGGCGTTCTGCGCCGCTGTGGACCAATTTTGCTTGCTCATCACCGACGTGATCGCGAACGCGTCGAGCGGCTTGTGCAGGGCGACAGCCAGAAACGTCCCCAGGCCTGCCAACCCCAACCAGGAACCATGCCCAGCATCCACCATGACGCTGCTGGCAAGCGCGACACCGTCAAGCAGGGTGTGGAGGAGCAATCCCGCAAACAGCCCCGCCCAACTCAGTCCCTTGGCGTCCATGTCGTGGTGGTGATGATGATGATCGCAGGCATCGGACTGATCACCTGCGACGACGTCACTATCTTCGGTGACCGGGACGCCGTGCTCGTGCGTGTGGAATAGTCGGACCAACAAGAACACCACAATTAATCCCGTCAACGCGCCCGCGCCGGCGGATGCACTGGATTGGAGCATGTCGGCACCGTGAGGAAGCAAGTGCAGAAAGGCGATGCCCAGCATCAGACCGCCCACACCACTCATCAGCAACTGCGTCCGCAGGTGGGTCATCCGGAACAGCGACGACAAACGCCCGCCCGCCAGCGAAGCGGCGATGATCAGCAGACAGTAGATGGCCAGCAGAGCCGGTGGCGACATGATTCTTTCAATCCTAAATCAGGCATCTCAGCGTACGCTATTGCAGTTCGTTTGCATATACTGCCCGAAAAAAACAAGGCGAGGTTCCCCGCTTGACGGGAACTCATTCGGTTGTACAATTGCATTAGTATGCAACTGTGAAATTGTCCTGGTGGATGCAAGAATGTCGAAAAAAGTGCGAGGATCTGACGACGATCCGCAGTGCAACGGTGACGAACATGGCGGGCTGCCAATACGGGTTGACCTGCAGGCCTGCGAACGAGCCGCCGGGATCTTTCGTGCCCTGGGTGATTCCCAGCGGTTGCGGCTGCTGATGCTGCTCGAAGCCGCCGAACGGTGCGTCTCGGAGATCTGCACGATGCTCGACGAGCCGATGCCGGCAATTTCACAGCGGCTGCGATTGCTCAAGAGCGAACGGATTGTCCGTTCGCGGCGCGAGGGCAAGCATGTCTTTTATGCACTCGCTGACGAGCATATTTCTCGCCTGGTGACCAACGGGGTCATGCATGCGATGGAAGAGTCCACACCCAAGTAAGGAGCTTTGACATGACCGATTTGCATTCCCACCACGAGCACCAGCACGGTCCGGACTGCGAACACACCGGCATTCAACACGGCGACCACGTCGATTACCTGCACGACGGTCACTTGCATCATGTTCGCGCGGACGGCCAGGTCGAAGAGCACGCGTTGGAGGTCAGCGCCGCCAACCCTGGCGGCTGTACGCCCGGACATGCCTGCGACGGACACGCTCCCGATCATGTTCACGGTCCTGGCTGCGGACATCAACCGGTGCCTCATGGCGACCACGTTGACTATCTTGTCGACGGGCATCTTCACCACCCGCACGGCAATCACTGCGATGATCACGGACCGGTGTCGGTCGTCAGTTGATTCGGTTCCCACCACAGCGGGCCAGCCCGTCGATTCGGGCTGGCCTTCAGCGCCCTCTCCGCGTATTCGGCTTGCGACTTCACCCACCTCTGCACGTCGGCATTTTTGTAGTCCTCCATATACCGGTACGGGTCCGCGATCTTCGTTCCGTGGTAGTCGTCGATGACGGGGTTGACCGGTGCGACTGGCGGACCGTCGGCGGAGGCCGCACCGCCGACCCACAAAGCAAACAGAAAACTGATCACGCGGTTCATGATTTGACTCCGGGCTGCGAGTCGAGAAATCGGTTCGTTGCAAGTCATCGGGTAGGATAACCGAGCTCGGTGTCGTCGTTGCGCAAGACGTATCCGAAGGGCTTCGAGCGAGCCCGAGACATGCAGTTGGGTGAGCGTCGCGAGTGCCAACGCGAGGCCGATCGCGGCGACATTGGCGGGTCTTGTGGATACGTTCATGTTGTGATTGCCTTAACTGTACTTGGTGCAATGGATCGCAGGAGTAGAATCTAGGGTGTTTCCCTCATAGGCAATCGGATCGCATGATAGGGACTATGCAACGCGATTGCAAGTAATATGCTCGCATATCTTGACCACCCGCTCCCTGCACCAGCAATGCACTTGCAATCGCTTTCCGTAGCGACTACACTGAATTGAATCGCTTGTTCCAGGAACAATCCCCAGCATGAAAAACCACGAAGCCGATGCGACGTGGGCAAAACAGGCCCTGCGCGATGCGGCCCTGCGCGCGACTGCCGCAAGGGTGGCCGTGATGAAGCTCCTTGCCTCAGCGGAAACCCCGATGAGCCACGGCGAAGTCGTGGAAGCGCTGGCCGAATTTGGGTTCGATCAATCGACCCTCTTTCGCTGCCTGAACGAACTTGCTGATGCCGGACTTGTTTCCCGGCTTGATCTCGGTGATCAAACCAGGCGCTTCGAGCTGCGAAGAACGAGTGGAGAGGCCGAATTAACCCACCCTCACTTCATGTGCGTCGATTGCGGCGAGTTTACATGCCTGAAGGATTTTTCCGTGCAGATTTCTCCCTCACGGGGACCCCGACGGGACAAACTGGGCACCATCACCGAAATCATGATTCGCGGCCATTGTGGGAACTGCCAAACAGAGTAAAGCTGCGACGCCTTGTCGCTCGTGGAATCATTTGCCGCGAGTCTCGGTTGCGTTCGGGTCCTGGCTGCAACCGTCGGGACCGCCGCGGCGGCTAGAGAGACGATACCCAGAATTAGTAGCCCAATGATCGGGAAATCTGTCGTGCTGAAGACCGCTAGAGCGAGTTTCCGGACGAAATACTGCTCATGGATCAAAGCGTTGTCCCAGGAAAGTCTCCGATAAGTGACGAATCCGGCAGAAATCATTGCGAGCGTGCGCCTACCGCTCCGCACCCAAACTTAGGTGCGGACTTGTCCTGGCAATTCAGTATGGCGGCTATGAACGGGGACCTGGAGGGAGGTCCGGGGGCGTGGGCGAGCTACGACGATCCGTGGCCGCCGACACGGCTCGGAACTGACGACATTCAGACGCCTGAGGAAGATCAATGACACGTGAGCTCACAGTGATCAAGTCCGATTCCTCGAGTCCGTCGCGTACAGCGGCACGATCCGGGAGATCAGCCATTGCTTGGAGTGATTCGGTGGGGATGGCAGCATCAATCGGCTGTGCGGTCCACTGCGCCGCAATGCCGTTCTTGATCGCCTATTTGCCGGCACTGGGGCTGAGTTTTTTGGCTGATGAGGCGTTTCACAAATGGATGGCGGTCGGGTGTTTTGTTATTGCCTTGACCGCTTTCATTCCGGGGCTTCGCAAGCACGGGCGGTTGACGCCGGTGATCATTGGCAGTGTTGGCCTGGTAATGACTTCGATCGCCGCATTCGGCTTCGCCGGCGAGTGCTGCACCGCATGCGGGGTCGGTGCGACTTCGGCCGCTTCGACCCACGCAAAGTCTTTCTCTGACGCCAGTTGCCCCCACTGCGCGAGCAAAAGTCAAGCTGCGGCCAGCGGTTCAGATATTCTTTCGCCGAGTCAATGTTCTTCGTTACAGCCACTTTCACCTGAGGTCCGACGAATCATTACTTGGCTAACTCCGCTCGGCGGAATCGTGCTGGTTTCCGTTCATCTGCTGAACCGGCGTTACGGATGCCTGTGCGGCTGTTGTAGTCAAGAATCTGCCGAGGGGACCGTTTGATGTCGACAACAACTAGCGTCAAGACTTACGATGTCATCGTCGTGGGTGGCGGTGCCTCGAGGGGCGGGAGTTGTGCCCGCCGGAGAGGATAATCTTCGCATCTCGGAACTCCACCATCATCCTGCAGCCTTGACAAGTGCCGAAGTTGCAGCTGGACTCTCCGAAACCTTGCGAACGAGGACTTAGCGAATTGGAATCAGGCCATCGCCTGGAGGGCAAGTGAGCGGCGGGGCGGAACTCCAGGCGTTAGTTCCGCAGCTCCCGTCCCCGGTGACGCCAATCACAATGGTGTCTTCGACTCTACCGATCGGCCTTATCAACAGCAATTTGGGTTGACTCCCAAACCTGCCAAGCTCGAACTAATGACTGGCCTGACAATCGGGGCAGGTTCCTCGAAGGAGAACCTCGGCGATCGTACCAATTGACTTGGAGAAGTTGATCCTCACATCGCTGGCGGTAAGGCACGTGATATGTCCGCAGTCAACACACAGGTGGTGAGGATGTCCGTTACCAGAAGCATCTGCGGTGGCACCGGGCCCAACCAATTCGAATCGCCAGACGTGATCGCCTAGTTCCATTCGCCGGACGAGCCCGGTTTCACCGAGATCTTGCAGCGCCCGGAATACCGTGGACTTATCGATGGCAGAGGAAGCCAATGCGTCGCACGCTTCCTGATGGCTCACCGGTCCCGTTTGTTTGCTGAGGAACTCAAGGAGGGCAATTCGCGCGGGAGTGGCGCGCAGCCCCGCCTCACGAAGTTGCCCGCGCGTTTGTTCCAATTGTTCCAGCTTCTTGCTCATTGCCCTGATATCCCGACCAGATGATTACATGTTGCCGCGCCACCGACTTTCGGTAGCTGGTCGGTTTTTCCTACCCAACATTCTAATGCAACCCGACTGCATTGGCAAACTCATTTTGCGCCGACAACGGCGAGGGAGCGAGCGGCAGTCGGATTATCCAAGCAGCCCACTCAACCGAACCACCCATGTGACACTCATACCTGACGACGATCGGTACCTGCGGGCCCGAGTCTTGTTCCGCTCCCGGGACATCGTGACACGATCCGTGGCCACCCACACACGATTCTTCTGCGTCAGTTGATCGCTCCCCAAGGGCCGTCCACGGCGATGCTGAGGTGATCTTATCGAAGTCGGAGTACATCGGCTCCGAACCGCCGACAGACCTGCCAAAACATGATTCGACCTGACTTTTTTAAGGCCTGGCAACTCCGATCCTGGGTGAATATAGTTACAATTCCATTGCAAGTGTTCGCTGGGGCGGTAGCGTTCATACCAACGTGTAGACGATCAGATCTGGATACAAACGCCATAAGACGGTCAAGCTCATTTGAAGATCTTGCAACTTGTCACCAACGAAAGTCGGGAGATTGCGATTGAAAGCCTGTCGGTGGGGCAAGTTCAATGGAGCCCCGACGATCGGCGACTCTTTTTTGCGACTTACGGTCCACTGCCGAAAGCGTCCTCGCGTTCGTCGGATGCCACGTCTGCGCGCGATCAAAGGCCACAAGCGGCAACTGGGTGAATGCCTGGCCTCAGGAAGGATCGATGTGACGATTATTCGCCAGCTGGATTCGCAGGGGAGCGACGGCCTCCGAGAACTCAGTCGACGTTCGTTCCCACTCCCGACGGCCCAGATACTTCCAGGCGGCAGCCATTTTGTCGGCAGTCACGAAGGGCCGCAGCCATTCGGCGACGCATTCTCGACGGTAATCGCTGCCACATACCCGATGCACCCACGTTTCGTACTGCGCGATCCAGCGCAGAGCGCTGGCCCAGGCCGCCTGAGCGCAACACCATTGTTTTCGATCGGACGGTCGGCGAAATACGGGCAGTTCTTGTGGCCAATGAATGCCCAACGATAACGACTCTATCGGCCCCCATAACGGACGGAAGTCGTAACGACGCAGGAAGACGCCGCCGTTCTTGCGATGACCAAAGAACATGCCGAAACCCCACAGCGCGATCTGGCCGGCGTCATGCTGCATTCGATAGCAGGTCGATCTCGCCTTGCCCGACGTATCACGGTGGCGCTCGAATCCGTACTCCATCAACAAATTGCCGCCGGGGTATTTGACATCCCGTCCCCAACACCACTCCTGCTGGCTCATCAACTGCTCGCCAAACCGCAGCACCGGTCGCGAGAGGCACCAGCCCTGCCGCACATTTTCGCGATACTTGGTCGATGGAGCGATCAACACAAGACTCCTGGCGAGGTGAAACAAATCGTTTGCTGCTGCGCTTAGCCTATCGCGTGTACCTGCATTTATTGTGCATGTAGTAAGTATAGAGTGAACCGAAATCACGTCAAGAGTCGAAGTCACTTCGTGTCGCTTACGAGGGCCCTGACGACCAAGCCCCATCGGACGGTGCGTCCATAGTGCGAGACGTTCGCCGCGCTCGCCTGATCGTCACGGCAATTTTCGATATCCTTCAAACCAGCCCACCACGCGCAAGAGCAGGTCTCGTTGATGCTGCGGCTTGTGAATGGCATGGTTTTCGCCCTCGCCACTGGTGAAAAGAGTGCAAGTGATCAGGAAAATGGCAATTGCTCGCAAGCATCGATAAGCAGGACTCCTGCGACGACAAGCGCCGTGAGCGTCGAGCGCATGTGACAGATGGTAATTGTGCTAATCTGCCGAGGGTGTGAATGTGCGACGTCGCTGCGGGAGCAATATCAAGGCAAGTCCGCTCACCGCACCAAACACCGAAGAAGGCTCAGGCACGGTAGCCACGAAGCCTCCGTAGGAGCCGTCCGGGTTCTGGTAATAGCCAATCACGCTGCCATCATTGCGAAGTTCGTAGCCGTACGTTTCCAGAGCTCCGGGGTAGACCAGTTGCGTGAATGCGTTGGTGGAGGCATCGTAGACATAGCTGCTGAGATCTGCATAGTTCTCGGCTGCCGGTCTCATGCCAAAGACGAGTGCATCGCCCGATTCGTTCACGCTGGAAACGATATAGTTCCCCTCAGCGGTCGGTTTGGGGAGCGGAGTAAACGACTCGGAGGTGATATCGTACAAAAACGGTGACACTCGTCCGTCAGCATCGTACGCCCCGCCACCCACGATCCCCAAGTCGCTCAGTGCGAACAGTTGTGTTTCTGTCGCGCCCGGAAACTCCACCGACCGAGAAAGAGAACCGACTAAATCTCTTACGAAGCCCTTTCGGCCCGTGGGTGTGACATAAAAGCCCGTGATGATTTGGCTGTTATTGATTCCGAACGGGATCGTTCCGAGCGCGTCGGGAAAGTTGTAAGAGGATTCCACACCAGACGATGTGCGCAGAAAGCCTTGGGGGAGCGCTGCTGGGACAGGAATGTTGACTCCCACGATCGTCCCGTCATTGTTGATCGATGTGGGGTAGACGAGAAATCCCGGAGCGGACCAGAACGTCGATGATCCGTCAGGCATTCGCTCGAAGCCATCCAATCCGCCGACCGTCATCGACGGCACGCTTCCCACCATTTCACCCTGGTCGTTGGAATCGAGCAGATAACGAATGGGCCTTCCGTTCGCCGTCAAGGGTGCATACTCAATTGCGGTAACCGTTCCAGTAACGGTGAACGACATGATCACCGAAAGAGCAGAGGCAAACGCTGTCAACTTCATGAAGGTGGCTCCAGTTGCATAGCTAGCGAACAAAGAATATTTCGATGGAGACTCGAAACGATCGTCTGCGAGTTCAACTGCCGGGTGGCTCAAGGAATCACGTTCCAGCGATTCGCACGAGTTCTCTCGGGCTGGGAAAGGACACTCCGACCGTTAGCTGAGATGGTCTGTGTGTGCATTGCCGGTGCCCGTGCAATACATGTGCAGCAAGTCAGTTTAGCGAGGTGATGGGATTCGTCAACGGTCTGCCTGCCGAATCGCTCACGTTCTGCAGAGATGCGCGAAAGGGGAGGCTGGGATGTTCAACTTGCAGGCTGAACGCCGGTGAGGTGCTGATGGCCACCGAGTTGATATCCAACATGCCGATCGAGTTCGTGGCGAACGACGGCGTAATAGATCGCATCTCCTTGGGCCAACGGTCGAATGACGCGCCGACAAGGTCGCAGCAAGTTCGACCATCACCGGTCCCTCGGCTCCCCCATGTCCATGCTCGTCACGCAAGATATCGGTCACCAGAAAGGAAGCTTTCCCCGGTACGAACGCCTCGTGCTTGCACTCGGCGACGCGCGCGGCAAACAACACGTCCGGCTTTCCTGCACCGAGAAAGCCCGCCAAGACGGTGACGGGGATTGGACTAGCAATATCTCTCATGCAGGACTCCGTTGGTTCGTAAGCAAAAAAGCGCTGTGCAAGGTGAGTCATTCGCGCACGGCCAGTTCGAGGGATTGGTGGGAGAGCCGACGCAGGCGGTCCAGTTCCCCTTGCAGGTTCGCGTCTAGCGACTCCCGGAGTTCCGGCAATGCCGCTATGAGCACGCGGTGGATGTCAGTTGCCTGTTGTGTTCGGTGGTCAAAGTCATTTGCTACGCCACGGCGTGAATGCAACAAGCAATGCAATTCGCCATTCGGGTTCGCCACGGACAATCGCTCACGCCAAAATCGTTCGCCGGGGCAATCGATGTCGGCGCGAAAAAGGTACAGGCGGAACTCAAGCAGCCCCCGAGCCCGCTCATTGCACGCCTCGTAGTTGGTCGGCCATGCACCCGACTCGGGATCTATCAAGCGTTCGACTCGAACGTGTTCGCGCGCGATCCGCTTTACGCATTCCGCGTCGGACGCATCCGCCACAACGATCAACGCACGCGGAGCGAATTGAGCCGGGAGTTGTCTTGGGCTGGCAAAAAGACATGTCGCCAAGCTGATAAGGATGTATGTGATCCTCTCACAGGGTGAATCGAGCATGGGATAGTTCCTGTAGTGATTTTGGATTGAGGGGAAGAAAATCTGCCACTTGATGAAACAATAGCAAGCGTTTCCAAAAGGCGGCCGCGCGAGCGTCCGATCAACCGGACGGGTCGGACTTGGTAGCCTTCAGGTGCGACACGCAGCGACCGAGTCTTAGGCGTGATCTGCGGATACCACGCAGCGCCACCACACCCGCAGCGGCGAGCAGCGGAAGCGTCGCCGGTTCTGGCACCGGCGTGAGCACAACGGCTTGCGTGACGCCGTTGAAGGTCCCCTCGCCGACAATCAGACCGCGGTTATTGAGGTCGTAGGCGCGCGTGATGACCCAGCCCGAAGCGGATGACGCGAGGAGCGTGTTCAGATCAGTGATCGTTCCGCCGGGCATGAAGACGAAGCCGCGGTTGCCTGAGCCGTTGTTGCTGAAACCGACGATGACGTTGTCGTCGTTTACGGCATAGGCCCACCCGCTATTGCCGCCGAGTGTGCCGATGTCATGAATGACATCGTTGGTATCCCAATAGACTGCGCGGGTGAGACCTGAGCCGCGGTCCGCCGCGCCGACGATGAGACCGGTGTCGTTCAGGTTTTGAGCGTAACTCTGTGTGAAGTCCGCGAGTCCGGCCAGGCCTTGCGAGGCAGGTGTGCCAAGGTTGGTCATTCCTCCTGAAGTCGTCCATTTGAAACCGCGGTCGCTGCCGTGCGTGTCCGAGATGCCGGACGAGCCGACGACGACGCCCGACGCGTTGATGCCGGTCGCGTAACTGCCGCCTTCAAATCCACCATACGCGGGCACCGCATTACCAGGGTCGTCGGGATGAATGGTAGGAAGTTGAACGGTTCCGCCGACGGGCGACCAGACAAAGGCGCGGCTGTAATCGCCGCTCGGCAAACGCATGTTGCCGACCATCTGGTTCGAATCGTTGATGCCAAACCCGTTGCCGCGGGTGCCGCCAACCCAACCGGCAAGTTGCCAGCCGGCGCCGTCGTGATAGACGCCGTAGTTACTCCCGCCGGCGCCACCCGTGGCGCGACCGGTGACATTCCCGCTCGCGTTCACGTCCCAAGGCCGAATCGCCGTGTGCCCGGTGTACAGACCCAGGTCTGTCATGACACCAGCCTGCCACTTGAAACCGGCGATCGTATTGGATCCGCCGGCGTCGCTGGAAGACCCGACGATCACGCCGGCTTCGTTGATGCCGTAGGCAATGCTACTGGTGTCGCCAGGCAAGGCGCCAAGGCCTGTCACTGCGTACACCGGTGCGATCTCAGCGATCGCTTGCTGCGCCACACCGAAAGCCATGACGGCTGACAAAACACTAAGAATGAATTTCACTTGCATGTCTTGCTCCCTCCAGTTTTCTGTAAATCGTTGATGGGAGAACATGGGCTTATCGACGCCGCCGAAGAGCCAGCACTCCCGCGCCTGCAAGCAGCGAGGGCGTTGAGGGCTCAGGCACAACTGTGAAGTGGACGGAAGTTGACACGTAGACGTCAGACAGCACCGACGCCGAGGCGAACGCCGGGCCGGTCGTTTCGGTCGCGTTGCTGAAGAGCACGGATAAGTCGTACTCATGTCCAGCCTGCAGCAAACCAGAGGGGATCGTGTAGCTCGTCGTGTTCGGCGGCAGGTCCGACTCGACGATCAGGAAATCGAAGACCGTCTCGTCCAACAGGAACAATCGGACCCGTGCGTCTTCAGCGATTGCGGCCGGAACAAAAGTGTTCCAACTCAACTCAATGGCTTGGCCCGGACTCGCCGACTGCAAGGTATCGAATGAGGTGGGAGTGAGCGTCGGAATCTGTTCTGGCCAGGGGTTCACCAATGGGATGCTGCCGCTCTGGCCGTCGAGCAACCCGCCATTGAGCGTGAAGGTGTAGTCCCCGTTCGGCGCAGTGGAGTCGAGTGCGGCACGGGTCGGGAACGCGTCGGCAAAGTGCTCGGTCGTCACATAGGTGCCGCCGTCGTAAAACTTCGTCGGCAGATTGCCAGTCGGCCCCACCAGCGTCGCCGGTCCAGTGAAGTCACCGGCATCTGCCTCCACGTACGGATAGAAGGCACTGTAGACTGGCGTCGTCGGCGTCGCGTGCGACGTCTGTTCGTAATCCTCATACTTGAAGAGCCAAGCCGAGTGCACCGCAGCCTGCGCCGAGTCGACGCTGATGAGGGATGTGGCGCCGACGGCAGCGATTCCAACAGCCAAGATTCGCCTTTGCCGACCGCGACACAGAAGTCCAAGCATGGCCAATCCAGCCAATCCTAGCGATGCCGGCTCGGGCACGGCGACGCTTCCCATGCCAAAGAAGATCAGCCCGGGGTTCGTGCCGACCATTGACCACGTCCCGTTCGCCAGATCGTAGCGAACGACTCCACCGAGTCGGCCGTTCGGTAGGCTCGGGTCTGCGTCGTTAAAATTGACGTTGCCAAAGAGGGTGTCGCGCAGGCCGTCCCCGTCCGTATCGACGCCCGTCATTGCGGCGAACCCGGAATATTCACCCGGCGGCAATCCGTTATCGACACTTGCCATCGCACCGACGACCGAGGCGAAGCCACTGCTCGGGCTGATGGCAACAAGCTGCGCCGTGTCGTCGAGATTGACGCCGTAGAGCGTATCGACTAGCGTAAAGTTCGGGTTCTCGTTGGTTCCGAGGTTGACGCTCCGCGTGATCGATCCCAAGCCGATGAGGAACGGCTCGCTCGTGCCAGCGGGGCGACCGTAGAACGCGTCGAGCGCGTTGCCGATGGCATTGGCAGGGCCGACCGGGGTTGCCGTGCCGGCCGCTGGATCGATCCGATGAAGACGCAGGTCGTCGCTCACCGGCGTGCCGTAGATCGCGCCGTCCCGCGTCACGTCAAGACTGGTGGTGCTAAAGCCCGTGATGATATTGCCGACTTGATTGGCTGTGCCCGCGACGGGATCAATCTCGATGACGCTGTTGCTGCGAAATCCGAGCAACTTGCCGCCGGGCGCCCCGGCCAGTCCGGCGCTGTTGCCGCCGGTGATCGGCGCCAGAGGCGTCGCGTGGCCTGTCGTCGTGTCGATCGAGTAGTAAAACAGACCCGACGAATGACTCGGGTCGCCGTTGTTCTGCCCCGTGGCGATGATGGTCGCTGCCGCACCAACAACGGGAGCGAGAGCGATGGTAACAGCAAACGCCACAGCTGCACGGCCCAGTGAACTCTGATTCATGAGGTCGACTCCCGATGTACGTCTTGAGAAATGGCTGGGGATGGAAAGCCCAATATGCAACGCGATTGCACGTGCGGCGGCTTGGCATAATAATGAAGATGCAAGTGAATTGCAAGGGGCCGGGGAACCCCACTGGAGCACCCGCCTTTTCGTCGCCTCCGCACCTGGCTCAATGCCGCTGAACTCGTCCGATTGCATCCAGGACCCGCGTCAGCGTGAGAACCGCCGAAGGTAATGTTCACTGAATGAATCAGGACCTCTGCGGAACGCCGTCTTCCACATCTTCCTGGATCTGTTCAGCCGGAATTCGCACCCGAGCCGCGGCCGAGAGCAGCTTGGCCAGCTGGGCGGCGCTGAGCCGATTGGCGTCCAGCGAGTCCACTGGAGATGAGACCTTCGCGCGGTGGTGGCACTGTAGCTGTCCAGTCATGAAAACCAGTGGGGCGAGCCCACTGGAGACATTTGTGGTGCGGGCCTTCATAGTGGTGCGGGCGACTCGCCTGCCTCCGTGTTCTTTTTCCTTCCTCGCCTCCCTAGCTCACTCAGACCGGGGCTCCGGCCAGGCGAGCTGGCCGGCGGCCGGAGTGATGTGCTGCGGCGGTCTTGTAGCCGTTCAATCATGTAAACCAGTGGAGCGAGCCCACTGGAGGTGGTTGAGGCACGGAAACACCCCCCCCCAGGGCTATTCGAGCTGGGACTGGGGCACGGACTAGGTCGGCTTGTTCCTCGTTTTCCCAGGAGCAAGTAAGATAGAACGTTGAGCCACCGGCGTAGGGTGGGACCGTGGTGGGAGAGCGTTCAGGGGTCACACGAACATGCCCGTCCAGATGCAGTTGTCGCGGATCATCATCAGCGAGATCAACGATCAGCAGGTGATTTTTCTGCGGGAGGTCGATGGGACGCGTCAATTCCCGATTGTGATCGGGTTATGTGAGGCGACCAGCATTGATCGGCGGGTCAAGCGCATGGAGACTCCTCGGCCGTTAACTCACGATTTGATTGTCCACGTCGTCGAACAGCTGGGGGCCGAGCTGGATAGCGTGGTGATCAACGAATTGAAGGACCACATCTACTACGCCAAACTCCGTGTCCGGCAGGACGGAGAGGTCATCGAGATCGATTCCCGGCCATCGGACGCGATCGCGGTCGCGGTGAGTTGTGACCCGGCGTTACCGATCTACGTTGCCGAGGAGGTTCTGAACGAGGCGCTGGAATCGTAGTTTCGGCAGCCAATCGTAACAGGAGGCAGCTGAACCATCGAGCGGAACCCGGGTGCTGAAGCGGGAGGTCGCTCGGTGATTTCTGGCTGGAATTGAACGGTGGTGCCGACGATGCGAAATGTTGCCGGGCGTCGCTCGAGGAATTACCGCGGGTTCACGCTGGTCGAGCTGTTAGTGGTGATTGCCATCATTGCCGTGCTGGTGTCGCTGCTGTTGCCGGCCGTGAATTCAGCCCGCGAAGCGGCTCGGCGCACGATCTGCGCCAACCACCTGTCCCAGACAGGACTGGCCGTGCTGAACTACGAATCGGCTAACAGCGAACTCCCGCCAGGGGGCATTGTCGCGATCAATCCCAATCCGAGCGTCGAGTTCGGCAGCTTCATTCCGCACCGCGGCGCGATGATCAGCTGGGTGGTGCTGGTCCTCCCATTCCTGGAAGAACAGAATCTGGCCGACCAGTTCGATCACAGTCTGCCAGTCAACCGCCAGCCCAACAATCCTCAGGCGCGAATCATCCCCAGCTTCGTCTGTCCCAGCGATCAGGACGGCGAACGGAAGTTCATCCTGAGCCGTCGCGAATTCGCCAAGGGGAACTACGCCGCATTCGTCAGCCCCTATCATCTTGATCTGCAGCTGGAATTCCCCGGTGCCCTTGGCGGTGGCGGCCAGTCGCTGGTCAAGATTGTCGACGGGGTCTCCAAGACGTTGCTGGCCAGCGAGGTGAGAACTCGCGTCGATGAGCGGGATCAGCGAGGCGTATGGGCCTTGCCTTGGAACGGGTCGAGCGGCTTGGCCATCGACTCGCACCACGACTTCCGTTACCCCTGGCGCGGCGCCTTCACGCCGGACCCCATCCTGCTGCCCTCAATCCAGGTCCCCAATACGCCTCAGATCGAAACGGTCTACGACTGCTCAGATCCCCGGCAAGCTCAGCTGGACGGCGTACCTTGCGAGAACTGGACTCCGAATGGTCAGTTCGCGTACATCTCGTCGGCGCCGCGCAGCCAGCATCCGGGAGGAGTGAACGCGGTCTTTCTGGATCGGCACGTCACGTTCCTGACCAACGACATTGATCCTTACATTTTTGCCTTGCTGGTCAGTATCCAGGATCGCAAATCGGAGAAGCTCGGCAGTGGGTACTGATCAGCGTCGTTGGGCGTATTACGGCTCCATCGCCAGCCTGGTGATTGGCGGAATCTTGTTGCTCGGTTCCTGGTTATTCCCCGAGTCGACCTTGCAGTCGGCCGTCTGGACCGACGCTCAATCGAAAGCCTATACGGAGGCATCGAAGCAGGTGCATCAGGCGGCGGGCGAGCGGGCCCAGAAACCCGACGACCCTCAGGCAGAACAACGCGTCATTCAGGCCCAGGACGAAATGCAACGACTCAAACAGCAACTCGATTCCGCGCGGTCCGCGACCGGCAAAACACGAGTGACGGTGCGTCTGATCGGTCTGGGGCTGCTGATCGTCGGTGCACTTGTCATGCGAGCCATGGCGGCAGCTGGCGACGGCTGAAAGTCAAACCTGTGTCCACGATTCTCGACCTGCAGCAGGTTTCCAAGACATACCACATGGGCGATGTGGCCGTTCCGGTGCTGCGGGACGTCAATCTGAAGATTGAGGAAGGCGAGTTGGCGGTCATTGTGGGGCCGTCGGGGTCGGGCAAGAGCACGCTGCTGAATCTGATCGGCGGCATTGACAGCCCATCGGACGGCAGGATCTACTTTCGCGACCAACTGATCAGCGATTACACCGAACGCCAGCTCACCAACTACCGTCGCCATAGCATTGGGTTCGTGTTTCAGTTCTACAACCTGATCCCCACTCTCACGGCACTCGAAAACGTTGTCGTGGCGACCAACGTCAGCCGTCATCCGATGCCACCCGAGCAGGCGCTCGAGCTGGTTGGACTCACGCATCGCCTCGACCATTTCCCGTCGCAGTTGTCGGGCGGTGAACAGCAGCGAGTGGCCATCGCGCGGGCTGTGGCCAAGAATCCCGATCTGCTGCTGTGCGACGAGCCCACGGGAGCACTCGACCTGAAAACCGGCCGACATATTCTCTCCGCCCTTGTCCGGCTCAACCGCGAACTCTCCAAGACCGTGCTGATCATTACTCATAACCTGGCGATTGCCGGCATCAGCAATCGGACCGTACGCATCGGGTCGGGAACCATCGCTGAAGTTACTGTCAACTCGCACCAGATCGAAGCCGAAGAGGTGGTCTGGTGAACGTGCTCGACATCAAGCTGCTGCGCGACCTCTGGTCGGTCAAGGGACTGCTGATCACCATCGTGGCGATCCTGGGGCTGGGCGTCTCCGCGTACCTCGCCAACTTTTCCCTCTACTTCAACCTGGAACTGTCCCGTCAGCGGTATTACAGCCAATGCCGGATGGCCGACTTCTGGGTCGACATTCACCGGCTGCCGCAGACCGAAGTCGATCGTCTGGCCGAAGTACCCGGCATCAGCGAGCTGCGGGCCCGAATCTGGTACCCGGTCGTCGTCGACCTGGAATCGGAGCCGAGGCCTCTGTCGGGCGTCTTTGTGTCGCTGCCCGCCGAACCGGCTCCCGTCATCAACGGCATACTGCTCAAGAGCGGCAGCTATTTCAGCCGTGAAGGTCGGGATGAGGTCATCTTGAACGACGCCTTTGCCCGCGCGAGGAACCTGCGAGTCGGGGACATGATCCGAGTGATCGTCAACGATCGGCAACAACCCTTGCGGATCGTCGGCACCGCCATCAGCTCGGAGTTCGTCTTTGCTCGTCCACCAGGCGCCATGATTCCCGACAAAGCCGGCTTTGCCGTGATGTACCTCCGAGAAGACTTCGCCGAAGAGATCACGAATCTCCAGGGGGCTGCCAATCAGCTGGTGGGATTGCTGGCCCCGGACGCCCGTCGCTCACCCGCCAGCGTCCTTAAACAACTGGAGTCCCGGCTGGAACCCTTCGGAGAAGCGACCTCAACCAAGCTGGCGGACAACGACTCCCATGCTCAACTACGAGCCGATCTCGATGGCCTGCGGAGCGTCAATCTGATCGTCCCGACCGTTTTCCTGGCCGTCGCCGCGCTGATCCTCGATGTGTTGATGGTTCGCATCGCTCAACAGCAACGCACATCCATCGGTGCCCTGAAGGCACTTGGATACACCAACCTGGAATTGATGAGCCATTTCCTGAAGCTGGGCCTGACCATCGGGTTGCTGGGTGGCCTGGCCGGTACGGCCTTCGGAATCTGGCTGACTGGCGTTCTATTGAATCTGTTCCAGACCTTCTACGAATTCCCTCGGCTGGTCAACCGGCCCTACCCGGTCATCGCCGTACTGTGCGTGTTGCTGAGCGCTCTGTTTGCCATGCTGGGAACTCTCCGCGGCGTCTGGCAGGTCATGCGGCTCCATCCGGCCGAGGCGATGCGACCGAAGCCTCCCGAGGCCTCGACCCGCTTCCTGCTGGAGGCTTGGCCGTCCCTCTGGCAGAAGCTCGACTTCCGCTGGCAGATGGTCGTCCGGGGACTGATCCGACAGCGGCTGCGAACCTTCACCGGACTTTTCGCCTCCACCATGGGCGCTGCCTTGATCCTGCAGACGCTGCAGATGAACAGTGCATTCGCCGAGCTGATTGATTTCACGTTCGAACGGATGCTGCGAGCCGACTTCGAGCTGACATTCAAGGAAGAACTGGATTACGGCGCCGTCCTGGACGCTCGTCGACTCCCCGGCGTCGATTACGTCGAACCGTCGCTGGTCGTCGGTTGCACATTCCAGCACCAGCATCGGGAAAAAAAGGGCTCGATCATCGGCATCGCCCGCCAGGCCCGACTGACGCAGCCCCGCGACCTGCATGGCAAAGCAATCGTTATTCCCGAACACGGCATCGTACTCACCCGAGAGTTATCCAAACGACTTGGTGCGAAGATTGGCGACCGCATCCATTTCACGCCCCTGAAAGGACGCCGCGAGCCGGTTGAGATCGAAGTCGTACGGATCGTCGAGAGCTACGTCGGAGCGGCCTCTTATGCCGATCTGAACTTCCTGAATTCGCTGGTCGGCGAACAGGACTCGGTCACGAGGATTCAGGCCGAGGTGCACCAAGATCCGGAAACCGTGCGCGCCTTCTACGCCGAACTGAAACAGCTCCCCCGTCTGCAGGGGTTCAGCTCGCTCCGCGAACAAAAAGTTCAGCTGATGGATCTGCTCAAACCGATCTACACTGTCAACATGCTGTTGATCGCGTTTGCCGGCCTGCTGTTCTGTGGCAGCATGATCACCGCTTCGCTGATCTCACTGGCGGAGCGTCGCCAGGAGCTAGCTACGCTCCGCGTGCTGGGCTACCGACCGGGCGAAATCGGATCGCTGTTCCTGCGGGAAAGCCTGCTGATCAACTCCATCGGAATTCTGCTCGGTCTGCCGGTGGGCTATGAGTTCGCTCGGTTTGTGAACCATGCCGTCGCCACCGAAACCACTCGACTTCCCTTTGTTGTCCACACTTCCAGTATCGGCTGGACCGTCGCTCTCGGATTCCTTTTCACTTTCGTCGCCTACATTCCGGTCGCCCGGGCCGTTCGCAAGATGGACTGGTGCGGAGCGATCAATGTTAAAGAATAGGCAGTCATCCCGATGAAACGACTCTGGATACTTATCATTCTGATCGCCGCGCTGGGGGCCGGAGGATATTACCTGTCCACCACTCGCCGCGGAGTACCAGTCGACGTTGCGCAAGTGCGTACCGACACGATTCGCTCCTACGTCGAAGAGCGGGGCAAGACGCGACTCCCGGACATCGTGCAGATTACACTTCCGCTCCAGGGACGCATTCTCCCGATCGAGCTGAAAGAGGGCGAACACGTCTCCGCCGGGCAGGTCGTGGCCCATATGGACGGTGCGGACCTGGAAACCGAACTGACCGAGGCTCGCAACACCGTCGAACGGTACGACAAGAACATCGAGCAGGTTGAGCTGGCGGTCCAGCAGGCCGACGAGACCGTGGTCGCCAGTCAATCGAAATTCGACTTTGCCGAACGGGAATTCGCCCGCATCAATGAACTCTTCCGCCGAGGTGCCAGCTCCGAGTCGATTCGCAATGAAGCCGAAATGCGCATGATCGACGGCCGAGTCAGCTTGCGCAAGGACGAGCTGAATCGGAGCATGTACGCTATCGGCCGAAGGATTATGGAGCTGATGAAAGAAACCGAAGTGACCAAACAGGCCAAGCTGGAACGCGACCAGAAGCGCATGCAGATCGTCAGCCCCGCGTCCGGAGTGGTCCTCAGCCGCAAGGTATCGAACGAACAGGTACTGCAGGCCGGTACCGTGCTGCTGGAAGTGGGCGATCTGAATCAGCTGGAAGTCGAAGCCGACCTGCTGACCCAGGACGCACTGACCGTTTCCGTCGATGATCCGGTCGAGATCGAAGCCGAATCGCTCGGCGCAAAGGGCCTGCGCGGACGAGTGACCCGCATCTTCCCACAAGGGTTCACCAAAGTTTCGTCTTTGGGCGTCGAACAGCAACGAGTCCGGATCGTGATCGGGTTTGAAGAGGGCGAGATCCAGCAGCTGCTCAGCCAGCAACGGCAAGTGGGGGTCGATTATCACGTGCGAGTGAAGATCTTTACCGACCAGCGGGACTCGACCGCAGTGGCGCCACGCGGAGCCTTTTTCCGCGGTTCGACGGGCGACTGGCAAGTCTTCGCCGTCCGCAACCGTCGGGCTCGGCTGGTCCCCGTGAAACTCGGCATTCGCAACGACTACGAAGTCGAGGTCCTGGAAGGACTGGAGTCTGGCGAGACCGTCGTGCTCGCCCCCGACTCGACACTCACCGACGGACAACTGGTGGAGCCGTCCAGCTGAATGGCGACCGCCATGTCACCCATCACGTTCACGCACGATCGATAACGGGCGATGATCCA
Source organism: Pirellulales bacterium (assembly GCA_046349895.1). Taxonomy (GTDB): domain Bacteria; phylum Planctomycetota; class Planctomycetia; order Pirellulales; family Pirellulaceae; genus JAXMBJ01. The sequence continues at coordinate 6,238,615 of JAXMBJ010000006.1, read as the reverse complement.
GTCGACCGTCAGAATCAGCGGCAGGGCCGCCTGGATTAGCGCGGGGCTCAACCCCGTCGACGCCAGCACCAGCGGGAGGACGGCCAGCCCACCGTGCGGAATCCCGGCCGCTCCCAGGCTGACCAGCACACAGATGACGACCGTCTTCACCTGAGCGGCCAGCGTCAAATTGAGTCCAGCGGCCTGAGCCAAAAAGATGGCCGTCATGGCTTCGTAGAGCGTAATACCGTCGTTGTTGAAATTGGTCCCGACGCACGCCGACAATCGCGCCGACTGGTCACTCACTCCCAACTTGCCCGTTAATGTCCGCAAGGTCACCGGCACCGTCGCCAGGCTGCTGTTGGTTGATAAGGCCGTGAAAAACGGTTCGACCGCGTGCGTGAGAAACTCGCGAGGCGACCGGCGCCCCCATAACCAGACGGCCAAGCTGTAGTAGCCGAACGCGTGGATCGACAGGCCGGCCAACATCGTCACCAGGAACACGGCGACCAGCTGAAAAACTTCCGCCCCCGTCTCAGACACCGCCTTGGCCACCGCTCCCAGCACGGCGAGCGGCACGATCTGGACGACCCATTCCAGCAACCGCAGCAGAATCTCGTAGATCGTTTCGACGACCTCCTCAAACGCTCGTGAACTGGTGACGCCACTGGCCGCCTGATGATTCCGCACGGACCGGCAACCGGCGCCGATCAACACGGCCAGCAGAATCAACCCCATCAGGTTGCCGTCGATCAGCGGCTGCACGACGCTGGTGGGGACCATCCGCTCCAGACTTTCCACGACCGTCAACGACGCAGGAGCGTTCCCCCCACCTGCGGCCGAAACAGCGCCCTGAATTTGACCCGCTGTCGCACCACTCGACGCCGCCTGCGTGACTCTGGCCAATTCGGCCTGCCATCGTTCCCCTGGCCGCCACCAGTTCAGCACCACCAGACCGATCAGCATGGCTGCCGACACATTGATCAGGCTGAACATCAGCAGCTTCCGGCCTCGCTCCCACGTAATGTTGCTCCGCAGAAAAGCGTCCAGCACGGCGAAGAAGATCAGGGGCGAGGCGAGCGTCTTGAGGAGCGTGGTGACCAGCATGCTCAGCTCAGCCAGCTGAGCATTACCGAACGCGAGTCCGGGGATATACGGGCGATCGCCAAAGAGAGCACCCAGCAAGGCGCCAAGGACGAGCGCACCGAGAATCTGCGCGTAGAGGGGAAACCTCCAGCCTCCACGCGACGATGAGGTTCCCGGCCCACTCATGTTCAGTTTTCAGTCCAGCCGACGCCGCAACAGGATCGTTTTCTCGACGTTGTGGTCCTTCCCCGGCTCGAATCCGACCGGAATCGAGCGGTCAATGATGAAGAACCCGCGCGGCCGCCGGATCTGGCCCGTGTCCGCGCCCAGTTCGGATGCCAAACGATACCCGTTCGGGTGCACGATGTCGATCGCCTTCTCACCACTGCCGCTGGGATTCGTGCTGTTCAGCTCAACCTCGAAATACCCCACGGTCACCCACACAGCATAGACGTTTGACTGGTTCGTGACCAAGTTGCTCAGTCGCTGCAGGGCCTGATAGCGGAACTGAGAGTTCTTGTTGGGATTGTCGTGGTTATTCACCGGCAGGTACTGCAGCAGTGTGCGGCTCCCCTGAGCACCGGCCAGCGGCGCATTGGTTCGCAGCAGACTCGCTTCCATCGGCGGCTGACGCAGCACCTCGGGCGTCGTCGGGTGATTCAACCGCGGCATCAGGCTCGCACTGGCCGTCGATCGGAATGGATTCGCGTACATCGACGGATAGACCCCGGGGAACTTCGTGTTGTAGTTCCCCGCAAAGCCCTGTCGACTGGCAGCCACATCCAGAAAATTGATCTGAAACTGGTCGGGACACAGGGCCTGCCACACGGCCGCATCAAAGACCGTGTTGATATTCACTTTGCCGGGATCGCGGAACGTCGGGATGTAGTGGAACGGCGGCTTGAACCCAGGAGCCTTGCCATCGAAGCTGGCTCCGTTGAACCAGGTTCGCGAATCCAGATAAGGGGACGGGACTTCGACCCAGTCCAGCACTCGAGCAAACTCGGGCACACCCGCGTACGCATTCATCGGCGGCTTGAGGAAGAAATTCAACAAATGCCCGTACGGACCCCAGAAGGTCAGATAGACATCGTTCTCTTTCCCCGCATTGGGAATCGGCGACACGGAGAACAGGCTTAGCGTCGTCGGATTGGCCTGCGAGAACTCATACACCGCCTGCTGGAATCGAGCGGTATAGAACTCGTAGGTCAGCCGCGCCGAGGAACTGGCCGGTACCTGCAACAGCTCGAGCGGGTTGTTGAACAGCCGATCGTTCCAGGTCAGCCACGGCATCACATTCACCGGACCGCCAGCTCCGGGCCCTGAATTGGATGGACGAGGGGGACCATAAGACAGGTTCAGCATCCCCAGCGTCTCGTGCTGGTTCTGCGGTAGCTGGTCGAGCTGAGCGCGCAGGTAATAGCCGTTGTTCTGCACCTTGCCGTCGAGTCGCTGAGTGAACTTCGGCTCTTCCGATACCGGCTTCCAGACCCCTACATCCTCGCGGAACGGCTGCTGAATGGCGACCAGCGAAAAGTCGAAGCGCCCCAGCCCCCGCTCACGCGAACGCATCTTCAACCGCTCCGTTTCGTTGTTATTCAACGCATTCCGGTACAGTTTGTTCGTGAACCAGTCCTGGTCGGTCAGCTTGGTCTCATTGCGAGCGGTGCCGTTGAATACGGTCAGATCCATCGGCATCCAGTCGACGGTGCGATACGGATTCGTCAGCGGATCGTAAGGTCGAGTCGGGTCGGCCAGCCGCTGCAGGTAGACCGTGCGGAAATCGACCCGCGTCTCCTCGGCGCTCAGGTTGTTCTGCACGAAGATCGGGTTCTTCAGATCGAATGGCTCATCCGGCAACTGATCGCTCTGATCGTCATCCGGTGTGCCGAAGGCGTCATCCCACTCGTACTGCTGCTGGTTGCGCGGTGATTCCTTTGGCACGTAGCTGGCCGCAGCCGCATTCTTCTTCCGCTTGTCATAGTACAACGGGTCGGTCGGCAACGGCTCGGAGATATTGATACCCGGAGCCGAAGCGGCGGCCGGCCAGCTGGTCGGCTTGTTCACATTCGTAGCCACAATCCCGACCGCATTCTGTCGGAGATTCATGAAATCGCCATTGGCCCAGTTGATCCGAGGCAACCAACCGCGGTCGCTCCCGCCGGCCGGATTGAACTCCAGGTATCGCTCGTTGTTGCCGTTCTCCCGCTCACCCAAGTACGTGCGCTGACGTGGACCGACCATCACATATTGCCGTGGCGCGACAAATGGCCCGGCCGGCAAGGTGTATTGTCCAAAGAAGAACGTGCGGTCGCGATAGGGATCACCGGCCGCCGGTGCCCGATTGCAGAACCAGACGATTCGATCGACGACCGGAGCCTGGGGATTCAACGCATCGACGGCTTCGTTCAACGGGTTCGCGGCGTTGAGCGGGTTGGCCAGCAGGTCGGGCCGCAACGGATCGAAGTTCACGGAATCGGAGCGTGGCGGAGCCCCTGCCTGTTTCCGCGCTATCGCCCACGGCGACTGGTTCGGCTGCTGAGCGTGACTGATCGCCAGACGCCAGACAGGCTGGGCGCTGCCGGCCGGAATGCGTCCCAGGTCGAGCCGGCCTTGATTGTCAAACAGCTCCCGCGGACCCAAGTCCCCGGTAGCCGCCGAAGTGTTCGCCACGCAGAACAGCTCAAAGAACGTCGAGCCCTGCGGTACTCGATACTGATCGAGATCGTCGTCTTCGTCGCGCTGCTGGATGTCGTTGTCGTCTTGATCCGCCGGACCGTCCTTGCCGTCGTCGTCCTGGTCCCGCTTCTTGCCCCCAGTAGCCTCATCGTCGTCGGTCTTGGAATCGACCAATCGCATGTCATGGAACGAGAAGTTCTCGGTCAACAGCAGTTGCGGGCTCTCGGTCCCCCACACCAATCGACGTTCAGCGGCCGTTTCAGTGGTGGAGGTCGACGTCCGGAGGTCACCGTCGGCTTGCCAGCCATTGAACGGATTCGCATCGTACTCGAACGGAGTCATCGTCGCGTCGGAATCGCGGAAATCGACGACGTTGATCGCCCACTGAGCAATTCGCTGCGACAGCAGCTCTTGCCGCTGCTGCGGAGTAAGGATCTGTTCCGTCGGCATGACGTAATTCTGGGGCACCGTCAGCATCATCATGCAGTACAGATGCCGGGCGAAGAGCTGTTTGGCGGGCGAAATCACATTGGGATTCGGCCGTCCGCCAGTCATCGTGAACATCGGATCGTCGCGCAGGTAATAGCCACCGTACCGAACGCCCGAATTGGTCGCCTGATTGCCGGGAGTCGATCCCATCCCCCACAGAAACTCGTCGCGACTCTGCTCGTCGGCTTCGTCGACATACCCGTCGTTGTCGTCGTCGATCCCGTTCCCCCACAGCCGATTCAGATCCATCTTGCCGCCGTGCCGGACCTCGTGCGGCAGCATGATCGCCAACTGCACTTCGGCTTGCGAGTCCGACAGGCCGTTGGCCATCAGACGTGCCTTGAAGTTCCGCACAATATGCGGGGTCTGCTGGCCGGCCACCGATGCGACGCCAAACGCGCCAGGAACCGGCAAGGATACCGAATGAGTCGTCACCAGCTGGCGCTGAGGATGAGTGGTCACGCGATTGTAGATCGGGTCGGTCTCGGAGGGCATGACGTGCTTGGCCAACCGGCCGGGCAACGTCGCCACATCGGCATCCCACGACCGCAACAGCGGCTCCAGTTCGCCCAACGTAAAAATATCGTCGCGACCATCCGGGTTCGTCACCCGCGTCGCAAACGGCGGATTGGTCATCAACGCCGTGATGTTGGCCTGATTCAGGATCGCCGGTAGATGAACCGGTTTGCCGTCAATCCCCACAAACGTCACCAATCGGCCTCGGATGTCGGGCAGGGCCGAGCGGATCGTGCCATCGGGCAAGCGGTACACGCTGCCGTACAAGGCCATCTGCGTCAGCGGATCGAGGACCGTATTGCTGCCAGTGCCTGGACGGAACAGACCTCCCGCCGCCGCTTCCACAATCGACTTGTTGCGATCGGCCAGCATGGCCGTCTGTCCGACGGCGTTGAATCCGAGCGGAGTCAGGTCGATCTCCGCCGGACTGAATCCCGCTCCGGCAACCAGATTGGCCGTCGTCCCCGCCGCCCCTTGTCCAAAGACGCCGATCGGAGCCGGTAACACTCGTGCACTGGGCGCCGTCTCGGTGTTCACCCCCGCATCGCCAGCCGTGTTCAGGTTGATACGCCCGTCCAGGTCGCGCACCAGAAAGGCGACCAACGGCTTGTAGAGCCGACCGTCGCGCGACGTGCGGACCTCGAACCCCAGATCGACCCAGACGCTGTCGGGAATCCCGTCTCCGTCGTTGTCGACATCCCAGGGTCCCGTACGCAGCCAGGCCTCTTCACCGGGGACCGGTCCCAAGCTGGCCATCTGCGCGGCCAGAAAGGGATTGCTGCCGTCAAAATTCGGATGCTCAGTCACACTCGGACGCAGCGACACCATGCGGCGGAATCCGGGCTGAGACCACTTGCTCGACTCGTTCTGTGCAAAGTACTGCATCAGATCGGGCCGATGGAACGACGGAATGATTGCCGCTTGAGCCGGATGCGTGTTGGGAGTGGCCGTCGAGGGAATCATCGACATGAACATGTTCTGATAGTCGACAGCATCCCACGACTCGTCAAATCCACCGGCGCCGACGGCCAGAGGCGAAGCCGTACCGCCCACGCGACCCTGATAGTTCGGCATCAGGGCCAGATTCACTCCGAACGTCGGATCGACTGCGTCCAGGTTCCCGGTGTCGACTTTGTAACCGGCACCGGCGCCATTGAACGGCATGCCATTGATCAGAAACTGATCGCCCGTGCGAATCATCTCCGGGATTGTCGGCGTGACCGTGCCGCTGACCATCTTCCGATCCGGACGAAACGTCTCGACGATCACGAACGGCTGACCGTTCACGATCTTATCCACTTCGGTCAGCGAACTGTTCTGCCGGTAATACTCAATGATCCGCGTCGATTGACCCTTCAGCAGCCCCGACGTCATCGTCAGCACGCCGCCGTTGTAATATCCGTTCTCCGGGAGCTGCGCCACAGGAATCGTCGCCTGCAGCGGAATGACTGTCCACTGCTGCAGCGTTCCGAAGTAGGCGGCGGCCGATTTGCCAGCCACTCCCGGCACAATGCCTCGCACCGAATCGCGGCCGTTCAGATCGTCCAAGAGCGAATGACCATCCAGCACTGAACCGGAACCCGGTTCCACACCCCGCAATAGCTGCTTGACCGATTCGTCAATCAGATTCTCAGGTCGATCTACATGCTGATCGGTGCGCGCATGGGCAGCGGCTGTCGACCGATACTGTGAGGTAATCACCACAAACGTGGTGCCGACCAAGCCGAACAGCACCAGCACGCTGAGGATGATCAGCAGCAGGACACCGCGTCGCGGTCGTGTGCGTCGTACCATACCTCGTCCACTCCTCTCAGCCCCATTCCCCACCCACATCGACTCGACGATCACCCGTGACCGCGGCCGCATCATCCTGCTGCGACCTACAGCTGGCCCGCTTCGATCCAGGTCCCGTCGGAATTCAGTCGTATGACCTTCTCATAGACGTCGATCACGTTCTTGAAGATGACCGCCATTACACGTCGCGTCGCACCAGTCGTTCGCTGGTCACGCGGCCAATCCGGTCCGTCCAGCGAATACTCTCCCACTGGACTCCCTTCGACGTGATTCGCCTGAGTCACACGATACCACCGAGCATACTTTTGAGGCCGATTGTCGGGCCGCAGGTATTGTTCGACGACCAGGACCCAATTCCCGGTCTTCAGGTTGTCGAGCGCTGCCGGATCCTTGGGATCGACTTCGAACCGAGCACCGCCAGCCACGATTCCCTCGGGAAGCGACGCCCAACGTTCGTCGGCCGCTCGCAGACCTCCCGGACCGTTTTCCAGATTCAGAATTCGTTCGTACTGCACGGCCGTCGACAGAATGAACTGGTCGCTCCCCCGCTCGGGAACCAGCGTCGCCAACCACGAGTAACGCCCCTCGGCGTAGCGCTTCTTGATCAGATTGTTCGGCCAAGTCACGACCGCCGACTGCGTATTGTCCGCACCCCAGAACTGCATCTGAGCGGGCGACGTGTTGTCGCTCTGGCTGACTTCAAACAGCAGGTCGTCCTGTGTCTCGAAAATAGCGCGGGCATGGGGCAGCGGCATCGCGATCGCCTGACCGAGCCCGGTGGGGGCCGCTCGAATGGTGAATCGCCGCAGCCGATTCGGGGTCGGATAAGCCGCGTTGGCATCGGCCGGCACGGTCGATGCAAAGGCCCGCGCGTTGGAGGTCGATCCGTAGAACGCCGCGCCGATCGGATCGAGCACAGCGATATCAAACGGTGCTTGAGTCAAAGGTCCGAACCGGGGCTGCATCAACTGACCTGGCTGCGCCGGTGACAACGGACCGGGAATGTCGCTCAGCGGTGACACCGAACGCACCTTGCCGTCGGCCATCACTTCGATCCAGTTCAACGGGTTGTCCATCCCCCGCATGCGGAACTCATTCAGGGCGCGCTGGCCCACCACCGCCGCTCGATCACGCTTGGTCCCCTGCATCGTCTGGTGCAGGGCGACCGGAATCAACGACGCCACTCCCAGCACGCCAATCGTCGCCACTCCGATCGACATGAGAATCTCGATCAGGCTGATACCACGGCGCGCACGACTCGGGATCCCCGTCATGACTAGGTCCCTCCTCCCAAATTGCGCCCCGGCTGAGCCAACTGGCGGGAGTATACGACGTTGTCGACCGCGGTGATATTCGCCGCATTGGTGATCCCCGGATTCTCGCCGGTAATCACCAGGCCCCGCTGAGTCACCGCGACCCACAGTGTCGATTGATCGTTCAAGTTGAAGAGGCCCGAAGCAGGGACCATCGGCTGATTGTTGGCAATCAACGGCACTTGATCGATGCGCCCCACCAGAAAGTACAAATCGCCGTTCACTTCCTGGGCCGCCGCTGCGACTCCCGCGGCATAGTACCGCGCCATCCGTCCCTTGCTGTCGAACATCACAACCAGCTCCGGTTGCTTCACCGTACTGGCAGCGACGACCGAGCGGAAATCGGTGTACGGTGGCAATCCCAGGCCGTTCAGGTCTTTGCCACCCGACCAGAAAAGATCGACAGCCGTGTTGGTGGCCAGCGTGAGCACCTTGCTGCCGATGCGCCGCGGCCGACGCAGGATCTCATACGCCACACCCGCTCCGCTGAACGTTCCCGGCTGCGCCGTGGGGGCTGGCAGCTGAGCGACATTCGACAATTGCAGGCTGGTCGCCGACGGCGTACAGACCATTAAGACGTTGTTGCCGGTCACCGCTGGCGGAGTGAAGACTTCGTACCAGGGCCCGCGATGGGCAAATCGGATCGAGTCGCCCTTGTTGACGAATCCTGGCTTGGTCAGCTGCAGATCCATCGGCGCGTGAAAGTAGACGTTGAAAGTTACCGGCTTGCCAGGCACCATCCCCGACGGAAGTTCAATGCGAGCCAGCGAATGATACGTGTCGCCACCATAAGGGGGCGGCACCTCGGCCTGGTAGAGCTGCCATGCGGCGTTCGGGTTGTTCTGGTCGCGATCGAACCAGACCCCGACCGGACGTCCCAGCTCGATGGCCCGTGTCTGGGCTTGAGCGAGAAAGGTCGACAGTTGCCGAGCCGACTCGCGCACGTCGCGTCCCTTGGTCACCACTCCCAGAGCCGGGACCATCACCGCCATCAAGATGACCAGAATGGCCACCACGATCAGCAGTTCGGTCAGCGTCAGCCCGCGGCGTCGCGGTGTGGGAAATGTGGTACGAGCCATGAGACTATTCGCTCAACACCCCGTGGTTCGAGATATTGTCAATGGAACTGTCAATGTTGTCCTGATCGACATCCAGAATCATCCCTAACCGCTGGTTCGAGACTGTCACATAGGGGTTGTTGTTGTTCGCCGTGTATCTGAGGGGCATATCGAAGTCCAGCAGCACATCGAACTTGCGATCACCACCTGCTGAGACGATCAGCGGCACCAGCGCGAACGTGGGAGCGGCGGCCGTGCTGTAGACACCGCGGACGTCGAACTGATCCTGAGGCAACTGCGTCACGAGATTGGCTTTCAGATCGAGATCCGTCGGCTGGATCTTCGATCGATGTCCGGGTGCCCACCGCAGAAACTCGATCGGCGTCCCCCACGCGTCCCAGATTTCTTTGAGTCCGTCGCCATCCTTGTCGCCGATTTCACGCGCCGAGAAAAACTCCAGCGCGTTCCGCTCGCCGTCTTCCATGTTGGAGATGATCATGTACAAGCATTCGGCCGACTGGTATTCCCCTTCAGCCGCTTTCGCTCCGCCTTGTGACACGAGGATGCGGTAGCGGTTCCAGACCTTGGGGAAGAACTTCAGCGTCACTGGCGGGTCGACGATGTCGGTCAGCCGATCGGGCAGTTCCATCCGCATCAGCTCGCGAATCCGGTCGACGCGATCCTTGGCCATCAGTGCGGCCGATCGGTTCGCAGCCGTCGTCACGATGCCGGACGGTACTCGACGCAGCTCATACGACTCCCAGCGCTGCATGATCAGATCGTGCAGCTTGCGGATCTCGGTCCGCGTCCGGTCCTGCTTGGCTGTCTCCAGGGCACTCGACATCGCGAACAGGATCATCGACGCCAGGATGGCCAGGATCGCCATGGCCACCATCAGCTCGACCATCGTGAACGCCGATCGCCGCGCCGATACTCTGGCCGGTTGCCGAGGCATCAAGTTATCGCGGCGGTGAGTCCACGTCATGGCATCGAATCCTCGAGCGTCCGGCCTTCGCTGAAGCTGGTCTGGTTGTCGTAGTCTTCGCCCGCGTAGCCGTCCGAGGTCGGATAGAGACGCACGTTGGAGTTGTCAGGAGCCGTGAAGACGCCGTCGAGCCCCGCGCAAATCAGCTGATACTTGCCCGGCTCGACAAACAGATCCTTCGTGGTCTGGACGTTCGTCCCGGCCGGCTTCTTCTGCAGGTACGGAGGGACCACCTGGCTGGTATCAGCCGGGCCCTTCACGCCAAAGGGATACTTGCCGGCCGGCTTGAGCGACTGGGCCAGCGCATTAACGTACGTGTTGCTGTTGTAGTAGACGTACGGCGCCTTCACTCGCGGCGGATAGTATTCGGGATAGCCGTCGTTATCGACATCGGCCAGCCGTTCCTTCTTGAAGTCATAGTACACCGTCCGGTCCCCGGCTCCGGCGACCGGATGGAGCGGATCCTTGCTGAACCCTCCCAGCCAGAAAACTAGCGATTCAGCGGGATCGAGCCCGTTGAAGCTCTGAGCCGTATTGGTGCGCAGAGGAGCCACCACGGCCTGACCGTTGGCCAGCACCTTGCCGTCCATGTCCTGCGCCACGTTGCGGTTGCGGTACTTCCCCGCCAAGTGCTGCCGGATCTGCTGGAAATCGTCCTGCTGGTTCCCCACCAGATCGGGAGGATAGGCACCCATATCGGTCTTGTAGCGTTCCAGAGCCTGAGATAACTGCATGATCTCCATTCCGATCGCAGCTCGCCGCGCAGCGGGAATCGCCCTCATGGCGGCCACCACGACCAGGCTGGCCAACACGCCGATGACGGCGATCACCACCATCAGTTCCACCAGCGTGAAACCGGCCGACCGGCGGCCACGAGCCAGGTTGCTCAGACGATTCGGACTCATCACAAGGACTCCTTCGGCGACTTCCATTTCTTGTCTTGTCTTCTCGTGCCTTCTAAGGGATCGATCAGTCGATCACGACAGGTTCTGAATCAAGCTGACCAGTGGCAGGAAGAGCGAAATCACGATGAAACCGACCGCTCCACCGAGGAAGACGATCAACAGCGGTTCGAGCAGGCTCGTCAAGCTGTCGGTGATCACCTGGACTTCGTCATCGTACGTGTCGGCCACTTTGTAAAGCATCGTATCGAGTTCACCGGTTTCCTCGCCCACGTCGACCATGTTGATCACCAGATCGTCGACCACTCGGCGATTCATCCGCATGAAGTAATACCCGCCACCAAGGATGCCGGCTGCGAGTGTCATCGGCAAAGCGATCATCAACATACCGGGCAAGGGCATGATCAGCGCGCAAGGAGCGGCAGCCGCCAGCATCCACAGTGCGGCCGCTACCGGATGAAAGCCCGGCTTGGACCATTCCTTCATCGGCTTTGAAATCGTCTCGCCCTCGCGAATCGCCTCCGACACCTTGTGGAACATCCGCTCGAAGACGGCGTTGCCGCACGTTTCGCGAGTGATCGTCAGGGCTTCGAGAATGGGAACGCCTGAGGTGACCAGCGTACCGAGCGTTCGCGTGGCTCGTGCCATGGAGTTCTTTTCGACCAGCATCCCGAAGACGGGCCAGTTCAACATGAACATGTCCCATCCCATGCGGCCCATCTTGAACTTGCGCACCAGCTTGACGAACAACCACATCGACAGCGGGATGATCGGGATCAGGTACCAGAAGCGAGCCGTGGCGTTGGAGACGGCGATCAACAGCAGCGTCGCTTTGGGGAGCTCGGTGCCGAAATCCTCGAAGATCTGCTTAAACGTCGGCACGATTTTGATCATGATGAAGGTCAAAATACCGACCGCCACCATCACGACCACGATCGGGTAAACCATCGCGCCCTTGACCTTCCGCTTCAAGGCCTCGGCCTTTTCCTGGAAGTCGGCCAGACGCTGCAGAATGGCTTCCAGAGCACCACCCGCCTCACCGGCCTTGATCATGTTCACGTAGAGCCGATCGAAGGCCTTGGGTGCCTTCGACATGGCTTCGGAAAGCGTATCGCCCGATTCGATGTTTTCGCAGACGTCCATCAGCGAATTCTTCAGACGGCCACTCTTGGCCTGCTCTTCCAGAATCCGGAGACTGCGCAAAATCGGGAGACCGGCGTCCTGCAGAATCGAGAGCTGCCGGGTGAAGGTGGTCAGGTGTTTGGAGCTGACGCCGCCGATGGCGAAGCCCCGTTTTCTGCCCCCCTTGGCCGCCGTGGCCGCTGTCTTCCGGCCCTTCTTCACCGCAATCTTGGTGACGAAGTAGCCCATGCTGCGTATTGTCGCTTGCGCTTCGTCTTCCGTCTCCGCGTCGATCTCGTCGCGGATCTCCTGACCGGAAGCGTCCATCGCTTCGAACATGTAGGTTGGCATAACCCGATTCTCCTACTTCCCGCTGAGCGTGACCCCGATGTCGACTCAACAGAAACTTTCCCCCGACTCCGACCAACTCAGCCGTCCAGAATCGTCTCCCGGATCACCTCGTCGATCGTCGTTACCCCCTCGTACGCGTATTTCATGCCGGCTTCCCGCAGGGTCTCCATACCGTTACGGCGAGCGACCTCCCGTAGTTCGTCGGTCGACACCCCGCGGACAATCAGTTCCCGAATTTCGTCGTTCACCGACATTAACTCAAACAGACCGACCCGCCCCTTGTAGCCCGTGTTGTTGCACACATCGCAGCCCGCCCCCCGATAGAACTGGCGATCCCCCAGCTCGTCGCGAGTCATCGACAGCTGCGACAAGGTCTCGTCCGTCGTCTCCACCGGCTCGCGACACTTGGCACAGACGCGGCGGACGAGCCGTTGAGCGAGAATGGCCTCGACCGTGGCGGTGATCATGAAGGGCTGGATCCCCATGTCCCGCAAGCGGGTGATCGTGCTGGGAGCGTCGTTCGTGTGGAGCGTGCTGAAGACCGTGTGGCCGGTCAGCGAGGCCTGGATGGCGATTTCGGCCGTCTCCAGGTCGCGGATCTCGCCCACCAGGATCCGGTCCGGGTCCTGGCGGAGAATGGCCCGCAAGCAAGCGGCAAACGTGTTGCCAATATCCGAGTCGATCGGAATCTGCACGATCCCCTCGATGTCGTATTCCACCGGGTCCTCGGTCGTGATCAGCTTTTCCGAGACCTCGTTCAGTTCGCTTAACGCCGAATACAGCGTCGTCGTCTTGCCCGAACCGGTCGGCCCCGTCACCAGGATGATCCCGTTCGGCTTGTGGATCACCTTGCGGAAAGCCTCCAGCGTGTGTTCCTTCATGCCGACTTTGGTCAGGTCCAGCGACACGACGCTGCGGTCAAGGACCCGCATCACGACGCTCTCGCCGAACAGCGTCGGCAACACGCTGACCCGCAAGTCGACCGGGTGACCACCGACCGTCAACTCGATCCGGCCGTCCTGAGGCAACCGGCGTTCGGCGATGTCGAGGTTGGCCATCACCTTGATGCGCGTTGTGATGGCGAAGGCCAAATGCCGCGGCGGCGGAACCATTTCGTACAACACGCCGTCCGACTTGATGCGGATCCGGAACTCGTCTTCAAATGGCTCGAAATGAATATCGCTGGCGTGGTCCTTGATCGCCAAGAGCAACACCATGTTCAGCAGCTTGCGAACCGGAGCACTATCGGCGAGCGCCTCGAGACTGGTGATCTCGATCGGACCGTCGCCCGCCAGAGCGGCTGCCGCCTTCTCCAGATCGTCGTCACCCTCCAGGTCGTTGACCAGCGTCTCAAATGTCTCAGCCGAACCGGCGTAATATTTGTTCAGCGAGTCCTGGATTTCCTTCTCGGTCGCCACCACCACCTGGATGTCGTAGCCCAGAAACGTCCGCAGCTCGTCCTGAATGGCCAGATTCTGCGGATCGCAGGTCGCCACGGTGAACGAGTTGCCGCGCAGCCGGATCGGGATCACGCGGTACAGCTGAGCCATCGGCTCAGTCACCATCTCCAGCACTTCGTCGGTGACCTGGATGTCGGCCAGCCGCACGACCTGCATCCCCATCTGCTCGCCCAACGCCAGCGCTAACTGCTCGTCCGTGATCAGCCCCATGTCTTCAGCGATCTTGCCCAACAGCTCGCCCGGACGACGATGCTGCTCTTCCAGCAACATCTCGAGCTGCTGCTCGTCGATGAAACCCATGTCTACCAGAATCTGGCCAATACGTCGGATCGCCATCGATCAAATCGCCTCACCACTTACGTATTTGAATCCCGCCCCTTACGACTCCTTGGCTGCATCCTGCACGTCCGCTTCATCGTCAAACATGCCGCGTTGAGCCGCCTGGATTCGCTTCGCCAATTCGTCAGGGCTGTGCGACTTCGCCAGAGCGTCCTCGATCGTCACCTTCTCTGCTCGCCACAGTTTGAACAACGCATCGTCCAACAACTGCATCCCGTACTTCGCTCCCGTCTGAATCGACGACGTGATGCGGTACGTCTTGTTCTCGCGAATCAGGTTCGAAATGCCCGAATGGACGACCAGCATCTCGTAGGCCGCACAACGCCCACCGCCGATCTTCGGCAACAATGCCTGAGACAAAACGCCGATAATGGCCGTCGACAGCTGAGTCCGAATCTGGTCCTGCTGGTTCGTCGGAAAGACGTCGATGATGCGGTTGACGGTACCCTGAGCACCGGTGGTGTGGAGCGTACCGAAGACCAAGTGGCCCGTTTCGGCCGCCGTAATGGCCGCTTCAATCGTCTCCAGGTCTCGCATTTCACCCACCAGGATCACGTCCGGATCCTGACGCAATGCCCGGCGAATCGCCTCCGCAAACGACGGTACGTCGTTCCCCACCTCACGCTGGTTGACCGTCGACTTCTTGTGCTGATGGTAAAACTCGATCGGGTCCTCAATCGTAATGATATGGTGGTCAACGTTCTCGTTGATGTAATTGATCATGCTGGCCAGCGTCGTACTCTTGCCCGACCCCGTCGGACCCGTCACCAGGAACAGACCGCGCGGCCGCAACGCCAGCTTCGCCACCACCGATGGCAGACCCAACTGCTCCATCGTCAACATCGCGTTGGGGATCTGCCGCAGCACCATCCCCACATAACCCTTCTGCCGGAAGATCGAGACACGAAAGCGAGCCAGGTCACCAAAGGCAAACCCGAAGTCGCTCCCCCCACGCTCCTGCAGCTCCTGCTGACACCGGTCGGGCGTGATGCTCTTCATCAACGCCACCGTGTCCTCCGGCTCCAACGACTTCGTCTCCAGCTTCCGCATGTGCCCATGCAGCCGGAACACCGGAGGTTGACCCACCGCAATATGAATGTCGCTCGCCCCCTGCTTCACACAGGCGTACAGCAACTTGTCGATCAGAATCGTGCTCATCAGCGACCTCTGTCCCCTGCCACGTCGAACCAACGATCGAGAACCGACCCGTGAGAAGTTGTCGGTCGACGCCGCCCGCCAGCCCCGATGACCCCGACGCACGGCAGGTACCCCTGACACCCCGCCACGCACCATTCCAGCTCGGACCGACTGCTCCCCTATTATCCCCTCGACCGCTCACCACTCAAGTTTTCAGGCCCGGCTGAGCCCCAACGGAGCCAAATTGGCTCCGCCACGTCCCCACCGACCGGCACACAACCGACCTCCCCGTCTACCCGAACAACCCCCCATCCGCCCCTAGCAACGCCCCCGGCCCGACCCCCGTCCGCGACCGCTCCAGCCTCTGCCAGTTCCAGCCGATCGGCTCGCCAGACCCGGCCAACCGACCAGCCGATACCCGGCCGGATGGCCCCGACCTGCGCCGGCGAATTGAGGCCGTACACGACCGAACTCAAGCGGCAATCTCGTCCAAATCGATCACCGTGTCCGACTCGTTCCGCTTGGCCACCCGGTACACCTCGCTGAACGACGTGATCCCCTTCATCACCTTGATCATGCCGTCGCGGTAAAGCGTTAGCATGCCGTCCTTTATCGCCGCTTCACGGATCTCCTGAGCCGAAGACGACTTGAAGACCTTCTCCCGGATCCGAGACGTCATCATCATCAGCTCGTAAATGCCGATACGACCCCGATATCCCGACCCCTGACACGTCCCGCATCCCTTGCCCCGCATGAAGTTCGCCTTCGACGATAACCGCTCCGGCAACCCGGCCGCCGCCAGCTCCGCCTCCGACGGCCGATACGGCTCCCGACACTTCGGACAATTCACTCGCACCAACCGCTGAGCCATCACCGCAATCACACTGCTCGCCACCAGATAGCCGGGTACGCCGATGTCCACCATACGTGTCATAGCACTGGGCGCATCGTTCGTGTGCAGTGTACTGAATACCAAGTGTCCAGTAAGCGAGGCCTGGATACCCATCGAAGCCGTCTCGAGATCCCGCATTTCGCCGACGAGGATGATGTTGGGAGCCTGGCGGAGCATAGCGCGGATGATGCGGGCGAAGTCGAGTCCGATGCCGTGGTTGACTTCGACCTGGTTGATCCCCGGCAGGTAGTATTCGACCGGGTCCTCGGCCGTGATGATCTTGCGGTCGGGCCGGTTCAGCTCGTTCAGGCCGGCGTACAGCGTCGTGGTCTTGCCGGACCCCGTCGGCCCGGTCACCAGAATGATCCCGTTGGGGCGCCGAATCAGTTCGTTGAACGTCCGGTACAACCGGTCGGACAGACCCAGCTGGCGGACGCCGATCTTGATGTTGTCCTTGTCCAACAGCCGCATCACCACCGACTGACCATGGTTGGTCGGGATGACGCTGACTCGCAAGTCGAGCTCCTTCCCCCCGGCGGTGATCTTGATCCGGCCGTCCTGGCACCGCCGGCGTTCGGCAATGTCCATCCGTCCCAGAATCTTGATACGCGAGATGATCGCACCCAACAACCGGCGGGGTGGGCTGTCCCTCTCTACGAGCACCCCGTCGATCCGGTAGCGGACCCGGATCCGATCCTCAAAGGGCTCGATGTGGATGTCCGAGGCCCGAAGCTGGACGGCTTCGTTGATCATCAGCTGCACCAGCCGCACCACCGGAGCACTCGTTTCGTCCACCACCCGGTCGTCGTCAGCCGTCGCGTCCTCGGTCTCAGTAAAATCAATCGCCGTGTCGGTGAACTCCTGCAACATCGAGTCGGCGCTTTCCCCTTCGATCTGACCGTAGTACCGGTTGATCGCCTCCAGAATGCTCTCCCGGCTCGACAAAGCAATGTCGACCTTGCGGTTCAGAATGAAGCGGAGCTTTTCGAACGTATCCAGATCATAAGGGTCGCTGACCACGACCCGCAGCGAATCGTCCCCTTCCTCCAGCGGCAGAATCACGTTTTCGCGGGCGACCGATTCGGGGACCAGCTCAATCACCGACTGCGGAATGGCCACTTCCTTCAAATTGACGAAGTCCAGCCCATGCTGCTCGGCCATCGCATCCATCACTTCGTCGCCCGTGGCGTAGCCCAGCCGTACCAGGGCATCGACCAGATTGATGCGCTGGTCCTTCGACACCTGCTGCGCTTCATTCAGCTGATCCCGGCTGATGACCCGCCGGCGGACGAGGATCTGCGAAAAATCTTCCTTCCCCTTGGCCATGGGAAATGCTCCTGGTCGCATCGAATTCGTGGAAAAGCTGCTGCCGATTAGCCCCAGGGGAAACGCAGTCGAACCGCCTTTGCGTGGTCCGGTCGACACTGCGAGTCAGAACCTGCCCGCCCTCGGCGTTCAGGGAAATTGACGGTAAGATCGCCCTTCACCAGGCTGCCCCAGTCGCCCCGTTCCGCTCGGTCCCCTAGTGTTCACCGTAATGGGTGGGCTGCCTACTGTCAATGTTCAAGCCCGCGGATCCCCGCCGGCTGCCGCCCCAGCTGGCAAAGCAGACCACTCAAGAGGAACCGCCAGCCTAATCGGGCTCATGTGAATTCCGGCTAGAAGGCGCCTTCTGGACGCTAGTTGCTAGAAAATGCCGGCTCGCCGGGAGACGGAACTTGCGAACTGTCAGCCAATTCATCCTGCTGTGCAAACAAGTGCCGCCGGAAGGCGACCGCTGGTCACGAGCGGGCACCCTTTATGTCTGCTTTCGCACAAGGGGCTGGCTCCGCGCTTCCTGTCCCATTCCCGTCGCCGTCGCCGTCGGTCGCTTCGCCATAACCGGGAGGCCCCCCAAAGTCGGTGGGGCAATCAAGTCGCCATCACCTGCCGGCCAACCAGCCCCACGACTTTGGCGGGGCCCAGGTGGCGAGCGATCGATGGCAGAGGCAGAGGGATGGCGCGCAGGAAGTCCAGCCGCCCCATTCATGGAGCCCGAGCCCGAGTGAGCGACTAGCCGGGAAGCTGTCTCTCGCTAACGACATCACCTCGACTCGCTACGAGAAATTCCGGCAGCTTGCCAAGTCACAGCTCGCCAGAATCGCCGAGCGAGATAACCTTGGTCGACAAAGACAGTCAGAAGCTGCCCACAGATCCTACCGAGGAGCCCCAAATTTAAGCCGAGGTACCGGCTCGGCTTGGATAGGTGCCGGGCTCAGTGTGGATAAGCGGCCGAGCTCAGTGTGGCCGCCGGCCCAGACGTTCGGTCCGCGGCGTCACGAACCGGATACAGTTTTCGGGGTCGAGCAACCCCAACAGATCAAGTTCCGCGTCGTCCATGCGGACCAACTTCCGCGGCGATACGGCCAGCTCCGTGAACTCGTCCCGGTCGACCCAACGGTCTTCCACCGGATCAGTCACGGCACAACCTGCCAGCACGCACTGGTTCTGCTTTTCCATCTTCATCGTTTCACCCTTCGATGACGCCGAGCGTTCTGTGGGCAATCCGTGCGGATCGGCCCGCCTGGGGACACGCTGACTCGGCTGCGCGGCGTCGGCCTCGCGCCTTCTAACGTGGTCGGTCATCCCGCAATGACCGCCCCCCTTTCAGCTCACCAAGCACCCATCCGCCTCCCGGACGCTTGCCTGCTATCACTCGGCTATTCCCTTATTGACCAGCGCAGGCTACTAGGCAATCCCCCAGAAAGAGGCTTAACCAGTTCTTCACCATTCCTTCACAATCCAGGAGGCCGCACCTACCTCCACGGAGGTCGCACCTACCTCCCGTGTAGCCGAATTGTGAAAACGGGAGCTTTGGGCGATATAGACAGATCAGTCCGTGACCTCGAGCTGGCGGCTGCGGGAGTTGCCCTTCAGCTCAGGAGCGTACATCGCTGAGACGGAGGCCGGCAGAGCGGTGAACTTGCCAGGCGTCTCGGCCCGCAATTGGTAGGCCAACCGGTGAGTCCCCCGCGACAGCCGCTGCACAAAAAAGGCTGCGTGGTCGTCCCGGTACTCGGCGTAACTCCCCACCGCATCCCCCGCGTAACCGCTCCGCACTTCCACGGCTTCGCAGCCAGCCGCCTTCGGATCCTTGATCAGCAGATACTCGTAGTCGTTCTTGCTCGTCACATTCAGCTCCACCTCAATCAAGTCGCCGCTGGATACAGGAGTTCCTTCCTTCAGCTCCTCACGGTCGTACTTCGCGCGAGCCTGCTCGACCACCTGACCTCGATTACCGGCCACGGCGTCCTGCCCTTTCGCCGGCGTCAATCGGTAATACTTTCGCTCGACCTGCACTTCCAGCCCCGCGGCCGGCAGTTCTTTTTCCAGCGAAGAGTAACTCATGTATCCGTTGAAATAGATCGGCCCGCCACCGCTGCGCCGCACTTCGATCCGATGCGGACCCGTCTTGAGCGCCTCGCCGGCGATCACCAGCGTATTGGGGAGCTCCAGCAAATTGTCGGGCGTCACCTCAATCTCCTGCACCTGGTGGCCGTCGACCAGCAACTGCACCTTCATCTGGTTCTTCATTTCGCCCGAAGCCTGCAGATAATCGGCAAACGCCTCGACCACCAGAGCCGTATCGCGAGTGGAGTTCCAGTAGGTGCCGTGCTGGCGATTATTCAGCAGGTACTTCACCAGCCTCGCCGCGCGCGGCCCCTTGGGGTCCACCTTCGTCAGCAGCTTCAAATAGGTCGCGTGCAGTTCGGGCTCGCTGCCGTACCAGTACCACCACGCATTGCTGCCGGGTTCGTTGATGTATGCCGTCTCATTGGTCGCATCTTCCTGCACGAACTGGTCGAGGTTTCGCAGCACCATGTTCAGTTTCTCAGAGTCACCGACTCGGTGCACCGCCAACCCCAGCAACGCCTTGCCGTACAGCGACAGCTTGATGCGATCGCGATAGAGAAACTCTCGCATCCGCGGCTCATCCCGTTCGGCATCGACCAGGATGTGGTAGATCAGCGAGTCGAGATTGTCAGCTTGTTCCTTGAAAGGGAGCTTTGGATCGCGTTTCGGATCGGCACCCCGTTCGAGCAACGTCACCTGTTCTTGCTGATAGTTCGCCAGCCAATCGAGGCCGCGTTGCAACATATCGGGTACGATCGGCACGTCAGCGGCCTTGGCGACCAGCAATCCACGGACGACGACGGCCGTGGTATGGGGAGCACTCTCCGCTCGCCAACCGCCGAACCACCCCCATCCGCCGTCGGTCATCTGCATTTCGGCCAGGTGCTTCAAGCCTTCCTGAACCATGCGGTCCACTTCAGCCTTGTCATACACGGCCCCACGATCAAACCGCTTCCAGGCAGCTGCCCGTTCCCGGGCGTCACCCAGTTGTTGAGCGTTCAGATTGGTGTGGCTGCTCGCCAGTTTCTCCAGGTCAACGCCCAATCGCTGCAAAGTCCGATGGGTCACCACTGTAGGCAGAAATCGGTTCAGCGTCTGTTCGGTGCACCCGTACGGATACTCAGCCATGTACGGCAGCGCATCGATCATCGCTCCGGCCAGCGTCGGCGACCACCGGAAAGTGAAGGCGGCCGAACCGGGACGCCGATCTTCGGGAACATTCCACTCGAGCGTCGCGGAGGGGCGACCGTCGAGCAGCGTCCCGGCCCACGACTGCTGGATATCCGCGCCGCGAATCTTGACTGGCAGCGAAATCTCCATGGCGTCGGACTCTTCATCCGTGAGGGCCGACATGCGAATCTTCACGTCGCCTTCCTTCAGCACCACGGCTCGCCAGTTCACGCGCTGTTCGCCGTCCGCCGAAACCTTGACGGTCGCGGTCAGTGGCGAGCGGACGTCGAACACATCCTTTGGCACGTCCAGCTTGACCTGCACCTGTTTGTCGGTCTTCAGATAGTTGTGCACATTGGCACTGAGTACGACTTCGTCACCTGTCAACAGGAACCGAGGCGCCTGCAGGCGGATGATGAGATTCTTGGTCGTGATGACTTCCGCATCGCCCTGTCCGACGCGCGTCCCGGCCCCCATCGACCAGCAGCGGATCTTCCAAGTCGTCAAGTTCTCCGGCATCGCCAGCTCGACTCGCGCCAAGCCTTGCGCGTCGGTGTTGAGCGCAGCAACCCACAGGGCCGTATCGGCAAACTGCGAACGGACGGTGGGTTCGACGACGCCCGAAGTATCGCCCGAATCGCTAGTGGCGAGGGCCAGATTCCCGTCAGCCATGGCGGCCATGGGAGCGGCCGCCGGTGATGCTGCGGACATGAGCGAGCCTCCCGCAAATCTGTCCGATTTCGATCGCACGGCACCGTAACCACCTCCGCCACCGTAACCTCTACCCAGCATTCTTCCTCCGGCGGCAGCCATTTCATCAGCCACGGTATTGCCGAAGATTCCCAGGGGTTGCATCACCGGCAGCCCGGGCGGGCCCAGGACGGGCTCAAACCGATCGAGGCTCGTCCAACGTTCCGGGTTGTGGTGCCGTCGCCACTTCCAGAAGAAGTCCTTGATGTCGGGCGTCAATTGCTGGCCAGCGATGTACTCCAGCGACTTGTCGTAGATCGACACGACAGTGCTGCCGGTCACCGGTTTCCCGGCGAGGTCGGTCAAACGGATCTGGACGCTCGCTTTGCCCCCCGGCAGATACTTGACCTGATCGGTCACCACGTCGACATTCACCACTCGGCGATCTGGCGGCACGAACAGTTCGCGAACTTCCTGTGACATCTTGCCGTCCGCAACTGTGACCGCCTCGACGAAGAAGTTCGGCATGTCGGCCTGCTGAACGTCCAACTCGACTACCGTCGACTTGCCATCGAGCCGCAACAACTGCGGCGGCAGATAGACACCATTGAGCGGCCTGACGAAGAGCCACACAAACGAGCCGGTACGATCGGTGTTGACCTGCAGGCGCACCTTGTCACCCGGCCGGTATTCTCGCTGGTCGGGAATCAGTTCCAAGGCGTTGAAGCGGTATTCGTTGCCGGTGAAGCCTTCACCCACGACCGTGAACAAATAGCCTCCCTCCTGACGCCGCCCCTGCTCGTCCGCCAATTCGCAGCTCAAGCGATACTGCCCTGGAGCGGAAGCGTCGATCGCCAGTCGCGCCACTCCGCTCTCGTCGGTTGTGATCTCCCAGGTCTGCATCGGCGTCTCAACTGGCTGACGCTGATCGTCGTAAGTCACTCGCAGCAACTTGGCCGTGCCACGAGCCTGCACTGGGCGACGGTCGACAGTCTGAGCTTGAAAATGAGCTTCGATCGTCTGTCCGACGCGATAGTAACCGCGGTCGACCCACGTGAAGACCCGGAAGGGATCGCGGCTGGCAATCACTTCACCTTTCCCGGCGATCGTCCGCCGCGACGCATCCCGCACCTCGGCCGAAATCTCATACCGATGGCTCGTGTCGCCCAGCAGTTCCTTGGCAATCGCCGTATCGATCTTGACTTCCACCGTACCGTCGGCCGTCAGCGGCGAGTCTCCTTCGGCAATCAGCTCCGGCGGCTGAGCGGGACCGGGCCAGATCCACGGCCAGAGAGGACGCCGACAGCCGACCCACTTGGCAAACCCCGGATACCAAGGGGCATCGTAGGCATACCACCAATACCCCGGCCCGAAGCACCAATCCCACGGCGACACGGGGAACCATTGATCGGTGTGGCCATAACGCAACACCTTGTAGTGCACGGTCCCTTCCGTCACCGGCGCGCCAAAGTAGTACTTGGCGACGACTTTAGCCGTGAAGGCTTCGCCGAGCTGGATCGATTCCTTCGGCGCCTCGACACTGACCTCAAACTCCGGCTTCTTGTACTCTTCGACGCGGAACGTATTCCCGCCGATCTCCAGCGGTAACTGGGTGGCCACGGAATACACGCCCAGCTTCGCGTTCGCCGGCAACGTAAGATTCCCCGCAACTCCGCCAAACGCGTCAGCGATCAGCGTTTGCCGCGAAATCTCCTTCCCTTCGGGATCTCGAATCATCACTTCGACCGGCTTGCCGGCGAAGGGGGACGAGTCATCCAGATCATAACGAGCCTGTCCGACCCACAACTTCCACTGCACCTGATGCCCCGGGCGGTACACGGGCCGATCGGTGATCACCAGAATCTTCTGCTGGTCGAACTGAGGATCGACCCGCTCGGGATGCCAGATCCCCTGAAATCCCGAATAGGCCAGCCGCCCTCCCTCACCTCGAGCCACGATCAACCATTGGTACTCAGGATTCAGATCCTTTGCAGAGGGCGTCGCCGCTCCATCCTGATCGGTCCGCGCCGCAAAGTTGCTGATCAACGTCTCCAATTGCGGACCACGCCCACCCGGCTTCGCCTCCATCTTGTATCCGAAGAACTCCAGATTCACCCGCGGCAACGGCTGGCCGGTCACCGCGTCGGCGACCAGGTAGAGCTGACTCTGGGACAATGGCTTGCGAATGATGACCGTATCGTGGACCCACATCACCACATAGCTGGCATTGCCATCGCGCATGGCAGCCTTCACCAGATAGGCGCCCGGTTTGTTGATCGGCAGCTTCAACGTCACTCGGCGATCGAAGTGCCCCGAGCGTGGTTCGAGCTCATGCCCCCACTGGCCCAATGCTTCACCCAGGTATTGCTCCTGATTCTGCATCACCAGCCGCATACCCAGTTGTTCGAGCGTGAACTTCTGCCAGTCCGGTTCACGGGGTCGGGACCGAAGATAAGCCTTAGCGTCCGACAGCAGTTTTTCGATGTTGATCGGACGCGCTTCCAGTGTCACGTGCCGACCGTTTCGGAAGCGATACTCAAGCGAAGTCGTTCCGACCGTGAAGGAACTCCCGGTCGACTCCAGCTGACCCCAATTCCCTTCGATCTGATCGAGTTGAGCCTTGGCGAACTCCAGGTTGCCACGGTTGCGTTCCAGATAGCGACGCCACTGTTCCGCCGCCGTGTCGTACTGGCGACGATTCGTGAAGGCCTGAGCCAGGGCCATCAGGCCTTGCGAGCCCAGATCCGAATCCTGCTCGGCAACCTCTCGTAACAGCTTGATGTAGTTGTAGTCATCCGGGAGCCGGAATCGACGGACGCCCGTAGCGAGGCGCGCAATCGTCTCATCTTCGGCCAGCGTTTGCAGCGCGAACGTTCCGGTCTTCGGCTGACCCTCGCCGCCGTTGGCCGTCGACGCTCCGTCCACCGAGTCGGCCAGTTGATTCCACCAGGGCATCTGCTGTATCGTCTCGACGCCGAATTGGCTGATCGCGAACTCCGCGAGATTCAACTGCCGCCAGGCGTGGAGCGAACCGTCGAGTTCCACCGCTTGATTCAGACACCAGCGCCATCGCTGACCGTCTGACTCGGCCGCAGCCCAACTGGCAGAGGGCCGATGGTAGACTGGCTGATCGTTGGCATCGACCGGCGCGCCCGACGATCCCGTTCGGTGAAATCCCATGCGGCCCCGGAAGCCGCCGTACCCGCCCATGTCCGCTTCTTCGACTTCGGGTAGCTGTTTCAGATCGGTCAGCATCTGGAGACGCCAGGCTTCGGTTCCCGATGATCGCTGCAACAACATGCCGGCGAGCCGCTGATAGAATCCGGCCGCCGCTGATTTGTCGTCATCGCGATCCACCAGCGGCATCGCTTGCTGCATCAACTGCAACGCACGCACTTCGTCCCGAGCTTGAAGAACGACCGGGCGGCCCCCTTCGCGATGAGGACCTCGATGAACCGTGCCGTTGACAATACTGCCAAAGTGCGGCGATTCGAGATATCGCTGAGCCGCACTTTCGATCAACCGCCAGTTCGACGGCTGAGTCTTGATGGTCTGCTCGACGAGTTCATCCCAACCCAGCCAACCGTCAACTTCGGAAATGCACTGAAATGCACCCATGAGATCTTCGGCGACCTTCAGCGGGTCCGTGGCCGGGTCGGTGCACAACTGGCGGAACAGAACCAGCGCCTCCGTAAAGTTCCCTTCACTTTGCAGCTTCTTTGCTTGAGCGCGCACCTGAGGCTGGTCGGCTCGACCGGACTGCGCCATCGAGATTCCCAACAACACCGCCAACCACATGATGACCAACTTCCGAACCATAGAATCCCCTAACCTCCTGAACTGACGGCGGGACAAAGGATGCCTGGGAGCCCCACCCGATACGAATTGTGTGCGATTTGGCTGATGACGAGAACCCGAATTGGCGGGTCGGATCGACCGATTCTCGGCCGACCCAACCTGAGACGCCCAGGAATGCCGGCAAGTTCCCCCACCGACCGGTTCCGGGCCGAAACTTTCGCTTACCCCCCCTACCTGCTAGACTTAACGGCAATCCCAGCCACTCGGGCCGGGCGATCTCGAGCCAAAACGATGAGTGCTGAGAAGATCCTCCGATTTTCGTGCCCTGCCTGCGGTGCTCGACTGGGCATTGCCGAGGCGCAGCGGGGGAAGCAGCTGGATTGCCCGAGCTGCGGGCGTCGACTGAAACTCCCTGCCAAACCAGATTCCGACCCGAACGACGCTAAATCGCCCGCTCCGGCCCGCAGTGCAACAACGTCGGACGACGACCTCTTCAGCCAGCCGACTGTCTCCAGCGCCGCGTCGCGACCCGTGCCGCCCAAAGCCACAGCGTCGGAACCGGAGCCGGACGATGAAGTCCCCGTGGTGTGCGGCGTCTGCCATACTCGCATGTACGCGCCGGTCAGCCAGATCGGTCAGAAGATTCGCTGCCCGGACTGTTACGCGTACACGGAAGTGAAAGCGGTGGCCAAGCCCCAGCGACGATCGATGGGCGGTGCGGCAGGACGTGGTTCGCTGGGGAGTGGTTCGCTGGGGAGTGGGATTCTTGCGGGGAATTCGCTCGACGGACCGGAAGCGGACGAGTACCGGCTGCAGGATACTGACGCTCCTTCGAAATTCGTCGACGCCGCGACGGTCCCCGTCGTCTGCGAGGTCTGTCACACTCGCATGTACGCGCGGCCCGATCAGATGGGGCAGTACCTGACGTGTCCCGACTGCGGACGCCTGAACAGAATCGAAGACCGGCCCGAGTCGCCACGGCGAGCTCGCACGGCGCAATCCACGGCTGATGATGTGCGGGTCGAGAGTCAGGGCGCTGCACGAGTGAATCCGTTTCGTGAGCAGGCCGACCAGTTGTTGCGGAATGCCGACGAAGAGCTCGATCGTCGAGAGCAAGAAAAACCGGAAGTCCCCGCGCGGCCGATGATCCAAGGAATCTATTCGTTTCTGTGGCAGCGTTCGATACGGGTGTTGTGGGGCGTGGTCAGTGGTCTGGTGGCGCTCGTCATGTTCATCATCGCATACATGCTGGCAGGTGATGACCCGCGCAGATTCATTCCGGGACTGCTGATCATGATTGTTGCTGTACCGCTGATGTGCGGATTTCTGGCGACTCAGCTGGTGGCTATCGTTTACAACTCGTCCGAAGGCCATAACGACCTGGTCCACCCGCCGGAAAACCACTTTGTCGACTGGGTGGCCGACAGCTGGCTGATTGCTTGCGCAATGGCCTACGCTTGCTTCCCGGGGTATTTGCTCTACAACGCACACGGATCGCTGGAACTGGCGCTTGGCTTGGCCGGTCCTCTGGCGTTCTTTCTCTTTCCAATTCTGTTTCTATCGATGCTGGAGATCGGATCGCGTTTTATTCCGTTTTCGGGAGCGATCTGGCTGAGCCTGGCTCGGCACCCGGGGAGCTGGTTTCTGTTCTACATTCAGGCGGCCGGGCTGTTCGTCGCCACCGCCGCTCTGATGGGCGGAGCCGTGATGGCTCGGAATCTGCCAGCTCAGATCGTGTGCGGGCTGGCAGGATCGATTGTGCTGGCCGCGTCGCTGCTGATCTATTTCCGGTTGCTCGGCCGTCTGGTGCTGGTCTGCGGCACCATGGATTCGGACTACGGCACGGTCCGCCAGGCAGCGGCTGAAGAACCGCCTGCCAGGGGGGACAAGGCCCCGTCGCCGGTGACGAATGCTGACGCGGACCTGTTGATACCGTAGCGGGTGAGGTCAGCCGTCGGGGACCCGCGACAGGCGTTTGAGCCCGGCGACGAACTTTGGCGGCAAATTTCGGTAACGTTGCCGGCCGCCGCGCATCCAATGGACTGGCAGCGGCCAGACGATTCGGGCGGAGCCTCGCACGGGCGTCTCCGTCGAGCCCACGGGAAGTGCAGTGTGTCGTGCATGGAAAGTGCTCCACCCCAACCAGCCCAATCGGTGAGCGTTCCCGGTCCGGGCGACGGGGGGCGAGACGACCAGACCGATCGGTCGTTGGCTGAGGCCTTTCGGCGGGGTGATGCTGAGGCTTGGCAGTGCGTGGTGGCCAGCTATGGTCCACGGCTGCAACGGATCATCGGCCGGTTGTTGAAGAACGCCAGTCTGGCTGATGACGTCCTGCAGGAAGTCTTCGTCGCCGCCTGGACTCATCATCGCCGGTTCCGCGGAGATTCGCAGCTGATGACCTGGCTCACTCGCATCGCGGTGAACCAATGTCGCGCGAAGAATCGTCAGGCTGCGGGGCGCCGGCGGCTGTGGAGTGGCTGGCTGGCCGGACGTGTCCGACAGGAGGAACAAATGCCGGAGCGACCGGAAGCAGCTCTCGACCGCAGTGAGTCGGGGAGCGACGTTCGGCGCGCGGTGGATTCGCTGGCTGAGGAATACCGGGAGGTCGTAGTGCTGTTTTATCTGGAGGACATGGCCAGCGCGGAAGTGGCTGAAACCTTGGGGCTGCGGGACAGCACGGTGCGAGTGAGATTGACGCGTGCTCGTCAATTGTTGCGGCAACAGCTCACCTCGCTCGATGCTAAAGGAAACAACCATGGACGATCGTAACTTGATGCAGTCGCTCAAGAGCGCCTATCCGGATGACGGCCTGACCGCCGCTCAGTACTGGACTGAGTTGGCCAATCGATCGCAGCGCCTGGCCGAGCGTGCAGCGGTGGTCCGGCGACATCGACGCGTGGCGGTGGCAGCAGCGGGAGTGGCGAGCTGTTTCGTACTGGCAGCCTTCTTATCGATCGGCGGCCTTACGCATTGGAGCAGCCAACGCGGTGATCAGATCGCTGTTCAGCAGCCAATTCCAGCGGAATACGAGGCAACTAAAGCCATGCTGGCCGAACTTCAGCGGCAAGCCGACGTGCAACTGGCCGTGATCAAATTCACCTCGGCTCGGGAGCGTACAGCTCGACTGCAGCGGGAGCTGGCAACATTATCGGACGATGATTCGGCGTTGGATTCGATGCTGGCCGAGGCGCGAGCCGCGAGCTGGCTGTTGGCTGACGCCGACCGACGGGCGAAGCGTGACGAGGCGCATGAGCGAACGGAAGCGCGGCGTCTGTATGAACAATTGATGCGAGTCTATCCGGGGACACCGGCTGCGGAACGAGCGTCGGCTCGGTTGGCACAGCATTCACCGGGTGCTCACTGACGTTTCTTTGGTGAAGGCCGATTAACGTAACGAACCAACGATTCAGGAATTCGAGGAGGATTTGACCATGAGTGTGTGGAGCAGTTGCCGAATGGCGGCGAGTGTGTTGACTGTAGCGAGCTGCCTGATGTTGACTCCGTGGTCGGCCGGGCAGGACAAGCAGGAATCAAGTCCCGCGAAGGCTGCTGCTAAGCGGCAGTCGGCGGTGGCGACCGGCGACGGGGGCGGGGATTCGGCTGCTGCGGCAACGGAGGTACTGCGTGCGAAAGTCGTGATTACCGGAGGAGACGAACTACCAAACCAGTGGCTAAGTTTGTTTATCGATGACTCTTCCAAGTCCGAGCTGTCGATTGACCCTCGGTCGATTCCCGGCCTGCAGATCGATCGGGTGACGATCGATAACATTCAACCACTGTCCCCCTTCTTTTATCTGGGCGATTTAGTCGTCTTCGGCAAGCGAGAGGGGAATTTGGATGTGGGCCAGGCTGTGCAGAAGCTAGCCGACCTTATGCAAAACCGCGCTCGGCAGTTACAGGAGATGCTGACGCAGGAGACACAAGAACGGCTGAATCTGATCCAAGTGGAGATGGACAAATTATCGGCAGACACGTCGTTGATCGAACGGCGTCTGGCCGAGTTGGTTCAGCAGTCCCAGGGAAATGAAGCCGCCATGAAAGCGCTGACCGACCTGCAGACTGCCATGCTTAGCCGACGGACCGGTCTGATTGAGCGGCAGGCGCGTCGAGACGTGTTGTCGAAGGTGCGCGAACGATTGATGGATGCACGGGCCCAGGCCGTGGCTGCATCGGAAGCGCAAACCGACGGTGACCAGCTCGTCGAGCAGCAGCTGGCGGGACTGGTCGCGATTCGCGAGAAGCAGGTGGCGGCCATGGCAGCCATGGTCGAGCAGGGGAAGGCGACTGCCACGAACAGGGAGGAGGCGCTGGCCCAACTGGTTGATGCCAAATTGCAGCTGGCCAAATACAAGGCAGACCATCAACACCAGTCGCCAGAGGTGGCTCGCTTGGACCAGCGGCTGACCGAGGTGATGCGGGACCTCGAGTCGGCTGAGATTGAAATCGAAACGACAGATCGCGTGACAGCCGCTCTCAGGGAGCAACTAGATGAATTGAGAAAGGAGGTTGAGCGATCTCAGTTGGCACTGACAGAGCGAGAGGGGCTTGTTCGGCAGCTGGAGGACCTTCATCGGGCCACGGCCGAATTGAAGCAGACATTGATCCGAAACCGTCGATGGGCGGTCGAAGGGACACCGATCCGCGTTCGGCCGCTTGAAGGGGTGACGGGCTCTGGTGACGACGCGAAAGAATGACGGCTGGGGTCAGCCTGGCGAAATTGGCAGGCGGCGGCGTTCCTGATCGAGCCGCTGCAGAATGAAGTCGAAGGCGCGGGGGGCCATCAGGCTGTAGTACTCAAGTCCGTGTCCGCCGCCGGTCGTATCGAGGTCGCATTCGAAGGGGACTCCTAACGAGTTCAGCTTCATCCGCAGGCGATCGGCGCCGTCGTGCCAGCGATAGTCGGCCGGATCGCAGCAGAAGAACTGGTGGCGGGGCCAGTTGAGCGGATGAATGTGCAGGATGGCCGTGTCCTGGCGAGCTCGTTCGGAGTCGTCATACATGGCCATCAGGATCGGGTCCCCTTCGTCAACTTTTCGGTGGAAGTCGATCGCCGGTGAAATGGCTGCGCAGATCGGAAACAGGTCGGGGTGGCGGTAGGCGAGCTGCAGTGCGCCTTGGCCGCCCATGCTGGTCCCCAGCAGAGCGATGCGCGGCGGGGCGACCTGGAGCTGAGCGGCCATCCAGGGGAGCACGTGGTTGGTGACGTGGCGGAAGGGTGTCCAGGGAGCGGCGAAGTCGGGGCAGGGGCGGTCGACCCACCAGCAGCGACCGGTGACCGGGCAGACGGCGGGTAGCCCCTGCCGATCGAGCTCAGCGACGAAGGCCGGGTAATCTGCCAGCCGCTGCAGATGGACACCGTGCAGGTAGAGGATGGCGTAACCGTGTTCGTTGATCTGCGCGGGCCGATAGACGTGGCATGGATGTCCGCCCACGGTCTCCTCGGTCCACTGTCCGTTCCCGACACTCATCGCGATTCGCCTCCCTCGGCCAATTAAACCACGAAACTGGCCCCCGCCCAGCCCGGGCCCCACCCCTCTCCAAGCCAAAACCTCACCCCCCCGCGCCGCTCACGAGGTCGCACCTACCTCCGCGGAGGTCGCACCTACCTCCGGCCCAGCGCCAGCAGTGCTAGCACTCGCTGAGCCCGCGTGGATCGGCGTTGTCGGCCAAGCCGCAGTTGCCGTACCATGTCGAACCCGGGGCTGGAGCCGGTCCCGAACTGGCCGTGCAGCTGAAGGGACTTGCGTGAGAATTCTGCTCAGCGCCGATGACGTCCAAGCCGGTGTCGGCCGGCTGGCGGGTGACATCAGCCGACACTACGGCGACCAGCCGCTGACCGTCCTGGGTGTTATGACCGGCAGCATCGTCCTGATGGCCGACCTGATCCGACAGCTGTCGATGCCGCTGCAGGTCGGTGTTGTCCAGGCCAGCAGCTACAAGACGGGAACGGAGCGAGGGGAACTGCGGCTGAACGAAGACTTCCTCCCCGACATCCGCCGCCGGAACGTGCTGCTGGTCGACGATATCTTCGACACAGGACACACGTTGGCTGCCATGACCGAGCTGTTGCGACGGCAGCAACCAGCGTCACTCCGCACCGCCGTATTGCTTTCAAAGCAAGGGCGGCAAGCTGTGAACTTTGTGCCGGACCACGTCGTGTTTGGAATCCCCGATATGTTCGTCGTCGGATATGGGCTCGATTACCGGGACCGGTTCCGGGAACTGCCGCATGTGGCTGTGCTGGAACCCGACGATGTGGCTGATGGAGCGACCTCATGAAGATTACTTGGCTGGCCGGACGTCTGGACGGTTGGACGACGGGACGAACCATGGTTCGTCTGCTCGAACGCTGGAATCTCAGTTCGCATCCCGTCCGCATCGTCTGCTGGGGAACCGATGACTACGTCGCCGCCGCCTGCCAGCACTTGTCCGTCCCTTGCCAAGTCTTGCCCGGGACGCATCAACGGAAGTTGGGCCACCGCCGAGCCTGGTGGCAGGCCCTACAATCGACCGGCGCCGATATCTGGCACTGCTGGTCGAACGAGGAGCACTTCTGGATTCGAGCCGCCCGCATGGCCGGTGCATCACCTCAGGCGATTTATCCCCTGGTAGGTGAGAGCCCGGTATCTGACGTCCGGTCCCTGGCCGCCATCCGTAACGACCGGCGGCAGTCCGGTCGCGACATTTTCGTCAGCTACTCAGACCTGTTGCATGGCGCCCACGTGGGCAAATGCCAGGAGAATCGAAAGCCGCTAGGTGCACACGTAGACTCCGACCTGGTCGAGCCAGACCGATGGCGGATCGCGACAGTCAGTCGCATGCAGCGGAATTGCCGCGTCGAGCACTTGATCTGGTCCCTGGCGCTGCTCCGCCACAATTTCCCCGCTACGTGGCTTGACATCTGCGGCGACGGCCCGGCTAAGGGTCGAATTCTGCATTTCGCGCGTTGCACCCGCACCGACGCTCTGACCGTCGTCGCCCATGCGGCTGACTGGCCAGACGTCCTGTACCGTGCCCGGTGCCTCTGGCTGGGCAACGATGAGCCGGGAATGGAGAGCCTGGTGATCGACGCGCTCGACCGCGAAATACCGGTAGTCGCTGCGGATTCCGATTGGTCGCGGCAATTTGGCGAGCGGAACGGATTGCTGCATCGGGTACCAGCCGGCCGGGCGGGGCGAGCCGATCTCGCAAGACTGACGACTCGCTGGCTGCACGACACCGGCAGCCAACCCCGGCGGGACTTCGCCGGCGAATTCCGGTCGTGTGGTTGATCTGTGGTGGTTGACCTGTGGCGGATGAGTGGACGAGTCGTACCGATCTTCCGACGTTTCCCGAATACAAGACCCGGCGCCGACGGCCAGTCAACGCAGCCAGCAAACTTTCCCTGCTTTCCCAAAACCTCCCATCCGATAAAATAACAGACCAAATCCCGTTCACCGGCCTGGCGCGACGTCACGTCGCGCCGACTGTCAAAATCCGCGCAGGATGCGGCGGATTTATGAGCGGGTTCAACACGGAATACCACGAAAGGCAGGACGCTCGCACGAGGGATTTACAGTCCGAGTAGACTCAGGCTGTGGCAGGTCACTTGAGGAACATCTCGCATGAACAATTGCCTGGCAGTCATCCTGGCCGGCGGTAAGGGCTCTCGACTGGACCCCCTGACGCGTGATCGCGCCAAGCCAGCGGTGCCATTTGGCGGTGCCTATCGGATCATTGATTTCACCCTCTCCAACTGCCTCAACAGCGGTATGCGCCGCATGTTGCTTCTGACGCAGTACAAGGCGATGAGCCTTGACCGGCACATCAGTCTCGGCTGGCGACACTTCTTCTCTCGCGAATTGGGCGAGTTCGTTGACGTTGTCCCCCCTCAGCAGCGCATCGACGAGCATTGGTACCAGGGAACGGCCGATGCTGTCTACCAGAACATCTACACGCTGGAGAAAGAGAATCCGGAGTACGTGTTGATTCTGGCCGGCGATCATATTTACAAGATGAACTATCGTTCGATGCTCGATTTCCATCTCGACAATCGAGCCGATCTGACGATTGCCGCGTTGCAGGTGCCGCGTCAGGACGCCACGCAGTTCGGTGTGATGCAGGTCGACGCTGACAGTCGCATCTGCGGGTTCCAGGAGAAGCCGGCCAATCCGCAGCCGATTCCCGGTGATCCGAACCACAGCTTGGCTTCGATGGGCATCTATATCTTTACGGCACGGTTCCTCTTTGAGCAGCTCTGCCAGGATGCTACGCGAATCCACAGCAACCACGACTTTGGACGGGATGTGATTCCCTCGATTATCGACAATTATCGAGTCTTCGCGTTTCCGTTTCAGGACGAGAACCGGAAGCAGGCTGCGTACTGGCGCGATGTCGGTACGCTGGATGCCTACTACGAGGCGAATATGGATCTCATCTCCATTGACCCTCAACTCAACATGTACGACGAACACTGGCCCGTACGAACCCACCTTCCCAACGTCCCGCCTCCCAAGTTCGTCTTCAACGGGCAAGGCGATCAGATGCGATGTGGGCGCGCTATGGACAGCATCGTGTGCGGAGGATCCATTGTTTCGGGCGGCTCGTTGGAACGCTGTATCGTCGGCTCAAAGGTGCGAGTTAACAGCTACGCACACATCGAGGATTCCATCCTGTTTGACAACGTTGAAATCGGGCGGCATTGCCGAATCCGACGAGCCATCATCGACAAGGGAATTCGGATTCCGTCAGGCGTTGAAATCGGATACGACCTGGAACTTGACAAGGAACGCGGATTTACGATCAGCGAAGGTGGAGTTGTCGTGCTGGCGTCGAGTGACGGCGTTGAAAAGTTGCGGCAGACGCCTTGCCTGATCACTTGACGAATACTGAACATCGGCCCGGCCGAATGCGGTGGTACGCGCGAACCCAATCGAGCGACGTAGTTCGATTAATCGAACGCCCTGATGCTCGAAGTGATTCCGTATAGAGTTGTTCGCCCTCGCTTGGCAGCTCGTTTCCGCATCGCGTCGAGGTGCCCTACCGAGGTGCGAAACTGCCGGCCCACGGTATTGACGGTGACAACCCAGTTGTCGGCGTTCACCCCCAGGCGTTCGAGAATCGGCGAAAGATGCTCAGGAATCTGAGCAGCCTGCCGATCGGACCGCAGCTGCCGTCCGGACCAATCGAGCAGTTTCAGGTATTCGTCTACGGGAATCGGCAAGAAGCCCTGATTGGTCAATCGCGGAGCTAACCCGGTGCGGCGGAACATGCCGGGAACCGAATCCAATGGCAGATGTGCCGCATCGAGCCAATCAGCATCGAGGCGGGCATCGGAACCACTCGCTCCGTCGGATAGCTGAACGTAGGCCTCCGCTCGCGGATCCAGATAGACGGGGGCCAACCACGCGTCGGCGTCGCTGTCCAGCGGTGCCAACTCATCCATCGCCGAACCGCCATGCCAGAGCCTGGAAGTCATGGCGGCGATTCGCAGGAACGCCGAAGTGTGCTCGGCCAGCTCCGGCCGGTCAACGATTCCCGCTCGGATCGGATTCAGATTGATATACATCGAACAGGCCAACAGACCGGCTTCGTCCTCGATTCGAGTACACCGGTAGCGTTCGGCAAAAAAACGCCCCTTGGTACCCGACTCTCGGTTCGCTCGGACCGCCAGCGGTTGATTGAGCAGTCGCATGAACCACGACAGACTGCTGAGCCGCTTGCGGTAGCAAGCCACTGCCACAGGGTTATCCGCCAGCCGACTGATCTGTTCCACGGAAGGTGCGATCGGACCATACTCGCTCCAGTAGCGCTTCTCGTGTTGGGTGATGCCCGTTGTCGGACAGAGATGACACCAGCGGTGAATGACTTCGAACGGGTCCATCTGAACGGCCACATCCGGTCGATTTCGAAGCATCAAATGCAGATGGTTGTCCATGATGGCGAAGTCGAGTGGCTCGACTGCCATATGTCGCGACAATTCCGGCAATCGCTGCTCAACCCACGCCTTACGATGCGAATAACTGCGACCGGTCACCGGATCGACCCCGTAGAGTCGTGCCTGCTGAACCACTCGAGACCGGCAGTGATAGACGCCGACTTCATCGTCGGCCACGATTTCTCGACGGGGCGCGCTCGGCATAAGGCTACACCTCCACTGACAAATAACGCTCCAGAACATATACGCATGTCCACTATACGCATTTTGACTGAAGGCGTCACGCCGCATGAGGGGCAAAGGCGTGTGAACTTGCTTTTCGGCGGGAAATGATGCCGCTCCGTGTAGGTGTCCAGCTAGGTGGACACTTGGTGGGGCCACGTGCGAGCGACCGGCGACGGTGGATGCGCGGACAACTCGCTAGCTTGCTAGCACAACGCCGGAGGTAGGTGCGACCTCCGCGGAGGTACGTGCGACCTCGTTGGAGGTAGGTGCGACCTCGT
Organism: Pirellulales bacterium; assembly: GCA_046349895.1. Classification (GTDB taxonomy): domain Bacteria; phylum Planctomycetota; class Planctomycetia; order Pirellulales; family Pirellulaceae; genus JAXMBJ01. The sequence goes on along the minus strand of JAXMBJ010000006.1, from coordinate 6,203,043 downwards.
GGGCGCGTGGGTTGGGGCGGGGTGGCGGAGGTTGAGGGGGCAGGAGCGGTGGTGGGTGGCGGGGACGGGAGTGGCGAAGACTGGGTGGGGCGATTTTTCGAGCGGCAGACTGCGACAGACTGTGGAGGCTCGATGGACGGCGCGCCAGCTTGCTAGCAGAGCCAAGGAGGTAGGTGCGACCTCGTTGGAGGTACGTGCGACCTCGTGGGAGGTAGGTGCGACCTCGGGTCCGACAGACTGTCGAGGTTCGATGGACGGCGCGCCAGCTTGCTAGCAGAGCCAAGGAGGTACGTGCGACCTCGTTGGAGGTACGTGCGACCTCGTGGGAGGTAGGTGCGACCTCGGGTCAGGTGGCGGCGAGGGCGCGGCGGTCGAGTTCGTCCATGGCGGCCTGGACTTGGTGGACGTAGTGGTCGATGTCGTCGATCGGGAGGTCGGGTGGGACGGCGATTGGCTCACCGGCCAGCAGCACGACGCGGGAGAACGGACGAGGGATCGTCAGGTCGGTCCAGTTGCCGCGGATCTTCCAGCAGCTGCGGCAGGCAAAGGCGGTCGGAACGATGGAACTCCCCGATCGCGAAGCCAGGTAGACAATGCCCCGGCTCATTACCCGCCGCGGACCGCGGGGACCGTCCGGAGTCATCACAATGTCGTGCTGCTGGGCCACCCGCAACAGTTCGCGCAGTGCCTTGCCACCGGTCGCGCCGGTCGAGCCGCGGACGACGGGCACACCGGCCACTCGAGTCACCGTCTCGACGAAACCCCCGTCCCGGTGACGACTGGTCAACGCCACGGTCCGCTGGTGTCGGCCGCCAAACGCGGCAATCACCGATGCGTCATGCCAGACGCTGAACAGATACCGCTGCTCGCCACTCGACGCATAGGGATTCGCGCCGGCGGTCGTCTGGACGTCGAGCCGCAACGTGCGGAACAGCAGCCATATGCTCCAACCGAAGAGCCATCCGGCTCCGTTCACCAGCATCGGACTGCGAATTCTCACCCGGTCTCCCTGCACCCGTTCCCAGTGTCACCACTCGCCGCCGCCACGGTGCGATCTCATCGCCTACAGCCACTGAACGTGAGCAATCACTCGCCATTCCAGCTCCAGACTCGGCTCAGACTAGGCGTTCCCCCCCACCGCGTCAATCGCGATGAACGGCTCGGTCACAATAGCCACCCCAGGGCTGGACCACCACCCTGGCCACCGCAACTCGCCCGGCCGGGTGCCCCGTCCCTGTCCGCGGCGTTATGCTGGCGGGTCGGCCGGCTGGCCGGTCACCTAGCCGCCGCTCCCCCTGGTCCGACCCTTGGCGTCATCATGTTTCCGACCGTATTCGTAGTCCTTCTGCTGATCACGGGATTGTCGGCGGCCGGCATCACTGCCATCGCCGTGGCCCACAGCCGTCTCCCCCGCTCAATTCAGCCACCGCTGATACTGCTCCCCTTAGTCGCCCTCTGGACCGCCCAAGCTGTCGAGGCGGCCATCGCGTTGCTGATCGAAAGCGTCATCGTCTACGCCACCATTCGCCGGTCCGCCTCGAGTCGACTCGAGGAACCCCAACGATCGCCCGCCGACATCAGCGACCCGTCGAACGAGTCAGCGGTGATCAACGGCCGCTCCCCGTACCGTGTGTCGCTGCTGGTAGTGTTTGAGTTCCTTTCCCTGGCTGCGATCGTGATGGCGCTGGCGACTCAGATCTCCGACATGGGCTCGACGGCGTGGGTCACCATCGTCGCCATCGGTATCTGCAGCGGCATCGCCGTGCTCAGCGGCTGGTGGCTGACCCAACCGACGGGCAATTGGAAGCGGCGTCTACCGGCCAGTCTGGCGATCACCTTGTCGGCCGCGACATTGCTGGCCTTCAGCGATCGATTCCTCGACAACGACAGCTGGCCACCGCGGGGCGGTTCGTGGTTCAGGTCGTCTCCCGTTCCCATCTGGTGGCTGATCCTACCAACAATCAGTACTCTGGTCGCGGTCTGGTGCGGCACGATGCGTCGCGCCACGGAACGTGCCATCGACTCACCCACGACAGCTTCGATCGACAATCGTTCATCCTGGCAACCCGTCACTCGCGCCGGAATGCTCATCCTCGGCGCCTTCACCTTCGGCCCGCCGCTGATCACGCTGATCTGGCTCAACCTGCCCAGCCAACTCATCCAGAACCAACCGCACCTGATCGACAACTATCTCCGGGTCCTCACGCTGGCTCGCTCAGTCAGTGAATCGCCGATTGGACCGCAGCTTCACGACTGGGAAACGGTCTCTCCACCGGAACTCGAATCAGCTCATGCGGCCATCGGCGATACGATCGTCGCGGCACGCGAAGCGATTGCCCAACCAGCAGCGGCTCCTCTGGACGCGGGCCGCGATCTGCTTGACATCGGGCTGATGAGAGACCTGACCCGCGGCTTCATGCTCGACGGACGATTTGCCCTGAACCGACAAGCCCCCGACGAAGCCTGTCGATCGTTTCTGGACGGAGTGCGCACGGGATTCGTAGCCAGATCGCAAGGCCTGCTGGTAGACGGGCTGATCGGAATCGCCTGCACGTACACTGGTGCTGAGATGATCTATCGCCATCGTCACGAGTTCTCGACCGCCACGCTGCGATCGACCTGGCAGGAACTCCAGCACCATCTCGAGAAACGCGAACCGGTCGAACGGTTCATCGACCGCGACCGCCGCTGGTCGTGGCCGCAAGCGAGTTGGACTGAACGAATCCAGATGCTGGAGGAGACGATTCTCGCTCAACCAATATTTGGCGAAACGACCTTTCATCGCGCCTGGCAACGCGAGTCGGCGCGACTCAAGCTGCTCATCACTGAACTCGCCCTCGTGGCCTACCATCGCGAACACGGCGCTTGGCCCGATTCGCTTAAGCAGCTCGTTCCGAATTACCTGCCTGCCGTCCCCGCCGATCCATGGTCGGCTGACGGCGACCCGCTACATTACTCGGTACGTCCCGAAGGCTACTTGCTGTACAGCTTCGGACCTGACCGCATCGATAATGGTGGTCCTCTCTACCGCCCCGACGATCCGGTTGATGAAGACTCGGGAGACATCTATCTCGAGGAAGAGTTTCCCGTCCCGGCCCCACCAGACTCAAACCTTGAATCTTCAGAGTCGGTACCAGTCGACAGTACCGGGACTGTATCCGACGTTCCGCACGACGACGATCCGATCACGCCCTAACGTCTCAAGCCTGTGGCTCGGCATTCTCGCCACGGCCCGCCTGACGAAACAGCCTAGCCTCTTCGTGGGCCGCAGCCATGCGCTGATAGAGTTCATCGACCAACTGTTCATCCGACCAGTTCTCGAACTCTTCAGGTCGAATCATGGGCCCGACAACGACTCCCAACCGCGACAGTCTTGGATAGCGGCTCTGCCGCGGCCACGCCTGATAGGCTCCATCGAGCCCGACTGGAATCAACGGCACTTTCGCTCGCCGCGCCACCAGACAGAAACCATTCTTCAGCGGCTGCAGGTGTCCATCCCGCGTTCGAGTCCCCTCGGGAAAGATGAGAACCAGCTCGCCTCCTTTCAATCGACGAATGGTTTCCTTGAGCCCCGCCATGCTGAGCCCTTCACGTTCGAGCGGAATGGCGTTGTACCATTCGATCAACCATCGAAAGGGTGGGAACCGGAAGAGCGACTTGCGGGCGAGAAAGGTCAGTTGTCGATCGACAGTCGCACCGACGATGACCGGATCGAAGTAGCTCTGGTGGTTTGCGCACACCAGCCCGCCTCCTTCAGCCGGCACGTGATCACGACCGCTGGTGCGGATGCCAAAGAAAACTACGCCGACCAGCCGCGCGAGGACTTGCGAAGCCAGATACGTCGCCCGTTGAGCTCGCCGCTTCCAATCCATGGGAACCACGTCACTCCTCAGCGTAACGGATCGGATCACTGATACCGTTGTCAGCAAATCCTCGGCGGCGCAGCAGGCACGAATCACAATGTCCGCAGGCCGACCCGTCCGGCCGGGGATCATAGCAGCTGGTCGTCAGACCGTAGTCGACACCCAACTGCAGACCGCGCTGAATGATCTGTCCTTTGGTCAGATGAATCAGCGGTGCGTGGATCGTCACACCGTGACCTTCAACACCCGCCTTCGTCGCCAGTCTGGCCATCTGTTGGAAGGCCGCAATGTACTCCGGCCGGCAGTCCGGATACCCGCTATAGTCGAGCGCATTGACGCCGATGAAGATATCCCGCGAATCGAGCACTTCGGCCCAGGCCAGGGCAAACGACAGAAAGATTGTATTGCGGGCCGGCACGTAGGTGATCGGAATGGCGTCGCCGATCGAAGCAACTTCATCGTGCTTCGGCACCTCGATATCTTCGGTCAGCGCCGACCCGCCGAACGTACGGAGATCGATGTCGACCACAACATGCTTTTCGACGCCCAGCGCCGCCGCAATTCGCTCCGCCGCCGCCAGCTCAATCTGATGCCGCTGACCATATCGAAACGACATTGCGTAGACGGAATAGCCCTGGCTGTGCGCAATAGCCGCCACGGTGGTAGAATCGAGACCACCGCTGAGCAAAACAACTGCGCGACGCTTTCCCGTCCTCGTAGCCATCCCCGGCGTGCCACTCCCGTCCATGCCTAGATGATTTCCTGTATTGGCTCGACGTGCTCAACACCGACCAGCTTTTGATTCAGCCCGTTGTAAAAGTAGCTGAGATGATTCGGGTCGAGCCCCATCTGGTGGAGCATGGTGGCATGGAGATACTTCACGTGCATCGGTCGCTCCACAGCCGCTGAACCAAGTTCGTCGGTCGTCCCCACGCTGACGCCGCCCTTGATGCCGCCACCGGCGAGCCACATGGTGAAACCGTAGGCGTTGTGATCGCGTCCCGAACCCTGAGCGTACTCGGCGGTCGGCTGGCGACCGAACTCGCCTCCCCACACAATCAACGTCTCGTCCAGCATGCCGCGCTGTTTCAGGTCGGTCAGCAGAGCGGCGATCGGTTGATCGGTATTGCCGGCATGGAAATTGTGGTTCTGTTCCAGATCGCCGTGAGCATCCCAGTTGTCGTCGTTGTGGGCGCCACCGGAATAGAGCTGCACAAAGCGCACGCCCCGTTCGACCAGCCGCCGGGCCAGCAGGCAGCGAGTCCCGAAATCGCGTGTTCGATCTTTGTTCACGCCGTACATCTCCAGCGTCTGTGCCGACTCCTGGCTCAAGTCGACCGCTTCCGGAGCGCTTTCCTGCATCTTGTAGGCTAGTTCATAGCTGGCAATGCGTGCGGCCAGTTCACTATTGTCCGATCGCGTGGCGAGATGCCGATGATTGGCAAGCTGCACCGTATCGATCAATTCCCGCTGCAACTCCCGGCTCATGCCGGCCGGCGGCTGAAGATCGAGAATCGGAGCGCCCTTGGAACGGAACGTAGTCCCTTGATAGGTCGCCGGCATGTACCCGGAGGCCCAATTCTTAGCGCCGCTGATCGGACCTCCCTTGGGATCGAGCATCACGACATAACCAGGCAGGTTCTGATTCACGGTCCCGAGGCCGTAGTTCACCCACGAGCCGAGCGTCGGCGAACCGCTGAGGATCTTGCCGGAGTTCATCATCAGCATGGCCGAGCCGTGGATGGGCGAATCGGCTGTCATGGAATGGAGAAACGCGATATCGTCCACGTGCTGAGCAACATGCGGGAACAAATCGCTGACCCACTTGCCGCACTGCCCATACTGAGCGAACTTCCAGCGCGGCTCGACAATGCGGCCCTGATTCCGGTGCCCGCCGCGGCCGAACGTCTTCACCGTGACCGACTTGCCGTCCATGCCTTTCATGGACGGCTTGTAATCGAACGTATCGATGTGGCTCGGGCCACCGTACATGAACAGAAAGATGACGCTCTTCGCCTTCTGCGGCAGCATCGGGGGCTTGGGCGCCAGCGGATTGGCCGTCGCTTCCGACGCTCGTGCTACGCTGCCCAGCAGTCCTTCCTGGGACAACAGGGAAGTCAGGGCCACGGCGCCCATGCCACATCCCGCTTCCCAGATGAACTCGCGTCGAGTCCGACCGCAGAAACCACGTCGCCCCTTGTTGGTTGAATCCGTCATGGCTCTTCTCATCAATCCAGGTAAATGAACTCGTTCAAGTTCAACGCCGCCAGACAGTAATACCGAAACGCTTCATCAGCCGACACGCCATGGCGGCTGATCAGTCGATCGATCAGCGCCAATCCTTCTTCGATCTCTTGAGCTTCCGCTTGGCGAGTGAGGACCAGTTGCAGGGTTCGTTCGACCTGAGCTCTTCGATCGGCTCCGACTTCGCGACGGACCCGATCGGCCAGAACTCCTGCTCGAACGTGCAGGAAATCACCATTGAGAAGACTGAGTGCCTGCCCGGGCTGGACCGTCACGAACCGAGCCTCACAGCTGGTATCCGTGTCGGGGAAATCGAATGTCGACAACAGTGGCGTCACCAGCGATCGTTTGACGTGAATGTACAGGCTCCGCCGGGATCGTTCCAATTCACTCGACTGCCCCCAGCCAGCACCGGGCACCGACTGACCAGCGAGGACCTCCTGCGGAATCGTCTCGTAAAAACTGGGCCCGCCGACTTCTCGATTCAATTCGCCGGTCACCGCCAAGATCGAATCCCGCAGCTCCTCGGCGCTCAATCGCCGCATGTCGAAGCGCCAGAAGAGGTCATTGGTCGGGTCGGCGGCCAGCGCCTGCGGATCGCCTTGACTTGACATGCGATACGTCTGCGACAACAGGATCTCACGGTGTAAGGGCTTGAATCGCCAGCCGACGGAGACGTGTCGGCCAGCGAGCCATTCCAGCAGATCGGGGTGCGTGGGAGGCGTGCCGAGCTGGCCGAAGTTATTGGCCGACCGGACGATCCCGCGACCAAAGTGAAACTGCCAGACACGGTTAGCCATCACGCGGGCGGTCAGCCGATTGTTCGGCGCGACAATCCAATCGGCCAGCAGGCGACGCCGACCAGCAGGACCATCAGCGGGAGGATCGGCCGGCACCACTGGCGCCGGATCCCGATACAGATCCAGGAACCGCGGTTGGACTTCATCACCCTCAGCCAACGGGCTTCCGCGCATCAGCACGTGCGTGGTGCGTGGCTTCGGCTCGTATCCGCCCAGCCCCATGACCGACTCGCGTTCCGGCAGCTTCCGACGTTGCTGCTTGGTCAGTTCGATCTCGCCTTGCAGACGTTGGTATTCTTCCCATTCCTGCGGGCTGATGTTCGCCTGCAGCTTTTCCTTCAGCACGGCGTTCCGCTCGTCGCCCTCGGTCCGGCGCTGATCGGGAGCCGACATCTTCACGATTCCCGTCTGCTCGATCTCGCGAGCGCGGGTTTCCTGCTCCTGCTGGAGCTGGTCGAGCCGCTTGTAGGCGTCGGTGACTTCCGGCGGCGTCACGTCGATCTGGCTGGATGCTCGCGGGTCCGAGCCTCGACGGCCGTACGGCGTGACGTCAGCCAGAAAGGCCAACAGGCTGTAGTAATCAGCCTGCGTGATCGGGTCGATCTTGTGATCGTGGCAGCGGGCACAGTTAATTGTCAGACCCAAATAAACTTGGCCGATGGTGGAGACAATGTTGTCCAGTTCATCGTACTGAGCTTGTAGCGGGTCGGCCGGCTCGTCGTCCCAGATGCCCAGCCGATAGAAACCGGTGGCAGTCAGCGTCTCTTTCGTGACTTGATCCAGTTCATCGCCAGCCAGTTGCTCACGCACGAACTGATCGTAGGGCTTGTCGTCGTTAAATGAATTAACGACATAGTCACGATACTTCCAAGCGTTGGGCTTCGCTCCATCACGTTCAAAACTGTTCGTCTCGGCATAGCGGACCAAGTCGAGCCAGTGTCGGCCCCACTGTTCACCGTAATGTGGTGACGCCAACAGCTCGTCAATCAACTCTTCATAAGCCTCGGGACGCTGGTCCTCGACAAACTTGCGGACTTGTTCTTCGGTCGGTGGCAATCCGGTCAGGTCGTAGTAGACGCGACGGATCAGCGTTCGCTTGTCAGCCGGCGGCGCGGGCCGCAAGTTTCGTCGCTCGAGCTGATGCAGAATGAAAAAGTCGACCGGCTGCAGCGGCCAAGCGGTATCTTTGACTGCGGGTGGCTCAACCTGCCGCAACGGCTGGAAGGCCCAATGCTGTTCCCATTTCGCTCCCTCAGCAATCCATTGCCGCAACAGCTCGATCTCGGCCGGCTTTAGTGGCTCACCCTCGGGTGGCATCCGAGTCGATTCGTCGGTGGAGCTGATCCGAGCCAGTAACTCGCTTTCCGTAGGGTTGCCCGGAACGATCGCGCGAGCACCCGAGTCGAGTTCGGCCAGTGCCGGCTCGGATTCGTGCAGCCGCAAACCGCCTTCGCCTTTGTCGGGTCCGTGACAGGCGACACAGCGTCGAGCCAAAATCGGCTGAATCTGACGAGTGAAATTGACGCCATCGTCGGCGGCGAACGCCGATTGCGAATTGGAACAGGCAACCAGCCCGATGAGGAACAACGTCCAGATCAGCCACGGCGCTCCGATCCGTCGAGTTCCCGTCATCTGCGTACTCCGACCGTCCGATCGCCTAAACCACCCGCCCGGCTCAGCATCAAGGTCTGCCGTTAGCCCTGCCACGATCTCCGGTCGCTGATGACAGGCGGGTAGAACCCGACGGGCCGCGTCACTCGGACGCGCCCCGAAACGTTCTCGGACATCAGCAGACGGGACGGTCGCCGGGACCATCCACACCGTTGATTGTAACTGGAGCGAGCCCATCTGTAGAGCGCCCGGCAAAAACCACCACCAGAAGGGGGTATTTCGAGAGGCGACTGGCTGAGTGGTCCGGGCGGAAATGGCAGGTTACACTGAGCTGTTGCTTACCGGGTGTAACACGGGACCGGCGACGCTCGCCAGGGTGCCCGCAGAGGGATTTCAGGAGTGGTCCATGTTGACTTCGTTCATTTCGCTTGGGGTCCGCCAGAACGGCCGGAAGTTGACGCCAGGGTGGTGTCTGTTGGTGTTAGCGCTGAGTCTGACCGTCAGCTCGGCGGCCAGCGGTGCTGAAGCGTTGAAAGTGCTGTTTCTCGGTGACAATGGTCACCATGTTCCGGCGCAGCGATTTGCACAGCTTGAGCCGGTCATGGCCAAGCGGGGCATCGAGCTGACCTACACGGATCAGATGACCGATTTGCGTCCCGACAAGTTGAACGCCTACGACGCGCTGGTGCTGTACGCGAACATCGACAACATCGCGCCCGATCAATCCAAGGCGCTGCTGGACTATGTCGCCGAGGGGCATGGTTTCGTGCCGTTACACTGTGCGACGTTCTGCTTCCGGAACGACCCTGAAATCGTGGCGCTGATGGGGGCTCAGTTCCGTCGTCACGGCACGGGTGTGTTCCGCACCGAGCAAAGTCAACCCGAACATCCGCTGATGAAGGGATTCGGCGGCTTCGAGAGCTGGGACGAGACTTACGTCCACCATCTGCACAACGAGAAGGACCGCACGGTACTGGAATATCGTGTCGACCAGGAGGGGCGCGAGCCGTGGACCTGGGTGCGAAATCATGGCAAGGGCCGAGTCTTCTACACGGCGTGGGGACACGATCACCGCACATGGAGCAATCCCGGGTTCCAGAATCTGGTCGAGCGAGGTATCCGCTGGGCGGCCAATCGCGATCCGGCTGAAGCTGGTGATTATCTGGCGGAACAAGTGTTTCCCGTCCTGCCGATGACCGAACTACGGAAAGACGTAGCTCCGTTCGAATACGAAGAGGTGGGTGCGAAGATCCCGAACTACACGCCGGGCCAGCAGTGGGGGACTCAGGGCCAGCCACTGACCAAGATGCAGCGGCCGCTCCCCGCTGAAGAATCGATCAAGCACTACGTCACGCCGCAGGGCTTTCATCTCGAGCAATTCATCGCCGATCCGAAGTTGAATGCGAAGCCGATCTGCATGGCTTGGGACGAGCGGGGGAGGTTGTGGATTGGTCAGACGTTTGACTATCCGAACGAACTCCAGCCACCGGGCAAAGGTCGCGATCAGATCTCCATCTGCGAAGACACGGACGGCGACTGGAAAGCGGACAAGGTGACGGTGTTTGCCAAGGGGCTGAGCATTCCGACCAGCATTGCCTTTCATCGGGGAGGCGTGATTGTCCAGGACGGCGTGGAGACGCTTTATCTGAAGGACACCGACGGCGACGACGTGGCCGATCAGCGGGAAGTCCTGATCACCGGCTGGGACATGGGCGACACGCATGGTGGGGTGAGCAATTTCCAGTACGGCTTGGACAACTGGATCTGGGGGATGCAGGGCTACAACGACTCGAATCCGGTAGCCAAAGGCCAGCGTCAGCCGTCGTTCCGCATGGGCTTCTTCCGTTTCCGTCCCGACGGTTCGCAGGTCGAGTTCATTCGATCGACGAACAACAATACGTGGGGTCTGGGAATCAGCGAGGAAGGGATCATCTTCGGCTCGACCGCGAACCGGAACCCGAGCGTCTACATGCCGATTCCGAATCGCTACTACGAGAAGGTCCGCGGGTGGGCTCCATCGCTGGTGCTCGGCACGATCGCCGACACGTATTTATTCAAGGCGATCACCAGCAAGGTGCGCCAGGTGGATCAGCATGGTGGCTACACGGCTGGCGCGGGCCACGCCTTGTACACGGCTCGAGCTTATCCTCAGTCTTTCTGGAACCGCACCGCCTTCGTCGCGGAGCCGACCGGGCACTTGGTCGGCACGTTTGTGTTGAAGCGAGACGGCAGCGACTTCCATTCGACCAGTCCGATCAACCTGGTGGCCGCCGACGACGAATGGGCTGCGCCGATCATGGCCGAAGTCGGGCCGGACGGATCGGTCTGGGTCCTCGACTGGTACAACTACATCGTCCAGCACAACCCGACGCCGATCGGATTCCAGACGGGGAAGGGGAACGCGTACGAGAGCGATCTGCGTGACAAGCTGCATGGGCGGATTTATCGAGTCGTCAACGATTCGGCTCCTCCCGAAGCCACTCGGTCATTGAACTTGGCGAAGGCCACACCGGCTGAGCTGGTCGCCGCATTGCGGCATCCCACCATGTTGTGGCGCAGGCACGCGCAGCGGCTGCTGGTCGAACGCGGAGAGACCGACGTTGTGCCTGAGCTGTTGGCGTTGGTGGCCGACCCGTCGGTCGATGCCATTGGCCTGAACGTTGGTGCCATTCACGCTCTGTGGACGCTGCACGGTCTTGGCGCTCTGCAGGACCCGGCCTCGCCGGCGGTGAAGGGCGTCGTCGCAGCGCTCAAGCATCCGTCAGCTGGTGTCCGCCGCAACGCGGTGCAGGTGCTGCCGGCCCACGCCACATCGGTGGAACAGATTCTTGCGGCCGATCTGGCCCACGATACCGACGCCCAGGTGCGGCTGGCTACGCTGTTGGCCCTGGCGGATCAGCCTGCTTCGCCCGCCATCGGCAAGCTGCTGGTCGAACTGCTCCGCGACCCGACCGTAACCGGGGACGTTTGGTTGCCGGACGCGCTCACCAGCGTCGCGGCGGTGAACGCCAGCTCGTTCCTGATCGAGGCCGTCGCGGACCAGCAGAGGCGGCCGCAGGAGAAGCTGACGGCTACGGCCGGAGTGATTGCCGGTCACCTGGCTCGTTCCAATCCGTCGGCCGACGAACTGACCTCGCTGCTGCAGAGCATGGCTCGCCAGCAGTCCGCGGTCTCTGGAGCGATTATCGACGGCATTTCCAGTGGGTGGAACGCCGACCAGAAGTTTCAGATTACTGAGCCGCTCGAGGCATCGCTGGCCGAGCTGGTGAAAGTCGCTTCGCCCGAGACGCAGGGCAAGCTCGTAAAATTGGCCCGCAAATGGGGCAGTCATCGGCTCGACGAATACGCTCAACAGATCGCCGATTCGCTGCTCAAACAGGTCAGCGATGACAATGGCTCGGTCGAGCAGCGATCCGATTCTGCTCGTCAGCTGGTTGAATTCGCCGGCGACGATCCCCGCGTGACTGAAGGGCTCCTGGAACTCATCACTCCCTCGACGGCACCCGAGCTGGCGGTCGCGTTGATTCGTGCGTGCGAAGCCGCGCGGCACGATCAGGCGGGCGAACAGCTGATCTCGCGCCTGGAGCAACTGACGCCGGAGCTGCGCACCGCGGCACTGACCGTGTTGCTGAAACGTCCGGCGATGACTCGATCGCTGCTGGCGGCCGTCGAAGCCAAGAAGCTCTCCATCGAAGACTTGTCGCTCGACCAACGGCAGGCGCTGGCAGTTCATCCGGACGCTGAGATCCGTCAACTGGCGGAAAAAGTGCTCGCGGCCAGTGCGAGTCTGCCGAGTGCGGATCGCAAGGCCGTATTGGAAGAGTGGCTTCCGGTCGCCGGCCGGACGGGCAACGTGGCTGCTGGCCATGAGGTATTTCGGCAGCAGTGTTCGAAGTGCCATATGTATCGCGGCGAAGGGAATCGGATCGGCCCTGAATTGACCGGAATGGCGGTTCATCCCAAGGACGAATTGTTGACGAACATCCTGGACCCGAGCCGCAGCGTGGAAGGGAACTTCCGCGTCTACACCATCGTCACTCATGAAGGTCGCGTGTTGACCGGCATGTTGGCGGCCGAGTCGCGAACGGCGGTCGAGCTGTTCGATGCGGAGGGGAAGAAGCAGAGCCTGTTGCGGGAGGACGTTGATGAGTTGGTTCGGTCGAACAAATCGTTGATGCCGGAGGGATTCGAGAAGCTGATCAGCCAGCAGCAGATGACCGATCTGCTGGAGTTTCTGACTCAGCGGGGTCGTTACGTCCCGCTCGATCTGTCGAAGGTTGCCACTGTCAGTTCGGCTCGGGGCATGTTCTTCTCGCCGGAGTCGACGATTGAACGACTGGAGTTTCCGGATTGGAACACCAAGATGTTCCACGACATTCCCTTCATGTTGACCGATCCGCAGGGTGGCCGCCGTTCGAACGTCGTGCTGCTGTACGGTCCGCAGGGCGATGTGGCACCGCGGATGCCACGTCAAGTTGAGATCCCTTGCCGGACCGAGGCGGTGGCCATTCACATGCTCAGCGGCATCAGTGGCTGGGGCTTTCCGGGCGGGGAAGAAGGTTCGACGTCCATGATCGTCCGAGTGAATTACCAGGACGGGCAGACAGAAGATCATGAGCTGAAGAACGGCGAGCACTTTGCGGATTACATCCGGCGTGTCGATGTGCCGAAGTCCGAGTTCGCCTTCAACCTCAAGGGGCATCAGCTGCGATACCTGTCGATCAAGCCAGCTCGGCGAGATCCGATCAAATCGCTGCAGTTGATCAAGGGGGACGACGGATCAGCTCCGATCGTCATGGCGATCACGGTCGAGACCTCTCAGACGGAGGCGGCGCATTAATCTGCAGAGATTGATTGCCGTTCGGGGCCCTGGCCATGCATGCTCGATCGTGCCGACAACGCGTCGACCGCTGCTTTGTGCTGGGGATGTCGTTGATTGCGGTCGCCATATTGAGCTGCGGTTCGGTATCCACCGCAGCTGAAGATGGCGGCTGGTCCGCGGCGCGTGACATTCTCAAGCAGAAGTGCCTGGTCTGCCACAACGCCGTACGACACGCATCTGGATTGCGGCTGGACGCGGCCAGTCAGGTGTTGGCTGGCGGAGATAGCGGACCGGCAGTCGAGCCCGGTCTGAGTGACCAGAGCGAGTTGATTCGCCGCGTAACGACCGAAGATGAATCGGAGCGGATGCCGCCTAAAGGCGCGCCGTTGACCGGCGAGCAGATCGCCGTATTGCGGCACTGGATCGACCAGGGGGCGACGGTACCTCCCGATGAGAAGGTGGTTCCGTCGGTCGAGCAGCACTGGGCGTTTCAGCCGTTACGAGCCCCGGCGATTCCCGCAGTCCGGGATCGCTCGTGGCCCACGAATGCGATCGACGCGTTCGTGCTGCATCGACTCGAGCAGGAAGGCTGGACCCCGAATCCGTCGGCCGAGCCCGCGGCGTTGCTCCGTCGAGCTCACCTCGATCTGACCGGATTGCCTCCGAGCCTGGCCGAACTGCAAGCCTATCTCGACGACGATCGGCCCGATGCCTATTTGCGTCTGATCGATCGGCTGCTCGCTCAGCCAGCTTACGGCGAACGCTATGCGCGTCACTGGCTGGACGTTGTCCGGTATGCCGATTCCAACGGCTACGAACGTGATGCGGCTAAGCCGGAGGTGTGGCGTTACCGCGATTATGTGATCCGTGCTTTGAATGAAGATCGGCCCTTTGATCAATTCACCCGCGAACAGCTGGCGGGAGATGAGATACCGGACGCCACTACCGAAACGGTGCTCGCCACCGGCCTGCATCGGCTCGGACCGTGGGACGACGAGCCGGCCGACGTGGCCATGGATCGCTACGATCAGCTCGACGACATGATCAGCACGACGAGTCTCGCCTTCCTGGGGCTGACGATCGGTTGTGCCCGCTGCCATGATCACAAATTCGAGCCCTTGTCGCAGGTCGACTACTACAGTTTGGTAGCCATCTTCACTCCACTCGATCGCCCGCGCGAGGGCCGCACCGAGCTGACGCGGCCGGCGGTTGCCCCAGCTGCACTGGCTCGGGCTGAATCGCCAGCCAGCGGCACGGTGAATGGGTATTTCCTGATCGAGAAGCCGGGCCCTGTTGATCCGGTTTACGTGCTGCTGCGTGGAACACCAGGTCGCCACGGAGATGTTGTGGAGCCGGCCGTGCCAGCCATCCTCGGTCGCTGGTCGCCCCCTCCCTCACCGGGCCCCGGTCAGACGTCAGGCCGGCGTCTGCAATTGGCGCACTGGATCGCCTCGCCCGACAATCCGCTCACCGCTCGAGTCATCGTGAACCGAGTCTGGCAGTGGCATTTTGGCCAGGGCCTGGTTACCACACCGAACGATTTCGGGTTGATGGGTGATCGGCCGACCCATCCAGAGCTGCTCGATTACCTGGCCCACTGGTTTGTTCACGAAGGCCAGTGGTCACTCAAACGACTGCATCGGCTGATCATGACCAGCCGCACGTATCAGATGAGCCACGCGGTGCGATCGGAACAAATGCGTGCGGACCCCGAAAACCGTCTGCTGTGGCGTCGTTCGCAATCGCGTTTGGATGCTGAAACGATTCGCGATGCGATGCTGGCTGTCAGCGGGCGGTTGGACACCACGATGTACGGTCCGCCGATCTATCCGCACGTTCCCGCCGAAGCTTTGCAGAACCATGCCGACAAGGAGACGATCTGGCCGGCGTTTGACGAACAGACGGCCTCCCGTCGAACGGTCTATGCGTTCATCAAACGATCGTTGCTTTTGCCCATGCTGGAAGTGCTCGATTTCTGCGACACCACTCGCAGTACGGGTCGACGCATGACCACGACGGTTCCGACTCAAGCGTTGACCATGTTCAACGGCCAGTTCACCAATCGGCAGGCCGAGCTGTTTGCCGACCGGCTGCAGCGGATGGCACCGGACGATCCGACGCGACAGATCCAGCTGGCCTGGCAACTGGCCCTGAGTCGTTTGCCCAGCGAGGTGGAACTGGCCGCTGCGACAGCTTTTCTGCGGGAAGAGATAGCGACGGCTGAGGATGATGCGTCTGAAGAACCGGCTGACCGTCAACGCCGAGCGATGATTCAATTGTGCCGCACGATTGTGAACTTGAACGAGTTTGTGTATCCGGAGTAGACGTCATGACGGTGGAAGAGCCTCTCGGTCGCATCGAATCACGTCGCTGTGAAACGACTCGTCGAGAGTTCTTCTGGCGGGGCGGCGGAGGCTTTGCGGGCCTGGCCATGCTCGATCTGCTGGCGCGGACCGGCCGCTTGCGCGGCGCTGACGGCGAGGCGCATGGCACAGCTCATTTCCCAGCGCGAGCAAAGCATGTCGTGTTTCTGTTCATGAATGGAGGGCCGAGCCAGGTCGATACGTTTGATCCGAAGCCGGCTTTGGAGAAGTATCACGGCCAGACGTACAGCGGACCGTTGGCCGTCGGTTCCAACGGCCGGCCGGTCGGTCATCTGACGAAATCGGCTTTCAGCTTTCGGCCGCATGGCTCGAGTGGGCTGGAGATCAGCAGCCTCTATCCGCATCTGTCACGTTTTGCAGACGATCTGTGTGTGATTCGTTCGATGCATACCGACACGGCCGCTCATGCGTCTGGCTGTATCCAGATGAATACCGGGGCGGTCCTGATCGGCAAGCCGTGCCTTGGTTCCTGGCTCAGCTACGGCCTGGGATCCGAGAACGAGAATCTGCCGAGTTTTGTGGTGATGACCGATCCGCGCGGCGGCCCGATCGGCAGCGGTTCGAACTGGTCATGCGGCTTCATGCCGGCGCAGTACCAGGGGACGATGTTCCGCAGCAGTTCTCCGCCATTGCTGGATCTTGCCACGCCGGCCGGAGTCTCGCCAGCCAGTCAGCGGCACGGGCTCGATCTGCTGCATCAATTGAACAGTCTGCACGCTGACCGATACCAGCAGGATGGTGAGTTGCTGGCTCGCGTCGAATCGTATGAGCTGGCATATCGCATGCAGACGGCGGCGACTGAGGCGGTCGATTTCAGCCAGGAGACGGCGGCGACGCTGGAAATGTACGGCGTAGCGGGTGAGCCAACGGCCGACTTCGGGCGAAAGTGCTTGATCACTCGCCGCTTGATCGAGCGGGGCGTCCGCTTCATCCAGCTTTACTCAGGCGGCGGACACATCGAGGACACATGGGACGGCCACAACGACTGCGTCACGAATCATCGCCTGCACGCGGCGGAGACAGATCAGCCGATTGCGGCGCTGATTGCCGACCTGAAGCGCACGGGACTCTGGGATGAGACGCTGCTGATCTGGGGAGGGGAGTTTGGTAGGACGCCGACCAGCGAAGGTGTGGACAAACCGGGCCGCGACCACGATTGGCATGGCTTTTCGATGTGGCTGGCGGGTGCCGGAGTGCGTGGCGGCCAGCCGATCGGCTCCACTGATGAACTCGGCTTTGCTGCGGTCGAGGACCCTTGTCATGTGCGAGACCTGCACGCTACGATTCTGCATCTGATGGGTCTCGATCATCGTCAGCTGACATTTACTTACCAAGGCCTGGCACAGCGACTCACGGGTGTCGATCACGAAGCGAAGGTTGTCGAGCGTGCCTGCCTCTAGCGTCCCCGAACCTCTGGCCGGACTGTCGCCTCCGGTCGGCGTACTGAACGTCAACAAGCCGTGCAGCATGACGTCTCGGGATGTGGTGGATGTCGTGCAGCGGCTCAGCGGCACGCGTCGCTGCGGGCACGCCGGAACGCTCGACCCGCTGGCCACGGGCGTCTTGCTGGTCGCTGTCGGATCGGCGACGCGTCTGGTGGAGTATCTGCAGCGGCTGCCCAAGACCTATCGCGCTCGATTTCAGCTGGGCGTGACCAGCGACACGGAAGACGCGGAGGGAGTGACCGTACCGATTCCCGACGCGCGACGGCCGAGCGTTGAGGAAATCCAGGGAGCGATTCCGCAGTTCATAGGCGACATCCTGCAGACTCCGCCGCAGTTTTCAGCGTTGAAGGTGAATGGTCGCCGAGCCTATGCGCTGGCCCGCCGAGGTCAGCTGGTCGAGCTCACGGCCCGTCCGATTCACGTCGACGCCTTGGATCTGCTCGACTACCAATACCCTTGGCTTGACCTGCGAATTCGATGCGGCGCGGGGACGTACATTCGATCGTTGGGCCGGGATCTGGCGGTGGCCTGTGGCACCGGCGCGGTGATGACGGAGCTTACTCGAGAAGCGATCGGGTCCTTTACTGCATCGGACGCGATAACGCTGCCACGGCTGGAGACCGACGGCATTGCCAAGCATCTGCATCCGTTGGCCAGTGCCGTGGAGGCGTTGCCGCAGTGGACGTTGAGCGTTGATCAGTTGCGGGAGCTGGGACATGGCAGATTCATTGACATCGCCCTCGAAACCTCGGGCGAGGTGGCCGCGATAGCACCGGATGGTGAGCTAGCCGCAATCATTCAACGCCGCGAGGATGGACGATGGGGCGCAGCGAAGTTTCTGGGATCGCGCCCCGAGCCGCTGAATCCCTGAGCCGCGCGCCGCGCACCCGCCTATCTCCAGTGGGCTCGCCGCACTGGTTTTCATGACTGAACGGCTACAAGGCGCGGAAAAGAGAGAAGGGGTGAGAAGAGAAGAGAAGAAACACTGAGGCAGGCGGGACGCCCGCACCACAACGACGACCTGCACCGCATCGACGGCCGCCGGCCAGCTCGCCTGGCCGGAGCCCCGGTCTGAGCGAGCTAGAGACGCCCGCGCAACTCCCCATCTCCAGTGGGCTTGCCCCACTGGTTTTCATGACTGAACGGCTACAAGGCGCACCGGCGCAGATGGGTTCTGCTTGACTCACTGTCGACGGAGGAGCAGAATAACGAAATGCAATTTCGCTCACGTACACTCCTGTCCATTACTTCCCTAACCGCAATTTGCGTCTGGGCGTCGTTGTCGGGATGCCGCACTGCATGTGCCGACGAACTCGCCGATGCCAAGAGGCATTGGAAGGAATACGCGAATCGTCTAGTAGATTTCGAAGTAGAATGGACGTATCTATCGCAGATCGAAGGGATAACGAATGGCGAGTATGTGAAGCTTCCCGATACCGTGCTGACGGGTGTGTTTGCACAGAGCCGTGTCGAGTCACTGCGTTTCGACCAGGTCCGAAATATAGCGGCGTTCGATGAGAGTGTTGGTGTTGCGAACGACCGATACCACTTTATCCTGAGGAAACATCCCACCTTAAGTGGATCGCAGTATTTGCTGATGACTGCAGGCGACAAGCCCGCAGAAGATGCAGGCCGCACATCGCCCGCGGACCTGCTGGTGCTTGCCGGTGTGGCCGCCGTCCCGTTTAGTGTCAAGCCGTTTCCATTATCCGATCTCTTCGACGAAAAGAAATTCTCCATCAGCAACATAGTGACTACAGACATCGGTCTGCGGATCAACGGCTCCGTTGCTCCGGACAAAGGATCGTTGAATGGTATCCCGGCCAGTGCGCAGTGCACGTTCGAAACCTCACGAGCTCACGACCATCTGTTGTCGGTATTCCATTATACAATTGCAACTCCAAACTCGAACGCTGTGGTCAAGGTCGAGCAGCGAAACTCCTATCCGGAGCAGCGGCCGACAGCAGGTTGGTTTCCGAGTTCGGTGGTTTGTACTCGGCAGGTGACTGAGAGCGACAAGCTCGTGGGTAAGGACGTCGAACAATTCGAGATCAAGTACATTGGTGAACGGCGAGGGCCGCGTGAAAGATACTATTTGCCATACTACGGAATCAAGGAAGAGGATGTAGCGGTCTTGAAACGGCCCACCAAGTAACCACCGAGAGCGGCCTGAGACCCGTGGCCTTCGTCACCATTGCTGTTCTGGATGCAGCTTTTCGAACTGGATAGCCGCGTGCACAGGTCGTGTCCGGTTTGTGGGCGTGGAGCGGCTTACCCGTTTGGCGCGGATTCTCCGGCCAGCGAGAGCCTGACGTCTGGGCAAATCGAAACTTTGTCTCAAGGAAAGCTGACCTGTCGACGCCGCGCGTTCCGATACCTTCGAATACGTGGAAGCGCGTAGGTGGTTTCGGATCGTTCGTTAGAGGGCGCACGGACGCGTCGGCATGCGAACCAACACTGAATTTCGATTGGCCGAGCGATGTTTGAACAGCGGGATCGCAACCGAGATCTGTTCGCCGTGGTGTTGGCCGTCGTAGCGGTCCTGCTGACTTTATCACTGCTGACCTATCACCACGACGACCCTTTACCGACCGGCTCATCGACCCTGGCCCGATTCTACCAGCCAGACGTCATCATCTTTCCTACCAAGCCGAAGCCTGAAAACCTCTGCGGTCGGCTCGGGGCCGTGTTGTCGGACGGGATGTATGAGTTATTCGGGATCGGCGCCTGGTATGTGCTGATCGTGCTGTGGATTGTTACCGTGCGAATGTTGATGCGCCGTCCGTTGAGTGCTCCGGCTGTTCGAGCGGCGGGATGGGTGGCGTCGCTGGTCGGACTGACGACGATGGCTCACCTCTGTGTGAGCTGGTGGACTCCGGGGCCGACTGTAGGGCCAGGCGGGCTCCTCGGGGCGACGGTCGGCAGCCTGCTCTGTTCGCAGCTGGCTCCTGTCGGGACGTTTCTGGTAGCGCTCTGTCTGGCTGCGGTCGGCATCCTGTTGTCGACCGATTATTTGCTGCTGCAATTGGCCGCCACGGCTACGATGCAGGCTTCTCAGCGCACGACGCTGCTGGTCGGCCGGCGCGGAGCCCGTGCGGCTGCCGAGGCGACCAGCGAAGGTGAAGTCGGTCAGGCGAGTGCGGTGGCTGCCGCGGCGACGCCTGCGGGTGGCTTGGCGGTCCGTATCCGTGGACGTCGAGCGTTAAGCATGACCGACGACGACCTCGACGAAGATTGGGAAGATGACGAAACGGCCGCCGCCAGCAGCGAGCTGGCCGATGACGCCGAGGAATCCGAGGAAGACGACGAAGACGCTGAAGAAGAAGGCGACGAGGAAGAGGGCGAGTTCGACGAAGAATCAGAAGATGACGAATTTGACGACGAGTCAGCGGAGCTGGCGAGTGGAATCGGTGCGGCTTCCAAGCTGGTCGCCGGTGCGGCCGCGGGAAGTGGCTCGACGGCCGGCGATGATGCTGGACATGACCTGAAAGTCCGGAAGGGGATGAAGAAAGACGAGCGCAAGGAGGTGATTGAGCAGCTGGAGCAGGCCAGCCGTAAGGAAGAGGTGCGCGAATACAAACTCCCTCCGATCGATCTGCTGCGCGAGTCCGACGAATTCTCCTACGATGAACAGGAAAAAGAAGTCCGCCGCAAAGCGAAGGTGCTCGAGAAGACCTTCCGCGACTTTGGATTCAATGTGAAGGTGGTTGAGATCGAGACCGGGCCCGTCATCGCTCAATACGAAGTGGAACTGGAGGCCGGGCTGCGACTCTCCAAAATTACCGGATTGGCGGACGATCTGGCGATTGCGCTGCGAGTTCCCAGCGTGCGCATTGTGGCCCCCATTCCCGGGAAGAATACCGTTGGTATTGAAGTTCCCAACCAGGACCGGCAGGTCGTTCGGCTGCGCGAAGTGATGGAGGAATCCACGGCGCGTGTCAAGAAGATGCGGATACCGCTCTTCCTGGGCAAGGACGTCTCCGGCAACGCCCTGGTGGTTGACCTGTCGACCTTGCCTCACCTGTTGATCGCGGGTCGTACCGGTACTGGAAAAAGCGTTTGCTTGAATGCGATCATCACTTCGATCCTGATGACCAGGACGCCGGACGAAGTCCGCATGTTGATGATTGACCCGAAGATGGTCGAGCTGAGTGGTTATCAGACGTTGCCGCACCTGATGCACCCGGTCGTCACTGACATGCGGAAGGCCGAGGCCATTCTGGCTTGGGCCGTGGACAAGATGGAAGAGCGATACAGTCTGCTGGCTCGTGCCAAGGTGCGTCATATCGCCAGCTACAACCAGTTGAGCGAGGAAGAGTTGCTGGAGCGGCTGGAGATCGAGGGCGATCACGACCGCAGCTCGGTGCCGCTGAACCTGCCGTACATCGTGATTGTCGCGGACGAAATGGCCGACTTGATGATGACATCCGGCAAGGAAGTTGAGCAGCACATTATTCGGCTGGCGCAGAAGAGCCGGGCGGTCGGTATCCACTTGATTCTCGCCACGCAGAAGCCGACGGTGGACGTCATCACGGGTTTGATCAAGTCGAACTTGCCCGCGCGGATTGCGTTCCAGGTCGCCAGCCGGACAGACAGCCGCGTGGTGCTGGATGAGATGGGAGCGGACAAGCTGTTGGGGAACGGCGACATGCTGTTCCTGTGGCCGGGTACCAGCACGTTATTGCGAGGGCAGGGGACCTACCTGTCGGACGACGAGATCAACGCGGTCGTCGATTGTGTCAGCACGGGCGAGCAGGATTTTGTCACCGAACTGGTGCAGATGAAGACGCCGTCCGGCGAACAGCCTGGCGTGAACGAGCTGAAGAATCGCGACGAGCTGTACGAGAGTGCGATCGAAGTGGTAATTCGCGAGGGGCGAGGGAGCGTCTCGCTGTTGCAGCGAGCGCTGGGAATCGGTTACGGTCGCGCCGCCCGGCTGATCGACTTCATGGCTGAGGATGGAATTGTCGGACCCTACAACGGTTCCCAGGCCCGCGAAGTCGTGATCTCGATGGCCGACTGGCACGCCATGCAGGGTCTGCCACCAGAAGAAGGTTCCGCAGCGCCGACGGGGGGGCCGCCCGCTGCCTCAGCGAAGTCACGCACGAACAAGATTCGCCCCGAAGATGCCGCTGCGGGCCGTCGCGAGAGTTCGGCTGCGGCCGAATCCGCCGGGCCGAAGGGGACGAAAAAGCCGGCCATCAGCCCCAGCACGGTGGCCTCGGGCAACCCGTCGGACGCGTTTGCGAAGTTCGATACCGAAGAGTACGATGGTGAGTCGTTTGCCGAGGGCGAGTTCGACGAAAAGGCGACCGCTGACGATGACGGCGAGTTCGACGAGTATGAAACCGACGACTACGAGTCGGAAGAGTACGCAGACGACGAATACGAGTACGAGGAAGAGGAAGAAGAGGGCGAGGAAGAAGAAGCTGAGGAGGACGAATCCTACGAAGACGATTCGTATGACGAGAAAGCCGAAAGTGCTTGACAGGTGGCACGCGGCTAAGCCAGCGGCCTGATGGGTCCGGCCGTCATGCGGCCGTACGGCACGGCAATCGTCTCTATCCTACAGACTGCCCCCATAGCCGGGGCCAATTCACAGCCGGCCATCAAGACAGAAGCGAGACACCCATGGAATCAGAGCAAACTCTGCGGGCCGACTATCCTGCCATGAAGCCGCATGCCAAGGTGTGGCTGGAAATCAACGACGACTACGTGTTCGGGCTTGGTATCAGCGAGATCCTTAAGGCCGTGGAAGCGACCGGCTCGATCAAGGACGCTGCTGAGCAAGTTGGCAAGAGCTATCGGCACGTCTGGTCGCGGATCAAGCAGGCCGAAAACGCGCTCGGCCAGACACTGGTCGAAACGCAACAGGGGGGCGGCCCCGTGCGACGAAGTGCCTGCACACCCGAAGCTCACCGACTGATCGCCATGTTCGAGAAACTCCGGGCGAAGGTATTTCAGGCGACGGACCACGAGTTTAACTCCTTGTGAGCGGCCACTCGCCCATCATCGCTGCTCAGCTGGGTTCGCGCCGGCGAGCAGCTTGAAGGCCAGCTGGGCGGAAGTGATCAGGTCGAGCGCGTTGTGATGGAGTATGGCATCGACCTGATCTGACTGGCCCTTTCGCACGTAGTCGTGGTAGGCCGCCGGGATTTCGCTCCCCGGAAGATCGTCAGTCCTTTGCCGGCCGCACAGATAGCGTTCCAAGGTTTGTAGCCGGTAATTCGGAACCTGGCCTCTCCAGCGACGACGGGCATGTCGCAGCAGATCGCAGTGAACCAGCTCAGGTCGCGGCGTGTTGCGAGTCCACGGCTCAGCCGGATCGAACGGCAACTCAGTGTCGCCACTCGAATCTGTCGCCCGACTCCGCGATCGTCGACGGTCGCGGCGCTGACCGAGATGATGGAGCGTGCTGCGGTCATGGACCATCGGCCAGTCGAACGTCTTGCCGTTGAACGTGACCAGCAGCTTTCGGTCGGCGCACAACCGCCACGTCTCCTGCAGAATGGCCTTCTCTTCGCTGTAGTCCCGCGCCCACAGCTGCCGCAGTTCCCAGACGCCATCGATCTGGCAGATGGTCCCCACCAGAAAGATGGCCGAGCCTGACAGGCCACACGTCTCCAGATCCAGCAACAGTGTCTCATGCGGAAAATGATTCTGCAGTGCCTGCAGTTCCGCATCGCCCGACCAATCCGCCGGCGTCGTACTGGCCAGTTGCCGCAAACACTCACCGCTCCGCGGCCAGACTTGATCCAGGGGTAGGCGGACCAAACAGTACGGTCCCCACGGGGTATCGACAGTCTGACCCATCTCGAGGCATGGGCGGATGCCGATCAGGGGGAGTTGCGTCGGCTGGCTGACGCCACGGAGGTCAGTCGTGGCGTGGTCGTTGTCTTGAAGGCTGAGCTGAGCGGGAGCTTCGGAGTCCGAGGCGGGTGACGCTGGCGCGGGTGTTCGAACGGCGGGGGACACATCCGTCAACGGCTGGCGGTTCAGCTGGGCCAGGCGAGCGAGTGTGCGTTCTGACAACATCCGGGAACTCGATCAGGCATGAGGCTGACTGGTCGCCAGTCGTTGAGCGTGCTCCGCGTCCCAAGGCTCGTCTGCCACTTCGCTCAGCAACTCCAGCAACCTCACCGTAGCCTGTTTGTCGGGGATCGGGTACCCCCGGCTGAGATCAGGATCGCTGTGGATTGCCGGACGCAGATTGGGGAGTCCGACGCAGCTGGGGCACCCGCCTTCGCAGGGGCATTCGGTCACCATCTGCTGGCACAGTTCCAGCAGCTGGCGGATGAAATGGTAGCCTTTCTCGCAATATCCCAATCCACCCGGATACCGATCATAGACGATCATCGTGCTCTTGCCCAGATTCTGGCTGTCGACCAGCCCGCTGATATCACGGCTGTCGCACATGGCGACCATCGGCAAGACCTGCACGATCAGGTTCCGCAGGCCGCACAGCGCTTCGCTGGTTCTCAGCTTTTGCGCCTTCATCTGAGCGCGGAGGGAATCATCGGGGACCAGCCAGAACGCCGTCGTCGGCAGGTGCTGAGCCGGCAGATCGACTCGACCGTACCCGACGTTCTCGCGCGTCTCGAATTTGATCTTCTTGAACGCCGTTGTCTGCCAGCTGACATCGACCTTGCCGAACCCCAACATGGCGGCGGGAAGCACCGACGACGTGTCGCGAGTTTCGGTGATCAGGACTCGGCTTTCGAGGATCGCCTGCGTGTAATAATCCATCTCCTGACGCTCGGCATATGCCACTCGCCCTTCCCAATCGAGACTGCGAATGAAATAGGTCTCGCCGTGGTGGAGATAAACGGCCTCGGGATAGATCAGTTCCGGCGCACTGATGGCATCGACGTTGGCAATCACTTGATGCTCCTGCGACATCTCCTGGCGACGCTTGCCCGCAGCCTCGGTCGTCGGAGGAACCAGGGGACTGGGATCCCGCAAAGCGTCGAAGAAACCCGATCGATCAGGGACCGTCGCTGCCGGAATCGAACGACGCGATTGACACAACACAATGCTGAACGTGTTGTCGCTCATGTGACGCAGGCTGAATCGCTGAGCTGGATTCTGGCCGCCGCTGAAATAGACCTTGCCAGCGACCGACGACAGTTCGTCTTCATCGCACAGGATCTGAGCTATCTCGTCGGAGCCGGGCCCGAACGAGGAAACGTCCGACAGATCGAGGGGGAGTTCGAAGGCGGCCGCCTTGAGGTGATTGGCCAGCACGTACGGATTGGCCGGATCGACGACGGCATGCTCGGGCGACTGAGCGAAGAAGTATTCGGGGTGCCGTAGTAGATACTGATCGACAGGATCGTTGCCCGCCATCAACACCGCCAGACTCTCCTCATGGCGCCGGCCACTGCGACCAGCCTGCTGCCAGGTGCTGGCAATCGTCCCGGGATAGTTCACCAGCAAGGCCACATCGAGCGAACCAATATCAATCCCCAGCTCCAAGGCATTGGTGGCGGCAATGCCACGTAGCTTGCCATCCGCCATCTCCGACTCGATCTTGCGCCGGTCGTTGGGGAGGTAGCCGCCCCGATAGGTGCGGACTCGGTCGGCCAGCGGCGATCGCCGCTCAGTCAGATCGTCCTGAGCGTATCTCGTGACCAGTTCGGCTGCCTGACGCGTGCGGGTAAAGGCCAGGACTTGAGCACCGGCTTCGAGTCCGGAGGTCATCAGCCACACGGCGTCGTCGGTCGCGCTGCGACGAGCCAGCGAATCTTTGCCGAATGGGGACGGGTTCCAGAGCGCGAAGTACTTGGCTCCGCGCGGCGAACCGTCCCGATCAATGACGGCGATGTCGCGGCCAATCAGACGCGATGCGAGTTCGCCCGGGTTGGCCACGGTGGCACTGGCACACAAGAACAGCGGATTCGATCCATAATGTTCACAGACTCGCCGCAATCGACGCAGCACACAGGCAACGTTGGCCCCCAAGATGCCGCGATACGTGTGGACCTCATCCAGCACGACAAACTGCAACTGCTCGAACACGCGACTCCACTTGGTATGATAAGGGAGAATCGACGCGTGCAGCATGTCGGGATTCGACAGGATCAAGTTCGCTTCGGCTTTGATTCGCCGTCGCTGGGCCGTCGGCGTATCACCGTCGAAGACGCCCGGTTTGATGCGAGCCGCCAGCTCAGGGTCGGTCTGCAGTAACTCGAGCTGACCGCGCAGCTGATCCTGGGCGAGTGCTTTGGTGGGGAACAGGTAGAGCGCTCGGGCTTCCGGATCAGCCAGGCAGGATTCGAGAATGGGGAGGTTGTAGCAGAGCGTCTTGCCGCTGGCGGTGCCAGTGACGACGACCCAGTCACGACGTTGGCGAGCCAGCTCGAGGGCGTCGACTTGGTGGACGTAGAGTTGGTCGAGTCCCCGGCTGGCGAGGACCGACTGGAGCAGTGGGTGGAGCGGGGTGGCTGGCGCGCCGAACTCGGCGTTACGCGGCGGCAAGCTGGCGACGTGAGCCAACTGTCCAGCGTACCGCGGGTCGGTTTGCACCCCGGCCAAGAACTGCTTGACGTCCATGGTGGCCTCCCTGGATTGTCGGCTGGACGGTGGTTCCCGGGCGGTTCCCGGGGGGATTCCTCCCGACCCATAGTAAACGGGTGTTTAGTATAGACATCGGCCAACGCACGTCTCAATACCACCCGGAGGTCGCACCTACCTCCCGCATTGCTGCTAGCAAGCGGCGGTGGGGGCCGGGAGGTCCACTGCCGGGCGGTTTCGAAGTGGAGGCCTGCTTTTCAGTGCGCTATCCCGGCAGGCGGGACGCCCAATGGCACTTACTTTGGATTGGGCGGCTGCCCTCTTGACCGTTTTCCGGTGAATTTTTTGCGACGCGGATACGCCTCCCGGGGGTATTTGCGTCCCGGTCGGTTGGGTACTTTTCGTTGCCCGGCCATCCGCAGGGTTTGATCGAAGCGTCGTTGCCATTCCACGGCACTCTCGGAACGGGGGGCGAACAGCATATGCATGACAGTGTCCCACGTTCCGGTGAAGCTCAACCGACGGGGCTTTACGTTGGCCTTCTTGGCAGCCAGACGCCGGATCTGGACCACGAGATTGTAGGCGATCATCGAAGCTGACAATTCTTTTTTCAGCATATCGATGTTCTTGGCGCGAACCTCCTCGGTCTTCAGTGTCACTTTGACGTCGCGAATATCCGTTTCCACATTGCCTCGGTGTCGATAGAGATCTGCGATGGCTTGGGTGTCTTCGTCGAGCGTCGTAACGATCATCAGCTGTTCCTTAGGTACCGGGAACTCGTGCAGCCAGACGCTAATCTTCGCGTCCGGGGGCAATTCCGGATGAGTCCTCCGGTCGTCGCGGGTCGGAGTCCAGTCGAGTTTCCAGCGTCGATGAGTTCCGTCTTGAATCAACTCGGCTCGTTTGAGCAGAGACTCGAACCTGCTTTTCGTCAGCCGCAGAACCACGTCGTGTCCCGTAGCCACTGCCGGAAACGCGAAGCCGAAGATCCCAAAATTACAGTCGGCCACGATGAGCGATTGCTGCGGAAGCCGTGGAAGCACTTGTTTGGCTAAGGCGACCTCACCACTCGACTTAGAACCGTACATCGGCCCAATTTCTGGTGATATGGCACACGCACTAGACAGTTCATGGGCTACCAGCATCAGCATGGTCGGCCAGATGCCATCCCCATGTTGATTGCTGCTGGGAGGAAAAGCGGATAGCAGTTCAGGCGTCGGAGAGACTAGCGATATCGTCGTCCCATCCAGCAGAAAGGCTCGGCGACCATTCCAGGTTGGCGGTGTCGTCTCGACGAACGATGAATACACTTTGTTCGCCAGCCAGTCGAGCGATTCGTGCGGCAGTCGCGTCCGAGCTCTACTGTAAGCGCCTGTATTCGACGACAGTCTCCCTTCACGCACCCGACGATTGTCGGGGAGCATCTGCAATCCCTTCGACAGCAATTCACTGACTACTTTCGACAGCGAGCATCCGGCTCGCATCCGCTGCAGAATCATCAGCCACGTGGTCACCGCGGTTGAGTACACTGCGGCCGGACCCAGTGGCTGCATCCGGTCAATCTCATGCGGGTCCAGTACGTCCCACAATAGCTTGGCCGCGGCCTCGAATTCCTCTGCTAGCAACTCCGCCGACGATTCACGAGATTCAGCCTCCATGCCAAAATGGCCTCCTCAGGGGGAAATAAACCCTGAGTGCGCAAATGCCGTGCCAATTCCCGCCGGGCCTGCGGATTTTCTAAAGTAAGTGCCATTGGGCGGGACGCCTGCACCACAACGGAGGTCGCACCTACCTCCCGCATTGCTGCTAGCAAGCGGCGGTGGGGGCCGGGAGGTCCACTGCCGGGCGGTTTCGAAGTGGAGGCCTGCTTTTCAGTGCGCTATCCCGGCAGGCGGGACGCCTGCACCACAACGGAGGTCGCACCTACCTCCCGCATTAGTGCTAGCAAGCTGCGTAGGTTGAGCTGGGGGCGGGAGGTAGGTGCGACCTCCGGGAGATAATGCCACTAATGGGGGATAGCCTGTCGGATCGGGGGAGCCGCCGGGGAGTGAAGGGACTCGGTCGAGCGGTTCGGATCGGGCCAGATTGGCCGCGGCGAGATAAAATAGGGAAAGCCGGCAACGGGGCGGTATACGTGGTGTCCAAGAGGCAAAACAGGTGGTCAGCGGCGGCGATTCGACCCATCGACTGAAGCGGTCGGCCAGCCGAGCTGGCTCGGTTCGCACTCCGCGCAGCTGGTGGATCGCGGTCGCCGTCTGGACCGTCGCCACGGCACTCACCCTCCGTCCCCTCGACGCTCAACCGCCCCAGCCTCCTGCCGCCCACCAACACTGGGCATTCCAAGCCCCGATTCGGCCCCAGCTGCCCACCGTCAGTCAGGCGTCCTGGCCACGGAACCCGATCGACTATTTCGTGCTGGCCGAACTCGATCGCCGAGGTCTCCAGCCGAATCCGCCGGCCGATCCATCTACGCTGGCTCGCCGAACAGCGCTGGCCATCACCGGTCTGCCGCATCTATCGGGCGAACAGTTCAGCCAAGCGGCTGCAGATCACTCGCAAGCTGACGCGATGGACCCATGGGTCGATCGACTGCTGGCGAGTCCCAGCTATGGCGAGCACCAAGCCCGCTACTGGCTCGACGCCGCACGCTATGCCGATACTCACGGGCTGAATCTCGACAACGAGCGGAGCATCTGGCCGTACCGCGACTGGGTGATCGACAGCTTCAACGCCAACATGCCGTTCGATCAGTTCACGGTGGAACAGTTGGCCGGCGACCTGCTGAAGTCCCCGACGACGGACCAACTGGTGGCCACCGGCTTCAGTCGCTGCAACGTGACGACTGGCGAAGGAGGTGCCATCGACGAGGAGTATCGAGCCCTGTATGCGGCCGAGCGAGTCGAAACGGTGGCGACGGTCTGGATGGGCCTGACAGCCAACTGTGCTCGCTGCCATGACCACAAGCACGACCCGCTATCGCAGCGTGAGTTCTACAGCCTGACCGCGTATTTCAATAGCTTGACCGAACGCGGTCTGGACGGGAATGCGCTCTCGCCGGCGCCGTCGCTGAACGTACCGACTCGGCTGCAGCGTGCGGCGCTTCGGCAAATCGAGACGGAGCTGGCCGAGCTCGAGACCGCTGGGCCATCGACTGAAGACGGTTCCGCGGCAGGTCGTCGACGGGCGTTGCAGCAAGCGATCCGGCGGTTGAAGTCGGAGTATCCATCGACGTTGATCATGGAAGAACTGCAGACTCGCCGGCCGACGTTTGTGCTTGAGCGAGGTGAATACGACCAACGGGGTGAGCAGGTCGAACGAGGAGTGCCGTCGTTTCTGCCGCCGCTGCCTGCGGACGCTCCGGACAATCGGCTGGGGCTGGCCCGATGGCTGGTCGCATCCAACCATCCGCTGACCGCTCGTGTGACGGTCAATCGGATCTGGCAGCAGTATTTTGGGGTGGGGCTGGTCAAAACGGCTGAAGATTTCGGACTGCACGGCGAACCACCTTCGCATCCGGAGCTCCTGGACTGGCTGGCTGCGGAGCTGATCGCCAACGGCTGGAACATCAAGGCCATCCATCGGCTGATTGCCACTTCGGCGACCTTTCGTCAATCATCATCGGCGACGCCGGAGGCTTACGCGGCCGACCCGGAGAACCGGTGGCTCGCGCGCGGTCCCCGTTATCGGCTCGACGCCGAAGTGATTCGCGACCAGACGCTCGCGGCCAGCGGGTTGCTGGTCGGCGTCGTGGGCGGACGGAGCGTGCGTCCGTACCAGCCGGCCGGAATTTGGGAACGGGTGGCTTATCCCACCAGCACCACGGCCAAGTACGAACCCGACTCGGGGCCGAGCTTGTTCCGGCGCAGTCTCTACACGTTCTGGAAGCGATCGGCGCCGCCACCGGCCATGCTGTTGCTGGACGCTCCTTCGCGGGAGATCTGCACGGTGCGACGAGCTCGGACCAATTCGCCGAGTGCCGCGTTGATGCTGATGAACGATCCGCAGTTCGTCGAGGCGGCCAGGCGGTTGGCTGAACGGGCACTGCTGAACTCCGATTTGGCAGCAGCCGAAATGACAGATCAGCCGACGCTTCAGGTGGCTGCACAGACTGACGAACTAGCGGCGCATCAGGCGGCTAATCCTTCGACGGATGGGGCCTCGAGCGTCGATCAACGAAGACTGACGTGGCTCTGTCGGCAGGCGCTCGGCCGCGAGCCGAAGGAGAGCGAAACTTCGGTCTGGCAGAAGTTGTTGGACCATGCACGAGCTCGATTCCGAGAATCACCGGCGCTGGCCGACGAGCTGATCCGCGTAGGCTCGACGACCCCCGATTCGACATTGGACCGACCGGAACTGGCCGCCTGGACGGTCATCACGAACACCGTATTCAACCTTGACGAGTTCTTAAGTCTGCACTGAACCATTCGTCCACCGATCACCCGACACCCCTTTTCATCGTGGGCCCGACCGCCGTGGAATTTCCCCGAAACTATGACCGAACCGATCAGCTGTGGCAGCGGCTGGGCCGACGCTGTTTCCTGCAGCAAGCGGGGATCAGTCTGGGGACCGCGGCACTCGCTACTTTGCTGAACCCGTCGCCGGCAGGAGCCGATGAGCGCGTGTCAGCAGGTGGTTCGGCGTCGGTTGGTGGGCACATTCCGGCTCGTGCCAAGCGAGTCATCTACTTGTTCATGTCGGGAGGCCCTTCGCAGATTGAGTTGTTCGACTACAAGCCGCAGATGACGGAGTGGTCGAACCGTGAGCTTCCGGATTCGGTTCGGCAGGGCCAGCGTCTGACGACGATGACTTCGACGCAGACGCGATTGCCGATCGTGCCGAGTTGCTGCGGATTTCGTCAGGCGGGCCAGAACGGTACGTGGATCAGCGATCTGTTGCCGAACACGGCGAAGGTGATCGACGACCTGGCGATTATTCGTTCGGTGCACACCGACGCCATCAATCACGACCCGGGTGTGAGTCTGTTGATGACGGGGAGCCAGCTGCCGGGGCGGCCGAGCCTGGGGGCCTGGATTTCGTACGGGCTGGGGAGTGACAATCACGACCTGCCGACGTTCCTGGTGCTGCACTCGCGGTGGAGCTCCAAGCGGGACGCTCAACCGCTGACCGATCGAGCTTGGGGTGCGGGGTTTCTGCCGACCGAGCATGCGGGGACGAGCCTGCGGTCGGACGGTGATCCGATGCTGTACCTGGCCAATCCGCCGGGCTATTCGAGCGCCTTGCGGAACGACATGGTGGGCGCGTTGAGCGAATTGAATCGGCAGCAATACGATCGGACGGGGGACCCGCAGATCCTGGCCCGGATTGCTCAGTACGAGCTGGCCGTCCGGATGCAGACATCGTTGCCTGCCCTGGCGGATCTTTCGACCGAGCCGGCTCACGTGCTGGAGTCCTACGGCCCGGACGTGCTCCGTCCCGGTTCCTTTGCGGCCAACTGTCTGCTGGCGCGTCGCCTGGCCGAACAGGGCGTGCGGTTCATTCAAGTTGTCCATCGTGGCTGGGATCAGCATGGTCAGCTGCCGAGCGATCTGCGGCTGCAGTGTGGTGACACGGACCAGGCCACGGCGGCGCTGATTGCCGATCTGAAACAGCGCGGGCTGCTGGACGACACGCTGGTGGTCTGGGGTGGCGAGTTCGGCCGGACGATTTACTGTCAGGGGGACTTGAAGCCGGACGATTTTGGACGCGACCACCATCCGCGTTGTTTCACGATGTGGATGGCGGGCGGCGGAGTTCGCGGCGGGCTGGTCCACGGCCAGACGGACGACTTCAGCTACAACATTGTCGACTCGCCGGTCCACATTCACGACCTGAACGCCACGATTCTGCACCAGTTGGGTCTGAGCCACGAACAGCTGACCTATCGCTTCCAGGGCCGCGACTATCGGCTGACCGACGTCTACGGCAAGGTCGTGAGCGAATTGATCGGCTGACGCTAAGAATTGGCCTCCTCAGCAGAATCCGTGAGCAGATTCCGGGAGCCATGCAAGCAGCGAAAACATCGACTGATAAAGGGACGGCCAGCCGCCGCCATCTCGAACAAGTCGGTGTGCAGATAAGAACCACCGAACATGGCTGACGGCTGCAGGACGGCCGACTCCAACAGGCCCAAGTCGTGGATTCCGTCAACGCCTCCGTAAGCTGCAATCTGATGAGCGTGCGACTCCAGAACATCATCCAGTGTGAGGAAGATCGGCGACACCGATTACTCCGCCAGCTTCCGGAACGCCTTCTTGTAGCGAGAATTTACTTTGGTTCGTGCGGCTCGCACCTGAGATTTCTGGTCATCCGTCGCTACGGGGGCGATGATCACCGACTTGCCATCCGTCGTGATCTCCACGGGATCTTCTGGCCGCAGCTTGAGCAAGTCGAGAATCGGACGGTCGATCACCAGGGCCCAGCTGTTGCCATGTCGGACGAAGTTCTTGATCATGCGTACCGGGCTCCGAGGTTTACCAATGTATCACCATTGTAGCACCCGCGACGGCGGCGTCAAACGGAGAAACGGGCTGTGACACGACCACAGCCAACATTGAAAGCACCAACGGAAGCACCCCGACGGGACCCGATCTTCGCAAACCTAAAGTCGCTGCGGACTTGCGACCTCGCGGCCGCGGCCTCCGGAGCCAAGTGATCACGGCGTTTGAATTCGCCCGGCAGTGCCGGGCTTCGTGCACATATCCCTAGCCTCGCATTTGACTTTACCGTCGCCGTTCGTCAATACTGGCGACTGAATCCAACCGCAAAGGGGGTGGGCCGATGATTCGAGCCGTCACTATTGCCATAACGGTGTCATTGTCGCTTGGTAGCACATGCGGCAGTAACGAGCCCGATTTGATCATCGCGGCAATTAGGGCGCGACACGCTCAGCTAAGGAATCTTACGGCCACATTTCAGCTGACCGAGACATTCAATTATGATGCCCTCGGTCTGGCGGAAAACCAACCCGTTCCGGATGGCAAACTCGTCCTGCGGAAGGGAACTAATACCTATCGTGGTGAGTTTCGGTTTTACGAAGGACAAGCTCGCTTCGATTGCGAGATCCTCGACCGACCACGGCACGCCGAGAATGTTGCTCAGCCCAAGCTAGTGATTGCCCAATCCAAAGACGCTTTTGAAACATTGATTGATGACAATCAAACTGTCGCCGGGTTTATCGGCAAGAAGGTGAACTGGAGCGAACGCGAACTTCTGTCGCATGCCGTTGGTCTCAGGGCTTTCGGCGCTGACGAGTGGATTGATGACAAGTTCTTTGGTCATGTCGAAGTACAACAGGGTGACGCCACAGGCTTGGTAAAGATTCGCTGGACGGACAATATCGCCGAGCACCTATGGACCTGTGATCCCGATTACGGATATGCAATCCGAAGATATGACCGTCGGCGCGGAACACGGTCAGATCTGACGCTGGAGAACACCGACTTCCGGAAATCCGCTGAAATCTATATGCCACACCGAATCATCTTCAACCAATGGAGCTCGGCAAGGGGCCAAGAAGTTGCGACCCGCACGGTTGACTTATCTGTGGACCAGTTCATGATTCCCGATGCCGGGAACCTCGAAGATGACTTTCGCATGGTATGGCCCCTGGGCACAGTGGTTTCCAGAAGGGACTGATAGCCTAGTCAGCCGTTTCATCCGAAACAGGTTCTGTGATTATTGAAGGCGTGTACAACTGGGGAGCTATTCTGATCTGCAGCTCGACTGCTCCGAAGAGGCTCAATGACCATGATTACCAAAGATGACGCTTGGCTTGCTGGGTGGCTAGCGCTCACGATGGCGATGTTGGGGGTCCTCGCCTCTCAGGTTTACAGCTACCTCAAGCATGATCGGACAATCGCCAGAAGGCGGGATTTGTCGGATGATGAGTTTGCGGCGTTGGCCATGCATGTTGATAGGGCAACCTTACTCCGGCTTCGAACGATGTTCGCCGATTGGTGTCAAATTCCCGCTGGCAAGCTGCGTATGTTCGACCAACCTGCGGATTGGCCTGACTCGGATTCCTCCGGTTTTGTAAGACAGCTTGAGACTGCCTTCGATGTTCGTTTCAAACAGGAGGGTTTACAGAAGTGCAATGGCACGTTTGAGGCGGTCGTTAAGTTAGTGTTGGAGGCACGAAATGATGGCCAGTGAGTTGTGTCCTCACCTCATAATCTTGACCGCTTTGAGGACGTTAAAGAGTGGACTAATGATCCTCCTCGGCCAAGATAAAATCGTTGGCCCACGTTGAGCCGACGTGAGCGATGAGGCTGAGGCGCGAGGTGAGGTGCGCCAGCGGCCACACGCTCGAAGCAATCGCAGTCTAACACCGCTACCGCGTCCGGTCAAAAAGCTCGAACTAGGCTGGATCGCGGGCATTTCGTAGTGGATGAGCGGTTTTGCAGACGAGAATCTCGACCGAGATGGAACGTCGAGACACCGTTTTAACGCATTTTCGGGGCCAACTGCCGATCAGCGCGGAGTGTCAGTTGCCGATGGACCCAGTTTCACCAAAGGGCAGACTAGCTAAGCAGCGCGGCGACGATAGTAGCGGAGGAGCCCGCCCAGCCGCTCACGCCGTCTTCGGCGGTCCGGCAAGATCAGGGGCTTTCCGGGGGCGCTCCTCAAGAGACTGAAATGTCGACGATCGATCCTGAATCTGTGCTCGATGCCGTGTCGATTCGCCGGGTGTATCAGGTTGGCATCAGCGAGATCGAACTGCTGGTCGGCGTGCTTTCTGAATATCGCGCGGATGGGCTCGGTAACCTATTCGGTGAGCGGAAGCAACTTCAACGAACCGACGGTTAGGAAAGTGTTCCGGCGCATTTGACCCAAGACTCGAATTGCACAGTGACAGCACGTCGGCCTGTCAAGAGGACTCCTTCTTGGCCGCAATAGATCAGCCACCGCTCGCAGTCGCTGTCATCCCCTCGTACGCATTAAGCCACGCTTCGGCACCTTGGGGTGACCTTCCATGGAGCCAGCGGAAAATGCTCCGAACGTCGGCCTGAGCCAGCCGATGTTCGTGAACGCGGTACGTCATTCGGGCCGTTTCCGGAGCGATAGCCGCAATTTCTGAGTCAATCTACCGGTTGGCGGCGGGACCAATGGCGATCAGGACCAAGTCGTCAAGACGATCTACAATGCGGCTGGGCAAGTGACCGAGCTGGTGGCCCTGGACCGCACCGGCGATGGGCTCACCACCACGAACGATAACGAGTCGACCAAGTATCTGTACGAGGACACCAATGACGCGTCCCTGGTGACCAACGAGATCTACCCGGACTCGAGCGACACCGCCAGTTCCGGCACGGATCAGGTCAAGAAAGAGTACTTCTTCAATGGCCAGCTCAAACGCAAGACCGATCAGCGCGGCGTGGTTATCGACTATGAGTACAATGCCGATCGGGCCCTGGAATGGGAGAAGGTAACCACGCTCCCCTCCGGAGTCGACGGCACGGTCCGCTCGATCCAGCGGACCTATGACAACTTACGGCGCCCCTTGGAAGTCCGGTCGTTCGCCACTTCCACCGGGACGACCTACGTGAATGAGATCGAGTACACCTACGACGATAATCTGGGAGTCAAGTTCTCGTACCAGGATCACGATTCGGCCGTGTCCACCGGCTCCACGCCCTACGTCAGCTACTTCTATGACGTCACTGCCGTGTCAGGGGTGTTCGACGACGGGCTCCGGCGCTATGCCTACGGACTCCCATCTGGCGGGGGGTATGTGTGGGAGTATTACACGAGTACGATCGCGGACCGTCTCCACCGGATTGAGTCGATCACCGAGACATTTTCGACCGGAACCGCGAAAGATATTGCCTCCTATGCTTATAATGGGACGGGGCGGCTGGTGTCGGTGAGCTATGCTCAGCCCGCGTTCAAGCTGCTCCGAGATGAGGGGAGTGACGGGACCTACGAGCACCTGGACCAATTCGGCCGGGTGAAGGTCCAGCACTGGAAGGCCAACGGCGGATCAACGGTGGACCGCGTGGAATACGCCTACGACTATGCCAGCAACCGTACACTGCGGGATATCCCGAGTTCGCTCTATGGCACGAACAATCTGGATCAGACCTACGGCTATGATGGCCTGAATCGGCTGAAGAATTTTGACCAGGGAGTCTACACGACGTCGATCGCCAGTCCGACCCAGGAGCAGGACTGGACGCTGGATATGCTGGGGAACTGGTCGAATCTTCTGGAGAAGACAAGCGGCTCGACAACCCTCAACCAGAACCGGACGCACAACAACGCCAATGAGATTGCCACGATCGCGGGTGCTTCGACCTATGTCGGGCACGACGCGGCCGGGAACATGACCAAGATCCCGAAGCCCACCAACTGGTCGGCGGCCTACGACCTGGTGTTCGACCCCTGGAACCGGATCGTGCAGGTGAAAGATGGTGGGTCGACGGTAGCTACCTACGGGTACGACGGTCTCCATCGGCGGGTCACCAAGACCGTGGGCGGCACGACCGAGCAGCACTACTACAATGAGAACTGGCAGTGCGTGGAGGTGCGGGTCGGGACCGAATCGGGGCCGGCTCGGCAGAAATATATCTGGCACCCCTACTACATTGACGCGTTGGCGTGCCGGTTCGCGGATGTCGATTCCAACGGCAACTTCTCAGGAACGGATGAAGTCGAGTTCCCGACGCATGATGCCAATTTTAACGTGACGGCATTGGTCAACGCCGCGGGGACGGTGTTCGAACGGTACTACTATTCACCGTATGGAAAGCTAAGTGTCCTGGACGCGAACTTCGCCGCGGATGCTGATGGTGCCAGTGACGTCGCCAATTCGTTCACGTACACCGGCAGGCAGCTCGACAGCGAGTCGGGCATCTATCAGTACCGGAATCGGTATTATCATGCCCAACTCGGGAGGTTCATCGGGAGGGATCCGATTGGATACGGCGCCGATGAATCGCTCTACGCCTCATGGAGGGTTGTTCAGTCGGTTGACCCATATGGGCTTTACTCCGTCTTCGATCTATTACAGGAACATGGCGACACAATCGCTCAGGCAGCTGGCAAAGCCGTCGTATATGGCATAAAGTCGATGGCAACCTATGCCGGATCCCTGGTAATAGATGCGGCATCACAGCTTGGGAATGACCTAAATTCAATTGTCATCGAATCTGGTCAATCGTGTGTAACAACGGAGTCTCGTTTTCAACTGGACTCCGGCCAATACTTCCAAGGGCTGTTGTCCTACATCGGTATGCCTGGTGACGTCAAATTGTACGTTGTGCACGTCCGACGCGTGTGCCGAACTAACGATTGCTGTTTAACGGCTACTGCCGGCATAGGCATTAGTGGTCGGCTAAAGGTTCCACTTGCAACGAATCCATTTGGCCCGGCCAAAGCTGGTGGATGGGTCGTGGTCGGCGGCTCAGGGAATGCCGGGTATTCCATAAAGATCTGCCCAGGCAAAGCAGATGTTCATTCAGGATTTGCCACGTTTTCCGCTAATGGTGGGCTTCGCGCTGGTTTTGAGCTACAAGATCCTACGGGACTAGACTGGGTGAAGGCCGACTTGTTTGGGGAAATTGGAGCATTCGGCTCGATAACGTACGACCTTCCTTCTTGGGAAGAACGATCTAGCAGGGCAGGTGCCTACTTCCGAGCCAGGGCTGAGTTTACACTGGCAAGCCGTTGGCAAGAGATTTACGAGTACCAAAAGAGGTGGACGCTCTTAGGAACGGATTCAGACTTTAATTTAGATTTTGCGGACTAATTGATCTCGATCCAAAGATTCGGATCAGGTGTTTTGGGCGGCCGACATGCTATCTCGAACATATGAAACCAATGGCCGCGATCAAGTGGGACCGATAATAGAGCGAAGGCGATCGGACGACCGGGGCTCATTTTCTGAGGCAATCTTCTTTGGCTTTGCGACATCCGTTTTCGGTGGACTGCTGTGGGCTTTCCGGGTCGAGCCAATTGCCGTTGTAATTTTTGGCGTGTGCACCTTCGCGACACTGTGCAAGCTCTGCCTGATTTTTAAGCGAATGCTCCTTCCGTACGAATCCGTTTTGAACATTAATGAAGCGGGGTTATGCTTGCGCGATGGCCGAGGACTTGATGGATCATATTTTCTCTCGTCCGCGGAAATAGCTAAGATTTACTTCGATCAGGGAGATCGCACTATTCAGTTGATTTCCACAAAATCCAAAAGGTACTTGTTGACCGAGTACTTCGACTGGCACGATGGATCCGTAATCCGGTTTCGGGAATTTGTGTTGTCTAGATGGCCGTGGGTTGAGGTGTGGGTCTACCACAATGATTGGAATCGTGTTTCCGCATAATTCCGCACTACGCACATCGTCGCCAATGCCTTCACGTATACCGGTAGGCAGTTCGATAGCGAGTCCGGCATCTATCAGTACCGGTATCGCTTCTATCATGCCCAGCTGGGGAGGTTCGTGGGGAGGGATCCGATTGCCAGGATATTGTCGGACGTGAATGCATACAATTACGTCGACGCCCAAGCATCTGGGAAAGTCGATCCGTCAGGGCTTTGCCCAGAATCCTGTTGTTGTTGTGTTGATGATTTGTCTTTATTGACGCCTAGACTTTTCGAAGACGGCACTAATTTTGGGCACAAATTGGACTTCGTGGTGAGTTCGCACTCAAAGGTATCAGAGAGTCGCAGTCCCTGCGACTTTGAATGGTGGGAGTATACAGATCAGGCCTACACCTTTTTGCCGGCATTTGAATGGCACGACCTCTATCATGAATGGGGTAGTGCGCGTATTCCCCTTTTTGTGCCATGGGACGAGTCAATGGGCAGCTTATGCAGATTTCCGAATCGCGGACGATCCGTAAAGTTGTCCGACCCTCCAGCAGCTTGGAAGAATGTTGAGGGTTATGTGAGAAACCTCTGGATTAATGTAATTGTCAAATCGGCGTTGGAATGCCCATGTGAGGCGGCGATGAAGTCCGTTTGCATACTTCAGCATCTGGAAGTGGATGGCAACGGATTTCCCGCTTTTGAGAAATCAAAGGTCTTTTCTGCACCTACGGATCCCGCGACAGGGCGATGCATGTCGACCTCTCTTGACCAGGCGGGTTTGAAAGAGTTACCGGTAAAGCCTGTTAAATGAACCGGTTTAGTATTCGCTTTCGTTTGTGCACGTTACTTTTCGGCTTTGCAGGGCTCTCGGTAGCCGTTGGTGTGATTGCAGTGCGGGCCGGAATGCTAAGAAGACGCGCGTCGGCGATCCGGTATCTACTTGATGAAAAGAAGGGGATGCCAAGTTACATCCGTATGCCATTATTGCCTTCACCAAACCGTGACGTAGGCCTGCGGCCAAGTGCAACTGATCTCAGGGAGGACTGGCTTAGTCAGTCGTGGTGGTTCCCGCGACGAATTTCTTCCATATCTCTATTTGAAGCATCGGACGAGACAATTGAATTTGTCGCGCAAGTACCGGAACTTGAGACACTAGACGCAATCGGTCGCGGCAGACGGAGTAACCACTGTGCGAAACACCTGGCAAGGCTAAAGCGCCTGCGCGCTTTAGCAATTTCCACCGAAGGCCTGTCGCCTTCAGCCATTCAACAGTTTCTCCCTGCCATGCAGCAACTCGAAGTTTTGTGGATCTCTGGAGAGAGTGTCACCGATGACAGTCTTACTCCGGTCCCCAGTCTTCCTTGTCTTCGCGAACTCGCCTTGATCAACACATCGGCGACTGGCAAGACTGTTGAGTCTCTTCCCTGTCTGACTAAGCTATGGATAATCAGAGATTCTAATACGTCAGTGACGGACGAAGCATTGGACCGATATCGTATCCGTTGCCCGAGGACAATTGTGTTGACACAAGGTCCGGTTGCGGATTCAGAAGTCGGGCCGAAGCCAACCTTCACGGTTCCAAAATAGAGTGTTGCATGGTCAGGGTTCCACCCAAAGCAGACGGTGAATAGCGACGACCCACCGCAAGCAGGTGACGCACCGCGACCGTAACGCTGACGAAAGCTGATGACGAGAGACCACAGAGCCACTGATCAGCGGCCTGTGGTTTTTTCATGCGCCAGAGATGGCCAGTCGAGGGGAGAGGCGACCAGCAGTGACCGTTGCGTTTGGCGCGCAGTCAGCTAGCGTCACCTGAGCGATTTTCGCTCGGTGAGTAAAGGCTGACCGGTGGGATCATGGGGAGTGCCAGATTCAAGAGGCGGCGAGACGCGGACGTCGTGCCTGTCGGCGAGTCCGTTTGCGGTCGGCCGCGGCCGCTGATTCTTGAGCTCGTTGTTCAACGTAGGCCTCAGGGTGCGATAAGATCCACCGATCAGGCAGCAAGTCTTCCAGCTCATCGGCAGTCGCCGTCTTCACGCGGTTGAGCACATCCAGAAGGTAAGACTGAGGGTCAATACAGTGT
Source organism: Pirellulales bacterium (assembly GCA_046349895.1). Classification (GTDB taxonomy): domain Bacteria; phylum Planctomycetota; class Planctomycetia; order Pirellulales; family Pirellulaceae; genus JAXMBJ01. The sequence continues at coordinate 6,161,974 of JAXMBJ010000006.1, read as the reverse complement.
CGTTTGCAGGACATGATCAGAGTATACAGGCTGGCCGCAGTCTCTCCGGCCGTGTGATTGCCGAGGAAGAGCCACGCCTTCCTGCCCATGACTGCACCCTTGATGGCTTAGTCACAATACACTCCTTGTCTTCATTGTTTCTCAAGATTTGCCGCGGGATGTGACGGCATCTTGCTGACGGGCGTGGTGAGACTTGTGGGAGTCGGTGTTGATCCATGCGCCGGATGCTTTGCGAGTGCCTTAAGTCGCTTCAATTCATCGACATCTGCCCAGTAGATGTATCGTTCGCCAATCTGCCGATACTGTATCCAATCTCGACGACGCCATCCGCTAAGTGTTGGTTTGGCAATGCCAACTCGCTCACAGATCGCTCCTGCTCGCCAAAAATGGCGGGCGATCTTCGGTGCGGTCGAAATAATTCCCTTGCGTCGCAGCATGTTGCAAAACGCACCGATCGATGTCTTGGTGAATTGCTCTTGCTTAGCCGGGCGATAGCCCTCGATGTTGAGCTGCTTGGCGATCTCAGAAAGTGGATATCCCTCGTTGTACAATTGACCTGCCCGCTCCGCTAACTCGCGCGACGCTTCCAGCTTGTCAAATGACTGAACATGGCGACGACTCTCATGGTGAGTCTGCAGGCCACCGGCCCAATGCACTGTAACAGAGAGTCGTTCAGTGTTACCGATGACCGTCACGACAATGTTGGTGATTAGCGCACGCGCAATTATCTGGCGGTCAACCGCCGTCGTAGATTCGCTACGCCAAAGTTTCGGAAAGCTATCCGCCATCTCGAGAATCGCCTGTCTCTGCGCTACTGCCAAGTGAGTCGGTATCTCTTGGCGAAAACGGTTCAACGCTTCCTCGGCCTTGCGCTGTACTTGCAATAACGACTCCCAGCGACGTTCCAATTCAGCAGCCACTAGACGGTTGCTGGGATCCACTTCTTCGTAACGGCGACGTGCCAGTTCAGACTCATAGATCGCCCGTTCCACCGCATGAGTATATTGTGCTTCACGCCTTTCGCGATCACCATCGATCGCTTCGGCAGCTTGAAGGCTCAGGTCCACTGAGGCCGGAGCGAGCGCGGTGAGAATCAATTCCTCAATGAGCGATTCGACAGCGCCTCCGTCGAACATTTGGCACAGAGGTTCGCCAAGGTTCATCCTTGCCTGGCTACAACAGAAATATGGCCTCCTAGATGCCTTGTAGGATACAGGCATTCTGGCGCCACATCGCCCGCACGTGATTCGCCCGGCTATCAATGATGCGCCACGTGGAGGCCCCGCACTAAACGAAGTGCTGTTTTCTTTCATTCGGCGCTGATTCCGTTCCCACTGCTCCCACGAGATGTAAGCGGGTAATCGATCTGGCAAAAACACCTGCCATTCTTCCTGAGACGCTAATCGTCTGGCTGCTCTGGTCTTTCCTTCGGTGCGGCGCGTTGGATCTGCCAGTGCTCTACCATAGATGTACGCACCTGCGTAAATTGGATGGTGTAGAATCCGGTTAATCGTGCTTCGAGTGAGCATTCGCCACTCAATTGGTCCACTGACGCTCCCGTGTGATGGACGAACGCCAACCATCAGGCCCTCACGCCGCATCATTTGCATCACGGCATTAACACTTCCTAGTTCATCGAATTTCTGGAATATTAATTGGACCACATGACGCGCTTGGTCGTCGGGATCCATTGCCATGCCGTCCTTGGTACGAACATATCCGATTGGGGCCTGGGCAAAATACTCGCCCCGTCGTGCTTTATTCTTTCGTCCGGCCTCTAAACGCCCGCGAAGGATGTGTAACTCAGCTTCGCTCATGGTGCCTTTCAGTCCGAGTAGCAGTCGATCGTTGTATTCGCGGGGATTGTAGATTCCATCGGCGTCACCGATCAGCGTATCAAAGAACGCACATAGCTCCAAGAGCTGATGCCAGTCCCGGCAGTTTCTGGCAAGGCGACTCATCTCGATACCGAATACAATTCCCACATGGCCGAGTGAGATCTCCGCCAGTAGACGCTGAAACCCAGCTCGGCCTTCAACGCTTTGACCGCTTACGCCAAGGTCCTCATCGATTACCTGCGTCCGATCTGCCTGCCAACCATACGCCCGCGCACGGTCCACGAGGTTGTATTGCAACTGTGTCGACTCGACGTTCTCACGCACCTGCCGAGTACTTGACTGTCGCACGTAGATCATCGCCAACTTGGCGAGATGGCGGGTGGCAATCTTTTGGCTAGTTAACTGAGCCTGCAGAGTACGTTGTCGCCGGGCAACCGGATTATCGCTCATGCTGTACCTCCTCGCCGTGAGGAAGGGCGTGAGCCTTTATGATTCGTGTTGCGGCCGCGAGTACGTTTCTTCGAGCCGCGTCGGGAAGGCGTGCCCAAAGAGTTGCTAGCTTGCTTGCATCGCGGGATCCGCGCGGGGGGGGACGCGATTTGGGGTGGCTCGCACGATTTTCCTCCGTGAATAGACCACTTACGGCACCACTCAACGACTTCCAGCAAGGCTGGAACCGCTATACTAATTGGTTCGTGGCGTGGCGAACAACCACGACAATCCGGGGTAATCTGGCTCGTCTTTCTTGATCACCGCCTCGGTGGCATTGTTATCGATGCGGATTGAGCCATTGGTGAGAAAACGCGTAAATGAGTCCCAACGCTTGAGGAAATAGTTGGCCGCCTTGCGGATTGCCGCCCGTGGCCGTTCCGTTGCCTGAATGTGCTGCAACCAACGGTGAATCTCTTCGACGATGGGCTTGGATTCAGCTTGCCTTAGTGCCAATCGACCCACGGGCATCAGGTCGCGACCACGATCTTCGATATCATAGAGCTTCTGGACGGCTTTCAGGATCCAGCTCGCTTTGGACTTCTTGCCTGGGACCACCAGGGGCTCAAACTTGCGGCGGCCATGAGCCCAGCAACTTGCTGGCTGAATCTGATCAGACGATGCTTCGGCAATCAATTCATAGCAGATGTAGGCGTCGGACTGCAAGACTCCGGAAAAACCTTGCAGCATGGATTCGATGTTCGCCCGCGTCTTGTGATCGGCGAAGTAGAAACCGGCATAAGGCTGGCTGTCGTCGCCGAATTGAGCATAGAGATAGGCACTGCGAGTATGAGGTAAGCTGGGATCGATTATCGGGCAGGGAGTCTCGTCAATTCCCAGGACTGGCGAAGTCCGCAGTCTCTGACGGATCAAGTCGACCAACGGCGACACCGCTCGAGCCAGTCCTCGCATCCATCGCCATTGGGTGGAACGGTGAATCGACAGTCCTTCCCGACGAAGGATGTCCTCTTCGCGATAGTAGGGCAAATGATCTGAAAATCGGCTCACCGCCAGATAAGCCAACAGGGAGTTGCCGGCGTAACATCGATCCAGAAAGGGCGCAGGTACGGGCGCGGTGTACATCACTGTGGACACCTGGCCTGGATCGTCGACCGCAATCACCTCCTGATAATGCTCGATGATCCGCAGATGACGCTGAGGCAGTTCGACCTCTTCCCTGACGAATCGATAGAAACGCCTGGCCCTGGAGTCATGCATGACTTCCGGCGGGACAACGGTCTCGTTCAGTGGGTGAAAGACCTTCACCCGGGGTGCGCTGGCAGGATAAGTGCGTGGCCGCCGACCTTTCGATGTACGTTTGGGACGGTCGCTGGATTCTTCGATACCATCGTGCTTGTCAGAATCTATCGCGAGTGCTGCGGATTCTTCGAACTCTGCGAGAGGGGCCTGGGAAGTTACCGAATCAACAACCGGCTGATCTTCATTCTGCAGGTCCGGTACAGCAAGGGTGGATTTAACGCGACCATCACTGATGAATCGTTCACGACGGGGACCGTAGAGTTCACGCTCCAGTTGAGCGATACGGGCTCGCAGTTCGTCGATGGTCTCGTACAACTCAAGGATGAGCTTGTGACATCCTTTGAGCGTCCGGGGAAGTTCGGTCCGTCTGCGGGGCATTATATGGGCTCCTGCCTGCCTCGGACGAACCCCAAGAGAAAGGCCCGTCGCGTAATTGAATACGCAACGGGCCTGGCCAAGGTTTGCAACAGCCGGTCTACTTGGTCGAGTCAGCAATCTGATAGTGCCGTAGCCGTTGACGTGCCGAGCGAAGATCGATGCCGTCGAGGATCAATGATAGCTGTGACGGCGTCAGTTCGACTCCTGGAGTCTCCGGGGACGCTTGCGGACCGGGCAACTGAAAAGTGCCCCGCTCGAGTTGGCGGTACCAGATCCAGAATCCCGAGCCGTCCCAGTGCAGAATCTTCATCATGTCACGACGCCCATTGACGAACACAAACAGATGGCCTGACAGAGGATCCTGTTCCAGAATGGATTCCGTAAGAGTCACAAGTGACCGGAAACTCTTGCGCATGTCAGTCGAACCTGCGGCCAGAAAGACCTTCGTCTGTGGCGACAACAGAAACATGTTACGCCTCCCCGGTACGCAAGGCCTCCAGCACGCTTCGCAGTGCGGCCGAATCAACACATCCTGATATGCGCACCATGCAGCCGCCAGGGTGAATGACTTCGATCATCGACTGAGTCAGCGACAACCGTACGGGGACAAAAGACGACGGAACCGACTGCTTGGCAGGCGGATTCATACCACTGCCCTCCGCCAAGCGGCGACGCCACCAGTAGAATTGGTGCACCGGCAATCCATGCCGCCCACAAAACTCCACGACCGATTTCCCCGAAGTCTCCTTCTCAGCCAACAACGCCCGCCACCGATCCGACTTGCCGTCGTTACCTACTCTCGTCATCGCTACGGCCTCCGTTTTGCTAGCACTGAAATTTACAATGCTATCAACCGCGTCCAGACGCGCCGAAGGCAACGGTCACGTTCCACGATCGTAGCCCGAAGAGATCAGGACCGAATAGCCGCTTGCGTCATCGAGAGTCCGCAAGATTATCGGTTGACCAACATTCACATACTCGTCGGAACTGTCACCCCATTCAACGCTCCACAACTCGTTTCCCGTTTCCATGTCGTGGCCGTAGAGCCCGACTCCGTCCAGCAGTAGTACTTGATCTCCGTGAGTTTCACGGACCAGTTGAGGCGAACTGTAGCCGGCCGGTCGCGGGCCTGATCGACACAACAAATTGCCGCGATCGGCAGAAAAGGCTATCAGCGAACCAGCGACGCCGCCGGCCACGATCACCTTACCCGCGTGAATCATCGGAGATGACTGCCAAACTTCCCGACCGGTCGCCACTTCGTAGCACACGACCGATTCGGAGGCGTCACGCTGTTCTTGTGTCACACAATATGGCCCCACCACGGCAAACGAAGACCAGCCCGGGCCAACCGGATGCCGCCAAAGCAAGCGCGGAGGATTATTGGCCCAGTTGGTGTCCAGCTCGGTACATTGGAATTCTCCAGATCGATCGGCACCTCGGAATGCGGGCGAATCGTCCTGAGCATTCGGCGGAAACTCAGCGCTCTTTCCCGCCTTCGCGTTTCGCTCTGCAAACTCAAGCCAGCGTTGCTCGGTAGTCCGCTCCCATCGCGGTTTGAAGATAATTCGTCCATCGCCCGCGAATCCATCCAGGCGGACCAATGACCAGAAAATCGATTGGGCCGCCAGAATCAAGAGCACTGCGCTGACTTGTCGCGGCAAAGTCCAATGAGTACCGATCCGTATCCACACGTAGGTTGCCAAGTTCGCCAACGCCAGAATGGCCACTAAGTCCCATGACGGCTTCGAGCTCGCCCAACCTAAATGTTGTACTCCGATCAAAGCTAATGCGGTCGTGCCGACAATTGCCATCAGCCACGGCCAAGACGGGCGAACACGGATTACCGGATGCGATTTCGCAGGTCTGCGTGTTTCAGCACCTGGATTTGCGTCGTCTGACATGCAACTGACCCGTGCGGTCAAAAATGTCGGCCGAAAGTTAAGTTACAGCGCTCGATGAGGTGACGCAATTGTCAATTTACCTCAAAATGGCTGGCATCATGACGACAAAAGCGCCGACTGGGCGTTGGATAGCCCGGAGAGCCGTGCCAAGCTGCATCAGTACGCTGTCGGGTCAAGAAATTCGAGGCTCTTCGGCAGAATCTGTGAGTGCATTTGCGTGAACATGTGCCCAGAACCCAGTGAGTGGCGATGCCTCGTGCGGATTGGCCGTGGTGAAATCCACGGCCGAAAACACGTCCCAGTCGGACTTGAGAAAAGTACCCCAGAACGATTCACTCCTGCGGCGCGGAGCGAGCTCGATGCCGTGTTCCTTGAGCACATTGCCGATAGTCTGATCGGAGACCCGGTGGCCGAGATTGGCCAGTGCCCCTTGGATGCGGTCGTAACCCCACGACGGATTCTCGCGAGCCATTTTCACGATCAGCTCGACGATCTCGGCGTCCACCAGCGGCCGACCAGCCTGGCGACGCTTGGCCGAGTGGTCCCATTTCTGCGCGACCAGCGTCCGGTGCCAGCGGAGATATTCCATCACCTCGGCTTGCTGGCGATTGATCCAGCTGGCGAGGATGACCAACAACAGTTGCCACCGGCCGGCTCGAAGGAGTCCATCTTAATACTGAGTCATGAGGCACAGAAACAGAGCGTGGACTTCCATCCCTGGCGACCAATGAACACTCAAGCTTTCGTCTATCCTGCGGAGAATTAGACGGATGCCATGCAAGGTGCGGCCAACCGTTACCAGATCCGCTGAATGCCGTAGTCATCCAAGAGATCGTCAACGCTCACAATGGTCAGTCGCTCGACCTGGGCCTGTGCCACCAACAGACGGTCAAATGGGTCGCGGTGGTGAAATGGCAAAGTTGCAACAACGACCAATTCCGATAGACCAATGGGAAGCACTTTAGCTGCGGTGACTGATATTGCTTCAGAGATTACGTCGTCGAATGAGCTGGCAAGTTTCATTTTCCCGAGACTTGTCTTAACGGCAATTTCCCAAAGGGATGCCACGCTAACAAGAATATCGTTCGATTCAGCCTCAATGGCAGACTTTGCTCGCTCGCTCAGTCGTGGACTCCCACCCGCAAACCAGAGAAAAGCGTGCGTATCGAGGAGAAGCCTCACTCTTCGTATTCCTGAAAATCATCGAGTGGAGCATCGAAATCGGCGGCCATCGTAAAAAGCCCCTTGGCTCCGCCAAAAACCGCCTTTGGCCTCTTTTCGCCGCTTTCCACGTACCGTACACGGTACTGCCCCAAGGCCTCGCTAAAAACAAGCGTCCACGGCTTTCCAGCCTTGTCCGCCAAATCGGCTAATGACTGCTGCTGCTCAGGAGTCAGATGTACTTGGGAAGGGTCGGTACTCATGCCCCAATTATACCCCATTTCAGCCCTATTTTGCAACGCACCCCGTCCAGTCAGAAAGTCGAGCTATGACGAATGAGGGAACGTCGGCCATCGTGGCAAATCTTCGAGGCCGATTGGGACGATTGGCGGTCGAATTTCTTTAGGGTGCGGAGGATCGGCGCCCGATGTGGACATCCACGGCTGAAGACGGTCGGGCCGCTATGCAGCTGGCCGATGGTAATACCGCAACAGCCCGCCGAGCCGCTCGTGTTACTCGATCGGGCCAGTGGCTTGATTCAGTTCGTCGACAAATGGATGATTCATCACCAAATGGTACAGATACGCCGCTGCCATTTCGAACAAGTCAGTGTGCAGATAAGAACCACCGAACATGGCTGACGACTGCAGGACGGCCGATTCCAGCAGGCCCAGGTCGTGAATTCCGTCAACGCCTCCGTAGGTTGCAATTTGATGTGCGTGCGATTCCAGAACATCATTCAGTGTGAGGAAGATTGGCGACACGGATTACTGCGCCAGTTTCCGGAACGCCTTCTTGTAGCGAGAGTTTACAGTTGTTCGTGCGGCTCGCACCTGAGATTTCTGGTCGTCCGACGCTACGGGGGCGATGATCACCGACTTGCCATCCGTCGTGATCTCTACGGGATCTTCTGGCCGCAGCTTGAGCAAGTCGAGAATCGGACGGTCGATCACCAGGGCCCAGCTGTTGCCATGTCGGACGAAGTTCTTGATCATACGTACCGGGCTCCGAGGTGTACCAATGTATCACCGTTGTAGTACCCGAGACGGGGGCGTCAAATGGAGAAACTGGCTGTGGCACGGCCACGGCCAACTTCGGGAGCACCCTCGGAAGCACTCCGATGGGACCCGATCTTCGCGACGCTAGAATCGCTGGGCACTTGCCACCTCGCGGCCGCGGCCTCTGGAGTCGCAGGCCCGGGGGTTCGATCGTCTTAAGCTACTTGTTTCCGGCGTACGAACTCGCCCGGCAGTGCCGCGTTTCGTGCGCCGAGACCTAGTCGCGCATTTGACTTTACCGTCGCCAAGCGTCCATACTGGCGATTGAATCAAGCCGCCAAGGGGGTTAGATCGATGATTCGAGCCGTCACTATTGCCATAACGGTGTCCTTGACGCTTGTTAGCACATGCGGCAGTACCGAGCCCCATTTGATCATCGCGGCGTTAAGGGCGCGACATGCTCACCTAAGAAATTTCTCGGCCACGTTTCAGCTGACCGAGACATTCAATTATGACGCCGTCGGTCCGGCGGGAAACCAACCCGTTCCGGACAGCAGACTCATACTCCGGCAGGGAACTACTACCTATCGTGGTGAGTTTCGGTTTTACGAGGGGCAGTCTCGGTTCTATTGCGAGCCCCTCGACAGACGACGGCATGCCGAGAATCCTGGTCAGCCCAAGATAGCATTCGCCCAATCCAAAAAAGCTTTTGAAACACTGATTGACGACAATCAAACGGTCTCGGGGTTCATCGGCAAGAAAGTGATTTGGAGCGAACGTGAACTATTGTCGCACGCCGTTGGTCTCAGGGCTTTCGGCGCAGACGAGTGGCTTGATGACAAGTTTTTTGATCATGTCGAGATCCAACCGGATGACGCCACAGGTTTGGTCAAGATTCGTTGGACGGACAATACCGCCGAGCACCTATGGACCTGCGATCCCGAGTATCGATATGCGATCCGAGGATATGAACGTCGGCGCGGAACACGGTCAGATCTGACTCTGGAGAACACCGACTTCCGGAAATCCACCGAAATCTATATGCCACACCGTATCATCGTCAAGCATTGGAGCTCGGCGAAGGGTCAAGAAGTGGCGATCTGGACGGTTGAATTATCTGTGGATCAATTCGTGATTCCCGACGCCCGGAACTCCGAAGATGACTTTCGCATGGCATGGCCCCTGAACGCTGTTGTTTCCCAAAGAGACTGATAGCCTAGCTGGATCTGACAATGAACTGGAGACCGCCAACTAATGGCGAAAAAATGAGAGTGCTCGACATCCTCGTGGATATCAGCTTACTGGCGGTCATTCTGGCTTTCGCAAGTTTCCTGCCACAATGGGTCCATGATCCTCGACCACTGGGCGGCTTGGCCGATCTTCGTGAGCCACTGTCCTCCAAGCCGGTTTTCGTAATCAGTGCCGTTGCATTCTTGCTGGCCAGTTATCAGTTGCCTTTGAGATGGATCAATCGACTGTTCGCTAGGAAAGCAAGCGACGCATGGGGTACTGCAATCGCGGTGCTGACGGCAACAGCAATTTACGCCGCAGTGATTGTCTACGCCGTCTTCGCCCGGTAACTGAGCCCGGCCGAGGCTGGAGAAATGGATTGTCGTGGTGAATGTACAGGTGGTTCGGATGAGTTTGTCGGCCGAGTTCGGAGATACGTTTGCAATGTTGCGCACATTATGGTGTAGGAGAATCAGCCGCTCAGCAGTCAAAAAAAGGAATGCTACAAACCCATTCTCAACCCACGACAGGGACTGGTTATGGAAAGGTTGGCAGACACAGGCGACCTGATTAAGGTCGATAACGCCATCAGGGTGAATGACATATTCCGAAGAGCCGCTCCAATTTCACATGAACGGTGAACTGAGACACGGGCAGTCGCTATTGGACGCTTTTCCCTACTTGTTGCCAATTCGCAGTCCATTTCGATGACACAGTTCAACCTTAGTGCGGACGTCCGGAGCCTGCTCGAGAACAGTGGTTGGTCCGGCCGAGGGCGAGTGGACAAGAATGGGTTCATTCGTCGACTGCGTTGGTTGGGGTACGATCCAAGCAGCGCTACGATGAGTTTTCTTGAAGATCTTAACGGACTGCGCGCCCAGTATTGTTTTGATTGCCGAGGGGAGCGAGTCCGTTGGGTTATGAACATCGGAAGTCCCGGTCTTTGGCGACGGTGGTGGGACAAGGGAGCCCGGATTCCGCGTGGCCGCCTCGTCGGGCCCCTGTTTCGGGATGCGGCCGGCCACGACGTCTGCTACATCGGCTATACGAATATGTCGCTGTTGTTTATGGCTGCCGACGATCTGTTTCTGTCGGTGAACTGCGACTGGGACTGGTATCTATTGTTTCGGTCGGCTGATGAGCTGTTTCGATTCTATCTCGGTTTTGTGGCCATGAACGGGCCAATGCCAGACGGAAGCTATGGGGACTTTGAGGCCGTCGAGGACAAGTACGAAAAAGAGCTGGGTCGATTGGGCGACATGTATGGATAACGCGTCGAATCAGGCGGGATCGGCATTCACTAGCCTAACCATGAACTTGGGCGGAAAAGCATGGCAGCTGCGCGCACGGCGACTCGCATGTACCACTCAACGCCGCTGCTGAACGCATTAACCCGCTCGCCTTTCCCTTTCCCCGTAGCACCGGGGCGAGGGTACGCGCATACCGACAGACTCCGCTCGGCAAGGAAGCGCGAACGAGGTTAGAAAGACGGTCTATCGGAGTGGATAAGGGGTTCGGCCGGTGAGCTCCTTCAGGGTGCTGCGACGGCTTCGCGACAAGTTGGCCCACTATCGTTAAGGTGCATTCCGTACGGGAAGCGGACGCGAATTTTCCAAAAAACATGTAGCTGTCGGCTCCCATTAGTTGAAAATCCCGCGAATTGCGCTATTCTGGGGGTTGTTATTTCAGTGGCCGCGTCAGGGCATATCGAGGGATTAAGGGAACAGCCCGACGGACGGTAGGCCGACGGTGGGAACGCTACGGCTGAATTGTGGGAGTCGATGGGCAGTAATCCGCCGAGTGAGAGAATCTGGAGTTTCAATCGAAACGGCCACGGGAAGTACATGGCTAGAAGCGGGCAAGGGCGAGTCGCACGTCCCCGGGGAATCGCATAAACACTTCGTGTAAGGTGCGTCGCCTCGGGCCGTCAATGCTACGCGTTATGCTCACTTTGAGGCCGGACGTTATTGGCAAGCGTGGCAAGATCGATTGTACAACCAGATGATTGAGCACAATTCGTTGCTGGAAATTCGTACTATGGAAGGTAATGCACCTTCGGCTGAAGAGGGCGACCGCAACTCGCTGACCGAATCTACCTTCCAAAAAGCCCAGGGTGGGTGTGCTCAGTCCATGGGCGAGCTGACAGAGCGATACCATCGCTGGCTTTGTGCTCTGGCGGAACGAGAATTGTGTCCGGATCTGCGAGTCAAGATTGGCATATCCGATTTGGTGCAGGACACCAAGTTATTGGCTCTGCAAGCGATTCACGGTTTTCGCGGGAAGTCCGAACGCGAATTCCGGGGATTATTGCGACAAATACTGATCAATCGTGCTCGATCCTTAGCGCGATCATATCGCAGCACACACAAGCGGGATATTGACCGCGAAGCGGGCAACGATCCCAAGGGCTTCGCTACCGATCCTCAGCATAATATCATCGTGGATCCTGGGATTACGCCCAGCCATTCGGCAATGGTACGCGAGGATATCGAGAGGCTTCTGCACCTGATTTCCTCACTTCCCGCCGAGTATCGAGAAGTCGTGATTCAACGGAGCCTTCAAGAAAACTCGCTCGAAGACATTGCTCGGCACATGAACAAAAGCGCTGACGCTGTGCGGAAGATGTGGGTTCGTGCCGTGCTGTTGCTCAAGGATCGGTTGCGTGACCGATAAGTTGGAAGTGCGGTAAAGATCGATGTCAGCAGACGGATTTGTATCTGGAGAAGGCCCCGACGGCGAAGCCGATCTCGAGTCGGCGCTGTGGGACTATGCTTTCCACTCGGATAACGCACGATCCCGCTTAGCACTGAGCAGTCTCGAGCAAGCGGGCGCCGATTGGAAGTCTGCCAAAGATGTTGTGGACATGCTGAGCATTGCCCGTCATTGGGTAAGGGCGGAACTGCGTCACTCAGCCGACGGCCTTCCACTCGACCAATATATCGACTCTGGTTTAACACCTTTAGAATTTCCGATAGATCTTGGCCGGTACAAACTGCTGCGGGAGATCGGCAGTGGCGGCAATGGGATCGTCTATGCGGGATTTGATGGACTGCTGCACCGTCACGTCGCCATCAAAGTGCCGCTGATGTCGCACCAGCTGAATGAGGACTCGCGGCAAAGGTTCATTCGCGAAGGACGAGCCGCCGCGAGGCTGTCTCATCCCAATGTGGTACGGCTTCACGAAGTAGCGCAAGCGGGCAATATTTCCTTCATTGTCTCAGACCTCTACGCCGGACCGGATCTGGCTACCTGGTTGCTCAATCGGCAAGCCTGGCCCACTTGCCAGGAGGCGGCCGCTTTTATTGCCGCGCTGGCCGATGGCGTGGCCCATGCACACGAGCAAGGCGTTCTGCACCGCGACATCAAACCGGCGAATATCCTGCTGACCACTGCCGCAGACGGCTCACAGCGAAACGATCAACAACTCGGCACAGTCCAATCAGTACATGACGAGGTGTTGGGCCAGCCTTTAAGCGAATGTCGGCCCATATTGACCGATTTTGGACTGGCCAAGCTTTGCGAAACGGACGAAGGGATCACGCAAAGCGGAATCATGATGGGAACTCCGGCGTATATGGCACCGGAACAATTCTCGACGTCTCGTCAAACAGTGAACCAAACAGCCGACATTTATTCTCTCGGCGCGGTGCTCTACGAATTGATTACTGGCCGAGCCTTGTTTACCGGCCCGAGCGTAGCCGACGTTTTGCGTCAGGTCGCCAACGACGATCCGGTCCGTTGTCGTAAGTACCAGCCCAGCTGCCCGCCGGATCTGGAAGCCATTTGCATTCGATGCTTGTCCAAACGCCCGGACCAGCGATATGCCTCCGCTCGACAATTGGCTGATGACCTGCGCCGATTCCTGAACGGCGAACCGACTTTGGCTCGTCCAATCGGGCTGATGCACACATTGGTACGATGGGCCTACCGGCATCGCAATATTGCTGCAATGTTGTTGGCGCTGCTGGTGACCAGCACCGCGTTTGTGATCATCAGCGCCTGGTACGTCTACAATTTGCGGCGGATCAATGGCGATTTGAGTACGGGGCTGGTTCGCGAACGCGAGCTCGTGCAGCAAGTTGCTCAACAGGAAAGTATCAGCCGCGCCGAAGCCCAACGGAACAGACAGTTTGCCTATGCCGCCGCGGTTCGAGACGGGTTCCGCATGTATCAGACAGGTGATACAGTTCGTTTGGCCAACCTATTGAAAACGCATCCGCTTTTTCGTGACACTTCTCCACTTCGGTTTGAAATCGGCCTGCTCCGCAGTGTCTCCCTGGGCAGTTGCCGCACCCTCGATACCAAGGGCCCTCAGATTTCGTCAATTGCAATCGAACCTAATGGTCCTCGAATATTTGCCGGCGACTACAGTGGGCGCGTCTCCGTGTGGAATTCCGAGAGCGGCGAGCTTGTTCAGGAGTTGGCTCCGATCAAGAGCATCGTAGAATGGCTGGCGTTGGCACCCGGGGGGCATGATCTGATTGCCGTTGGCAAGGAACCTCAGGGCCATTGGTACTCCTGGAGCGATCGAGGCGAGTTGACTTGGGGAACGTTTCAAATGATGGGACGAGGCTCTCATGCAAGGGCTGCTTTTTCTCCATCCGGGAAACAATTTGCGGTGCCGAGCAAGCAAGATTCGGGCGTTTCAGTGGAATTCTATACCTTACCGTTCGAGCCAGGCATGCGGCCAGTACGTGCTTTTTCGACCGATAACGTGACCCACCTTCACGGCCTGGCTTGGACACGAAATGAAGATCGCTTTGCACTTGCCGCTGGTTACCAGGAAATCCCGCGTGATGACATCGCCAATCGCATGGTTGTCTGGCAAACAGCCGATTGGTCACAACAAATGGAGTTCCCGCTTCCTCCGAGCAGGGACTACGGCTCCATCCTTGCCGGGCCTTCGGGTGACAACCTTGTTGTGTGCAACGGATCGGACTACGTCGCCGTGATTGATCCAATCAGCGGCGGCCGAATCGAGGGGAAAGTTCCGAATTCCAGGCTGCGTGCTCTTTCCGTCGATGAACAGGCCGACTGCATCCACCTCAGTGGTCCGCTTTCCGTCAACGGTGTTGAGTTGAATTCGGTCGACTGCCTGGATCTGGACACGTTGGCACTTCGACATCGACGACTGGAACCCTACGCGACTGGGGGGCCACGAGCCTTTGATTCACGAGGGACCAGATTTACTCAAGCTGATTTCGTCAATCGGATTCGAGTGCGTGATCTGGGCGCGCGAGGTGGCATGTGGCTCGTCCAGTCTCACAAGAGCGAGGTGTGGGGGCTTGCCTGGAGTCCCGATGGCAAGATGCTTGCCTCAACTTCCGACGAAGGCTCGATTTGTCTGCTGGATATTCAGGAGATGCGAGTCATCCGGTGTTTGGTTGGACATGACGCATTGGTCAGTTGTGCGGTGTTCTCATCAGACGGTGCGACGTTGTATTCCGGGGCGTATGACGGGACTGTGCGATCGTGGGATGTCGCGACGGGCACGAATCGAGTGTTGGCGAAAGACCAGAATATTGTGCGGACAATCGCGATCGATCGGAGCGGTCGTTGGTGTGCATTTGCGGGCAATAAGAACACTTGTCACGTTGTGGACCTGGCATCAGACGATCTTGCCGGCGATTTGCCGATACTCGGAAAATGGCAATTGGGTGACACGGTCAGGGGACTGGCGTTTTCCGCAGACGGAGCCAAAGTAGTTTCCATCGACGAGAACCGAAAGGTGGAGATTCATGACTGGCGGTCTGGAGATTCGTTAGTCGACCGAACGGAGTCCCACTCGTTGAATTCTTTGGCAATGTCAAGCAACGGCCAATCGATTTATCTGGGTGACTCCAGCGGACTGCTGCAGCGAGTTGACGCACCATTCGACAATCAATCCGGGTTCGGAATTGTGGGTAAACACTTGGACGAGGTCCTCAGCGTTTCCGTGTCACCCGATGATCGACTCATTGCCACCGGTGGTCTAGACTCAACGGTGCGAATCTGGGATGTCGCCACATCGACGGAATTGGCGTGTTGGAGTATGCCGACCCGCGTCAATGCCGTCTCTTGGTCGCCCGATGGACGTCGGTTGGCTGCCGCCTTGCACGACGGTTCCGTGATCATTTGGTCCACGGAATAGCGGCGATCGCTGCGGGCGGCTCGCTTGAACAATTCGATGCCGCTGCGGAACGCATTCACCTCTCTCCATTTCCCTGTCCCCGAAGTACCGGGGCGAGGGCACGCGGAAGGGCCCTTAAGGTTCAGCGTTGCAGCTGAAATCCGAGCCAGGCGGCGAGCAATCCCAGTGCAAGATTCACGGCCAGGTTGGCCAAGCCCCAGCTGAGCCCGCGGAGCTGAATCAGCTGAATCGATTCGACGCTGAGCGCCGAGAATGTCGTCAGGCCACCGAGAAATCCGGCTGTGACGCCGGGGTGAACAACGGCGGAGAACGGACCTCGCTGCACGGCCGCACCGGCAAGGAGCCCCAGCAGAAAACATCCGACCACGTTGACGACCAGTGTCCAGGCGGGAAAGGTGTAACCTGCTGATTTGAAGGCCACTCCGACCAGATAACGGAGCACCGAGCCGACGGCTCCGAAGGCGGCGACCCAGCCGATAGCAATCAGTTCGTTCTTCACTCGGTTACCCTGCCACGCATCGCACTTGGGACGGTCAACTGCAATAGACTATCGCGTTCAGTAGTCGACTCGACCCATCAGATAGATATCCGTATCGACCAACGACCACTGCACGGTGCGCAACGTGGCAGCGGTGGCGATCTGTTCGAGTCCCAGACCGCCGACGGGAGTGAGCGCCTCGGCGCCGCCGACCAGTTTGGGGGCAATGAAGACGTGCACCTCGTCGATGGCCCGCGCGTCGAACAGGCTCCCCAGCAGTCCGCTGCCGCCTTCGACGAGTACATTGGTCCAGCGTTGACGGCCCATCCAGCTGAGCATGGCGTCGAGTCGCTGGCGTTCGTCGACGCCGCTGCAGCCGACGACTTTGCAGCCAGCCTGTTCCAGGAGCTGCATGCGTGAAGCGGCCGCCCGGTCGCTGACCACGATCACCACCGGAACGTCGTGCGCTGACTGCACCAGTTTGGAGTTGAGCGGCGTCAGGGCCTCCCAGTCGACAACGACTCGCCGCGCCACGCGAGTCCCTGGCGGTCGAGCCGTCAGGAGCGGGTCGTCGGCTAGGACAGTGCCGATCCCGACGACGATCGCGTCAACTCGGCCGCGCAACTGGTGGACTGCCTGGCGGCTGGCTTCGCACGATATCCATTGACTGTCGCGCCGACGCGTGGCCAGCTTGCCGTCCCAGGTCATCGCCCATTTGGCCATCACCCAAGGCTGAGTCCGCTGGACCAGCTTTCTATACGGAGCGTTGAGTTCGCGAGCCGATTCGCCCAGGACGCCGATACGGACATCAATTCCAGCGGCACGCAAACGTTCGGCCCCGAGCCCGTTGACGTGGGGAAAGGGATCTTGCTGAGCGGCGACGACGCGGGCGATCCCAGCGCGAATCACCGCATCGGTGCAGGGAGGCGTTTTGCCCTGGTGGCAGCACGGCTCGAGCGTCACATACAACGTGGCTCCCTGGGCACGATCGCCCGCTTCCTGCAACGCCACGACTTCAGCATGCGGACCGCCGTATTCGGCATGAAACCCGCTGCCTACCACCTCGCCCTGCTGTACGATGACGCAGCCCACCATCGGATTGGGCTCGACCTGCCCGCAACCTCGACTGGCCAAGTCCAGCGCCTGCTGCATGAACTGCCTGTCGTCGCTCTCATTCACGGCATTCACCGGAGACTCCGATCTGGCGGCCACCGCCAACTGGAAGTCAGAACGTATCCTGGGAAGAGCCGACCAGCAGGGATCGCAGATGGATTTCCGCCGACTCGGCCAACGCTTCCGGATGATACCCGCCTTCAAGCACGCTGACGACTCGGCCATCGGCATATTGTTCGGCTACCCGCAGCACGACCTCGGAGAGCGTGCCGAAGTCGGAGCTGTGCAGGCCGAGCGAACCGACAGGGTCGAGCCGGTGAGCGTCGAAGCCCGCGCTGATCATCACCAGCTCGGGGCGCACGTGAGCCGCGAACTCCTCGAGCGTCGTGGTGAACTGATCAATAATCGACTCGCGGGATGTGCCGAACTCAATCGGCAAGTTGCACGTGTAGCCGCGGCCAGGTCCCGCACCAACTTCTTCTCGTGCTCCCGTGCCCGGGTAGAACGGCCAGCGGTGCATGGAGTAGAACCCGACGGTGGGATCCTCCCAGAAGACTTCCTGAGTTCCGTTGCCGTGGTGGACGTCCCAGTCGACGATCAGGACGCGTTGGAGGCCAAGCCGTCGCGTGGCGATTCGGGCGCCGATCGCGACGTTCCCCATCAGGCAGAACCCCATAGCGTCGGCCGGTAGGGCATGGTGGCCCGGCGGTCGAACGAGACAGAGGGCTCGACGGTTCGGCCCCTCCACCACTTGATGGACGGCGTCAACCACGGCGCCGGCAGCCAGCGCGGCGACGTCGTACGATTCGCGGCAGACGATCGTGTCCTGCTCGATCCGACCGCCGCCGGCCCAGCAGAACTTCTGCAGCGTGTCGAGGTAGAACGGATCGTGAACCTCGTGCAGGATGTCCAGCGGAGCCGGGGCCCAACCGGGCTGAGCACACTGGTCGAGCAATCCCGAGCCCTGCAAGCGATGCCAAATGGCCACCAGTCGTCCCGCGTTTTCGGGATGGTGGCCAGTTTCGTGACGAAGAAAGAACGGATCGTAGTAAACCAGCACCATGTTGCGCGCCCGGTTCGGCCGGTGGGATTTCACCCGGCGTGGCGTCGCACCAAAGCCGGTGTGGCATACAGGTAGGGATTCAGCGAAGGATCATTGTACATCTTCAGCTGGCGGTAGGTACCGTGCCGTTTCCGGCCAGCGTAAATGTCGTCCAGCAGGTGCTGCAGGGCCGTCGCCAGATCCTGCTGCTGGCGGTGACAGATCGTCAGCCGCTGCTGCACGCGTTCGCGGTGAGCCGGATCGACGTCCCGACGCTCGAGCTGTTCGTACAGATGGAAGATTCTCAGCGCCAGAATCGACAGCCGATCCATGGCACTTCCCGGCGTCTCGGTGTTTCGCTGAGCGTCCCGAGCCGGCTTAATCTGCCGCTCGACCAGATCCTCCGTGATCGCGTCGTCGATCTTTTCGATCCAGTCGTTCCGCTGCTGGTTCAACCGGTCGATGCGGCGTTTGACCGCGGCAATTTCACCGTCCGACGCCTCCGGGCTGCGGGCGATATCTTCCTGGTGCCACAACTGGTAGTTGTAGCTGTGTTCGTTGCAAATCACCCACAACAGCCCCTGGTATGAATTGCTGATCGGCTGCTGATGCCATCGTTCGACCGTGTCCATCTGCAGCTGAGTAATGCTAGCTACGTCAATCATCCTCTGCACTCCATTGCCGCCAATCCAGCGTTCGGTTGCCAAGCGACCGGCCTGTCACGCAGACAAAGCCGGACAATCGCGCGGGATACTAGACCATGTCGGACCGGAGCGAAACCCCAGTTTTTCGGGTGACGGGTCAGGGTCTGTGTAACTCACCCCTCCGACCGACGAATACGAGTTGCTATCACTTCCCGCATTGCAAATGTTGATTCTTCCAAAGTTGGGGTGAGGGTGCATGACCGAACTCCCTGATCGATGACACCAATTGCAGGCAGATCGCCAGATTCGAGCCCTTATGCGCCCGACAGGAACTGCCCGAGAATTGGAAACTCGGCGGGTGATCGGACGAAGTTTGGAAAGGACCTGCAAGATGCCACGGCGCTCTCTCGGGCTCAGGCTCCAGGAATGGGGCGGGGAGAGCCCCCTGTGCGCCGTTTCGATTGCCATCGGTCGCCGTCCACACGTCGACATCCCAAGGCCGGTGACACGCGTCCGGGGAACGCCGAATGAGTTCGCCCAGGTGGATGGCATGATGACCTTTCTGAGTGTCCGCTGAGTCCTGTTCAAAGGCCTGGCCGAGTGGTCGAGCCTGACAGAGCATTCACGGCTGTCAGGAGCTTGGTGAGGATCTCTGCTAGGAACCCCTCCTTGAAGCACTCGTGCTGGCGCCCCTTCAATCGCCCCGAAAACCTAATCGATCGTCAAACTGTGAGCCTCAACCCTCTGAAGTTGCCACAGGCGCCTTATGATTCAACCTTGGCCGATTACTGGCACCGGAATCTGCCCACAGACCTGGAATCGCATGTTGCAGCATCCCTCAACAAACGCGCCGAAGACCAAGCGCATTTGGGGGCCCACTTCCAACACGCTGGGCTGCCTCTCCATAGAAGATCAACCTTACCAACACGGGGCGTGCTAGCGAGCCCCGCTCGTCGGCAGCCAGAGTTGGGGCGAGTTGCGTGGTTACTCCAGTCCCAGGTACTCGGCGGGGACCTCGCGCAGGATCTCTTCGGTGCTGGTGGTGCCGTGAGCGACCGCCAGCATGGCTCCTCGGCGGAACTCGATCATGCCGGCCCGGATGGCAACCTGCTCGATTTCCTTGGACGACCCGTTGCGGGCGATGATCTGCCGCAGCTCGGGGTTCATCGACATCACCTCGAACAGTCCGGTGCGGCCGACGTATCCTGTGTGGCGGCAGGCATCACAACGCCCTGGCCCGTAGATTGTCCGGTAAGCCGTGGGGTCAATCAGGTCGGTCAGATCCTGAAATGTGGCGGGCGAGTCGCTGATGTCGTAGGCGACGCGGCAGGCCGGGCAGAGGGTTCGGATCAGCCGTTGCGAGATGACTCCCAGCAGGCAATTGGCCAGGAAGAAGGGCTGGGCGCCGAGGACGAGCAGGCTCTGGACGGCGGCAGCGGCGACTGGGGCATGCAGCGTGGCGAGGACCAGGTGTCCGCTGTTGGCCGCCCGGACGACGGCCGTGGCCGTGTCGGAGTCGCGAACTTCACCGATCATGATCACGTCGGGTGCCTGGCGGAGGACGTTGCGGAGCATTTCGGCGAAATCGAGGCCGATTTTCGTGTTCGCTTGCGACTGGCGGACACCGTCGATGGCGTATTCGATCGGGTCTTCGAGGGTGTTGATTTTGCGGGTGCCGTCGTTGAGGAACTGGAGGCAGCTGTAGAGTGTGGTCGTCTTGCCGGTCCCGGTCGGCCCGGTCACCAGGACCAGTCCGCTGGGCGAGCTGAGCATCGACTTGATGACGCTGAGTTCGCGGTCGGGGATTCCCAGAGCTTCCAGCCGCACGCCTTCCGGCTGACGGCTCCAGAGCCGCAACGCCATGTCTTCGCCGTAGAGAGTGGCCATGGTATTGATGCGAACGTCGAGCCGGCGTTGATGGTCGACGAGAATCCATCGACCGTCACACGGGCGCCGTCGCTCGGAAATGTCCATCCCGGCGCTCGCCTTGATGTGCGTGATCATCTGCCGTCCCTGCTCGTGCGAAACGGCCCCCACTCGTTCGATCGTTCCCATCCGGCGCACGGCGATGGTGACGTAGTTCAGGTCGGGTTCGAAGAAGACGTCGCTGGCCCCAATATGGCTGGCATACTGGAGCAGAAACAGGACGGCATCGGACGGTTCCAGTTTCGGGAGAATTTCGGGAGCGAACGTGATTTCACGGAAGTCGGGAGTGACCTTCGACGCATCGGAGTTGTGGACTGTCATGACAATGGCCTACTTTCCTGGGCGCGGCGAACGGCCTCCGCTTCGGTGCCGGCCGTCTGCAGCACATGATCCATCCGCAGAATGCGGAGCACGTTGGCCACCATGGGAGCCAACGAATGCAGCACCAGCGATCCTCCTCGATCCCGAAACCGGCGGTGGCATTTCAGCAGCCAGCCGACGCCGCAGGAATCGAGCAGTTCGACGCCGTGCAGATCCAGCAGCACCTGCCGTTGGTAAACCTCCGGCCCCAGGATCTGTTCGAGCGGTTCCACTTCGGGCTGGAACTGGCTCTGATCAATGCGGCCTGCCACGCAGACCTTGACCAGATCCGGCCCCTGAGCCAGGACCTTCATTTGCATATTCGAAACCCCATCGGGTTAATTCGCCTGATCTAGACACCCTCATCGTAAACCTTCGCCGAAAGCCGAGCAACGCACACCCCGCAGGCGGGGTGCCCCCCTGACCAGTGGCTGCGGGTTGTGGCGTCATCCGCTCGGTTTATACTAGACCTTCCCCCGATTTCCCGCCTCAACTTCCTTCGACGGACACCGGTGTCGCTCATGACGCGTCTTTCGATTTGCCTGGCACTGGCCGCTGTCCTGGCTGGCACCTTGGTAGCCGGGGTTTCCTTGCGGGCACATGAAGGCCACTCAACCCCATCCGCGCCCCCGTCACCGCCGGCGGCCGAGGCGAGGGAGCTGTGGGGTCCGAGGCTGACTCCGGACCGCATCTGCCTGACCTGGACCGGCGATCCGTCACGGTCTCAGGCGGTGACGTGGCGAACGAGCACGGTGGTGGGGCAGGGCTACGCCGAGCTGAGCCTGGCGGGGTCGGGACCGGCGTTCACCGCCGGCGCTCTGCGAGTCCCCGCCAGCACCAAGAAACTGGAAACAAATCTCGGCCCGTGCCACTACCATCGCGTGGAATGGGACCATCTGCGGCCGGCAACGAAGTACGCTTACCGGGTGGGTGATGGCGTCAACTGGAGCGAATGGTTTCAGTTCACCACGGCTGGCCAAGCCGATGAGCCATTTGAGTTTGTCTATTTCGGCGATGCTCAGAACGACATCAAGTCGCTGTGGTCACGAGTCGTGCGGGAGGCTCAGGCCGACGCCCCGCGAGCCCGCTTCATGCTGCACGCTGGCGACCTGGTGAACAACGGTGGCGACGATGCTCTGTGGGGCGAGTGGTTCAGCGCCGGTGGATGGCTCAACGGCATGATCCCGACCGTTGCCGCCGCGGGGAATCATGAGTACGTGACTGGAAGCGACGGCAAGAACGGACTGACTTCCCACTGGGCGGCTCAATTCGGCTTTCCACGCAATGGTCCGCCGGGACTGGAAACCAGCGTCTACTATTTCGACTATCACAACGCCCGCATCGTGGTGCTCAATTCGATCGAGAAGGTCGAAGAGCAGGCCGTGTGGCTGGATCGTGTCCTGCACGAGAATCCCAAGCCCTGGTCGATTCTGAGCTTTCACTACCCGATCTTTTCGGCCGCGCCGGGGCGTGACAATGTCGATCTGCGCAAGCACTGGAAGCCGCTGATCGACAAACACCGCGTCGATCTGGTGTTGCAGGGCCATGACCACACCTATGCTCGGACGGGCCTGGCCGTTCCCGACAATCTGGCCAGCGGCGAGAACGTCGTCGAGCATGGTACGGTGTATGTCGTCAGCGTCAGCGGCCCGAAGGTCTACAAAGTCGAGCCTCGTCCGTTCCAGCATCGCGTGGCGTCAGGCGCTCAGCTCTACCAGATCGTTTCGGTGCGAGGCAACGAGCTGACCTATCGAGCGGCCACGGCCGATGGCAAGACCTACGACGCGTTTCGGCTAGTGAAGAAACCCGGTCAGTTCAACGAACTCATCGACCAGATTCCGAACGTCCCCGAACTGCGCCTGCCGGAATAGTATTTCCTGCTTAGGATCGTCGCCGTGCGCGGCGAACGAAGGAGGCGAATCCGAGACCGAGCAGGATTCCGGCTCCCGGCTCAGGTACGGCGCGAGTTTCAAAGGTCAACAGCGGCCGGAAGTCCGGATTAGCGTGTTCGCGCGAGCCGAAACTGCGGACTCCGGCTTCATTCTCTCCGGTGAGAGTCTCATCGCCGAGGACCAGCCAGCCGAGATTTTCCTGGCCGGAGAGCCACTGATCCACATCACCTTCCAGGCCGGCACCAGCGAACGTCACGCCGCCGATCTGGCTGGCGACCAGCCCCAGCGGGGCGCCGAGCTGGGCTGCGGCATTGAACGGGCCATCGCCGAGAATCCCGGGTGCCTGCCAGTAGCCAGGACCGCCGGGCTGAAACGGCTGACCGGCGTGCGTGGCCGGGTCGTATTCGGAATGGAACCAGGTGGCATCGTGCAGCTGAGCCGGGGCGCCGGAACCTGCACCCGAGACGCCGGCGGTGGTCTGCGAGGCACCTTCACCCCACGCGCTGTCGACGACTGGGATCATCCAGAAGGGCCTCGCAGCCGGATCGCGTTTGGGAACATCGACGACGTAGAGTTGCAACTTCAGGGAACCGGGAACGACTTCCTGCCCGGCCGGGACGCTCGACAGGTCGAAGTACAACAATCCTCGACGCAACGCATCGCGCTGCAGCGTGCTGCCGGCTGCGAAAAAATTGCCGCTGCCGTTGCTGTTGAGCGACGACGAGGTGTCGGTCGGGTCGTAACGGAAGAGCGTGTTGTCGCGTGATGCGCCGAGCGAGATCGTGGCGGCTTGAACGTGGTTCCCCGAAACGGCCAGCACCAAAATCATGCCGACAACGATCATCGGCCGGCAGATACCCCACGACGATCGCTCGGGCTGGCTGGTGAGTAATTGGCCGCTCGGGCCGGCATTCAATCGGCTGTTCATCTCAAGTTGTTCCCTTCAATGACTGGTTACCGTTTCGTTCCCGCTCGCGTGCAACGGTTCTGCAGCACGTTTAATTCCATGTCTTCGACAAGAAAATCGACCGAAGCGTCTGCCATGACGAAATTGGCTCCTCCCGAATGCAGGCTGCCGAAGGCGCACTTGCGAGCCTCCTCCAGCGGCGCGAATTGCGGTGACGAGCCGAGGGGTGGCTCGAAACGCGATCGCTCGTCGTAAGCAAACTCCAGGCGATAGTTGATTGGCACGAAGCCGCTGAGTGTCACGTCGGCGATCCGTTTGCGGCCGGCCAAGCCCGACCAGCGTCCCAAGTACTGCAGCGGATCGGTCCATTGGGCAGCGGCGAACGATTCGTAGTTGGTATCGTCGTGGCGACGTTCACCGAACAGAATTGTGTGGGACATGCCATCCAGCACTTCGGCCAGCCGCACAGGGTGTTGGTTCGGCTGAGGTTCGGAGCCGGGCCCTGTCGTGTGGAAGAGGCCATCCAAGGTCGCCCGTTCGGCGGCAAAGGATCGCACGCCACCATTGCCACCGTAAGTTGTCATGCCGTAAACGCCTTCGGCGACCTGAGTGGGATTCTCACGCAGGGCGTTGGTAGGGCAGACGAGAAACGGAATGACGGCCGCAGTCAGTGAATCGCCACCGCCTTCGGTATTGGACAGTGGCGATTCGAAGTTCCATCGCTCGAACCTGGCCGTCTCTTCGAAAAACGGGAGCAGGAAGGCGAAGAGTGAACTGCCGCGATAGCGTGGGGCCGAGCTGATCAGAGTCTGTTCCAAGCCGGGCGGGAATTGCTCGTGGACGCCCGTGTAAGCCGTGGTCGCCAGGGCCAGCTGCCGCAGGTTGTTGACACACTGCGTGCGCTGAGCGGCCTGCCGGGCACTTTGTACAGCGGGGACCAGCAGGGCGACGAGTGTCCCGATGATGGCGATCACAACGAGTAGTTCGACCAATGTGAAGCCCAGGCGTCGAGCCATGTGGCGTTGCATCGAAGGAAGCGTTGTAGGAAGCGTGGCGCTCATAGCAATCGCACGGCCTCCCAGTGGCTGTCTGCCTCCGCTGAGGGTTCGACGAACAATACCGCTCGATGGGCCCGTACGTTGGGTCTCAAGTGTTTGCCGACGTTGACGATCCCTTGATGGATGGTCGTCCCCTCCTGCAGCCGCACCACGTCGACGCCCAGATGCTTCAGTTGCGAGACGTCCATCCATCCTGTGCCCGAGTCGGCGTCACGCCAATAGACGATCCGACCGTCGTTGCCGCCGCAAGCGAGCCCGACGGCGGCCAGCGCGCCGATCACTCCACCCTCGGTACCGCCGAGCCCTCGCAGACGCATGCCGGCGGCGGCGGCCACCTGTCGAGCCGTCTCCTGGTCGCTCAGCTGCAGCTGGCACTGACGCCCAAACTCCTCTACCGCGGGCGGAACGTCGACAGCCAGGCAGATTCCCGGGTCGCTCCCCGGTTCGGCGCGACGCTGCACAAACACGGCCACGTACTCAAAGAGTTCGTCCAGATCGACGGGCGTATCGGAGACCAGCATCAGGCTGGCCGAGCCGTTCTTGCTGGTGTAGGGGACGCGTGGATCGTCGAGCAGTTGGTGGCGAACGATCTGTCGGCAGGTCATCAACGGACGCAACGCGGCTGCCAGGGCTTTGGCCAGCTGGTTGGTGCCAGGGGTGCCCGGCATGTCGGTGTCGTCGAGACCAAGCCAGTAGGTGTGGACCATGGGGTGAAGTCTTTAAGCGATCTCAATGCGCGATCGGGGAGGCCGGCGGCTGTGACTTGTTCGCGGGAGGACCAGAGAGCCGGAACCAGACGATGGCGCTGATCAGACCGGCGGCCAGGCCGCACAATGGGTAGCTGATCGCGGCTCGCTGGATCCAGCCGTCGAGTGCGGCGAATCCGGCCGTGCCGCTGGACCATTTGAGCGATCCTTGGAGGGCGAGGGCCAGGAGATTGGCTGCCAGACCGCCGAGGGCAAATCCAATCCAGATTCGCCACGACGTCGAGGCTCGAGCGAGGATCACATCGAGCACGGGTCCGAGGCAAAGCAGGCTGGTGGTAGCTCCCCAGCCGGGAAGCTCGAGTCGGACGAGTCCACCGGCGCTGAGGGTCAGTGCGGCGCTGAGTCCCATGACGAGTCCGCCGAGTCGGCGGGGGACGAGGGCCAGTCCGCAGGCCATCGGGAACACGGCTCGCAGGATGGCATGGCCGGGAATCTTCCAGCTGAAATCGAGCAGCATGACGGCGAGGGCGGCGACGGAGCCGGCGAGGACCAGCAGCAGCAGCTCGCTCAGTTCGGCCTGTGC
Source organism: Pirellulales bacterium (assembly GCA_046349895.1). GTDB lineage: Bacteria > Planctomycetota > Planctomycetia > Pirellulales > Pirellulaceae > JAXMBJ01. Next base: position 6,135,876 of record JAXMBJ010000006.1, on the reverse strand, counting down.
TTGACGACGACTTGTCGGCAGTCGCGAAGCGTCAGCCAATCCGGGATGCAGGGCGAGTGTCCAGTCGCGCATGGTGGAATCTCCTGGCGTCGATCGGCCGGCACCCTGCCGCCGGCAATCGGCACTGTGTTGCCGTTAGGGAAAAGTCTATTCGAGGCGTAGGGCGGGGACAACTTGCGAGTTGCGGAAAAATGCGATTTGGGGAAGTTGGCCGAGATCGCCTGTCGGCGGCGGCGGGTACAGGGGCGAGTGGCGAGTGGCGACGTTTTGTTTGGGGGGGGACTTAGCGGGGGATCAGCTTCGGTCGGGCGTAGCGGGTTCCGAAGACTGGGCCGTGCCGGTCGGCCAGATCGCGAAAGTTCCATTGCAGGAAAGTGTAGAGATCTTCGGGGGGCTGGAGGGCCAGCCAGCTCTTGGCGAGGCCTGCCATGTGGGCATCGTAGTGGGCCTGGGAACCGGAGTGGGCGAAGCAGCGGCCGTGGAAGCGGCGGATATCGCCATCGAAGTCGGGGCTGACGTGCCACAGCTCGTGGAAGACGGTGACGAGCTTCTCGTCGAAGGGGAGTTCCTGGAACCTGGGGAGGTAGAAGGTGAGGATATAGAGCAGTTCGCAGCCGGCGGAGTCGAAGAGGCGCTGGATGGTGTATTCGCGACCGCGGCGGGACTGGACGAGATCACCGCCGGGGAACCTGAGCGGGGTGAGGGACGCGTAGGCTCCGTGGGTGGTCCGTTTGCGTGCCTGAGCGAACCCGACGGCCACACGGCTCATGTCGATATGAGCCAGATCATCGACACGCTGGCAGATATCTATGCACAGCCGGCGCATGGCGGCTGTGAAGTCGAATCCTTGTGGACGTTGCTGGTCGCCGACCATGGCTGGCCGCCACGCTGAAGCTATTGTTCCGAACCGCTGAAGGCGGGCTGTTCGGCCACCTGAGCGACGCGATCGTTCTTGCCGACGAACTCGAGGATTGCTCGAGTCCCGGCATCGCCGAGCCGCGGCTTGGCGAGCCGCATGATTCGGGTATAGCCACCGGGACGGCTTTCGAACTTGGGAGCGACGTGATCGAACAGGATCCTGACGGCCTGTTTATCACCGAGCAGCTGGAGGGCTCGTCGCCGCGCGGCCAGGGCCGGGGCCATGGCCTGATTCCACTTCTGATAGTTGTCGCTCTTGCGCCAGGCCTTCCAGGCGTCGGTGCCACGTTCGGCGCTGGAGGCGAACTTGGCTGCGGCTTCGAAGTGAGGCCGAGCGCGTTTGGCGACGGTGATCGACTTCTCGACCAGGGGTCGAACCTCCTTGGCTTTTTCCAAGGTGGTGATGATCCGGCCGGGGACCTTGGGTCGGTTGGGATCGAGCAGCTTTGCCGTCTCATCTTCCCCCAGGGCAGGTCGTTCCGTGAGGATGAGGCTGCTGGCCAAGTTCTTCAGCATCGCGTGGCGATGGCTGGACGTCCGACCCAAATGGCGACCGCGTTTTCGGTGACGCATATCTCAACACCGTTGCTTCTGACAGATCTGTGAATGGACTAGTTACTTCCGGACGGGACCCGCATCCCCAGATGGAGTCCCATTTCGGCCAGTTTCTCGCGGACTTCGTTGAGCGTGGTGTCACCGAAGTTGCGAACTTCCAGCAGTTGGTCTTCGGCCATGGAGACCAGTTGCCGGACGAGGTTGATTCCTTCCGATTCGAGGCAGTTATTGGCTCGGACGGAGAGCTTCAGTTCGGAAATTGGCTTGTTCAGTTTGGCTTCCAGGATGGCATCGACGCCAGCGGCTCCGCGGGCCGGCGAATGGACCTTGGGTCCCAATTCGTTGTATTGCACGAACGGATTGAGGTGTTTGCGGAGGATCTTGGAGGCTTCGACCAGGGCCATTTCGGGGTGGATCGAGCCGTTGGTCCAGATTTCCAGGGTGAGTCGATCGTAGTTGGTTTTCTGACCGACGCGGGTTTCTTCGATTTCGTAGCGGACGCGAGTGACGGGAGTATAGACGGCGTCGATGGGGATCACGCCGATTTCGTGTTCGGTCGTGCTGTGTTCGGACGCCGGGACGTACCCTCGACCATTCTCGACGACCATTTCCATGAAGAACGGCGCGTTGGAGGTCAGGTGGCAGATGACGTGATTCTTGTTGATCACCTCGACATCGGCATCGGTCTGCACGTCGGCACCGGTGACGGGCCCTTCCGAGCTTTTCTCGATGGTGATCACTCGGGTTTCTTCGGTGTACTTCTTCACGACGAGTGCTTTGACGTTCAGCACGACGTCGGTGACGTCTTCGAGGACGCCGGGGACGGTGGTGAATTCATGCTGAGCGCCGCGGATCTTGATCTGCGTCACCGCGCTCCCTTCGAGGCTGGAGAGCAGGATGCGGCGCAAGCTGTTGCCGATGGTCGTACCGAACCCTCGTTCGAACGGCTCGGCGATGAACTTACCGTAGGTCTTGGACAGGGTCGCCACATCGCAGGTCACGACGCTCGGCAGTTCCAAACCACGCCAACGAATATGCATTGTGAGCAACCTCCCGGTGATGGGGCCACGATGGTCTTTTGTGTCGTTTGCAGGGCCAGCCGGTCGACGCGGCTGACCGAACCAGCTTCTAGGTACGCCGGAGTGATCCGGCGGGGTGATCCGGAGTCGGCGGACTACACGCGGCGTTTCTTCCGCGGACGGCAGCCGTTGTGGGGAATCGGGGTGACGTCTTCCAGCGACTTGACGGTCAGCCCGGCGGCCTGGAGTGCCGTGATAGCGCTTTCCCGACCCGAACCTGGCCCCTTCACTCGGACGTCGACTTCCTTCACGCCGAACTTCACCGCCTTTTCGGCCGCCTGCTGCGCGGCACACTGGCCGGCAAACGGCGTGCTCTTGCGGCTCCCCTTGAACCCGCTCGAACCAGCGCTGGCCCAGCACAACGTGTCGCCCTTGACGTCAGTGATGGTGACCGACGTGTTGTTGAACGTTGCCTTGATGTGCACGATCGCCGTCGTCACATTGCGACGTGCCCGTTTCTTCTTCACCGCTTTGGCCATATCCGCTTCTTTCTTCTTTCCCGAATCCTACGCTCGCTGACTGCTCTTGCGGCTACCGCAGATCCTTAACGCCCTTCTTGCCTGCCACGGTCTTCTTGGGACCTTTGCGAGTCCGTGCGTTGGTCCGCGTCCGCTGGCCGCGCACTGGCAGCCCGCGGCGATGCCGGATCCCCCGGTAGCAATTCACGTCACGCAGGCGCGAGATGTTCTGTGAAATCTGGCGCCGCAGCGGTCCTTCCACCGTGTAATCGCGTTCCAGGATGGCCGCCAGCCGCCCCAGTTCGTCCTCGGCCAGTTCCCGAGCCCGCTTGGCCGGGTCAATTCCGGCCGTCCGGCACAGGTCACGAGCCGTCTTCGGACCCACGCCGTACAGGTAGGTCAACGAAATCACGGTCGGACGATCATTGGGAATATCCACACCCAACAGACGTGGCATGTCTTTTCAACCTCCGCCAGCTGACTGGCTTCGCTATCTCACGAAATTCTCTATTGATCCTGGCTTACCCAGTCCCACTCGTCGACAGGTCTTCACACTGGCTGACTTCGGGGTATCCCACTCCGTGCAGCCGATGGACTAGCCCTGCCGCTGCTTGTGACGGGCATTGCTGCAAATGATATACACCCGCCCTTTGCGGCGGACGACCTTGCAGTTTTCACAAATCTTCTTGACGCTGGCTCGAACCTTCATGGCGCTCTCGATCCTGAGCTTAATCCCAACAGACTAGACGAAAGCGGGTAAGTATACCCCAACACAAAAACTGCTCGCAAGGCCCAATCGGGGCTTCGCGGGACCGTTCAGCCCCCTTCGGCGGCCACGGTCCGTCCGGATCGGCAGTCGATGACTTGGCAGATCCGCTGAAATACATCTTCCGGGGGGCCCAATCCGCTGATCGATTCGAGCCGGCCGAGCCGACTGTAGAACTCGATCAGGGGCTCAGTCCGCTCCTGGTAGACCTCCAGCCGGCGGGCAATCGCCTCCGGCGTATCATCGACTCGACCTTCAATCCGGGCCCTCTCCAGCAGCCTGCGTTCGATCTCGGCCCGGGGGACCCTCATTTCGACGACGACCGTCACGGCCGTCCCGACGCGGCCCAGCATCTGTTCGAGCTGTTCGGCTTGAGGGATGGTCCGGGGGAAGCCGTCGAGCAGGCAGCCTTCCGGGTGGTTGACCAGGACGTCGGCGACCAGGTCGATTACGATCTGGTCCGGCGCCAGCTGGCCGTGATCCATGTACTTGGCAACTTCCTGACCGAGCCGGCTCCCTTCGCGGATCCCCTGCCGCAACAGCTCGCCGGTCGACACGTGCGGAATCTGATACTGCTTGCAGATCCTGCGGGACTGAGTTCCTTTCCCCACTCCGGGCGGACCTAGCAGCACAATAATCATCGATCCCACCCCGCAGTCAGCCGGCTTAGCCCTCAAGCAGCCCGCGATAGTTTCGCATCACCAGGTGACTGTCGATCTTCTGCACCAGATCGAAAGCCACGCTAACCGCAATCAGGAGCCCGGTACCGCCGTAAAAGCTGGCCAGGGTCATATCAACATTCAGGGCTCGGGACAGGAGCGTGGGGAGGATCGCCACGATCGCCAGGAACCCGGCACCAACATACGTGATCCGATTCATCACCTGCTCGAGGTAGTCTGCTGTCCGTCGGCCCGGCCGATACCCGGGAATGAACGTGCCGATGTTCTTCAGGTTCTCCGAGATGTCCTTCGGATTGAAGATGATGGCTGTCCAGAAGAAGCAGAAGAAGTAGATCAGCAGGACGTACAGGACGTTGTAAACCAGCGACGACCCGCTGGTAAAGGCGCTCGCCAGTCCACCAATCAGCGCACTGGTCGGGAAGATGCTCTGCAACCACTGCAGCAGCATATTCGGGAACATCAGCAGGCTGCTGGCGAAGATGATCGGCATCACGCCCGCCTGGTTGATCTTCAGCGGCAGGTACTGGCGAGTCCCGCCGTAGACTCGGCGTCCCCGCACATGCTTGGCGCTCTGCGTCGGAATCCGGCGCTGTCCGAGCGTAATGAAGACGACGCCAAAGACGACTGCGACGAACAGCACGGTCAGCACCAGCAGCGTCTCGACCCCGATTGACCCCGAGGCGAACCCGACCAGCTCCGGCTTCATCTGCGAGAAGAGCTGGTAAGCGGCTCCGGGCATGTCGGCCAGGATGTTCGCCATGATCAACAGGCTGATACCGTTGCCGATCCCGTATTCGTCGATCTGTTCACCGAGCCACATCAGGAAGATGGTGCCGCAGGTCATGATCAGCACGGCGGTGATCTGCCAGCCGAAGGTCAGGTTGCCGGTCGCGTCGCTGATGAAGCTCGGGTGGAGCAGCAGCGGACGGCCGTCGGTATCGACTCGCATCACGAACATATGCACATAGAACCAGCTCTGGACCAGGCAGATCAGCACGGTCAGGTAGCGGGTGTATTCGTTGATCTTTTTCCGGCCCGCTTCCCCTTCCTTCTGCAGATCCTCGATCGGTTTCCAGACGGTACCGAGGAGCTGGAAGATAATCGAGGCCGAGATATAGGGCATGATTCCGAGCCCGAAAATGGTCGCTCGGTTCAGGTTGCTCGCACTGAAGACCGCGGCGTACTTGAACAGCTGACCGAACGTCCCCGTGTTCCCCTGTCCGACCATCTCGTTCATCCGAGCGGGGTCGATCATGGGGAGCGAGATCTGCCAGCCGATGCGGTAGATGGCCAGGAGACCGACGGTCAGCAGGATTTTCCGCCGCAGTTCGGGGATCGAGAAGATCACCCGCATCTTTTCCCACATAGCTCAGCCCTCTCTAGCTCGTCCGCTTCCTGTCACTCGGCCGGTCTGGTCGCTCGGCCGGTGTGGCGGGCATCCCGCCGCTGGCCGCACGGATCTTATTCCTGAGCCCCGTTGCGTTCGGAAACGGGGGTGGGTCCTGGGATCTGAATGACTTTGCCACCGGCCGCTTCGATCTTCTCGATGGCCGATTTGCTGAACCGATGAGCGCTGACGGTGAGCTTTTTGCTGAGCTGTCCGTCGCCGAGAATCTTGAGCTGGTCGTAGCGGTGATTCATCAGCGGGGTAGCGCGCAGCGTCTCGGGGCTGACCTCGGCTCCGGCCTCGAAGGTCCGTTCGAGATCGCTGACGTTGAGCACGGCGACTTTGGGGGCAAACGGGTTATTGAAGCCCCGCTTGGGGACTCGCCGGACCAGCGGCATGGTACCGCCCTGGAAGGTCGCGGGCTGCGACCAGCCGGCGCGGGAGGCCTGGCCGTTATGTCCACGGCCGGCAGTCTTGCCTTGGCCCGAACCGGGACCGCGGCCGAGCCGCTTCCGCTTTTTGAACTTCGTGACACCCTGATGGACGTTATGCAACCTCATGACAGCGACACTCCCCGCAAACGTTCCACATCGTCCTTGGTCCGCAGCTCGCTCAGCGCGGCCAGGGTGGCTTTGACCAGCAGCACCGGATTGCTGGTCCCAAAGCTCTTGGTCAGGATATTCTTGATACCGCTCGCCTCGCAAACCGAGCGAACGGCGCTGCCAGCGATGATCCCCGTACCGCCGCCGGCGGGGAGGAGCAGCACGCGGGCCGAACCGTAGTGGCCCATGATACGATGGGGGATCGTGCCATCGACCAGCGGGACGCGGATCATATTCCGAGTCGCCTGCTTTTCGGCCTTCTCGACGCTCGGCGGCACTTCATTGGCTTTGCCGTAGCCCCAGCCGACGCGGCCTTTGCCATCGCCGACGACGACCATGGCCGCAAAGCTGAACCGACGGCCACCTTTGACCACCGCCGCACATCGCTTGATCTTCACGACGCGCTGTTCGTAACCACCTTGGTTCGATGAATCTGCTGACACGTCTCAAACTCCCCTGATCGTCCTCGTGGGACTGGCCTTAAAACTGCATACCGGCTTCGCGGGCGGCGTTGGCCAGCGCTGCGATACGGCCGTGAAATTTGTATTCGCCCCGATCGAAACAGAGCTGCTGGATGCCCAGCGCCTGAGCTCGACGAGCCAGGGCCTGGCCGACGACGACCGCCGCATCGCAGTTGCCGCCGTACGACACACCCGCTCGGAGATCTTTATCCCGAGTGCTGGCCGAACAGAGCGTCTTGCCCGCGGTGTCGTCGATCAGCTGACAGTAAATATGCTTGTGGGATCGGGAGACAGTCAGCCGAGGGCGTTCGGGGGTCCCCTTGAGCCGTTTGCGGACACGATGCCGCCGACGCTCCCGCTGCCGATCCATTGCTCGTTCGTGATTCACCGCTACACCCCCTGCTAAGCTACCCTACCGACGACCCTTACCGCTCGGCGTCTGGCCCTTTCAGGCCGCGCCGTTACGTCGCCGACTTGCCCGGCTTGATCTTGACCACTTCACCCTGATAGCGAACGCCCTTGCCCTTGTACGGTTCGGGCTTGCGGACCGAGCGGACTTCGGCCGCGAACTGACCGACCAGTTGTTTGTCGCATCCCTGAATGACGACGTGCGTCTGATCGGGGCACTTGACCGTCAATCCGGCCGGGATGGACTTGTGGACTTCGTTGGCGAAACCGACTCGCAGCTGCAGCTGGTTTCCCTGCACAGCGGCCAGGTAGCCGACGCCGACGATTTCCAGTTTCTTTTCATAGCCGTTGGCGACCCCTTCGACCATGTTCCGGATCAACGATCGGGTGAGACCGTGGAAGGCCCGAGCGGCTCGTTCCTCGTTCTTCCGGCCGACCCGGACTTCGTTCGACGCGGCGTCGAAGTCCACGGTCACTTCCGGCCGGAGCTCGTATTCGAGCTTCCCTTTCGGCCCTTCGACGGCGATACGGCCCCCCTGGACGGAAACCTGCACGCCCTTGGGGACGGTCACGGGCTTATTACCAATTCGCGACATGATCTCTGAGCCTCGTTCTTACCAAACTTCGCACAAGACTTCGCCACCCAGCTTGCGTTGGCGAGCCTCACGGTCGCTCACCACGCCACTGCTGGTGCTGATCACGGAAATCCCCAAGCCGTTCAGGATGGGGCGCAGCTCCTTGGAGCCGCGATAGACGCGTCGCCCAGGCTTGCTGACTCGCTTGAGTTCGCGAATCACGCGCTCGCCGTTCGGCCCGTACTTGAGCTCAATACGGAGCTGCTTCACCGGATCGGCTTCCATTTCCTTCCAATCCCAGATGTAGCCTTCCCGCTTGAGGACGTCAGCCAAACCGCGCTTGACCTTCGACAGCGGCAGATCCACATGGGGACGCTCAACGCGAACCGCGTTCCGGATGCGCGTCAACATGTCGGCGATGGGGTCGGTCATCATGATACTTCTAGTCCTCTACCAACTCGCCTTACGAACGCCAGGGATCAACCCCTGGTCGGCCAACTTCCGGAAACAGATTCGGCAGATGCCGAACTTCCGATACACCGCTCGGGGTCGTCCACACATCCGGCAACGCCGGACCAACCGCGTGGAGAACTTGGGCGGAAGCTTTGCTTTTGCAACCTTCGACTTGCTTGCCACGGCAGCCTACCTTTGAATTCCAATACCGCTGACTTCCAATACCGCTGACTTCCAATACCGCTGACTTCCAATACCGCCCTGTTCAGGACCTGATTCCTCAGGCCGCCTCTCCGGACGACTCGCGTCGGAACGGCAGCCCCATCAACTTCAACAACTCGCGCGACTCATCGTCGTTGCGGGTCGTCGTCACAAACGTAATGTTCATCCCCTGCACCCGCGTGAACTTGTCGGGATTCAGTTCGGGAAAGACCAGCTGTTCGGCCAGCCCCATGTTGTAGTTCCCGTTCCCGTCGAACGCGGTGGTGCTGAGCCCACGGAAGTCGCGGACGCGAGGGAGAGCCAGCGAGATCAGCCGATCGAGGAACTCATACATACGAGCTCCCCGCAGCGTCACCTTGGCGCCGATCGCCATGCCTTCGCGGAGCTTGAAGGCGGCCAGCGACTTGCGGGCGGTGGTGACCAGCGGTTTCTGGCCGGTGATCTGCCCGAGTGCTTCGACGGCGTCTTCCAGGTGCTTCTTCTCCGAGGTGGCACTCCCCACACCCATGTTCACAATAATCTTCTTCAACCTGGGCAATGCCAGGCGATTGTCGCGCCCCAGCTTCTGCTTCAGCTCGGGCAGAACCACCTTCTCGAATTTTTCCTGCAGGCGTGGAATCATCTTCCCCTCAACCATGGCCGGCTCACTGGGGCCGACCTGCTAACTCAATTGGCCTTCGTACTAACCCCGATTCGCTCGGCTGGCTCGAGCCGGCGACACGTCGCCGTTAGCCGCCTCGCACTTCTTGCAGAACCGCTGCTTGCTGCCGTCCTTGCCGAACCGCATCCCCATGCGTGACGGTTGCCCGCACGCTCGGCAGACCAGCTGCACATTCGACAGCTGCACGGGCATCTCCTTGGAGAGCCGTCCGCCTTGCGGATTCTTCTGGCTCCGCCGGACATGCTTGTAAACGCGGTTCACGCCTTCGACCAGCACCTTGCCCTGCTCGCGGTCGACCGCCAGCACCTTCCCGCGTTGACCCTTGTCATCGCCGGCGATGACTTCCACCGTATCGTCGACTCGGATGAGCATCACACCACCTCGCTGGCCAAACTGACAATCTTCATGAAGTTCCGTTCCCGCAGCTCGCGAGCCACGGCGCCGAAGATACGCGTACCGCGCGGGTTCCCGTCGCCGTCGACAATCACCACCGCGTTGCTGTCGAACCGGATGTAACTCCCGTCCGTCCGCCGCGTCGGCTTCTTGCAGCGTACGATCACCGCTCGCACGACAGCCTTCTTCTTGATGTCGCTACCGGGAATCACGCTCTTGACGCTGCAGATGATCACGTCGCCCAAACCGGCCACCCGGCGGCGGGATCCCCCCAGCACCTTAATGCACATGACCTCTTTGGCGCCGGTGTTGTCCGCCACCGCCAATCGCGTCTCTTGCTGAATCATCGTCCCAAACTCCGCTTCGTCACGCCCAGGCCTCGACTAGCCGTTCTTGGACTCGTCATGAGCAGCGTGAGCGTCCACTGCGTGACTTTTTTCCAACACCCGCACCAGCGTCCACCGCTTCAGCTTCGACAACGGCCGAGACTCTTCGATCTCGACCTTGTCACCCACATGAGACTCCTCCGATTCGTCGTGTGCGTAACACACGGTGCGGCGATGGAGGTACTTGCCATACTTCGCGTGGCGCACCAGACGAGGGATTTCCACCCGCCGCGTCTGCCGCATCTTATCGCTGGTCACCACACCTACGACCAATCGCTTCGCCATCTTCGTTCACCAATCAGTTCGAGTCTCAGTCCAAATTCCACCCGTGCCGCTCGGCCACCCGTGGGCCGAGAGCAACTAGCGTCCTCGCCGCCCGGCCGATCCCGGCTTGCCGGCCATCCCCAGCTCCCGCTGGCGGCGGATCGTGTGGATCCGCGCGATGATCTGCCGGTGCCGCCGCAGTTCGCTGGGAACGTCCAGCCGTTCCGTCTGAGCTTGCATGCGGAGCCGGAACAGGTTCTTGGCCGTGTCCCGCAGGATCAGCTGCAACTGCTCTTCGCTCATGTCCGACATTTCGCTGGTCTTCATTCCCAGGCTCCAATCCCACTTGTTTCTTCGTCAGCGGACCAGCCGCCGCCACGACTCTATCGTCACAACTCAATCGTCACGACTCTATGGCCATCCGCCCGCTTAGAGCGTCCGGCGCCGCACGAAACGGACCTTCAGGGGCATTTTGTGAGCGATACGGGCGAAGCAGATCTTCGCCTGTTGCTCCGTCACACCACCCAACTCGTACAACAGCGTGCCCGGACGGATCACCGCCGCCCAAAACTCAGGCTCGCCTTTCCCCTTACCCATACGAGTTTCCAGGGGAGTCGACGTGACTGACTTGTGGGGGAACACGCGGATGTACAAACGACCTTCGCCACGAACGTATTGCTGAGCGGCAATACGGCCTGCTTCAATCGTGGCTGCCTTAAGCCAGCCGCCTTCCACTGCCTGCAAGCCGAAATCGCCAAAGACCACGCGGTTGCCGCGGGTCGCGTTACCTCTTATACGTCCTCTTTGGCTTTTTCGATGCTTGACCCGCTTGGGCATCATCGCCATGGTTCTCGTCCTCTACGTAAAATCCCTGATTAACCCAAACCTGCACCCCAATGTTGCCTTGAGGCGTCTTGGCTTCTGTAAACCCGTAATCGATCTTGGCTCGCAGCGTACTCAACGGAATCGAGCCGGAACTTTGCTTTTCACGTCGGGCCATTTCCGCACCACCGAGACGTCCGGCCAACTGGATCTTGATCCCCTTGGCCCCACCCTCCATGGTCTGTTCCATAGCCCGCTTCATCGTCCGCCGGAAGCTGGCCCGCTTGGACAGCTGCTCGGCGATATCCTCCGCCACCAGCTGCGCCTGCAGCTCAGGACGGGAGACTTCCTCAATCTTCAAATTCACGCGGCGACCGATCAGCTTCTGCAGTTCGTCCTGCAACAGCTCGATCTCCTGCCCCTTCTTGCCGATCAGCAGGCCGGGTCGAGCGGCGAACAGGATCACCTTCACTTCGTCCCGCGTCCGTTCGACTTCGATCCGGTCAATTCCCGCGCTCTTGTACTGGCTCCGCGCCGGATGCCGCTTGATGAACGTCCGGATCTTCTGGTCTTCCAGCAGCAGTTCGGCGAACTCCTGCTTGGAGGCGTACCAGCGGCTCTTCCAGCCGATCATCACGCCGGTGCGAAAACCAACCGGATTGACCTTTTGACCCATAGCGATTCAACTCCTCACCCGCCGGTGGCCCCCGCCAGTTCCTGATACCGCGGAAGCCCGATTCCCTGACGCGTTACAGTTCAGTCAACTCGACGCGAATATGCGAAAACCGCTTGATAATCATATAAGCCGTACCGCGAGCTCGAGGACGGACCCGCTTGAACATCGGGCCACCGTCGACAGCCGCTTCGGACACAATCAACCGCTCCAGCCGCGTAGTGCGACCCTTGTTGGCCGGATTGTCGGGGTCCTGAGCGTTCCCCAGGGCGCTCTGCAGCACCTTCTCCAGCATCCGCGCACCCCGCTCGGGCTGATACCGCAGAATCTCCAAGGCCTCGTCAGCGAATCGCCCGCGAATCATGTCGGCCAGCGGCCGCACCTTCCGGGCGCTGATACGCGCGTTGCGATGAGTTGCTCGGTATACCATCTCACACCCTTTTTCCGTCTGTCTCGTCTGGCCAGCCGCCCGTGCGGCCAGGTTACCCGACCCGCCTGACCGGCATCGCATTACCGGTTGCGTTACTTCTTGCCGCCCTTACCGCCGTGGCCCTTGAAGGTCCGCGTCGGAGCAAACTCACCCAGCTTGTGACCGACCATTTCTTCGGTCACGAAGACCTTCACGTGCTGCCGGCCGTTGTGCACCATGAACGTGTGCCCCACGAACTCGGGCACGATCGTGCAGGCCCGCGCCCACGTCTTGATCGGTTCCTTGGTCCCTGCTTCTTCCTGGGCCGCGACCTTTCGGTACACGTTCGGATCGACAAACGGACCCTTCTTCAAAGACCGGCTCATACCGCCCTCATCTTCCCGCTAGCCACTTACAGCACCAACTGACCATAACGCCGCGACTTCCGCCGGCGGATGATCGCCGCATTCGACGGCTTCCGCCGTGGACGCGTCGATCCACCCTTGGCCGACTTCCCTTCCGGGCTCACCGGATGACGTCCACCCTTGGTCCGACCTTCACCACCACCGTGCGGATGGTCGATCGGATTCATCGCCGTACCGCGAACGTGCGGCCGCCGACCCATCCAACGCTTGCGGCCGGCTTTGCCCAACCGCACATTCATGTGATCCGAATTCCCGACCTTGCCGATCGTCGCTCGACACGTCGCCGGCACACGGCGGATTTCGCCGCTCGGAAGAGCCAGCTGAGCCCAATCGGCTTCGCGAGCCATCAGCGTGGCACTTGAGCCCGCACTGCGGCAGAGCGCTCCACCCCGACCCGGCTGCATCTCAATGTTGTGAATATCCGTCCCCAAGGGGATGTTGGCCAGCGGCAAAGCATTCCCGACCGCCGGCGGCGCCTCGGCGCCACTCTCCAGCCGATCACCGACCTTCAAGCCGTCCGGAGCCAGGATGTAACGCTTCTCGCCGTCGACATAGTGCAGCAGCGCCACACGAGCCGAACGGTTCGGATCGTACTGAATGCCGGCCACCAAAGCCGCCACACCGTCCTTTTTCCGCTGGAAATCAATCACCCGGTACTGACGCTTGTGGCCACCGCCGCGATGCCGAGCCGTGATCACACCCTGGTTGTTCCGGCCACCCTTCTTCTTGAGCGGTCGCAACAACGACTTCTCCGGCTCCAGCTTCCCACCCAGATCGGCAAAATCGCTGACCGTCGCCTGGCGGCGACCCGCAGATGTCGGCTTGTATTTACGAACTCCCATCGATCGTCTCTTTCTTCGCTGCTATGGCTGTTACACCCGCCGCAACCAACCCCGGATCTGTTAGAAGAAGTCGATCCGCTGTTCCCGATCGACGGTCACAATCGCCTTCTTCCAGTCCTTGGTCCGCCCGTGCCGGAACCGATACCGCCGAGGCTTCCCCTTGCGATACTGAGTCCGCACCTTCAACACCCGCACATTGAACAACTCCTCGATCGCCTGCCGGATCGCATCCTTGTTCGCCAGCAGATTCACTTCAAACGCGTATTGATTGTCACGCGTCGACCGGTGAATCCCCTTTTCCGTCACCAGGGGCCGCAACACGATCTGGTGCGGATTCAGCAACTCAGACTGCCCCGCCTCAGTGGAAGTTGATTCAGCCATAGCTCGCCTACCTTCCCAACACTCGTCCCAATTCGCCGCACTCGCCCCACATCGACTGACCAGTCAATGCTGGCCGTCCAGTCAATACTGGGCCCAGCCCACTCACACGGCCGACGCTTCAGCCGACTTGCCGGCCGCCCGCTGCACGATCAAATCCAGCGCCTCGCGAGTCACGACCACTTTCTGCGGCGACAACACGCACAACGCATTCAAATCCGACACCGGCGACACCGTCACGCCGGGAATGTTCCGAGCACTGCGGTAGACGTGCGGATCGAGTCCGGCCGTCGCCACCAGCGTGCTGAACCCCGACAGACCGAGCGCCTTCAGCGTGCCGGCCATCTGCTTGGTCTTCGGCGCCGCGAACGACAGCCGATCCACCACCACCATCTCGGCGTCGCGAATCCGCGAAGCCAAAGCCATGCGGGTCGCCAGTTGCACCGCCTTGCGAGGCAACCGATACGAATAGTCACGCGGTCGGCGAGCAAAAACGTGACCACCGCCACGTCGCTGGCCCGCTCGACGCGAACCCGCTCGAGCATTACCCGTACCCTTCTGGCGATACATCTTCTTCGTGCTGCCAGAAACTTCGCCACGCGACTTCGAACGATGCGTACCCAGCCGCTGATTCGCCTGGTACATCACCACTACGTCGTGCAGCAGCTGACGATTGATCCGCGGAGCCAACGCCTGCAGGTCCAACTCGTAGGTCCCCACCTGCCCACCGGCTTCGTTAAAAACTGTCAGTGTCGCCATGATTTCTTTCCGCTCAGCCAATTTCCCGTAGGAGCAACCTCACTCGACCGCCAGCACCCCGGCTCTACCGGACGAGATTCGTCTGCTGCACCACCACATACCCGCCGCTCGGGCCCGGCACCGCTCCCTCAACCACCAACAGATGATTCTCCAGGTCAATCTTGACCACCTTCAGGTTGCGAGCCGTCACTCGAGTGTTCCCGTACTGACCGGCCATCCGCGTCCCCTTGAACACACGGCTCGGAAACGCACTGCAGCCCGTACCACCAGGATGCCGGTGGACCTTCTTCACACCGTGCGTCGCTCGCTGGCCCGAGAAATTGTGGCGACGCATCACACCCTGATAACCGCGACCCTTGCTGGTCCCGATCACGTCGACCGCCGCCACTCCCTCAAATTGATCCACCAGCCATTTGTCGCCAACCGTGACACCCTCAGCCACGCCGCGAATCTCACGCACAAACCGCTGCGGTTCACAACCAGCCTTGGCAGCCGACTCAGCACCCACAGCAGCCCGCTTCTTGGAACGCTTGCCGCCCAACTGAGCCACATGGCCCCGTTCGCTGCGAGAAGCCAATCGACGTGGCTTATCCAGAAAGCCCAACTGCACGGCCTCGTAACCATCGCGGTCGACCGTGCGGACTTGTAAGACATGACAGGGACCAGCCTGAATCACCGTGACCGGAATTGCCTTGCCGCTCGGGTCGAAAATCTGCGTCATGCCGACCTTGCGGCCAAGTATACCTTTTGCCATCGCTTGTACCCTGCCATTTGTTGCCGACTTAGAGCTTGGACTGCCAGCCCAGCTTACTAAGCCCACATCCAAGCCATGCAGCTTATTCCAAACCTTGCCAAATTCCCGTTCGTCAATTCAACGCCAGCCAACACCTCAACACCAGCCACATCACTATCGCGATGTCGCCTTGATCTTGATGTCGACACCCGCCGGAAGACTCAGCTTGTTCAACGCCTCAATCGTCTTGGCCGTCGCCTGCACAATGTCGATCACCCGCTTGTGCGTCCGGATCTCAAACTGCTGACGAGCCTTCTTGTCAATGTTCGGGCCCGACAACACCGTGTACCGCTCCACCCGCGTCGGCAAGGGGATCGGTCCGTGAACCTCGGAGTTCGTCCGCTTGGCCGTCTCCACGATGTCCTTGGCACTCTGATCCAGGATCAGGTGATCGTAGGCCTCCATACGAATCCGAATCACTTCATGCGACTGACTAGACACGGGCTTGACCTCTAATACCTGTTTCTTTTCGCTGGGACGTAGAGCCGCGACCAGCACGTCGCACTCATCCCTCTGGACCCGCCGGGCCCGCGAGAAACGGTCGATCTTAGGTAAACAGCCGGAAACCGTCAACACCAACTGAGCCCGAAAAGGGCCTTTTTTTCCGCTCCCCGCGGCCCTCCTAACCGCTCGTTCGCCCAGTTTTCCGCAATCGGCAAATGCTAGCAGCCCGGGGCAAAATTTTCGGCCGCTTCCGCACACCCCTCGGCACCGACGTGGAAAAGCTGTCGACCCGGCCAGTCCCCTCCCCAAACCCGGCGACCCGAATACCCGGACCACCACTCAACCCAGCCCCGCGGCTCGCCGACCCCTACCGCACCACTCGGCCCGAAGCCGCCCCCCCGACGAGGGACTCGATCTCGGATCGAGTCGCCAGATTGAAGTCGCCCAGCGTCGAATGAGCCAAACACGAAGCGGCTACCGCAAACGCAATCGCTCGACCAGGATCGGCCAGCTCGGGGGTCTGCGTCGCAAAAATCAGTCCCGCCGCGAAAGCGTCACCCGCCCCGACCCGATCGACAATCGGATGGATCACGTAGGGCTGGTACGAACCGCCCGCTTCGGGCGCCCAATAAGCCCGATCGTCCTCACGGCGGTAGAGCATCCCGCCCCACAGATTGTGCGACGCCGAAATGCTCGTCCGCAGCGTGATCGCTACTTGGCTCACCTGCGGGAACTGCCGAACCACCTCCCGCGCCACGGCCGGATACCGATCGACCGACAGATGTCCCGCTGCGACGTCCGTCTGACCGGCGCGAATCCCCAACACCTGCTCGCAGTCTTCTTCATTAGCGATCACCACATCCACCCACGGCAACAGCTCGCGCATCGTCCGTTCAGCCAGCTGCCGGCCCTTCACCACCGGATCCCAGCTCCACAGCTTCTGGCGGTAATTCAGATCGCATGACACACGCACTCCGGCCAGCCGAGCGGCCTGGAGCGCGGCCAGCGTCGCCGCTGCGGCCGTCGCGGAAACGGCCGGCGTGATCCCCGACACGTGCAGCCAATCGGCACCCTGCAGAATTTCTGACCAAGCGTACTCACCAGGCTCAGTCCGGGAAATCGACGAGCCTTCGCGATCGTAAATCACTTGGCTTGGTCGCTGATTGGCTCCCGTCTCCAGAAAATACAATCCCAGACGGCCAGGCCGACGGAGGATATGCTGAGTGTCGATATTGCGAGCTCGGAGCGCCGCCACACACGCATCGGCAATCGCATGATCAGGGAGGACACTGACCAGCGCTGCGTGAGCTCCGAGCGTGGCCAGCGACGCGGCGACGTTCGCTTCGGCCCCCGCGAAGGTCACCTCCACTCGGCCCGGCAAACACTGAGCGAATCGCTCATAGCCCGGCGCAGCCACTCGACCCATCACCTCACCAAACGTCACCACCTTCATCGCTCAGCTCCCTTTGCGTACTTGGCGCACAATGGCCATGGCGTCCGCCGCCCGCTGGCGAATAGCCGACCACGCTCCGCCGCGTATGTCGTCGCGTGAAGCGAGCCACGAGCCGCCGACGGCCAGCACTGAAGGCTGAGCCAGATAGGCGGCGAGGTTGTCCTGAGAAACGCCGCCGAGCGGTACGTAGCGCACTCCCAGATGCGCGTAGGGCGCCGCCAGACTCGACAGATACTTCAGTCCCCCCAGCGGCTCGGCCGGAAAGAATTTCACCGTGCGACAACCGAGCTCCAACGCCAGCTCGAGTTCGCTGGGCGTAGCGATCCCCGGCGCGAAGGGGAGACCGAGCCGCTGCGCCTGTTCAACGACGCGCGGGTTCAAACCCGGCGCGACGGCGAACTGGGCTCCTGCTGCATGGGCTGCTTCGACCTGACCCGGGGTGAGAACCGTGCCGATACCGGCCAGCATTTGTGGGACGGCAGCTCGAATGCGTTGCAGCGATTCGAGCGCCGCTGGCGTGCGCAGCGTCAGTTCCATCGCCGCCACTCCGCCTTCAAGCAGCGACTCGGCCAGCGGCACAGCTTGCGCCGGATCGTCAATCACCAGCACCGCGACCACTCCCAGTTCCGCCAGTCGCGCCGTCAACGCGGCTGGCATGCTCTCTGGCGGCAAACCGTCGTCAAGTCCCATCGCAGCCCTCATCGCCATCTGCCTTCGAATCATTTCGCTCGGATTCTATCAGCTCAACCGCCCCCGGCAAATCAAACCACCGGCGGTGATTCACTCCGGCCGCCGTGCCAGCTCGCCTGGCCGGAGCCCCGGTCTGGGTGGGCTAGAGACGACGCGCGCCACGACACACTTCTTCTGCTCCGGCCGCCGTGCCAGCTCGCCTGGCCGGAGCCCCGGTCTGAGCGGGCTAGAGCCGCCGCGCGCCACGATACACTTCTCATCTCCGGCCGCCGTGCCAGCTCGCCTGGCCGGAGCCCCGGTCTGAGTGGGCTAGAGACGGCGCCACCGCGACACACTTCTTATCGCGCGTCCACCCTCGCAACGCGCGTCACCTCTCCGGCCGCCGTGCCAGCTCGCCTAGCCGGAGCCCCGGTCTGGGTGGGCTAGAGCCGCCGCGCGCCACGACACACTTCTTATCGCGCGTCCACCCTCGCAACGCGCGTCACCTCTTCGGCCGCCGTGCCAGCTCGCCTGGCCGGAGCCCCGGTCTGGGTGGGCTAGAGACGCCGCGCCTCATCGCTGACTACGCAACCGTATCGCATCACGATCGTAGTTGCCAAACGTACCCAGAAAGGCTCCATACTGGAACATACGTTTTTGCCCTTGAAGCCAAGCCAAGTTGTTCATCATGGACAAGGCCACATCGGACGGCTGATCAGTAACGTTACACCCAAGCAGCATGTGCATGTGATTGGCAGCAATGCCAACTCGCGACAAGCGGTATCCCTTTTTCGCACAAATACGCTGAATTCCCGAGCGATAGATTTCGAGTCGGTCTGGATGGATATCCACCAGTTGATCGGCGTTTTTTAACACTAAGTGGATGTTGTTCTGGTATTCCCCCGAGTTCGAACGCTGGATCGCGCCAAGGTCGATGTGTTCATTATGATATTGAAACCGAGAAATCAGCTCCGTCGATCGCAGATCGGCCATCTCGTGCCGATCTGGCTGTATTGAGACGTACCGCTGCAATGTCTGCTCGTGAATTTCCCCCACGCTCACGATGCGATAGTTCCGCTGAAAAGCCTTGGGAAATCGGTCGCGAAGCAGATATTGCCATCGGCCTTTGACGCTCTGCACCACCTTCGCGGGCGAGCAGGCAGGTTGGGTACTGAGCCAAAACTGGATTGTGCGCGGATTGACCCAGCGGTAGTCGAGAATTCGCACACCATCGGGCTCTGTCACGACGGACAAATTGCCGAGCGTTTCCGATGCGGAGGGCATCGGACGAACTGCGAACACCGTCAGCCCCCAGTTCAGCTGGTAGGCGAATCGACAATTGTCTGCAGTGTAGATTGGCGAACGAGCACGCACGCAAAACCCCTCCCATGGGACAATTATTTCGGCCCAAGGTGGTAAGTCAAGGTGGCCGTCTCTAGCCCACTCAGACCGGGGCTCCGGCCAGGCGAGCTGGCACGGCGGCCGAAGAGTGGGGACCCGTGCTGCGCGGAGGATGCGCGCGATGGATGCTCGACGAGAAGTGTGTCGTGGTGGCGGCGTCTCTAGCCCACTCAGACCGGGGCTCCGGCCAGGCGAGCTGGCACGGCGGCCGGAGAGTGGGGACCCGTGCTGCGCGGAGGATGCGCGCGATGGATGCTCGACGAGAAGTGTGTCGTGGTGGTGGCGTCTCTAGCCCGCTCAGACCGGGGCTCCGGCCAGGCGAGCTGGCCGGCGGCCGGAGAGTGGGGACACGTGCTGCGCGGAGGATGCGCGCGATGGATGCTCGATGAGAAGTGTGTCGTGGTGGTGGCGTCTCTAGCCCGCTCAGACCGGGGCTCCGGCCAGGCGAGCTGGCACGGCGGCCGGAGAGGGGACGCGTGCTGCGCGCAGGATGCGCGCGTGGATGCGAGTTGAGAAGTGTGTCGTGGTGGTGGCGTCTCTAGCCCACTCAGACCGGGGCTCCGGCCAGGCGAGCTGGCACGGCGGCCGGAGAGTGGGGACACGTGTTGCGCGGAGGATGCGCGATGAGAAGTGTGTCGTGGTGGTGTCGTCTCTAGCCCACTCAGACCGAGGCTCCGGACAGGCGAGCTGGCACGGCGGCCGGAGAGTGGGGACACGTGCTGCGCGGAGGATGCGCGTGGGGGATGCGCAATGAGAAGTGTGTCGTGGTGGTGTCGTCTCTAGCCCACCCAGACCGGGGCTCCGGACAGGCGAGCTGGCACGGCGGCCGGAGAGTGGGGACCCGTGTTGCGCGGAGGATGCGCGTGGGGGATGCGCAATGGAACGTGTGTCGCGGTGGCGGCGTCTCTAGCTCACCCAGACCGGGGCTCCGGCCAGGCGAGCTGGCCGGCGGCCGGAGAGTGGGGACGCGTGCTGCGCGGAGGATGCGCGCGTGGAGGCGCGTGGATGCGCGTGGGGGATGCGCGATGGAACGTGTGTTGTGGTGTTGACGTCTCTAGCCCACTCAGACCGAGGCTCCGGACAGGCGAGCTGGCACGGCGGCCGGAGAGTGGGGACCCGTGCTGCGCGGAGGATGCGCGCGATGGATGCGCGTTGAGAAGTGTGTTGTGGTGGTGGCGTCTCTAGCCCACTCAGACCGGGGCTCCGGCCAGGCGAGCTGGCCGGCGGCCGGAGATGAGAAGTGTGTCGTGGTGACGTCAGATGGCGAATTGTTTGGCGACGTCGGGCGGAGCGGGGCGGTATTCGAGGGGCGTCATGGAGCAGCCGGCTCGTCCTTGGCTGAGGCTGCGCATGGCGCTGGAGTAACCGAAGAGCTCGGCCAAGGGAGCTTCTGCCACAATCTGGACGACCTTGCCTCGGTTTTCGGTCCGAGCGATCATGGCGCGGCGTTGCTGGAGGTCGCCGACGAAATCGCCGACGTGTTCTTCGGGGGTGAGAATATCGAGCCTCATGATGGGCTCGAGCAGCACGGGCTCGCCGGAACGCAGTCCATCTTCGAAGGCCGCTCCGGCAGCGATTCGCAGCGCCACGTCCGTGGTCGTCTCGTCGCTCTGCACATCCAGAATGGTCACTTTAAGTTTGGAGAGCGGAAAGCCGCCAATGACGCCGCCACCCTCGCCGCGGGCGCGGAGTTCATCGCGGAGCACGTCCATCCATTCCGCGGAGACCTTGTCGGGATCGCACAGATTGGCCAGCATCACGCCCTGCGTCGATTTCTCGTTCGGTTCGAGCTTGAGCTTGACGCGAGCAAACAGCTGATTGCCGGCCAGCACTCGATGACACTCACCGACCACCTCCACCATCCGACCGATGGTCTCACGATAGCTGACGCGTGGCCGATGGACCTTCACGTTCAGGTTGAAATCGCGGAGGAGCCGGTTCTTGATCACTTCCAGATGGAGCTCACCCATACCGCTGATCAGCGTCTGCCCGGTCTCTTCGTTCTCCGTGGCTCGGAACGTCGGATCCTGGCGGCGCATGAGATCGAGGGTATCGGCGAGCTTCTTGCGTTCGGCGGTCGAATCGGGCTCGATGGCCATATCGACTACGGTTTCGGGGAAGTCGATGGATTCGAGCAGAATCGGGTGCTGGGGATCACACAGGGTATCGCCGGTGATGGTGTTCCGCAGACCGATGATGCCGACGATATCGCCGCACGTCGCGACTTCGACCTGTTCCTTGCGGCTGGCCTGAATCCGCCACAGCTGAGCGACGTTTTCTTTCTTGTCCTTGCCCGGGTTGAGAGCTCGCGAGTTCGGTTTGAGCTGACCGGAATAAATGCGAATCCACGACATGTCGCCCGTACGAGCGGGGAGGACTTTGAAGACGAGTCCGCAGAACGGTTCGTTGATGTCGGGCTTGCGGCGGATCACCGGCGGATCCTGGCCGGCTTTGACTCGGGCCTTCGGATCGGTCCCTTCCACCGGGGGCACATCGTAGGGGCTGGGCAGATACCGGGCCGCCGCATCTAATAGCGGCTGGACGCCGATCCCGTCGAGCGCCGAGCCGCACAGCAGGGGCTGGATCTGCAGATGGATCGTCGCTTCGCGCAGCACCTGGTGAATCAGTTCGGACGGGATGGGGCTCTCTTCCAGCATCAGCTCGGTCAGCCGATCGCTGTAGCGGGAGAGGACTTCGAGCATCTCATCGCGAGCCAGTTCGGCCATCTCAGCCAGCTCATCCGGAATCGGCTCGGCCAGCACTTCGACCTTGTCCTTTTGAAACTTCAGCAGTTTCATCTCGATCAGATCGATGACCGCTCGGAACGCATCGGCCATGTGGGGTGGTCCCTGGCCGACGGGGAGCTGGATGGGGACGGGGTGTCCATCGAGTCGCTGGCTGATCTCCCGCACAACGCTCTCGAAATCGGCCCCTTCGCGATCCATTTTGTTGATGAAGCAGATGCGGGGGACGCGGTACTTATCGGCTTGGCGCCAGACGGTTTCGCTTTGAGCTTCGACGCCTTCTCGGGCGCTGAAGACGACGACTCCTCCGTCGAGCACTCGCAGGCAGCGTTCGACTTCGGCGGTGAAGTCGACGTGGCCGGGAGTATCGAGCAGATTGACTTCGACGTCCTTCCAGCGGAAGGTGACGCAGGCGGAGTAGATGGTGATCCCGCGCTGCTGTTCTTCTTCGTCGAAGTCGGTTTCGGTCGTCCCCTTATCGACTTCGCCGGCGCGGTGGATCGAACCGCTGCAGTAGAGCATCCGTTCGGTGACGGTGGTCTTGCCGGCGTCGATGTGCGCGATGATGCCGAAATTGCGCAGCTGCTCGGTTTTGCGCACCATGATTGAGAACCGTGTCTGTCCGCTGGAGGCCGGGTGGCCTACCAGGCGAAGTGAGCAAAGGCCTTGTTGGCGTCCGCCATGCGGTGGACGTTGTCACGGCGAGTGACAGCGGCACCTTCCCGCTTGTAGGCCGCCATCAGCTCTTCGGCCAGCTTCTGTGCAGTCGCTCGGCCCTTCTTCTCGCGGATTGCCAGGAGGATCCAGCGAATGGCCAGCGACAGCTGACGGTTCTTGTTCACCTGCATGGGAACCTGGTACGAAGCACCACCGACCCGCTTGCTGCGGACTTCGATATGCGGCTTGACGTTCTCGACCGCCTGCACGAAGACTTCCAGCGGATCCTCGCCGGGCATTTTCTTCTGCACGATCTCCATGGCGTCGTAGAAGACCTTCAGCCCGGTCGATTTCTTGCCGTCCCACATCAGGCAATTCACGAACTTGCTGACCAGATTCGAATTGAACCGCGGATCCGGCTTCAATTGTGTGCGGCTGGCAGTGATATTTCCCATGTTCGGTGATCCTTAGCTCTTCTTCGCCCCGTACCGGCTGCGCGATCGTTTCCGCTTGTCGACCCCAGTGGTGTCGAGTGCTCCGCGGACGACCTGATAACGCACGCCCGGCAGGTCGCGGACACGGCCGCCACGGACGAGCACAATTGAGTGTTCCTGCAGCGAATGCCCTTCACCGGGAATGTAGACGGTCACTTCCTTGCCGTTGGACAACCGCACGCGGGTGATCTTCCGGAGGGCCGAGTTCGGCTTCTTCGGAGTCATGGTCCGGACCTGGAGGCACACCCCCCGCTTCTGAGGGCACTTCTCCAGCACGGGGGCCTTGCTGTAGGTCCGCTTTTTCTTGCGCCGGCTCCGCACCAGCTGGTTGATTGTGGGCATAGCTCTGACTTCTATCTCGATTCCCTACGTCGTAAACTCCCCAAGATAGCGAACTGGGGACCACTGTCAAGCCGAACGGCGCGAACTCGATTCATGCGACTCGATTCATCCGGGCCCGTTCGCCAGGTCGATTAACCGTTTTCGTCTCCCGATCCACCGGCCGCCTTCGCCCCGCCGGTGGCTCCCAGCCCGGCCGATTCGGGGTTTTCCCGCAGGAGCGGGAAGGAGTCTTCCAGGGTCCGGTCGGTCCGCGACTCGGCCACGCTCAACGCATCCGGATGGATCCGGACCTCGGCGTCCTGGAAGGTCCGGAAACCGGTACCGGCCGGGATCAGGTGTCCGAGGATGACGTTTTCCTTCAGGCCGACCAGCCGGTCGACTTTCCCGGCCAGAGCGGCTTCGGTGAGGACCTTGGTCGTTTCCTGGAAGCTGGCTGCCGAGATAAAGCTGCTGCTTTGGACGGCCGCCTTGGTGATTCCCAGGAGCTGCGTGCTGGCGGTCGCCGGCTTGGGTTTGGTCCCCTTGGCTGGAGTTCCGCCGAGCGATTCGATCTGCGAGTTGACCTGTTCGACGACCTCGCGGGGGACGATCGAGCCTTCGGCGAAATCGCTGTCTCCCTTGTGAGTAATCTTCAGGCACGCCGTCAGCTTGTCGTTGGACGATCGGAAATCGAACCGGTCCATGACCGAGCCGGGGAGCAGGTTGGTGTCGCCGGGGTTCTCGATCCGAACCTTGCGCAGCATCCGAGCGACGATGATCTCGATGTGCTTGTCGTTGATTTCCACCCGCTGACTGCGGTAGACGCTTTGAATTTCGTGCAGCAGGTATTGCTGCACGGCTTCTTCGCCGGAGATCCGCAGGATGTCGTGCGGGACCAGGGGACCATCGACCAGTGCCTGACCCGCTCGGACGTAATCGCTGGCGTGGACCAGGAACCGCTTGCCGTGCGGCACCAGATGTTCACGTTCAATCCCGCTCTCGCTACGCACCACAATCTTCCGCTTGCCGCGGTGTCGTTCGCCGAGGATTTCGACCGTGCCGTCGACTTCAGCGATGACCGCCGGATCCTTCGGCTTGCGGGCTTCGAAGATCTCCGTCACGCGAGGCAGACCACCGGTGATGTCCTTGATGCCGGACGCTTCGCGAGGCGTCTTGGCGACGATCTTACCGGCCTG
Organism: Pirellulales bacterium; assembly: GCA_046349895.1. GTDB lineage: Bacteria > Planctomycetota > Planctomycetia > Pirellulales > Pirellulaceae > JAXMBJ01. Next base: position 6,111,128 of record JAXMBJ010000006.1, on the reverse strand, counting down.
TACCTGCATCCCTTCGGTCACATCGATATGAGCTCGTTCGGGGAGGTAGTACACATCGAGCGGCTTGCCGTTTTCGTCTTCGAGCACGATCTGCGGGTGGAGTTCGCCGCGGTGGTCGATGATCACTCGGCGGTTGTGACCGCTCGGGTCGACTTCCACTCGGACCGTTTCGCCTTCGACGACATCTTCGAACCGAACCGTACCGGTGACTTCCGCCAGAATGGGAATACTGTGCGGATCCCACTGGCACAGCACCTGGCCCGCTTCGATCAACTGACCTTCGGTGACCATCAGCTCGGCCCCGGTGGGGACCTCATGCGATTCGACTTCGCGACCCTTCGGATCGAGGATCGTGATTTCGCTGTTGCGGGTCAGCACCACATTCTGGCCGGTTTCGCTGACCACCGACCGCATGCGGGTAAACCGCACCTCGCCAGCCTTCTTGGCCCGCGTTTCGCTCTCTTCCACGTCGGTCGTCGCCACACCACCGATATGGAACGTCCGCATGGTCAGCTGAGTACCGGGTTCGCCGATGCTTTGAGCGGCGATGATTCCGACGGCCATTCCTTCTTCGACCATCGACCCGGTCGCCAGGTCCATGCCGTAGCAGAGCCGGCAGCAGCCGAGGGCCGCTTCGCAAGTCATCGGGCTGCGGACCTGGATCCTTTCCAGACCGAGCTCTTCGATCTTGCGGGCGACTTCCATGGTGATCAAATCGCCTTCCCGGACAATCACTTCGTCGGTGATCGGATTGACGATGTTCTGACGGCTGACCCGCCCCTTCACCGCATCCGCCAGCCTCACTTCGACCTTTTCACCGCGATAAATGACTCCCTTGGTCACGCCCTGGGTCGTACCGCAGTCGTGCAGGGTGACGACGACGTTCTGCGCGACGTCGGCCAGCTTGCGGGTCAAATACCCCGAGTCGGCCGTCTTGAGAGCCGTATCGGCCAAGCCTTTGCGGGCACCGTGAGTGGAGCTGAAATATTCCAGCACCGACAGGCCTTCGCGGAAGTTGGCCTTGATGGGCGTTTCGATGATCTGGCCTGATGGCTTGGCCATCAAACCACGCATACCAGCCAGCTGGCGAATCTGCTCGACACCACCTCGGGCACCCGAGTGCGCCATCAGGTACACGGGGTTCACATACCCGTGATCCCGCTCGTCGTGCTCCATCGCCGACATCATCTCGACGGTGATGCGTTCCCGGGCATGAGTCCAGGCGTCGAGCACCTGGTTGTAACGTTCGTCGTCGGTGATGATACCCCGCTCGTAGTGCTTCTTGTATTTCAGCACCAGCTTTTCGGCGTCAGCGATAATCCGCGACTTCGAATCGGGGGTCACCAGATCGTCGGTGGCGAACGACAGACCGCTGCGGGTGCTTTCGCGGAACCCGAGCTGATTCATGTCGTCCAGCAGCGAAATCGTGGCTCGACGACCCAGCGTCTGGTAACAGTCCGAAATCACGCTCGCCAGTTCACCCGACCGCAGCGGGATGTTGTAGAAGTCCATTCCCTTGGGGAGCATCATATTGAACATGACTCGCCCGGCGGTCGTATCGATCGCCGCGCCGTACTTGGCCGAATCGTCTTCGGTCCGCAGCTTGCGATTCTTCGGCAGCCGCACTTTGATCTTGGCGTGCAGGTCGATCACGCCCAACGAGTAGGCCAGGTCGGCCTCTTCCATGGACGAAAACGACATTCCCTCGCCCTTGCGACCAGCGATCATCATCGACATGTAATAGCAACCCATCACGATGTCCTGCGACGGACTCATGATCGGACGCCCGTTGGCCGGACCGAAGATGTTGTTGGTCGACATCATCAGCGTATGGGCTTCGACCTGAGCTTCGATCGACAGGGGCAGGTGGACTGCCATCTGGTCGCCGTCGAAGTCGGCGTTGAAGCCTTTACAGACGAGCGGATGGAGATGGATGGCGTTACCTTCCACCAGCACCGGCTCGAAGGCCTGAATACCCATGCGGTGCAGCGTCGGAGCTCGGTTCAGCAGCACCGGGTGATTCTGAATCACCGCTTCCAGGATATCCCACACCTCCTCATCCTTGCGCTCCAGCATCTTCTTGGCGCTCTTGATCGTGTCGGCGTGGCCCCGTTCCTTCAGCTTGCGGATGATGAACGGCTGGTAGAGCTCCAGCGCGACCTTCTTCGGCAGACCGCACTGATGCAGCTTCAGTTTGGGACCGACCACGATCACGCTACGGGCCGAGTAATCGACTCGTTTGCCGAGCAGATTTTCGCGGAACCGACCCTGCTTGCCCTTGATCATGTCGGTCAACGACTTCAACGGCCGATTGCTGCTCCCCAACACGGGCCGCTTGCAGCGGTTGTTGTCAAACAGCGCATCGACCGACTGCTGCAGCATCCGCTTCTCGTTCCGGATGATCACTTCCGGAGCGTTCAAGTCGACCAGCTTCCGGAGCCGGTTGTTGCGGTTGATGATGCGTCGGTAGAGGTCGTTCAGGTCGCTGGTGGCGAAGTTGCCCGAATCGAGCAGCACCAGGGGGCGGAGATCGGGTGGGATGACGGGGATCACGTCCAGCACCATCCATTCGGGCCGGTTGTCGCTGTCCCGAATCGCTTCCACGATCTTCAGGCGGTTGATCAGGTCCTTTTTCCGCTGACGGGCACCAGTCTCCATCAGTTCCTTGCGGAGCTCTTCGGACAGCTTCACCAGGTCCATGCCGGCCAGCAGCTTGCGGACCGCTTCGGCCCCCATGTCGGCTTCAAACGCGTTGTCGCCCCAGCGTTCCCGAGCGGCTCGGTATTCTTCCTCCGTCAGCAGCTGCTGACGTTCCAGGTCGGTGTCACCCGGGTCGATCACCACGTAGTCCTGGAAATAGATCACCTTCTCCAGGCTGGTCGTCCGCATGGCCAGCAGGTTTCCCAACCGGCTGGGCATTGCCTTGAAGAACCAGATATGGACGACCGGCGCGGCCAGTTCGATATGGCCCATCCGTTTGCGGCGCACGCGGCTGTGAGTGACTTTCACGCCGCAGCGATCGCAGATCATCCCCTTGTACTTCATGCCGCGGTACTTGCCGCAAGCGCATTCCCAGTCCTTTTCCGGACCGAAAATCCGTTCGCAGAACAGACCGTCCTTCTCCGGACGATACGTCCGGTAGTTGATCGTCTCGGGCTTCTTCACTTCGCCGAATGACCAGCTTCGGATGTCGTGAGGCCGAGCCAGGCTGATCTTTACCGAAGCGTAGTCATTGATGCGATCATAAGCGCCGTCGCCGCTCGTCATCTGCCCGTGCTCCTTTATCAAATTACCGCTGTGCTGGAGTCTGCCCGGAGGTTCCTGTCCGGCTGCGTCTGCCGGAGGATACCGCCTGGCTGAGTAGGATTGTTCGGGAGTGCTGGCCCGTCGATCAGACGCGGCGTTTCTCCAACTGCATGTTCAGCGCCAAACCGCGAATTTCGTTGGTCAACACGTCGAAGCTGGCTGGAGTCCCGGCATCGAGCGTGTTTTCGCCCTTGACCATCGATTCGTAAATCTTCGTCCGCCCCTCCACGTCGTCGCTCTTGACCGTCAGCAGCTCCTGCAGGATGTAAGCCGCTCCGTAGGCCTCCAGCGCCCAGACTTCCATTTCCCCGAACCGCTGACCGCCGAAGCGAGCCTTGCCGCCGAGCGGCTGCTGGGTAATCAGCGAGTAGGGGCCCGTGCTGCGAGCGTGGACCTTTTCGTCGACCAGGTGGTGCAGCTTCAGCATGTAGATGTAGCCGACCGTGGTGTCCTGAGACATCGGCTCGCCCGTCCGGCCGTCGTACAGCCGCGTCTTGCCCGAAGCGGGCAACCCGGCCTCGGTCAGACACTTATTGATGTCCTCTTCCGACGCCCCATCGAACACGGGCGTCACGGCCTGGAATCCGAGCTTGGCACCGGCCCAGCCCAAGTGAGTCTCGAGAATCTGACCCACATTCATACGACTGGGCACGCCGAGCGGGTTGAGCATGATCTGCAGCGAGGTGCCGTCTTCCAGGAAGGGCATGTCTTCCACTGGCAGGATCTTCGCGATCACACCCTTGTTTCCGTGCCGCCCGGCCATCTTGTCGCCCACCGAGATCACTCGCTTGGTCGCAATGTAGACCTTTACCATCTGCAGCACGCCGCTCCGCAGCTCGTCGCCCCGCTTCATGCTGTTCAGCCGGCGGTCGCGATCGTCGAGCGCGTTTTCGACATCCGGCCAACGCTCACGGTAGATCTTGTCGATCTGCCCGACCAGCTCTTCGCTCCGCATCCGCGACGTGATCGTGTTCAGCCGGAACTGCTGAGCCCGTTCGACGACGTACTTGCTGTCCTGTTCCCGAGTGATCGGGGTGCCGTCCTCATCGGCGATGGTCCGGCCCAGGATCTTCTCCATTTCCCGAACCATCTCCGAGAACGTGTCGGCGACCCGCTGATTCCCTTCCGTCTCGGCTTCCTTCAGCTCCTTCTCGAACTTCTTCCGCTCATCCTCGCTCAAGCTCATCCGCCGCGAGAACTTCTGCGTGTTGATCACAATCCCTTCGATGCCGGAGGGGACTTCGAGCGAATCGTTCTTCACGTCTTCGCCAGCTCGGCCGAAGATGGCGTGCAGCAGCTTCTCTTCCGGAGTCAGTTCGGTCTTGCTCTTCGGCGAAACCTTACCCACCAGAATATCGCCCGGCCGGACATACGTGCCGATCCGCACGATGCCGCTTTCGTCCAGATTCCGCAGCGCCTTTTCGCTGACGTTGGGAATATCCCGAGTGAATTCCTCGCGCCCCAGCTTGGTCTCGCGGATCTCGATATCGAACTCTTCGATGTGAATCGACGTGTAGACGTCGTTCCGCACCAGCTCTTCGCTGATGATGATCGCGTCCTCGAAGTTGAACCCGTCGTAAGCCATGAAGCCGACCAGGACGTTACGTCCCAGAGCCAGTTCGCCGTTGAACGTCGCCGCTCCGTCAGCAATCACTTCGCCCGTTTCGACCTTCTGGCCAGGCTTGATGATCGGCTTCTGGTTCAACGACGTTCGTTCGTTGAGCCCCTGGAACTTTTTCAGCTCGTAGACGTCTGAGCCGATTTCGATGCGGCTGGCATCGACAAACGACACCTTGCCACCCCGCTTGGCTCGTATGACCATGCTCGAGTTACGAGCGACGACTTTTTCCATGCCGGTGGCGACGATAGGAGGCTCGGTCACCAGCAACGGCACGGCTTGCCGCTGCATGTTCGATCCCATCAACGCTCGGTTGGCGTCGTCATGTTCGAGGAACGGAATCAAACCGGCCGACACCCCAACCATCTGGCTCGGCGCGATATCCATGTACTCCACATCGTCCGGCTTGACGATTTCAAAGTCGGACCGATACCGAGCGATGATGGTGTCGCCGGAGAGTTTGTTGTCGACGACGTACACGTCGGCCGGCGCGACATACGCGTCGCCTTCCTCGTCGGCTCGCAGCCAAACCACCTGGTCGCTCAGCTTGCCGTTGACGACCTTGCGGTACGGAGTCGCCAGGAATCCGTACTCATCGACCCCGGCGTAGATCGCCAGGCTGGAGATCAACCCGATGTTCGTACCTTCAGGGGTCTCAATCGGACAGATCCGGCCGTAGTGAGAAATATGCACGTCGCGCACCTCGAACCCGGCTCGCTTGCGGTTCAAACCGCCCGGGCCGAGTGCCGAGAGACGTCGTTCGTGAGTGAGCATCGAGAGGGGGTTGGTCTGGTCGACCACCTGCGACAGCTCACCCCGCCCGAAGAAGTACTCGATCGCCGCCGAGATGCTCTTCGGATTGATCAGCATCCGCGGCGTCATGTCGTCGGCATCCTTCAAGCTCATCCGTTCCTGCACCGTCCGGCGCAGCTTGAGGAATCCCTTGCGGAGTTCGTCGCAAGCCAGCTCGCAGATCGTCCGCAAGCGGCGATTCCCCAGGTGATCGATATCGTCGATCTCCGCGGGACCCGTTCCGGCGCACAGATTCAGCAGGTAGGCGATCGAAGCGATCATGTCTTCCGGACGGAGCGTCATCTCGTCTTCTGAGACGTTCAGCCGCAGCTTGCGGTTGATCCGGAACCGACCGACTCGACCCAGCCGATACCGGTTGACGTCGTAGAATTTTTCCTGGAAGAGCTGCCGGGCCTTTTCCAGCTGGGGCGGGTTGCCCGGCCGCAGCCGCTGGTAGATCCGCAACAACGCTTCCTCGTGGCTGGACGTGTTGTCTTCGGCCAGCGAATTCAGGACGAGCGGCACCTTGGGAGCATCCATCACTTCGACCGACTTCACGCCCGACGTGCAGATCGTTTCGGCGGCGTTCTTAGTGATCTTCTGCCCGGCCTCGACGATGATTTCGCCAGCGTTCTCGGTCGACGACGGATAGACGATATCGTCAACCGCGATCTTCCCTTCGATCTTGCTGACGCTTCGCCCATCGACAATCTTCTCGATTGCGGTGGGGTAGAAGGCTCGCATCAGTTCGGTATCGGTCCCGTACCGCGAATCCATGGCTCGCAGCAGCGTCATGGCCGAAAACTTGCCGCTCTGATCGATCCGGACGCTCAGCGCGTCCTTCTTGGTGACGTTCACCTCGATCCAGCTCCCCCGCTCGGGAATAATCCGGCAGCTGGGGAACTTGCGGTCGGTCGTCGTGTCGGCTTCGAGCACAAAGTCGACACCGGGGCTGCGGTGGAGCTGATTCACGACGACCCGCTCGGCCCCGTTGATGATGAATTCACCACCGCCGAGCATGATCGGGATGTCGCCCAGGTAGACCTCTTCCTCAACCGGCTGTTCCTTCTGCAGTCTCAGCCAGACGCGGAAGGGGCGGCCGTAGGTGAGCCGGAGCTGGCGGCATTCCTCGGGCGTGTAGCGAGGTTTGCCCAGATCGTACTTCAAGTAGCCCAGCGTGGTCTGCTTGTCGTAGCTCTCGATCGGAAAGATCTCGCGCAAGACCCCTTCGATCCCCTGATCCTTCCGTTCTTCGGGCCCCGTCTCAGCCTGCAGGAACTCAGCGTAGCTCCGCGTCTGAATCTGCGTCAAATCGGGGATCATCATGTAGTCGCCACGGCCACTGCCGAAACGACGCGTCTCGCTCGGTTCCAGACGTCGCTGAACTGGGGTCGCCATCGATCTGCGTCCTCCTACAGACGGAAAATTCAATTCGGAAGTCGTGTGGCCGTACGCCCGGCCCAAGGCCGATCGGGAGTCGGCTCTCAGGCTACGGACTGGCGGGCTGCGCACTGGCAACCTGCGCACTGGGGTGGGGCTGGAAGTGATTCCCTGGCAACCGGCGCAAGCCCCAAGCACCGTACCGCGGGGGATAAGGAGAGTTCGGCAATCCCAGAAACCTCCCCGCCCAACCAAGGGACGCTTCTCAACGGATGCCGCCGGACAGACCGCTGCATAAGTCGCTCAACCCACGAGTGAACGAACTGCACCTGCGGATGAAAAGGGGCACGCCTCCAAGCTGAGCGCAAACCGTCTCCCCGGATCCGCTTCCCCCCAGGATACACTTTTACCCCCTGGGTTGAAAAGCCGACCTTTGCGCTACTCCCGATTTTCCAAGCGCATGGACCTGCCAAACGACCGCGCCAGTACCCTTCGCTGACCGCCCAGGCGGCGACCCCGCCTCTACCCGACGGAGGGGTCGCCGACCGAATCTACCAGAAGCCGTCTCCGAGCGACTGCCGCTCGAGGACTACTTGATCTCGACGGTGGCACCCGCTTCGACCAGCTTCTTCTTGGCATCTTCGGCATCTTCTTTCGAGACGCCTTCCTTCACCTTGGAGGGGACGCCTTCGACCAGGTCCTTGGCTTCCTTCAGCCCCAGGCCGGTGATGGCGCGCAGTTCCTTGATGACGCCGATCTTCTTGTCACCGAAGCCGGTGAGGATGACGTCGAAGGCCGTCTTTTCTTCCACGGGCGCCGCGGCTTCACCGCCACCGCCCATCGGCATGGCCATGATGGCTCCGCCGGCGGCCGGCTTGATGCCGTGCACTTCCTCCAAGTACTCGCTCAGCTCCTTGGCCTGCTTGAGCGTCAACTCGGCAATCTGATCCCCCAACGTCTTGGTGGCTGCCGAGAATTCCATGGTTGCTGCTTCTGACATGATCCGCGCGTTCCTTTCTAGTCTGCCAGCACCTGCGACGTCGAGCTACCTCGCGGCGCTGGCACTCATCAACTTCATCTCACCCTTGAAAACACCGATGTCCTGTCCACTCCAAATCGACCGCTCAGCCCTCCGCTGCCGGCACCTCTGCGGTCGACTCTTCCGCGGCTCCGGCCTCGCCATCCTCGGATTTCTCCTTGACCTGGCTGGCCAATGTCGCACCCGGGCCCAACAAGGCAGCCACCAACTGGCTCCCCGGACCCAGAATCTGGCCGACCAGCAGGCTCAACTGCTCCTCCCGGCTCGGCCACTTACTGATCTGCTTCACTCGATCAAACGTCAGCGGCTGGCCGTCCATGACGCCGCCACGCCCTTCGAATTTGGCGAAGACCTTCGAATCGTCGTGCAGCTTGACCGCTTCCTTGGCCAAGGCCACGATGTCCGAGGCTCCCCACAACAGCGCCAGGCTTCCCTCGCGGTCGTGGATGGAGGCCGCCAGCGGCGTCCCCTCCATGGCCCGCATCGCCAGGCTCTTCTTGATCACCATCAGGTGAATGTTCTTTTCGCGCAGCGTGCGTCGTAAAGCCATGGTGGTGTTGGAGTCCATGCCGATCACATCGACCACCAGCGCTTCGGAGACACCCTCCAGCCGCCGTGAAAATTCCTTCGTCATCAGCTCTTTGACGTACTTGCTCATCTGCGTTCGCCCGTGGACTATAGTCCGCAAAAATGATCTGACAGTTCTCTCGACCGCTTGTGTCCCGACCGCTTGTGTCCCGACTGCCTGTCTACCTCACCGGCAGCTGTCGACTCTGCCCTCCAGGCAGCCGTTCATGCGGCCACTCAGGCAGCATTCACGCGCACGCCAGGGCTCATCGTGGCACTGATCGTCACGCCCCGCACGTAAGCCCCTTTGACGCCGCCCGGCTTGAGCGAGTGGATGAAGTCGATGAAGGCCTGCACGTTGTCCTGCAGCTTCTTCGCATCAAAGCTCAACTTGCCCACAATCGCGTGGACGATCCCGGCCGCGTCGTTGCGGAACTCCACCTTACCCGCTTTGTATTCACGCACCACACGGGCCACGTCGGTCGTCACCGTGCCGGCTCGGGGCGATGGCATCAGCCCGCGCGGACCGAGGACACGACCGAGGGGACCGACCAGGCCCATCATGTCAGGAGCGGCGATGCAGGCGTCGAATTCGAGCCACCCGCCCTTGATCCGTTCGGCCAGATCTTCCTGGCCCACCACATCGGCGCCAGCTTCCTGAGCCAGCTTGGCCAGGTCACCCTTGGCGAAGACAACGACTCGCTGAGCCTTGCCGATACCGTGGGGGAGGACCAGCGACCCGCGCACCAGCTGATCAGCCTGCTTGGCATCGATGCCCAACCGCATGGCGATCTCGACCGACTGGTCGAACTTCGTGGTGGCAAAACTCTTGAGCAGCTCGACGGCCTTGTCCAACGACACCAGTTCGGCCGCCGAGACCTTAGCCGCATGAGCCCGATAACGCTTGGAATGCTTCGCCATGTCCGTACCCGATTCTAGATCCGCTGCAAACTCAACTTAAATGCCAGCTCACCACCCGGTGAGCGGCGGGCGGCCAACGCCGCCTGGACCGCGATCACGGCCGGCTCACACAAGGCCAGCCCCGCAGCCTTGACTTGTCAGTCCATCACCTCCAGCCCCATGCTGCGGGCCGTCCCCATCACCATGGAACGAGCATGTTCCAGGTCACGGGCATTCAGGTCGGCCATCTTCGTCTTGCAGATGTCATCGATCTGAGCGATGGTGACTTTTCCAACCTTGTCCTTGTTCGGCACTCCCGACCCCTTGGCGATGCCGGCTGCTTTTTTCAGCAGCGACGCGGCCGGCGGGCTCTTCGTGATGAACTCAAAACTCCGGTCGTTGTAGACGCTGACCACCACCGGAATGGGCGTTCCGGCGTATTCCTTCGTCCGTTCATTGAACTGCTGAACGAACTGACCCAGGTTGATACCGTACTTGCCCAACGAGGTACCGACTGGCGGGGCCGGAGTGGCCTGGCCGCCGGGAACCTGGAATTTTGCTTGTCCGACTAACTGTTTTGCCATGTCCCGTCACTCACACTTCGTCTGCTGCCCAACCTCGAACGCTCCGCGGGGCCTCACCCGGAAACCGCTCCGGCCTCGCCCTTCCCGCTGCCCGAGACTCCTCGCTCACACCGGTTCGATCTGCCAATGCTCCAGCTCGATCGGCGTCGAGCGGCCAAAAATATTGATCATGATGGTGACGCGACCGTTGGCTTCGTCGATCCCGTCCACATCCCCTTCAAAGTTCTCAAACGTCCCTTCCTTGATCCGCACCCGGTCGGAGACCTTGTAGGGGATGGCCGTCTTGATCGGCTGAGCGCCCTGGTCGCCTTCCTTCGGCTTGCGGATGATCCGGTCGACTTCATGCGGGAGCATCGGGGCCGGTTTGCCAGCCGCTCCAGTGAAGTCGCCGATCCCGGGCGTCTCGCGCACCACAAACCACGTGTCGTCGTTCAGCTCCATGTGCACCACGATGTATCCGGGGTACAGCTTCCGCTTGACCACCCGGCGCTTACCGTTCTTGAACTCCGCCACGTCTTCGGTGGGGACGACAATCTCACCGAACTGGTCCTCGAGCCCGGCCAGTTTCATCTTGCGGCGCAGCGCATCGCAGATGGAATTCTCACGGTTGCTCTGCACCTTGAGAATGTACCACTGCCGGCCCGACGATTCGGCCTGGTCCTGAGGATTGTCCACGACCCTAACTCCCGAGCGTCACGACGCTCACCCCTTCAACCCAAAATTCCGATCCAGTGGAAAATGAACCCCCACAGGACGTCAAATCCGTAGAGGATCATCGCCAGCGCGAACATGGTGATGATCACCACCATCGAGCTCCGTACCAGCTCGGCCCACGTCGGCCACGATACCTTGTGCATCTCGGCTTCGACGGCAATCAAAAAATCGGCAAACCGCGGATAGTTCACGACGCGATAGGCGAACCAGCCCCCCACCAGCGTCACGGCTCCGGCCAGCGAATACTGCTGCCACTCCGCCGCTCCCCACAAATTCAACGCCTGCCATGCCACCAGCGCTGCGACAGCAAATAGCGCCCACGCTGTTGCCTGACGGGCAATCCGCCCCTGACTGGGCTTGTACTGCCCAGTCTGCAGCAGCGACTGCCAGAATCCATTCTCTACCGCCGGCTTTGCTTTGGTTACGGACACGTTCGCCATCGCCTATCACCTGTCCAGCTTCCGCGCTGAAGATGAGTCCACGCTGATGATAATTCCAGCAGGGGCGGCGGGAATCGAACTCGCAACCCCCGGTTTTGGAGACCGGTGCTCTGCCAATTGAGCTACACCCCTAACACCCGCTCGAAGGTCATCAGCCGTCGAACAGGACCGGCAAGGCGCGTCTGGCGACACGCCTTGCCTCAAAATCCATTGCTCTCTCAAACAGTCCGATCCAGTGGCCGGCTGAGCGGCCCGAGGATCAGACGAGAATCTTCGTTACGACGCCCGAACCGACCGTGCGGCCACCCTCGCGGATAGCGAACCGCACGCCGTCGTCCATAGCGATCGGCTTGTGCAATTCGACTTCCACGCGGACGTTGTCACCCGGCATGCACATTTCGGCGCCAATCAGCTTAGCCGTACCCGTCACGTCGGTCGTCCGGAAGTAGAACTGCGGACGATAGCCGCTGAAGAACGGCGTGTGACGGCCGCCTTCGTCCTTCGACAAGCAGTAGACTTCGGCTTCGAACTTCGTGTGCGGGGTGATCGAACCCGGCTTGGCCAGCACCTGACCACGCTCGATGTCGTCACGCTTCATGCCACGCAGCAAGCAACCGACGTTATCACCCGCTCGACCCTGGTCGAGAATCTTGTTGAACATTTCCACGCCGGTCACCGTCGTCTTGGTGCTCTCCGGCTTCAGGCCAATGATCGCCACTTCCTCGCCCGGCTTGACCACACCCCGCTCGATACGACCCGTGGCTACCGTACCACGACCTTCAATCGAGAAGACGTCTTCCACGGCCATCAGGAACGGCTTGTCCTCTTCACGAACCGGCTCGGGAATGAACGAGTCAATCGCGTCCATCAGCTCGCCAATGCAAGCATTCGCCTTCGCGTCGCCCGGATTCTGGTAAGCCGGCAGAGCCGAACCACGAATCACCGGCGTGTCGTCACCCGGGAAATCGTACTTCGAGAGCAACTCACGCACTTCCAGCTCGACCAGATCCAGCAACTCCGGATCGTCCACCAGGTCGATCTTGTTCAGGAAGACCACGATCGCAGGCACGTCCACCTGACGAGCCAACAGCACGTGCTCCTTCGTCTGAGGCATCGGGCCGTCCGCGGCTGATACCACCAGGATGGCTCCGTCCATCTGAGCTGCACCGGTGATCATGTTCTTGATGAAGTCAGCGTGACCCGGGCAGTCAATGTGAGCATAGTGACGCTTGGCCGTCTCGTACTCAACGTGAGCCACGGCGATCGTCACCGTCTTGGTGGAGTCACGAACCGTACCACCCTTGGCGATATCGGAGTACGACTTGAACTTTGCCAAGCCTTTGTGAGCCTGCACCGACAGGATCGCCCCGGTCAATGTTGTCTTGCCATGGTCAATGTGACCAATGGTCCCCACATTCACGTGCGGTTTCTTACGCTCAAATTGCTCCTTGGCCATTCTCTTTACCCATTACTTTCAATCGTCTGAACCTAGCGCCCGGGCACACTGCCACGACGTCAACCACAACGCAATTCAATCACAAAGCTGCTGACGGGATTCGGACCCGTGACCTCGTCCTTACCAAGGACGCGCTCTACCAGCTGAGCTACAGCAGCAATAACTCATGCGAGCGTTTTTTCCCAGCCCCCATCCATCTTCACTGACCCCGACCAACTCGCCTCCCAGCCTCCCGCCACCGGCTTCCGCCGATGTTTTCGCAGAGCGGGTGAAGGGAATCGAACCCTCGTCTTCAGCTTGGAAGGCTGTTGCTCTGCCGTTGAGCTACACCCGCAATATCCGTTTATTCACCCTGCTTGTTCAATTCGTCAACCTGTCGCTTATCCTCAGGTGGGGGGTACAGGATTCGAACCTGTGAAGGCAGAGCCAACGGATTTACAGTCCGTCCCCTTTAACCACTCGGGCAACCCCCCAGTTTTATCGCGATTCAGCGCTCATCACCGCCGCCGAGCAGAGCTAGCGGAGGGAATTGAACCCACAACCTGCTGATTACAAATCAGCTGCTCTGCCAATTGAGCTACGCTAGCGCATGAGTTCGAGAGCGACGAAAACCAGCCAATATAGCGACTGGCCGAACCAACGCAAGTCCAGTTTCGCACCCCGGACCGCCGGAGATCCCCGAGAAATCGGCCTTGGGACCCGGTTTCCTTCAGCCGGAACGCCCCCGAAAGGCGTGGAAAACCTGTAGACGGCGCCCCGCCCAATCCCCGCTCCCCCACCTGGGGCTCCAGACGCCCTGCGACTCGGCCGCAAAAAGTGTCCAGTGGCCGGCGATCGTCGACCGATGTTAAGGGGGCTTGGCGACCAAGCGGCCCGGCGATCGGTTTCCTGAACGATTTTCGGACCGCTCAGCCGTTTCCGACTGGCTCGCCAGCCAACCAAAGCTACAATTCCTGTACAAACCCGAGAACAACCGGCCACGATTCCGGCGGAGGGACTAAAAATTTGCGTTAGCCAGGATCAACCAACGGCAAGTGCTTAGCACGCCCGATCCTCGCTATTCTCGCAGCGACTCCACAATCGTCGCAATCACACCGGTCTCGGGAATGTTCCAGGCTGTGGCTCCGCTTCACGCGGGGCCACAGCCTTTTTCTTTTTCGGCCCATCTCGCGGGCCATGTCCTCGCCGACCACGCAGCCGGTCGATAGACTGTGGGCGTTCGACGCCCCCACTCGGGCCCCGACCGGCACCCAACTCCCGTCTCGCCCGACACTCATTCGGAGTCTACCGCAGCGATGAATGCCCGCTCGTACCACGACGGCCGATCCGATGGCCTGGTCCCCCTCGAAAGCCTCTCGCTCCGCGACGCCCGGACGTTTGAAGAACTGCTCCGAGCCATGTCGCGCACGGCCTTCGGCGGCCGACAGCTCGGCGAAGCACTCGACATCGTCCTCGATATGCACCGTCAGCCCGCCTGCCGAGTCGTCCTCACCCTCTCCGGAGCCATGACCGTCGCCAAACAAGGACGGCTCGTCTGCGACATGATCGACCGGGGACTCGTCCACGCCGTCATCGCCACCGGAGCCCTCATCGCTCACGGACTCACCGAATCCATCGGCCTGACTCACTACCGCTACGATTCCACCAAGTCCGACGAAGTACTCTTCCATCAGGGCTACAACCGCATCTACGACACGCTCGAGATGGAAGCCAACCTCAACGACGTCGAGAAACTCGTCCGCGCTGTCCTCAACTCGGAACGACCCGATGACGGCGTGTGGAGCTCAGCGCGGATCTGCCGAGCACTCGGCCGACGACTGAGCGATATGGCGGAGGGACCCGGGATCCTGCGCAGTGCCTTCGAACACGACGTACCCGTCTTCATCCCCGCTTTCACCGACAGCGAAATGGGACTCGACGTCTCCACCTGGGCCCTCTTCCATGCCCTCCGCCCCGATCAGCACGACCCGTCTGCCCTCACCCCTGACCAAGTCTTCCAGGCCGTTCCCCCCTTCAACCCGTTTCTCGACCTCCAGCAATACGCTCGCCTGATCGGCGCCGCCGAGATGCTCGGCATCATCACCATCGGCGGCGGTGTCCCACGTAACTGGGCCCAACAGGTCGGCCCCTACTTCGACATCGCCAACGCACGCCTGGGAACCGAGCTCAAAGCACCCCGCTTCCGCTACGGCGTCCGCATCTGCCCCGAACCGGTCCACTGGGGCGGCCTCTCCGGCTGCACCTACTCCGAAGGTGTCAGCTGGGGCAAGTTCGTGCCGCCCGGCGAAGGAGGCCGCTACGCCGAAGTCTACGCCGATGCCACCATCGCCTGGCCCCTGCTGATGAAAGCCGTCTTCGAAGCGCTTGATAAAACGAACGGCTGAACCCTCGTTAAACATCTTCAAAAAATGGGCTCCTCGGCAGAATCTGTGGGTGAAATTGCATGAACCTGTGTTCAGTACCCATTGAGTGGCGATTGCTTTAGAGACGGCGCGCTCTGTCAGGCTCGGGCTCCGGAAAGGTGTGGCACGGGGGCCGCCCCGCTTTCCCCTTCCCTTCGTCGACCGTCGTCACTCGCCCTGCCTCTGGCCCCGCCACAGTCGTGGGCTCGGTGAGGTCTATTCTGAAATCCTTGTCGTTCGGCTCGCCCACAGACTGTGGGGGACCTGCGGCGTTCGGGCGAAGCGACGGACGGCGACGGTGACGGGAAGGGGAAACGGGGCTCGACCACTCGCCGGGAGACGGAACTTGCGGACTGTCAGCCAGTTCATCCTGCGATGCCCACAAATGCCGCCGGAAGACGACCGCTTGTCACGAGCGGGCACGATTTCTGTGTGCTTTCGCACAAGGGATTGGCTCCGCGCTTCCTGCCCCATTCCCGTCGCCGTCGCCGTCGGTCGCTTCGCCAAAACCGGGAGGCCCCCCAAAGTCGGTGGGGCAATCAAGTCGCCATCACCTGCCGGCCAACCAGCCCCACGACTTTGGCGGGGCCCAGGTGGCGAGCGATCGATGGCAGAGGCAGAGGGACGGCGCGCAGGAGCTCCAACCGCCCCATTCCTGGAGCTCGAGCCCAAGGGAGCGACGAGCCAGTAAGCTGCCTCTCGCTGACGACATCACCTCGACTCGCTACGAGAAAATCCGGCGGCTGGCCGGCTCGCAACTCGCCAGAATCGCCGAGCTGGATAACGTTGGCCGACCAAGAGAGTTAGAAACTGCCCACAGATTCTGCCGAAGAGCCTCAATTGATACCCGCACAATGGCACCTTTCGGCAGTGATCTGGAGTTCAACTCCTCCACAAGCAGATATCATCTTCGGGCCATACCCTTCACTTCAGTCAGGAGGTAATGAGTCAACACAATGTAGCTAACTCTCACTGCCACCAAAATCAAGATGTCGCACCAAGCTCAAACTGGAACTGTCAAACACGCAACCGTCGCAATTCACAATCGATCTACCCCCATCGCACCAGGCGAAGTACAGCCCGGGCACGCTTCCGACAATCACCATTCCTGTCGGCTCGAGTCGTAACATGCATTCCATGTCGCAGTCGTCGTTACCTCCAAACGCGACAAACTGGTTTCGATCTTTGCAGTAGGTTGTGCCTCGGATTAAGAACGGCGAAGACCAACAACTCGCCATGCTCAGCTTGCCGCTCTTCGCTATCCATTGGCACGAACCGTTGATCACATCGACGACAACAAAATATTCTGACGATTCGACGATGTCGATTGCCGTCGTATCCCAATTGAACTCCATCTCATCCAAGTAACTGCCGTCCGAGCCGCGGATAACCAACTTTGATTCCGAACTAATCGGATAGACAACAGTCCGCTGAAGGTTCGTTACTCATCCCGCAAATGTGTCTCGACGAAACCAAATCGTATTGCCGTTCTGACCGTCGATCATGTGCACAATGCTTTGCAATTGCGATACAGCCAAGAAGGCTCTTTCGCCTGTCCAATCCACTCGGTCAACAAACCGAAGATCGGGCCGATGCCAAATGACATCACCGGTACGAATGCTATACCCGTAGACACCACTTTCCCAGTCGCAAACTACTAGTCGATCAGCCAACATGATGACTCTATTAGGCTCACCGTCTCCGGGAATTACCACGCTGCTCTGTAGAGCTCCGGTCTGCGAATCAACAATGCGCAGAACGCCATTGCCTCCAAACAGCAACAATGATGAATCGTTGTTGCAAGTCCGAATTCCCCGAACGGTGTCGCGAGATACCATGAGCATCCTATCCTTTCCGACAACAGGACATAGCGGTATGTCGTACGCGCCGAAGCATCGCGGGTGCCTCGCTCGAATTATCCCCGCAACCCGTACGGCACGCCCATTCGTGGATTTTTGTTGCAAACAATGGAACCCCAGTAGCCCTGGGCTCCAATTAGACACTAGGTCGACTCTTAGTCCAAAAGCCATTTCCTTTACAGTCGACCATTCCCACAGTCTCTGTCATTCGCGTGTTGCTCGAAGTTGAGGCTGCCTAGCCACGGACTGCTCCCTGGATCGTATTTTATTCTTCATCCTTGAATTGTACTGATACCCGTATCGGTAGTTGCCTCTCTAGCTCACCCAGACCGGGGCTCCGGCCAGACAAGCTGGCCGGCGGCCTTCGTTGTGGTGCGGGCGTCTCGCCTGCCTCCGCCTCTGCCTCCGCGCCCTCTGCGGTGAAAACTCCCGTGTCTCCCGCGCCCTCCGCGTTAAAAAATCTTCAGAAAATGAAACGCGAGAGATGCGGCTCTAGCCCACCCAGACCGGGGCTCCGGCCAGACAAGCGGGCCGGCGGCCTTCGTTGTGGTGCGGGCGTCTCGCCTGCCTCTGCCTCCGCCTCCGCCTCCGCGCCCTCTGCGGTGAAAACTCCCGTGTCTCCCGCGCCCTCCGCGCTAAAAATTCTTCAGAAAATGAAACGCGAGGGATGCGGCTCTAGCTCACCCAGACCGGGGCTCCGGCCAGACAAGCTGGCCGGCGGCCTTCGTTGTGGTGCGGGCGTCTCGCCTGCCTCCGCGCCCTCTGCGGTGAAAACTCCCGTGTCTTCCGCGCCCCCCGCGTTAAAATTTTCTTCAGAAAAATGATGTGCGACGGGTGCGCCTCTAGCCCACTCAGACCGGGGCTCCGGCCAGGCGAGCTGGCCGGCGGCCGAATCTCAACCGGGCAAAAAATTCTGTGCCAGCCATTCGGCAGCCACCACGGCGCCGTTGGCGTACGACACTTCCCGTGAAGCCCCACGCGGGATCACGCGCACTCCGGCCAATAATTCGCTCAACCGATCCGCGTTCAGCTCGACTGTTGACCGCAGCCGCTGGTCGTCGTACCGGCGTGGCTGAGCCCACAACTGAGCGGGGATCGACAGCCGACGAGTTTCCCAGGACAGGTTGTAACCAGCCGAACCGAGCACCAGGTCAACGGCGGGTAACAGCTCCAACAAGGGATAATGCCGCACCATCTGCCCCTCCCAGTTCCGTACCAGACCGGGCGGCACGGCCAGCGACTCGGGCCACGCCCAGCCGAACTGCACGCCCACTTGCGAAGCCAACTCCCGCAACCGTTCGGCCATCGGCAACTGCTCGACAATCTCCGCTGCGGTCCCCGTGCCGACCAGCAACACAGTCGGCTGATCGGGATCGAGTCCCCATCTCGCCGCCGCTGCCGAACGGTCCGGCAACTCATCGCAGTTGAGAATCAAGAACGGTCCGGCATCGTAACCACCGCAGGCGGAGACTAACGGCGACGGCTCACCGCAACCGATCACGGCCCGATAATGCCGCTCGACCCACGACACCAGCTCCATCTGGTCGACATACGCCTGCGGTAACGGGCGACTGATCAGCACCTTGGACATTGCCCTCCAGGCAGCGTGTCCTTCCATCAGCTCCACCAGCTCGCCGCCCACGCCACGGGGGAATGTGTCGACGACCAGCAGCGACGGACGGAAGCTGTCAACGATCCGCTCGAGCTCGGCACGCACGGACTCAGCCGACGCGCGGTCGGAGACAAGCTGCAGCGTGACGCCCCAACGACTGGCGGCGGCAGCCATGCTGGGGGCGAAGGGTGAGTTGGTGACGACGCAGTGTTCGCCTGGCATAAGGCGTTTCAGCTGCCTGGCGAGGCTCAGCATCCGCGTGGTGTGTCCCCACCCGCCACCGCAAGCGTAGTAGAGGACGGCTTGGCGCACGCGATTATTCCAGCCGCCTCAGCTGGCCCCCATTTCCCGTTCCCACATCGCTTCATCCTGCTGGCCGTTGTCCTTCAAACTCGCCTCATCAGCGTCGTTGAAGTCATTGGAGCTGGTTCGCGAGCCGTACGGGTAATACGTGGTGGAGTACCAGTAGGGACTGTCATCGCGCGATGAGGGGGACCAGGACCGCCGATCCCTGTCAGGAGGCGTACTATCGTCCGTCGTCGACGGTCCTGACGAATCGACGGTCGTTCCTGACTCGTCAGTCTGATGGTTCGGGTCGTTGGGGTCCCGACGAGCGCAGGTGATGCAGCATCGCTGGCCTTGCGGCGAGTAATCAGTGTGGCGAGCACAGATCAGTTTCCCGCACAGCTCACACGCCGAGTCGGCCAGCATTCCGCACTGGTGAGCGAACAGGAATCCGGTTCGCTCGGCACAGGGGACGTTCTTGTAGGTTCGTGCTTCGGTCAAGTTCGCACCCTGACTTCACTTGTCGAGAAAATAAAGACACAGGGCCGCCTGCTGCTCGATGCTCAACGCATCGATTTTGAAGAAGACAAGTCCCAGCGGGCTGGTGAAATCGTGAGAATAAAGGACGGTCTGGTCGCTGCTGTCCCGCAGGACGACACGATCGTCGGTCTTTTTAGCTCGAAAGAGCGTTTTATCGCCGTTGTCTTCCAACCGCCATCCGTAGTCCTGGCGTTTGATCCGATAAGTTCGCACGTCGTGCGGGAGGTAGAAGTCGAGCGTGTCGCCTTTGAACTTGATCTTGAACAGCTCCCGTTCGCCGCTGGCATCCTTGAGCATCAGCTTGTCGTCTTTTGCTTTCAGCTCGAACAGCGGCACGTCGTCGGCCGATTTGACTTTCAGGTGTCCCGGCGAAAGAGTCAGTTTGCACAACTCACGGCCGCTGGCGTCGTAGAACTTGCAGGCATCGGTCCCTTTGGGCTTGAACGAACCAACTTCTTCACCTTCCCCGCGCCGCAGTTCGACTTTGCCCGCGAGTACGACCTGCGGTAGAGCGGTCCGAGTTGGGGAGATCGCCCCGCTGGCATGCGACGGCAGCGAATCGACTTCGGCCACCGCCGTGCCGCCGCTCTCACCGCCGACTGCTGGCGCGGTCGCGTCGTCGCCGTTGGTCTGCGATCCGGCCGCGGCGACCGGCGTATCCGACTCCTGATGCGTGGCAGGTGTGCCGTGCGGATCGTCGGCGACTGTTGGTGGTTGGACCGGAGCCGAGCTGCTTCCGCAGCCGGTGAGCATCACAGTGGCTAGTCCGCAGACCAACCCGAGGGCGAGGCAACGGGTGAGCTTCATGATCGAGTTCCTTCGGTAGGGCTGACAGGAACGGGCTGCCAGGCAAACGCGTCGAGCTGCGGTAGCAGGGCGGGCTGGCCGGTCAGGACGGATGCTCGTTCGAGCCGATTGTGGACGAGCCGATTTTCGCTGAGATATTGATCGCAGTTGGCGCAGACTTTGAGTCGTTGCTGCAACATCTGCTGACGGAATTGTTCGTAGGCCGAGCCTTGGAAGATATCGAGCAGCCGCTGCTGGCGGACATTGCCGAGTGAGGGCATGCGTTCACGAGTCATGCAGCAAGCGTAAACGTCTCCGTCGTGGCTGATGAACGCGTGCAGCCACGGCGCGTAGCAGGGGTGGGAGTGGTAGTAACCGAACCCGTATTCACCTCGACTGGCTGCCGCGATCTCCGACTCCGAGCGTCCGAACGGGTAGAGCCTTCCGGCATCGATCGGCATCCCGAACTGTTTTCGTAACTCGGCCACCTGCGGGACGATATCGCGGTTAAAGCGTTCGATTTCAGCGGCAGTGGGGCGTGGAGCCCGTTTGCCGTCGATCGGCATGGGGATCGCGTCGACTGCTCCGAGCCGACCGGCCAATTCAATCAGCCCGGGCAATTGCCGCATGTTCAACTGCGAGATGACCATGTTCACGCGGATTCTGAGTCGAGCGTTGCGGCGATCGATTTCTCGCCGCAGACAGCGAATCGATCGACATGTTCTCCGGAAGGCTCCTTCGACACCGCGAATCGCGTCGTGTGTGCGAGCATTTGTTCCGTCCAGCGAGAACGAAGCGGACCGCAGTCCGGCGTCGATCCAGGCGCGGGCCCGGTCCTTATCCATCAGCATCCCGTTGCTGGTCAGATTGACTCGGATCCCCAGCCCGGCGGCATGAGCGATGAAATCATGGAGTCCGGGATGCAGAGTCACCTCACCGCCGCTGAAATGGACCTTCTCGCAACCCAGCGAAGCGGCGTCGTCCAGCAGATGCTTCACGACCTCGTCCGGCAGTCGGTCTTTGGGGATCTGCCAGTAACGGCACATCTGGCAGCGGAGATTGCAATTGGAGATGATTTTGACTTTGAGCGATCGCAGAAGTGTGGCGGAGGCTTGTCCGTCGATCTGCCGGCGCAGCAGCTGCACCGTGCCGGTATCCCGCAACAGCTGGTCGAGATTGTACATCCCACTCTCCCGCGTCCGTTTTCCAACGGTGGAACTCAACGATTCACGCCGTCCGACACTGCCTGAGACATTCGTAGGTGGCGAGAAACAACTGCAGCACCGTGTGGTGATCGGTGGTTTCATCAGCCTGGCTGTAGAGCGAGCTTTTCAGCGAGCGAGACAGAGCATCAATCACCACCTGATGGCCCTCAGCGCGTGCTGAGAGTCTTTCCAGATTGGCCGGTTTGGGCGCCTGATTGAGCAACTCCGGGAACCGCTCCAAACCCGGATACATCTCGGGGGAGACGGTCAGGGTCAGATCGAGCTTTTCGCGAAATGTTTCCGTCACCTTCACTCGCTTGCGTTTCTGCTTTTGCTTTCGCTTGACGTCCGTCGCCACTCGCAACCGAAACTTACTGCCGTCCAGCAGCTTGCCCTGCAGCTGCAGCCAGGGCTGTTCGTAGCTGTAGTTGGTCACCTGATAATCGGTCGCATCGCGTTCCTTCCCGGTCAGGTAGTCTTTGTGTTGATACGGCCGGAAGTTGATCTTCATCAGCACCGGCGCTTCAGGATGCATGTCGACCGACAGAAACTTCAACGCCTCGGCAGGAACTCGATAGCGACGATCGGGGAGATTGCCGGCGGCGTACTTGGAGTGGAGGATCAGCGCCGCGACGAAGAAGATGGCCAGCGGGATCGTCAGCACCAGCCCGGCCCCCGCCGTGCCAAAGGCGATCGGCAACGAGAACAGTGTGGCGACGCCGGCGATGATCTTGATCACCTTCCAGGTGCGATCGAGCGGCTCGAAGCGCCGGTCATAGGCCTCAATCGCCTGGAAACATTCGGCCAACTGACCGCTCGGCACGCTCTGCTCCAGCATCCGGTCGTCCAGATCCTGTTGCACCGTATCCCACAACCGCACCGGTTTGTCCGCCGTCGTCTGACTGCTGGTTGCTTCAGCCATGATTGGTTGCCGTGCAGCCCGCGTGGCTGCTTCCGCCTACGGTTCCTCGCTCCCCCTCACACTCGTCGCCATGCCCACTCTCCACCCACAACAGGGACCTGCTGGAGGCCCCCAAAGTATAGCAGACGGACGGATGCTAGCTGCGGGTGGCCGGCCGTGGCGGCGGCGGGCCAAGCGGCTGTCGAATCCGGGCAAAGTCTGGTAGGGTAGACGACTACTGGCGGACGGTGGCATCAACACTCAGGGAACTTCCGATGCGTTCAGGCTCATTCAAGATTTCGTCGACGTGGATCGTACTGGGGTTGATGGCAGGTACCGTGGGCTGCTCCAAGCCGTCAGGTGGCGAAAAACCGGCGGAAAATAAACCGGCCGCCCTGTCGAACACTTCGTCCCCGGCCGGTGACCAGCCGGCGGCGGCCTCGAGCAGCTCGGCCAGCACTTCCCCGCTCAGACTGACGATCGGATCGCCGGCCCCCGAGCTGAACATCGAACATTGGGTCAGCACTGGGAAAGGGAAATTCCAGCCGGTGACGAAATTCACTCCTGGACAGGTCTACGTGGTGGAATTCTGGGCCACCTGGTGCGGGCCGTGTGTCGCCAGCATGCCTCACCTCGCAGCCACTCAGGCCAAATACGCCGATCAGGGCGTGCAGCTGATCAGCATCAGCGACGAGGAGCTGCCGACGGTTCAGTCGTTCCTGGAGCGACCGTTCCAGGACGCAGGGGCCGACCATGGTTCGTCGTCCGGACAGACTGCGGCAGCCGGTGCTGCAGGCCAGCCGGCGACTTACGGTGAACTGACCAGCGTGTACTGTTTGACGACGGATCCCGATCGATCGTCGTTTGATGCCTACATGGAAGCGGCCGGGCAGAACGGAATTCCGACGGCCTTCATCGTCGGCAAGACTGGTCTGGTGGAATGGATCGGGCACCCCATGTCGATGGATGACGCTCTGGCACAAGTCGTCGCCGGCACGTGGGACCGCGAGAAGTTCGCTGCCGAGTTCCGCATCGAACAGGAAATGAACATGCTGCAGATGCGGGCCATTCAATTGGCCAGAGCGGGCGAGGTGGACAAGGCGAAGCAGTTTCTGATCGAGGCCCGCGCCTCGGCCACCTCGGATGCTGCCAAAGCTCAGATCGATGAGCTGATCGCTCAGATGGAACTGGTCGCCATTCGCGGCCTGGCAGCAGCGGGCAAAATGGACGAAGCCCTGGCGGCGATTGAAAAACTGAGGGCCACTGTCGATCCGAAGCAGGCGTGGCAGATCGATCTGTTCAAGTTCCGGCTGCTGCTGCAAGCCGGTCGCGACGACGTGACGGAAGTGGCCCGGTCGATTTCCCAGGCCGACGTTCCGGCGATGGTACTCAACACGATCGCCTGGGACGTATACCAGCAGAGTCAGCAACCGAATGCCAAGGTCGCTCCGGGGCTGGTCGAAGTGGCGGTGTCGTCGGCCGAGCGAGCCGCGTCGCTCGAGCCAACTCGGGCTGGCGTCTTGGATACGCTGGCGCATTTGCTGCACCTTCAGGGGAATCTGCAGCGAGCGATCGAGGTGCAGACCAAGGCGGTGGAGCTGGGGGGAACGAGTTCACAGGAGATCGGCGAGTTCCTGAAGAAGCTCCAGGCGGAGTCAGAATCGGCAAAACCGTAACGACCGCCACGGGACACCGGCCCGAATTGCCGCGTTCGAGAGCTCCCCAGCTGCACGGCTGAGCCGTTGATGGCGCCGATTCGGTGCTAGACTCCCCAAGAAGGAGTGCTTTCGCGGCCATTTCCGTGGACCTCTGGGGCTTTGACCAGCCCGGGACGTCTCCACGGGGCTCGAACCAGCCGTTGATGGCTGGACGATCGCTCTCACTTCGACCGTGGCATCTCCCGCGTCCTGTGCACAGCCTCTTGGGGGCAGGTCGATTCCGATGACAGCGATATTGGGCATTTCAGCGTTCTATCACGACTCGGCCGCGGCCTTGATCGTGGATGGCCAGATTGTGGCCGCCGCTCAAGAAGAACGATTCACCCGCCGGAAGCATGATCACGAGTTCCCCGTGCATGCGATCGCCTACTGCCTGGAGACAGCCGGTCTGCGTCCGTCGGATCTGGACTACGTTGGCTTCTACGACAAGCCACTGCTGAAGTTCGACCGGTTGCTGGAGACCTATCTGGCTTACGCGCCGGTCGGTTTCCGATCGTTCCTGCAGGCGATTCCGCTGTGGCTGAAGAAGAAGCTGCATCTGCCTCGCGAGATGCGCAAGGGGCTGAACGGGGAATACACCAAGCGGTTTATTTTTGCCGATCACCACGAATCGCATGCGGCCAGCGCGTTCTTTCCCTCGCCGTTTGAAGAAGCGGCCATTCTGACGATCGACGGCGTGGGAGAATGGGCCACGGCCACCGTGGCAGCCGGACACGGCAATCGAATTCAGATGCTGCATGAGTTGCGGTTCCCGCATTCGCCCGGTCTGTTGTATTCAGCCTTCACCTATTACTGCGGTTTCAAGGTGAATTCGGGCGAATACAAGCTGATGGGTCTGGCTCCGTACGGCGAACCGAAATATGTCGACTTGATCTACGACAAGCTGATTGATTTGAAGAGCGATGGATCGTTCCGGATGGACATGCAGTACTTCAATTACTGCCAGGGTCTGACGATGACCAACGGACGGTTCGACCGCTTGTTCGGTGGCCCCGCGCGGCGTCCGGAGAGCCCGATCACGGAACGTGAGATGGACCTGGCCGCCTCGATCCAGAAGGTGACCGAAGAGATCATGCTGCGGATGGCTCGGTTCGCTCACGAGCGGACCAAGATGCCCAACTTGTGCCTGGCGGGCGGTGTCGCGTTGAACTGCGTCGGCAACGGCAAGATTCTGCTCAACGGTCCGTTTGACCAGCTCTGGATTCAACCGGCCGCCGGGGACGCGGGCGGAGCCCTGGGTGTGGCCGAGTTCATCTGGTATCAGTTGCTCGGCAATCCGCGGCAGGCCTGCGAACTCGACCGACAGTCGGGTTCGCTGCTGGGACCCAGCTTCAGCGACGAAGATGTCCGTCAGTTCCTGAACTCGACCGGCCGCAAGTACCACTACCTGGCCGACGACGATCAGCTGTGCGATTTCGTCGCCGACCTGCTGGCCCAGGAGAAAGTCGTTGGGTGGGTCCAGGGACGGATGGAATTCGGCCCGCGAGCACTCGGCAGCCGCAGCATCATCGGCGATGCTCGCAGCCGCAAGATGCAGTCGGTGATGAATCTCAAGATCAAGTTCCGCGAATCGTTCCGCCCGTTCGCTCCGTCAGTCCTGCAGGAGCGGGTGCACGAGTATTTCCAGATGCGGCCGGACCAGCCCAGCCCCTATATGTTGCTGGTGGCGCCTGTTCAGCAGCGGCGTCGAGCCGAAGCGGATGCGGAGATGAGTCAGGTCACGGGGCTGGACAAGCTGAAGGTCTGTCGATCAGAAATCCCCGCGGTCACGCACGTCGATTACTCAGCTCGCGTCCAGACCGTCGATGCTCAACGCCACGGCCGCTACCACCAGCTGATCAGCCGATTCGCCGAGAAGACGGGCTGTCCGGTGATCATCAACACCAGCTTCAACGTGCGAGGCGAGCCGATCGTCTGCACTCCGGAACAGGCATACCGGTGCTTCATGGCGACCAATATGGACGCGCTGGTGCTCGAACACAGCGTGCTGCTGAAGGAAGAACAGTCCAGCGTCGCCGACCAGGAAGTCGACAGCTATCTCGCTCAATTCCAACTCGATTGATCCCTACGGCCTACCCATGTTAGATCTGAACCTGAATCCGTCGCGACGCGAACTGCGGCAGTTTGCGGGAATCTTCTGGCCCCTGTTCTGCGCGATTGCCGGAACGTTTATCTGGCGTCGCTTCGGCCGTGAGCCGGCGGGGACGTTTCTCGCCGTCGGCGCCGCCGTCGCCCTGCTGGGACTCGCCCAACCGCGACTCATCAAGCCGCTCTTCCAGGCCTGGATGATCGCCGCGTACCCGATCGGCTGGGTCGTCAGCCATGTCCTGATGGTGCTGATCTACTACGGTTGCATCACTCCCATCGGACTGATCATGCGAGCCGTCGGATATGACCCCATGAATCGCCAATTCGACCGACAGGCCGCCACCTACTGGCGCGCTTACGGCCCAACGCCTGAACCCAAGTCGTATTTCAGGCAGTTCTGATCGATCACACACCGCTGGATAACTGGCCAGCGATCGCCAGCACGGAGCTTCAAGCCATGACCGTAGATCAAAAAGAGCCGCGTAACGAATTCGCTCAACAGGCCGAGTCGGACGATCCGGGGATCTTGCGCGAGATCTGGGACTTTTTGCGCGAAAGCAAAAAGTGGTGGCTGATTCCGATTGTCGTGGTGCTGCTGCTGGTCGGCGCCCTGGTGCTCCTCTCCGGCACCGCGGCCGCTCCGTTCATCTACACCCTGTTCTAACCCAACAGCGTCACCCACAAGCACGACGCGCAAGCGAGTGAGCAAACAAGCACGACGCGCAAGCGAGTGTGCAAACAAGCACGACGCGCAAGCGAGTGTGTAAACAAGCACGACGCGCAAGCGAGTGTGTAAACAAGCACGACGCGCAAGCGAGTGTGTAAACAAGCACGACGCGCAAGCGAGTGTGTAAACAAGCACGACGCGCAAGCGAGTGAGTGAGCGAGTGAGTTTGTAACCCGCGAGTGAGCAATCAATCACGCGATTCCGTGAGTCATTGCATGGCACACATCGAAACTCACTTGCTTGCTCACTCACGCACGCACGCACACACGCACGCACACACGCACACACGCACACACGCACACACGCACACACGCACACACGCACACACGCACACACGCACACACGCACACACGCACACACGCACACACGCACACACGCACACACGCACACACTCGCTTGCGCGTCGTGCTTGTTGCGCTGTGTGCTTGTAGCCCGGCGTACTCGTATCAGTTAGCGCTGTCCAACTAGTTGACTGTCATTTCACATTTGGCCGGTCCGTCGCAAATGTCCGCGCAGCTCGCTCCAGATCCTGGTCCCGCCCAGCCGACGCCAGAGACGCGGCCACGCCCGGCCAAACGTCGGACCGGTCGGCGGATCCTCGCGCGAGTGATCGTGCTGATGATGTCGACCTGCCTGGCACTGCTGCTGGGCGAAGTGGCACTCCGTTTCCTCTGGCGGAACCCGTACGTCTCGGAAGGGACCGATGCGTATCTCCACCTGAGAATCCAGCCGACACAAGTCGACTTTCCCGTCGACCGCTCGACGATCGATCCGAAACTCAAACCGACCCGGTTCCGCACCACCGAGCGGTCGTATGTCGCCCCCAGCGGTCAGCACGCTCAACCGCGTGCCACCGTGGCGTTCCTCGGCGGCTCGACGACCGAATGCATGGCCGTCGATGAATCGCTGCGGTTTCCCGCACTCGTCAGTGATCTGTTGAACGAGAAGGGACTTCAGGTCAACACGCTCAACGGCGGCGTCTCCGGGAACACGCTGCACGATTCGCTGAACAACTTGATCAACCACGTCGTCAACGACCGGCCCGACTTTGTCGTCGTGATGAACGTGGCGAATGATGTCGGACTGCTGGCCGCTGACGGGGATTACCATTCGCGCGAAGCGGAACCGCTGAGCTGGGGGACGTGGGCCGATTGGTCCAAGCACGAACTCTCTCGCCGCTCGTCATTGTTCGGCCTGGTGCGCCACGCGACGGCCGGGATTCAGATTGAGGTGAACGACCGTGACAAGCTGGCTTGGCGCAACGATCCGGCTCGAGCGGACAAGGCAAACGCCGATCAGTACCGGGCTCGCGTCCGGGCCTTCGTCGCGGCGGCTCAGGGGCTGGGGATCCAGCCGATTCTGATGACGGAACCCCTCTCCGGGGCCCGCAATTCGCTCACCCCCGACTGGGCAGACATGGGTGCTCAGGACCGTTTCAACTCAATCGTCCGCCAAGTGGCTGCGGAAACCAACACCCCGCTGTTTGACTTGGCGCAGCATCTGGCCGATCATGTACCTGATTGGGACCAGCCCGGTGTCGTCTTCTACGATGGCATGCACGTCCACGACGAGGGTTCGCGGATCTATGCACGCTTCGTGGCCGACCAGCTGGTGCCTTTGATCCAAGCCCGATCGGCAGACCAGCCACCGAAGAGTTCGACCGACTCGACGCAGCCGTCGCCGTGATCTGGCTGTCGCGGCGGTCCCCGAGCCGGCCCATTGGCTCGGCCTGCTGCTCGGCGCCCTCCTCACGTTCGCCTCGCGCCGCCGTCGCATTTCGCTGCGACACCCGACTTAGCGCTCCTCTCGACGGCAACGTTCATCACCACGCCCCGTGGATCCCGCCACGCATGGTCGTGTCGCGCGCGACTGCGACCCGCTCATCTGCAACTCGCCGCACCAATTCACTGCTCACCGCCAGGCAACCGCCCAATTCTGCACCTTGACGTGCACAATACGACTGTTATATTCAGCGGTAGGCGGGGCGAGTAGAGGCAGCGGCGTCTGGAATTCCACGCCGACTGGCGGACGCGGCGAGTCCTCGGAGCGGGAGGTTGCTGACGATGTCGGAACCAGGCTTGCAGACGTCGGTAGGGGAGTGGGTAGCGCAGCGGCCGAGCACATCGCGGATTTTTGAGTCGCTGCGGATCGATTACTGTTGCGGCGGGAGTGTGCCGTTGAGTCAAGCGTGTGCGGCGCGGCAGCTGGACCCGCAGGTGGTGTTGGAGCGATTGCGTGAAGTGGCACGGGAGCCGGTGTTGGAGTCGGAGCGTTGGGCAGAGGCTCCGCTGGCCGATTTGTGCGACCACGTCGAGCAGACGCATCACGCGTATCTGCGGAGCGAGCTGCCGCGGCTACAGGCCCTGGTGACCCGCACGCTGCAAGCTCATGGTACGAGCCATCCCGAGCTGCTGGAGGTGCGCAGCGCGTTTGCCGATCTGGTGGCCGAGCTGACGCCGCACATGCTCAAAGAAGAACAGGTCTTGTTTCCGGCGATCCGACAGTTGGAACTGGACGG
This sequence comes from Pirellulales bacterium, assembly GCA_046349895.1. Taxonomy (GTDB): domain Bacteria; phylum Planctomycetota; class Planctomycetia; order Pirellulales; family Pirellulaceae; genus JAXMBJ01. The sequence goes on along the minus strand of JAXMBJ010000006.1, from coordinate 6,081,691 downwards.
CGAGCCGGTCCGGTTTCCTTTTGGTTCGGTGGCCAATCCGATCCGCATGATGGAACACGAGCACGACCTGGCCGGCTTGGCCTTGGGGCGGATCCGACGGGCAACTGGCGATTATCTGGTCCCCGAAGACGCTTGCCCCACCTACCGCGCCATGCTCGACGCCCTGCAGCAGCTCGAGCGGGACATGCACCAGCACGTCCACAAGGAGAACAACATCCTCTTCCCCCGCGCCCGCGAAGTCGAACGATTGGCTTCGTCTGGCTGATGCGATTCAGATGCTCGGGTATCTGTTCCGATCGATCTAACTCTGGCGCAGTTCGCCACAGCAAGTCGCAGCACGCCGCTCCTCTCCCCGCTGAGAACGCCCTCCCCGGCCATCCAACTTTTCTGCGGGGAGAGGCCGGGTGAGGGGTTGCGAGCGCACCGCGAGACGAGCCTCCACTGCGCGTGCGAACGCACACCGCGGACATCGCGCGGAATCATGGCCAGCCACTTGGCCATGTCGTTGATTGTGGCCCGCCGGAGTCTCCAGTAGGATGACTCTACGGGCCTGCCCGTCGCGGACATCGGCCACTGATTTCTGTCTTTCCCAGCTCCGGGGCTCGATATATCGATGATTCCCACCCCCGTCAGCCTCCTTCAGCGACTGCAGGCCAGGGCTACCGATTCTGATTGGGAACGTTTCGTTCACCTTTACACTCCGCTGCTGTATTACTGGATCCGCCGACAAGGGTTCGTCCGCGAAGACGCCTCGGAGCTCGTCCAGGACGTGATGTTGACCTTGATCGTGCAGTTGCCGACTTTCCGGTATGACTCTTCGCGCAGCTTTAGTGCATGGTTGAAGACGGTGGCAGGCAACAGATGCCGCGACATGCGACGCAGGTTGCAACTCCGCAAAAAGCGAGATCTCCCACGCGAGGTGGCGTCCGAGAACGACGAGATCGAAGAGTTGGCTGACCTGGAGTACCAAAGGCGGCTGGCTCAGGAGGCACTAACGATCCTGCAGGCCGAGTTTGAACCGAACACATGGCGGGCCTTTTGGGGGTTAGCCGTCGAGTCGCGGCCGGCCCGGGAGCTGGCCGCCGAGCTAGGTATGACGGTGAATGCCGTTTATGTAGCCAAGAGTCGGGTCTTGCGTCGCTTGCGGCAGGAATTCGGGGAGATGCTGGAATAGCCAGACAACTGGGCGAGAATCGATGACAGATCTGGCGACTTCATGCGTACTCTCCTGAGATTCCCAACTTTCGGCGTTTTTTGGTGAGGTTTCGGCCGATGACCTGCCCAGATCGGACTCAGCTGTTCCAGTTTGCCACTGGTCTGGTTTCAGACGAGGTCGCCGGCGCAATTGAAACTCACCTCCTTGCCTGCGAAGCCTGCGTCCAGTCCATCGCAACGTATACCGCAGAAGATCCACTGGAGAATGCACTGAGCCGAAGCCAGATACTAGAGACGGGCGAAGACTGCGAGCAGCTGATTGCTTCGATACAGGCTCGGCTTTTCCTGCACCGTCCCGATCCTGTGACGGCGATACCTTCGCCGCAGGTGCTGAACGAGATGCTCGACAGCCCGGACCGAGAGGGCGATCTTGGCCGACTGGACGGTTACCGGATCATCCGCGTAGTCGGTGCCGGGGGCATGGGGGTGGTTTTTCAGGCCGAGGATCCCAATCTACAGCGTCATGTCGCGATCAAGGTCATGCAGCCCAAACTAGCCCGCAACCTTGAAGCTCGACAGCGATTTAGCCGTGAGGCGATGTTGACCGCTGCCTTTGAGCATGAGCATGTCGTCACCATCTATCAAGTAGCAGAAACAAAGCAGATACCATACTTCGTGATGGAGTGGCTGCAGGGTGAGTCACTCGGCTCCCGATTGCGACGGCAGGGACGGCTGACGCCGGCAGAAGCATTAGAGATAGCGAGGCAGATCGCTTTGGGCCTCAATGCTGCCCATTCTCAAGGGCTTCTGCATCGAGATATCAAGCCGGATAATATCTGGCTAAGGGACCGCGACGGCCACGTCAAAATCCTTGATTTTGGCTTGGTGCGAGAGCACGACGATTCGGTGTCGCTGACCGCATCGGGAGTTATTCTGGGTACGCCATCCTACATGGCACCGGAGATGGCCACCGGCCAACCGGTGGATCGGCGAGCCGACCTGTTCAGCCTCGGCTGCGTCATGTATCACATGCTTACCGGCCGGCCCCCGATTGCCGGTCGAAACGTGGTGGCAACTCTGGTCGCCGTGGCCAAAGGCGAGATCGCTGTCCCACATCAAGTTGATCCAGAAATACCGATCTCCGTTTCACAACTCACCATGCGACTGCTGGCGACGCGTCCCGAGTCGCGTCCAGAGGATGCCAGCGAAGCGGTTCGTCAGATTGAGCGGGCTCAATCTTCCTTGATCCAGCCCCGCCGCACTCGATCCTGGAAATCGTTGTGCGTATCAGCCATTGCTGGAGCGACTGCGGCGTGGCTTGCGGCGGCAGCCATTTTTCTGGTAACTGCGCGCGGTACGCTGGTCATTGAAGCAGACGATTCAACACGGCTTCAGATTCAGGGCGACGCACTGGTCGTGGAAGATGTTCAGAGGGGACGCAGTTACGCGGTCGAAATCGGCGCCAACTCGATTCGTCCTGGGGAATATCGGATCCAGGTGCGCGACGATAGCGAAGGTCTCGAGTTTTCTACATCAGAATTCACGATCGCGCGCAATGGCGTGCAAGTGGTCCGAGTTGCTCTCGTAGGACCTGCCGAGGAACCGGCCGCAAAAGTTTCCCCGCCACCAATTGCACAAGCTGACGGAACGACAAGCAGCGAGCGAGTTTCGAGTCTCCAGCCCGACGGTGAGAACGGTGCGCCTAGCTTCCTCGCGGTGGATGCTCTACCGACGACGATCAATCCGGGTGAGCCGCTGTCGCCGGTAGCCTTGGTTCAAAAGCCGACTGCAGCCGACGGCCTGACATCGTACACCCTGGAACCGACTCAACACCGCGGTGGCATTACCGATGCCACCTTTACTGCCGACGGCCGATATCTGCTTACCGCCGGTGTCGATGGTACGGTACGCATCTGGGACATGCCGTCACGCCGTCTATTGCACATAATCGTCTGCCCGGGGCGAGTCCACCGGATCGCGCTTAGCCGTGATGGTCATCGCCTGGCAACCGTCCAAGATGGAAATCAAGCCACGATCGTGATTTGGAACCTCCTCGGTGAGTTTGGTGGGCAGGATTGGCGGGCACAGATGGCGATCAAGATCGCCCGCAAAGCTGAAGCAGCCTCTTGGTCCATGGACGACCAATTGCTCGCCTTCAGCGACGGCGCCATACAGTTGCTTGATACCCATGAAGGCCGAGTACTCCCGAATTTCGGGATGAAGGGAACGATTAGCCGCAACGCTTGGAGCGCGGACGGCCGATTTCTGGCTGCTGAAGAGGTGAATGGCAGCGACGCGAGTATTGTGATCTGGGATATGAAGGAGCGCAAGATACATTCAACGATCAAGTGCCAGTCGGCGTCGGCCCCTCATTGGTCCGGCCGAGGCCGATACTTGGCCTACTCGACCGCCGAATCACCAGATCCTGCGGCCACCGCAAGCGGTTCGGAGAATCGTATTGGTTCGGTGGCAATTTGGGATGTCGATCGACAACAAGTCGTGCGGGAAATCTCTATTGGCCAGTGCGCCTCACGAGTCCCCGTTCGTTGGAGCACAGATGGTTCATTGATCGGCGCTCTAGCGAATGAAGCGACCACATGGAACGTCAAGACTGGTGAACCGATCGACCGTAAAGCCATCCCGTCCGGCCAGCCAGGATGGCAGCCTGGTTGGCCTGCCGGCCCAGTGGAGTGGCAGCCCGGAACCGATCAATTGCTATGGTTATACCAAGGTATGTTATGGCAAACGGCTGACTGGAAACCATGGCTGGAGTTCACTGACAATCGGCTAACGCTTTTCAGCGGAGCCGGCCAAACGATCGTGAGAAGGAAATGGGCCGAAACAGCCGAATTAGTGGACTCTACCAAGCCTCAGCATGAAAGCGGTTTCGCAGTCGATGTCTGGGATGCCACGGCGAAAACTCATCAAATCAGCTTTTCCCACGCCGGTAGGGCGAGAGCATTCCTGAGCCCCCACGGCAGGTACTTGATTCAAATTGAACCTTTATCAGTTCAACCCGTCGATGCGCCCGGTCCACGACCAGGAGAAAAAACCACGCCAGCCACGTTGCGTCTCTTCGATGTGAAGGAGCGAAGAACTCTCGGAGACGTTCAGGTAACTGTCAGTTCATTAACATTTGATGGAAACTCCTGGTCACCGAACGATCGTTACTTCGCGTTTGAGTCCGTGGGCGGTCAATTCACCATTCTGGATGTGCTGCATCCCGCTGAACAATTGACAATCAAATCGCCGCGCCCGTTGAATCGGCATTTTGATCGCGCTCCCGTGATCGCCTGGTCACCCGACAGCCGTGCCATTGCATGGCCCGGCGACTCGAAAGGGATCCTCGTCAGCCGCATCGTCGATGAGCACGGAAATATCCCAACCGGCATTGTGCGACCGAGCGACTTGGCAAAGATCGCCTTATTGCCCTTCAACGAGTCGACACCAAGAGTGAGGGACGAGGACGCGATCCTAAATTACCCCCAGGCCGTCATTTGGACCGAAAGTGATGTGATTTCCGTCTGGCAGAGCAGCAACAACGTCGATGGCATCCCGGACTTGTGGAGCCCCGCAGGAGATCTGATATCGGCTGGCACTGTGTACCGAAGAAGCCCCAGAGGGATTACCGGAGTGGCCTTCCCGCCGCCGGGCGCGACGCGACAACTGATGGCTGTTGCTCATTTCGGGTCGGTGTCGATTATCGACCTAACTGAGCGCCAGGTGACAGGTCAATTCGAGTTGCCGGAGAATGAGATCGCTGTTTCTGCCGTGTTTCCTCATGTTCCACGAGTCGCCCTGAACGTGCAACGGCAGACGCGACCGCTGTCAATTGTCAATCCGGACGGTGGCGTCGTCGCGGAGATCCTCGCCTCGCCCCACAGCACGATGGCAATACTAGGAAATGGAGAAGTCTTCACCGGAGATGCCAATACGATCCAATTCTGGAATGCCGACGGCAACCTGATTCGCAATTGGATCCTGCCGAGCGAAACCTCTTCTGATGTGATTGAAATCCCCGCCGACGGCATTTCGGAACAAGCCGACCAACTGTACCGAATCGAACTTCGGGACGGATCGCAAATAACATTGGCACCAAGCGACTAACCGTCGGGATTGTTCAACAAGTCCTCCAACCGCATGGCGAGCACCGGACTGAGTCGATCCAGCCAAGTCGTGTCGATCAGACCTACTGAAATCATGTCACGGAGATGCACTCGGTCCTTGTCCTGAAACGAAGTTAACTTCATCGTCACCAGTCGGTCAAATGGCAGCGTACGGACATCGTCGATAAGTTCGTATGAATCGATCTCTGGGACTGGTTCCGGATACTCTTCCTGGACCTTTTTGCCAGCGAATACAACCTGGACCGCGTCCCGAGCTTGTGCGTCCTGGCCATCGAGAAACATGGTGACTCCGGCAGATCGTCGAAAAATGAAGCCTTCCGACTCCAGAGCCACGATCGCTCGATCCAAATCGTCCTCGTTCAGAATGATGTCGACATCACGAGTATTCCTCACCACGGACTCATCGACCTGAGAAACCCAGTGTTGAACAGCATTGCCACCGATGACGGCATAGGGAATGTTGGCCGAGTTCAGGGCACGAGTGACCCGGCGCAGACGGTCCTTGACCTTTTCCACGGCTCGTTCAATCCTTTCCCACAGCGCCTCGCCCGTATATCGGATTTCAACCATGGTGGGGTTCCTTGCCTCCAGTATACCCCGTACGGCAGCCCCGGCACAATCGATGGCGATCCCGGAGTCCGTGGCCGCTTAGAGTCTGTACATCGCGGGGGAGATCCACGCGTCTGTACGGATCTGACCACCGCGCGTTGATCTCAACTTCCCTTCGGTGCAAGTAATCGCGATCGATCACCGACGAAAGACTTTTCGTTTCTATCTCACTCATCGACAACTTGTGCTCCTCGGGAACTCAATCGACACCCACGTTTCCCTCCCGGACCCGAATTCCAGCTTCCTGTACGATCCACAGAGTACCAATTAGTCGTTCTCTTCCGTCCAGAAACGGAATGAGTTTGTTGACTAACGCCAATACATCGCGTTTCGACTGCGTGTGAGGCCGAAGGATGATAATTCCTGGATAGTCGCTCGGCGGATATGTTCGAATGTCGGAGAAATCGAGGTCCAGAGTAATCAGAGCACGATCTTCTGACTTGCAGACGCCGGCTACCATTGGATCCACCGCGCCGACCAAGTGCTGATCGAGAACGGTGACCGCGTTGTATCCGCTCGCCCGCAGGATGTCGGCCACTTCGACGGGCAGATTTTCGTCAACCTTGAAACCCATCAATCTGCCCCGGAGTGCAACGAAACGAACCGCTCGCGGGTTAACTCAGCGGCATAGGCGATGCAGGCATCGATATCGTCGCTCTTCAGACTGGGGTAGCTGCGCAGAATTTCATCGCGAGATAGGCCGGACGCCAAGTTATCGAGGACGACTGATACCATGACCCGCGTGCCCGTGACGCAAGCGCGGCCGTGGCAGATTAACGGGTCAACGTTGATTCGGTCATGCCAATTCATCATCGCCTCCGCATCGCCAATTCGACCGTGTTTCAGAATTTTTCAAAGGCCCTCGTCCCTTTCCATGGTAGACAACCACTGATTCCGATGACAGCAGCCGATATTCGACCCGAGATTGAATGCCGGCTGGCCCGAGCCTCGGCGTCTCAACGTGTCGACCCGATCCCTCGGCACATCCCCTACGACCACCGGACATCCAACCTCCCCCCCTAAAAACGGATATTGAACTCCTGTTTCGGCGCTGTATACTCGAGGCAGCCGCAGACGGGCTGGGCGAAGGCCCTGATTTGAGGCCGTGACTGGAGCCCGGGTGCGGCGAGGAGTCCGAAATGGATGCCCCCAGGGACGATCGATGGCGATCAATATTCGCCGGTCTTCGTTGCCCTGCGCGACACCCGGCGATTCGAGGGCAAGTGTCACGACTGTGAATTTCGGCAGATTTGTGGCGGCAGTCGGGCACGAGCGTTTGCGGTGAGTGGAAATCTATTTGCGGAGGAGCCGGACTGTTCGTACCTGCCGACTGCTGGCTTCCCGCGGTGAGGTGTGACATGACCACCCGACACAAGTTAGAGTTGACGCGAGCGATTGGCGAGGAACACGGAGAACTCAACAGTGCGATCGAAGCACTGCAGGAAGCGCTCGTCAAGCGTTCCGCCGCTCCCGGCCAGCTGCTGGCCACGTTCCAGGAGCTGGCTCGCTGTGTCCGACGCCACTTTGAACATGAGGAAGAAGGGGGCTATTTCGCCAACGTGCTGGAAACGGCCCCTTGGTTGCGCGACCGCGTAGGCGAGCTGCTGCGGGATCATCCCGAGATGACCCGGCAGCTCGACGTGCTGCTGGAATACACTGGCCGTGGCACGCCGAACGGTCGCTGGTGGGATTCGCTGGATGAAATGTTCACGCGGTTCCGCGAAACGTTTGGAGCCCACGAGACGGCCGAAAACAACCTGCTGCAGGAATCGATCTGCCGGGATGTCGGCACCAAGGATTGACACCGGCTCGGCGATCCGCACGATGGAGACCCGTGGTGCCTGCCCACGGCCTGCCGGAACTCCATGGTGAACCAGCCTCCAGCCGAAATCCTCTACGTTTCGTTCGACGAAGTCCCGGCGCCCAAGGGGGCGAGCGCTCATATTACGGCCTTCGTCGAACGGCTGGGGATCGCGGTCGGTCCGGTCCTGCTGGTCACGCCCGGGACCTGCGATCAGCCGCCGCGCGAGTTCGCCAAGGGTGTCACACAACGCGTCCTTGGCTGCCCGGGTGACAATCCGATCGGACGAGCCAGGACGTTTGCCGCCAAGCTGCTGCGACTGGTCCGCGGACAGTCGTTTCGCGTGATGCACTTCCGGTCGATCTTCGAAGGTTTTCCTCTGATCGATCCAGCAGCGCGCGGTAACTCCAGGCTGCTGTATGAGGCCAACGGATTTCCATCGATCGAATTGAAGTATCACTACGCCAGCCTCGCCGGCCAGCGAGAAACGCTCGACAAGATGGCCCGTCAGGAACTGGCCTGCCTGCTCGCCAGCGACGCCATCGTCACCGTATCCGACGTCAATCGACAGCACATTCTCGAACGGACCGCGGCGGTCGATCCGGGGATCAGTGGCCGCATCACGGTGATTCGCAATGGAGTCGACCTCGATCGGTTTCCCTTCCAGTCGCCAAGCCCGCCGACTAGCGACCGACCACTGCAGATACTCTATTTCGGGACGCTGGCCCCGTGGCAGGGGATCGAAACGCTGCTGGAAGCGGTGGAAATGGTCAGCCAGCAGCGGGCGTGCGAATTGACCGTCGTGGGACCGGCCAGCCAAGCTCGACGGCAACATTTACTGCGCCGCACAGCTCGCTTGGGGCTGAATCATCGCGTGCGCTGGATCCCGGCGCTCGACCAAGCCGCGCTCTGCCACGAGCTGCATCAGGCTCATCTCTCTGTCGTGCCGCTCTTGGCCGTCGACCGCAACCTCCTGCAGGGATGTTCGCCCTTGAAACTGCTCGAGTCGATGGCCGCTGGTTGTCCCGTCGTCGCCTCGGATCTGCCGATCGTGCAGGAGATTGCTCAACCGATGGAGCATTACTGGCCGGCCCGCGCCGGCGATGCTCGCAACTTGAAGAATCAAATCCTGGCCGTGGCCGAAGATTATCCACTGGCGACACGGATGGCAGGGGCCGCGCGAAGGCTGGTTGAGACCGGCTATTCGTGGAGGCACGCCACCGACCGGCTCCTGGCGGTCTACGCTAGGCTGCTGGAGCCTTCGAGCTGTGGCAGGATTTCAGACAGCCGCGAACGCTCCAGTTCCGGCGAATGCTCTGAGACGGCCCGCTGATAGGCGGCTTCAATCATCTGAGAACGTGTGGCGCCGGGCCAGCTCAGATATCGTTCGACGTGATCGGCCAGCTGGTGCAGATGAGCCTTTGACACGAGATAGCCTGTCCGGCCATGTTCAATCAGCTCGGGGATCGCACCGGCGTCCGACGCCACGATTGGGACTCGAGCGACCATCGCTTCCAGCACGCTGTTCGGCATGCCGTCCCACAGCGACGGCTGGAGAAAGACGTCCATCAGCTTCAGATGAGCGGCGACGTCGCGCGGATCGGTCAGCTGGCCCGTGCGAATGATAGCCGAGTCGATACCATCCATTTCAGCGCAGGTTCTTTCGAACTCACCCGTGTCCTGACCTCGGACTTCGCCGACCAACAACAATCGCACCGGGCGGCGCTGCAGCAGCTGGTGCAGACCTTGCAGCAGAAAACTCATCCCCTTCTTCGCGCGCAATTCGCCGGTGAAGCCGAGGATCAGTTCGCCGGGACGCAAGTCGTAGCGGCTGACGAGCTCCGGCGAGCGTTCGGCGCGCGAGAAGACGTCGGGGTCGACGGAGTTGGGCAGGACGGAGACATTCCGTGGCACCAGAACTTGGATCTTGCGCGCCAGATCCTGCGAGACGGCCACAACTTGAGTAGCCCGTTGCAGCATCCACTGGAGTCGGGCAAAGTCGCCGGTAGGAAAGACCTGGCGATCGAGGTCGTTGCCTCGGACGCTGAGGATCGACGGCAGGTGGTAGAGTTCGGCGAACCACAGGCCGAGGAAGCCGGCGTGGTGGGCGTAGTGGGACCAGACGAGTTCGAAATTGACTTCGGAGTGGAGCCATTCCAGGAAGTTCTGAGCCTGCTGGAGGGTGAAGTCAGCGTGGCGGGCGATCCCCAGTCGGTGGACGAAGCCGAATCCCGGGAGATTTTGGGTGTCGGCCGCGCCGGCGGGCAGGCGGGTGCTGAAAGCGACGACGTGGACTTGGTGTCCGAGTTGGCTGAGCGATTTGGCGAGCCGCTGAGCGCTGGTGGCGACCCCACCCAGATCGGGTGGAAAGCGTTCGGCGAGCATCACGAGTCGGGCCATGCGGTTGGGTCTCCTGGGACCGCCCATCCTACCCGACGCCAGCCAGAGGTCGCACCTACCTTTCTGTTGTGGTGCGGGCGTCCCGCCTGCCCGGGATCTGGCAGCTGCGAGCAGTTCCCCACTGCGGAAATTCGCAGCGGCGGAACTTTGCGTACGGCCCCCCTCAGCTGCCGGCTTGTTCAAGATGGATACGGCCTTCGCGGGGCTGAGTCCGGGCAGGCGGGACGCCTGCACCACAAAGCTCCCACCCCCCCATCGGGCCACACACTCGAGGTCGCACCTACCTCCCGCGGTCTGCTAGCTTGCTTGCGGCCGGAGTGTTCGCGGCTGGCTTGCGATTTTGCGCCAAGTAAGCCGGTCGAGTTTGGTCTGGGCCGAGAGGCCGGAGCGACGTCGGAGAGTTCGCTAGGCGAGCGGCGCAAGTTTCTATCCAGGCGAGAGTTACGCGAGTCGGCTGAGCGGACCGCCGGCCAGCTGTGCGAATGTGCTCGCCGAAATCTAGACGCGACCTCGGCGGAAACAGGCACCTGCTAGCACTTCGCGGAGGTAGGTGCGACCTCGTTGGAGGTACGTGCGACCTCCGGGGATGGGCGGGTGGTCGATGGCTACTCTTGGAGGGGGGTGCGGTGGAACTGCGACGTTCGGCGCAGGGGTGACCTATAGTTTCCCAGAGCGGGTGGACCAGCAGCGGTGGTAGCGGACGGGGGTTCGCCGGCCGACCGGTCGCCCACGCCTCAGGAACGACACGATGTCGCGGCAGATTCACGAACATTGGTCCACTCACCAGATCGCCTACCGGTTGATCGATACCCTGGCCATCGGGCTCGCCTGGTACTGGGTCGCCGCTGCCGCTCAAGTACCCCTCGACTCCGACCACCTGCTGGCCATGCTGGCCGCCATCCTCTGCTTCTTTTTCTCCGGCGAAGTGACCGGCCTGTACCGCAACTGGCGCGGCGCCGCGGCGGACCGTGAAATCCTCTGCGTGTGGCTCACCTGGTTCCTCGCCTGGCCCCTGCTGATCTGCCTCGGCTTCCTCAACCGGCACGTCGCCAGTCAGCTCCATGTCTACGTCTGGCCGTGGCTCGCCTGCGGCCTGATCACCCTGGCCACACTGCGCGCCGTGGCTCGACTGACCTTGCGCACGCTCCGCCTGCGCGGTCTGAATACCCGCAAATACGCCGTGGTGGGGATCAACGAATTGGCGTTTGAGCTGGTGAGTAAGATCGAGCAGTCGACCGAGATGGGGCTCGAGTTCTGCGGGCTCTACGACGACCGATCCCCCGACCGCAGACCTCCTGTTCCTGCCGATCTGACTTCCCATATCGGACCGCTCGACACACTCGTCCAGGACGCCCGCGAAGGTCGCGTCCACATCGTCTATATCACGTTCCCGATGCGAGCCGAAGATCGAATCAAGGACGTGCTGGCCGAGTTTGCCGATTCCACGGCCTCCGTCTATATCGTCCCCGATTTCTTCGTCTTCGAGTTGCTCCACTCGCGGTGGACCAACATCGGTGGCATCCCGGCGGTCAGCATCTTCGAAAACCCGTTCTACGGCGTCGACGGCTTCGTCAAACGAATGCTCGACATCGTCCTGTCCGCCACGGCTATCGTACTGCTGTCGATCCCCATGCTGATTCTGGCCGTACTGGTCAAGCTCAGCTCACCAGGGCCCATCTTCTTCCGCCAGCGCCGCTATGGACTGGACGGCCGACAGATCTGGGTCTGGAAGTTCCGCAGTATGCGAGTCTGCGAGGACGGAGCCAGCGTAGTCCAAGCCACTCGCCACGATACGCGCACCACGCCGATCGGCGCCTTCCTGCGCCGTACATCGCTGGACGAACTGCCGCAGCTGTTCAACGTCCTCGAAGGGACCATGTCGCTCGTGGGACCACGCCCCCACGCGAACGCTCACAATGAGGCCTATCGCCAGCTGATCCAGGGCTACATGCTCCGTCACAAGGTCAAACCGGGGATCACCGGCTTGGCTCAAGTCAACGGCTGGCGCGGTGAAACCGACACGCTCGAGAAAATGCAGAAGCGGGTCGAGTTCGACCATCGCTACATTCGCGAATGGTCACTGCTGCTCGACCTGAAGATCCTCTTCCGAACGCTGACGGTCGTCTTCCACGATCAGAATGCCTACTGAACGGCTAGCCGAGTCGACGGAACCTCGCGTCAGTCGTTCTTGGGCCTCGGTACGCCGCAGTGGGAATCTTTTGACGCAGAGTAGGCAGAGATTGGTCGCCGGCCAGCTTGCCTGGCCGGAACCCCGGGCTGGGTGAGCTAGGGACGCATCACTCAAGCTTCATTTTCTGAAGATTTTTTAACGCGGAGGGCGCGGGAGACACGGGAGTTTTCAACGCAGAGGGCGCGGAGGCAGGCGGGACGCCTGCACCACAACGGAGGCAGGCGGGACGCACGCACTACAACGGAGGCAGGCGGGACGCCCGCACCACAACGGAGGCAGGCGGGACGCCTGCACTACAACGGAGGCAGGCGGGACGCCTGCACTACAACGGAGGCAGGCGAGACGCACGCACTACAACGGCGGCAGGCGGGACGCACGCACTACAATGAAGGCAGGCGAGACGCACGCACCACAACGGAGGCAGGCGAGACGCACGCACCACAACGGAGGCAGGCGGGACGCACGCACTACAATGAAGGCAGGCGGGACGCCTGCACCACAATGAAGGCCGCAGGCCGTCACGGAATGGACCACACGGCGATCGGTCATCGGCCACCACGGTCCTCGCTCACGACCGCCCGCCATTCAGCATCCGGATCATACTCGGTCCCTTCGTGCACAACGACGGAAAACTTGATCCGGAATGGCTCACCACGTGGGACGACCATCTCGCTCACTTCCCCTTGCTTCATCGCCGCTCGGCCGAACGGATTGGCGACGAAGACACCGTAGTCCCGGTTGTGCCACCAGCTTTCGCGGAAGTTTCCGGCCGCGGGCAGGATCGTAATGCCCGCAGGGCGATCGTCGATTGTCCCTGAATAGTCACACCAGCTGGCCGGCTGCCCCCACGTCTGCTCGGCCGTCCGCCGCCCGGTGGAACTGGTAATCACCCCACCATTCTTCTCCGTCAAGCCCGTCGCCACGCGCACCCCCAACCCCATCTCCTCCTGATCACCGAACACCAGCTCACCGGTGCGCGACAGAAACGTCGCTTCCCAGCTCAACCGCCATCCGGCCGGACGAGGCTGCAACTCATAGCGGTTGACCACTTCGCCCAACACTCCGCCATCGGCATTCAGCAGTCGCGATTCCGTCGCGAACGTCAGCTTACCCTGCACGATCGATGGCCGATCGACGAATCGCACATGTTCCAGGCGACCCTTGTTCCTCCAGAAATCCTCGCCGTTGATTCTGCCAAATCCGAGCCAGATCCCAGGATGCATCGTGGCATGGTCGGTCGCGTCGACACCTTCCACTGGCGGATGCGTTCGAGTGACTTGAATGCCTCCTGCGGTCCGCACCTGAGCGAAATAAGGCCGCAAGATTTTCGGATCTGCGTACGCATACTCGGCGATCGGTTTGCCACGCAGGGCAATCAGCAGTCGGTCGGGTCGCTGTTCGAAGCTGAACGGCCCCTCTGGAATCTCTTGACCAGCTGCAACAGGTTGCCAGTGTCCGTGCATGGCACACGAGCCGACGGGGACACTCGTGACCGCCGCTGGCTCAGTGCCGTCGGACCGCGACACGTAGATCTGCATGACACCGCTGCGGTCGGAGCCAAACAGCAGCCACTGCCCATCGGGCGACGGGCTCGGATGATAGTGACGCACTCCGGCAGTGCTTTGCGTCAATTGAGTCACTTCGCCCTCAAGCGTCACTCGCATCAGTTCGATAGCTTCGCCGACTTGAGCCGTAAAATAGACAGCGTGTCCGTCACGGGCCCACACGGGTACATCGCTGCTTTCGCTGTGAAAATCAGGATGCTTCAGCCGCTCGACCACGCCTCGGTACCCTCCACGGTCAGCCAGTTTCCTCAGGCCCGTGCCATCGCGTTTCACTACGTGTGGGTGACAGTCGTAATGCTGGCCCGACACAAACAACAACCACTGGCCATCCGGAGACCACTGCGGCGCAAAGTTGAAAGGATTCCCGGTTTCGATCCGCTGCTTGCCGCTGCCATCGGCACGTGAGACATAAATCTGATAGTCCTCGTGATAGGCAATATGCGTCCCGTCAGGCGACGCGCTGTAGCCGTAAGCGAACCCGTCGCCGTCGCCCGACACGTCGCGTTTGTGTCCGCCATGCCGGTCCATCACATAGGGCTTGGAAATTCCATCGATCAGCGGCGTGAACCCGAATCCCTGGTCACCCGGGAGAAAAAACAGCCCCGTGTTGTAGATGCTGACCCGATCAACGGCCGTCAGATTCTGAACTGCACCGCTCGACAGATCGACCAGACACGAATCGACGAGCCAGCCCTCGGTCATACGGAACGTACGGTGCTCGCGTTCCCACCGAGCGTTCTCAGGGCTCTCCCATAAACTCAGCACCACGGCCTGCCGACCATCCGGAGACCAGCCGGCAAATTGTGTCCAAGAGTTTTCCTTCGCCACCAGCTGCGGCGCCACTTCACGCCGCTCGGTCCCATTGCTGCGGACCAGACACGCACGGCTGGTGACTGCATTCGCATACTGACCATCGGGAAGATCGTTGCGGCTTTCGGTATAGCCGATCCAAGTCGTCGGTCGAGGTTCGGCGGCGAGCCCGTGACTCGCGTGCCAACCGATCAGGACCAGCCCGAGCAAGATGCCCGCGACAGGGCAGGGGAGTATGCAACGGAGGCAACGTGGCATAGCAGTAGCCTTAGTACTCGAGGGCGTTGAATGAACTCGGCAGGCGAATCGGCGGGACGCAGGCAACGTGGCCTGCTCCCACGACCATAGCAAAGGCTCAGGCCCCGTGCAGCCCCCAAGGCATTGGCGGGTCGCGGACTCCGCCAGATCGAAGCGGCTTGCGTGGCGACGTGAGGTGATGGACAATGCGAGTGGCAGTCTGTAATGCATCAGCGGATCTGAGACAGTCGGCAAGTTATAATAGTCGGTCTCGTAGAGAGCTGGAAAGGAGCGAGACCTATGAGTTCGACCAAAGGAACACGGCGCCGCCGGACGGCGGAGGACAAGATGCGGATCGTGCTGGCCGGGATGGAGCCTGGCGTGGAGATATCGGAGCTTTGCCGGCGTGAGGGCATTAATCCGACGCAGTATTACCTGTGGAAGAAAACTCTGATCTCGAGTGCATCGCGGGTCTTCAATGCCAAGTCGCAGAAGCCTTCCAAGAAGGAAGAGCGCCTGGAGACGGAGTTGTCGCGGTGCAAGGACGTGATTGCGGAGATTACCGCGGAGAACCTGGATCTAAAAAAAACGCTCTTGGACTAGAAGACTACGGCAAGCTGCCGGCGGAGTTACAGCAGCGGGTGCATGGAGAGGTCCAGCAGGCCAGAGAGCGAAGTGGCTGGTCGACTCGCCGGACACTGAAGGCATTGGGGATTCCTGTGAGCAGTTACTATCGATGGCTCAGTGAGGAGGCTTGGTCGCGTCAGCAACCTGGTGAACCGGTACGTCCGGTCCAGGCGTTCGAGGCGTTGCCCGAGGAGAGGCAGGCCGTCTGTCGCTACGCCCTGGAGCACGCTGGAATCCGGCACCGGGAGCTGGCCTGGCGGATGATCGACGACGATGTCGCTTACCTCAGTGCTTCCACGGTTTACCGCATATTACGCGAGGAAGAGCTGGTCAGCACGTGGGGGAAGCGAAAAAAACGTTACCGCGAAGAGAGGGAAAAGGCACGCTGGGCGAACGACATCTGGGGGACAGACATCATGTACCTGACCGTGGGCGGACACCCCTACTTCTTCATCGCATTCATCGACGAATATTCCCGGTACATCGTTCACCACCAGCTCCTGACCACGATCGACGGTCCAACATTGAGCCTCGCGGCTCAGCAAGCCCTGGAGACGCTCCCCAGGAGCATCCAGGAGGGACTGAGCGTCAAGCCGACGATCCGGAGCGACAACGGCAGCGGATACATCTCGAAGGAGTTCCGTGGGCTGCTTGAGCATCACGGGTTGACCCACCATCGGATCACGCCCCATTGCCCGGAGGAGAACGGGGTCATGGAACGAGCCAACCGGACTCTGCGAGAAGCACTGGAGGATGTGCCCCTGGAGAACCGATTCCAAGCCGAGGAGATCCTCCGGTCGATCGTCAACCGCTACAACCAGGAACGCTTGCATAGTGCCCTCGGCTACCTTCGACCGGTCGACTATTACCGCGGCGAACCGGATCGCCTGCATGCCGACCGGCGTCTGAAGGTCACTCAGGCCAGGCACCGACGGAAGCAAATCAACCTCAAGATTCGTCAGAGAACCCTACCCTTAGAAACCAATGAAACCGTCTCTTATAATTGACCTGAAGGTGTCTCACTTCCGTTGAAACAAATCAAGTCGCGATGCAGCTCGGCATCGTCTCTGGCTGGGAGACGATACGTCGGAGGCTGAGTTTGTCGATTGAGGGCGGCGGATGAGCCGGCTCGCGTCACGCGGCGCGTTGACGGGACGGAAAGTGGATGATTCTGCTCGCAGTCCGGTATTTTTGGAGACCATCGATGGCCGGACTGAACATTGGGGACCAAGCACCAGAATTCTCGGGGACGACCTACGACGGCCAACGAATCAGCTTGGCCGATTTCCGCGGACAACGCGGCTTGGTGCTCTTCTTTTACCCCAAAGACGGCACGCCGGTTTGCACTCAAGAAGCATGCGCGTTTCGCGATTCGTACGAACAGTTCCGGGAGGCCGGGTTCGAGGTGATTGGGATCAGCAGCGATGACGAAGAGAGTCATCGACAGTTTTCGGAGCAACACCGGCTGTCGTTCCCGCTGATCTCCGACATCGATGGCAAGCTGCGCAAAGCGTTTTCGGTTCCGAAGACGCTCGGCCTGTTCCCCGGACGAGTGACCTACGTCATCGACCGCGAGGGAATCGTGCGTCAGATCTTTTCAGCTCAGTTTGCGTCGAGCGAACACGTCCGACAGGCACTGCAGGCTATCCAGCGTCTGACGCCGTCAGAGGAGTGACTTCAGATTGGATTGCCGGCCAGATTGCTCGTCGCTCGCGATTCGTTTTTCTGAAGATTTTTTAACGCGGAGGGCGCGGGAGGGCACGGGAGTTTTCACCGCTGAGGCCGCGGAGGATGAGGAGGCAGAGCAGGGCCGCCGGCCCCGGTCTGAGTGAGCTAGAAGGCGCGGACGGGAAACGGGGGCCACGGAAATAACGGAAGGCAGGCGGGACGCCCGCACCACAATCATGGCAGGCGAGACGCCGGCACCACAATCATGACAGGCGGGACGCCGGCACCACAATCATGGCAGGCGGGACGCCGGCACCACAATCATGGCAGGCGAGACGCCTGCACCACAATAAAGGCAGGCGGGACGCCCAAGTCTTTCAAGCTAGCAGTTTGCTCCTTTGTTGAAGTATTTTGTAGGTGCTGATGTGGGTAGAGTTGTTGATGGTTCTGCGTTTGGGTGGCGACCGTTTGGGGCCGCGCGTGGTGGATTTGTACTTTTGGAGTTGGGCCTGTTGAGCGATACGCTTGGCCCACTGGTAGAACTGATCGAACGTCATGCGAGCGACTCTACGCCAGTCCGCTTGGTCGGTCATGATTTCCAGCCCCCGCATTGTTTCGGCGATCTCGCAGGCGAGGTAGTACTTGGATAGCTTCGGCTTTTCCTTGCATCGACCGTATTTCAGCAGGAGCGTCTGGAGTGTCGAGATGATGTTGAATACGACCAATGCGACTGCGAAGCCGACCAAGGCGGCTCGGGGGTATGCCAGTGTATTGATCTCCGCTTTAAGTGCTTGAGCCAAATGTCCTAAACATGTTTCAACCGTCCATCGCTTGGCATAGCCGTTGGCAATCTGGACGGCGGTTACCTTGGGAGGAAGATTGGTCAGCACAGAGATCTCTTTGTCTTCGTTGCGAGTGGGAGTAGCAAGTTTTATCACAACTCGGCGGACAGCCTTCCAGGAACCGTCCGGCAATTTTACCTGACTTGCCTGTTCGGAGACCTTCCCTCCGCGGGCGTCTACGCCCTTGTTTTCCAGAGGTCCCGTGGTTTGCCAGACAGGACTTCGCCGATGTTGCCGGACGAGAAAGTAGGCTTTGGCCTTGCAGTACTGATCGATCAAAGGACCATCGCTGAAATTGCGGTCCTGAATGTACAGCGCGCCTTTCTCCAGGCGAGGGATCATCCTCTTCAGCACTTTGCGCTCGCAGGCGTGGGCATCCTCATCCAAAGCGATGTCGACGAACAGCCGATGTTGCATGTCCAGAACGGCCACGCCGGTCCCCGGCAGCGGCGCGTTGGTAATGGACCGGGTTTCCTTGAGACGATGCTCCGTTCCATCCAGTCGCTTGCCGTCGATGACATAGGTCCGATAGCCGGGTATCGGGTCGTCGTAGATAATCCGCGTCCTTTTGACGATTTTCATCAGCGATTCCACCGGAACACGCACCAAGGCCTCCGAAACCGGCAGCTCCACGCCGGCAAGCTTGTCGTAGAGCGCCTGGGAAGAAACACCCACCTCCTGCTTCATGTCGACGAACGCCGCATTCACACTCCGCTTGGAACCCACCACCACCCGTGTCAGCAAGCGGATCATGGTCGAAAACAGAAGCTCGCTTTCGACCTGACGCTCCTTGAACTGGCGGAAAATCTTCTCGAGCTGCTCATCCGAAAACACCCAGGCGACCATCCCACGAAACAGCAACGCGGCCGGAGCTTGCTCAGAAAACCGCTCCATCACAGCCTGAAACATGGCAGACAACCTCCCGTAAACGACGCAACTTCAATCCCTCCTTAATTTTACGCATGTCGAGAGTCGCTGGCACGAATTCAAACTGCTAGCTTGAAAGACTTGGGCGGGACGCCTGCACCACAATGAAGCGTGGCCGGCGCCCTGGTCTGAGTGAGCTGGAGGCTGAGCAGGCCAATTACTTCGGCAACAGGCTCAGCACCGAAGCGCTGGGGCGGGGGATCACGTGAGCGGCGATGATTTTGCCGAGTCCTTCAGCCTTGGTACGACCGGCTTCAATGGCGGCCTTCACAGCGGCGACGTCGCCTTTGACGACCACGGTGATATAGCCGCCGCCGAGCTTTTCCTTGCCGACGACCTCGACGTTGGCCGCTTTGCAGGCTGTGTCGATCGCCTCGAAGACGGCGGTGAAGCCCTGAGTTTCAATGAAGCCGAGCGCGGAGGGAACTTCGGGAGTCTGGTTCATCGTCTTACCTGCGTTCTGGGGATTAACCTGCGGTCGTTTGACCACGTTCTGTTGAATGAGCGGATTGAATTCGACCGGTCCGTCGACGACTTTCCATGTTCCCGGATCGGGCCGATGAATCACGTGTTTGACTGGCCGGCCCTGCATCGACTCGGCCAGCACATACCCTTGGTCGACGGCTTCGTGCACGGCCGCCACATCGCCGACGACCTTGATCACCACGCCCAGCATGTCGTTCAGCTCGAGCTGTACGAGCTGAACGTTCCCGGCTTTTTCCATGGCGTCGAGTGCGACCATGGAGGGCGTGAAGCCGAAGACCTCCAAAAGCCCGAGGGCTCCTGGTGGCGACTGTGGTGATGCTGAGTCCGATGTCGACGGTGGTGGATTCATAAGGCTTGCGGTGTCCGAGTCGAATTTCAGTCAGCGTGTTCAGTCTGACGTCACGTTGCGGATGCCCAGCTCGCGCAGCTGCTTGAGCTCGACCGGGCCCGGAGCGCCGGTCATCAGGTCGGTCGCCTTCTGCGTCTTCGGGAAGGCGATGCATTCGCGAATGTTTTCCAGACCGGTGAACAACATGACGATACGGTCGATGCCGAGCGCTATGCCCCCGTGCGGCGGCGCGCCGTAGCGGAGCGCGTCGAGGAGGAATCCGAAACGGGCTCGAGCCGATTCCGCATCCATGCCGAGCAGTTCAAAGACCTGCTGCTGCAAGCGGCTGTCGTGCAGCCGGATCGTACCGCCGCCTGCTTCCGAACCGTTGATCACCAGGTCATACGCCTGAGCTCGTGCTCGCGACGGGTCGCTCCCCAACAGCTCAGCGTCCTGCGGCAGCGGTGCCGTGAACGGATGATGCATGGCGACCCAGCGTTTCTCTTCCGGGTCAAAGTCGAACATCGGGAATTCGACGACCCACGAAAAGTGCATCGCCCCCGGTTCGTACAGCTTCAGCTCGGCACCCAACCGGCGGCGCAGACCGTTCAGCGTCCGGCAGGTGACGGTCCATTCGTCGGCGCTGAGCAACAGGAAGTCACCCGGCTTGGCCTGCATCCGTTCGGCAAACTGAGCCAGCAGCCCGTCGGTGAAATTCTTGGCGATGGGGGACTGCAGTTTGCCGTCGGCATCGACTTTGAACCAGGCGAGCCCCTTGGCGCCGAAGTTCTCCTGGACAAACGTGGTCAGCTGATCGATGTCCTTGCGTGAATACTTTTCGGCGGCCCCTTGCGCGTTGATCCCGCGCACGAAGCCCCCTTCCTCAACAACCGACTTGAAGACGCGGAACTCGGCTTGTCGAGCCAGATCGGAGCAGTCGACGATCTCCATCCCGAATCGCAGGTCGGGGGCGTCGTGTCCGAACCGCCGCATCGCGTCGGCGTAGGACATGGTCGGCAAGGGGAGTTGAAGCTCGATCCCCAGCAGTTCCTTCGCCAGCCGCTTCATCAGTCCGTCAATCATGTCCATCACGTCGCGCGCCTGCACGAAGGACATTTCGAGATCGAGCTGAGTGAACTCCGGTTGGCGGTCGGCGCGGAGGTCTTCGTCGCGGAAGCAGCGAGCGACCTGGATGTAGCGATCGTAGCCGGCGATCATCAGGATCTGTTTGTAGAGCTGCGGTGATTGGGGGAGCGCGAAGTAGTTCCCCAGGTTGACGCGGCTGGGTACGAGATAATCTCGCGCACCTTCCGGCGTGCTCCGACCCAGGATGGGCGTCTCGACGTCAATAAACCCGTGCTCGTCGAAGTAATCCCGCATCAGCTTGATGATGCGGCTGCGAGTCACCAGCGTCTGCTGCATCTGCGGACGACGCAGGTCGAGGTAGCGGTGCCGCAGGCGGAGATCTTCGTTGGGCAGATCGGCCTGGGTCGGGAAGAAGGGAGGATTCTGGCACTTGTTCAGCACGTTCAGTGACCGGACTCGCAGTTCGACTTCGCCCGTCGACAGCTTCGGATTCACCGTGCCGTCGGGACGGGGCGCGATAACGCCGGTGACGGCGACAACGTCTTCACCGCGGAGCGCCCGGCCCTGCTGCACCAGATCGGCCCCCGCATCAGGGTCGAACACCAGCTGAGTCTTGCCGTAGCGATCGCGCAGGTCGATGAAGACCGTACCGCCATGGTCACGGTAGCTGTCGACCCAGCCGCAGAGCGTCACTTCGGTGCCGACTTGAGCTGCACGTAATTCGCCACAGGTATGAGTGCGTAACACGTGGATCACTTCCTTGGAGGACTGGAAAACCGGCCATTTTAGCCTTCAAACACCCCGGGCGGAAGTTCGGCCACCGGCTGATAGCCGAGCTTTCGGTAGAGCCCCATGGCCGGTCTCCACACATCCAGCGTGGTGGCGCGGACCTCTCGGACACCCGCTGCCGCCGCGCGCCGCTCCACCTCAACCACCAGCGCCCGGCCAATCCCCCGGCCGCGATAGTCCGGGTCGACGGCCAGCCAGTTGATGGCCATCACCGGCGCTACCGGCCCCACCCAGGCCACCGTTCCGATCAGCCGATCGTGGGTCCCGACCAGCACCAGCCGATCGGGCCACCACCACGCACAACGGGTAAACTCCCGAGTAAAGCGAGATTCCGTCCAGGCCGGTCCTCCCGGCGGGACGAAGACCTGCCGGTGCAGCTCCAGCCACTTCCCGGTCCATTCCGGTCCCCAGTCCCGCAACCAGAACTTGGCCCCCCCAGCCCGCAGCTCGTCCCCGGCCAGACTCGCTCCGCCCAGACTCGCTCCGCCCAGACTCGCTCCGGCCAGACTCGCTCCGGCCAGACTCGCTCCGGTCCGCTCGACCAGCATCCGCCGCCATTCCACGGGTACTGCCACTGCCGACCGCCTCCTCGATCGGCCAGCTGCCACGTCCGCTGGGCGAACCGGCCGACGACCGCTCCTGTGCTATTCTGCGCACATTTCGCGCACGTTCCACCAAAATATGGTACAGATTTTGATAATTTACGCCTTGCACTATGCTCGTTTTCAATCATATTGGTGGCAACCGCTGGGGGACGAGGCGGTTCGCGAAGTCGGGCGGAGCGGGGTAACCTGCGTCGGCTGCGGCTTGAAAGGGGTGGAGGGTGTTGGCGGAAGAGCGGCGTAGCCGGTTGCTGGAGCTGGTCCAGCAGCGGGGATTTGCCTCGCTGCCGGCGTTGCAGGAGGCGATGCAGGTATCGGCATCGACGATCCGTCGGGACCTGGATTACCTGGAGCAGACGGGGACGGCCAAGCGGACGCACGGGGGGGTGTTTTACACCGGACCGTCGCCGAAGCTGGGGCATTTTGATCAGCGTCAGCGGTCGCAGTGGGAGAAGAAGCGGCAGATTGCGGCGGCGGCGGCCGAGCAGCTGGAGGACGGCGACACGGTATTGCTGGACGGGGGGAGTACGACGTACGAGCTGGCTCGCCGCCTGGTCGGCAGAAACGTGCAAATCGTTACGAACTCACTCCCCGTCGCCACCCTGTTCACCTCGGGCGCCAATCACGACGTAATCTTGATTGGCGGTTACGTCCACCTCCGGACCGGGGTCTGCCTGGGTCCCTATTCGGTGCAGATGTTGTCCGAATTGAGTGTGCGGCGGGCCGTCTTGAGCGTGGGGGGAATCAGTCGCCGGGGTTGTTTCAACAGCAATCTGCTGTTGGTGGAAACCGAGCAGGCGATGATGCGTGCCGCGGACGAAGTGATCGTGGTGGCGGACAGCACGAAGTTCGGCCATCAGAGCCTGGCGCGGATCTGTGGACTGGAGGAGGTCGACCGGATGGTGGTCGACGATTCGCTGGAGGCGAAGTGGCAGGACGAGCTGCGGGGAGTGGGGGTCGATCTGATCCTGGCCGGTCCCGTGACGGACAGCAGTCCGGATGGCTCGGCCGGCAACGGCAACGGACACAGTAACGGTAACGGACACAACCCGAGCCCTGGGACGCAGGGCGCGGAAGGGGATGTCGGAGACGGCTGAGCGGGTGCAAGCGGCATCGCCGGTCGGATCGGGCACAGGAATCCAACAGCGGGACGAGGGTGAAACGGTGGCGGTAACAGGCATCGATCGAACGGCCATTGAGCAGATCGTGCGGCAGATTGTGGTCGGCCAGCTGGGCTCGGCGAGCGCCAATTCGGCAAACACTGCTGCGGCAAGCAGTCTTGCGACGGGCAGCTCGGCGGCATCCGCAGCGAAAGCATCGGGTGGGCCGAATCTGGTCGTCAGCATCTCGGCGCGGCATTGCCATCTGACGGACGAGCACGTGGAGATTCTGTTCGGACCGGGTCGCAAGCTGACTCCGATGAAGGCCCTCTACCAGGACGGCTTCTACGCGGCGGAGGAGACGGTGATGTTGGTCGGACCCCGGCGCCGGATGTTGCCCACCGTACGCATTCTCGGTCCCACACGCCCTCACACTCAGGTTGAGCTGGCATTGACCGATGCCATCTCGCTCGGCATCGACGCTCCGGTGCGGATGAGCGGCAACATTGACAAGACGCCGGGCTGTCTGCTGGTCGGTCCTCATGGCGTGGTGGAACTGAAGCAGGGGGTAATTCGAGCGGCCCGTCATGTCCACATGAGTTTTGATCATGCGAAGCATTACGGCGTGCAAAACGGCGACAAGATGAAGCTGCGCATTGCCTCACCCGGCTGTTCACTGGTATTGGAAGACGTCGTGGTGCGAGCGGATGCCACGAGCAAGCTGGAAGTGCACTTGGATACGGACGAAGGGAATGCGTGCAATCTGGACGCTGCGACTTCGATTGAGCTGACGCCCGATCGTCCGTGCAGCTGCCAGAAGGCTCACTGATGTCCGCCGAACTGTGATAGGACTGTCAGAGGAAATCTTTCTTTTGGAACGTTGTTTCTTGCGGAGTACTTACGATGGCAAAGAATCTCGAAGCCTTGGGAATTATTGAAACCAAGGGATTCGTCGCGCTGGTTGAAGCGACGGACGCCATGCTGAAGGCGGCCAATGTGTCGTTTCTGGGCTGGGACAAGGTCGGCAGCGGGCTGGTCACGGCGTTTGTGACGGGCGATGTGGCCGCGGTGAAGGCAGCTACCGATGCGGGCGCCAACGCGGCGGGCCGGATCGGCGAGGTTGTCAGTGTCCAGGTGATTCCTCGTCCGCACGAAGACCTGGGCAAGGTGTTGCCGGCCGACACGCGGTCCGGTCGCCGGGGCAAGAACCAGGACGCCGAATAACACCCGCTTTGCTCAACACTTCAACTGTCAGGGGAATTGAATCATGCAGAATGCAATTGGACTGGTGGAAACCAAGGGTTTGACGGCGCTGGTTGAGGCGACCGACGCGATGGCCAAGGCGGCGAACGTGCAGATCGTCAAGCGCATCTCGATTGGCGGCGGTCTGGTGACGACCGTGGTCAGCGGGGACGTTGGCAGCGTGCGAGCGGCCGTGGAAGCTGGCGCTCAGGCGGCGACGCAGATCGGCGAGCTGGTCAGCAGCCACGTGATTCCGCGACCGGCCGAAGGTCTGATGGACGCTTACCTCGGTTGAATGGCTGACCCGGAGATCCCGGCGACCGGACAAATGCGGTCAGCCGGAGGACCCGAACGTGCGACAGCAGGACGGAACCCCATGAAAATCCTCGTGGCCAATCTGGGATCGACCAGTTTCAAGTATCGGCTGTTCGACATGTCGACCGAGCGTCAGTTGGCGCGCGGCGGCGTCGAACGGATCGGTGCTGAACTGAGCCGTTGCCAGGTCGAGATCGGTGACTGGCGGGACGACTCGCAGTTCCCTGTCCCCGATCACGCGGTCGCCGTCCGTCATTGCCTGAGTCAGCTGACCGATCCTCAGCACGGATGTCTGCGGGACACGAGCGAAGTAGCGGCCATCGGTTTCAAGGCGGTCCACGGCGGACGGCTCTCCGGAGTCTTCCGCGTGAACGAGGAAGTGCTGGCGGCCATGGAAGAAATGTCCACGGTCGCGCCGGCTCATAACCCGCCCTACATCCGTGCCATGCGGTTGCTGGCCGAACGGCTCCCCGAAATCCCTCTGGTCGCCGCATTCGAGACTGACTTTCATCGGACCATTCCCGATCGAAATCGCTACTACGCTATTCCGAAGGCGTGGTCGGACGAGTGGTCGATCAAGCGTTGGGGATTCCACGGAGCCAGTCATCGTTATATCGCCACGCGAGTGGCCGAGTTGCTGGGTCGAAACGATCTGCGGATCATTTCGTGCCATCTGGGCGGATCGAGCAGTTTGACGGCGATTCGCAACGGTCAGAGCGTTGCGACGACGATGGGGATGAGCCCTCAGACGGGGCTGCCCCAGAACAATCGTGTGGGCGACTTTGATCCGTATGTCCTCCCGATGCTGATGGCCCGAACTGGCCAGCCGTTGGAAGAGGTCCTGCGGACGCTCGGCAGTCAAGGTGGTCTGCTGGGGCTCAGCGGTGGGCTCAGCGGCGACGTGCGGGACCTCGAAGCGGCCGCTGACCAGGGTCATGCCGGCGCGAGGTTGGCACTGGACGTGTATGTCAGCGAAGTCCGCCGGTATCTCGGCGGCATGCTGGTGGAACTGGGCGGCGTCGACGTCCTCGTCTTCACTGGCGGAATTGGCGAGCATGGGGCGCGGGTCCGGGAGGCCATTTGTGCCAACCTGGCCGAACTGGGAATCGAACTCGATCCGACTCGCAACGCAGCGGTGCGCGGAGAGACCGAAATCGGAGCCGCGGCGCGGGGGGCGAAGATCTGGGTGATTCCCACCAACGAAGAACTGGTCGTCGCCCGTCAGGCTCAGGCGTTATTGAAGGGTTAAGCCATGTTCGTGGCCAAAGTGACAGGTGCCGTCGTCTCGACTCAGAAGGTCAGTTCGATGGTCGGCTTCAAACTGCTGGTCGTCGAACCCTATCGGCTCGAACCGAACCAGCGTCAGTCGCTGGTCACGACGGGCCGCACGTTCATTGCCGTCGACACGCTGGGGGCGGGCGAAGGCGATTACGTGCTGGTGACTCAGGGTTCGAGCGCCCGGTTGACTCCGGAAACCAAATCGATGCCGATTGACGCCGTGGTGGTCGGAATCGTCGATCGGGTCCAAATCGATCAGAACTGCGTCTATCGACGCCATAGCGGGGAATAAAGCATGCAGATCAGTGAAGAGCTCATTCGCAGCGTCGTCTCCCAGGTG
Organism: Pirellulales bacterium; assembly: GCA_046349895.1. Classification (GTDB taxonomy): domain Bacteria; phylum Planctomycetota; class Planctomycetia; order Pirellulales; family Pirellulaceae; genus JAXMBJ01. The sequence continues at coordinate 6,055,166 of JAXMBJ010000006.1, read as the reverse complement.
CTGGCCGAGGTCCGCAAGGCCCCGGCTCCTTCGGCCGGACGGTTTCATGGCCGGCACGGAGTCTTCACCTGTGTCCAGGAGGCCGTCGCCGCCGCCAGGCATGCGTTTGAACAGTTGAGCGAACGGACGATTGAGGATCGCAAACGGATCATCGACCATATTCGCCGCATCTCGATCGATCAGTCGGTCGAGCTGGGGACGATGGAGATGAATGAGACCCAGATTGGTCGATTGAACCACAAGATCGAAAAGCTCCTGACGCTGGGCAAACGAACACCCGGTGTGGAGTTTCTGCGGAGTGAGGTCTTCAGCGGCGATCGCGGATTGGCCGTGATCGAACACGCTCCGTTCGGAGTGATCGGTGCCATCACGCCCGTCACGCACTCGCTCCCCACCATCACCGGCAACGCGGTGAGCATGATCGCCGGCGGCAATACGCTGGTTGTGAACCCGCATCCGAGCGGCAAGAAGGTCGCCGCTGAGGGCGTGCGACGTTTCAACGCGGCCATCGCTCAGGACGTCGGAATCGACAACCTGATCTGCGTGATCGCCGAACCGACTCTCGAAACGGCCAGCGCGATTTTCAAGCACCGAGACATCGCGACCATCTGTGTCACCGGCGGCCCGGCCGTCGCTCGAGCCGCTTTGAACTCGGGCAAGCGAGCTGTGGTGGCCGGACCCGGGAATCCGCCGGTGGTCGTCGACGAGACGGCCGACCTGGCGCGAGCCGCCCGGAGCATCATTCAGGGCGCGTCCTACGATAACAACCTGCTGTGCATCGCCGAGAAGGAAGTTTTCGTCGTCGCCTCGGTCATGGATCGGCTGCTGGAAGAGATGGAACGAGCGGGAGCTGTGCGGCTGAATTCCTCGGAGATCGACCGCTTGACTCAAGCGGCCATCGTCAAAGTCGGCGAAGGGGACCACAAGCACGACGCTCCGGCCAAGGAGTTCCTCGGTCAGGACGCAGCCGTGCTCGCCCGGGGTGCTGGCCGAAACGTTCCCGCCACCACCGAGCTGTTGTTTGGCGAAACCGACGAACACAACCCGTTCGTCCCGGTCGAGCAGATGATGCCCTTTGTTCCGTTCGTGCGCTGCCGCGACGTCGACGAGGCGATTGCGAAGGCCAAGCACTACGAACATGGATTCCGGCACACGTCCCTGATCCACTCGCACGACGTCCGCAACATGACTCGCATGGGCCGCATCATGGACACGACCCTGTTTGTCAAGAACGGGCCCTGCATGGCCGGCTTGGGGCTGGGAGGCGAAGGCTATCTGTCGTTCTCCATCGCCACGCCGACTGGCGAAGGGGTGACGACGCCGCTGACATTCACGCGGGAACGACGATGCACTATGGTCGACGACCTGTGCATCCTCGGCAGTGAAAGGCGGTTGAGCTGATCCATGGTGGTGGGACTGGTCCTGGGCAATGTGACGGCGACGGTCAAACACGACTCGATGAACGGTCAGAAGCTGATGGTCGTGCAGCCGCTGATGGCTAACGGCCGCAGTGCTGACGGCGACCCGATCGTGGCCATCGACATGACCGGCGCGGGGCCTGGCGAACGGGTGATCCTGACCAGCGACGGGGGCGGCGTGCGTGAGTTTTTGAATGTCAAAGCGACGCCCATTCGATGGGCCATCGTAGGGATCGCCGACGAAGCAAGCCGTTAGTCGCCTGGCACTGGTACAGTCAACCGCAGACAGACAGACAGACAAATCGAGCCAACTGACCGAACGAGCTGACAGACATTCGATGACCGACTTAACGAGCCAGATTGACGCGATTGTGCAGGAGGTCGTCCGACGACTGCTGCCCAGCGTCGAACGTGCGCCCGGTGGATCGGCAGTCGAGTCGGCACCAGCCGTGTCGGCCGCATCGGAATCCGCACCGCAGCCGGGTGAGGCGGTGCTGGTCGAGCGATTGATCACGGTCGAACAGCTGGTACGTCTGACAGGAACCGGCGTCCAGCGGCTGCAGGTTGGCCCTCAAGCAGTAGTGACACCGGCCGCTCGTGACTGGCTGGCCGCACGACGCATTCAGTTGCTGCGAACTCCGGCACCGACCGGCAGCGATCCGAACCGCTCGACTCCGTCAACGGCCAATCGGACCAAGGGGTCGAGTGGGATGAGTTCGGTGCGGTTGTGGTGGGTGAACGACGCGTCGGACGACCGCCGCACCGCATCGCTCCATCGTGCGGCCGCTCGCTCGATTCACCAGCTCGAATCGATTCCTGGCGTTGAAGGCCGTGTCGATCCCGAGCGACGGGCGGTGATGCTCCCTGCGAGTGGGCGCGGCATCTGGCTGACATCGCGACCAGCGGCGGCGTTGTGCGCTGCCAATCGGCGCGCGGACCTGTATGCTGCGTGGGGGCTCGATTACCGATCTTTGGACGATGCGTTCCGCCAATTGCCGGTGAACTGGTTGATTGTCGACCCGCAGCGTCTGGCGATCGGCGACTGGGCGCGCATGGTTTTTCTGATGGCGGACCATCCTCACGGTTCCAACCCGTATCGAGGTGTGCGATGAGAATCGCTCGAATCGTCGGAACGCTGACCTGCAACCAGCTCCATCCGAGCCTGCAGGGAGGTACTTTCAAGCTGGCCGTCCCGTTGACCCTGGTCGACTTGATGGCGGATGCGGACGGCGGCGCCGAAGAGCTGGTGGTGTATGACGAGATGGGAGTCGGGCTTGGACAGCAGATCATGTTGAGCGAAGGTGGCGAGGCGGCTCAACCGTTCTACCCCGAGCTCAAACCAGTCGATGCTTACAACGCGGGGATCATTGACCGATTGCATGTGGACGCCCAGGCGGCTCGGCAGATTGAGCTGAGCTGACGCTGGAGCCCAGTTGAGTTAAGGACTAGTCATGGCGAACATTCACAAACTGAAGCAGGACATCTGCGAAATCGGCCGGCGGATTTACGACAAGGGATTCGCGGCCGCCAATGATGGCAACATCACGGTGCGTGTCAGCGAGAACGAAGTGCTGTGCACGCCGACGATGCATTCGAAGGGTTTTCTCAAGCCCGACGATATTGCATTGATCGACATGACGGGCAAACAGCTCAGCGGTCGGAAGAAGCGGTCGAGCGAGGCGCTGCTTCATCTGGAGATCTATCGTCAGCGGCCGGAAGTGAAGAGCGTGGTGCACTGCCATCCGCCCCATGCGACCGCATTCGCCGTGGCTCGCGAACCGATTCCGCAGTGCGTGCTGCCCGAAGTCGAAGTCTTCCTGGGCGATATTCCGATCACTCGTTACGAGACGCCGGGCGGTCAGGCCTTCGCCGATACGATTCGCCCGTTCGTGGACAAGACGAACATCATCATCCTGGCCAATCACGGCACGGTCAGCTTCGGCGAAGACGTGGAGCGGGCTTACTGGTGGACCGAGATCCTGGACGCTTACTGCCGCATCCTGATGCTGGCCAAGGGTCTGGGCAAGATCAACTACTTCTCGGAGACCGAGGAGCGTGAGTTGTTGAACTTGAAGGCCAAGTGGGGCTTTGCCGATCCGCGAAACACGGACGAACACAAAAACTGCGACATCTGCGCCAACGATATCTTTCGGGAAAGCTGGCGGGAGAGTGGAGTGCAGCGGCGAGCGTTCGACGCGCCGCCGGTGATGGGCCAACCGGCCGGTCAGCCGGGTCCGGCGGGCGGGACCGCGACGCTGGCTCCTGAGCACGAGGCTCTGGTGCAGGCCATTACCGATCGCGTCCTGGCCGAACTGGGGCGCCGTGGCTGAAACAGCCGCGATTGAAGGGGCGTGGCTGAAAGGGGCGTGGCTGAATCGGGTGGGGCCTAGCGTTGCCGCCGGTCGGCCGATGCCTTATAGTTGCCGACAGGATACTAGCGGAGGGGGACGGCCGACGGCAGGGCGCAACCTTCGCGCGATGAACAAACACTCCAGCGAAATGCTTGCCGTCAGGAACCAGCTATGAGCGTCGGCGAGGGGACCACCGGCGGACTCGGTACCATGCGAGGCCGGGATTATCCGGCAATCCGCCAGTTCACCGTGTTTCTCGAGAATCGCGTCGGCCAATTGCTGGACGTGATTCGTCGGTTCGAGGGGAGCCGTGTCCGGATCGTGGCGTTTTCGATTCACGATTCGACCGAATGCTCGTTCGTGAGGTTTCTGCTGAGCCATCCCGAGCAAGGTCGCGAGATCCTGGAACGAGCTGGCTTGGCGTTGATCGAAACGGACCTGATCGGGGTGGAGCTCCCCTCGGGCAATCAACCGCTGCTGCAGGTCTGCACAGCGCTGTTGCAGGCCGAGGTCAACATCGTGCAGGCGTACCCGTTGTTGCTGCGACCGCACGGCCGCCCGGCAGTTGCGTTGATGGTCGACAACATCGAAATCGCCCACGACACGCTCGCCCGCAAAGGCTTCACGTTGATTACTGAGCGTGACTTTCAGGATTCCTGATTGCCGTTCCGGCACCCGGTGAAAGGTTCGGGTCCATCATGCCCATCGCGGTCACTTGCCCTTCTTGTCACGCGCGGTTCCAGGTCAGCGACAAATTTGGCGGCAAGACAGGCCCTTGCCCCAAATGCAAGGGCCAAATCCGCATCCCGGAAAAGTCCGAAGAAGTCATCATCCACGCTCCGGAAGACTTCGGTCCCAAAACGGCCTCCGGCAAGGCGGTACTCAAACCGATCGAACGGGTCGAGACCGAAGTGACGGCGACCGGAGTGACCGCCGTACTCGGCTCGATTGTGGCCGTGGTCAGCGTCGCAGCCGTTGTTGGCAGATTCCTTTTCGATCGTCAGCCGCCGGTCGCATTCCTGGCCCTCGGCGCGATCGCACTCGCCCCGCCGCTGGTCTTCAGCGGTTACACGTTTCTGCGCGAGCAGGAGCTGGAACCGTATCGCGGACGAGCACTTTGGGTTCGCGTGTTGATCTGCAGCGTGGTGTACGCAGCGATGTGGGCCGGTTACTGGTACGTCAGCCAGCTGTGGGGCGCCAAAGGGCCCGAGCTGTTTCACCTCGTCTTCATCCTCCCCATCCTGATCGGCATCGGTTCGCTGGCCTCCTTCGCCTCGCTCGACTTGCAATTCGGCAACGCGGCCATGCACTGCATCTTTTACGTCCTGGTCACCGTCCTGCTCCGTTGGGTCGTCGGAATTTCACCCTACTAACCGGCCGATGATCAAGGACATTCCAGAGCTGATCGCACTCGATTCCCGATCGGGACTGATCCGGATCCCCGATCAGCTCGACGTGCCGATCACCGATCGCGTCCGGCATTTGATCGACTCGGCCGAGTTTCGTCGGCTGACTCGCATCAGCCAGCTCGGCCTGGTATCGCTGGTCTATCCGGCCGCTCACCACACGCGTTTCGAACACTCGCTGGGCGTCTACCGAATGGCCCTGCTGTACCTGCGCCGTCTGGCCTGCGATCGGCGCTTCGGCGAAATCGTCTCGCCCGGCGATGCCGAGCTGTTCCTGGTCTCAGCCCTGCTGCACGACCTTGGACACTGGCCCTTCTGCCATCCAATCGAAGACATTCATCTGCCGGGCGTCCCCCAGCACGAAATGTTCGCCAACAGCTTCCTGCTGGAAGGCGAAATCGCCGACGTCCTGCGTCATGACTGGAAGATCCAGCCGCGCGAGATCGTCACGCTGCTGTCCGAAAAGCCCCGTGATCCGTGCGGCAAGCTCCTCAGCAGCATGCTCTCGGGTCCGATCGATGTCGACAAGATCGACTACCTGATGCGAGACAGCCTCCACGCCGGCGTCCCGTACGGCCGCAACTTTGACCAGGACCGGCTGATCGGCAGCCTCTGCGTCAACTCCCGCGGCGACGGCCTGGCCATCTCGGAAAAAGGACGCACCGCCGCCGAGATGCTCGTCTTCGCTCGCTATGTCATGTTCAGCGAAGTTTATTGGCACCACAGCGTGCGCGCGGCGACTGCCATGCTGCAGCGAGCCTTTTATCTGCTCTACACACGAGCCGACCTCGATCAGCTCTTCCGGCTGTCCGAACGGGAGATGATCGACCAACTCCATCAACTGGCGGAAAACGGCCCGGCCGCCGAGCTGCTGGATGGCCTCTTCGGACCCAAACGCAGGCTCTACAAACGATTGGCTCAGCTCAGCCTCTTCCAGCAGCCCGAGCTCTACCACAAACTGGCTCGGCGCCCTTACGCCTGGCTGGTCCGGTGCGGCGAAGTCCTCGCTGCGTTGCTCAGCCACGAGCTGGGACGCCGTGTCGCGCCGCACGAAATCCTCTTCGACGCACCTCCCACCGAACGCGAAGTGGAATTCAACATCGACGTCTATTTCCCCAAGGAAGATGTCTACCGGCCCCTTGGTGAAATCTCGCCCGTCGTCCGCACTCTGGCCCTCGAGCAATTCGACGACTACGTCAAGCGAGTCCGCCTGTACGCTCATCCGGCCCTGTGCGATGTCCTGCGAAACCGCGACGTCGATCTGCAGGACCTGCTGCTGCAGGCCGCCCTGGATGTCGAATCGGCTCCGTAGCCAAACGGCTATCCGCAGTCGGTCACGCGGACTCAGCTCGCGGCCTGAACCCAAGCTTCGTCAAAGGCCGCGTGCTTCATGCTCTTGCCACCCGAGACGAAGTAGCTGTAGACCGCGTGAATCGTCCCGTCCCGGCCCTGAATGACGGTCGGGTAATGGTAAGAACCCTCCGGCTCGTGCTCGAGATGTCGCGTCCAGCGCCATGTCCGGCCTTCGTCTTCAGAAATCGATACGGCCAGACTGTTGCGGCCGTCGGTCGTGTCGTTGTAGACCAGCAGCCAGTGACCGTTGGCCAGCCGTACGCCGTCGATCCCTGCACCTGGGTTCGGTAGATCACTGATCCCCACCGGCCCCCACGTCATTCCATCGTCACGGGATTCCGAGACGCGAATTCGATTCGTGACGCCGTTCTCTCGCATGTAGGCCACCAGCGTCCCGTCATCGCGACGCAGCACCGTCGGCTGAATGTTCCCCCAGCCGACCAGCGGCTCACTGGCCATCCACGTTTCCCCCAGATCGTCACTGATCGCCATGATCGAGATCGAGAACGTGTCGGTGTAGAGCGGTAACAGGATTCGGCCCGATGGGAGAACGGTCGGCTTGCATCGCGGCTGCCATCCCAGTCGCTGATACAAGCGGTCACCCAGTTTCGACCGCAGCCCTTCCAGCTCGCGGCGCACTTCGTCCGGCAACGGCGTCACCGGCAATCCGGCATCGAGAACACGTTCCACGGCCTGACCAAAATCCTTGGGTTTGAGCAGCACGTTCGATTGACGCTGCCAATGTGGCGACCCGGCCCCGAGATAATCGGTCGACACACAGGCCTGCGTCAGACACGACTCCCAGGTATTCGCCAGCACCAGAGGCCAGAAGAGCCAAAGTCGATCGCGCGAGTCGACCATCAGGCACGTGTTCCCGTCAGGAAAGCCGGGCGTGTCGACCATCACAAACGGCTCACTCCACTCCGCACTCCCTTTGGCCGCCCGCGATCCGTACACCGCGACATCATCGGCCTTCCGTTCGCCCGATCCGCGATACCACGACACCAGCAACTGTCCGTCCGGCAGCTCGGCGATGCCCGGCGCGTGATTGTGCTGTGGGTGGAGCGGAAAAATCAGCTCGGCACTGAAGTGACCGGCACGGGCGGCCGCCGCCTCGCCCTCTTCTTCGGCACCCCGAGCCACCTGTCCCAGCAGCGCGGCGGTCGTGAGGGCACCGAGCCCCTGCAGTGCCGCTCGGCGATTCAAGTCGTGCATGGTCGTCTCCTCGTGCTTGCTGCCTGCCCCAAACATTGATCGCCGCCATCACGCTCGACGGAGGTATTCGTGACTTTCCGCCACACTCTTGAGCGGATCGGGGGATTGATCCTGCTCGACGTGACACTGAGCCACCCCAATGTCGTGCGATGTTCGCAGAATGGCCGGAAGATTCAGGTTGCCGGCTCCCAGCTCCTTGAACGCTTCCGCCGGCACGGTCGCCTCGTCGAAATTCCTGGCCGTGCCCGGCAACAAGTCCTTCAAGTGCACCTGCGCGACGCGGCCCTTCAATCGCTGCAACGTCTCTACCGGATCCCATCCGCCACAGGCAACCCAGAAGACATCCACTTCGAACTTCATCAATTGCGGATCGAATTCTTCAATGAAGACGTCATAGCCGGTTTTGTTGCCATCCAGCGTCTGGAACTCAAAACTGTGATTGTGATAACACAGCTCAATCCCCGCTTGGCGACATTGCTCGGCCGCGACGTTGCAACGCTGGGCAATTCGCTGCAGCTGCTCCCGCTTTTCCCGATGCCCCTTGCCGATGTAGCCGAATACGAGGTACTTCAAGCCATGACGTGTCGCGTGTTCCAGCGTCTCGGCCATCGTCGGTACCTTCTTCGCATCGTCGCGACCGAGAATCTCCCAGTTGATGAAAGCCGAAGTCACCGCCAAGCCAGCATCCTTGGCCAACGGCACCATCTTGTCGGCTTCCGCCACGTCCATTAGTTCCACCTGCTGGTAACCCGCCTTGGCAACGGCGGCTAACGTCTGTGGTATGTCCGCGGCCAACTGGTTGCGAACCGTCCAGAGCTGCAAACCAATCTGACTGTAATAGGGATCCGTCTCCGGCAGCGCCCAGGCACTGGGTGCAGACCAGGCAGCAGCCGCGGCGCTGGAAAGAGCCAGAAACTCGCGCCGACCAACGCCACAAGGTCCGCTCCCGGTTCGCTGACGCCCGTCGTTCATCACTCAACTCCTGTTTGCTTTCGTTGCACGCATTAGACTCCTGACCCTACCGGCGACATGCTAGCAGAACACAGCGCAACGCTCCACTACGCCCAGATCACGCAGACTCAACAACCGGCAAATCCCGCTCAAGCTTCAAAGTCAGAATGTCGACTCAAGAGGTGCGACGTTGGCGCCCCGAGTTTGGCGCCCCGAGCTTGGGACATTGCTGGCAGAGGAAAATCGATGGCGACTCAGAACGGGACGAGCGGGCTGTTGATGGCATGCTGGCGGATGGGCCAGGCCGTAAGTCTGACTATCGTAATGATGTCGTCCGTGCTGATGACGTCGGGGTGTGCCCTGTGCGACAGTCCTTACGACTACGACTTTGCGGCGTTCGGGGGGGTGCGGGAACGCTATGACCGCCAGCATGGTCGAGTCGGTTCGATCCTCGATCCGGCGGATGCCGCAGGCGGGACGAAGACGGTGGCGGTGGAGCGTTCTTTTGTGCCGGCGAGCGGATTCCGGGCGCCGGGCGAGGATTTCGCGGCTTCCGAGTACGAGCCGGAACCTGAATCCGAGTTGCCGACTCCATCGACCGGTGAGGGCGGGACCGGATCGTCGGGCTCAGCGGCAGAGGGAGAGCTGGGTCCGCCGAGCGAGCCGACGCCCGATTTGCCACCCCCGGCGACACCGGCGGTACCTGCGGAGCCGGACGTGCCGGCAGCCGAGCCGCCGGGCGAGCTGAATCTGGACGAACTCTTCCCGTCCAGTGCGCAGTAGGTCGTTGCCACGGTTGACGGTGGCCGGCCAAGAACTAGACTTAGGGGTCTACGGATCAAGCCGCTGGGTTGAACTGCGCGAGTGGCGGAACTGGCAGACGCGTATGGTTGAGGGCCATATGCCCGTAAGGGCGTGGAGGTTCGAGTCCTCTCTCGCGCACTGGTTCGCACAGTGGCTGGCCGGACGGAACCGGCCACATTAATGGACGGCAATCATGGCTAACCGGTTGGCTCGAGAATCGAGCCCGTACCTGCTGCAGCATGCCGGCAACCCCGTGGACTGGTACCCCTGGGGCGACGAGGCCTTCGAGCGAGCTCGGGCCGAGGACAAGCCGATATTCTTGTCGATTGGCTATTCGGCTTGCCATTGGTGCCACGTGATGGAGCACGAGAGTTTCGAGGACCCGGGCTTGGCGGGGTTCTTGAACGAGCATTTCATCAGCATCAAGGTCGACCGCGAAGAGCGTCCCGACCTGGATCAGATCTACATGCAGGCCGTGCAGATTCTGACCGGTCGCGGTGGCTGGCCGATGTCGGTCTTTCTGCTGCCGAACGGAGAGCCGTTCTACGGGGGGACGTACTGGCCGCCATCGGGTCGCATGGGGATGCCCGGGTTCGATCAGGTCCTGGGAGCGGTGCTTGATGCCTGGCGAAACCGACGCGACGTGGCCGTACAACAGGCGCAGTCGCTGACGGAGTACATCACCGGGCTGACCCATACGGACAGTGCGGCGGCTGATCGTCCGACGCTGGAATTACTCCCTGCGGCGGCCGGCCAGCTGGAGCGGACGTTTGACTTTACGTTTGGCGGGTTTGGGGGGGCACCGAAGTTTCCGCATCCGATGGATCTGCAGTTGCTCTTGCGGTGTGCGGTCCGATTCGACAAGCCGGCTTATCTCGACATGGTCCGCCTGACACTCGACAAGATGGCTCAGGGCGGCATCTTCGATCATCTCGGTGGTGGCTTTGCCCGTTATTCCGTCGATCGCCAGTGGCTGGTCCCGCATTTCGAGAAGATGCTCTACGACAACGCTCAACTGGCGACCGTCTACGTGGAAGCCTATCAGGTGACCGGCGAGGCTGAGTACCGTGAGGTAGCTGAAGCGACGCTTGACTATGTGCTGCGCGACTTGACCGACGCAGCCGGAGGTTTTCACAGCACGGAAGACGCGGACAGCGAAGGGGAAGAGGGGAAGTTCTACGTCTGGACACCGGCCGAGCTGCGTGAAGTGCTGGGGCCGGATCTCGCGGAACGCTTTGCCTTCGTCTACGACGTCACGGACGGCGGGAACTTTGAGGGGCATTCAATCCTCAACCGTCGCCATACCTGGCAGCAGTGCGCGGCCGTGAAGGGCTGGGAAGTGGCCGAGTTGCAATCGGAAATGGCTCAGGCCCGTCAGCTGCTGTGGCAGGCTCGGAATCAGCGAGTCCGCCCGGGCAAGGACGACAAGATCCTCGTGGCCTGGAACGGGCTGATGATTCATGCCATGGCTCGAGCGGCCAATGCATTTGCTGGAGAGCGTTATCTGCAAGGAGCGCAGCAGGCTGCTGCGTTTATTCAGCGTGAGCTGTGGAACGCCGCCGAGCAACGGCTGCTACACACCTGGCGTCAAGGACAGGCGAAACTGAACGCTTACCTTGAAGACTACGCCTGCCTCATCAACGGACTCATTTCGCTCTACGAGGCCGACGGCGACGAGCGTTGGATCGACTGGTCGAGTGAGCTGGCCGACGTCGTGTTGCAGCGGTTTCAGGATCGCGAAGGGGGCGGATTCTACTTCACTTCTGACGACCATGAGCGGCTGATTACGCGGACGATGGATTGGCATGACAGTTCTGTTCCGAGCGGGAACGGAATGGCGGCGACTGCCTTGTTGCGATTGGGTCGACTCATCGGCAGCACCGAATACTATCAAGCAGCCGAACAGACTCTGATCCGCGGCCGGTCGATTCTGAGCGACCGGTCGACGGCGGCCGGGCAGTTGCTCTTGGCGGCCGATCTGTGGCTCGGTCCCGCTCATGAGATCGTCGCAATCGTCGATGACGTTGCCGGATCGGCGGTCGAATTCTGTCGCACGATGGGGAGCCGATTCCTGCCGCGAGCCGAATGGGCTGTCCGAGAAGCGGCGCGATGTGCCGATGGCGGATCGCTGGGCCCGATGTTCCAGGATCGTCGGCCGGTGGACAATTTGCCGACGATTTATGTCTGCAGCCAATCGACGTGCCAGCCACCGGTCTCGGGCCCGGACGCCCTCGATCAGCTGTCGAAAAAACTGTCAGCTGTGTAGAAAGCTGTAGTCAAACAGTAACCGCCATTCGGCCAGCGCCACTTGGCGGCACCACGCGGCGAGCGTTCCGCCGGCGCGACTCGCTTGGCGGCACTGGTCGACGAACCCGATCGCATTCCAGGTGCTGCCGATTGCCGGAAGATCGACATTTCCAGCCGAGAGTGTGTGAGTGATCTGAGTCACCTGGCGGGCGAGCTCGGATTCGATCGGGTGTCGGCCGACGCGCCGAAACCAGTACTTCGCATTCTCGTAGTCGGGCTCGCGACGGTGCATGATCCCGTGCCAATAGCTGCCGGTCGAGCTCGAGATCGCCTGACTGATCGTGTGCGACTCGTCGAGATAATCGAAGGCCAGCCAGAGCCCGGCCAGACAGGCGTCCGCCATGGCAGCATCAGTGACGGGCCGATCGCCGAGCAGTGAACGGTGATCGACCCCCTTCAGCTGCTGGTAAACGGCTCGCTGCGGATGGCCCGGACCGAGTTCGCTCAGCGGCATCTGCTCCAGCAATTGCTGGACGGCGGGCGGGTAACTTTGAGGATTCCAGGTCCACACAACGAGTGTCTCCGATCAGCCCGCGTCCGGATCGGTACTCTTGCGCCCCGGGCGGTACCCTCGACCGGGCGCGTGGCGTGACGATTTCTGATTACTGGCGCGTCGCCGTCGGTTCTTATCCGACGAACCGGCTGGTGAATCGGAATCGGCCTTCTTGTTCGCCTGTCGCGGCTTCTTGGTGATCGTGTGGACATACTCACCGCGAAAACGGGCATTGGCGTCCTGACGGCGGCGGTCGATCGCTTCGCGGGGCGGGCGCGACGGAATCAGGCAGTCGCACCCGTCGCCGATCAGATCTTGTCGGCCAGCCGTCTGCAGAGCCTCGCGGACCTCAAAGTAGTTCTCTGGCTTGAAGAACTGCATCAACGCTCGTTGGAACTTGCGATCCTTGAGCTTTCGCGCGACGTAGACCGGTTTTCTAGTGAACGGATCGATGCCGGTGTAGTACATCGCGGTCGCCACGTCCATCGGAGCGGGAATGAAATCCTGTACCTGATCGGGCTTGTAGCCATTGCGCTTCAGAAACATCGCCAGCTCAATCATCGCATCGAGGTCACTGGCCGGATGACTGGCGATGAAGTAGGGGACGATGTATTGTTTCTTGCCCGCCTTGCGCGACTCGCGATCGAAGACGTCGGTGAATTTTTCGAAGTCGTCGTTGGACGGCTTCCGCATCTTGCTCAGCACTTCCGGATCGGTGTGCTCAGGAGCGACTTTCAGCAGCCCGCCGACGTGATGCTGGACAAGTTCCCGCATGTACTCGGGGGATCGGCGAGCGAGGTCCATACGAATGCCGCTGGCGACCAGCACCTTGCGGATGCCGGGAATGTCGCGAGCGTCCCGCATCAACTGAATCAGCGGGCCGTGGCTCGTGCCGAGCAGTTTGCAGATCGTCGGGTGGACACACGACTGGCGTCGGCACATGGCCTCGACTTCGGGACGCGAACACTTCATCTCGTACATGTTCGCCGTCGGGCCACCAATGTCGCTGACGACACCTTTGAAATCCGGATCCGCGGCCATGTCCCGCAGTTCGCCCAAGATCGACTCTCGGCTGCGCGACTGAATGACTCGGCCTTGATGAGCGGTAATCGAACAGAAGGTGCAGCCGCCGAAGCAGCCGCGCATGATGGTGACGGAGTTTTTGATCGTATCGAAGGCCGGGATCGGTTCACGGTACTCCGGATGCGGAAGGCGAGTGTAAGGGAGATCGTAGATGCGATCCATTGCCTGCTGCGAGATGGGCAACTGCGGCGGAGTCACCACGACCGCTTCGCGGCCGTGACGCTGGAAGAGCGTGCGAGCGTTCAGCGGATTGGTTTCGTTGTGAATCAGCCGGGTGGCTTCGGCGAAGACCAGCTTGTCGGCACAGACGGCTTCGTACGTGGGAAGCTCCAGCGAGTCGGCCGGCGGATGGCTTTCGGATGCGCCCAGCACATAGGCGACGCCACGCATGTCGCGCAGGTCCCGGACCGATTCGCCAGCATCGAGTCGACGAGCCAGTTCGACGATCGAGTTCTCGCCCATGCCGTAGACCAGCAGGTCGGCTTTGCAGTCGAGCAGAATTGAGCGACGGACTTTGTCGCTCCAGTAGTCGTAATGAGCCAGTCGCCGCAGCGACGCTTCGACGCCACCGGCGATTACGGGGACTCCCTTAAAGGCCTCCCGAGCTCGCTGACAGTAGGCCAAGGTTGCTCGGTCGGGCCTCAATCCGATGCGGCCGCCGGGCGAGTAGGCGTCGTTGTTGCGGACCTTTTTGTTGGCTGTGTAGTGGTTGATCATCGAGTCCATGTTCCCGGCGCTGATGCCGAAGAACAGGCGGGGACGTCCGAGCCGTCGCCAGTCGTCGCACGACCGCCAATCGGGCTGGCTGACGATGCCGACTCGATAGCCGGCCGACTCGAGGACGCGACCCAGGATGGCCATCGCGAAGCTGGGGTGATCGATGTACGCATCGCCGGTGATGATTACCACATCGAGCTCGTCCCAGCCCCGAGCGGCCATTTCGGCGCGGGTCATGGGGAGCGGTTGGCGTTCGGCCAGCGGTGGCCGATGCGTGGGGTTCAACCCGGACAAGTAGTCCCGCGCATCGTCGGGACGCACTTGGGGGGGGTAATGCAGAATGGGGAGCGGATCCATGGGCCTATTATAGGCAGCCCCTCCGCGATCACGGTAGGTGCAAACTTAGCCCCCACCCCTTTGTGGTGCGGGCGTCTCGCCTGCCTCTTCCCCTTTGTGGTGCGGGCGTCTCGCCTGCCTCTTCCCCTTTGTGGTGCGGGCGTCTCGCCTGCCTCTTCCCCTTTGTGGTGCGGGCGTCTCGCCTGCCTCTTCCCCTTTGTGGTGCGGGCGTCTCGCCTGCCTCTTCCCCTTTGTGGTGCGGGCGTCTCGCCTGCCTCTTCCCTCTTTGTGGTGCGGGCGTCTCGCCTGCCTCTTCCCCTTTGTGGTGCGGGCGTTTCGCCTGCCTCTTCCCCTTTGTGGTGCGGGCGTCTCGCCTGCCTCTCCCTCTTTGTGGTGCGGGCGTCTCGCCTGCCTCTTCCCCTTTGTGGTGCGGGCGTCTCGCCTGCCTCTTCCCTTTTGTGGTGCGGGCGTCTCGCCTGCCTCTCCCTCTTTGTGGTGCGGGCGTCTCGCCTGCCTCTTCCCCTTTGTGGTGCGGGCGTCTCGCCTGCCTCTTCCCCTTTGTGGTGCGGGCGTCTCGCCTGCCTCCGCGCCCTCCTTATTATCCCCGCTGCAGGCCGGAGGTCGCACCTACCTCTCGCCCAAGCTCAACCTACGCTGCTTACTGGAAGTAGTGCGAGAGGTTGGTGCGACCTCCGTGAAAGTAGGTGCGACCTCCGGGCCGGTCTCAGCGAGTCGGCAGCCGCAGCAGCGAGCCGGACGGAGCGGTCGGGGCGGGCGAGCCGGCTCCGGGCGAGTTGGTTGGATAAGCGGCCGGGACCAGACTCCCCAGTCCGCTCCCGAGCGAACTCCCCGGACTTCCGTAGTAGACCTGCGATGTCACCGCTTGCCCCGCCACCATCTCCGTGGACGCATCGGCTGGGGACAACGAAGAACCGCGCGGTGCCGGTCCGGGTCCCGTTCCGGGGAGCGTTGGCAGGCCGGTGGCAGGCAAGGGGCCCGGCACCGTCGCGGTCGACTGGCTCGGCAGCTGGTTCGGTAACTGGGCCGCCAGACTCGGCGCGGCCGACGGCGGTGTCGGTGCCGACCGTCGCAACTGGTTCCGCCAATCGGAATGGTCGGGTTCGATGCGGGGTCGAGTTAACTGGCGCGCGGTGGTGATGGGGGGTGGAGCCGTGAGGTTCCGGACCTGATCCATTCCATCCGAGGAGGTCGTGTCGCTGCGATTCTCCTTGGTCGCATTGGCCCGCGAACCGGAATCTGCGCCGGTTCGGGCGTCGGAATCTTCGTCTTGTCGAGCTTTGCGACCGACGGCCGGACGCACGTTGGACGCGGGCGCCTCAGCGGCAGCTCCACCGGCCGGGCGTACCTGGCTGTCCTGCATCGACTGGCGGAGCGAGTCGATCATGGCCGGAGTGACGCCACGAAGCGGAATCGAGGTCGCTTCCAGCCGACGCGGTGTCGACAAGTCTTCTTCATCGCTGCTGGTGGGCTCCGAGGTTTCGTGGCTCGCCAGCTGTACCTGCTCGTCACTCTTCGCCTTCTGCTGCTTTTCCTTCTTGGCGAGTGCCGGATCTTTCTTGCCGTTCAGCCGGTGGCGAGCGTGTTGGCCCATGACCACCTTACCTCGCGAATCGATGAAGACGGGCACGACGCTGATCCACTTCTGTTCTTCCATGTCCGAATCCCAGGGAAGCCAGAAGCTGTATGACGGCCCGAACTCAGAAGGGCTATAGTGCTTGACGAGCTGATCCTTGGTGAAGACGAACTTCTTGACGGGGATATCTTCTTCGCCGGTCGTTTCGTCGTCAGGATGATCTTCGAATCCGTAGACGACCAGCTGACCGTCGACCGGGACTGCCGATTCGGTCGGGTTGTAGAAGTAAACTCGGCCCCCCAGACCTCGAGTCGGAGGCCCACCGGCTTGATGCAAGACATCATCGGACCAGAGGGCGACGATCTTATCGGGCTGCTCGGTCTCTTCCGGGTACTCGTCCGCCGTTCCCCACTTGGCGATCGTCGGCAGCTTGGGTTCGGTCGACGCACACCCGCCGGCGGCCACCAACAGGCCGAGGCAAACGGCGCGGGAGAGGCGGCCGGCATTCACGTTCAGCAGATTCATCCTTGAATCTCCACTTCTTCTTTCGCTGATTCCTACACCGGAAGTTGGGCGGCCGCGATGCGATAACGGACGTCCCGACGAAGGCTGATTACTTATCCGACTTCTCGGTATCAGCCTCAGCCGATTTGTCCTTGTCCTTATTCTCTTTTGATTTCTTGCCGGACCAGGACTTCGGGAGCCACGAACGTTTCTTCTTGGTCTGGTCGACGGCGGCCGGGTTATCGACCGAGCGGTACTCGGTGATCGTCCCTTGCGGCGTCTGGTGAGCCGTTCCGACTTCCCAGTTGGTCGCCTGCACGTCGGTACTCCGTTTCTCCACCGTCGTCGGCAGTTTACTCGCCTGTTGAATTACGGCCGGGCCGACCACCTCGAGTTGTTCCGTCTTCGAGCTGGTATCGGTCTGCGTGCCGGAGGTTGCGGGCGACAGCGACGGAGTGGGCGGCACGGGCGTCGCGGGCCGAGGGACCGGAGCGGAGGGGACGGCCGGCGTCTTGCCAGGAGCCGTACCACGGGGGGCCGGAATCTCACCTTCACCACCGTGAATCTCCACACCGGAATCGGCATCCGATGAGCTCTTGCCGGGGACCACCACCGACGAACCCGTCGCCCCGCTCGGATTCAAGTCGGGATAGATCACTTCGGTGCGCGAACCATCCAGCGGAGCCCGAGGATTGGGTCCGGCCAAGTAGTCGTGGTGCAGGTTCACAACATCCGCGTAGCACCAGTTCATCCGCTCCGATTCCATGGCCGTCAGCTGCTCCACCTCAGCGTCACTGTCGACGATGTACGGAGTCATGATGATCAGCAGTTCGCGGCGATCTTCCAGGTACTGATCGTAGCGGAAGAGCGAACCGAGCAGCGGAATGTCCGCGACGTACGGAACCTTACGTTCAAAGCGGTCTCGTTCTTTGGTGATCAACCCGCCCAGCACCACCGTCTGTCCATCGCGAGCACTGACGGTGGTCTGAGCCAACGTGACTTCGATCTGAGGAGCCTTGAGGACGGTACCGTTGTTGCTGATCGAGATCGGAATCCCCTCTTCTTCCGGACCCACCTTCGACTTGGTGGCATCGATTTCCATGACGACCAGGCCGTCCGGAGAGATACGCGGCCGGACACCGAGCAGGATACCTACGTTCTGGAACGTGATGCTGTTGACGGTACCGAACTGTGTCAGCTGAGTGCTGGTGATATACGGCACCTGAGCACCAACCTGCACGAAAGCCGGCTGATTGTTCAGCGTCATGACTTGCGGACGAGCCAGCACGTCAGCTCGGCGATGCGACTGCAGGGCTCGGATCAGGACACTGACCGAATCGCTGCTGGCCGACAGCACCAAGCCGCCGAAGCCCAGAGCGTTGCTTGTACGCCCCAGCCCCAAGCTGGATAGAGCCTGGCCGGCCACATTGTCTCGGGTGGACAGCGAGTCGACCGAGGAGGAGTTGCCGAGTGGCTGATTGTTGAAGTTGTAACCTGGGACCAAGCTGCCTCCAGCGGTCGTGGTGGCTGGAGTGACGACGCTGCGATCGAACAGCAGCGAGTCCTGAATGCCGAGCTCCGCACCGAACTCTTCACCTGTCCCCAGAGCGACTTCGGCGATCAACACCTGGATCAGCACCATCGGCGGGCGTTCATCGAGCTCCCGCACCAGCTTGACGACCTCTTCGAAGTAGCGAGGAGTCGCACTGATGATCAGGCTGTTGCTGACCGTCTCCGGCACCACCACCACTTCGCGTTCGAGCTGTTCGAATGGGCTGACCGACTCGGGCGTCAGCTGCAAGGCCAGGTTCCGGTCGGTCTGCAGGAACTGATTGATCGCGTCGGCGACACTGGTGGCCGGAGCGTTCTGCAGCCGGTAGATGCGGCTCTGTCGTTCGCGGACGTCGTCGGCATCGAGCCGCAGCAGGATGGCGTACACGACGTTCAAGTCGGCCGGATTGCCGGTAGCGATGATGGAGTTGGTGCGTTGATCGACCGAGAATCGCAGCGGCACCAGCGTGCTTTCACCCGCTCCGCCCGCCGCCTGCTGAGCCAACTGATTGGCCTGAGCCTGCTGGGCGAACAGCGTCTGCAGCATGGTGACCAGCGACTGAGCGTCGCCACGCACGATCGGGAAGACCTTGATCTCGGCGATGTTCGACGGCGAATCGTCCATCTGCCGAATGAGCTCAGAAATCAGGTCCATAGCTTCGGGTGGAGCGACGACGATCAGCGAGTTGGCTCGAGGATCAGCAGAGACACGGATGTCTGTCAGGAATCCCGACTTGAGTGCCCGCTTGCCTTCGGCGTCGATCACGGTCAGCGACAGAATCGACGATCGCTGCGACGACTGAGTCTGAATCTGCTGATTGCCACCCGTCGTGGTCGCGACAGCCTGTCCGGGTGCCGCACCACCGCCACCGCCAGCTCCACCACCGCCAAAACCACCACCGAAGCCGCCGGCCTGAGCCTGACGCTGGTCAGGATCGCCTCGCAACGTGTCTTCAAGAACCGGTGCCAGGTCATCGGCCAGGGCGTTCTTCAGTCGAAAAACCCGCACTTCACTCGTCGGGCCACCCTCGGGGCTGTCGAGTTTCTCCAGCAGGTGAGCCAGTTCGTCGAGGTCACGGTTTCGAGCGTAGACGATCAGTGAGTTGCTGCGGAAATCGGCCGTGACTCGGATACGTGGCCCCAAACCGACTGCACGTTGATCGTAGAACGAGACCACGGTTCGCTGAGCGTCGGCAACCGGCAAGTGCTGCAGCTTGAAGACCCGCACCTCCGACTCGGCCTCCACTGGAGTGTCGAGCCGTTCGATCAACGATCGCGTTGTCTTGACGGCCTCGGCACGACCGACCAGCAACAGCGAATTCGGCTTCACCAGCGGTGTGACGCTGACGACTCCCAGCCGATTGGTCAGTACCTGGCTGTTGACGGTCGTCACCAGCGTCGCCATCGCTTCGCTGTTGGTGTGCTTCAGGTCGATAATTTCGATCTGCGGATCCGTCTGAACACTCAACGTTTCAATGTCGTTGATCAGCTGCATCACTCGTTCGACGTCCTTTTTCGAACCTCGCACGATGATCGCATCCATACCGGGGAGCAATTCGATTCGCACCGGCCCGAGAGCTCCCGCCGCTTCCTCCACCACCGGTGGTTGCTGCGGAGCGGGGGTCTGCGGATTCTGTTCGTCTACTTCACCCTCGGGCTGGGCCTGGCCGGGGACCTGAGCCAAGGCGACGGGTGCCGCCACTTGCTGAGCCAGGGGGTTCGCCAGCCGCGGGCCGGAGATCGGAACCTCCGTCAATCCGACACCCCGCTGCTGGTGAGCCTTCAGCAGCATCACTGCCTGGCCTACCTTGTTACCGGCGTCGCTGCCTACACTGACAAACCGCACTTCGCCGTCCGGCACATCGCTCGGCTGGTCCAGCAACCGAATCGCTTCCAGCCAACGTTTCTGCAGCGGCTCGGGACCGGTCAGGCTGAGCAGACCTAGGCGGCCGTCGATATCAAAGCGAATCTCTCCGTCCGGGCTCTTGACGTTGAACCAATATTGCTCGTTGGCGTTATCGCCCTGCATGATCAGCTGAGGGCCGATCCACGTTCGGAGGCTGGAAGCGAGCTGGCGCCACGTCAGGTGCTCCAGTCGATGGTGCGACGTGGCTGTTTTGTTCCCTCCGTCGGCCAGCTTCAGCTCGTTCGGAGCCTCGTCGGCCGGTGGAGTCGCTGGAGCCAGTTCAACGGCTTGAGCCTGGCGCACCATGGTGTCGCGATGGACAGGAGGTACCGCCGCTGGCATCTGGGCCCACAACTGCACCAGCCGGCCGATCGCCTCATGTTGAGCAGCGGTGCCGCGCACCATCAGCTGACCCGTTTTCGGGTCGATGCGAGTTTCGATGGCCGGCGAGCTGTCTTGCAGGGCCTGGTGGATGCGGTGAGCGGCTTCGGAGGCGGGTGTCGGCTGGACGCTGTACGTCCGCACAACCTGACCGGTCTCCTGAGCGCCGGTGATAGCCGGCACCAAAGCCAACAAGGACAAGACGACCAACGATGTCGTGGCCAGACGCGCAGAGATTGTGTTCATGTTTGGACCGCGATCTGAGATCTGAGTCTGTCGGAACCGAGTCATGATTCGCGCCACCCCCGCCGTCGGGTGATAGCATCGAATTCCCCAATCGTGCTCCTCTCGGAGTCTCCTGGCTGCGGCCGACGGACATCCGGTCACCGGTCACTAGGCGCGGCGACGCGGAAATCCGCTCGCAGGGAATAATCGGTACTTCCGGCACGATCACTTCAACCGGAATATCTTCACAACTCAGATTCACCGCAGGTCGCACCTACCTCCACGGAGGTCGCACGTACCTCCGTGCAGTGCTAGCAGCCGATCGTCGCGGCTTTCTCGCGCAAAGATGCAGAAATCGCCGCTTGTATTGACTTCTGCCAAGCGGCTCACGAATCGCAGGTCGCACGTACCTCCACGGAGGTCGCACGTACCTCCGTGCAGTGCTAGCAGCTCGAGCGGGGCGGGCGGGCGGGGCGGGGCGGGGCGGGGTAGTCGCACCTACCTCTCGCACTACTGCAAGTGAGCTGCGCGAGTTGAGCCTAGGGCGATAGGTAGGTGCGACTCCCCGCAACGCAAGTGAGCTGCGCAGGTTGAGCCTAGGGCGATAGGTAGGTGCGACCCCCCGCAACGCAAGTGAGCTGCGCAAGTTGAGCCGGGGCTATTTGCCAGCGGTTGGCTCGGTCGCCTTGGCTCGAGATTTCTGCTCGAGTTGTTCGAACTGCTCCTTCAGCCGCTGCTGCTGGGCTTTGAGTTCGTCCAGCGAACGGCGCAGTTCGAGCACCTCGGCGGGTGCGGCCGGAGTCCGGGCACTCAACCGGTCGACGGCCCGTCGAGCGGTCTCGGCGAGCTGCGATTCGTGGTGCTGGCCGGCAAAGCTCTGCAGTACGGCCCGGTGGACCGGGTCCCCCAGTTCGCCCAATGCGGCCAGCGCGGCTGTCTGGACCGCCCGCCGCGGATCGCGGACATGTGCCAGGATAAACTCGCCGGCCGCTTGCCGATCACCGTGCTCCAGGCCGCCCAGTTGCCCGGCGGCCTCCAGGGCCGACGCCAGGTAGTCCGTCGACAACTCATCGCTGCGCGACCGAGCCACACGAAGGATCGGTGCCAAGTTAGCCGGATCCTGTTGCATGCGCAGCGCGTCCATGGCCGCCCGTGCAACCATCTGCTGCCAAGAGTCGGATCGCAGCGCATCGATCAGTGCCTGTCGAGTTTCCTCGGTCTGGAACTTGGCCAGCCGGCGCACAATGGCCGACTGGATCCGGGGGTTCTTTTCGGCTGCCAGGGCTTCCAGCAGCACCTTGGCGACTTCGGGATGATACGAACCACCGATCGCTTCGATCACTTCCAATCGCACACGAGCATCGTCCTGAGTTCGGGACTGCATCAGCTGCGTCATCGATTCGTCGTTGCCGATCCCGGCCAGTGCGCGGGCCGCCTCGACTCGAACGCCGAAGAATGGATCTTCGCGGAGGGCCTTGCCGATCCGTTCGATGGCGGTGCGGGATTTATCCCGAGCCAATCCCTGCACGGCCAGCACGCGTCCGATGACATCTTGCGTCCGGTCCAGCTGGGCCAACCACATTTCCTGCGGGACCTGAAAGTCGACATGAGCCAGGAGTGTGTAATCGGGATCAAATCGCACGATCTTCGGCTGACTTTGGAGCGGCACAAAGAACTCGTGTCGAGCGGCCGAAATTCGAACTTCGTGATCAACTTCCGATCCGTCTTCCATCACAAATCGAAATTTGGCCGGCAGATCGAACAGCAGCACTTCCGCGTTGGGCTCATGAGTCTGATGAACAACCAGTCTTGCCAATTGGTCTTCGGGATGCCAGGCATATTCGATTCGCAGATCGGGATGGCGTCCATGGTAGACCCACTGGTCGAAGAATTGATCCAGCGGCTGGCCACTCAGTTCTTCGAACACCTGGCGCAAATCGTCGGTGACGACATTCGACAGCGCGTGTCGTTCGAGATAGGTCTTGACGCCCTTGCGGAAGAGATCTTCGCCGAGCTGACTGCGCAGCATATGCAGTACCCAGCTTCCCTTCGGGTATGCGCGATAGTCGAACTGTTCCATGGCGTTTTTGTAGCCGCGATAGACAATCGGTTTGCGATCATTCCCGTTCGCCAGGATTCCGGTGGCGTCGCGGTAGAGTCCATACAGAAGCGCATCGCGGCCCGATTTGTGGCCTTCGTACAGCAGCGCGTAGTAGGTCGCAAAGCCTTCATTCAACCAGAGATGGCTCCAATCCTTACAGGTGACATAGTCGCCGAACCACTGATGGGCCATTTCGTGAGCATCCAGGCCCCAGGGTGACGGAATATTCTCTTCGGCCGTACTGTGGACGGTGTGCTCAGTCAGAGTCGTCAGCGTGGTGTTCTCCATCCCACCGGCCACGAAATCGAGAATCGTCACCTGGTCGTATTTATTCCAGGGAAATGGCACGCCAATTTCCTGCTCGAAAAAGGCCATGATCTTGGGAGTGTCGCGGAAGGCATTTTCAGCGTACTTCGACAGAGACGGCTGGGAAAAGAAACCGAGCGGCACGTCGCCGTGTTTGGACTCGAGCTTATCGAGATAGCCGGCCACCAGGCAGATGAGATAGTTGACGTGCGGTTTCTCCTGCAGCCAGTGGACCGTCGTCAGTCCGGTTTGCGCATCCGTCGATTCGCTCACCTTGCGACCGTTGGAAAGCACGGTCATTCCCTGAGGCACATGACAGATCACTTCGGTCGACGAACGTTCGTTGGGATAGTCAAAGCAGGGAAACCAGTACCGAGCTTCGTGGGCCTCACCCTGAGTCCAGACGTGCGTATCGCCAGCCGCGTAGCCCATGTCGGGCGTACGGAAATAGAGCCCACGCGATGGTTCGGCCGAATAGGTCACATGCAGGGTCACTTCACGGTCGGCCGGAATCGGTTCAGCAAACAGGATCGTCAGATCTTTGCGAGTCACCGTGAAGTCCTTCACCGGTACATCGGCTTCGACTTTCTCGACGTGCAGATTGATGCCGTCCAGAGTGAGTTGTGTCAGCGGTCGAGCAATGGGGCGAAACGTCAGTGAGGCGGTGCCGGAGACCGAATGCCTCGCGAAATCGGGGGTCACGTCGAGCCGGATGTGTTGTACGTCGACGACCCGATCGGGGGCGTATCGCAAGCCCGAGCCTTCCAGGTCGATGCCGAACGACGCACTATGATCGCGGCGGCAGATCTGACATTCCTCAGCACCAGCCAATTGACTGCCGAGCAGCCAGGCCGCTGTGATGGCCGCCAGCAGGCAACCAGTCGCCAGGAGGGGGAACCGGTGGAAAGCGAGCCACGGGGAACGGAGCTGGATCATAGCGGGAAGACTCTCCGAGGCAGGTGGGTAGGCAAGCTGACGGCGCGGCTGGCCAAGCAGGGCGCAGCGGACCAGCCTCCAGTGTAATTGACCCGGGCGGAACTTGCAGCCGATTCGCGAGGCCGCTGAGCGCCCCGATCGGCAAAGTCCAGCGACATCCGGCACCGCAAGGGGGGCACGGGCAGTCGGTGCTGAGCCCATTCCCGAAACGGCCCGGCCGGTTGATAATGCGGCAGATTCACGATGCCATTGCCCTGCAGCCAAGGTCGCCCGTGACGGTTCTTCCCGCCCATGACGCCGCGATTCGCTTTCTGACCGAGCGAATCAATTTTGAGCGTTCCCGGGACATGCCCTACCGCAGCCGCGAGCTGAAGTTACAGCGCATGGAGCAGTTGCTGGAACGCCTCGGCCGTCCCCAGGACCGGCTGCAGATCGTGCACATTGCCGGCACGAAAGGGAAGGGTTCGACAGCGGCCACCATGAGTGCGCTGCTGCAGGCCGGCGGCTATCGGACTGGCCTGTTCATCTCGCCGCACATTGAGCGGCTGGAAGAGCGGATTCAGGTTAACGATCAGATGTGTTCGCCGACCGAGTTGGCGGAACTGGTCGATGCTGTGCGTCCGGTGGTAGCGGCCATGGACGCCATTGACGAAAGGCCAACTTTCTTCGAAGTGATCAACTCGATGGCCTACCTGCAGTTCGTCCGACACGCCGTCGATTGGGTCGTGATGGAAGTCGGGCTTGGCGGGCGGCTTGATTCCACCAATGTCTGCTCGCCGCGACTGACGATGATCACCAGTATCAGCTTTGATCACACGAAGCAGCTCGGCAACACGCTCGCCGCCATTGCTCGAGAGAAAGCCGGAATCATCAAACCGGGAGTTCCTGTTATCAGCGGCGTGACGGACTCCGAGCCGGCGGCGGTGATCCGACAGATCTCGCGCCAGCGTTCGGCCGAGCTCTTCCGACTGGGGCAGGAGATTCGACTGAGTTATCGGCCACCTGCAGGCGAGAGGCGCGTCCCTGAGGGAGGAGAGTTGGATCTGGCGTGGTCTCCGGCCACATCCATGCCACCGCGATCCGGCCTGACACTGACGCTACCCGGCTTTCACCAAGCGAGCAACGCCGCGCTGGCAGTGGCCGGATTCGATCTATTGCATCGCGACCATCCCGTTCCGGACTCGGTACTTCAGCAAGGTCTGCGGCTCGTTCGCTGTCCTGGCCGCATCGAAGTCCTTGCAACTCAGCCTCTCCTGCTGCTCGACTCGGCCCATAACGCCGCCTCTGCGCAGGCATTGGCGGAGGTTCTGGCTGGCCTTGAGAGACGTCCACGTCGGCACTTGCTGTTAACAACCACGCTGGGAAAAGACGTCCAAGGGATACTGACCGCGCTGCTGCCATGTTTCGATCGTGTGGTAATCAGCTGCTATTCCGACAATCCCCGCAGTTACCCTCCGCGCCGTTTATTCTCTGAGGCACTGTCGGTCGCCAACCGTCTGTGGCCAGGCGGGATCTCCGGCTTGGAAATCGGTCATGGTCCGGTTCATGTCGCTCGGCCCAACGACGAGCCGCTGGAGGTTCTCTGGCACGGGACGGCCGAGAGCGGCTGGCAGGACTTCACAGCGGCCACCGGTCCCGACGATCTGGCTTGTGTGACAGGTTCGTTTTTCTTTGTCTCCGAAGCCCGGCGGCTGTTGCAGCAGACACGGTGGGGCAATTCTGGAGCGTGAACCGCTCCGATTCAAACCAGATTGCTTCCGCCCCATCGACTCAGCGCAGTGTGATGCAGCCCAGCTCAGTTCAGCCCAGTTCAGCTCAGCAGCAGCTGCAGATCGTCGACGGTCAGCGATTGCAGGAGGCTGCTGTCAGCGGCGATGATGGCGTCGGCCAGTTTCTTCTTGGATTGCTGCAGTTGGAGGATTTTCTCTTCGACTGTGTCCCGGCAGATGATGCGATTGGCGATCACGGGTCGAGTCTGACCGATACGATGAGCGCGATCGATGGCCTGAGCCTCAACGGCCGGGTTCCACCACGGGTCAAGGATATAGACGTAGTCGGCCGCAGTCAGATTCAGCCCCAGGCCACCGGCTTTGAGGCTGATCAAGAACACGGGAATATCTGTGTTGTTCTGAAAGTTGGCGATACGTTCCGGCCGGTCCCGGGTTCGACCGTCAAGATACTCGTAGCGGACACCGAGTTGATCGAAGCGATCCTTGACGATCCCGAGCAATCGGGTGAATTGTGAGAAGATCAGCACCTTGTGTCCTTCGGCGATGATCTCCTGGACCTGATCTTCGAGCATTTCCAGTTTGGCGCTCGGCTGGTGCCGCCGTTCATCATCGAGCAATCCTGGGTGACAAGCGGCCTGGCGCAGCCGCAGCAGTGCCTCCAGGACGTGGATCTTCGTGCGCATGATACCGTCATTTTTGACTTTCGACGTCAACAGCTGGCGGTAGTAATCTCGCAGCTCGGCGTAGAGTCGCTTTTGAGCGCCGGTCAATTCGCAGTAGAGCGTGTGTTCGGTCTTCTCAGGCAGTTCGCGGATCACATCGCCCTTGGTGCGCCGCAGCACGAACGGCTTAATGGCTTGAGCCAGCATCTTCAAGTCGGCCGGGTCAGATTCATCTCCGGACCGTCTCAGGCCGCTGATCAAAGCCTGAAATGCTCGGCTGCGTCCCAGCATGCCAGGATTCAGAAAATCGAAAAGCGACCAGAGCTCGCCCACGTGGTTTTCGACCGGAGTACCGGTCATCGCCAGTCGGTATCGCGACTTCACCAGCCGGCAGGCCTTGGATGCCTGAGAAGTCGCGTTCTTGATCGCCTGCGCCTCATCGAGGATCGCGTAATCAAAAGAGATCTCGCGCAGCTTGAGAATATCTCGTCGCAGGATGCCATACGTCGTGACGACAATATCAGCATGAGCCAATCTTTCGAGAGTTTGATGGCGATCCATGCCGGTGTAATTCAGCACGGTGAGATTGGGCGTGAACCGCTGCGCCTCTTCAATCCAGTTGTAGACAATGCTCTTGGGAACTACGACCAGCGTACTGCGTGCAGCCGGTCGGGGAGCACCGGCGCTCGCTTGCTGCTGTGAGTACTCAGCCTTGCGACGCTGCAGCATGGCGAGGACCTGCACGGTTTTTCCGAGGCCCATGTCATCGGCCAGACAGCCGCCAAAGCCGAACTCCCGCAGGAACTCGAGCCAGCCCAATCCTTCCCGCTGATAGTCGCGCAGCTCGCCATGGAAAGTTGGGTCAGGATGCGTCGCATGGACGCCGGCGAACGAAAAGAGCCGATCGCGTACCTGGCGGTAA
Source organism: Pirellulales bacterium (assembly GCA_046349895.1). Lineage (GTDB taxonomy): Bacteria > Planctomycetota > Planctomycetia > Pirellulales > Pirellulaceae > JAXMBJ01. The sequence goes on along the minus strand of JAXMBJ010000006.1, from coordinate 6,027,914 downwards.
TGAGCGTCCAGCTGTATGGGATTATCCTGAGCCGCCAGGAGGGCATCGAGGATGGCCACTTGTGAACTCTGAAAGCGCACCGCATCTCCCGACCGTTCACCCAGCTCGGCCAAGGCTCGATACTGGTCGAGCCAGCGTTGGGGGAGCATCCCATGCGTTCCGTCGGACAAGCGGATGAATCGCTGGTTGCTGCGGACGGCTTCGAGCAGTTCCGGCAGCGAGATTTGTAGGCCACCGAAATCAGCCGCGGCGCTGACATCAAACCAGTCGACACCCGACGTGACGGATAAGGCAAACTCGCTGGCGCGTCGGATGCGGAATCCTTGAGCTTCGACGACCCAGCCTCGATGGATCAGCCGATCAATGGTCGCTTCCAGATCGCCCATGGGCAGTTCGAACATCGGCGTATCGACTGTCTGCTCGACCCCCTCGTCGCCATCCGTCGCCCGGTAGAACCTGGCGGGTCGGGCCAGCGCCATGAACTCACCGGTCAATGCCGACTCGCGCTGTCGATCGCGGGGTATGACGCGGCGTTGCCGGAAATCGACGACGTTCTGCGCTTGCGAGTCGCCGCTGATCGGGCGATCTCCGTACAGAAACTCCAGCCGACCGGGGACTTCACCGCGAGCGCGAAAATCGACCGGCCTCAGAATCCTCACTCGCCCCACTGGAACGCAAAGTTCAGTTTCCAGCTGCAACGATTCGGGGAAGTCTACCGAATTGACATCACCGTAGCTCCACAACAGCTTCTGCAGCTCATCCCGGTCCCGGAAGGGAACTTCGCAGTAGCCGGCAACAATCAGCGGATGCAACCAGCGGGGGCTGGCTGCGCACTCGAACGCTGCCAGCGTATTGTCGATCAGGACGTAACGGTCGCCAAAGAAGTAGGTCGCCTGACTGAGCGGCACTGAACGTTCCGGCCGGCTCAACATGCCGCGCACTGAATAATGCTCGGTCAGTGGTTCTTCGGTCACCGCCAGCCGAAACTTCCACGGCTGGCCTTCGTCCCATTGCACCGGATGCCAATCGCTCACTGACTGACTGCTGATCGCCCAGAAAAATCTTCCCGAGTTACAGAGGGCCGGGAGGGAGGCGTCCCAGGCATCGGAGGTGATCACCAGGTTGTCGGTCGGCGCTACGTAATCGTCCTGTTCGACGTACCAGGAGAAGTCGTCGATGTTGTCGCGCACGTGCACGCTCAGCAACAGCTGCAGGATCTTCTGATCGGCCGGGTCGGAGAGCTGATCGATGTCGGAGGGGCTGATCCGCAGCCGCCTGGGCGTTCCGCCCGGATCGTTCGGTCGCGACTGACGGACAAGGAGCTGCACGACGGGCGATCCACGCTCCAGCGTCTGGGTCAGATCGAGCACGTAGCAGATTCCATCCGTGGCCAGGGGCGCAGCGGCGGGTGCGTGGTGGCGTTGAGCGATACCGGATACTGTCAGAGGTTCGTCATTCTGCAATACCGAAAGCCAGGCGTGTGCCGGGCGCAGCATCCCCAATCCGGCTTGACGGAGATTCGCCCCACTACGCATTGGCGATTCCGCTTCTACCGATTCCTGCCCACCGGACCCTCCCGGCAGCGTACGCGGGTCGAGGTCTTCGTCGTCCCCATCGGCTCGAGAATCACTCCCGATCTCCGCCAGTGCTTCTAGATTCGCGGGCACACCGTCTCGAAAGACGTCTTCGTCCTGACCGCGCACGACCAGGCTGTCAGGAGTGATCGGAATGCCTGGCGGAAAGACGTTTTCCTGCGCCAGTTCGAACATCACAGCGGCGATATGTTCACACGGATTGTGATTCCAGGCGTCGGGGCACGTACACCACGCATGCATCTTGCCGCGCTCGGTCGCCCATGACAGCAGGACGCGAAACTCGGACCGAGCATGATGCGTGCGACAGAGCGCCAGCAGGCAGTTTCGATCGACGTGCTGCACAGCGATGCGTCCCATTTCATGAGACACCTTCGCTCGCTGATACACGACTTTCGAAAACCAGCGACGAAACCCCGTCTTGCTCTCCATCGGCAATCCTTACCTCCCGAATCGACTGGCGCCCGCCATCACCGGGCAACCGCCATCACCGACTAGTCCGTACCTTGTTCGGGAGATACTCGTGGTCGCGCTTGCGGATCACCTCAGCTTTTTCGATCTTGTCCGGCGTCCGAGCTGCTTCTGCCGGAACATCGGGATCGCGTCGCTGTATCTTCGACAAAACATCCATCCCCTCAACCACTCGACCAAACACCGTATGTCGGCCATTCAGATGGGGTGTAGGCAGGAATGTGAGAAAGAACTGCGAACCGCCAGTGTCGCGACCGCCGTGAGCCATACTGAGCGTACCGCGGAAATGCTGGCGATGATTCGGTTCATAGCATTCACAGTAAATCTTGTACCCGGGGTCGCCAGTGCCATCGCCTTTGGGACAACCCGCCTGAGCCATGAAGTTCGGCAAGACCCGGTGAAACGCCAGGCCGTCGTAAAAGCCACTGGAGACGAGACTGATGAAGTTCCCCACCGTTTCCGGCGCTTCGTTCTCGAACAACTCCACGACAATATCGCCCTTGCTGGTCTTCAACCGCACCCGCGGCAGGTCGTCAGCCTCGGCTTCTTTGGCACGCAATGCCTGTTCCGCTGGCCACCACTTCAGATAGTCGTCAATGCTGTCCAGATACGGCTGATGCTCCTTCGGCAAAGCACCCAAACTCTGCGCCTCAGTGAACTGCACTTTGGCCTCTTCGAAATGCTCCGTCGCATAGGCCGCCAATCCAGCCAGATCGTGGATGTCCCGATCTTCGCATTTGTACTTCAGCAACTCCTGGGACAAGGTATAAGCCTGCTCGAATTCGTCGCGTTTGACGTTGTCCTTCAACATGTCCATCAACAGCCGCAGGACTTCGCGGTCTTCATTCGGGCGCTCGCGGTAAACGGCCAGAGCGTTTTCGCGGAGAACGGGTATCAAGGCGTTGACCTTCGCCACCGTCGCCGCGAAATCAGACCGAATGGCCTCCAGCTGACCGTCTTCGGCCACCTGGCTGTACTGAAACTTCAAGTCCCGCAGTTTCACCATCAGTGGCTTCCATTCGGCCAGCGTCGCTCGGTAACGATCGACGGCCGACTGACCGTCACCGGCCGGCCCGGCGGCTGCCGCGGTCGTAGCCGGCGAACCGGACGGATCCTGCGCCGCGGCGGGGGACTGGGCGAAGCACCCGACGAACACGCTCATCGCCACGACGGGCAGCCAGACGACCGCCCGCGACTCGGAACCGAACCGACAGAAAACCCTTACCATTTCAGCTTATCTCCGCTTGATCACCGGCCATGCCGGGAGGCGAACTCGACAATCGACTCGGCGGGACCCCGCCCCGGAGTCGCCGCAGCTTGGTACGATGCTGGAACGAACCAACCATTTTCCTCATTTTACCGGGCGGGCGATAGCCGTCGACGTTAGATCGCCGCCCGGTACGGAAAGCTCCATGAACGCCCGCCCGCGACCGACCGTTCCCCCCACTTGGCTCCGCATCGTCGGCGGTCAGCTCCGCAGCCAGCGAGTACTCTACGGCGGCCAGTCGGGATTGCGGCCGATGAAGGACCGTGTGCGGGAGGCGCTGTTCAACCTGTTGGGGCCGTTGCCACCCGACATGGTGGCCCTCGACCTGTTTGCTGGCACGGGCATTTTGGGGATTGAGGCGATCAGCCGCGGGGCTCGCCGAGCGGTGCTGGTCGAACGCGATCGGGGTCACGTCGTTCAGATTCGGGAAAATGTCGATCGACTGAAGTTGTCCGACCGGGTGGATCTGATGTCGGGGGACACTTTTCAGCTGACTTGGCGAGACCGCATGCCGGCCGACGCGCCGTGGCTCGTCTTCTGCTGCCCCCCCTATGCTTTCTACCACGATATGGCGGCCGAAATGACTCGGCTGCTAGCAGTCGTCGCCGAACTGGCTCCACCGTCGAGCGAGCTGGTGGTGGAGGCCGAGCTGACGTCTGAGTTGAGCTGTCTGCCGCCGTCATTTAGCTGGGACCTGCGCCGTTACCCCCCCGCCGTACTGGCTTTGGGCAGTCGACCAGCAGTATCTCCGGGCACTCCGTAGTGCTGCGTTTCGCCTAGCCGGCACAGCCGTCAAAGGTCGTCGGATCAAGGCACGCTGAATAGTCAGTGCAGGTCGATTTGACCGTAAAGTTGGCCGATGTCTAGTGAAGGATTTGGGGCGACCGCGCGGGAGCTGCCCAGCGGCGCCATGAGCGACCGACGATGCCGAGCGACCCTGATCCTGCCCGCCAGCCTATTCCAACCTGAATTGCTCGCCCCCTGCAGGGAAGTAGAAGGACGAGTATGCACGAATATCCTCGGTCCACCACATGGCCCTATGTGGTGTTGGTTACGGGGCTCTTTCTGGCCGCGGTGAAGGCACCGAGGCTGAGCACCGAGCTGTCGCTAGCCAAGCTGCACCAGACGATTGAGATTGCTTGGCGCGACGACCATGCCGCTGGTCGATCCGATCTAGGGGCGTCGTCCGACGTCGAGTCGATGGTCCCGCCGCCGCTGATCACACCGCCCAATCCCTGGACATACGAGGCGGAGATCCCCGCCCTAAACCATGTCGGCTCGACAATCTATGTGGCCACGACGCCGGTCGAACTGACCGAGTCCTCGTCCGGAGCACCGCGATGGACGCTCGCCCCCGTCGACCTTCACGCTCCTGCGCGGCCGACGGCCGTGGCGACGTCGAGCGTACGGCAGGAATCGGCAGCCGGCGAGCCGGTCGCGGTACCTGCCGCGCCGCGTTCAGTTGTAGCGTCACCGGCAGCCGAGATCGCGTCGTTGGCCGAGCTGGCCACGGCGTACGGGGAAGCAATTGCAGCCAGACTGGCGACGGACACTGTGCGGCCAGTGACTGTGCCGCCAGTAAACGTGACGCCGGGAGCGATGGCGACCGAGACGGCAGCGCCACAGTCGGTCAGTTCGAGTGGTGGCGCGGCGCCGAGTGCGAACGATCCGCTTCCTGCGCCGCCGAGTCCTGCCGGGCCGGTTTCCGGGCCGGCGGTGGCGGCCGAGCCCGCGCCGGCGACGGTGCCGTCTGAGCCGGCCGCGGTGGCCGAACCGTCGCCGACCGATCCTAGCCCGCGTCGGGTCGAACGAGCTGGTCGGCCGCTGAACGAAAACTGGTTGATGGCCAGTCTGTCTCATCTGGCCGAAGATCCTCTGCTGGCGGACTGGGTGACCCAAATTCGCCAGCCACTGGAGCGGTTGCAGCAGCGTCCGCGGCTGGACGGCGCGGAGAGCAGAGCGGACATCCAGGAGATGTCGAAATTGATTCGTGCGGCGGGAGAGCTCGACCCGCGTCTGGGGACCGACCCGAAGCGACTGCAGCTGCGGCAGGCGGCCTATGGTCTGCGACGCCGAGTGCTGTTGTGGTCCGAGATTGCTCGGCTGGACAGCAGCGTAGCCAGGTCGCCGTTGTTGCCGGCCGAGCTGGACGGCGCAGCGCGGGAGGCATCAGCGTTGCTGTCGACGGACGAGCGGTTTGCGCCGTGGCGGACCTTTGTGGGATTGGATGAATACTCGGCCATTCGCGCGTTGCCGTTGGACCAGCAGCCGGCCGAGTTGCGTCGGCTGGCGACCCTGGTCCATGGACGACAGCTGGATCGTCGGCTGAGTTTTGGTCAGCGATCGATGCTGCAACGGCCGGCGATCGGTCAGTGGCTGACGGCCATCGGCACGTGGCACTCGGTTACGGATGCGTCGACGAGGCTGCGTCAGTCGTTAGAGCTGTTTGAGACCGACCCGTCGGGCGAGCACGGTCACGAGTTCATGGCGGCGCTGAATATCCTGCAGGCTCAACACGGGCCGACCAGCGATCGTCTGACGGAGCTGGTGGAAGAGCATTACCGCAACGCCAATATTCGGCTGTCGGTATCGACGGAGCTGTTGAATTCTGTGCTGCCGACGTTGGACGGGCAGGCCGAGCAAGTGCGGGACGTGATCCTGGGGGCTCAAGTCCACGGCGAGAACGTGACCTGGACTAAGCTGAACGTGACGACAGTGGACGATCAACAGCGATGGCATGTCGTGCTGCGAGCCACCGGGCAGACCGAATCGACGACCGCTTCCACCAAGGGGCCGGTGACGCTGTTCAGTCGCGGCAATGGTCAGTTTGACGTCGAGAAACATCTCTACCTGACGCCGCGTGGCATTCAAGTGAGTCAGGCTCGAGGCGCGGCCGACTCGGGCAACCGGCTGACTGGCATGCGGACTCAGTTCGACGAGATACCGCTGGTGGGTTGGATGGTTCGCCGATACGCGTTGCAGCAGCACGACGAGCAGCGGCATCTGGTGCGACGTGAGGTGCGCGAACGGATCGCCAGTTCGGCCGAACGGCGGTTGGATCAGGAGATTCACCAACGGCTGAACAAGCTGGAGACCAACCTGGATCAGCTGGTGGTCGATCCGTTGCACGAGATCGGGATGGAGCCGCGACTGGTGGAGTTGGCATCGACGACGGACCGGCTGGTGATGCGGGGACGCTTGGCAACTCCCGTTCAACCGGCCGCATTCACGGCTCGACCGCAAGCTGTCGAAGGGAGCCTGATCAGTCTGCAGCTTCATCAATCGGTGTGGAATAACTTAGCCGAGCAGTTGCAGCTGGACGGTCAGCGGCTGACGCTGGAAGAGGTGGTGGACCGGTTGGCGACGACGTTACGGCTGGCCAAGCGCTCGTCTGACCTTGATCTTCCGCGCGGCGTGACGATCGAGTTTGCTCAGCGTGAGCCGATCAATTGCCGGTTTGCGGATGGCCGGATGGTGGTATCGATTCACATCCAGCAGTTGGACAACGGCACTCGCCGCTGGAAGGACTTCACGGTGCGGGGCTATTACCAGGCGAACCCGCAGGGGCTGAACATCGAGCTGGTGCGGGACGGGAACATTGAGCTGGTCTCGGACCAGCTGGGCTTCCGGGACCGGGTGGCGTTGCGGGGCATCTTCACGAAGTTACTGACGAACAGCCACACGGTGCATTTGTTTGAGCGTCGTGGGGCTGACGCACCGGAGCTGCAGAAGCTGGTGGTGACTCAGCTGCACATCGACCACGGCTGGCTGGGCCTGGCGCTCGGCCGCGAGACTCCGGCCTACGTCGCCACCGAGCATTCGCCGGTCATGCGCTAACCGCCCCACTCCACCCATCTACCCCACTCCACCACCCGGAGGTCGCACCTACCTCCACGGAGGTCGCACACACCTCCAAGGAGGTCGCACCTACCTCCGCTAACTGCTAGCAGGCAGGAGATCCAACGGCGTTTCGCGGTAAGTCCAGTGAGCTGTGCTAGTTGCGTCCCCAACGAGGCAACTGCTCCTGGCAACTCATCCGGTGAGCTGCGGCAGCTGAGCTGCGCTGAGAGGAAGCTAGCACCCGCGGAGGTCGCACCTACCTACGCGGAGGTAGGTGCGACCTCGTGGAGAGGCGGTTATTTGGCGTCAGCGGTGACGCCGGGCCAATCGTCGGTACGGAAGGGGGTCAGCGGCAGGCCGGCCGAGTCGAACATGTTGCATTTGGGGTTGTCGGCCCAACCGTAGCGGACGGCGACCGGCTCGGACACCTCGTCGCTCCACACGGCCACCTTCTGATCGCCGCGGATCTCCGCCTTGGCCCACACAAATCGCTTATCGGCCCCGGCGATCGCGAAGCCAACCGGCTGGTTGACGTCAAACGGCCGCCAGCCGCCGTCGACGTTGTCGAAAGTCAGCACAATCTTGCCGTTCTCGCGTTCCATCGACTTGTACTCGGGGCTCCGGTAAGGGATTCGCACGCCGTATTGTTTGGCCAAGGCCCAACGGGCCAGGCGGCGAGCGACGTCGACTTTGTTCTTGGGATGGATGTCCTTCCCTTCCCCGATGTCGATGATGACGGCTTGTCCTGTGTTGGGGAGTCGGGCCATGGTCATCGTCTGGGCTTCGCGCAGCTCGGCCCAGTCGCTGTCGGCCGGCTGATCTTTCTCATCCCGGAAATCGGCCAGCTGGACCCAGTAGAACGGGAAATCGCCCTGCCCCCATTCTTCACGCCAACTGGAGATCATCAGCGGGAAGAGTTCGCGATACTGGTAGGCTCGTCCGGCGTTGGATTCCCCCTGGTACCAGATCGCTCCGCGGATGCCGTAGCCCAAATGCGACTTCAGCACGCCGTTGTAGATGTTCGCTGGACGAGCGTTGCCGGTCATCTGGCCGCGGAGTCCATTGAGAGTCTTCTTCTCCTCTTCGTTCAGATCGTTGCGTGCCGAGAGATCCTGATAGGTCTTCTCCATCCCTTCCCACCGTTCGATCAGGGGTCGGTATTGGGGATCAGCTTCGAGTCGATCGCGTCGAATCCACGCTTCGCATGCTGAACCGCCCCAGGCGTTATTGATCATGCCGATGGGGACGTCGAGGGTCTGGTAGAGCTGACGGGCGAAGAAGTAACCCACGGCGGAGAATTCGCCGACCGAATCAGGAGTGCAGACCTTCCAGTGGCGGTCGTGGGTCCAGATCGCTTCCTGGGTCCCGACTTGCGGGAAGTTGATCATGCGGATCCGCGGAAACCTTGCCGCAGCGTGTTCCAGATCGGCGTCGTTGCTGGCGTTGACCGACCATTGCATATTGGACTGGCCGGAGCAGATCCAGACTTCGCCCACGAGGATGTCCTTGATCCGGACTTCGTTCTCGCCCCGGACCACCATCTCGTACGGTCCGCCGACGGGGAGCGGGTTGAGAATCACGTGCCAGTTGCCGGAGGCATCGGCGACGGTCTGATGATTCTGAGTGTGAATTCGCACATCGACCGACGACCCTGGAGTGGCTCGACCCCAGACTCGATTCTGCTGGCCCTGCTGCAGCACCATATGATCGCCGAAGACGTTGGGGAGTTCGACGGCAGCGAGGGCGGGGTGGCCTACCAGCAGGAGGGCCAAGGCTACCAGGGCGGCGGCGGCCAACGGGGACAACCGCGACCGGGCGGCGGTGAAAAGCGGAGTGATGTGCATCTCGGAGTTTCCTTTTGTCATCTAACGGCCTGGTTATCAAATCCAGCACGCGGCGTGCGACCGGCGCTTACTTCTGACCGTTGCGGGTCACTCGGATCGTGAACGTATTCGGCTGTTCGGGTTCGACCAGCACTTCCAGTTCCGACGTGTCCATGTGGAGAAAGCGGGGGTCAATCTCCGGCGCGGTACCTCCCGCGTCGGGATCGACATTATCGGCGGGAGCGGGGACGATGGCTACACGGTGTCGGCCGGCCACAGCCCCGTCGGCGTCGGCAAAGGTCCCCAGCTGAAACTGGCCGTCGCGGATCATGCCGCGGGCCGCGTAGGGCTGGTCGACGGCCTCGCACAGGATGGCGCCGCTGGACAGCGGCCGGCCATCGGGAAAGACGACTTTCCCGGAAGCGGGGTAGGTTGCCGGCCGATCCGACTTTTGGCAGCCGCTGAGCATTGACAGGCCGAGACAGACCACGGCCAGGAACCACTGGCGGGGGATGAGCTGAAGTTCACCGGACATAACGCGTTCCCCTGGCGGCTAGTCCCATTCGAATGGTTGGCGATCGTTGCGGACCGACATGCGGTCGAGCACCAGCGGATTCACGTCGACTTCCAGCGGCGCCACGTGGCCATCCGCGAAGACGAACTGGCAGACGCCCGGGTGCCAGCTGCCGAACGTGTCGCAGACGCAGGGCTGAGTGCAACCGCTGCCGATTCGGCATAGCACGCGATCGGTCTGACTGCGAGCGAGCGGGGCCACCCGGCCGGCGGGACGCGCACAATTGTTCTGGTGGTCGCCGTTGTACATCGAACCTTGGCGCTGCAGTGAATCGAGTGGAACGTGCTTTTCGCCCGCCAGAAACGTCTTGCTCAGTCCGTCCACGATATCCTTAAAGCTGACCTCAGCCTGCCACTGAGTCCCGCGATAACCGGAAATGTCGAACATCTTGGCGGTGATGATCGTCCCGTTCTCACCCGGCCGCCAGTACTCCAGGCCGCCGCGGCGATTATTGCCGGTACTGCCGACATAATCGCCGACAGCTCCATAAATCGACGTTGAACCTTCGGAGTTGGCTTCCAGAGCCAGTTCATCCGATCCGCGGGACGGGCAGCGAAACGAGGGGATCACCGTCTCGCGCGCCGCTCGGTTCAAAGGGTCGTAGTAGGGTTTGTCGAGCCGCCACAGTTTGAACTCGGCCTGCCCCTCGACGAAAGGCAACACGATAGCAAACCAGCTAGGGAACTGGTTCAAGTACCTTGACGGCGGGAGCGCTTCGTTGGCCCCGTGGAAGTTGATCAGGGCCAGCCCGATCTGGCGAAGATTGTTGGCACACTGAGTCCGCCGTGCGGCTTCTCGGGCGCTCTGCACTGCAGGGAGCAGCATAACGACGAGCATGCCGATGATCGCGATGACGACCAGCAGTTCGACGAGTGTGAACCCGATCGGCTGGCGAGCCTTTTTCGATCTGATGGCGCGCATCGGGGGCTCCTCCAAATGCCTGCAATGAACCCGGCCTGGGACCAGTCGCACCCCTTCTCAGTTCCTGACGGACCCGGTGAGTATAGTTGGTTCCCGGGGTGGCCACCATCAGCAATCGCTTGGAATTGCCATCGTCTCCGGTTATAGTCGGACCCGGCTGGACGCCCTGCGACGGGTCGCCCGATCGGCCGGTCAACCTGCCGCGGGACCCGGCGACCGGGGCCTGGGATGCCATACTTTCATTCCCGATCGAGAGGCGCAGATCATGACGGTACGAAACATCTGTCGATCGTGGTTAGCACTGACTTGGCTGGCGGTGATGCTCGGCGGAATGGCCGTCGGCGCCGAGTCGACAGCAGTGCGCGTGATGTCGTTCAACGTGCGATACGGAACGGCCGACGACAAGGAAAATCACTGGGACCATCGCCAGCAGTTGCTGATCGACACCATTCGCGCCTTCGATCCCGACATCCTGGGAACTCAAGAGACGCTTGGCTTTCAGCGCGACTATATCGCCGAAAAGCTCCCCGATTACCAAGTACTGGGTGTGGGACGCGACGACGGCGCTGAGAAGGGCGAGATGATGGCGCTCTACTATCGCCGCGATCGGTTTGAGCAGCTCGATGCGGGCCATTTCTGGCTGAGCGAAACACCGGAGCAGGTTGGATCGAAGAGCTGGGACAGCTCGCTGCCGCGGATGGCGACCTGGGTCAAACTGCGTGACCGTCGTGCGCCCGATTCTCGACCGATCCTGGCGATCAACACACACTTCGATCACCAGGGGACTGAAGCTCGACTGCAATCCGCTCGACTGCTGCGAAGCCAAGCGTCGAAGCTCGGGGCAGACGCTGACTGGATCATCACCGGCGATTTCAACACCGGCCCGGGTTCCGAACCGTACGAAGCCCTGTTCGGACCGTTGGACGGGAACCCTTCGCCCGTGGTCGACTCGTACCGTGAACTCCATGCGTCCGATCCGGCGGGGACCGCCGAAGGAACCTTCACCGGGTTTGACCGCACCTCGACTCGCGGTCCGCGCATTGACTGGATTGCCGTCTCGCGCGGTTGGAAGATCGAATCGGCCGCCATCGATCGCACTGAGCGTGAAGGGCACCTGCCATCGGATCATTTTCCGGTAACTGCAGTGATATCGCGATAGTTGTTGAATTGGCCGTCTGCGTTCCTTTGACTTAGCCACCATTCGTGAATTGTGCCGTCATGGCGGAGACGACGTCATCTGCCGGGTCAGGTCGCATACCGCGACTCGCCGTTTCGATGCGGACGCTGATGGCAACGACGCTGATACTCGTGCTTGTGTTCAGTTGGGTTGCCGGTCAGCGATAGCAGTCCACGTGGGAAGTTCAACAGGCGAGACGCATCGGGGGCACTTTCAAAACCAGCGGGTACTTCGACGATCCATCTTCACCGAGATACGATCAACCGACGTGGCGGCGTACGGCGGGAGATCTTTTTGGGCAACGAGTTCGGCAGATTCACTTAAGGAGTCCTCATCAGGACTTCGACCTGCACCAGCTTGATGGATTCAGTGGCCTTAGGGAATTGTGGCTGCAACTCAGTTCATCTGACAAGAATCAATTGGGACCCCTATCGCAGCACCGGGATCTCCGAAGACTTCAACTGAAGTGCGACCACGATATGGATCTCACGCCAATTGCTCGACTTCAAAAGCTCAACTCCCTCTTTCTTGACGCACCAATTTCAGACATATCGCCATTAGCGCGATTGTCTTCGCTGAGAGTTCTCGTTCTACGAAGAATAGTCACCACGGACGTTTCGGCTGTAACTAACCTAGACCAGTTGCAGACACTCGTCCTGCGTCAATCACCAGTGCAAGATATTGCGCCGATGGCAGGACTAACCGGGCTTCTTTCCCTCCACATCGACGACACTCCGGTTGCTGATCTATCGCCCTTGCATTCGCTCTCTGGACTCAAGGTCTTCACTGCGAAAGGAGTACCTGCTACGGACGAGGAAAAGTCGGCGCTACGAAAGGCGTTGCCGAACTGCAATGTGTCGTTCTGAGGTCGCGGCGAGTTCTAGCTCACCCAGACCGGGGTTCCGGCCAGGCAAGCTGGCCGGCGACCGGAGTGGTGCAGGATTTGAGAGCTTACAGAGGTCGGCGTGGCATGCGGCGTGGGAAGGGAGGCGATTGGCTCGGGGGGAGTTCACCGCCGGTCTCTTCCTGCCACTGCTGACGCTCGGTTTCAGTGGCGTAGTACGTCAGCCAGATTTCGGGGTTGTCGCTGGCGTCGAGGCAGTACCAGTGCAGGAACGCGCTGCTGCGATCGATTTTCTTTTCCAGCGATGGCAGGATGTCTCGATAGATCAGCCGATACAGGTCGCGATCGCTGAGATGTTCGGTGAAGTCGAGTGCGATGCGTTGCGAGTAGAGCTGATGGATCGTGTTCCACAACAGCTCGTTCAACCGTTGATCGTCGAGTTTTTCTGGAGCGGGGAGGATCAGTTCGGGTTCGAACCAGCGGCTGATGGGCAGCACCGGCGCCCGTTCCCACTCCAACATCGAAGCCAGGAATTCGTTTTCCAGCCGAGTCGGGAAACGGCGCAGGTCGATCAGCTGCACCGATTCATCCAGATACGGCTCAAGCTCATCACGCAACCGCGCATTGAGCAGAATCTGATCGACTTCATCATCCGAAGCTGGCTTGCTTGCGTCCGCCATCCGACCCGGTCCCCTCGTCCAAAGTGCTACGTGAAGCCGTTCCCTCGGGACACAGGTGTACGTTCATACGTCACCACCACCCAAATTCAACTGTATCCGAGAAGCAGAAGGCTTCAAGAGTTGCGTCGTTCGCACGGGGTCATTTCGGGGCAATGCGTCGACCAGGAGGTGTCACCACCCGCAAAATCTTCCCGCATTAACGCGAAAATCCCCGGCGGATACCGGATTGTTTCAAGAAGCGAACGGGACAGGGATCAACCGCCGCAGCCGCCAGAGGGCTGCTGGCCGGCCGGCTGTTCAAACTGCTGGATCTTCTCCAGCCGCCGCTGGTGTCGGCCACCCTCGAATTCGGTGTTCAGCCACAGCCGGATCATGCCGTCGATGGGTCGTTCGCCCAGCATATCGCCCGACAGACAGAGGACGTTCACGTCGTTATGTCGGCGGCACATCTCCGCCTCGAGTTCGTCATGCACCGTCGCCGCTCGGACGTGCGGGAACTTGTTCGCGGCAATGGACATACCGATCCCCGTGCCGCAGATCAGGATGCCCCGATCGGCATCACCGCGCGAGACGTCGCCGGCAACCCGGGCGGCATAGTCCGGATAATCGACACTCTTGCCATCATGTGTACCAATGTCGGCGACCTCGTGCCCGAGATCTTCGAGCAGCGGAATCAGCTTACCCTTAAGGTGCAAACCGCGGTGATCACTGCCAATCGATATCTTCATGACCGGTTTCGCTCAGCTTCGTCAAAGTTGGGACGGGTGTGCAGCAAGGCTTTCAGGTGGGGCCGCATGGCCAGTTCCAGCTGGCTGGCGCACCGCCGGTACATTTCAACCGAACCGCCGATCGGATCGGCCACGTCGCCCTGGCCTTCGTTGATCAACCGGGTCCGGGAAGCGGCCGACGGCCACCTTTCGAGTATTGCCTGGCGGTGCCCTTCCGTCATCGCCAGGATCAGATCGGCGTAGCGTACCAGCCGATCGCTCAGCGGCTGCGACGCATGGGGGTTCAGGTCGAGATTCCGTTCCCGCATCACCTGCACGGCTTCGGACGTCGCTCGTCCTCCCGCCATGGCGGCAATGCCGGCCGACGCGACCGACACCCCGTGATCTTCGAGCTGTTCGATCGGGCAGCCGAGTTCGCTGGACAGGAACTTCCGGGCCAGCAGTTCGGCCATCGGGCTGCGACAGGTGTTCCCCGTGCAGACGAACAGGACCATGCAACTGCTGAGCCTTTGCAGGGTGGCAGCCGAGACGACCCCTTCGCGGAGGATCTTCAGCTTGTTGTGCTTCACTTCCACCACCGACGACGGTTGGCCGAACTGGCAGGGACCGTCGTCCAGGATCAGGTCGACCGCCGCGCCCATCGCCTGAGCCGCTCCACGTCCATCGACGCTGTCGGGTTCCCCCTCACGGTTGCAGCTGGTCAAAGCCACCGGGCCGGGCAACAGCCGCAGGCTTTCGAGGATCAGCTGGTGTGCCGGGACGCGCAGACCGATCGATCCGCACGGCACGACCGCCTCCTGGACCCGCTGAGGGAGCTGAAAGCGCAGGCTGTCGGGGTGGTTGTCGGCCAGGACCAGGGTCACCGGACCGGGCCAGCAGCGTCGGGCCAGCCGCCAGCCGAGCGCATCCAGCGACGGGGCAAAATCGGCAGCTTCGTCGGCACTCTTGATGGCCAGGGTCAGTGGATGACCGGCGTGCCGGCCCTTCACTTCCAGCATCCGCTGGACGGCCCCCGCGTCGAGTGCACTGGCGGCCAGACCGTAGACCGTTTCGGTCGGGAAAACGACCAGCTTCCCCTCGGCCAGCGCCTGCACGGCTCGGTGGACTACATCCCTGGCGTCGGGAGCCGATTTTACGTCGATGATTGCCGCAGTCATGGCGTTGCGAGTTCCGGCAGAGGCGCACCGACCCGGGTGTCCAGCCTTGCGCGCACTCTCCCCGTCTGGCCGTCCAATGGTAATTCCTCAATCTATCGGGGTCCCAGGGCGCTGGTCAAGTGCCGCCGGACGCCCGTCCGACCACCCCTGCGTATGCACCAACGTACGCCCTCAGCCGACGAATCGCTAGAATATGATGTCTGTGATTCGCCGCAGAACTCGCAAAATCGCCACGCGGGGGCTGAAGCTCGCCCCCCAACATTGTGTCGGTCTGGTGCGTCGAGAGCTATCTGCAGCGGGAATGGGTCGAAGCAAGCAAATGAAGGCGCTGGCAAGATGAGTTGGCCGCGGATCCTGGGGGCCCTGTTCTGTGTGTCGGCCGTAGCCGGACCGCTGCTGGTCTGGAATCGACCGGCCGGGACGGGTACTGCTGGTTCCGTGCTGAGATCGCAAGGCGTGGTCGAGCGCTCCTGGGGTCGGCCGGGCCATCGGGCCGGGGAGCTGGACAAGCCTCGAGCGATGGCGATCAGTGGGTCGGACGAAATCTATCTGGTCGACAAGACGGCTCGCATTCAGGTCTATGACGGCGACGGAACGTTTCAGAGGGGCTGGACGACGCCCGAATCGCGGTTTGGACGACCGACGGGGATGTCGTTCAGTCGAGACGGGCTGCTGATGGTGGCCGACACCCATTACAACCGGGTCCTCTTCTACCGGCCTGACGGGACGCTGGTTCCCGAGCGGACTTTGGGGGGCGACACGGGCCCGACGGCCGGTCGGCTGGGGTGGGTGACCGACGTCGTGCAGGACAGTCGGGGCCAGTATTACGTGTCGGAATATGGTGACTTCGATCGGATTCACAAGTTCAGCGCGGCCGGCGAGTGGTTGCTGGAGTGGGGCCATCACGGTTCGGCGCCTGGCGAGTTTGCTCGGCCCCAAGGCTTGGCGATCGACAGTTCGGACCGGCTCTATGTGGCTGATGCCTGCAACCACCGCATCCAGATCTACGATGTGTCGGCCGAATCACCGCAGCTGTTGCACGTGTGGGGCTCGCCAGGAGCGGGACTGGGGGAGTTGCGGTATCCCTACAATCTGCTGCTGGACGGTCGGGGACACCTTTATATTGTCGAATTCGGCAATCATCGGGTCCAAAAATGGACGGTCGATGGGCAACCGCTGTCGAGTTGGGGTACGATGGGTCGACGGCCGGGTGAGCTGTTCAATCCATGGGCCGTCGGACTTGATTCGCGTGGCAAGCTGTTCGTGGTCGACACGTACAACAATCGCGTCTATCGGATACGGATGTAGGGTCAGGTAGCGGTGAGCTGCTGAGGGTGGGTGCATGTCGAGCTGGCGGATAACCTTTGCCGAGCCCTACTGGTTGCTCCTGCTGTTATTGCTGCCGTTGTTGTGGTGGTTCAGCCTGGAGAGTCTCAGTGGCTTGGGCCGCTATCGACGCTGGATTGCTTTGGCACTGCGATCGCTCTGCGTGCTGCTGATCGTGCTGGCTCTGGCCGGCGCTGAAACTCAACTGACCTCAGACCGCGTGACGGTGGTCTATCTGCTGGACCAATCCGAGAGCATTCCGACGACACAGCGCGAGGCCATGGTATCGTACGTGCTGCGCGAGGTGGAGGCTCATCGCGACGACCAGCGGCGGGATCGAGCGGCGGTGGTGGTCTTTGGGCGGAACGCCAGCGTGGAGGTGGCGCCGCTGGAGGGGAATCTCCCCATTCTGTACAACCAGCTGGAATCGACGGCCGACTTGCGGACCGACGCGACCAACCTGGCGGGTGCGATGCGGCTGGCTCAGGGGATCTTTCCCGAGGGGACATCGCGTCGCATCGTGCTGGTGACAGACGGCAACGAGAACGTTGGCGATTCCCAATCGCTGGCCGAGCTGTTGGCTCGCGAAGGCGTGGGGTTGGACGTGATTCCCGTGCCGCTGGGGACCTCGGGTGAGGTCTCAATCGAGCGAGTGATTCTGCCGCCGGACATTCGTCAGGGCCAGCCGTTTGAAGGGCGCGTGGTGGTCAACTACGCAGCTGAAGACGCCAACTCGCCGCCGGCGCGCGGCAAGCTGGTCGTCAGTCGCCGCACAGGTCGCAATTCCGAGACGCTAAGCGAGCAGGACGTGGAACTGGCCCCCGGCAAACGCGTCTTCACGTTTCTCAACGAGATCAACGAACCCGATTTCTACGAATACGACGCTCAGTTCGTCCCTGCCGACGCTTCGTTCGATGCGTTGCCGCAGAACAATCGTTCGACGTCGTTCACTCAAGTGTTGGGCAAAGGGCACATCCTGCTGATCGAAGACTGGGAGAACCCCGGCAACTTTGATTTCCTGGTGCAGCGGCTGCGCCAGGAAGGACTGCAGGTGACGGTGCAGCCCAGCAACGATCTGTTCACGTCGCTGGGCGAGCTGCAGCGATACGACTCGATCCTGCTGGCAGACGTGCCGCGGACGAGCGGTTCGGAGGGAGTCGGCGATTCGGTCACCAGCTTTTCCGACGACCAGGTCGCCATGCTGGTCCGGAACACTCAGGAGATGGGTTGCGGCCTGGTGATGCTGGGTGGTCCCAACAGTTTCGGTGCCGGGGGCTGGGCGAATACTGAGCTGGAAAAGGCGATGCCGGTCGATTTTCAGATCAACAACGCCGAGGTGGTCCCCGTGTCGGCGCTGGCGATGGTGATGCATGCCTCGGAGATTCCGCAGGGGAACCACTGGCAGAAGGTGATTGCGGTCGAGGCCCTGAAGCTGCTCGGTCCCCAGGACTACTGCGGCGTAATTCACTGGAACGGGACTGAGCAGTGGATGTGGTCCGAGCCGGTGGGGATGGCGAAGGTCGGGCCGAACCGCAAGATGATGATGGCCCGTGTTGGCCGGATGACTCCGGGCGATATGCCCGACTTTGATCCGGCGTTGAAGCTGGCGGCGTCGTCATTCAGCAAGCTGAAGGACGCGGCGATCAAGCACATGATTGTGATCAGCGACGGAGATCCCTCGGATGCGACGTCAGGTGCCTTGACCGCGCTGAAGAATCTGAACGTGCAGGTGACCACGGTCGCCGTCGGTGCTCACGGCGCTCCCGAAACCCGACGACTGCAGGCGATTGCTCGAGCGACAAACGGCAAATTCTACGTCGCGAACAATCCGAAGGCGTTGCCGAAGATTTATCAGCGCGAAGTCCGCCGGATCGCTCGGCCGCTGGTCAAGGAACAAGAGGGGATGCAGGCGATTCGTGTCGCTCAACACGAGATTCTGGCCGGCATTGATGCCCTGCCGGCTTACGATGGCTTTGTGTTGACGTCCGTCAAATCGAATCCGCTGGTCCAAGTGATTCTGCAGTCGCCGGTCCCGGCGGAGCGCGAGAACTCGACGTTGCTGGCCTGTTGGACTTACGACGCTGGCCGGACGGCCGTGCTGACGACCGATGCTGGCCATCGGTGGGCGAGTCGCTGGACCGGCTGGGACGGCTACGACAAGTTGTTCAGCCAGCTGGTGCGGTGGTCGATGCGACCCACGGGTGACCAGGGAAACATCGCCGTGACGACCGATCTGGCCGACGGCAAGGTCCATGTGGTCGTGAGTGCCTTGGATGACGAGGATCGGCCGCAGAGTTTTCTGAACATGTCAGCAGCGGCGGTCGGGCCCGACATGAAGGCCCGCGATCTCGATCTGCGTCAGACCGGGCCCGGACGTTACGAGGGCGAGATGGAGGCGGAGGCATCGGGGAACTACTTC
Source organism: Pirellulales bacterium (assembly GCA_046349895.1). Lineage (GTDB taxonomy): Bacteria > Planctomycetota > Planctomycetia > Pirellulales > Pirellulaceae > JAXMBJ01. The sequence continues at coordinate 6,009,095 of JAXMBJ010000006.1, read as the reverse complement.
CTGACGATTCAGCCCGGCGGACAACGGGCACCGATCCGGACGGGGGTCAGCGTTCCGTATTCCTCCGAGTACCGGGATCGTCAGACCAACGTTGCATTACTGGAGAATCTCTCGAGCGTCCGGCCGGCCGGCGGCGAGAAGGGTCAGCTTTACGAGCCACTCAACGGAGCCGCCGTCGATCAGCTGGTAGAGAAACGGAACACGTTCCGCCGAGATTTGCCCAAATCGATCAGTGCTCGCGAGATCTGGCCCTACTTGGCGCTGATCTGCGGCTGCCTCTTTTTTGCTGACGTCTTTGTGCGGCGCGTGGCCATTGGTTGGGAATGGTTGACACCAGTCTGGCAGGCGTTTCAGCGGACGGTGTTGCGACGTGAGCCAGCCGAGGCGGTTCCCGACCAGCGGCTGGCGCGACTGCGAGCCCGCAAGGAGACGCTCGAGCGAGATCTTGATCAGCAGCGAGCGGCGACACGATTCGAACCGACCCCCGATCAACTCCCTTCGACCGACGAATTGGACCAGGCGGTTCGAGGGGCCGATCGACCGGCCGGCCCTGCCGGTACCGCTCAGAATCTGACACCGACCGAGCAGGAAGAAGAAGATTACACCGCGCGGCTATTGAAGGCCAAGCGGAAGGCCAAACGAGACATTCCACGTAGCGACGACCAGCCGCCGAGCTGACAGGCAGCGTCGGCAGTGGCCGGCGTGACGTGTGGCCGGCGTGAAACTGCAGCCAAGCAACCCGATCGACCCAAGGAAACCGTATGACTCAGTCTGATTCCATGGCCCAGCAGGCCGAAGCATTCCGTGGCCGTTACGCCAAGCTGCAGGAGCAGATCCGAACGGTGATCGTCGGTCATGACGACATCGTGCACGGCGTGCTGACTTGCCTGTTCGTCGGTGGGCACTGCCTGCTGGAAGGCGTCCCCGGGCTCGGCAAGACGCTCTTGGTCCGCACGCTGGCCCAAGTGCTGAACCTGGACTTTTCACGCATCCAGTTCACACCCGACCTGATGCCCGCGGACATTCTGGGGACGAACATGATCGTCGAGACACCCGAAGGCCATCGTCAGTTCCAGTTCCAGCGCGGCCCGATTTTCACTCAGATCTGTCTGGCTGACGAAATCAACCGCGCCACGCCCAAGACGCAGTCGGCGCTGCTGGAGACGATGCAGGAAGGGACAGTAACGGCTGCCGGAACTCGGTATGAGCTGAAGAAGCCCTTCTTCGTAATGGCGACGCAGAATCCGATCGAGCAGGAAGGGACGTATCCGTTGCCCGAAGCTCAGCTTGACCGATTCTTCTTCAAGCTGGTCGTCGGGTACTCAGGCCGCGATGAGCTGGCCACGATCATCGACCGCACGACTCGGGGAATCTATCCGCAACCGACTCAGGTCATGGACGGCGAGGAGATTCTGCGTTGGCAGAAGCTGGTGCGCGAAGTGATTCTGGCCGACCATGTGCGTGACTATATCGTGCGGCTGGTGCTGGCGACGCATCCGCAGGGCGAATTTGCGGCCGCTCAGGCGAACCAGTATCTGCGCTGGGGTTCCAGTCCTCGTGGCGCACAGACGATTGCTCTGGCGTCGAAGGTCCGCGCGTTGCTGGAAGGCCGGTTCAATGTCAGTTTCGAAGATGTCCGTCGCGTCTTCCTGCCAGCCATGCGGCATCGCGTGATTTTGAACTTCGAGGCTCAAGCGGAAGGGATCGATACGGACCGGGTCTTGCTGGACATCCTGCAGGCCGTTCCGCAGCGGGCCGAAGGAGCGGTGGCCGCCGCGACTTGATTGCGCCGAGCATCGCGGCCGCTTGTCGCTTCCATTCACCTAGTTCCACCATCAACAGACGGAATCGCTTGTGCCTGACACTACGGTAAATCGCGGGAATGAGCTCCTGTCGGCCGAGACATTGGCGCGGCTGGAACGGCTGGAGATCGTCAGCCGCAAGATCTTCCGCGGTCGGATGAAGGGAGAACGTCGGACTCGCCGGAAAGGCCAAAGCGTCGAGTTCGCCGACTTCCGCAACTACGTGGCTGGTGATGACCTGCGGTTCATCGACTGGAACATGTACGCTCGGCTCGACCGACTCTTCCTGAAAATGTATCTGGAAGAGGAGGACCTTCATTTCTATGTGCTGGTGGATGCCAGTGCTTCGATGGACTTTGGCGAGCCGACCAAGCTGTGGTATGCCAAGCAGCTCGCCGCGGCACTCGGCTACGTCGCCCTCTGCCGGATGGACCGTTTGCGGATTGAGACCTTAGGTCAGCCGCTGCGGGCTCCCGGGCCCGTTCTGCGAGGTCGTCACAGTCTGTGGCGGATGCTCGAGCAGTTGCAGCGGATCGAGACGTCCGACTCGGAAAACGTGTCGCTCGAAGACGGTCTGAAGAACTTCTGCTTGCGGAACGCGGGTAAGGGAGTGCTGGTCGTCATCTCGGACATGATGGACAAGCACGGCTATGAGAACGCGCTGCGGTATCTGGTCGCCAATCAACTGGACGTCTACGTCGTGCAGGTCCTGTCGCCGGTCGAGATCGACCCCGATCTGGCGGGCGATCTGCGGCTGATCGACGCTGAGGACGGAGACCAGGCGGAGATTACAGTCAGCCGTCCGCTGATCGATCGCTACCGGCAGACGTTGAACGCGTTTGTGAACGGATTGCGTCAGTTCTGTCGCCAGCGCGGCATGGGTTATGTGCTGGCCAACACGCAGATTCCGGTGGAGAACCTCGTCGGCACCTACCTGCGTCAGCAAGGGATGGTCAAATGACGTGGCCCGATTTCCTCAGCATCCCCTTTCGCACCCTGTCGGTCTGGCAGTGGGGGCTGTTGCTGGCCGTCCCGCCGGCGATCTTTTTGCTCTACTTCCTGAAGCTCAAACGTCAGCCGCTGGAGATCCCCAGCACCTATCTGTGGAAGCGGACGATCGAGGACCTGCACGTCAACAGCCTCTGGCAGAAGCTTCGTCAGAACCTTCTGCTGTTCCTCCAGCTGTTGTTCCTGCTGTTTCTGATCCTGGCCGTCTTCAACCCGGCCTGGCAGACCGAGCAGAATTCCGAGAATCGACTCATCCTGATCGTCGACAACTCGGCCAGCATGAGTGCCACTGATATCGAGCCGACTCGGCTGGATGATGCCAAGCAGCGCGCGAAAACATTGATCGACACGATGGATTCGGACGACGTGGCGATGATTATCAGCACTGCCGACCGAGCGAAGATCGAGCAGGCGTTCACTCGCGACAAGAAGCTTTTGCTGCGGCGATTGGAAGCCATTCAGCCGACTCAGCGGTTGAGCAGTCTGGACGAGGCGCTGCAGATTGCCGACGGGCTGGCCAACCCCGCTCGCAGCAGCTGGGACGCCACGGATGAACAGGCCGCCGCTCCACAGCCAGCCGCTCTGTACATCTACTCAGACGGCGGTTTCCGGACGGTGCCTGCGACGGCGCTCGGGCATCTTAAGCCGACGTACTTTGCCTTGGGACGCGAAGATTGCCGGAACGTGGCTATCACCGCACTAGAAGCCGCTCGACCGTTGCTGAACCCGGAACAAGTCACCGTGTTTGCTCGGGTGCAGAATTACGGCACCGAGGCTCAGGTGATCAGTGCCACGTTGACGTTGACCGATACCTCTGGGCAGAACGAACGTGTCGTTGACGCGCGGGAGCTGTCGCTGGCTGGCCAGCAGTCGCAGGGAATTGAGTTTCAGCTGACGAATGTCACCGATGGCCGGCTGAAACTGCAACTGGAAGTCGACGACGATCTGGCGGTCGACAATGTGGCGTGGGCCGTGCTGAACCGGCCGCGGCGCCGACAAGTGCTGGTCGTGTCACCGGGCTTTGAGCCGCTGGAGACGATTCTGGCGACCGACTCGGTGAAAGCGTTGGTGGCCATCGAGACGGTGGAGCCTAGTTTTCTGGAGTCGGCCAAGTTCAAGGAAGAAGGATCACTCGGCCGTTACGACCTGGTGATCTTCGATCGCTGCGTGCCGCCTGTCATGCCGCAATGCAATACGCTCTTCCTGGGCTCGATTCCCACGATGGCCAACTGGAAGCCCAGCGCGACGGTGATTGGTCCAGCTATTCTCGACGCGGCCAAATCACATCCACTGATGGCCTACGTCGACATGTCCAACATCTTGATCTACCAGGCGACGATCCCCGAGCCCCCGGCTGGCTACCAGACGCTGCTCGAATCGGCCGACGGCCCACTGATTGCGGTCGCTCCGCGCAGCGGATATCAGGACGTGGTCGTGGCGTTTCCGTTACAGGTCCAGGGACAGGATGGCGGCAACGAGTTGAACACCAACTGGGAGCAGCACGTCAGCTTTCCGCTCTTCATCACCAACGCCCTGCGCTACCTGACGGGTTCATTAACCGAACAGAATGCGGTGCGAGTCGATCCGGGGTCGAGTATCAAGATGCGGTGGCCGGCGACGGTCGAACGAGCGACGGTGTTGACTCCGGACGGCCGCAAGCTGCAGGCCTCGCGGGGCGTCGAGAACTCGTTTGTCTTCGGCAGCACGGAACAGCTGGGGGTCTACGTCACCACTCCTGAGGTCACGCCTCCCGAAGCGCCGGTGATGTTTGCCGTGAACCTGTTTGATGCTCGGGAAAGCGACATCCGACCCCAGCCGCTGATCGAAACCCAATACGAAGAGATCGCTGCCACTTCGACCGTCGAACCGACTCGCCGCGAGTTATGGAAATACTTGCTGCTGATCGGACTGGCCGTGATGATGTTCGAGTGGTATGTCTACAACCGCCGGGTCTATCTCTAGAGCCTTGGGCCACGAAGCTCCGACCTTCTCCAGCAAACCCGCCGCGAACGAGCTCGGCTGGTCCACTCGTTGAACGTGGTCTCCGTGGCTAGTCGTCGTTGATGGCGGGGAGAGTCGACTATAGAAACAGGCTGGGTGAGTGGCTCGGTGTGTGCCGCGCGGAGACTGAAGACAACGATTGTATTCCGCGGTCCGGTTAACCATGACGTTCTTCGGACGGGCAGATTGACAATAATAGCGCTCGGCGTTACTATAGACTCAATGATCGAATCTTTTGGCGACAAAGCTACGGAGCGGCTGTTCCGACGTGAGTCGACGAAAGAATTTCCTGTTGCAATTCACCGAGTTGCCCTTCGAAGACTGTTGATCTTGGATGCCGCGGAGTCGCTGGATGACCTGCGCATCCCGCCTGGTAACAGATTAGAAAAGTTGCGCGGGGATCGACTTGGGCAATACAGCATTCGCGTTAATGATCAGTGGCGAATATGTTTTCGAGGGACCTCGGGCACTGCTCGCGATGTCGAACTTGTCGACTATCATTAGGTGGTTGCTATGTCGCGTTTAAGAAAGTTTGATCCGATCCATCCAGGTGAGATCTTGCTTGAAGAGTTTCTAGTACCGCTGGGAATCACACAGTACAGGTTGGCAAAAGGCCTTAGTGTTCCGGCGCGGCGAATCAACGAGATCGTGAAAGGTCATCGTTCTATAACTGCCGACACCGCTCTTCGACTTGCTCGGTATTTTCGCACATCTGAACGGTTCTGGCTCAACTTGCAGGTGCGATATGACCTGGAACTAGAGAAAGATCGATTGGGCGATCGGCTCGACGAGGAAGTCTCGCAAATGCCGGTCTAGCAGTTCGACTGACCGGAGCTGCCGGGGCCTTCGTAACGGGCGCAATCGCTCTGTTCGTGGTCAAGCCCATGATCGAACTTCCGCCTGAACTGGGCGCACTCGCGTTCGTCGGTTTGATGATTGTCGGGTCTGTGCTCGGAAACATTCTGGGCGGTCAGCTGTTTCAGTCGCCGTCTGGCAGCCCGTTTGGCAATTAGGGACCACGGATATCGCGGATGGGCACGGATAAGAGAGGTACCAGGAATGGTACGCCAGCCGATGTCGGTGGCGTGTGAGTTTTAGGGCTCTCGTGATGGACGCTCTTCGCGAGACGCATGTGCGCCCATTCACCTTGGCCATCGCCCCGCCAAATGAAGCGATTGGCCAAGTATATCATGTTCAGCGGGGAGACGGTAGGCGAGCAATCCGCGGTATCCGTGCTATCCTACGAGTCGTGGACTGTTGCTTCAGTAGAGAGTTCTTTCAAACCGTCGATCAGTGTACCAACAGGGGCGAGGTTTTGAGGCTTAAGAGTGGGAGACTCGGTGTCGCCGCCTCGTGATTGGCGTGACTCGTCTGTTTAGATGTCATATGCACCACGAACCGAATCCCTACGCGCCGCCATCAGCCAACAAGATGGATGACGTTGCAGTTGTCGACGCGCGATGGTATCTGGCTCGCGTCCAGAAGTACTTTCGTCGAATGGGCATCGTGGGACTTACCTATGTCGGATTCCTGTTCACGGTCAGCCTAGTGACGCAAGTACTGACAGGAACCCTTGAGATCCTGGGGAATGTCGGCCCGCTAGCTGGGTTTGCTCTATTGACTTGGACTTTCGTTACGATGCTCCGAATTGGCAGATTACCTGAAGATCAGTTCCCCAGGCACTACACCACAGCTCGCTGGGTGGCGATTCTCGCGGGATCGATCTTCTTGCCTGTGCTTGGTTTGCCGGCATTCATTTCATTGCGACGCCTTTCCCGATACAACGCAATCCAGTCAGCTGAGACACATCGTGATTAGGGGACTGCCATGCGACGTCGCAGTCTCTTGGTGATCTCCAATTTGTTATTGACATTTGTCTCAGCGTTTTGCCTGTTCGTTGCCGGCACAGTAATCAGCGGGTTCAATGCCGGATCCGGAGGCCGGTTGGAGAATCAGGCTTGAGCTGTCCGTCGAACGGCAGACCGTGATCACGGCGGGACGAACTTTGCCATTCGACAGGGCTGTCGCTAGAATGACTACCCGGACGGGCGCAGGCCGATACCATGGAGCCCTCGCCGCCGCGTGAAATCGTTGCTTCGGTCACTTGAGTACTTTGTGAAGGGTGCTGCATGAAAATCTATCCTGACGACTGGCGTGTCCGGCTGACCGGCGCTGCGGGCGCCTTCGTGGCCGGCGTTATCGCTCTGTTCGTGGTCAAACCCATGATCGAACTTCCTCCGGTCCTGGGCGGACTCGCGTTCGTCGGCATGATGATCGCCGGGACCGTACTTGGGAATCTTATCGGCGTGCGGTTGTTTAAGTCGTCGCCCGGCAATTAGGGACCACGGATAGCACAGATGGGCACGGATAAGAGAGGGACCACGGATAGCACGGATGGGCACGGATAAGAGAGGGACCACGGATAGCACAGATGGGCACGGATAAGAGAGATACCACGGATAGCACGGATAAGAGAGATACCACGGATGGTACGCCTGCCAATGTCCGTGGCTTGTGAGCGTAGGGCCCTCGCGATGGACGCTTCATGCACGGCGCGTTACGCTGGCCCCATTCCCAACAAGTGAGACGTTTGGCCAGGGATATAGTGTTCAATGGAGAGAGAGTACGAAGTGAACTCGTTTGGTCGGTGGTGCAAGCGATTCCAACTGTCCGGTTCGCATGATATTTTCTGACAGCGCACGTCACCGCTAGAATGAACGCGTCGACCACTCCTGGCTGGTCGCCGTGGATGCAATTATTAAGTCCCGTGCGTTGGACGGTTGAGTTTTCAGGCGTTGGCCCATGATTCTAAACGATCGTCGAGTCGTGTTCTTGGGTGTGCTGCTGGTGATTGCGGGCGGATTGGCGTGGCTAGCCCGATCCCCCAGGCGATCGATCCAGCAGGTGACTTCACCGGACAAGCGTTTTGTTGCGACCGTGAATTCGACTTTTACAACCTCCGGAGGCTATCACTACGAAATTGACGTGAAAAGAGCCTTGGACGATTTCTTGATGCGACATTTGAAAGTCCACGACAAGGTCGTTGGTTGGGATCGTGACCCGTCGATCACTTGGTCCGACGACAACAAGACCGTCACCATTGGCCTGGAAGATGGTGATCGGGATGGTCCTCCTCGCCCGGCACTCAAGCGCATATCGATCGACGTCGATTGATGGACAGACCAGAGGGCTCGGCAACCACGGCGAACGGGGCGAGCCGGTGAAGGAGTGTTTTTGTTGTTGGATTACACGCGCTTCTAAACTCAGTCCAACTGTATGGCCAAGGTCGTATACTCACCACACTACAACATCGGCTTTTACGGGCTCGAACGTCTCCACCCCTTTGATCTTCGCAAATCTGGACGGGCTTGGGCCCTGATTCGCCGGCACTTTGGCACCAGGCTCCGCCGGATGCGGGTGCGCCCCGATCGTCCTGTGAATCACGACGAGCTCTTATTGGTTCACGCGCCCGCCTACTTGGCGAAGCTTCGTGATTCGAAGTATGTATCCGGCGCGCTGGAAGTACCGCAGGTCCGAGATGTTCCCATTTGGGCCGTGGACTGGCTCGTGCTCGGACCGATGCGCTGGGCCACTCGCGGTACGCTCCTGGCCGCCCGCGCGGCACTCGAACATGGCTTTGCCGTGAACCTTGGCGGTGGATACCATCATGCGAAACCAGATCGTGGAGAAGGTTTCTCGATTTACGCAGATATTGCCATCTCAGTCGCTTCCATTCGCGCCGATGGATTGATCGCCGACTCAGACCGTATCGTCTACGTGGACGCCGATGCTCACCAGGGGAACGGTGTCTGCCATACCTGGATGGACGACAACCGAGTCTTCATCTTTGACATCTACAATTCACAGATCTATCCCAAACACGACGTCGAGGCGAGAAAACGAGTTGATTGCGACGTCGGCATCACTCAAGCCTGCACCGACGCCGATTACATGACCGCACTCCGCAACCGATTGCCCGGTTTTCTTGATTCGGTGACTCATTCACGTGTTGGCCTGGCCATCTACAACGCCGGCTCCGATGTTATCGCCGGCGACCCGGTCGGACGTCTCAACATATCAGCCTCAACAGTGCGCGAACGAGATCTGTTCGTGGTGGCCGAACTGAGGCGGCGGGGCATTCCGGCTGTGATGGTGCTAGGGGGCGGATATACTAAGCAGAGCTACCGCCTGGTCGCTGACTCGGTGATCGAGCTTCTGGAGACGGAACTTCAGCGTCACGCTGATGGGAGTTGACCAGACCGTGGGTCACAGTGGCAACGCAGACCTTCTGTTACTGGAATAAGGAGCCCGCCATGTGCTGCTTCTCACAACGAGTAGAATCGGTTCGCAACACGCGGATCTTCGCGAGGCTCAGCGGCCGAGGTACTCAATTCCTTGCGTATCAGATGAATTATGAGTCCCGCGATGCCAACGCGATGATTCTGCCCCTACCGGTCAGACAGCCGGCTGATGACAAGTCGCTCAAGTTCATTGACCTCAGCCATTACGACGCGTTCTTCGATGACCTGGCAAATGGATTCCCGTTCAGGGCAGTACCCAGCATTGGATGCTCTGCCCGTCCCATACGCACTAACGCCGAAGGTCTCGAAGTGTTTGCAGTGGGCAACTACATCGCCTCTTTCGTACCGACCCTGACTGACTTTGACCGCCTAGATGCCAAGTTCAAGCTGCCCGTTGAAGTCTGGAACAAGATTCCCGGATACGAGGATTATAGTTTTGCCGTGTTTCAGCTGGCAGCCGGTTCACTTAGACCGCACCCAATGGCCTTCGAGTTTCAAGCCCGGAATGACGAACTGTTCTTTCCAACAGTGCATATCCACGACGGCAAGTTTCATCCATCCGAAGAATTTGATCACGCGCTGTATATGCAACATGCTGGACTGGACAGCAAGGTATCCAGCTACGCGAATGCTGATGTCGGGGACAGCTCAACAGGATTGATTCGCTCCAAGTATCGCGCTTCCCAGTTCTGCCAGGTTGGCAAGACCGTAGGGCTGGTCGCTGGCGACCTGCTGGTACATCGAAAGTTTATCCTCGGTGAACATCCGAACGCCGATACGGTATTTGCACCGTCGGGCGATCCCGTGCGACCGTCACTCAATCTGCGGCCACTGCTGTCGTATTTCCCATGGCTGGTCGGATTGGCCGCCATCGGATGGTTGCTTCACCGGCGATCCAAGCTGATGGGACCGCGCGAAGTGAAGTCAATTCAATCCAAGAACCCCAACGAGACGTAGCCGACTCGTTCGTGGCGGTCACCGAGCGGGGCGGCTCGGCACGGAAGAGGATTGGTGGTGCTCCGGCCAGGCAAGCTGGCCGGCGGCCGGAGCAACTATGCAGTGGCGAGTCTCTAGCTCACCCAGACCGGGGCTCCGGCCAGGCGAGCTGGCCGGCGGCCGGAGCTATCAAGCGGTGATCAGCGGCGAGTCGGAGTGGGGCGCTGAGCAGCTCGAGATGCCGCGCGAGGAACGGGCGTGGCCGCAGTGGCAGGCGTTGTGGCGGAAGTTGTGGTGGCTGGGGTTGTCGCGGTGCCGGCTGTTTGATGAGTCATCGCGGCCGTCACGGTCATGGTGCCAAAGGTGGACAGAGTCAGTCGGTTGGCCCCTTCACCTTCAAACTCGACCGAACGAATCGGACCTTTCAAGTTCACCTGCTCGACCTGACACAGATCGGCATTCATTGTCACGTGGCCCTCGACAAGCATGTCGACGCCGCCCTGATCGGCTCCCTTCAAATCAATCGCCACGCGGAACGTCGCTTGACGGTGGCCCGCCGGAGTCTGAATCTGTTCCAGCGTCAACTGAAACCGGGTGACTTGAGTTGCCGAATCGCTGCCGCCGAGCAGCTCGCGGGCAACTTCCGGGGGAACGTCCAGCGTCTGTCCGACTCGCACTTCCCGGTTCGCCAGAAATGTGCTCAGCGGATTCTCGCGGCCGAACGTCGCCAGGTCCTGCTTCAGCCAGACCAGCTCGGGTGCCGGCGGAACGGCTCCTTGAAGGTCTTGAATCACCAGCTCGTCGCCTCGTCGACTGACGATATACGACTTGTCGGCGGCCGGATCGACGAGTTGTTGAGTGGGGGTGGCTCCACCTTCCAGCCGCATTTCGGACTTGCCGTAATCGATGCGAGCCGCGATCGGCAATGGGCCCTGCACCTGCTGGATCTCAACTCGCCGCTGCTTGGTCTTGTGAACCCGCTGCTGACGGAGATCGGTCACCTGGTTCCCTTCCTGCACCTGCCGCGTCACGTCGAGGTCAAAGTCCATCTGCTGTTGACGGACATCGCCGGGTCGAGCTGGAGTGGCTCGAAATCGAATCGACGGGGCAATCGCGTCAGCCGCCAGCAGACCGGAATGACTGCCGCTGAGCGAGCCGAACATCAGCAGCGCTGCCAGGCAGGCGATGGACCGAGATGGGTGATTCATGGCCGACGTGCCTCGGGGGTTTGGGCTGAGGTCCCGACAGGTCGGATCGCCGGGCGGGGGCCGATTGTCGCGATGGCAGCGGTCTGGGGTCAAGACCAAACACTCCTCGGAATAAGTCCGTCCGCCGATGGACCATCCGGCTTTGCTAGCGAGCCCACAGCGGACGTTCCTCGATCACCGGTAGATTCGCCGACAGACCTTCCGTCCTGGCCGCACCCCCACCGATGGGCCGGCTGCTCAGGGCGACGGGCCGCGGGCGCACGAAGGTTGGTGATGCTTTGGGGTGTGGGTCTTGGTGGAGTTGGCGACCAGACACTTCTCTCGCTTGCAATTGCTTGCCAGAATAGGGACGTGCCGGAACTCGGGGGCTCTGCAGGTGGCTGGTCCCGATACTCTGTCACGGTGAGTTTGCGGACGGCGGGAGTGTGGGGGCAACTGGCGAGCGGCGGCTGGCCGCGGTACGCCGAGGAGACGTGGGTGGAGCCATATCGCACGAGGGGGCGTCGCCGAGGGCGTCGGCTGGCGACAGAATCGCTGGAGGTGCGTCTGGCCTTTTCGGCTACGGCGGTCCCGCGCATCTACTATGACTATCTGGAAGGCGACACGCTGAGCGGTGGTTCGATCGTGGCCGATCCGACCAATCCGCTCCACGCCCGCATCGACGTGGCTGAATCTGGGGGCAGCGGCACAGTGTCGGGTGCTGCCGGGCTGACCTCTTCCGGAGCGCAGGTCGGCGCCTCATCCAGCTCAACGCCCATCGTCAACAATGGCCCGTCGGCCAATCGAATCGACATCGTGTTTGTGGGGGACGGGTACACAGAAGAGGAGATGCCGAGCTATGCCAGCGACGTGGCTCGAATCGTCCCGCAGTTCTTCAACAAGGAGCCGTTGAAGGAGTACGCCAGTTATTTCAACGTGCATCGAGTCGATGTGATCTCGGCCGAATCCGGCGTGGACCACGATCCAACGACGGGGATTCTCAAGAACACAGCGCTCGACATGCAGTACAACTGCAGCGGCATCGCGCGACTACTGTGCGTGAATGTCACCAAGGCTTACAACCAGGCGTTGTCAGCGCCGGAGGTCGACCAGATTCTGGCGATCGCGAACAGTTCGACGTACGGCGGTGCCGGGTATGCCGCGAGCGATCTGGCCGTATTTGCCGGGAAGAACAATTCGTCGATCGAGATCGGCATTCACGAGTTCGGGCATTCGTTTGCAGAGCTGGCGGACGAGTATGACTATGGTGGTCCGACGGTGTATGAGGGGGGTGAACCGATCGAGCCGAACGTCAGCAAGCTGAACAGCACGGCGATGGACGCTCAGCAATCGAAATGGTACCGCTGGCTCGATACCACCGCTGTCGACACGTTCGAAGGGGCCAAGTACAGCCGACAGGGGATCTATCGCCCGACAGAGAACTCGATCATGCGCAGCCTTGGTCGGCCGTTTGAGGCGGTAAACGCCGAACAGCTGATCTACAACATGTATCGCGAGGTGACGCCGATCGACGGAGCGACTCCGGCGGGGAGCTATCCGAGCGACCAGCAATTCTTTGTGAAGCCGCTCCGACCGGCGACGCATGCGTTGCAGGTCAGCTGGCTCGTCGACGGCACCGTGGTGGCTCAAGGTGACATCGAGAAATTCTCACCCGCTTCGCTGAATCTGGCTCCGGGTCTTCATCAGTTGCAGGCCCGCGTGGTCGACACGACCGATCTGGTCCGCGACGAGTCGATTCGCGATCGCTACATGACGGCTGAGCGGAGCTGGACGTTCCAGGTTACCGTGCCGGTGGGGCAGGTAGTCGATCGCTGGGCCGTATATGCCGGAGTGTCGCATCCAACGAGTGCTGGTGGCGTGCTGGCGCTGGTAGCGCCGCACGAGGCTAATTCTGGTGGCGACTGTGACGATGCGGACTTGTGCGGCAAGGTGGCTTTGTTGCCGGGTCAGTCTGCCAATGGGCACAACTACCTGACGAACGTGCAGGGGATCACCGGCATTGCCGTCGATGTCTCGGGTGTGGCCGGGCCGCTGACGGCGTCTGATTTTTCGTTCCGGGTCGGGAACAGCTCCGACACAACGACTTGGACGTCGGCGCCGAGTCCGCTGAGCGTGGAATGGTTCGACCAGGCTGGGACGGGTGGATCAGGGCGAGCGGTGATCACGTGGTCCTCTGGATCGATCGAGAACGAGTGGCTGGAGGTCACGGTGGAAGCGAACATTCAGACGCGGCTGACCGTCCCTGACGTCCACTACTGGGGACATCAGACTGGCCAGACGGTGACGGACGGTGCAAGCGATCGGGTGGTTGTCGATTCGCTCGATCAACTGAGTGTGGCGAGTCATCCGCGGAGCTTTCTGCAGCGAGCCAGCTTGAACAATCCGTACGATTTGAATCGAGATGGCTTGGTTGACGGCACAGATCTGGCCATCGCCCGGGACTCGACGACCGCCGCGGGAGCCGGTTTACTGCTGTGGGCACCACCGACAGCAGCCCCTGCCCTGACTCAGTCACCGGCACCTGCCCCGTCATTGTTGGCCGCGGGGACGGTCGGGGCGCGAGTCAAATCACCGCACGTTTTGGCGCTGACCGAGACACGTTCGATCGGGCCGGCGAGCTCGGCGATCGATAGTAGTTTGCGGGCCAGTATCGCACGCCGTTTCCATTTGCTGTCGGCCATGTTGCGTCGCCAACGACGAGCTGATGGCCACGTGCTACCGTCTGCTCAGGTAGCTCACAGTTCGAAGTCCAGCTTCGGTGGCATGGTTCGGTAGACTGCCGTTTCTGGAGTTGTAACTCGGCAATTTTCGTCTTCAAGCTCGGACCTTCGTTTGGCTGAGTTGTCGGTTTCGGATTCGCTTTTTCGTCTTTGACATATTACGATTGGTGCCGAAAACGACGACGAAGAGCAGCCGAACGCGAACCGGCTGGTCCCATAGTTCGCCCGTTGGTCCGTCCCAGTCGTTGGGGGGATCCAGGTAATGACCGACGTGACACGCATTCTCGGCGCCATGGAGGACGGCGACCCTCAGGCTGCCGAAAGGCTGCTGCCGTTGGTATATGAGGAGCTGAGAAAGCTTGCCGTGCAACGGCTGACTCAGGAGCCGGCTGGGCAGACGTTGCAGGCGACTGCCCTGGTTCACGAGGCTTATCTGCGTCTGGTGGGTAACGGGTCGGCAACGACCTGGGACAGCCGGGGTCATTTTTTTGCTGCGGCGGCTGAGGCGATGCGGCGGATCCTGGTCGAAAACGCTCGACGCAAACGCAGCCTCAAGCGTGGCGGGAACTTCCAGCGAGTGCCGCTAGACGACGTCGAGTTAGTGGCCCCCGGGCTTGGGGACGATCTGCTGGCGCTGGATCAGGCCCTTCGCAGGCTATCGGAGGTCGACCCGGACAAGGCCCGGCTGGTGGAACTGCGTCATTTCGGCGGCCTGACGCTGGAGGAATCGGCTCGAGTTCTGGGTCTGTCGACGACGACAGCGCATCGACATTGGAATTATGCACGGGCCTGGCTGCATCAAGCCATCGTGGGGGCGGATGAGATGGGCGGGACCAAGGGCGCTGACGGACCGGCAAGCGGCCGAACATCGGCGGGCGAAGAAAAATAATTGGCGGCGCGGAAAAATGGCAACCCGGATTTCGCATTGAATTGAGGCAACGAATACCGACGAGGTAGGCGCAATCTGACACTCCGGGTGACGGTTGTGGACGAAGAGCTGATATTCACTGCAGCCGTCGAAAAACGGACGAAGGCCGAGCGGTCGGAATATTTGGCCGATGCCTGCGGGGGCAACGAGTCGTTGCGGCGGCGAATTCAGGCGCTGCTGGATTCTCACGAGCAAACTCAGTTCTTGAGGACATCGGCGGTCGAGCAGGCTGCGAAAGCCTACCGGGAAGAGGCGACGGCCCGGGTAACAGACACGTCGGTCGATCTGGATCCGGAGCGTTGTGTCGATTTTCTCGCTCCTTCGGACAAACCCGGTTCGATCGGACGCCTGGGCCATTACGAGGTCCAGGAGGTGATTGGCCGTGGCGGCATGGGCATCGTGCTGCGAGCAGTGGATGAGAAGCTGCAACGGGTCGTAGCGATCAAGGTGATGGCGGCCGAGTTGGCGACCAGCGCGACCGCTCGTCGTCGTTTTGCCCGCGAAGCTAAGGCAGCTGCGGCGGTGAGCCATGACCACATCGTCACGGTCCACGCGGTCGAAGAGGCTGACGGGCTGCCCTATTTGGTCATGCAATATGTGGCTGGCGTGTCGCTCCAGGACCGGCTCGCCCAGCAAGGCCCCTTGCCGCTGGAAGAGATCCTGCGAATCGGTATGCAAGCGGCCTCGGCCTTGGTTGCTGCGCACGCTCAGGGGTTGATCCATCGCGACATCAAGCCGGCGAATATTCTGCTGGAGCAAGGCATTGAACGGGCTAAGCTTACCGACTTCGGTTTGGCTCGCGCCGTCGACGACGCCAGTCTCACTCATGGCAGCGTGGTGGCGGGGACGCCGCAATACATGGCCCCCGAGCAGGCGCGCGGGGAGGTAATGGACCAGCGTGCCGACCTGTTCAGTCTCGGCAGTGTGCTCTACGCGATGTGTACGGGCCGTGCGCCATTTCGCGCTTCGGGCACCATGGCGGTCCTCAAGCGAGTTTGCGACGAATCTCCGGTGCCAATTCGTACCGCAAACCCCGACATCCCTGAGTGGCTGGTTGCTATCATCACCAAGCTGCAGGCCAAGGACCCGGCCGACCGTTATCAGTCGGCCGCGGAAGTAGCCGACGTGTTGGAGCAATGTCTCCGCCATGTCCAACAGCCCTCGACGGTGCCGTTGCCGGCATCAGCGATGGTTAGTCGTACAGCCAGTTTGCGAGGCCGCCGACGCTGGACGGCAGTGGCGTTGGGGTTGTTGGGATTGGCCGGTGGACTTGTTCTCGTCGAAGGATTGGGAGTAACTCAACTAGCGACCATGGCCCGTCGCATCTTGAGCACGGACGGCACTCTGGTGGTAGAAACGAAGGATCCGAAATTCGCCGTCGAGATCCCGGGCTTAAATGGCCAAGATATCACCGGTTTATCACCGGCAGAATATGCGGAAGTTGGCGCGTTTGTCGTTATCGGCGGCTCAATTATCCCGGAACGATCTTTCGATACACTTGCGGAAGCCGTGACGAACTCCCGCAATGGTGACAGGATCGAGATTCGTGGCAACGGACCATTCACCACCAAGCCAATTATTATCTCCGGCCATTCGCTCAGAATTCAAGCTGGTGCAGGCTATCGGCCGGTCATTATCCAGGACAAGGATTCTCCAGCCAATTCCCAACTCCTGACGACAAACGCCAACCTGGCTCTGGAAGGATTGGAGTTTCAGCGAATTGCAGACGGTCCTGTTGGAAATGCGGTTGCAGGGCCTTATCTCGTATTCAGTGTAGGCCCGTCTCTGTGGATTACCAATTGTCGATTTCTCACCAGCCCCAATTCCCTCTACAGAAATGACGTCCTCGGCCTTGATGCTGACCGGAACGTTGTCCGGAACTGCGAATTTATTTGTCCCTCCGGAATCTCGCTAAGTTCGCACTTTGGCGAATCGCACAGCTTCCTTATTGAGAACAACATCTTGATCGGCAAGATCACTTCCGATTGGTGGGTCCGCTCCCCTCCCAGCCCCAGTGGTGATCACATCCGTCTCGGCCGCAACACGATCATCGCCGACAGGAGTCCGGCCATATACATCGGTTGCCCAGACGCGAATCGGCCGTTGCTCGAAAGTGCCGAGCTCGGTTTGGTCAAAATCGATGCTTACGCAAATCTCATCCACTCAGATTCCATTTTCTGGTTGGGGCGGCACGATTGGCAGCTCAGAACACAAGACGAGGATCGCGCGCTGCTCAAAAAACTGATCGCCTGGTCGGATCGTGACAATCTTTACTCCATCCGCAAGGATTTTGCCGCGACGTCAGACAACCAGCAGAACCGGCATTTGGGCATCAAGACCACAGCAGACTGGAGCTCATTTTGGGGAAATCTCGGCACAAAGATTCACGAAGGGGCTGTTCATTTCCAAGGAGGAAACTTGTCTTCACGACTCTTCGAAGCTCCCGACAAACTGGTCGCCGCCGACTTCCGGCTCCGTCCCGACAGTGCGGGCTATCGTGCGGGGCCGGATGGCGAAGATCTTGGCGCGGACGTCGACTTGGTCGGCCCTGGTGCGGCCTACGAACGTTGGAAACAGACACCCGACTATCAGAAATGGCTGGAGGAGACTCAGGCAATTCCTTTTAAGGGTCAACTTGCGGGCCGCCTGATCACTCGCACGCCGATCGCTCCTCCTGAATTTCGTGACCACTTCGAATTGACCGGCAATTCGACTCACCTGGGACTGTTCAAGCTGGTCATCGAAGCCGAGGTCAACTTTGGCACGCGGCCGGTTTCGGCCTCGGGCACCTACACCTTCATCGCTGCCAATGGCGACGTGCTGGTCGCACGCTTCACCGGATCGTCAGCCCTGGTGAGACCTGGCCACGTGCTGATCACGGAAAATGCCACCATCGATCCCGATTCGTCTACCGGTAGGTTTTCGAATGCCACCGGAGAGTTCGTAGTTCGACGTCTGGCTGACGCGGCGACAGGCGTGAATGGTGTGACCTTGGGATCCTTTGACGGGACAATCTCTACCCCGAATCGGTAACCCGCCTACGACTGCCAACTGTTGAAATCTCACAGGAGCCCCCGTATGACAACCGCTGAACTCAGCCAATGCGCCACCAGTCCGATCGGCTCTTTGACCGATGCACCACAGCAAGCTGCGGGAACGCGAGCCGTTAGCCACGAATACACGCGTGCACTGCCGGAGCTATTGAGCCAGCTGGGTGTGTCGCTGCTGGTATCCACCTATCAGGCCGGGAAGGTCGTGTCGGTCGGCGTGGCCGAGGATCAGCTGACGCTGTCGTATCACAACTTTGACCGTGTGATGGGTTTGGCCGTGCGGCCGGGTGCGATCGCGGTGGGTGGGCGGGCTCAGGTCTGGTTCTTGCCATCCGCTCCTGAGCTCGCCCCGCGCGTTGAGCCCGTGGGTCGCCACGATGCTTGCTTCCTGACTCGCTCGGCTCATTTTACCGGCGAGATTCAAGTGCACGAGATGTCCTGGGGAGCCGAAGAGTTGTGGCTGGTCAATACGGCTTTCGGCTGCCTCTGTACGCTCGACGGCCAGCACAGCTTCGTACCGCGATGGCGTCCGCCGTTTCTGACGGCCTTGGCTGCCGAGGATCGCTGTCACTTGAACGGGCTGGCCATGTCGGGCGGGGTGCCGCGTCTCGTGACGGCTCTGGCCGAAACGGATACGCCGCAAGGCTGGCGACATCAGAAGACGACGGGCGGTTGCCTGATCGACGTGGCCAGCGGCCAGACCGTGGCGCGCGGATTCGCCATGCCTCATTCGCCGCGCATCCACGCCGGGCGAATCTGGATGCTGCACTCGGGCGCTGGCCAGCTGGTATGGATCGATCCGGCCAATGGTCAGGCCGAGACGGTAGCTGAGCTGCCCGGCTACACGCGAGGTTTGGCGATGCACGACCGTTACGCGTTTGTCGGATTATCCAAGATCCGTGAAACGTCGACGTTTGGTGGGATGCCGATTGCTGAGCGTCGGCCGGATTTGAAGTGTGGAGTCGGTGTCGTGGATCTCGGCACCGGCAGGCTGGTGGCCCATCTGGAATTCATCTCGGGAGTCGAGGAGATCTTTGACGTCCAGGTGGTGCCATTTGCTCGTTGCCCAGCACTGTCGGGGCCTTACGCCAGCCTGGACGGCGTCTCGCCGATCTGGACCGTGCCTCAACCGGCCGACGAGGCCCGCTGCTGATGTATTCATTCCGGCGCCGGCGGCGCCGGCAGCCTTGTCCAATTCCAACTCGAACTCTCCAACACGGAGTCTAACCTCATGAGCTCTTCCGCCCCGAATCATCGGCCGAATGTACGCCGCCAACATTTCAAATCCGGCCGATCGTCTGGTACGCCTCGACCACGCAGGTCACTCAATCTCGAACGGCTGGACGAGCGCGTGGTGTTTGCGGTGACACCTCATCTGGTGGCGGATATCAACGCCAACAGTCTGCCGTCCTATCCGTCCCAAATGGCTCAGCTCGACTCGACGATCTATTTCAATGCGGACGACGGCGTGCATGGCCAAGAGCTTTGGAAAACGGACGGAACGGCCGCCGGAACGGCGCTGGTTGCGGACATCAACTCGGGCAAGAATAGTGCCAATCCGAGTGTCCTTACGAAGTTAGGTCACAACCTGTTCTATACGGCCGACGACGGTACCCATGGCTACGAGCTGTGGAAAACAGATGGCACGGCCGCCGGGACTTCGCTGGTCAAGGACATCTTCCCGGGGAAAACGGGGTCTATCCCGGACCACTTTGTCGAATTGAATGGTTCGCTGCTCTTCACCGCCGATGACGGAGCAGGCGGATCGGAACTCTGGAAAACCGACGGGACATCGGGCGGCACGGTCAAAGTCGCGGGGCTCAACGGGCCTAGTTATGTGATCACGAAGACTGTCTTCAACGGATTCGCCTACTTTGCGGCCCGCGATACCAATCGCGGCGTTGAACTCTGGCGCAGCGACGGGACGAATGCCGGAACAACGCTCGTCAAGGATCTTGCCCCTGGCGCGCAAGATTCCTTTCCGTCTGAAATGACCGACGTCAACGGAACGCTGTACTTTACGGCCGACGACGGTAGTGGTACCCGCAAGCTCTGGAAAAGCGACGGCACGGCAAATGGTACGTCCATCGTCAAGGATGGTTTTGTCGGATGGTTGGGCAATCTGACGAATGTCAATGGGAAACTCTACTTTGCCGCAGGTAATGGCACCGACGGCGTCGAGCTGTGGCGCAGCGACGGCACCTCCGCAGGTACGACGATGGTGAAGGATATCTTTCCAGGGTTTTCTTACGATCTCTATGTTGGGGTCGGTCCGAACAACTCGAACCCTCGTGAGCTGACGGTCGTGAACGGAACACTCTTCTTCACCGCCACGAATACGGACTACAACCTGTGGCTTTGGAAAAGCGACGGAACCGAAGCCGGCACCGTGCCGCTGACCACCATCAATCCCACCGCAGTGTACACCGGCCCTGCCTACCTAACCAACGTGAACGGGACGCTTTACTTCAATGGCAACAACGGTGGCAGCTTCGGCACTGAGCTCTGGAAGAGTGATGGGACGGTGGCGGGGACCGTGCAGGTCAAGAACATCCGTCCTGCGAATGGATCGTCCGATCCGTCGCTACTGACCAATTTGAACGGGACGCTTTTCTTCCGCGCTGACGACGGCAGTCACGGAGTTGAGTTGTGGCGGAGCGACGGAACTGACGCCGGCACCATGCTGGTCAAGGACGTTAACGCGACCACCTATGGCTCGTCGCCTCGGGAACTGACGGCAGTCAACGGGAGCGTCTACTTTGCTGCTGATGGCCATCAAAGACACGGCGATATTTGGAAGAGCGACGGAACTGAGGCGGGGACGGTCCGTGTCGGCGGTGGCAATGCTGAAAACCTCGTTGGCGTGAACGGTCGCCTCTTCTTCACCAGTGGCTTTGACTTGATGAAATCTGACGGCACTCCGGCCGGTACTCAGTCGATTGGATCATTTGGCTCAGCCATCTGGCCCTCCAGCCCTCACAGTCTCACAGACGTCAACGGCACACTCTACTTCGTCCCCAACGACAAGGACACGGGGCAGGAACTTTGGCGCAGCGACGGCTCGGTGGCCGGCACCACCCTGGTGAAAGACCTGTACACCGGGAGTTACCAAGGATACTACGGCCATTACTATCCCAACAGTTCCTCACCTCGCGACTTAACGAACGTCAACGGGACGTTGTTCTTTACGGCAACTGACTCTAGCCGAGGATCGGGACTCTGGAAAACCGACGGGACGCCCGGCGGAACGGTACCCCTGCCGGCACTCAACGCCCGAAACCTAGTGAACATCAACGGCACGTTGTTCTTCTCCGCTTACGATTCGACGAATGGATCGGAACTTTGGAAGAGTGACGGGACAGCAGCTGGGACCAAGTTAGTCAAAGACATTCGGTCGGGTAGCGGCAGCTCCGACCCTGCCAATCTGACGAATGCGAACGGCTTCGTGTATTTCACGGCTGACGACGGAAAGAATGGCCGCGAGCTGTGGAAGAGCGATGGTACAGCGGCCGGTACCGTGCTGGTGAAGGACATCGACGCGGGGGCTGAATGGTCGATGACGCCCGCGTCTGAAATGCTTTTCTTGAACGGTATGCTCTACTTCGCAGCTCGTAACGGCACCAGCGGCACCGAACTTTGGAGGACCGACGGGACGCCGGCCGGCACCTACCTCGTCAAGGATATTGCTCAAGGCGAGGCAAGTTCCGCACCCGCGCATCTCACCTCCATCGGCAATAAGCTCTACTTCACCGCTGATGACGGCACGGGCACGCGGCGGCTTTGGCAGACTGACGCCACTTCCGGAGGGACCATTCCTATCACAGCGTTTTATGTGGACTCGCTGGCAGCTGCGGGCGATTCCGTCTTTTTCTCCGGCGACGACGGGCTGCACGGGATGGAACTCTGGACAATTGTCGACGACGGAGCTCCTCAGCCGCCGACAATCAGCATCAGCGATACGACGGTGGTCGAAGGTCACACCGGTACTCGCTCAGCCACATTCACGGTCTCCCTGTCCGCACCCTCCACTCAAACCGTGACGGTCAATTATTCGACAGCCGATGGTACGGCCATCGCTCCGGCTGATTACACGGCTGCGGCTAGTACAATGATCCAGTTCCTGCCAGGCGAGACGAGCAAGTCTGTCGTGATTCTTGTGCAGGGTGACCGGGTCGGCGAGTCGGACGAGCAGTTCTACGTCAATCTGACCGGAGCGTCAAACGCCGTGGTGTTCGATGGCCAAGGTACGGGGAGCATCGTCGACGACGAACCGCGGGTCTCCGTCGGTAATGTCACCCAGAAAGAAGGCAACTCAGGGACGACGGCATTCGTGTTCACGGTAACCCTGTCGGCACCGTACGACGTACCGGTCACCGTCTCCTTCGCCACTGCCAACGGAACGGCGACGGTGAGCGACGGTGATTACACGGCCAAATCGGGTTCGATCACCTTCGCCCCAGGACAAACCAAACAAACAATCAAGGTTTCCGTCAAGGGCGATCGGAAAAAGGAATCGAACGAAACGTTCGTCGTGAACCTGTCCGGCGCCGCAAATGCGCAGTTCGTGAATGACCAGGCAATCGGGACGATCCTGAACGACGACCGCGTTCTGAGGGGACGGTTTCGCACGTTGATCAAATCGCTTTGTCGCGTTGGGAATCGTTGACGGAGTGCTTCGCTTTCAGCACTGGGCGGGACCGGATTGGCAATTGCTAGCATCTGGTCCTGCCGGCTGGCAGCATTGATCGATCTTGACTCTGCGTTGGCCGGCGTTTTACATTGCCGGTCCCGCAAGATCAGGCAGCAACGTCGAAGGAATCTGCGCGTGCTGTCTGCGTAAGGATGGAACGTTCGTCAAGGAGGGATTCTGATGACCGGCAAGGACTCGCTACGTATTTTCGCCGACTATTTGCCAGAGGACTGGCGTTCGCGGTTGGCCATGGCCTGTGCCTCGGCAGCCGTCTGGTACTCGGCCGTCCAGGTGCGCGACTGGGTAGCTCCGGCCACTGCCTCAGCTCAACAACCGGCCGCTCCGGCCGCCAAGGCACCTGCCGGACAAGCTCCGGCCGCCAAGTCGCCCGCTCCCCGCACATCGCCCGCCGGAACGGCTCAATCGGCCCCGCCAGCAACAGCTGCCGCTCAAGGTGCTGCTGCTCAGGCTGCCGGTACGGCTCAGGGTGGTGCCGCTCCGGCCGCTGGCCGCACTGAGATTCCCGAGACGGTGGCCGTCGTGAACCACCAGCGCATCACACGGACTCAGCTGGGCGAACAGTGTCTGGAACGGTTTGGCGAGGAGGTGCTGGAGAGCCTGGTCAACAAGCATTTGATCATGCAGGAGTGCCAGAAGCGAAGCATTGTGATTTCGCCGGAGGACGTCGATCGGGAGATCGCGGCCACTGCGGCACGATTCAATCTGTCGACCGACCTGTGGCTGAAGATGTTGCAGGAGGAGCGGCACATTAACGCCGAGCGATATCGCCAGGACATCATCTGGCCGATGCTGGCGCTGCAGCGGCTGGCCGCTGACAAGCTGACCGTAACCCCGGAACAGCTGCAGAAGGCCTTTGAGTCACAGTTTGGGGCGAAGGTGCAGGTCCGCATGATCGCCACGACGACTCCGCAGCGAGCGGAGGAGGCGTTGGCCAAAGCCAAGGCGAATCCGGATCAGTTCGGCGCGTTGGCCAAGGAATACTCCGAGGACAGCAACAGCGCCGCCGCTCGAGGTCTGATTCCTCCGATTCGCAAGCACATGGGCGAACCGGAAGTCGAGCAGGCCGTGTTTGCACTGAAGGAGGGCGAGCTTTCGCCGGTGGTGAACGTCCACGGGCAGTATCTGGTATTCAAGTGCGAGCGGCACATTCCGCCCACTCACATTCCGCCCCAGACCCGGAAACAGACCGAGGACCGGTTGAAGCAGCAGATTGTCGACGAGAATCTGCGGACGGCAGCAACCGATCTGTTTGGGCGTCTGCAGCAGGACGCGAAGGTCGTGAACGTGTTCAACAACGCGGAGCTGACCAAGCAGCATCCTGGAGTGGCGGCGCTAGTGAACGACAAGCCGGTCCCCATTCAGTACCTGATGAACGAATGCCTGGTGCGTTACGCTCCTGAGGTTCTGGAGAGCGAAATTCGCTATACGCTGCTGAGCCAATCGTTGAAGAAGTCGAACCTGTCAGTTTCTGAGGACGACATTCGCACGGAGATTGCTCGGGCGGCTGAGAGCTACGGCTACTTTGATGCCTCGGGTGAGAAGGCCGACGTCGACCGCTGGTTGAAGGTGGTGACCGACGAGCAGGGCTTGCAGATCAAGCACTACGTCCGTGACGCGGTGTGGCCATCAGCAGCACTCAAGAAGATGGTGGCTGCCGAAATCACCATCACGCCCGACGATCTGCAGAAGGGCTTTGAAGCGAACTACGGTCCGCGCGTGGAAGTGCTGGCGATTGTGGTCAGCAACCAGCGAGTGGCTCAGGAAGTCTGGGACCTGGCGCGGAAGAATCCGACCAAGGCCTACTTCGGCCAGCTCGCCGCTCAGTATTCAATCGAACCCGTGTCACGGGCCAACATGGGCGAAGTCCCGCCCATTCAGCGGCACAGTGGCCAGGAATCGCTGGAGAAGGCGGCCTTTGAGCTGACCAACAACGACCGGATCAGCGGCATCGTGGCGGTCGGTGACACGTTCGTCATCATGTACTACGTGGGGCGCACCGAACCGGTGGTGGCCAAACTGGAAGACGTGAAGGACGAGCTGACGAAGGACATCCACGAGAAGAAGCTGCGGCTGGCCATGGCCGACAAGTACGACCAGCTGATGGCGGCCTCGCAGATCGACAACTTCCTGGTGGGGACCTCCCAGTCCCCGGTCGCCGCCACCGCTCGCCGCGATCAGGCGGTCAAACCAGTTGGCTCGAACACCAAGGGGGGCGCCCGCCCGATCCCGGTGCAGGTTCCCCGCTGAGCCGACCTGTCGGAGGGCGGCCGGTCGTTGGAGGCCCGCCCCCGACGCGAGAAAAACGTCCTCCTGGGCAGTCCGGCCCCCGTCTCGGGGGCCGGGAAGCCCCGGAAAACTGTGAGCGGGCCTTTCCCGAGAACCTCTCCCGGCTCACAATGTCTGTAAGGTATTCGCTCCAATGGGCTGGCGGGGACGTGTCGCCCCCGATCGGAGGCCGTGGCTCATCGAGCGTCTTTTCTAGCGCGGCTCAGCCGCCAGCAGGTATCGGGATGTCAGAGGCTGGATCGAATCAAGACGGGGGGCCGGACAGCCCCTTTCAAGTACAGTTCGCTTCTCGGGTGATGCGTCTCCCGCCGTACATGTTCGGGCGGATCAACGCGTCGCTGTACGCCAAACGTCGAGCGGGGCTGGACGTCATCGACCTGGGGATGGGGAATCCCTCGGAGCCGCCCGACCAGCTGGTGATCGACAAGCTGAACGAAGCCGCTCGAGATCCGTCCAACCACGGCTACAGCAAATCCAACGGGGTGTTGAACCTGCGGCGTGAAGTCTGCAGCAAGTACCTCAAGCGATACGGTGTGCGGCTGGACCCCGATTCCGAAGTGATTGTCTGTCTCGGATCGAAAGAAGGCTTTTCGCACATGTGCCTGGCGCTGATGGGCCCGGGTGATACGGCCATCGTGCCGGCTCCGTATTTCCCCGTCCACACCTACGCTATTGCGCTGGCCTCGGGCAACGTCATCTCGCTGGAAGTGAAGGACAACGAAAAGTTCCTGCAGAATATCGCCTTCACCTGCCAGCATCTCTATCCGAAACCCAAGCTGCTGATCATCAACTATCCACACAATCCGTCCTCGGTGACGGTCGAGCAGGATTTCTTTGTCGATGTGGTGAAGCTGGCCAAGCGGTACGGGCTGATGGTGATCAGCGACTTTGCTTACGCCGACGTGGCTTTCGACGGTTACCGTCCTCCCAGCTTCCTGGCGGCACCAGGGGCCATCGACGTCGGGGTGGAATTCACCACGATGAGCAAGGGTTACAACATGGCCGGCTGGCGAGTCGGTTTCTGTTCGGGCAATTCCGAGATGATTCGCGGACTGGGGATCATCAAGGGCTATTACGACTACGGCATGTTCGAAGCCATCCAGGTCGCCGCCATCATGGCGCTGCGCCATACCGAAGCGGCCGTGGAACGACAATCGCAGATCTATCAGAGCCGTCGCGATGTGCTGGTCGGAGGCCTGAATCGGCTCGGCTGGAACGTCACCGCTCCACGAGCCGGCATGTTCGTCTGGGCGCCGGTCCCCGAGCCGTGGCGGAGCCGCATGTCGACGATGGACTTCGCCATGAAACTGCTGGAAGAAGCCAACGTGGCGGTCAGTCCGGGGAGCGGTTTCGGTCCCTCCGGCGAAGGCTTCCTCCGCATGGCCCTGGTCGAAAACGAAAACCGCTTGCGCCAAGCCATCCGCCAAATCAACCGCTGCCTCTCCGGTAACCCCGAACCAGCTCACTCCAGCTGATCCAGTGCGCGGCCTCCGCTTTGTGGTGCGGGCGTCTCGCCTGCCTCCCGATTGTGGTGCGGGCGTCTCGCCTGCCTCCCGATTGTGGTGCGGGCGTCTCGCCTGCCTTCCGATTGTGGTGCGGGCGTCTCGCCTGCCTTCCGATTGTGGTGCGGGCGTCTCGCCTGCCTTCCGATTGTGGTGCGGGCGTCTCGCCTGCCTCCCGATTGTGGTGCGGGCGTCTCGCCTGCCTTTTCCTGGCAGCTGTAGTGTGGCTGCCATTTCAGGGAGAGTTGGGAGCGGAGGACGTGGAGAGAGAGGCAGAGAGAAGCAGAGGCAGGCGGGACGCCTGCACCACAATGAGTGCACCACAATCAGCACCACAATCAGCACCACAATCAGCACTTACTGAGCGGGGCGGAGGAGTACGGCGAGCCAGGGGAGGAGACTGGCGACGATCGAGACCAGCACGATGGCGCGCGGGGCTCGGATGCGACGCAGTTTCAGGGCGGCCAGCATCAGCCCGAACGCCACCAGGCCGGTGGTGCAGGCGACAACCAGAGCGAGTTCGGCCAGCGCCGTCCAGCGACCGGCCGGCGATTCGCTGCGGCCCAGCCACGACGTCACCATACCGGCTGCTTCGGCCAATAACGTCGCCAGCAAGGCCATCATCCACGCGGTAGTGACTCGATCGGCGGCCGTCGATTCGAGCGACGAAGTAACCGGGGTGGCCGAATTGGACGCGGCCTTGGCTGAGCCTTGGCCCGTTGAGCCGGCCGACTTGGCCCGCTCAGATGACGAGCGCTCAGATGATGACCGTCGAGATGATGAGCGCCGCTTCATGCCTTCAACAGGCGTCCGTAAAACTGCTCGAACAAATACCGGCTGTCGTGCGGACCGCTCGACGCCTCGGGATGGTACTGCACGGCAAACGCCGGGTACTCACGGTGCCGGACTCCGGCGATCGTGTTGTCGTTGAGATTGCGATGAGTGATCTCGAGGCAATCGGGCAGCGTGGTCTCTTCGACGGCAAATCCGTGGTTCTGAGCGGTGATCTCGACGCGGCCGGTCAACAGGTTCAGCACGGGCTGATTCGCTCCACGGTGCCCGAACTTCAGCTTGAATGTTCGAGCTCCGCAAGCAAGTGACAGGAGCTGGTGGCCGAGACAGATGCCGAACACGGGGACCTTCGGCAGCACTCCTTGAATGGTCCGGATGGCGTAGTCGAGCGGCTCGGGGTCGCCTGGTCCATTCGAGAGAAATACGCCGTCCGGCTTGCATTCGAGCACTTGCTGAGCGGTCGCTTCGGTCCCGGGCAGAATGGTCACTCGACAACCCAAGTCGCGCAGGTGCCGAGCGATATTCCATTTCATGCCGAAATCGAGCGCCACGACGTGCGGACCGGTCTGTGGCACCGGTTCCGGATGCAGCTTGGCCAATCCGCTGAGCGGTTCGTCCCAGGTGCGTCGGCCCGGGTCAACGACCTCGCGGACGAGGTCCCGCCCCACCAGTCCGGGGCTGCGCCGAGCTTTCTCCACGAGACTTGCATCGTCGAGGTCGGCGGTCGACAAGATCCCTTTCATCGCTCCTGAGATGCGGATCCGGCGGACCAAGGCCCGGGTATCAATCCCCGACAGTCCCAGGATCCCGTGCTGCCGCAGATAATCGTCCAGTTCCTGTTCCGACCGAAAGTTGCTGCTGGTCCGGCTCCGCTCACTCACCACAAACCCGGCCAAGTGGGGTCGATTGCTTTCGACGTCCTCGTGGTTGACGCCGTAGTTGCCGATCAGCGGGTAGGTCATGGCAACGATCTGGCCACGATAGCTGGGATCGGTCAGGATCTCCTGATAGCCGGTCATCGACGTGTTGAAACAGACTTCCCCATCCACTTCGCCTTCGGCTCCAAAGCCCAGGCCCGTGAATACCGTGCCGTCTTCCAGCGCCAGCTTTCCGACTCGACCGTGCACGTCCATCATCCGGGGACCAACCACCTTTCTAGGGCCTGATTTCCCCCGCCTCTCGACCCACCTAAAGTCCACTCAACCGGATTTCCGATACCCAATCAGTGGCTGTGGGTCTTCGTCGAGGTCGTCAGGCCAACACGAAACAGCCAATATGAGGGGGGTTCCGTCGCGGCGAACGGGACCCCCTTTTTT
Organism: Pirellulales bacterium; assembly: GCA_046349895.1. Taxonomy (GTDB): domain Bacteria; phylum Planctomycetota; class Planctomycetia; order Pirellulales; family Pirellulaceae; genus JAXMBJ01. Next base: position 5,980,534 of record JAXMBJ010000006.1, on the reverse strand, counting down.
TGTTGATTGAGGTCCGCCACCCCCCTGACGAGCCGGGCGCGTTGGCTGCGCGCACCGCTACCGTCGTAACAGTATAACCGTCATGGGCCGGCAGCCAAGGCACTCAGTCACGTGGAGGTCGGCGTGGGCAAGTTCAGCCCCGTTTTTCCAGCAGTAATCCGCACCTGCTCGCTGCTAGCACTTCACGGAGGTACGTGCGACCTCCGCGGAGGTAGGTGCGACCTCGTGTGGCGAAGTGCTAGCAGTGCTGGCAGAAGTGTCGGGCGGGAGGGTAGGTGCGACCTCCACTCGCGAGGACGAGGTCTGGGATAAAGTAGGCGCGCGACTCGCCTTCTAGCTCACTCAGACCGGGGCTCCGGCCAGGAGAGCTGGCCGGCGGCCGGAGCAACTTTGCAGGCGCTACGCGGAGGTCGCACCTACCTCCCGCCCATGCACACGTCGCGCAGCTCAGTTACCGTGGAGGTCGCACCTACCTCCCGCTTAAGACCACGTCGCGCAGCTCAGTTCCGGTAGTGCGGGAGGTAGGTGCGACCTCCACTGCGCGCAGCTCAGTTTCGGTGGTGCGGGAGGTAGGTACGACCTCCACAGTGGCGAGGAGTTAGGGTTGTTTCTCCGGCGCTTTCAGTCGGACCAGCAACACGGGGCTCGACTGCTCGGTGCCGTGATGGAGCAGAGCCGGGGCCTCATCCTGAGTCAGGTTGTAGATCCCCGTCTCGAGAGCCACGTTGTCATTCTTGCCATCCGCAAATCCGACGATGGCTCGTTGCGTCTTCTGGTCGACGGTCCCTTTAAGCGGGCGGGAGACGCCGGTCGATTCGTTGTAATACGTACCGCCGAGCACGCCCTGCTTGTTCACCGCCAGCTCGATCATCGATTGGGAGTCGCCCACGTCTTCGTCCGATAGAGCGAACACGCCCAGCGGCATCCAGTCGTCGGAAGAAACCTGATCGGCAGCCGGGGCGGCCGAAACGGCGCTCAACGCTTGCTGAGCGTATTGGTCGGGAGTCCCCGACGCTTGCCCGTCGACGTAGACCGTGTTGTTCTCGTAATAGACGTTGCCGCCGTTGCCATAGCCGTAGTAGACCGGTTGAGCCGTAGCGAAGCTCGCTCCAAGGAACGAGCCGACCGCGGCAAAGGTGGGTACCGCCCAGGCGGCATACGGATTACCAGCGTCCCAATGTGAGTAATACGGGTACCCGCCGACAACTCCTCGGCGATAGACGCCGCTCTGATAGACGTTAGCGTAACGATTGCCAGCGTTCACCCGGACTTCGTTCCCGGTGACATGCCGATTGTCGATCCAGGCTTCCCGGTTCTGTGTGAAGTCGACGGAGTTGCCGATATTCACATTACCAATGTTGATGTCGCGACCCGGGTTGATGTTATTCCCCGGCAGATTGGGGCGTTGTCCCGGTCGCGGCGGATTGGCGTTATTCAGGCCCGGCAGACCGTTGTTGGCCACCCCGCCGTTACCCGCACCGGGCCGATCGTTTGGTCCGGGACGAAGAATCGAATTGTTGTTGGCCCCACCCGGTCGATTGTTCACGCCGGGTCGATTGTTGACCCCTGGCAACGTGGTGGCTCCACCGGGACGACCTGCCCCCGGCAAGTTCCCCCCGGGTCGGCCCAGGAAGTCATCCAGCTGAGAAGCGGAGGGACCGCCGCCGAGTCCAGGCCGAGGCCCGGCGTTGCCGGGTCGCGCGGCGCCCGGTTGCAACGGGCTCGCGCCACCTGGACGTGCTCCGGGAGCGTTGGGTCGCACAGTGCCACCACCGCCACCAGCGCCACCGGGCCCACCAACACCACCTGCGCCGCCGACACCGCCTGGCCTACCAGCTCCACCCAATCCGCCGGGACCACCAATTCCGCCCCCCGCGCCGCCGAGCCCGGCCGGTCGTCCTTGACCACCGGGGCGTTGGAATCCGCCACCCGGTTTCGCTCCAGCGGCTGGGCCACCGCCGCCGCCCGGTTTGGGGCCGGGGCGTGACATGGCCGGACCGCGATTGCCTCCGAGCCCGGAATGGGCGCCGTGACCGGCCGAACGGCCGCCGCCACCTCGAGCCTGCCCGACGGCTTGGTGCGGGAGGACAAGTGTCGAGGCGAGTAGAGTTGCGAGGGCCCAACCGAACAAGTGATTGATTTTCATCAGTTGGATCCTCCTTCAGCGCCCAGCCCGGCTGCGGCGCCGCTACCCCCGCCGACTCGCTTGAATCCGATCGCCTGGCCATGGCCCTGCAATTGCCCGTCGACTTCGCGATGGGTTGACTTCCAGACGAACTCCGTGGGGCTGATGTACGACATCATGTTGATTGCTGAGCCGGTGCCGCCGTCGGCCAGCGTATATTTCGACCGCATGGTGTAGCTGGCGCCGCGTTGAGTCCAGACGTCTTCGCCAAAGCCTCCGTCGGAATCAAAGGTCCACGAACGCAGGGCTTGCTGAGCCGGATCCCAGGCCACGACCTGCATTCCCGACATGGTCACTTGGTTCTCGGCCATGACGCGAAAGGATCGGATCAGGAAGGCGTTGTTCTTGGTATAGCTGCACGAGAACTCCATCGAACCGTTCTCAGTCGTGGCGACCCAATCACCGACGAGCCAGTCGAGGGTCATCAGCGGGCTGTCGGGAGTACCGACTCGTGTCGTGCTGACATCCGCCGGCTGCGTGGAAACTTGAGCGGAGATGGCGGTCAGGGCCCAACCCCCGACCAGGCCGACGGCCACCAGGGCCAGTCTGCCCAGGAATCTGCGAGACATGAGATCTACCTTCGCTAGAAGACTCGGATCGGGGAATATTCCCGGAGGACCGACGAGCGTCTTGCCTGGGGGTCCATCATACGACGATCCGTTGACAGACAACAGGCCACTCGCCGGTGTGCATGTTCACACTCGGCGGCCGCGGCGATGGTGACGACGAGCACGATCGAACCCAAGAGAAACATCCAGTCGGTGACCGGAGACCGGGTCGACCGGAATCGGTGTGGGCGAGCCCGGTGTCTGATTGCGTTCGACTTTGGAGTGCTGTGGTTTACGGTTAGGTAATTTGGGCAGGGCAATTTATGACGGGGTAGCCAAGTGGGATGAAGGGGGGCCTTTGCCCGGCCCGAAGAGCTATAGAGATGTCTAGGTCCCGACCCGAGAGACGACGATGGTTCTTCGCACGTTATTGGCCCTGCTGGCCATCCCGCTGATCCTCACCGCGACGGCATTTGGCCAAGAGGGGCAGGGGGGCGTTACCGACCGAGAGGGCGGGACGGAGGAGATCGAGACGGACCGCGATTCGTTCACACCGGCAACATCGGTAGCGGGTCGCAGTCGGGTGATTTACGAGGCGGCTTACTCGTTTATTGACAATCGGCGGGTGGACGACACGCACAGCTACCCCGAATTCATTGCCCGGATGGGTTTGACCGACACGATCGAGCTGCGAGTCGGCTGGAACTATGAAGTCGGTGGGGCGGGGAGTCCGGTGTCGGGGAACGTGCCGGACGATTTTGAAGCGGAGCCTGAGTTGGAGCGGGCATCGCGGATTCTGTACGGCGGCAAGATCTGGTTGACTTCACAGTCGGGCTGGCGACCGCAAAGTTCGATCATTGTGCAGGGCTTTACGCCGACCAGCGGCAAGTCATCGTCGACTGATTTTTCCGTCACACCGGTCGTTGGCTGGCAGCTGGCCCGAGGCTGGACGTGGGATTCAGGTTTGCGGTACGCCACGAGCAGCCTGGAGGACGACCATTTCAACACGTGGTCGCCATCGACCGTGTTGAAGGTGCCGCTGGGTGAGCGCTGGAAGGCTCATGTCGAGTACTTCGGCACGTTCAGCGACGGGCGTGCAAAAGAGACGGTAGTGCAGTTTGTCAGCCCAGGGGTGCACTATCTGATCAACGCGAACACGGAGGTCGGTGTCCGAGCTGGCTGGGGGCTGAACGACCAGACACCGAACTTCTTCACGAACGTCGGTATCGGCTATCGCTACTGACCGAGAGCATTGTGCAGAGGTCGCACGAGCTGAGATTACAAGACCTGATCGGCGCTCGGCCGGCTGGCCGTGGGTACTGGCCAGCCGGCACATGAGCTGCGACGAGAATGATGACGACGGCGACTTGGTCGGGCGAGCCGACCGACGCCGTCGCGGCTACTAATTGCCTCCGGCCCCTGCCTCGATCTGCTTCTGGATCTTCTCGAGGTTGAACGAGCCTGGAGTCTGGCTGGGCGGATATTCCTTCAACGTCATGAGGAATTTGCCGGCCAGTTGTTGCAGGGGGACCACGATGAACGGACGTTCCAGGAACCAATCGTGATAGACGTTGGCGTTATGCTGAGCCTTCTCGAACGGATCGCGGCGGAGATTGAAGAGCAACGGGACTCGTAGTTCGATAAACGGCTCACGCCAGACACCGAACGCTTCGCCCCGGTTCTCCAGAAAGACGGTCTTCCAATCGTTGTAGCGGATGGCGACGATCTGGCCGTCATCGTTGACATAGATGAATTCCTTGCGCGGCGAGTCTTCCTGCTTGCCACTCAAGTAATCCAGCATGTTGTAGCCATCGATGTAATTGCGATAGGTGCGGCCGTTGAGTTCCACACCCTTGGCCAGTTTGTCTTTGATCGTCGTATCGCCGGCGGCGGCGGCCAGCGTCGGCAACCAGTCTTCGTGCGAGACGATGCCGTTGACGGTCACTCCGGCGCCGAACTTGCCTGGCCAGCGGACAAACGCCGGCACTCGATAAGCACCTTCCCAGTTCGAGTTCTTTTCGCTGCGGAAGGGAGTCGTCCCGGCGTCGGGCCACGTGTTGTAGTGGGGACCGTTATCGGTCGAGTAGAGGACGATCGTGTCATCGGCGATGCCCAAGTCGTCGAGTGCCTTCAGCAGTTCGCCGACGTGCCGGTCGTGCTCGACCATCCCGTCGCTGTATTCGTCCTGGCCTGAGATCCCGACGTTTTCCTGTTTGACGTGCGTGCGGAAGTGCATGCGGGTGGCATTCCACCAGCAGAAAAACGGTTTGCCCGCCTTGTGCTGACGACTGATGAAGTCCTTGGCAGCCGCCAGGGTTTCTTCGTCAATTGTTTCCATCCGTTTGCGGGTCAGCGGACCGGTGTTTTCGATCGTCTGGCCGCCCTTGCCGTCCGCTTTGCATTTGAGCACGCCGCGGGGGCCGAAGTTCTCGAGGAACGTCTTGCCGTTGGCCATCTTCATGTCGCGCGGATAGTCGCGATTCTCGGGTTCTTCCTCGGCGTTCAAGTGATACAGATTACCGAAGAACTCATCGAACCCGTGCATCGTCGGCAGATGCTCATCGCGGTCACCCTGATGGTTCTTGCCGAACTGGCCCGTGGTGTAGCCCAAGCTCTTCATCACCGTGGCGATCGTCACGTCGGTCTTCTGCCAGCCTTCCTTAGCGCCCGGGAGACCGACCTTGGTCATACCGGTCCGCACGGGGACGTTACCGCCCAGAAAGGCCGCTCGACCCGCCGTGCAGCTCTGCTGGCCATAGTAATCGGTGAACGACACACCTTCGCGCGCCAGCCGGTCGATGTTCGGCGTGCGATAGCCCATCATGCCGCGACTGTTGTAGCTGATGTTCCACGTACCGATATCATCACCCCAGATGATCAGCACGTTCGGTTTCTTGCCGCTCCCCTGTTGCGCCATCGCTGGTGTCTCGACCAGCCACTGAACGCAGGCGATTGTCAGCATCACAATCGCCGGCCACCATTGCCATCGCTTTATCATCACCGTTCACCTTCGAAATAGACAACCCTTGAGTTCGTTCCACACCATCGACCGCCCGCCGATTGGGCGCCGACAACGATCGGCGACATCCGTTCCCTCCAAGAATCTAAGCGATCGACCCGCTCGGCGTGTATTGACCACACCCGCCTGGAGCGGTAATTTACGGTTAAATGACTCACCCCCCGCAATAGCGGCAACCTGAATTCAGCTGCGAGATAGCTGCCCGTGCCTGAGCCCGACGAACAGGATGACGTCCCTGGCGAATCCGAGGTGCGACGGGTGTTGGGGCGGATCTTGCGGAGCGCCGAGTTCTTGAAATCGGGACAACTGTCCGATTTTTTGAAGTTTGTGGTGGAACAGGCCCTGGATGGCCAGGGGGACCGGATCAAGGAACGGCAGGTCGCCATCCGGGCGCTCGGTCGCAGTCGAGAGTTTGATCCGCGTCGGGACTCGATTGTCCGAGTGGTGGCCGGGAGGCTGCGCCGCGCGTTAAGCCGTTACCAGGCGGCGCGCGGGGCCCATGATGGGCTGCACATCGAGCTGCCGAAGGGGACCTACTGTCCAGTCTTTCGCCGTCACACCCATGGCGGCCCGTGGTCGGATCGGTCGGACGCCCGGGGGTCGATTGCCTGCGGTTACGAACTGATGTCCGACGGCTTGAGAAGGCGGCCCATTCTGGCCATCGCGCCGCTCGAACCGGCTGAAGGGTGTGAGCTGGAGCGTCACCTGGCTGGGCGCGTGACGGATGAGCTGAGTCGCCGACTGAGTCGTTGCCACTGGTTTGGCTTAATCGACCTCGCGTCGGTGGGAAAGCTACCGGCCGGCAGATGGAACATCGACGAGTACCAGCGTCAAGCGGCGGACTTTTTGCTGACCGGGGCGCTGCGTTCCATGGCGTCTGGTCGCCTTGTCGAGCTGCGGCTGACCGAACTGCAAGGTGGGCGGCTGATCTGGACGGACCGAATGTTGCTGGCAGGACCGGACGTTGGTGAAATGGCTCCGGAGAGGGCCGTGGAGCCGATTGCCGCGATGCTGGGTGATCTGTTCGGGGTCCTAGCTGGTGCCGTCTGGACTCAATCCCAAGGCCAGCCCCTGAATCGACTGACCGCTTGCCAAGCCGCGCTGAAGAGTCTGCGTTACCAGATGCACTTGGCGGACGACCTCTACGACGACGCTGTACGATCGGCTGAATGGGCGGTGAAGATCGATCCCGATTTCAGTTGGGGTTGGGCCAATCTGGCCGTGCTCTACCTGGACGCTCACGCATCGATTGCCGACTGCAAGGCAAACGACCATGCGGAACGGGCCTGGTGGTGTGTTCGTCAGGCGCGGCGATCGGATCCTGAAGGGGCTTTAGGAACTTGGGCGCTGGGACTTTACAACTTAATGGCCGGGCGGACGGTCGAAGCGGTCGAAGCGGTGCACTTGGCTGCTGAGCGAGCGGTCGGGTTGCCTTTTGAGCTGGGGGCATCGGGAGCCGTGCTGGCTTCTGCCGGCGATCTGGCTCGAGGACGTGAGCTGATCCAGCAAGCGATCGCCATGAACCCCCGGTTGCCGGGTTGGATTCACTGGGGAGCAACGATTCACGATCTGTCGACGGGTAACCACGAACTGGCCCTGGCGACGCTCCCCCGCTTCTCGCTCCCGGATTGCTTCTGGGACCATCTGTTTCGCGGCACCGTGCTGGCGGAGACGGGCCAGATGGATGAGGCCATCCGCGCACTGTCGACGGCACGTCGACTCCGCCCTCAGCTAGCCGAACGTGCTCGAGACATTGTGCCCAAGATTGTTGGCAATCCGCACTTGCAGCGGCGGCTGATCGACAGCTTGGCGTTAGGCCAGTCCACGCATCCGCCGATGGGATAGTTCACGGCTGTGGCGGGTCGATCTCTATTTGGCCAGCGGAACCTGCGGCACCCAGGCGGGGTCATCGATGCAGGCCAGGAACGCGCGGCTCCAGAGATACTCCTCGTACAAGAACACGCCCGTATCCAACACGCGCTGCAAAGGGTCCGGATTGCATCACACGCAGCGCCTCATCGAAATTCCGGCGCCCGTAGAGGATGCTCGCCTCCATCTCGGTGACGAACGTGTCGGCGGCCCGGTCTCGGCGTCCGGCCGGCGGTGATCTGCTCGGGAGACATGTAAGCCGGCTTACCCACGAACTCGACGCTCACGGTCATCCCTGGCTGTTCCAGCATCCTAGTGGGTGATCGTACGATACAGTCCGACGGGGGAGGGTCACGGTCCGGGTGCAGGCCGCTCCAAGTGCGACAAATCCCAGACCCTCGCGGTCCCATCGCGGCTGGCGGACAACAAGCGGCGGCCGTCAGGGGTAAACGCTACCCAGGTGACCAGTCCCGTGTGCCCCGCGGAAGTTGCGGAGCAGGGCCCCGGAGCTGAGCGGCGAGGGCAGCGGAGGTGGCGGCCGGCAAAGCGCCCTGGTAGATCGAAACGGCCAGTCCCGCGTCGCGCAACTGAGTCCCCAGGTGATACCGATGGAGCTTCGCCGGCCCGATCAGCCCCAGCGGGCCAGGAGAATGGCCAGGACGACGCCGAGCAGGGAGACGGCGATGGAGATGGGAAGGGCGGCCGGGAGGTGGGCCAGGGGCATCTGGTAGGCACGAGCCAATTCGCGATCGCGGCGGACGTAATTGACGGTGGCGACGAAGAGCTGAAGGGCGGCTGCCAGCGAGAGAAGGATCCCGCCGACGTTGGCCCCTTCGACCCAGCTTGAGTTTTCGAGAAGCCGAGCGGCTTCGAGGGCGGAGGTTCCTCGGTCGAGTGCCAAGCCGGTGGTCATGACGGCGAAGGCGGTGCGGACCCAAGCCAGCTGAGTCCGTTCGAGGGCCCAGATAGTCCGCTGATACGCCAGGTGATCGGTGCCCGTCATGGGAGAACCTCCAGCGGAGGTCGCACGTACCTCCGAACCAGTACGTGCGACCTCGAGGCTGAGGACTAGAACAAGAAGATCGTGTCGAAGCCCAGCATCAGCTGATTGTCCTTCGTTCCGTCCTGGTAGGGCAATCGGGTAGCATCGCCGTCATACCAGTCGGCGCGAACTTCCGGCCGGAACAGAAAGTTGGCTGTCGGCGTCCAGTTCAGACCGAAGGAGAGCGAATAGAAGTCGCCGGGTAGCGGTGGCTTGTTCGGGTTCGACGGACGGTTCAAGCCGACCCGCGTCCCTTCTTCGTCATTGAACCACTCAATCCGCGTAGCCGCCTTCCAGGTGTCGTTGATCCGATACGTCAAATACTGATCCACCCCATACCAGTCGGCTCGCTCGCCATTCACATAGCCTTCCTCCTGGAAGCCCAACCACTGGTGGAAGACATAGTCGATGCGGCAGGTCAGCGGCAGACCGACAAGCCAGCTGTAACGCGTCCGGTTGGCGTAGCCGTTGGTGATGTTCGGCAGCCCGGCGACGTTGGTGAATTCCTTCCCCGTCACGAGGGCAAACGACGTCCAAGCCCCCGTCGACTGACTGTCGTAACGTACCTTACCGATGAAAGCCACATCGTCGCTGACCCGATCGAGCGCATTCCAACCGTTGACCAGACCGAGGTTCATCGTCCAAGCTTGGCTCGGCTTCCAGTTCAACTGGCTCCCCCAGTGCGTGAACGGTCCGGCGAACTGATAGCTGTACGCCTTGGAGTAGAAGAAATTGTACGGCGACATCACCCCTTCATAGCCCACGACCGAGTAGAAGTGGCCGATCTGCAGCGACAGATCCTGATTGCCAATGCTGCCGTATGCCTGCGGAATCGCCAGCCCGTAATACTGCGGATTCCAGTGCGAAGTGCCGTCGGGGTGCAGTTCCAAGCCGATCGACTGAGCCACCAGAAAATCTTCGCCGTACAGCACATCAACTCGACCACCCACGCCGCGGCCAGCCGACGGCAGAGTCTTTTCAAGGATCATGTACGTCTGATTCATCATCGGCTCGTTGCTGCGGTCGACCGCGTTGTACGGGCCGTTGAACTTGCTGTTGGGGCTCGACGTGTTGCCAATGAACCCGCCATCGATCCAGCCCTTGATGTTCCAGCCGCACGGATCCTGCGGCACCATGAACCATTGCTCCGAACACGGATTGCCGCACGCGTCGCCGCAGGCATTCACGCTCGGACAACAGATCTGTTCAGCCCCGCAACCAGGCAGCTCAGCCGACTCCGCACAGGGACAGTCCGATTGCCCGTAAGCTCGTCCGGCCATCAGCAACAGCAGGCTGGTGGCGAACCAATGCCGCATCCGCATGATCTGAGATTCCTTTCCAGCAATCACCCCGATTTGCCTGAGGCCCCCAGCGCCCAGGCCGATCCAGCCGACTCGCCATCCTGGGCAAGCCGTCGAGCGTCGTACCACTGCGGTGGGACCGAACGACTCAATACTGACTATCGGACCGGTCAGACTGTACCATTGATGCTAGCAATGACGCGTAGCGGTTGTAGGACCGCTTGCAGGAACCTGCAAGTCCCGCTCCGCCACCGTCGATGACGGCGATAAGCGTCTGCTGCGAACCACGGATTGGTTCGATCCGCGTTCAGGCCACGAATGGCCGTGAGCGCCCAGGCCCAAGTGCGACGGGTGATTAAGCGAGAGAGGGATCTCTAATGCGTTGCTGGCTGAGATGGATCGGTGCCGTGTGGGTGTTGGCAATCGTGCCAACCATCGCCAAGGGTCAGACATTCGGCGTGGAGCTGAACAATACGCTGATGCCCGCCTCGGGCGGCATGGCGGGGACCAGCATCGCTCGTCCCCAGGATCTGACCAGCGCCATCAACGCGAATCCGGCGACGTTGACACAGTTCAAGGGGACTCAAGCAACCTTCTCCGGCGCTTGGGCCGAAGGAACGTTTGATCTGACCCAGTCTGCTCCGATACCGTTGCTGGGAGTCCAGCCGTTTTCGGGCAAGTCGGAGGCTCAAGGTAGCGCCGTCGGCAACATCGGCGTCACGCAAGACTTCAGTGCCTTGGGCCTGCCGGCGACGTTCGGTATCGGTTTTGTGACCACCAGCGGGCTGTTCGTCGACTTCCGCCAGTTTCCGGAGAGCAACGGCACGAACTCGGGCCTGTCGGTCTTCTCGGCCCCCGTCATGCTGGGTGTCGATCTGACCGAACGTCTGCACGTCGGAGCTGGTATGTCGCTCGGGATCGGTATCCTGGACCCACCATTCGTCGGTATCGGCGGTATGACGCTCGACTACGCCCTGCGCGGCAACATCGGAGCCAGCTACGACTTGACCAGCGCCACCAACATCGCGGCCTATTATCAGACCCGGCAGCACTTCAATTTCGACAACGCCATCCGACTGCCAGTGATCGATCGTTACCAGGACGTCAATATGGACATGCCTCAGAACATTGGCTTGGGGATCGCCAATCGATCGTTCGCCGACGGCCGTCTGCTGCTGGCTGTCGACACTCTGTATAAACTGTGGGGTAACGCGGATACCTTCAAGTCGCTCTACGACGATCAGTTCGTCGTGCAGATCGGATCCCAGTACACCATGGGCCGAATCAAGCTCCGATCAGGTTACGCTTGGGCTCAGAACCCGCTGGCCGCAAATCCGACGGCCGACATCGGCGGCGTCGTTCCCCCGGGTGGCCTCCCCGCTTACAACTACACTCAAGGGCTGCTGGCCGTCACCAATCCCCACCGACTCACCTTTGGCGTTGGCATCTCGGACGCTCTGCCCGGCGTTGACCTTGACCTGATGGCCGGTGGCATGTTCCGCGACACTGAACAGATTGGGGGTTCCACCACCACGTCGATCGCCAGCTACTGGATCGGAACCGGTGTCACTTGGCGATTCGGCCGCGGCTCCTGCTGCCGGCTCCCCGTCGTCAACGATTGGAACACCTGCGCCGAGTGATCTTCGACCGGGTTGGAAGCTGCCGATCGCTAGCGACGCGCAGACCAGGCAACTGACGTTACGCGTGGCGCCTCGCTTGTGCTGAATGGACACCAGTTCGTTTTTTCGCACAGAGGCACCAAGGCACGGAGGAAAGAACACGGAGAAGACGAACTGGCTGCAGTCCCTTCCTTCGTGTTTCTTTGTGCCTCCGTGTCTCCGTGCGAAATCTTCGACCGGGATGGAAGCTGCCGATCGATAGCGACGCGCAGACCGGGCAACTGACGTTACGCGTGGCGCCTCGCCTCTGCTAAATGGAGACCACTTCGTTTTTCCGCACAGAGGCACCAAGGCACGGAGGTAAGAACACGGAGAAGACGAACTGGCTGCAGTCCCTTCCTTCGTGTTTCTTTGTGTCTCCGTGTCTCCGTGCGAAATCTTCGACCGGGATGGAAGCTGCCGATCGATAGCGACGCGCAGACCGGGCAACTGACGTTACGCGTGGCGCCTCGCTTGTGCTGAATGGACACCACTTCGTTTTTTCGCACAGAGGCACAAAGGCACAGAGGTAAGAACACGGAGAAGACGAACTGGCTGCAGTCCCTTCCTTTGTGCTTCTTTGTGCCTCCGTGTCTCCGTGCGAAATCTTCGACCGGGATGGAAGCTGCCGATCGATAGCGACGCGCAGACCGGGCAACTGACGTTACGCGTGGCGCCTCGCTTGTGCTGAATGGACACCACTTCGTTTTTTCGCACAGAGGCACAAAGGCACAGAGGTAAGAACACGGAGAAGACGAACTGGCTGCAGTCCCTTCCTTTGTGCTTCTTTGTGCCTCCGTGTCTCCGTGCGAAATCTTCGACCGGGATGGAAGCTGCCGATCGATAGCGACGCGCAGACCGGGCAACTGACGTTACGCGTGGCGCCTCGCTTGTGCTGAATGGACACCACTTCGTTTTTTCGCACGAAATCTTCGACCGGGGTGGAAGTTGCCCATCGGTAGCGACGCGCAGACGGGCCAACTGACGCTACGCGTGGCGCCCGGCCTCTGCTGAATGGCGACCACTTCGTTTTTTCGCACGAAATCTTCGACCGGGGTGGAATTCAGCGGATCGCGCCGGAGCTCCACCAGAGGAAACCGATTGGGGCGGCGATCAGGAGCGAATCGAAGATATCGAGCAGTCCGCCGAGTCCGGGGAGCCATTTGCTGGAGTCTTTCCGCTGACAGTCACGTTTGACCAGTGATTCCATCAGATCGCCGACCATGCCGGCAACGGCGAGAGTTGCTCCATAGAGCACGACGGCGAGGAACGAGTTGCCGGAGTCGGGTAAGAGCCAGTGAGCGACGCTGGCGACGACGATAGCGGTGGCGATCGCGCCGATCGCTCCTTCGACGGTCTTCTTGGGGCTGAGTACTGGCGTCATCGGTCGCCGCCCGAACGACTTGCCGACGAAGTACGCGCCGGCGTCGGAGCATTTGGTGATGAGGATGACGGAGAAGAGGGCCCAGAGTCCGCGTTCCGGGGGGAGAGCCAGCCGCAGGGCAAACAGGAAGCTCAGGGCCAAGCCGACGTAGTTCATGGTGAAGTTGGTCACGGCCAATCGAGCCACCGTGTTGCCCGGGGCCTGAAATCTGGCCATCTCGCGACAACTGGTGGCAATCAGCGCGGCCAGTGAGGCGGAGACGGTCCAGCCCCACGTCCCCAGTTGTCCGAACAGACCACCACGGTTGGGAGTATTGAGCAGGTAGGGGAGCGAGGTGGCGCCGACGATCAGCACGCTCCCCGCTGCGGTGATCCATGGTGGCGGAGCATACGGAAAGCCCTGCAGCAGCTCGGTGAACTCCAGAGACACGATCAGGGCCACGATCAGCCCCAGCGGCACGAGCCACGCGCCGGGAATTCCGCCGTTGTGATGATGGTCGAGCCAGAACAGGGCCAGCACCGGGATCAATATGGCGGCGGCTCCGGCCAGTCGCTGTCGCAGCACTCGGAGGCTCCTCGGACTTGGATCAACGTGCGTTCGATCGGGAAGGGGAAGTTGGCATTTTGCCCCGGGGAGGGATTCAGGTGGAGAGTCCACCGAAGCGGCGATTCCGTCGAGCGAAGTCGAGCATGGCCTGTTGCAGATCGTCGACCTGAAACTCGGGCCAGCACTTCTCCGTCACCCACAATTCAGCGTAACTGATCTGCCACAGCAGGAAGTTGCTGACCCGCATCTCGCCGGCCGTACGAATCAGCAGATCGGGGTCGGGCATCCCCTGCGTGTACAGGTAATCGGCGATCTTCTGTTCATCGATGTCGGCCGCAGCCAGTTTACCGGCGAGTGCATCGGTGACGATCCGCTGGACGGCATCGACCATTTCGGATCGGCCGCCGTAGTTGATTGCCAGACAGAGCCGAGTCCCGGTATTGCCCGAGCTGAGGTCGATCGTTTTGTCGATCTCGTGCAGCACGCTGGCCGGTATCCCCGCTCGTCGCCCAATCACTCGCACGGCGATATTCTGTTCCATGATCAGGGACCGTTCCTCGATCATGTACTGTTCCAGCAGGTGCATCAGAAAGTCGAGTTCATGCTGGGGTCGTTTCCAGTTTTCGCTCGACAGACAGTACAGCGTCAGTTGTTCGATCCCCAGTTCGGCACAGCGTTCGACCGTGCGCCGCACGCTGGCCACTCCACGCCGATGCCCTTCGATTCTGGGGAGTCCCTGACGCTGCGCCCATCGGCCGTTGCCGTCCATGATGATGGCGATGTGCTTGGGCAATCGGGCCGGATCGAGGCCGAGATCCTGCGGGCTGGTCTGCTGTTTTACGTCCGTCACTGCCAGGTTCCTTCTGTTCCACGGCGGAGCGGTTCGGTGCTGCGGCCGCTGGGGCCGTCAGCTTTCCGCCGGCGGGGACTCACACGCAGGCGGCCGCTCGCGCTCGGGGGACGCGTATCGTCTGGGCTCGGTCGGGCCCTACCGAGACGTATTCGACGGGACAGCCGAGTAATTCGGCCAGCCGATCGAGATAGGCTCGGGCAGCCGCCGGCAGATCCTCCAGCCGGCGGACTTCGGTGATTTCATGCTGCCAGCCCGGCAAGGTCTCGTAGACCGGAACGGCATTGCGCAGGTCGTCGACATGAGCCGGAAAATCGGTCACGCGGCAGCCGTCGATTTCGTAGGCGACACAGACCTGGATTTCCGGTAGAGCACCCAGCACGTCCATCATCATCACGGCCAGACCGTCGACGCCGCTGAGTCGAGCGGTGTAGCGAGCGGCGACGGCATCGAACCATCCGCAGCGGCGCGGGCGGCCCGTCGTCGTGCCGTATTCGCGTCCCCGCTGACGAATCAGCTCACCCGCCGCATTGTCCTGCTCGGTCGGAAACGGGCCACCGCCGACGCGGGTTGAATAGCACTTGATCACGCCCAGCACATGGTGGATCCATCGCCCGGGGACGCCGGAACCGGCCGATACGCCCACGCCCGAGCTGTTGCTGCTGGTCACAAACGGGTAGGTCCCGTGGTCGATATCGAGCAGGCTCCCTTGAGCTCCCTCGAACAAGACTCGCTTGCCAGCCTCCACGGCATCGAGCAGGAAAGCTGTGGTGTCGCCGACCAGCGGCCGCAGTCGCTCAGCATACGCCTGATACTCGGCGTGAATCGCAGCGGCGTCGAGCGTCATGTCCGCTCGACCGCTCATCCCGCGCAGAATCCGCTGTTTCGCATCGGCGATTTTCGCGATCCGCTGAGCCAGGTCGGGTCGGATCAGATCGCCCATGCGGACGGCGAATGAGCGACCGACTTTGTCGCGGTAACACGGCCCGATACCTCGCAGCGTCGTGCCGATGTTCTCGCCGTCGGCCGTCGATTGGTCGAGCAGCCGATCCTCTTCGACGTGCCAGGGGAAGACGACGTGAGTCCGGTCGCTGATCATCAGGTTGCCGGTGACGTCGATCCCCCGCTTCTCGAGACCGTCGATCTCTTCGAGCACGGTGCGCGGGTTCAGCACCACGCCGGCGGTGATCAGATTCATCACCTGACCATTCAGGATCCCGCTGGGGATCTGATGGAGCTTGTATGTCTGATTGTTCGCCACCACCGTATGTCCGGCGTTGGCGCCACCCTGATAGCGGGCGACGATGTCGAAGTCCGGGGTCAGCAGATCGACCAGTTTGCCCTTGGCCTCATCCCCCCACTGCAGACCGACCACCACAGTACCAGTCACGTGCACGCCCTTATCGGCCAGAAGCAAGAGACACTCGAACAACTCAGCCCCGGAAGCTCATTCCAAACCCCCAAGTGTAAGCCCGCCTGGAGCCTCGAGCAAGTTGACGTCGGGTGGGCTCCCCGGGACTCGCCTCGGACTCCCGCGGGCCGACTTACCCCGGCCGCGTCCGCCGTGTTAGAATCCCGGATTCCGCCGGTTTCGGCACCGCTGGCATTTTGGTTTCCCCTAGTTTTAGCCTTGTTTTGAGACTCGAGTCGCCGCATGTCGCAGAATTCGGACGCACCACGTCAAGTCCAGCTCCCTTCGTCTTCTCCCTTGGGCCGCGCCCTCCGGGAACCGGCTGACGGGCCGCGCCCGTCTCCGGCGGTCGGAGCTGAACCGCAACCCCAGCCGGCTGCCGCCGCTCAGACGCCGGCCGCTCCGGTCGCTGTCCCCGTCCAGCCGAATCCGCCGGTCGCTCGACCCGCTCGCCCGGCTCGGGGTCCTGAAGGGGGTAACCGGCCCGAGGGTGGTGACGAAGAGGATGGGGGCGATGTGCCGGCAGCTCCGGCGGCTAGGGTCCCCATTCCGCCGGCTCGATCGGGCCCCGCGCTGCGTCCCAACAACGTCCGGCTGGACGACGACGAGCTGGCTGCGGCCATGGGCGATATTCAGCTCGACAAGCTACTCGGCGGCAAAGTCACGACGCTCGAGCTGGACTCGCGGTGCCGCGGCACGGTCGTCAAGATCGACCACGATTCGGTCTTCATCTCGCTCGGCAGCCAGCACGAAGGCGTGGCGTCGCTGCGTCAGTTTGCCGATCCGCCATCGGTCGGCGATCCGGTGGAGGTGGTGATCTCGCGTTTCTTAGCCGACGAGGGGCTCTACGAAGTCACCGTGCCCGGAGCGGCCGTTTCGGTGGCCGACTGGTCCGACATCGATGAAGGGATGACGGTGGAGGCACGCGTCACCGGGCACAATGCGGGTGGGCTGGAATGCGAAGTGAACAATCTGCGCGGGTTTATCCCGATCAGCCAGGTGGCCATGTACCGGGTTGAAAACCTGGAAGAGTTTGTTGGCCAGCGGCTGGCGTGCGTCGTGACCGAGGCCAATCCTCAGCGGCGGAATCTGGTGCTGAGCCATCGAGCGGTGCTGGAACGCGAGAAGGAGGCGTCGCGGTCCAAGTTGCTGGGCGAGCTGGCCGCGGGTCAGATCCGGGAGGGGATCATCCGCAACATTCGCGACTTCGGTGCGTTTGTCGATCTGGGTGGCGTCGACGGGCTGATCCACGTCACTCAGCTCAGCTGGGATCGAATCAAGCATCCGAGCGACGTGGTCCAGTTGGGGCAGAAGGTGCGAGTGAAGGTAGAGAAGATCGATCCGACGACGCAGAAGATCAGTCTGTCGTATCGGGATCTGATGGATAGTCCCTGGTCGAATCTGGAGGCCGAGTATCCGGTCGGGTCGGTGGTCCCGGGGACGGTGACTAAGATTATGGAGTTCGGGGCCTTTGTGCGGATCGGACCCGGGATTGAAGGGTTGGTTCACATCTCCGAGCTGGCTCATCGCCGTGTGCAGCGGGTGGGTCAGGTGGTGAAGGAGGGCGAGTCGGTCCAGGTGAAGATTCTGTCGGTGGACCGCGAGAACCAGAAGGTCAGCCTGTCGTTGAAGCAGGCTCAGGCGGTGGAAGGGGCCGCCGAAGGGGAAAGCGGTCCGGAGGCGGAGGAGACGCCGGTCCCCAGAGCGGCGGTGAAGGGCCCCACCGGACCACTCAAGGGCGGCACCAACCGGCGCAGTGGGGGCGACCAGTTCGGGCTGAACTGGTAGTGCTTTCACAGCACCCTGGGTTCAGCATGACGGGCTGTGGCGAAGCGGGGTGGTTGGATCAGCCGCCGCCCGACTTGAGGAACATGGAATAGAGAGTGATGACGGTCCCGGCGGAGAGGAAGGACCAGGGAGCCCATTCAGGAGGCTCGATCGTCCGTCCGCCGGAGCTGGGCACGAAGCTGGTCGCCGCAGATTGAGCTTCGTGATCGTGCAATACGGCTCGTTCCAGCACCAGGCACTCGACCCCAATCAGGGCGAGCGAGATGCCGATGGCCATGAAGAAGGCTCGCCACATCGCTTGGCCTCTCGCAAAAATTAGCTGACGTGCGGGTTTGGTCGGTCTTGGCCGCGTCCCGTAGCGCGGTTGTGCTCGCGCTTCCTGCTATCGGCTGGCCGGCGGGCGGGCTGCAGTTGAGCCGGGAAGGAGCCGATTCGGGCGGTTGCATCGGATACCGCGGACGCCGGCCCCCGCATTTTGGGGGCGATCTATCGCACCAATTCCGGACATGCGACGTAGGAAGGGTGGCGAAAGGGCGGGAAAACTGGCGATCAGTAAAGTTGAAGCGGCAGATGGGTCGATCTAAGATGACGGGTCTCAATAGCCGCGCGATTGTTCAGTTTTGCATCCACCCCTATAATCAAGTCAGGGCGCTTCCAAGTTGAAGTGAAGGGGACGGCATTTGTCGGCGAAGCCCATAATCCTGCTGGTCGGACCGGCGTTGCAGCACGATGGCCGGCTGCGAAGCCAGTTGAGCGAAGCCTACGAGCTGATCGAGGTTTCCAGTCCGGCTGAAGCTCTTACTGAGCTGACTCAACGTCCGATCGAAGGAGTGCTGGTAGCCCCGGAGTTCAACCAGGACGGTTTTGACTTTGGTCAGCTCTTGCAGAACCAGCAGATTCTGGAAGGGATGCCGGATGGCGTGGTGGTGCTGGACCTGGAAAACCGCGTCGTTTGGGCCAATGGGCTCGTCCGCCAGTGGCTGGACCGCAAGGAAATCGTCGGGCTGAATTTCTACGAAGCGCTCGGTTGTCCGGAAATTCTGGGTCCCGACTTCTGTCCGCTGCAGGTCGCCGTCAGTTCGGACAAATCGAGCGGATCGACGATCCGCTGCAATGAGAACACCTATTATCAGATCCACGCGGTACCGTTGCGAGAGATGAATTCTCCGCCGCGGCGGCTGATCGTGACCTTGCGGGACGTCACGACCGAGATTCTGCAGCAACAGAAGCTGGAAGCCATCCATCAAGCTGGCATTGAGCTGGCCGATCTGACGACCGAAGAAGTCTTCAACATGACGGTCGAGGAGCGAATTGAGCTCCTGAAATCGAACATCCTGCACTACACGAAGGACTTGTTGAATTTCGATGTGATCGAAATTCGGCTCCTCGGCCAGACGACGCGCGAGCTGGTGCCGCTGTTGTCGGTCGGCATGGACGAAGCGGCGGCGAACCGGCCGCTGTTTGCCAGCCAGCAGGGCTATGGGGTGACGGGTTACGTCGCCGAGACAGGGCGGAGTTATATCTGCGACGACACCACCAAAGACCCGCTCTACATCGAAGGCTGCAAAGGGGCTCGCAGTTCGCTGACCGTGCCCTTGATTCAGCACGATCAGGTGATTGGGACGTTCAACGTGGAGAGCCCGAAGGCGAAGGGGTTCTCGGAAAGCGACATGCAGTTCCTGGAGATCTTCAGCCGGGACGTTGCCAACGCGTTGAATACCCTCGAGCTGCTGCAGGCTCAACAAGCCAATACCGCACAGGCCAGTGTCGAAGCCATCCACCGCGAAGTGGCGTTGCCTGTCGATGAGATTCTCAATCACGCCGTGAACGTGATGGAGCGATACATTGGCCACGATCCCGAAGTGACGCGACGGCTGAAGCGGATCCTGGCGAATGCTCGTGACATCAAACAGTTAATCCAGAAAGTCGGCAAGGAGCTGGCGCCGGCAGAGGCCGTACCAGCCTCTTTCCAGCCCGCTCAGCGTCCCGCTCTACGCGGCCGACGGATGCTGGTGGTCGACGAAGACGAAGCCGTCCGTGCCGCGGCTCATAGCCTGCTCGATCGATTCGGTTGTGTCGTCGAAACGGCTCGTGAAGGTGGCGAAGCGGTCTACATGGCCCGCAACCTCGGGCCGGGCGAGTTTTACGACGCCATCATCGCCGATATCCGGCTCCCGGATTGCTCGGGCTACGACCTGCTGCTGAAGCTTCGCGAATTCATGGATCCGGTACCGCTGATTCTGATGACCGGATTCGGATACGACCCCGGGCATACGATCGTGAAGGCGCGTCGAGCCGGATTGCTGGCCAACGCCGTCCTCTACAAGCCGTTCCGGCTGGACCAGCTGCTGGAGACCGTGGAGTCGGTCATCAAAGCTAACCAGAAGATGGCCTCCACTCCTTCGAGTTGAGCGGCGACATGACGTTGTCCGGCCTGATTCTGCTGACCACTGCGCACGTGATTGTCAGCATCTTCGTGATCAATCGGCTCCACGCTACAGCCCTTCCTTATTGGCTGATCAAGATCATCGATCTCGTCTGGTATCTCGCCGTGCTGGGTGGCATGGCGCTGCTGGTGATGGCCGTCGGTACGGCCCTGCTGCCGCAGCTGCCGACGTTGACCCTGGCCCGCTTGGGACTCCCCGAACGACTCCAGACGCTGCTGAGCACTCTGGCCACCAGCTACGCCACGCTGGTCGGCATCGCCGGACCGGCCATCGCCATCTCCTGGTGGGTGCGCCGCCGAATTCACTGTGGCGAACGGCTGATGGTCGACCAGACTCGACGGAGTGTCCCGTTGGCAGTCACTCCGGACGGCCCGTCGGCAGCTGACTGGTCGACCCGACTGCTCGCAGCCATACCGGGGAACCGCGTCTTCGATCTGATGATTCAGGAAAAGACGCTCGTCGTCCCCAACTTGCCGCCGTCACTGGCCGGCCTGACGATCGCTCACCTGTCCGATCTCCATTTCACCGGCCGCACGCATATCGGCTATTACCGCGAGGTCGTGCGGCTGGCGAACGAATTTCGCGCCGACTACGCCGTGATCGCCGGCGACATCATCGACAAACCAGAATGCTTTCCCTGGCTTACCGATGTCCTCGGCCAGCTCCAGGCCGAACGGGGCAAGTTCTTTGTGCTGGGGAATCACGACCTGCGGGTGCACGATGAAACTCGCGTTCGCCGCAGCCTCGAGTCGGTCGGTTTTCAGGATCTGGGGGGACGGACGGTCTTCACGGACGTCGATGGGAGTCCCATCCTGTGGGCGGGGAATGAACTGCCCTGGTTTTCGCCCGCGGCCGATCTGACTCAGGTCGCCCACGATTCCCGCTCGGCCCGTGCATTTCGTATCGCGGTCAGCCATTCGCCCGATCAGTTCCCGTGGGCCCGAGCTAACCGGTTTCATTTGATGCTGGCCGGACACACCCATGGGGGCCAGATTCGGCTGCCGTGGTTCGGGGCCGTTTTCAGTCCGAGCCGTTTTGGCGTCCTGTATGCCTCCGGGACTTTCTTCCTCCCTCCGACATTGCTGCATGTCAGTCGCGGCCTGTCCGGCACTCGGCCGATCCGCATCGGTTGCCCACCCGAGCTGACCAAGTTGATCCTGCAGCCAGCTCAAGTGCTGACCGACTCCGGCCCCGAACAGCGGGCCTCGCGGTCGGCAATCACCGCTCGCTGATTGACTCGCTTCGACCGCACTCGGCATCGGCGCCCTTCCTGACCGGCCTCGCGGTACAATGGACACTGGAGGAACACGGCTATGAACGAGCGGCGGCGCTGGGACGGCGTTTTTTCGACTCGAAGGCTGACCGGCTCGCTGTGGCTGCTGGCATTCAGCAGCATCGGGCTCCTCACGCTTGGCTGCCGGCCGTCGTCGGTGGACCAGGCGCCTGTGGCCGGACGCGTCGGCGACCCGCTTCCGGCGCTCCAGCCGGCCGCGTGGATCAACAAGGATCCTCAGCTGGCGTCGACCGGCCCGCTCGGCAAGGTAATGGTGATCGAGGCCTTCGCCACCTGGTGCGGACCGTGCCGACTGATGGCTCCCGCCATGGTGCAGCTCCGTCAGGAAATCGATGCTCAGCGCGAGGAATCAGCGCCGGTTGAAGTCGAGTTCATTTCGCTCACCCCCGAGCCGGCCGCAGAGCTCGATGCGATCCGCCAGTTCATTGCCGATCATGGCGTGAAGTGGCCTGTGGGCGTCGGCGCCGAATCGACGCTGGTCGCGCTCGGAACGGAAGGACTACCGACCGTCTGGGTGATCGGCGTAGACGGCCGCATTGTCTGGCGGAAGGCCGGGTGGTCGGGCAGCGCCGATCTGGTTCCGTTGCGTGCCGCTATTGCACTGGCACTGGAGAACCAACAGCCACCGGCCTCCGTACCTCAATAGGGGAGTGCGAACACCACCCTTACAAGTGACATCCTGCCTGACACCTTGTCGTCGTCCGTCTTTCGCGGGTGGCGGCCCCACCTGGGTGAAAATCATGTCGAAACAATCTGGCTGGTCGGGGAATCCCCAACGACTGGCCGACGGTGCGTCGCTGGGGAGCTGGTGGGAGGATACGGACCAGCCTGGGCGGATCGAGTGCCAATTATGTCCGCGGGCCTGTGTGCTCCACCCGGGCGACCGCGGTTTCTGTTTTGTGCGTGAGAACCGCGACGGGCAGATGGTGCTGAACACGTATGGCCGGAGCACGGGCTTTTGCATCGACCCGATTGAGAAGAAGCCGTTGAATCATTTCTTTCCGGGGACGAGTGTGCTGTCGTTTGGCACGGCGGGGTGCAATCTGGGCTGTCGATTCTGCCAGAACTGGGACATCTCCAAATCTCGCGAAGTGGCTCGGTTGAGTGAGCGAGCCGAGCCGGCGGCGATTGCTCAGGCGGCGCTGGCGTGGCAGTGTCGGAGCGTCGCGTTCACGTACAACGATCCGGTGGTGTGGGCCGAGTACGCAATCGATACGGCCGTTGCCTGCCGGGCGGCGGGAGTCCGAACGGTAGCGGTAACGGCGGGCTACATCACTCCCGAGGCACGGCCCGATTTTTTCCATGCCATGGACGCGGCGAACGTCGACCTGAAGGCGTTTACCGCACAGTTCTACTTCTCGCTGACGGCATCGCATCTTCAGCCGGTGCTTGACACACTGCATTGGCTCCATCACGAATCAGACGTGTGGCTGGAGATTACCAACCTGATCATTCCGCAGGAGAACGACGATCCGAGTGAGCTGCGTGCGATGTGCGACTGGTTGCTGGCGCACGTCGGCGACGGAGTACCGGTCCACTTCTCGGCCTTCCATCCCGACTTCCGGCTGCGCGACCACGCGCCGACATCTCATGAGACTCTCTGCCGAGCCTACGAAACCGCTCGCGCGGCCGGCTTGAAATATGTCTACGTCGGCAACGTGCACGACCAACAGCGTCAGGCGACCTATTGTCCCGGCTGTGGCCAGGCGGTGATTGAACGGGACTGGTATGAACTCGGTGGTTATCGCCTGACCGGAAATCGATGCGACCGCTGCGGGACGGAGATTCCCGGCCGTTTCGACGCTCAGCCGGGATCGTGGGGGCGTCGACGTCAGCCGGTGCAGATGGTGGAGTTTAGCGGGAACAGGAACCAATCATGCTGACACCTGAATCTTCACCACCCGTGCTACCGATTGATCTGACGGCTCAGCAGATCGTGTACGACCATGTCTGGAACTTGATCACTCAGCAGCTGACCGGTCAACCGTTGCGTCCGCACGATCCGGCCTTCGATTTGCTGGGCAAGTTGCCTGTGACGGGCGCCTTTGTGACGCTCAAGCGCCAAGGTCGTTTGCGGGGCTGTTGCGGGGCGTTGGGGGAAGCGTTGCCGCTGTCGGCCGCGTTGGCACAGGCGGCGCGACGAACGGTGATCGACGATCCCCGATTGCCACCGGTATCGCCGACCGAGCTGCCGCATCTGACGATGGAGATCACGGTGCTGGGCGGGTTCGAGGTGGTGGAGGGGAGCCCGACTCAGCGGGTGGCGGAAGTGATCGTCGGCCAACACGGGCTGCGGGTGGAATGCGATGGCCGAGCCGGGTTGTTGTTGCCGCAGGTGGCGACTGAGCGGGGTTGGACGGCCGAAGAGTTTCTGGCGCAAGTTTGTCAGAAAGCGGGACTGCAGTCGGATGCCTGGACTTGGCCCCAGGCGCGGTTGCTGCGGTTTGGGGGCCGGATCATCGACGGGCCCACGCCATCGAGCGAGTTGCAGCAGCTGGTCGGCACTTTGCCGAGTCGTTTCACGGCGGACGATCATCGCCGGTTACTGGAGCACTGCCAGCGGAACATCGTGGCGTTGCTGACCGGAGCGACGCCGGACTATTTTGCGGGGAGATGTCCGGACGGCGATTTGCATGGGCTGGTGCTGTCGGTCATCCATCCGGAGTCGATGCGGGCGACTCATCTGTCGCGTGTTTCGCTCCGTCCGACGATGCCGCTGCAGTCGACTCTGTTTCGGTTGCTGGAGGAAGCTGCGCGGTGGATCAGTCAGCAGGGATGGCGAGGTCAGATGATGCTGCAGCTGGCCTTGTTGGACGATCCGTCGATGCACGGGACGTTAGCAGAACCCGATTTGCGGGGGCTGGATATCGGGCGACGGTGCACGGTTGCTCGTCTGGAAGGCCGACAAGCCATTTTTCGCAACATGGAGCTGGATGCTGCGGGACATCTGGAACGACTCCGCGAATTGATTCCGGGGGGCCAGCGCGACCAGACGATGCTGTTGAGTTTTCGAGTGCAGAATGGTGACTTGCCGCTGGACTGCAACACTTTGCCGTCGGCGCAGCCGCGCCAACAGGTTCGTCGGCCTGCTGTGGCCGGGAAGTTTTATCCGGATGAACCGGCGGCTGAACGAGCGGCGGTGGCCGAACTGCTGAAGGACGGCATGACCGAGCGCCGGCGGGTGCCGGCGGTGATGTTACCGCATGCCGGTTGGGTTTATTCAGGCCGCATTGCGGGCGATGTGTTGCGACGGATCGAGGTCCCTCGGTCAGCGCTGGTGATTGGTCCCAAGCATACGAATCTGGGCGTCGAATGGGCCGTGTCGCCTGCGGCGCGTTGGGAGCTGCCTGGAGGCGACGTGCAGGGGGACATGGAGTTGGCGGAGCGTCTGGTCCGGTCGATCCACGGCTGGCAATTCGACGAAGCCGCTCACCAGCGCGAACACGGGATCGAGGTGGAGCTTCCTTTGTTGCGCCATTTGAATCCGAACGTGCGGGTCGTCGGAGTGGCTCTGGCTTCGGCTGACTGGACGACCTGCGAATCGTTTGCGACGCAGCTGGCCGACGTGCTGCGAGGCATGAGCGAACGCCCGCTGCTGGTCATTTCCAGCGACATGCATCATTTTGGCGACGACGCCACCAACCGGAAGCTTGACCAGTTGGCGCTGGAGGCCGTGGCGACGTGTCGCCCGCAGCACTTGCTCGAGACGGTGCGGGAGCATGGGATTACGATGTGCGGCGTGGTGCCGGCGGTGATTGTGCTGGAGGCCTTACGCCAGTTGGGGACCTTGCACCAGACCGAGCTGGTAGCGTATGGTACGAGCGCCGACGTCAACGGCGATCGTTCGCGCGTGGTGGGTTATGCGGGAATGATTGTCACCTGACGCGTGATCCGTCGCGACTGCTGGACTGGCAAAGCGGCACATCCGAACCTCTCGTCGCCGGAACTTTCATCGATGCACGAACTGGACGTAGCACGGCGCGCCGCTGACGAGGCGGGGCAGATTCTCAGGCGGTATTTCTCCGAAGGATTTTCGGTCAGCGGCAAGGAGTCGCAGGGGCTGGAAGCCCACAACCTGGTAACCGAGGCCGATCTGGCGGCCGAACACGCGATTGCCGCCGTGATTCGATCGGCTTTTCCGGACCACAGCATACTCGGCGAAGAGGCTCATCAGGGCGACTTATCCGCTGAGCATTTATGGATTGTCGACCCGCTGGACGGCACCACGAATTTCGCTCATCTGATTCCTCACTTCGCCGTATCGATTGCCTATCTGCACCGCGGACGAGCGATGTGCGGGGTGATTTACAACCCGATACGTGAGGACTGGTACGACGCCGTGCGGGGCGGAGGAGCTCGGCGCAATGGTCAGCGTGTCCATGTGAGCGACGCGATGGACCTGAACCAGGTCTTGATCGGCATCGGTTTCTACTACGATCGCGGTGCGATGATGGAGGCGACTCTGACGGCCATTCGCGACCTGTTCCGCGCTCAGATTCACGGCGTGCGCCGGTTCGGTACCGCGTCGCTGGATCTCTGCCAGGTCGGCTGCGGGATGTTCGGAGCGTTCTTTGAATACCACTTGGCGGCTTGGGATTTCGCCGCGGGGGGCCTGTTCGTCGAGGAGGCTGGGGGCCAGATCAGCGACTGCAGGGGCCAGGAACTGCCGATCGGGCCGACCAGCGTTCTGGCATCGAATGGCAAGCTACATGCCGCGATGCTGCAACGCGTCCAACCCCCTTACGAATCGCTCGGAATCAGCCGTCGCCCTGGCTGATCTGGGTGTTGGCATCCATTCCCATATCGTCGCGCTGGTCTTCCTGTCCCCGCTGATTCAGATAGAGCTTGATGGGGACTTCGCCAAACGACAGCTGATCACGGAGAACGCCCAGCAGGTAGCGGCGATAATCGGGACTGAAGGCCTGGGGCTGATTGCAGACCAGGACGATGGTGGGAGGTTCGGTACCGACCTGAGTGGCGTAGTAGATCTTCGGACGGCGGTTCTGGTACAGCGGCGGTGCGTGGAGCTCCAGGCACTTCTTCAACAGCCGGTTGAGTTTACCCGTGGGAACTCGATAGCGAGCCTGCTTAAAGAGCATCTGGGCGTGGTTCAGCAAGGCCTTGACGTTCTTGCCTGTCTGGCCGGTGATGAAAGCGATGGGGGCATGAGCCATAGTCGGAAACGACTGGCGCAAGTAGCGGACCCATTTCTCGGTCGGCATCTGCTTGTGGACCAGATCCCACTTGTTCACGACGAAGACGCACGGCTTGTAGTGCTCGTTGATGTAGCCGCAGAGCTGCTTCTCGACGCGACTGATCGGATTCTTGGGGTCGAAGAACAGCAGCACCACGTCGGCGCGGCGAATGCTCCGCTTGGCTCGACTTGTTCCGTAGAAATCGATATCGGTACGGACCGACTTGGTGCGGCGCAGACCGGGCGTATCGATGGCGACGAAGGCTTTGCCGTCCAGTTCAAACTGGACGTCGACGCTATCGCGAGTCGTGCCGGGGACTTCGCTGACGATCATCCGCTCAGCATGAACCAGCGTATTGACGAAGGTGCTTTTCCCGACATTCCGCCGGCCGACGATGGCTACTTTCATCGCCGGTTCTTCGGGCTCCTGATCGCCCGAGTCATCCGGCAGCGATTCGACAATTCGCTGCAACAGCTCGTCCCGGCCACGGTTGGCTCGCGTGCTGCAGAGCATTGGCGGGCCAAAGCCCAACTTGATGAATTCGTCCGCTTGCGTTTCGTACTTGACGCTGTCGGTCTTGTTGGCGACCGCGATGACCTGCTTGTCCAGGTAACGGATCCGGCGAGCCACTTCTTTGTCCAGCGGAGTGACACCGGTGTGGGTGTCGACGACGAACAGCAGCGTGTGGGCTTCGTTCATCCCCATCGCGATCTGGCTTTCCACCTGATCGGTCAGCTGGTCGACGTCTTCAATGCCCATCCCACCCGTGTCGACCAACTCGAAAAAGCGGCCGCCTTCCTGCATCAGGTAGGTCACCCGATCCCGCGTGACTCCGGCCATGTCGTCGACAATAGCCAGCCGCTTGCGGGCCAGCCAGTTAAACAGGCTGGATTTCCCCACGTTCGGGCGACCGACCAGAGCAACTTGCGGGATTCTCATTAGCTGTCACAGCTCCGAGCACCAGCCGGGGGGAGGTGAGCGACCGATGGATGGCCGAGCCCGGCAGCGATAAACTCTGATCATACGCCAACGGCCATCCCGACGGAAGCGATTCCTGCGGGACGGGGCCCCGATCGGGCGGGAAATCGCCCGGATAACGCCCAAGAATCGCCGGGAAAGACGATCCAAGGACCAGCCATCGTGGAACCGAACGGAGTGAGTCGCACGGATTGGTGCGCCCCGACGCCAGCCGACGGCCGCCGCGCGCTGCTGCAGCGTCTGCAGAGTCTGCTGGCCAGCGGCGTGCAACAGCTGCCCGCCGTAACTGCATCGCAGCCGAATCGTGTTGGGGACGCGGTCCCGGCGCCCCATCTGACGGTCCCGGCGCCGACGACTCCGGCCTTGGCCGCCCTTCCTCGCTCGCCGGCCACCGAGAGTGCCCATGAGATTGCCGGCGGGCTGGCAAGCGAGAGTGGGCCGAGCCCGGCGGGTCTGACGCGGCCTAGCCGACCGGCACCGGCCGCGCCGTCACTGCTGATCCCCTCGGACCCGTTTTCCTTCCCGCTCGATCGAACGCAGCGCGAAGTCGCACTGCAGGTGCTGAACGGCGAAGTGATGGAATGTCGTTTGTGTGTTGAGCTGGCGCGGACTCGAAAGCAGACGGTGTTCGGAACGGGGAATCCGCTGAGCCGTCTAGTGTTTGTTGGCGAAGCTCCGGGCGCGGATGAAGATCAACAGGGAGAGCCGTTTGTCGGACGCGCCGGCCAGAAGCTGAACGATATCATCCACGGATGCGGACTGCGGCGGGAAGATGTCTACATCATGAACGTGCTGAAGTGCCGGCCGCCCGGCAATCGCACGCCGACGTCGCAGGAAGCGAGCTGTTGTCGGCCGTTTTTTGAACGGCAGCTTGAAATCCTCTCGCCGTCGTTCATTGTCTGCCTGGGTTCCGTCGCGGCCACCAACCTGCTGCAGACGAACCAATCGATCGGCGGGCTTCGCGGGCGCTGGCACAACTATCGTGGCGCTCAAGTCGTCGTGACGTACCATCCGTCGTATCTGCTGCGAGTTCCCGACGCCCGCAAACAGGTCTGGGAAGACATGAAGATGCTGTTGGCCGCGATGGGGCTTCCCATCCCTGGCAAGAAATCCCAGTGAGTTAAGTGCTGGGCGACGACGAAGGTTCGCGTCCCAGCATCTTGCGCACCAGAGCGTCGATTTCGCCAAGCTTGATTGGCATGGTGCAGACGACGTGTTTGTCGTCGGTGTGAGCCTTCTGCGCCCAGGCCACCTGGCGCGGATGGAGAATCAGCAGCGCGGGGATGTGTTTGGTCGTATCGTCGAGCGCGAACTGGTTGTAACCGTTCACTCCCTCCGCTCCCAGGCCGCTGCAGCTGAAGATGATGCAGTCCGCTGCGTGCTTTTCGAAATCGAACCGCTGTCGAGCCCGCTCGGGACTGCTGAGGACCAGCACGCGATAGCCCCGTTTTTTCAGCTTGTCGCGGAACATGTCCTGCACTTCGGCATCCGATTCGACGATCATGATCGTACCGATCATCTCGGCGGCAGCTGCCGGACCGCCGCCCGGACCATTGCCGCTGGAGGTCGTCCTGAGATAACGAGCGGTGGCGTAGAGGTCGGAGAGCATCTCGGCGGGGGACTGGTACCGCCGTTCCGGGGACAGTTCCATGGCGCGATTCACCACCATCACCAGGTGATCGGGAAGCGTCGGATCGACCTTGTGGATGGGAACGACCGTCTGGAACCGCGAGAGACTCATCCGCTGCAGTCGATCTCGAGTTTCTACCAGAGGAGGATCGCCGGTCAGCATGTGGTACAGCATTCCGCCGTTGAAATAGATGTCGCTGCGCGGGTCGTCTTTGCGAACCCCGGTGGCGCGTTCCAGCGCCGCGTAATCGATCGTGCGCGGGTTCGGGTGATCGGCCATGTCGGTTTCCGATTCCCGCGTCGAAATGGCGGCCAGGCCGAAGTCGACCAGCTGAGCCACTCCGGAGCTGGAGACCAGCACGTTGGACAGTTTCAGGTCGCGGTGAGTGATGCCCTGTTCAAAGGCGTACGACAGGCCGGCCGTGATGTCGGTAATCAGCTTGACTGCGTCCAGCGGCGGAAGCTTCTTGCGAACCCGCACGAACTCACGCAGATTCCGCCCTTCGACAAAGTCCATCACCAGAAAATGGACTCGCTTCTTCGAAAAGACTTCGAAGATCGGCACGATGTTCGGATGCCGCAGCTTGGCACCCATCTCGCCTTCGCGCAAAAAGGCGACTGTTTCCGCCGGGCTCTCGCTGAATCGCTTGCGCAGCACCTTCAGGGCCACGACTTTGCCCGTGTCGTTGTGAACCGCCCGGAAGACTCGAGCAAACGTGCCGGTGCCGACCAGGTACAGCACCTTGTAGTCGCCGTAGAAGAACCCCGTCTGCTCGCCGCTCATCAAGCGCTTGATCTGATAGTTCGTCAGAAACTCGCGCCGCAATAAGACCCGCTCCATCTCGCTGGCAGGAACGTTCCGCGAACCCAGTTCGCCCCAGACGGACTCCAGCTGGCGAGCGTCGAGCAGGTTCAGGTCGAACGCGCGCTGGGCAAACTGCTCGGCAGTTTTGGGTATCGTGGACATGCAGCAGCACAAACTTGATGCGGGATTCCAGGGTGTTTCCGCGGCAGATCACCCTGGAACCTATCGTAGATCGGACGCCCCCCGTTCACAATCCAATCCCTATTCGCCACCCTCCAGGGCGCGGCGATACTCGTTTCGCTCCCGGCGAGTCGCCTCCAGATCGAACAGCAGATACTTCATGTCCAGACGCAGTTGGCTCAACGCCTCCTGCACCAGATTCAGAATCTTACCCCGTCGCCGCGAATTCTCGGCCACCCGGTGGTACAGCGGCTCCAGTCGAGCCCGATATTCCGCCGGCAGCTGAGCGATGACGGCAGCCATCTCAATCAGCTCGCCGGGCAGACGGTCGACAGAAGCTTGGGTCGCAGAACTGACCGAATTCATGGGGCTCTCCTCGGGGTGCTTCATCTGGGTGGCCGTTACCTGGGGATCTCTCCGCCGATTGCCGGGGCCTTCAGTCGCCCAAGTCGGCTTCGATACCCATTCCTAAATGCACGCTGCGTGCCAACCCCGGCCACAATCAGATCTTTTTTCCCTAACTCCTGATTCTACGGGACTTAAGGCAATTTGGCCACTCTTCGGCCACAACGTGCATGTCGAATCCAGGCGACATCCGTCTGGACGCCCTCCACCTGAGGTTGCTAAAAGGCCACCCTATGGACTCCCGACCCTCGCCGCCACCCATCCGGGACCACCGACCCAACTCACTCCGGACACTCGTCGCGGTCGCCGCCTGCTGCGCTGGACTGCTGCACAACCCCACGGCCCAGGCTCAGCCCCCCCAACGGGGACTAAAATGGCGGCTGGCGCAGACCGACGGGGCGGCCCGAGTCGAATCGCATCGCCGCCGCCCCGAGCTGACTCCGACCGGTGGACCGGCCGAAGTGCTGCGACTCCGAGCCTACAACGCCAGCTTCGTCCACGTCGCCTATCCGATCCGTCCCACCTACGCAATCGACGAGGTCCGTCTGCGGGCATCCGTGCGGTCCGACCAGCCGGGCTTACAGCTACTGGCCCGAGTCGTTTTTCCGCGGTCACTCCACCCCCTCACTGGACGACCACTCACGACTCTCATCCAGGGCACGCGCTACGATCACCCCGGGGAATGGCAGACGCTCGTTGTCACCGATACCCGCTCGGCCGCCGACGCAGCGGGCCAGGTCCTGAGCGCTCGCTTTTCGGTACCGGTGGACACTACCGAGGCAGTGATCGACACGCTGGTGCTGAACGTCTACACCGGCCCAGGTGTCACCGAAACGTGGATTGATGAACCCGAACTATCCGGCCTGGCGCCTGTGCCCGACGAACGGACTCGCGAACTGGCCGAACTGACGGCCGAAACATCCGAGGCGTCGATGAATGTGAGTGAGCCGAAGGCCGGGATGTCGCAAGACGGACTGCTGCTGGTTCGCGACCGCCCCCTCTTCGCTCGCGCTCTGACGTATCGTGGCGAGTCGCCGCAACAGATCGCAGCCGCGGGCTTCAACGTCATCGTCTTCTCGTCGCCCCCCGATACGGAACTGCTGGCCGCCGCCGCCAGTGCGGGACTCTGGTGGGCCGCCAGCTTCGACCGCTCCCTAATGGGCGAACATACCGATCCGCTGTTTGAATCCCGATTCATTGCCTGGCTCGATCCGTATCCAGGGGATCGAGCTCAACTCCAGACATCGCGTCCCGCCGATTGGGCTCATCCGGCCGAAACCGAGACCTATTTCGGCGTCGTGCCGCTCCATCCCGCCAGTCTGGTCCGTCAGCAGGCACTGCTGCTGGCCGACGAGGATCTCGCTCCGTTCACCCACGAGCTGACCACTTTGCGGTGGCTGGTCCGCAACCAATTCGACGTCGGCTGCCGCGGGATCTGGTTTCAGTCCGAATACGGGCTGCATGAACTGTCGCACGTCGCCAACATCATTCGACTGAATGCCGAACTGGAACTGATCGCTCCCTGGCTAGCGGGAGGCGAGCTGATCGAACGGCCGACGCAGGCCAAGCCTTACTACGTCTACCAACTCCCGCAGTCGCTGCTGATCGTGCCGCGCCTCATCGATGGCCTGTCGGCTTCCGGACCGCGTGAGTGGTCGGGGACCGTGGCGGGAACCAGCGACAGTCTGGCCGCCTACCGTCTGGCTCTCGATGGGCTTGATGTGATCGCCACTGAGCGAGTCGCAGGTGGCTTGAGGCTGATGGCAATCGAATGCACGGTCGATTCGTGCTTCGTTATCACGGATGACAGCCTGATCATTCAGCAGTTGGCCAGCCAACCCGTGCGGTTGATGAAGTCGGTCCTGCCCGCCGAATGGCAACGAATCAATCGTCGCATCCAGACGATTCGTCAGCTGCCGCGAGAGTTTCACGACCCGTCACAGGCGAATCAGATCGAAGCCATGCTGGCCCGCAGTCAACGTCTGCAGCAATCGGGGGACGTCGGCTTGGCCTTCGCCTGCCTGCAGACTTCGGATCGGCTGACACAACGCTGGGAACAGCAGGTCTATCGTCGCACAGTCGTGCAATATCCCTTGGCTATGGCAAGCCCTTGTGGCGGCTATCTGGCCACATTGTCGGCGGCCATCCAACTGAACGAACAGATTCGGCGTCGCACCCCCAGTCTGAATCTCCTGTCGGCAGGGAGTTTCGAGAACCCACAACAAATGACTCGCGACGGGTGGACCCTCGTCAGCCACATCAACAACTCACCCGAATCCACCCCCACTCCCTTTTCACTGACTCAACTCCAGCGCCGCGACGGGCTCCGATCGCTGCTGCTGGACGTGCCGGCGAGCCGCACCAAGCAATCGGGCCGCGCCAAGCAATCGGGCCAGGCGACGGTCCGTCAGGTCAGTTACAGTGCTTCCCGGACGTCGGGCGACAACCATCGTTCCTTCGACCTGTCGTCGCCGGCGATCAAGAGTCAGCCGGGAGATATTGTGCGGTTATCCGGTTCGATCTTCTCTGCCGACAGAACCACCACCGACCCTGCGCGGCGGCGTTCGATAACCGCTCAACTCTACGTGTCGTGGTACCCCAACCGTCCCGTCGCCACGTTCGGGCGTCGTGACGGATGGCAGTCGTTCGACATTTATCTGGCCGTGCCGAACGACGAGCCGTTGCGGCTCGAGCTGCGCGACGTTGAAGCGGGTAGCTGCGTCGATCAGGTGGAGCTGTTTCGCTACTCGACAGCAACTCAGATACCTGCCCCGGAAACCCCGTCCGTCGACTGACCGGGGCCGAATTCGCGCGGGAAAGTCGCTAATCTATGTATCGTAGGCGGGCGACCCTGCGATCGCTCGGCCGTGACAGGGGGGATGATGGACCCGGTGCAGCAAGACTTATTGACGATCTGGCGAGCGGCAATTGCAGCTGTAGCCAGCGATCTGCTGGTCGAACGGGCTGTTCGAGTGACTCCAAATGGGCTCGACTTCGGCACCTGGCGGTGGACATCCCGCTCAGACAGTCGCCTGGTGGTGGTTGGTGCCGGCAAAGCCGGTGCGGGCATGGCGGCCGGTCTGCTGAAACAACTCGGCCCGGAGAACATTCGCCGCTGGCAGGTGACCGGCTGGATCAACGTTCCTGCCGACTGCGTTCGGCCGCTGGAAAACATCCATCTGCACGCCGCTCGTCCAGCCGGAGTGAACGAACCGACACAGGCCGGAGTCGACGGTGCGCGGCAGATCATGAATCTGGTTCGATCGCTGAATGCTGACGACTTGTGTATCGTACTGCTCTCGGGCGGAGGTTCCGCGCTGCTGCCTTTGCCGATTGACGGCGTATCGTTGGCTGACAAGCTGCAGGTGACTCGCCAGCTTTCCGCGGCGGGTGCGACGATTCAGCAGCTGAACTGCGTCCGTCGCGAGTTGAGTCAGATCAAAGGAGGCGGATTGGCTCGAGCCTGCCGTGCCGGAGCGCTGATGACGCTGGTCATCTCGGATGTGATCGGCGACGACCTGCGGACGATCGCTTCGGGGCCCACGGTGAGTGTTCCTCGCGATCCCGCGGCTGCGCTGCAAGTCTGGTCCGATCTGCGGCTACCCGACGACCAGCTGCCGCCGAGTGTCCGCCGGGCGTTGAGTGCGGAAGGCGGGCGAGTCGGGCCGCCGGAAGCGACGTGCGAGGTGCTTCACCAGATCGTGGGGCACAACGGCACGGCTGTCGAAGCCGCCCGTCGGGAAGCTGAGAGACTCGGCTACGTCGTCGACCATCTGCCGCCCGAATCGGCTCAGACAACTGCCGACACGGTGGGGCTGCGGTGTTCTCAGCTGCTGCAGGAGATGGGCGAGCGTTCAGGCCGTCGTTGTGTTGTCTGGGGCGGTGAGCCGGTCGTCCGGTTGGCTCCTGCCGGCCAGCGTGGTCGCGGCGGCCGCAATCAGCAGTTGGTACTTGCCGCCGCTGTGGACCGTCTGACCGGACCGATGGCTTCGTCGAGTGCGCAGGGGTTGCTCAGCGGCGGCACGGACGGCGAGGACGGTCCGACGGACGCTGCTGGCGCCACTCTGACTCCAACCACGTTCGACTACGTTCGTCGGCACCCCGACGCGGCTCGCGCAGCCCTGCTGACAAACAACGCTTATCCGTTCTGGTCAGCCGCTGGAGGCCTGCTGAAGACGGGCCCCACCCACACCAACGTCTGCGACGTGCGAATCCTGATTCAGCAGTGACCGTCGCGCGGACTCGGCCTCTCTATCTTCCGCGGCCTCCGTCCTTTCCGCGGCAAAGAAATCGACCACGGACGCCACGAAAGCCGCGGAAGGAATGCTTCGGATTGAGCCGCGGCAGGAGATGGGCTGAAAAAAAAAGTGTGCCTTAGCCGGCCTGATGGCGGAAGCCGTTGCGGGCGCCGTTGGGTTTGGGGCTCGATTTTCCAGTACCACGGTCGGTGATGAGTCGGATGTTGCCGGGACCGAGCAGATCGTCGATGCGGGCTCTCATTTCCGGGTTCACTTCCACTCGCAGCTGATTGGCGCTGAGCAGCACGCGACTGCCGTTGTCGAGGCACATCAGCAGCTGCAGTTCGCACTGACCGGGATAGCCGCGTACGATCTCGCGCAGCATCCGGAGCTCCTGATCCCCATGAGCCGACTGTTTGACTCGGACGATCATACCGCGAGTGTATCGCGCGCCGAGCTGATCGAGGGGAATGATCTCATTGACGATCAAATTGGCTTCGTCACCACCTCCGCGTCGATCAACGACACCCCGCAGAACGACGATCGCTTCGGCGCGAACGAGCTCGCCGAACTCCTCGAATTCCTTCGGCCACAGAATACAACGGATCGTACCGTCAACGTCTTCGAGGTCAAAGTTCGCGTACTTGGTCGCCGTACTCCCCGGTCGAGCCTGGCGGACGTGGGCGAGTTTGATGGCCGAGAGCATGCCGCCGAGCATGACTTCGCCGCGGTCGGGAATATCGCCGATGTTGCCGGTCGTATGCGAGCAGTAGGTGCTGAGCGTCGCCTGGTGCTGAGCCAAAGGATGGCTCGACCGATAGAACCCGAGGACTTCCTTCTCGAACTTCAGCAGCTCGCGGTCATCCCATTCGGGGATATCGGGGAGCTGGATAGTGGCCGGTTCGGCCGGATCCTCATCGAGTGATTCGAACAGGCTGCGTTGGCCCGACCGGCGATCGGCCAGGGCGGCGGCGCCCGACTGGAGAGCCCTTTCGAGGACGGCCATCAGTTGAGCCCGTTTCGCTCCGAACGCGTCGAAGGCTCCAGCTTTGATCAGCGTTTCGATCGCCGCCCGATTGCAGCTCTGCTGGTCAACCCGTTCGCAGAAATCGAACACGCTCTTGAACGGTCCTCCTTGCTGTCGAGCCTGCACGACGGCGATCGCGGCCGAACCACCGCATCCTTTGATGGCGGACAATCCGAAGTGGATCTTGCCCTCGTTGACGGTGAAATCGACATCCGAGAGATTGACGTCGGGCGGCACGACCGGAATGTTCATCCGTTCGCAATCTTCCAGGTGCTCGACCAATGCATCCTTGGTTTTGAAATTCCGGCCCGGGATATCTCCCGAGAGCAGGGCCGCCATGAACTCGACCGCGTAGTGGGCCTTCAAGTAGGCCGTCATGTAGGCAATCAGCGCGTAGGCGGTCGAATGGCTCTTGTTGAACCCGTACCCGGCGAACTTTTGGATCAGCGCCCAGATTTCTTCCGCATCAGCGGTCTCCATGCCCTGCTCGTTCGCACCACGAATGAACTGTTCGTGGAACGAATTGATCACCGATTCCTTCTTCTTGCTGATCGCCTTGATGCACGTATACGCACTGGCCAGCTCGATGCCTCCCAGTCCGTTGAGAATCTGCATCACCTGTTCCTGGTAGACCATCACGCCGTTGGTCTCGGTCAGGAACCTTTCCAGTACCGGATGCTTGTACACCGCCTCCTTGCGACCGTGCTTGACCGCTACATAGTCGTCGACCATTCCTCCTTCGAGCGGTCCGGGACGATAGAGAGCGTTAGTGGCGATGATGTCGTGGAAATGGTCGGGCTTCATCCGCTGCAGCAAATCGCGGATCCCGCCACTTTCCAGCTGGAAAATGCCTTTGGTTTCACCGCGGCACAGCAGGGCGTAGGTTTCGGCATCTTCCAGCGGGAACTTGTAGGGATCGATCAACTGGCCGGTGGTCTGCTGAATCAGTTCCACAGCCTTCGATAGAATCGTCAGGTTCCTGAGGCCGAGAAAGTCCATCTTCAACAGCCCGGCCGACTCGACGTCACCCATCGACCATTGCGTGATAATGTCCGTCTTGCCGGAGACTCGGCCCAGCGGAACGTATTCGGTCAGTGGCCGGTCGGCGATCACGACGGCGGCGGCATGAGTCCCGACGTTGCGAGCCAGGCCTTCAATACGCATCGCCAGATCGACCAGCTCGCGGACCTCACCATCCGTGTCGTAGGCCTGTTTGAGATCCTCGCTCTTTTCCAGAGCTTTGGCCAGCGTGATGTGGAGCTCCTCCGGGACCATCTCCACGACTTGATTCACTCGGGGCAGAGGCAACCCCAGCACTCGGCCGACGTCACGGATCGCGGCCCGAGCGGCGAGCGTGCCGAAGGTACCGATCTGAGCGACATTGTTCTCGCCGTATTTGTCCTTCACATACCGGATGATCTCGCCTCGTCGCTCCTTGCAGAAGTCGATATCGATATCTGGCGCCTCTTTGCGGCTCAGGTCGAGAAACCGCTCAAACAACAACCCGAACCGGATCGGACAGACGTGACTGAGGTAGAGGGCATAGCTGACCAGAGCACCGACGCCGCTGCCACGAGCGGTGGCGGGAATCCCCAACTCACGTGACTTGCGGACAAAATCCCAGACAATCAGGAAGTAGTTTGGAAACCCCAGCTGATTGATCACACCCAGTTCGCGGTCTAGTCGATCGAGCACCACCTGGCTCAGCTGGCCGTCGACACACATCTCGGGATTGTCGGCATAACGCTCGCGCAATCCTTCCAGACAAAGACTGCGGAGAAACTCCTCAGGAGTCTGCTGGGATGGCACGTCATACGTGGGGAAGTGTCGCTTGCCGAGCTCCAGATCGATCGAGACCGAGTCGGCAATATCCTGGCTGCGGGCGACCGCGTCGGCCAGATCGGGAAAGGCCGCGTACATTTCGTCCGGGGACCGCAGGAAATACTCGTTCCCGTCCATCCGCATCCGGCTGGTGTCGGTTCGGTACTTGCCCGTGTTGATGCACAACATCACATCCTGAGCTTCCGCGTCCTCGCGGTCGGCATAATGAGCATCGCTGGTGGCGACCACCGGCAATCCCAATTGCTCGGC
The DNA here is from genome assembly GCA_046349895.1 of Pirellulales bacterium. Taxonomy (GTDB): domain Bacteria; phylum Planctomycetota; class Planctomycetia; order Pirellulales; family Pirellulaceae; genus JAXMBJ01. The sequence continues at coordinate 5,942,644 of JAXMBJ010000006.1, read as the reverse complement.
CAGCCGCAGCGAACCCTCCATCGCCAGCCGCTGAATTTCCACGCCGTTGTTCTGCACTTCGACAAAATACCGGTCGCCAAAGACCTGGTGGAACCATTTGGCGACTTCCAGTGCGTCCGCCCAGTCCTTGTCATCGGCTCCGCGGCTGCGCAACAGACATCGGCTCAATTCTCCCGACACGCAGCCGCTGAGACAGATGATCCCTTCGCTGTGAGCGGCCAGCAGATCGCGGTCAATGCGCGGCTTGAAATAGAAGCCTTCCAGATGCGCCGCCGAGGCCATTTTGACCAGATTCTGGAATCCGCGTCGGTTCTGAGCGAGCAGGGTCAGATGGTAGCTGGCTTCTTTCATGCTGCCAGCGTCTTTGTGAAATCGGCTCCCCGGCGCAATGTACGCCTCGTAACCGACGATCGGATTGATGCCCGCTCCCTTCGCCTTGCGGTAGAACTCCAGCGCGCCGTGCAGATTGCCATGATCGGTCAGCGCCAGCGCGTTCATGCCGCGTTCCACCGTGCGCTGAACCAGTTTGTCGATCGACGCGGCACCGTCCAACAGACTGTAATGGCTGTGGCAATGCAGATGCACATAACGTCCGGTCGTCATCGCTGCGAATCCTTTCTCGTCATCTCAGAATCGTCGTGTTGCGGAACCTGCCGACTCGATCATTCGTGGTCGCCCGGTTCGCCAATCCGTCGCAGATAGTTTGCCAATCGAGCCTGGATGTCGACCAGGTTCTGCCATTCCCGCAGCTCCAGCTGCACCACCGTGTCGCTGGTCGATGGCTGAACCGCCGTCAACAAGTGTCGCACCCGAGCCAGCAGATACTCCAGAATCTCCGCCATTTGCGCCGACTGGCCGGGACTCAGTCCCTGAGGCAACACCGGCGGCTGCTTCCATTCCTGGATTACCTCCAGGTCCTCCAGCCGATCCCAGTCGAGCGGACTGGAGGCTGACGGCCGCTCAAATTGACTCAATAACTGATCGTAACGACCGCTCAACTCCGGCTGACTCTCTTCCAACGATGCCAGACGGTCGCGAATCTGCTGGCGTGAACCGACCAGCAACACCGAACGCCCCACGACAATCAGATCCCCGGGCCGCACGATCCGCAGCTGAGTATGCTCGCCGTTGACCCGCGTCCCGTTGGTGCTGTCCAGGTCCGTCAACACGACCTGGCCGTCGTCTTCCTGAATCTTCAAGTGAAAACGACTGACGCGGTCGTCATTCAGCTGAATGACGTTCCCTTCCTCGCGTCCAATGGTGATCGGAGTCGTCACATCCTGGAAAATTGTTCCCCGGTTCGCTCCGTCCAGGACTCGCAAGGTAACGCAGGCCATGAAGAGAATCACCCCTGAAATGCAGGAAAGCTGGATTCTCGCGCTTATAGCATTGGCGGGTTGCGCCGGTCAAGGAGCCGAACCGGACAGGGAGGTACCGGATGGGTAGTACCCGTTGGGCGCCCGGTCGCCAGAACGGCGGAAATTCACGATAATTCATCGATCGCCCTGCCCGAGCCCGGTCAGGATCCGCCGGCGGATTCTCGCCCCAAGTCCCTCCAGCGGGCCCCGGACGTGGCAAGTCCCCGACATCCCCCTGGCCCGCACCATGCCCGACCCGCTCGACTGGATCTCCGCCGAACTCGACCAACTGGAAAAACTCTCGCTGCGTCGACCGCTCCGGCAACGCTCGTCCAGCCAGTCGGCTGAGATCATTGTCGACGGTCGCCGAGTACGAAACTTTGCCGCCAACGACTACCTCGGGCTGTGTGCCGATCCACGCCTGGCCCAATCGGCCGCTCAAGCCGCTCAAGCCTTCGGGTGGGGGAGCGGCGCCAGCCCCTTGGTGACAGGGCGGTCGAGCCTGCATGCCGAATGCGAACGCAAACTGGCCCGCTTCAAAGGGACTGAAGCCGCGTTGCTGTTCCCCTCCGGATTCGCCGCCAACTCCGGCACCATCCCCGCCCTGGTCGGCCATGCCGATGTGATCTTCAGCGATCGAGCGAATCACGCCAGCATCATCGACGGCTGCCGATTGTCGGGAGCCCAGATCGTGATCTATGACCACAGCGATCTGAAGGAGCTCGACCGGAAACTTCGTGAAGCCCCGCAAGGGAGCCGCCGTCTGATTGTTACCGACAGTCTGTTCAGCATGGACGGCGATCTGGCTCCACTGGCCGATCTGGCCGAATTGGCCCAGCGGTACCGAGCCATGCTGATGGTCGACGAAGCGCACGCCACCGGAGTACTCGGCCACCGCGGTCGCGGTGCGTGCGAATTGCTGAACATCGAATCGGCCGTACATATTCGCCTGGGGACACTCAGCAAGGCCCTGGGAACGATGGGGGGCTTCGTCGCCGGATCACAACCGCTGATCGATTGGCTCGCCAACCGAGCCCGTTCCTATGTCTTTTCCACCGCGGCCCCCGCGCCTGTGGCCGCAGCTGCCAAGACCGCGCTGGAGATTGTCGAAGCCGAGCCGTGGCGACGACAGGAATTGCTGCGCCGAGCCGCACGGCTGCGCGAGGCCCTGGCCGACCAAGGCTGGAACGTCGCCGCCGCCGCCGCCCAGATCATCCCCGTCCGTGTGGGCACCCCGGATCGAGCGGTCGACATGTCAGCTCGGTTACAACAGGCCGGCTGCTGGGTCCCGGCCATCCGCCCCCCCAGCGTTCCCGACGGCGGTTCGCTGCTCCGTATCAGCCTCAGCTACCTCCAGGACGACCAAGCCGTCGACCAGCTGATCGACGCCCTCGCACAAACCACTGCGGCCCCCGGAAATTGACCGGCCACAGAGGGGAGCGGCAGCTGGCTCCATTTTACACTCGCGACACGGTGGAAGCTGGAAGCGGCAGCAGTTCGCGATGGCGAAGGTCTGTCTGAATCAGGCCGTCACGGAGCCGGACGATGCGTCGAGCGCGTTCGGCTACGTCATCTTCGTGAGTCACCATGATAATGGTGCGGCCTTCTTCGTTCAGACGATCGAAGATCGCCAGAATCTCGGCGGTGGTCTTTGAGTCGAGGTTACCGGTCGGCTCGTCCGCCAGGATGAAGTAGGGGTCGTTGATCAGGCTGCGAGCGATTGCGACGCGCTGTTGCTGACCACCTGACAGCTGCACCGGGCGGTGATCGAGCCGGTCGGCCAATCCCACCAGTTCGGCCAGCTCCTGACACCGCTTCCGGTTTTCCGGTGACAACCGGCCGAGATAGTACAGAGGAACTTCGATGTTCTCGAGCACGGTCAGCTGCGGGATCAGGTTGTACGACTGGAAGACGAAGCCAATCCGCGAGGCGCGAATCTGCGACAAGTCGTCGTCGTTCATTTTCGAGACGTCGTCTTCGCCCAGCAGCAGCCGGCCGGACGAAGGTCGGTCGAGGCAGCCGAGCAGATTGAGCATCGTGCTCTTGCCCGACCCGGAGGGGCCCATGATGGCGACGTAATCCCCTTCCGGGACGTCGAGGTCGACACCCCGCAAAGCGTGGACGGTACCACCTTTGAGGAGATAATCCTTGCGCAGGTGCTCGAGTTTCGCTGCCAACCGACGTTCCATACTCCCCCCGTTCGTCTTTGCGCGGCCCGCCCTATTGTAATTCAATTCGGGCGGGATCCTAGCGACGACGGGGCCCGGATACGGATCTGTCCAGCCAGGCTCGGCGGAAATTCGACACCGTCGGGCCCCGGCAGGGGACGCTCGCCAGCTGGCGGAAATGCCTGTCGCGAAGCGAACGGCGGCGTCAGGGCTTACCAGCGCGCTCTGTTTCCTGATCTTCGGTCGCCTGCAGCCGGTAGCTGGGGTTGTCCCGATCGAAGTCGGCGTCGGTCAGCCCGACGTTCAGCCGGACGTCGCTGTAGCTGTATTGCTCCAGCAACTGTGGTTTGCCACCCGTTTCGGCCGGCCAGTCGTACGATTCGAACAGCAGCGGAATCTTGAGTTCCTTGTCGAGAAAGACTCGCGCCATGTGGAACCTGGACGCCGCATCCCGCTCGGGATGGACAACCAGAACCCCCGTACAGGGCCGCTGGTTGATCTTCGAGTTCTCATAGAAGGTCACTTTGCATTCGGCTTCGCGGAGGATGTCTTCCTGAGCGACTTCGATCAGCCTTTTCAGCAGGTTCTCGAAACCGAACTCGGTAATCGGATAGCGGTTGCCGTGCATCGCCAGATTGCTTTCCGGCCTCAGCTCGGTCGTGACATACGAAAAACTTCCGCCACCGTTGTGGACAATCAACCGGTTACGGTAGAGCCCGTCGACGTACAGGACTTCGCGATCGCGCAGCGCCGCCGGTTTGAGAAACTTCAGGTAGACGCTGTAAGGAACCTTACCCTGTTCACCGTTCTGCCGGGCATGGCGGACCTTAGCATCCATATACTCATAAGCGCCCAGTTCGCCATCGACTCGTTCACGCCTCATGAATCGGCATTCGTAGTCGTGGACGTTCTGCTGGATATGCTCGTACGCGTCGACGGCGATCTTCAGCGCACCGGCGAGCGGATGTTGGGATTCGGTCAGTTTACGAGCGGAGTCAAGTTCCAGCTCGGCCGGCGGAGGTACCACGATCCGATGAGCGCGAACCACTTGGCCGTCGATCTTGCGCGACGTCTTCGCTTCGCCCTGCCCGACGTCGGCTTCCGCCTCGGCTCGGCCGGCATCCTTCGACGCCACATCACGACGCACTCCACTCAGCACGGGGGGGCGGGACTGATCCGAGTCCTCCGCCACCGCTGCCGGTACCCCGATTGCCCAACTGGCGGAAATCACCAACCAGCTGGCTACTCGACCGCTCATCATCCAACAATTCACTGCACGGCTCCTTTACCACACCCTGGCCTCACCGCATTTCGCCACGCGAACTGTCGGCGGCCTACCCTGGCGAGCCGCATCCCTACGAGCTGCTTCCACGACCCATCATGGTTCGTGAACAATTCCTCTCGAACGTCGTGTCTCTCTTCACCGTTATCGAGCGGCGGGCCAAATCGTCAAGTCAAACCTGAGGGCCGCACGGGATTTGTTAAAGAATTCTGGGTTACTCCGGTCCGTTTCTGCCGGCCCACCCCCACAATCCCCGCCCAACCGCTCATCAATCTCAACTGCCACGTCACGTCCGGCGAGTTGTGCCGGTCGTGACGGCTGGTCCCGTCCGCCGGGCAAGGTCGTATGCACGTTGCGTGCCAGGGCCGATCGAGACCGGCCGATTTTGCCGCCCAGACATCAGACGGCCCAACCGCCAGCCTCGCAACCGCCAGCCATTCAGTCGCAAGCCTCGCTGCCTCTCGCCCGCTGGGCCGGTGCCCCCAGGGCGGCCGTGAACGGGCGTCAATCTGACGGCGCTGCGCGATCGAATCCGCGGCGCCAGGGCGTACCATCGATCGGCCGTCAGCTGGCGATGCCACGCCAGCATTCGCGACCGACCGGCCCGTGAACCGGCGGGAACCTGGACGTGGCCAATTCTTTGAAGGGTCGATCCATTAAGATGGAAGGCTGTACGGTGACCGGCACGGCATGAGCCGCCGGCAGTCCCCATCTGGTGCCGCTCGGCGAAACTCCATGAATAACGCCTACCGTCCAACTCGACTCGGATCGTTCCGCATCACCGCTCAGCTCGGTCGCGGTGGGATGGGGATGGTCTACGAAGGGATCGACGATGGCACCGGCCAGACGGTCGCCCTGAAGGTGCTGAACCCCGGCTTGGCTGACGACGAGTCGTTTCGAGAACGATTTCAGGCCGAGATCGAGACACTGCGCAAGTTGAAGCACCCGCATATCGTCGAGCTGTACGGGTTTGGCGAAGACCATGGCCATCTGTACTACGTCATGGAACGTGTCTGGGGCCGGAATCTCCAGGAAGAACTCTCGGCCGGCCGTCGCTTTGACTGGCGTGAGGTCACGCGGATCGGCATTCAGGTCTGTGCCGCACTGAAACACGCTCATGATCATGGGATCATCCATCGCGACCTGAAGCCGGCGAATCTGTTATGGACGGACGACGAGCAGGTGAAGTTGACCGACTTCGGTATCGCTCGACTGTTCGGCATGGCTCGCATTACGCAGGGGAGTGTCCTGGGAACAGCCGACTACATGGCGCCTGAGCAGGCAGCCGGATTGCCGGTGACGGCGCGGTGTGACTTGTACAGCCTCGGTTGTGTCATCTACGCTCTGCTCACCGGCCGACCGCCATTCACCGGCAAATCGGTGGTCGAAGTGATTCACAAGGTGCAGCGTGACGCACCGGTTCCACCCGAGAAGCTGGTCGACGATCTCCCCGCCGAGATGAATCGCATCGTCCTGCAGTTGCTGGAAAAGGATCCGCAGAAACGTCTCCCTACGGCGTTGGCTGTCAGCAACCGTTTGCAAGCCATGATCAAGTCGCTGACCGTCTCACCGTTGACTGACGTCGGCACCGAACGGATCTCCGATGTCCCGACCGGGGCGCCGGACCGCGCGGCGATGGATCCGGAGCGACGTCGAGCGATCATGGAGCAGCCTACGGTGGCGCTGGAACTCGATTCGCGCGGCCGGCCGATGAATCCCGAGCTGGACGATTCGGGGATTACGTTGCGGGGGCCGGTCACGCCAGCCGATCTCGGAACGGCTCTTCCCGCTTCCGAAGTCGGCACTTCCGATCGGCGTTACACGTCAGTCCGCGGCGCGGCGACGGACGGCCACGCGGGGCGAGAGACTCGGGAACACCATCAGTCGTGGTGGGTCGCCGCCATCCTGGTCGGCCTGGCCGCGTTGCTGGTCGCTGCCTGGGCTTACAATCTCCGCCCATTGTCGGCGGATCGAATGTATGAACGGATTTCAGGGGTCACCGAAGCGGCGGCACCTCGCAATTGGACCGACGTCGACGGGTTGATGGCGGAGTTTCTGGAGCGATACCCGGAGGATGAGCGGGCCGATCAGATCAAAGAGTGGCAGCAGGAGCTGGTAATCGACCGGTACGCTCGACGGCTCGAGCAGCAGGAGCGACGCGGAGGCGGATTGTCCGGACTGCATCCCTACGAACAGCTCTACCTGGAAGCGGTCGCGCTGGCGGACGACCAGCCGAACTTGGCCGCCAGCAGGCTCGAATCGCTGATCAACCTGGGAGTCGCTGAACTGAAGGCCACGTCGTCGAATGCTAAGGCTCCGTCGGCGACCGATACGGCCCAACCCTCGGCGCAGCCGAAGACCAAGTCTGGCACCGAGCTGGACGATCATGAGACGGTAGCTGCGTGTCTGGAGGTGGCCAAGCGACGTCTGGAGCAGCTGCAGAAAGAACAGCAACGACTGACCGATCAGCACAAGAAATTTATTGAAGAGCGACTCGAAACCGCTCGCACGATCGCAGCGAAGCATCCAGCGTTGGCCAGGGACATCGCCAACGAAATCGTGCAACTCTACGGCGACCGCGAGTGGGCCAGCGAACTCGTCGCCCAGGCCCGCGAGCTGGCCAAAGAGCCATGACGAATCACTCGGGCGAATGTCGGCCCGGTTGCGGCCCGTTGCCCGTCGTCGATGACACTCGGGACGAACTGCTGTGCGATCCGCCGAGGAGTTGTTCGCGGACGCCCGGGTCGGCCCAGCGGATCTGGATATCGCGCTGAGGGAAGGGGATTTCAAATCCGGCGGCCCGCAGATTTTCGTAGCAGGCCGTATGGAGATCGTTGACCGTATCGAGTCGACAGTCCAAGTTCGGAACGAAGGCCCGTATGGTCAGCTGCAGGTTGCTTTCGCCGAACAAGTCGAAAGTCACCGTAGGCGCCGGCTCGGACATTACGTTGGGATGGACTGAGATGGTTTCCCAGATGACGCGGCGAGCGGTGCGGACGTCGGCGCCGTATCGCAATCCGATCTTCATTACGATGCGGTTGGCCGTGTCGGCCAGCGTCCAGTTCAAGAGCTTGCCGGTGATAAAGTCCTTATTGGGAACGATCAGTTCTTTGCCGTCCCAGTCTTCCACCGTGGTGGCTCGCATGCGAATATTCACCACGCGCCCGGAGATGTCCCCCACCGTCACGATGTCGCCCGCTCGCAGCGGACGCTCAAACAGAATGATCAACCCTGAGATAAAGTTCGCGAAGATTTCCTGCAGACCGAAACCAAGCCCCACGCTGACGGCCGCGACGAGCCACTGCACGCTGGTCCAGGTGACGCCCAGCGTCCGCAGGGACCAGATGACACCGACCAGGAAAATCAGGTAGCGAGTCACCGTGGTGATGGCGAACCGCAAGGCTTGATCCAGCGGCAGGTTCTGCAGCAGGATCAGCTCAAAGAGACCCGGAATATTCGCGGTGGCGATCAGCACCGTGCCAAAGACCAGCAAGGCCAGGATCACGTCGGCCAAGCTGACGCTGATGACCGTCGGCTGAACGGCGGCCGGTCCCTTCCCGCCATTGCGAACATCGCCGGCCGCTGGCGCGGGTGAATCCATGGCGATGGTGCCAAACTGCCAGCTGTCGAGCCGAGAAAGGGCAGGGAGGACATCGACCCAGATCAGCCACAGCGCAACGACGGTCGTCAGAATCGACAGACCGTGGATCAAACGCCGCGTCTGCAGATCGGCCTGCGCCAAGTCGACCTCCCCCGTGTCGACCGTCACCGGCAGCGCCGTCCCAGAACTCCCCGGATCGACAGCCCGAGCTGCGGCCAGCCGATCGCGAGCCTGTTGCATGGCGAGCCGCCGACGACTGACCAGCACCCAGCGTCGGAACATGGCGATGGCCAGCCACAACGCACCCAGATAGAGAATGCTCCAGTGAATCCGCTGACTCAAATGCTCGGCCGTGTACTGGTAACCGATCAGGACCAGCACGATCAGGGCGGCGGCCGTCAGATGAATCGATGGGTACCAGACTCGCCGCAGTCTGCTGATCCAGCCCGTGGAGTTGTACGCCAGGTAATCGCGAATGGCGCCGCGAGTGGGATGCAGCATGCGATGCATGAAGACGCCGACGATCAGAAAGATGGCCAGCAACACCAGGCGAGCCAACGTATTCTCCCAGTCGGCATTCCCCAACTGACGTATGGCCGTGTAGAAACCGACCAGCGGCACGAACAGAAACGTCAGATTCCTCAACCGCTGACGGCTGAACGTGACCGCATGGTTCCCCAAATCAAAGTGCGCCTCACACAGACCGAATGGCCGCATCAGCTGGCGCAGCATCTCGAGCGGAAACAGGGTGATCGCCGCCGCCTGCAGTCCGGCCGCCAACGCCATGGCCAGATCGAGTTCCGGGGCGATCCACAACAGCCACCAGCCCAGCAGCAGGAGAATCAAAGGCCAGAAGCCGGCAATCGCGACGGTCAGCACAAAGGCGTTCAAGGTCAGCCCGTATTCGCGACAGCTGCGGCTGCGAGCCCGTTCGCCCAGCACCGTCAACCGCCTTCGCCAACGCCGGCCGGCTATGTAGAACACCAACGCCACGGCCAGCGCTATGACCGGGATCCATGGCGCTCGCCACATCGATCGCCGAGCGATCTGGCCCAGCTGTCGCCACTGAGCGGCATCACCCCACCACTGCACGGCCGCTGTCAGATGGTTCCATTTCGTGCTGACAACATTATCCGCGCTGCGAATCCACAACACATGCTCGTCGACGAATTCCTGATAGCTCCGCGTCAGCTCCGTCAACTGGTTCTCAATTCCGTCCGTCTTCACCAGCACGTCAAACAGAGCGTCATAGTCGGCCAGCAGCTTGTTGACCAGATCCCGCTGAGCCTGAAAGAGCCGCCGGACCTCCGGGACATCCGTCTCGCTCGGTATGTTCGCCTTCGACCAGTTCAGCTCAGCCCGTTCAATATTCAGCAGCTCAGCCTGATCTGCCTCCAACTCAAACCGCCGTGAACGAACCTCATTGATCAATCGCAACCGGGCGCTGCGGTTGCGCTCCAGCTCACGCAGGTCAGGGAGCTTGGAGCGCTGTTCGCGCAGTTTGAAACCTATCGCCTCGGTCACCTCGGTCCGCGTCCCGATTTCCTTGCGGATTCGATCGACCTCCTTGCTCCACGATTCGTACTGTCGGTCCAGCTCCTCGGCGTCAAACCGCGCCTGCTTCAGCTGATCGTCGATCTGTTTCCGCTGCTGAGCCAGTTCGAGATTGCGTTGAGCGAGCGGGACGAGGGCCGGCGGAGCGTTGTCGCGGCGTCGCTGAGCCGCTTCGACCTGGTAAGCGACGTCCTCTTCACGCTTGGCGTTGACAATCTCCTGCCACTTCTGCAACTGCTCGTCAAGTTTGTCGACTTTACGCTGAAAGGTTTCGCGTCGCTTCAGCAACCAGTCGGCTGAGTTGTCGTAATAGGCCAGCTCCTTGCGCAAAGCTTCCATGTTTTTCTGCAGCGACTGGCGCTGAGTGGCCAGCATGGTGCGGCGAGCGGAGGTGAGCATCGAGTGTTCGCCCTGCTCGGGTGGCGCCGTCAGCTGACGGTCCAGTTCGGCTACGCGCTCGGTCATCGTGGCCAATTGTCGCGGGATATCGGCACGACGCGCCGATCGCTGGTCGGAATCGGTCGACACTTGGCTCAGTTCCGTGCGAGCCTGCTCGAGTTGCCCGCGCTTCTGCTGCAACCAGCGGTCGAGCTGAGCCAGACTCAGCTCGTTCGGATTCGGTTCCTCGCCCAGCGAAGTGACCTCCGCCTCGTCGGAAGTCGGGTTGCTGGCCTCTTTCAGCTTCTTGTTGTATTCGTCGATCCGCGCCTGGTAGGTGGTGGTCGTCGTCAGAGCCGCCTGAGCCTGCTGGTAGTGCTCGATCGCCTTCGCCTTCACCGCGTCGGGCAGGTCGGGCGTCCCCTGCACCAGCTCGATCCTGGCCGCCAGCTGCTCGGCTGGCAGAATGTCGACGTTCTCGGTGGGGGTAGGGGGTTGAGTCAGTGCGGGCGATGATGGGACGGTGGTTGGGGGGAGTCCGGGCGGCGAGTTCTGGGCGGGCGCGGTGCTGATCGGGCCCAGCAGCCAGCACAGCAGCAGACCAATTGGAGCGAGCATGGGCCGCGCAGAGGCCAATCGGCCACCCCTGGCCCTCCGGACCCAACCGCGTCCCGACATGCCGTCCCCCCCTCCGTTAGCTACCGCTGGCGTTGCCGCATCCGTCGGCCGGCGCTCCAGTCGCCTTAAGATAAGCCGTCGACGCCCTCGCCCCAACCCTGGTTTTTGCCACCCTTACCCCACCCACCCGGCCCACGGACTCCTTCCCGGCCCCGCACACCCGGTACGGCTGGCACAGCCCCACCCCCAGTCCGATCTTTCCCGGCGCCGTTTGTTAAATTGGGTTGTTGAGATAGGAAAGGCAATTAGCCTCGAAATTGTCGGGGCCAATTGGTGCTCGCAAGACAGGCAAGAGTACGACAGCTAAGAGAGACGAGGCCGATGACCAGAAAATTCCTTCTCATCAATTGTGACCCGGCGACGATGGAGTGGCTTGGCGACCAGCTGGGTGCGGACGTTCACCTGATGCCGTGTGCCTCGATCGACGAAGTGAGTCAGCGGTTGGCTCAGGAGCCGGGTCAGGCAGTGATGGCTTACCAGTCGAATGGCCGGATCGCGCCGATCAACGGTGTGGCGGTCAACGGCTACGCTCTGATCACCGGTGGCCACATCAACGGCAACGGGAACGGCAACGGCCACCATGGGGCGGCGGAGTCGACTGACGAGGCGGGCCGTTTGTCGGACCAGGTCGACCGGTTCGAGCAGCTGGTGATTGAGCGGACGCTGGCTCGTCACGGCAATCACCGCAAAGACACGGCAGCCGAGCTGGGGATCAGCCGCGTGACGCTGTACAACAAGATGAAGAAATTCGGCATGCTGACCGACGAGTGAAGCGGTCCGGCATGGAGCTACTGTGCCTCGTGTGCGTCTGGAATGGATAGCTCACGGGGTGCGGCGAGCCACTCAACGCGAGCCGGGTCGAGCGATGACGCGGTGGAAATGGAGCGTGACTTCGCGCGCCACCACTCGGCGAATTCCCTCGACGAGACAGGCCGGCTCGTTATCTTCCTGCCCCAGCCGGATGACTTCATCGAGCTTCATTCCGGGGGGGACGGTGAACGTCGCCTGGTGAATGATCTGATTGCCGGCGTCGAGTTCCGGGACGATGAAGTGGCAAGTGGCCCCGAACGTCAGCATGCGGCTGGCGTAAGCTTCGTGGTAGGGCCGCATCCCCGGGAAGCTGGGGAGCAGTCCGTGGTGCAGATTGACGATGCGACCGCCGGCGAACTTCCAGCAGACCTGAGCCGGCAGGATGCGCATGTACCTGGCGAGGATCAGGTAGTCGATATCGTAGTGGTCGAGTAACTCGACCATCTTCTGATCGTCGGGGTTCCCGCGGCTGTCGCCGATCGAATGCCAGTCGACACCAAACTGTTCGGCCAGCCCTCGGCAAGTGTTGCGATTGCCGAGCATCAGGGCCACTTGAGCGGGGACCAATCGATCGCGGACAGCTCGCAGCACTGCCAGTGCCGGTTCGGGGCGGTAGGTGGTGCAGAGTGCCAGACGGGGCCGTCCGTGACGAGCTTCGGGGGACCAGACGCGGACTGACAGGTTCTTCAGCCGGCCGATTTCCTGCAGGGCATTCCGCACACTATCCAGTCGTTCGGACTCCAGTTGAATCCGCAACAGCATGGCGAAGACGGCTTCTTCGTCATGGTTGTACATCTGAATCTCAGCAATGTTCGCTCCCTGCTGAGTGACATAGTGCACCAGGGGATCGGCCAAGCCGATGTTATCGGGCCCGACAGCTGTGATGACAACTTCCATGACTCGGTTCTACCTGCACTCATGACGGCCGGGCCGAGGTGGCTCCCCCAGTTCCCGCAGTCGGGGCGATCGGTCGCTCGTGCGGGGCCCTTCCTGGTTTATCGTCGGAAATTGCGGCTCGAGCAACCCCGACTGACTGAAATCCCCAAGTCCTGGCCAATAGCCCAGTTCGCCCGCCTCTGCTAGGCTATCCGATCGGCACTGATCGACCCGATAACTGGCTGGCGCACGAGGTAGAACCATGGCGACCGCACCCCGACTGAAACCGCGGCGGGAGGATATCCCGGCGGGCGAAGTCCTCTGTCAGTACTGCACGGCCAAATGCTGCCGGTACTTCGCCCTGCCGATCGAAACGCCGACAGAGATCCGCGACTTCGAATTCATTCGCTGGTACCTGTTGCACGAACGGGCGACCGTCTTTGTCGACGAGGGTGACTGGTACCTGATGGTGCATACTCAGTGCAAACATCTCCGGCCGGACCAGATGTGCGGCATCTACGAGACGCGACCGATCATCTGCCGCGAGTATTCGACCGACAACTGCGAATACGAAGACGATTGGGTCTACGACAAGTACTTTGAGACGCCCGAACAGGTCGCCGAATACGCTGAGGCCGTTTTGCCGCGGTCACCGGGGAGCTCCATCCGCAGTCCCAAGCCGGCGATGTTCCCGATCCTTGCCTGAATCGAAACTGTGCGTTTGAACGTTGATTGAATTTGAACCTAGCTCAGGAACTCCAAGCCAGCGATGATCGAACCGCGCACGCTCAAAGGCTTTCGCGACTTTCTCCCGGAAGACATGGAACCGCGCGAACGGTTGATTGATATCGCGCGCGACGTCTATCGTTCCTATGGCTTTCGGCCCATCGACACTCCGGTGCTTGAGTATCTGGAAATCCTGACGGGAAAAGGGAGTGACGAAACCGACCGGCTGATGTACTCCTTCCAGGATCACGGTGGTCGCCCGGTCGGTATGCGATTTGACCTGACGGTGCCGCTGGCCCGCTTCGTCGCTCAATATCATCAGCAGCTCGGCATGCCCTTCAAGCGGTATCACATCGCCAAGGTATGGCGGGGCGAGAATACACATCGCGGACGCTACCGCGAGTTCATGCAGTGCGATTTCGATACGATCGGGACGCTGTCGATCGCCGCCGATACTGAGATGGTGCTGGTGATCCACGACCTGCTGCTGAAGCTGGGGATCGAGAAATTCCAGATCCGCATCAACAACCGCAAAGTCCTCAACGGTCTCCTCGATCGGCTGGGACTCGCCGAACACGCCACGGCCGTGCTCCGGTCGCTGGACAAACTGGCCAAGATCGGGCCGCAGGGAGTCGCCGACGAACTGCGTGAACACACCCCGGCTCAGCCCGATCAGATCGCCGCCGTGCTGGAGCTGTCGCAGGTGGGGGACGAGCCGGATCGGATCTGGTCGACGATTGACCGGCTGGTGGGGGACAATGCACTGGGGCAGGAAGGAGCCGCTCAGCTGAAGGACGTGGTCCAATCAGCTCAGGCGGCCGGCGTCGCACCCCAACGGCTCGCCGTCGACGTGTCGATCGCCCGCGGACTCGATTACTACACGGGGACCGTTGTCGAGACGTTGCTGGACGATCTGCCGCAGATCGGCAGCGTCTGCTCGGGAGGCCGCTACGACAATCTGGTCGGCGCCTACAGCAATCAGCTCCTGCCGGGCGTCGGCGCCTCGCTGGGGCTCGACCGGCTGCTGGCCGCCCTCGAAGAACTGGGCTGGGCGAATTCAGCCCCCCCGGCTACCCCGGTGTTCGTGCCGTTTTTCGACGCGCAGAGCCTGCCGCAGTACCTGGCCCTGGCCGCCCGGATCCGCCAGGCCGGGTGGGGCGTGGAAGTCTATCCCGAACCGAAGCGGCTCGGTCAGCAGCTGAAATACGCCGACCGACGCGGGTTCCGGGTCGCCGTTATCCAGGGCTCCGACGAGATCGCTCAGCAAACTTGCCAAGTCAAGGACCTGCGGTCGGGGGCGACCGAGCAGATCGACATCAGCCAGTCGCTGGAGGCGCTGCGGGGGTCGATTGAGCGGATTCTGGCTGGATCGACGCAGCCGGCGAATTAGGATTACAATCAGCGGGAGGGGCCAGCCGCCCCGGCCAACCCGAATCCGTCCGACTGGCGCGTGGCCCAGCCAGCGCAGTCAAACTGACTCGGCAAACCGACCTGGGATGCGGCCATCCCGGGTGTTATGCAACTTGTGGAATCAGCTTCTTTACGGAACGCCACTGTGATCCCCAGCCTCGCTCCTCGAACTGCTGCTCGATCCCCTGAGAACTCATCGCCTGAGAACTCATCGCCTGACAACTCGTCGCGGGGGAGCTGGCATTTGTTGTTGCCGATCGCGGCGCTGGTTTTGTGCCATTTTCTGGCCTCTGCCGCACCGGCTCAGAAGAAGGGCAAGCTGGAGGAGACGGGACCTCAGCCGAAGAGCTGGGTGGCCGGTTATTTCATCACGGGTTTGGCGATCACGTTGGGCCTGGTGATTCTCTGCCGCCCCGGCACCCGGACCCAGGAATTCCGCCGCCCCGACGACCTGTAACGAGGTCGCACGTACCTCCAACGAGGTCGCACGTACCTCCGCGGAGGTCGCACCTACCTCCGGCAACTGGAAATTGGGCAAATCGGGAATAATGCGCAGAAATCGCGTTCTGGGCAGCCGCTGGTGGTGGCTGGGTCGGCGGGCGAGCTGGAGTGGCATCGAGTCCGGCTGAATTGGCGTTGACCCGCAGCCGCCCACTGCGTTTCTATTGACCGTCCGGCTGCGGCCGACCCCTCGATGCCCACCCTCACGCCGAAGCAACTCGGTCGCGAGGTCCCGGGTGTCGACTCATGCCGCGGCCGCCGTGGATGGAGTCTGAACCGGGGAAGGAGCCACATCGATGTCGGTACGTATCTGGGCCTGGCTGGCCGCCTTCGCATTTCTCGGCGGACTGGCCGGCGACACCGTCCGCCACTTCGCGACCCGCGCCACCGAAGCCGCCGCGCAGTCACCTCAGCTCACAACCCCTCGCCAACGACCACGCTCACCCGACTCAGCACCTCCCACGTCCGATCCCGCGCGTGGCACGCCTAGCACACCTGGCACACCGGCGCCTGTCGTACCAGCGCCTGTTTTGCCAGCGCCGGTCACGCCGAGCCTGTCGGACCCAACGCGGCCCGATATGCGGCGAGTCCCCGAATGGTCGGCGGACAGTACTCGCGGGGCAGCCGGCGGCGCTGCTGAGGTGCGAGTTGACCAGCTGTCGCTGATACCGGCTGAAGCGGACAGTCAATCGGGATCGGGGGACGAGCTATTGACGCCGGAAGAGCGCGTCAACATCGCCGTGTACGAAAAGTCGAACCGAAGCGTGGTGAACATCACGACCAAGTCGATGCGGATGGAACGTTTGTGGCTCCTCCCGGTGCCGGCCGAAGGCGCCGGATCGGGATCGGTGCTGGACGCGGAAGGCCACATCCTGACCAACTTCCATGTGATCGAAGGGGCTCAAACCGTCAATGTCACTCTGTTCAACGGTGAGTCGCACGAAGCGCGGCTGGTGGGTCACGATGCCGAGAACGACATCGCGGTGCTCCAGATTGACGCTCCGTCGACCGATCTGTTTCCGATCGACACGAGTGGTTCGTCGGCGCTCAAGGTCGGCCAGAAGGTCTATGCGATCGGCAATCCGTTTGGGCTCGACCGCACGCTGACGACGGGGATTGTGTCGAGTTTGAATCGGAGCCTGCCGTCGCGTGGCCAGCGGACGATGAAGTCGATCATTCAGATTGATGCCGCGTTGAATCGTGGCAACTCCGGTGGCCCATTGCTGAATAGCCGAGGTCAGTTGATCGGCATGAATACGGCGATCGCCAGTTCGACGGGCGAGAATACGGGAGTCGGATTCGCGATCCCCGTACCGACGATCTTGCGGGTGGTGCCGCAGATTATCGAGCACGGACGAGTCATTCGGCCCGACGTCGGCATCTCACACGCATTGCCATCGGAGGAAGGCTTGGTCGTGGCCGCGGTGACTCAGGGCGGACCGGGTGAACAGGCCGGTCTGCGTGGATTCCGGCTGGTCCGACAGCAGCAGTCGCGAGGTCTGTTTGTTTACGAGCGGACTTATGTCGACCGGAGTGCGGCTGACGTGATCCTGGCGGTCGACGGTCAGAAGGTATCGACGATGGACGAATTGCTGAGCGTCGTCGAGCAGCGGCAACCGGGGGACGTCGTGACGCTGACGATTGTCCGAGACCAGCAGCAACAGCAGCTGCAGTTGAGGCTGGGCGTCGACCAGTAAGCGATCTCAATCATTGAGCCAATTCGGCTCGTCGGCGCTGATGGTAGTACTTCCAGCCCGGGATGAAGAAACAGAGTGCGGCGACGCAGCCGAAGATCACATGCCCGAAGTTGGGTACGGCCGCCACGACGAAGGCTGTCAAAAAGAGGGCGGCGGCCTGCCAGTAGAACGTTCCCGACAGAATGCCCGCCTTGATGAAAAAGACCATGCCGCTGGTCAGAGCGAGGATGGGCGTGAGTGACAGGACTTCAAAGCCGAGGATGTATTCGATCGGGAACAGAATGGCGATCCCGATCATGCTGGCGGCCCAGACGTGAGCGATCTGGCGTTCGACAAAAGTGACTGGCCCCATCCGCCGGCGCATGGCCCAGAAGACGGCCGCCCAGGCACCGAGCCCGGCAGTCCAGAGCAAAAAGTAATGAATGCGGTTCCGGTCGCCGTTCCAGTACAGGGCGTTGGTTAACAGCGACACGACCAGCAGCACTAGGCTGTGCCACATCCACAGCAGACCCCAGTTCTCCAGCACGTTCGCGTGATGGGTTTCGCGAAACAGCCGCGACACGACCTGTCCCAACCGGAAGCTGCGGACCGACAGTGGTTCGTCGCTGAGATAGGCCTGCAGATCTCTGGCCAGATCATCGGCCGTCGGATAGCGCAGATCGGGGGGCTTCTGGAGGCATCTGAGCGTGATCATCTCCAGGTCGCGGTCAATCCCGGGATTCAAGACTCGTGGCAACGGCGGGTCTTGTTCCAGAACCATCAGCACCAGATCGACGGGCGAGCTGGCCTGAAAAGGGGGTCGTCCGGTGATCAGGTGATAGAGGACGGTTCCCAGGCTGTAGACATCGCTGGCTGGGCCGACACTGCCGCGGTTTCCAGCCGCCTGCTCCGGTGCCATGTAGGCCGGCGTACCCAAGACGGCGCCGGTGCGAGTTAAGGTCGCCGTATCGGTCAGCTGCTTAGCCAGACCAAAATCGGTGAGATGTACTTTGCCGCGCCGATCGATCAGGATATTCGACGGCTTGAGATCACGGTGGAGCACACCCGATCGATGAGCGGCGGCAACGGCTCGAGCGGCCTGCAGCACCAGATCCGCCGCGCGTTGCGGCGGCAAAGGCCCGTCGGCCACGACTTGAGCCAGTGTCCGGCCATCGACGTACTTCATGCTGAAGAACGTATGTCCTTCGAATTCGCCAACCTCATAAACGGGGACGATGTTCGGGTGATCGAGCCGCGCGGCAGCAGCGGCTTCAGCGCGAAATCGAGCCAGATCGGCTTCCGAAGCAAGTGTCCCGGAGAGCAGCATCTTGAGGGCCACTTCGCGATTCAAGCTCGATTGCCGAGCCCGATAGACGATCCCCATGCCGCCGCGGCCGACCTCTTCCAGCAGTTCGTAGTCTCCGAACTGAGCCGGCAGATCAAATACGGGCGATGGCGACGCGAAAGGGCTGAGCGAACCCGTTCGCACCGAAGCGTGCTGGCCGACCGCGTCGGCCAGCATGGCCGCTCCCATCAGCTCTCGCAGCTCGTCGACGACTTCTCCATGCTCGGCCGCAACCCGTTCCCACTCAATCGTCTCACCCCGTGCCGCTCGATCCATCAGCCCGTTGAGCACGGTGGCCAGATAGAGGTCTCGCTGATCGTTGTCCACGGCCGGCTGAGTCACGGCGTTCCATCTCCACTGATCAACGCATCGTCTGACAACACTTTCCGCAGTCGCCGCATGGCTCGCAAATACCGCATGCTGGCGGCCGGTTCGGTCAGCTCCAGGGCTTGAGCGATCTCCTGATTTGACAAGTGTTCGAAGTGCCGCATCAGGATCACGTCGCGGTCCGACTCTTCGAGTTGATCGATGGCGAGCACAAAGCGGCGATAGAGTTCTTCCATCGTGGCCGCCGCGGCCGGAGTCAGTTCCTGATCGCAGATCTGCGCGGCCAGCTCCATGGTGGAACGATCGGGTGCAGCGGCCACGGCCAGCGACTGCTCACGATCAACACTCCGCTTGTGGCTGGCTCGATGACGGCGATGAGCATCGATGATGCGATCGCGGGCCATCTGCCTGAGCCAGAGATGGAAGGGCATGCACGGATTGTCGAGATAGGTGGCTAAGCGCCGGTTGGCCTCCAGCATCACTTCCTGCACGATGTCGCTGGCGTCCATCCGTTGCTGGATGCGACGATCGAGTCGCAGCATCACCAGCCGCCTCAGCGATTCGCGATGTCGCTCGAGCAGCTTGCCGGCCGCGTCCGTTTCGCCAGCCCGGACGCCGTCCAGCAGTTCTTGAGTCGTCTCGGCATTCGGCCAAATGCTCTGATCCATCCATCCCACCGCTGTCGTGCAACTCATCCACTTCGCAACAGCCTGACGGTCGCCACGCCTGCATTCCGCTCGCCTCGCGCCGCAGGTCGCTCGACGACTCTCCCAGTATTGCCCACGGCGGCCCGCACGACCACCTCCTGACGGGGGACGCTGCCCCCCAGTCGGCCATTTCCGGCAAGATAGCGCAGCCTGTACGGGTGAGAACCGTCGAGACCACCGAGCGCGACGATCAACCCGTGGTTAAAGTTTCCGGCGGTACCCGTGGCGGGTTGATACCTGCGTCGAAGTGTCGTAGTTTCCAGTTCTCCAGAAGCGAGATTGGGACTGTGGTCATGAAGTGGGCCATGGTGAGCCGCACTGATTGGCTGCCGCAGGATTGAGTCATGGAAACACGCCGATTGGGAACCAGCCCGCTGCAATTGACCACCGTGGGGCTCGGGACGTGGGCGATTGGCGGTGGTGACTGGAAGTTCGGTTGGGGGCCTCAGGACCGGGACGAGGCGATCGCAGGAATTCATGCCGCTCTCGACGCTGGCATCAACTGGATCGACACGGCTCCGGTCTACGGCGGCGGACAGGCGGAAGAGCTGGTCGGCCAAGCCCTGGCTCAACGGCCGGCCGCGAGTAAAGGCGTCTACGTGGCGACCAAGTGCGGCCGAATCCTCGACGGACGGGACAACGTCTTCGGTCGACTCAAACGCGAAAGCGTCCGCCAGGAATGCGAAGACAGTCTGCGGCGTTTGCAAGTCGAGACGATCGATCTGTACCAGATTCACTGGCCCGACCCGGAGCCCGACATTGAAGAAGCCTGGGACGAAATGACCCGGCTGGTCGAGGCGGGCAAGGTGCGGTACCTGGGCGTTTCGAATCATCACGTGCCGCATCTGCAGCGGTTGAGCCCACGCCATCCAATCACTTCGTTGCAACCACCCTACAGCCTGATCGCTCGCGATATCGAACGCGAGATTCTGCCCTATTGCCGTGAACACTCGATCGGCGTGATCGCTTACAGCCCGATGGGGAAAGGTCTGTTGACGGGGAGATTTGACGCACAGCGTCTGGCTCAACTCGATCCGACCGATCATCGACACCGCGATCCTCGGTTTCAGCCGCCGCAGCTGGAGATCAACCTCGAGTTCGTGCGTGGGCTGGAACAGCTCGCCCAGCGCCACGGCCGCACCACCGCTCAGCTGGCCATCGCCTGGGTTCTCGCTCAGCCCGGCGTGACGGCCGCCATCGTCGGGGCTCGACGCCCCAGCCAGATCCAGGAAACGGTGCAAGCCGGCGACTGGACGCTCGACCCGGCGACCCTCGGCGAAATTCAACAGCTCAGCGAAACCCGCCAGCGAGCCCTAACGGCCCTCGAACCCGCCCCGTCGCGCTGACCCCATTGTGGTGCGGGCGTCTCGCCTGCCTCTGCCATTCTGCCATTCTGCCATTCTGCCATTCTGCCATTCTGCTTCTCTGCGCGTCTGCTTCTCTGTGCCTCCGCTTCTCCGCGGTGGGCGACTCCGCAGCTCCGCGCTACGCCATTCTTGGATACTGGAGGAGGGCACAGGAGGACAAGGAGGACACAGAGGCAGGCGGGACGCCTGCACCACAATCCGGAGGCAGGCGGGACGCCCGCACCACAATTGGGACTGAGGCAGGCGGGACGCCCGCACCACAATTGGCAGGTTCACTCCTGGATCGTGAGCCGGTCTTTGGCTCCAGCCGCCTCGTAGGCCGCTGAGGTCCGTGCGAATGGTGCCGCAGGAGCTCCTTGCAGTGTCAGCTGTCGTGGAGCGATGGCACCGAGCAGATCGGGAACGTCGGCCACGCGGAGGATGTTCAGCAGTTGCGGAGCGGCGGCATCCATATGTGTGGCAGGTGGGTCGTCGAGATGGACGGCGGAGATCTCGTCGGCGAGTAATGCTGAGTAGCCAGCCAGCACGCCAGCTGCGCTACGCCCCGCGACGGTCAGCTGGGGACGGCCGGTCGACGGGTCAGCGGCGGCTGAGGAAGCGAGCCAGCGAGCGGCGGCGACGACATCCCACAGTCGGCCGGTATCGACGGTGCGACCGAGCAGCGCATGGCTTCGTTCCACATAGTTCGGCGGGTTCTTGCGTTGCCAATTGGTCGCGCCGATGCCACGTGGCTCGCACAGAACGATCTGCTTGCCGCCCTCAGCGAGTGGCTTGACCCAATCGGGCGTGGTAGATGCTTCGTCGGCGTTGAGCACTACCAGGACGATGGGTCGTCGATCGTTTTGTTCCGGGAGCTCGCTGGCCGATCGCACGACGTATTCGATTCCAGGTTCTGATTGCAGCGTCCAGACGCGTTCCGACGCTCCATCGCCTCGTTTGGCAACACTCGCGGCGGGAATCTGGTCGGGAAAGTATCGCCAAGTGACTCGCCGCAGTTCATCCAGCAGCGATTTTCTCCACGGCTCGATCGCTCCGGACTGCGGCGCGGCGATTTGAGCCACAGGCACGAACTCCTGGTCGATGACCGTATTCCGTTGATCACTTGGCAAGTCGCTGTCGTTCGGGAACACTCGCAGCTCTTCCGGCGCAATGGGGTACGCTCCTGGCTGAGCCCCTTCGCTGACCAGATCGACCTCGCTGTCGGTAACGGATTGCGAGTTATTCATCAGGTGGCTATTCATGAACCGATAGACCGCTTGGCGAATGTCTTGTCGGTAAGCATGTCCACCGACGCTGACCACAGCATCGACGTGATCGCTGGCGCCGTAGAGGCTGTAGAGCCGTTCCAGACGGTTAATGACTCGTTCATTCGCGTCCATCGGGAAGATCGAATCGTTATCGCTGTTGACGAACAACAGGGGCCTCGGAGCGACAAGTCCGGCGATACGTGTCCAGGGCCACTGGAAGGTGTTGTACAGGAACATGCAGTCGCAGTGGCCGTTGATCACATCATGCGCGACATACGATTCAAGATCGGCCATGCCGCTGACGGGAACTGCCAATCGGACGCGGGAATCGGCGGCTGCGATCCAGAACGTGGCCGCTCCACCACCGCTGATCCCCGTCACGGCAATCCGCTCAGGGTCGACGTCGTCGCGGCTGAGCAGATAATCGATGCCGCGAATTCCGTTCCACGCTTCGACACCGGCTGGCGTGTAGCCGCGTGAGTGCCACCACCACCGCTGGAGATTGTACGTGCCGTGATGGAAGGCGGCGATCTCACCGAGCTGAAGTGTGTCGACCATCAGACAGATGTAGCCGTGGCGAGCGAACCAGATGCCGTGCGACTGGTAGGCAACCTTGTTGCCGTTCCGGCCGCGGTTCGAATGTCCGCAGACGTAAAGGACCGCGGGGAGCTTTTTACCGGGCGCCGGTTTCGCTGGCCGATAGAGGTTGGCGGTGACATAGAGACCGGGTCGGCTCTGGTAATGAAGCTTGTCGACAAAGTAGTCGCCTCGATTGAGTGTCCCGGTCACGTGCGGCTGAAGGGGCGTCTTCTCGGGGAGCGGGCTCAGCCCGAGCATGTACAGGTATTCCTCGTACCGAGCTGGCCGCTGAGCCTCCCACGACTCGTGCGATTGGAGATCCTGCTGATATTGCGCCGAGATTTGCTCCGTGGCCCGTGCGAGATAGGCTCGGATCATGGCGTCGCCCGGAGCGTTCTCGGTTTGGGCGACGACTTGTTCAGCCGTAGCTGAAACTCCGATCAGCATCCCGACGATGACGAGTCGCATGAAGGTAGAGACTGGCATGGTGATGACTCCGTAGCAGCGAGGATCGCTTCGTGTGCCGGGGACGGCGCCGAGCGGGCGGGAGCTGCGGGCCCTGTCGGCCGCAACGTTCTGCCAGCATAACCGGTCGGCATCGGCAAGTTGGATCGGAAGCGGGGAAATCGGGGCCTATTTCTCCCGGCCGGTCGCCTGCCGAGGGGCCCGCCAACCGTTCCAGCTGAGCCACCGTTCTGGTATCTTATGGGGCCAATCGGGCCAGTCGCGTCGCGGATAGCGTCATTCAGCGGGCGTGGCGGGCTGACGGGAATTGCTGTTGAGCAGATGGTGAGTGGGGGCTTTGGCGAGAGGACATAGACGATGAGCGATGTCGGGGTCGTGAATTTTGCGCCGGAGAAGTACAGCGTCGAGCTGCGAGAGATTCCTCAAGCGACTATCGCTCCGGATCAGGTGTTGCTCGAGGTCCAGGCGGTGGGCGTCTGTGGCAGCGACTTGCACATGTGGGCGGACATGCCGAGCTGGCCGGTGAACTATCCAGTCGTGTTGGGACATGAGTTCTGTGGGGTGATTCGCGAAGTCGGATCGCAGGTCCGTGGCTGGAAGGAAGGGGATCGGGCGGTCAGCGAGACGGCGGCGTACGTCGATCCCGATTCGCCGATGACGCGTCAGGGCCGCTACAATCTTGACCCGAACCGTAAGGGCTATGGCGCGGCGATGGACGGTGCCATGCGTCGGTTCGTGCCGGTGCCGAGCCGCATACTGCATCGATTGCCGGACAACGTCAGCTTCACGACCGCCGCGCTGACCGAGCCGTGTTGTGTGGCGTACAACGCGACGGTGAAGAACGCCGACATTGAGCCAGGGGACCGCGTGTTGGTGATGGGACCAGGCCCGATCGGCATTCTGTCGGCCGTGTTCGCTCAGATGCGTGGTGCTCAAGTGGCCGTGGTCGGCTTGGAGCGGGATCGTGAACGACTGCAGGTGGCCGCTCAGTATGGGCTGACGACGATCGCTGGTGACCCCAGCCATTGGGCTCGCGAAGTCGACGGACTGGGTGTGGATGGAGTGATTGACGCGGCGGGTGTATCGGCGACGCTGAAGACGGCGATGGAGCTGGTCCGTCCGAACGGGTGGATCAGCAAGGTAGGTTGGGGGCCGCAGCCGATCAATTTCTCGCTCGACCCGATCGTGCAGAAGAACGTGCGGCTGCAGGGAAGTTTCAGCCATTACTGGCCGATCTGGGAGCGGGTGATCCAGCTGATGTCGCGCGGACTGCTGGACGTTCGCCCAGTGATCGGTGGCGTGTGGCCGCTGGAGGGTTGGCACGAGGCCTTTGAGACGATGCATCAGGGCCACATTGTGAAGGCGGTGCTCGAGCCGGCTCGTTAGTCAGGTCGATCGGCTTCTGAGTGGAAGTCGCGGGTTTTGGGGTGCTGGATCGATTCTGAGAAGAGCGAGGAGAATCGGCTCGATGCAACTGACGGCGATCGACTACGGGATCATCGGGCTCTATTTCCTGATCTGTCTGTTGGTGGGATTGGTCTTCACCAGCCGGGCCGGCAAGTCGCTGAGCGAGTACTTCGTTTCGGGTCGGCAGTTTCCGTGGTGGGTGGCTGGGACGAGCATGGTGGCGACGACGTTCGCCGCAGATACTCCGCTGGTGGTCACGGGCCTGGTGATTCAGCAGGGGGTTGCCGGAAACTGGTTCTGGTGGTCGCTGGCGATCAGTGGTTCGCTGACGGTGTTCTTGTTCGCCAAGCTATGGCGGCGCAGCGAGGTGTTGACGGACGTGGAGCTGATCGAGTTGCGTTACGGAGGTGCTCCGGCCGCGTTCCTGCGTGGCTTTCGTGCCTGCTACGTAGCGGTGGTGGTCAATTCGGTGATCATTGCCTGGGTGACCAGCGCGATGCTGAAGATCGTAAAGGATACGATGCCGGCGGCGTGGGTCCAGTCGGCCGGCGACTGGTGGATCATCGCGGCACTGTTGGCGATGGTCGGTTTCTACAGCACGCTATCGGGACTGTGGGGGGTCGCGCTGACCGACGTGATCCAATTCGTGATTGCCATCGGGGGCTGCATTGCGCTGGCGGTATTCGCCGTGCAGCACGTGGGCGGGATCGAATCGCTGCAGCAGAAGGTGATAGACGTCGCCGGGCCGGGACATCTGTCGTTTATCCCCGATCTGACGTCGCCGGATTCGCCGCTCCCTTGGCATATTTTTGTGTTGTTGATCTGTGTTCAGTGGTGGGCGACGTGGTTCCCTGGGGCTGAGCCTGGCGGCGGTGGCTACGTGGTGCAGCGGATGAATTCGTGCATCAACGAAAAGCACGCGGTATGGGCGACGCTGTGGTTCCAGATGGCCCACTACTGCCTGCGTCCCTGGCCGTGGATTCTGGTGGCTCTGGTGGCCATGGTCACTCATCCCGAACTGCTAACGGCCAAACACCAGGACATCGGTTACATCATTGTGATGCGTGAGCTGGCGCCGGTGGGGTTACGCGGGTTGATGATTGCCGCGTTTTTCGCGGCGTACATGTCAACCATCAGCACTCAGATGAACTGGGGTGCCAGCTACCTGGTGCGAGACGTCTATCAGCGGTTCGTGGCGCCGGATGCTGACGAGCACAAGCTGGTGTCGGCCAGCCGCATCGCGTCGGTGTTGGTGCTGGTGCTTGGCGGGATCGCTTCCTGGATCTTCCGCGATTATCGGATTGACGACATGTGGCGGATGCTGGCGGCGCTGGGAGCCGGAACGGGTTTGGTGTTCATGTTGCGCTGGTGGTGGTGGCGCATCTCGGCTTGGACTGAGATCTCCGCGATGGTCCTGTCATTGATCACTTACGTTCTGATCAGCAGTCGGCGTGAGTCGTTGAACCAGTTGGCGGGATTCGAGTTGCAGGAGACGCACGTGATGGCGATTGTTGCGGCGCTGACGCTGATCGCGACATTCATCGTGACGATGCTGTTACCGCCCGAGCGACCGCAGACGCTGAGCAACTTCTATTGCCGCGTCCGTCCACCCGCTTGGGGCTGGGGCGAGATTGCCGCTCAGCACCCTGACGTGAAACCTGAAGGGAACTTCGGCTTGGCGCTGGGGCTGGCCCTGCTGAGCGCCGGCATGATCTATCTGACGTTGCCGGCCGTGGGACACTGGATCTTCGGCAACTACCTGTGGGCAACCCTCTGCACGCTGGGTGCCGTCGCCTGCGGCATCGTTATCGCTCGCGGCATGAACCGCATCACCGCCACCTGACCCTTGTGCTCATTGTGGTGCGGGCGTCTCGCCTGCCTCGGTTTTATTGTGGTGCGGGCGTCTCGCCTGCCTCTACCTCTTTATTGTGGTGCGGGCGTCTCGCCTGCCTCTACCCCCTTGTTGTGGTGCGGGCGTCCCGCCTGCCTCTACCTCCTTGTTGTGGTGCGGGCGTCTCGCCTGCCTCTGCCTCCTTATTGTGGTGCGGGCGTCTCGCCTGCCTCTACCTCCTTATTGTGGTGCGGGCGTCCCGCCTGCCTCTACCTCCTTATTGTGGTGCGGGCGTCCCGCCTGCCTCTGCCCCCTTGTTGTGGTGCGGGCGTCCCGCCTGCCTCTGCCTCTACCTCCTTGTTGTGGTGCGGGCGTCTCGCCTGCCTCTGCCTCTTTATTGTGGTGCGGGCGTCTCGCCTGCCTCTGCCTCCGTTGACTCTGCATACCCACTCGCCTGCCGCAATACCGCTCGCTCTTGCCACCGACCACCTGATGGCCACTCCGTCGCGATCGTGTGGATTGAAAAGGCAGGCTGTTGCTGGATGGCGGCCTGTGTGCTGTTTCGCACGGAGACACAAAGAAACAGAGAAGAGAAGCGATGGCGAGTCGATCTCAGACTTCGGACGGGGGCAGTCGGCTAGCCACGCGGCGACGTTTGTGCGCTGCTTTCGGCTCTGCATGCCAAGAAACTTGTGCCATAGAACACGCGATACAGTCATTCGCGATAAATACACAGGTACGTTCGCTGGCTGATTTGTTCGGCAGTGCGCAGCCAATCTGGTGCATCCAGTGGTTCGCGAAAGACTCGCAGTCCATTCCATTCGGGACCGAATCCGCCCTTGATCAGTTCAACGTGCACCGGCACGCCATGATGGCTGCCCTGAACTACGACGACCCCCGGACCAAAGTTCTGAATGCTTGAGGGCAGGTCCTTGTACTCTTGCGACCTCCTTCGAATCGTCAACAATCCAGGGCGACCAGTCGCTGAGACGTCGGGATATCGGTCCAGCAGTTTCCTGCAGTCCTCTTCGAGCCCTGCTGCAATCGCGGCGCGAACTTGCGATTGACGAGTGACTCCTGCCAGCGTCCCGCCTCCAATAACCGCCAGCAGAAACACGGCGATCGCTGTCGCTCCTTTGACTATCCAGTGGTTCAAGCTGGTTTGGCCGTATACCAGACTGCCACCTAGAACCAAGGACAACGACAGCACGGCCAACACCAGCACGGATCCCAGGATATAGAGACTCTCGGGCATTTCACCCCAGGCATAGACGAATTCCCCGCCCACCAACAACAATGCTCCAGACAACGTCACGACCCAGAAGCAGCCACTGAGTATCATCTCACCCTTCGACCGCATCTTTTCGCCCTTCCATCGCCCGACGTAACCGTAAGCACCAACTCTCGATTCGGCCAAGCCAATACAGTGAGCTTCCAAAGGTCGCCAAAAGTATGAAATGCTTTGCCGGTTCCAGGATTGGAAACCAAGTTGTCGCCTCCGACCATGACTCAATATCATGAAATGGATCATAATTGGGCTTCATCGGAGATAAATCAAAAGCAATCATTGCCTGGAACGCGAGAATTGTCGCAAAGTAGGGAATCGATTGATGTTTCCGGATGAACCAGTAGACACCCGAAAGAATGAACAAAACTACAGTCCAGTTCACTGCGGCTTCGATCCAATTCGGAGCTCCCGCTGTATACCAGAATGGCCAGGATTCCGTCAGAACTAGTCTCCAGAAATAAGCGTTCATCACACCGGGCCAGAAACCAATGTCCCACGACCACCGATCTGCGGTCAGCACAACCATGCACAGGAAGACGAAGGCCATTACCGCAAGTGCCCTCCACGACGTACCAGTCGGAATCGATGTCGACTCTTGATATCGCTGAGTGCCGGAGGTGCTGCCCCCCAACCATGAGACCATGGGATATGCGAGGCATGCAACGCTGATTGCGATTGCCAGATTGGCCAGCAACTGCAGCGTCAGCGGCCAATTTGGCTCTGCGAACCCGTTGATCTCGATGATCGCGCCCGGTTGCAGGGCTGTCACCCCGATCACCCCTGCCATCGCGATGGGCACTTTCCAACCAAGTTCCCTTGAAAAGTACTCTGTCGCCCGAAGCGTAGCGACGACTAGTATTCCCGCGACGACGAGATTAATTCCGGTCGCTACGGCAACATTGCTGACGGTTGCCGGGCGCTGTTGCGACAGCGCGTAGACGGGAACGGGCCAACCCCAGCTGACTATATTCTCCCGAAACAAGGATATCCACGCGGGAATGCCGATCAATTCGAATCGGACGCCATCGACGATGATCTCTGAGATGTTGCTGATTAAGACTGACACGCCCACGGCCAAGGCGAACCAGTTGAAGTGAATTGTTCTGATGAGGCTTTTCACTAGTCTGATGCCCTCCCGGCAACTTTCGGAACCTCTGATGGTTCGTCTTGGAGCAGATCCATGGGCAAACACGAACTCCTGGACGCGATCGTTCGCTGTTGTGCTGAGGAATAACATGTCTGGGTTCCTCGGGCGCACTCACGATCTAAACCGGCTCTGACATCAACCGCTCATGCAAATCCTCCAGCGACGCGGCGAACTCCACCAGCAAGTCTTCCCGCGTACAGAATCCCAGCTTCATCTCGGAATAGACCCTACGCCCCTGGGGCTGTAGTTCCCAGGTCTCCTTGATACATTCTGCCAGATCATCTTTGGCAAGCGGAAACGGGTCACGCAGAGTTACCATGGCGACCGGCAAGCCCTCCCGTGGCTCGACTTCAATCCTGATTGACTGGTATTCACCTGTGAGGATCGCGCGGCTGGTTGCCGGAAGCGACCTGATCTGGACAGCAAAGTCTAGAAGGTCGAAGAGTATCCCCGAATCGAGCCCCTGAATCTGGCTGCCCGGCGGCAAGCCGAAGAGACCTTGGTCCACCACCGCACGGACCTTCCAGGTGAAGAAAACATGCTCCGCCTCACGGTACTTCTCGCCTTGCAGAACGAGTCGGACGACGCCATCCGCGTCACAGAGATTGCAAAGACTGCCCTTTACGGTCATACGCCGTCCTTCGAATTCGCACTCGCCGAGCGGTCTGATGTTCGCCTCATCCGACTTGCTATTATGGCGTAAGCTCATCTCGTTATGATACCGACGACTTGAGGGGATCGAAGCGTCAACACTTCTCTTCTCCGTTTCTTTGTGTCTCCGTGCGAAAAAACGAACGGGTTTCCACTCCGCAACGGCCGGAAGCTTCGACTATCAGGCCTCGGAGGCAGGCGGGACGCCGGCACCACAATTGAGGTCAGTTGCCAAGCTGATCGCGGAGGTGGCAGAGCAGGAACTGAGTCGCTTCGTGGAGCCGGCTGACGCGGGAGGTGGACAGCAGGTGGCCGGTGCGCAGGTCGCACGGGCCGTCGCGCCGGGCGATGGCCGAATGGACGACGCCGTCCTGGCCGGGCGGGGCGTGGGGGCCGAGGTGTCCGGTGATGGCAGCGGCGATCGCCGCTTCAGGGGTGTGGACCAGTGCTTGCCGAGCCATCAGTTCTGAGACCACCGGGCTGACGTCTGACTCGGCCTCCAGCACCGACGGCGGAAGGCCCAGCCAGCCGATTTTGCTGGGGATTCGATAAGTCACCAGGCTGCCGCACCACCATTCGGAAATCCCGGGGACGCCGGCCAGCCAACCGGCGGCCAGTCCGCCTGTGCAGCTTTCGGCCAGCACCAGCCGCAGGTTCCGCGCCGCCAACAACCGGGCAATCTCCACGGCGACAGGTTCCGGCTCGGATTCGCGAGTTTCCATCCAGGTTGCTCCTGATTCGACCCCCAGCAGCGTAGGCAGGTTGCCGGTCGGCCATCAGCGCGTTACTGTAGCCGCAACTCGATGTCCGCGAAATGGGAACCCGGCCGGCGGTGAGTCCCTCTAAGGATCGCGTAGGTCGGTTGGTTTGAGGGTAGAAGTGACGATGAGCGACCCGTATTTTCAGAGACTGTTTGCTGACCGAATTGGCGGTGCCGACTACGGCAAAGGGACCGAGATCTACAAGTTCGAGAAGATCAAGCGGGCCAAGCGGCAGGCGCTGGCCGACTTCCCTGACCGGTCGCTGGTCGACTTCGGCATCGGCGAGAACGATTCGATGGCCCCCGCCGCCGTGCGCGATCGCATGTGCAAAGAGGTGCATGAGCCGTCCAATCGCGGTTATGCCGACAACGGGATCGCCGCCTACAAGGAAGCCGTCGCTCGTTTTATGGACCGGAACTTCGGCGTGCAGCTCGACCCGGCCCGCGAAATCAACCACTGCATCGGCTCCAAGACCGCTCTGTCGATGATCCCGGCCTGCTTCATCAATCCGGGCGACATCACCATGATGACAGTCCCCGGCTATCCGGTGGCCGGCACGCACACGCGCTACTACGGCGGTCACGTTTACAAGCTGCCGCTGCTGGCCGAAAACAATTTCTTTCCCGACCTGGCCAATATCCCGGCCGATGTCTGGGAACGGACGAAGCTGCTGGTGCTGAACTACCCCAACAGCCCGACTGGCAAAGTGGCGACGGTCGACTTCTATCGCCACGTCATCGAACTCGCTCAGCAACATCAGTTCGTCGTCGTCCAGGATGCCGCCCACATCATGCTCTCCTACGACGATCGGCCGTTGAGCTTCCTGTCGGTTCCTGGAGCGAGGGAAGTGGGTGTCGAAATCCATTCGATGTCCAAGGGCTTCGACATGATCGGCTGGCGCATTGGTTGGGTCTGCGGTCACCCGTTGCTGGTCCAGGCTTTTGCCGACGTGAAGGACAACTGTGATTCGGGCCAGTTCATGGCGATCCAAAAGGCGGCCGTCGCTGGACTGGACGACCCGGAAATCCCGGTCAACATCCGAGCCAAATACCGGCGCCGTCTGCAGAAGCTGGTGACGACGCTGCGCGAATGCGGCTTTCGCTGCGAGATGCCTGGCGGGAGCTATTTCCTGTACACGGCCAGTCCGAAGGGGGTCGCTGACGGGCCGTCGTTCCAGAACGCGGAGGAGGCCAGTCAGTATCTGATCCGCGAACATTCGATCGTCACGGTGCCCTGGGACGATGCCGGGCCCTTCCTGCGTTTCTCGGTGACGTACGAAGCGGCCGACGAAGGGGCCGAAGACGCGCTGATGGCCGAAACTCAACGACGCCTCAGCCAGTGCCGGTTCACCTTCGCTTGACCTCTCTCCTTGGACTACCGTGTCGAGAGTACTGGGATAGGCTCTTAGAGCAGTCCGCGCGCCTTGACGTCGAGGTATTGGTTGATCAGCGGTGCGGTCAGCTGGTCGGGAAAGACGTCCAGGCACAGCACGCCCTGCCGCTGCAGGTCGGTCAGCACCTGGTAGCGCCAGCTCAAGATGCCCGCCGCGGCGGCTCCTTCGAACAGCGTCTGATCATCGGCCCCCGTGACTCGCTCGATCGGTTCGAACAGCTGCCGATCCCGCAACAAGACGGCCAGCGGCAGATGGCGGCCGACGATGGAGGTAAGGTAGCGGTGGATCTGATGAGCGTTTACCTGGTCGATGACGTTGGTCATCAGCACCACCAACGCTCGGCGACGCAGATGGCTCGACAGATACATGAACGCTTCGTCGTATCGTGACTCGACAAACTGCGGGAACTGATCGAACGAGGCATGCAGCAGATGATTCATCTGAGTCCGGCCATGGCGAGGCGGGACATAGCAGTGAATCTGATTGGAAAAGCAGAGCAGTCCGACCGAATCACCTCGGCGTAGAGCGATGTAGCTGAGCATCAGCATGGAGTTCAGCGCGTGATCGAGGAGGCTGATGTCAGCGGCCAGGTTCGACATCATCCGTCCGCAGTCGACCAGGAAGAGCACGGTCTGACTTTGGCTGGTCTGGTAATCCTTGACCGTCAGCTTCTGGCGCCGCGCTGTGGCTCGCCAGTCGATCCGTTTCGGATTGTCATCCCGCGTGTAATCCCGCAGCCGTTCGAAATCGTGATCGGGGCCGACGCGTCGGGTGCGCCGCAGGCCCATCAGACTCAACCGATCACTGCGGGCGAGGAGTTCGTATTCGGCCAGCTGGCGCATGTCGGGATAGACGTTCAATCGGGCGGGAAGGGGAGTAGTCCACAGTCGCTGCCACATTCCCTGCCGGCTTTCCATCCTCCAGTGCAAACTTTCCCATGCGAATGCGCCGCGCCGGCTGCTCCGGAGTGAATACGGCAGATAGGCCCGGCTGTGGCCTTCCAGATCGACGATCAGCTCGGAAGGGGTGGTTTCGATCGCATCGGGGATTCCGTCCCGAATTTGGGCTCGCACTGGCAATCCGCTGGGATTCGACACGACCAGCGTCATGCGGTGACGTTGGCGCAGCGACGCGGTTGGCTGGTACTCGCGTTCAGCCAGTACCGGAGGCAGCTTCCAGATGGTCGTCAGGTCGCGTAGTGCCAGGACGACCACGGCCAGATTGAGAACCATCAAGACGGCGACCCATGCCGCCCCGACCCACGACGCTCCCCACGTGCGATCGGGAACCACCAGCATGATCGAGCTGACCGCCGGCACCATGGCCAACCAGCACAGTTTCCGGGCGGGATAGATACCGCGGCGCCAGCCGAGTGCCATCAGGGCGAGCGCAACCAGCAAGCCTGGCAACCAGAGCCACCGCAGCAGGACCGACCATTCGAAAGGTAATTCGCCGTTCATGGAGCCATCACATGCGGGGAACTTCGATCGATCGCACCAGATCACTCAATACGGCATCGACCGTCCGACCTTCGACTTCGGCCTCGGCGGTCAACATCACGCGATGTCGCAGCACGGGGAGCGCCAGCTCGGACACATCGTCGGGTGTGGCGTAGTCCCGGCCCATGAAGGCGGCCAGCGTCCGCGCGCCCTGCACCAGCGCCAAGCCGGCTCGTGGCGAGGCGCCCATGTGCAGAGTCGGCCATTGTCGCGTCTGCCGGACGATCGCTGTGATGTAGTCGATCAGCGGATCCTCGATCCGCACGCGGCTGTTCGCAGCAATCACCTGCAGAATCTCCGCCGGACCCGTCACCGTCTCGAGTTCCGACTCCAGCCGCTGGTTGATGTCGACTTGATCTCCGTGCAGCCTCAGGATCGCCGATTCTTCCTCGCGGCCTGGATACGAAGCGATGAGCTTGAACATGAAACGATCGAGCTGCGCTTCGGGCAGATTGTAAGTTCCTTCCGATTCGATCGGGTTCTGAGTTGCCAGGACCAGGAAGGGCCGTTCCAGCGGGTGGCTGACGCCGTCGATCGTCACCCGGTACTCCTGCATGATTTCCAGCAGAGCGGCATGTGTCTTGGCGGGTGACCGGTTAATTTCGTCGGCCAGCAGCATCTGAGTGAAGACCGGCCCTGGTCGGAAGACGAAATCCTGCCGTTTCATGTCAAAGATCGGCGCGCCGGTGATGTCCGAAGGCATCAGGTCGGCCGTGAACTGGATCCGGCCGAAGCGGCAGCCGAGTACCCGACCGAGTGTTCGGACGAGCAGCGTCTTGCCCAGACCGGGGACACTTTCGATCAGCACATGGCCATTCGAGAAAAGGGCGACCAACACTCCCAGGATCAACGGATCCTGGCCGACATAGATCTTGCGGATCTGTTGGCAAATGCGGTCAAAGAGTTCTTGGGTTTGGGTCTGGCCCTCGGCCTGTCCGCTGACGTGGACCGCTGGCTGGATCGATTCCGGTTCTGTCATGCTCAACCGCTTTCTTCCTGAGGTTCAACGTCAATTTGATTTGGCTTCGGTGCTGGTAACTTTGAACGGGTTACCCGGTTGTTGCTTCGGCTCTTCACGTCCAATTTGCTGCCGAAACTGGTGGACTCGCTGCCGCGCGAAATCGACACTCCGCGTACGACTCAACAATTCGGCGAGCGCCGTGATATGGGCTCCAAAATCGGATGGCTGGGCTTCGGCAGAATTACGTGGGCGGCCGAAGATTGGATACACAGCCAAGCAGAACAGCATACCGACGATCAGCCACTGCACCAGAATCGGACCCAGTGGCCAGTCGGCCAAAGCTGCCAATCCGGACAGGGGCAGATCTTGGGATTCCACAACCGGCGGTCCACCCTCGCCCGTTTCGAGAAAGATCACTTTATCACCCGACAGCGAGTCGGCGACCAGCCGACGGGCGATGATCTGGTTCTCAGGGCGAGTCAGCGAGTAATTCAGCAGCGGTGCAGCGTTCGTCAGAACGATAATCTGGCTTCCGCCCCAATTTCTGGGCCGATAGCGCCACGCAAAAGGTTCACCGTCGACTGACAGCAATACTTCATGTGGATCGGGCCCCAGGTAGGCTTCGTAGGCCTCGGCCGCAGCTGCCGCTTTCGCAATGATCTGTTCAGCTGTAGTCTCATCATCGTCAACGAAAAGTTCCACATCTTCTTCGTCAGTGGAGCCGCTTTCGGTATCGGCGTCATCGTCCGGCTCGATCTCGGCGTCTACCGGCAGCTCGGTCGCGGTTGGCTGGTCGGCCGTCGCCGACTGGTCGGATGTGTCGTTAGGGGCTGCCGTTGATTCGGGTTCAGACTCCTCTTCGACAACTGGCCAAGTGATGCGCGTCGACCGCGGCAGATCGATGGGCGTCGATGGGAGTTGTTCAGCCCAGGGCCCTCCCGGCACACCTCGACGAGCATCACTGCCGCGACCGGCCATGTCAAACCACACGGAACTTGACTTGGCCGCCGTTTTCCAGTCGGTCTCGCGTTCGGCGAGCCGTGCCCTGGCCAAGCGTCGGTGAAGTTCCAGTCCTTCAGCGCCGACCGCCGACTGTCGTACGGCCAGCCAATAATCGACTGTGGCGGTATAACCGGGACCGACAAAGACGAGTGTTCGGTTTGGCGCGCCATTGAGCCATCCATCCAGGAAATTCAACTGCGTGGAAGTGGGCGCCTGAAACTCAGTTGGAAACCAGACGATCGTGTCGGTGCGGGACAACCGGCGTGAGAGCCGCCCCCAGCTGCTGACACTCGCTCCGGCCGATTCGTACATCTCAGCCAACAGGCTGGTGCCGTTGATGCTGGCTGGCGTCCATCCGCTGTCACGCTGTCCGTAATCGGTGTTCACCCCGTCCATCCGACCGCAGCCGATCGATAGCACCAACACCGCGATGAACGCGAAGGCAACTCGTAGGGGAGAGCCGTAGGATGCCCAAGCTGTCATGCGGCCTCCCCGTCGATCACGGTGGGCTGAGCGGGTCTCGCCAGCTCCTGAAATCGACTCAGCCGCGCCCAGATCCGTTCGAAACGGTCCCGCGGCATGGTGTGTCGGCCGAAGAAGACATCTTCAAACGCCCGAGTGGATTCACCGACAATCGCCAGCAGCTCGCCGCTCCCACTGAGTTCCCGCAGGTACTGCCGATTTGTCTTGCCTTTCTCCAGCCGCAGTCGTTGGGCCTTGTCGAGCGTGATCAGTTGGTAGCTGAAGAGGTAAATCATGGCATCCTCGAAGCGACCAGCGGCCAGATGTTGCTGGACCTGAGTCAGCAAGTCGGTCTTCGACGCGGCCAGGTTCACGGGTAGGTTCTCGATGCGGACCTGATCAAGACCGTCATCGTCGGCGCCAGATGTAAGAGCCGGCCCGAATCCGAGACCGCGAGCGATGTTGACTCGCATCAACCAGATGAAATAGACTGCCAGCGCGATCAACAGGATCCATGCCGTCCACTCAAACAACTTCGCAAAACCGCTCCCCCAGCTGAATGACCACGGTGAGGTGTTTGAGTTGTTCCGATTCCAGCGAAACCATCGGTCCCACCATTCCCAGATGACAGGTCCATCCGGTTGAGGCGTCGACCGCAGCTCGATGGACCGAGCCTGTCCGGTGCCTGAGTCAAACCAGGGATACTTTCGAGCTCTTGCCAATTCCGACTGGACGGTCGGATCAGCGGACGCGGGACCGTCATCGGCCCGACCGTGAGCTCCAACGAGCAGACTGAATCCGATCAGCACGATGGTCGCCACGGTTCTGAAGACCGACGAACAGTGCCGTGGCGAGCTTGTATCAGGAGCGATCATATTGTGCGCTCCTTCAGCTCGGCAGCAGCGCCGCGCAACTGCAATTCCAGCTCCCACCCCTCGCGCCGAATACGCAGGTCGAGGTAGCTGAGATAATTGACGACCATCCAGAACATGGCGCACAGGCCAAGAGCCAGAGTCCAGCAGACGGAAAAGAAGATCATATCGAACCGATTCGTGCCAGCGACGATGCGCAGGCCGAACCACGCGTTGCCGGCCAAAACAAAGCAGAGAAACGCTGTGGGTAACGACAGGCTGATCATTCGCGATATGCCGTCTCCGCTGCCCGAAGTCCGCAGCATCTTCAGTCGCCGCGATACACTCGACTGTTGACTCTTGCCCACCCAGTACGCCGATCGTTCGAGGACCAGCACTTCGGCGAGGTAAGCGTTGAACGATCGCATCACGCAGACCAAGAACGTCAATCCGATCAGCCAGCCTTCCGGAGCCGAGAAGGGTTCGCTGGGGTCGATCATCCAAGCCAGAACCCAGGCGGGGATGACGCCACGGACGACTCCGAATCCCCACAGCCATCGTGGTGCGAGCCCCACGATGTCGCTCAACACCTTTCCAGGTGGTAACGGATCGTAGAAGACGTTACGTCCGAGAAAGAGTGTTCCGCCCAGGGTCGCCAAAGGTGCCTGAATGATCGCCAAGCACGACATCGCCAGGCAATGGCGACTCACAAACTCACCAGTCTGCTCATAACGGATCAGCCCCCAGAGCAGGAACCAGTTGATCAGCATCATGGGGCCCCACAGCAGACTGCAGTTGATCAGCAGGGGCGTGAATTGAGTCTTCAATACGACGAACGCCAGATCGAGGATCTCCCACAGATCCCGCTCACGGATCGTCAACCTGGTGTGATCGTAGCGCATGGGTCGTTTCACCGTCCCCCGGCCTTCGGCCCGGCGAGCGGTTCTGCTGCCGTATTGGTTTCAGCGGGAGGGAACCCCAGGACGACAAAGTAGACCATCAACACGCCACTCGAGACCAGAGCCACCAGCGCCTTGAACTCATAAGGCACACCGCTGGGTGAAATGAAGGCCTCAATGAACGCGGCGAAGAAGAACAGCACCATCGACGCCCCCATGATCGGCATCGCTCGCTGACGAGCCCGCTGGAGTGAGGCGAGTCGGGTGAGTCCGTCGGTGTGGAGCCAACCGAGACCGAGTCGCAGTCCGGCGCCGGTGGCCAAGACAATCGCCGTCAGTTCGAACGGTCCATGAGCGGTGACGAACTCAAAAAAATTCTGGCCAGCACTCACTTCGGGCCGAGCCATATAGCCAAAGCAGGCGCCCAGGTAACTCCCATTGAACAGCGCCACGACCAGACCGGGAATCACCAGCAGCCCGCTGGCGAACCCCATCAGACCTATCCCCGTGTTGTGGCGGATATAGAAGCTGGCTCGCATGATGTCGACCGAACCGCGACTTCCCCATTGAGCGGCGCCGAAATCGGCTTCCAGTCGTTCGATCCCCGACTCGCCAATCAACCGTTCAGCGAACCCAGGCGCAGCGTAGGGTGAGGCGGCCAGGAATGCCGAAAGGGTGAAGACCGACCAGAAGATGCAAAAGGCCGCCTGCACGGCTCCGTCCTGGAAGATCTGCCGCGGGACTTCAAACACGAGCGTCTGGAGCCATCCTCGATAGTCGAACTGGCGGCTGCGGTAGAGCTGATTGTG
The DNA here is from genome assembly GCA_046349895.1 of Pirellulales bacterium. Taxonomy (GTDB): domain Bacteria; phylum Planctomycetota; class Planctomycetia; order Pirellulales; family Pirellulaceae; genus JAXMBJ01. The sequence continues at coordinate 5,904,628 of JAXMBJ010000006.1, read as the reverse complement.
GGCTCGGCCAACCAGCCGATGCAGATACTGCACAGTGCTCTGCGGCAACTGATACGAATCGGCCAGCGCCAGATCCGCGCAAGCAGCTCGGTAAAAGTTCGAGAACTGTTCGATAGTTTCGGGCGGAATACGAGCCGCTCGGCGTTCTTCCAGGAGCGAGCAGAGTCGTTCGAGCTGCTGCCAGCCCTTGCGTCGTTCGTCGAGCAGTTGCAGGACTTTGGTCATGGTGCCGTCGCTCCAAACGGACTGATCTTCGATCCCCCGACTCCCGACTCAGCCAAACTGGCCGGAATGACTCCGTCGTCATCCGTGTCGGCTACAAAGACGCGGTGATACACAGCGCACAGAAAAATGTCGGGGTCGGGCGGAATCGGCCACGACCAGTGCTCGGCCAGCGAGTTGGCCAGTGGACGAGCCAGCTCGGCTCGATGCTTCTCCGTGAACCCCAGCCGCCGAGCGACGAAACTGGAAATCGCTCGAGCCTGTTTGCGAGTCACGTGGATTCCGGGAGGCAGATCGGCGGCCAGCGCCAGCACCTCGCGCTGACTGACCTTAATGATGGCGTGATGCATCTGCGGCTGGTCAATCACTACCATCGTGCCGCACACCAGATCGCCCAGCCGCTGCATGCGACGGCTGAGTATCATCGCGATCAGACAGAACAGGAATGTCGGTACAACAAAGACTGACGATTCACGGCTGTCGTCCAGCAGATCGCCCAGAGGCAGGACCGGCATCATATCGACCGTGCGCAAGATGTTGCGGAGTACGGCCTGCAGTCCGTTGATGGGTTGGCCGTTGATCTGCAGCACACGAATACCCTGCATCCGCTTACCAACCGTCTGCCCGTTCCAGTACGATTCGAGGATCGCTCCGTAGAACCACTCCGAGACGAACAGCACCAGCAGGAACAGGGCCATGAACATGCCGCTGTCGAGGAGCCGGGGGAGGTTCAGAAAGGCGGCCAGGATCAGCAGCCCGATCCAAACGGCCAGTCGTACGCCGAGGTCGAGCAAGAACGCCGACGCTCGCCGGGCCACTCCGGCCAGCTGATAGTCAAAGGCGACGTTTTCCGGAGTGACCACTTCGACAGTCGTGTCCAGCGGTCGCTCGACCATTTCACCCGCCACGTCCTGCTTCCCTTTTCATGCTGACACGTCCCCCCGGGACCGGCGGGCGGCAGGCGTGCCGCCCCGGGCCAGGCTTCCTGGAGCAGGTAGATTTTACTGGCCGGGCCCTATTCCGGCGACGGCGGGGGGCCCGCTCCTGGCGAAATGAGGGGGTGGCCGTTCCCCGCGGCCGGGCGGCACGTTATATATGGAGTCTTCGCCGACGCAACTACCGGAAATGCTGCAGGGTAAGTGAAACACCTGTGAATCGAATCTGGCTGATCGTGGCCGGCCTGTCCGGTCTGTTGCTGTTGACGAGTACCCCGGCTTGGGCCCAGCGTCCGCGGGGAGGGGGAGCTCGAGATTTTGATCGCAGCGAGTACCCGATGTGGTCCGTCGATCCGGCTCATCGCCGCGACGTCTTCACTTTCGCTCGAGTCCGGTATGGTTCCGGTAACCGCGACCGGGGTGGGCGCGGAGGTGGTTGGAGCAACGACTATCCGGACTGCGACATCAATTTCTCGGCTCGGCTGCAGGAACTGACTTCGCTGAAGGTCGACCCGAACGGCGTGGTGGTCAATCTGACCGATCCGAAGTTGTTTGAATATCCGTTCATCTACATGTCAAATGTGGGCAACATGCAGTTGTCCGAACCTGAAGTCAAAGCTCTTCGCTCGTACCTGCTCAAGGGCGGATTCCTGATGGCCGACGACTTCTGGGCTCCGGCCGCCTGGCGCAATGTGAAGGCGGAGATGAAGCGGGTCTTTCCGGAACGTGAACCGCAGGAGCTGACCGCGGAGCACAAGATCTTTCATCTGGTATACGACTTGAAGGGTAAGCCGCAGGTACCGAGCATTCTGGCGTGGCAGCGCGGCGATTTGTTTGAGTACTGGCACGGCGATCCGGAAGGGGATGAGGATCCGCATTTTTGGGGAATCACTGACGACAAAGGACGCCTGATGGCGTTGCTGTGCCACAACAACGACATCGGCGACGGTTGGGAGCGTGAGGGAGAGAATCGGGAGTTCTTTGAGCAATACTCGGAACGCGTCTCGTACCCGATTGGGATCAACATCGTGACGTACGTGATGACTCACTGAGCGTCATGTTTCAGCAGGCACTCGGTCGACGCGCCAGGCGCGACCAGCTGCAGGTGCCTCAGCAGCGTGTAGGGAGAATAACTGATGAGCGTATTGGCGGAGGGTGCGTTAGCGGGTCGAGTGATTGTTGTCTCGGGAGGCGGATCGGGGATCGGCCTCGCTATCGCCCGCACTCTGGCGGCAGCCGGCGGCAAGGTCGTGGTGGCGGGTCGTCGGGCGGACGTATTGCAGCAGGCGGCTGAATCCGTGCAGGCCGAGCTGGCGTCGGGAGGCAGCTCAAGGGGAGGTTCAATCGCGGCGATGGCCTGCGACGTGACCGACCGACAGAGCGTGCAGCGGCTGGTGGACGGCGTACTGCAGAAATTCAGCCAGATTGATGTGCTGGTCTGCGCCGCCGGAGTGAACATCAAGCGGCGGACAATGAGTGATATGCCACCGGAGGAATGGGATCAGGTGCTGGCGATCAACGCCTCCGGCCCATACAACATGATGCACGCCGTGCTGCCTGGCATGCGAGCGCGGCGGGATGGGCTGGTGATCAATATCTCATCCATATCCGGCAAACGAGCTTACGCACTGGGGGGTATTGCCTACTGTGCATCCAAGTTCGCCGCCACGGCGCTCGGTACGGCCGTCGGCACCGAAGTGGCCGCCGATGGCGTTCGAGTGACGAACGTGTACCCGGGCGAAGTCGACACGCCTATTCTCGCTCAACGTCCCTCGCCAGTGACCGAAGAACATCGCCAGCGGATGCTGCAACCCCAAGATGTGGCCGACATGGTGCTGGCCATCTGCCAGCTCCCGCCGCGAGCTCACGTTCCGGAGATCATCATCAAGCCGATCTCGCAGGCCTACGTGTAACTGGAAGCCTCTCCCGCACGACACCGTCAGCCAGACAAGGCCGGCCAACGCGGTGAACGGCCGGCGTCCATCCCGTTAAGGCCGGTGCTGCCAATGGGCATGGCGTCCAGTCGCTCGGAAAGATCGTTATTCGAGCGTTATTCGACGGGTGCGAATTCACGGACGAAGCGAACTTTCGGTGAGTTGCCGCGCAGGCCGTCGACCCGCAGGAACTCAGCGACGTACCGTTCGCGAGACTTCTTTTCGGGGACCAGGATGTTGTCCCCTTTTTGGAGGATCGGGCGGGGGTCGGGCATGGAGCCGAAGGCGCGAGTGCCGGCGACTTGGCAGGGCAGCCAGTGTCCTTCGCCGTCGGCGTCTTCGAGATAGAACTCGGGATAGCAGTGATCGGTGACCCAGACCATGCGAGCGGGGACGCCGTTGAGTCGGCAGAGGGCGACGAACAGTGACGTCATTTCTTCGCAGTCGCCGTAGCCGTCTTTGAGTGCCTGTGCGGCTCCTTTGAGATCCCCTTCGCGATACTCGACCTTCTCGCGTACGTAGTCATAGATCGCTTCGACCTGATCCCAGGGGCTCTTGGCGGGATCCTTGACTTCTTTGGCGGCCTGGCGGATACGGGCGTGACGTGTCTCGATGTAGGGGCTGGATGCCAGATACCCGCGCAAGTCGCGAGTGATCTTGGCGGGAAGCTTCAGCGACTGCGGTTCGGGAGGATCGAGCTGAGTGAAGCGATCGATCTCGATGGTCAGCATGACATGAGCGGTCTCGTTGGCATCCATCTGCGGGATCCGCACGACCATCTGTTCGACGTTGTCTTCCAGGACACGGTACGTGACATCCTGGACGTTTTCGGAGATGTCTTCGTCGATGACTCGTGCTTCCTGTTCGGGCCAGTTGATGGGGAGCGGTAGTGTGGCGAGGACTCCGCGCAGGGGACTTCCTTGAGCGGCGATTTCGACACCGACTCGCAGTCGCTGTTTCTTCGGTTCGCCCAACCGCCAGGACCCGCGCGAGTCACTGACTTCGGGGCGGGGCCGACCTTCGGCGGCATGAGGCTGGTTGGCGGAACGAGCCGGACCGGCCGAGGCGAAGCCGGGCTGGAGAGCGACTGCCAGCGCGGCCAGCGACACAATCCGCGCAATCTGCACGAACGCCACAAACTGTATGACCTGGATTCTTCGCATCGACGGGCTCCCCGGGGACTCTGTCTATTAGTCTAGTCCCGGCGGACGCAGAAGCCAGAAGTTCCCCAGGGCCTGCAGGCGGAAGGGGGATGAATCCCGCCGCTGAGCTGGGGTGCGGCGAGCCAGAAAATACGACGGGGCTGGACCCTCGACCAACGTGTTTCAGGATGGGCACGTCGGGAGAGTCCAGCCCCGCGGGATAGACGAGGAGTCGATCAATCTTCAGGCGTGCCGCCCATTTCGGGGCCCTGGACGAGTCCCAGGACCGGTGGCTGCGGCAACGTGGTGCTGGTCGACCTACCGTTCTGGATCGCCGGTCGCAGCGACCCTTCATTACTGGATGAAGGGAACGGATTGGTGGTCGACGAAGACGACGGTGGGTTGACGATTGTCGGCGCGCTGCCGGCTGGCATCGGCACACCTTCGGCCGGAGTGGTTTCGATGATGGGTGCCGACGGCATCGACGTCGATTCATAGACGTCTTCATACGGCGCGTACATCGCGTTGCCGCAGGCCGGTTCGTAGACGGCGTTGCCGCAGGCCGGTTCAAAGGACGGCTGCTGGCAACTCTGGCAGGGCACACCGGCCGGCGCCATCGGAGCGGCATACACGGGAGCAGCCGCCGGAGGTGGCGTCACGGCTTGCCCGTGGCCATGGAACAATCCTCGATGTCCGGCCAGCGGGTTTGGCATGCGCAGGTTGCATGGCCCGCCTCTCATGCACAATCCGCGTACACAGCATCCTGAGCTCATCAACATCCATGCTGATAGGCTCACAGTAAGAGCTAGCCTTTTCATCGCGAAACGTCTCCGGAAAGGCGAAATTCGGTAGCCAAGTTGGAATTCGAGGCCGTGGGTCGAACAACTCTACCTCGCCAGTTGCGATAAGCAAACGAGTTGACGCATTTTTTCTACCTTGACACCGAGCCGTTGAAAAAATGCTACAATTCCCAGTCTGATTCCTGCGCGTCTGTGAGTTCGCGCACAGCGAGGGGGCTAAAGGGAGGGGATTCCGTTTCCCTCCCGGCCATCGATCTGGACGGGACAATATTTATTCGATGAATTCGATGGACACGGATTTGCGATCACCGCGTGTTTGGGTATTGAGTGCCGTCGTGTTGGCCGCCGTCAGCTTGTCGGCAGCTATCTGTCCGCGCGAGGCTCGAGCGGGGATACCAGCCGAATGCAATCCAGCCTGCTCGACATCCACGGACCGACCGGCGGTGCGGCGGCACAGCTCGACCAACTCCAACATTGCCGTGCGGTTGGAAGATACCTGGTATGAGGTCAACACGCGACGGATCCCTTACCGGGGATCATCCGATATCCATGCGGCGGCGATTCGGACAATCCAGCCGGGAGCAAGCGTGCTTGGATCGCGACCGGACGGGACGACCGTCGAGCAGTTGCAATCCGAACTGGTCCAGCGTCCGACGTGCGTCTATGTTCACGGATACAACAACGATGAGCTGGATGCTCGACGCGCGGCAGTGGAAGTCTATCAGCGGATGATTGGCTGCGGCGTTCAGGGTCCGATGAACTTCATAGCCTGGTCGTGGCCCAGCGATCGCGATGAGTTCATTCTGCGTGACGCTCCCAAGAAAGGGTGCCGAGCGGACTTTGAGTCTGAGTTGTTTGGCGACTTTCTGCGTCTGGACACAGCGGGCCAGGCGTTAGGGATTATTTCGTACAGCCTTGGAGCTCGAGTGGTGTCGGGTGGGCTGCAGCATCGGAGCCTGGAGGGATCCGCGCATGCCGGATCGCTGGAGCATGCCCGAGTGATTCTGCTGGCTGGCGCTATTGATCGACGGTGGCTGAGCCCTTCCGGCCGCTATTCGCTTGCGACTCAAAGCGTGGATGAGTTTGTGAATATGATCAACCACCGCGATCCGGTGTTGAAGAAATATCATCTGGTGGCGAGGGATCGAAGTGCCGAGGCAGCTGGCACTTACGGCATCCATGTGCCGGCTTATGCGTCGGATACAGTCCACCAATGGGACATCTCGTCACAGGTCGGCACAACGCATAAGCTGGTAAAGTACCTCGACAGTCCGCTGGTACGATCCAAGATGCGGAGTCTGCTGCAGCCGCCGGTGGTGCCGGCTGATGCAGCGGTCAGCCCGCTCAAGACCGAACAAGCCGCACATGCACCAGAACTCAAAGATCCCCGAGCCGATCGCCTACCTGAACTCACGCCGCATTCCGGCTGATCAGCTGGCCGTTGCTCCGACTGACGCGGGATTCATGTTCGGCGTGACGCTGGCCGAACAGTGTCGCACGTTCGGCGGTCGTCTGTTTGAACTCGACCAGCACCTCGACCGGCTGTTGGCCGGCCTGTCGCTGCTGGGCTGGTCGTCCGGCGTTGACCGCGATGAGCTGCGACGACAAGCGGATGAGGTGGTCGCTCAGAACTTTGCCTTGCTCCCACCCACGGCCGATATGGGGCTGACGATTTTTGTCACTCCGGGGACCGCGGCGACGTATCGGCGGCCCGACGAGCCGTCTCGATTGACGGTAGGGGTGCACAGTTATCCGCTTCCCTTCTGGTTGTGGCATCGTGCGTACCAGGAAGGCCAGCGGCTGATGGTTACTCAATACCGTCAGGTGGCACCTTACAACTGGCCGACGGCACTCAAGTGCCGCAGCCGCATGCACTATTACCTGGCCGATCAGGCAGCCGCTCGGCTGGATCCCCAATCTAAAGCACTGTTGCTCGACACGACAGGACGAGTGGCAGAGACGTCGATCGCCAACGTCGTGGGGTGGACGCGTGACGGCCGACTGATTTCACCTCCCGACGAAGTCGCTTTGCCCGGAATCAGCCTGCGAGTCGTCCAGCAACTGGCTCATCACCTCGGCTGGCCCTTTGAACAGCGTCCGGTTGAACTCGATGAACTGCTTGACTGCCGTGAAGTCTTGCTGACCAGCACTCCGTATTGCCTGCTGCCGGTGGTGGCAATCAACGGCCAACCGATCGGTCAGGGTACGCCAGGCACCGCCTACCACCAGCTGCTCGAACAATGGAATCACCTCGTCGGATTGCATATCACTGACCAGGCGCAACAGCACGCCCATCCCTGACGGCGGCTCTTCTCCGTGTCCATCCCTCCGTGCCTTGGTGTCTCTGTGCGGAAAAGCGATGTGGTGTCCACCGGGCAGAGGCCGGGCGACACGCGTAACGTCAGTTGCCCTGTCTGCGCGTCGCTATCGTTCGGCAACTTCCATCCCGGTCGAAGATTTCGCACGGAGGCACAAAGGCACAGAGTAGCACGAAGGGGCGGAGTGCAGCTCGATCCGCTGCTCCGTGTCCTTCCCTCCGTGCCTTGGTGTCTCTGTGCGGAAAAGCGAAGTGGTGTCCACCGGGCAGAGGCCGGCGACACGCGTAGCGTCAGTTGCCCTGTCTGCGCGTCGCTATCGTTCGGCAACTTCCATCCCGGTCGAAGATTTCGCACGGAGGCACAAAGGCACTGAGTAGCACGAAGGGGCGGAGTGCAGCTCGATCCGCTTCTCCGTGTCCTTCCCTCCGTGCCTTGGTGTCTCTGTGCGGAAAAGCGATGTGGTGTCCACCGGGCAGAGGCCGGCGACACGCGTAGCGTCAGTTGCCCTGTCTGCGCGTCGCTATCGTTCGGCAACTTCCATCCCGGTCGAAGATTTCGCACGGAGGCACAAAGGCACAGAGTAGCACGAAGGGGCGGAGTGCAGCTCGATCCGCTGCTCCGTGTCCTTCCCTCCGTGCCTTGGTGTCTCTGTGCGGAAAAGCGAAGTGGTGTCCACCGGGCAGAGGCCGGCGACACGCGTAGCGTCAGTTGCCCTGTCTGCGCGTCGCTATCGTTCGGCAACTTCCATCCCGGTCGAAGATTTCGCACGGAGGCACAAAGGCACAGAGTAGCACGAAGGGGCGGAGTGCAGCTCGATCCGCTTCTCCGTGTCCTTCCCTCCGTGCCTTGGTGTCTCTGTGCGGAAAAGCGAAGAAGTGTCCACCGGGCAGAGGCCGGGCGACACGCGTAACGTCAGTTGCCCTGTCTGCGCGAAAGAACGAACCGGCAACCATCCTGACGCGGCAGGAGCTAACGTTGATTGGGATCCGCCAAATCGCGATAGGTGCCGAAGATAAAGTTGGCGATGCTGAAGATCATGAAGATGATCACCATGGCGACCATGGCCCAGATGAGGAAGGAGAGGGCGGTGGTCAGCACGACGGACTTTGCTTCGGCCTGCTTGCGGTACTGGTCGGAGAGGCGGTTGAGTGTTTCGCTGAGCGTTCCGGATTGCTCACCGACTTCCAGTGCGGCGATCAGTTCGTAGGGGAAGACTTTTGTGCGTCCGAAGGATTGGGCGAGTGTCTGGCCGCGGCCCACATCCGCGACGATCTCATCGGTCGGCGCGATGTAGCGTTGGTTTTCGGTGCTCTTCAAAGCAGCTCGCAGACCCCGCCGCAGGTCCATGCCGGCATCTTCCACAATCGACAGGGTCCAGCAGAGTCGAGCCATGGCGTCGGCGGTGAAGTAGCCGCTGAGTGCCGGCAGCTGTCCTAGCAGGCTCTTGAGCAGTGCGCGGCGTTTGGGGTTGAACACGAACCAGCCGATGGTTGTCAGAACGGCGGCGACCACCAGCAGAAAGCTGACGTATTTGGCGAGTCCTTGCCAGCCGACCAGCCCGAACCCGAGGATGTCCATGTTGCCGGGGACCAGGGTCCCGAGCAGCACGATAAAGATGCCGACCAGCACCACGGCTGCGGCGAGCTGGATCATGGGCCAAGCGGTCAGTGAGACCATCAACCAGCGGAGGTTGCGGAGATGCCGGTAGTGGTTGGCCTGACGCAGCAGCATCTGGTCGACTTTGCCCGTTTCTTCACCGACGGCCAACAGTTCGTGAAAGATCGGCGGAAAGGCGTTGCCGGTCTGAGCGAAAGCGTCCCCGAGCGTGCTCCCCGTCTCGATCTCATCCCGCACCGTCTGCAGAGCCGGCCTCAGGGACCGTCCGACGCGGCCGAGCTCCCCGTCGAGGGCCCGGCGGGGGTCGACGCCGGCCTGCAGCGAGGTCCCGAATCGATCGCAAAAATCGGCCAATTGGCTCAGCGGCACCGGACGGCTCAGCAGCGACATCAGCCAACACTCCTGTTTGCCCCACAAAGGCCATTCACCCGATCCGTATCATACGTCGAGCGGCTGGGAATCGGCATCGGGGCGACCACCCCCCGAACGCGGTTCGAGGGGATAGTCGAACCGAGCGAAACAACCTAGGATAGAGCCTTCCGTCGCCCGATCGGCACGGAATAGCGTGGCCCAGGGGGCACAAGGCGAGGGCTAGGTGCGGCGTGGCCGAGACCCGTTGGAACAGTGTGGCCGTCATTGGCGTCGGCATCATCGGAGGCTCGATCGGTCGCGCCCTGCTGCGACATGGAATCGCCCAACAGGTGATCGGGATCGGCCGCCACGCTGGGCGGTTGGAATCTGCCCGTGAGGCTGGGATCATCAGCCACGCGACGACCGATCTGGCAGCCGGCGTGTCGGCGGCCGACGTGGTAGTTGCCTGCACGCCAGTTCAGCAGATAGCGGACGATCTCGAGCGGGCGGCCCGTCATGCTCCGCCCCACTGTCTGCTGATTGATGCGGGGAGCACCAAGGAGACGATTGTCGAGCGGCTGGACCGGACCCTTTCGAAAGATCGTCGGTTTGTGGGGTGCCATCCGCTGGCGGGGAGCGAAAAGAGCGGTTTCGAGCACGCTCGGGACGACCTGTTCGAGGACCGTTGGGTGATCTTGACCCCGACCTCGCGGACTCAGCCCGCAGTGCTCGACGAAGCGGCCCGTTTCTGGCAGTCGCTCGGCGCCCGGACACTCAACCTGTCCCCGGCCGAACACGATCGGGGAGTGGCTTGGGTGAGTCATCTGCCGCACGCGGTGGCCGCCGTGCTGGCCGCCTGCACGCCCGCCGAATATCTTTCCCTCGCCGCCACCGGTTGGCGCGACACCACGCGAGTCGCCTCGGGCGATGCCCTGCTGTGGACTCAGATTTTCAGCGAGAATCGGGCGGCGGTCGCCGATGCCTTGCGCGGTTTCACGGACGAACTCGAGACGTTCTGCAAGTACTTGAAGGATTTGGATTCAGCACAACTTGAGCGGCTGTTGGCCGCGGGGAAGCACAAACGGGATGCTGTGGCAGATTGACATTCATCCGGGCGCTGGTGAGATCGACCGCGAAGGCCAACGGATCGCCGACGATGCCGCCGAGCTCGGCGTCGCGCGACACCTGAAGGTGCGAGCCATCCACGGATTTTTGCTTGAAGGAAACTTCCAGGACGCTTCCGACGTGGAGCGAGTGGTGGGCGAGCTGTTGTCGGACCGAGTGGTTCAGCGGGCAATCATCTCGCATGTGGGCGACCCGCAGCTGCTGGTTCCACCCGTCGATCATCCGCACGTCATGCATGTGCTGTTCAAGCCGGGCGTGATGGACCCGGAAGCCCAAAGCGCTCAGGATGCCCTGGCCGATCAGGGTTTCCCGCGTTCCGTTGTCCGCCGTTTCCGCAAGTTCTGGCTGGGAGGAGTCGACGCCGAACAGCTCCCCGTTCTCGGCCGACGGCTGTTGGCTAACGATTCGATCGAACAGTTCGTCATCGGACCTCTGGCTGTCGACCACTTGTCGCTCGGCAGCCCCTACAACTTCCGGCTGCATCACGTCGAGCTCTCTCGGTTGAACGATTCCGAACTGACCGAACTGAGCCGCACCGGTCAGCTTTATCTGACCCTGGTCGAGATGCAGACGATTCAGCGGCATTTCCGGGAGCTGGGTCGTGAACCGACCGACATCGAGCTGGAAACGGTGGCTCAGACCTGGTCCGAGCACTGCAGCCACAAGACGCTGGCCGGGCGCATCGCCTACCGCGACGATCAGGGCGAACGGCGATTCGGCAACATGCTGAAGGAAACGATCTTCGCCGCGACTCAGCAGATTCGCCGACAGCTGGGTAACGACGACTGGTGTGTGAGCGTCTTCGAGGACAACGCTGGGATTGTCCGCTTCGATGACGATTACAACGTCGTCTTCAAGGTCGAGACTCACAACCATCCGTCGGCGCTGGAGCCGTATGGTGGAGCGAACACGGGTCTGGGGGGAGTGATTCGCGATCCGCTGGGGACAGGACTGGGTGCCAAACCGGTCTGCAACACGGACGTCTTCTGTTTCGCTCCACCAAACACGCCAGGCGATTCTTTGCCGCCAGGGGTGCTTCATCCGCGCCGTGTGATGAAGGGCGTGGTATCCGGCGTGCGTGACTACGGCAACCGCATGGGGATTCCGACGGTCAACGGCGCGGTTTATTTCGACCGGCGGTATCTCGGCAATCCGCTCGTCTTCTGCGGCAACGTTGGTCTGATTCCGCGTGACAAATGTCGCAAAGCGCCGCAGCAGGGCGATTACATCGTCGCGCTCGGCGGCCGCACTGGTCGCGACGGGATTCACGGTGCGACGTTCAGCTCAGCGGAACTCACCAGTGAAAGCGAATCGATCTCGGGAGGAGCCGTGCAGATCGGCAATGCCATCACCGAGAAGATGCTGATGGACGTTCTGCTGGAAGCTCGCGACCGAGGACTCTACCACGCAGTGACCGATTGCGGAGCGGGTGGTTTTTCCAGCGCGGTCGGTGAGATGGGCGAGCACATCGGCGCCGAAGTCTGGCTCGACCGCGTGCCGCTCAAGTACGACGGACTCTCCTACACCGAGATCTGGATCTCGGAAGCTCAGGAGCGGATGGTGCTGGCCGTCTCTCCGGAACACTGGGATGAGTTCAACTCGCTGTGCAGCTCGGAACAGGTTGAAGCGACGGTGATTGGTCAATTCGTGCCAACCGGACGGCTGCAGCTGAAATATGACGAGAACCTGGTCGGCGACCTGTCGATGGAATTCCTGCATGACGGTCGACCTCCGGTGGTCCGCGACGCCGTCTACCAGCCAGTCGCCGCGGCCGGATGGACCGGCCCGACTCAGACCAGCCACAACCATTCGACGGACCTGATGAGTCTGTTGAGTTCCTTGAATATTGCCAGCAAACACTGGATCATCCGCCAGTACGATCATGAGGTGCAGGGGACGAGCGTGATCAAGCCGCTGGTGGGAGTCCAGGAGGACGGTCCCAGCGACGCCGCGGTGATTCGCCCGCGACTTGACTCTCGCCGCGGATTGGTGATCGCTTGTGGCATGAATCCGTACTTTGGTGATTTCGATCCGTACGCGATGGCGACCAGCGGTATCGACGAAGCGGTGCGGAATTGCGTCGCCGTCGGTGCTGATCCCGAGCGAGTTGCCATTCTCGACAACTTCTGCTGGGGATATACCGACCGACCCGAAACGCTCGGTTCACTCGTCCGCGCCGCGCTCGGCTGCCACGATCTGGCGGTCGCCTGGGGTTGTCCGTTCATCAGCGGCAAAGACAGCTTGAACAACGAGTTCAGTTATGTCGACTCGCACGGCCAGAAGCAGACAATTCGGATTCCGTCGACGCTGCTGATCAGTGCCCTCGGCCAGGTCGACGATGTCGGCCGCTGCATCACGATGGATTTCAAGCGACCCGGCAATGCGGTGTACGTCGTGGGAACTACGTACGCGGAACTCGGCGGTTCGCATTTCGGTCTGATCCACGGCGCGTCGGGTGGCCAGGTCCCGGTCGTGCGGGCCGCGACCGCTCAACAGACCTTCCGCCATCTGCACTCAGCCATCGTCGGCGGCCTGGTCCGCAGCTGTCACGATCCGAGTGAAGGTGGTCTGGCCGTGGCGCTGGCCGAAATGGCCTTTGCCGGTGGTTTAGGCGCTCAGATCGACCTGACGGCCGCACCCGTCGACCTCGCCGGTGGATCGGCCGCACCGGAACTCCTCCTGCTGTTCGCCGAATCGAATTCGCGATTCGTGTGCGAAGTGCCGGCCGATCGAACGGCCCAGTTCGAGCAGGCGATGAGCGGGACCGCGGTCGCTCGGATCGGCCAACTCACCGATTCCCGCAGCCTCACCATCAGCTACGCCGGACGGACGTTGATCGACGCCAGCCTGTCCGCACTGAAACAATCGTGGCAGCAGCCGCTCGACTGGTAACCATCCGACAACCGTATCACTCGCATCCCAGCACAAGGTCGACATCCACTCATGACCGTCCCTCAAGTACTCGTCCTGCGAGCCCCCGGCACCAACTGTGACGTCGAAACGGCTTATGCCTTCGAGCTGGCCGGCGGTCGTCCCGAACGAGTCCACATCAGCCGCCTGCTCGAGAACCCGGCTCGCATCCACGACTTCCAGATTCTTTGCATTCCGGGTGGATTCAGCTTCGGCGACGATCTGGGCGCCGGCCGGATTCTGGCGTCGAAATGGCGCAAGTATCTCCGCGACGCACTCCAGGAATTTCACGCCGCCGGGAAACTCATGCTCGGAATCTGCAATGGTTTCCAGGTCCTGATGAAAACTGGCATGCTGCTGGCCGAAGATGCTCAAGGTCCCATCGCGACACTCACCTGGAACAACCACGGTCGCTACGAAGCCCGCTGGGTCAAACTGCGCACCGACGGTCACCAGTGCGTCTTTCTGCGCGGGATTGATGAGATCGAACTGCCGATGGCTCACGCCGAAGGTCGATTCGTCACCCGAGGGCCGCAGATTCTGACCACACTGCGCGACCGCGGTCAGCTCGCCCTACGCTACTGCGACGCAACCGGTTCCGCCGCCTCCAGCTCGCTCGATGCACCGCTTGATTTCCCGGCAAACCCCAACGGCTCTCAAGCCGATGTGGCCGGCGTGTGCGATCCGACGGGACGGATCTTCGGACTGATGCCCCACCCCGAACGGTTCGTAGATCCGACACACCACCCACGCTGGACCCGCGAGGCGATCCCCAGCCCGGGACTCGGCCTGCGATTCTTCACGAACGCTGTGGAGTATTTCGCGTAGTCCCGAAGTGAATCGAACAAGCATCGCTGTCGCAGCTGTTCTTGCCGGCCAGCTGATAGCGGCGGATGGCGACTTGTTTGTAGAGAGTACGCCACAGCCCGAGCGTTCCGGGGATGTGCAGCAGCGGACAGATGGGCCAGAGCGGCACGAGGTGACGACTCAGATATCGCAGCGCCGAAGCGCCGCCATACCGCCGACCGTCCGGCGCGATCACCCACATCTGCTCCATCAACTGCTCGTAGGTCAGATCGGGCCAACGCTGAGCGACCACGGGATCGTGCAACGACACAAAGGCGAGGTGTCGCCCCCAGTCGAAACGGTTCAGCCGAGCGACCTGACCCTGACAGAAACGACAGTCGCCGTCGTAAATCACCACAGCCGCCCCCGGCCGCTCGGCCATCGTCGGCAATACCGGACTGCTGGTCGTCACCGCGCTCGCCATGTCACACTCCCAACCCACCCCCTCTCAGGGGGAACCAAGGAATCCGCTCTGTCTCTATTCTAACTGGCGTTTCGGCCCGGCTATAACCGGTCTCGGTCGACTCGCAGGGGTATCTGGGGGGAAAAGCCCACTCGAGCGGCCGGGTTGACACCACGTCGACGGCTGGGGGGTACGATATAATGACTGGCGGTATAATGACCGGCGATTCCGGTCGATAGATCGGCGTTTGATGCCTGATGCCTTGGGGGAGACTCCTGATGGACGAGATCCGTAAGCACGTTCGGCAAGCTCGGTGGCGTCTGAATCTGCAGCGATTTGGCTGGCAGCTGGTCTGGGGACTTGCCGCCTGCTTTGGCTTGGCGCTGCTGGCGATCGGGGCTCGCAAGATCTGGGCTCTCGGCGGCATCGATCCGGTAGTCTGGAACTGGAGCTGGCTCGGCGGTGCCGCTTGCGCTGGATTCCTAACGGCCGGTCTGATGTCCTGGATGCGTCGCCGAGGCGAACTCGAGGCCGCTCTGGAAATCGATCGACGATTCCAGCTGAAGGAACGTGTGTCGAGCAGTCTGATGCTGAGCGACGCGGAACGGTCGACCGATTTTGGTCAGGCGTTGCTGAGCGATACGTTGCGGCGAGTTGAACGGCTGGAAGTCCCCACCGAATTTCGATTGCAAGCCGACCGCTGGACACTCCTCCCGCTGGCCATGGCCGCCGCCGCTTTCGCCGTCGCGTGGCTCGTCCCCGACGCCGCCATGGACCAAACCAAGGGGCAGGCCGGAGCGGCGAGCGTAGCGGCCAAACAGCAGGTGAAGACCAGCGTTGAAGAGCTGCAGAAGAAACTGGCCGAACGCGCTCAGCAGGCACGCGAAAAGAAATCCGCTGAAGCGAGCAAGCTGCTGGATGAACTGGAACGGGGTGTTCAGCAGCTGGCGAAACGTGAAGACGTCGATCAGAAAAAGGCCATGATTCAGCTGAATGATCTGGCCAAACAGCTCGAAGCCAAACGCGATCAGCTGGGTGGCTACAACGAGCTGCGGCAGCAATTGAACCAGCTGAGCGATATGCAGCAGGGCCCGGCCGAACGATTGGCCAATCAGCTGAAGAAGGGCGATTACCAGGCGGCCGGCAAGGAACTGCAGCGACTCGCCCAGCAGTTGAAAGAAGGCAAGCTGTCGGAGGAACAGAAGCAGAAGCTGGCCGAGCAGATGTCGCAGATGCAGAAACAGCTCGACCAGATGATGCAGGCTCGGGAAGAAGCCAAGCAGGCGCTGAAGCAAGAGATCGAAAAGAAGCGGAACAGCGGCGATCTGGCTGGCGCCGAGAAGATGCAGCGGCAGCTGGACCAGATGGCCAAGAGCGACCAACAGATGGCCAAAATGGCCAAGATGTCGCAACAGATGAATCAGGCTGCTCAAGCACTCAAGCAGGGGAACTCCCAGCAGGCTCAGCAACAGATGGCGCAGCTCTCCGAGTCCATGCAGCAGATGCAGAGCGAAATGAGCGAACTGCAGACACTCAGCGAAGCACTCACCCAACTCGAGAACGCCAAGCAGTCGATGAGCTGTTCGAAGTGTTCCGGGGCCGGGTGCAGTCTGTGCCAGGGGAACAATCCGGCGGAAGGTCTGGCGCAGGGTCTCAGCCAGGACGGCCAGATGATGTCGCAGAACCCGGGCCAAGGAATGGGCCGTGGGCGCGGGAAGGGCGAACGCCCCGAATCGGAGACCGACACCGCCGGGTTCGAGTCGCAGGTGAAGGGCCAGCCTCGACAGGGGCGGTCGGTGATTACCGGGACCGTCGCCGGCCCGAACGTCCAAGGTGACGTCCGGCTGGACATCCGAGAATCCCTCGAGCAGGCCACTGCCGCTCAAGAAGACCCCCTGGAAGGGCTACATCTGCCCCGCGAGCAGCGGGAGATAGCCCGGGAGTATTACCACATTCGTCGCGAGGGACTCCCCGTCCAGACGAATTAATCCGAGTTTACCGCCGCCACTACCACCCACCCGGCCGAACCTGGCCGGATGGGAACTTCCTAGGCAACTTGGGTGGTTTATGCTTTTACGGTTGCGTAGGAAAACTGCATAAATTAGCATGCAACCTTTGGTATGCGGGGCGGTTTTCCGAGTGGGGGGCTTGGTAAAGCCAGGCCGTCGGGGGACGCCAGCCGCTGGATGGGACACTATTTTGGGTGGATCCCGGGCGGTTCTTGGGAATCGGAGAGGGGACACGAGTTATGCGCAGGTCGGTTGGCCGAGTAATCCGTTTCACGTTGGTTTGGTCGGCCGTCGGGATGATGGCCATCGATTCGGCAATGGCCTGCCGTTGGCTCGCCGGCTGGCGGAGCCGACAAGCTTGTTCATGGGTTCCCGCCCATAGCAGCTCGCCAGTGGTCGTCTATGACGGCCCGGCGAATGGCTGCAGCGGAGGGATGGTGGTCGGCGAGGAGGTGGTCTCCGACTGTGTCGTGATCGACTCTTATGTTGGGCCCTCCGATCCGTCGTGTTGTCATGAGGGGGTTTGGACGAGCGGCGGGGAAGTGGTGACGGAGGAATCGGTCACCAGCGACGAGCTGCCGTCCGCTCCGGCCGATGAGTCCGCCGCTGGTGTGGAATCCGTGCCGTCGCCTGCACCTACGCCAGCGACACCCACACCGGCCACCCAGCCCACACCGGCCACACCGACGCCGGCCACACCGACGCCGGCCACACCCACACCGGCTCCAACCATTCCCGCGCCGGTCACTCCGGCGCCAGTGAAACCGACGCCAGTCATACCCGCACCTGTCACACCGGCTCCGACAACTCCGGCCCCAGCGACGCCGGCGGACGATCTGTTTGGCGATGAGCCGGCAGGTCGGGCGATCGAAGCGCCGGCGACTGAGATGCCTGCTGTCGAACCTCCGGCGACTGAAGCGCCGGCCTTTGAAGCGCCTGCTAGGGAAGCTCCGGCCGCTGGCGATGACCTGTTTGGTGACACTCCGGCCACCGAGGCACCCGCCCCTGCGGCTCCGGCGACCGAAGCACCGGCTGCGGCTCCAGCTGGCGACGATCTGTTCGGCGACGAGCCGGCTGCTCCCGAACCTCCGGCTGCCATGCCTCCTGCTACTGAAGCTCCGGCGACCGAAGCTCCCGCTACCGAAGCACCGGCCGGTGGTGATGATCTGTTTGGCGACGCGCCCGCAGCTCCAGCGACCACCGAAGCCGCTCCGGCCATCGAAGAAGTCGAAGAGGTGGTGACCGAAAGGCCGGCCATCGAGACGCCTGCCACCGAAACGCCGGCTGCTGATGCCGGAGACGATCTGTTCGGCGACACGCCGGCCGCTCCGGCTGGCGATGAAGCGCCGGCCACGGAAGCCCCAGCTGCCGACGCCCCGGCCGCCGACGCTGGTGACGACCTGTTTGGCAATGGCGGGGCCAGCACGGAAGAACCGTCGAGCGACGTGGTGCCGACGGCGACCGAAGCGGGTACCGACGATCTGTTTGGCAGCGACACGCCCGCCGACGCCGCCGCTCCGGCAGCTGACGACGCTGCTCCGGCAGCCGATGAGGCTCCGGCGACGGAGGAAGCGACCGAAGAGAAGACTGACGACGCGGACGATTTGTTCAGCCGAGCGGATGCCGAGTTGAACAGCCAGCCGGTGGGCGTACGCCCGGTGCTGGCCGCTGACGTCGCGACTCCGGCCACGCACTCGGCTGAAATCCCCGCTCCGGCAGCTGTCGCCGATCGATCGGAACAAATGCCGATGCGGACCTGGATCGACAACACGGGCCTATATCGCACGGAAGGACGGCTGATCGAGATTGGCCGCACCTACGTCAAGCTGATGAAGGACAACGGCCACACTTCGACGGTGCCGTTGGGACGGTTGAGTGACGCCGATTTCGGCTACGTCCGCTCAATCGCCGCGCGGATCCAATCTGGCGAACACCTGCCGCTGGTCGCCAGCCGCTAGTCGCCAATCGCTAGTCGATCGGCATCCTCAGCGGGTGCCCAATATTGTCTACTCTGTCAGCCCCTGGCTCGCCGCGTGCGAGCCAGGGGTTTTTTTATGAGCATGTCTTCCGCACGTCGCACAATCCAATTCACCTCATCCCATCCATCACTCCCGGTCAACGCGTTCCTGGTTCCGATGATTTACCGAGCTACTTGCCATGCCGGCCAGCGGCCTTCAGAATAACGTCCGGCAGCGACGTTGATTGACGGACCCAGTTGTCTGGCAGATCGCAGAAAAAGGAGCCGAACGGAACGATGGCGAAACGTGAGTTGCGGCAAGTTCACAGCTCGGGCAAGCTTCGCATCGGCGACGACTGGAACGCCATCACAATCATTGCCTTATCGCAGTCGAATCCACTCAAGGCAGTCGCCGAGTTCGTCGAGAACAGTATCGACGCCAAGGCTCGCAACGTCACGATCATCCGCGGCAAAGAGCGTGGCGAGCCCTTTTTGCGGATCATCGATGATGGCGACGGAGTCCCCAAGGACAACGACGGGGTACCCAATTTCAAGTACGTCGCCACTCATGTCTGTGATTCGATCAAGCGTCGTCTGAGCCGCGACGACCGGGACCGAATCCAGGGCGAGTTCGGCATCGGATTGCTCAGCTTCTGGACCGTGGGTCAACACCTGGTCCTCTCATGCGTCGGAGCCGACGGCCGGGTCTATGAGATGCAGATGTCCAAGGGTGAGCCCGGATACCGGGTCACTCAGCGCAAAGGGCTGCTCGTGGAATCGGGGACACGGCTGACGATCAAACCGTTGCTGCCGGGGATCCGATCGTTAAGCGGCGAGAAGCTGCAGTGGTACCTGGCGTCGGAGCTGCGAGATCGCATCCGGAATACGGGAGTCAAGATTCAAATTGTCGATCGCCAGGCCAGGACGCAGCTGCCCGTGCAGCCACGTCAGTTCAGTGGCCGGTTGTTGCACGACCTCCCCGCCATCATCACTCCGGATGGTGAAGTTTACGCCGAGATCTACCTGACGTCACACGAGGCGGGGAATGCCATCGGGCTGTACCGAGCGGGGACGCGAGTAGTCTCCGACCTGGGGACGCTCGATGAATTCCGGCGATCGCCTTGGACGTCGGGCTATTTTCAGGGGATCCTCGACGTCCCCTTTCTGAACCTCACTCCTGGAACCCGTCTGGGCGTGATTCAGGACGCCACCTATGCGATCCTCTGCGACGCGATTCAACCGCTCGAAGAAGCTCTGGAGCAGATTCTGGCGGGTCAGCGGAAAGCGGAAGAAGAGGAGGCCAATCAACACACGCTGCGTTCGATCCAGAAGGCATTTCGAGAAGCCTTGCTCACGTTGCCGGAAGAGGAATACGAATGGTTTGACCTGCGCGGCCGCGGCCGATCGGCTCCGCATCGACACGGCTCTCCAGACTCAGCCGCCGATACGTTGGTGATCGAGAAGTCGGCGACACAAGAGTCGGAGACGGGATCGAGTGAATCGGAGTCTGAGGAGAGCCCGCTGGAGCAGAAAGAGTTCTTCGATCACGCCGGACCGCTCCACAGCTTACGCATTTCGCCGGCGACATGCGTCGTTCCCGTGGGGCAGACGAAGGGTCTGCGGGCCATTCCCCGTGATCGGCGGCAGCGTCGAGTGGATGCGGACCTGACGTATCAATGGGAAGTCGTGGAGGGCCAGGGGAACCTGGAACCGCTCGATGCCGAGATGACCACGTTTCAGGCGACCGCCGAGCCGGGGCTGGTGAAGATCCGACTGACGGTCACTCAGGACGACGTGGTCTGCGAGGCCGAATCGTTGATCACCGTGACCGACAGTCTGATCGAGCCCAAGAAGGACTCAGCGTCCCACCGAGGATTGCCGACGTACACCTTTGAGAACGCTCCAGGAAAACTCTGGCGATCGCGATACATCCGCGACCAGAATGTGATTGTGATCAACAAGGGTCATCGGGATTTCGTTTACAGTTCACGAGCCAAGGCCCTGCAACTGCGGTACATCTGCCGTTTGTTTGTGAAGGAGCTGGTATTGGAGAACTTCCCCGGCTCGCAAGCCGACCAGTTGCTGGAGCGAATGGTGGAACTTTGCCTGTACACGGAAGAGAACTTGCGTTAGGGAACTGATGGAACGAATTCACCAGGGGAGAACTGCGGTGGAAAATTGGCGACCGTCACCTTGGGTTTTGGAACATTATCCGTCCGCGATCCGAGCGTCGGCGCTGATTGAGTCGTTTTTGTGGTTTGCTCGCGAGAAGTTGGGGATTCAAAGTCATCAGATTGCGTCGCTTTGCAGCATCTGCAGCGACGACCTCAATTCGGTCGAGCTTCCCAACCTGGAGATGGTCGGCCCTTTCATGCTGGGCGGGCTGAACGGCTACCCGTTCGTCGGCAAAACGGGTCTCGGCGCCTTTTCTCACCATGTGCCCGTGGGAGGAGCGGCGGTGTTGCTCTGTGGTCCGCACGTCGGCATCACCGATGCTGGGCAGGTGGGCAAGGTGGTGCGGCCAGGTCAGTCGGATCCGTCGCCCTGTTGCGGTGCCGCGACGGCAGGGCTGAAAAAGCTCTTGGCGGGCGAGCTGCGGCCGAAGTGTCCCAGCGAATTCGACCCGGACGACTACCAACAGGAGACGCTGGAGCAATTGATACTCAACCATGCCTCAGAAATCCTCGGTCCATCGGGCTCAACAGAAGCCGACCGCTTCAAGCGGCTGACGGAGGTCATTTACCGCGAACTGCGTAACACCGTGGCCAAACTGCTGCATTCCATGGAATTCCACGTGCCTGCCTTTGTTTTCGGCGGGATCATCATCAACGAAGATCACGGACGGATCTCAAGCATTGAGATGCGTGACGTTCACTTCATTCACAATGGAGAAGGGTCCGACATCCACCAGGAGTTCTTCGATAAGTCGCGATCCCGCTTTGAGGCCCTGAAGTCCGGCCAGGCCAACGTTTTTCGCTAGATTGGCTCCCCCTGCCCGCCCTCCGTCGTTCCGCGGTCAACCCATGTCATCCCCGTTCGGCGGCCGCGGAGGGCTGAGCAGCGGTGGGCTGAGCAGCGGTGGCTTGAGCAGCGGTGGCTTGAGCAGCGGTGGCTTGAGCAGTGGTGGGTTGAGCAGTGGCGGGGCGCAGCGCTTGGCTGGCAGCATTGCGAACCGCCCGATCGCTATGGCAGTCGGCCAGCTCTCGCAATACTCGCTCGACTGCGGCCTCGCAGCCGTGCTGGGAGCGATGTCGGACCAGCACGTCAACCAACAGCTGCTTCTCGTCGGCATTCAGCGGCTCGTGCATCAACATCCGCCCAATCTCAGTGACTCCGACAGCGCTGAGCTCTTCAAACCAGAGGGCCGAAAAATCGAGTTCCAGCAGCTGTCGGTAAAAGGGAACAGCCCGATCTCCGACTCGTTTGATCAGGTCACGTGCCGTATGCTCGTCCTGCTCGCGCAGGCTGTTCACTGACGAGTGCAACTGGCGTATATCGACCCAGCTCAGCGGAGCGTCGATGGCCAGCAGCAGCTGCGTGCAGTCGAATGATTTCATCCCCCACAGTTCGTTCGGGCCGCTTCTGAGCGAACTGCACAGATCTTCGCCGGTGATCGCACCGAGCCGCCGATAGGATTCAAATTGAGCGACACTGAAGGCCTGGTCGGCTGTTGAATCGTGTGGGAAGTGGGGGTTGTTGAGTGCGTAATTGTACAGATCGGCATCTTCGTTGCCGGTCAGGCAGGGCTTGACGTAGAACAGGATTCCCGACGGTTGGGTCTCGTCCGG
Organism: Pirellulales bacterium; assembly: GCA_046349895.1. Classification (GTDB taxonomy): domain Bacteria; phylum Planctomycetota; class Planctomycetia; order Pirellulales; family Pirellulaceae; genus JAXMBJ01. Next base: position 5,882,271 of record JAXMBJ010000006.1, on the reverse strand, counting down.
GTACCGGATTCGAGCCACGAAGAAGTGCCGGTGTTCTGCGCGGTCGCCACCGAAAGTCTTGTCCAGCACCGCCCGCTGCTCGGTCTTGGACTGTCCGGCCACTTCCATCACCCGGCTGGGAAACCTCCCCGCCACGGAAAGCCGCGACTCACCGTCCAGCTCGAGAAACTCCACTCCGTAATCATTGCGGAATCTTCTCAGCAGCCGAGCAAAATCAGCGAAAGCAAAGTCAGAATCCTGCCCAGCATCGGAGAGAATGATCAGACGGCAACGTCGACGAAGCAATGCACCCAGCCCCAAGTTTTCGACGTGCCCGCCATCCGTGACCTGAATGATCTTCCGTCTCTCAATTTCGGGTTGGAAATCTGACCTGTATTGCAGCAGAAGTCGCGGCCGATAAGTTGCCAGCGGCGCGAATAGCGGATTCGGCAGCCACTTGCCGAGCCGAAGGTTCAGCAGCGTCATGAGCGCGATGACGATGTGATGGACGAAGTAGTTCGGGGAAATGGCGGCTCCGGAGATAGCTGCCGTATCGGCGACCGACAGCTCAGGCTCGGCGACATATCGATCGGTCCGGACATACCCCAGCCGGTCCGAACCGCAGTAGGCGGGCGAGAGAGTGAATTCCGAGAACCGGGCTTCAAGTTGAGTCGGATGGACCAACGGCGATTCGTCGGAGACGGCGGCACCGAATAGCGGATAGGGCGCACCCCGTTCATGCGGTCGGCAATTGGCCAGCGACCCACGCGACTCTTTCGGGATTCCCAGCGGCTCACCCAGGAACGCCACACCAATGCGGTCTCGAAAATAATCGTGCAACGATGTCGTATTGGGGTTGATCCACAAGCCCGATACCAGCAGGCATGCCAGGGCTCCGACAAACCATACCATTCGATGCCGTTGGTCTCGTGCGTACACCGTCGTCCGCCGCACATCGGTGCTCGGCCGGATCATCGTGGGCAAGAGCAATTCCAGCAACCTGCGGTTAGCGGTCACGGTTTCGTCCGACCCGGCCGCCGGCGGAGGCGAATCGGTCTCAAAGAATCTGGCCAACAGCTCGACGTCCTCCGACCGCAGATCGCTCGATGTCAGCTCGGGGATATGCTTGTCAGCATCGCTGGCCAGCCGGACCCGGAACAAGTCGGGCGCTGCCAGCACTTCTGTGTTCAGCGCGCTACATAAATCCCATTCCTTCCCCCGTTGGTCCCAGACCTCAGCCAGATACTGGCCATAGTCGGTATCCGGCTCAAAGAACGATGCCACAAAGGACGACCAACGGCGGAAGTACCACCAGTAACGCCATTCCATCCATCTTTTGTCCTGGGCCGTTTGAGCCGCGGGCTGAGTCAGATAGGCGATATCTAATGTGTCTGCTTGCAATGGCTCACCTCGCCAATGCGGCTTCCCCAACAGCTCGGAACTCGCTGCTTGAGTCTGGGGAGTCTGCACGGCAAGTTTCCTGGCCGCCTTTCGGACGTTTGACACCGCGGGCTCCGTTCTTGGTTCCGGGGCAGTTGCCCGGTTGATGTTTTCGGATCGTGCTCCGCGGGCCAGGACTGTAGGGTTCAGTTCATAGACCTTTCCACCCACCCTCATCTGCCGGATGTCAGGCTCTTGCACCCATTGGCAGAAGGTGTCGAGGTCCTTGAACTCACCTGGCACCAGTAAGGGGACTCGATTCGACACGTAACCAGCGACGTTCTCGCGAGCGAAGAAAGCGACGGACATGAGTGGCAGGCCCAGCAACAGCACCACGGAGGTGTAATAGAAGACCCACGACTCCAGGTACCGCTGCGGCGCAACTCCGCTGCGAATCAAGCGATCTGGACGCAAGAGCGGGAGCAGTCCCAGGCCGGTCGCCGTCACCAGAATTTTGCTCAAGTAGTGCTGGGTTTCGCGAATGTCTCCGCGGTTGCCACCGCGGCTGATGTCACCGTTACCCAATAACAGAGTGCCGCCAATCAGCAGACAGATCAACATCAACCAGAAGAGGATATTCGAACCATGCTTGAGCGGTTCGCTGCGCAGAACCAAGGCCATCACCCAGGCCAGACCCCAAGCACCGGCCAGCACCATCGCCGGAAGGAGCGCCGGCGCCACGTCACCGCTCAATCCCAGGGCGGCCAGCCGGTCGCGAATGAAGTAGCTGTCGAGCGACCGCCAGAGCCATGCGGCGCCGGCACCGAAGACAATCAGCAGACTGATCAGCGGAATGCAGGTCAATAGCAGTCCGGCCACATATCGGTTCGCAAGCAGGTCGAGTCGGATCAGGTAGTTGCCGTGATTGACCAGCTGACGCACTGCCCCCGGCTGCCGACCATTGGCCAGTGACCGATAAGGGAACGATGCCCGATTGTAGTCCCCCTTGCTGCTCACCCCCTGACTCAACATCGCGCTGATGAAACTGCCGCCCGAAACGCTCGACAGAAAATCAACGAACCGGTACAGACCGGCGTCGTGCAAGGCCTGCGCCAGGCCGAGATTGAAGGCCGCCGACCGGATACCGCCACCGGAGAAGGCGAGCCCAACCAGCGAGTCGGCCCGAGCCACTGGTTTCGACGGCACCTCTTCGGCGGGAGTTGTCAGGTCCGCATCGTCGCCTGCTTCCAGCGGGCGAAACCCGGCTTTTTCGCGTCGCGCGGCGATCAGCTGCAGTTCGGCGATCAACAAATCAGGATGCACCAGTTTTCGGGGCACATCGTGAGGCTCCACGGGATCAATGTGCTCGGGAAGCTGTTCCAGCATGGACGTTCTCCTGGCAGCCGCGTCAATCACGCGGTGCGTCGGTTGCAGTCGATTCCCAGTGACGCAAACGTGCCCGAAATGCCAGAGCCAATGCCGGGGCTGTCAGAATCTGAAGATGGAACGACACGGAAGGACATTTACCACGGCGGCTGCGCGCTTTTTTCAGCCACCTCTCGGTCGTTCCCCATCCGAGAGCTCCAACAAACTAACCTACCCGACGGTGAGTTGTCAAACATTTCCTGGCCAACAGCTTGCCCAGAGGTTACATTGGTCCCGCAGCGTATTCGACGATTCGCGGGTTTCCAGTCGTATCGCAGAAAGGTGCGGCCCATGACTGTCGAGCGAACTGAAGAGTCGGACGGGCTGAAATTCAAGCTGTATCGGGGCGAGGGAGCCGCTCTGCTCGCCTTCGATCTGGCTCGCCAGGGAGCCACTAAAGATTTCGTCGGATTCGCCGTCGAGGTCCGATACCCCGGATCGCGTCACTGGGGCGCCTTGAAGAATCGACTCAGCTTTACCGCTCCTGCCGCCGAGACGTACGGACGAGTTTTTCCATCTACGGAGGCTCCATTCCAGAAGTTCCGATGGGTCCATGTGCCGACGCAGATCAGTCGGGGTCAATATCGGTATCGCGTCACAGCCAAGTACATGAATGCGGACGGAGACCTGGTCTCAGGCCCCAGCGTCGAGAACGCCATTTCGCTCGAACCGCAAACGCTTGGCGGCTACTTGAACGTCGGCTTCACTCGGGGATTTGCCTCTTCACAGGCTTACGCCACCCGTTTTGGCAATGAAACGGGCATTTTACCGCCACCGGGCTCGGATTCGGCCAGCAGTCTCGAACACGACATGGAACCGTTCCCGGACCATTATGATTGGCTCGGATTTGAGGTCCGCAGGCTGATTTACAGCCTGCTGGATGATGTCGCCCGAGATCCGTCGTTGACGCTCGACGCCCTGATCTATGAATGCAAAGAACCCATCATCCTGGGCAAATTGGAGTCCATCGGTAGCCGTCTGCGGGCGATTGTTGATGATCATGGCGAGCAGGGCGACTCGGACAGCGCTGAATCGATCTCTGCTCAACGGCTGACAGCCGCCGGTGCTCAAGTCCAGCGGATGCATTTCGGCCGCCAACAACACAATAAGGTGCTGATTGTGCGGAGGGATGGCAAACCCATTCGCGTCCTGACAGGCTCCACCAACTTCTCGCTGCGGGGTCTGTATATCCAGGCCAACAACGCCTTACATTTTGACGACCCGACAACGGCCGGTGTCTATGGGGAACTGTTCGAAGCGTACTGGGACGCGCCGGCCAGTTTTCGCAAGAACGCGTTGTCGCAGAGCTGGTGGGTGGTACGGGAAACGGAATCGTCGACCGTCTCACTTTGCTTCTCCCCGCATGCCGACCCCAACTTGTCACTGGACCCGATTGCCCGAGCGATCGGCAAGGCGACCAGCTCGGTCCTGTATTCCATCGTCTTCCTGAATCAGCTGACCGGTCAGGTCCGCGATGCGTTGGACGAGCTCATGACCCGGCCGCTGTTCTCTTACGGCGTAGCTCAACGCACTCAAGGTCTCGCGGTTCACAAGCCAGATGGCTCGTTGGGCTTGCTTCCGTTCGAGTTTCTCGGCGAGAAGGCTCCTCCGCCGTTTGCCGCTGAATGGCATGGCGAGGCGACTGGCCGGTCGAATATGGTCCACCACAAGTTCCTGGTCACGGACTTTAACGGCAAGCACCCGACGGTCTTCACCGGATCATCGAACATGGCGGCTGGCGGCGAGAAAGCCAATGGAGACAATCTCATCTGCCTGAAGGATCGCAGTGTCGCTGTGGCCTACGCCATCGAGGCCTTGCGCATGTTCGACCATTTTCATTTCCGCGTGCGGGCCCGGACGCAACCAAACACCCGCCCGCTGCTGCTGGCTCGACCTCCCAAAACCGGCCACGATACCTGGTTTGCCGATTACTACCATGCCGGCCACGTCAAACAACGCGACCGACGCCTGTTTATCAAGTGATCGCGGCGCAATTAAAGTCGGCCATCAATCAGGGCAGGTAGACATCTTCCAGCGAATTGATGATCCGAGCGGCATGGCCGGCCGTGTAGTGCTCTTCTGCCTCCGGCCGCACCATCACATCCCAGTCGGCGATTGAGCCGAAGTCGAGCCCTGTCAAGTCGTGAAGCCGGTCGACGGTCACCTGAGCCGGTTTGTACTGGTCGGTGACAAAGGCTTCTTCCAGGTCGTCCAGCAGTTCGCGCTGGGACAGCACAAACGCCACCGACCGGCTCTCGCCCGCAGCGTCCGGGAACACAATCAGCTTCCAGAACTCTTGTGGTAACTGCACATCGCGGTAAGGCGGGTCGTCTGGCCGGAAAACCGGGCCGTTGAAGACGACCAGCTTTCTTGAATGCGACCGACCCTGATCGGCAACGTGTTGCTCCAGCTTGCCCCATAAGACCAGTCCAGGCGGCGCGTCGTTAGTTTTCCCCTGGTTGAAGATGGCATGCTGAGGAGAACAGTTAGTGAAATGGAACGTGTCATCATTGGACAGCACCGCCTCCTCCTCGGAGTGCCCCCACGCGGCGTCGGCTCGGCGGACCAAGTGTCCGCGGTCGAGCGAGTTGGCTCGATATAGGCCTTCACCAGCCTGAAGCTCGCGCGGCAACCGCGGATCGTAGTACCACGTGTCCTTGCCTTGACGCTCCAGCTGCACCGGGGCCGTCGGATCGAAGTTGACCGCCGCGTAGATCGCCAACCGGCGTTCCTTGTTGAATACCACCGTGAAGTGATGGTATTTCAGCTGATATCGAGTGGGGCCGGTCACGTCGGGGAGTGCAAACGCCTTGGGCCGCAGACGTTGGCCCAGCGACGGTAGAGGGACGTCGAATCCCAGAAACTGTTCGTCGTAGCCAAGTCGACGCTCGTAGCGGGGATCATCCGGGTCGGGCCGGATGGCCTCCAGGTCGGCGGCCGGCGGCGCTGAGCTGGTACTGGAGCCCGAAGTGCCGACCGGTGCGACTCCCGTTGAGTTCAGTATTTCCCCGATCGACAGCGTGACCTGCAGCGGAATGGTCAGGGTGATCTGGTGAGCCGGACCGTTGACGGCCGCACCAGACAACTCCCTGGTGGCCGGAGTCACCGGCTGACTTGGGTGCGGTGCCGGAATCGGAGCGGGCTGCAACTGAAGTGCTCGTTGCAACAGCCCATCGGGATCGGCAACCTTTGCCCGCGACATCCGATCCACCAATCGTGAAACTCTCACACCTTCATTGGCGACCCAGTCCAGCGTCTGCGGCGGATCGACTCCGTGACGCCAGGGTTTGCCGTCGCGTCGTAACAAGTCCCCTTTCGCATTCCGCCTCGGGACACCGCTGTGATGCAGGGCCACCACTTCCCACTGATTGTTGAAGACCGGCGAACCCGACGAACCCGGTTCCGTGTCCGCTTCGTAATGCGTGAACAAGTCGAGCATATCCAGCAGGCGATTTTCTCGGATGATCACCTGCTTCATCTCGCCCAATGGATGCTGAATGATGTTGATCGGCTCGCCGACCACGATCTTCCCTTCTTCCTTCATCAGCGGACAAAACGGGATCGGCGAATCGGGTGCGGTCCGCTTCACTGCCACCAGCGAGAAATCGAGTTCCTGGTCGGTCAGGAAGAAGCGAGCCGGGTCGAGTGACGCTTCCTCGACCGTCAACGGGACTCCTTGGCGATTCCGCTGATAGTTGAACTGAGCCACGGTGCGGGCGGCAGAGCTCGCATCTTCGAGGACGTGGTGGTTGGTCAACAAGAGATCGGCAGAGACCATAAAGCCGGTGCCGTAGCTGAGCCGACCGTCGCTTAAGCGAGTCACGAGCCTCGCCACCGCCTTAGCCACGTGCAGAGCCTGCTCGAGAAATTCGATGAACAGAAAATCCCGCGTCTCGCCGATGACCCTTTCCAGGAGCTGATCGCTGACCGTCTCGGCAGTCAGATTCCCCAACGCCCGTTCGCTTCCCAACGGGCCGACAAGATCTTGGGATAACGCAGACGCCGCGGTCGGCGATTTCTCGGCCAATTTGCCCATCAGCCGATTTGCACGCTTGGCCATTCGTTCGGGAGTATCCAGCGCCGAGTACCTGCGTTGCCGTACGGCCGATTCGAATTTCGCATGCTGCGGCTCACGCTTAATCCACCGACTGGCCGCCGCCAGTGCCACTTCTGGAGCAAATGAGTAGATATTTGCAGGAGCCGACATGGTGAAATCCTTCTACAGAACGGGAACTTGAGACACCATCGATCGTTCGACCGCCCTGTCAGGCCGATCGCGGCTACCTGCTCGCCGCCGTTCCCATGCGACGAGCTCCTTGAATTGACCTGGATTCTCTAGGGTCGAAGACCCAAAGTCCAATGAATTTCAGAACAATTATCTGCGTTCGAGCCACGCTGACGATGCTCGAGCGCAATTCAGCGGTAGCTTGTGCCAATGTTCTGTAAGATCTTCGAGACGCCCGAAGAATAATGACCGCGTGGGCCGCGGTGGGTCGTCCGCATCTTTCGCCCCCACGATGCCGGCGGCAAACGTCTGAATGCCGGGGCTTTGAGCCACTTCTGCGGAGACGGCAAAGAGAGCCAGCCAGGATGCGTGTGGCATACGGCGGGGGTGCGATCCCCCGAAAGAATGGATTGGCGGGGGCAATCAGAGGAAAACGTGAAAATCTAGCTGGTTTCGCCGACAATGTGCGCCCGAAGTCGGAGCGTTCGTCGTGTAAAGGCTGGGGGGAATGTCGATGGAACCGTTGTTGCAGGATTCTGACGAGACGGCCAGTTTGTTGGATCGAGCGGCGTCCGGTGACCGGGAGGCGATTGAGCCCCTGTTTCGTCGGCATCTGGCTGAGATCAAGCGGTCGGTGCAGCGCCGCTTGCGTCCCGAGACCGGGAGTCGATTCGACGCGTCGGACGTTGTCCAGGAGACCTACCATACGGCTCTTCGAGCTTTGGATGATTATCTCACTCGCCGCCCTTTGCCGTTTCGGCTATGGCTGCTCAGGTCGGCTCAAAACCGCGTGGTGGACCTGGAGCGGACGCACCTCAAGCGGGCCAAGCGGTCAGTCGACCGCGAACTGCCGCTTCCCGACGACACATCCATGCAACTGGCCCGCCGGTTCGTGGCTGCTGAGCCGTCACCATCGACGGCGGCTTGGGTGCAGGAGCGATCGCGAATTGTACGGAGATGTCTGGCGCGGTTGAGCGAGACTCATCGTCAGGTGTTGATGCTCAGAACCTTCGACGGACTGACCAATATCGAAGTTGCGACGTTAATGGAGATCCATCCCGACGCGGCGAAGCGCAAATTCAGCCAGGCTTTGGTGCAACTGCGATCCTTGTTGATTCAAGCCGGAGTGAAAGAAGACTGCCCATGAAGACTTCTTTCGATCAATTGGACCCGGGGAGTGATCGCAGCGATTTTGCCAATGCTGTAGACGAGCTGGCCAATGAACTGATTGGCCGCAAAAACTTTTCCATCGATCGGTTTGTAGCCGGTTATCCCGGGTTGGAGACCGAACTTCGGCGGGCCTACGAATCACTACGACACCTGCACCAACTTCGGGACGACTTGGCGACGGCAACTCACGCGGACCTACTGGCCGACGCTGGGCAGCAACTGGGCGACTTTCACATCGTGCGGGAGATTGGTCGGGGCGGCATGGGCGTGGTATATGAGGCCAAGCAGCTATCTTTGGGGCGCACCGTCGCGCTGAAGGTGCTTCCCTTTGCCGCCTATTTCGACGCCAACCGGTTACAGAGGTTCAAACTAGAAGCTCAAGCTGCCGCGGCATTGCATCACCCGAACATCGTGAGTGTGCACTGTGTAGGATGTGAACGTGGCGTTCACTATTACGCCATGGACCTCGTCGACGGCTGCTCGCTGGCCCAATGTATCGAGTTATTGCGACTGGCCAGGGTCGATCCGGGCTTACCTGAAGATAGTGATCCGGGTCCGATCGCTGGCCAAGTCCTTTCTGCAACCTTTTCGGATAACGGAGAGGGGATTCGAAGGGCCAGCGACACTCGGCCCATCGCGCAGCTCACGACTCAGGTAACAAGTTCACCGCTCGAGTATTACCGTTCGGTATCACGTCTGACGGCTGAGATTGCCGATGCGATCTCCTATGCCCATGATCAGGGCGTCGTCCACCGCGACTTGAAGCCGTCGAACATCCTGATCGACCAACGTGGGCGCCCGTGGGTAACGGACTTCGGACTAGCCCGCGTGGATGGCGACTCCAGCCTGACGGCGACCGGGGATCTCTTAGGGACATTGCGGTACATGAGTCCCGAGCAGGGCGAGGGCCGAAAGCTGCTCGATCACCGCACCGATGTTTATTCCCTGGGGGCCACGTTGTATGAGTTGTTGACACTCCGCCCGGCCTTGGATGGCACCAGCAGACAGGAGATTCTGAGCCAACTCGAGTCCGGAAGTATTCCCAAACCGGGCACTGTGGTCCGAGGCTTGCCGAGAGACTTGGACACCATAGTTCTGAAATCGATGGCGAGATTCGCCGAAGATCGGTACTCGACCGCCCGAGAGTTCGCCGAGGATCTGAAGCGATTCCTGGATCGGCGGCCGATCGTTGCGAAGAGGTCGAGTCGTTGGCACCGTTGTTGGCAATTGGCGAGACGTCATCAGCTGCTCGCTAGTCTTCTGGCATTGATTGTCATCCTGTTGCTGACATTGGCCATCGGTGGCCCTCTGGCAGCTTGGTCGTTGCTGACTGCCAGAAACCGGTCGCTCACAGCCGAACACCATGCGGAGATGTCGCGAGCTCGACTCTTGCAGATTCTAACATCCACTCTCTCCGCGAATGTCGAGTCTTTGGAGGACGTTCCCGAAGCAGCTGCCGTACACGAACGGATGCTCAGAGATACACTGGCACAATATCAGGAAATACTGCGGCAACCCGACCTGAACCAAGATGCTCGGTTCGCGATTGCATCGGGCTTGTTGAAACTGGGTCTGGCGATGGACCTACGGTTCAACTCAGAAGAAGCCAGTCCGATTCTGACTCAGGCACTGGAATTGAGCCAGGATCTGGTGGAGGAGGCTCCTCAGAACGCCGCATATCGTCTGGTACTGGGTGACACTCAGTTTGCAATGGGGTCGCTTCAGTGGTCAGCCGACTTCATGCGACAATCGGTTGAAACATTGAAGCCCTTTGGCGTAATGGATCGTCACGAACCCCAATACCGCGTCAGTTTGGCGTGGGCCCATCAGTACCTAGGCATCATTCTGGCGACTAAACATCGATTGCCTGAAGCTCTGACTGAATATGACCGAGCAGCCGACCAGTGGCGGATGCTTGTCAGATTACATCCCGATCACACCGAAAGCCGCAAAGGTCTGGGTCACAACCACGTTGTGCGCGGCAGGCTTCTGCAGTCACAGGGCAAGTACCAGCAGAGCGTGACCGCCATATCTCAGGCCTTCGAACTCAACCCGGCAGTGATGGACTACATCCAGGGAAACACCCGCTCCCGAATCGGCTACTATCAAGCCATGGGAGACCATGGGTGGGCTCTCTGTTGCCTGAAGCGCCCTCAAGAAGGCGAGCCGCTGTTACGGGAAGCATGGGAAAACCTCAAACAAGTGGTGGCGGAATTTCCCGGTTCCGATTGGGCCAATCACGCGCTCCTACAGGTTCTGGCTCACCTGAGCGACTGTCGGCTGCAACAGAATGATCTGCCTGGCGCTATGGAACTCGTCGAACGCGGCGTGAAGCCGTCGACGATGGCCTCCCTAACTGATTCCGTTTTGCGCCGTGACCTGACGTATCAGTTGGGCTGCTTGCTGGTCCTCGCCGGGCGCGCTGATGAAGGATCGGCACACCTGCGAGAATCGCGGCGTCTGGGAGACTTGCAGCCAGTCGACGACTTCAATGCCGTCTTCTGGAGTTCGTGCCCTGACGAAGGACTACGCGATCCCGCTGCTGGCCTCGATGCGGCGAACAAGGCTGTCGGCGATGATGTCCAGTCTCTCCGTTTGGTCGCGGTTGCCCTGCTGCGGCTGGAAAGGTATGGCGAAGCCGAATCGACGCTGAAACGATGCCTGAAGCTATTGCCTTCGCCCGATCCGATTGACTATGCCTATCTGGCTTTGGTCAGCCACAAGGCCGATCGACCTGCTGAAGCCCTCGAATGGCAAACCCGCGCGATGGAATTGTGGGACCAGCCAACGTCTGTATTTGAGTACGAACGCCGACTGGTTTTGGATGAACTGAATAGAGTCGTGGGCAACAACAAATAGTACTGTGTGGCGAGTTTCTTCTTTATCAGACTTCATTGAATCCCAGGTTAGAAAGGCGAGAACATGTCGATAGGCGCTTTACGCTGGATAGTGATGGTCGGGTGCGGTCTACTGCTGGTGACGGCCGAGGGAAGGAGCCAAAACCTTCCGTTCAATGAGTCCTTTTCGGACGGGAATCCGACGGACGGAGTTCCTGTCAAGTGGACCCCGCTCGGTGGTTACGCCAACGGTACGTTCGCCGTTTCGGACGGCAACTATCAGCTGATTCCAAATACTAACGAGGACCCACTTGTCGCGGTGGCAACACCGTACGTGACTCGAGATGCGTCGGTTCGGAGCCAAGTTCGTGCTACGGGACCCGCCGACGGTGTCAGTATCCTCGCGCGACTGTCAGGTCCCGGGGCCTATCAAGGCGGGATCGATACGGATGGATTGGCATATATTGGTTGGAACGACCCGACATATCACGACCTGGTATCGGTGCAAACTCCCTATCGGCCCTCTCAGCACGACGTAACCATTCAGTTCGACGTGATAGGAAGCCAATTGAATCTGTTCGTCTGGAGTGGCGACGCGCCGCGGCCTGAGTCACCCCTCCTTTCCGTGGTCGACAACCGCTACGGTAACACGGGGCAAATTGGCTTACTGAACGACCCCAAGAACAAGACGGCCGTCGCGTTCCGGTATGTGCTGGCGTCCCAAGAGTCGATTCCCGTTCCTGAGCCATCCGGTGTGGTGATCATCATGCTGGGCGGAATATGCACCAGCCTCCGGCTGCGACGCCAGCGCCGACACTCAGCGCTGTTGCGCTCGTGATCGGCCGCAGTATACCCTTGCGTCCGGCGTGCCCGACAAAGGCGGTGCACGCCCGGGCGTGGAGGCTGTGCCGCTGAACAAGAGTGGGGCGGAAGAGTTACGGACGTGCGAAGCACCCGTTAAGGACTTCGATCAGTAGCTGGTCGTTGCGTCGATTCCATTCCCAGGCGTCGGGGTAGCGAGCTTTCTGGCGGCGGGTGAGTTTCCAGTTCAAGGGGAGCACTTGATCCGGAGCAGCGAGGAACTGGACGTCTTTGACGATCACCGGCAGTTCCAGCTGCGTCAGCTCGGCCGACCGCGACGGCTCGCCCACCACCAGCTCGGTCGTGGTATTGAGGCTCTGCTCAGCTCCCTCTCCCGCCCCAGGATCGGCACTCATCTGACGCATCAAGATCGCGCCGACGTCGCGTGATGAATAGGCCTTGGAGCTGGCCGACCAGTTCTGCACCGTGGCCCGTCTGGCAGCCGTCGCTCGAGCGGCGGCGCCGGGTGTGGTCCCTTGAGCCGATTCCAGGTAGAGTGCCGCCAGATCCGACTCCAGATTGCCTCGCTCTGACTGCGAAGCGGACCGAACCTTGGCCATCGTCTCCAGCGGTCCGATCAACCACCGCGCTCCCCCCGCCCAAATGCTTGACTCCGGCACTCGCATGTCGTCAAAGTTGCTGGCCGGCGAGATTCTCAACAACAGAATCCGCTGAAAGGTCCGATCCGCGGCTGGAGTCGATTCCCAGCGGCGCAACAGGAACTCAATCCAATCCACCGCCGTCACGATCCCTTCGTTGTCGACGTATCCACCGTCGCCAATCGCCGTAACGCGGCCCAGATCGCTCGCCAAGTCAGGCCGCACCCAGGGCGAAACATACGGGAAGGAGGCGGAAGTGCGAGCCGCGCTGGCGGGCATCACGTCGACTCCAGCGTCCGCCGATAACAGCTCGCGATAGTTCAACGGCCGACTGGTTAATCCAATTCCCGACGTCCGAATCGGAGTCGGGATGGTATCGAACAGAATTCGCCGCCCTGTAGCCGCGTCGGTCGCATTGAACACCACGATCGGCATACGGCCCGCTACCGCCAGATCGCCCCAATCGCCCATGGTCAGCGACTGCTGCTCGGACGGCAACCGACGGTGAAAGCTCTCTTCCAACCGCCGACCTCGATCCCTGACACTCAGCACCGGCAAGAACGCCCCGTACAGATCGTCTGTCATCATCCCGAACGCGATCGGCTCCAGACTCGAAGCCGTCGCCCGCTCAAAGGCCGACTCGACCACCCCAGTCTTTCTGCCACCGAGGACATCGCTATAGGCTTGGGAAACATAGAACAGAGCACCGACGCTGCCCCCCGAAACGCCGCTGATCAGACAGATCGAGTCGCGAAAGCCCGCGTACTCAGCACCGATCGATTCCAGCACACAAGTGACCCACGCCGCTGCATGGATGCCGCCTCCCGGACACGTCACAATCACCAGCGTTCGACCACGCGCCGGGTCACTCACCGGCACTCGACTCATCCGCCGATTCACCGCTTGCCAAGCCAGTTCCTCCAGCGGTCCCGCCGCGCTCCGCACAGCATTCACCCGCTCGCCCACACTCTTGCTCTCCAGCACTCGCCGCTCAGCTTGCCGTATCTCCGCCACTCCCCGGACAAATCCCGCCTCCGATTGGTCGGCCACTGTGGTGAACGTGGCTGTGGATCCCAGCAGCAGCTGCATCAGAAAGGCGAAGGCTAACACAAAAGGGACCGTCGGCAGTCGGAATCGATCCAGCCAGAAACTGAGCCCAGTAAAGACCATGCCGGTCAACCAGATCAACAACGTCGCTACGGCCGGGGCCGAAATCAAATGCCTTGTCAGATCTCCAGCCGATCGAGTCAAGATGAAGTGAATGATGGCCAGCAACGCGACATAGATCGCCAGCTGCACGTCGATCTCCGCGACACTCACCCGCCGACCTGGTCGAGCTGCCACCCAGCCGCCCAGCCAGGGCGTCAACCAGCCATCCGAATCGGTCGCCTCAAAGGGGAGAAAATTCGCTACGTCCTGGCGGCTCCCCACCAGCCAACTCTTCAATAACCCCAGAAACATCATCGCCAGAAAACCGAGCCCCACGCTGACCGGTATCGCCAAGACAAACGCCAGCAGATGATTGGCCACGCCGTGGATGCCTAGCTCATCGAGAATGCTGTATGTCGGCAGCTCGGGTGCCGAATGCCAGAACAGACAGAGCGGTGTGACTAGCGCGATCGAGGCCGCCAGCAGATACTGTCGAGTCTCCCAGGGATGGTCGGCATTCCCCAGCAACCAGCTCATCCAGGTCCCGGGAAACCGATCGTTCAACAGCCGCAAGACGGCCACACAGAAGATCCCGCTGATCGTATTGAGCAAGGCGACAAACGCCAGTTGCTGATAGGTGTCTACCAGCAAAGCGTTGCCGAAAATCGGCCGCAAGGGAGCAACACCAGCCGCCGGGACCCAGCCGACCAGCCCGATCAGCAACAGAATGCCAAATCGCTTGTGGATCAGTCTGAGCAATGGACCGAGCCGACGAGCCCTCGCAGCCGCTGATCGCGTACCTCTCCCAGCCGACATAGTTCCTCCCTGGCAACCGGCCGTATGTGAACCCTCCAGATTAGGGCTTCCACGAGCCACCGACAAGAGCGCGCAAACACGTCACTCTCCGCGTCCTCCCTTGTGGTGCGGGCGTCTCGCCTGCCTCTCCGCGTCCTCTCCTTGTGGTGCGGACGCCTCGCCTGCCTCTCCGCGTCCTCCCTTGTGGTGCGGGCGTCTCGCCTGCCTCTCCGTGCCCTCGCTTGTGGTGCGGGCGTCTCGCCTGCCTCTCCGCGTCCTCTCCTTGTGGTGCGGGCGTCTCGCCTGCCTCTCTGCGTACTCCTTCCTCCCTTGTGGTGCGGGCGTCTCGCCTGCCTCTCCGCGCCCTCTCCTTGTGGTGCGGGCGTCTCGCCTGCCTCTCCGCGTCCTCTCCTTGTGGTGCGGGCGTCTCGCCTGCCTCTCCGCGTCCTCCCTTGTGGTGCGGGCGTCTCGCCCAATGGCACTTACTTTGGATTGGGCGGCTGCCCTCTTGACCGTTTTCCGGTGAATTTTTTGCGACGCGGATACGCCTCCCGGGGGTATTTGCGTCCCGGTCGGTTGGGTACTTTTCGTTGCCCGGCCATCCGCAGGGTTTGATCGAAGCGTCGTTGCCATTCCACGGCACTCTCGGAACGGGGGGCGAACAGCATATGCATGACAGTGTCCCACGTTCCGGTGAAGCTCAACCGACGGGGCTTTACGTTGGCCTTCTTGGCAGCCAGACGCCGGATCTGGACCACGAGATTGTAGGCGATCATCGAAGCTGACAATTCTTTTTTCAGCATATCGATGTTCTTGGCGCGAACCTCCTCGGTCTTCAGTGTCACTTTGACGTCGCGAATATCCGTTTCCACATTGCCTCGGTGTCGATAGAGATCTGCGATGGCTTGGGTGTCTTCGTCGAGCGTCGTAACGATCATCAGCTGTTCCTTAGGTACCGGGAACTCGTGCAGCCAGACGCTAATCTTCGCGTCCGGGGGCAATTCCGGATGAGTCCTCCGGTCGTCGCGGGTCGGAGTCCAGTCGAGTTTCCAGCGTCGATGAGTTCCGTCTTGAATCAACTCGGCTCGTTTGAGCAGAGACTCGAACCTGCTTTTCGTCAGCCGCAGAACCACGTCGTGTCCCGTAGCCACTGCCGGAAACGCGAAGCCGAAGATCCCAAAATTACAGTCGGCCACGATGAGCGATTGCTGCGGAAGCCGTGGAAGCACTTGTTTGGCTAAGGCGACCTCACCACTCGACTTAGAACCGTACATCGGCCCAATTTCTGGTGATATGGCACACGCACTAGACAGTTCATGGGCTACCAGCATCAGCATGGTCGGCCAGATGCCATCCCCATGTTGATTGCTGCTGGGAGGAAAAGCGGATAGCAGTTCAGGCGTCGGAGAGACTAGCGATATCGTCGTCCCATCCAGCAGAAAGGCTCGGCGACCATTCCAGGTTGGCGGTGTCGTCTCGACGAACGATGAATACACTTTGTTCGCCAGCCAGTCGAGCGATTCGTGCGGCAGTCGCGTCCGAGCTCTACTGTAAGCGCCTGTATTCGACGACAGTCTCCCTTCACGCACCCGACGATTGTCGGGGAGCATCTGCAATCCCTTCGACAGCAATTCACTGACTACTTTCGACAGCGAGCATCCGGCTCGCATCCGCTGCAGAATCATCAGCCACGTGGTCACCGCGGTTGAGTACACTGCGGCCGGACCCAGTGGCTGCATCCGGTCAATCTCATGCGGGTCCAGTACGTCCCACAATAGCTTGGCCGCGGCCTCGAATTCCTCTGCTAGCAACTCCGCCGACGATTCACGAGATTCAGCCTCCATGCCAAAATGGCCTCCTCAGGGGGAAATAAACCCTGAGTGCGCAAATGCCGTGCCAATTCCCGCCGGGCCTGCGGATTTTCTAAAGTAAGTGCCATTGGGCGTCTCGCCTGCCTCTCCGTGCCCTCCCTTGTGGTGCGGGCGTCTCGCCTGCCTCTCCGCGTCCTCTTCCTTTGTGGTGCGGGCGTCTCGCCTGCCTCTCCGCGTCCTCTTCCTTTGTGGTGCGGGCGTCTCGCCTGCCTCTCCGCGTCCTCCCTTGTGGTGCGGGCGTCTCGCCTGCCTCTCCGCGCCCTCCCTTTGTGGTGCGGGCGTCTCGCCTGCCTCCGCGTCCTCCCTTGTGGTGCGGGCGTCTCGCCTGCCTCTCCGCGTCCTCCCTTGTGGGTGCGGGCGTCTCGCCTGCCTCTCCGCGCCCTCTCCTTGTGGTGCGGGCGTCTCGCCTGCCTCTCCGCGCCCTCCCTTTGTGGTGCGGGCGTCTCGCCTGCCTCTCCGCGTCCTCCGAGGTAACACCTCTTCCTACCGATTCGCCAGTCACCGACGGGAAGTGCCGGCATGGCAGGCGAAATGCGTGCGGCAGACGAGCGAATTCAAGGAGAATTGCTGAGGAGATCGTAGAGTAGAGTACACACAGAGGCAGGCGGGACGCCTGCACCACAAGGGAGGTACAGTCAGCGTGTCGATTGAGTGGATAGTCTGGTGAGTGAATGGTGACGGAATTGGCTGGGACCGAGACGGATTTTTGGTATGGGATGCGGATCGAATCCGGAAGCTCCCTCGGACTCAGGCTCTGGAAAGATCGCCACGGGGGCCGCCCCGATTTCCCCTTCATTCCGTCGACCGTCGTCACTCGGCCGATTCCTCGTACTCAGCGCAGCAGTACTCGTACTCAGCAACGCGGTACTCGTACTCGACCGGTTGTCGGCCTACCGGGTCTAGATCCTTCAGGCACTTCAAGGATTCGGGAGGATAGTAGCACACAGAGGCAGGCGGGACGCCTGCACCACAAGGGAGAGCAGAGGCCACAGAGAGGCAGGCGGGACGCCCGCACCACAAGGGAGATGCTGAGTACACACAGAGGCAGGCGGGACGCCCGCACCACAAGGGAGATGCTGAGTACGCAGAGAGGCAGGCGGGACGCCTGCACCACAAGGGAGATGCTGAGTACGCAGAGAGGCAGGCGGGACGCCTGCACCACAAGGGAGATGCTGAGTACGCAGAGAGGCAGGCGGGACGCCTGCACCACAACGGGAGGTGTCAGCTGTGCATGCTGGTCTGGAGGGCGACCATCTGCTGGTAGAGCGGGCTGCGCTGCATCAGCTCGGCGTGCCGCCCCGAGTCGATCAAGCGGCCACCGTCGAGCAACACGATGCGGTCGGCATGAGTGATAGTGCTCAGCCGATGAGCGATCACGAAGCTCGTCCGTCCTCGCATCAACTGCTGCAAACTTTGCTGGATGTACCGCTCGCTCTCACTATCCAGATTGCTGGTCGCCTCATCCAGAATCAGGATCTTCGGATCGGCCAGCACCGCGCGAGCGATCGCCAGCCGCTGCCGCTGGCCGCCACTGAGCTTCACGCCACGTTCACCGATCACGGTGTCATAACCCTGCGGCAATTGATCGATAAACTCCTCCGCATTCGCCGCTTGAGCGGCGGCGCGAATCTCGGCCAGGGTGGTGTTGGATCGAGCGTAGCCAATGTTGTCAGCCACCGTCCCGTCAAACAGAAAGACGTCCTGCTCCACGATCCCCAGCAACCTGCGGTATCCTGACAGATCAATCTCGCGCAAGTCGCTCCCGTCGAGCCGCAAAGCTCCAGTCGTGGGATCATAAAAACGCGCGACCAAATTGCACAAAGTCGTCTTCCCCGCACCGCTTCGCCCGACCAGTGCCACTACTTCGCCCGAATTCACTTCCAGCGAGATGTCGCTCAACACCAACCGTTCGGTCTCCGGATAGCGAAACGAAACACGGTCGAACGTCATGTCGCCATGGACTCGGCTCCGATCGACGGCGAGCCCCGGCTGCTGATAACCGGGTTCCGTCGGCTCGCCCAGCAGATCCAGCACTCGCTCCATGCCTGCCAGCTGATTCTGGAAAGTCGTTGCGCTGGTGGCCAGCGTTGCGATTGGGTCGAGCAGCATCGCCAGGTAGACCAGGAACATGGTCAAGTCGCCCAAGGTCAGGTCACCCTGCAGGACCCGATAACCACCATAGACGAGCAGTGCCGTCGAAGCGGCTGGAATCAACGTCTCCCAGATCAGATCGATCACCCGCGACCACCACCACACAAACAACTGCTGGCGGACCATCAAGTGGCTGCCGCGCACAAACCGTCCGCTCTCGCTCCGCTCACGATGAAACGTCCGCACGATCCGCATCCCACCAAACGCCTCGGTGGCGTGGCTGTCGATATCCTGACGCTGAGCGCGCACGTCACGAAATACCGGCCGGATCCGACGCACCCAGGTCCGATGTGTCAGATAGACTACTGGCAGCAGTGTCAGACCGCCGAGCAGGAGCCGCCAGTCGACCAGCACCAGCACGATCAGACTGCCAATCAACTGAATGATCGCCCGCCACGGGTTGTAGAGCATACTGAATATCAGGTCCCCCACGCCCCCCGCGTCGTCCCGCAACAGGCTGGCAGTCCCCCCCGACTTCAGTTGATAAACACGATGCAACGGCAATCGAACGATGTGCTCAAATGCCCTCCGCCGGATGTCGACTTGCAGCCGGTTGGTCGCCTTTGTCGCCTCCCAGCGCCCCCACAAATGCAGGGCCGTGGAGACCAGCGAAATGCAGATTGCCACGCCGCCCAGCAGGAACAACAGACCGGCTCGATTCCCCGGCTCCACCCCAAACCGCGACCACCACGGCGACATCGGCACATCGCCAAGCACCTGATCGATGACGATCTTGGTCGCCGCCGGCGGAAACAGCTTCAGAATCGTACCGGCCGTCAACGTCAACAGCGCAAACGCCACCGCATAACGCTGCGGACGGATCAACCCCAGAAACTCGACGAACAACTGCCCAAACGACCGCTCGCGCTTCCGCACGGCACCCGGGCCGCCCGGTTTGCCCGTCGCCGATCGGCGCTGGGATTGATACTGCTCGTATCGACGACGACTGCTCAGCTGATTCTTGCTTGCCACCGCAGAGACTTCGCTTGAAGTTGATTTCCTACGCGAGCCCACCCTGCGGACCAGCTACGTAGCACTCGTTACCCGAAAACCGATCGTGTTCTATTCCACCAGCTTGCGCAAATCGCCACTCGTTTTGTTCTGCAGGTCACGCACATGCTGGTGGCAGTTCACACACTTGAGCGTCATGTCGACATAGGCCAACGTCGCCTGGTCGAGATTGTTGGCCTTCGCCGCGTCACTCATCGCCTGAGTTGCTCGCCGAAACTCGCGACTGAATTGCTCGTACTCGCCCGTGTGGTACACCTGCCACGTCGACTCGAGACTCAACAGGCTCAGCTTCTGCGCATGGTCGGCCACGCTGTTCAGGTCGCGCAAGGCCAGACCCTCCAGCAGCTTCTGAGCGTGTACCAATTTGGCTCGCATGAACGGCTGTTGAGTCGCAACCGGCTCCTGCCCCCACATCGGTCCAACCAACCACAGCCCAACCGCCACCGCCGCCAGCATTCCCCAACGTTTGGTAGCCATGACATTCGCCTCGTTTGACTCTGTCTGTTCCCAACCGACGCCACCCTTCAGGGGGTGCACGTTTCGTGCCGACCCGCCGGTAACCAAGACCCGCGTCCCTGCAGTGGCCGATTCGCCCACTTTCGCCTGCCATCAGTTCCGGCAATGCTCAGCAGGCTGAGCCCGCCGGGCGCTCCGATCCGTGCTGATCCGCACATCCAGCTTCTATTCTGACGGCTACACGCCAAACCCGCTAGAGACGTCCAGCGGCCGTTTGCTGGGCAGATTACCCCACCAAGATGCCAAACAAGCCGATGATGACCACGACACCGACCACGGACAGCAGCAGCACCCAGAAGCCGTAATGAGGACGTGGTCGCATGCCGGGGGTGAGCGCCCGAACGGATTTGTACTCGTCCGTAAACACATACCGCCCCTGGGGCGACCAGACCAGGATCAGCAATAACAGCCCGACGACCGTTCCCAAGGGTACGAACATCAGCTGCAGCAGTGCCAGCGTAATTGCCAAACCACGGACACGCGGGTTCAGATCCTGCAATCGCCGGCCAACCACGATGTGCAGCCAACCCACCAAGACGAACATGGCAGCGATGAAGATGACCATCAGATCGACATTGGGCCGCAGGGCACCTCGATCGATCAGTGCAGCCATCTCGACCAGCGCCACCACGCTCCCCGCGCCGATCGTCGCCAGTCCGCCCAGCCAAAAGAGCCGCCCAATCTGCTGGATCGAGACCTCCGTGTTGATGTTTCGCTCACGTACCACCCGGGCTCCGGACAGATGGTGGACGTTGATCGGGCCGTCGATCGACTCGAGCAACGACTCGGAAACACTGTACGGATTGTCGCTTTCCACCGCCAGATTCCCGCACGGTTCCTGACTCGATCCACAACAGGCCAGGCGGCCCATTATACACTCGTCGCCGTGCATCACTCGGACGCGCCCGCAGCCGGACCGTTCGTGTGTCGGCAGAATCTGGACCAAGCTAACCAATCAGCTTGGCGATGGGCTGACCGTCGCTGAGCTTCAGCGGGCGCCCCACGGGGGTGATCAGTTCTCGCTGATAGTCGACCCCCAGCGTCTTCAGGATGGTCGCATGAACGTCGGCCACCGGAAACCCGTCTTCATACTTGATCTGGCTCCCCTCCGGATCCGTCTCGCCGATCACCTGGCCGCCGCGAATGCCGCCGCCGGCCAGCGCCAAGCTGAAACCGTGCGGCCAGTGGTCCCGGCCCTCGGCGCCGTTGAGCCGTGGCGTGCGACCGAACTCACCGCCCCACAGCACCACCGTGTCGTCCAACAGCTCATGTTCGGCCAGATAGTTCAATAGCCCGGCAAAACCCGGATCGAGATCCCGGACCCGAGCCGCCTGCGTCTCGTGGTTGTTCACGTGGCTGTCCCAGGTCCCGAGCGACACTTCGACGCACCGCACTCCGACTTGGATCAGCCGAGCGGCCACCAGACACGCTCGACCGAACCGTGAATCGCCAAACTGAGCTTGTTCGGCCAGCGGCACTTCATTCAGATCGAACGCCCGCAGCTGGTCCGATGTCATCATCTGACGCGCTCGCTGCATCGTCGACTGATGCAACAACCGCTGCTGATCGAGGCCCTTCAACCGCCCTCGCGCAAACTCGGTCTCGACGACTGACAAGTCATTCCAGCGCCGATCGTAACGAGCCGTATCGCTGAGCGGCGATCGCACGTCCTCTGGCGGCGCGGACGGATCGCCCATCAGAAATGCGTTGTACTGGTCCCCCATGTACCCGCCGCGCGGCGGCCATTGCCCGGGGAGTATGGCGACGTGACGTGGAATCTCCGTCCCCGCGTCAGGCAACTCATGGCAAAGAATGGCCCCTAGCGCCGGATGGACGACCGTCGGGTCGGGACGATATCCGGTCTTCACGTAGTAGATGGCCCGTTCGTGATCGCCTTCCTTGCTGACGACGTTGCGCACCACCGCCAGTCGCTTCATCTGATCCGCCAGCTGCTCGAGCCCCGACGCCAACCGAACTCCCGGAACGCTGGTTTCGATCGCCCGCACTTGGCCACCGATCGACGTGCCAGGATGCGGGTCAAAGGTTTCCAGCTGGCTGGGCCCACCGTCCATCCACAATACGATCAGGCTCTTCGGCCGCACCTGAGGCCGCTGGTCCTGCAACTGCCCCAGGGCTCTGGCCAGCGGAGTGAGCCACAACAGACCACTCAAGCCACCCGCCTGCAGCAGAGCCCGCCGCGAAACCCGCTGGTAGCTTGCACAGCCCGCTTCGGAAGCCGGTTGGATCAGATCGTGACGTTTCATGACTGCGTGCTCACATCAGATGAGTGATTCCCGAAGCGGTGATTCCCGAAGCGGTGATTCCTGAAGTGGTGACTCCGAATCAATGGTTCCAGGAGAACTCGGCGCTGTTCAACAGTACCCAATAAAGATCTTCGATCGCCTGACGGAAACTCGCTTCCGGCTGTTCATCCCATTTACCCAGGAAGTATTCCCGTTCAGCGTCCGTTGGCTGCCGGCCCAACACGCAGCGGTAGACGGTGTTGAGAGCCGTGGCATGGTCGCGGGATAGTGCCGCGATGCGAGTGGATGCGTTCAAGACGATGTTCTCGCCCGTCCGCTCATGCACGATCTTGCCGTTCATCATCAGCAGACGTTGAGGGATCGTCCCTCCGCGCGCCACAAACTCGTCGGCCCCCGCGTCACCGTACCGTTTGATGAAATCCTGCTCCTGGCCAAACTTCATCAACCGCACCAGCACGTGCGATTCACTGTCGACCGTGTTCAAAGCACACGCCTGCAACGTCGCTCCCACCACCTGCTCAGGACGCAATCGCACCACCGGAAAACATGCCCAGTGCTGCTCGTGCTCGGCCGTCAACTCGTGGTCGGCACGACTATCGAGCTGAAATGGCTCGGTGGCGGCGATCAAATGAATCAGCCTCCGCAGATCGTAACCGTGCTGGGAAAAATCCTCTGCCAGTATCTCCAGACCGGGAGGATAGGGTCCTTCCAGCGGGATGCTGTCGATGGGGTCCACCAGCGGTTTGCCGAACAGAATTGCCCAGACTCGATTCACCGCCGCTCGACTGAACGCCTTGTTCTCGGGATGAGTGACCCAGGCCGCCAATTGCTGTCGACGCGTCCCGGTCTCACTCAGCAACTCGGTGGCGAACGGCGGACGCGGCTGCACGTCGACTGGTTTCTCGGCCCGCAAGTACTGGAACTCGTACCCACGTTTCTGATCGTGGATTCCGGTCACGCTCAGCCGACACTCGGAGTAGAACGCCGCCAGTTGATGGAAGTCGGCTTGAGTCCAACTGCCACCCAAGTTGTCGTCGTGACACTGGACACAGTCGAGCCGAACGCCAAGAAACGCGCGAGCGGTGCGGGCTGCCAATCGAATCTCGTCGGGTTGATTCTCGTTGTTCTGGTCGAGCGTTGCCGTGATGAAATTCACCGCCGGTCGATCGGTGCGCAGACCGTTCTCGGTAATCAATTGACGAACCAGCTGATCGTAGGGTCGATTCTCGGCCAGCGAGTCACTTAACCAGCTGACAAACCGACGGCGACGGAAGAGCAGAAACGGAGTGGTGTCGGTCCCGACCAGGGCTCGAGCAAATCGCTCCGCCACATAGTCGCTCGACCGCCGATCGTTCAGCACGTAGTCGACCCACTGAGCGATCTGCTGCTCGGTCAGCCGTGCCGCCTGTTGGTCAGTGGCTTGAGCGCCGTCAGCTTCCGCCCACTGCTGGTGCTCTTCAAACGACGGCAACGTCCCGGCCAACCCGAGGCTCAAGCGCCGTCGCAACGTGTCGATGCCGGCGCGATCGGCCGGGGTCAACCCTCGCCTGGCCCAGTCCGCCCGAAACTCGTCGTTCACCCGCTCGACCGTGGCACGGAACGTCGGGTCGGTCAGGCACGGATGAGTGGCCACGACAGGATGAGGGCGCGGGCCTCGGGGCATCGAACCGGCCACGAGGATCGAAATGAACCCCAGCGTCGCTATCAGCAGCCCGGAACGGACCCAGAACATACCGACCCCTTGTGAATCGTCAGGCTCCCATGGCCAACAGTAGCTACCTGACTGACAGGCTAGTCGTTTCAAGTTCCAGAATACAACGCCAAGAATCCAGCCACGGGACATTTCCTCTGCAACTTTCGCCCCGAACGGTGGGTATCCTGGTAGGAGGGGCCCGTCACGGAAATAATGCCGGGGGGAAAAAAGTCGGCCGTCTCCTGAGGATTCCGGCCGGAACGTGCGACTACCCCTTGGAGTGCAGGGCCTGTTCCGTGGCCCGGACCGCGTTAAGGGACACGATCATGAACCAGTCACCCGGCGAACTGTCAATGGTTGCCCCAGCCGAGTCCGACTGGATCGACGTCCAGGCTGAGCTGATTGACGACCAGCCGGTCCTGCCCCCGCCAACTGCTCGGTGGTGGCTCCGCGGCCCGATGCTGATCGTGTCGGGTATCGAATGGACGTTTGGAGTGCTGAGCCTGATCATTGGGCTCTCCGTGCTGGCGTCGATCCCCGTGCTGCAAGTCGCATCGCTGGGTTACCTGTTGGAAGTCACCGGGCGGGTCGGCCGTGATGGTCAAGTCCGCAGCGCCTGGATCGGAGTCAGACGGTCAGCTCGTTTCGGCGCCATCGTCGCCTGCGTCTGGCTGCTGCTGCTGATTCCCCGCCTGCTGATCTCGCTGAATTACTCCGCCGTGCTGATCAACGATCCGTTCGTTTCAGCCAGCTCGCCGTCTCATGGCCGAGCCTGGCGAGTCGGGATCGGACTCTTGACCGCCGTGATCCTGCTGCACATCGTCTGGTCGCTTTACCGAGGGGGGCGGCTGCGAGATTTCCTGTGGCCCGCACCGTTGCGGCTGCTCGGCGAATTGCGGCGCGGTTTTGACTGGTCGAGCCGCTGGAAGGCTCTGAGTGCCACGTGGCGATCGCTCCGATTCACGCATTATTTCTGGCTGGGTCTGCAAGGCTACCTGACGACGTTTGTCTGGTTGGTGATTCCCATGGCCCTGATGGCCGAAGGGACTCGACGCGATCCCGACTCGGTCGGTCTGTTCGTGCTCGTGTCACTGGTCGCCACCACGTTGGTAGTTCCCTATCTGCCACTGCTGCAAGCCGAATTCGGGCGCACGGGGAACTGGCGATGCATGTTCGGCACTCGGCGCGCGAGAGAGCTGTTCGTGAGAGCGCCCTGGTCGTGGTGGTTGGCCATCACCGTGCTGCTGATCGCCGCATTACCGCTGTATCTGTTGAAGGCCGAGCTGATTCCGAGCGAGTTGGCTTGGTTCCCGGGCCTGTTCTTTGTCGTCTTCATGTGGCCGGCCCGAGTCATCGCTGGCTGGGCTCTCGCCTGCTCCCTGCATCGCGACCGCCCCGCTCATTGGTTTTGGCGCTGGACCGCCCGGCTCGGCCTGCTCGTCGTCTCCTTCATCTACGCCGGCGTCCTCTACTTCACGCCTCAGTTTTCGTGGTACGGCGCGCGCAGCCTGTTCGAACATCATGCGTTCCTGGTCCCGGCACCGTTCCTGGGTTTTTAACGCTGAAGGCTCAGGATTTTTTAACGCAGGGGGCGCGGGGGCTTATAGGATGGAGATCAACGACATCACGGGACAGATTGTGGATGCCGCAATCCGAGTCCATTCGACCGGCGTGACCGTGGGTTTGCTGATCAACTTCAACGTGGTGCGTCTGAAGGACGGGTTGAAGCGGATCGTCCAGGGCTATGTCGACCCGCTGAGAGTCGGGTGAACGGGTTGGGGGGCGCATCGGGCGGAAGGGTGCGGTTGTACCGGCCAGGGCTGGGGGGATTCCGGTCCGTCTTTGCCGGTTCTGCGGCCGGTTGTCGGCAGTCTGATCGGGGCGATCTAGACTTGTCAGACCACTTGTCGGAGGAGTGCTTGGCGGTCAGCCGAGCCGGCGGGGGTCGACGCTGGAACCGCACTGGGGTTGCATATGTCGCCGCAGACTTGGGCCGACCCGTTTTGTGAAGTGGCCGTCGAAACGCCGATCCGGACGGAGCAGTCGGAGGCCGATTCGCGCTCGCGCTCGTCGGAATCGAACCATGGTGACGGCGAGCTGTCATCGGCGGTTGACCGGCGAGTGCTGCACGTGATCAATGGCGAGGACTACGCGGGTGCTGAGCGGGTGCAGGACCTACTGGCCGCGCGGCTTCCCGACTTCGGGTATCGCGTTGGCTTTGCTTGCGTCAAGCCGGGCAAGTTCGCTGAGCGTCGGCATGCGCGCCAGGCGCCGCTGGTGGAGGCTCGCACGCGAACGGCTCTGGGATTGGGAGTCGCCTGGCGACTCAGCCAGCTGGTGCGTCGGGAGGGTTACGATCTGATTCACGCTCACACGCCTCGTACGGCGATCGTGGCGTACTGGGTATCCAAGTTCACGGGTCGTCCGTGGGTCTACCACGTCCACAGCCCGGCCTCGCGCGACTCGACGCGCCCAGTCCAGAACTGGGTGAACGCTCAAGCTGAGCGATTCTTTGTCCGGGGAGCTGCGCGATTGATCGCCGTATCGCAGAGCTTATCGCGGCACATGATTGAGGCGGGGTTCAACGAGCGCAAATTGCGGACGGTCTACAATGGGGTGCCGAGCGGTCCGGAGCCCGCCAATCGTCCTCGTCCTCAAGGGACATGGACGTTGGGCATGATCGCGTTATTTCGGCCGCGCAAGGGGACCGAGGTACTGCTGCAGGCGATGCGCTGGCTGTTGGACCGAGGTCACAACGTTCGGTTGAAATGCATCGGCGGGTTCCAATCGGCCGAATATGAGCGTGAGCTGAGGGGTTTATCGCAGGAGTTGGCCGTCGCTGATCGCGTCGAATGGGCCGGATTCTGCAGTGACGTGCCGGCTCAGCTGCGAGAACTCGATCTGTTGGTGTTGCCGAGTCTGTTTGGCGAGGGATTGCCGATGGTGGTGCTGGAAGCGATGGCGGCTGGAGTGCCGGTGGTGGGTACGCGAGTGGAAGGGGTCCCGGAAGCGTTGCGGGAGGGTGTGGACGGCGTACTGGCCGATCCGGGGGATTCGCACGATCTGGCGGTCAAGCTGCAGACGATGATCACCGGCGACGTCTCATGGCACCAACTTCGCGAATCGGCTCGTCTCCGTCAGACGTCACTCTTCTCCGACGTCAGCATGGCTCGCGGCGTTGCCGGCGTGTACGGCGAGTTGATTCGGACGAAGGCTTGAGCCTCAATCTGCAGCCGTCTGGAAGTGAATCGCGGCGAATCGGTTCCCCACGCAACTGCGATCGCTGATTCTCCATCCTTCGCGTCGTGCTTCGCTGCGATTATGCGCGGCCGGCCGGCGCAAGCAAACTGCCCAAATTACCAAACAAATATTGATGGTAAGTAGTGGCCAACGGCTTCATTCTTTCCACTCGGAGACTTCATCGATCTTCGCGCGGCCCTTCATCCGCTCTTCACAAAACACGGGATACTGACCCACGTTCAAGAAGGCTAGTTCTTCAAGCAAGGGCGACACGACATGGATCGAAGAAGGGCGCACGGTGAGCGCCGGCGCCAGGGGTTCACCCTGGTGGAGCTATTGGTGGTGATCTCCATCATTGGTTTGCTGGTAGGGCTGCTGATTCCCGCGGTGAATGTTGCGCGGGAAGCGGGCCGCAAGATCGGGTGTTCGAACAATCTGCGGGGCATCGGCGTGGCCTTATCGGCGCATGCGGCTCAGCACAAGGGCGTTTACTGTTCGGGTGCGTTTGACTGGAAGCTGGACGGAGCGGTAACGGAATTCGGCTGGGTATCAGACTTGGTCGAGATGGGGACACCTGTCGGGCAGATGCTTTGCAGTTCGAATTCGGCTCAGATTGCAGCGACGTACAACGATCTGGTGAATCTGTCAGCATCGACCAGCACTTGCGTCGACATGGTGGGCAAGGCGGGGAGTCAGCAGCCGGACGGGACGGTGGTATCGAATCCGTGTCGTCAGATCATATCGGGCGGGTTATCGGCGGGGAGTGACGAGCGGAAGAAGCTGGTGGTGAGCCAGATTCTGTCGAAGCACTACAACACGAACTACACGGCGAGCTGGTTACTGGTCCGATCGCGACCGAGGCTGGACGCCACCGGAAAGCTCAAGAGCGTCCCGGCGGGTTGTGCGGCGTCGCTGACGAGTCGCAATTCTTCGTACGGTTCCTTGCGTACGGCCGAGCTGGACGGCACATCGGTATCGGGGAGTTTCATACCGCTGATTGGCTGTGGCGCGTCTGGAGAGGCATTGGCGACCGACGTTGGTCCGATCACCGCGGGGACGCCGACGTCGATTTCGTTTACCGGAGGCCCGGTGTTGATCAGCAACATGCAGTCTCCGGACACGGTCGCGGGTGGGTCTCGAAACGGTGCGGACGGATGGTGGGCGAAGTGGACGAAGCTTTCGCTGCAGGACTATCGCGGATTCGCGCCGGTGCATCGTGGCAGCTGCAACGTCTTGATGGCGGATGGCAGCGTGAACAATTTTGTGGACGTGAACGGCGACGGGATGTTGAACAACGGTTTTCCGTCGGGCGTGGGCGGATTCCAGGACGGGAACATCGAGGTATCGCCGGACGTGTTGTTCAGCGGTCCGTCGATCAAAGGACTATGAGCTGATTGATTGGACATGGTCGATTGTCGGGCAGACGTCTACGGACGTGCATAGGGGGTCGTCTGCCTGCGAATTGTGGCCGGGTAATTTGGTGGTATTTGTTTAGGGAGTGAATGACTAGATGAGACGAAATTGGAAACCGAGTGGTTTTACACTCGTCGAGCTGCTGGTGGTGATTGCGATCATCGGCATCCTCGTGGCCTTGATTTTGCCGGCGGTTTCGCGGGCCCGTGAGTCGGCTCGAGCGGCCGGCTGCCAGAACAATCTGCGACAGATCGGCTTGGGCTTGTTGATCTTTGCTGACCGCGATCCGCAGGAACGACTCTGCACTGGTGCAGCCGACTTTCGTCGCGACGGTTGCTGGGACACTTACGGCTGGGTAGCCGATCTGGTGAACATCAACGCGGCGATGCCGGGTGAGATGCTCTGTCCATCGAATCCCTTGCGGGGCTCAGAGAAGCTGAACGACCTGTTGGGCAAAGATACCACGGATGCCAAAGATGGCGTCTCGCTGGACCGCTTGAATGCCGGGCTGTGCGGTGCTCCGCAGTGGGCCGGCTTGACCGGCGGAGCCGGCTCGACCTTTGGCGGTACGGCGGCAGGTACTCCGGAACGAGCGGCGCTGGTCGCTCGCGCCTTCATGAACAAGGGATACAACACGAATTACTCGTCCAGCTGGTTCATGGTTCGCAGCGCTCCGCAGGTTACAGTGGACGCGACGACGAAGCCGCCGACGGTGATCGCCGGGGGCACTGGTGCCGAAGGGCTGAAGGGTTTGAATTCAAGCCGTGGTCCGTTGACCCGGACATTGCTGGAAACGTCACCTATCGTCTCATCGGTTGTTGCTCTGCTGGGCGACGCCGCTCCCGGCGACGCCGACGAAGCCACTCTGTCGCAAACGCTTGGTTTCGGCCCGACATTGTCCAGCGGCAACCCGGACCCGTTTGCCAATGGTAAAGACGAAAAGCGCGAGTTTATCACTGCTGGCAGTCTGTTGACGGAGTCGTTCAATGACGGTCCGGCCTACTACGATGCCAGCTCGAAAACGATGAATCTGATCAAACAGAAGGGGAGTCTGACTGTGCAAGCTGCTGCGGAGTCCGCCGGCAGCGTTCCTGCTCCGACCAATTCGTCCAACACTTACCTGCAGGACATCCGGGACTTCTTTGCCGTGCACGGTGGTGGTCGAGGGGGTTCGGTGAACATCCTGATGGCCGATGGGAGCCTGAAGGAGTTCACCGATGCGAATAATGACAAGTACCTGAATCCGGGCTTTCCGATTCCGAACAATCTGACGGAACAGGAATACGCTGCGATCGGGTACCGCGGTTCTCAGACGGAAGTACCGGCCGCTGAAATGTTCAACGGCGTATTTCTGGTGGCCCCGAACGGTTACAAGGTCTTTGAATAACCGGACCTTGAATGGGCAACTTTGATGTGTTCCGGGTGCTCTGCTGATTGCGCGTCGCCCAGCAATTAGTGGGGTAAAAGATTGGCAGTGATCGCTGATCGCTGCTATTCCGGCAAGTGCAGCTGGAGACCTTTGACGGTCTCCAGCTGCTACTTTGACTTTCCGGGTTAGTTCGAACTGAAACATTCGAATGAGCCGATTTGGTCCGCCAGGCTGCTGGGTTGGGCAGCCACCGCGGACGGGCCTCTCCGAACTGCAGGTTGTCCCTTGGCCGTGCACACACGCCAGGTGTTTCGACACTATCGTTTCGACACCAGCGTTTGGAGCCGTATTCGTTGACTCTCGTCTTCGTCGGAGAACAGCAGGTGCATGATCACCGGTTTGTGTTGTTGGTCTTGCGCAGACTAACTGGTTTGGGACTAGTCCTGCTGCTGGGTTGCGGGAAAGCCCCATCGGCGAGCCACCGTCTCGATGATGGCCCCACTTCTCAGATCCCGAAAACGGCTAAAGTCTTCAAGCCCGACGTATCCGACTCGAGTCTGCACAGTTCGGACATCGCTGGGTTGACTGGCGCTCGGGCTCGAGTCCCCGAGGATGTGCACGACTTCGGGCATATGAACGCGTATCTCACGGCGAGTCATTCGTTCATCATTGAGAACGTCGGGGAGTCTCCCCTGAAGCTGGACGCTGCGGAAACGACGTGCAGCTGCACGGTTGGTGACGTACCGCGGGAACCCATACCGCCCGGCCAATCGGCGCAGATTCGCGTGCAATGGAAAACCAAGCCGACTGAAAAGAGGTTCCGAGAAACAATCACATTGAAGACCAACGACCCGACCCGGCCTGAACTGCAATTCACGATTGCTGGCAACGTCGGTCGAGAAGTTAACGCGGATCCCATCGAGTTCGGCGACATCGCGCCGGATTCACCACGCGAACATACATCGCTGATCACTTCTACTGTCCTTGAGCACTTCGAGCTGACCAACGTCACTTGCACGGTCCCCGGATTGGTGTGGGAACTGACGCCGGCCACCCCTGAACAGCTCAAGGGAGCCGGTGCTCGTTCCGGCTGGCAGCTCCGAGCTCGTTTGCCGGCCGATCTGCCGTTGGGCGACCTTCAGGGGAGTCTCCGGTTCCGAATTGACGCAGCAACAGCTGTGCTGGCCGGCGCCGATCGTGACACCGGGAGCGGCACGTTGGACGAGGTTCAGTATGAGGTGCCAATCGGTGGAAAGGTCCTGCGGAGAATCGCCGTCTACGGGCCCAAGATTGACTGGACGGGCACCATCACGGTCGGCGCCGTGGGGCAAGGGAGGGGCTTTTCGGCAAATTACGTGGTCAAGGTACGGGACGCACAGAAGGAACTGGCACTTTTGTCGAAGCAAATCGAGCCGGAATGGATGCAGGTCGAATTTGAGCCCTTCGCCATGAAGGAGTCGTCTCCCGGACTTTACCGGCTAAAGCTCCACATCCCCGCAGACGCGCCGATCAGCGACTTCACGACCGGGCGTTCGGCCAAGATTCAGCTGAAATTTGATCATCCCCGCGCCGAATCGCTCGAACTGAACGTCGTCTTCTCGGTGGTCAGCGCTGGCAAACCGACGTCCAAATGATTAAGGCTCGCCAATTCGAACCGGATCCTCTTTTGTTGCTCAGGCCCCGTCACACGGACCATCCTGGCATGCACTTATGTCCATATCAACCATGAACCGTGGTGCCGCAATATCTTCTGATGGCCTGCATCACATTTCCTGTCCGAAATGCGATCGCGCCAATGGCGTGGATCGCCGTTTTTGCGGCGGGTGTGGAGAATCTCTATGGCAAGTGTGTGTCGGGTGCAATCACGAGAATCCTTTGAGTGAAGTCTACTGCGGGCGGTGCGGCGTCAATTTGGGCGAAAAACTTAAGGAGTTCTGCGATCTGGCGCAGGCGGCCTTTACCGAAGCTGAAAGTCTGGCGAACCAGGGAGCCTTTTTCGACGCCGCGACTTCGCTCAAACGTATCCAGAACTCCAATCATCCCCAGCTGCGTACTCTCCACGAACAAGCTCAGCTGCGTGTCCAGCAATACATGGCAGACCGCGCCGCCGCGGTGAAGCTGGAATCGGAGCTCCTGCCGCGAATCCAAGATCTCGTGAAACAGGCTCATTTTTCGCTGGCATCCGAACTGATCGGACGTGTCCCCGCCGGAGTCCGCAGTCCGGATCTGCAGGCGCTCGCGGAGACCGTCGGCGCCTGCCTCACTGAAATCCAAGAACTCAACCGCAAGATCCGACAAGCGTTGAAGTCCGGGCAGCTGGCTGAAGTGGCCGCCGACGTGGACCGCCTGGCAAGACTCAAGCCGCACGACGAATCGGTATTGAAGCTGAAAGCCAACCTGGACGCTCGCCGCCAGTCGTCCACTCAAAAGACGGCCATCCAACTCGCCCGGCAAGCCAAGGCTCTACTGGATCAAAACCAGTACATCCGCGCCGCCGAAATGGTAGCGAAGATTCCCGATGAGGCTCGTCAGGGCACCATCTTGACCCTCTGCCAGCATATCTCGGAACTGGCGTCCCTTTTCGACCACCTGCGACTGGCCCCGGTTGCCACCGATTCGCTGATACGGGTCGCTCAGCGATCGCAGAAGCTTCGACCTCAAGACCCCCAATGGACCGCGCTGATCGATAAGCTGACGAAGTCATTGCAACTCAAACCCCGCGATCCCCGCTTCGGACGGCCCTGGACCGCTCAACCGGAGTCCACGGCGCTGGGGCGACCGGTTTGCTGGTGGACGTCATTGGCCTATGACCAGCTCGGAGACGCTGACCGGACAGTTTGGGACCGGCACGCCGGTCAGCTATTTGTCGCCGCAGGACTCGCCTTGCAAGGCCTGGGGTTGAGTCGCTTTCCGTTGAACCTGCCTCGGCCTGAACGAACGCGAAGCGTCTGGTCCGCGTGGGCCCAAACAGGGACCAAGTCACGTCAAGCACCGACGGTGTGGGGGCTCGACCTCGGTCGCCGGTCACTCAAAGCCGTCTGCATGTCGTGGAGCCGCAAGACTCAGCAACTTTCAATCGACGATGCTTATGTTGCTCACCATAGCTCGGCTCTGTCCGTTAACCACAGTCCCGATGAATTCCGGGACGCTCAGCGGCAGATGATCGACGAATGGCTGAAAGCCAAGAATCTGAAAGCCCCTAAAGTCGTGCTCGGCCTCGCCGGCTCCCGTGTCCTGGGCCGCTTCTTCACCGTGCCCGGCACCGATCTCAAGAAGATTCGTGGAGCGGTGCAGTTTGAATCCAAGGCACAAGTCCCCATCCCGGCGGATGCCGTGTCGATCGATTTTCATCTCGAACCTCGATCGGATGATGCTGTGCGGCAAACCCGCGTCATGCTGGCCGCGACCCGAAATGAACACATCCGCCAACTGCTCGATTACCTCCCTCCCAACCAATGTGATGTGCTGGGTGTGCAGAACGATGCCACGGCATTGTTCAACGCGGCCAGCCATTTTCTGTTGAGCGATCCAAGCTGGTTACGGCCGCATTCGGCCTGTGCGTTCCTGGATGTCGGTTTTCACTCCACCAATGTGGTGATCGGTTCTGCGGAGCAGCTCTGGTTCCGCAATATTCCTTTCGGAATGGACCGCCTCCACGACCAAGTTGGCTCCCAGCTGCAACTGACCAAAGCTCAGGCAGTCGCCGCTTGCCACGAGTTGACTGGCATCCCATGGCTGCACCAGCTCGATGAAGTCTTGTCACTTGCTTTCCGGGAATTCCTAGGTGAAGTTCGCCGCACAGTGGAGATCTTCGAGCTGGAACACGATCAGCAAGTCTCTCGTGTCGTCGGATCCGGCGGCGGATTCGCTCAACTTGGCCTTTTGCGCTACCTCGTCCACGGAAAATAACCATGCGCTGCGTGACGGTGCTGACAGCCGTACTTCGTGCCAGGCCTCTGATCGCCGGTTTTGCCATCGTGCTGGCCGCCACAGGCTGCCCCGACTTGAGCAGCCGGGACATGGCCAAATACGCCATCAAGGGCCGTGGCGATAACGACGACGACGAAGTCCCCAAGCCGACACCGCCGACGAATTCGGCGCCGGCCACGCCACCAGCTGCCACGCCACCCGCATCGAAAGCCCCACCGGCGAACCAGGCCGCCAGTGCGCCGGCGTCATCGGCCAGCCAGTCCGTCGGCACAAAAACGCCCCCTCAAGGTTCCAGCCTCCCCGCACCATCGGCCCCAGCGGACAGCACAACTCCCCTCCCGGCAGCGGCCAGCTTGACCGATCGTTTGCCCATGCCGACAGAACCGTGGGGTGAGGCCCAACGGATGTCGCACAGTGCCGACAACCTGCGCAAGTTGGGCGAAGCCGTCGAAAAGTATCGCCAACAGTTCAACGTCTACCCGCCCCGAGCAATTTTCAGCTCCAGTGGTGAGCCCTTGTTGAGCTGGCGAGTGGCCCTGTTGCCTTACCTGGGATACCAGCAGCTGTACGATCAATTTCATTTGAACGAACCGTGGGACTCGACGCACAATCGACAGCTACTGGAATTGATCCCGAAGGTCTACCAGTCCCCCGAACGCTGGAATAACGCGACCAATTATCTGGCTCCCGTAGGTGCCAGCACACTGTTCAATGGCGACCACGGAACTCATCCCAGACGCATCGAAGATGGGCTCGACCATACCGTCGTCTTCATCGAGGCGGACGACGATGGCGCCGTACCCTGGACCGAGCCGCGCGATTGGGATTTCGACCCCCTACAGCCAGCTCGGCAAATCGGCAGCCTCCGGCACAAGGGGTTTCTCAGCGTCTGGGCCAACGGCAGTGTCCGCTTCGTCAATCGTGCGGCCAGTTCAACGCAACTCAAGGCGCTCTTCACGGTCGATGGAGGCGAAGAGCTGCAAGTGAACCAGATCAGCCAGTCGGCGGAGGCGGCGTTGGCCAAGCTGGGTGGGGCGCAAATCGCGTCTGGCGATTTGACCACGAATCGGCCCGATACGGCAACCAACGGTCAGGCGGACACGAACCCTCCAGCCGGCGGCGTGCCGCTCCAGCCCGTCGCCGGGGAGGAATTACGCGAACTGGCGAGCACTCTGTTGCAGCAGGGTGATGAAAACCGAGCGGCTCAGGTGTATTTCGCCTGGCTGTTGACGCAGCCACCGAAGGGGCCGTGGGTGGACGAGTTCCGCTGGAGCCCGCTGCTGAAACGGCCGGTGTCGCTACAGCGAATCGGGATTGGCGTTGATTTTTCGGGTCGAGCGTCTCTCGAGGCCAGAACTCTATTGGCTCAGGCCAACCAGAAGATTGGCTCCTCCGGCAATTCCCCGCGCGAACTCGGCACCGACCTGCTGCGGAAACTACTCGGTTCAGCCGGCCCCGACTTGGTGCGCATCTGTACGCCTGAACTGATTCAGCACCCTCGCTGGATGAACATCGGTCCTGAAGGATCCGCGCCGACCACCGTCAACAAGCCTGCGGATCTGTATCAGCCGCTGCGGCTGGGACCGGGGCTGGAGCTGTTGGGCGTGGATTCGACCGAGCGGCTGTTACGGCTGTGCGACCGAGCGGCGGTGGATGTCGCGCTAATCGTTCAGTTGCGCGATCCGCCCGGCGGGAAATCGCAGTTGCGAGCGATGCGAGTGACGGTATGGGACGTGGCCGGTCGACGCGAGCTGCATCGGACGCGGCCCGTGAAGGCAGCGGACCGGATGGCCGCTCAGCTGGACGCTCTGCGAGACGACCCTTGGCCGCCAATTCGCGACGAACTGGGTGGATGGCTGGCCGAGAATCTCAAGACCGAGCCTCTGCCGGCGAGCCTACGGCCGGAACACATTCGGAAGCGGGCCGAGCGGTTGGCAGCCAAGCCTAAGGAACAGCCCTTGGCAGCTCTAGCCGAACTGAAGCTCTATCATGCCAAAGGACTGCTGGATCTGGAGCAGCTGTTGAAATCGTGCCAACAGTTGACCGACGAACCGACCGGATTGACCCTGGTCGCTGGCGACACGGCCGCTCGGCAGGCCGCTCTGCAACGCTGGCTGGCGCCGGCACCGTCGCAGGACGACGTGCTGCAAGTGTCCCGTGAGCGTGACGACGGCTGATGCCTGGTGCCTGATGCTTGGTACGTGGAGCCTTGGGTTCGATCGTCTTCAGCTCACGATCGGGTGCTGCGGCAGACGAAGGCAATCCAAGGGCTGATTCCGATCAGTTTTCGCAGGCCGATTGTTTCTTCCAGCCCGATGCAGTAGGGGATGAGGCCGGAGTTGCTGAAGCGGCGGAACGGAAACCAGCTGAAGCCTTCTTCATGGACCATGTGAAAGCCGGCCGGCAGCAGCTGTCGGTCGCGCCAGGAGGTGTAAGCGAAGTGGTAGTAATCTTCACTGCGCCGCAGCTTGGCGGTGATGTGGGCAAACACTCCGCGTGGTGACCGCTGATTCCACTGCACGCCGACCAGGCATCCGCCGGGGCGAAGCACTCGGTAGGCTTCACTGGGAAACCAATCAGAGTGAATCACCGGTGGGACCTCGACACACAGCACCAGCTGCACCGATTGGTCTTCTACCGGAATTCGGGTATCGCCGGGCTGGACGAGGATACACTTGGCCGACGGGACACGGTCCTGGCAGACGGCGAGCGTCTGGGGGTTCACATCGGTGCAGGTCATCGACCAGCCGAGTTCGGTGAGTTTCCTGGACCAGCGACCCCCTTCGGTACCGACTTCCAGAGCGGGCCCCGGCGGACCGGCGAGCTGCTGGGCGCGGTCGATCGCTCGCCATTCGACGTCAGTCAGGTAACTTCCCCAGCGCGTGGTGGCCGCTCGGTCCCACAGGGTCCGAACGTCGTTGGGATCCGTGGTAAAAGAGGACATACGGTTCCTGATTCTGTCGCCGGTCACTGCCCCACCTGCTCCGCAGGTATCGACCGCCCCCAGTATCAGCTGACCCTCCGCGTGCGTCAACAACCTCGTCCGTTGTGGTGCAGGCGTCTCGCCTGCCGCTCCGCGGCCTCCGTCCCTGTTCGACTCGTGGGGCGAACAGCGCTGTTTCGCTCCCAAGACCACCTGCCAGGGACACCTGCACCACAACGTCTGTGCCTCTTTCTGATCTGTTCCACTGGAATTCCTCAGGTTGATTCCCTAGATTGAGGGAGTCACTTGTGGGCCGGAGACTGGCCGGCCGTGGCACTGGAGTTGGGACAATTCCACCGCGAGATGTGGGTGGATGTCGACGAATCGTTGACGACGGAGGGCAGAGGTGATGAAGCGAGTAATCGATCGGCGTAGGTGGTTACGAACCTCGTGCTGGGCCTGTCTGTGGTCGCTGGGGCTATGGCTGTGCGCGCCCGGATCGGTGCTGGGTCAGCAGTCAGACGCGGAAGGAAAGAAAATGCCGAAGGGGGACGAGTTGCAATTGGCGACGTTTGGCGGCGGATGCTTCTGGTGCACCGAGTCGGTCTTCCTGAAGTTACGGGGAGTTGAATCGGTAGTATCGGGATATTGCGGGGGCCGCCTGGAGAATCCGTCGTACGAGCAAGTCAGCTCGGGGCGGACCGGTCACGCTGAGGTGATTCAGGTGAAGTTCAATCCCGAGCTGATCGGCTACGAGGATCTGCTGCACGTCTTTTTTGCCACTCACGATCCCACGACGCTCAATCGGCAAGGCCCCGACAAGGGAACTCAGTATCGGTCGGTGATCTTTTACCACGATGCCGACCAGCAGGAGGTAGCGAAGAAGGTCAAGGCTGAGCTGAACAAGTCCGACGAGTACACTCGGCCGATCGTGACGGACATTGTCGAGTTCAAGCATTTCTATCCGGCCGAAGACTACCACCAGGACTATTTCAACAAGAACCCTTCAAACCCCTACTGTGTGATCAACATCACCCCCAAACTGCAGAAGCTGCAGCAGAAGTTTGGTGATAAGCTCAAGCAGAGTGAATCGGGATTTGGTCAATAGGAAGCGCAGCGAACTATGTTGTATCTGAACCAATCGTGCTGGTCCGTCTGTTTGTTGTTGGTGTTGGGTCAGCTCACTGGCGTAGCAGGAGCTGCCGAGGAAGGGGCCCCGAAACCAGCAGCCGAGAAACCAGCCGACAGTTCGGACGCTGCCAAGAAGCTGACACCGGAACAGCTGGTCGGCGATTGGGAGTATGTGCTGGTCGAGAAGGGTGGCGAGAAGCGGGAAGCGAAGGACTTTCAGAACCAGGCGGTGAAGATCGAAAAGGAGACCTTCACGCTGGCCGGGGAAGGGAAGTTCGTCATGAAGTACACGCTGGACAATGCCAGCGACCCGACTCGGATCAAGCTGACGATCACGGAGAGCCCGTTTGGGACGGGGGCCGAGACCGAAGGGATCATCCGACTGGAGGGGGACCAGCTGAAGCTGTGCTATGCGGCGATGGGTGAAAAGGCTCCCCAGGAGTTCGCTTCGCCCACCGGGAGCGGCGCTCGGCTGCTGGTTCTCAAACGCAAGCCGGCCAAGCCCTAGCCCTTAGCCCTAGCACTGGCACAGGCCAACTCATGGCTGTTCGGCCCGGTACTGACTTGAATGCCTGACCGACTGACCGGGCGCTCAGCGGCCGGTCGGCTGGAATCGATCCTGCACAGCCTGGACGGTCATTTCTTCTTCCCGGAGTGCTTCCATGGCCATCACGGCGGCTTCGGCGGCCTGGATGGTGGTGATGCACGAGACGCCCTGCTGAACGGCCGCGGCTCGGATCCGGCCTTCGTCGGTCCGGGCTCCCTTGCCGCTGGGGGTGTTCATGATCAGGGTCACCTTACCGTCGATCAGCAGGTCGAGCAGGTTAGGGTGTCCTTCGGCCAGTTTCTTGACACGTTCCACCCGCACTCCGTGTTCTTCCAGGATCCGGGCAGTGCCGGAGGTGGCGATGAGTTCGAAGCCGAGTCGTTCGAGCCGTTGGGCGAGGGCGACGATCTGAGTCTTGTGTCGCTTTTCGACACTCAGGAAGATCTTGCCCGAGGTGGGAAGGACGACGCCGGCCGCCAGCTGGCTCTTGGCGAAGGCAATCGAGAATCGTTCGCTGATCCCCATCACTTCACCGGTGCTGCGCATCTCGGGTCCGAGCACGATGTCGACGCCGGCGAACTTGCGGAACGGGAAGACGCTTTCCTTAACTGAGACATGGGACGGAATCGGGTCTTCCGTGATGCCGAGTTCATCGAGGGTCTTGCCGGCCATGACTTTCGCGGCGAGCTTGGCCAGGGGTACGCCGGTCGCCTTGGCGACGAACGGGACGGTCCGGCTGGCTCGCGGATTGACTTCCAGCACGTAGACTTGCGGGCGATCGCCTTCGCGTTTGACGGCGAACTGAATGTTCATCAGCCCGACGACCTGCAGGTGCTGAGCCAATCGGCAGGTCGCTTCGCGGATTTCCTGCATGACCGGACCGGGGAGGCTGTAAGGCGGAATCGCACAGGCCGAGTCTCCCGAATGGACGCCGGCTTCCTCGATGTGTTCCATGATTCCGGCGACGATGACGCGTTGTCCGTCGGCCAGAGCGTCGACGTCGACTTCGGTGGCGTCTTCCAGGAACCGGTCGATCAGCACGGGTTGTCCCTGAGCGACGACGAAGGCCTCGGCCACGAACCGCTCGAACTGCTGCTGGTCGTAGCAGATCTCCATCGCTCGCCCCCCCAGCACGAAACTGGGTCGGACCAGCGACGGGAACCCGATCTTGGCGGCTTCCAGCCGTGCCTGATCCATGGTGCGGGCGATGCCGTTGGCGGGCTGCTTGAGCCCCAGTTCGTCCAGAATCCGCTGGAACTTTTCGCGATCTTCGGTCGCTTCGATCATGTCGACCGAGGTCCCGATGATGGGGACTCCGGCGTTCGCCAGGGCTCGGGACAGATTCAGCGGAGTCTGACCGCCGAACTGCACGATCACTCCGGCCGGCTGCATCCGATCGAAGATATTCAGCACGTCTTCGGTCGTCAGCGGTTCGAAGAACAGAATATCGCTGGTGTCGTAGTCCGTGCTGACCGTCTCGGGATTCGAGTTGACCATGATCGACTCACAGCCAATTTCGCGGAGCGCGAAGCTGGCATGGCAGCAACAGTAGTCGAATTCGATGCCCTGGCCGATCCGGTTCGGCCCGCCGCCGAGGATCATGATCCGAGGTTGACCCGGTTTCGGAGCTGGCGATTCGTCTTCGTCGGCGTAGGTTGAGTAGAAATAAGGAGTGATGGCCTCGAACTCAGCCGCACAGGTGTCGACCGCCTTGTAGACCGGCACGATTCCCTGGCTCTTGCGATACTCGCGGACCTCGAGTTCCGAGATCTGGTAGATGGTCGCCAGCTGACGGTCGGAATAGCCATAACTTTTGGCTCGCCACAGCAGATTCCTCGGCACATTCTCGATCTGCTCGAACTGCTTCAGCCGATCTTCGGTTTCTACCAGCTGGAACAGTTGATCGAGGAACCACGGGTCAATCGCGCACAGATCGAAGATCTCCTCACGCGTCATCCCCATCTTGATGGCATAGCGGAGGTACCAGACCCGATCGGCGTTCGGAATCGCCAGCTTGGACTGGATCTCATCTTTCGCGGGCCGTGCCGGAGTGTCCCACAGGTCTTTGTTGTCACAGCCGAAGCCGAAACTGCCGACTTCCAGACCACGCAGAGCCTTCTGGAACGATTCCTTGAAATTGCGGCCGATCGCCATCGTCTCACCGACGCTCTTCATCTGAGTCATCAGCGTGGCGTCGGCTTCGGGGAATTTCTCGAAAGCGAACCGCGGGATCTTGGTCACCACGTAATCGATCGACGGCTCGAAACAGGCTTGTGTCTTGCGAGTGATATCGTTGCGCAGCTCGTGCAGTCGGTAACCAACGGCCAGCTTGGCCGCGATCTTGGCGATGGGAAATCCGGTCGCCTTCGAGGCCAGCGCGCTGGACCGGCTGACCCGCGGATTCATCTCGATCACCACCATCCGCCCGTCGCGAGGATTGATGGCGAACTGAATGTTCGATCCCCCCGTCTCCACACCAATCTCGCGAATCACCGCCAGACTGGCATCCCGCATCCGCTGGTATTCCTTGTCGGTCAAGGTCTGAGCTGGAGCGACGGTGATGGAGTCCCCGGTGTGGACCCCCATCGGGTCAAAGTTCTCGATCGAACAGATGATGACGACGTTGTCGTCCAGGTCCCGCATCACCTCCATCTCGTACTCTTTCCACCCCAGCACCGATTCTTCGATCAGCACTTCGTGGACCGGCGACTGATCGAGACCTCGCCCGACCAGCGTATCGAACTCCTCGCGGTTATAAGCGATGGCCGAACCCGAACCGCCCAACGTGAAACTGGGACGCACGACGCAGGGAAGCCCGACCAGATTCAGCACCTCGCGGGCCTCTTCCACCGAGTGGACTGTCTCGCCCCGAGCACACTCCAGGCCGATCTTCTCCATCGCCTTCTTGAACTGATCCCGCTCCTCCGCCTTCGCGATCACCGCCGCGTTGGCACCAATCATCTTCACACCGTACTTTTCCAGCACGCCGTGATGATGCAGGTCCATCGCCAGGTTCAGACCCGTCTGGCCACCCAACGTCGGCAACAACGCGTCAGGACGCTCGCGATCGATCACCCGCGCGACGATCTCCCACGTCAGCGGCTCAATGTAGGTCCGGTCCGCCATGTTCGGGTCGGTCATGATCGTGGCCGGGTTCGAGTTGACCAGCACCACCTCGTAACCCTCTTCGCGCAATGCCTTGCACGCCTGGGTCCCCGAGTAGTCAAACTCGCAGGCCTGACCAATGACAATCGGGCCCGAACCAATCAACAGAATCTTTCGAATGTCGTCTCGCCGTGGCACTTTCCCCTCACCGACTGCTAAGCTGAAACTTCCAGCCCCGTCCAAAATTTCCCGACATTAACACCCACCGGGTACTGTGTACAAGCACCAGACACCAATTTTGCCGCCGAAAGCCCCCCAACCGACCTCCCCGCTCCTCAACCCATACCCACCCACTGCTTGAGGACTGCTGAAAGTTTAGGCAACTGCACACGGTCCTTCGTTGACACCATGGCTGGACCGCCTTAGCATGGACAAGTTGGGAGGCTGCCGGAGGCGGACACCGGACCAAGCTGGCCCAATGGGGTGGTATAAATTGCGATGGGACTGGGGCAAACGGTGAAAAGTCCAGCACGGAGCGGAGTTTTTCAGCAGGGGACGGATCGCCGAGTTGAGCTGTTTACCGAAAGTATCAGCTTTGACCACCGATTACTGGAGCATGATGTGCGGGCCTCGCGGGCTCATGCACAGATGTTGGCGGCAGTCGGGCTGCTGACGGCGGCCGAGCAGCAGCAGATTGATGCGGCGTTGGAGTCGATACGGGACGAGCTGAATCGGGGGGTGGCCGAGGGCCGCGCGCCGTGGCGGATCGAGCTCGAAGATGTCCACATGCACGTCGAACAGGCACTGATCGACCGCCTGGGGGATGTCGGACGGAAACTCCATACCGCTAGGAGCCGAAATGATCAGGTTTCGACCGATCTGAGGCTCTGGTGCCGCGATGCGATCGACCAGTTGGACGTGCTGCTGCACAACCTGCAGGCGGCGTTTGTCAGCCGAACTCAGCAAGACGCCGGTGTCATACTGCCGGCCTACACCCATCTCCAGCGGGCTCAGCCAGTACTGGCAGCCCATTACTGGCTGGCTTACTGCGAGAAACTCCAGCGGGACCGACAGCGACTGGCCGATTGCCGACGCCGAGTCAACGTCCTGTCGCTCGGCGCCGCAGCCGTCGCGGGGACCACGTTGCCCATCGATCGGCAGATGGTCGCCAAGCTGCTTGGCTTCGAGGACGTGGCGCGGAACAGCATCGACGTCTCGAGCGATCGGGACTTTGTGGTCGAACTGGCCTTTGTCCTGACGATGATTGCCGAACACCTGAGCACCTGGGCCGAGGAATGGATCCTCTGGTCGACGGTGGAATATGGCATGCTGAAGCTGCCGCAGGCCTTCTGCACCGGCTCATCTATCATGCCTCAGAAGATCAACCCGGACGTCCTGGAGCTGATTCGGGGGAAGACCGCACGAGTCGTCGGCGCGCTCCAGTCGCTGCTGGTGCTGATTAAAGGACTCCCGCTGGCCTACAACCGCGACTTGCAGGAAGACAAGCTGCCGCTGTTCGAGGCCTACGATACGGTCTCGGCCTCACTGGCCATCGCCGCGCCGCTGGTCGCCGGGGCCGAACTCCGCCGGGAGTCGATCGCCGCCCGGCTCGACAGCGGTTTCCTCGACGCCACCACGCTGATGGAATATCTCATCTCGCGCGGGCTCCCCCAACGGACCGCCCATCATATAGTCGGATCGCTGGTCGCCACCGCCATGCAGGCCCACAAGAAGCTCGCCGAACTGACCCTGGACGAGTTCCGCGCGGTGGAACCGAGCCTCGACGAATCGGTCTACGGCGTGCTGGGAGTCGAAGCGGCGATCAACGCGTACCGCAGCTATGGATCAAGCCATCCGGCACAAGTGGAACAGCAGTGTGAGTTCTGGCGGAAGCAACTGGGATTGGATTGAGCATGCACCGAGATTTTCAGCGACTTATCCTGGGGACCACCGTGGCCATGGCCATCGGGTTGGCACCCCTCAGTTCACCCGATAGCCCTGCGGCTGCCTTCGCCCAGGCCCGCCGCACGACGCCCCCCCCACCTCCCGTCCCAGGGCTGGGTGGGGCCGCACCCACCGATCGTCGCCGACCCGTTCCTCCCGCACCCGCACCGGCTGGAACACCGGCACCCGCGCCGGCGGCTCGATCGGATCGTGGCACGGGGGCCAGAGACAGCAGGGATCGTCGGGGCGGGGCGGCCGAGCCGGCCATCCCGTCGTCCGATCGACCCGACGATCCGTTGCTCAACGGCTGGCAGCCCGAAACAGCGGCCGATTTTGTCCAGTCGGCCCTGTGGATGATTAACCGCGAGGCCTGGACCGACGCCGACGGTTATCTGGCCGGGGCCAAGGGTCTGGTGAAGACCGATGCCGACCGCGC
This sequence comes from Pirellulales bacterium, assembly GCA_046349895.1. Classification (GTDB taxonomy): domain Bacteria; phylum Planctomycetota; class Planctomycetia; order Pirellulales; family Pirellulaceae; genus JAXMBJ01. The sequence goes on along the minus strand of JAXMBJ010000006.1, from coordinate 5,838,307 downwards.
TCAGCTCTACCGAGCTTTTGGACCGGGTCCGATGCTGCGGTTGCAGACGTCGGCCGGGCTGTCGGCCGAATCGCGACAGTTCGCGCGGGACGTGATCGCCGGAGCCGACCGAGTGACGATGGAACCGGCTCGTCTAGCCGAGTTGGCTGGCCAGATCGCAGCTGCGGGGGGCGAGTCTCAGTGGCGGCAGCTGACCCGACAGATCCTGTCCGGGGGCGACCTGGCAGCGGCGGCGCTGGTGAATGAGCTGAGTCGCGCGACGACTCCCGAAGCCCGACGATATCTCCGCAGTTCGCTGATCGCGCTCGGCACCGACGCTCTGGGTCCCTGTTGGGGCGGGCTCGAATCCAACCAATCAGCGCTGATGGCCGATTGCCTCGAGGTATTTGCTTATCGCGGCGGAGTGGGCGAGCAGGCCGTGGTGGCGGCGATCGCCACCCTTGGATCGTCTCACGCCGAAGTGGCCGCTCGTGCTGGTCAGCTCGTCCAGCGGCTGGGCGGCCTGGTCGACACTCACAGTCTGACTCGTCTGCTATGCGACCAGGTCGAAGGTCGGCTGCGCGACGTGCCGCGGCAGGTCTTGCTGGTCGGTGAGTTGCCCGCGCCCGATCAACCGGTGCGGGTCTGGTCTTGGCGAGCGGGGCAGGTGGAGCCGCAAACGGTAGCCGCTCAGGTCGCGAAGCGCATCGAAGCAGCTCGCCTGGCCGAATACTGGCAACAACTTGACCTGGGCGATCCGGTCGCCCGGCGGATGTCGGTGGCGTTGCGACTGGAGATCGCCGACGCCTGGAAGGGTCGCGTCGACGACATGGGTGCCGAGCTGCGGCGGGCTGACGCCTTGAGCACCACGGAGTTGCTCAAGGCGCTCGACTGGTCGAACCGCCAACGGCTCGACGGTGCCAGCATCCTGTTGTGCCGAGCGCTCGCCGAACGTGCCGATGCGTCGGCGTGGCTCAGCGCCAACGTCTTTCCGACCGTGCTGGTCGACACGATGAATCATTCTCAGCTGCGAGTGCAGTTGGCGGCAGCGGAGGCGGTGGGCAAGCTGTTGCCGAGCCCGACGTATTCCGGGGCGAGTTACTGGGAGCGGACTCGGCGGTTCCTGTCGACGGCGACCGGTCAGCGTCGAGCGCTGGTGGCTCATGGACGCCAGGACCGGGCCGAAGACATCGGCAATATCCTGCGCACCATGGGCTGGGAAGTCGATGTGGTCGGCTCGGGGCGCGAGCTGCGACTGCAGGCGCCGCGGCACGCCGATTACCGCTTGGTCGTCCTCGATCCGTCGACTGGCGATCCGACGGTCGGTCACTTGATCGAGCAACTGGAGGGCGATCCGCGGACATCGCGGCTGCCCATCTTGATGGTCTCCGTCGATCCCAACGTTCTGCCGGTGACGCAACATGCCGATCTGGTCCCCGGTCTGTATCAGATTCCGGAACCGCTGGAGCCGGCCGATCTGGTGGAGATTCTCGATCGGATTGAACGCGAATTTGCGCGGACGTTACCGTCGCAGGCTGAGCTGAGCCAGATTGGCGAACAGGTGCGGAAATGGACTCCGGCTCAAGGAGCGATGCTGGACGATCCACCCGTCTCGGCCACGGACGAGATGTTGGAAGATATTACCGAACCGGATTCTTCAGGAGCTGAACCAGGGAGCAGTGTGGCGGCACCGCTTTCCGTCTCGAGCTAATGGCACCTCCTCTTTCCAATTCGCATCGTTCGGCTGCCGAACATGGTCCGCCCATCCCGGGGATCATTGGTTCCAGTGCGGCCATGGAGGAAGTCTATCGAACGATCCGCCGAGTGGCGCGCAGCAGTGCGTCGGTGTTGCTGCTGGGTGAAACGGGCACCGGCAAGGAAATGGTCGCCACGGCCGTGCATCAGTTGAGCCGACGGGCGGGGGGACCGTTCGTCCGGGTGAACTGTGGGGCGTTGAGCGAGAATCTGTTGGAGAGCGAGTTGTTTGGCCACGTCCGTGGCTCGTTTACCGGAGCGGTGAACAACCGCACGGGACGTTTTGAAGCCGCTCACGGCGGGACCATCTTTCTGGACGAAATCAACTCCACATCGCTGCAGCTGCAGGTCAAACTGCTGCGAGTGCTGCAGGAACGCGAGTTTGAACGAGTCGGCGACACGCAGACGATTCGGGTCGATACTCGAGTGATTGCGGCCAGTAACCGGAACCTGATGGACGAGGTGGCCAGCGAAAAGTTCCGGGAAGACTTGTACTGGCGGTTGAATGTCGTTCCGATCAAGCTGCCGCCGCTGAGGGAACGCAAGGAGGACGTGCCGGAGCTGGTCGCCCATTTTCTGAATGTCTACAGCGAAGCGAATGACCGGTTCGTGGTTCACATTCAGCGGGAAGCGATGGAGTCGTTGCAGGATTACGACTGGCCGGGGAACGTCCGCGAGCTGCAGAACTACATCGAGCGGGCGGTGGTGATGGCGGAAGGGGACGAACTGACCCTGGACCTGTTGCCCGATGTCGTGCGCAGCGGCCGATCGCTGCCACTGAAGCGAGTCCCCGAAGCCGATCTCGAAACGCTGACGCAGGCGGTCGTTGAGCGCGGCCTGTCGGAGGCCGGGCCCGACGAGACGGGTCTGCATGCCATGATTGTCGACCGGGTCGAGAAAGAACTGATCCATCAGGTGATGCTCGACTGCCAGCAGATCCAAATCAAAGCCGCCGCTCGGCTGGGGATCAACCGCAACACGCTCCACAAAAAGCTCAAGGACTACGGTCTCGAAAAGTAACCAGCTCGCAGGATCTCGTCCCGACGTAGATCTCCTCGTCCTCCTCGTCCTCGTCGTACTCGTACTCGTACTCAGCGCAGCGGTACTCGTACTCGACTCCCGCTCGCCAGACCCCATTCGCCACAACAGGACGGGGTACGGCATACGGGTGTCCGTAGTTTTTTGAACCACGCTGGCTGCGGAGGCCGCGGAAGGGTTGACCGCCGAGCGGACCGGATGGGCAACGAAAGGACGCGCCGAAACTCAGCTGTCGGTTCTTAACCGCTCGTACTCAGCCCAGCGGTACTCGTACTCGACTCCCGCTCGCCAGAACCCATTCGCCACAACAGGGCGGGGTACGGGATACAGGTGTCCGTAGTTTTTTTTGAACCACGGAGGCTGCGGACGCCGCGGAAGGGTTGACCGCCGGGCGGACCGGATGGGCAACGAAAGGACGCGCCGAAACTCAGCTGTCAGTTCTTAACCGCTCGCACTCAGCGCAACGGTAGTCATAGTATCTGCGGATACTACCTCAGTAGATTCCCGCCCGGGAAAAACCCATTGGCCAGCAAGAGGCCAAATCGCCCTCCTCCTCGTACTCGTACTCAGCGCAGCGGTACTCGTACTCGAATCCCGCTCGCAAGAACCCATTCGCCACAACAGGACGGGGTACGGGATACGGGTGTCCGTAGTTTTTTTGAACCACGCTGGCTGCGGAGGCTGCGGCTCCCCCAAGCGGTGATGGATTCTGGCCCGTGCTGAGTACTCGATTGAGTGCCAAGGCTGGCGGACGTACGGGTCGGCGGGATATGATGAAGTATTCCGTATTTCTGGGGGGAATGGGCCGGCGGGGAGTATGATCCAGGGAGTATCGATCATCTGTTTTGCGGCCAGCTACGGCATTTCCTTGGTGCTGGAACTGTCGCGGCTGTTTTTCCAGGCGACGGTGCGCAATTTCGTGATGATCGGCTTCGCGTTGGCCGGGCTGGTGGCTCATTCCATTTACCTGATGGGTGAGGCTCAGCGCGGGGCGCCGTTGACCAGCTGGTACCACGGAGCGTTGGCGGTGGCCTGGGTGCTGGCCGTGCAGTATTTGGGCGTGACGCTGTGGCCCTCGCGAACAGGTTTGGGGCTGATCCTGTTGCCGGCCATTCTGATCCTGATCGCCGTGGCTCAGGTATTCCCCCGCGAGTCGGCGGTCAGTGTGGAGGCGGCTGGTCGGATCTGGGCGGGGATCCATGGCGGCGCGCTACTGCTGGGTACGACGACGGTGGTGCTGGGGTTCCTGGCCGGGCTGATGTATCTGTGGCAATCGCAGCGGCTGAAGCAAAAGCAGGTCTGGAGTTACCGGCTGCGGTTGCCGAGTCTGGAGTGGCTGGAGGATGCAACGGAGCGTTGTCTGGTGATTTCCTGCTGTCTGCTGATCGCCGGGCTGTTATCGGGCATTTTGTGGAACATGACTCGAGCGAGCGATCATCGGCTGGCGTGGGGCGATCCGATCATCTGGAGTTCGGCGCTGCTGTTGTGTTGGTTGATTGCCGTGTTGATCTTCAACGCGATTTACCGGCCGGCTCGACAAGGTCGCAAGGTGGCCTATTTGACGGTCGCCAGTTTTGTCTTCCTGGCGCTGGTGCTGGCTCTGATGACCTGGGGTCCGGCGTCGCACGTGCGGTCGACGGCAGAGTCGCGGGCGGGAGTTGTCGAGTGAGCCGAGGCGGGGCGAACAGATGAAACTCCACTTACTAGGTTGCAGCCACCATTCGTCGCCGATCGAGATCCGCGAGCGGATCGCCTTCGATCGTGCGCAGGTACCGGTGGCCTTGGCGACTTTGCGCGACCGGTTTCCGGAGACCGAAGCGGTGTTGCTGTCGACGTGCAATCGAGTCGAACTCTATTTTGCTTCCGAGCAGGACGACAAGATTCCGCCGCGGGGGGACATTGAACGGTTTCTGGCCGAATTCCATAAACTGCCCGACCTGGGGTTTGCCCATCATCTGAACGAACGGACCGGATCAGACGCCATCCGACACTTGTTTGAGGTGGCGGCCAGCCTCGACAGCATGGTGATGGGCGAGGCTCAGATCCTCGCTCAGGTCAAAGAGGCCTATCAGTTGGCGACCGATTACGAGTCGGCCGGGCCGTTGACCCACGGTGCTTTCCAGGCGGCCATCCGCGTCGCTCGTCGGGTCAGCAACGAAACGGGGATTCACCAGCGTCGGGTGAGTGTCCCGAGTGTGGCGGTGGCCGAATTCGCCAAGCAGATCTTCGAGCGGTTGGACGACAAGTTCGTGCTGGTGATCGGTGCCGGGGAAATGGGCGAAGAGACGCTGCGGTACCTGGTCGAAGAGGGGACGCGGGATATTCACGTGGTGAATCGGCATTGGGAGCGAGCCGAGGGGCTGGCGTCACAGTTCGGCGGTGCGGCTCACGGCTGGGATGAACTCGACCGGTTGCTGGTCCAGGCCGATCTGGTCATCAGCACGACGGGCGCTCGTGAGCCGATTGTGACGTGGCAGAGGTATCAGGCGATTGAGCATCAGCGGTACCAGCGGACGCTGATTGTGCTTGACCTGGCCGTGCCCCGTGACTTCGAACCGCGCATCGGCGATTGTCTGGGAGTCTACCTCTATTCGGTCGACGATCTGCAGGCGGCTTGTGAGATCAATCAGCGTCGGCGGGAGAAGGAATGGCCGAAGGCTCAGCGGATCGTCCAGCAGGAACTGACGAAGTTCGTGCAGGACTGGAACCACCGCGCCACCGCTCCGACCATTCGCCGACTTCGGGAACAGGCCGAACGGATCAAAGAAGCCGAACTGGAGCGGCTGAAGCCCAGGCTGGGAGAAGTCGATCCGCGGGTGCTGGAAGAAATCGATCATTCCTTCCAGCGGATGGTCAACAAACTGCTGCATCCACCGCTGGAATCGCTCCGCGATGAAGCCGGACAGCAGAACCATCAGACGCTGATAGACGCTCTGCGAAAGCTGTTTCAGTTGGGCGAGTAGCCCGGCGAGCGGCTCTCCGGAGAGCCGCTCAGAAGTTGTCGTCCGACGACACTATTCCCAGTCTTCTTCTTCGTCGTCGTCCCAATCCTCGTCTTCATCGTCGTCCCAGTCTTCGTCGTCCTCTTCTTCGACTTCTTCTTCGTCCTCGACTTCCTCCCACTCGTCCTCTTCCTCGTCGAGCTCTTCCTCTTCGGCGTCCTCTTCTTCCTCTTCCTCTTCTTCGAAGAACTCCTCTTCCTCTCCCTCTTCTTCCTCTTCCTCTTCGAAGTCATCATCTTCTTCGTCGTCTTCGAAGTCGTCCTCTTCCTCTTCGTCCTCGAAGTCGTCGTCTTCGTCATCGTCATCGTCGAGGAACTCTTCGTCCTCTTCTTCCTCTTCGAAATCGTCGTCCTTCTTGGCGCGCAGCCCCAACGAGGCGGCGCCGACGATCAAGCCGACTGACGCCGGGTCTTCGATCTCGAACTCATTCATGTGTCGTGTCACTGTCGATTCCTCCTGGTTTGAGACCATATCCTTCGTCGCTGCTTGATCTTGTTCAGCAGGATTCTGGCTGACTTGGGGTATCTCTGGCAACGGGGGCTGTCCCGCGCGGGGACGCCGCCACGTGTCGGATTTCGGCAGATCTTCGAGCGTTCTCAAGCCAAAAAGCTGCAGAAACCGTTTGGTCGTCTGGTACAAGTAGGGCCGCCCCAGCTCTTCGCTGCGGCCCGCCACTCGAATCAAGTCCCGCTCCAGCAGCTGACTCAACAGCTCGCCACAGCTGACCCCCCGAATGGCCTCCACTTCCGCTCGCGGAAGGGGCTGGCAATACGCTACCACAGCCAGGGTTTCCATGGCAGGTGGTGACAGCGTCAATGCCCCGGGGACGTGCGATAAACGGCGTAACCATTCGGCAAACTTGGGGCGGGTGACCAACTGGTACCCGCCGGCCACCTGCTCAACTCGAAATGCACGTCCAGCCTCATCCAACCGGCGGTTCAAACGCGTCACCAGTGTACGCGCTTCGGTTCCGTCCGCCAAGTTGGCGTACTCACTGAGTTTTCGGCTGGAAAGTGGCTCTTTCGCCAGAAATAACACCGCTTCCAGACGGGCCATTCGCCCCGCTTCCGACTCGGCCCTGGACGCCTGAGCCGGACCGCCCAGACGAAGCCAGATGGGGTGGATCCAAGTCCGCGTCCCCAGGCTCGACGATGCGACCTCGCGACCGGCGCGGAGCCCTCCCTGCGGACCACCAGCCGACCCACCCCGGTTGCCACCCCTCCCGTTGAACACCGGCGACCTCGCCCCCTTCCCCAGCTCCGATTCCCCGGCGATCACACCGCCACGGCCCCGGGGTCATTGTAACGACTTCGGGCAGGCGCCGACCGCCGGCTCACCACCCACGCTTATCGCTGACCAGGCTGGTACGAAAGATGGCTGGCGACAGCCTGCGGGACCATCTGATTCAGCACGCCCAGGGCGGCGGATTGCGGGTCTATTCCCTGAGCTTCCAGCGGTTGTCTAGCCGATTGGCCGGGCCCCACGGCCAGCTCACAGCGACAACGGTAATACGGCGATGAACCGGTATTTACCCGCTCAATCCGCAGGTATTGCGCCCCCAGACTCTGCAGTCGCTGCAGCGTCGGTTGGGCGGCCGCCATCAACTGATCGGCCCCCGCCGCAACCGGGCTGGGCTGACTCCAGACACTCGACGGCACAACGCTCGGCGCCGATGCCCGCCGCTGTAACTTCCCCTCGCCGCCACCCGCCGGACCGGTCAGGCCCGGCAATCCGCCCTGCCAGGCGACCAGAGGAAAGAATGCTAGCACTGACAGAGTGAACGGGTTGAGAACTTTGCCCAGCATGGCCAGACAGCTCCGCTTTTTTGGCGCTGCCGCACGGGAGCCACGTCGGTCGTCCATGACCGGCAGGCAACGGCGGTTGGGCCGCCCGTAACTGGCAAGCGGGGCGGAATGATAGCGACTGGCGGGGGGTGTGGAAAGACCTTTTGTGGACGAAGTCCGGCCTGGGCCCCGTCTCCTATATAATGACGACCCCGGGCCGCTCGTCGTCGAGCCGGCCTGTTCACGAGGTGACGGGCATTTCCATGACCACGGTGATGGCAACCGAGCGGCGACCTGAGACTCGACCCCCGGCGAACTCCGGCGGCAATTGGTTCTGGTACGTCGGAATCAGTCTCGCGGTCCTCATGGTCCTCGGCTTGCTCACCCTGCTGACCGGCTGGGTTCGCGGCTACGAGTTCGCCGCGCAAACCTTCGGATGCCGCTCGTATTGGTACTGCCGTCTGCCCCTGGTGGGGATCCAGATCTCACCGCCGGAGTTCTCCAACGAAGCGCCGCTGCCGATTGTGGTGAAGCTGAAAAGCAGCGGCATGTTCCCACCGCCGTCGGGGGCCATTCGCTGGGACGCAGTGGAGAAAATCGGCCGCGACGAGGATCCCATTGGCGATCCGAGTTTTCTCTATCGCTATCTCGAACATCCCAAAATCAATTGGGAGAAGTGGACTGACGACCATCCCGAGCTGGCTCGGGTCTTCTGGCTGGCCGTGGTGACTATGGCCCGCGACGGTCTGTATCTGGGAGCGACCGATCTGTGCGAGTATGTGCTGCAACTGCCCCCAGATGGCGAACCGAAGACTTCGGTGGAGGGTCTGGTCCGGGAGAGCGTCGCGATCTACGGACGGGCGGCGAGCGAGTATGGTCAGCAGGGAGATGATGTGCGGAGCAACCTATGTCGCCAGCGTGCTGAGGAACTGCAGCGGGACGGATGGCGAGTGCCATGAGTCGCGTCTATCTCGATTACAACGCCACCAGTCCGCTCCATCCCGACGTTCAGCGAGCGATGTCGGAGGTGAGTCAGCTCGGACCGCTGAATCCATCCAGCATGCACGCTGAGGGGCGACGAGCGCGGCAGATCTGGGACGAAGCTCGACAGCGGATCGCCGATGCGCTCGACTGTGCAGCGGCGCGCGTGGTGATTACCAGCGGCGGGACGGAGGCGAACAACCTGGCCATTCAGGGGCTGGTGCAGATCCGACGTGGGCCGGTCCTGGTGTCGGCGGTAGAGCATCCGAGTGTGCTGGAGGTTGCCGAGTCCTACCGGTCGCTGGGGCGTGAAGTGATTCGAATTCCCGTCGACGATCAGGGGGTGGTGATTCTGTCGGCGCTGGAAGAGCTGTTGGACGGCGACCCGCCGCCAGCGCTGGTCTCAGTGATGACCGCCAACAACGAAACGGGCGTGTTGCAGCCGACCGCCGACATCGCTTCACGCTGCGAAATGCACGGTGTGCCCCTCCACTGCGACGCCGTTCAGTCGGCCGGCAAGCTCCCCTGGCCGTTGTCGATGGAGGCCGGTTGGCTGATGAGTATCAGCGGTCACAAGTTGGAGGGGCCTGCGGGGATTGGGGCGTTGGTCTGCAGTCCGGATATCGAGCTTCCACCACTGCTGCGCGGGGGGAACCAGCAAAGCGGATGGCGGGCGGGGACCGAGCCGGTGGCGTTGGCGGTTGGTTTGGCGACGGCCCTGGAGCGGTGGCAGGCGCACGGATCGGATTGGCTGGATCAGCTCCGCTCAGGGCAGCGGGCATTTGAACAGTTGCTGACCGAGCGGATTCCGGGGGCGGTGATTCTGGGCCGTCGGGCCGCCCGGCTCCCCCATACCACTCAGGCTGCCTTCCCGGGGCGGGACCGCCAGGCCTTGCTGATGGGGCTGGATCTGACCGGAATCGCCTGTTCTACGGGTTCGGCGTGCAGTAGCGGATCGAGCGAGGTTTCGCACGTATTGAGGGCGATGGGGGTCCCCGAGCTGGTGTGTGAGGGGGCGTTGCGGTTCAGCTGGGGTCCGCTGACGGAGCGATCCGATCTGGAGCGGGCAGTTGGGGAGTTGGAGCGGTTGTGCCGTCACCGGGGCGGGTCGGCCGAAGGACCGGCGGACGGGTAGTCCGGCGTGGGAGTCGTCCGGTTTCCGTTAGGGGGCCACGATGGGTCTCTCCGGGTCGCCAACGGCGGGAAAAACGGCTATAATCGCCCCTTTTGCCAGCCGGTTCGGCTACCGTAAGGGACGCGCGAGGCCGAGCGGCCGGCATCGGCACCCGCCGACGGAAATGGACGGTGAACAGCGGTGGCGTCGACGTCAACAGCGGTCGGATGGATGAGCGCCGAGGGGATGAGCGGACAGGTCCACAGTCTGTGGGTACGTGCTGTCGACGCCGGGCTCTGCGGCGAGTCGGGAGAGAATTGTTCTGCGCCGCTGCTGGAACGATTCCTGATTGGACCGGAAAACCTCGAGCTCGAATCGACCCTCCTGGCCTGTTGTGAGGCGTGGTGGAAGGGAGCCAGGTCGGGTTGGGAATGGCGACCTGAGACGCCGTGGGTATTGACGATCGCCGGTCCCTCGGGGTCGGGCAAGACGCATTTGGTGCAGGGATTGTGCCAATGGTGGACGGCCACAGATTCGACGTCACGCGTGCGGCAGGAACCGGCCGTCGATTTTGCTCGGGCGTATCGAGACGCGGACCAATTGGGCGACCTGGATGCGTTTCGCGATCGCTACGAATCGTGGGGCATATGGGTGGTGGAGGACGTACATCGGTTAACGGAGCAGCCGGGAGCACAGCTGGAGCTGGCTCGGTTGATTGAAGCGCGAACGGATGCGATGCGACCGACGATCTGTTCGATGGTGACGCCTGTCTCTTCGGCCAACGACTGGTCAGCTCAATTGACGAGTCGTCTGGCGGGTGGGTTGGTGGCGGAGGTTGAGTATCCGACGCGGTCGACTCGGCTGGCCTGGATTGACCGCTGGTCGCAGGAAACGGGTCGGCGAGTCGAGGGTACGGTAGCCGAACAGTTGGCCGACCGTGACGACTTGGGGATCCCGCAGTTGACAGGCGCTCTGCTGTCGCTGGCCGCCGGCAGTGTCGGAGACGAACCGAGTCGGCTGAGTTTGACGGACGTGCGGTTGCGGATCGACCAGGTCGCACCGGAGCGGGCCGTATCGCTGGCTGACATTGTCAAAGCGACGGCCCGTCAGTGCCGGCTGCGGGTAGCCGACATTCGAGGCAAATCGCGTCGCACGGGCAACATGCGGGCTCGCAGCATTGCCATGTATCTGGCTCGCGAGATGACGGGGCTGAGTCTGGAACGGATTGGAGAGTACTTTTCGGGCCGTGATCACACGACGGTGATCCATGCGTGCCGCAAGATTGAGCGGTTGTTGGAGCGGGAAGTCGAATTGAAATCGGAGCTGGAGGGGATTCGCATACGGATGCAATCCTCAGAACCGGCATGAGCCGCCCGTGACTGGAGGGGACCGTGACTGGAGGGGCCCATAAGTGGAGGGGACCACGTCGCCTGTGGAAAACAGGTTGTCTGTTGTCGGCGGTTGTCGGCCGCTGATGATGGCCTGCGGTGGCCGGACGTCGGGTCAGGATGACGATGAACAAAGGGCGACGGGACTCGACGAAAGTTGAACGAGAGCGGACAGTTTTTCCACGGTCGATCGCGAGCAGGGAGCGGGGTCGAAAAGAGCGGAAAATGGCCGCCGAAGTGAACGATCCGAGGTGCTGCAGGACCTGATATCGACAGCTGCCGGCGGCATGTTCCTACTAATACTGATGAGTTTAAAGAAACAGTAAAGAGAATAGGGGAGTCGCCTCGTCGACGCCCGAAAAGTGGCAGGGTGGTGAGTAATGCGATTTACGTGTCAGCGTGAGAGTTTTACGGCGGCTTACCAGGCGGCTCAGAGTTTTGTGGCTCAGCGCAGCCCCAAGCCCATTCTGCAGAACGTCAAGCTGGAGGTCGGTCAGGACTCAGGCAAGCTGATCGCTACGGACACGGACGTCGGGATTCGCATCACAGTCCATGACTTGGAAGTGGAATCGGGCGGTCAGGCGATTTTGCCGTCGGCGCGGTTTGGGATGTTGTTGCGGGAGAGTTCGGACGAGAAGTTGCGGATTGAGAGCGACGGCAACAACCTGGTGGTGCGTGGTGAACGAAGTGTGATCAAGTTACCCGCGCAGAATCCGGACGAGTTTCCGACGGTGGAGGAGATCACGGATGCGAACTACTATCAGGTCAGTGCGCCGCTGTTGCGGACGCTGATACACCGCACGGTCTTTGCGACGGACACTGACAGCAGCCGTTTTGCGTTGGGCGGGGTATTGTTTGAGTTTGATCAGGATCGATTGACGGCGGTCGCTACGGACGGTCGTCGGCTGGCGAAAATGAACGGATTGGTGGAACAGGTGGGCCAGGTAACTCGGGCCGACCAGAACACGATCGTACCGACCCGCGCATTGCAGCTGATTGACCGGGCTTTGTTTGACGAGCAGGGGAGCGTGGCCCTGATGCTCAGGCCAAACATGTTCGTCATTCGGTCGTCGCAGGCGATGATTTTCAGCCGGCTGGTGGAGGGTCGTTTCCCGCGTTGGCGGGAAGTGGTCCCGAACGCCAAGAGTCATGCGGCGGTGAGTTTACCGGTGGGGCCCGTTTATTCGGCTTTGCGTCAGGCGGCGATTGTGACCGACAAGGAGAGCAAGGGGATCGACTTTGCCTTTGAAGCCGGCCAGCTGGTTCTGTCGGCCCGCACGGCGAACGTCGGACAGACGCGAGTGGAGTTGCCGGTGGCCTATGATGGTCCGCCGGTGACCTTGTGTCTGGACAACGCGTTCATGGCTGACTTCATGCGAGTTCTGGATCTGTCGTCGAATTTCACTTTTCATTTTCTCGATGCGCAGAGCGCCACCATGGCCGAAACGGAAGACGGCTATCAGTACGTGGTGATGCCACTGGCTCGAGAGCATGCGGGCGGCTGATACGATGAAGGCGGATGGGGAGCGGGGAGGAGAACCGAGGCGCATCTCCGACATTGTGTCGTCGTTGATGGCCAGCCGCGGATACGGACGGCTGCAGGGGGCCAAGGAACTGAGAGAGGCCTGGGAGCAGGCCAGTGGCCGATGGACGGCTCAGACCCGGCCCGGGAACTGTCAGCGGGGAGTGCTGGAAGTCGTCGTGACCAACTCGGTGATCCTGCAGGAACTGAACTTTCAAAAAGCGATCCTGCTGAAGCGATTGCAGGAACTGGTACCCGAACAGAAGGTACGCGACCTGCGTTTTCGGCTCGGACAGGTGGACTGAAACCATACAACGCAAACTCGAAACTGAGTGAACGGACCAGCGATGAGTGAATCAGGTGATCAGGAAATGTCGGGCGACCAGCTGTTGCCAGGCAAGAAGACCTCCACGACTCGAGCTCAAGGTGACGCCAACTACGGCGCGGATGCGATCAAGCATCTGTCGGACCTTGAGCACGTGCGTGAACGGCCCGGCATGTACATCGGTGACACCACAGCTCGTGGTCTGCATCATCTGGTCTACGAAGTCGTCGACAACTCGATTGACGAAGCGATGGCCAGCTTTGCCACGACCATCCAGGTGACGATCAACGAAGATGGCAGCGTCACCATCGAAGACGACGGACGAGGAATTCCGGTCGAACGGCATGCTCAGCTGTCTGAGGAATTGGGCCGAGAAGTCTCGACGCTGGAAGGCGTCATGACCGTGCTGAAATTCGGCGGCAAGTTCGACAAAGGGGCCTACCAGACCTCAGGCGGTCTGCACGGGGTGGGCGTAACTGTCGTCAATTTCCTGTCCGAATGGTGTTCGGTCGAAGTCCATCGAGGCGGCCAGATCTTTCAGCAGGAATATCAACGAGGTGAACCGCTGGGAGATGTCAAGCGGATCGGAGCGACCAAGCAGCGCGGTACCAAAACCACGTTCAAACCCGATGCGAAGATCTTCCAGACCACCAAGTTCTCCTACGACACGCTTCACAAACGCCTGCAGGAACTCGCCTTCCTCAACCGCGGCGTCCGCATCGAATTTCTCGACAAACGAAATGGCCAGGGCGACAAGTTCTTCTATGAACGGGGCATTCTGGAATTTGTCGAGCATCTGAATCGAGCCAGCGAGGTGCTCCACCCGGATGTGATCTATTTCGAAGGCGAGATTGATAACGTCGGATACGAAATTGCCGTGCAGTATTCGGGTGAATACACCGAGAACCTGCATTCGTATGTCAACAACATCCACACGCATGAAGGTGGAACGCACGTCTCGGGTTTCCGCGCTGCCCTGACCCGTACGCTCAACAACTACGGTCGCAAGGAGAATCTGTTCAAGGACCTGGCCATTACCGGCGATGACTTCCGCGAAGGTCTGACCGCCGTCATCTCCATGCGGGTTCCCCATCCGCAGTTCGAAGGTCAGACCAAGACCAAGCTCGGGAACAGCGACGTCGAAAGTATCGTGAACTCGGCCGTCGGCGAAGCCTTGGCCACTTATCTGGAAGAGAACCCGAAGACGGCCAAGACGATCATTCGCAAAGGAATTCTGGCTGCCGAGGCTCGCGAAGCCGCTCGCAAAGCCAAGGCCCTGCTCCGCGAACGCAAAGGAGCGCTCAGCGGCGGTGGTCTGCCAGGCAAACTGCGGGATTGTACCAGCCGCGATATGGAGAAATGTGAACTCTACCTGGTCGAAGGTGATTCGGCCGGCGGGAGTGCCGAAGGAGGACGATTGCGCGAGTACCAGGCAATCCTCCCCTTGCGCGGCAAAATCATCAACGCGTACAAGTCCCGCGAAGATAAAGTGCTGGCCAACGAAGAGGTGCGCAGCATCATCCAGGCGATCGGCGCGGGTATCGGCATGGAACAGGATCTCTCCAGGCTCCGGTACAACAAGATCATCATCATGACCGATGCCGACGTCGACGGATCGCACATCCGCACGCTGCTGCTCTGCTTTTTCTACCGCCAGATGTATGAGCTCGTCTCCAAGGGACACGTTTATGTCGCCCAGCCGCCTCTGTTCCGCGTCCGGCAGAAAAAGGAGACCTACTACGTCCAGACCGAAGAAGAAATGCGGGCTCAGCTGCTGGAAAAAGGGCTCCAGGACACCGTCCTCGTCGCCGACGATAATCGTCTGGTCGACGGCGACGACATGCGCCAGCTCTGCAAGACGCTGGCCAACATGGAAGAAGCCCTGCTGGTCCTCGAACGACGCGGTCTGTCCCTCAAGATTCACGCCGGACGGGCTAATCCCCAAACCGCCAAGCTCCCCGTCTATCACGTCTTCGAAGGTCGCCACGAACATTGGCTCGTCAACCGCGATGAACTCGATGCGCTGATTGAACAGCACAATGCTGAGTCGGGTACGAATGCCAATGGCCATTCCCAGTCGGACGTTCCGCTGCGGATCGTCGAACTGCACGAAGTCCGCACCATCAACTCGGGACTCGAAGACCTGAGAAAATTCGGCTTCGATTTCCAGTCGCTCATCCCGCAAGATCGCACCGGGATCGAAGAACCGCGGTACGTCCTCCGCCGCGGTGAAACCGAAATCGGGCTCGAAGACCTGAGAGGACTCCCGGCCGCTATCCGGGCCGCCGGGGAAAAAGGGCTGCAAGTGACCCGCTTCAAAGGTCTGGGCGAAATGAATGCCGATGAGCTGCGCGACACGACTCTCGATCCGGCTCACCGCACCCTGCTGCAAATCAGCATGCAGGATGCCGGAGCCGCTGACGAAATGTTCCGAGTCTTGATGGGCGACAAAGTCGAGCCGCGCCGGGAATTTATCGAACAGCACGCCCTGGAAGTCCGTAACCTCGACGTGTGATGCGAATCGTTGAATGAAGCTCCGGACTGAGCCCGTTCAGCGCGGCGAGAGTATCGCCGTGAAGCCACCCCCCGGCGCACACAGCAACTTCAATGCCGTTTCACTGGTGACCGTCTGTCGACGGACGGTCAGCAAGTTCGGGTCGCGCACCGCGTCGGCACTGTCTGCATAGATCTCCGCCTCCCAGGTTCCGGCATCCAGAAAACCGAGCGGCACCGAGATCTCGCGCGGCGTCCAGTCGGTCATGCCCCCCAGGTACCAGACGCCGCCCTGGCGTCGAGCCACAACGATAAAGTCGCCAGGATTGCCCGTCACGAACTTGGTCTGGTCCCAGGTCGTCGGCACGGCTCGCAGGAACTCAAATCCGGGTTGTCCCTCATACGCATCAGGCGTGTCGGCAACCATCGGCATCGGATTCTCGTACACCACATACAGAGCCAGGTTGTGGCAACGAGTCCCCATCACGTACGGGCGGAGTTCCCGTGGGCGAAATGATTCACGGGTCGCCGAGCGAAAACCGCCGTGGTGATAGTCGACCGGCCCAGCCAAGGCCCGCGTGTAAGCCACGTTCACGTTGTGGTCCGGAGTGCACAGGTCACTCCACTTGTCGTACTCAAGGTTCAACACGCCTTCCCGATTCATCAGATTGGGAAACGTGAACTGCTCACCACTGAACTTTGACGAGCCGTGAAACTGCACGTGGATCTTGTGCCGTGCGGCGCTGCTCAACATGCGTTCGGACAATCGAATCATCTCCTGGTCGTCGCGATCCAGGAAATCGATCATCAACCCCCGCACGCCCCACTTCTCGTAGGTGGACATCGCCTCGTCCAACTGTTCGCTGAGTGGCTTCCAGTGGACCCAGAGGCGAATGCCGACGCCCCGCTGTCGCGCGTAATCCAGAATCGCGGGGAGCTGGATCTCGGGACGCGGTTCCAGGACATTCGCGTCGGGCGCAGGTGTGCCGTAGCTGGTTGGCGACTGCTTGTACCAAGCCTGTCCGTCCCCGGAGAGACCGTGATAAGCGATTCCGTGGCGGGCACAGAAATCGATGTACAGCTGATGCCGCCGCAGAAAATTGGCACTCCCCGCCGGCGTCTCAAAGTCGTGCTCAAACTCGCCAGCCCACCAGTGAAACGTCGTTTTTCCCGGAACGACCCAGCTGAAGTCCCCCTCGGGTTGCGGGTTCAAAGCCAGCAGCAGGTTGCTCTCCAGCAGCTTGCCCGCTTCGTCCGCCAACAGGATCACTCGCCACGGACTCCCCATCGGTGACCGACTGGTGACACTCACCCCTTCCTGGTCCGGCAAGGGCGAAAGTCGCGTCCGCAGCGCCGACGATTCCGCACCCGGTCGCTGCAGATACATCCCCGCGAAATCTCGCACACGAGCTTCGGTGATCGCGGCGGCCGGCCCGTCGGGCCAGGTGATCAACAGGGGACAATCGAGCAGTTTTCCCGATGGCAGGTCGCTCAGCTGACGGTGTTCGTAGAGCGACTCGTGCGAAGTGGTGAAACTGTCGAGCGTATTGAACAGCAGCTTGGGCTGGCCGGTCGGCTGAAACTCCGTCGCCTCGTCGGCCAGTTTCAGCGTCACGTTGCTGTCATCGGACAGAATGCGATACCGAAATGCCACGCCTGAATCGTAGGCCCGCAATTCCACCTGCCACTTGGTGTCGCCACTCAACAATCCCACGATCGCCGATTTGCAGTCTTCGGACAAGGAGGCCGATTTGCCCCACGGCAGAACTGACGTAAAGATTTTAGTGCTGGTCTCCAGCACGATCTCAGAGTCAACGCGCCCCAGATCGTGATCAGGATGCATCACCGGCGCCAGCGGCGACGGGCCCAACAACAACTGCTGGTCGCGATGCACCTCATACACCAGTCGCCCGTCGACAACCGACAACGACAGCCGGTTACGACCGTTGGGTGACTCCACGACCGTCGGTTCCCCGACAACCGTCGTCCCCCAGCCGGTAACCAACAGGCAGACGACCAGCCCCATAACTCGACACCGGCGACCGCCGACCGAAATGTTCATCGCCAAGCCCCGTTACTCGCAACCCTAAAGATTCCCGGCTGATGGTCGTACCGCCGGGTCATGGCCAGTTTAATCCCTGGCGGGCTACCCGGGTTTTTCGGTCGGACTTTTCGGTTGGGCTTTTCGGTGACGACTTGGCTGTTCGCCTGGGTTACAATGAGTCTCGCACAATCCTCAGGGGGGAAGGGTGCCCGATGGACTCACCGTGTTCTCGACGGCGAAAGTATCCGATGCGCTGGGCGCTGATCGTGCTCGCCGTCGTTGTCGGCCCCTTGGCCGCCAACTTGCCAGCATCGGCCGGTGAGCTGGAACTCGCCCCGTCGTCACCCGCAGCTCCTGCCAGCCAGGCTGGGACTGACGATCAGGCCCAACGGTTCCAGTTCTTTGAACAGCACGTGCGACCCTTGCTGGCTCAACACTGCTGGGGCTGCCACGGACCCGAGAAACAGCAGGCCGACTTGCGACTCGATGCACTCAGCCATCATCTGGCTGGCGGCACTTCAGGACCGGCGATCGTCCCCGGTCATCCCGAACAGAGCCTGTTGATCGAAGCCGTCCGCTACGAATCGCTCGAGATGCCTCCTGATGGACGGCTGTCCGACGAACAGATCGCCGTACTGGTGCGGTGGATTGGTGACGGAGCCGTTTGGCCTGAAGAAGCCCATGTGCGGCAACCGTCGTCCGAGTTCACGGCCGAAGATCGAGCCTACTGGGCGTTTCAGCCGTTGCACCTTGGTCCGGTCCCCGCGGTGTCCGATTCCTCCTGGTGCCGATCGACCATCGACGCGTTTGTCCTGGCCAAGCTGGAATCAGCCCAGCTCCAGCCCGCACCACCGGCCGATCGTGCCACTTGGGCGCGTCGAGTCTATCTCGATCTGACCGGTCTGGTGCCGGAACGGGACGAGCTGCAACGGTACCTGAGCGATCATCGACCTGGCGCCGAAGAACGCCTGGTTGATCACCTGCTGGCCAGCCCTCGCTACGGCGAACAGATGGCCCGCATGTGGCTCGACCTGGTCCGCTACGCCGAGTCGGATGGTTACAAGCAAGACGCTTATCGGCCCTCCGCGTGGCGCTATCGCGATTACGTCCTGCAGTCGTTGAACGCCGACAAGCCGTATGGTCAATTTGTAACCGAACAACTGGCGGGCGACGAGCTGCAGCCGACCAGCCTCGAGGCTCAGGTGGCAACCGGCTATCTGCGGCTCTATCTGTACGAATACAACCAGCGTGATGCGTTGTCCCAGTGGGCCGAGATCCAGAATCAGCTGACCGACGTCACGGCCGACGTCTTCCTCGGCTTGGGATTCGCCTGTGCTCGCTGTCATGATCACAAGTTTGATCCGATCTTGCGGGAGGATTATTACCGACTGCAGGCCTTCTTTGCCGCGATGTTGCCGAGTGAAGTGGAGGTGGCTGAGCCAACCGCGGTGGCCGAGCACCGACGACTGCAGACTCAATGGCTGGAGGTATCGGCCGTTCCGCGAGCGGAGCTGGCGGCGATCGAGGAACCCTACCGTCGCCGGGCGGCTCTCGGGGCGATCAGCAAGTTTCCGCCGCAGGTGCAGGCGATCTACGCCAAGCCGGCCGATCAGCGGACTCCGCTGGAACAGCAGGTAACTCACCTGGTCGATCTGCAAATCGAAGTGGAATACGGCGCGTTGAAGTTGAGTGAAACCGATCAAGCTCGAGCCGAACCGCTGCGGAGGCAATTGCGGGAGCTGGCCGTGCAGCCGCCGACGTCGCTACCGACAGCGCTGACCGTGCGCGATCTGGGCCGAGTGGAACCGGAGGTGGTGATGCCCGGTGATCGGCGCCGTCGGTCGATAGCCCCTGGGTTCCTGACTCTGCTGGCCCCCGGACCCGCTCAGCTCGCCGATGTTGGATCGGCCCCGACGACGGGTCGACGGCTGGCACTCGCCCGCTGGCTGACCCAGCCCGACAATCCACTTACCTGGCGAGTCATGGCCAATCGGCTGTGGCAGCACCATTTCGGGCTCGGCTTGGTGGCATCGCCGAGCGACTTGGGGCGGCTGGGTGACCCGCCGTCACACCCCGAGCTGCTCGATTATCTCGCCCAGCGGCTGATTCAGTCGCAGGGTTCCTGGAAGGATCTGCAACGTGAGATCGTGCTGTCGGCCGTCTATCGACAGTCGGCTGAGCACCCTGGTGCCGAATCGTGCCGACTGGTCGACCCGCGCAACACGCTGCGATGGCGGTGGGAAGTGAAGCGGATGTCCGCCGAGCAATTGCGGGATAATGTGCTGTCCATCACTGGACAGCTCGACGGGCAAGTCGGTGGGCCGTCGGTACCCCACGATGCTGCGCGGCGCAGCATTTACACCAAGGTATTGCGAAATTCGCCGGCGGAAATGCTGGCGACCTTCGACGCACCGGACAGAATCCTGAGTATTGCTCAGCGAGTGGAAACGACTTCGGTCACTCAGGCGCTGTGGATGCTCAACAGCACCTGGGCCGTCAATCAGGCGCAAGAGCTGGCCAAACGCGTGCAAGCACAATGTCCGTCTCCAACGCAGTCGGTGACCGGCCAGCAGGCCGAACGATTGCAGCGTGAGTATCTGGAATCGATGGTCACTCAGGCGTTTGAGCTGGTTTTGCGGCGCTCTCCATTCCCCCATGAGCTGGTTGAAGGAGTGGGCTACCTGACGGGTCAGCCATCGACGCAGGTCGCCTTGACCGAGTTGTGTCAGGTCCTGCTGAATGCGAACGAGTTCGCTTATATCGAATGATGGGCGAGAGGTGATTGGCATGAGTCCTAGGCCGCAGCCATCGGGAAACGAGCCGACAGCGATCAGTCGTCGCCAGATGCTGGCTCGTACCGGTACCGGTTTCGGTCTGCTGCCGCTGGTCGATCTGCTGGCCCGTCAGAGCTCGGCCGCGAATCCGCTCAGCCCTCGAGTCGCTCATCGTCCGGGGAAGGCACAGAGTTGTATCTTTCTGTTCATGGAAGGTGGGCCGAGCCACATCGATCTGGTCGATCCGAAGCCGGCGCTCGCACAAATGGCCGGTCGACCCTTGCCGGCGACTTTTCCGCGGGTCATTACGGCGATGGGTGAAATGGAGTCACCCGTGTTGGCGTCACGACGCCGCTGGCATCAGTACGGAGCCGGCGGCTTGTGGTTTTCGGATTGGTTGCCGCACACAGCCGAGTGTGCCGACTGGTTGACGGTCGTCAAGTCGTGTTGGACGAACGGCATCAATCATTCGGGCGGCGTCTGTCAGATGAATACGGGCTCACCCATCCCCGGGCGTCCTTGTCTGGGGAGCTGGGTGACGTACGGCCTCGGGTCGGAGAATGAGAATCTGCCGGCGTTTGTGGTGATGCAGGACAATCCGTCGCAGGTGGTGAACGGTCCGCGGAACTGGAGCATGGGTTTCATGCCGGCCGTGTATCAGGGGACGTCGTTGCAGGGTGAAGGGCCACCGCTCAGGAATCTCGCGCTCCCCGCGGCCACTCAGCCGGCCACTCGTCGTCGCCAGCTCGATCTGTTGCGACAGTGGAACCAGCGGTATGCGGATGGGCATCCGGACCATACGGAGTTGGAAGCACGGATTAACAGCTATGAGCTTGCCTATCGCATGCAGGCCACGGCACCCGAAGCGGTCGACTTGAGTCAGGAAACCGAATCGACTCGTCGAATGTACGGGCTCGACGAACCGCGCACGGCCAGTTTCGGCCGGCTATGTCTGCTGGCTCGCCGGATGGTGGAGCGGGGAGTGCGGTTCGTGCAGCTCTATCATGGCGCCGGCAGCAAATGGGATGCTCACTCGGGGATCGAAAAGAATCACACTGAGATGTGTGGGCAGAGCGATCTGCCGGTGGCCGGACTGTTGAAGGACCTCCGGCAGCGCGGATTGCTCGACTCGACGCTGGTCGTCTGGGGTGGTGAGTTTGGTCGCACGCCGATGAGCGAGAAGGGGAACGGTCGGGACCACAATCCGACCGGATTCTCCATGTGGCTCAGCGGGGCGGGTCTGGCTGGTGGTCGGTCGATCGGCGCCACCGACGAAGCCGGCCTGCATGCCGTGCAGGATCGCATCCATGTGCGCGATCTGCACGCCACGATCCTCCATCTGATGGGGCTCGACCCCGACCAGTTGATCTATGTGTACAAGGGCCGCCCCGAAAAGGCCACGATGAATGAAGGGGTGGTGTCGCGGGCAATTCTCGGCGCCTGATCGGATCGTCTGTTCCGGTCAAACATGTGCGATAATGCACACTGGTGAGCGGGTACGAGGCAGGATAGTGTGCCGACAGGGCCCGATGGCTCGCTCTTTGGGGGCGGCATTTGATTTGCGGGATAGAGGGTTGGTGCTGGGCCGGTGTTTTCGCCGGTGAAAGGGGGGTAGGACGATGGAGGCCAAGAAGATCCTGTTTCCGACCGATTTTTCGCCAGCCAGTGAGGCGGCTCTGCCGTTGGCCATGTCGTTGGCTCGGGATACCGGAGCGACGCTGGTGATGGTCCATGTGATCGAGCCTCCGGCGGTTTATTCCGCTGGTGACTTTGCCATTGGCGTGCCAGCGCCGGCGGACGTGACGCGTGAGTCGCTGGAGGCGATGCGGGTTCCCGATCCGAACATCCCGGTTGAGCGTCGGGTGATCGACGGCGAGCCGGGGCGCGCCATTCTGGAGCTGGCCAATACACTGGGCGTCGACTTGATCGTAATGGGAACTCACGGTCGATCGGGCATCCGGCGGCTGTTGATGGGTTCCGTAGCGGAAGAAGTATTGCGGGGGGCGAAGTGTCCGGTTTTGACCTATCGCCATCCGATTGAAGGTGAATCGTGAGTTGAGAGGGGGACCGAGCACAGGGCGGCGGTTCCGGAGGCAGGCAGCGTTAAAGAAAGGGTGGGGGGCAGCCATGACCTGGGCAGCGAAGAAGAGTGTGGTGGTGCCGGTCGATTTTTCTGATGAGTCGATGGCGGCGGTAGTGACGGCCATCGGTCTGGCCGAATCTCCAGCGGCAGTGAAGGTCGTGCATGTTCTGCCCGATCTGGCGATGACAGAGCCGACGGAGATCTGGGAGTCGATGGACTATGGTTTGATGCGTCAGCGCGCAGAGGAGGCGCTGCTCGAACGGCTCGACGCCGACGCGACTCGGGGAGTGGAATCGAAGGTCGTCTTTGGCGATCCGGGCCAGGCGATTGTTGACTTTGCGGGTGAGACCAACGCCGAGCTGATCGTGTTGCCGTCGCATGGACGGAGCGGGCTGCAGCGGTTGCTGGTCGGTTCCGTAGCCGAACGCGTGGTGCGGCTGTCACCATGCCCGGTCCTGGTACTGAAAACTCGCAAGACCGGGTAACGAGGGTTGGTTGGGTGGCCGTCAAGCGAACATGAAGACACCGCTAGAGAGGATCCGCGAAGGCTTTACCTTTCTGATTCTGATGATCTTGATCGGAACGGTGGGTTTTGTGTGGATCGGCAACTACTCGTGGCTCGAAGCTCTCTGGACGGTCGTGATTACCATCTCGAGCGTGGGGTACGCCGAGCGGCCGACAGCGCCGCAAGGGGTTCAGCTCTGGACAATCGTGGTGGTGATGACCGGCACCGTCGCGTCGATTTACACGCTGGGAGGTTTTGTCCAGTTATTGTTTGCTGGCGAGATTGACCGCGTCATAGGACAGCGTCGCATGTACCGAGACATCGAACAGCTTAAGCAACACGTCGTCGTCTGCGGGTTCGGGCGAGTGGGTCAGGTGCTGGTCCAGGATCTGGCCGATCAGAAACAGCCCGTCGTGGTAGTCGACAAGGACCCGTTGGTGATCGACCTGGCGCGCAAGGAAGGTTATCTGTGCGTGGAGGGTGATGCGACGGAGGAGGAGACCTTGAAGATGGCGGGTCTCTCACGGGCCAAAGCTCTGTTCACAGGACTGCCATCCGATCCGGACAACGTCTACATCACGCTGACCGCTCGGAATCTCTGCCCGCAGATCCAGATCATTGCACGAGCCGAGCACTTGACGACCGAGAAGAAGCTGAAGCAGGCCGGCGCGAACCGTGTTCTGCTCCCCGCTGTCGTGGGTGCGAAGAAGCTCGGACGGATGATCATGCGGCCCACCGTGGCCGATCTGATGGACGCTGTGGCCGACAGCTCGTTTGAGGAACTCGATGTGGCGGAGATCGAATTACCGCCGGGCAGTCCGCTGATTGGCATGACAGTCGACCAGACCGAGGCTCATCGCAAACACCGCGTCTTGTTCGTCGCGGTCAAGAATGCGGCCGGCAAGATGGTGTTCAATCCCGAGGCTAGCTACGCCTTTCAGCCACACGACGTAGTGCTGGCACTCGGTCATCCTCACGATATTCAGCGCATGCGGACACAGCACAAGATCTGAAGCACTCATCAATTCGATCAATCCGAATCACTGGCCCGCCGAGCCGCCGAGCGCGACAGCGGCAGTGCCCTGGCGTCAACAGTGAAACAAAAAACCCTCTTCCCGGTGCTCGAGGGGAAGAGGGTTGAGTCGTTCTCGCGGATCGATCGCGTCGCCAGATCAGTTGGCGGCGGGAGCTTCCTTCGTTTCGGCAGCAGCGTCAGCCGGGGCTGCCGCGGCGTCTTCATGGCCGTCGAGGCTGTGGACCTTGCAGCACAGCGGTGAGGCGGCCGCCAGGTGGCACTTCGGGCATGACTCGGCGCCCGCCTTGCAGCAGTCGGCCGAACCGGCTTCCAGGCCGCACTTGCCACAAACGTCTTGACCAGCCAGTTCGCCGGAGACCTTGCAGCACAGAGCGGTTCCCTTGTGCAGCTGGCACGATTCGCAAGTGGCCACGTCAGCGGCGCAGCATTTGGTCGAACCCTTCAGTTCGCCACACTTGCCACAGTAGACCGTCGAGACTTTGGCCGTCTCCGAAGTTGCCGAGGGTGCGGCCGTGGTCTTCGGAGCGTCCTCTTTCTTGGGCTCCGACTTCGACGGAGCGCAGCCGATCCAGATCAAGCAGCTCAAGCCAAGCACCAACGTACGCCAAGCAGCATTCGACATCTTCCAGCTCTCCATCTTCCAGATCTCCATGTGCGGACACCGACCAGCCGAGCCCTCGGGGAAGGGTCGGTCAGCGTCCCAGGATACAAACGGGGTCCGTGATTCAGCACGTCGACAATCGCCCAATCGGCGACCGGTGCGCGGAACCCCATCCAGACAACTCCCCGCAGAAATATAGCTCACAACCTCCAACTCACGGTCAGAGCGTATCGGAGCGGGTGAATTTCGAAGTTCGCAGGGTGGGGTCGTAGTGATTGTGCGGCTCGACAGACGCTCAGAACGTCTCGGCCATGTCCCGCGCGTGATAACTGCTCCGCACAAACGGACCGCTCGCCACCTGCTTGAATCCCATCAGCTTCGCCTGCTGACCCAGCTCGGCGAATTCGTCCGGATGCAGGTACCGTTCCACCGGCAGAAAGCGACTGGTCGACGGCTGCAGATACTGGCCCAACGTCAGAAAGTCGCAGCCGGCCTCGAGCAGGTCGGCGAGGACGTCGAGCGTCTCCTCGCGAGTTTCGCCCAGGCCCAGCATCAGTCCGCTCTTGGTCTTGATCGCCGGATTGGACCGCTTCACGTGACGCAGTACGTGCAGTGTCCAGCGGTAGTCAGAGCGAGGTCCACGCACCCGACGGTACAACCGGGGAACCGTCTCGGTGTTGTGGTTGAAGACGTCGGGTGCACCTTCAATGACCCGGTCGAGTCCGGCTGGCTGCAGGATAAAGTCCGGTGTCAGCACTTCCACGGCCGCCCCGGTACGCTCCCGCACCGCGCGGATGCACTGGTAAAAATGCTCACCCCCGCCGTCGGGGAGGTCATCGCGAGTCACCGAAGTGATGACGACGTATTTCAGCCCTAACCGTTCGGCCGCCTCGGCCACGCGAGCCGGTTCGTCATCCTCCAGCTCATCGGGCCGCCCGCGCGATACCGCGCAGAAGCCGCACGAGCGGGTGCAGACGTTGCCCAGCACCATGAACGTGGCCGTCTGCTGCGAATAACACTCCATCCGGTTCGGACATTTGGCGTTCTCGCAGACCGTCTCGAGCCTCAGATCGTCCAGCACGCGGCTGGTCGCAAAATCCGCGTTGCTCGAGGGAACCTGGCGTCTGAGCCACGGTGGGAGGCGCCGGCGAGTTTCGTCGGCTGGTGGACCCTCCGCCAGAATGGGAAGCTGGGGAAAACTCGGGGACGTCGGGGAGATGCTCACAACTCGCCTGCTCGCTCACACCTGGCAGCTCGGAATCCCGTCGCCCGGGATCGGTGGATGGGCCAGATGGCCCGTGCCAACATTGTAGAACGGAGGGGCCGCAGAGCCTAGCTCGGGCGACCCGTCGGGTTCGGAAAGGGCACCCGACCTCGGTGCCGGACGCCTGAACCTGGCCGACCGGTTGGCGTATAATCTGAGTTGAGCGATCTCTGTTTCCCCCTTTTTGGCAGCTCGGCAATCCCCGTCCATGGCGAAAAAGCCTACCGCGTCCGGCAAATCGGGCGACAAGACAACGAACGAGCGGGTGGTCTCGGAGAACCGCAAAGCGTCCCACAAATACGATGTGCTGGAGACGGTCGAGTGCGGCATGGTGCTGGTCGGGAGTGAGGTGAAGAGTCTCCGCGAGAATCGCATCTCACTGGACGAGGCCTATGGTCGAGTGAAGGCGAATGAGCTGTGGCTGATGGGGGCCGATATCCCGGAGTACCGTCAGGCCAACGTCATGAATCATCCGCCGCGGCGTCCTCGCAAGCTGCTGGTCCATCGCCGGGAGCTGAAGCGGTTTGCCGGCAAGGCGGTGGAAAAGGGCCTGACTCTCGTGCCGCTGAAGGTCTACTTCAAGCAGGGGCGAGCGAAGTTGCTGCTCGGGCTGTGCCGTGGCCGCAAACTCCATGACAAGCGCGAAGTTCTGAAGAAGGCGGAGGCTCAGCGGGACATGCAGCGAGCCTTGCGGCGAGGTCGGTAATGTTGGAGTTGATCAAAGTAGCCAAATCGTTTCGGGAACCCGACGGATCGCGGCTCCCTATCCTCGACGTCCCGTTGCTCCGTCTGGACCAGGGCGAACAGGTGGTGCTGATCGGCAAGAGCGGCGGCGGCAAGACGACACTGCTGCATATCATCGCCGGGATCACTCGTCCCGATTCCGGGCAGGTGCTGATCAACGGAGTCGATACGGCTCGGCTGAGTGAAGTGGGACGAGATCGCTTTCGCGCCGAGAATATCGGCTATGTGTTTCAGACGTTCAATCTGTTGAGCGGCTTCTCGGCACTCGAAAATGTGCTGCTGGGGATGACCTTTTCCCGGCGAGGCGCCGATCGAGCCCGGGCTCGAGATCTGCTGGACCGAGTCGGCTTAGCCGGTCGGATCCACCACAAGCCGGGGCAGATGTCGGTCGGCGAACAGCAGCGGACGGCGGTCGCTCGAGCCTTGGCCAATCGCCCGCGCTTGCTGCTGGCCGACGAACCGACCGCCAATATCGATCCCCGACACCAGCAAGTGGTGATCGACATGATCCGCCAGCAGTGCCAGTCCGAAAACGTAACCCTGCTGCTGGTCACCCACGCCATGGAAGTCGCTTCGCAGTTCGCTCGAGTGGAACGTCTGGAAGAATTGAATCGAGTCCTGTCGTCGAGTTCCGCCGACTCCGGAGCGGCACATTAAGCCCATCCACCCCAAGCCCATCCACCAGAAAGTTTGCTGTCAGCCGATTCGAGATCGGGGCGCACTGACGTTAGAGAACAGGAGAAGCTGACCATGCCGTTGTGGAAGATTGCCTGGCGAAGTGTGCAGCGTCGAGCGTTGGCGTCGTCACTGACCGCCGCGTCGCTGGCGCTCGGAGTGATGCTGGTCGTCGCCATCCTGCTGATCCACGGTATTGTCTCCGAGTCGTTCCGCAACAACTCGAGTCTCGGCTACAACCTGATCGCCGGCGCCAAAGGAGGAAAGCTCCAGCTGGTCCTGAACACCGTTTACTATCTCAGCACGCCGGTCGAGAACATACCGTATTCGTTCTATGAGGAGTTTCTGCCGGCCGAGCGCCGGGCGGACGGAGTGGCCGGCCAGCATGCCGCCTCGGTCGCTCGAGTGATCCCGTTGTGTCTGGGGGATTACTTTCAGAGCTTCCGAGTCGTCGGTACCAACTCGTACATGTTCAACGACTACGTTTACGATGAGGAGACCGGCAAGAAATTTGAATTCGCCTCCGGCCGCAACTTCAAGGAATGGGACGACGAACACGGCTACTTCGAAGCCATCGTTGGCGCTCGCGTGGCCCGCGCCGCTAACCTCAAAGTCGGCGACCGCATCAACCCGACTCATGGCAGTGAGGAAGGAAAGAAGCACGACGAGTTCACCGTCGTCGGCATTCTGGCGCCCAGCGGTACGCCACACGATCGGGCCGTCTTCGTCAACATGGAAGGCTTTTATCTGCTCGAAGGGCACGCCAAGCCGGTGAAAGACGCAGCTGCCGATACTGGCTCCGCGGCCGCGGCGACGGCTGATTCGTCGGATCCGCATGGAGACCACGATGAGGCTGGCGAAGGCTCAGCGGGGCCGTCCCGCAAAAAGCTGCCGCTGGAACAGCGCGAAGTCACCGCGCTGCTGATTCGCACCTCACACCCGGCAGTCGCTCCGGGACTGCTGACCACCATCAACGAAGGTCAACAGGCTCAGGCCGTACTCCCCATTCGTGAGATCACCGGCCTGTTCGAGCTGATCGTAGCTCCGATTCAGATGGTCTTTGTCGGCGTCACGCTGCTGATCTGCGTGGTGTCGGGGGTGAGTATCCTGGTCAGCATCTACAATTCGATGTCGGACCGGCGGCACGAGATTGCCATCATGAGGTCGCTGGGGGCGAGCCGGACGACCGTGATGGTCGTCGTCCTGCTGGAAGCGATGATTCTGGCGGTCGGAGGGGGGCTGGTCGGCTGGCTCGGTGGCCATGCGCTGATCGGCCTCGCCGCTCGCACCATCGAGGACCGCACCGGGGTAGTCGTCAGTCCATTTGAGCTGGCTCCCGCCGAAAATGTCCTCCAACTGCTGGGGGGATCGCCCTTGCTGGGGAGCGAACACCAATGGCTGGTCTCGCCCGAACTGCTCCTGGTCCCGTTCCTGGTGATCCTGGCGATCGTGGTCGGGTTCCTGCCGGCCCTGTCGGCCTACCGGACCGACGTCGCCAAATCGCTCTCGGCCACCCCGTAGTCGGACTCCGCCACATGGGTTTCCGCGACAAGCACGACGCGCCAGCGAGTGAGTGGGTGATAAGCACGACGCGCCAGCGAGTGAGTAGACGATAAGCACGACGGGCCAGCGAGTGAGTAGACGATAAGCACGACGCGCCAGCGAGTGAGTAGGTGATAAGCACGA
This sequence comes from Pirellulales bacterium, assembly GCA_046349895.1. Taxonomy (GTDB): domain Bacteria; phylum Planctomycetota; class Planctomycetia; order Pirellulales; family Pirellulaceae; genus JAXMBJ01. Next base: position 5,809,514 of record JAXMBJ010000006.1, on the reverse strand, counting down.
AGCGCCAGCGAGTAAACGGTTTACGTCGAAACCCACTCGCTGTCGCGTCGTGCTTGTGTGTCGCGTTTCTCGGCCGACCTGTCATGGTCCAAATCCTCAGGGGGCCCCCCTAAGGGTCGCGCTGGCAGGGTTGGGGTGACGGTGTTAAGCTAAAAGTGGTCGACCGACGTAGAGAAACAAGAGAAGGAGGCCCGACGATGGCCGGACAACATAACGACGACGTCGCCGGCGGACGGGCGTGGAAACCGAACCGCTCCCCGGTTGGACTTGTCGCCGGACTGCTGGCACTGCTGGCCCTGGGCTGGGCCGGATGGGGGATCGCCTGCCCGTTCTGTGCGGCCGTCTCGCAGACGCTGAGCGAAGAAATGGAGTCGATGCAGGTCGTCGTGCTGGCCAAGCTCGAAGGCGAGCCCAAGGTGTTGCCCGCCGAACTTCCGCCGCCGAATCAGCCGCTCCCCAGGACTCGGTTTGTGATCGAACGGGTCCTCAAGGGCGAGGAGTTTGCCCAGCCGGGGCAGGTCGTCGATGCCCTGTACTTTGGAGAGGGCGGAGCCGACAAACGATTCCTGCTCAACGGCACCGAGGCCCCTAATGTCCAGTGGTCGACGCCGATGCCGGTCTCTGAGCGGGCGATCGAATACGTGCAGAAGCTGCCGTCGCTCCCGAAAGACGCCGCGCGGCTGGAGTTCTTCCAGGAATACCTGGAGGATGCTGACCCGATGCTGGCCGCCGACGCCTACGACGAGTTTGCCAAGACACCTTACGCTGGTGTCGTAGTGTTGAAGGACAAAATGCACCGCGATCGGCTCCTCAAGTGGATCAGCGATCCGGAGATGCCGGCCACTCGCAAGCGGCTCTACTACACCATGCTCGGCATCTGCGCCGAACCGTCCGACGCTCAGGTCCTCGAAACACTGATGCGGACCGACGACCGCAAGGCGCGCGCTGGACTCGACGCGTTGATCGCCTGCTACCTCATGATGACCAAGGAACAGGGTCTGCCGCTGATCGAAGACCTGTTCCTGAAAAACAAGAAAGCGGAATACGCCGATACGTACGCAGCAATTATGGCGCTGCGGTTTCACGGGACCGAAGTCGAAGTGCTGCCGAAGCCGGCCCTGGTGAAGGCCCTCCATCATATGCTCGACCGCCCCGAGCTGGCCGATCTGGTGATCCCCGATCTGGCTCGCTGGGAAGATTGGGAAGCGATGCCGAAGCTGGTGGAGCTGTTCAAAAAGGCCGATGAGAACTCCAGCTGGGTCCGCGTCCCGGTGATCAACTACCTGCGGGCCTGCCCGTTGCCCGAGGCGGCGAAGTACATCGAAGAGCTGTCGGCGATAGATCCTGAAGCCGTGAAGCGCGCGAATACGTTCTTCTCGTTCGGCGGACTCGCTCCACAGAACGACTCAGCCAACGGCACGGCTCAGGGCGAACCTGGCACCGACGGGTCAGCTCCCGCCACCAGTCCGTCCGGTGATGCCGCCGGCGGAACCTCAGGGAGTCCGACTCCAACCGCGCCAGCTAGTCCGGCCGCCGACACGGTGAAGCCCACGCCGCCAAAAGTACCCGGCTCAACAAACACATCCGACGCCGGTCAACCCGCTCCGACGACCGAAAGCAGTCTGGCTGCAGAGCCTTTGGCTCAGCCGTCGGTGCCGTCCGAGCCGGGCGATGAGCGTTTGTCGCCTCCGATCGGGCCTCATCCGCGCACCGTGCAGGCGACCCTCGATGCCGATCCGGGTGCGGGACAGCCGGCAGACGATTCGCAGCCGGCAGAGAACGCCGTCGTCGAAGAACCGATGCTGGACGAACCGCCGACCAGCGATCATCTGGAACCGTCAGCCGAATTGGCTGAGCGTCCAGCGGGCGGGCAGGCCTTGGCCGGTGCAAGTCCGGCCGACCAGAACGTCCCCGATCGACTGGTCCGCCAGCGGCAGGAGGGCATGGATATGCTCCCGGGCGAACGGACAGCGATTGTCGATGCGAGTCCAGTGGTACCCGCTGAACGTCGCATCTGGCGTGCCGCGGTGCCGATCGTCGCAGTGGCGGCGCTGGTCCTTTCGATGCGAGTCTTGCTGGGCGGGTCCACCGCCTGATCAATCCATCCGAAGTGTGTGTGAACTTGAAGTCGACAGTCAGTAAGGTTGAAGAGGTGAGCGAGCCATGAGTGTGGCGATTCAGATGTCTTCCGATAACGACTCACATGACTACTCTCAGTACCGTTCGTTGAGTTTCCTGGCGATTTCAGCCAGCATCTGGGGCGTGTTGTCGCTGTCAGCGTTTCTCTTCGTCCCCCTACTGTCGATTGCCGTGGTCGGTGTGTTGGTGGCTGCTCTGGCAATGCGCAACGTGCGTCGGCATGCCGACGAAGTGTCAGGCATGGGGTTGGCTCGAGCCGGTATGGCACTGTCCCTCGTGTCGCTGATCGGCGGCGGACTCCTCCACTCGTACGTCTACGCCACCGAAGTGCCGGACGGTTATCAGCGGATTTCGTTTGTCGAGCTGCAACCCGATCCGATGCATCCGCAGCTGCCGATCCCGCCCGCCGCCAAGTCGCTTGACGGCCAGCGAATCTTCGTCGCCGGTTATGTCTATCCAGACGGTCAGAAGTCCGGCATCAAACGTTTTGTGCTCGTCCCCGACATGGGCACCTGCTGCTTTGGCGGACAGCCGAAATTGACCGATATGATTGAAGTGACGCTGAAGGACCCGTTGCGAACGAGCTACAGCCTGCAACGTCGACGAGTCACGGGAGTGTTGAAAGTCGACGAATCCAAGAAACCAGTCAACGGACTCGACGGCGTCTATTACCAGCTGGAGGCCGATCGGATCTTCTGATCGACCGTGCCGCTGGTGCGATGCCAAGCCAACTCGTGACAGCCGCCCCCCCAAGGAGACTCAATACGGTGAAGACCATCCTGGGCTACGGATTCCCGTTCGCGGCAGTCGTCTGGTCAGCTGTCCTCTGGTCAGCCGTTGGGGACGCTGTGCGCGGCGGCGAAGCAACGGCCCGTCAGGATGCGGCCACCGCCAGTTCGGAGGAAGGACCGAGCACCGACGAGCCCGATGACGGCAAGGTAAAGGACATCACGTTTGACGATCTGAAGTTCGAGATCGAAAAAGGGGCTCCTTTCCTGCGGGAGATGCTGACCGAAAAGATCGAGAAGATGCAGGGCAAGCGGATTCGGCTGCGCGGCTATATGCTGCCGAGCTTCCAGCAAAAGGGCATTCGCCAGTTCGTGCTGGTCCGCGACAACATGGAATGCTGCTTCGGACCCGGTGCCGCTCTGTACGACTGCGTCGTCGTCGAAATGGCCCCCGGCAAGACAACTCAATTCACCGTCCGACCTATCTCAGTCGAAGGCGTCTTCAAGATCAAAGAACTCAAAGGCCCCGATGGAAAACATCTGGCTATCTTCGAAATGCTCGGCCACGACGTGAAATAGACCCGTTCACTCGCGCTCTCGCCGGAGTGTTGGACCACGGATCATTTGGGACCACGGATAGCACGGATGAACACGGATTATTTGGACCACGGATAGCACGGATGAACACGGATCATTTGGACCACGGATAGCACGGATGAACACGGATCATTTGGACCACGGATAGCACGGATGAACACGGATCATTTGGGCCACGGATAGCACGGATGAACACGGATCATTTGGACCACGGATCACACGGATGAACACGGATCATTTGGACCACGGATAGCACGGATGAACACGGATCATTTGGACCACGGATCACACGGATGAACACGGATCATTTGGACCACGGATAGCACGGATGAACACGGATCATTTGGACCACGGATAGCACGGATGAACACGGATCATTTGGACCACGGATCACACGGATGAACACGGATCATTTGGACCACGGATCACACGGATGAACACGGATAGACACGGATATTTTTGTGGACGGGCCGTATTAGCAGCCCAATTCTGGGCTAAGTTCTTCGTCGGGCTGGGAGTCCCACGGCGCCGCCTGCTTCGCTAGCACTGGCACCGGGATGCGGTGACGATTTTGTGCAGGAGGGCATGAAACGTGCTGGAACGGTCTTCCATCGCTGGGCGGAATTTCGTACCCTCCCCCCGCTTCTGTCCATCGAGTTCAGGAGGAACTCCTCATGCATCGCCCTTTGGGACACTTTTCGCTCGGCCGGTTCGGCCAGCGCTTTGCCACGTGCACGATGACCCTGGTTCTGACCACCTTGCCAAACATGGCCGTGGGTCAGACGGCTCTTAACAACACCTCCGATACGGCAGCGCCCGCAGATACGGCAGTGCCCGCCGATACGGCAGCGCCCGCCGATACGACTGCGGCGCCCGCGAGCGCGGCGACTGAGCCGATGCTGACGCCCGAGGCTCCGGCAGCCGAAACGTCGGCCGACAAGGGGACGACCAGCCGGTCGGCGGACCCCGAGTGGCTCAGTTCACTCGATCTGTCGGCCGTCGATCGATCGGCTCCGAAAGCCGGTCAGTGCGTCGCCGTGCGACAAGTCCAGCCGGGGACCAGCACCATGGCCGCGGTGCGAGCCGATTGGGGCGACCCGACGCGCGAAGAGACTCAAGACGGCCAGACCGTCTGGTACTATCAGCTCCAAGGGTACCGCCAGGTCGACGTCATCCTCCAGGATAATCTCGTCAAATCGCTCGTCGTCCATCTCGCTCAACCCGTCAGCGTTGAGGACTTCGCGTCGCAGGTCGAATACCAGCCAGAGGCGCTCGTCGAAGTTGTCGACGAACTCGGCAATCAGCTCGGCGTCGGTGTCCCCGAACTGGGTTTGCTGTGCGGATTCCACGACCCCGGGCGCCGCGAGATCACTGAGCTGGTTATTGAACCTGTCTCGGGCGAACTGTTCCGCATGCGGGCCGAACAAAGCCACTTCGAGAATTATCAGCGAGACTTGGCGGATCTGGACCGAGCTCTGGAACTGAACCCGAACGACGCGGATGCTCATTGGCTGAAGGCCGAACTGCTCACGCTGGCCGCACAGTTCCCTCAAGCCCTCAAACATGCCGATAAGGCTGTGCAGTTCCAGCCCCAGAACTCATTCTACCTGCTCACCCAGGCTCGACTGATGTTCGAAACGGGCAAACCCTCCGAAGCTCGTCAGCAGATCCGCGAAGTGACCAAGCGGACCACCGAGCTGGCGGTCGTACGAGCTTTAGCCGAACAGCAGCTGGGCGACTTGTACGCCATCGGCACCACCGCCGATTACGCTCAAGCCATCAGTCACCACACGAAAGCCATCGAACTGGCTGCCCCCCTCCTGAACGAACAACGGTTCGCTCAACGCCGACTCGCCAAACGCGTGTTGATCAACAGCCACCTCGCCGTCGCCCTCGACGTGGCACTCGGCAATTTCCAGAAACGCGAAGACGCCGTCCCCAAATGGTTGCAGCAGGCTACGGATCTGGCCGAGGACTACATCGCCAACGACCACGGCGATCCGACCATGAAACTGCACGTTTACCGGACCACGCTGCAAGCGTTCGCCACCATCGGCAATGCCATGGATCCCGCGACCGCTGCTGAGTCGGCCATTACCGATGGCCGTGAAATGATGGCCGCCTCTCAGGATCCGATCTATCAGGCTCGACTGGAGATCGTCCTGGCTGAAACGCTCTTCCATGCCGCTCGTATCGAACGGTCCCGAGGAGAAACCAACCAGTGCAAGAATTACGTCAACAACGCTCTAGCCCTGATCGGTCCACACCAGAACGCCGAACTGTCGTCTCACGACAAGTACCTGATGGGTCAGATCATGTTCCTCACCGGATCCCTGGCCGCCGTCGCTGAAGGTGACCATGCCGAAGCCGTCAAATGGTTCGACAAGGCCGCACCCCTACTGCAGGACCGTACCGCGGAAACTCCGGCTATGGACGTCGTGACCTATGGGGAACTGTTTGTCAGCATGGGCGTATCGTTCTGGGAAACCAATGCCAAAGAACGGGCGATCGAGCTGACTCAATTCGGCGTCGAAGCCTTGCAGCGCGATGTGCAGGCCGGTCGAGCCGCCGCGACCACGCTCACCATCCCCTACAGCAACCTCGCCGCCATGCACGCTCAGCAAGGGAACGCAGCCGAAGCCAAACGATTCAGCGAACTGGTGGCCCGGATGCAGCCAGCCAAGAAAACCCAACGCTAAGCCCCGATTTCTGCTGAACTGCAGCCAGAGCCGATGACCCGGCAGGGACTCATCGGCTCTCTACCACTAAACCAGTGGGGCGAGGCCCACTGGAGATGATGTGCCAACTTGAATTGGCTGGAACCAGCGACTCAGAGCGAATTGGCTTCCCCACGCAGTTGGCCAATCGTCCGCCGGAGACAAACCGAATCGTAGGATCGAGCTGCCTGTAGGGCACCATTCAGCAGTACCGCGTGAGTCTCCAGGAACGGCACCGCTTCCCCCGGCTCCGGTTCCACCGGCACCAGCGCAGCAGCCATGGCTCGCCAGAGCTGATCGATGCCCTGGCCCGTGAGTGCACTCACCGGCCAACCTGGTTCCGGCAGTCGATCGATGTCGCTCGCTCCGATCAGATCGGCTTTGTTCCAGACCAGCAACGACGGTAGACCACTTGCCGCACTCGGCAGCTCCATCTGCGACCAGCCAAACGGTTCTCCAGCGCGACCGTCCAGCCGATTCAGACAGGCCGCCGCGTCTTCAATCCGCACAATCAGATCGGCCGACTCCACCGCTCGGCGAGTTCGGGCGATCCCTTCAGCCTCCAGCGGATCGTCGGTCGACTGCACACCGGCCGTATCCCGCAGCTCGCACGGCCACCCCTGCACGGCAATCGTCGCCGTCACCACGTCGCGCGTCGTGCCAGGTTGTGCCAACACAATCGATCGCTGGTAACCGACCAGGCGGTTGATCAGGCTGCTCTTGCCAACATTCGGCCTGCCGAACAGGGCCACTCGAAATGGTCGCGTCAGATGACATCCGGCTCGGCCCACCACCGACAGCCGCTCGAGCGACTCAGTGACCGCCGCGAAATCGCCCGCGCCGCAGAGCCAATCCAGACGATCCAGCTCGCGGTCCAACGCCCCGTGGAACTGATCCAGCAATACGGTGGCCGTGCGCAGCGTAGGTGCTTCGACCAGCAGCCGTCGAGCCTCTCTCGCCAGCGGCGTCAGACCAGCCCCCCACGCAGAATACTCGTCCCGCACCAGCGTCCAACCGTCGTCCGGCGTGCATCCGTCGGCGATCAGCGACTGCTGAATCCTCGCCGGCGCCAACTCACCCCCGTGACAGTGAATCTCCCACACGTCACTCGCCACTCGACCCAACACCACGTCTTCGCCATGCCACAGGCCGTAACGGATGGCATCGAGCGGCGTGGCTTCGAGAGACAATCTCCCCGCGGACAAACTCCCCGCGGGCTGAAAGTGACGGGCAATCCATGCCGTCGCCTGCGGTCCCTGCACCCGTACCGTCGCCAACGCTCCGCGGCCGGCCGGGGTGAGTAACGCACAACGGGTGAGTGGTTCGGTTGCCAACCGAGACGCCTTCGATCCTAAGTCCCCGACTCGTCCGGTGTCGGAGCAACCACGCGCATCGGTTCGGAGCGTGGAACCGCGTGAGCGATGCCGAGCAGCACCAGATCGGGGATGTAGTGAATCGGAAACGACAGCTGCTTGGACCACGATTCGACCGCTCCGCCAGTCACAAAAATCTGAGTCGGCGCAGCGAGCTTGGTTCGCACACGGTCGATCAGCAGCTCGATCGCGCCGAGCAATCCCCAATAGATTCCACCTCGAATCGCGTCGACCGTGTTCTTGCCGATCAACGCCGGCAGATCATCCGGATCGAAGAGGACATCGGGTAGCTGAGCGGTATGGGATGCGAGCGACTTGGCGGCAATGCGTGGGCCGGGAAGAATCAATCCTCCCAGGAACACACCGTCCGGGCCGACTGCGTCGACGGTGATCGCTGTGCCGGCATCAATCACAATCGCAGCCTCGCCCGCAGGCCGCAGCTGATTGACCCCTACAGCCGCCGCCAGCCTGTCCAGCCCTACCCGCTCGGGATAGTCGACGGCAATCGTCAGCGGCAGATCGCGATAGTCGAGACTCAACCACCAGTCGTCCGGGCGATGGTCGGCCACCCATTGCTGCAGCGATCGAACCACCGGTGGTGAGACGCTGATTACCTGCCAACAAACTTGCCGCGCAGGTAACGTCAGCGGCAGGTCGTGTTCGGACAGCCGAGCCGGTGGCAACTGGCCCAACAATTCAATCGCCGGACGGCTGACAGGGGGCGATTGTGCGACAGGTGGCATGCAAAGACCCAGTTTCAGCTGCGAGTTGCCCACATCGACCAGCAGTCGAGGAGCCGCGGCTGAAGTTGCGTTGCCCGAAGGCTCAGTCATGGGCTTCGGCGGCATCGGCCTGATCCAGCAATTGAAGGACGGCGGTCAACAATTCCGTGACGCCGACTCCGGTGGCGGCCGAAAACAGCAGCACCTGAGGGGCCGGTCGGCCCGATTGCTGAGCGGCCTGCCGAGTCTCTTCGATCAACTGGTCGCGGACAGCCTCGGCGCCGGGAAGTTCGGCCTTCGAAACGGCGATTATCTCCGGCCGCTCCGCCAGACTCGCGTCATACTGCCGCAGCTCGTCGCGAATCGACCAGTAATTGCGGATCGGGTCGGATTCATCAGTCGGCGATGGCTCGACCAGATGAACCAGGACTCGCGTTCGTTCCACATGTCGCAGGAATTCGTGGCCCAGACCGACGCCCAGGTGAGCCCCTTCGATCAGGCCAGGGATATCGGCCAGCACAAACGTGCGATCGAACAGTTCGACGATTCCCAGATTGGGATGCTTGGTCGTAAACGGATAGTCGGCGATTTCGGGTCGAGCGCGAGTCAATCGGCTGAGCGCCGTGCTCTTGCCGGCATTCGGTTTGCCGATCAGACCGACGTCGGCAATCAGCTTGAGCTCCAACACCAGACGGCGAATTTCGCCTTCTTCCCCGGGCGTGCACTGGCGCGGAGCGCGGTTGGTCGACGATTTGAAGTGCAGGTTGCCCTTGCCGCCACGTCCACCGCGAGCTGCGATGACCTGGTCGTTTTCCTGAGCCAGGTCTTTCAGCACAAAGTGGTCACGAGCGTCGATGACCAGCGTACCAGGTGGCACGTCGATGATCAGATCGGCCGCTTTCCGTCCGTGGCAGTCCGATCCTTGACCATGCTGGCCCCGCACGGCACGCCAATGCTTGTGCTGAGCCAAAGCGGCCAGACTGTCGACGCCCGGCTTGGCGCGGATGATCACGCTGCCGCCGTCACCGCCGTTGCCCCCATCGGGACCACCGCGGGGAACGTACTTCTCGCGCCGAAAGCTGCAACAGCCGTTGCCGCCGTCCCCCGCCTGAACTTCGATCTGAACCCGATCGACAAACACTTGCGGGGCCCCTCAACTCCAACGTCCACCGGATGGATGCCGGCGAACTAGTTGGCTACGACGTTCACGCGGCGGCCTTCACGATCGAAGGCAACCACCCCGTCGATCAAAGCGAACAGCGTGTAGTCCTTACCCTGGCCCACATTCCGGCCCGGATGGAACTTGTTGCCGACCTGCCGAACAAGGATTCCCCCCGCCCGGACCGTCTCGCCGCCGAACTTCTTCACACCACGTCGCTGAGCATTCGAGTCCCGGCCGTTGCGGCTGGACCCCTGACCTTTCTTATGTGCCATCGCACCAATCCCCTAACCGGAACCTATCGATGAAGGCTTGTCTTGGATCAAGAACCCTTCTTTTTAGCGATAGATCCATTCGTAATCAAGGCGTTCCTGGGTCCCGTAGGCCTCCAGAATGCCCGATTGTTCGGTCGGGTCGTCAGCAAAGGGGATCCCGAACGTGATATCGTCGGCCGTCGGGTCGATCGCGTCGCCCGGCCGCCAGAAGTTCAGACGCAGCGTCCGCAGCTCGCGCCGCGTGCCCTGCCGGTCCTCGACCAGCCGGTAGCCGTTGGTCAGCCCTTGGACGTAAACCGACATGAAATCGGTGTCCGGGTCGACGTTGATCCAGGTCGCTACCCCCCAGACCTTCCCCTCGTCCGGGGCCTCAGCCGGCTTCAGATTCAGACGGCCTATCGAGACCGAATCGTACAGCGTCTCCTTCGGAAGCTCCCGCTGCCGGATCTGCTCCACCGCCATCGGCAGAATCGACTCCGCATACGAGGCCGTCCGGTCATGGCCGACCAGCGTGAATGACGGGAGAAACCGCACCGGGCCCGACCCCGGCTTCAGAGTCACCTTCTGCAGGCCGGCCGGATCCGGAGCCTCGCGCTCCAGATTCAATCCACTCCCGGCGTTGCGGACGTAATAGACCAGATACCAGACCACCGTCGATCGGACCGTGCCGTCGGGCTGCTTCAAGTTCACCCGGATCGTCCGCAAAGGCTTGTAGCCAAATTCCAGCTGCCAGACCGACCGCCGCAACGCGGCTCGATCCAGGGCCGCCTTCAGCGTCTCGGTGGCCGGCAGCGAGGACGGTTTCCAGTCGAGCTGCGCGGCGGCCGCAGCCAGCTCCGGCAACGTCACCGGCTTGTCCACCGTCGCCGCCGCGTCGGGCTCAGCTGCTACCACTCGCAACACGCCGTCGGCCAGCGGGCGGGAATTCCCCGGGGTGGGGGTCTGGCCAGCCGCCGTCGATGCCAGACTCAGCAGGCACCCCAGCAGCCCCAGACTCGTCCGAGCCCGACACCAACCAACCACACCGTACATGACTCACCTAGCTCACGGCCATCAGGGAAGAATAGGAGCTTTGCGCAAGTCTTGAGTATAGTTGGCGCGGATCGGCGTGGTCAACGATTGCGGGGAAAACGGGCCTGGTAAGGGGTGGGGCTGGCCGAGTCGTGCCGGATTTATCGGGCGAGGGGCGGGGTCTGGCTGGCCGTCTGAGGGTCTTCGACCGGGGCTCGGCTGAGGCTGTTCACCAGGGCCGTATCCTGTCCGGCGAACGATTCGAGCTGTTCGGCCTCACAGGTGAAGACGACCGCCCAACGGTAACCGTCCGCGTCGGCCAAGTGGTAGTAGATCCAGTGCATGGGGATCTGGCCGACCTGGCCCGTGACGGCGACCCGCAGGTACTTGAGCCCCTGCGGGGTCTGGCCGGTCGACGCCTCGGCGACCGAGTTGTACATTTTGCCGAGCGTCTGGCGGATCTCTTTCTGGAAGCCTTCCATCGCCATTTCGGATCCTTCGGGGAGCCGGTTCAGTTGGGAAACATTGCACTGAGCGATGACGCGGCCGCCCTCGATCTTGCGCAGGATGACCGGGCCCGTGCTTTCAGAGATGGGGTGCCAGGTCCGATCGTGGATGAGCTGAAATTCGGCCGTCGGCGAGACGTAGGCCAGGAGGAGCGACCCGGGGCTGTCGATCTGCTGCAGCACATCGAGGCTGGCGAGATTGGCGTCGTTCAGGTCGTCAGCGTCCTCAGTCGGTTCCAGGGCAATGCGCAACCGGGCCTGCATACGCAGCGCCGGTGCCGTCGGGTTGGCTTCTCGTTCTTCGCCGATGCCGACCGCGATCCATTTGATCGCCCGCGACTTGAGGTCGACGTTGATCTTCCCTCGTACGTCCATCGACGTCTTGGCTCCCTCGTCGGAGCCCAGCAGTTTTCCGGTGAATTCGATGCGAGCCGTATCGCCGTCGACGGCGACGAGTTTCCCGATCAGCTGGCCGTCGCGAATCGAGTCGATGGGGAGGATCCGAGTGACGGCGTCGGCGGGGATCTCCCACGATTCCTGGAGGGCTACCGATTGCGTCGGGAGGACTCGGTCGAGTTCCGTGGCGTTGGCTGGGAGGTCAATCAGTTCCAGTTCATCGCGTCGCAGCTGACCGGTGGGCGAAAACAGAGTGGCTCGGTCCGCGTCGGCCGTATACACGATCCACGATCGGTCGCCGTCGAGTTTTCGGGAGGTCGTTTTGCCCGCGATGGTGATCTCGGCTTGAGCCGAATCGTAGTGTCGAACGGCCTGGCGGCGTTGAGCTTCGGCGACCAGGACTCGTTCGTCGTAGACCATCTCTGCCTGCACCTGGATCGGCACCGGCGACTTGGCGGCCGGGTTGATCTTGCCTTCGGCCTCGAGGACGGCTTTGAGCCGATAGGCGGTCGGCGGATCGATGGCGGGTGCCAACTGGTATTTTTTCCCCTGAGGGGTGGTGGCGGCCGGTCGGGACTTGGTCGCTGGGGTCTCGGCCTGAGCTGTCGGCAGGGCAGCGGGGAGTCCCAGCAGGGCGAGTTGGGTGGCCAGGGTAGCGGTGGTGAGCTGCCACGAGCGGAATGAAGAGCCGATCGGCATGGCGGACCTCATGTAGCGGTAGTTCGGATTCCTACGTCTGGAGATCGGCCGGAAGCGATATTTTTGTCGACTGGCGCCGGAAAACAGCGGTTATGGCCACTGGAGAAGGAGTGTCGATTGGGCAGCTGGGGGGCCGGGGGTTGACTTTAGGAATTGGCTCGTTCCCCCTCACAGGGGTATACAACGGCTACTATTTCGCGAAAATGTGGAAGTTGCCCGAACTGATTCGCAACCTTTCGCCACTGAGATGCGTAGTAAGGACTGACGTATCCAGGATGTCGGTCACGGTCAAGGTGCGTCGCCCTTCGCGGGGTGGCCGCCAATCCTCAGTCACGAACCCGGCGGAGAACTCTCCGGCGGGGCCCCGGTTCCGGAAGAGGCCTGGAGCCAGGGTGGCCATGGGAAACATGGAGCGGGGCGGGGGACGGCTGACCGGCCGACAGTTAAGGCTCAGGACGGGCCACGGACAATAACAGAGAAAGGCACGATTAGCGCGTCGGGCGATCTGAGATCGCAGGGATTTCCGGCGGCAGCTCGGTAGGATAGAGCAGGAGAACGGGCATGCATACGGAATATCGAAGCTCGGCGATCAAGCAGTTGCGCGACCAGCAGGTGCGGTTTGCGCCGCGTCAGCGGAAACTTGAGCAACTGGAACGGATTGAACAACTGGCGGCAGAGCTGCAGCCGGAGAAGGTCTATCCGTTTGACTTTATTTACTATCGAGTCACCGGCCATCGGCAGGGCGAGGACACGCGTGAGCTGTTGCAGGGCGAAGACGCGCGTCACGATCTGCTGTTTCTGCTGGAAGATCTTTCGGATTCGGCCGACATCGCCGTCTCCGCTGTCCCCGAACCGGTTTATCTGGTCGACGACCTGACTCGCCGGTTCCAGGTCTCGTCCAAGACGATCGCTCGCTGGCGTCAGCAGGGCCTGGCCGCTCGTCGGCTGGTCTTCGGCAAGCGGAAGCGGGTCGGATTTCTCCATTCGTCGGTCGAGCGGTTTGTGGCTCACAACGGCGATCGGATCGAACGAGGGGCGAAGTTCAGCCAGCTGACCGATCAGGAGCGGGGTGAGATCATCCAGCGAGCTCGTCGGTTGGCTCGAGCGGGCGGGTGCCCGGCCGAAGTTGTCCGGCGAATCGCCAAGCACATGAATCGCAGTGTCGAAACGATCCGGTACACGCTGCGGGAATTTGACAAGCAGCATCCGGACCTGGCCGTTTTTCCGGACCGGACTGGTCCGTTGAATGAGGAGATGAAGAAGCGGGTTTATGAACGGTTTCGGCGAGGTGGCTCGGTGGATGAGCTGGCTCGGGAGTTCTGTCGGACGCGGTCGAGCATCTATCGGGTGGTAACCGAGATGCGGGCACGTCGAGTGATGGAGCTGCCGCTGGACCACGTCTTCCACGACAGCTTCACCAGCAAGCAGGCGGCCAAGGAGATCCTGGGCCCGCTGCCGGCCAGCGAGCTGCCGGCGCGCAAGCAACGGTCTCCGTCCGGTCTGCCCCACTACCTGGCCGCGCTGTACGAAGTCCCCTTGTTGACCCGCGAACAGGAAGCTCATCTGTTTCGGAAGTTCAACTACCTGAAATACCGAGCGTCCAAGCTGCGGGAAAAGATCGACCCGGCTCGGGCTACCGTCCAGCGGCTGACCGAGATCGAAGATCTCTACCAACAGGCCGTGGCGGTGAAGAACCAGATCGTACGAGCCAATTTGCGGCTGGTGGTTTCGATCGCCAAACGGCATGTGAATGCGAACGAAGAGTTCTTCAGCCTGGTCAGCGACGGCAACATGTCGTTGATCCGGGCGATTGAAAAGTTTGATTACTCGCGCGGGAACAAGTTCAGCACGTACGCCAGCTGGGCGATCATGAAAAACTTCGCCCGGACCATCCCCGACGAATTCCGGCGCCGTGACCGGTTCCGGACCAGTCAGGATGAGCTGTTCGTGGTGGCCGAGGACAGCCGGCCCGACCAGTTTGAGCAGGAAGTGGCTCAGCGGTTGCGGGAGTCCCAGGTCAACCGAATTCTGGCTCACCTCGATGAACGCGAACAGGCGATCATCGTCAGCCGGTTCGGATTGAACTACCAGGAAGAGCCCCAGACGCTGAAGGAAGTCGGAGCCAAACTGGGGGTGACCAAGGAGCGGATCCGACAGATTGAAGCGCGAGCTCTCGATAAACTTCGCGAAGCGGCTCTCCAAGAACAGATCGATGTCCCCGAATAACACGTCGGAACACGACTGGAAGAAGTGAACCTACTCGCGATGGACCCACCATCGTTGGCCGTCCGGACGGCGCCGGACGGCCTTTTTCATGCGCCCAGCCGTCCCGGAGGTCGCACCTACCTCTCGCACCTCCGTGATTGCGCCGCGTGAGTTGAGCTTGGGCGAGAGGTAGGTGCGACCTCCGGGCCGTGATTGCGCTGCGTGAGTTGAGCTTGGGCGAGAGGTAGGTGCGACCTCCGGGCCGTGATTGCGCTGCGTGAGTTGAGCTTGGGCGAGAGGTAGGTGCGACCTCCGGCGGTCAGCCGTCGCCCTGCAGGTCAAACCACCGCTGCTCGACCTCGGCCAGCTGTTCGGCCAGCGACGTCAGCTCGTTGTGCAGCCGCAGCGCTTCGGCGGCGTCCGTGACGGTCAGCAGCTGAGCGTTCGACTGCCGCTTCTGCTCGTCCAGCCGAGCAATCGTCCGCTCCAGATTCTGAATCTCACGACGTGAATCCCGCTCGTTCTTCCGGTCCGACTTGCCCGGCCGGTCTGACTTGTCAGCCTTGTCGGCCTTGTCAGCACGGTCCGATTTGGCTTTTTCTGATCTGGCTTTTTCTGAACGGGCCTTTTCCGAACGGGCCTTCTCTGCCGCAGGTGATTTCCCCCAGCCCTTGGCCAGCTCCCGCTCGCCCGCTTCAATCTCCTGGTTCACCGCGTACAAGTAAGCGTCGTAACCACCGCCGTAGTTCGTCACCCCACCGTCCCGCACCTCAATAATGCACGTCGCCACACGCTTCATGAAGTGCCGATCGTGACTGGTGAAGATCACCGTCCCCTGATACTCAAGCAACGCGTCGACCAGCGCCTCGACCGTGTCCACATCCAAGTGGTTGCCCGGTTCGTCCAGCACCAGAATGTTGTATTGGCTGAGCAACAAGCCGGCCAGACACAACCGCGCCCGCTCGCCACCCGACAGCACCGAGATCTTCTTCTTGACGTGGTCGCCGCGAAACAGGAGCGCACCGGCAACGTCCAGAATATGCTGAGCTTTCGTCCCCGGCGCGGCGTTGTACTCGAGGTAATCGAGCACCGTCTTGTGCTCGGGAAGACTGGTGTAGACGTGCTGAGCGTAAACGCCGATCTGGCAACCGTGGCCCCAGCGGACATCGCCGGCGATCGGTTTGAGCGAATCGACCAGCGTCCGCAGAAAGGTCGTCTTGCCTTGCCCGTTGTCGCCCACCACCGCCGCTCGCGATCCATGCTCAATCTCGACCTCAATCCCCTCGGCCACCTGTCGCTCCGGATAACCGATCGCCAAGTCTCGGCATCGCAGCGCAGGACCTTTACGCGGCTCCACCTGCGGCGGGCGGATCCGCGCTGTCGGCTCGTCGCCCTGCACCTCAATCAGCTCCAGCCGCTCCAGCTGCTTGCTCTTCGACTTCGCCCGTGTCGCCGTGCTCGCCCGGGCTTTGTTCTTCGCAATGAACTCCTCCAAGTCACGACGCTTGGCCATCACCGTCGCGTTTACCCGCAGGTCGTGCTCCCGCCGCTCCTGCTGATAGTCCAGAAACGCGTCGATCTTGCCCGGAAACATCGTCAACTTGCCACGGGTCAGATCCAGCGTGTGCGAACAGGTGGCGTTCAGAAACGCGCGGTCGTGCGAAACTATCAGACACGCCTCGTCAAAATGACGCAGAAAATGCTCCAGCAGAATCTGCGTCCGCAAGTCCAGGAAGTTCGTCGGTTCGTCCAGCAGCAGCAGGTTGGGCTCGTGCAATAACAATGCCGCCAGCTTCACACGCGTCTGCCAGCCACCCGACAGCTTGGACAGCGGACCGTGCAGGTAGTCCCCCTTCAGCTCAAACTCACCCGCCACCTCCCCACATTTCCAGTCGGGTTGGCCCGAGTCCCGCATCAGGAACTCCATCGCCGTCTCCCCCGGCTGAAACGGGTCATGCTGACGCAAATACCCCAGCCTCAGCTTCGGGTGCTGGATCACCTCGCCCCGATCCAGTTCCTCTTCGCCCAGAATCACGCGCAGCAGCGTGCTCTTGCCGGCCCCGTTCCGCCCCACGAAGCCGACCTTCACATCGTCCGTCAGCGTCGCCTCGGCTCCGTCGAGCAACACCTGGTGACCGTAACTCTTGTGCGCGTTCTTGATCTGTAGCAGGACACCCATGGCCAGTCGGCTTCCACCCCCCCGTTTCCATCCCCAGTCGGACTCGACCCTGAATTATGTACGGCTCGCCCCTTTCGCGGGAGGGGCACCCCGCCACTCAACCGCCGCCGCCCAACCCGTACTCACCCAGTTTCCACCCCTTTTTTGCCCGACGGGTGCCCCGTTGGTGCCAATCCCTCAATTCACACTTGCTGACGCCTCGGAGCCGGGTGGGGCGACGTCTGGCGGCTGCTGGCCGATCGGGATCAGCCGCCAACGGTCGGTGTACAGGACCACCGGGCGGGTCGGATGGTTCAAATAGAGTGACACGTAGGCGACTTGGCGGAGATCAAGCAGCCGGTGGCGGGGCCCATGTTCGACGTCGGCCAGACGGACGCGGACGGTCTGCCAGCCGGGCTGCAACATCAGCGAGCGGTTGAAACGGTCGTCGTACTGGTAGTTGTGGTGAGCGTCATCGATGCGGAGTTCGACTTGTTCCGGCCGATCGCCCGCCAACCACAGCGGCAACTCCACCGCGTCGAACTGGCTCCAGTCGGCCACCGGCTCGAAAAGACTGAACTGAGGCCAGTCGCCCCAGACGAATTCGATCCGAAAGACCCGATCGGCCGGGGTTTCGGCTTGAGTCGGCCAGCCGGGCGGGGGCGTCGTCCGACTCACTTCGCACCCCGGCCAGCGCACGAACCTCAAGCTGGACGGCTCAGCGGCCACCAGCAACGTCGGCCAGATACGAGTCCTGATTCGATAGTCGTTCCAGATCGACACCATGGGCAACAGGCTGACGGCGACCAGGGCCACCGCTCCCCAACGGCACCACCGTCGTTGCCACGGTCCCAGTCGGACGGCCCGATCGAACGTGATCACGATCAGCAGTGCGGCGGCCGTCCCGAGGACATCGTTGATGAAGTCGATCCACTCAGCCGATCGATGGGCGATTCCACGTTGTATGATCTCCAGCAGACCGCCCACTCCGATACTCGCAGCGGCCGCGATCCCGTAAGCGAAGCTGGGGCGCAGCCCCCACATCCGCAGCGCGAGGGCCAGAGCCGCGGAGATCACACCGAAAATCAGTACGTGCCCGGTGTCCCAGGTGACGTCCCAGGCTCGATTGTAAGCGGGTGGGCCGACCAGCACGACGATCGCCAGTGCGATGCCCGCTACCAGCAGCGGACCGGCCGACCACGCCAGCATTCTCCACCCGTTGCCGGAATTCATCCGCTGGCCAACCGGTCGCGAAAGACAAAGAAGCTGGCCAGAGCGGCCACAAACCAGGGCTTGTGATTCAGCTCCTTGAGGTGAGCGTACCAGGCGAACGTCATGAAGACATTGCTGCAGCAGAGCAGCAGGATGCTTTTTACCAGCGGACTCACGCGGCGATTCCTTTCCGCCCGCTCGGGGCTGACCGCATGGTACTGCACGGGCCGCGCAGGGGCCAAGGGAACTTTTCCGCGGCCGGCGTCGTTCTGCTGACGGGGCCGTAGACACAAGCCGGCCGCCCCGCCCTCAATTCGCTCGACCGCCCCCCTCCAGGGCTATCATGGTCCTAAGTCGAGCGGCGGATGAATCTTCCGGGATCGCGCACGTCCGGGCTCGCGGACGTCCGGTCCGACCGACGGGTCCGAATCGAAGGGCGGGGGGGGACGCGTGGTGCGGTCTGGCGGGGTTGTGACGCCTTTGGGGCCAGTGCCCGTCCCTTGGTTTGGCCGAGTCAAGCCGCGCTGGACCCGAACCGTGTCCTAGTCTTGACCAGATTGACGCCGAGTTGCGGGGAAATCTACCGACACCGTTCACACGCCGAGGCCAAGGCCATGTCCAACGACAAACGTCGCCGACTGTTGATCGATCACAAAATCCAGGGGAGCCTGGCGGTTCGCATCCTGGTCCACTGGATCGCCTTTTTGACCGTATCGTTGTCGCTGACGATGTTGTTCCATTTTCTGGCCGAGCCGCTCAAGCCAATCAGCCAGCACGTGAGCGAGGTCTTGTCGACCCACCGCCACTTCCTGCTGGTCTCGCTGGTGATGATTCCTGCCTTTGTCTACGATTCGATTCAGATGAGCAATCGGTTTGCCGGACCGATCCTTCGGTTCCGCCGACTCGTCAAAGAAGTCGGACACAACCGGCCCGTCGAACGATTGCAGTTCCGTGACGGCGACTTCTGGCAGGAACTGTCGCTCGACATCAACGGCATGCTCGACCGACTGCAGGTCCCGTCGACCACCACCACTTCAAACGCGTGGCCAGGGACCGAAGCCGGTAAGGCTGAATCGAGCCTTGGTGCACGCGAAGCGACCGGTCAGGCCACCGCTACCAAATGCTGACCCGTTCGTCCGGCGGCAGATACATGCCGTCCTTCGGCTCGACCTTGAACGCTTCATAAAACGGCGCGAAGTTCTTCAACACGCCGATGACGCGGTAGGGGGCCGGTGAGTGGGGATCGGTCTTGATTTGCTGGCGGAGCATTTCGTCGCGCGACTTCATCCGCCAGATCTGGCCGAAGCCCAGGAAGAATCGCTGCTCGCCTGTCAGCCCGTCGATCTTGGGCGGTTCTGAACCGTTGAGCGACCGCAAGTAAGCGCGGTGAGCGATCGTCAGGCCTCCCAGGTCGCCGATGTTCTCGCCCAGCGTCAAGCGGCCGTCGATGTGGAGATCCTCCAGCGGACGGTAACTCTCATACTGTTCGACCAGCTTCTCGGCACGCTTCTCGTATTCCATCGCGTCCTGCCGAGTCCACCAGTCGCGGAGCATGCCGTCGCCATCGGACTTGCGGCCCTGATCGTCGAATCCGTGACCGATCTCATGCCCAATCACCGCTCCGATCGCGCCATAGTTCACCGCGTCATCCCCCGTCAAATGGAAGAAGGGAGGCTGCAGGATGGCTGCCGGAAAAACGATCTCATTGAGTGACGGGTTGTAGTAGGCGTTGACCGTCTGCGGATTCATATGCCACTCGCCGCGGTCAATCGGTCCGCCCAACTTGTCGAGATCCCGCTGGTGCTCGAATTCCGTCGCCCGCCAGACATTGCCGATCAGATCGTTCGGATCGATCTGCAGCTGCGAGTAATCCTTCCACTTGTCGGGATAGCCGATCTTGGTGGTGAATTTCGACAGCTTCAGCAGGGCCTGCTGCCGAGTCGTTTCGGTCATCCAGTCGAGATTCTTCAGGCTGTCGGCCATGGCCAGCTTCAGGTTCCCGACCAGTTCCTGCATCCGCTGCTTGGCCTCCGGAGGAAAATGACGCTCCACGTACTTCTTCCCTACCAGTTCGCCGATCGCTCCGTCCAGCAGCCGCACGCCCAGTTTCCACCGCGGCTCGGGCTGCTCCAGACCGGTCAGCGTCTTGCCATAGAAATCAAAGTCGGCGTCGAAGAAGGGCTTGCTCAGATACCCGGCCGCCTGCGACACCAGTCGCACTTTCAGGTAGTTCTTCCAGGTCTCGAGATCGGTCTGCTCGAGGACTTCGGACAGCCCCTGCAGATAGCTCGGCTGCCGAACAATCAGCTCCGTCTGGTCACTCAGCCCGGTCTGGTCCAGAAACGGCGTCCAGCCGACGGAAGGAGCCATCTCGGGGAGTTCCTTCACTCCCCGCTTGTTATAGGTCTTCTCGCGATCACGGTTGTCGACCTTCGTCCAGTGATGGCCGGCCAGATCGGTTTCCAGCTTCATGATTTGAGCGGCGACTTGATCGGGTTTGCCGATCTCCATCAGTTCCAGCAACCGGCTCAGATGATCGACGTACTTCGTCCGCAGTTCCTGCGATTGGGGGTCCGTTTCCAGATAGTACTCGCGGTCGGGCAACCCCAGGCCTCCCTGGCCCATGATGACGATGTATCGATCGGGCTGCTTGGCATCCTGAGCGACTCCGACACCGACGGGCACCGAGACTCCCATCCTCGCCGCACGACCAAAGTACTCGCTTAACTCTGCCTTGTCCTGCAGCGCGTCGATCCGAGCCAGCTCTTCGCGCAACGGCTGCAATCCCAGCTCTTCAATCCGCGATTCGTTCATGAAGCTGCGATAGAGATCGCGAATCTTCTGTTCGTCCGAACCCGGCTCGAGGTTTTCCATCTGACTGATCTCATCGACCAGCTTCCGGACGTTCGCCGCGGCTTGGTCCCGCAGGATCATGAAACTGCCCCAGCGACCCTGATCGGCGGGGATCTCCGTGGTGGCGATCCAGTGTCCATTCACGTAACGAAAGAAATCATCTTGAGGCCGCACCGATTTGTCGAATCCGCTGAAGTCGATCACCGGCAATTCGGCCGGCGGCACCGCGGAGTCCTGACCGGTCGGCGTGTCGCTTTTCGATCCGTCATTGGCACCCAGCACCGACGAGACGGTGATCAGTGACCCCAGGGCCACGCACACCAAGCCAATACTCGCCAGACGCGCGCCCGCCAGACGCATCTGCTCTACAGCCGTTCGGAAAGGACTCAGCACCTTCACGCTCGACGTGGATCGCTGCAAACCGTTCATCGATGAGCCTCTCCTGGTTCGGTTGATTTCAGACACTGAAACGAATGTTCAGAATGTCGCCATCCTGCAAGACATAGTCCTTGGGCTCCTGGCGATTGAGCCCGGCGGCCTTGAGGTCGCGTTCGCTGCCGAGCCGTACCAGATCTTCGCACCGCATCACCTCGGCTCGTATGAAGCCGCGAGCCAGATCCGTATGAATCGACCCGGCAGCTTCGACGGCTGTCGCCTGCTGGCGCACCATCCATGTGCGGACTTCCTTCTCGCCGGCAGTGAAGAACAACATCTGCCCCGAGAGACTCATCAACGCACGAATCAAGCCGTCGCGATCAAAGCTGGCGACTCCCATTTCTTCCCGAAACGCTTCCCGTTCGTCCGGTGCCATCCGCGACAGCTCCAGCTCCAGTCCAACCGGCAGGCAGACGACCGGCACATCGGCGGTTGCCAGCGATTCGTACTCAGAGGCCTGACCGTCGTCCGGCAGATTGATCAGCACCATGCGCCGCTTCTGCGTCAACAGCCGAAACGATCGCGTCACCTTCTGCTGGTCATCGGTCAGACTCGAGGGGTCGATCGGCTGACCTTCTTCCAGCCGAGCCAGCAGCGGTTCGAGTGCCTGCAGCTCCACCTGCTGCTCCTCCCGGTCCGGCCGCGGCTTGCGCAAAGCTTCCCGCAACCGTTCGACTCGCCCCGTCACAATCTCCAGGTC
Source organism: Pirellulales bacterium (assembly GCA_046349895.1). Lineage (GTDB taxonomy): Bacteria > Planctomycetota > Planctomycetia > Pirellulales > Pirellulaceae > JAXMBJ01. The sequence goes on along the minus strand of JAXMBJ010000006.1, from coordinate 5,787,629 downwards.
GGCCAGCAGCAGATCTTCCATGAACGACTGCATGTCGACCTTGGGAACGGCTCCACCAAACACGCCGATCACGTGGACCAGGCAGTCGGCTTCGCGGATCTGACTCAGACGGGCCGCGTTCCCCTGATGGGACCGGGCCAGCCCCGCCGTGTCAAAGATCTCCAGCGCCGCCTCCGTGATCTTCTTCGGACGGTAAATCTCACACAAATCGGCCACCCGCGGGTCGCGCACCGTCGCCATGGCGTGCTGCGAAGCGTGAGCCAGTGAAGGGTCGGCGGGAGTCCCCGTCAGCCATTCAAACAGCGAACTCTTGCCGCTCCCCTGATATCCGACCAAGCCAACTTTCATAACGCTCGTTTCCCTGCAAGATCACGTTCCCAGGCGGAAAGAGCGTGTTGTAGCCTTTCGGACTCGAGTTTGTCCAGGGATTCACCTCCGTAACGGACCCGGTAGAACGTCTCCACAATCGCCCCCGGAAGCTCAGCGTAGGGGGAACCGTCGAGCACCGGCTGAATCTGAGCGACCAGCTCCCGCGGTGTCTGCCCCGGACTGCGCAGCACTCCGACTCGCGATAACAACCGCTCCAATTGCCGATAGAAGTCGTCAGTCCGGGGGGCGTGACCCCAGGGGAGACGCCAATGAGCCATCAGCCAAGTCCACGTACCACCCAACTGACGTCGGAGCAAAAAGGCCAGCAAACCGATACTCAACACCACTCCGATGGCAATCCGAATCAAGTAGTTCGCCGGACCATATACGGCCGAACCGCTCAACCCGACCGCTCGCAACACCGCCGCCCAGCGCTCTTCCCATACCGCCCGGTCGAAGATACCCTCGACGGTCGCTCGAGCACCACTCACCAAGGGCCCATAGATCGTCTCGCGCTGCCGCTGCGAGTCGAGCCCTACGACGTAGTCGTTCCAGAGCAGCTGAGCGTAATCGGCCAGATGGCCCAGTCGCCCCAGCAGGCCGTTGTTGCGCAGGCCGGCCAGCGGATCGCCGGTGGCCGGAGTCGGATCGAGCCTCAGCCAAGCACCCGTCGCCTCGGGGACCCGGACCTCGTCCCCGTCTCCCCCGTCACTCGCCGTCTCAGTACTGCCAGACGACTCAGTACTGCCAGACGACTCAGTACTGCCAGACGACGATGCATTGTCCGCCAAAGCAGTTTCCGGCGTCGCATCGGCAGCAGACGGTGAGTTGTTCTGAGCTGGTGGTGAGGCGGCGGCGCCCGATTCGCCACCGTCGTCCGGCACCGGATCGGTCATCTGCACTTCCTGTTCGAGATTCATCGCCCGCAGCTGCTCGGCCGTGAAGTAGCATTCGACCCAGGCGTGAGCGTGAAGCTGACGGACCTGGTGGTAGTTCCCCACGCTGTTGTATTCGCCCCCTTTGTAGCCGATGACAAGTCGAGCGGGGATGTTTTGACTGCGCAACATCAGGGCCAACGCGCCGGCAAAGTACTGGCAGTGCCCGGTGCGATGGTTGGCAACAAAGTCCTCGATCGGATCAATCGAAGCTGTGCGGACGCGGGCGTTGTTCAACGAGTAGCGATAACGGCCGGCGGCCAGGAAATGAGCTTCGAGCGCCCGAGCTTTCCCCAGCAGATCATCGGGCTCGATCTTGGCCGTCTCAACGATTTCGCGAGCCAGTCGAGCCAGGGTCGGGAGATGTTTCTCGTGTTCGGCGTCGAACGTCACATTGAAGCGATGGTCACGCTGCACTCCCCCTCGAGGGAGATAATCGGCCAGCAACGGGACTTGGACTCCTCGCTGAAATCCGTACGTCGCCGCGACGAACCGATATTTCGTTTTGGGGTCCATTCGATCAGGATCTTTGGGGACGATGGTCAGTGAAACTTGTTCGAGTGCCACGTCGTTGGGTGTCTCGTAGACGGACGATACCGGCGCGATGGCGAATATCACCGAATGGTCACCAGGCTCAAAGGTGATCTCCTGCCGCACGAGTCCGCGCAGGGACGACGAAGCAGGGAGTGAGCGGATGGAAATGCCGCCACTCGGCCGTCGCCAGACTCCGAAACCGGGCGAGTAGCTGTCGAGGACTGCGCCGCGGAAATAGGGTTCGCCCCACACCCGGTACGGCTGGTCGGTCGACGGATCGGTGAACGTGACCCGCATCACAATTTCAGGGCTCTCCAGAATGGGCCCCAGTTCCTCCAGATTCACTTCGTCCGAATAGCCGACCAGATTGCGTTGGCGCAGGTTGCGGTCCTTCCAGATCGCTCCTTGACGCGGCAGGAAGAAGAACATGACCGCGGTGGCGACCAGCGTGATGGTACCGAGCCACCCGGCCTGCCAGCCGATCGTCCGCCACCGCAGCTCGGATGGCGGCGAGCTGCCGGCACGGTCCGGCGATCGATTCTGGCGAGGAACTTCGTACAGATTGAGGAGTTGAGTGACGGAACCGGCTGGCGAAGCGGCCGCCCAGTAGAGGCTCTCCCGATGGAGGTAGAATGCGCTCAGCCCCGCCAGAGCCACAAACAGATAGACCACCAGCAGAATGCCGAAGACGAATACCAGATTCAACGCGGCGGCCACCACCACCTGCAGAAAACTCAACGTCAGCAACTGCCAGTACAGTCGAATATTCTTGCGCTGGTAGAAGAGAATGATCTGCAGATAGACCAGCAGGTTGGCCACGGCCAGCAGCTGTGATTCGGTCGGCTGACCGACGAGCTGAATCACTGTGTAGATCACGGCGATCACAGCGATCGCGTTCGCCAGGACTCGTGGCAGGGCGAACCACTGCTTGCGGTCAGTGAAAATATACGAGGTGACCACGACGATCGTCGTCATCAGTGGCAGAATGGCGTCGCGTTGTTCCAGCCCCAACAGGATGGTCCCCAACACGGCCATGATGGCGACACAGATCTGCAGCAATTGCTCGATCATGTCCCCACCTCCACCGCTGCCGGACCGCGTGAAGCCGAATCTCCCATGTGCGGCGACGGCGAGTTCTGCTCAGAGTCGCCGGCGCCCGAATTCGTCACGTCCGGCATTCGGAAGACGTCGTTCATTAACCCCTCGTCGGGCGTCACGATTCGCAGCGCCGAGATCAGACGCTGGTACTCGGCCTCACTCGCATACGGATGCGCCGAGAGCTCGGCCAGCGTCAATGTTCGCGTGGTCAGCAACAGCACGACCTCCGCCGAACGACGCTCGTGGCTCACCAGCCGCAACAGCTCGGGCAAGTAGTCGGCTGCGTGCGGTTCCACAAGCGCCAGCCAATGATGGACTTCACGCTGCATTCCGGCAGAAGCCGCTCCGGAGAGCCAGCAGGGATCGGTCCCGGTGGTGCCGACGGCCAGGTGACTGTTCCCCAATCGGCACAGATCGGCGCAGATGGTGGCTGCAAAACTGATCAGCGTTTCGACCGCCTCCGTCCGGTTCGCGTCGGTGGGAGGCGCTTGCAGGTCCAGCAGGACCGTGATGTCGCGATTGGTATGCCGTTCAAACTGTCGGACGGTCAACTGATTGCGGCGAGCTGACGTGCGCCAGTGGATCCAGCGGCGGCTGTCACCGGCCCGCCAGTCCCGCATACCGTAGTAGTCGCCGTCGACAACTCCCTGACGACTGACCGATTGCTGACCCTCCATCTCGCGCCGCGACAGCTGGTTGCGCCAGTCGCGTGTCAGCGTTCCCAGACGGGGATAGACCAGCAACTCATCGTCGGTCTCACGACGCATCTCCGCTCGCCACAGCCCAAACGGCATCCGTGTCACCAGGGTCAACGTCCCCAGTCGGTACTTCCCCCGACGCGGAATCGACCACGAATAGCTGCCACTGGCCGAATCGCCCGGCGCGATGTAGGGGAAAAACAGCGCCGGGACCGCGGCCGCAGATTGAGCTGCCGATCGGCCGGCCCGACGGTCGACGGCCGCCACCAGGCCCGTGTCGGAGACCGTCGTCCCCCAAACGGCCAGCTTGCGCCGAGCGTTATGGAGCTCCAGCGTCACCTCAAATGTCTCGCCGGCCCCCACGCCTTCCGGATACTCGCGCCGCACTTGCACAGCACGCAGGCCCGCCGCCACCAACGGAAGACTCAGCAGCAACGGGCCCAACATCATCCCGGCCAAAATGATCAACAGATTGAATTCGCGAAATATGGCGCCGGTCAGAATAAACGCCAACACTACCGTGTAGAGAATCCCCTCAGCACACCAGTGGATCGTCAATCGCGATGACCGAGCAGACATGGAGCGGGTACCTCTGGAGTCGCCGTCACGCTGGGACCGTGACTCCCTGGACCAGCCGACGGATCACCCCTTCCACCGCCACTCGCTGACCCCCGTGCAGATAGCCCTTGGGGATCACCCGGTGAGCCAACACGGGAACCGCCAACGTCTTAACGTCGTCGGGAACCACAAACGTTCGCCCCTCAATCATGGCCATCGCCTGCGCCGCCCGATATAGACTCAGCGTCCCACGCGTGCTGACTCCCACATTCAGCTCTTCGCTCCGCCGAGTCGCTTCGACGATGTCCAGCAGATAATGGTCGATCTCGGGGCTCACCTCCACTCCACGCACCGCCTGCTGCAAAACATCGATGTCCTCGCAGTGGACAACCGACTGCAGCCGATCGACTGGCTCGCCCAGGCGATGCTGGTGCAAGACTCGCAATTCATCCTCGCGCGACGGATATCCCATCGAGATCCGCATCAAAAATCGGTCCAGCTGGCTCTCGGGCAACGGATACGTCCCCTCGAACTCGAATGGATTCTGAGTGGCAATCACCATGAACGGATGGGGCAGCGGATAGGTCACCCCGTCAATCGACACCTGCTTGTCGCTCATCGCCTCCAACAACGCACTCTGCGTCCGAGGAGGGGTCCGATTGATCTCGTCCGCCAACACAATGTTGGCGAAGATCGGGCCACGATTGAAAGCGAACTCGCCCGTGTTCGCACTGTACACGCTGCTCCCCAGAATGTCGCTCGGCAACAAATCGGGAGTGAACTGCACCCGACTGAACTCGGCCGCGATGCTCCGCGCTAAAGCCTTCCCGACCAGCGTCTTGCCGACTCCGGGTACGTCCTCCAGCAGAATGTGCTCACCGGCCAATAACGCCACCAGACACATCCGGACCACATTCGGCTTGCCAAACACGGCCAAGGAGATATTGGTCTCCAGATCGGTGATGGCCTGATTCACCTTGGCGTCAACCGTCATTCAACCTCCTGCACGTCCGCTGCCGTTACCATTCAGGTCTCCCCGGCACCAAGACGCACGTGCCAAAGCCCGAAGTCCCTATCAGTCGGCCCATTATACGCCCTGTGGGCCAATCGGCAGCGCCGGAGCCCCCAAGGTGAGCGGCCAAAATCATTGGCCGTCGACCCGCGCCGAGTTAGACTCAAGATCGTTCGCCCGACAGCGAACTCGTTTCCAGCCCGGCGCCGTACAAACTCGCCCGGCACCACGTCCCAGGCCGAACTCAGCCCTCCATCATGGCAGACCCACGCTTATTTCCCGAGCGGATTCAGGTCCGGCCTATCCGGGGGGCCGAATCGACCACCCGACCACTCCTCCCCGTCCTCCCGCTCGCCGGTGACCCGCGACCCTGGGCCACCGCCGTCGATCAGGCCCAGTCCCTCACCAGGGAACTTCCCAACTTCTGGCTCGATGGACACTCCCTCCTCGCACCCTGCCCCGAGTGCGATGCGCCCATGACCGTCCGGCTCTGGCTACGGACCGCCGACTGCTGGCAATGCCAAGTCTCGGTGGCCCTCTCCGATGCCGATGTGGCAGCCCTGACCGCCAGAACTCCACCATCACCGCATTTTTCCCAGCCTGCGCGGACGGCGCCGACAGCGCCCGTTCGGCTTCGGCCGTCCGTCGAGCCGGTCGAACCTGTGGCCAAAGTGGTCCGCCCGCCGGCGGCTCCCGCCCAGCCCACCCGAGTCGAACCGCCGGCCGAACCGCAGGTGGCGGCCGGTCACGTTGTGGCCAGCCGAGTTACCGTTGGGCCACTGGCAGCGCGCCGCGCCGTGCCACCGACCGCACCTCCCATCCCGAGGCGCCGGTCGACCTGGGATTGGCTCGACAAGGTCCCGGCCTGGTTAATCAGCACCGTGTTCCATCTGATCGTGCTGCTGATCCTGGCCCTGCTGGCCAATCCCCGCAAGACCGAGATACCGTCGATCCGGCTGGCACTGACGGTGGACGAAGGGGTCACCGGTGAAGCCAACGATCCGCTCGACGCCTTGGGGGGAGTCCATTTCGACGTGCCGCCGTCGCGTGAGCAGCCGCAGGATCCGGACGAGCGTCAGTGGAGGGCTCGAGCCGAACAGGAAGCCAAGCAGTTGCGGATGGATCCGCGGGCGAAAGAGCCATTGCTGCCCGAGCTGGAAACGGTCAAGGCGGCCCTCTTGTCGCACGACGTTCACCGCCGAACGCTGGCCATGCGCGACCCGCGACTTCGCGCTGAGCTGATCGAACGCGAAGGGGGAACCACCAGCACCGAGGCGGCCGTGGCCCGCGGACTCCGCTGGCTCGACCTGCATCAGCATCGCAATGGCCGCTGGAGCCTCCATCGATTCAGTTCGGTGGGCGAATGCGACGGGCAATGTGACGGTGAGGGTTACATCGAAAGTGATTCGGCCGCCACGTCGTTGTGCCTACTGCCGTTTCTGGGGGCCGGCCAGACGCATCTGACCGGCAAGTACCGCGAGACGGTGGCTCGCGGATTGAGCTGGTTGTTGGACCAGCAGCGTTCGAACGGCGATCTGCGGGGCGACTCGCACGGGAACGCCGGCATGTACGCTCACGGTCAGGGGACCATTGTGTTGTGTGAAGCTTATGGCATGACGCGCGACGAGACGTTGCGGCGTCCGGCCGAACGGGCCGTTCGCTTCATCCTGGCCGCTCAGCACGAAGAAGGGGGTTGGCGTTACTCGCCGGGTGAGCGAGGTGACACGAGCGTGCTGGGTTGGCAGCTGATGGCTCTGCAGAGTGCTCGGGCGGCGGGGTTAGCGATCCCGGAGGAGCATCTGCAGGCCGCCGACGCTTATCTCGACACGGTCGCCGCCGATGGCTTTTCGCGGTACGCCTACCAGCCGGGTCATCCGCCGACGCATGTGATGACGGCGGAGGCGTTGTTGTGTCGGTTCTATCTGGGCTGGAAGAAGTCCGACCCGGGGGTGGTGGAGGGGGTGCGATATTTGGTGGAGGAGCATCTGCCGAGCTGGGACGAGCCAAACATTTATTATTGGTATTACGGGACGCAGACGCTGCATCACTTCGGGGGCCGCGCGTGGGAGCTCTGGAACCAGCGAATGCGGCGGGTGTTGGTCGACCAGCAAGAGCGTCACGGTCACTTGGCGGGGAGCTGGACTCCGGCAGGCCCGTTCAGTCAGGAAGGGGGCCGGCTGTACACCACAGCGCTGGCGATCTGCACGTTGGAGGTCTATTACCGGCACGCTCCCATCTTCCGCGCCATCGACGTCGACGGGAGGTAGGTGCGACCTCCGCGGAGGTACGTGCTACCTCGTGAGCGGCGCGGGGGGTGAGCTGAGTAGTCGATGGAGGTGGAAGTGGTACTTGCCCAGCTTGCCGCCGTAGTTGCCGGCCGTGATCGAGACAATACCCAAGCCGGCCGCCGCTCGGATCGCCGCCCCCATCGCCTGACCGACCCGTGCCTCGTCCGTCCCGTCGATCACAATCTCCAAGGCACACCGAGCTTCCGCATTCAGCTTCGTCGCCACTCGGCCACGCAGCGTCGGGCAGTAAGCGTCGGCCGTCGATGCGCGGAGGCTCTTGTACCGAGACCCCACCTTGCTGCCGCTGCGCGCCACCCCGCCCGGAAACGGCGTGATGATCCCCTCCATCCGCTGCAGCTCGTCCGTCGCTCGCCGTACCGCCGCCAGGCAGTCGACCGTCGACAGCCCCTGCACAATCACGTTCCCACCGCCGACGCCTGATGCGATGCCCAATCGATCCTCCACCAGAAACTCACCATCCATCACCGGAATGCGCCAATACCGCCGTCCATCAATCTGCTTGCTCTTCTGATAGCCGTCGCCAAAAAAGCGAATGTGTTTCCCCAGCGGTATGTTCGACTCACACTCCGGCATCCCGTCGTAAGCGGCCGACGAAGGACACGTCATCACGCACTGCCCGACGCGATTGGGGACGGCCTTAGCCAACGCGCCGGCCGAAAACCCGAACATCAGAATGCTGGCCCCCGGCCTCCCGTCGGGAGTGGAGTCTGGAGTGAGCCATCGCTCCAGGCCGGCTTCCACATCGCAGCTGATCACCGACGAGCTGTATCCGGTGACCTCGCGGACGGCCGCATTCAGCCAGTACTCATCGGTGGCCGTCACCACCAGCCGACAGTAGCTCATCGGAAAAGCTTCGGCGAACGTATCGTCGATCTGCGTCGACCCCAGGACCAGAGGTTCGGCGGGCGAGGTGGGCTCAGCAGCGGTTGGGCCGATCATGGGCGTGTTTCCGGGGCAGGAGCGGAGTCGGTGGAAGTCCCATCGATAGGTGGCGTCGAGCGGCATGTCAAGCCCCGGCGGTCGAGCTACGTGGGGGGGCGGCTGGCGGCCGGCTGCGTGGAGTCGATTTCGGTCGGGCCTGACGCGTTGGTGACGGGTCGATATATATTGTCGGAAACAGGGCCGCCAACGATCGTCGGCCACCTATCGTCCGGAGACCGTGACAGCTCATGTCGGAACACCATCCGCTGCAGGAAGTTCGCCGTCAGCCGCGGATCGCGATCATCGGCGGAGGAATCTCGGGTCTGGCGGCCGCTCATGAATTCCAGCGGCTCGTACCTGACTGGGATGTCCACCTGCTGGAGCGAAGCAGCCGGCTGGGGGGCGTGCTCAGGACAACTCGGCAGGACGGTTACCTGATCGAGCACGCGGCTGACAATTTCCTGGCCGATCCGAGTCTGCCGTGGATGTTGCGGTTGTGTCAGCGGTTGGGGATCGACGATCGGCTGGTGCCGACTGACCCGCGCTTTCGCCGGGCACTGGTGGTCAAACGTGGCGAGCTGCATCCGGTGCCGGCCGGCTTCCGATTGATGTTGCCGACTCGAGTCTGGCCGCTGCTGAGCACGCCGCTGCTGAGCCTGCCGGGAAAGCTGCGGATGTGCAGCGAGTGGATGGTGGGCCGAGCTGCGTTGGATCGCGACGAGAGTTTGGCTGAGTTTGCGACTCGCCGCTTCGGCCGCGAGGCCTTTGAATGGCTGATCGAACCGCTGATCGCCGGGATCTACACCGCGGATGCGGAACGATTGAGTGTCGCGGCGGCGCTGCCACAGTTTGTGCAGTTTGAGCGTCAGTATGGGAGTCTGACGCGCGCGGCCTGGAACCAGCGTCGTCTGGCTCATGCTCGCGGACCTGAGAGTGGTGCTCGATACGGCGCGTTTCTCGGGCCGATCGACGGCATGAGTTCTCTGATCGAACTTCTAGCCAACGCGTTGCCTCAAGAACGGCTCCATCTGAACACATCGGTCACTTCGTTGACTCGCACCCCGGACGGTTCGTCGGGCCCACGATGGCAGTTGAGTCTGTCGCGGCCGACCGAGCGGGCGGCGAATGAACTGATGGAATTCGACGGCGTGTTGCTGGCAGCTTCGGCGCCGGCGTTAGTCCCGCTGCTGGGGCCCGTCGATCGGGGACTGGCCGCCGAATTGGCGGGGATTGAGCATGCCAGTTCGGCGGTGGTCTGTCTGGGGTATCGCGAAGCCGATATCCGTCATCCGCTGGACGCTTTTGGGCTGGTGGTGCCGAGGGCCGAGGGTCGGCGAACATTGTCGATCAGTTTCAGCAGCCGCAAGTTTGCGGGGCGAGCGCCGGCGGGCGAGGTGTTGTTGCGGGTCTTCATCGGTGGTGCCTTACGAGCCGATCTGGCTGAGCTGGACGACAACCAACTGACGCAGATCGCGCTGGACGAGACGACCGAGCTGCTGGGCGCGTCGGGCCGTCCCCGCACGGTGCTGATTCAGCGCTGGCCGAAAGCGATGCCTCAATATCATGTCGGCCATCTCGCTCGACTGCAGCGGATCGAAGAGCGGATCAAGGGCCTCTCGAACCTGCAGCTGACCAGTAATGCTCAGCGTGGCGTCGGCATGCCTCAGTGCGTGCGCGACGCCGAACAGGCCGCCGGACGCATCGTCGATGCCGTGACCGCGGCCTGGGAGTCGATGCGCCAGACGGGTTAATGCGAACCGCGGAAGACGCGGAGGCCGCGGAAGGGAAGGACCACCGATGAAGAGTCATGGACCTTGGTCGACGTCTGATTTTCCTGAACTCTCATGGCACGACGTGCACGTGCACGGTGTGAAGCTGCAAAACTACGACATGGATTCTGGTAGGGCCGATCTGGTGCTCGACATCGACTTCATTACCGACTGGATTCAAGATGGTTCTGAGTGCCGATTCGGTGTCTGCCCGGCAGAGTTGTGCTTCGAGGGTGTATCGGATTACCAGATGGTACTGGACTATGCGGGTTCGACGGCCGGCATGTGTCCATTCTCGATCGCCGAGATCCAGCGTGAGACGAAGCAGTACCCGAATGGATACGCCGAGTACCAGTGGCACGTGAAGTTGAACTGGCCTGCTGGATACCTCAAGTTCTCAGCGCCTGGTTTCACTCAGCGGTTGGTGGGGCGCCCGCGGGTGCAGAAGGAGCAGTGGCTGAGATCAGAACATCGCGGCGGAAACGACGCATGACAGTTGGGAAGATCTTGGTGTCGATCCTGTTCTGGTTCCGTGTCGCAAAGTTTCCGTGGTCAAAAACTTGCATGGCAATTCAGTTGCGTGGCCAGTAGCGGCTGAACATCCAGATGCCGATGACGAGGCCGACGATGGCGGAGATGCCGGCCAGCAGCATGAGGATTCCGTAGTTATCGCCGCTGATGGCCGAGGCGCTCAGCACGGTGGCCAGGCACGTGCAGCAGAAGGTGGCCGAGCCGACGACCAGGCAGAGGGCGAAGATGCCGACCGAGGCGAGAAAGGCGGCGATGTAGTCAGCCCAGTCGGTTGGCTGTCCGGCAGCCTGTCGCTTTCGGGCGGCCGCCACGGTCCGCAGTGAGACGGGGACGAGCGCACCGACCAGGAAGACGGCCAGCCCGGGCATGCCAAACATGACCAGCCCCACGGCGATCACGACGAAAGAAATGCTCGCTACCAGCAGATAACTTGCCGGCACGCCAGGCTTGGCCACCGAAGTTTCCATCTCCGGCGGCGATTCGTACGGGTTCGGTTCGTCGTCAGTGGTCATACAACACGATCCGCCGGTCGAAATCCTCGCCGCCGGGCGGACTGCCCGGCAGCCTGCAGCGACGCATTATATAATATTCGCGGTTCGATCAGCGTTGGCCACCACGGTCGATGAGTTTTGCTCGGTCCAGTTAACCATAAAGGGTCCCCGAATGCCCGTTCCGCTCGTACAACTGGCGCTCGACTTTCCCACTGTTGAACAGGCACTGCAGGCAGCTGAGATTGGTGTGCGAGCCGGCGTGGACATTCTGGAGGCCGGCACACCGCTGATCGTGGCTCAGGGTGTCACCGCCATCGGTCGCCTGGCGAAGGCTTTTCCTCACATGCCTGTACTGGCCGACTACAAGACGATGGATTCGGGGTTCCGCAACGTTCAGCTGACGAAAGAACAGGGCGGACACTACATGACCGTCTGTGCCAACTCGCCAGATGAAACCGTCCAGTCGGCGATCCGCCAGGGGAAAGAATCGTCGATCCAGGTCGTCGCTGACACGATCGGCGTGAAGAACCAGGCGGCTCGCAGCCGGCAGTGTGCCGAGTGGGGCGTCGACATGATTTATCTTCACTTTGGAGCCGATCAGCGTCGAGCGGCACCGGATCGCGACACCGTGCCGTGGATTGAAGAGGTGCAAGCGGCGGTCGACATTCCGATCGGCGTCGCCACGTTTGATGTGGCCGATGGAGTTGCAGCTGCTCGCAAAGGAGTCTACCTGCTGGCGATCGGCCATCCAGTGGTCGGAACCGACGAAGCGGCCTTCGATCGACTGCGTCGCTATGTCGAGGCGGTGAAGAGCGTCTAAAGGGTGACGAACGGCACGACGCCAATCGAACGACCAGCCCGGAAAACGAAATGAGATGAAATGAAAGAGGGTTCCACGGCCCTGTGCGTCAGAACCGTGGAACCCTGATCTTGGAAAATTCAGGCCACTGCCGGCCAGTCTCCCGATGATTACTTGGCTTCGGGAGCCTTAGCGACGCCGATCACGCCCACACCGATGCGTGGTCCAGCGTTGCCGGCCGGCTGGGACTTCAGGTCATCGGGATTGGCATGGACGACCAGTGACCGGCCGAGGACGAAGTGCAGATGCAGGCCTTCGACCTTCACGTCGACCTTGGCCACACCCTTGTCATCGGCCTTGATGTTCCCCAGGTCGCCCGCGTGCCGCTTGGCGTTTTCCGGGCCGCTATGTTCGTGGCCTTCCGGATTGAAGTGAGGCCCGGCGGCCGTACCGTCGGCGCTGCTCAGGTCGCCGAACTCATGGATATGGAACCCGTGCAACCCCGGAGTCAGCCCCGAAACTTCGCCAGTCAGATGGAGTGAACCTTCGTGCTGAACCAGCGTCAGCTTGCCCTGCACCTTGGAACCCGAGGCCGGAGCCAGCACGCAGACACCGTGCTTGAGTGCCTCGACGTCGCCATGATCATGATCATGCTCTTCGGCGGCCAGTGCCTGAAAACCGAAGCTGCTTGCCACGACCAACGCGGCAGCTGCCAACCAGAACTTGCGCATCATCTCTCCGTCTCCTCTGCAGTTAATAGACCCGCAGCCGCTGATGAACTGCGTGGCGATCCGGTCATTATCACACTTGCTTCCATTGACCCGACTCGGCGCTGCTGAGCACCGCGTCGCAAACTTTCTGAGTTTCCAGCGCATCGCGGAAAGTCGGTCCGACTGGTTTGCCGTTGCCAATACCTTCCAGGAAATCGGCGACCTGGTGGATGAAGCTGTGTTCGTATCCGATCTGCAGGCCGGGGACCCACCATTTCGCCATGTAGGGATGGTCGCCGTCGGTGATGTGGATCGAACGCCATCCGCGGAGCTGTGATTCGTCGCGGTGATCGAAATAGCTCAGCCGATGCAGATCGTGCAGATCCCAGGCGATCGACGCGTGTTCGCCGTTGATCTCAAACGTGTAGAGCGCCTTGTGACCACGGGCGTACCGAGTCGACTCGAAGGTCGCCAGCGATCCGTTCGAGAATCGGGCCAGGAAAGCACACGCATCGTCGATGCCTACCTTTTCGACTTTCCCTGTCAGGTTGTGCTTGCGTTCCTTCACGAACGTCTCAGTCATGGCGGTGACAGAGTCGATGGTGCCGTTGAGCCAGATGGCCGTATCGATGCAGTGGGCCAGCAGGTCGCCCGTCACGCCGCTGCCGGCCGCGGCCTTGTCGAGCCGCCACAGAGCGGCACCACCTTGCGGCAGATCGGCGGAAATCGTCCAGTCCTGCAGAAAGACGGCGCGGTAATGAAAGATCCGACCGAGTCGACCTTCATCGATCAGCCGCTTCGCCATGCTCACCGCCGGCACTCGGCGATAGTTGTACCAGACGATGTTCGGCACGCCGGCCTTTTCCACCGCCCGGCACATCTCTTCACCTTCGGCCGTGTTCATGGCCAGCGGCTTTTCGCACAGGATCATCTTGCCGGCTTCGGCGGCAGCGATGGCGATTTCCTTGTGCAGATTGTTCGGCGTGCAGATATCGACCGCGTCGATATCCTTTCGCTGTAGCAGCTTGCGCCAATCGGTCTCGATCGACTCGTACCCCCACGTATCGGCAAAGGCTTGGGCTTTGGCTGCGTCACGAGCACAAACGGCCTTCAATACGGGGCGATAGGGGAGGTTGAAGAAATGATTGACTTGAGAGTAGGCGTTGGAATGCGCTCGGCCCATGAAGCCGTAGCCGATCATGCCGATATTCAGCGGTTTGGTCATCGCGAAAAAATCCTTGTTAGGTCGTGGTTCTTGATCGCGTTCTGTGTCTGCTCGACGCGGTGTTCGGAACAATCAGCCGTTCAGCTCCAGCCGTGGGCATCTCGGACTGAGATCATCGCGGCCAGGATGTCGTTCCAGGTCTGAGGCTTCATCATCACTTCGTTGGGGAACATGCAGCCGTCCCAGCAGATGTGCTGGAATCGCCGTGTCACCTGCCCCGACTCGTCGCGCATCCAGTGCCCCGCGTCGCGAGCGATCTTCAGCTTGCCGTTGGGATCGTTCGGCAGACAGTGTCGCCCGGTCTTGTCGTGCGAGCCGGAGCCCTTGACCGTGGCGTCGTTTTGAGCGACATGGAAGTCGATGGTCCAAGGTCGGAGGGCCGCGGTCAGCGTCTGCAGAGCTGACTGGAGCACCGAATCGTCGTCCCAATTCCACTTTTCGGGGAGGAGTCGATTGTCGGCGGCGTTGTAGCCCAGGAGATAGAGGAGCGTGTGAGCCATGTCGGCCTGAAAGCCGAGCGTCTTCGGTCGGTTCACCAGCTCCAGCAGATGGACCATGTGTTTCCAGCCGTGCATGCCGCCCCAGCAGATCTCACCTTCGGCCGCCAATCGCTCGCCGTACTTCTCCGCCACGTCACACGCTCGGCTGAACGTGTCCGCAATCAGTCGGCTGTTGGCAGCCGGATCGCCGGCGGACCAGTCCGTCGGAGATGCAGCTGAATCGATGCGGACGATACCGTAGGGCCGGACGCCGAGTTCCTTCAGTGTCTTGCCGATGCGGCAGGCCTTCTCGACCTGAGTGACGAACTGGGCCCGTTCGGCTTCGGTACCCATGGCCGATCCACCGCCGGTCGGAGGCCAGACGGGGGCGACGATGGAGCCGATCACCAGGCCTCGTGAACGAACCTTCTCGGCCAGCTTCTGCAAGTCGGCCGGCGTCGAATCGATGTCGACATGCGGAGCGAACAGGAAGAGGTCGACTCCGTCAAATCGCGTCCCGTTGACTTCAGCGGCCGCGGTCAGGTCGAGCATGGTATCGAGATCGATCGCCGGCTCAGAGTCGGGGCCTTTGCCTACCACGCCCGGCCAGGCAGCATTGTGCAGCTTCGGATACTGATGGCTCATCCAATCATCCCTTGTGTCTGTTGATATTTGTTTCCGGCGTGATCGTCATGATTTCAGGTAATCGCCCACG
Source organism: Pirellulales bacterium (assembly GCA_046349895.1). Classification (GTDB taxonomy): domain Bacteria; phylum Planctomycetota; class Planctomycetia; order Pirellulales; family Pirellulaceae; genus JAXMBJ01. Next base: position 5,772,476 of record JAXMBJ010000006.1, on the reverse strand, counting down.
TTGGGGACGCGATCAAACGTGTCGGGGCCGAAGTAGCGGAGCGACACGAGCGGTTCGTCACCCAGGTTCTCAACCGTCACGCCGCGCGTGGCAGCGTCGTAAGTGATGAAGACCTCGTCGGAGGTTTCCTGGCCGAAGCGGATCAGCGTCGGGGTCTGCAGATCGAGCCGTCCCAGTCGGCCGCGGCCCTGGACGGTGATCCAGCCGCTGGCCCCCGGATCCTTCAGCGTGCACTTGGCACCCGGCTCCACCGTCAGTTCCTTGGCGGTGAAGAGCTGTTTGCCGTCGACCTGACCGTACACGATCCAGCGATCGCACCAGCCGGCTCCCTGATCGGCCATAATCGGCTCCAGATAGTTGCTGGCCTTGAAATGCGTGTCGACGTTCTTCTCCCAGTCCAGCTGACCGATGATGAAATCGAGGTCCTGGTGCTTCTCCTTCGGCATGTCCTTGACCAGCAGTGCCCACGGAACTTCGCGTCCTTCGACCAGCGACTGGAACATGCCAAAGACGTCGCTACCCCACTGCGGTTCGTACGTGCAGAGCGACCCTGGAGCGTGCAACACACCCGGGGGAATCAACCAGCCCGAACCGCGCTTCAGGCGATACGCGCGGGACAGATCGAGGATGCCGTTGTCCCCTTTGTGCCAGTTCTCGAGGCATCGACGGAGCTGATCCTTGGTCGTCCCAGGCTCCAGGCCCATGAACGTGTAAGCGAAGTTGTTGTCGACGTTGTTGTACTGCGGCGAGAAGTAATAGCTTTCCGGCTTGCCTTCCTGACCGACCAGTGCCGCGTCTTCGGCCCGCTGGTGCATGTGATGGGGGATGGGGCCCATGTTGTCAAAAAACTTCGAATAGACCGGCCAGCGCCCGTACTTGCCGAACATTCCCTGACCGATCACCTTGGCCCCGAGCTCCGACACGGCGTCGCGCAGCAGGAACTGCTGGCCGGCGAACGAGCAGAAGCTGAGCCCTTCGTGCCAGACGCGACCGTCGTTGGCCGCTTCGGTGGTGCTGCCGAACCAGCGTTCGTCGATACCACCGCGATGAGCGCCGTAGGCATACCAGTCTTCGGGATGGAGCCGAATGCGCTTGCCAGGATGGAGGAAGCTGCGGGGAACCCACGTCGGCGTCAAACGCAACAGGCCTTCACCGGCGTCCAGGGCCTGCTGGAGCACTTTGGCGACATTGTCCTTCTGAATCATCTTCGGCGCACTCATATCGATCCGCTCTCCCCTCGAGAAATACCTACCGCTCGCCCAGCTGGTACCGAGACCCCCACACCCGTAAAGGGCTAGTTTTATAGGCTGCGACGTCCGCTGGCAAGTAAACGCGGGCCCCCGCGCAGCTGGCAGCGGTGGGCGATCGGGACCAGAAGGGGCATCCGGCCGGAATGTTTCGGCGCGGTGGAATTTGAACTACAGTGTTCACTTCCGGGACAATACCCGGTTCCTCGTTTCGACCGTCCGATCATTCCCCCTCTCCAGGAGAACACCCATGCGGATCTGGATTCTGTCCTGTGTCGTCCTGTTGGCCCTCGGTCCACTCGCCAGCGCTCAAGCACCCGCTCAACCAGCCCCGGAGCACGCCCTATTCAAGAAAATGGCCGGCGATTGGGACTGCACCGTCAACGCCTCCGGTCAGCAATTGACCGGTCGCAGCTCGTTTCGAGCCGAATTCAACGGCCTGCACCTGGTGCAGGACTTCAGCGGCAATTTCGGCGGTCTGGAGTTCCACGGGCGCGGGACGACCAGCTACTGCCCGGTGCGCAAGAAGTTTCTGGCCAACTGGGTCGACGACATGACGGCCACTCCCACTCGCTCCGAAGGAACCCTCAGCGCCGATGGCAAAACGTTCACCGAACTGGGGGAAGGGAGCGACGGTCAGGGGGGATTGCTGAAAGTGAAAGGGGTTACGCAGCTCGTCAGTGACGACGAGATGACCTACACGATGTACTCGCTGCAGAATAACCAAGAGACCGAGATGATGAAGATCGTCTACAAGCGACGTCCGAAGTAAGTGGCCAGATGGTCGGATTTCCGGCGATGCCGTACAAGCACGAAGCGCAAGCAAGTGAGTGCATGACTTCTGCCGAAACTCACTTGTTGGCGCTGCGTGCTTGTATTGCCGGCGTGCTAGTATTGCCGCGTAAGGCGGACAGAGTGACGCTGGCCAGCAAGAGCGGCAACAGAACCAAACAGGGCCGTGATCCGAGCTGAACTCGAATCACGGCCCTGAAACTTTTGAACGGTCAACATCGATCGGCTGGCGAGCCGATTTGAGGGTTCAGCGAACTACATCTTGCCGAACTTGGCGACGAGGTCGGCCGTGCGGCAGCTGTAGCCCCATTCGTTGTCGTACCAGCTGACCACCTTCACCATGTTGTCCTGCATCACCTGAGTGAACGGAGCGGCGAAGATGGAGCTGTGCGGATCGCCGATGATGTCTGACGAGACGATCGGGTCTTCGGTGTAGCACAGGATGCCCTTCAGAGGGCCTTCAGCGGCCAGCTTCATCGCCGCGTTGACCTCTTCGGCCGAGCAACTCTTCTCGACGTCGACCGTCAGGTCGACCACGCTGCCCGTCGGCACCGGCACTCGCATGGCGATACCGGTCAGCTTCCCCTTCAGCTCGGGAATCGCCAGGGCCACAGCCTTGGCCGCACCGGTGGTGGTGGGGATGATGTTCTGAGCGGCCGAGCGGGCACGATAGGCGTCTTCGTGCGGCAGATCCTGCACGCGCTGGTCGTTCGTGTAAGCATGCACGGTCGTCATCAAACCGCGCTGGATGCCGAACGATTCGTGCAGCACCTTGGCCACAGGCGCCAAGCAGTTGGTGGTGCAGCTGGCGTTCGAAACGCACTTCATTTCCGTCGTCAGCTTGTTGTCGTTCACGCCCATCACCACGGTCAGATCCGCACCGTCCTTCGCGGGAGCGCTGAGCACGACTTTCTTGGCGCCGGCCAGCAGGTGTGAGTCGTAGCCGGCCTTGGTGTCGGTCTTGCGAGCGGTGAAGACGCCGGTGCTCTCGATCACCACGTCGATCTTCATGTCGCCCCACGGCAGCTCGGCCGGATTGCGGCACTCCAGCACGCGGATCTTCTTGCCGTTGACGATCAGGTTTTCCTTGTCGTATCCGACTTGGCCGTTGAAGCGTCGGTGAGTGCTGTCGTACTTCAGCAGCGTCGCCAACATCTCGTTGTCCGTCAGATCGTTGATCGCTACCACTTCAAATTCGCTGCCGCGGGCCAGCATGTTGCGGAACGTCAGTCGACCAATGCGGCCGAAACCATTGATAGCTACGCGGATTGCCACGTCTCGATTCTCCTCTCAATTCTCGTTGTCAGTCGCGTCCGGCCACCCGCTGTGGGGGATTTCCGTCACGTGACGGGGTCCCAGGTCCCGAGCGGGGGTTGATGACTGCCGCTGATCAGCAGGCCGTCAGCGCGAATCGGGAGATTATATCGATCGGCTTGGGGGGGCAGCAATGGGCGGGGGGCCTTGGTGAGCCGTCATCGAGTAAGATCGGAGGCTGGCGGATCGCAGAGGACCGTCGGAATTAGCTTGTGGAGGTTGGCAGGAGGGGTGGTGGGACGACTATGCCGCGGGGTGAATGGCAGGTTCCGACCGGGGTATCGCCGGGCAGCTGGGATTATTTCGAATCGCCGTCGATTGCCGGGGATTACGACGCGTACTTTGGGGATCACCCTCTGTTTCGGCTCGATATGGACTGGCTGCAGTCATGGACGGCTGGAGTGCGGGAGGTGGTCGATTTGGGCTGCGGGACGGGCCGAGCGGCGGTGGAGCTGGCTCGGCAGGGGCTGACCGTCACCGCGGTCGACCTTTCCGCGCAGATGCTGGAGGAGGTACGTCGGAAAGCGATTGCGACCGGCCTTCCGGTGCGGTGCGTACGGGCCAACCTGGTGCAGCTGGATGCCTTGGCCGACGGGTCGTTCGACTTGGGAGTCTGTCTGTTCAGCACGCTTGGGATGATCCGCACCTCAGCCGCTCGGCAGGCCGCCATGACTCATTTTGCTCGGGTGCTGCGCCCCGGCGGGACCTTGGTGGTTCATGTGCATAACCTGTGGGCGGCGCTGTGGCTGCCCCAGGGACCGCGTCGACTGCTGAGCGACGCGGTTCGTTCGTGGCGGGACCGTCAGTGGGAATTGGGGGACCGGATCTATCCCTACCGGGGCGTGGCGCAGATGTACCTGCACAGCTTCCGGTGGTCGGAACTTCAGGGTCTGTTCCGTCGAGCGGGGCTGCGAGTGATCGCCTCGGCTGCGCTGGACGCTCACCTGGCCCGGCAGCTTGTCGGGCCCCGCTGGTGGAACGACTGGCGTGCCAGCGGCTGGATCGTCACGGCTCGGAAAGCGTGACGTGGCCAGCCTGACGGGCGTTGGCTGCGATTCGGTTACGGACCGAGGACAATTTTTCCGGCCAGTGTTCCGGCTTTGCGGAGCGTGTTGTCTTCCTGCAGTTGATGAGCTTGAGCGGCTTGGGCGAGCGGGAAGCGGTGACCGATGCGTGGCTGGAGTTTTCCGGCGGCGAGCCATTTCGAGATATCTTCACCGCAGACGCGTTGTTCGTCGGGAGTTGCTTTGAACATGACGAATCCGTGGAGCGAGCAACCTTTGACGTAGAAGGGACCGACGGGGAAGGGTGGGCGAGCGTCGCGGCCGGCCATGAGTACGATGCGGCCGCGTTCGGTCAACAGCGAGACGAGGAGATCGAAATCGGGTTCACGTTGAGTTTCCCAGACGACGTTGACTCCGCCGGGAGCCAGTTCGAGGACGCGTTGCGGCACGTTCTCGTCGCGATACAGAATCACTTCATCGGCGCCGAGATCGCGACACAGTTGAGCTTTCGCGGCTGAGCCGGCGGTGGTGATGACGCGAGCGCCGGCGATCTTGGCCATCTGCACGACCATGGACCCGACGCCTCCTGATCCACCGTGTACAAAGACAGTTTCGCCGGCCTTGAGCCGAGCTTCGCGAAACAGGCCGAGGTGAGCGGTGATGCCGACGAGTGCACAAGCTGCGGCCGCTTCGTCGGTGACGTTGTTGGGGGTGGCGTAGAGCCAATCTTCGTCGACTGCGGCGAGTTCCGCGAAGGTACCCTGACGTCCGAGCAGGCCTTGGTTACTTCCCCACACGCGTTGTCCGACGCGAAAGCGTTTGACTTTCGATCCTACCTGTTCGATGGTTCCCGCCAGATCGCAACCGATGATGAACGGTAGGGGAAGTTCCCAGTAATTCGCGCCGTTACGGAGGTAGGTATCGATCGGGTTGACGGCGACGGCGCCGACGCGGATCAGGACTTGAGTATCGGTGGGGCGCGGATCGGGGAGTTCGCCGAACTGAATATTCTGGGGCGATCCGGTTTCGTTGATATAAGCGGCTTTCACAGGGAAGGCTCCTTGGATGTGCAGTTTCCGTCGCCGAGGATGAATCGACCTGGGGACCCTTTGGGGGGCGCCGGAGGGATGGTGAATTCGGTAAGCCGTCAATTTATCGGTCGGAGGGCCGGTCGGAAATGGCTTGCTTGGCGCCTCCAGTCGGCGATAATGGCCGGACGCGATCCATGTCTGCCGGCCACGGTGGGTCGCCTGAAGTCCATTTTCATCAGGAGTACGACGCATGCGCAAGTTAACGATCTGGGGAATGCTGGTCGCGACCAGCCTATGGTGCAGCGCCGGCCGGGCATGGTCGGACGACATTTTGGGATTGAAGGAGGGGAACCCGGAGCTGAAGTCAGCCGGTCCGCTGGCCTTTGGTCCGCAGGGGACGTTGTTCATTGGCGACGTGAAGGGAGCGGCGATTGTGGCGGTGGCCACCAATGACGCTGCATCGGGCGACGCCAAGGAGCCGCTTAGTGTTAACGATCTGGGCGGAGCGCTGGCGAAGGCGTTGAAGGTGCCGGCCGCGGAGGTCCGCGTGCAGGATCTGGCGGTGAATCCCAAGACGGGGAACGTGTATCTGTCGCTGGCTTTGGGGGCTGACGGGGGCCAGCCGGCGGTCGTTCGCGTGGATCGTCAGGGTGGGATCCAGGCTTTGGATTTGACGAAGATTGCGTTTTCGAAGGCCGAGCTGGCGGATGCGCCTGAAGACCGCGAGGTGGGCGAAGGACGTCGGCGGCAGAACAACCGCATGGAATCGATCACCGATCTGGCGTTTGTCGACGGCAACGTGATTGTATCTGGGCTGTCGAGCGCTCAGTCGCCATCGCGAGTGCGGTCGATCGTCTTTCCGTTCAAGGGTTCGCAGGCGGGCAGCAGCCTCGAGATCTACCATGGTGCTCACGGTCGTCTGGAGGACTATGCTCCGATCCGAGTCTTTGTGCCGTTCAACATTGACGGTCAGCCGAATCTGCTGGCCGGCTTCACCTGCACTCCGCTGGTGCGGTTCCCGTTGGGTGAGGTGACGAGCAATGAATCGTCGAGCGGCAAGTTGCGGGGGACGACGGTGGCTGAATTGGGAAATCGCAACCGTCCTTTGGACATGATTGTGTACAAGAAGGACGGCAAGGATTTTCTGTTGTTGGCCAACAGCAGTCGCGGAGTGATGAAGGTGAGCACGGACGACATTGAGCGTCCGGCGGGCATTGATCAGCCGGTGTCGGGTGGCGGCACGGCGGGCCAGACGTACGACACGATCGAATCGCTCAAGGGGGTCGTGCAGCTGGACAAGGTGGACGACCAGCACGGGATCGTGATTGTGCAGGGCGAAGACGGTGGGCTGACGCTCAGCACCATCGAACTCCCCTGACGAAAAGTCGTCAGTTCCAGGTCGCACCTGTTGGTTCGGAGCAGGTGCGACCTTTTTTTGTTTGGGAGGAACGAGCCATGTCCTTATGTCAGGCCGCTGCGAAGGGGGACGTGGCTGAGATTCGGCGGTTGCTTGCCGGTGGAGCTCCGGTGGATGGCATTGAATCGGCGCCCCCTCGATGGACGGCGTTGATGACGGCGAGCAGCCACGGGCATATGGAGGCGGTTCGGGTCTTGTTGGAGTCGGGTGCCAATCCGAACATCGAGGACCTGGACGGTTTCACCGCGGTGACGTTAGCCGGCCGAGGGGCTCACTGGGACGTTGTGGAGTTGTTGGCTGAGCGTGGAGCGGATTTTGGCGAACTTGGCAGCGACGGCGCGACCGGGATCGACTTGGTGCAGCGATGTCGTTCCGAGAAGACTCGGCAGCGCATTCTGGCTCTGATCCGTCACCACTTGGCTCACCTCGCGGTCCACCCACGCGTGATTGGTTCGCTGCAGGCCGGCCAGACATGTTCGAAGTGTGGTCAGCCCACCGACTCGTGTGAATACTACTGGTCAGGCTTCGGCGACTCGTGGGACAACTTCCGTCACTCGTGTGCCAACCCCAAATGCGGCCGCGTCCGCGAGCGCAAAGGAATCCCCGGCAAGTTCCCCAAACAAGAACCCGCCGACTGGACCAGCTGCCCCTTTTGCGGTCGCTCGACCCAAACTCCCGACTGACGCTAGGCCCTCTCAATTCTTATTCCTCCCTCCGCCAGCCCGAACATTCGGCCCGGGGCGTAGTTCACAGCGTGGCGAGGGTACCAGAATATCCGTGGTCATCCTTACTATCCGTGTCCATCCGTGTTATCCGTGTTATCCGTGTTATCCGTGGTCAAAACTGACCTGCGCGAGGAGCTAACGATGGCGCGATTTCGCTCGGCGCACTTGTAGTAGAGTCTCATCTCGCGGTGCCGGCTCGGCCCTCACCCTTCCCTCTCCTCGCCAGCTGAACCATTCGTCCAGGGACCGACTTCTCAGCGTGGCGAGGGTATCAGAATATCCGTGTCCATCCGTACTAACCGTGGTCAACCGTACTATCCGTGTCCATCCGTACTATCCGTGTCCATCCGTGCTATCCGTGTCCATCCGTGCTATCCGTGGTCATCCTTACTATCCGTGTCCATCCGTGCTATCCGTGGTCATCCTTACTATCCGTGTCCATCCGTGCTATCCGTGGTCATCCTTACTATCCGTGTCCATCCGAGTTATCCGTGGTCATCCTTACTATCCGTGTCCATCCGTGTTATCCGTGGTCAAAACTGACCTGCGCGAGTGGTCTTGTTGACTCAGGCCCATCCCAAGCATCAGGGCAAGAGGGCCAGCAGGGACCAGGCGGTGGTGGAGATGCGTTGAGCGTGGCTGTTGGCGCCTGGTGGACGAGTGGTGGGTGGCCAGCTGCCGTCGGCAAGTTGGGATTCGACCAAGTGTCGACGGCCGGCCGCAATCATCGCGGCTGACCGATCCGGTGAACTCGACTTCTGACGCTGCAGACCCAGCACCACCAGCGCCGTGTCAAACGGCTCGGCGCGCGAAACGACATACGGTCCCCAGCCACCCTGCGCTGTCTGTCCCTTGGCGACCAGCGCGAGACATTCGTCGCGCAGCGTTTCGCTAAGCGGACTCGATTCACTGGCGGAAGGGCCGTGAGTGTCAATCAACAGCAGCGTCGCGGCGTCGAAGACGGACTGCGGATGACGAGCGGCGAGCCAGGTGTCAGCTCGTCGCCGAGCGTTCACGAACTGATCCCCGGCAGCGATCAGGACTTCGCGGCCGACGACGGTGGCGAGCACCGGGCCGTAGGTGACTGGCGATCCAGCGGTCCCAGGCGCGTCGATCTGCCAGCTGCCGTCGGCGGTCTGAGTGTCGGCTACCAGCTTTGCGGCGGCGGCGAGGGACTCAGGCGGAGCGTCGTGGGTGGTCTGCTGAGCGACGTTCAGGCCCCAGGAGAACTGCAGTGACGACAGAGTCCGATCGTAGAACTCGCCCTTGGACCCTTCTTCCTCCCATCGGTTGGGACGGTCCAGCCAGGGGCGCGAGGTCTTCAGCGCGCGGTCGTCGACGGGCCAGCCTTGGCGAGCGGCGATCATCAGCGCGCGAGCGGCATCGCCATTGTGATGGCAGGCGTAGCAGTGGTTTTCGGTAGGCCAACGAGTGACCTCGTCTTCGAGATAGCCAATCGCTCGCCGGATCGCTCCGCGCGTCGCGTCGTCGATCGAGTCATCGGCCTGCGCATGAGACGGTTCAGCCGGCGCGGATGGTTGTTGGCCGAAGACTGTCAGCGCTGGGCAGAGCAGGCAAGCCAGCGCGGCGAGCCAGATGGTACGACGCGGGTCGGTCATGGTGTCGCGCCGCGAGCCGTATCGCGGATGCTGAACAGATGATTGGCACTGCGCAGCAGCAGCTGGTCGCCTACCAGCACCGGCGATGCATCGACGGGTTGGTTGAGTGGATTGACGGCCAGGACTTTGAAGTTGTCGGCGTCCGCCACGACGACCGTCGTGCCGTCACGTCCGACGAAATAGATGCGGCCCTGAGCGGCGACGGGTGACGCGTAGATGTTTTCAGCTGCAGGGAGCCGTTCCGGTCCGAAGACCAGTTCGCCCGTCCGAGCGTTGAGGCAGGTGAGGATACCGTTGTTGCCGCGAGTGAAATAGATTCGGTTGCCGACCACGACGGGCGACGGTACGTAAGGAGTGGAATCGTGGTACTGCCAGGCGATCTGCGGACTGTCGGTCACATCGCCTTGGGCGGCGAGCGGGATGGCGAAGACGGCCGATCCGCGATAGCCGCTCATGGCAATCGCCAGATCTTCGAACTGCACTGGTGAGGGAATCGCATTGACGGTCTGGCCGCCGCATTCCCACAGGACGTCGCCGGTCGCCAGATCGTAGCTGCGGACGCGTTGAGTGCCGTTGACGATGACTTGATGTCGGCCGTTGAATTCGACGATCAGTGGTGTTGCCCAGCTGGTTGGCTCGGGCCGTTCGGCTTTCCATCGCGTCTGGCCGGTAGCGGCGTCGAGTGCGATGATGAACGAACCTTCCTCGGCGTCCCAATTGACGATCAGGTGTCCGGCTGCCAGGGCCGGTGAGGCTCCTTCGCCCCAGCCATTGCGGGTCCGCATCTCGCCCAGATCCTGTTGCCAGATGATTTGGCCGTCGAGATCGAGGCAATAGACGCCGCGGGAACCGAAGAAGGCGTAGACATGGTGGCCGTCGGTCACAGGCGATCCGGACGCGTACGTGTTGGTCGTGTGTCGTCCTTCGCGGGGGACTGACCGGCATGTTTCGCGCCGCCAGAGTTCTCGACCGGTGGTTCGGTCGACGCACATCACGAGGAACTGATAGATACGGTCGGGCGGAACGGTTTTGGCTTCCGGATCGGCCGCCGGTCGTTCGGCTGTCTCATCGGTTTCCACGGCGGTGAGGAGAAAAATTCGGTCGTTCCACACGACGGGAGTGGCATGCCCTTCGCCGGGAATTTCCAGCTTCCACTCAACGTTCTTCGTGTCGCTCCATTCGACCGGCGGATTGGCTTGGGGGGCCGAGCCATCTTGGCGCGGTCCGCGCCAGTTGGGCCAGCTGGCTGGGAAGACGGTCGAGTCCGCTTGTTCGTCGGCGGCGGCAGTTGATGGAGCGGCGAGCGTGAGCAGGCTCAGGGCCAGCATCCAGATTGAGGACACGCGATAGGACCAGCGGATCCGTGTGGGACGATGATCAGTTCTAGGCATCGCCGAACTCCAGTGAGTTTTTGGGTCGGGTCGGGCGAGGGGAGCGGTCCGTCGCCGGTGCGACCCTATGGTACCAACCGGATGGACCGCCGATGGGGACTGAGGGGCTGAATTCGGCCAGCGAATGGATTCGGTGAGCCGGGTCCGATGGCCGGGCGGCGGCCCCCTCGAAGTGGGATTCGGGGGCCGGGCAGTGGGCGGCCGACGGCTCGGGGCTATAGTTTTCCGCCGCTTCGGCTTGGGCTAGATTGAACCTTTCCGGCCGCTGAAAGTTGCCGGCCGAGTTGAGTGCCACTTGCATTGGCGGCTCACGGCCGTGGCGAATCGTAACTCGCCGATGGGGTTTTGTGGTGTGATTCTGAGTTACTCTGGAAGGAGTGCATTCGATGTATCGTAGCTGGACCGCAATCGCGTTCGTGCTGGCTGCCATGGCGTTCACGCCGATGACGCAGGCCGCCGATGATGCTCAGGGGATCCTGAAGTATTCACTCAAGTCGCTCGACGGCAAGGACGTCGATCTGTCGGCCTACAAGGGGAAAGTGCTGCTGGTGGTGAACGTAGCCAGCAAGTGCGGGCTGACGCCGCAGTACACTCAGCTGCAGGACCTGCACAAGAAGTACGGTGACAAGGGTCTGGCCATTCTCGGCTTCCCCTGCAACCAGTTCGGCGGTCAGGAACCGGGCTCAGCGGACGAGATCCGCACGTTCTGTACCAAGGAGTACGGCGTTGAGTTCGACATGTTCTCGAAGATCGACGTCAACGGCGACGGCGCCAATCCGCTGTACAAGTATCTGACCGGTTTGGACCTGCAGCCGGCCGGCACGGGCAAGATCAGCTGGAACTTCGAGAAGTTCCTGATCAACCGCGAGGGTGAGCCGGTGGCTCGGTTTGGACCGCGTACCAAGCCCGATGATCCGGCGGTGATCAAGGCGATTGAAGCTGAGTTGGCTAAGCAATAGCCTTTCGGGGCGGGGTCTGTGAAGAGCGTTCATCGGGTTCGAGTGTGACCGGCCAGTTTGGTCACACTCGAATCGTCTTACCGTCCAAACGCTCGAAAATCGATTCCCCGTCGGCAGGCGGTTGAGCCTTCCCGTCCAGCGGCGCGATCTGCAATTGGCTGGATGAGCCGATTGTCTTGTCTCAGATCAGGCGGCTTCGCGGTGGACTCGGACGGACGGATCCCATGGGGCGTCGCCGCCGAGCACGCGGCTGACCTTGAAGGGTCGTTCGCCGCCGCGGCTGAAGTACATCCGGGCGCAGAGTTCGCCGAGCAATCCGACGCTGAAGAACTGCAAGCCGAACATCAGGGCCATGCCGGAGGCCAGGAGGAGCGGATTGCCGGTCATGTCGATGCCGCCCAGGGTCTTCATGGCGATGACCAGGGTCAGCAGCGCGAAGGAGGCTAGGGTGGCGGCGAGGCCCATGCTGCCGAAGAGCCTCATCGGGTTGTCGCAGAATCGCTGGAGGTAGCGGACGGTGATCAGGTCCAGCACCACTTGCCAGGTGCGGCCAATGCCGTATTTCGTCTTGCCTTTCAGGCGTGGTCGGTGGTGAGTGACAATTTCGCAGCACCGAGCCCCTTGGACGTGAGCGAGGATGGGGATGAAGCGGTGCATCTGGCCATAGAGTTCCATGTCGTCGACGACTTCGCGTCGGATGACTTTCAGCGTGCAGCCCAGATCGTGGATGGGGAATCGCGTGACACGTGAGATCAGCCAGTTGGCGATGCGCGAGGGGAGCTGTCGGCTGAGGAACGGATCACGGCGCGGAGTGCGCCAGCCGTGGATCAGGTCGTAGCCTTCGTGGAGTTTAGCCAGCATGGCTGGGACGTCACGAGGATCATTCTGCAGGTCGCCGTCCATGAGGACGAGGACTGAACCGCGGGCGTATTCGAAGCCGGCCTGGAGTGCGGCGGTCTGACCGAAGTTCCGCCGAAACAAGACGACTCGCACGTGCGGATCCCGCTCAGCCAGTTCGGCCAGCACTTGTCGGCTGCCGTCGGCCGATCCATCGTCGACCAGCACCAACTCGTACGGATAGGGCAGACCGCTGAACGTCTGCGTCAGCTCCTGGTGCAAGTCGTGCAGATTCTCAATCTCGTTGTAAATCGGAACGATGACGGACAGTTCCATCCCAGCGTCTCCCCAGTGATCGTCCTGACAGGCAAGGGCCGACTTGTAGACTTTCGAGCGGTCAGCTGTCAACGCCAACCCCGCGGCCCGCTAGCATTCGCCCCGCCTTATTGTGGTGCTTATTGTGGTGCGGGCGTCCCGCCTGCCTCCGCCTCCGCCTCCGCCTCCGCCTCCGCCTCCGCCTCCGCCTCTCCGCGTTCTCCATCTACGGCACGGCATTCGGAGCGACGAGTGGGGCGTGATTGTGTGATTGGCCGGTGGGAGACCGAGTGCGAATCAGGGGACGGGTCGGAGGACGACGCGGCGGACGTCCATGACGGCGGGGCCCGGTTTGGAGCGGGGTTTGACGGCCAGCGTCTGCTTTCCGGCGGGGAGCTCGACTTGGCCGATGGTGCGGACGATCATGTGCTGGAAGTGGCCTGTTTCCTGGACGTGGAAGGTCAGCGTCTGCTGGGCGACTTCGATGTCGACTTCCGCGCCGCCGCTCCCTTGGCCACATCCTTGTTGGATTTCAACTTCATAGCGTCCGGGTTGAGCGACTTCGAATTCCCAGTCGGCCCAGTCGTTGGGATTGATCCAGTACCCGAGGACGTTCTTGTAGGGCTGGGGTTCGTAGCGCATGGTTTGGGCGTGGACGCGAGCATCTTTGGCATGGAGTCGGATATCGCCGTGAGCGGGTGTGATCTGAGCCGATCGACCGCGGACGGCTTCGTTCATGGCTTGTCGCCAGGCTTCCCAAGCGGGGGCGGTTTTCGCTGCTGTTTCGGCCGGAACGAGCTGAGAGGGATCTTGATCGATGTAGAGCCGGCGGTGGAGGTCGGGTAGGAAGTCGGGGTTGGGCGTTGGCATCTTCGCGCCGACGCTCAGCCGCCACTGATTCAGCTTTTGCAGCAGTTGGTCGGCGATTTCAGGTTGTTGAGCGGCGAGGTTGGTTTGTTCGCTGGGATCGGACTGCAAGTCGAACAGCTCGAGGTGGTGATCTTCGTAGTGTTCGATCAGTTTCCATTGGCCGTCGCGCACGGCGCCTGCGGGTCGGCTCCCTTGGTTGGTGTAGTGAGGGAAGTGCCAGTAGAGAGTGCGAGCTGGCAGGGGTTCGCCGTGGAGGGCCTTGGTGAGGTCGATGCCGTCGAGTGGTCCGACTGTCTGGCTGGGGTCGATCCCGGCGGCGGCGAGCAGAGTGGGGATGAGATCGGTCAGCAAGATGGGCGTGTCGCAGCGACTGGCGGGTGCGATGGTACCGGGCCAGCGGATGAGGAGCGGTTCGCGGAGACCGCCTTCGTAGAGATAGCCTTTGCCAGCGCGGTAGGGACGGTTGAAGGTGGCCGGGGTACCGGGTGATTCGAGGACGTGGAGCCCGCCGTTATCACTGGTGAAGACGACCAGCGTTCGTTGATCGAGCTGGAGGGATGCGAGGTGATCCAGGAGTTTGCCGACGGCCTGGTCGAGCGTTTCGATCATGGCTGCGTAGCCAGGGTGGAACGCCGACTGGTGGCCCGCGATCAGTTCGGGCGCGGCGGCCACGGGGATGTGGGGGTTATGGTGAGCGACATAGCAGAAGAACGGCTGATCGCGATGAGCTGATATGAAATCGATAGCTGCGTCGGTGATGGCGAATTCGGCTTTGCCTCCGGTGGCCAGGGTCGGCGGGCCGGTGGGTTCGGGTGTGTTGGCGACGTCGAAACCCTGGTCGGTGGGTCCGAACCCAGGCCCACCGAGATGCCATTTACCGAACATACCGGTGGCGTAGTCGGCCTCGCGGAGCAATTCGGGCAGAGTGACCTGTTCCAGGGGGAGTTGGCCTTCGATGCGGGGTTGCAGCAGCGACTGGCTGGGCGCATCGGCGCGGCCGGGGAGGTAATTGGTCAGATTGAGTCTCGCGGGGGTGAGTCCGGTCATCAGCGCGGCACGTGAGGCGCTGCAGATGGGCTGAGCGGTGTAGGCGTTGCTGAACTGCATGCCTGCGGCGGCCAATCGATCGAGATTGGGCGTGGGGTGGTCGGCCCGGCCGTAGCAGTGGAGGTCATGGATGCCCAGGTCATCGGCCAGGATCAGGACGATATTCGGCCGCTGGGCCGCTGCGCCGGGTTGAGCCGCTTGGCTCTGAGTTGACTCGGTTTGTGCCGGCTTGGTTTGCGCTGCGCCGATCTGCGCCAGGTGGCTGCAGCTGGCCAGGGCGAGGAGGGCAAGTGACACGGCCTGGAGGCGACTTGGGGAACTTTTCATGGACGCCATCGTACGGGGGTGGTAAGGTGTTCCGGAACCGGTTGCTGGCCCCCAGCATACCCGATGGTGGTGCGGGCGTCCCGCCGATTGTGGTGCGGGCGTCCCGCCGATTGTGGTGCGGGCGTCCCGCCTGCCTCCGCGTCCTCCATACTACGCCGTGTCCTCCGTCCCCTCATCCAGTGACTCATCCTCCCGATCCACTTCCACTCACTCCAGTTCCATCCTGATCTTGCCGAGTGACATGGGGAGCGGCGGAGTGGAATTGATTGGCACTGAATTGAGCGGTCTGGAGTGTTGTGGAGTGTTGTGGAGTGGGGTGTTGTGGAGTGGGGTGTTGTCAGGCAGGTGATGGGGTCTGAAGTAGGGTGGATTTGAGTGGTTGAGGAACGAGTCATGTTTGGAACGAGTCGGCGGTGTTTGGTTGGGTTGTTGCTGGCGCTGGCCGTTGGCGACCGGGGTTGGGCGATTGAGATCAACTTTCAGATCGACAATCCGCAGAACTTTCCGTCGTACGACCCGGACGGGAGCAAATTGAAGGCGATTTCGACGGTGGCGGCTTCGATCTGGGAGCGGTTGCGTCCGGGGAACGACGTTTACAATTGGAAGATTCATTGGGAGGACTTTGAGAGCGACAAGGTGGCGGTGGCGAACGAATTTGACGGTTCGATTCGGGTGAAGGTGAAGGACGTCAGCTGGTTTTTTGATCCGACGCCGTTGGACAACAGCGAGTTCGAGCCGATGCGGACGGTCTTGTATCAGAACTTGACGGCTCAGCAGCAGTCGAGCTGGTTTCCGGACAGTGATCCGCCGGACCAGATGGAGGTTGGCTATTGGGCGCCGGCGGCGGCAGGGAGTTCGGCGGCGGGCAAGACCGACCTGCTGACGATCATGTTGCACGAAATGGGACATTTGAGCGGGATTGGCAAGAACATCTTCAAACCGGACGTACCGATCCCATCGAATTGGGTCGGTGGTGCTGATGTGAAGGTATCGCGCGGAGGGGACGAGTCTCACATAGCGGTGGAGATGGCGTTGATGGACGACAATGCTGAAGGTCGTCACTTGCCATCGGCGCTGGACGTGATGGTCAATGCATCGAGCAAGGGGAGTTCGGCGGTTCATCTGGATCGGGTCTATTTCATCGGCGCCGGGACGTGGGGCAATACGCTGAACTGGTTGGGCGGGGCGTCACCGGCATCGAATCAATTGGCCATATTGCAGTCGGGGACGGCGGCGACGGTGACGCTTCCGGCGAAGGCCCAGACGTTGCTGATTCAGGATCCGTTATCCGGAGTGGGGCAGACGACGTTGACGGTGAACTCGCTGCTGGAATTGACCGACAGCATTCAGAATCTCGCCGAGATGACGGTGGGCGGCGCGGGGCAGGTGAAGTTGGTCAGCCGGTTCATCAACGACGGCACGATTGGCGACGGTGAATTGACGATGCAGTCGGGGAGTCAATTGTCGGCGAACCGATTCGACAACAAGCCGGGTGCTCGAATCTTAGGCGCCGGCACGATTACGACGACGAACACGTTGACCAATGACGGGGACATACACGCCCAAGGGGGATTGCTGTACTTCAGTTCGACTCCGGGCGTTCAGATGGACCTGGATGGATTGAACGACATCGGCGACGTGAGTGCTCAGGAAGGCGACATCAAATTCACAGCCGGTTCGTTCGCCGATTTTCACGGTGACATGGCCATTAAGGAAGGTCACTATATCGAGTTCGCCGATCAGTTGAAGTGCGTCGATGGGGGCGAGCTGCGATTCGAGAACGGGCCGGTCAGTGGGGCGCTCGCCGAATTGCGGCAGGGCCCGTTTCAGACGCACTTGTCATTTGACGGCGGGAAGCTGCAGGTCGACGGGAACACGAATGCCAAGGTGAACGCCGGGTCGGTGGAGTTTCGTGGAGATCAGGCGCTGAAAGTCGATCCGTCCGGGGTGTTGCGTCTGCAGACGCCCAGCACGACGTACTTCACCGGCAATCAGCAGGGCAAGGGGACCGTGATTCAAAACGGGGCGATGTATATCAAGGGTCAGGTTCAGCTGCAGTTCGAGCGTTATGACTGGGATGGCGATGGCGAAGCGGGATGGGTCGATCTGGCTGAGAATTCCAGGTTGAGCCTGAAGGTTAACCAGACCGATGCGGATCAAACCTTTGACGGCACAATCACGCTGCGTGCCAATTCCGAGCTGAACGTTCAGCCGGTTGATCTGCTGGTTTCGTCCTGGAGGCTAGACGGAACGATGGAGCTGTACCAGGGAGCTGACGTCACGGGCTCGACGATGCTGGTCAATAGCGGAGTGATCCATTCTCGTGACCAGGCGTCGAACATAATTAAGTCGCCGTTGCAGACGGAATTCGGGTCGTCAGTGCAGTTGGGCAAGCAGAGCCAGGTCCACCTGCAGGGGAACGTGATTCTGGGTGGTGGCACGTTGGGAAGTTCGAGCACGATCAAGTACCACTCGAAGTTGATTACTTCGGCGCCGATCAAGGTGACCGAGGACACCACAATCTTTGCCGGCCATTTTGATTGGGATGGTCTGTCGGGGACTCAGACGACCACCGAGATCGCTCCGCAACGGCGGCTGATCATTCGAGCGGGCGAGATTGGCGACACGACGAATCCGCTGTTTGGCGGTGGCCAGGAAGGCTTCAGCGACACGGTGACGTTGAACGACGGCCAGCTGGACGTGTTGATTGGAACCGACGTTCCGGACGGGCTGGTGTATCAGGCTCGGTGGAGTCTCAATCCGTCAGGTCGCATGAATTTGAACCATGTGCACAACAATCTGCCGACGGTGAAGGGTTCGTATTTGATGAACAAGGGACTGATCACCGGTGAAGGTCGGTTTGAGAACACTTTGGGGAATCAGGGGACGATTGAGGTGGGGCATGCTGGTGAGTTGGGTTTTGTGGAAGTGACGGATGGTTTCCGGCAGTTCAGCCAAGGGACGCTGGTGTTCGACCTCGCGACGCTGCAGCCAAAGCTGGGGTACGACCAGCTGATCAGCACTCAGCAGGTGATGCTCGACGGCACTGTACGAGTCGGCTTGCAGAACGGTTTTCAGCCGAAGGTAGGTGACACGTTCCGGATCATCGATGCGACAGGCGGTGGTCAGGTAAGCGGAAGCTTTTCGCAGCGCGAGATGCCATTTGGTCAGTGGGAGGTCATTTACGGATCGAACTACGTCGACGTGCGACTCGCCGGGCTCGACCCCGACGCCGACTACGACATGGATTCGGCCGACTTGATGATCTTGTTGGCAAACTGGACAGGGGCCGATTACTCGGGTGATCCCTTGTCCTGGTCGGACGGCGACCTGGACGGCGACGGTGACGTCGACTCGCAGGACTTGATTGACCTGCTCGAACAATGGACGGGTGCCGAGGGAGCTGAGCGTGCGTGGGGACTGGCCGCACCGTTGCTGGAAGGAAGTCAGCCGTCGACGGCGACAGTCCCCGAACCGACGGGATGGGGATCGGTCGTCGGCGGGCTGTGGGGAATGGTCAGCCTGGTGCGTCGACGCCGTGTGGCAGTTTAGGGCCTGTAAAACAATAAATTACCGACATTGATCTTGCCGTATAAGGTTTGCTTTACGGCATGTTACTGGGATGCCGGATGCAAATCTAGCGGAACGGATTCGACGGAAGTACCTCGCGGTGTTGAGCGACCTCGACGAGCGTGGGCGTCGTCGCTGGGGTGCGGCGGAGGCAGAATCGCTGGGCCGAGGTCGTGTCGCGGCGGTAGCGTTGGCCACGGGGATGTCGGACCGCACGATTCGGACTGGTATCCAGGAATTGGCCGACCCTGCTCTGATCAGGTCCGACCGCCAACGCCGTCCAGGAGGCGGTCGGCAGGCGTTAGAGCGTCAACAGCCGGCCGTGCACAAGGCGCTGAAGCGTATCGTGGACTCGACCACCCGCGGTGATCCGACATCTCCCCTGAGGTGGACCAGCAAGAGCACGCGGTCGATAGCTCGAATGTTGAACGGCGAAGGAACAAGATCGAACATCGGTTATTCTGCCGCATCACTCACAACTGGCAAGGCATACCACTAGAAACGCTGGACATCGTCATCAGCCTGGTCGGACGAGAGACAGTATCAGAAATCACGCACCGTCACCGACGAACAACTACTTGATGTGCACATCCAACGAGCAAAGTTTCACGGCGAGTGGAACTACACGATCGTCCCGCACCAACGCAAAAGTCGGTAATTTATTGTTTTCCAGGCCCTTTACCGCGCGATTTAGCGGCTGGATGCGAGTCGATCGACTTCACTGCGAGTCGGCATGGCGGCTTGAGCGCCGGGTCGGCTGACGGCGAGGGCACCGGCGGCGCAGGCCCAATCCACGGCTTCGGGCATGGGCCGGCGTTCGGCTAAGGCAACGGCTAGAGCTCCGGCCAAGGCGTCGCCGGCCGCAGTCGAGTCCACAGCGACGGTCGGGTAGGCAGGAACGGTGTGGCAGCGATGGCTGGCGTCGCACCAGATGGCACCCTGATCGCCGAGTGTGATCAGGGCGTGGCGGGCGCCCCGTTTGACCAGTTCGCGAGCGGCCTGCATGGGTTGGTCGAGTCGATCGGTTGGCAGGCCAAGCAACGTCGCTGCTTCGACTTCGTTGGGACAGATCACCTCGACGTCGAGTAGTTGTGGGGGCGGATTGATGAGGGCCGGAGCCGGGTCGACGATCACCGGGCGGCGGGATTCACGAGCGATCTGGATGGCTGCCAGCACGGCCGGGAGTGGGACTTCGAGCTGAACGAGCAGCAGGTCGGCTGCCTCGATGATGGCTCGGTGGCGTTCGACCAGGGCGGGAGTGACCAACCGGTTGGCTCCGGCGACCACGGTGATGGCATTGGCCCCGGTCGCATCGACGGTCACCACGGCCACTCCGCTGGTCGATTCAGGTTCGATGGCGACTCCCGACAGATCGACACCGGCCGATTCGAGTCCGGCCCTCAGGCGGGTGCCGAACGGGTCGGAACCGAGACAGCCGATCAGCCCGACGTGGGCTCCCAGCCGAGCGGCGGCGACCGCCTGGTTGGCTCCTTTGCCGCCACAGCTCTCGGTGATCGACTCGCCGAGGACCGTCTCCGCGATCCTGGGGATGCGGTCTGTCCGGACGACCAAGTCCATATTGATCGAGCCGACAACGGCAATTCGGGGGACGCGATCGGTCATGGCAGGAGTCCGAGCGGGTGGGGCGGGCCGGTGATGATGGACGGGGTCTGAGTGGTCAGCTGAGCCAACCTTTGCGCCAAAACCAGTAGAGCTGGACGGCGGCGACGAGTCCCATGACGGTCAGCGAGGCGACGTAACCGTAGGACCAGTTCAGCTCGGGCATATTGGCCGGATATTGAGTGTTGAAGTTCATGCCGTAGACCCCAGCGATAAAGCTTAGCGGCATGAAGATCGTCGAGATGATGGTCAGCACTTTGACGATCTCGTTCATGCGATTGCTGATCGCCGACATGTAGTAGTCCCGCAGGTCCGAGGCGAGTTCGCGGTAGGTGTCCAGCAGATCCATCAGCTGCACGGTGTGGTCATAGCAATCGCGGAGGTAGACCTGAGTTTCAGGGCGGATGTGCGACCATTGATCAGGCATCAGATGGAGAATTGAGTCTCTCAGCGGCCGAACGGCTCGTCGTAGCAGCATCAGATCCCCACGCAGGTCGTGCAGCGAGGCCATGAATTCCTTGGCCTTGCCGTGGGTCAGCTCCATGTCGAGTTCTTCCATGTGTTCGCCATAGCCGTCGACGATGGGGAAGTAGGCATCGATGACCGTGTCGAGGATAGCGTAGACGAGGTAATCGGGTCCCGCCTGGCGAATCGAGCCGCGGGCGCGGCGGAGCCGATCGCGTACCGGTTCCAGTTCGCCGTGGTCGTGAGCCTGGAAGGTCAGCAGATAGTCGCGGCCCAGGAACATACTGAGCTGTTCGGTGTGGACGCGATCGTGTTCGGTGTAGACGGTGCGGGCGACGATAAAGAGCTGTTCGGGGTACTCCTCGACCTTGGCCCGCTGGTGTGAGCTGACGACGTCTTCGATGGCCAGCGGATGAATCTTGAAGGCCCGACCGATGTGCTCCAGTTCACCCGGATTCCCCAGTCCGCTGACGTGGACCCATTTGATGCCGGGCTGAGTGAGAATCCGGTCGACCTGTTCGGCTCGGCTCAAATGCTGTTCGTCACAGTGCTCTTCGTCAAAGCAGATCGTGCGGACCCGGGTTTCGGTGGCCCCGGGTGGTGAGACCCAGTTTTCGGGGACGACCCCTGGCTGGTGTGATTTCTTGATTCGCGGGGCTCGGCCGGAGCGGCGCGAGTTTCTGTGTCGGGACCGGGCCATGGCGGGGCTTTCGGGGATCGGGCAACGGTCGTCGAGGCCCGGCTCCGGCCGTGCCGAGGGCGCCCGTCAGCGATGCGGACCAGGGGACCTTGAGGCTCAACAAGCCCCTATTCTGGCAGAAAAGGGCGGCTGAGGGCAGGCGTCGGAGGATCCCCCAACCGGGTTCGAAGGTCAGCCGGCCTTGCAAAAAGGCTGTCAGTCAATACACTGAGGGGCTCTTTCGATCACACCTGCGGTGCGGGTGTCGGGTAACTGTTGAACGAGGATGACGTCATGGGCAAACGCCCCCGTACACCGCTGGTCAAGTCGCGTAAGGCTCGCCGCTGTCCCAAGTGCTCAGCCCATCTGAACCGTCAGCGCAAACGCTGCAAGAAGTGTTCTTCCCCCTGCTGATCGTTGCGGCCGGTGGAGCAACGTCGCGAATCCATCTGTATCGATCGCCGATCAGCCGGTTGAGAGCCGTTGGTGTGCGCGTGTCGGACGTCCCCAACGGCTGAGCTGAGCATCGACGACGGTCAGTCGTCCTGAGCGGGTGAAGGTGTGGACGCCCCGCAGGTCGGATCGCCAGTCCGGAAGTACCCGCTGCACAATCTGCTCGCGGTAGTCGGTTCGCGTCAGCGCATCGACCCTGGCCAGATTGAATCCCCGTCCGTACCACCCGCTGCAGTTCTGTGACGGGCGATAGAGTTCGCCGTTGAGTTCGAACAGTCGGCCAGCGGGTCGTGCACAGCTGACGTCGGTAATGATCGGGTTCAGCGGGTGGGGATGCCAGTCTTGAGTGCGGAAGTCGTCCGCCCAGAACAGAAACAGCTCGTCCCAGCTGCATGTCCCCGGTGACTGGACCATGTTGGCAAACAGCCACCAGCGTCCATCGCGATGGCAGAGCGTTGTGTCGACGGCCAGGATGTTCTCCATCAGCCGCATTTCCAGTTCCCACTGGTCGGGGAACCGCATGCACCGGTACAGCTCCACCGTCCGCCGGTCGCTCGTCTCTGGAACCATATACACCTCGCCATCCGCTTCGAAGACAAACGGATATGACAGGTGGCAGTCGCTGGTGAGCACCGGAGTCGCTGCGCTCGATCGCCCGTGCTGGTCAATCGTCAGCATGGCGATGTGGCCGCGATTGGAACCGTAGAGAAGTTCCTCGACAAATATGTAGTACTTGCCGTCGCGTTCGATCACCTGCGGGTCGGCCCAGATCCGATCGCGGGGCGGGAACAGCTGCTGGTATCGGCTGAAGTCGGTCGTCAGCTGATCGGACAGATGAAAGAAGAGTCCCCACTGATTGAATGTCGTCATTTCGCTCAGCTTGTGCCCGATCTTGGCCGAGAACTTCGTCGCCAGATGCTGAGCGTATTGCCCGGCGGTTGGAGAACTGGCCGGCAGCACTCGCCGGTTCACGTACGGTTCACGTTGGCGTTGAGCGCGAGCGAAAAAAATGGGTGGCGAGAGTCGTTGGAGCAGCTCAAGCTGCCGAGCAACCTGTTCGGCGGCCCGCCACAAGATGGCGGCCCGGTTGTCGCGAACCGACCAGACATTGGTTGACGAACTGGCCATGTTCAGGACCAGCCCGCGCGGAAAGTCGACCGACGTGGCGCTGAGCATCAAGACCGTGGCTGGGGCGTTCTCCATCGACTCCCAATAGCCGACGGCCTCGTTGACCAGTGGTCGATCGGGGCCGCTGAGCAGCGACCAGACGCCGTGCCGGGGCCAAGCAGCCAGCTGAGCGTCGGCCGGATCGGTTCCGAACCAGATCAGCACGTCGCACGGGTGTCGCAACAGCTGCTGACTGTCCGTGGCCGACACGCCGATCCGGTAACCGCCTTCCGGTGCTGGAGTGCGTTGGGATCGGAGTTCCAGGGTGGCGACGTCCGGCAGCAGCGACCGCACATCGACCGGGTCGAACGGGTCGGGAAGGAGCGGTTCGCCTTCCACCATCCGCTCGTGGATCAGCTCCAACCAGCGGCTGGAGGGCCGGTGGTGGTGGGCCCACAAGGCGTGAGCCTGATAGGGGACATGGCCGTTCGCCGGGCGGTCGTCGGGGTGAGCGACCACGAGGAACTCCAGGTCGGCTGCCGGTGTCTCCAGCAACCGACGCACGACGGCGGCCTGCCAGCTGGCGATCTGTGGCCGGTCGACCCAGACGGCGACTTTCGCTGGCGGCAGGAGCCCCGAGGTTTCGTGGTTAGCGTCATGCATGCGTCGTGCCCAGACCCCGAGCTCGTTCTCCTGTGAGCGGTCACTGCCGGTGGATCCGGCCGCATCGATTATGGACCGTCGCCGGGGTGCGTGGCAACCACTGCCGGCGCTCAGCGACCAACCCAACCGGCTCAATGCCCCATTGTGTCCGAGCATCTGCTGTGTCCGAGCATCTGCTCTCGGCATCTGGCAGTCGGCCGGCCGTTGCGGTACGTTCCTGTCGGTCGATCATTCGGCGAATGGGGTGGTTCGGGGGATCTGGATCGGTTGTGCCAGCAGGTCCGGTATCGCAAAAAACCTGGAATCGGACCCCAGTGACGTCCGGGCCGAATTAGAATCCGAGGGGTGTCCGGCTAAGCTGGATATTGGTTGTTGAGGCGGAGAATCTGCGATGGAAGTGATCATTCACCCTGATTACGCTCAGCTGAGCAAGGCAGCGGCCCGGATCGTGGCCGATGTATTGAACTCCAAACCCGACGCCGTCCTCGGACTGGCCACTGGCAGCACGCCGCTGGGTGTCTACCGGGAGCTGGTCCGCATGCATCGCGAGGAAGGGCTCGATTTCTCCCAGGTGACGACGTTCAACCTGGACGAATATGTGGGGCTGGGGCGGAACGATCCGCAGAGCTATCACTATTTCATGCACGAGAACCTCTTCCGACATATCAACATCGCGCAGCAGAATATCTACATCCCGTCGGGCACCACCAACAACTACGGGGCGTTCTGCGAGTGGTATGAGCGTCGGATCAAGGAATGCGGCGGCATCGATCTGCAGATCGTCGGTATCGGTTCGGATGGCCACATCGCGTTCAACGAGCCCTCCAGCAGTCTCGGGTCGCGAACTCGGATCAAGACGCTGGCTCGACAGACCATCGAAGACAACGCCCGCTTTTTCGATCGCCCCGAAGACGTGCCGGTCTACGCGATCACCATGGGAGTCGGCACCATCCTCGAGGCTCGCCGCATCCTGATGCTGGCCAACGGGAAAAAGAAGGCCAAAGCGGTAGCCGGTGCGATTGAGGGGCCGGTGACCAGCATGAACACCGCCAGCGCTCTGCAGATGCACCCGCACGTGATCAGCCTGCTGGACGAAGAAGCTGCCAGTGAACTGCTGATGACCGAGTACTATCAGTGGATCCAGCAACACCAGCCCGGCGCGCCGGCTCGCGTCCCCAATCCACATTTCGTGATGGACAAATCGAAACGCTCCTCGTCTGGCCCACGCGCGGCCAAGTAACCCCCGACCACCCGCCGGATCGTTCCGCCGCGTGACACGACGTGGTTCCGAACGACTCTCGGGGGATGCGATACCGGGCAGCTAACATCCTCAGAACCATCCGTGTTATCCGTGCTATCCGTGGTCCAAAAAAATGTCGGGTGATGAAAGGCCGCTGCTGCCCGGGCGACGCCGATTGTCGAGTACGAGCGGGGGCGGGGGCGGGGGATAAGGGTGCGATGGCGAGTCCCGTTGCGCCGTGAGCAATCATTTCGATCACCCGGCTGAGCTTCACCGCAGCGATTGCCACGGCGTGATTCCGAACGACTCTCGGGCGATGCGATACCGGGCAGTCAACATCCTCAGAACCATCCGTGTTATCGGTGCTATCCGTGGTCCAAACGATGTCCGGGGATGAAAGGCCGCTGCTGCCCGGGCGACGCCGATTGTCGAGTACGAGTACGAGTACGAGTAGGAGTAGGAGTAGGAGTAGGAGTAGGAGTAGGAGTAGGAGTAGGAGTAGGAGTAGGAGTAGGAGTACGAGCGGGGGCGGGGGCGGGGGATAAGGGTGCGATGGCGAGTCTCGTTGCTCCGCGAGTTGCCTTCTCGATCGCCTGGCTGAGCCTCACCGCGGCGTTTGCTACGACGTGATTCCGATTGACTCTCGGGGGATGCGATACCGGGCAACTAACATCCTCAGAACCATCCGTGCTATCCGTGCTATCCGTGGTCCAAAAGATGTCCGGGGATGAAAGGCCGCTGCTGCCCGGGCGACGCCGATCATCGACCGCCGCTCCGGGCGCCGAATCAGATGGAGGGTCCGGTATCGGCGAAGTTTGACGTCAATCGAGTCGCCAGCAGGTTCAGGAACAGCCCCACGTCGGTGACGATCGCCGTGGATTCGACGGAACCGCGATCCGCCAGTTTGGTGGCCACGGCCGGATTGATGTCGACACAGACCAGCCGCACGCCGGCAGGAGTCATGTTGCCCGTGCCGATCGCATGCAGCATGCTGGACAACATCACGATCATGTCGGCCCCTTGAATTGATTCCGCATAAGCGGTCTGCGCGGCGATCAGATCCATCAGAGTGTCAGGCAGAGGCCCGTCGTCACGGATCGATCCGGCCAGCACATACGGGACCCCGTGTCGGACACAGGCGTGCATGATGCCGCCCGTAATCAGGCCCGATTTCACGGCCGCCGCTATACTGCCGGCCGCTCGTACCGAATTGATGGCCCGCAGATGGTGCGTGTGCCCGCCATGGATGCCGACACCTCGACCCAGATCGACGCCCAACGACGTGCCAAAAAGATTCAGCTCGATGTCGTGCACCGGCATGGCGTTGCCCGTCAGCAGGGCTTGGACGTAACCGCTCTCGATCAGCTTTACCAGGTACCTGCTGCCGCCGGTATGCACCACGACCGGGCCGGCCACGAAGACGATCTTCCCTTGCCGAGCTCGAATCCGCTCCATCTCCCACGCCAGACTGTCAACGGCGAGCTCCACTCGACGCTCGGTGCTGACCCCCGAGCTCATGAACGAGAATTCCTCGGACGACTGCCCGCGCGGCGGTGGCGTTTTCACTCGGACTCCCGCCACACCGGTGACGACTCGATCGCCAGTCTTCAAGTCACGGATTAACCGACAAGCGGCGTGGGGATGAACTCCGGTCCGTGACACCACAATCACCGCGTCCATCCGCTGGCCGACGATTCGCAGCCACTGACCGTCAACTCGCACGTCGGTCGGGTAGATCGTCGTGGCGTAGAAGCCGGGCGGTGCCACGCCATCCTGGTTGACCTCCGTCAAGTGCACGTTTTTGGGCGCGTCGGCGGCCTGGGCTCCCATCCCGAGCAACTGGCTGGCGATCACATCCAACCGCTCCGCCGTGGCTCCTGTGACCCGCATCGTGGCTCGCGACATCTGATCCCGACGCTCGCCCACATCAAACTGCTCGACGCGACAGCTTCCTCCCGCATCAGTCACCAGATCGATCGCTCGATTCAGCAGTCCGGTGTCGAGCAGATGACCGGCCAGCGTCAGCCGCGTGGTCCTCAGAGGCGATTCGGTCTGCTGGGACGTTGGCGGTTCTGTACCCACGTCCTGATCGAGCAGCAGCGACAGGCATTTGACCGCTCCGCCGGCCAGCATGAACTCATCGACCGGACAGCGGACAACTTCGAAGCCCCAGTCGCGGAGCGATCTTTCGAGACCGTCACTGGCGGCGTTCATGAAGAGCGTTTCGCCCAGCCGCAATGCATTGCAGCTGAAAGAGAGCGCATCGGCTTCACCCACTTCCAGTCGCCGCTCGGCAGGAACTCGAATCGCGATTTCGCGGAGCGACATGTCGTCGAAGGCGGCCGGATAGTAGACCAGTCGCCCATCAGGAAGCGGAAAGAGGCACGTGTCGAGATGATAGAACCGTTGGTCGACCAGCCGCAGCGATACGACCTCGACACTCAACAGCTCACAGAGCGAACGATGAGAATCGAGTCCGCTGCGCACGCCATAGCCGGCCCATAACAAACGCTGGCCGGGCTGGATCAACGCGTCGCCTTCCCCCTCAAACGGTTCATCATCGGCCGGCCGCCGGACGTCAAAACCGTGCTCGACAAACCACTTGGTAAAGTGAGCCTCCTCGGGGCGTCGTTCGGGGACGCGAAATGCCGAACAGACGAACCGATTGCCGACGACCAGGCCCGCGTTGGCAGCGAAACACATGTCGGGCAGGCGTGGCCCGGGCGCTACCAGCTCGACCTTCGTCCGCCGAGACAGTTCTTGGTGCAGAACTTCCCATTGTCGGCGGGCTCGACCCTTATCGACTCGGCCCACCTGGCCATCCATCCAGGGGTTGATCACATACTCCACCGCAAACTCCAGCGGCGGACACATCAGCACTCTCGGCAATCCCGCGTAGCTCATCCATCAGCTCCCAGACCGGCTGTCACATCGCAGTGACATCGCAGTGACATCGCAGTGACGGCAGCGGACAATCGGCCCCTGTCGATATTCTACCCCACACTTGAGCCGATTGTGCCGGATGTGCCGATTCTGCTGGTCTTGTCGGTTGTTTTGAGCCGATCAAAGCTGAAGACAACGTCGACCGGGGGGCTCGGCGCTGCTTTGCTAGCTGCTGGCACGGCCCCCCGATCAGGTTCAGTTCGGAGAGGTGGAACCATGCCTGGCCCTAACCGATCGGCAGTTACCAGTCTGGTACCCAGCGTCATCGTCTGGCTGGGGATGGTCGTCACGGCGACCGGTCAGCAGGCGGCGTGGAATCCCAGTACGCCGGCGCCGGTAATCAGCGGACTGACTTACCGCATGTTGGGCGGCGCTCCGATCGATCCCGGCTGCCAGTACTGTCCGGACTGCCAGTCCTGGCGGAGCGGCGACGGCAGTGGGGGCTGCCAGTGCGATACGCCGGTATGGCAGCGAGGTGTTCCCATGCCTGAAGCGGCACCGTGGGAACCCCAGCCGACTCCACCATCCGACGCACTTCCGGCGCCAGGGACTCTCCCGGCCCCCGTACCGGAAACAGGAAACGGTCTGGAACCGCAAGCGACAGGTGAACTTCCCAACATTCCTCAAACTTCGCCCGCTGACGAAGCACTGAACGGACTCGACTCGACCGCCAACGACCTGGCAAGCCTCCGGTCCGATCTTGGCACCGGTCAGGGACTTCTGGCCGACGTGCGGATGCTGGGCGACTTTTTTGGTGGAGGCGGTGCACCGGCCGTGCTGATCGAACGCGTTAACACTCAGCTGCAAGCCGTCGGCACCGTGGTCGGCAATACGGTCATTCCGGGTGATCCCAATGCGACGATCGCCTTCAACGTGCTCGGATCCGACACGCAGGTAGCCGCGGTCGACTTTTTCTCGGTCGGGCCGGGTATTGATACCACAGGCAACGGAGCGGCTGACGAGTTTGCCATCAGCGAACCGGTTCCGCCGACCGATGCGCCGACTTCGCCCGGCCCCGGCTTTGGGTTCGACGGCGGATTGGCTCAGAATCCCACCGGCACGTATGTCGACGGCGATGTCTGGGACGTGAACTACAGCTACTCGCGCGCCGTGCGGATCGTGATCCCGAATCCCAGCCGCGGAGGGCTCGTCGTGGGCAAGATGAAACTGGCTGAAAACGGTTCTCCCCTCCCGCGCAATCGGCTCTTCTTCAATTACAGCTACTTTGACGATGTCCCGTTGACCGGCCTGGGCGTCGGCGTCTCGCGATTCACTCCGGGCTTCGAATCAACCTTCTGGAACCAGAACGCGTCGTTCGAGATGCGGATTCCCATGGCGTCGACGGCCGACAGCCAGATGTTCATCGACCAGATTGGGCAGGCTCGAAACTGGGAACTCGGCGATCTCTTCTTCACCTTGAAATTCCTGCTGGTCCAGACCGACCGCTGGGCGTTCTCGACCGGTCTGTCGTTCACCGCTCCGACCGCCGATGATCTGGTCGTCAGTGTCCGCAACCAGTCAGATCTGCTGCGAGTTCAGAACCAGGCCGCTCACATCATGCCATTCGTCGGCTGGCGTCAGCAGCCTGGCGAACGTTACTTCTGGCAAGGTATCCTGCAACTCGATGCCGACGCCGCCGGCTACAACATTCTGGCGAACAACCTGGGGAATGGGTTGCAGAGCGTCGGGCGCATTCACGACGTGACGATGATGTATCTCGACATGGGCTGGTACTACATGCTGCGTCAATCGTCATCCGGACGAGGGATCACAGCGATCGTCCCGAGTGTCGAGCTCCACTTCAACCGGTCCCTGGGCTCAACCGAGGCCGTAACCACGGGCGGTTTGCAGGTCGGCCGAGTCGACCACGACATCCAACAGCTCAACGGTGCCATCGGGACTACGTTCTTCCTCGGCAACAACAAGACCGTCACGTTGGGCTATGTCAATCCGCTCGGCAACGGAGTCGATCGCAGCTTCGACGGAGAACTCCGAGTGCTGACCAACTGGGATTTCTAAGCCCAGGCTCCGCCACACGCCTCCGTGTCTTTGTGCCTCCGTGTCTTTGTGCGAAAAAACAACCGACTATCCATGGCGTTACGACCCGAGCGGCTTGGATGCATCGAGCGAGAAAACTGCGTCGATGGCAGCGCTGATCGATGACCACATCGAATCGGCTACGGGTACATCAGCCACGACGGCCGAAATTGGTTCCGGCGACGCCATGACAGCGGTCAAGTTGGCTGGAGCCGGCAGAATGGCGCTGGCAGTGGCCGCATTCGCAGCCTGGCGGTTCAGATAGTTGATTACCAGCAGAGCGTCGATCGGTGAGACTCGGCCATCGCCTGAGGTGTCGAACGGATCGGCTTCGGACTGAGCCCCCGCGGCGGACTGGGTGGCGACCAGCGGCGTCGCGGCGGCACTCGAGAGGCGATTCAGCCGGTTGATCACCAGTAACGCATCGATCGGTGATACTCGCCCGTCGCCATTCACATCCAGCGGCTGGGGCACGGAGTTGCCCGCCGTGGTCGTCGTCGATGTCACGACCTGCGGCGATGAGGTCGACGCCAGCGGGACCATGCCAAAATCGTTGGATTCGCTAGTCTCCCCGAAGCCGACGGTGGTCAGATAAATCGGTGGCACGCTCTCCCAAGCGAGCACACCCCCGGTGATGTCGGCCGCCACCAACTCCAGCCCCGGGCTGCTGTTCAGTTGAGCCGCGACCACGTGCCGCGGACCGGTCAACTCACCGATGTCGGTCCAGGGGCCACCGACGACGAAGGGGGCCGAGAACTGGCTGTCGCCCAAACCGTAGAGGACGCTCAGCCACGGAGAGGTCGAGTCGGCGACCAGCAGGTCGAGCCGCGAGTCGCCATTCAAGTCACGTACGTCGACGTGAGTCGCTCCGGTTCCTCCGGCCGGGATCTCAGTTCGCGAAGTCGGTTGCAGCACACCACCTCGGACGGCCAAGTCGGTAAAAATCAGCAGCTGATCGGAATTATGCTGAGTGACCACCAGATCGGGCGAGGAACCGGCGACCAGCTGAGCCCAGGCAAGGTGATAAGGTCCGGCGATGCCAGTCAGTGTTCCAGCGAGTGTGTGCTGGCCATCCAGGCCACTGGCCCAGATCTCCACTCGACCCGTGCTGGCAATTCCTACGGCAAAATCAGCCAACCCGTCCTGATTCACGTCCAGTGCATCGATGGACACCGGAGTTCCTCCGCCCGTCCATTGGCGCCAGACCGTGAACTGCCCCCCAGCTGACTGCAACCAGACGGTGACGTCGTTCGTCCGAAAGCCAATCGCCGCCAGATCGGCGCGACCGTCGCCGTTCCAGTCGCCGGCGACTACATCGGCCGCTCCACCGTCAACCGGGATCGACGGGTCGAGCACCATGCGACCTTGCCCGGCGTTGCGCAGAATCTGCAGGGCACCGTCGAGTCGATGGGGGTCGAGGGGCGAGAGAAGTTCGGGTCGCTGGATGCTGGCGATGACCGCATCCAGGTCGCCGTCGCCATCCAGATCGGTCAGCACCACACGCTTGGGACGCATGGAGTTGTCGAGCGGGATCTGACTGATGGGCTCGAGAGCCAGACCACCGTCGCTGGTGGCTCGAACGATCGTCACTCTGGCCGGATACTCGTTGGCCACCACCAGCTCTTCGGCGTCGTCGCCAGACAAATTGCCCGTGGCGACGGAACCGGCCAGCGGAGCTGTGGGCAGATAGGCCCACTGCGAATAGGAGCGGACAGGTGCCGAAGCCAGGTACGATGGTCGCTGTTCGGCTTCGACGCGGTACTCGGCCGGCACGAGATCCAGAAACTCATAAACTCCGTCGGCGTTGGTGAGTCCACTGAGCGTCACACCGGTCTGTGTGTTGATCAGCTCGACAGGCCACTCGACCAACGGCCGCTCGCCGGCATCTCGCTGACCATTGCCGTTGGCATCTTCCCAGACCGAGCCACGTACGGCCCCCAGATCGGCCACACCAAAATCGCCCGTGGTGTTTGAGCGACTCACCAGATTCAGATCGAAATACGCTCGTGGTGCCGTTCCGCCAGCGGTCTGAATGGTGTGAGGACGAGCCTGGCGGTCGACGAAGTAACGACCGGCCTCCAGAGAATCGAAGCGATAAGCACCGTCGGCGCCGGTGGTGGCTGTCGCGATCAGCGTGTCGCGCCCGATGTTCAGTTGGCCGTCGCCGTCGTCCCGCAGCAGGCGGATCAGTTCGCCGGCGCGCGGCTGATCGTCGGCCGAAATGCCGTTGCCTGTGACGTCGGTCACCACTCGGCCACTGACGGAACTGAGGAAGGTCACCGGAAAATCCAGCTCGGACAGTTCGTCGCCGCTGGCCAGTTCGACCGTGCGGTAAGGGACGGTACGTGGCCCCAGCGGAATGTACGCTCCGGCCGGCGCTACGGGATTGATGAAGTAGCGTCCGCCCCGCTGGGCGATCAGCTGGTAGTCACCCGAGCTGTTCGCAATGGCCGTTTGCACCAAGGTGTCGGACGGGCCGAGCAGATTGTCTCCATCGTCGGCGAACAGCTGAACCGTGATCCCCGTGAGCGGCAAGTCTCCCGCGCCATCGCCTTGCAGATCCTCACGCACCACGCCGACGACCGTCGGGGGTGTGAAGAGAGCAAACTCCAGATCGGTCCGATCGGCGTCGCTGAGTGCGACTCGGATGACCGACGATGCCGATTCGGGCGAAGTGACAATTTCCGCCGAGCCGACTGTAAGGCTGACCCAGTAGATTCCGGCCGGTTGGGGTGCGAAGGCGAACTGGCCTTGGCCGCTGGTGGTCGTCGTGGCGACGGGCTGGTCCGCTGCATCGAAGAGCCCGTTTCCGTCGTCGGCCAACAAATCAACTCGGCGTTCGATCAGTGGCCGGTCATCGCCGGTCACTCCGTCCCGCAGGCGATCGATCCAGGCTTGACCGGCGATCAGCCGTCGCGGATCGATTTCTATTGCGCCGATGTCGGCTGCCGCCACGCCGTTGCGGTCGGCGTCGACAGGCCGCAAGGTGCCCCGCTGGTCGGTCGTCAGCGAACTGAGTTCGGTGGATCCGGCGTCCACTGCCGGGCTGGTGAACTCGGGAACGTGAACTGGAATACCGTCGGCCGGGTCAGACAGTCCCTGCAGGAGCGGAATGATCGCCGGCTGACCAGCGCCACCGACGAGATTGGTCGGATCGACGCCGATCGAGGCGGGGCCCAGGTTACCAATCAAGTTGAAACCGGACGATGCAAATGATCCTCTCAGATCGGGTCCCGCAGCGTCCGATGTGGCCTGATTCTCGGCCACCAGAGTGTGTTGCAACTGGACTTTGGTAGACGTTGTGGCGAACAGCCCTCCTCCCTCGATGGCTCGATTTCCCGTGACTGTGACGAACTGCAGTGAAGCAATGCCGAAGTCGAAGTAGATACCGCCGCCCCGTGATGACTGTGCCGACAGGGCCGCATTGTCCGAGAAGGTGCTGTTGACGATCGTCAGTGTCGAGCTGCTGCTGTGAAACACGCCGCCACCGCGTCCGACCGGCGGCAGCAGCAGCCCCGCTTGGTTGGCTGAGAATGTCGACCTGAGAATCGTCGCCTGGCCGAAGTTCGCCAGCCCTCCACCATCGCCGCCCGCCAGGTTGTCAGTAACCCAGACATCTTCGATCGTCAGCTGGCCCGAATTCAGAATTCCGCTCCCCGGCGTGTCGGTGACTTGCCCGCCGCGAATCACCATCCCCTGCAGAGTTACTCGGGGACCGCTCCCTTGATTGGAGTTGTTCTGAACTTGGATGACGCGACCAGATCGGTTCGCATCAAGAATCGTCTCCATCCCGGCGCCGGTGACCGTGACGGCCGCAGTGCTGTCGTTGAAAATCAGCGGTGAACTTAGAACATACCTGCCGGCCGGCAGATTGATCTGATCGTCGCCGGCCAGCGCGGCGGCTTCCGATACGGCACCTCGCAGTGAGACCTGCAGCCCCGGAGTCTGAAGATCGACATCGACCACGCCGTCACCCGCGGCCGTCGCGTCCGGAGCGTCGACCAGCACGTTGACCGCGAACTGAGCAGGAACAATTCGACGTTCCAGTGATTCAAGTCGGGTTCGCGGACGCTTGCGTCCAACAGCTCGGGAACGCCAGCCGTTCATCGTGAGCCTCATCGTGGTGCCAGGATCAAATCGCTCGCATTCCCACGGTAATTGGCACCTGTCGGGAAGTCAAAGAGATCTGCCGTCCTGGTGGGGTCTTCACGATTCGGTACAACTGTCCGGTACAGATGTCCGGTACAGCGTATTGGCTGGTTCAGTATCTGAGCTGTCTCAGCGTCGCAACTGGATCAGCAGAGGCCCCGTTTCGATCCATTCGGCCAGATTTGAATGGCTGCCGACGCGAATCGGGACTTCCGCCTGGCCACTGAGTGCCGGCGGGATGGTGGGAAATCGCCAGACATGGCGGGCCTGGCGGGCGTCGTTAAGAAACGTGTGCGTCGTCCGCTCGGAGCCCGCTGGGCCGAGGACGACCAGCGGGAACAGGGTCGAATCGGGCTGGTGGCTCTCGGTGATACTGATCGTCCAAGGGACCTTGTCGACCGGGTCGACCGTGTAGGCCAGCCGGACGTCCTTCGACAGCTCGATCTCACGCGGCGCGGCGATGTTCAAAGGTTTGGTCGCCATGCGCAGCGAGTTGCTGTCTTGAAACGTCAGCCAGATGCGTACGTCGGCGAAACGGGCCTCGGTGGGCCAGCGGAGGGCGTCGAGCTGGAGCACGGGGACGGGCCGCCCGGGTTCAAAACTGCGGTCCATGAAGTAATACGTGGGCGTGTCGGCCGGAGGGGGCGAGTCGTAGACATGCGGTCGCTGGCCGACGATCGGCCGCAGCTCGGCCCAGATCGCCGTTGGCCGCCGAGTGAATTCGGTGGCGTCGAGATTCTGCAGCGAGACGCGAAAGCTGACCGTGCCATTGGTCTGTTCTTCAGGATCGTGGACTCGCACGTTCCAACGCTGGCCGGCCGAGCTGATTTCGCGATGGCTTTCCGGCAGCGTCTGCATCGATTCTCGAAAGCCCTTGAACTGCAGCTGATGTTCGGCCGGACTGAAATCGACTTCCACGGCCTCGCCTCCCTCGAGACGAATGCCACTCGCCGTCAGCCGATCGAAGACGCCGTCGTATTCCACCTGGTACTCAGTATTGGGTTCAACCTTCTCCAGAATCTGCGGCAATCCGGTGCTGATGAAATCTTGTTGCCCAGCGCCCGCCGACACGACGCGGAATTCGCCCAGTGCCAAACCAACGAGCCGCCGACTCAGTTCCTGTTCGTTGCCGGCGGTGACGAACTCACCACGCCGTGAATCCTGAGCGATCTGTTTGAGCGGGCCATACTGAGCGTCCTGCGGATTGGTCACGCCGAACAGACAGATGTCGACGCGGGCCTGCCGAAAACCCGGAGTGGCTCGCACTTCGTCGGCGGTCGTAATTCTCGCCAGCTCCTGCTCGGCGGTGTCTTTAGGAATCGCCAGCCCCTGCTGGTTATTGCCGTCGGTCAGTACCAGGATGTGCAGCTCACCATCTCCCACCGGAGCCATCGCCGTCAACGCTTCCTTGATCGACAGGTACAGCGGCGTCAGCCCACGCGAGCTGAGTTGGTCGACGCGTTCGCGGATCCGTCGGGCGTGCTGAGCGTTCAGCGGCGCCATCGGAACGATCAATTCCACGTCGGCACTGGGATGGACCCCCGTTGCGTCCGGATCGTACAAGGCCTGAGTCCACGACTTGAAGTCCGCCGGCGTGTCCTTGCGCCAGTTCGTGCGGTGTCCATAAGCGAAGATCGCGACTTCGCCTTCGCAGCGAGGGAGCTTTTGCAGGGTGTCGAGCAGATTGTAGAGCGACTGGCGGGCCGCCTTGAAACGCTGGTCGGTGACCATCGATCCGCTGCAGTCGAGCACCACGACCAGCCGCCCGAAAAACGCGTCTTCCACCACCACCCGAGCGGACTCGGGCACGGGAAGCGCCTGAACCGTCAGGCCCGGTTCGGTCACGATCGGCGTCAACCGCTCGTGACCTCGAAAATAGTATTCAATCGCCAAGCTCCCGACGCCCTTCGGCGCGTCCCCGGCCGCGCTCGTCAGACGCAGGGCGAGTTCCGCAGGTGGTTTCTGAGTCGCTGTGGTCTGCCGAGGCGACCGATCACGGTCAGCCGGCTGGCCGTCAACCAGGAACACCGTCGCCAATCCACTGGCGACTTGATCGTTGGCCTCCAGCTGAAACCGCACGTCGGCCATAGCTTGTGGCAGGTCGTCGGAGATCACCGGACTGACTCCCGTCACCGGTTGCCACTTCTGACTCGCCTGGACCAGCCGATCGAGTTCGTTGGTGATGGCTACGCTCTCATCGGTCAGCAGCCGAGCCAGCTGAGGTGATTGCACCGCCTGGTCTGCCGCCAGATCGAGTTGGTGTCGAGCAGCACGCTGGAAATAGTCGGGGCCCCAGAAGTCTCGCAGCTCCCTGGTTGCCGACTCCAGCAGTCGAGCATGCCGATCGGCAACCCACCGCGCCTGACACGGATCGACGGCCTCCGGCCAAGGCTGGACCACAAACGCCAGTCGCCGAGCCTGGCGATCGGCAGCCCGCAATCGTTGTCGAAGTTCCTGCGGAGAGGGCGTCCCGTCGCCCGGCACCGACCGCGCCAGCTGCGTCGCCAACCGACGCACTCGCTCGACCAGTCCTCGCCCGTCCCGTTCCCAGCGGCTCATTCGATCGTCGAACTGCGTCGCCGAATCGGCCGCGCGCTCAGCCGGTCGATTCGCCGCCCCGTCGCTACCCGCCCCGGCGCTACCCGCCCCGGCGCTGACTGCTGCGTCCTCCGTCACTTCGCTGGCGGCCAACCGCAGCAGGCCCTCAGCGGGATGAGTCTCCAGTCGAGCCAGCCAGTCGGCGTACTTCGGTATACCTGCCGGCGTCGACGGCACCTGACCGTCGATCTTCTGCAGGTCCGGGCCGGACAGTTGAGCCAATAGCGGTTGGACGATCCGCTCGTCAGCCATCACACGCGATCGCAAGGTCGATCGCTCGATATGCGGTAACGGCAACTCCAGCAACTGCAGGATTTCAGCCCGATGCTGAGTCACTTCCTCCGAAACCAGATTCACCAGCTCCTGATGACGCTGCAGGAACAGATCGAGCAGTTGCGTGTAGATCTCCACACAATCCGGCGCACCCGAAACTAGATTCGCTCCTTCTCGACCCAACCGCTGGTTCACTTCGCCCAACGTTCCGGCTTGAACCGGGTGACTGAGTTCTTCGTCAAGCCGTGCCAGGGTTGGGACGAG
Source organism: Pirellulales bacterium (assembly GCA_046349895.1). Lineage (GTDB taxonomy): Bacteria > Planctomycetota > Planctomycetia > Pirellulales > Pirellulaceae > JAXMBJ01. The sequence continues at coordinate 5,735,520 of JAXMBJ010000006.1, read as the reverse complement.
CTGTTGCCAGATGCGGAGCGGATTCTCGTCGCCGCGCCAGCGCGATTCGTTCAGGCACCAGCGGAGCCAGTACGGCCCTTCGGCCAGCATCCGGTCGCGCTGAGCATACGCGGCACTGAGCTGCTCTCCGGCCGCCGACAGATCGCCGTACTGCCGAGCCAACTCCGGCAGGCCAGCCGCTACCGCGGGCGTCGCCGTGAAGTACTCGTCGGTCAACGCGTTACGCGATTGATCCAATCGCTGATTCCATGTGTTCAGCCAATCGAGTGCTGCGCGATCATCCAGAGTGGCTCCCGCCGCCGCAGAACGGCTCCAGAGTCCCAGCAAGGGCTGGTTCAAGGCCGGATTGAGAACGGCTGCGCGCGAACCGATCATCATGCCCAACAGCTGCGTCTCCTTCAGCTGCCACCCTGCGGCCTGGGATGCCGTCAGGAATTCCTGCTGCAGCTCGGTCAGCTGGGGCAACTCGACCTGAACCTTGCCGTCGGCCAGAGTCGACCATCGCTGAGTCAGTTTGGAGAGCTGTCCGTCGGCAGAGCGGTCCCCAGCGACGGACGCCATGAATCGCGACTGAGGATTCCACGCCGGCTGCAACCGATTCCAACGCTCGATCTGAGACACCGTTCCGTAGTTGAGGGGTGAAGCCGGACGGACGATCGATTCGAGCTGATCCAGCAGACTCAACACGCGGTCGCGCACTTCCTGACGTTGAGCGCCATAGGCCTGGCCCGACCAGACGAGCTGTTCCCAGCGGCTGAGCAATTGCTGCAGATCGGCCCAGACCAGCGGCGCAGCGGTCAGCACCGCGTCGCCGTCCAGTTGTCGGAATCGCTCCCACGCCGCATCGAGTTCGCCGATGTTGGCTGGCAACTGCCATGGTTTGGGGGCCGGAGCCACGTAGTTGTCGGCCGCCGCCAGTTCGAAGTCGACTCCTCCGGGACTGACGATCGGCTGCTGCCAGCGCCCGCGCGTCTGACTCGACCACTGCCCGATCGACGTCTGCAGGTAACGTTCCAGTTCCCGTAGCGAGATGCGGTGATCGTTGTTCCCCGCCAGATCGGCCGCTCCTCGCAGTCCGGCGGCCAGGAAATAACCGAACGCTGTCCCACCCAGCTCGGGTGATACCGTCGCCGGCTCACCAAATCCGTTCGCCTGCAATACGGCCAGCCTGGGGAACGCCAGCTCCTGCACCAGCTGGTCGACCCGAGTGGCAAAGCGATTCGCCACCAGACCCTCTTCCCATTGCTGGTCGATCAAGCCGGCGTCCAGTATCACCAGCCGCTGGACGCGTGGGCCCGTTACCAGCGAATCGACCGACTGCAACAACTGACGCACGGGCCACATCATCGGTCGTTCCGACGAAGGCTCGTTCACCACCAGCGCCGGCTCGCCCGCAGCATCGACGACGCCGTGAGCCGAGATGTACAGCACGATCGTCTTGCGGCCAAACCACCAGCGGCCAGGACCTCCAGGGATGATCGTCTTCAGCTGCTGAGCCAGCGTGCTGGGAACGTCGAGAGGTCGTTCGACGTCGTCAAAGACTCGCGACCGGATGTTCTCGTAGTCGCCAAACGTCTCTGCCAGCCGGCGGACGTTCTCCAGCGCCATCCCGTTCGGCGCATAGGGCCGGTCGTAGGCGGTCACAGCCAGAGCCACTAATGGCACGGGACGAGGAATGAACAGCAGCAGCGAGACCAGATAGCCCAGGGCACCGAACAGCAGTAACGTGATGCCGGCCAGCCTCAGCCGATTCCAGAAGGTCGAGCCGACCACGGGCGCCGCACTCGATCGACGCCACTCATGCGTTCTGCCAGGATTCGGCCCACCTGCCGCACCACCTCGTGTCGGTGCCGCCGGTGTCTTCTTGCGCCAACTTCCAGGGCCTTTCTGGGACACGCATCGATCCTTGTGTCAGGATCACTTCCGTCAGCCAGCTTCGCAACCTGCGCGAAACTCACAGGCGTGCACGGTCCCTGAAAGTATATCGGTCGACTCCCGCCGTCACGAGTGGAATTGTGGTGCAGGCGTCCCGCCTGCCGTCTTTTATTGTGGTGCGGGCGTCTCGCCTGCCTTGTCTTCCCTTGTGGTGCGGGCGTCCCGCCTGCCTCTTTCCTTGTGGTGCAGGCGTCCCGCCTGCCTCTTCCCGCGGTACTGCTGTCCCGCCTGCCTTGACCAACAGCCTCATCAACGGCTGACGACCGGCGGCAGGGTCACCTGGACCGGCATCGGGGCTTCACGAGCCGGTTGCTGGCTGATGATCACTCCCCGAGTCAACGCGGCGGGTCGAGTCCCGGGGAGGACCGCGATGTGGATCGAGCCTGGAAAGGTCTCGACGACCTCGGCCGTCCCAAGCGACGGATAGTTCGTGCCGGCTGCGGGGTAGATGGTCACCACCGTGCCCAACGGAACCCTCTGTTGGGGATCGGCCAGGTGGACTTGAGCTCGTCCGTGTTCAGAGCTCACCGCCACGGCCACTCCCTCCGCGGAACTCACCGGTTGCTCGGCGTCGATGACCGGAGCGATGTTCGATTCGTCTGCTGCCGGGGACTGCAGCTGAATCACGGCGATCGCGGCCGCGGCTCGCAGACGCTGAGCCGTTTCTTGGGCTTCTTCGGGTTGAGGAGGAGTCGGCTGGCCACCTTCAGGAGTCGGTGGCTCGTTGTTCGGCGTCGAGTCGGGCAACTCTTCGACCACCGTCACCGGCTCAGCACCCGGGCAGCACGCACAGAGTGCTCGCCGAGCTGCTTCACGCACGCGTTCTGATGGCTCGAGGTAACAACCCGTTTCGTCGCGTTCGTAGGCCATCGCAGCCAGACGTTTGACCATGGCTTCCTTGCAGCAGCAGGAGGTGCCGCACTGTGAGCAGCATTTGCCGCTGGCAGCCAGCTCCACCGCCTGCACCGTCGCCAGTCGCACGGTCTCGGTGCAGTCCTTGGTCGCCTCCACGAGGGCCCCAGTGATGCTGTCGTCCAGGTCATAGCAACCGCAGCCGGTCTCGGCCAGATACTTCACAGCCTTGATCTTCTGCGGCGCCAAGTCCTCAGCCTGCTTCACTTCGGCCGCCTTCTTGATCGCCGGAACTGGCGACTCAAGATTGGCAACGTCGGCCAGCGCCTTGGTCGCCGGTTTCGGCTCCAGCGCCGGATGATTGCCGCGACGGTTCCACATCGCGCCTTTGACCTTCTGCATCCCCTGAGGGATCCCCAGGAACGACCACAAGGTCGGTGACGCTGGTGGTGGCGTGACTTGAGCATTCGCCTGTCCACCCAACGCGACCACGGTCACCAAGGCGAGCAGAATGTTGCGCTTCATCGAGCAGTCCTTTGCCCCAAAAAATCGATCAGACGCGGGGTCCCGGAAAATTGGCGCGCGGGACCGACGGGTCCCACTCCACTCCTGCTTATCGGCCCGCGAAAATCACAGCAGGCAGGATTTTTGACTGCCCAGGTTTATCTTGCCTATTTTCACTAGGGTCCCCAGACGTCAGGTGGTGCCGGGCCGGCAAGGTCTACGAAGGTAGGCGGACGCGTTGCAACGTCAGGCGAAAAAGACTCCGGGACCAAGCTCGAAATCCTCAAATGGCCGGCTGTCCAGCATGCAACGAATGCTGGCGTATCAACCGTCACGAGACTTTTGACTATTAATCCTGAATAGAAATTTCAGGTATGACGCAATGCCCGACAGGTCCGGACGGGTCATCCTGCTCAATGACCGTCAGGCCGTACCTGTTCAAGAGTCTGACGGGGATCAAGACAACATACGATTCCTCTGGTTTTCGGGCGGCGGTTCTAATCGTATCAGCAGTGACACCAGAAAGGCCGGACATCGTGACGCGTTGTTCGTCAATCTGTGACACCTTGATACCCCCAAAATTCACGTGCTTCGTTGGATGTGATTTCGATGAAGCTCCCGACGATCGCTTCATGGCGACTATTTCTCAGGCGGCAGCGCCTCGAGTTTGAGATTGAAGTTCTGCTGGTAATCTTCGGGCTTCTCCAGCTGGAACTCGTAAGTGGCGGCGACGGCCGAGCGGTTGTTGAGTTTCCCTTTGGCTTCGAGTTTGTACTTCCCCAAGGGGACTTTTTCGAAGCGGAACTGGCCGCTGTTAGGCGTGGTCTGAGCGGGGAACTGTTTGCCTCCTTTGAGTTCGACTTGGACGTCGGCCAGGGGTCGATTGGAGCCGACGAAGGTGATGCCAGCGACGGGGCCCTGGAAGTTCGGATCGACACCCGGCCGGTCGTTGGCCGGGCGAGGCGGTTCCAGACGCACCTTGATGGGCTGCAGCCCGGCCGATCCGGCGGGGGCCGTATTGCCGGCCAGATCGGTCAGCTGAGCGACGAGCTGAAAGTCGCCGGCGGCCAGCTGGTCGGTCGAAAGTCGGGCCTCGGCGACGAACCGGGTCGGATTCTGCGGATCGATGGTCACCGTCATCGGCTTGCCGGTGTCGGATTTCCACTGAGCCGTATCTTCGTTCCCTCCCACCAGGCCGGCGATCGCTTTGGCAACCGTCGACAGGTCGTCTCCTTCAACCCGAACCTGCAGCTGTTGGCCGATGGTGATCGGTGGCCGGTTGAGGAGCTGGAACTTGGTAATCAGCGGAGGTTGTTCGTCGAGAGCGATCTCCGTCTCGGCGGTCTTCGTTTCCGAACCGGCTCGATTGATCACCTGCAACGGTCCGCGCAGACGGCGCAGGCCGGTGGCGTTGATCGACAACTGGAGTTCCCGCACATCGGCTTCCAGCACCAGTCGGCCGTTGGCGTCGGGCGGAGCCAGCGCGACTTGCCAATCGCGGTCAGCGAAGACGGTGGTCGGTCGCACGCCGAAGCCGGGGTCGAGTCCGACGCGAATGGAAGTGGTCTGGTTTTCCAGTGGCGTGAACGCCGTGGCGGGGCAGTCGACGCGGATCTCGGCCAGCAGATCAGCGCGCGTCGTGCCGCGCGGGATGGAAAAAGCGGCCAGGCCCAGCAGCGACACATCACGCTGTTCGACGGCCTTCGGATCGGCGATCCACGTCGGTAACGACTGACCGGCTTGCGCCAGATAGACGACGGGTCCGGTAGCCGGCGGCGGAACCTGTTGCATGCCGATGGCGCTGATCTGAGCAGCGTGACGGACCACCGACACGTCGCTGACCGTCCCCGTGCGATTCAGTGCGAATGCCAGAGCTCGCGGATAGCCGTCGACGGTGAACTGCAGCAGATGTTCGATTTTGGGGAGGAGCCGTCCTTGGATGCCGATCTCATCGGTCGGTTGCCGGATCTCGTCGTACTCCTTCACTCCAAACGATGTGTCGGCCGCACCATCGGTCAGCCAGTTCACGGTGATGGGGGCCTTTTCCGAAAGCGACGACGGGGCGAGCGCGGGAGATTTCAGCCGCAGCTGAATACGAAAGTCGCCTGTCGATGGATCGTACAGCGACCGGCTCGCCTCGAGATACTCGCTGGGATGCAGCGGTGCGATTTCGATCCACTGCCACCAGCTCCGCTGCGGATCCTGTTTGCTGCGGATACGGCACAACAGTCCGTCGGTCACGAGTGGTTTCTCGGCCGGAGGTGCGGCGGGCGGCGGCGTTGTGCCAGCAGGTGTGGGGGGAGTCGCTGCGGGAGTTGGCGGAGCCGGTGGCGGAATCAGCTTGACGGTTTGTGTCTGACCGGCACGAGCGAAGGCGATCGGAGCTGCCGACTGGGCCACCAGCCACTGACCCGTGTCACCCTCCTGACGTTCGATCGCCACCATCATCTCGGCCAGTCCACTCAACGGCCGCCCGTCCAGATCGACCAGGAATCCTGGCCGCCAGGTGGCGCCGGCCGGCCGCGGCAGTCGGTACAGCATCAGCTCGACTTCCTGAGTCACGGGGATGCCTTGAGTCAAACGCAATTCAAAAGGTGTCGGGCGACGCGAATAGGTCATCACCCGCACCCCCTGGCCTCGTGCCAGACTCGGCGCTGCCGATCGTTGCCCGGCAGCTTGAATCCGATCCAGCTGCAGTTGAAACGGAAACGGTTGCAACGGCACAGCTGCTTGAGTGGTCACCTGGCCGGCCGAAGCAGTGATCTGCAGCGACAATCCTTGAGACTCGGGGTTCAGATAGAACTGATCGCGCGGCCGCACCTCCAGCTGCCATCGATCGTCGCCGCCGGCTGCCACCGGTCGCTTCACGATGCGTGAAGCGGGGAGGGGTTCGACAAGCTCACCGGCGTCGGAGACCGTACGGACTTCAATCCGCTGCGGGTCGTAGGCAAACTTCAGTTCCACTTGCGGAGCGTCGACGCGCGCTGACTGAATCCGGACCGGGAACCGGACCCAGTTGAACGGGTCGAGTTCCACGTATTGCGGGAGTTCAAGTTGCACAGAAGCGGGGAGGGTCACGCGGAGCTGCGGCATCAGCGGTCCGGCAGAAATGGCCAGACGGTGGACGTCGCGTGCGTCGACCGCCGTCAGAAGTCTTTCACGCACTGGCGCCGCCACCGCTCGTGCCAGATCACTGGCCACGCGCTGATAGACGCCCTGCATCGTCAGGCCCATCTGCTGAATATGCTGCCACACGGCCTCAGCGTCCTCCTTACGGCTCAGTTCGTCAATCTGTTCGGCCGACTTCAACAGCTGTTCGGCCGTCGCCGCATCGACTCGCCGTAACCACTCGGCCTGACACCGCGCATAGTGGGCAATCCGCAACCAGAATTCAGGCTGCAACGGCCATGACTCGTCGTACGTGCGTTGACGTTGAGGGTATTGAGGTTCGGTCGGACCAATCGAGTTGGTATTGGCCAGTGCTCGTTGAATCTGCTGACGCTGGGGCCAGGTCGGCACGGCACTCAAGGCCAAGCGTTCCAGCACTCGGCGGTCGGCGGCCGTGGCACTCGGCTTCAACGCCTGCTCAATGGCCTGTTCGATCAGTTGATGCAGGGTGTCGAGTTCGGATTGCACGTCGGCGGCTTGACGCGTGAGTTCAGCAGAGTCGACCGACGCCAGTCCCTTAGTCTCGGCCAGGTCCAGGTTGATTTCGAGGGCGTGAAGCTGTTGGATGGCCCGTAACAGGGCATCGCCCAGCGGTTGCGTGTCGGCGCGGATGACGATCGAGTCGGCATACCACGGCAACAACTCGCCAATCTCCCCAGCCGCGCGCCAAGCCGTACGGCGAGCATTGGCCAGCGGCTGCAGTGCGGCTGGGACCGAGCCTTCCGGGTACCACTGTCGGTTCGGGTCGAATTGCCGCACGTAGTCCCGCAGACGCTGCACCACCGACGATCGACTCCCGGTGGCCGGCGTGACGGCGCCGCTGGTCGAAGCCAGTTCCGTCTGCAATGCATGCAGGTCGCGCACGGCTTGAGTCAGGTCAGTCACCAGCCGAGTATGCAGATCGTCCGCAGCCGGCGATGGGGCCGAACCGGCTGCTGAGCTGGTACTCGCGGCTGTACTCGCCCCGTTATTCGCGGCTGTACTCGCGCCGGCGGGTGTCGCCGTTGTGTTGGCGGTGGTGTTGGCGGTGGTGTTGGCGGTAGCAGTGGCAGGTGTCGGTTCGACCTGCATCTGATATTCGTACTCGACCAGCCACCGGTTGAGCTCGTGGCTCAGCGGCAGCGCCACTTCAGAGAGTCGCCATCCGGTGGGCGAGGGTTGGAGGAGTCGATCGCGGAGCTGCCAGGCCAGATCGAGCAGCTGGCGTGGGTCGGTTGGCAAGGGTGCAGGGAGCGGCGGGACGGATGGACCTTCGGCCGCCGCTGCTGTTGCTGGCACCGCTGTCCGACTCGGTCCCCCATCGCCGCTTGGTGCTGTACTGGGTTGAGCACTGGGTTGAGCGCTGGGTTGAGTCGCGTTGCCGGGAGTTGTCGCGTTGGGGGCGGTTGGATTGACAGCTGTGGCGTCGGGTGTGTTCGGGCTGGACGTTGTCGCAGGTGGCGGGGTGAGTGATGAAGTTGTGGCGGCTGGTGCTGCTGTGGTTGGATTCGGGATGGCGGGTGCCGTTGGTGCGGGAGCGGTCGCAGCGGGTGCAGCGGTCGCAGCGGGTGCAGCGGTCGCAGCGGGTGGGGTGGTGTTGGGTGTTGTTGCTGGTGGAGTTGTTGGTGGAGTTGTTGGTGGAGTTGCTGATGGAGTTGCTGATGGAGTTGCTGATGGAGTTGCTGATGGAGTTGCTGATGGTGGATTGGCGGAATTGTTGAGCCATTGGCGATCGAGTTGGACGAGACGGGTGTGGGGAGTTTGATCGAGGCTGAGTGGTTTAGGTTGGCCGACGGGGAAGAGGAGTGGGTGTTGAGTATCACCGCTGAGCGTGCGGCAGTTGGCTTGGACGTAGTCGACCAGTTCATGGAGATCGACATGGCGATCGGCGTTCCCGGTAGGCGCCAGATCGGCTTGACCGGCGAGACCTTGAGCGAGGGTGGAAGCGAACCGGGATTTGCCGGCGGCCGGATCGAGCTGGGCGAGTTCGCCGGGGGCGGCGGAGAGCCAGACCCAGGCGTTGGTTTGTGGCGGGAGTTGTCCGATGGTGGCGGGGACGGAGTGGGGGAAGGCGTTGAGGAGGATCCCGAGTCGCGGGTCGGTGGCGACGTAGGCCGTATCGAGGACGATGATGGTGGGGCGAGATGGGTCCCAGGGGAGTTCTCGCAGGAGTCGATCGACGGGAATGGTAGCGGTGGGTCGATCGAGGTCGAAGTCGCGCGCCAGCAGGACGGGTTGTCCGTGGTCGACGGTGGCGTGGGCCTGAATGAGGACGATGCGAGCGTGGGGTTGATCGGGGAGGGACTGGAGTTCGCGACCGAGTGTGGCCAGTTGTTGACCTTCGAGGAGGTGGTCCCAGGCGAGCAGTTCCAGTCGATCGGCGCGGGTGATGGCGGCGATGCGGGCGATCGGTTGGATGTCATGCCTGGCGAACGGGAGCGACGGCAGGGTGAGGTAGTTGGTGGCGCCGGCGGTGACGGTGACGAGTTGTGTGTGGAGCGGTCTGAACCAGATCAGGGGGAGGATGAGATAGACGAGGAGTGCCAGGAGAGCGACGAGAGTGATTGCGGCGAGCCAGCGGAGTGAGCGTGGGGGACCGGGTCGTCGGGTGGGAGTGAGGGTCGATTGGCGCCAGGCCTGGCGTCCGTGAGTTCGACTGGTGGGCTGGCGATTCATCGGTTGGTTTCCCGCGTACAGGCCCGGGGCTTGGTGCTGACGGTATCCGTGGTACAGACAGCAGCAGTGTGATCCAAGTATGGCTGACCGGACCGACGGATCCGACGGGGAGTTCGTGGAGCGGGCGGGCGGCCAGGGACAATTATGTCAGTTTGTTTCGATGCGGGGGAATCCCAAGCCGGGCCAGGTCGGCGACAGTGGTCTGGTCGCCAGAGAGCCAGATGGCTTAGAATGTGGCCTTTTGACAACCGGGGGGGAGGAGTAATGCGCAACCAGCCGGTGCACTGGTACGAGGGGATGTTTCTGCGGCCGCAGCATTTTCAGGCCGCGGATCGTTACTGGCACGAGCTGGTCCACACGCATATTCATTGGACTCAGCAGTACGACTACGGCCTGCGGTCTTTGAGAATCTCGCGAGAAGCGCTGGCGAATTTCCGATTTCAGGCGTTTGGATGCCGCGCTCGACTGCCTGACGGCTCGGTGGTGTCGCAGGAGGACATTGACGAGCTGGGGACGATCGATCTGAAGGGCGCTCTGCAGCGTGAATCGACCGTGACCGTCTATCTGGCGGTCCCCAAGCTGGCCTTGGGACGGGTCAACGTGGCGAGTCGGACGACGGACGGGACGGCTCGGTTTGTCGAGCAGCCGGCGGACGTACAGGACGAGAGTCGGGGAGGGAATGACCAGCAGATCGAATTTCGGCGTTCGAACTTTTCACTGCGGCTGTCGACGGACGACTTGAACGGCTTTGATCTCCTGCCGCTGGCCAAAGTGAAGCGGGCCGGGTCGGCCGAGGCGACTCCGGAGCTGGATGACGATTATTTCCCGCCGATGTTGGCCGTCGACGCTTGGCCGCCGCTGGCCCTGGATCTGGTCCGCGCCATCTATCACATGATTGGCGAGAAGATTGAGGTCTTGTCGCAGCGGGTGCTGCAGCGCGGGATGAATCTGACGAGTCAGGAGCCGGGTGACTTGGACGATCTGGTGATGCTGATGCAGCTGAACCAGGGCTTCGCGACGCTCCGTTGTCTGGCATTTGCTCAGGGTGTCCATCCGCTGGTGCTGTACACCGAACTCTGCCGGCTGGTCGGTGCGTTGTCGATTTTCGATCAGCATCGGCGGGTGGAAGAGGTGCCGCTGTACGACCACGACAATCTGGCGCCGATCTACAAGTGGATCAAGCTGAAGATTGAGCGGTTGTTGGGGAGCCGCAAGCGGCTGGACTACGAGCAGAGGTATTTTGTCGGGACCGACCGCGGGATGCAGGTCACGATCGAGCCGGATTGGCTGCAGGCGGGCTGGCAGTGGTATGTCGGCGTGAACTCGGCGTTGACCGAGCAGGAGACTCGCGAGCTGCTTCGTCCGGGCGTGCTGGACTGGAAGATGGGAAGCAGTCAGCAGGTCGATTTGATTTTCAAGCATGGTCTGCCCGGCTTGCAGCAGGCTGACCTGCAGCAACCGCCGCGAGCGCTGCCGACGCGCCAGGGTTGGGTCTACTATCAGATCACGCGTGAGTCCGATGCATGGCGGGACGTCTTTGCCACGCAGACGCTGGCGTTGCGGTTCCGTATGGAGCACATCGGGAACCTCGATCGGCTCAAGGGTGACCGCAAGCTGGAAGTGGTCTGGAAGGACAAGCGAGTGACGTTGGAGTTTGCTCTCTTTGCGGTGCGGCAGGGCGGCTGATGAATCCGAAGTTTGCCAGCGCTGTCGACCCGATCTTTCTGCAGGTCCTGGATCTGTTGGAGAAGATCGAACGCAACGAGCGATTGGAGCCGGAGGCCGAGCATCAGCATCTGCAGCACCTGTTTCGCGAAGCGGACGCCAAGCTGGGCGATCGAACTGGCTGGGATCTGGCTCGCTATGCCCTGGCCTCCTGGATCGACGAAGTGCTGATCGAAGCTCCCTGGTCCGGCCGCGAATGGTGGGTGAACAATCTGCTGGAGTTCGCCTTCTTCAAGTCTCGTGAGCGGGCGACGCGGTTTTTCCTGAAGGCCGAAGAAGCTTCGCAGTTGAAGTCGCCCGACGCGTACGAGGTCTTCTATCTGTGCGTGGTGTTGGGCTTTTACGGTCTGTATATCCTACCTGAGGCGACCTTCCTGGCCGACAATCTGCGGTTGCCACCGACGCGTGAGCAATGGGCTCAGCATGCTCAGCGACGCATCCAGCTGGGGCAGGGCCGACCGCCGCTGCAAATGGAGGTTGAGCCAGGAGAAGGGGCGCCGCCGCTGGAGGGACGCTATGCCCTGTTGAGTGCTGTGCTGGCCGGAGTCGTGCTGCTGGCATTTGCCGTGGTCTTGGCATTCTATCTCTTCTACAGCCGGCCGGTGGCGACGACATGAGTTACCTGTGGCACATGATCTGCGCTCCGTTTCAGATGGTGGCCCGCTGGCCCGCACGGTTGGTCGGCGCACCGCAGCGGCTGATGGGAATGTCGCTCCCGGCCCGAGTCGCCGTGCTGATGTTCGTCTTCCTGGTGGTGTTGATTCTGACCGCGTTCGCCGCCTTCTGGGTCAGCCAGGACGATCCGATCTGGCGCGAATGGATGCGGCCGCAGTGGATCATCTCGACGCTCGTGTTGTCAGCCGTCATCCCCGTGCTGACCTACTACACACTCAAGCTGTGGCTGGCCGGCGAGGTGACGGAGTTCCCCGACATTGACGAGGCGTGGCGCGCGGGGGTGGCTGAGCTGGACCGTCAGGGGATCGATCTGCAGGCCGCGCCATTGTTCCTGGTGGTCGGCGTGCACGACGCGGGTCAAGCCGATGCGTTGCTGGCGGCCGCTGAGATGCGGTTCCGCGTGTCAGGAGTCCCCGACCGCCATGCGCCGTTGCGATGGTACGCTCGCGAAGACGCCATTTTTCTGGTGGCCAGCGATGTGGGCGCACTGTCGGTGCTGCAGCAGCGGGCCAGCGGTGGTGGACGTCTGTCGTCAGGGCCGGCGCGACCGGTCGGTCCAGCCGCAGACGTGCGCGGTACGCTGGTCACCGGCGCACCGGGAGCCGCGGTTTCGTCCAGCGGAAATGCCCCGCAGGATAGTTTTCCCGGCGGAGGAAGTGGTTCGGCCATCCAGGGGACGCTGATGCCGGGCGCGTCGCTGCAATCGCTTGGCGCCTCAGCCGCCGCCGCGGTGGGCCGAGGGCTCTCGCCCGGCGAGCTGGAAGAGCAGTCGGCCCGGTTGAGGTTTCTGGGCCGGCTGATCAATCGAGCACGCCAGCCATTCTGTCCTCTCAATGGTGTCCTGGCCGTGATGGCCTGGTCGGCTCTGGATGAAGTCCTGTTGGCCGACGGACTGGCCACTTCAGCCGCTCACGATCTGACCGACCTCCATGCGGTGACCGAATTGAGCTGTCCGGTGACCGTGCTGGTGGCGGGTATGGAGCGTGAGCCGGGGTTTGCCGAGCTGGTGCGGCGCGTGGGGGCTGAGCGGGCCGGGCAGGGGAGGTTCGGCAAGGGCTATGAGGTCTGGAGCCGCCCGTCGGCCGAACATCTCGATGCCCTGTCGGCCCATGCCTGCGGCGCCTTCGAAGACTGGGTCTATTCGCTGTTCAAAGAACCGCAGGCGTTGCAGAAACCGAGTAACGGCAAGCTCTACGCACTGATGTGCAAGATCCGCGGTGAGATCCAGATTCGCTTGCGGAACATCCTGGTGCGCGGCTTTGCCTGGGACGAAGCACAAGGCGAAGGGATGCGGATCAGCGGCTGCTATTTCGCGGCCACCGGATCGACGCCCGATCAGCGGGCCTTTGTGAAGAGCGTGATTCACAAGATGTCTGAGCTGGAAGGTGAGCTCGACTGGAGCCAGGCGGCTCGCGGCCGCAATGGCTGGTTCTATCAGCTGGCCCGCGCCGGCATGGTCCTCGACGGACTGCTGTTAGTTGCGGTGGTCAGCATGTTGGTCTACCATTTCGGGTGGCGCCGCTAAGCCCGCCACTGCCTTCCCCTCAGCATCGGCACGGCGCGTGGCTGGCGCCGACAAACCGATCGTCGGGTGCCACGGCCCGCCGTGCTGATGTTCATGGTGGTCTTGGCGATGGTGGCGGTCGTGATGTGAGCGGTCGTGATGTGAATCGTGTGGATGCTGGTCGGTGGACCTACGTTGGCGAGCTGGTGCGATGAGCGGAAATTCTCAACATTCATCCGGTCAGGGCTCGGCAGGGCCGGGCTCCGGTGCCGAGTATTATCGAGAGCCGGAGGGTGGCGCGCGAGGAGCCGATGCGGACCGTTCGGCGGACCCTCAGTCGGACGGACTGTTGGACGCGGTGGTGCGTGAGACGGTCGTGTCGCGTGAGGAGTTGGCGCGGCTCAGCCATCAGGAGCGGGAGGCGTTGATTGCCGCGGCGCGGCGGCTGGAGTCGGAGGGAGCCGATCCGCTGCGAGTGGCTCAAGAGCTGACGCGGACCATCGTGACGATTCGTTTTCCGGTCCTGGCCACCGACCGTCGACGTCAGGATGAGGTGATCGCTCGAGTGGCCGAGGATCTGGCCGAGTCGCCGATATCGGTCGAGCGGTTAGGGCGATTATGGCAGCTGTTGCTGCAGGCGGACGTCCCATGACGGCCGCACGTCCGGGAACCGCTGAGCTGATCAGCCAGGGGCAGGGCCTGGTCAAATCGCTGGCCGTGAAGGTCCATCGATCGCTGTCGGCGCGGGTGGAGCTGGACGACTTGATTGCCTACGGCGAGCTCGGTCTGGCCGAGGCCGCTCAGCAATACGAACCCGACCAGGGGACTCAATTCACGACGTTTGCCTACTATCGGATCCGCGGCGCCATTTACGATGGGCTGGCGAAGATGGGGGCGTTCAGCCGGTCGCAGTATCGGCGGCAGCGAAAACAGCAGTTGGCCAATGAGCTGCTGGCGCGGGATGGCGAAGCGAGTTCGCCGCAGACGCTCGACCAGCACATCGACTGGTTTCGGGGCGTCACCGACCATCTGACCATGGTCCATCTGATGGAACCGGCCGGCGACGACGATGGTTCGCCCGACAGCCGGATCATGGACCCGCGCGACACGACGTCGACTCAGGCAGCCAAGCGGGAGTTGAACGAGCGGGTGCAGCAGTTGTTGCAGGAGCTGCCGGCGGAAGAGCGGGACCTGATGCAGGTGGTGTACTATGACGGCGAGACGCTGCAGGCGGCGGCAACGAAGATGAATATCAGCAAGTCGTGGGCGAGTCGTCTGCATGCGCGGGTTTTGTCGAAGATGGCGCTAGTGCTGCGTCGGTCGGCGGCCGTTGAATAGCCCGCTCGAGTGGTTTTTTGCCACGTCACCGTTTATGACCTATACTTGGGCCGGCCCGCTGGCTGTGCGTTGAGTCACCGGGGGAGCTGCGCGCTGAATACTGGCGTGGGAGACAACCATGGCGTCGGACGATGTGGTCGACGTGGCCCTGCTGGGCGGTCCTCTGGCTGGCGGTCAGCCGGCCGGCCAGGATCTGCGGTGGGACGCGGTCTACGACCAGATCCGGGAGGCGCGTACCGAGAGCGACCGGCATATTCTCGAGGGTGGCGAGGAACGGACGGCCGATTGGGCGAAGGTGATTCAGCTGACCACCGACGTGCTGGCCAGCCGTTCCAAGGATCTGATGGTCGCCGCCTGGCTGACCGAGGCCCTGACCATGCGGCACGGCTTCGCCGGGCTGCGTGATGGCCTGCGAGTGATGGCCGAGCTTTTGGAACGGGTGTGGGACGACCTGTATCCGCTGCCGGACGACGGCGATCTGGAACCGCGAGTGGCGCCGGTCGCATGGCTGATGGACGCCGATCGTGGTGCTCGGCTCCCCAACCGTCTCCGTGAACTGCCGCTGATTCCCGATCCCGACCAGCGCGAAAATTTCTCTTGGTCTTACTGGAAATCACGATACACGACACCGCGGGGGACGGACGAGTCGGACGACGTCTACGCCGAGCGTCAACAGGAATCGGCTCGGCGCGAAGAACGGTTCGAAACGGGTGTGCAATCGACGAATGTTGAGCAGGTGATGCGGCTGCACGGCGACCTGCAGGGGGTCCGAGAAGCCTTTCACGAACTCGATCGCGTGGCGACCGAACGGTTCGGCGATTTGGCGCCGGGCATCTCCGGATTCCGGACCGCGCTGGACGAGATCGCGACCTTGGTGCGTCGGCTGGCTCGCGACAAGGGGGGCTTGGTCGAGGGTGGGGCCGAAGCCGACGATCGTGCGGCCGGCGGTACGGAAGGGTCGAGTGACGCTCAGTCCGCCCCAGCCTCAAGGGGGGGAGCGACAGGTCCGATCCAGTCGCGTGACGACGCGTTTCGCCGGTTGGCGGAAGTGTCGGAGTATCTGCGGCGGACGGAGCCCCAGAGTCCGATTCCGCTCTTGATCGACCGGGCCATCCTGTGGGGGCGGATGCCCTTTCACAAACTGCTGCGGGAGATCGTCAAGGACTCGACCGCCCGGGACCAGGTCCGCGACCTGTTGGGAATCGGAGGGGACGACGAGTCGGCCGAGGGCTGACAGGTCGTTGAGAGCCGGCCGTTTGCCAGGCGAGGGCAGGGCGAGGGCAGGGCGAGGGCGGGGCGGATCGTCGGCTGGAAAAAAATTGTCGGTCGGACTTCATCGAGAAGTCGTTTCGGAAGGTGTACAATCACTGCCGCAGGTGGACCCGCTGTGGGGGGCTGGACCGAGTGCCGGGGGTGCTCAAGATGCACGGTCGGCCTGGGGGAGTACCCGAGGGAAGTGGTTCGCCGACCGTCGAGCGGTGACGGGAAGAAATACGAACGTTGCGTCTTAATTGAGTGATGGGAGAGACCACGTATGGCCAAAGAAAGTCTGCAACATAAGCTCGACCGGGTCCGCAAACCGCGCGTGCAGATCACGTACGACGTGGAGGTCAACGGCGCGATGCAGCTGAAGGAGCTGCCGTTTGTCGTCGGCGTGCTGGGGGATTATTCGGGCAATCCTGCCAATCCGCTCCCGGCGCTCAAGGACCGCAAGTTCATTGAGATTGACCGCGACAACTTCGACAAGGTGCTGGCCGGCATGGCACCACGGTTGACCTTCCGCGTCACCGACAAGCTGTCGGGCAAGGAAGGTCAGCAGTTGAACGTGGAGTTGAATTTCAAGAGCATGGACGACTTCACGCCCGAGAATGTGGCGAAGCAGGTCGAGCCGATGCGGCGGCTGCTGGAGTCCCGCAACAAGCTGAAGGATCTGCTGAACAAGCTGGAAGGGAACGACAAGCTGGAAGCGATGTTGGACGACATCATCAAGAATACTCAGTCTCGAGAGGAGCTTTCCAAGCGGCTGGGCGTCAGCGAGGAAGAGGGGCAGGGAGGCGAGAGTGCTGGTTGAGCGGTGGCGATCGGGCGACGGCTCGGCCCGTTCGCGGCGACGATAACGAATTGGTCTTTACAGAAGGTTGTGTGAGATGAGTACAGATAAGCAAGCCAGCAGTCAGGCTGCGGCGTCGTCGGTCGGCGAGTCAGCCTTGCTTGATACCATCCTCAGCCAGGGGATGCGGGCTCGAGACGATCAGACGAAGCAGTGGGCCAGCGGTCTGTTGAAGGAATTCGTCGGCCAGTTGATTGATCCGAACGCGGTCGTCGGCAAAGACACCGAAAAGTCGATCAACCTGTGGATCTCCGAGATCGACCGACTGTTGTCGGATCAGTTGAACGAGATCATGCATCATGAGCAGTTCCAGCGTCTGGAGGCCTCCTGGCGCGGGCTGAACTACCTGGTCCAGCAGACAGAAACCAGCACCTCATTGAAGATCCGCGTGCTGAACGTCTCGAAAAAGGACATGCTGAAGGACCTGGAACGAGCGTCGGAGTTTGATCAGAGCGCTTTGTTCAAGAAGGTCTACGAAGACGAATACGGGCTCTTCGGCGGAGCGCCATTCGGAACGCTGATCGGTGATTACGAGTTCGGCAAGCATCCGCAGGACATGGCCCTGCTGGAACGCATTTCGAACGTCGCCGCAGCCGCTCATGCGCCGTTCATCAGCGCCGCCGATCCCGACCTGTTCGGGCTCGACAGCTTCACCGATCTCGGCCGGCCTCGTGATCTGGCCAAAATCTTCGACACTCAGGAATACGTCAAGTGGAAGTCGTTCCGTGATTCGGAAGACTCACGCTACGTGGGACTCTGCCTCCCCCACGTCCTCGGTCGGCTCCCCTACGGTGAGGCGACCTGTCCGGTCGAAGCGTTCAACTTCGAGGAGAACGTCGACGGTACGGATCACAACAAGTACCTCTGGATGAACGCGGCCTATGCCATGGGAACGCGGATCACCGAGTCGTTTGCCAAGTACGGCTGGCTGGCGACGATCCGCGGCGTCGAAGGGGGCGGTCTGGTGCAGGGGCTGCCCGCCCACACATTCCGGACCGACGAAGGCGATGTGGCGCTGAAGTGCCCCACCGAAATCGCCATCACCGACCGCCGCGAAAAAGAGCTGGCCGATCTGGGCTTCATGCCGATCTGCCATTGCAAGGGGACCGATTTCGCCGCCTTCTTCGGGGCTCAGTCGTGTCAGAAACCCAAGCTCTACGATCGCGACGATGCCAACGCCAATGCTCGTCTGTCGACCATGCTCCAGTACATCCTCTGCGTCTCACGCTTCGCCCACTACCTGAAGGCCATGGCGCGCGACAAGATCGGATCGTTCATGGAACGCGACGATTGTGAAAAGTGGCTCAACCGGTGGATCAATAACTACGTGATCGCCAATCCCCAGGATGCCGGGCAGGAAGCTAAGGCCAAGGCGCCGCTGCGCGAGGCCCGCATCACAGTCCGCGAGGTGAAAGGCAAACCAGGCTGCTACGAGGCGGTCGCCCACCTCCGACCCCACTACCAGCTCGAGGAACTCGACGTGTCATTGCGGCTGGTCGCCGAACTCCCCGAGGCCAAGGGCTAGTCCCCCAGCCTCGCGGATGGGCCCTCGCGGCGGTCCAGGATCCTCCTCGGCAGCCCCGGGATCCTCCTCGGCAGCTGGGCTCGTGCTCAGCCAATCGGTACCTGACTCCTGACTGCCGCCCCTCAAGGGGGGTGGTCAGTCAGGCCGGAAAAACGGTCGGAATTCGGGCAACTCGCGAGCGGATCACTCGAGTACTGAGCTTAAGAGGGTTGCGACGGGACGGACAGAACCAAGTCGCAAATCGGTCACCAACACGTACTGAGAAATTGAAGGAGACGGATCATGGCAGCGGTCGACTTTTTCCTGAAGCTGGACGGGATTGACGGCGAATCGACGGACGACAAGCACAAGGGCGAGATCGACATTGAGTCGTTCAGCTGGGGTGTGTCGCAATTGGGAGCTCACTCGGGTGGCGGCGGTGGTGGCGCCGGCAAGGCGGTCTTTCAGGATGTCCATTTGACGACCAAGGTCGGCAAGGCAAGCCCGAAGCTGATGCTCGCCTGTGCCACCGGCCAGCACATCAAGAAGGCCGTCCTGGTCGCTCGCAAGGCGGGTGGCTCGCAGGAAGAGTACCTCAAAGTGACGTTGTCGGACTTGCTGGTGTCTTCGTATCAGACGGGCGGTCATTCCGGTGGCGATGTCATTCCGACCGACCAGTTCTCCCTGAACTTTGCCAAGATCGAAATTGAGTACAAGGAACAGAAGGCTGACGGTTCGGTCGGTTCGCCGGTCAAGGCCGGCTATGACGTCAAGGCGAACAAGAAGGTGTAAGCCGGTTCGCCGCTTGGATTCATGATGACCGGGGTGGCTCTTATGACACCCCGGTTGCATGATGCGCGTCCCGATGGGCGACACCTGCCGTAGGAGCTGCTGAAGGAGTTTGCCGATGGAAGCTCAAACCCTGTTTCGGGACGGCAAACTGCCGGAGGCCATCGAGGCCTGTCAGCAGCGGTTGCGTCAGCAGCCCGACGATGCGACTCACCGCACGTTTCTCTTCGAACTGCTCGCCTTCGCCGGGCTCTGGGATCGAGCTCAACGGCAACTGCAGTTCCTCGAACAGCACCAGCCTGGCAGTGAATGGGCCGCTCAGGTCTACCAGAACCTGCTGGTCGCCGAACAGCTCCGCGAACAGTGGGCCCGCACCGGACAGACGCTACCCGGCTTTCTGCTCGATCCCCCCGACTACCTGCATCGGCAATGTGATGCCGTGCGAGCGTTCGGACAGGGGGACGGTCAGCGAGCGGCCGAACTGCTGGCCGAAGTCACCGAGCGGCGACCGATCGTGCAAGGGCGCTTTGGCGGCGAGCCCTTTCAGGAGG
The DNA here is from genome assembly GCA_046349895.1 of Pirellulales bacterium. GTDB lineage: Bacteria > Planctomycetota > Planctomycetia > Pirellulales > Pirellulaceae > JAXMBJ01. The sequence goes on along the minus strand of JAXMBJ010000006.1, from coordinate 5,716,210 downwards.
TTCGCGACTGCGACGATCTGCTGGCCCCGGTGCTGGAACTGATGATCCTGCGAGACTACGTCTGGTTGCCGTGGGAGCAGATCCGGGAATTGGAAGTGTCGCGACCTGAGCGTCCGCGCGACTTGATCTGGGCCCCGGTGCGAGTCGAGCTGATCGACGGCAGCCAGCGCCGCGGCTACACTCCGACACGTTACCCGTTGAGCTACACCTCGGACGATATTCAGGTAAAGTTGGGGCGGATGACGGACTGGAATGAACAACCGGGAGGGATCGTCACCGGCCTGGGGCTGAAGACAATCCTCTTGGGCGATCGAGACGCCACGGTCCTGGAGCTCGAACGCGTGGAGTTTGTCGCCGATGGCGTCTGAGGGTCGACCTGAACTGTTTCTCCCGTCGCTGCTCGATCGACTGATCGACGACCAGCCCGACGTTTCGACTGAGCCGGCGTGGCGACAGGCGGCCAGCACGCGGGAGCTTGAGCAGTCGGTGGTGCGGGACGTTGAAGCGCTCCTCAATACCCGCTGCGGAATCGCCCAGATCCCACCCGGTTGCCCGGAACTAGCCTGCTCGGGACTGACCTACGGCCTGCCTGACTTCACGGCCGTGGGGATAGCGAGTTTTGAAGAGCGGGATCGGATACGCCGGGCCATCCAGAAGGCGATCGAAACGTTCGAGCCTCGGTTGAGCCAGGTTCGGGTGGTGATGTCCGAGAGTGGCAGCGACACCGTGCGATCATTGCGACTGCGAATCGAGGCGGTCATGAAGGCCTATCCCGAGCCAATCACGGTGATGTTCGATACTACGCTCGAACCGACTTCGGGCGTGTGCAAAGTTGAGACGACATAACTGTGCGAGATCTGCTGCAAACTTTCTATGAGTCCGAGCTGAACTACATTCGGCGGCTGGCGCTGGATTTTGCCCGCGACCGTCCGAAGATCGCCGACCGTCTGTACCTCGACACGGAATCGGGTCAGTCCGACGATCCGCACGTCGAACGGCTGATCGAAGCCTTTGCCTTTCTGACGGCCCGTATCCGCGTCAAGCTGGAGGATGATTTCCCCGAGCTGACCGACGCGCTGCTGAGCGTACTCTATCCGCACTATCTGGCCCCCTTCCCGTCGATGGCGATCGCTCAGTTCGATCTCGACCCGATGCAGGCCAAGCTGGCGGAAGGGTACTCCGTGCCGGTCGGGTCACGATTGTATTCGCGCGAGGTGCAGGGGATCCCGTGCCGTTTCCGAACCGCTTATCCCGTGCGGCTCTGGCCGGTGGAACTGGTCTCGGCCAGCTACCACACGGCGCCCTGGGGGACCCTGGTCAATGCGCCGGCTCGTTCGGCCCGTTCGCCGGCCGTGCTGCGGCTGGAGCTGAAGTCGGTCAGCGATCTGCCATTGCATCAACTGCAGATGGACTCGCTGCGGTTCTTCCTGAACGGCGACTCCGTGACGACGCGGACGCTGTTCGAGCTGATCTTCAACCATGTGACGCAGGTACTCGTCCGACCTGGCTCAGCTCAGCGTCCCCCCAGCCAGACGCTCGATGCCTCAGCACTCAAGATGGTCGGCTTCGGCGCCGACGAAGGGCTGCTCCCTTACGGAGCCCGTTCGCTGCTCGGTTACCGTCTGCTGACTGAATACTTTTCGTTCCCGGCGAAGTTTCTCTTCTTCGACATCACCGGGCTGCAGCCGGTGATCAAGAGCGGATTTACCGATCGGCTGGAGATCTTCCTGTTTCTCGACCGTAACGTGGCCGAGATGGAATCGCGCGTCGACAAGTCGCTCTTCCGGCTCGGCTGCACGCCGATCGTGAACCTGTTCAAGCAGGAAGCCGACCCGATTCGATTGACGCAGGCCAAGTACGAGTACCAGGTGATCCCGGACGTGCGGCACCCGCGGGCACTCGAGGTCTACTCCATCGACCGGGTCTTCAGCACCGATCTGCAGAGCCAGCAGACTCGCGAGTTCCGTCCGTTTTACGCGATGAAGCATGCGGACGGCGGGGAATCGGACGAGGTCTACTGGTATGGGCGTCGAGCCGCATCGTTGCGGCAAGGGGATGCGGGGACAGCGATGTTCCTGTCGTTGGCCGATGCTGGATTCAACCCGCGCCTCCCGGCTTCGCAGGTGTTGAGTGTCGAGACGACCTGCACGAATCGCGACCTACCCGCTCAACTCCGCGTGGCGGGGGGGCAGAGCTGGAGCTTTCAGCTGGAAGGCCAGGCCCCGTTTCGCAGCATCACGCCCCTGGTGGGACCGACCTCCCCTCAACGCTTCGCCTGGGATCAAACTCGCTGGCGACTGGTCTCTCACCTGACCCTCAATCATCTCTCGCTGTTGGGCGAAGAAGATGCGGCTGAACCGCTGCGGGAACTCTTGAAGCTCTACGATCACACGGCCGATCGTGCGACCACTCAGCATATTCAGGGGATCCGATCGGTTCAGAGTCGGCGGTGCGTGGCGCCGATTCACGACGGGGTCGGACGCGGATTCTGTCGGGGCGTCGAGGTGACGGTTGATTTTGATGAGGAACTCTACACCGGCTCGGGGTTGTTTCTCTTCTCAGCCGTGCTGGAACAGTTTTTCGGACTCTACACCACGATCAATACGCCGGTTCGCATGGTCGCTCGAACGCGTCAGCGGACCGAGCCGCTCCGCAAATGGCCGTTTCGCGTCGGCCAGAAGTGGCTGGTCTGATTCGAGAAATCGACGGGGGAGTCGCACGCTGTGGAGAATTCGACGTCAAGTGACGACCGGCAAGGCGATTCCGGCGGTTCCACCGCGGGACCGATGCCCCATCGTCCGGCCGTGGCCACGCGACTGCTCAATGAGTACTACGAATTTGACTTCTTTCAGGCCGTGCGGATCCTCGAACGGCTGCAGCAGCAGCGGCAGGGTGTGGGGGGCGACGCATCACCTCAACAGGAATGTGCCCGCTTCCGCTCTCTCCCGTCGCTGACCTTCCCGCCCAGCTCGATCGCCGCCCTCGCTCCTCCAGGGCCCGAAACTGTCTCGGGTGAGCCGGGTCGTCCGCCCGAAATGACCGTGGCCTTCCTCGGTTTGACCGGTCCCAGCGGCGCCTTGCCGCGGTACTACACCGAACTGTTGATGGAACGGCTGCGGCAGAAAGACCGCACGCTCCATGATTTTCTCGACCTGTTCCATCACCGGCTGACGTCGCTCTTCTACCGCGCCTGGCAGAAGTACCGTTTCTGGCTCCGCTTCGAAAAAGCGGAGATCGTGGGCCGCCGCGAACATCAGGATACCCCCGAACGACAGAAGGCCTTTCTGACCGACGTCCGCCCGCGGCTCGATCGGTTCTCGCAGATTGTGCTCGACCTGGCCGGCCTGGGGAACGCTTCGCTGAGATACTCGGCCAGCCAACCTCAGCAACTCGTCCATCGCTCAGCCCTGACCGACGATACCATGCGGTTCTATGCCGGGCTGCTCGGCAACTCGCATCGGCCGGCCAACGGACTGGAACGCCTGCTGGCCGAATACTTCGAAGTCCCCGTCGAAGTCTGCCAGTGTATGGGTCAATGGCTGCTGATCGAACTCGACGATCAATCGCGGGTCAGCGGTACAGCGCGAACCGTGTTGGGCGAAAACGCTGTCGTCGGCGAGCGGTTTCGCGATCTGCAGGGCCGATTTCGAGTCCGGATCGGGCCGATCGCTTATGCCGACTATCTGCGTTACCTCCCCCCGGGAACCAACCACCGTCCGCTCGGCGATCTGTCGCGGCTGTACGCCGGCCATGAATACGATATCGAAGTGCAACTGGTACTGGCACGCGATGAAATCCCACCCGCTCAACTCTCCGCCGACACTTCCACCGGACCGCGTCTGGGCTGGAACGTCTGGTTGCACTCACAGCCCCTGACGGAAGACCGGGGCGATGCCATCCTGAATCTGGCCTCAACAGCCGAATCACTTTCCGCCTGAATGGAAGGGACTTACTCGTGGACGTCAATCTGAAATCACTGATCGGCAAACTCAACGACGCCTCGCGTCGCGCGCTGGAAGGTGCGGCCGGCCTCTGCCTGTCACGTACGAATTACAACGTGGAGGTCGAGCATTGGCTGGCCAAAGCGGTGGAATCGAGCGACTGTGATCTGGCGCCGATTCTGAAACACTTTGAAGTCAACGTGGGACGACTCAGCCGCGATCTGGTCAAAGCGATCGACGGACTGAAGACCGGTAACAGCCGCCCCCCCGCCTTGTCACCCTCCATCGTCGATGCGGTGCGCGGCGCTTGGGTGATCGGCTCGATCGAATACGGCGCCTACCAGGTCCGCACCGGACATATTCTGCTCGCTATGATGGCCGATCCCGTCCTGGCCAGGCTGGCACGAGAGATTTCGCCCGAGCTGACCAAGGTCGACCCGGCTCTGCTCAAACAGCATTATCGCGACCTGACCTCAGGCTCGCCCGAAGATGCGATGGCTCAGGATGTCCCCAGCGGCGGCGAACCCGGAACGGCGACCGGTGAAGGGCCCGCCGGGCCACGCCGCGGTGTGGCCCTCGAACAGTTCACCATCGACCTGACAGCTCAAGCCCGCTCCGGCAAACTCGATCCGGTCCTCGGTCGCGACATCGAGATCCGCCAGCTGATCGATATCCTCACGCGCCGCCGACAGAACAACCCGATCCTCACCGGCGAGGCCGGCGTCGGCAAAACGGCCGTCGTCGAAGGATTCGCACTGCGCGTGGCTCAGGGCGATGTCCCCCCCTCCCTGCGCAATGTGGCTATCCGCACCCTCGACCTGGGCCTGCTGCAGGCCGGGGCCGGGATGAAAGGTGAGTTTGAAAATCGTCTCAAGAGCGTCCTGCAGGAAGTCAAAGCGTCGCCGGTACCCGTGATTCTGTTCATCGACGAAGCCCATACGCTGATCGGCGCCGGAGGAGCGGCCGGGCAGGGCGATGCGGCCAACCTGCTCAAACCGGCACTCGCTCGAGGCGAACTGCGAACCGTCGCCGCGACCACCTGGGCTGAATACAAGAAGTACTTCGAAAAGGACGCCGCCCTCTCGCGACGCTTTCAAGTCGTCAAGGTGGAAGAGCCGAGCGAATCGACCGCCGTCGACATGCTCCGCGGACTCGTCAAAACCCTCGAGAAACACCACGGCGTGCATATCCTCAATGAAGCGGTCGTCGATGCGGTGAAGCTCTCCAGCCGCTATCTCGCCGGTCGCCAGCTCCCCGATAAGGCGGTCAGCCTGCTCGATACGGCCTGTGCCCGCATCGGACTCAGCCAGTCGGCGACGCCCGCACAAATCGAGGACTGCCAGCGCCAGATCCAACAGCTCGGTGTGGCCGTCGAGATCCTGCAGCGCGAAGAAGATGCCGGGGCCGATCACCACGAAGCAATCAGCAGTGCTCAACAGCAGCAGTCCCAGTGCCAACAGCAGCTGGACCAGCTGAAACAACGGTGGGACCAGGAACTGGAACTGGTCCAGCAGATCCGCCAACTGCGTAATCAGCTGGCCGGTGTCCCTGAGCCCGACGCCAATCCGCCAGCGGCAGGCCCATCAGCGGCTGGGCCATCAGCGGCGGCGCCACCAGCGGCGACGCCACCAGCGACTGCGCCGTCGACCGTTAAGTCGTCAGCCAGTGCCGCGTCACAGGCGGCCGCGCCGGCTGCCGCGGAAGCGAAGACGACGCTGGCACAACTGACGCCGGAACAGAAGGCGGCTGTCCGCGGTCAGCTGGTCGAAGCCGAGGCCGAGTTGAAGAAGTTGCAGGGCGAGCATCCGCTGGTCCTCCCCTATGTGACATCGCAAGCGGTGGCGGAAACGGTCGCCAGCTGGACAGGGATCCCCGTGGGGCGGATGGTGGCCGACCAGATCCGCACCGTGCTGGAACTCAAGGAACTCATGGAAAAGTCGATCATCGGCCAGTCGCATGCGCTCGACAAGATCGCTCAAAGCATTCGGACTTCGCGAGCCAATCTGCGTGATCCGCGGCGGCCGATCGGTGTCTTTCTGCTGGCCGGCACCAGCGGTGTGGGCAAGACGGAGACGGCCATCACCCTGGCTCAGCTGCTGTACGGCGGCGAGCAGAACATGACGGTGATTAACATGTCGGAGTTCAAGGAAGAGCACAAAGTATCGCTGTTGATGGGTTCACCTCCCGGATACGTCGGCTATGGCGAAGGAGGTGTGTTGACCGAGGCTGTCCGGCGCAAGCCGTACAGCGTGGTCTTGCTGGACGAAATGGAGAAGGCTCATCCGGGCGTCCAGGATATTTTCTATCAGGTCTTCGATAAGGGGACGATGAAGGACGGCGAGGGACGCGACATCGACTTCAAGAATACGGTCATCATCATGACGACCAACGCGGGGACTGACTATATCAAGTCGCTCTGCACAGATCCCGACACGATGCCCGGTCCGGAGGCCTTCGAGAAGGCTATTTTCCCCGAGCTGCTCAAGACGTTCAAACCGGCCTTCCTGGGCCGGTTGACGATCATCCCCTACTATCCGCTCTCCGACGAAGTCCTGAAAACGATCGTCCGCTTGAAGCTGGGCAAGATCGAGTCGCGGGTGCGGGACTATTACCGAGCCGATTTTTCGTATTCACCGACCCTGGTGGAAACGATCGCTTCCCGCTGTACCGAGGTAGACACTGGCGCGCGGAACGTCGACCATATCCTGACTCAGACGTTGCTGCCCGACCTGTCGACCGAGTTTCTGTCCCGGATGGCTGAGGGTCAGACCGTATCGCGGGTCCACATCACCATCGGAGACGACGGCAATTTTCGCTACGAAATCAGCTAGGACGGGCAACTTTCCGCCCCGACCTACGATAACAGGATTGGTCTAGGGATCCCTGCCCCGCCGGCGGGTGGCACGAGCCGTGTGGTCTGCCGCAAGCGGGGGGGTGGGGGCATTTTGGATGAGGCCCCGTCATGTCCACGACTCAGGCTGGTCGTCTTTTTCATCTGGCAGTTGAATCGCTCGGGGCCAACATCCTGATGTGCGCCGGTTTTTCCGGTCACGAGGGGATCTCTGAGCTGTTTGAGTTTCAGATCGATTGTGTCTCCGAGCAACCCGACAAGGTGAAGCTGGACGGATTGCTGGGAAAAGGGGCGACCCTGACGGTGGAGCTGGCCGAGGGGAAGCAGCGGTTCATACACGGTTTGATTGTGTCGACGGCGTTTGCCGGGACCGATGTGACGGAAGATCATCGATACAGTCGTTACCGTCTGGAAGTGGTCCCCTGGCTGTGGCTGCTGGACCGTTCGGCCAACTGCCGGCTGTTCCAGGACAAGACGGTTCCCGACATCATTCAGCAGGTCTTCAAGAAGCACGGCTTCGCCGATTTCCGCTTGGCGCTCAAAGGCCAATACCGGCCGATTGACTATTGCGTCCAGTACCGCGAAACGGATTTCCATTTTGTATCGCGGCTGATGGAAGAAGAGGGGATCTTCTATTTCTTCGACCATGCTGACGGCAAGCATACTCTGGTGTTGGGGGACAGCCCCGAAGTGCACCAGACGTTATCCGAGCAATCGAAGCCGAAGTTTGAATCCGAGACCGGCTATGGCGATCGGGAAGACACGATTGCTCAATGGCGCGAGCAGCGGGCGTTGCGGTCGGGCAAGGTCGCTTTGTGGGACAACAATTTCCAGCTCCCTGGCAAGACACTGGAAGTGACCGCTCCGACCAGCATCAAAGCGGGTGGGAACGACAAGCTGGAGCTGTACGACTATCCGGGCCGGTACGCTCATCGGTATACCAAGCCTGACGAGCGGTTGGATCAGGTCGAGCAGGATGGCGCTCGGCTCGTCAAGCTGCGGATGCAGATTGAAGAATGTCAGCACCAGATGGCTCAGGGCGAATCGAACTGCCGGGCGTTCCGTCCGGGTTACAAGTTCGAAATCGATTCGCCTCCGCCCGGCATCAACGCGGGTCCGTATGTGTTGACGCGGGTCGAGCACCAGGCGAGTCTGGGGTCGTATGTATCGGGTGGCGGGGAGTTTCAGTACACGAATCAGTTCGTCTGCATTCCGGCCTCGGTTCCCTACCGTCCGGTGCGGCAGGCTGAGCGTCCGGTCGTGCACGGTTCGCAGACGGCCATTGTGGTCGGTCCGTCCGGGGAAGAGATCTTCACGGACAAATACGGTCGTGTGAAGGTGCAGTTCCACTGGGACCGGGAGGGGAAGAAGGACCAGAACAGTTCGTGTTGGGTCCGCGTCGCTCAGATTCATGCCGGCAAGGGTTTCGGCGGGATCGACATTCCGCGGATCGGGGACGAGGTGGTCGTCAGTTTTCTCGAGGGTGATCCGGACCAGCCGATTGTGGTCGGGCGAGTCTATCATTCGGGGAACATGCCTCCGTTCGGCCTGCCGGACAAGAAAGTGATCAGCGGTCTGAAGACGAAGACTTACAAGGGGGATGGCTACAACGAACTGATCATGGACGATTCGCCGGGGAACGAGCTGATTCGGATCCACGGCCAGTACGACATGGATTCAACGATTGAGCATGATTTGCGTGAGCACGTGCTGAATGATCGCAGCCGGGACGTGACGAACAACGAATCGATCCAGATCGGCAACAACCGGACGGAGACAGTCGGGAGCAATGAGTCATTGACGGTGGGGGCGAACAAGACGATTCAGATCGGAGCGAATCACACCGAGACGATCGGATCGAACATGACGATCACGGTCGGCAGCAGTCTGACCGAGACGGTGGCGATTAACTATGCCGAGACGGTCGGTGCGGCGATGCAGCTCACAGTGGGCGGCGTGATGGCGCAGACGGTCGGCGCAGCGATGACGATGACTGTCGGCGGGGGCTTGACGGAATCGGTCGGTGGGAGCCAGAAGACGCAGGTTGGTGGCAAGCGTGGTGAGCAGGTGGGGGGCAAGGTGACTGAGAAGGTTGGCGGGGACGTCAGCCAGCAGTATGGTGCCAAGCACACCGAAAAAGTTGCGGGTAAGTACCTGCTCAAATCAGGCGCCTCCATCACCTTGAACGCGGAGAACGAGATTGTGCTCAAGACCGGTGCGGCCAGCATCACGCTGAAGAAGAGCGGTGAGATCACGATCAAGGGGACGAACATCAAGATCGATGGTTCGGCCAGCATCAAGGAGACAGCGCCGAAGATCGACTCCGAAGCGTCGGCCAAGAACACGGTCAAGGGAGCGATGGTGAACGTGGAGGCCTCGGCGATCAACACGATCAAGGGATCGCTGGTGAAGATTAACTGACCGTCAGGGAGTGTGCTGTGGTTTTTCGGTTCATCCTCGCGGCTCTGGCTGCTTGGCGATTGTCCTTTCTGATGGCGCGGGAGGACGGCCCGGGTCAGCTATGTCGTCGGCTGCGGCAAGTTGCGGGGCGGATCCTGCCGGCCGAGGGATTGCGATGTGTGAAGTGTGTGAGCTTCTGGCTGGCCATCCCCTTCACGTGGTACGTCGGAGGTGGTTGGGCCCAGCTGCTGGTTGGTTGGCTGGCGCTGGCTGGAGTAGCAGCATTGATAGACGAATTGACGGGTGCGCCGTTTACCTGGCGGGAGCTGACGGAAGATGAGTTGTTGCGGAAGTCACCGGGCAGTGATGACTGAGCGCCATCGGTGGCAGATTCGATATCGAGGTGGGCGTCCGATCGAGGTCCGAGGTGCGGCCACGGGGAAGTTTTATCGATTTACCGGACTAGCGGCCCTGCAATGGGTTGATCCTCGGGACGCAGTCGGTTGGCTGAGGACTCAACTGTTTGAGTGCGTACAAGTGGCGTCGATGGACGAAGTTTCAGAGCTTCAATCCGAGGAGATCTGAGCATGGGCAAGCCAGCTGCTCGACTGGGCGATTCAACTATGCACGGTTCGCCGCTGCTGGGCGCACCGTGTCCGACGGTGCTGATCGGCGGTAAGCCGGCGTGGCGGATCGGTGACCAGCACACTTGTCCGATACCGAATGCTCCTCCCCCCGCCTGTTCGGGGACGCCGCATGGGCCGGGCATCACGACCCCCGTCCCGGACGGCGGAACGGGGATCTGCCTGATTGGCGGCAAACCGGCGGCGCGGATGGGTGACATCGTCATGGAACCCGGCGCCCTGATTCCGTTGCCGCCCCCCAACAACATTGTGATGGGCGAGATGACGGTGCTGATCGGAATGGGTGGTGGCGGAGGGGCAGGCGGGCGTCCCTGTGCAACTTGCACGTAATGATGTCGGAAGAGGTAGTTCGCTGAACGAGATCTGTAACAGCTGATAGTCGAAACCATGTGCATCAATATTGCCACTGGCGCTGTGGAACTGATGACGGTAGACGCCATGTTCCCGGCCAAAGTTCCCTTTCGGCTGGTGCGGACCTACCACAGCCAAGAGGCAGCCCAGACACGCTGGTTGGGTTCCCGGTGGTCGAGTGACCTGCCGATCACCGCGGATTTGTTCCAGGATCGGGTAGTGGTCCAGGTTGCGGCGGGCAGTGAGCTTATCTTTGAGCGTCAGGGTGCCAGTGACGAACTGTGGCTGGACCGTGAATCGCTGACTCCTAGTCGCGTGATGATCGGCCGGGACGAGGTCATTTTTCATGCTGCAGACGGACACCAATGGTATCTGAAGCCGATCACAGCGGATTCGAGTCAATATCGGGCCATCGAGCGAGTCGATCGAAATGGAAATCGAATGGCGTTTGAGTATGATCGCAGAAACCGACTCGTGGAGGTCGTCGACTCGGAGCTGCGGAGGTTTGTTCTGGAATACGATCAGCGTTCCATGCTGCATCAGATTCGAGTGACTAAGGACGGTCACCGTGAGAACTTGATCGTATCGAGCTACGAATATGATGATGACGGGAATTTGATCGTTCATCAGGATGCTTCGGGGTCGAAAGTCCAGTATGAATACCGCGACAATCTATTGGTTCGCTTCGTCAACCGACTGGGAGGAAATATGTTCTTCCAGTATGACGACCAGCGGCGGTGTTGCCGAACCTGGTGCGACGGCGGCTTGAAGTACCGCCATCTGCAGTTTGACACGAAACGCCGTCTGACCGTCGTTACGGACGGCTTGGGATTTCAGACGGTCTATGCCTTTAACGAAGCCGGTCTTTGCACGGAAAGGCAGACTCCGGATGGCGAGACGTACCGTACAATCATCGGAGCGAATCAGGAACTGTTGTGGTCCGACGATATCGACGTACATAACGGATCATTCCGGAAGTACGACCAAGAGCAACGGTCGACTACGGTGACGGATGCCACTGGGGCCGAGCGAAGGTATTTTTTCGGGATGTCAGGTCAAGTTGCTCGTTACGAATCTCCGACGGGTCTGACAACGGAAATTGAGCACGATGCACGAGGAAACGTCCTTTGTACCCGCCTGCCCAGCGGTCGTACATGGCGATACGAGTATGACGATCAGGGACGCTGCGTTCGCGTGGTGAATCCCGCTGGAAACGATCTATCGATTCACTATCGTACCGATCCTGATCAAGTGGAGTATTCGGATGCCTTGGGGGCCATCAGCCGATTGGACTATGATTGGTTGGGCAGATTGACGGCGGTGAATCGCGCGGGAGCGACGATCGTTCAGCTGACTTATGATGCCCTCGGCCGGCCAGTTTCCGCAAGTTTCGCCGATGGAGCACAGGAGTACCTGGCATGGGATGCCGCCGGGAATCTGTTGGCGGTCGAGAATGCGGTCGGGGACCGTACGACACGTACCTACGATCGGTGGTCAAATCCGGTGGCCCTGACGGATCCCCTGGGGCATACGATACGGATCGAGTATGACTTGGAATGTCGGCCTTCCATGCTGGTAAACGAAGCCGGCCAACGTGCTGTCTGGACATACAATGCTCGCGGACTGTTGGTCCAGAGAAGCCACTTTGACGGCCGGATTGAGCGGTTCGAGTACGATCGAAACGGCTATGTTTGCCGTACGGTGGACGGTGCAGGAAGGACTACCGAACTGGAACGAGATCCCTTGGGCAGAGTCATCCGGCAGTCATATGCCGATGGGTCGTTCAATGCGTTTGAGTTCGATCAGGAAGGCCGACTGACATCCGCTGCGAATCAGCACTGTGAGGTGACACTCGGCTACGATCCAGACGGGTTATTGATTCGGGACGGCCAGCGGGCGGCGAGCATTGAGTATGTGCGCGACATTATGGGGCGAGTTGGCGTCATACGGTCCGGGGGTCGCAACGTCTGTGAGTTGCAGTATGACAAGCGAGGTCGGATTCAGCAGATAGCGGCCGATTCGGATACGCTGCAGATTGATTATTCAATCGATGGAAAGGAGTGGACCTACCGGGGGAAGGGAGGATTTGAGTGGGTTCAGCAGTTTGATGGTATTGGCAAATTGATCCATCAACGGGCGGTGGAAGGCGATGCACGAGTGCTGGTCGAACGCGGGTATTCGTATGACCCGGCAGGTCGACTGGTACGGATCAGCGATGCAGCTAATCGATCCGACATGGAGTTTCAGTACGATCGGCAAAGCCAGCTGCTGTCGGTCCGTGAAAGAGGAAAGACAATCGCCTGGTATCGGTACGATGCGTGCCGGAACGTGGTGGCCACTCATGACCTGGGAGATCTTTCCTATCACGACGGTAATCGACTCGAATCCGGGGTGAATCTGAAATGCGAATACGATGCGTGCGGCAATCTTGAGCGGCGAACTGTGAATGGGCGGACGGTTCGTCTGGCATTTGATCACCAGAATCGGCTCGTCACCACCCACGGCGAGGAATCGGGTAAATTCGAGTACAGTTATGACGCTTTCAATCGGCGTATCGGCAAGTCCAGTTCATTCGGTACGACTCAGTATGTGTGGGCTGGGAATCTTTTGTTGCAGGAGCGTGGCCCTGCCGGAGAAGCGACCTCGTACGTCTACGCTCCAGGAATCCTGACGCCTGTGATGATTCAGGAGGGGCGATCGTGCAGCCTGGTCGTTCATGATCATTTGCAGACTCCAATCGCCGCGACCTCTCCTGGTGAAAAACAGTCAACGCCTGGCATCGGAACCCCGTACGAGGGCCCGGCACTTGGAGGTTCGATACCCGTTCCGTTTCGGCTGCCGGGTCAGTATCTGGACGCCGAAACCGGCCTCTATTACAACCGGAACCGGTACTACGATCCCGTGTTGCGGCGATATATCAGCAACGACCCGCTTGCGTTCCGCGCCGGTTGGAACTTTTATGCCTTTGCCAGCAATTCTCCCACGAATCTGGCGGACTTCCTGGGTTTGCAATGCTTCCGCCCGGAATGTGAATCACTCTACCAGGACATGGATAACGCCATGAACACGCAGACCGCCAAGGATCCTGCCACCGGGTCGCGGACGACGACCGCACCTCATCCAGGCGCCGGTTACCAGGCCCCCCACGGCATGGGACTCGGCCAACGAGGCGCAGAAATCGTCGCCAACCACGGTCGACAGCCCCTCGAACGGATCGCCGGTGATCCACTTGGTCAGACCATGACCGTCGCCTCACACTGGCAACAGTGGTGGAACATACAGAATACCGTCAACAAAAAATTGACGAAATGGATGGACCTCGGCTGTACCCCAGCGAATACGTCGAATCCAGCACAGGCTGCCAGCGTTGAAAACCAGGCGCTCGGTGCGGCCACCGCCAATGCGCCCAATCCGTCAGTCGTGGGGGATCCGGCGACGATGAACGGAATCGGCGTGTGGAATCCCAGCTCGGGCATTCCCGACCCGGGTATGCCCTTCTAGAGTGAAAGGAGAAGGGACGAATGAAATCCCGAGCGGAACTCGAAGCTGAATTGATGCAGGTCGGCCAGGAAATGAGCAGTCTTCTGCGAGAGATTTCGCAGCTGATTGAGCAGAAAGAAGCGATAGCCGGCGAATCCCCGGATGATGAAGCATTCATGAACCGCAGTCCGGAAATTGAAGCAATCAACGAGAAACAATCCCGACTTCGAGTATGCCTGATGGAACTCCGCGCCAGGCAAATCGAACTGCGACAACAGCTCGAATGCATGTCCTCCGATCAATCAGACCCAGGTTCTGTGCCATGACTGCCCTGCCAAATACCCCCTTCGACTCGCGAAAACTGCTCGAACTTGATCTCGCCAATACCGGCCTGAACGGTATCGACCTGACCAATGCCGAATTGTCAGGCGCCGAACTCGTCGGATTGGCCGCACGACGAGCTCAGATGCGGTATCTCCGGGCCAACGAATCGAACCTTGCGGAATCAGATCTGGCAGGAGCCGATTTGCGGAACGCATCGCTGCAGAGGTCTCAGCTAGTTACGTCCGATCTGCAACACGCCTTGCTCTGTGGCGCCGATCTTTCAGGCGCCAATTTGCAAGGAACTAATCTGCAGCATGCAAATCTTGCCCGAGCAAAACTGGTCGGCACCAGGCTTTCCGGATGCAATCTGCAAGGAGCGAATCTCGCCGAAGCGGATTTAACCGGCGCTCTCCTTGACGGCGCGGACTTGTCCCATATCGTCGCCCCAGCCGCCAACTTCTCCCGGACCGCAGTCGATGGTACGAACTTTCGCCTGGCCGATCTTTCCGATTGCCACCTCCGGGGACTTTCAGGAAAGTTCACGAATTTCGAGCGAGCCAGTCTGTTTCGTGCCCGAATCGACCAATCTGTACTCGAAGACGCAAAATTCGATTTTGCCGATCTGAGGTCGGCCATGGTGTCAAACAGCCGGTTGATACGATCCAGTTTCGGTGGTTCTGATCTGAGCAACACAAAACTTAACGGTTGCCAGTTGGATGAATCCGACTTTTATTGGTCCAATTGGGAACAATGTGTGGCTGAGAATTGTTCACTCCATGCCGCACGTTTTCCGGAATCGGTCATAATCAGCTTTCGTTCAGCGACGGGAGATCCACCAAACATCGTCGCTAGACCGCTGTATCGATCGTCAGCGTCGAGCGTCGACCGCCAGAAGTTGATCGAGCAAGTGCTCAGCTGACGGAGCCAAGCTCTTCCTGCTGACATGAATCGTCAATGTCCATCACCTTCGAAATCACCGCCGGACCGGCCGCCGGACAGCGATTCTGGTTGAGACTCAACCAGTCGCTGTCGATCGGACGATCGCGCGAAGCTGATTACCCGCTGGACGCCGACGCCAGACTCTCCAGCGTCCATCTGCGAGTCGGCCTGGATAGTCGAGGTGGGTGGGTCGAAGATCTGCAGAGCACCAACGGGACGCTGGTCAACGGGGAAAAAATTGCCCACCGACATCCACTCTCCCACGGCGACCAAATCGCCGCCGGCAATACTGTCCTGATCGTCCAACTGACCGACCAGCCCGCCACGCCAACCACCCCAGCTCCGACTCACACAGCGCCAGCCCACACAGCGCCGACTCACACAGCGCCGACTCACACAGCGCCAGCCCACACAGCGCCAGCTCACACAGCGCCGCCGATCGGTTCGTTGCCCGAGAGGTCATCACAGACTCCTCTATTTCAGACGCCGTCGCTACCGGCTCCGCAGAATCCATCTCAGCCAAAGATCGAGCCGCCGCCGACCGTTTCGGCTCATCCAGTGACACCGAAGGTGGCCAGCACCAGTGACAGCCAGGTGGGCCGATCCTCCACCTCAGGGCGGACGGCGGTGGTCGATGAAGATGACGGAGTCCTGGCTGTGCTCCAGCTGGACGTCACCCGCGCCGGCCACACCACGCTGCTCCCGTGGGTCAATGCGCGTGGCGAAGCGAGATTGACCGTCATTCACAAAGTCACCTGGCGATACGGCGAAGCAGGAGCGTTGTCGGTGGACCCCGAGCAGCTGCCGGTTTGGACCCAGGATCAGCTGGAAGACGATCAGCCGATGGCCCCGGTCCGTTGGGAAACCGACCGGATTCCGTTCAAGCCCCGAGCGGATGTGGTCGTCGTCGGCCATGTCTACGCCCCCGGTGGGCAACCGGCAACGCAGGTCGACTGTGAGCTGCGTGTGGGGAGTGTCGGCCAGCGATTGCGAGTGTGGGGGGATCGCCAGTGGTCGTTCCCGACGGCCGTGCAGCTGGTGCCGAGAATCGTTGGCCCGTCACCGTTCACGCGGATGCCGATCACGTATCGTCGAGCGTTCGGCGGTTTTGATGCCGACGGCGGGACCTACTGTCCGGAGAATCTGGCCGGTACCGGTTTTCTCACCAGCCTCTCGCCCAAGAGCATTCATCAGTGCCGGTTGCCGAACTTTGAGCACCCGGATCAGCCGATCAGCCAGTTCGATACCCGGGTACGACCCGTCGGGTTCGGATTCTGGGGACGCGGTTGGGCTCCCCGGCTCCAGTATGCCGTAACGGCTATCCACCAAGGCGTGTCGATGCCGGAGTATGGCTTCTTCAACGGCGCGCCGCCCGAGCTGCAGATCGACGGCTATCTCAAAGGAGGCGAAACGATCACGCTGGTCAACTTGTCGCCGGGTGGTACGGAGACATTTCGATTGCCCACCGATCACCCTCAGCTGACCGTGCATCGATACCGAGGAACCGGTTCGGCAGGCGCTCATTTGGTCACCAGCTCGGCCGAGAGTCAGATCGCGCCGCGGCTGGACACGCTGATTCTATTCCCCGACGAGCGTCGCTGTTGCCTCGTCTATCGGGCCGTCTTCGGTCTCCCGTCGCTGGACGATATCGATATCGGTCTGATCCGCATCAGCTGACCCGAGCGTTCTCCCAAGTGTCCACGGACCTTCCAGCCTGTATCCTTCCGCGGCTTTCGCGGCGTCCGTAGTTGAATTCTGGACCACGGAAAAGACGGAGGCCGCGGAACACGAAGAGGCTGACGGATTCCGAACCGATTTGCCCCACCCAGCGCTCCACTTGCTAGCGGTGGTTGCTCGGCGCAACCGTCAACTCCGGCAAGGTCGCTGGCTGGAGTTTGCCGGTTTGGCGAAGCGTTCCGGCTGGGCCAACGAGCATGAAGCGGGACGGCTGGTGGAGCCGATGCACTCGACAGGCTTCCGTCCAATTCGTTTCGAACTGCGCCCGGATGGCCAAGGGAGTGGTCCAATGATCAGCACGGCGACACGTCGATTCTGCCGCAAGTTTTCGGTGGCACTCGCCATCATCTCGGCACTCCCGGGTGCCATGGTCGTGGCCAACCACGCGATGCACAACCGGTGCGACCGGTGTGGCAATCCGTGCGAACACTCTCATCTGGTTGCCCGCACGGTCATGGTGCCGATGGAAGTGGTGGAAACTCGCATGAAGACTTGCGTCGTGAACAAGATGGAAGAGCGCGACGAGACATACACGGTCTTCAAGCGAGTGCCGGAAAAGCGAAAGTTCGTCAAGCAATCGTGCTATCTGGCGGATGAGGTGAAAACTCAGACGGTGATCGATAAGCAGTGCCATGTGGTGATGAATCCGGTCGAGCGAGACTATAAGGTCAACGTGCCGGACGTCGAGATTCACGAAGGGACGCAGACTCGAGTTTGCCATCACTGCGGCCAGACGTACTGCATCGAGGAGCCCTGCACCTGCACGGTGACTCGGACTCATGAAGAACCGCGGCATCAGTCGTACCAGGAACCCGACGTGGTCTTCACGGAGTCGAAGAAGGACATCAGCTACGTCGTGAAGGTCCCCAAGAAGAAGACCGAAGTCTGTGCTGAGGAGACGGTGTACAAGCTGGAGCCGGTACAGAAGACCCGCAAGGTCCAGGTCTGTGTCCCCGAGCTGGTGAAGCAGCCGGTGGACGTCAAAGTGGTCAAGATGGTCGAGAAGACGATCTACTGCTGCGAGACGTGCAGCCAGCACCACTAATCTCCCGTCGTGGCAACAACCGCGGGGCTCGGGGGATGTGCCAGGTCGCTGAGCGGATAAATCGATCGGGGGGCCTGCCGACCGGGCCCTGAGCGCCAAACGCCTCCTAGCGTGTATAATTCGGGTCGAATCTGAGCTGACGGTCCCGACCCGATTCCCGAGCCCTGACGATGCTGAATCCCGGCGACGAACCCATTCCCGGCTACCGCCTGCTGAAATTCCTCGGTAAGGGGACCTTCGGTGAGGTGTGGCAGGCCAGTTCTCCCGGGGGGGCGCAAATCGCCCTGAAGTTTCTCGATTTGGCCGACAAGCAGGGCTGGAAAGAGTTTCGGGCGATCGAACGCATCAAGAAGGTGCGCCACGCCAATCTGCTCCATATCCACGCCCTGTGGCTGCTGGACTCGCGCGGTGAGGTCCTGGAATTCAATACCGCCGAGACGTTGAGCAACACCAGTGTCACTCAGACGTTGGCCCCGACGCCGACGGAGACGGCAAAGATTCCGCGGCAGCTGGTCGTCGCCACTGGGCTGGCCGACGGCACCTTGCGCGATCGGCTGGCCGCTTGTCAGCGTGAAGGTGCGACGGGGATTCCGGCGGACGAGCTGCTGAAGTACATGGAAGATGCGGCGCGCGGTCTCGATTTTCTCAACGCACAACGGCACGAGTTCGACGGCAAGCTGGTCGCCTTGCAGCATTGCGACGTCAAGCCGGCTAACCTGATGCTGATGGGCGACTCGTGTATTCTGGGTGACTTCGGGCTGGTCAGCATTCTGTCCAAACAGGGAGTGGCGGCCACGGCCACCGGCATGGTCGGGTCGCTGGCCTACATGTCTCCCGAATGTATTCGCAAAAAACCAGGGGCGACTTCGGATCAGTATTCGCTGGCTTTGACTTATTACGAACTGCGAACGGGCCGGTTGCCATTCGAAGCGGAAGACCCGCTATCGGTCGCCGAGGCTCATCTGCGCGGCAAGTTGACTCTGGCCGGTGTGACGCCAAATGAGGAACGGGTGTTGCGGCGAGCGACGGCGGCCAAGCCCGAGTCGCGGTTCGCTACGAACCTGGAGATGGTTGAGGCGTTGCAGGCTGCAGTGACGCCGGCGCCGTCAGCCAAAGGTTCATGGTGGCGGCTGATCGCCGCAGCCGCTTTGCTGATGTCGGTCATCGCCGGCGTAGCCTGGTATCGTGGGCTTGGCAGCGGCAAACCCGTGGTCGACGGCCCACCGAAAGGCGGCGACACGCCGACCGTTCCGCCCGTCATTGACAGCGGTCAGTTGCTGCAGGATTTCCGCACAGCGCTGCAGGCGGGTGACACGTCGCGGGCCAAGGAAGCCTACGGCAAGATGGGAGACGAGACACAGCAGAAGGCGCGCGTGGTGATGGCGGCCAAACTGCCGCAAGCCTGGCAGAAGGTGCGCGGATTGGCTTTTTCGCCGGCCGGTACCGAGCTGATCACGCTGGGGACGTTGCAGGCTGACCGCACGGCACTCACCGTCTGGCCCCTCTCCGATTCCGGCACACTCCCCAGCACGGCTCCGGCACCGATCGAGCTTCCCATGCTGGTCCAGACGATGGCCGGCGGCTCGAACGTGCAGACGATGGCCTGCGGTGCGAAGAAGTGCGTCGTGGTGGGAGAACGAAGTCGCGGTGAAGGTGGCGGCAAGGTCACCGTGGTGGCCGTAGTCGACCTGCAGACCCGGTCGGTCAAAGAACTTGAGCTAAGCCAATCGGTGATTGATCCCGATGTGATCCTCGACGCGAAAGAAGAGCTGGTCGTGTTGACGGGCGCCCAGGCATTGCAGTCGGCACAGTTGTGGGGCTGGCGCATGGCCGGGGCCGAACCGACAGCACTCGCCCCGGTCGAACTGAGCGAATTGCGGTTCGCCAAGTCTCTGGAGTTCTGCGGCGATGGACAGTCAGTAGTCGTCGGCGGCGACTCGAAAGCCAAGGCCGGAGCGGTCTACATGTTGTCGGTCGGCAGCTGGACCGCTGAGCAGCGTCCTGAAGGTGCCGATCGAGTCTGGTTTTCGGCCGACCAGTCGGTCAACCAACTTGCAGCCGCGGGAGCGAAACATGTCCTCGTGGCGTCAGGTGCTCATGTCGCTCGAGGCGATGCTGATCGGTTGGAGCTGATCGATGTGAATACGGGACAATTGCGGGCGGAGTTGTCGCCGGTACCGGGTGCGATCGTTCGTCTGGCCTCGCAAGCCACTCCCTCGGGATTGTGGTTGGCCTGTGGCGGCAACTCGGCAGCCGCCGCCTGGTACTGGGCGGGTGAATCGGCCGAGCCGAAGCTCGTGCTGCGCGGCAACGCCCGATATGACTCGAACGTGGGCCACCTGGCTTTCCCAGCGTCGCAGGACGGTTGGCTATTGGTCGCCGGACGACCTGCGGTTGACGGATCCACCACTCGGACGGCGAACAGTCAAGCAGTTCTCGACCTCTGGCCGCTGCAGCAACAACCGTCGCCCGCAGCTGTTACTCTTGAACTGCCGCAAATCCCCGTGGCCTTGTCTGCCGCCGGACGATGGGCCGCCGTGGCCATGGCCGATTCGGTCCAGGGTGCGACCGGCAAACCAGCTGAGATCGTCGAACTGCTCGATCTGCGGCATCTGCAGCTGCTGCACGAGCTGGGTTCGACGCCTATCCTGATTTCGCCTACTGCGAATCCTGTGGCTGTTCGGTGACCTGGAAGTCGGAGAGCGTCCCTGGCCGGTAGGGATGGAGCGTTTCGCCACGCGCCGGATCCCACCGCATCTCCTGCTTGATGATCCGAGCCTCCGGACTCTCTTCCCAGAAAGCGAGCAGTTTGACGAGCTCTTCCCGCGACTTCTTCAGATCGACGACCTTGTGATCCGGATCGGCTGCTTCGACGCCAAAGTCTCCCGCGTAAATCCCGGACAGCATCCAGGTCGCTCGTCGAGCGGTCTCCCAGTTCGTGCGACCTTCGGGGCGAGCCAGCTCGGCGTACAACTGAGCCGCTCGTGCCACGTCCTTGTCCTGGGGTACCAGCAGATAGAAGCCAGCTTCGATCTCCTTGCGCTCGTACTCGGGGCAACCTCCTTCTGAGCTGTAGAGGTAAGCGCGAGTCAGAGCCTCGGCGAATCGATTCATCAGCATCTGTCGTTCACTTTCCTCACGATGCTGATGGATCTGATTCAAGTAGCAATTCGCCAACAGCCAGTAAGCCCAGTAATTTTGCCGGTCTTCGTCGACTTGCAGCGAGCTGGTCAGCAACCGTTCGGCGTCGGCCAGCAATGGCGCCGCTTGAGGATCGCCGGCCTTGTAGGCTAACGACTCTTCCAGTTTGCGGAACGCGGTCAGGATCTGAGTTCGCGAGTCGGGGCGATTGGCGACCGGCAGGAACGTCGCGCGAGTCTGATCGGCTGGCTTCGACAGGAAGGCCGTGAAATGACCCAGCAAGGCGTCCTGCGCCGCGTTGGGCCGACGCTGCTGAGTGGCCGCGTTCAGCAGCTTCTGCAAGTGCCGGCTGGCCAACTCCATCTCATCGCCACTCGCGGCCTCCGTCACCACCGGCGCAGTCACCTCCTCCACGCCCGTCGTCGTGGCGCGATAGAGCCGCGAACGAGCCCCTATGCGGTTGTTCTGCGTCTGGTACTCGCCCCAGATCACGTACTGAGCGTCCAACTGTTGGGCCAGCTGAAACAGTACCTGTTCGTTCTTGCGCACGCCCTGGGCCTGCAGCAGCTTGACCAGCCGAGTGACGTCGTCCATCCGAGTCAGCTCGAGCCCTTCCACGTTGCTCAACTTGTGCTGCAGCTCGGCCGCCAGCAGCACGCCTGGATGAGTGTCGTCGATGTCGTCCGCAAAGGCGGCGTGAGGAGCGATGGCGACTCGCACAGGCCCCGGTGTCTTGTTGGAAAACGTGGCCCGCAGTCGATCGACGTCGTCCTGAGTGATCACAGCCACCGGGGCATACTGCGGCTCGGCCTTGTTCATCGCCTGCTCGAGAGCCTTGTAAACGTCCGGATAAGACAGGTCCAGCATCAACCCATCGGTCCGCGTGGCCAGTGCGTTCATGAACTCCTGAGTCTGGCTCAGGGTCTTCTCGTACGAAGTCCGCTCCGACTCGCGACTCCGGCACAGCACGCAGTTGATGCGCACTCCAGCCCGTTTCGCGACACTGACCAGCATGTCCGTTTCATATCGGCGACGAGCTCCGGTGGCCGGTTCGTCAAAGCCGGCCGCATAGGGAGGTGCGTCGCCAAATACCAGCAACCAGCGACTGGTGTCCTGGTCCTGAGACCATCCCAGCTCGGTTATCGCCTGGTGAATTCCCAGATCGATCAGCTCAGGGAAATACGGAGCGCCCGTCTCCACCTTCAGACCGGCCGCCGCACTTAGAACCTTTTCCAGGTCGCCGGTAAATTCGTGATTCGGAATCGCCAACGGAAAGATCACTTCGCCTGAGGTAGCTCCTGCGTCCCGATAGACGACCAGCTGGAACTCAACCTGCTGGCCCCGATAACGACGCAGGTCGCCAATCATCTGACCGAGCGATTGGCGCAGACCGTCCATCTCGGCCGCCATGCTCTCCGTGCCGTCGATCACTAAGGCAATCTGCAGCCGCGGCTGACTCTCTTCCACCAGGTCCAGAAAACTACGCTGCACCAGCCCCATCGTCCGCTCGCCCGGCGATCGATGAGGGCTGAACAGAGCCGATAACGCCACCGACGTCGACGACGGCTCGGCCGCCATGGCCACTCCCGCTGCCACCAGCCAACAGATCGGCCCTACCACAACCCCAGCAACTATCTGCCGCCACATACATCCCTCCGCAGGGCGAAGTTCGCCGTTGAGCACCACCGCCATACCATGCCAGGCGGATTACCGCTGACCTCTCACACCTTCCAATGGAGACGGTTGTCGGTCCCGCTCGGGAAAAGTTGTCCAGATTCCCGGCTACCCGCAATCATAGTGATTCCGAAAGCCGACCGGCAGTCGCACTCCGCCCCGCCCGCGACTCGTCCGGTCGACGCGTTCGGCCGGGCAATCGTTACAATGAGAACGGGTCGAGCTGTCCGGCGGGCGATTTCCGGGAAACCTGGCCGAACTTCGACCGAGAACCGATCAGGCGACGTGGCCCGTCGTCAATTTGGGCGGAGGTCTGCCACCGTGATCTGTCATCAAAGTTCTTGTCACCACCGGCTGCTAAAGCGGCTGCTAATCTGGGTAGTCTGTGTCGCCTTGGTCGGTGCGGGACCGGTCGCCAGCGCGTGGGCTCAGCTCCCCGGTGAGTCCGATCTTCCGGGCGAGAAACCCGATCGGACCATAGCCCCGACCAGCCCCGCAGCCCGGATTCCGAGTGAATCAGACCTCCCCGGTCAGCCGCCGATCGCCACTCCTCCAAAACAGACGCCCTCGAATCTGCCGGGCGAAGATCGACTGCCGACCACCGAGCCGGCTGCCCCACAGCAAGTCCCCTCCGAGGCCGAATTGCCAGCGCCGTCGGGCAACCCGCCCGGAGCGGGCAACGGCGCGGCAGGGACTGAAAGCGAAGGGACTGAAAGCCAAGCGACTGGCGGGCAGGGCCAGCAGGCGAGTGGCGGTGAGTTGCCGGCGGATCCGGAGTCGCCCGATCAGCGGCTGGACCTGTTGCGGGGCAGCATCGACAGGCAGCCCTGGCTGCGGCTGCAGGCGGACGGGCATCTGTCGACGATCCGCACGATCGCTTCGTCGCCGGCCGGTGATGTGTTGCTGTCGGGGGGCGAGGACAAGCAGGTCTTGGTGTGGTCGCGACCGGTTGGCGCCGATAGCACCTGGCCGCTGCAGCGCACCATTCGCTGGCAGGTCCAGCGGGGGCCGCGCGGGCGAATCTACGCCTTGGACGCGACCGATGAACTCGTCGCCATGGCCGGCTATGGCGCGATGGGAGGCTTGGCCGAGATTGTAATCGTCGATCATCGCACGGGCCAGCTGGTGACCTCGTTAGCTCGCGAGGTGGCGGGCCAGGTCGTGACCGGACTGCAGTTCGTCGGTGCCGGTGATTCGCTGGGCTTGCTGTCGGCCGATGTCAGTGGTCAGTTGATCTTTTGGCGCCGCGACGCGGCATCGGGCCAGTGGAGTGACCGGCAGGTTCAGCCGCCGGACAGTGCAACGTATGCCAGTCGCTCAGCACGTCCGCCGCGCGACTATCGCTTTGCCACAGTCTTGGGCGATCACTGGGCGGTTGCTCCGGTGGTCTCCAGTCAGACGCCGCAGGGGAACCTGCTGTGGAAACTGCAGGCTTGGCCATTAAACGACGGCGACAGCTCCAAGCCTGGTCCGGAGTGGAAGGATCTGGAACTGGCCGGACAGGTCACCGCGATCGCCGGCACTCGGGATGGCAATCGCTTGGCCGTCGCTGACGAAGCGGGGCGCGTATTCGTGTGGGACCGCACTGCGAACACCAGCCAGCTGCTGGTGAGGCTGTCGGCCCTGACGTTGGGATTGAGTTTTTCGGGAGACGGTCAGCAATTGCTGGTGGCCACATCGCGCGGAGTGACCGGCGCGCAGCGTACGGGCGCTCAGTTGCAGCTTTGGAACCTGTCGAACTGGAGTCAGCCGCGCCGCACAGCTCAACGGATATTCCCGGACGACATCCGTGCCTGCCGGCTGACCGCCGATGGTCGCTCGTTCGCCGTCTCGCAATCGAACGGGCTCCTGGTGGGCAGCGCGGCGCAGCTGGAGGGGGCCCTCCAGCGTCTGGGACCCGAATGGCACGTTCCGATCCGCGTGGCGTTTGCCAAGACGGAACCGTTTTACGATCTGGCCATCGACTACTCGGGCGGTGACGGAAAGGCTCGGGCTTACCAGTTTTCCGCGACTGAGCTGAATTTAAGCGACAAGCGGGACGAACAGCGGCAGTGGGTCACACCCGATCTGTGGCGTGGCGGCTGGACGGTGCAAGTCGAACGTGCGACGGCGGGCGAAGTGAAAGGCGTGTGGCTGGAGCAGGCTGGTCGCCGAGCGGCTCGTCTGCCGCTCGATCCACTGGTGAACGGCGAGCCATCAGCGACGTTGTGGCTCCCGAACGCCCAGGGCAAACCGGCTTATGTGGTGGTGGCCACCAAACGCGACAACGGGTTGTTCGTGTTTGGCCTGGCGGATGCGGGAGTGGCTCCACTGTTGCGTCGTTATCGCGGCCACAGTTCGACCGTGACATCGTTGTCAGTCTCATTCGACATGCGTTACTTGTCGTCCGCCAGCGACGACGGGACGGTCTGTGTCTGGGAATGGGCTCCGCAGGTGAATCGCACGCGTCAGGACATTTTCTGGGGCGCGACGTTCACGCCGGCCGGTGAATCGCTGACCGTCGATCGGATCAAGCCCAACGGTCCACTCTACGTTCGAGGGCTTCGCAATGGCGACACGCTACGCCGAGTCTGGACACGGACAACGGCCGGCGACGTGTTGGAAGGAACGACGGCGGCAGCCATGCGGAAGATCCTGGAGGATCCTCCGGCCAACTCCAATGTGGCCTTTGAATATCAACGCGGGAATGCCCAGCAGCCGCCCATGCAGGCGTACGCCGCGTGGCAGCCGGTCGCTTCTCTCTACGTCGGCCACGATCGCGAATGGGCCTATTGGTCTCCGACCGGTTACTACGACGCGTCATTTGAAGGCCATCGTCTGTTCGGTTGGCAGATCAACCGCGGCTTGGGACAGCTCCCCGAGTTCTTCCTGGCTGGACAGTTCCGGCAGGTATTTGAACGGCCCGATGTGATGCGTCGGCTGCTGACAGCCGGTGACATCGAGAACGCTTTCCGGGTGGCGTCGATTGAGCCGCCCGCGAACCCACATGAATCGCTGGCGGACTATTATCGGCTGAAGCCCGAGATCACCATTGAATCACCCCGAACTTCCGGTGACGTCCAGACACGGACCGTCCAGATCGTGGCTCGCGTGCGCGTCCCGGCCGGGCAAAGGCTCGTCTCACCCGAAGCCTTTGCCAATGGGGTGCAGGCTGGCGAGCCGACGCTGATTGCCGAAACGCCCGCGAGCGGTTCGGCCGAGTACGCTTATCGCTGGCTGATGGCCGTCCCCGGTGACGAAGAACTGCTGTTCCAGGTGATCGCTTCGACCGAAAACGAAATCGCCGATCTGAAGTCAGTCACCTTGCTGCGCGAAGTTCATCAACCTACCAAGCGGCGCAAGATTTTCATCGTTGCCGGCGGCGTGAACGACTACACAGACGCCCGTATCCCCGATCTCGAGTTCGCCGGCCGCAATGCTCAGGAACTGCTCAATACAGTCCAATCTCAGATGTCGACGCTGTACGATGTGCACGGTACGAGCCTGATCAACGACAACATGACGCGGCCGATGTGGGAGGCGACGATTGCCAGTCTCAGTCGCCGAGCCAGTCGCGAAGCAGGGCCCGATGATCTGCTGGTCATCTATCTGTCCGGTCACGGCGTCCGTGACCAGCGGACTCAGGAATACTATTTCATTCCCCACGATTGTGACTATGGTCAGGTGATGGCCGGCCAGTACGAAGGGTGCATCTCGTTTGCCGACCTGGCCAGCTTGGCTCAAATTCCGTGCCGCAAGATCGTGGTCCTCGACACGTGCCACAGCGGCGAGCTCGCCAACTCCGTCGATCGGACTCATCTGAAGTCGGCCGTTCGCACGCTCCAGGATGGCCTGTTCTTCACCTTCACCGCGTCCGAGGGTTCGCAGCCGTCGGCCGAATCGAGAGAACTGAAGATGGGCCGTTACACGTATCGGCTGGTCGAAGGGATGCGCGGTGCCGCCGATGGCAGCCAGGGGACGCCCGACGGCCTCATCACTTTGGATGAACTGGCCGGCTACGTGCGGACGAGAGTGACCCTCGATACGGCCAGCGCCGTGCCGCCGCAGAATCCGACCGCGGGCCCGCCTGAGTTGTTGCGAATCTCCCGCATTCCACTGGTCCAGCTCAATCGGCTCAGTAAAGCCGAATGAACTGCAGACCCAGCTCGGTGTCGAACAGCTTGTCGGCTCCGTCACGCAGCGGCGTCACTGCAGCGATCTTCAAGCCGGACTGGCGGCCAATCTGCAGCCAAAAGCCGGCTGTCAGGTTCAGCACGTCGCGGCGGATCGCGTCGGTGGCGAACATCTGAGAAACCGTCAGCTCGGGATCGTTGTTCAACCCACCCAGATCCAGGTTCTGCAGCGTGGTCGTGTAGTGCAGTTCGACCATCCCTGCGACGGCATGCACGTAGCGGGCTTGAGGGTTCTTGTGGAGCCAGTGACCGTAGGAATAGTCCAGCATCAGCAAGGTCTGGTCCTGCAAGGTGCGGGTGATGCCCGGACTAAAGGAGTCGACCAGCAGCGGCGAACCGGCCGGAATGATCACGTCGTTGCCGGTCGTGTCAAAGTCAAGCTGGCAGAAGAACTGGTGGAACCAGCGTTCGCTCGGAGCGGCAAAGTAGCCCAGGAAGGGTTGGAGGTTGATCGACCCGTTGTCGAACGTCAGCAACTCCGATCCGCCGGACAGTAGCGGCGCGTCGGAACCGGTCGGGAAGATCATCCCCATGCCGCCCGAGAGAGCTCGCGTCGAGTCGCGATAGAGCAACCCTTTGAGTGCCACGGCCATATTGCCGAATTCGACGGTGGCGTCCGCCGCACTGCCAAGATCCTGGGTGGCATCCATCGTGCCGGCGAACGGCACACGCAATTCGATCGAGTACAAACCCTGCGAAAAGGCCCGCTCGACACCAAACAGATATCGATTCAGGTCTTGCGAGTCGCCTTGAATGTTGGTCAACGCGTTGTGGAAGTGATTGTAGTTGAAGAAGACTCGGTTCATCGGGAATGGGCTGTTGTTCTCGGTCAGCTTGAACCGGCGATCACCACCCGCAATGCCGACCGTGGCGTTGTTGAAAGCCGGACCGTACTGGAAGCCACCACCGAAGAAGTCGCCGATGATGCTCGGTGCGGGAGTATCCAGCCCATAGCCGGCCCCCAGATCGGAACGCAATCCGGCCATCGAGTTGAACTCAGGGGCACCGCTGGCCGACGCCGCTTCATCGGCAATCGATCCAGAATCCACCACCGGCGCTGGCTGACCCGCTTCGCCTTCAGCAGGCGTCGGTGTGGCCGTCCCGTCGCCGCCCAGCTGGCCAGGCGACATCATCGGGGCTGGCGCGCCGTATTGCTGCAGAAATGAATCGCAGCCCGGGCAGTGACATTCCACTCCGTGGCCCGTGTCGCAGTCCGACCCGACGATGGACTGGGCCGAGGCGAACGATGTGAAGCTCAACGCGGCTGCCGCTGGAACTACCCAGCGACGCAGCGCTCGGGCGCTCCACGATTGTTTCCGTCCGCGAGCAGAGAAAATGGGCTTCCAACTGTTCCGGATCATGGCACCATCCTTAGCGACTTCAGACCGCCCAGCGTCGGCGCAGCCTGCCGAACCTCCATGGGTACTCGCTTCTCTTACTCGTCTCAACCCGACGCTACAGATCAGTCCAATCCGCTCCGTCAGTTGCCTCACCACACCGCTGCTCGGCACAATCCCTACAGCCGTCGCGCCTTCAGGACTCCTCGGTCCAACGGGCGACACAACGGCGATGCCAGCCCGTAGCATCGGCCAGTCACCTGGTTGCCGCACAGGGGAGTGCTATCGGTGCTGGCAGGACTCCGGTTTCGTCAGCCGGCGAGACAGATTACTTACGGAGCTACTTACTTACGGAGCTACAGAGGTTCTTCTCCGTGCCCTTGTATCTCTGTGTCTTTGTGCGAAAAGACAACCGACGTTCCATCGCTCCACGGCCAGGGTGCTCAGAATCGTTCGGGGCACCAGGGAGTTGTGGGCCAGCCGAAGAGTCGATCGGCCAGCGACAAGGCGTTATCGGTGCCGCGGACCAGGCCGGCTTGAGCGAGATTGGACCAGCGAACTCCGCCGAGATAGACCGACCCAAGCTGCTCGACGCTGCAAGATACATCGGGCGCAGCGTCGGTCGTGCGACATGTGGCTCGGCCCGCTCCGTCCGATTCCAGCAGGAACGTAGCCGAGTTCCACGGACAGACACTGTCGTCGACGCGAATCGACAGCCGGCCGGGTCCGACGTAATGTCGACTGGCCAGACAGGCGGGGACGTCGACCAGACGGAGCCACAGTGCATCGCCCACTTGCCGCTCGACCTTGCGGATGTCGGCCAACCACCAGCGGAGCGAATGATCGGCGGGGAGATTCCAGACGTCAATCGTGTCGGTCAGATCGACGCCAAACAGGAACTGCCACAACGCCCGTTCACTCTCCCCGTCACGGGCGACGACTTCCGTCACCTGCAATTCCAGCGGTCGTTCGATATCAAAACGACGCGTGCGGTAGAGTGCATACCCTTGGGGGATACCGTCCGGGGCGTAGAGCACGCGACGCTGACTGCCGAGTGAAGCTCCGTGAGTGTCGGCGATGATGCGATGTTCCCACCAAGGGATCTGACGGCGCAGCATCCCTGGTCGGTGTGGCCAGACGGTATCGTACAGCGGCGGGAGTTGTTCGACGGCCTCGCGATGGCCGATCATGTGCATTGTGCCCTGCGAGTCGACTGGCTCGCGCAGCACGGCGAACGATCTGGGGATTCGCCACCGCACCCGCTCGACCGCCATCCCGAAACCAAATCGCCCGTAGATGTTCCCTTCGGACGCCCAGAGCCCCGCCAGAATCTCTCCCCGACGACGGAAGTCGTTCAGATGCTGACGCATCATTTGAGTGAGGATACCGCGCCGACGGTGTGTCGGCAGCACGGTGACCATCGACACGCCGGCCATCGGGATCGTTGTCCCGGGGACCGCCACCGACAGCGGATGGACACCAAAGGTTCCCACCACGCGGTGGCCCTCGACGGCCGCGCTCAGCCGATCGAGGGCGACGTAGCGCCGCACTCGATCGGCATGATCTTGGCTCAGTTCTATTCCCAGGCCGATGCTGAAAGCAGTGAGAAACGCTTCCAGCTCGTCCGGGGAGACAGTTCGCACGGCGATCGTCATGAGTGGGTTTACCAGTAGATGTAGTGAAGGAACCGTTCGCGATCGCGGGCCGGAAGCCGATCGACGTCGGGCACAATGTAGCGATTATCCTCTGTGTCGATCAGCAGTTTGCCGTTGTCACCAAAATCGATGGCTTGGCTCCCCGTCCACCGCATCGTGAATGTCTGACGGCCGGCATCCGTTTCCACATCCAATTCCAGGAATCCGTGCGCCAGCTGGCACGCATGGACCTGCTGGATGGTGCGCAGCAGATAACGTCGAGCCAGAGAATGGCGGATCAGCCGCTGCGCCTCGGCGGGCCACTCGGCCAGGTCTCGCACCAACCCCAGCTCAACGTCTTCTCCCGACTCATTCCACCTCCGCACACTCAAATAGCGCTCGGGCATCGTCGCCCCGAACGTCCGGACCACGAACACGGGGACCGGCTCACCACCCTCCAGCGCCAGTTGCAGCTGGCCGTGGCTGTCGGCCGACCAGATGTCCCGCTGAGGCTCCAGCCAGTGTATCAGCGGTGCTCGGGTCGGAGCAACTTGCTGAGCGGTCCCCGACTCGCCTTCGCCACTGGAACCGGGCGCAGCCTCGGGATGTTCGGCTGCCGCCACCGCCGTCCCCGCTCCCGACGCCTCCGCCCCTCCCTCGGCTCGCGCCAGCTGCCCCGGCTCCGAACCCGAATCCATCCGGTGCAACAACCGGTCGACGTTCGGATCTTTGGACACCTGAGTCTGAATGCGGACCAGCCGAGCATAGACACCGTCCTGTGACAGAAGTTCGGCGTGCGAACCCTGTTCGACCAGCCGGCCCCGATCAAAGACCAGGATCCGGTCGGCGTTGCGCAGCGTCGACAGACGGTGAGCGATCGCGACCGTGGTGCGGCCGTGGATAAGGACTTCCAGGGCTTCCTGGATACTCTTCTCCGCCTCAGCGTCGATGTTGCTGGTCGCCTCGTCGAGGATCAGGATCTTCGGGTCATACAGCAACGTGCGAGCGATCGACAGACGCTGCTTTTCGCCACCGGACAACCCTGAGCCATGTTCGCCCAACTGGGTTTCGTAGCCGAGCTGAGTCCGGCAGATGAAATCGTGAGCTCCTGCTGCTTTGGCTGCCGCCAGGCCCTCCTCGGTTGCCGTCTGTGGACGTCCGTACGACAGATTGCTCCAGATCGTACCGCGAAACAGGAACGAATCCTGAAAAACAATCCCCAGGTGCTGCCGCAACTGCTGCACCGACAACTGCCGCACGTCGATGCCGTCAATCAGGATCCGACCCTCCTGCACGTCATAGAACCGGCCCAGCAGATTGACCATCGTAGTTTTGCCCGAGCCGCTGCGGCCGACAATGCCGACCATTTCGCCCGGCTTCACCCGATACGACACGTCCTTCAATACCGGCTGGTTCGGATCGTAACCGAAAGTCACATGCTCAAACTCAATCTCGCCCCGAGGTTGCTCCCAAGCCGTAGGCAGCTCCGGGTCCATGACAGTGATTGGAGTATCCAGCAGCTCCAGCACTCGCTTGCTACCCGATAGGAAACTGGTCAACCACGTGGTGAAGTTCGACAGAGCGCCCAGCGGTGCATAGAACATCGACAAGTAGGCCAGGAAGGCGATCAACTGGCCCAGCGTCATCTCGGAGCCGATCACGTCGCGGCCGCCGACGTACCACACGATCAGGCCCCCCAGACTGAAGACCAGCTGCATCGTCGCCCCATATCGAGCGCTGGCGAACTCAACCCACAACCGCCACTCCTTCAAGGAGTCGGCCGCTCGACGGAACCGCTGGTACTCACGGTCCTCCTGCGCAAAGGCCTTCACCACTCGAATCCCCGACAACATGCCGCTCAAGACGGCCATCTGCTTGGACGAAGCGTCCCACAGCCGGTAATAACGAGGGTAGACCTTGTTCCAGAAGAACCACGAACCGACGAAAACCAGCGGCACCGGGATCAGCGTGAAGAGGGCCAGCTTGGGATTCAGCCACACCAGCATCGCGCCGACGCCAAACAGCTGCACAGTCTGCAGCAGGAAACCGCCGGTCAGCTGGTGCATCAGCCCCTGCAGGACCTCGCTGTCATGTGCCACTCGGCTGATCATCGAACCGACCTGGTGGCGGTCGTAGTAGGCCACGGCCAGATTCTGCAGCTTCTGGACCATCTCCATCCGCAGGCTGGTCGTCAGCCCTGACCCGATCACCGTCGCCAGGTGACCTTTGATCACACCCACCACCGACAACAGGATGCGGGAAGCGGCCAGCGACAGGACGACAATCAATAAGGCTGTGCGCATGTCGGTCGATCCGACCTTTGCATCGTGCGACATCAGCACTTGGTCGACCATGTACTGCTGCAACTTGGGCGGGATCAGTTCGGCTACCACTCCCACCAGCGTCAACAGGCACAACATGACCGAGCCGCGCCAGTAGGGACGGATCAGCGACCAGACTCGGCGCATGATCTGACCCTTCTGCAGACACCTCGGACACGATTCTTCCGATGTCGACAGCCGCAACTGGCACGTGGGACATCGCGGTGGATCGAAATGAGCCCGGTCGTCGACGGCCGGATCGGCCGGCGATTCACCGTGAGCCTGAGCGTCAAGGCGACGAGAGACTTTGTGGAAGCGATGAGCCAGCGCGTTGGAGTACCGCAGCAGATCGGTCCACTGACCGTTGAGCTGGACCTGCAGCAACCCCGAACCGACCCCCGAGACGGTACGAACCGACTGGATTTCGTCCCAGGCCAGATACCTCAGCAACGTCGGCCGCTCGCCGTCCGTGACCACCGACAGGTGGTCTGAGGTGGCAACCAGCCACTGGCGAAGCGGCTGGCCGTCCAAGGCGATGTCCGTGTCGACTGCCAGCCAAACCGGGCGGTGATTCAGCCCAGCCTGATCCAGGCACAAACGCACGGGCGCCGGCACCGCCGACGCCTCGGCCTTCGCTATGTCCTCTGTCAACTCGAGATTCCCCCGTTCTCCGCGCGTCTTCAGCCGGGCGGTTGTGCTGCTAGCGAACACGCTGACACCGCCCCCCGATCCCCACCGGATCGAAGTCACGTGCCAACGCCGCTCAGATAAGTTCCAGGAAAAGCAATCCGCAAACGACCCTTACTACGCTGTCACTCCCCAATTCGTTGTCGCTATTGGCCCCCCTGACGGAATTTTCTGACAAATTTTTCCGCCAGCACTCAGCGAAGGCTCGCCAGCAGTCCGCTCCCGGGTTGGAGAACGGTTCCGGCCACCTCCGGCAACTTAGACTCCGGGGTCTGTCGTGCCGATAACATTCAACAGTGGCTGGACGTACCAGCTCGGCGTCCCCTCCAACCCGCAGGACCACTTCCGTGCGCCACCTCACCGCTGCCAGTCTGCTGCTGGTCGTTGCCGTTGCGGCTCCCGCGTCGGCCCAGAATCGCACCGTCGACGGTGCCGCTTTGGGAGGCGTGGCCGGGGCGATTGCCGGCGGCATCATCGGACACCAGAACGACGAGACCCCCGAAGGAGCGTTGATCGGAGGAGCGGTCGGAGCGATCTCCGGCGGCCTGATCGGCCACGGACTCGACAAACAGGCCGCTCGGGAAAGGGCCTATCAGGAACAGATTGCCCGTCAGCGGCGTCAGCTGCAGTACCAGCAGCAGCAACAGGCTCAACAGGCCCAGCAGTCCGTCTCGATCAACGACGTCGTGACGATGAGCCGCAGCGGGGTGTCCGACAACGTGATCATCAATCACGTTCAGACCAACGGCGTCCAGCGTCGTCTGGAGACACACGACATCATCTCGCTGACCCAGCAGGGCGTCAGCGAACCGGTGATCAACGCCATGCAGCGGGCTCCGGTCTACGCGGTCACCGTCGTCCCCGCTCAGGGACAGCCGCAAACCGTGGTGGTCCAGCAGCACTACCACTCGCCGCGGCCCGCCCGGCCGACCAACCAGTACTACCGGGCCTACCAGAAGCCGTACGCGTACAAGCCCTACTCGCGCTGAACCGCGTTCGGCCCTCGCGGCCGAACACGGTCCTCGCAGCTGAGCCGACCTATTGCAGGGTGAATTCCGGGAGCCGGACGATCTGGCCCCCTTTCTGAGCCGATTCGTGGGCACAGATGCCGACGCACGTCCAGTTGGCCGACTGCACGGCGTTGGGCCACGGATCACGGTTGTTCACCAGAGCACTGACGAACTCGTTCACCAGGTGGGGATGCGATCCGCCGTGTCCACCTCCCTGGATGAACGACAGATGATCAGCGTCCTGGATCGACTTGGTGAACTTGCGAATCGGCTCGGGAAGCAGATGCGCGTAATCGGGGACCTCGATCTTGGACGGGATCTCCGGTTCGGGCTTCTTCGCCGTGTGGATGATATGCGGCTCGTTCTCCACCAGAGTCCATTCGAAGCTCTTCTTGGTCCCGTAGACGTCGAAGCTTTCGCGGTACTGGCGAGCCACGTCGTAGAGGAACCGCCAGATGTGGGCCGTGACATCACTGTCTTTGACCTTGATCAGGCACGTCTCGACGGCGAAGCGGTTCCCCGACTTCTGAGCGATGTCGTCGCGGACCGAACCCGAACCAAAGCAGCTGACGTATTCCGCTCGCCCGTTGACCAGACCGAGGCAGGGGCTGACCACGTGCGTGGCGTAGTGCATCGGGATCATCTTTTCCCAATACGACGGCCAGCCGTCCATGTCCTGCGGATGTGAGGCCGCCAGATACTGAATCTTCCCCAGCTCGCCCTTCTGATACATCTCTTTGATGAACAGGAACTCACGGCTGTAGACGACGGTTTCCGCCATCATGTACTTCAGCCCGGTTTCCTGCACCTTCTCGACAATCTGCCGGCATTCGTCGATGGTGGTTGCCATGGGGACAGTGCACATCACGTGCTTGCCCGCCTCCAGAGCTCGCAGCGACATCCAGGCGTGGTCGGGAATCGGGCTGTTGATGTGCACAAAGTCGATCTGCGGATCGGCCAGCACGTCTTCGTACTTGGTGTATCGCTTGGGGATGCCGAATCGATCGCCGACCTTGTTCATCTCACTGACGTCGCGGCGGCAGATGGCTGCCACATTCGCCTGCGGATGGCTTTGATAAATCGGAATGAACTCAGCCCCAAAACCCAACCCGATCATCGCCACGTTCACGCTCTTCGTCATGTCATTTCCTTTCAATTCATTCTGCCTGGCAATCGATGTCTGTATTCTGTTCCCCCACCCCTGGCGCACTGTGAGCCGGTGCTGACAACTTTGGCCCGGTGAAACGGACGCCGTCGATGGCCAGCCACCGCGGGCTCGCAGTCACGATGCCCTGTCAAGTTAAGCCGTCTAGGGCTGCGGCGCGTCGGGCTTGGTGATCTCTCGCCCAGACTCCAGTTGCACCTCAAAGTCGTCCAGGCCCTGGCTCTGCAGCCACCCGATCACCGCCTTGGCGTCATCTTCGAACGTCTCACGCGGTTCCCAGTTGAAGTAGCAAACCACGCCGTCACGTTCCATCTTCACCTGCCCGATGTCGACGCCTCGTCCGGCGAACACCTGCTTGATCGCCTCCTGAGCGCTGGCGGCCTTGTCCGGGTCGGCGGCCGTACAGATCACCGTCAGCGACGGCGGCAGGTCCGTCATCTTCTCGCGGTGCGGCAGCGTATCGGGTGTGATACGGATGTTGGTCGTCATCTTCAGCGGTACGGGACCGCCAATGTCGTACGTCAGCTCGACAAAGTAAGCCGTCCACCCCCTCTCCGGCTCAGACACGCGGCCGACATAGTCGCCGTTCGATTCAGGCTCGAGCGGCGTGCTGGTATACTTCTTGCCGAACGTCTCCACGCGGAAATCGCGTCGTTGAGGGTTCGTGGCTTGCCACAGCAGCACCTGAGTCGGTTTGTCCTGTGGTGAGACGCGAAAAGCGCCGTCGCTGTCTACCTTCCAGCTGAACTGTGGCGGACGTTTGCCGCTAAGCATCAGCCGGTAGAACGCGCTGATGCTGGCCAATGCGTCGCTGCCGTCGAGCCCGTGGTCGGTGTTCGGAACGTACCGCAGATACTTTTCACCCTCCAGGTCGTCCCAGTAGAACTGCGACGAGTCGGGAAGAAAGAACTGATCACCGGCCGCATTGACGATGTATTTGGGGAGCTTCAGCCGGTGCCGATAGTAGTACGGGTCCTCAATGCGGTACAGCGTGTCAAGTCGCACGTCGTCCAGGTGTTCGACGATCCGGTGTTCGGCGTAGTCGCCCAGCGCCGGGGCCCAGAATCCGTAGGCGGCAAAGTGGTGCTCCATCGACGGCCGCACGTTCAAGACGTCAATCACAATCGGGACAATTGCCACCACGCGGGGATCGACGGCGCCGGTCAACCATGTGGTCCAGCCACGTTTGGATCCGCCAGCGACCACGAATCGATCGACCTGACGACCGCCACCCGTCTCGGATTTCATCACGGCCGTGATGGTGTCCATCGCTCGCACCGCACTCTTGACCATCGCTGGCCGAGCCAGCCAGCTGGCGTCGTTCGTCTCCAGGAACTTCTTCCACGTGTAACCGATCAGGTCGTCCTCCACCCGTTTACGACCGTCGTTCTTGAATATCAGCGACTGGTTGGGGACCATCTTCAGTTCGACGACAATTCCGCCCGAGAGCTGGGCCAGCATCCGTACCAGATCGGACGGCCCCTCCGGCGGCTCGCCACCATTGCTCCCGCCCGAAATGAACAGAAAGGCCATGTTGCTCTGAGCGTTCTCCGGTATGGCGAACGTCATCCAATGCTGCCACTCCGTCCGATTCACGTCGTCCGAGCTGCGCCAGGTCTGCGAAGTCATGTCGACGACCAGCGTCTTCAATCCGTCCTGCTGACCTTCCTTGATCACTTTCCAGCGATAACTCGAATCGGGCTTCTGAATGTACTCGTCCAGCGGCGTCGTGGCAGGGAGATCCTGCGCGACGGCCAGCGGCGCTGCAGCGACGACCGCCAGGCTCAAAGCTGTCAGCGCGTATCGCAACGACTCGGCAGGGATCATCAACAGGGGCTTCACAGTGAGGCAGAACATGGTCGTCTTTCCGAATAGGGGAACATTCATCGGCCAGGACTCGATCTCCGATCAGCCGGCCGAGTGGAAGTATAGTTGAGCTCAGCGTCCCGCAACATGATCAGCTCAGTAATATTCTCGTTGCTGATAATACCGACGAGCCGACTCCCGTCCAACACGGGGAGCGTGCTGAAACCCTCTTCACGCATGCTATTCAAGGCCTCCTGCAGCCGGCCATCGACCCTCAGGACGGGCACCACCGGTTCCGGTACGGTGGATTTGTCGCCATCGGTCGCCATCATGGCGTTGCTTATGGCCGCGTCGGGGCCCAGCTCCTTGAGCGACTCGATGAGCCTGCCGCGATAGAGCATCCCCACCAGCCGTTCCCCGTCGAGCACCGGAAAATCCTGCTGCGAACCCTCCAGAATCGCGTCCCGAGCCTGACTCAGCGTATCGGTCTGCTGCAAGGTCCGGAAACGAGCCATCATCCCGGTCTGGACCGTCAGGTCGCCCAGGACCGATTGCACCCGCACCATCTCGGCCTCGGCAGATGCTCCCAGATACACAAACAACGCGATGAACATCAGCATCGGATGATTGCCGAACAGCCCCGCGATTCCAAACAGGATCGCCATGAACTGCCCGACGCTGGCCGCCATATCCGTAGCTTGGACACGGTCCATCTTCATCGCGAGTATCGCCCGCAACACCCGGCCACCGTCCATCGGAAAGGCCGGCAATAGATTGAAGATCACCAGAAAGATATTGATCAACGTCAAGTTGGCCAGGAACTTCGGTACCGAGACCGTCGCCATTTGCGCCGCGTCGTCGACCGAACTTGGCCACAGCACCGACCCGTTACCTGTACTCCACAGGATCAGACCCAACACCAGAGCGATCACCACGTTGACCGCCGGACCGGCCAACGCCACCATCAGCTCCTCCCAGGGTCGGCTCGGCATCTCCCGCAATCGAGCCACACCGCCGATCGGCAGCAGAGTAATGTCAACCGTGGAGATGCCGTAGTGCCGAGCGGTGAGGGCGTGGCCGAATTCGTGCAGCAGGACACAAGCAAAGACCGAGATCACCGAAGTGATCCCGAACATCGCGGCCGCCACGCCGCGCCCCTGAGTCAGATACGCGGCGCCGATCCACACCAGCAGGACAAAGAATGTCCAGTGAATCTTCACGTCGATGCCGGCGATCTTGCCGACGTGCCACGACCACTTCATGACGCCCCTCCCCACCGCGGAACAAGACTTCCAGTGTCTTGCGCTTGGCGCCAGGCGTCAACCGGCACTACCCCCCAGAGGCTATTCGTGCCGCAAAGCCTCGATCGGATCCATCTGAGCGGCCCGATAAGCGGGATAGAGGCCGAAGACCAGCCCCACGCCAATCGATATGAACAGCGATATAAAGATCGACCAGGGAGCAATTCGAGGCTCCAGCTTCATGATCGTCGGCGGCAGGGCGGCCACAATGTCGGGGAAGAATTCGACCAGCACCCAGCGGGTCAGCCGGATCGTCGGCACGCACAGAAAACCGATCAAGACGCCCAAGCCACCACCCACGCCCGTCAATACCACTGACTCGGCCAGGAACTGACGCACAATGTCCTTTCGCTTCGCCCCCAACGCCCGTCGGATGCCAATCTCCCGAGTCCGCTCCGTCACCGTCGCCAGCATGATGTTCATGATGCCGATGCCACCCACCAGCAGCGATATGCCGGCAATCAACACCAGCAACAGATTGAAGATCATCCGCAACACCTCGGCCTGTCGCAGCAGCTCCTTCGGGACCACCACCCCCACATCTTCCAGAGGATGATACTTTTCCATCAGGATCCGCACGATGTCCGCCGCCTCGTCGACGTGCTCAATTTTGTCGACCCCAATCGTGATCTGACTCAGCTCAACAATCTCCCCTTCGTTACTCCCCGAACGACTCGTGAAGACCATGTCGCCGATACGCACCCGCTGAGTCTCCAGCGGTATGTAAACGTCTCGGCTGTAATCCTGAGAATCGAGGCTGCCGCCAATCGCCGCCGTTGGATCACGCGGCTGCAACACGCCAACTACGACGTAAAAATTTGAGTCGATCCGGACCGTTCGACCACGCGGCTCTTCATATCCGAACAGCTTCTCAGCAGCTCCCGCCGCCAGCACGCAGATGTTCTGAGGTGGACTCTCGTCCGCGTCCTCAATAAAGCGGCCCTTGAATACCTGCAGACGATTCAGCTCGAGATACTTCGCCGTGCAGCCGACCACGCGAGCTTCGAGCGAACGAGTCTCGCTCCGTACCTCTTTGCGCATCTCGCGAAACGCGACCGCCTCCTCAATGTACGGCACATTCGACATGATTCGCCGAAAATCGGCCCGCAGTATGCCGTAGGGCAAGAACATCTGCCGGCCCGTCGACGCCGTCTGCTGAGCCGGCTTCACACTGCGAATGATGATGTTCGTCGCACCCAAGTCCTTGATCTGGTCCTGAGCCTGTTGACTCACGCCCTCACCCATGGCCACCAGCCAGATCACCGCCGTCACGCCAATCAGAATGCCCAGAATCGCCAGCGCTGTGCGCATCTTGTGCAGCAACAGACTGTAGATACCCAGCTTCAGCGTCAGAAACAGCGACTTCATCCGTCAACCAGACCCTCTAGCATCCACCACAACCGACAATCCACTCACTCGCCACCAGGACCGCCGCCACCGCCAGGCCCACCACCACCACCAGCGCCCTGCATGCGGCTTCGCAGCGCAGCGGCCTCGGCTTTGTCGATGAACCCGTCCGAGTTGCCGTCGGCCCGGTCAAAGAAAGACTGCATCGGCTCCGGAGCCTCTTCGCGGCTGACCTTCCCGTCCCCGTCCCGATCCATGTCCATCAAATTGCCCCGTCGCGGACCGCCGGCACCGCCGCCCTCTCCGCCAGGCCCGCCGCCACCAGCGCCGCCGCCACCAGCGCCGCCCGCACCAGCGCCACCGCCACCAGATCCGTCTCCAACCTGGCCGTCAGCTCCCTTGCCTCCTGGTGCTTTGTCGGATGAGCCTTTGCTGCCAGGACCGCTGCCAGGACCGCTGCCGGGGCCGCTGCCGGGGCCTTTGCCGCCGGGGCCCGGTTCGCCGCTCCCCGAACCGCTGGCCTCGCCCGCCGTCCCGAACTTGCTCTCAATGTTGTCCTTCTCTTCTTTTTCGTCCCCGTCCGCTCGTGCCTCGGCGACCACGCCACGCGGGTTGCGGACCACTTCCTCGCCCACTTCCAGTCCCTGCTTGACTTCCACGAACTGGTCGTTGGTCATCCCCAATCCCAGCTGTCGTCGGACGGGCCGGCCCGAGGAGTCTTTCACCCAGCAGAAGAACTCGCCCCGCTGCTCCACCACGGCCGAAACGGGAACGCTGATCACGTCCTTCAGGTGGGCGACCAGAATCTCCACCTGGGCCGTCATGCCCGGTTTGAGATCGTCCGGTTTGCCTTCAATTCGGACTAGTGTCGCGTATTCCTTCACGTTCCCCTGGAA
The DNA here is from genome assembly GCA_046349895.1 of Pirellulales bacterium. GTDB lineage: Bacteria > Planctomycetota > Planctomycetia > Pirellulales > Pirellulaceae > JAXMBJ01. Next base: position 5,676,007 of record JAXMBJ010000006.1, on the reverse strand, counting down.
CCAGCCAGTCGGCTCGGGCTGATTGCCGATCGATACCACCTTGCCCTGCAGATCTCGCCCCTGAATGGTGATCCGGGCACGCATGCCGACTTCGAGCTCTTCAATCTTCGATTCGTGCACCGTCACTTTGACCTGCATCTGCGACAGGTCGGGGAGCCGCAGAATCGTCTGACGTTCGCGGACCGCCGCCCCTTCTTCGATCGTCGTCGCTTGCTGGCCACCGCCACCACCACGCCCCGACTGCTCGTTAGCGTAGACAACCATGCCACTTTGCGGAGCAACGATGACACAGTTCTCCTTCTGAGTCTCCAGCCGTTTCAGCTTGCCTTCTTCCAGCTGAAAGGCCGCACGCTCGGATTCCACCGTCGCCTTGGCTGTCTCCACCTGACTCCGCAAATCTTCCAGCGTCTTGGCCTTAGTGAATTCCTCCAGCACCTTCTTGGCGGTCTGGGCCGAGTGCAATTCCAGCTCCGATCGTTTCACCGAAAACTGCTGACTCTCCAGTTCCAACTGGCTGATGTAACCACGCTGGAACATCTTCTCGGAGTACTCCAGCGAATTCTTCGCGCTGCGGAGATTCTCTTCAGCAATCGTGATGTTCGTTTCCGCTGTCTCCAGCGACTGTACGAACGTCCCCTCGAGGTATTCCTTCACGGAAATCTCGGCGACTTGCAGGTTCTTGTCCGCCTGAATCATCGTCGTCTTGGCTTTGTTGTAGGCAATCCGCTGAGTGTTCATCGTGTCGTCGATCGTGGACGAATCGAGCTCGACCAGCTTGTCGCCAGCCTGAACCTCCGTCCCGTCCTTGACGATCCACAGAATCGCACTCCCGCCCGCTACCTGACACTTCACGTCGATGTTCTTGGCGCTTTCCACCGTCCCGTCTTCCGTGACCGTTATCAGCAGATCGCCTTTCGCTACTTTGTGAGTCGAATACGAACCTACCGGCCCCGCCGCATTCCCTTCAAACATGCGCCGTGATGCATAGCCAGCCAGTCCCAAAGCGGCAATGCCGGCCAACACCAGCATCAGATTCGAGACGGTCTTGCCAGGACGGGATCTCCACGATCGACGCTCGGCCAATCGTGATTTACCCGACCGGCCAGGCTGCTGACCGGTTGCTCGATTCATTCGCGAACTGTCCATAGGGACCATTCTCCTCTGGGAGTCGCTGTCGAGCCGTGCGGCTCGAGGTATGCTTGAGGGATCACACCGCGATGGACGGCGGGCAGTGATCAACCGATCTCCACCAGGCCTCGAGATCCCGGGCACGAGCCCGTGTCTCAATCGCCCCAGTCAATGCCGGGAACCAAGTCGGCTGCGATCGATCGGTCAATCAACGGCGGCCAGATATCGGGTGAGGGAACTTCGGGCCGCTGTCCATCAGACTCATATGATATGCTGAGCCCGGGGAGATAACGAGCGTCGATCCGAAATTCTGGACAGACAGTCCCGGACCGGCGCCTAGTTTCTCCCCATCCCTTCAAACGGACGCACGTTCGGATTTTCTACAAACGCGACCCGCTTCGGGCCCCTTGCGTCCCATCCCAGGCCCGTTTCCGACCCTCCGGCATCCCCCCTGGCCGACAAAACGCCCGCACCTCGGCCCCCGCGTCCAGCCGACCGGGGGCCTCAATTCGGGTGGCCAACTCTCCGACTACCCACTCGATCCACCGCCGCAGCTCAGCGACGTGATGCCGTCCGCAGTTCCACCGGGCGGTCAATTCGGGCCGCCGTCGGAATCTCAGGGGGCAGGGGTGGCGTCGGTAGCTCTTCCGCCGGAGTCTGCTCCGGAAGACCCGGCAGCGGACTCTGGAAGACCGGGCCAGGCGGGTACGCCGGACGTCCGGCCGCCCGACCGGGGATCTGGTTGGGCAACAGCCACCACTGCTCGGGGAGGACCGGCGGGAGTCCCGGCGGCTGGCAGGCCAACTCGTCCAGCACTTCCTGCAACGGCCGGTCGATCCAGCGGCCTCGTTCGTCCAGCTGCATGATCCCCAGGTCACGCATCAACTGCATGCGAGCCGCATAGTAGTTCAACCAGACGCTCATGAAGTTGTTTTGAGCGTTACTCAGGTCCGACAAGGCACTCAACAGGTCTCGAACGGCCGTGGGGCCAAAGGTCTGGGCTTGAGCCGCTGCGCCGGCCGGAGTCGGTGCCGCCGGGCGATTCAGCTGAGCGCGAGTGAAGTCGACACGCCGAATGGCAATCACCACCGCTCGACGCTGAATCTCAAGATTCGTCGCCAGCTGACCCAGCGTTCGCAACTGGTTGCGCATCTGCAGGTTCAAGGAATCGTCGAACTGGATCAGCGACCGGCGAGCCTGCTGGTAGTCAATCAACGACTGACGATAATTGTTCCGTTCCAACAGCCGCGTCAACGGTGCGTCAAACCGCAACACACCGTTCATCGAACCCTTGGCTGTGCGGAAATCAACCGGGTTGTCCCGCAATGTCTGAATGTCCGCGTTGAACTCCACATTCAACACGCCCTGCAGTTGGTCCGCATTGAACGCGATCAATCGCCAACTGTCGACAAGGGCCGCACGGTTGTTCATGTAGTCCATCCGATTGGCTCGAGCGATATTCAAAGCGGTGACCGGATTCAGGTCAATCTTCTCCAGCGTAATCGATTCGAGCCGAGCTCGAGCCTGGATCAGCACCAGCGACTGGATCTCATCACCAAACTGCCGAGCCCAGACCACCAGACGTCGCAACGATTCTGCCGCCTGCCCGCCCTGAGCCAACTGATGGATCTGGTCCAGCTCCTGCTGCATCTGCTGGAAAATGCCAGGCCGTTCGTTAAAGTCGTCAGCTAACTGCGCCATGTCCTTACGGAACGCATCGTATTCACTGGGTTCCATCGCCTTCAGCCGATCGTCGATCAGCTGGTCCAGCTCTTCCATGTCGCCTTTCGTCTGGTCATAGTGAGCAGCGTATCCGTCGAGCAGTTCGCGGGCAGCTGCCAGACCCATTTCGATAGTCGTTGCCGGGGGATTCGCCCCCAAGGTTCCCAACTTGTCCTGAAACGCTACCACTTCGCCCTGCAGCTCGATAGCCTCAGGATCGATCAGCTGGAACGGGTCGATGAATGAATCGTCCAACTTCATCGGCATGTCCGGGGGAAGCCCCAATGTGCTCGCTTTGTAGGTGTCCTGAGCAAGTTCCAGCGCGGCTCGAGCCTGCAACAGCTGAGCCCGCAAGGTCTCGATGTTCTGCCGGAACTGGTCGACCTGAGTCAAGTCAATCGTGCCGGCGGCCAGATTCGCCTCCAGCAGCGATAATGTCCGCAGCTGCAGGTCCAGACTGTACTGAGCGTTGCGGATTTCCTGGAGCGACTGCAGCAGGCCGATAAAGCCACCGACCGAGCCGGCACCACCACCAGCCAAGCCCGTGCCACCACCAGCGCCACCACCGCCACCACCAGTGCGGAAACCACCACCGAACCCGGTGATCGCACCCACACCACCCAAACCGCCCGCACCCGTACCGCTGAACCCCGTCAAACCCGTGCCACCGGCGAAACCGCCGAGCCGGCTGACCGTGTCCACACCCAGGCTGCCGATCGCCACGTTCGTATAAAAACCTTGCCGATATCGCTCCAGTTCGCGCACGTTCCCCAACATGCCGCGCTCTGCTCGCGTTAACGTCTCAAGAGCTCGGTCCTGGCCCGCACCTCGCAGCAACGGCTGGACAATGTTGAGGTTCACCAGCGAGACATTCGAGTTGGTGTCGCCGCCGACGAATTGCCAGACCATCGAGTTGGCAAACGTAACGACGACTTCTCCCGCTCGCGCGAATCGACGCTGCCACTGGAACTCGCTCTCGTTCGTCACCGCGTTCCGCGGACCGTCTGGTCGCAGACGTCCGACTTCGCGCCACGTCGAGACCGTGCCGGCAAAGAACTGCGAACTCAACCGAAACCGCTCAGCCGATACGTCAAGCGCCGACAGGTAGAGCGTCTCGACCTGACGCTGCCAGACCGGTGAATGGAGATAGGCCAAGTCGAGTGCCGTGTCGAGCGTCATGACGACTTCACCGTCCGCCGTCATGTCAACGTAGTCGGGCATCATCCGCCGCCAACGGGTGTTCTCCAGCGTCGACCGGTCGCCATTGTCGTGCCAGTGTGCCCACCCCTTCATGCCGTCGATCTCATGCATGTAGACGTGCGACGGCGGATCGTCCGGCGGCATCGGCGGCCGGACCGGATCAAACTCGTCGTAGTACCGGCTCCGCGGGTCCAATTCGATGTTGAACCCGGGCGCAGCCCAACGCGGGTCGTCCGACTTGCCAGCCACGATCGAATACGCTTCGGCATCGGCCTGACGTCGGTACTTGTCGAGACTGCAGCCGCTTGACAAACCCAGTAGACCCAGCCCGAGGGCTACGGTTCTGATAGCAAGGGTTCTGATAGCAATCGTCGTGCGGGTTGACAGCATCACAACCAATATCCCCGATAGTCAGTGCTTGCGGCCGGTGATAGCACACAACGAATATGAACGATGTGCGGTTGTCGTCGGTTATGATCGAATGACCGTCGGGTAGGGCATGAGCAGCCGTACCTGCAGTGCAGCGTGGCGCTGTCGTGCAGATTTTTCGGTTGCGCTCAGCCCGGTTGTGACGACTGTAGCGCACGTCGGTCTGCGAACCCGATCACCCCTCGACGCGACAGTCTGCCGCTTCAGATGAACCGGCACGATCGTTCCGGTACCGGCGGGGTAGCAAAGGTTCAGAAAGCCGGGGGGGTCACTTCAGCGGAAGGAGCTTGATGTTCTTGTACCAACAGTCGCTGCCGTGATCTTGCAGGCCGATGTACCCGCGGCGCGGATGGTTTCGGTAAGCGATGTCGAATTTGTGGGTCGATCCGTCTGGACGTCGGAACGCTTCCGTCCATTCGTCCAGATTCATCCGTGTGACCAGCTCTCCGTTTACCGTCACATCAATCCGCTCATCGTCACACGCGACTTCCAGCTGATTCCACTCGCCCACCGGTCGCATGGCGTTGATTCGCGGCTTTACCAGATCGTACAGGGCACCCGTATCGTGCCAGTCGGCCGTCTGAGTGTCGTCGATGGCAATCTCCAGGCCGTTATAACCGACATCCTTTCCAGGCCTCGCCTCCAGCGGCGATGTGCGGACGAACAGGCCCGAGTTGCAGCGAGGAGCGATCTTGAAATCGACCTTCAGTCGGAAATCGCTCTGCGGCTCACCATAGACCAGCATGTAGTCGCACGGGTGTGGGTTCAAGCTTCCGTCCTGGACGTGTCGGCCATCCAGCGGCTGGCCGTGAATGGACATCCACCCCTCGGTGGACTTCCCGTCAAACAACAGCACCCAACCTTCCCGCTTCTCCTCAGCCGACAGCCGGTTATCCTCGGCAACCACAGTCGTGGCCTGGCAGCACACCATCAACACGACCACACCGCACGCACTGACCCGCCGACCGTTCATGGCAATATCCTCCGGTGGATGACCACGTCCGAATGTACGCCATCGCCGACAGCCCCGAAATAGCCGGGAGGGTGATTTTCCAGCGCCGACCGGTCACAATACGGATCTTCCCGGCCCACGCTCCATCCATCGCACGACCGCGTCAGCCGGCCAACACTTGATAGGCTCGCCATGAACCAACGCCCGAAATTCAACCTCCTCAGCCCCCTGCTGCTGCTCGGCTGTTGGGCCCTCTGCTCAGTCACCGCCTGGTGCCAAGTCGAACCACTGACCGATGCTCCACCACCTCTCGATCCTCTGGTAAGCGCCGAGAAGTTCCAGGTACCTCCCGGCTATCGCGTCGAGCTGGTCGCCAGCGAACCGTTGATCCACGAACCCTCCGGAGTCTGCTGGAACGAACGCGGCGAATTCTTCGTGTGTGAGCTGCACGGATACAATCTGGAAGGCCAGTACGACATCGAGGAACTCAACAAATCGGGAGAACTGGATCGTGTGGTGCGTCGAGTGCAGGCCAGTGATGACGCGAAACGCAAGGCCGACCAGGAAACCTACGGCACCATCAAGCGACTGGTCGATCACGACGGCGATGGTCGCATGGATGAGGCAAAAGTGTGGGCGGATCGGCTCCCCAGCTGCCACGGAATCTGCCCGGCCGGCGATGGGCTTGTCGTCGCCGGACACAACCAGATTCTCTTCCTCGCCGATCGCGACGGCGATGGTCAAGCCGAAGTCCGTGAAACGCTCTTCGCCGGGTTCGGGAACGGGCCGCTGGAACGGAGTCTGAATTGTCCCCAGTGGGGGACCGATGGCTGGATCTATGTCGGCCGCGGACCCAGCGGCAGCTCCATCACCGGCCCCAGATTCCCGGCCCCGGTGCAACTCCCTCACACCGACTTTCGTATGCGCGCTGATGGACGTGCAATCGAACCGGTCGTGGGCGGCACGCACACCATGGGATTTGCCTGGACGGCCGGTGGCGATCGTTTCGTCATCTCGACGGCCACGCCCGGCATCTTCGTCGCGCCGCTGACCTGGCAGGCCCTGGCCAGAAACCCGTTCCTCGCCACCGGCAACCTGGAGATCAATGCCAGCGATACCCAGCAAGTCTTCCCGACCAGCGCTCCTCATCCCTGGCGAACTCGTCGCGCTGAAGACCCGGGTTTCGCCAAGTACTACACCGATCATTACGGTATCGCCGAATCGGCCCCTAACGGCTACTTCACCTCAGCCTGCTCGCCGCTGGTCTACGAGGATGAGTTATTGCCGGAGCTATTCGGCCAGCTGCTGGCATGCGAACCAGCTCAGAACCTGGTCCATCGTTCGATCATCCGCCGCGAAGGGTCCCTGTTGAAACTGCATCGGCCCGAAGCCGAAAGCCAAGCGGAGTTCCTGACGTCGACCGATCCGTGGTTCCACCCGATCGCGTTGTCCGTCGGTCCCGACGGATGCATTTATATCGTCGACTTCTATCGCGAGATCATCGAAGACTATTCGGCGATTCCCCGTTACCTCCAACAACAGTACGGGCTGGTCCACGGCCGTGACCGCGGCCGCATCTGGAGATTGACTCACGAGCAGTCCCGGCCCGATCCGTGGATCGAGATTTCCCAACTCGACGCAGCCGGGCTCGCCAAGCATGTGGGGAGTCCTCGGGCGTGGCGGCGTGAAACGGCGCGCCGGCTCCTGCGCGATCTCTCTCCTCACCACGCTCAAGCTGCCGTCCCCATTCTTGCCGCCGAGGCTCGACGCCTGGCCGATAGCGGGCTCAGCGGGTCGGAATCGGTGAACGCTCAACTGTTGAGCGTCCTGCATGCGCTGCACGATCAACAAAGCATTCCCGCGGAGTTATTGTCCGCCCTGTTGAGCCACCCCGATCCGCTGGTGCGGCGCCAGGCCTTGCGATATGGCGAGGACCTGGTGCGAACTCATCCGGAGTTCCGCGCCAAGATCGAGTCACTCACCGCTGATCCGGAACCCCTGGTCCGCCTGCAAGTCGCCCTGGTGCTCGGTAACCTGGCCGATCTGACCGCCCTCGATCGTCTGGCCGAACTCGGCCGCCAACACGGTGCGGAACCGTGGATGGCTGAGGCCATCTTGAGCGGCGCGGCGGGACGCGGCGCGGAGCTATTGAGCCGACTGCTGGGTACCAGTGACGAACCCGCCGGCGCCTCGACCTTGCTGCCACTGTTGTTGGCGTCGATCGCGGCTGAACGGAGTGCCGAGCAGTTATCGAGAGTCAGCCAGACGATTGCCGAACTGAAGAGTGTGCCGTTGCAGGCCGAGTGCCTGCGGCAGCTGGCGGATGGGTTTCCCAAGACCGTGCCGACCGAACTGGACCAGCTAGGCAGGGAGTCACTGTTGAAGTTGGCCGCTCACACCGAGGCCGACGTGCGGATTCCCGCGCGAACGCTGATCGCCCGACTCGATCTGGAACCAGCCGCCGACCGAGCGGCTCGGCTAGCCGATCTGCGGGGGCGGGTCAATGATGTCGCCCGCGAACGGGAGGACCGTCTGGCGGCCGTGCGGGAACTGGCCGCCGAAAGCGATCCGGTGGCGACGGATTACCTGCTGGAATCGTTGCAGGCCGGCTCGTCGGTTCTGACCGCGGCCCTGGTCGACGCGATGCTCTCCGACCGACAGCGGTTGACCCAACTGTGGCACGCGATCGATGACCAGCGAGTGCCGGTCGCGATGCTGTCCAGTGTCCAGCGTGAAGCGTTGCTGCGCAATCTGCCGGAAGAAGACCGCGGTCGTGCCGAGCCGGTGCTCCGGCCATCGACGCAGCTTGATCCCCAGCTCTGGGAGTCTTATCGTGCGGCCTTGAGCCGGCCGCGGGATGTAGTGCGCGGTGGTACCGTGTTTCGCGAGAAATGCGGTGTGTGCCACACGGCTCACGGAGTCGGTACGGCGGTCGGGCCGGATCTGAGCGCCGAGTTTCAGCGGGCGGAAGAGACCATCGTGCAGGATGTGTTGACCCCCAGCGGTACCATCTCGCCAGGCTACGTGACATATGTGCTGGCTACCAAGGATGGCCGTTCGCTGGCCGGGCTGATGCAGAGCGAATCGGCCAGCAACGTGAATCTGGTTCAGGCCGAAGGAAGGCGTGAGGTGATCTTGCGGAACAATATCGAGGCCCTGGTGATCAGCAACACGTCAATGATGCCCTCGGATCTATGGCGGACGGTGGACCCCAGCCAACTGGCTGACGTCATTGCGTGGCTTCGCACCCCTGGCAGTCAGCTGACCCTGTTCGACGACAACCAGTCGTTCGTCGACGCGTTGACTCAAGGGGGCGGTACGGCCGAGCTCATTTCGGACGACGCTGCGACGGGCAGGGCTTCGCTGAGGCTGACACCACTGCAGCGTCATGCTCCGCGCATCCCCGGCTGGGAATTCAGAATCCGCGAGAAACCGGCCCCGGGAGAATATCGTTACTTGCGGTTCTCGTGGAAGGGGCCGCGAGCTCGTGGCGTGATGCTGGAGCTGGCTGATAACGGTGCGTGGCCACCCGCTGACCAAGCCGTGCGGCGCTACGTGGCCGGCGAGAATTCGACTCCGTGGCAGGCCGTGCGTGTCGCCGAGCAATCGCCCGCTGAATGGACCACCGTGACGCGCGATCTGTGGAGCGACTTCGGCGACTTCACGCTCACCGGCATCGCCCCCACCACCATGGGCGGCCCCGCCCTATTCGATCGCATCGAACTCAGCCAACACCCCTGATCTCCTCCCTCTCCTCTCCTCCCCTTGTGGTGCAGGCGTCCCGCCTGCCTCTGCGCTCTCCTTTCTCCTTTCTCCTCTCTCACCCCATCAGTCCCGGGACAATCTGCGGGTCTTCCACGCCGGTCAGTCTTTGGTCGAGCCCCTGGAACTTGAACGTGAAACGTCGGTGATCGATACCCATGCAGTGGAGGATCGTGGCGTTCAAGTGGTTCACGTGGACTGGATTCTCAGCGACGTTGTAGCTGAAATCGTCGGTTTCACCGTAGACGGTACCTGCTTTGGCGCCGCCGCCAGCCATCCACATGCAGAAGTTGCGCGGGTGGTGGTCACGTCCGTAATCCTCATGGGTCAAGGTTCCTTGAGAATAAACGGTCCGTCCGAATTCTCCACCCCAGACGACCAGCGTCGAGTCGAGCAGTCCGCGCTGTTTGAGATCGCGCACCAGAGCGGCCGTGGGTTGATCCGTATCTCGGCATTGGTTCCCCAGCTGATACGGTAGTCCTCCGTGCTGATCCCAGCCGCGGTGGCAGATCTGGACGACTCGCACGCCGCGTTCGACCAGCCGGCGGGCGAGGAGGGCACTGTGGGCGTACGTGCCCGGCTTGGAGACATCCGGGCCGTACATATCCAGAGTGGCCGCTGATTCGCTCTGCAAATCCGTCAGCTCGGGGACGCTGGACTGCATGCGGAAGGCCATTTCGTACTGAGCGATCCGGGTACGCGTTTCAGGATCGCCAAACCGTTCCCAATTGCGTTGGTTCAGTTGGTTCAGCGCGTCGAGCATTGTGCGGCGATCGGTGCGAGTGACTCCGTCGGGGTTCGGCAGATACAGTACCGGGTCGCCACTGCCGCGCAGAGCGACGCCATTGAACTGCGAGGGGAGAAACCCGCTCCCCCACATGCGGTTGTAGAGCGCTTGGCCATTGCTGTCGCTGGGGAATTGTGGTGTGAAGACCACGAAGGACGGGAGGTCGTTGTTCTCGCTTCCCAGCCCATAGGACAGCCACGATCCGATGCTGGCCTTACCGGGGATTTCGGAGCCTGTCATGACGAACGTGCAGGCCGGATCGTGGTTGATGGCGTTGGTGTGGACGGTCTTGATCAGGGTGATGTCGTCGACGATGCGAGCGGTGTGGGGGAGCAGATCGGTGTTGACCCAAGTCCCACACTGGCCCATGGGCCGGAAGGTGAACTTTGATGGTGCGACGGGAAATCGTCCTTGGCCGCTGGTCATGGTCGACAGCCGCTGCATTCCGCGTACCGATTCAGGGAGATCCTTATCGAAGAAATCCTTGAGACCGGGTTTGTAGTCCCAGGTGTCGAGCTGCGACGGGCCGCCGTTCATGTGCAGATAAATGATCGACGTCGCCTTGGGGGCAAAGTGAGGCATGCCCGGCAGGGGAGGATGGACCTGGCCACTTCCCGAACTACTGGCGGCCAGAGCGCGTTGTCCGGCAGCTGTCATGCCGGCCAGCGCGATGCTGCCCATGCGCAGACCCATATCGCCGAAGAAATTGCGGCGAGTCATCTGCCAACGGAACTCGTCGTACGGGTGCATGAATCAATTCCTCGTCAGCGTTTCATCGAGGTTCAGGATCGTGTTGGCGATCATCGTATAAGCAGCCAGCTCGACCGGGTCCAGCTTCGCATCCGGCTTGGACTCGCCCAGCGAGATCAGTTTTCGGGCCGCTTCCGAGTCGGGCTGGTATCGGTCGCGGTGCAATTGCAACTGGTGTTGCAGCACGGCCAGTTCATCCGACTCCGGCTGGCGGGACAGGGCCAGCCGGAATCCATAAGCAATTCTGTCGGCCGGTTCGGCACCGCCGGCGGTGATCATCCGCTGAGCCAAGTGTCGAGCGGCTTCGACGTGCTGGACGTCGTTCATCAGCTGCAACGCCTGCAGCGGCGTGTTGCTCCGTTCGCGACGCGTGCAGAACTGTTCGCGGTTGGGCGCGTCGAAGTTCGACATGAAGGGGGGCGGAGCGGTCCGTTTGAGGAACGTGTAGAGGCTGCGTCGATACAGCGACGAACCGCTGTCCTGCTGATAGAACCTCGTGTTCGAGCCGGCGAATCCAACGGGCTCCCAGATGTTATTCGGCTGGTAAGTCCGGACCCCTTTGCCCCCCATCGTCAAGTCGATCAGGCCGCCGACAAAGAGGGCGTTGTCGCGAATCTGTTCGGCGTCGAGTCGGATGCGGGGGCCGCGAGCGTAGAGCCGATTCTCCGGATCACGAGCGTACACAGCCGGCTCGACCCGAGAGCTGCGGCGGAAGGCCTCCGAAGTGACCAGCATCCGCACCAACCGTTTGACGTTCCAGCCCGACTCGCGAAAGTCAACGGCCAGCCAATCGAGCAGCTCCGGATGACTGGGGAGTTGGCCCTGCGACCCGAAATCGTAACTCGTCTTCACCAACCCCACGCCGAAAATCTGTTGCCAGAATCGATTTACTGTTACTCGAGCGGTCAGCGGATTCTCGTGGGCCACGAGCCATCGAGCCAAGTCGAGCCGTGTCGCTCGAGTTGACTGCGTGGAGGTCGTTAGCGGCGGGAGGATCGCCGGCACACCCGGTTCAACGCGGTCGCCCGGCTTGTCGTACGCGCCTCGCATCATCACGAAACTCTGCCGAGGTTGGTCGAGATCTCGGAAGATGAAGGTGCTGGGCACTGACGCATCGACCTGCGATCGCTGGTCGCGGAGCTGTTTGAGTTCAGTCAGCAGCGGAGCGAATTGGGGTTGAGTGGCAGCACAGACGTTCTGCAGGTACCAGGTCCGCAATTTGTTCGTGTCGTCAGCACTGACACTCGAACCGGGCCCTCCCTTGGCAATCGCGTTGATGTCGCCCGGCAAGCCTTCTGTGTCCTTGCCTGTAGCCTCCTGCCACCAGACCGAGAACGATTGTTGTGGATCGTTCTGCGGATCGTTGTAGTTCAAATTGGCGGTCAACTGGTCCACCGCCTGCTGGCGATCTGCGATCTGCTGGTCGAGCTGGCGCAGTTGAGCGGTAACGGTGGGCGGTTCCAGTCGGACGACGGGCGGAGTCAGCAGGGAATTCCCGTCCATGGCCGGGTCGGCGGCGGAGTGAAAGAAGGCGTAGAGCGAATAAAACTCGCGCTGGGTGATCGGATCGAACTTGTGGTCGTGGCAGACGGCACAGCCGGCCGTCAGGCCCAGCCACGTCTGAATCGTCGTCGCCGTGCGGTCGACCGCATAGCGGAAAATCAGCTCGTCGTCGATCGACCCACCTTCACTCGAGGTGACGTTGCACCGATTGTAGCCAGTCGCCGTCAATTGTTCCGGTGTCGAGTCGGGAAGCAAGTCTCCGGCCAGCTGGTCGATGGTGAACTGGTCGAAGGGGAGATTTCGGTTGAACGCTCCCACGACCCAGTCGCGATAGGCCCACGTCTGACGCTCGTTGTCCAGATGCATCCCGTGCGTATCGGCATAGCGAGCGACGTCGAGCCAATGGCGAGCCATCTCTTCGCCAAATCGCGGTGATTCAAGCAGACGATCGACCAGCCGTTCGTAGGCCCCTTCGCGTTCGTCGCTCAGAAACTCCTGCTGCTCTTCCAGCGTCGGCGGCAATCCGGTCAGCGCGAATGACACTCGACGCAGCAGAATGTGCCGTTCGGCTTCCGGGGCGGGCGTCAGTCCTTCGGCGACCAGTCGAGCGGCGATGAAGTCGTCAACGGGATTCTGATGACGGGGTCCGACCACGACCTCACGGGGCATTTCGCCTGTGGGAGGTTCAAAGGCCCAGTGCTTCTGGTACGGGGCCCCTTGCTCAATCCAACGGCGCAGCAGCTGTTTCTGCTCGTCGGTCAGTTCCTTGTGACTGTCCAGCGGCGGCATCCGCTCGTCGGTGTTGTCCGTCACGATCCGCCGCCAAAGTTCGCTCGCTTCCACGTTGCCCGGCACGATGGCTCGCGAACCGTTCCGTTCAGCGAAGGCTCCGTCGGGAGTGTCCAGCCGCAACTCGGCCTCGCGCTTTTTGGCGTCGAAGCCATGGCAGGCGAAGCAGTTGGCGGAGAGGATGGGCCGGATGTGCTTGTTAAAGCTGATCGCGTCCGTCGTTTCGCCAGCGTACACCGGATCGATCGAGTCGATAACCAGCAGCAACACGCAGGGAGTCAACACAAACGAGACGAAGGTTCGGATATGGCGAAAAGCACCGTGCATGGCTCGAGACCGGTCTGGAGGGATGGACTGAGGTGGGACGGCACCCGGAACGGGCCGGTCCACTCATTCTAACCCAGCCGGTCCGGCCCGTCACGAGCGGCGTCGGCGACTGGAGACCCCCACAGCGATCGCCCCGATTGTCACCAGACCCGCGCCCGCCGGCTCGGGGACTACCCCCAGCTCCTGCACCACCGTGTAGCTCCAGAAGCCAATATTCCCGTTGGTATTCGACATCCAGCCGGGCACGTCCTGCTCGACAAATGTCGGCCAACCGTCGATCAGTTCGATCGTCGAGTCAGCAAAAGAGACCTCCCCGACCGGGTGCCAAGACCACACCGGATGGCCCGCCGCGCGCCAATCCCGGTTGACGCCGTCCGTTCCCGGAGCGATCGCCGAGACAACGATTCGCCCGTCAGGTGCGTTTTCCGGATTCGCTCCGCTGGAGATCCAGTCGACCAGCAGCCGAGCATGCTGCAGCCGGTCGGTGTCGAGCGAGTCGATCGAGATCACGAACGAGTCGCCGTGCGCCTCCTGACCGGGGTACTCGGCGACCAGAAAGGCGATCCTCGCCCCTTGCGCGCTGTCGCCGACCAGCACGGCCGTCGCCACGATCAGACCAAACGCTATCGCCGTGAACCATGCCTTCATCTGCGTCGTTCCTCGCACCACGTAGGGAGAACCCATCGTGCCCCTGAGCCAGAGGCGTGGCCTCCTCAGTCAACAAACGGCGGCGCGCTTCCGGTTCGAGCCGGTCCGGTCCGGGCCTCGAGCGTATGCTGGCAGACAATTGCTACTATAATGTGCCCCGGTCGCACGGACCTCCGGAGTGCCGGGACGCGGACCGGAATCGGGGGATCTCTCCGAGTGGAAAAAGATAGCCAGCACAAGATCAGGGAGTTCACGAAATGAGGCAGTCGATTGTTTCGAGATGCGTACGGTCCGGGTCGGTGCTGGCCCTGCTGTTGTTCACATGCCAGGGCGTCGTGCGAGCGGAGAATCTGATCGAGCCGCTGCGATTGTGGCCAGCCGCTGCGCCAGGTGACACCAAGACGCTGCCGGCTGAGTCGGATCTCACGAAACCGGATGAGAACCAAGTTGCCGGGAAACGCGTGATCCGGCTGGGGAACGTCTCGGACCCGACGTTGACCGTGTTTCGACCGGCGAAAGAGATCGACACCGGAGCGGCGGTGGTGGTTTGCCCGGGGGGCGGATTTCATATCCTCGCCTGGGACTTGGAAGGGACCGAGGTCTGCGAGTGGTTGAACTCCATCGGCGTCACCGGTGTGTTGCTCAAGTACCGTGTGCCCGTCCGTGAAGGTCGAGCTCGCCATGAAGCGCCCCTGCAGGACGCTCAACGAGCACTGGGGCTGGTGCGACATCACGCGACCGAGTGGGGGATCGACCCGAAACGAATCGGCGTGCTGGGATTCTCGGCCGGCGGGCATCTGGCCGCGTCACTGTGCACCAACTTCGAACAGCGGACATATGACCGAGTTGACGCGGCCGACGATGTCAGTTGCCGACCCGACTTTGCCATTCTGATCTACCCGGCGTATCTGATCGACGCCAAGGCTGACAATCAGATTGTCCCGCATCTGAAGATCACGGAGCAGACACCTCCTACGTTTCTGACGATGGCACAGGACGATCCGGTGAACGCCGACAACGTGTTGTACTGGGCATTGGCTCTGAAACAGGCCAAAGTACCAGTGGGCGTTCATCTCTATCCGACCGGTGGTCACGGCTACGGATTGCGGCGCACCGAATCGCCTTCCACCACCTGGCCCGATCGGGCGGCTGAGTGGCTGCGGGAACGGGGAATGATCTCCACGGCCAAGTAGGGCCAATTTGCCACACTTGCCTACGGCTTCTCGCGGCCCACGGCCCACAGCAGTCCTTGAGTGATGAGATCGAGATAGCGATCATCACCCACGGTATCGTTGTTGTGGCCGAGTGTCGTCGAAAAGACACGAGTCTTGTCGTTGTAGAGATTCGTCCAAGCGATGATCGCATGATCGGTACGGGTCTGGCCGTTGCGATCGGTGACGACTTGAGTCCCTTCGGCCAGGGCATGAGCCGTATCGTGCAGCTTGCCGGCGGAGTTGTTGTAGAGTTCTTCCTTGATCGTCTTCCAATCGGCCAAACCCTTGGTTACCGGATGATTGGGATCGACGTAATGGACGTCGATCGGGGCCTGCGGCCCATGGCCCGTGCTGGCCAGTCCGGTAAAGTCAAACCACTCAGTCGCCTTCGGATAGCCCTCACCGCGGTACGAATGCATGCCGCAATGGACCAGCACCGCCGGGACTCCTTCACGGTGCGGCTTCAATACCTTCTTGATAAACTCGGCGTCAGTCACATCGGCACTGCATTCGTCGTGGACGACGACGTCAAACCCCTTAGCCCAGTCGGGGTT
Source organism: Pirellulales bacterium (assembly GCA_046349895.1). GTDB lineage: Bacteria > Planctomycetota > Planctomycetia > Pirellulales > Pirellulaceae > JAXMBJ01. Next base: position 5,660,242 of record JAXMBJ010000006.1, on the reverse strand, counting down.
GTCGTAGACGGGATTCGCGTGCTTGGTCGTGGTGTCAGGATCATAAGCGATGGTCCACTCAACGTTAGCTCGAGCGGAGATCCCTTTCGTCAGCAGCTCCTTCTGCCGAGCGTAATCGTGACAGCAGCCGCCGACGACCAGCAACGCACGTATCGGCTTCTCCGGCTCAGCCGCTCGAGCAAGCCGGGGAATCACCAGCCCGACGGCACAGGCCAGCAGTACCAGGGTCGACACGACTCGCAGGCTGGAAATCGATCGCGGACAGTTCATGGACTCTTCTCCGTCGGGCGCCAATAACCGGCCACGTACCAGACGGTCAGCGCCCACACGGCGCCGCCTATCCAGCCCGCCAGCACGTCGGTCGGCCAGTGAACTCCCAGATACACGCGGCTTAATCCTACCAGGACGGTCAGCAGCAGTGCAAACAACAGCACAAATACCCGCACCGACTTCCGACGGCGGCTCCTGGCGATCATCACGGCCAGCGTCAGGTAAGTCGCCGCCGACATCATCGCATGACCGCTCGGAAAACTGTGCGAATAGACGTACGATCCGTGAGGGACGAGCTGCGGTCGAGGGCGTTCGTACTGCAGTTTCAGCAGCGAACTGGTGAGCAGGCCCCCCAGCACGGCGACCAGCAGCACGATCGCCAGATGCCGCTCGCCTTCCAGCCCCAACCAGATCGACGCGGCCAGGGTCAAGCCAGTCAACACGGCCACCCCACCGAGCGCCGTGAAGTCACGAAGCATCTCTTCGACCCACGGAGGACCAATCGGGTCGGCCAGATCGGAAGGATTCCGCAGCGCCAGCACAACTCGCTCGTCAAAACTCTCCGTCGACCCCGCGGTGACCGCTTCCGCCAGCTTGCCAAAACTCCAGATTCCCGCCGCTACGACGATCAGCGTCACCATCGCCGCAGGCTCCTGCCGCACCCGCATCAGCCAGCCGATGACCCGACCATGACCCGCCATCGCCCACTCCGTCCCGTCCGCGTTCAGTCTACCTGACGATCATCGAGCATCCGCAGCAGCCGCCTCGAGATCGCACCACAGACTCATCATCTTACCCGCTCCACCCGCAACTGTGCTCCCCTACTGAGCACCCTCGCCCCTGTACTCCGGGCAGACGGCCAGGGTGAGGGGCATAGCGGTTTGCATCGCCATTGAGGATGTCATGCCAGCCAGTCGCGTGACTCACGGCGCGGTCATTGAGTAATGACGAGTCGGTTGTTTTTTCGCACGGACACACCAAGGAACAAAGGACACGGAGAAGAGTGTGTTGGGATGAGACTATGCGAGCGAAACTGTATCAGCGATCAAGCTTCGGCAAGACCATCAGCCAGGGTGCGGATGTAGGCGGCGTTGCAGCCACAGCAGCCTCCGGCAAAGCCGACACCTTCCGACTTGGCCCACTTGCCGAACTCGAAGAACTCGGTGCGTGACACCTGGATCGTTTCGAGATCGTCTGGGAATGCCGGTTGGCGAGTAAAGCAATGGCATTCGTCGGTAGTCCGGAAAGCGGCCGGTTGAGCGGCCAGCGGCACGGAGGTCGCTTGGCGCATTTCCTGCAGCAAGGGGAGCATGCGACGCGGGTTCTGTTCGCAGTTCGCGCCAACCGCCACCGCTCCCAAATCGGCCATCACTCGAGCACATTCGGCCGGCGTGTGGCCATCCGTACATTGCTGGATCAGCGGTCGGAAGCTCATCGTAGCGATTGCTGGCAGTCCGCTTTCGGCCGCGCATTCCAAAGCGACTCGCATCTCAGCGAGATGGAAGAACGTCTCGAGGATCAGCAGATCGACGCCCGCATCCTGGAGGAATCGGATCTGTTCAGCGATATGGTCACGGGCCTGGCCGAGCGACTCCATCCCTTGTCGCTCGATCATTTGAGTGCGTGAGACGCTGCCCGCCACCAATGCCTGCTCGCCAGCGATTTCCTTGGCCAGCTTCACGGCCGCATGATTGATGCGTTCCGTGTCCGCTCCATAGCCCGCGCGCGAGAGCTTTTCGCGAGTGCCAAAGAACGTCAGAGCCTGCAGAACCTTGGCGCCGGCCATCAGGAATTCCCGATGCAGCTCCCGCAAGGCATCCGGATGCTCAATCGCCACTTCCGGCGTGAACTGGCCACTCCCTTTCCCCGTGCCGACCTTCTCTCGCTTGGAACCACTGTCGACATAGCCGCGGCGTTCGAGCTCCAGTAGATAGCCGCCGTCACCGAGCACCACTCCGTGTTGCATCATCTGTTCGATCGACTGCATCCGCTCTTCTCCCCTTTTCATAACCCCAAAGCACTTAGGCCTGATCCCCGGCCGTCACCACCTGGCGCGCCTGGATCGGACGTGACTCGCAAGCCAACAACACCACGGCCAGCAACGCGCATAGGACACCGATAGCTTCACGAGCCGAAATGGTCTCTTCCCACTTCCACATGGCAATCGGAATGCTGATCACAGGATAGAGTCCGGTCAGCGGCGTGATGATCGACGCTTTGCCGTTCTGGGCATAAGCCAGCAGGATCGTGCAGTTTCCCAGGGCCAGCGTGAATCCGACCAGCGCAGCCAAAACCAGGGTGCGCTGAGAAATGTTGACCGGAGGAGGATCCCACAACGCCATCACCGCTCCCACGACGACAAACGCCGCCATGAACCAGAACGCCGCTCGAGTGCCGGAAATGTGGTTCGTCGACATCTTCTGCACCAGGCCGGCGATGCCCCACATGGCAATCGGGACCATGGCCATCAACAGCCAGAGCGAGAACCAGCCGCCCTCCTCCTGGACATTGAACATGTAAATCGCGACCAGCGACACGAGGATACCACCCAGCTGAATCCAGTTCAGTCTTTCCTTCAGAATGGGTACCGCCAGCAGGACGGTGATCAGAGGGTACATCGAAGTCAGCGGTACCACAGCAGCGGCCTTGTTACTGCTGAGCAATCCGTAGTAGGGGATGTTAGCGAGCGACGAGATGATGCCGGCACCCAGCGCCAAGGCGATCCCCAGCCGATCACTCCGCTCCGTCGGACGGTTCTTGATGACGCCCAACACCAGCAGGATGGGGATCAGCCCCAACGTCGAGACGACTTGCACCTCGGTCGCCGACAACGCGTCCGACGGAATGGCCTTGGACAAAACGGCCCAGATACCCCACAGGGCCAGCGTCACGATGCTCCAACCGACCCACGCCGGTATCCCGCGCCAGACTCGCTGTGCCGTTGTCTCCTGTAATCCACTCATCGCCCCGCCTCAGTCGGGCACCCTCTTCAAACTGCCAGAACTCGCCCCAGGAACTTACCGTAACTTCCACCCCTCCGCCATGCCCCTCGCGCCAAGAGTACCGGGGCGAGGGTACGCAGGAGTAGTTGCCGGCACACACTTCTCCATGTCCTGTGTTCCTTCTACTCCGTGTTCTTCTTCTCCGTGTCCTTTGTTCCTCTGTGTCTTCGTGCGAAAAAACAACGGACTCTCCATTGCCAGAAGACAACGAGCCGAGAGTGACTCGACTGACTCGACTGACTCGACGTAAGAGTCGCTGTCCCCGAAGTGTCAGTCCTGTTAGCGACTCATTCTCAGCCGTGGATCGCTTCCAGCCGCGAAGTCGAGTCGCCGAACTGTTCGACCGGCGATCCGAAATAGTCCAGCATGCTGACAAACAGATTCGACATCGGCTGAGAGTCAACCTTCAAGTGACGGCCGGTCGCCAACGCGCCGCCGGCGTGACCCGCCAGAATCACGGGCAAATTGTCGTGAGAATGCCGGTTTCCATCCGCGATCGCTCCGCCGTAGACGATCATTGAGTTGTACAGCACGGATCGACCGTCGGTGTCCTGAATCGAATTCAGCTTTTCCAGCAATCTCGCCAGCCGGCCAACATAGAACTGATCGATCTGAGCCACCTTCTTGGCCAGCTCAGGCTTCCGTTGGCTGTGCGTCAGGTAATGGTGTCCCTCAGCGATACCGAGATGCGGGAAACTCCGATTGCTGCCGTCGTAAGCCAGCAGCAGAGTGGCGATACGAGTGGAATCGGATTGGAATGCCAATGCCATCATGTCGCACATCAGATCCATGTGGTCCCCAAAGTCGCCCGGAATTCCCACCGGGACGGTCGCTTCGGTTGACGGAGGACCCCCGGCCTGCTCGGCTGCCTTGATCCTGCGTTCCACATCCCGCACGATCGTCAGATACTCGTCAAACTTCCGACGATCCTGCACCGCCAGCTGACGCTCCATGTCGCGAGCCTCTTCCAGCACGAAATCGAGCACGCTGTGCTGAGTCGCTTGACGCTGAGCGTAATTGCGCTGGCGATCGGCCGGGTCTCCGGCTCCGAACAGCCGCTCAAAGACTAGTCGTGGGTTGGCCTCCGGAGTCACCGGCGTGGTCGGCGAACTCCAAGCCAGATTGTATTGATAAGCGCACGCGTAACCCGAGTCGCAACTACCCGAGTTGCGAATGACGTCCGAGGTCAGCTCGAGCGACGGCAACCGCGTAGCGTTTCCAAGTCGCTGAGCGGCTAACTGATCGACGGAGATGCCGACTCGGATGTCGCTGCCGGCCGTCTTGCGGGCCCGCTGACCGGTCAGGAACGTTGCACTGGCTCGAGCATGATCGCCGGCCCCGTCCGGACCCGCCGTCGCATGGACATGGTCTAGGCCCGAAATGACCTGGAAGTGCTCTTTAAGCGACTCCAGCGGAGCCATCGTGTCGTTCAGCGCAAACTGTTCGTCGGGAAACCAGTGATCCTGCTGCACGCCGTTCGGGATCGACAGAAAGGCCATCCGCAGCGGAGCGCCGGTCGCCGTGACCGCACCAGCCGCTCCTCCTTCCGCCGCTGCCGCCATACGGCTGCCGGCGATCAGCGATTCGAACCACGGCAGGGCAACGGCAACTCCCAGCCCATGCAGGAACCGACGGCGGTCGAAACCCGACCTTGGCGTGGGGCGACGGTTCGTGAAATCGGTCATGGTCGTTCTCCACTGACAGTGCTGGCCGCCACAGGCGACGAAGATCGTCCCAGCCGCTGCTTCTGGAATGGAGCCGACTCGACGACTCCCATCAACAACGCACTGAACTTCCCATCATCTGCCTTCATCCGCTCCACAATCAAATCCACGGTATGCTCGTCGGTGTACTCAAGCCCGCGCCCGATGGCATAAGTTAACAGCTTCTGCGCGACACATCGATAGAAATCGTCGGCACGAGGTCCCGTCAGAATCTTTTTCAGCTCGCGCACATCCTTAAATTTCTCACCGGTGATCAGCTGGCCCGATGCGTCGATCGGCTGGTCGTTGTCCGTATCACGCCACATCCCCAAGGCATTGAAGTTCTCGAGAGCCAGCCCGAGCGGGTCCATGCGGGAATGACACGAAGAACACAACGCAGATTCGCGATGCACGGCCAGCAGTTCTCGCAGCGATGGCTCGCGGTCGCCAAACCGTTTGCCGGACTCCTCCAGGTCGGGGACTCCAGCGGGAGCCGGAGGTGCCGGTGTGCCAAGGATGTTGTCGAGCACGAACAGGCCCCGTTTGACCGGCGAGGTGCGAGTCGGATTGGAGGTGATCAGCAACATCGACGCCTGCGACAACACGCCTCCGCGCGGACTCCCCGCCGGCAACGATACGCGACGCATCTCGTCGCCCGCGACATCCGGGATGCCGTAGAGTTCGGCGAGTCGCCCGTTCAAGAAGGTGTAGTCGGCATCGATCAGCTCCAACAGACTCCGATCTTCCCGCACGATGTGCTCAAAACACATCTCCGTCTCGCGTCGCATCGCCTGCCGCAGCTGGCCATCAAACTTGTCAGCGATTTCCCGCAGCTCACGCAGCCGGTCCCGCATCTTCTGCTCTTCCGGCGACGGCGGCTCAGCATCCGGCCCTCGTCTCCGGAATCGGCCCCGAAACCGCTCCCGTAACTGCTCGAATTCCTGCTGATATCCCAATACGACAATCGGGTCGACGGAAACCTGAGTGACATCGCGAGTTCGCAGCCATTGGCCAACAAAGTTCTGGATCAGCGCATTCGAGCGACGGTCGTTCAGCATCCGCCTGACCTGCGCCTCGAGTTCGCTGCGCAGCTGACCTGCTTCGGCCAGCCGAAACAGCTCTTCGTCCGGCATGGTTGACCAGAGAAAGTAGCTCAGCCGCGACGCCAGTGACAGCTCGTCCACCATGGCATACTGCTGGCTCTCGGTTCCTTCCAGCGGCGCGTCCGTTCGAAACAGAAAACGCGGCGAGGCCAGCACAGCGATCATGGCCTGACCAATCCCCTCCTCAAATGTCGCACCCGGTTGGTCGTATCGCTTCTCGGCTATTGCCACCAGCCGATCCACGGTCGCCGGCGACACCTTGCCGCGATAGGCACGAACGGCAAACCGTTGCAGAAGCTCGGTGGCGTAGGCTCGTCGCTCCGCCGAATCCGTTGGTGCCTCGGGTCGAGGAAAGAATCGAGCGTAGTTGGCAGGAGCAACCAGCCGGTCGGTGCCCTGCGGTCCCTCAATCAACACCTGCGACAACTCAAACGACACACCGGTCGTCGCGGCGCCGGGTCCATCGGCTCCGTCCCCACCCTCCGATTCGGCTGGTGGCACGGGTTCGAGGACCAGCTCCAGCTGATGCGGTCCAGCCTCCCATGTCTCCTGATATTCGAACCGCAATTGCTTGTTCTCGTCCCAGCCGTATTCCTGCTCGAGTCGATTCTGGCCGTCCAGCCGAAACGTCACCCGGTACCGAGCTGGATCGAAATCGAACGAGCCGTGCAGCTTCACCGTCAACTCCACACGGTACGTTCCCGACTCGTCCAACGTGACTTCGCGATGAATGCTGGCGGGCTTTTTACCGTCCAGTCGGCCGTCGCGATGTTTGGAGCCGGTAAACTCCGATCCGTGCACCACTTGTCGCGGAACGATCTTGCCGACCCGCGGCACGGCTTCGGCAACGATCGTCTGAGCCGCTTGCAGGTACTTCTCGAGCAACAGTGGCGAAAACGACATGGCGTCGCCGATGTTGTCGAATCCGTGCCCGGAGTCGTCAGGCGGAAAGGCCAGCTCGGCGTCAAACTCGATCCCCATCAAGTCGCGGATCGTATTGGCATACTCGGCCCGGTTCAGACGCCGGATTACCTGGCGACCCGGATCCGGATCGTTTGGCCGGATCCGCCAGGCGCCGAACTTGATCCAGTGATTAATTCGTTGCAGCTCAGCCTCCGTCGGACGCGCCTCACCCACCGGCGGCATCACGCCAGCCCGCAGGTTCTTCGTCACCTTCCACCACGTCTGGGCTTCATCAGCAACGTGGGTCGCCGAACCGAGATTGTCCAGCGTCAGCTTCCCTTCGTTGGCACCCCGACCATGGCAGTCAAAGCAGTAACGATCGAATAAGGGTTGGATCTCTGCGGCGTACCACTTAGCCGCATCGGGATGTATGGCTTTGTTGTCTTGGCCCATCGCCGAAGACCCCACGCCGATCGTCCAGACGCCAGCGATCAACACGCCCAGCACGGCGATTTTGGAAGGCCTCGAAATCGAGCGGGTCTCGACGGATGGCAGCAACACCTCAGATACCTCATTTGGCAGCGCGGCAGGCGAACTGGTATTCTCGGCCACCCGGCGCCGCAGTGTCAAGCTGCAACTGGCCGTTTCGCCGTGGCCCGGTCCGACACCTCAGGGATGGCGGTCGGCCGGGCCAGCGGTTACGCTTCCCCTGGGACTAAGTTCGTTCCGCTTATTCGCCGTACGATAAGTCGTGCGGCCAGTGCAATTATCCTGCCTTGAGTCCACTCAACCCGAACCGGGAATCGGTCAAACGATGGGCCCAACAACGCGTGAGCTACCGGATGAAGTCGTCCTGGGCGTAGACCTCGGCGGAACAAAGATCGCCGCAGGGATCGTCACCGCCGGTGGACAAATCGTGGCGCGTCGGCGGACCCCGACCGACCCGCAGCTGGGTGGCGACGAAGTCCTCTCACGCGTTCTCTCGCTGATCGAATCCCTGATGGATGACGTCAAAGCAGCCTCCTCGCGTCCGGTCGGCGTCGGCTTGGGTGTCGCCGAACTGGTCGATCCTGGCGGGGCCATCGTCAGCGAAGCCACGTTCCCCTGGAGCGGCTATGACCTTCGCGGTGCGATTGAACGAGTCGCCCACTGTCCCGTTCAAGTTGAAGCCGACGTGCGGGCCGCCGCTCAAGCCGAATCGCGGTGGGGAGCCGGTCGAAGCCTCCACTCGTTCGTCTACGTGACGATCGGAACGGGCATCAGCAGCTGCCTGATGATCGACGGTCGCCCCTTCGTCGGCGCTCGAGGCCTGACGGGGACTTTCGCGAGCAGCATGTTGTCGATCCTGGACGCGAAGGGACATGAGGTGATCGGTCCGCCCCTGGAATCGATGGCCGCCGGTCCCGCCCTCGCTCGTCGTTATGCCGAACACGTGCCTGATTTCACCGGCCACGCCCCCGAAGTGTTGCAGCTCGCGGCCGAAGGCGATCTCGTAGCCGTGCAGGTCGTCGGTTCGGCCGGTCGAGCTGTCGGCGCCGCTGTCGCTCAGCTGATCAATACGCTCGACCCGGAACGCGTCATCGTCGGCGGCGGACTGGGACTCGTGACCGGACTGTACCGCGAGTCGCTGGTGCACGCCTGCCGCGAGTTCGTCTGGTCCGAACTCCATCGCCACGTGCCGATCATCTCCGCGGAACTCGGTGTCGACGCCGGTTGGATGGGAGCGGCCGCGGCCGTGCTGGCCAATCTTGCCGAGGGAAGGTCATGATTCAGACACTCGTTTATTCCGACCATGAGTCGATGAGTGTTCGCGCGGCTGAGCGCATCGAGCAGCAGCTGCGGTACAAGCCCGGTTCGCTGCTCTGTCTGGCCACTGGGCACACACCCATGCTCTCTTACGACATGCTGGCCGCTCGAGTGCTGAGCGAACCCGAGCTGGGTCGGGAAGTGCGTGTGGTGAAGCTCGACGAATGGGGAGGCCTGGCGATGGACGATCCGGCCTCCTGCGAGGTTTTTCTCCAAACGTCTCTGATTCTCCCGCTGGGCTGGCACGATCGCTATCTGGCGTTCGACGGCCAGGCATCTGACTTCGACAACGAGTGTGCTCGAATCGCTCGAGTGCTTGAAGCCGAAGGCCCTATCGACCTGTGCGTGCTGGGCCTGGGGCTGAACGGCCATCTGGGCTTCAACGAGCCGGCTGCTTACTTGCAGCCTCACGCCCACGTGGCCAACCTGTCGCACACGTCGCTCACGCACACCATGCTCACTCAGACGGCCACCCGTCCCAGCTGCGGCCTGACACTGGGGATCGCCGACCTGCTGCAATCGCGGCAGATTCTGCTGCTGGTCAGCGGAGCCGCCAAACGGCCGGTGGTGGAGCGGCTGCTGAGTGGTCGCATCACTACCGAGTTTCCGGCTTCGATGCTGCTGACGCATCCGCATGCAACGCTGATGTGCGACGAGGCGGCCTGGCCCGAAATCTGAACGGGTGGACTAGGCCAGGAGTTCTTGAACGACTCGAGCGGGGATCACACCCGTCAGTCGCTGATCGAGCCCCTGGTACTTGTAGCTGAACCGTTCGTGGTCGTAGCCCAGCAATTGCATGATGGTGGCGTGCAGATCGCGGATATGAACCGGATTCTCGACGATGTTGTACGAGAAGTCGTCGGTTTCGCCGTAGATCGTCCCTCCCTTGATGCCGCCGCCGGCCATCCACATGGTGAAGCACCGGGGATGGTGGTCACGGCCATAGTTCTGTTTCGACAACCCACCTTGCGAATAGATCGTCCGACCAAACTCGCCGCCCCAGATCACCAGCGTATCATCCAGCATTCCCCGCTGTTTGAGATCGTTGATCAAGCCATAGGTCGCCTGGTCGACGTCGCGGCATTGATCGGGGAGCCGGCCTGCGACGTTGGCATGAGTGTCCCAGTTGTTGTGGTAAATCTGCACGAACCGCACGCCACGCTCAACCATGCGACGAGCGAGCATGGCCGTGTTGGCGAAAGTGCCAGGAGTACGAGCCGCTTCACCGTACAGATCGAACGTCGCCTGGGTCTCAGTCGACAGATCGGTCAGCTCGGGGACACTGGCCTGCATCCGGAACGCCAGTTCATACTGCTGGATCCGAGTGTGCGTCTCTGGATCGCCGACCAGCTGGTAATTCATCTCATTCAGGGTCTTCAATCCGTCCAGCGTCGTGCGCCGGACATCTCGCGTCACACCCTGGGGATTGTTGATGTACAGGATCGGGTCGCCGGCCGTTCGCAGCGAGGTCGCCGCATGCACGCCCGGAAGATAGCCCGAGGACCACAGGCGAGCTGAGATGGCCTGCACCTGCTCGGTGTTCGACGGTTTGGCGATCATCAGCACAAACGTCGGCAGGTTGTTGTTCAGCGATCCCAGCCCGTATGAAACCCACGATCCCAGACAGGGCCGACCGGTGATTTGATTGCCAGTCTGGATGTAGCTGATCGCCGGCTCGTGATTGATGGCCTCCGTATTCATGCTGCGGACAAAGGCCAGTTCGTCGACCATCTTTTTGGTCCACGGCAGCAGCTCAGAAACCCACATGCCGCTCTTCCCGCACTGCTCGAACTTGTACATCGACGGCGCGATGGGGAATCGAGCTTGACCCGATGTCATCGTCGTCAGTCGCTGACCCATGCGGACCGATTCGGGGAGATCCTTGTCGTACCATTCCTGCATCACCGGTTTGTAATCGTACAAATCCAGTTGCGAGGGGCCGCCCACCATATGGAGATAAATGATGTGCTTGGCTTTCGGCAAGAAGTGCGGTGGTACCGCCCCCGGGAAACCAACCGCCGATGGCGCGGCATGAGCCACATGCGGCCAGCCTTGGACGCCGGTCAACGACGCCAGAGCAGCGGCTCCGAGGGCGTGCGAGCCCTGAGCGAACAGGTAGCGGCGAGTGATATTCGTCTTGAATTCTTCGAAGGTCAACATCGCATCAGTCTCCCTTGCCGTCCGGTTTGAGTCCGTCCGGCAGATCGTCAGGCTTCCATCGGCCACACTCGACGCCCGATCTACCCGTCCACGGGTCCGACCGCGTCGCAGCTCGGCCGGCTATTTGTTCAACACCTCGTCCAGGTTCATCAGCTCGTTGCACAACATCGTCCAGCTCGCCAATTCCGGCTTGTCCATCACCTCCGGCGCCGATACCTCACCGACCTTCAACAGCTCGGCCGCGTCTTCCGGATGAGCCCGGTAATGATCCAGCAAGGCGTTCAACGATTGATGGATCACCGTTCGTTCGTCCGGTCGGAACTCGCGACTGACCAGCCGCAAGCCAATCAGCTTCAATCGTTCGTCGGTCTCCGGCGAGGCACTGATCGCGGTTTGAGCCAACCGCCGAGCCGCTTCGATGAACTGCGGATCGTTCAACGTCACCAGCGACTGCAGGGCCGTGTTGGTCCGTTCCCGACGCACCACGCAGTACTCCCGGTTCGGCGCGTTGAAGATCTCCATCGAAGCCGGCGGGGCCATCCGTTTGACGAACGTGTACATGCTGCGGCGGTACAAGTCCTCGCCGTTCCCCTGCTGATAGAACCGCGTGTTGCTCACGTCCATCGCAATCGCCTCCCAGACTCCCGGCGGCTGATACGGCTTCACGCTCGGTCCACCAATCTTTTCGACCAGCAACCCGCTCGCAGCCAACGCGTAGTCCCGCACCATCTCGGCGTCCATGCGGAAGCGAGGTCCGCGCGACAGGAGCCGATTCTCTGGATCACGCTCCAGCTTGGCGGGCGTCACGTGCGCTGACTGACGGTAGGCCGAGGAAGTGACCATCAAGCGGAATAGCCGTTTGACATCCCAACCCGACTCGCGGAAATCGACCGCCAGCCAATCCAACAGCTCAGGGTGCGACGGCAATTCACCCGACACACCAAAGTCTCCGGCCGTCTTCACTAGTCCCGTGCCAAAAACTTCCTGCCAGAAACGATTCACCGTCACTCGCGCAGTTAACGGCTGGTCGGGCTGCAGCAGCCAACGAGCGAAACCAAGTCGGTTGCGCGGACCGTTGGCAGGGAAGGGGGGGAGCACATCCGGAGTGTCGGCCGTTACCTGATCCCGACGCTTATCGTATTCCCCTCGGAACAGCACGTAAGCCATCGGCGCTTCAGGCTTTTCCTGCATCACGTGAGCAATCGTGCCACGCGATTTCAAATCGGCCTGCTCACGCTCCAGCGCGGCAATCTGATCGGCCATCGATCGATAGGTGCCATCAAAGGCTTCCAGCCAGAATCGATAGAGCGCATCGCGGTCCGCCGGCGGAATCCGAGTCGTCCAGTCCGCTGGCTGAGCCTCGGAGGTCGAACCGGTGTTTCCTGACGCGGTATTTCCTGACGACTGGGCCTGTTGAGCGTCCAGCACCAGTCGAGCGAACTTGCTCAGCCGAGCCAGGGCCAGCACCTCGCTCGGACTCAATACGCCCCGATAGATCCGCAGATCCTGCACCGCGCCGGTCAACGGTTCGCTCGAATTGCGCTGGCCGATCTTCAGCGGCACGGAAGTCCGAATCGAGCCCGACAGCTTGTCGTTCTCAACGTTCGTCTCCTGCGGCTCACCGTTGTAGTACACCTTCACGCCCGCCGACTTGCCCGAACCATCGTAGCTGACCGCCACATGCACCCACTGGTCGGCCGGAATCTGCGCCTTGCCCAAAACCTTCAGGCCCTGATCAGGCCAGGCACTGATGACATGCAGACCGACCGTACGACGCTGTGTCCAGAAGTCCCAGCCGCGATACTGCGGTCCCTGCTCCATCCGAGCACAGATGGCTCCCGCATCGTCACTGGCCGGCAGATTCACCCAGGCCGAACAGGTGAACGGATCGGCAAGCTCAAAGTCCCCGGCATCCGCCACCTCAGCGGCCGCGCCCTGTACCTGCAGTGCTTTGCCGACCGCGCCGTCGCGCCAGGTGGCCGATTCCGATAAGTCCAGCTCCCGCGCTTCACCGCCGACCGTCGCATGCAGCTTCCGACCATCGCCTTCGTCCAGCGGTGCGGAGAACGCCATCGGCGCCGATGGCAAAGTGGCATTCAATTTCTCAGGATTCAGAGCCAACAGCCATTGCTGGAAATCGCCCTGAGCCTGCTGACGACGCTGCTCAAGATTCGCACGAGCCGTCTCGATCAGTCCGGGCAATGCGTTCCATCGTTCGCGATCCGCCACCTGAGGCACAACGATGATCGGCGGCGTGTCCTGGATGTTGCCATCCCGAGCACCCTGCGTGGAATTATTGAAGAATGCCGACATCTCATAGAATTCTTTCTGGCTCAGCGGATCGAACTTGTGGCTATGACAGACCGCACAGTTCGCCGTCAGACCCATCCAGACTTGCGACACCGTCTCCGTCCGGTCCCGCGTGTACAAGACGAGATACTCCTCGTCGATAATCCCGCCTTCGTTCGTCGTCATGTTGCAGCGATTGAAGCCCGAACCGATCTTCTGATCGAGAGTTGCATCGGGAAGCAGGTCGCCGGCCAGATTCTCAATCGTGAACTGGTCGTAAGGCATGTTCGCGTTGAACGCTCGAATTACCCAATCGCGATACGACCACATCTCGCGATAGTTGTCGAAATGGATGCCATGCGTGTCGGCATAGCGGGCATAGTCGAGCCAATAGCGACCGCGATGCTCACCCCAATGCTGAGAATCGAGCAGCGTGTCGACCAGCCGCTCGTAAGCGCGATCGACCCGATCCGATCGGCCCGGCGAGCCTTCGGCATCAGAGCCCTGAGCCTCGGCCACAAATCGCTCCACCAACTCCGGGGCCGGCGGCAATCCGGTCAGATCAAGACTCACGCGCCGAGCCAGTGTTCGCAGGTCGGCCTCCTCCGCCGGCTCCAGGCCCGCCGCAGTCATACGCGCCAACAAGAAATTGTCGATCGGATTCCGCGGCCACGCAGCGTACTTGCCCCCTGCCCACTGGCCGGCGTCCGGAACCGGCGGTCGCGTTGGTGGCAGAAACGACCAGTGTAGCTGGTACGGAGCGCCCTGCGTAATCCACTGAGCCAGCTTCTCACGCTGCTCGGCCGTCACCTTCTTCTTCGTCTCCGGCGGAGGCATCACCTCCATCGGATCCTCCGACATGATCCGCCGCAAAGCTTCGCTTTCGTCCGGCTTGCCCGGCGCGATGGCCCCCATCGTCATTGCCGCGTCACGCTGATCGAGTCGCAGATCGGCCTTCCGCGCCGCACTGTCGGGACCGTGACAGGCAAAACAATGCTCGGCCAAGATCGGCCGAATGTCGCGGTTGTATTCCAGTTCCTGAGCCGATCCACCAGTCGTCAACACGGCACACGTCAACAGACTCGCCGCGCAGATCGACCACCACGGGCTGTTGTCAACTCGCTTCTGACTCATCTGCTGCCAATTCATCTGCTGCCGATCCGAGTTCACTCGGTTGATTCCCATCGTTGGTGCTCCTGTCACTTGCCATTCCCCCCCGACACACCGACCAGCGCTCGCGCCAATTCCGCCGGTGCGGTCTCCGCAGACTTTCGATCGTGCTAGGGAAGGATCTAGGCGCCGCCGGAAAGGCTCGCCGGGGGGGTGCAGCCGCCGGGACCACCCCTGTGGCAGCCGTCGGCTATCCCGCTCATTATCCCTGCTCCGGACCTGGCCGTCCAGAATTCACCTCGCTGAGAACGGAAAGAATCCCTCCACCAGAAGGTGGGGGGTTGGCTGTCACGGGCACCCAAGTCGCCCGGCGAGATCCCATCCGGCGCATGGCTGACAGGGCAAAAAAGAAAAGGAGGCCGATGAATTGAATCATCCGGCCTCCTGTGCACCCAGCCCATCAGACTGTTTCGAAGCAGTTCACCACTAGTGAGGCAGCAGGACCGTGTCGATCACGTGGATCACGCCATTGGAGGTGGCGATGTCGGTCTTGATGACCGTGGCGTCGTTGATCTTCACGCCCTTGCTGGTGTCGATCTTGACCGTTCCTCCCTGCACCGTCTTGGCTTCCTTCAGCTTCACCACATCGGCCGCTCGTACGTCACCGGCCACGACATGATAGGTCAAAATGGCCTGCAGCTTTTCCTTGTTCTCCGGCTTCAGCAGATCTTCGACCGTCCCCTTGGGGAGCTTGGCGAAGGCTTCGTCGGTCGGAGCGAACACGGTGAAGGGGCCCTTCCCCTTGAGCGTGTCGACCAGGTCAGCGGCTTTGACTGCCGCGACCAGCGTCTTGAAAGAACCGGCAGCCACGGCCGTATCGACGATGTCCTTCTGTTTCTCGCAGTCAGCGGCCACCGTGAAAGAACCGATCAGCAATGCACAACCGAGCACCAACACCGAATACAACGTTTTCATGTCCCATACCCTCTGTTCTAAAGCCTCTTCTCTGTTCCGCCCTGAATCCCATGAGCGGTCGTGTGCAGGTACTCTAGGCGGCCCTCCCGAGGCGACTAGTGGCGAGCGGAAAATTTTCACCATGTCTTCACTCGGCCCGTTTTCGGGGTTCCGAGGCCCCAGTTCGCGATTTGCCGAGATTACAATGTCGGCCAGTGGTTCGACGACCACTGGTTCCATCACTCAAGGGGTACCGTATGACAGGTCGCATCGCCGTCATGATGCTAGCCGCATGGCTGGTATCCACCACCGGAAGCTCACCGCTGCTGGCAGAGCGGACTGCCTGGACTACGTCGCGCGTCCATGGTTCCCCCGAGCCGCCGTCGCCGTACGTATTGCAGCGAGCCTTTCCGGCCCTGAAGTTTCGCGAAGTGGTGGAGGTCGAACGATTACCCGGTACCGATCGCTTGGCCGTTGTGGAACGCGAAGGAAAGATCTGGACCTTCGCGCCGGCACAACTGTCCGACGACCCGCGCTGTGGACTGGAGCTGGCCGCCGACCTGCGACAGGAAATCGATGGCCTCCAGCAGATCTATGGTTTCACTGTGCATCCCGACTTCGCCGAGAATCGTGAATGCTTTGTCTGCTATGTCCGCGCCGACGGCCAGCCCGAAGGGACTCATGTCGTGCGACTGAAGATGTCATCCGGAGCGGCTCCGCGGATCGATGCACAGTCCGCTCAGACTGTGATCACCTGGGTCTCCGGAGGTCATAACGGAGGCTGCCTGCGGTTCGGTCCCGATCGTTTGCTCTATATCTCCACCGGCGATGCGGCTGGACCCAATCCGCCCGATACGCTGCGGACCGGTCAGGACTGCAGTGATCTCCTCTCCAGCGTGCTGCGGATCGACGTCGATCACGCCACACAAGATCAGGGCTACCGTATCCCGGCCGACAATCCATTCGTCGATCAGCCGGGGATCCGCCCCGAGATCTGGGCGTACGGATTCAGGAATCCATGGAAGATGAGCTTCGACGCGCCGACCGGCGCGCTGTGGGTCGGCGACGTCGGTTGGGAATTGTGGGAGCTCGTCTTTCGCGTCGAACGCGGCGGGAACTACGGCTGGAGCATCATGGAGGGACAGCAGCCCACCAATCCTGAATGGCCACGCGGTCCCACACCGATTTTGCCACCTGTCGCCGATCATCCTCACACCGAAGCCGCTTCGATCACAGGAGGTATTGTCTATCGCGGCCCGCGCCATGCCGAACTCCAGGGGAGCTATATCTACGGCGACTTCGAAACGGGCAAGATCTGGGCGCTCAGCACTTCGCCCACCGATGTCCAAACACCGCGCGAGCTGACCGACTCGAGTCTGCAGATCATCGCGTTCGGCCTCGATCATGAGAATGAACTGATCATCGCCGATTACTACGGAGGAGGTCTGTACAGGCTGGAGCGGCGTGAGCCGTCCGGGCTACCGCCCGTGTTCCCTGTTCGGCTCAGCGAAACGGGAATCTTCGCCGACACGGCTTCGCAACAACCGGCTCCTGGTGTCGTCCCCTTTGAGCCAACCGCGCCCATGTGGCACGACGGCGCGCGGAGCGAATACTGGATCGGCGTTCCCGGTGACGCCGTGCTGCGCGATCGAGGTGAAACTCACTGGGAACTCCCCCTCGAAACCGTTCTGGTCAAAACAGTTTCACTCCCCCTCGATGCTCGTCATCCCGATCAGAATCTCCGACGCCTGGAAACTCAACTGCTGCATCGCACCGACGACGGATGGCGCGCCTACGTGTTTGCCTGGGACGAAGACCAACTCGACGCACAGCTCGTCCCGATCGACGGATCGGCCACCGACGTCGAGCGAATCTCGCACGAAGGTCACGTCGAACACCGAGTCTGGCGCCACATGGCTCGAGCCGAATGCATGCGGTGCCACAATCGGATGGCCGGAGTGATCCTCGGCTTCAACCGCTGGCAGTTGGCGGACGCCCAGCGAACCGCTCTGGCCCAGGCCGGGCTCTTCGACGAACCGCCTGCGGCCAGCGACGATCACCAGCTCGTTCCGCCTCACGGCGACGACGGCGACTTGGCGCGCCGAGCCCGTTCGTATCTGCACGCCAACTGCGGTCACTGCCACCGGGATGGCGGTGGCAGCGCGGCGATTCTGAAATTGCACGTCGACGCGCCGCTGGAACAAGCCAATCTTGTCGACGCCCGCCCGTCGCTCGGCACGTTCGGAATCCCCGGTGGCCAGATCGTGACTCCCGGCGATGCGGCCAGCTCCGTGATGGTCTATCGCATGTCCAAGCTGGGAGGCGGTCGCATGCCGCATCTCGGTTCCCAGGATGTCGATGCTGCCGGCCTGAGGCTCGTCCGCGACTGGATTGATCACTTGCCCGACCGGCAACCGTCAACTGCCGAGCCCAACGAAACGAACGACCAGCGCCGCCGATTGCGAGTCGAAGATCAGCAGCGGCTGGACCGTTTGCGCCAAGCCGATAGCGCCGCCACCGACACCGTGGACGGACTCCTGGGAACGGCCAGCGGCGCGCTGCGACTGGTCGATGCCATCGATCGAGCAGCCGAGAACTCTGGTCCGAAAGAATGGGTGCGGTTGGCTTTGAATCGCGGTCATCAGCATGCCGATCCGGCCATACGAGAGCTCTTCGAACGCTATCTGCCGTACGACCAGCGTCCGAAACGGCTGGGCGCTCGCTTTGATCCGCAGATTGTTCTCAGCCTGACCGGCGACGCCGAACGCGGACGTGAACTCTTTCAAGTGAACACCGTCGTCCAGTGCCGCAATTGCCACCGTCGTGACGGACAGGGAGGCCAAGTCGGGCCCGATCTTTCGGAGATCGGCAAGAAGTACGATCGCGCGCAACTGCTGGAACAGATTGTCGCACCCTCACGACGTATAGAATCGCAGTACGAAACCTACCTCGTGGAAACGGCCGATGGACATGTCCTGGTCGGCTGGCTCCGGCATCAAGACGATGCGTCGGTCGAAGTGCAATCGGCCGATGGTCGAACTCATCGAGTGGCTCGGTCCGAGATCGTGCAGCAGCTCCGCCAGCCACAGTCGTTGATGCCGGAAGGTGTTGGCGATCACCTGTCAGCGCAACAGCTGGCCGATCTCCTCGAATACCTGGGGCAGACACCCTCCAAACCCTGATCCAGCTCGCCTCGTTCGGCTGGTTCCCCCAGCTTCTCCATGCCATCCCGGCTGCTCGGTGCTGAAATTCTGCGGGCTAGCATGTAGAAACCGCGCCAGCCGTTGCGTTTGAAGTCTCAGCGGAGGGTGGTGAAGATCGTTCCACGCCGCGGAAGGGATACAGGCGGCCGCGTACTTGTTGGAAAAGGGTCGTGCGATGAAGAAGTGGGTCTTGGGTCTGGTAATTGGGTTGGCTCCGATGTGGAGTGGTGTGTTGAGCCAAGTGGCTTCGGCACAGCGTCCGGAAGGTCGGAGCGACTCCGAAACGCGGCGCGATGATCGGGTTTCGCGGGCGATGAGCCGTTGGATCGCCGAAGCATCCGATCGCAGCGAACGCAGTCGCCGTGCTGAACGCGGTGAACGTGCTGAGCGTAGTGACCGTGGTGAACGAGCTGAAGGGCGTGGTCCGAGCCGTCGCGGTGAGATGGCCGCTCGGTCGGGTCGTCGATCGGGACCAGGCCGTCCCGGCGGTCCTCAATTGGCCGAGGGTCGTGGACGCGGCTCACGGGGTGAATCGTCGCGATCTGACGCACGCGGCCCCGGTCGTCGTGGTCCCGGTCGTGGACCCGAGTTCGCAGGTCGTAGCGGATCGGGACGCGGTCCTGGTCGCGGTCCTCAACTGGCCGATGGACGTGGTCGTGGACCTCGGGGCGAGATGGGACGTCCAGAAGGTCGCGGTCCAGGTCGCGGTTCCCGCAGTGAAAGTTCACGAGCTGAAGGGCGGGGGCGGGGTCGAGACGGCGATCGAATCGCTCGGCGTGATGACAGCGAACGTGGGCCGCGCGGCCCGCGATCGGGTCGAAGCCGCGGCGGTGATCGGTCCCGTGACGACAATCCGCGACCCCGCCGCCCGCGTGGCGACTTTGGCGCCGCCTAGCCAAACAGCAGAAATTCCCCGTTCTCTCAGTCGCGTCTGTGCCTCGGGCTGGCAGTCGAATTCGGCTGCCAGCCTTTTCACGTTAGCGGCCGGCTACGGATGGCGGACCAGATCGAGCAGTTGGCCGATCGAGCGGTGTTGTTCGACCGGGTGGCGCAGCGGCTGGTCCTTCAGCACGCGGTAGTGGTTCTTGCGTCCCACTTTCTCTCGTTCAATAAAGCCGCCTTCTTCCAGATCGGCGATGATGCGCTGTACGGCCCGTTCGGTGATGCCAATCTGAGCCGCCACTTGGCGCAGCACCAGGGTCGGGTCACGGTCGAGCAGAATGAGGACGTGAGCATGGTTGGTCAGGAACGTCCAGCGGTGTCCGCCGGTTCCGGCCTGGCTGTCCGCCGATCCGCCGGCGATCGCTGGGCTGGCCGAAATTCCTCCTCCGGAGCTAGGCCCTCCCGCCGCTGCGCCGGCCGTGGCTACGGATCGGCGACGTTCGTGAGCCGTGGAAGCTTTGGCCGTCGGCAGGATCGACGTTGAACGACGAGTCTGGCCGCGCATTGGAGTTGAACCTCCCAGTCCCAGCAGATGACGAACGACTCCAGCGGCAGCCCTGGCAGGGGACCACCCGCCCTACGAGCCACCGCGCCGGACAGGCCCCTCCGGCCTGCCCCTCCTCCTGTCACCATATCGTCCAAATGGCGAAAAGGCAATCGTGAATTCAACTTAGGGCTTCCCAACCCCTACCGCCGAACCGGCCCCACCCCACGCCCCGCAGAAAAACTCAACCCGAACCCCTAAAAAAGACGAAGTACGATTGACGAAGTCAATGTCGTGCTTTATGATTCGCGTAACAGGCTGCCGGTTGGCGGTGGCCGGGGGCCGGAACGAGCAGACGCAGCAGAAGGGGACTGGCTATGGGACTCGGTTGGGCGGTCGGCATTGTGTCAGCACCAGCAGCCCTGCTGGCGATTGGAGGACTGACGACCGCCCGCTGGGCCAACCGGCATGTGCGAGCCGTCGCGGTCGCCAGCCGCTTGGCCGCCGCCTGGGCCCTGCTGGTCGCCCTCGCCACCGCCTGGATCGTTGCCCGACAGGGGACCATTGACGTCGCGCTCGCCGAAGTCGGATCGCGGCTGACGGTCAGCTTCGGCGTCTACTGCGATAGCCTCTCCGCCACCATGATGCTGCTGATCGGATTCATCGGGCTGATCATCACCACTTACTCTCACCGGTACCTCGACGGCGACCCCGGTCAAGGACGCTTCTACCAGTGGCTCAGCTTCACTCTGGGCGCCGTATTGCTGCTGGTCGTCTCACGGAATCTGGTCATGTTCACCGGAGCGTGGATCGCGACCAGCCTCGGTCTCCACCAGCTGCTGACACACTTCGCCACACGCACCGAAGCCGTCTGGGCCGCTCGGCAGAAGTTCATCATCAGCCGACTTGGCGACCTGATGTTGCTGGCCGCCCTCGTCCTCACCTACCGGCACTTCGGATCGTTTGAGTTCGGCTACCTCCTGAATGAAGCCACTCGGCTGGCCAGCTCGTCGGCCGAATCAGCATCCTCCATCGGCACGATCGGAGCGCTCTTCGTCCTAGGGGCCATGACCAAGTCAGCTCAGTTCCCCTTCCATGCCTGGCTTCCGGAGACCATGGAGACACCGACGCCCGTTTCGGCACTCATGCACGCCGGCATCATCAACGCCGGCGGATTCCTGGTGCTGCGACTGAGCCCCCTGGTTTCACTCTCTCACGCAGCACTCGATGCCCTGGCCGTCGTGGGAGGCTTCACTGCTGTCTACGCGGCCATCGTCATGTCGACTCAGACCAGCATCAAGCGACAGTTGGCTTACTCCACGGTCGCTCAGATGGGATTCATGATGCTCCAATGCGGTCTCGGCGCCTTCTCCGCCGCGCTGCTGCACATCATTGCCCATTCGCTCTACAAGTCGTATGCCTTCCTCACCTGCGGCAGCGTGATCGATGCGTCGCGCGGCTGGCAGGTCGACAAGCAGAACTTGTCGACCGCGCCCCGTTCGAGCAGTTCGCTGTTGCTGGCCCTGGTGGCCTCCGGCAGTTTGACCGTACTGTCAGCCTGGATCTGGGGTGTACCGGTCACCTCCAAGCCGGGTGCTGCCATCCTGATCTCGATTCTCACCCTGGCCGTCACGCAATTGCTATGGACGGCCGGGCTCAGTGGTCGCAGTGCCATGTGGGGACGCAGCCTGTTCGCTGCCGCGGTGATCTGCGTCACCTACTTCGGCGTCTACCGGGCGATCGACACCTGGTTGTCGACCTCGGTCTCTCACACCACCGTTGCCGTGACTTGGTTTGACCAGCTGATCATGGGCGCCGTCGGCCTGGCGTTTCTCACCCTGTTCGCCGCTCAGTCACGGTTGACCACTCTTTCCCAGACGACCTGGGCTCGACAGCTGTACTTGCACGCGTCGGCCGGTTTTCACTGGGATATCGTCTGGCGCCGCTGGACTGAACGGATCTGGCCCTGGATCAGCCACCTTCTCCCCAGCGGTCATGATTTCACTGTCCGTCCTGTGCAACCTGCGCCTCAAAACGGCTAACGGTCGCGAATCCTTCAACATCAAGCAGCCTCGGAGCCAAGCCATGATTTCATCCATCTACGACGGTCAGGTCGCGGTCAGGCCCGGACATCACCTGGCACGGCGTTCTGCGGTCGCGTCGGTGCCCGACCGGGAATTGTCCGAGGTGATCGCCAGTGTGACCGGCAAGGTCGCGCCGCTCTGGCCGCTGCAGGACTTCGTCGCGGTGAATCCGTTCCTGGGTTGGGCCGATCACTCGTTCCTCAACGCTCGACATCAGCTGCTCAGGATCCAGGACGGCGAACTGCTGATGTCCGCCGACTACTATCGATCTCTCATCGATCAGGGCCACGTCACGGTCGACGATCTGTCGGCGGCCGTCCAGCAGTGTGCTCGGCAACAACCGGACTGGTATCCAGGTTGGACGGCCGCAGGAGTACTGCATGCCCTTCAGCACTCAACCGACTCGGGTGCGGGTGCCGAACGAGAGCTCTTTACCCTTGCCGAACAGCTGGACCGGCCGCTCGACTCGCACTGGAACTCGACCGTCATCACCGAGATTTCGCGCTGCTGTGCAGCTCACTTTGATCAAGGCCAGGCGGCTTGGGGGAGCCCCTGGCGTCACTTGAGCCTCTATCGGGCATGGCGGCAGATGGCAGCCATCGACGGCCGACTGCCCGCTTACGGATTGGCTAAGTTTCCGGAGCTGGTCGAGCGGTTGCCGGAAGACCCGCGAGCCGCGATTGCCCAGTTGCTGGAGCTGCTGCACGTTCCGCCGGCATGGTGGCACGATTTTTTGCTCTGCGAACTCTACTCAGTCATCGGCTGGGCGTCGTACATCCAGTATCGGTTGCGTGGCGATTCGGACGGTGGCGAATCGCAGGACGATCTGATCGGCCTGCTCGCCATCCGGCTGGCCTACGACGTGGCACTCGCCCAACACGCCAATCAGCTCGCCCGGCCGGCCGTTTCGCCGCGATGGGACAGCTTCGACGCGGAAGGTCCTTCAGCCGATGCGGTGCCGGCTCGGTCCGCTCGGGTTCGCTATGTCGCTCAAGTCGCCGCTGAGATCGCTTACCGACGTCAGTTGCTCGACCAACTGACCGGTTCCCGGTCGCCGAGGGTCACTCCGTCGGCCGCGCCGGCGAGTCGCAAACTGGCGCAGATGGTATTCTGCATCGACGTGCGATCGGAGTTGATGCGGCGGCATCTGGAGTCGGTCTCTTCGGAGATCGAGACGTTTGGGTTTGCCGGATTCTTCGGGCTGCCGATGGAACACGTGCCGCTGGGCGCCACGCACGGTTCGGATCAGTGCCCGGTGTTGTTGACGCCGTCGTTCCAGGTTCACGATCACTTGCGTGGCGCTGACGAATCGGTGCAATACGCCAGCCGACAGCGGCGGGCCGAAGTCCGGTTGTGGCGAAAGTTGTGGAAGTCGTTTCAGCAGTCGTCCACCACCTGCTTTTCGTTCGTCGAATCGACGGGGCTGTTCTACGCCTGGAATCTCGTACGCTCAGCGCTCGGACGTCCCGCCAGCGATCTGACGGGACGGTTTGACGGAGTGCCGCGGAAGTTGCGAAGTCGACTTGCGCCCGGCGCTGATTCGCAGTCCGGCTGCCAGCTGACGCTGCCACAGAAGATCGACATGGCGGCCGGGATGCTACGCAATCTGGGTTTAACGAAAGAATTCGCGCGTCTGGTGGTTCTGTGTGGTCATGCGTGCGACACGACGAACAATCCTTATCGAGCGGGATTGGATTGTGGAGCGTGTGGGGGGCATTCGGGTGAGTCCAACGCTCGTCTGGCAGCCGCTCTGCTGAACGATCCGTCCGTACGCCAAGGACTCAACGCTCATGACATCACACTGACCGATGACGTCTGGTTCCTGGCGGCCGTCCACCATACGACGACCGATGAAATTGAATTCTTTGACATCGATCAGCTTCCGGCGTCGCATCAGGCGGACTGGAAAGAGCTGCGGTCGTGGACGGTGGAGTCGAGCGGTTTGGTACGAGCGGAACGAGCCGGCCGGCTGGGCGGAGAGAAGGAACGAGTGGAACGTCGAGCACGAGACTGGTCGGAGGTGCGGCCGGAATGGGGCTTGGCGGGGAACGCGGCCTTCATTGTGGCGCCGCGGAGCCGCACGGCGGGGCTGAATCTCCAGGGCCGGACCTTCATGCACAGCTACGACTACACAGCCGACAGTGACCGGCGGGTCCTGGAGTTGATTCTGACAGCGCCGATGGTGGTCGCCAGCTGGATCAATCTGCAGTACTACGCGTCGACGGTCGACAATCGTCGATTCGGCAGCGGCAACAAGGTCTTGCACAACATCGTCGGTCAGCTCGGTGTGCTGGAAGGTAACGGCGGCGACTTGCGGACCGGATTGCCCTGGCAATCAGTGCATGACGGTCGACAGTTGCAGCACCAGCCGCTGCGGTTGCTGGTCGTCGTCGAAGCACCGCGGGACTGGATCGCCGAGATCCTCGAGCGCCATCCCTCCGTGCGGCAGCTGTTAACCGGCCAGTGGATCCAGCTGGTTGCGCTCGAAGGCTCAGCCACCCACCGCTACACCCACCACGGCACTTGGGAACCCGTCTAATCATATTGTGGTGCAGGCGTCTCGCCTGCCCTCCGCGTCCTCCCATTGTGGTGCAGTCATCCCGCCTGCCCTCCGCGCCCTCCCATTGTGGTGCAGGCGTCCCGCCTGCCTCTTTGTGTGCTACTATCCTCCCAAATCTTTGAACAGCGCGAAGGCTAATCAACTCGCGATCGGAATTCGGGTCGAGTACGAGTACCGCTGCGCTGAGTACGAATAGTGGTGCGCTGAGTACGAGAAATCGGCCGACCGGGGCCGAACGGGCATTGAACATCGATTGCGTCGGCGATCGATACCGATGATCGAGGGCAACGCCGCGCAAGACGGATTTCTTGTGCAGCGGAACCAGAGTCTCGGTGTCGGTCCGAGAGCGAGCGTATAAGCCTCGTTACATCTTTCCGTCTTCGTCTCTGTCGACACTCAATACTGTCCACTCATCTGACGTGCCGAACGTAATCCTTCGGGTTGCGGCCGGGCGCAGCGAGATCGCGCTGTGCTCATCCGTGGTCTCCTCTTTATCCGTGTCCATCCGTGCCCATCCGTGGTCCCCTCTTTATACGTGTCCATCCGTGTCCATCCGTGCTCATCCGTGGTTCCCTCTTTATCCGTGGCCATCCGACCCGGAAATTATTGGATTGACATATCGACAGATCGCGATATATTAATATATAGAGAATGGCAGGGGGACTGCTTGTGGGTGCTGGGTCAGAAAGGAGCCGACCATGAGAGGGCTAAAAAGGCTAAAGGGGAGTGAAGTATCGCGTTGGAAAGTGGTGCTGGTCGTCAGCCTGGGGCTGATGCTGGCCGGGGCGGCCGGTTCGGCCAGGGGACAAGGTCCGCCGGGGGGGCGGGGAGCTGCGGGGCGGCCAGGACGTGGACCCGATGCGGCTCTGCGAGCCGACCAGCAGGTCTTTCATTATCTGCTCGACAACCACCAGCAGATTCAGCGGACCGTGGAGCTGACCGAGCACGGTGTCGAGACATCGACCACTTCGGAACAGCCGGAAGTGGCCGCCAAGATCCAGCAGCACGTCGCGGCCATGCAGCGACGCGTCGAATCGGGACGCGGACTTCGCTACTGGGATCCTCTCTTCGCTGCCATCTTCCGACGCCACGCAGCGATCCAAATGAAGGTCGAAAAGACGCCTCAGGGCGTGAAGGTCGTCGAAACGTCTGACGATCCCGTTGCCGTGCGCCTGATTCAGGCTCATGCGCAAGTGGTCAGCCTTTTCGTCAAGCATGGATTCGCCGAAGCGCATCGCAGCCACAACGTACCGGCTGACCCTCAACTGCCCAAGAGTGAAAGCCCACCAGCTGACCCGGCCGAGAAGGGTGGACTCAGCGGCGGCTCGGTGCCCGTACAATAGGCGATTCGTCCTGGACCCGTCGACAAGCGACTGATGTGAGGAGGGCGGCTGACATGGAACCGGAAGTTTCCAGAACTCGAAAGGGAAGCTGGCCTGCTTGGGCCGGCCGCAGATTCTGGATGGCCGTCGCCGCCACCCTCGGGGTCACGCTGTTGCTGGTTTATCTGTCCGGATACTTTCACCGCAAGGTGGGTTCCGGCGTCATGGCCGAACGTTCGGCCACGACGGGCAACTTCTTGACGGTTCCAGCGCGGCGCATCGAGCAACCTCGTTTCGAGACGGCTGTCGGTACGGTCAAGCCGATCCACGAAATCGCGGTGGCGTCGAATCTGCTGGCCCGAGTGATTGACGTGCGAGTGAAGGCGGGTCAGCCGGTTGCTCAAGGCGACCTGCTCGTCAAGCTTGACGACGCCGATCTGATCGCCCGCGTCCGGCAGGCCGAAGCCGCTCTGCAAGCCGCGGAAGCTCGTCGCGAACGGGCCCTTTCTGCTCAGGCTCGCACCGAACGTCTCTTGAGTGGAAGTGCCGTGTCGAAATCCGATCACGAGGCGGCAGTGGCCGAAGCGCAGCTGTCGGTCGCCGAAGTCGCTCGGCAGCAGCAGGCTCTGCAGGAAGCTCAAGTGGTCTTGGCCTACGCTGAGATCAAGGCCCCGGTGGCCGGTACGATCGTTGACCGCCGAGTGGAAACGGGCGACACGGTTTCGCCGGGGCAGATCTTGCTGACGATGTACGATCCCGGCCGCATGCAGCTGGTGGCCCGCGTCCGCGAGTCGCTGGCCCAACAGCTCCAAGTCGGCCAACGCATCAAAGCTCAACTTGAATCGATGGGTTATGCGTGCGAGGCGACCATCAGTGAGATTGTGCCGGAGGCGACCGCCGCCAGTCGCTCGTTCCAGGTCAAAGTAACCGGCCCATGTCCGCCGGGTGTTTACAGCGGCATGTTCGGTCGGATCTCCATCCCGCTCGAACCGGAACAGCTCCTTGTCATCCCCGAGAGTGCTGTGCGACGAGTGGGCCAATTGACGCTGGTCGACGTGCAGTCGGACGGAAAGGTGATCCGGCGCAGCGTTCAGCTGGGGCGGCAGGTCGGCAGCGACGTGGAAGTGCTGGCCGGTCTGTCGGAAGGTCAGACGGTCGTGATCGATCAAGGGCAGGATGCCCGGGAGCGTGAGTGATGACAGGTCGAGTGCATGAATCGATCGACGAAGCAGCTCCGAACGACATTCTGTCACGTCTGGTGCGGATCTTTCTGGAATCGAACCTGTCGATCATTCTGATCCTCGTGTCGCTACTGCTCGGACTTGCCGCACTGCTGGTCACTCCTCGCGAGGAAGATCCTCAGATCGTCGTGCCGCTGGCCGATATCTTCGTCCAGTTTCCGGGGCATTCGGCGGCTGAGGTCGAGCAACTCGTGGCCACACCGCTCGAACGCATGCTGTACCAGCTCGACGGCGTCGAGTACGTCTACAGCATGTCGCGGGACGATCAGGCCGTGATCACTGTTCGATTTCTGGTGGGCGAGGACCGAGAGCGGAGTTTGGTCAAGCTATTCAAGAAGCTGCAGGAGAATCTCGATCGGATTCCGCCGGGTGTCTCGTCGTGGGTGCTCAAGCCAGTGGAGATCGACGATGTTCCGGTCGTCAATCTGACGTTGACCAGCGGCTCGTCGGGCAGCGACCAGCTGCGGCGAGTGGCTGAAGAGCTGGTCGAACGATTGTCGGTGGTGCCGCAGGTATCGCGGGCGTACGTGGTGGGAGGTGAGCCGCGGATTGTCGAAGTGCAGCTCAACGTCGACCGCCTGGCGGCTTACGAACTGAGTCCGCTGGAGGTGACACGCGCTTTGCGAGCGGCCAATGTGACGCTGCCAGCTGGCACGTTCGCGCGGGACAATCAGACAGTGGTAGTCGAAGCGGGTCTGGAGCTGACCTCGATCGAGCAGATCGGCCGTTTGGTCGTCGGTATCGCACAAGAGGCCCCCATCTATCTCCAGGACGTTGCCGAACTGCGGGACGGACCTGACGAAGCGACAACGTTTGTTCGTCACGGGTGGGGGCCCGCTCGCAATTTTCCCATCCACCATGGCGGGGTTGGGACTCGGATCGGCGTGATCCGGGAGCATGAGGCTGCAACGCCTGAGCCCGCGGGGCCGTCTGATGCGATGGCATCCGATGCGGCTCCGGTGCCGAGTCAGCCGGCGGTGACAATTGCCGTATCGAAGCAGCAGGGGAGCAACGCGGTGCGAGTCGCCGCTGACGTGCTGAAGCTGGCGGAGGAGCTCCAGCGGACGGTCGTCCCTGGCGACATCGACATGATCGTCACTCGCAATTACGGGCTGACGGCCGACGAGAAGGTGAGCGAGCTGATTGAGGCGTTGGGGGTGGCCATTCTGATCGTGATTCTGCTGTTGATGTTGAGCATGGGTTGGCGAGAAGCGTTGGTGGTGGCCGTGGCGGTGCCGGTGGTGTTCGGGCTGACGTTGGCCGTCAACCTGCTGTTTGGCTATACCGTCAACCGCGTCACGCTCTTTGCGCTGATTCTGTCGCTTGGTCTGCTGGTCGACGACCCGATTGTCGACGTGGAGAATATTGCTCGCCACTTTCATGAACGGCGCAAGGCGACTCGCGGCATCGTGTTGCAAGCGGTGGCTGAGATCCGACCGCCACTGATCAGTGCTACGCTGGCGGTGATCGTCAGTTTCCTACCGCTCTTCTTCATCACGGGGATGATGGGTCCCTACATGTCACCGATGGCGTTGAATGTGCCGGTGGCCATGTTCATGTCGATGGTGGTCGCCTTTACGATTACCCCGTGGCTCAGTTATCACGTGTTGCGGGGGGAGTACCCTGAGTCGGACGGTGAGGTGGCGAAAGGTGCAGAGCGTGCGGAGCGGGCCACGGGCGTTCATGCGTTGTATGACGTGGAGTCGGTCCAGCAGACGCTGCTCTATCGGGTCTTTCGGCCGCTGATGGCCCCATTGTTGCGGACGAAGTGGCGGGCGATCGGTTTTCTGGCTGGCATGGCCGTGTTGACCGTCGCCGCCGCTTGGCTGGCCGTCGTCCGTTGGGTGCCGCTGAAGATGCTGCCGTTTGACAACAAGAACGAGCTGTTGATCGTCCTCGACATGCCGGAGGGGACACCGGTCGAGCAGACGAATGCCGCGGTATTGGACTTCGAGCAGTTTCTGGCGACGGTGCCGGAGGCGGTGAATTATGTGAGTTATATCGGCACGGCCAGTCCAATCGACTTCAACGGACTGGTGCGGCACTACTATCTCCGACAACGGGGGCATCAGGCCGAGATGCGGTTGAATCTGGTCGGCAAGAAGAATCGGTCGCTGCAGAGTCACGCGGTGGCGTTGAGGCTGAGGCCGGAACTGGAGACTTTGGCGCGGCGCCATGGAGCGACGCTGCAGATCGTGGAACTGCCTCCTGGCCCTCCCGTTCTGGCGTCGCTGGTAGCGGAAGTCTATGGCCGAACGGACAGTTCCTACGATGAGCTGCTAGACGCGGCGACGTTGGTGGCGGATCGGATGAGACGTGAACCGGGAGTGGTTGACGTTGACGAGATTCGGGAAGCGGCGGCGCGTAAGGTGGTCTTTCAGGTGGACCAGGAGAAGGCGGCGCTGGCTGGAATCAACGTAGCCGATCTCGCCGAGACGGTGCGAATCGCCGTGGAAGGCGACTCATCGCTGGCCTTGCGGCAGGACGCCGAACGCAGTTCGCTGAAGATTGTCACTCGACTCCCTCGTGCCGACCGTTCGCATCTGCCGAGCCTCGCTCAGATTCAGATCAAGGGAGCCGGTGGCGCGAGTGTGCCGCTGTCGGAGCTGGGAATGTGGCGTGAGAATTCGGCTGGGCAGACGATCTACCACAAGAATCTCCAGCGAGTGGCCTATGTGTGGGCCGAGACAGCTGGTCGGCCGCCGGCTGAATGTGTGGTCGACATACAAGCCGACCAGCTGCCGGCCGGGAGTGTGATTCCGAAGTCGGCCGACGAACAGCCGCGGTCGGTGGCCACTCGCACGTATCTCCATCCGGGCGGTGGCGAAGCATGGTCGGTACCCGCTGGTATGGAAGTTCGGTTTGCCGGGGAAGGAGAATGGAAGATCACGCTGGACGTCTTTCGTGATCTGGGTCTGGCGTTCGGAGCCGCCATGTTGATGATCTACGTCATCCTGGTCGCTCAGACCGGATCGTTTGTGGTGCCGATCATCGTGATGCTGGCCATTCCACTCACGGTGCTCGGCGTCATGCCCGGCTTCATGCTGCTCAACCAGTGGACAGGCCAGCAGATCGGTCCGTACGCGGACCCAGTCTACTTCACAGCGACTGCCATGATCGGCATGATCGCTCTGGCAGGTATTGTGACCCGCGACTCAATCATCCTGGTCGACTTCACGAATCTGGCTCACCAAGCGGGTCGACCGTTGTTCGACGCGATATTGGAAAGTCGAGTGGTGCGGCTGCGGCCGATTTTGCTGACCGCCGGTGCAGCATTGTTGTCGAGCATTCCGATCACGTTCGATCCGATCTTCTCCGGCCTCGGCTGGTCGCTGATCTTCGGACTCCTCGCCTCAACTGCATTCACCCTGTTTGTGATTCCCGTCACCTACTGGCTGACCCACCAGTCGGCCGACACTCACCAACACCACTCGAGCCCCTGACAGTATCCTACGGTTCCGTCGTCACAGATCACTTTCGCCACGAAGTTATCCGCGGCGACCAGGTTTGGCTTCGGAGCTGATTGCGTAACGAGCAATGACCTCGACAGGTGCCGATATGCCAGCGCAACTTCGGTAAATGCGACCGCGACTCAAAGCTTAGAATCAGCAAGTCGACAAAGTCGATAGTTTGGCGAGCACTTGGTGGACATCTTCGATCGGGGACGATCGAGCGACGAGAAATGTAGCCCACCCGTCCCCGCTGAACAACATCTCTCTGGCCAAACACATGTTCCAGTGGGGCTAACTACTCGACTGACCCTCCATCTCGCGTCGGCCCGCCCATCATCATCCTGGATCCTCTCTCTATCCGTGGTCCCCTCTTATCCGTGTCCATCCGTGCCCATCCGTGGCCCCCTCTTATCCGTGTCTATCCGTGCGCATGCGTGGTCCCCTCTTATCCGTGTCTATCCGTGCCCATCCGTGGTCCCCTCTTATCCGTGTCCATCCGTGCCCATCCGTGGCCCCCTCTTATCCGTGCCCATCCGTGCTCATCCGTGGTCCCCTCTTTATCCGTGCCCATCCGTGCGCATCCGTGGTCCCCTCTTATCCGTGTCTATCCGTGCGCATCCGTGGTCCCCTCTTTATCCGTGCCCATCCGTGCCCATCCGTGGTCCCCTCCTCTCCCTCCCATCCGTGGTGCCAACACCCGAGATCAGGATTCGCAGTATTGGTTCAACAGCAGATCGAGTGCATCCAGGCAGCGGAGGATTTCGCTTTCGAGCACGGCCAGCTGGTCGTGGATGGGTTCCTGAACCTGGCGGCTTAGCAGCTGTTCCAGCTGAGCGGCCTGCTGCTGGATGGTGACCGCCGACAGGTTAGCAGCGGAACCTTTGAGACTATGGAGGACGCGGCGGGCTTGAGAGTAGTCGTGGTTGGCCACCGCGTCGCTCAGCTGATGCCGACTTTCCGGCAGTCGCTGACGAAACATCTCCAGCATGCGGATGGCAAAGCCCTGATCGCCGCCGCACCGCTGCATCAGTTCGTTGAAATCGATGGGCGTTCCTGCGACGAGTGTGCCATCGCCGGCGACCGTAGTTTTCGGTTGCCGTTGGTCGTCGTGCGGATCTGCTGGTGGCGAGTCGGGGGTGCGGGGTTTGAGCCAGTTGGCCAGCGAGCGGAGGAGCTGCTGTCGATCGATTGGTTTGGTAGCGTAGTCATTCATGCCCGCTGCCAGACAACGCTCTTTGTCACCACGTACGGCGTTGGCCGTCAGCGCAATCACGGGAATCGGCGATCCGTCGGAGGTGAGGCGGACCCCTGAGCCTTCCAGGCGTCGGATTTCTCGAGTGGCTTCGAATCCATCCATTTCGGGCATCTGGCAATCCATCAGGACCGCGTCGTAGGAACTTCGCTGGACAGCGTCGACCGCCTCGCGCCCGTTGCCGACCAGCGTCGGCTCGTAGCCTGCGCTCCGCAGAACTTCACGGGTAACCTGTTGATTGATCTCATTGTCCTCGGCCACCAGAATCTTTTGGCCGGCGCCTGTGGGCACGGAATCAGTTGCCAAGTCGGGCAATTCGGCCGGCAGATTCGTGGGATGATCGTGCAGCAGCTGCATCATCAGGTCCATCAGCCGCGATGCGCGAATGGGTTTGGTGAGCACGCCGTCGAAACCTTGACGCATTGCTTCCGAGCGATCCAGCAGGACATCGGCGGAGGTGAGAATCAGCATTCGGAGGTCACGATGGACCGGTTGCTGGCGGATTCGAATCCCCAGTTGCAGCCCGTCGATACCCGGCATCTGATGGTCAAGAACGGCAAAATGGAAGGGCCTCGAGCTTTCAGCCGCTGCGGCGATCGCTGTCAGGAAGGCCTGAGGATCGTCGTAGGTATCGACTTCCAGCCCCCAGTTCTGCAGCTGCTCGCGGATGATCTCCAGGTTCGTTTCGGTATCGTCCACAGCGGCCACTCGCAGGCCGCGGAAGACTTCGCAGCCCAGGTGGGCCGGCGGTAAGTCGGTTTCCAGCACCTGTACTGGCAGCTCGAACCAGAAAGTGGAACCGATACCAGGCTGACTCTCGCACCCGATCTGGCCCCCCATCAGCTCGATCAGCTGTTTGCAGATCGCCAGGCCAAGCCCTGTGCCGCCGAATTTGCGGGTCGTCGACGCATCGATCTGACTGAAGGCGGAGAAGAGCCGGCTGCGGCGTTCTGGCGGGATGCCAATGCCCGTGTCGTGAATCTCGAATCGCAGCCGCGCCTGGTCGCCATCGCGATTGGAAACCTCGGCGCGGATGCGAACCTCGCCCGCCTGAGTGAACTTCAAGGCGTTGTTGGTCAGATTGATCAGCACTTGGCGGAGCCGTTCCGGGTCGGTTTTGACAAGCATGGGGACGGAGGGATGGATGCGGCACGACAGCTCCAGCTTCTTAGCGACCGCCCGATGCGAGAACATCTCGGCCACGTCCTCGAGCAACAGGTGAAGCTGACAGTCGGCCTGCTCGAGGTCCAGCTTGCCCGCTTCGATCTTGCTGAAGTCCAGCACGTCGTTGATCAGGCTCAGCAGCGTCGAGGCGGAAGAACTGGCAATGCGCAAGTAGTGAGACTGGCGTTCGTCCAGCCGAGTGCTGGTCAAGAGCTCCAGCATACCGATCACGCCATTCAGCGGTGTGCGGATTTCGTGGCTCATGTGAGCCAAGAAGCTGCTCTTGGCCTGATTCGCGGCAATCGCCGCGTCTTTTTCGTGCTGGAACTGAGTGGCCAGCTTTTGATGAGTGATATCCTCGACGGTCCCTTCGTAGTACAGGACGTGGCCGTCGCAGTCGCGGACGACTCGAGCGTTCTCGGAGATCCAGATGATGCTCCCGTCCCGACGGTAGACTTCGGATTCAAAGGAAGTTACGGTCCCTTGAGCCTCGATCAGGTGGCGGAATTCGTCACGACGACGAGCGTCAACGTACAGGTCGCACCGAATGTCGTGCATCGATTCGATCAGTTCAGCGGGTGACTCGTACCCGTAGATCTGCGCGAGCTTGGGGTTGGCGGCCAGATATCGACCGTCGATCGACGTTTGAAAGATCCCTTCCACGGCATTCTCGAAGATTGACCGGTATTTCTCTTCGGCCTGCCGTGCTCTTTCTGTTTCCAGTTCACGAGCCTTGATCTCGGCATTCACCCGTTCCAGTACCCGGTTGTACTCGGCCGCGATCTGGCCCACTTCGGTGTACGGTTCGACTTCTGCCTGGCGAGTGAAATCGCCCAGGTCGCGCTGAGTGACCATGTCGGTCATCAAACGATGCAGCTCGCTCGACGCTCCGTGTTCCGCCATGTTCAGCCCATCGAGTTCGGCTTGCTCGTTCACTCGCAGCGACCAGAACCGATGGATGATGCCAAACAGCACGTAGCTCAACCCAAACGACCACAGTGCACAGGCGGTTACTCCGGTCAGCTGGACGAGCAACTGCGGCAGACGTCCGCCTGTGACTCCGAAATGTTCGGAACGGGCGAACAGTGCCACGGCGACCGTGCCAAACATGCCGCACACGCCATGAACCGGGCAAGCCCCGACGACATCGTCGATCTTTAATCGCGACAGTCCGTAGCTACTGACGGTACTCAAGATACCAGCGAGCCCGCCGACCACAATCGCCAACGCCGGGTCGTAGAGGTGACAGCCAGCGGTCACAGCTACCAGACCGGCCAACGTGCCGTTGATCGTCTGACCGACGTTCGGCAATCGTTCGACCAGCCAGGCAGTGGCCAGCGCGGCCACACCGCCGGCTGCCGCCGAAAGATTCGTGTTCAACAAGATCCGGGGTACGTCGTCGCGGATGCCCAAGGCGCTCCCGCCATTGAATCCAAACCAGCCAAACCAAAGCAGAAAAGCACCGGTCGTCGCCAAGACCAGGTTGTGACCCTGCATCGGCGAACGATGTCCGTCAAACCGACCTTGGCGGGGACCGAGGGTCAGTACCAGGGCTAGGGAAACCCAACCACCCACTGAGTGGACGACGGTCGAACCGGCGAAATCGATGAATCCCAGACGGCCCAGCCAGCCCGTGGGGCTCCCCTCGAGCAATCCGCCCCACGCCCAATGCCCGAAGACCGGATACACGACCCCCGACACAAACACGGCCACCGCCAGATACCCGCCGAACTTGATCCGCTCGGCCGCCGCGCCGGAAATGATCGTCGTCGCGGTGCTGCAGAACATCAGCTGGAACAGAAACAGAGCGGCCAACCACGCCCCTCCGTTTCCATCAAAGACAAAGTGCGTTGTG
The DNA here is from genome assembly GCA_046349895.1 of Pirellulales bacterium. GTDB lineage: Bacteria > Planctomycetota > Planctomycetia > Pirellulales > Pirellulaceae > JAXMBJ01. The sequence goes on along the minus strand of JAXMBJ010000006.1, from coordinate 5,625,383 downwards.
CCCCACAGACCGTGCCAACTGGCACCAAACATCAGAGCAAAACCAAACGCCCAGAAGATCAAGCTCGATATGCAAAAGTCGATCAGATTCTTGATCGCGACGTTGATGCTGTTCTTCGCTCGCGAAAAACCTGATTCGAGCAGGCAGAATCCTCCCTGCATCAGCATGACGAGTGCGCAGGAAGAGAGGACCCAGACCAGGTCAGCAGATGAATGTGCGGCAAGCATGACGGATTAGCGCATGAGACGACAACAGCGTGGCGAGGTTCCCATGTTCCCCACCTGCCGACAGATGCCGCCGCCACTCGGCAAACTGTCGCGTTCCACAAGTCTAGTTCAGAATCCAAGCCCCGCTCTGGCGATCGCCGACGGAAAGATCGGCATAATCCGCATGTCCGTTGCGCGGGGCGGTCGCCGCCTCTCAATATATATGGCTCCTCAGCAGAGCCTGTGGATGAATTCGTGTCGGCATTCGTTGATTCGCAGCGAGAATCGCATGCCTTCATGACACGGCGCTCTGTCAGGCTCGGGCTCCGGAAAGGTGGGACACCGGGGGGCCGCCCCGCTTTCCCCTTCCCTTCGTCGACCGTCGTCACTCGCCCTGCCTCTGGCCCCGCCACAGTCGTGGGCTCGGCGAGCTCGATTCTGAAATCCTTACCGTTCGGCTCGCCCACAGACTGTGGGGGACCTGCGGCGTTCGGGCGAAGCGACGGACGGCGACGGTGACGGTGACGGGAAGGTGAAACGGGGCTCGACCACTCGCCGGGAGACGGAACTTGCGGACTGTCAGCCAGTTCAGCCTGCTATGCCCACAAATGCCGCCGGAAGACGACTGATGGTCACGAGCGGGCACTCTTTATGTCTGCTTTCGCACAAGGGGCTGGCTCCGCGCTTCCTGCCCCATTCCTGGAGCTCGAGCCCGAGGGAGCGACGAGCCAGTAAGCTGCCTCTCGCTGACGACATCACCTCGACTCGCTACGAGAAAATCCGGCGGCTGGCCGGCTCGCAACTCGCCAGAATAGCCGAGCTAGATAACCTTGGCCGACCAAGAGAGTCAGAAACTACCCACAGATTCTGCCGAAGAGCCATATATATAGAGCCCAATGTCCGTTTGCCGCCCGGCGTGAACTCAGTGGGGCTTGGCCGACGGTGCGTAGCGCCAGATGTCCGGGTCGACCGTGTTGGCCTGAGCCGAACCCGGTGTGCTGCGGCCCTGAGCGACAATGGTTTCCAGTACACTCGCCAATTCCTTGACCCGTTGCGGCTGCTCCTTGGCCAGATTGCGGCGTTCGGAAATGTCGGCCGAGAGATCGTACAGCTGGACCGCCGGCTCGTTCGGTTGCACCTTCGCTGGCGGATGTGGTTCGCTCCAGCCTCCAGAGTCCGGACATAGCGCCAACTTCCATTCACCAGTCCGAACACCAAACGAACCATTGATCGAATGGTGCACGATATTCGGGCGTGGCGCCCGGTCGGTCACCTGAGTCATCGCGTTCAACAGACTGAAGCTGTCCTCGCCAGCGTCGTCGGGCAGCGAGGCACCGGTCAGCTCGGCGGCTGTCGCCATGAAGTCGGTCAGGCATCCTAGCTGAGCACTTGTGGTACCCGGCGCGACATGACCTGGCCAGCGGACGATGAACGGCACGCGATGGCCACCTTCGTAGATGTCAGCCTTCTGACCGCGATAGACGTGGCTCGGATTGTGACCCTTCGCCAACAGCTCGTCGTAGCCGGCCAGCGTCGAGCACCCGTTGTCGCTGGTGACGATCACCAGCGTGTTGTCGGTCAGCTGATGCTGGTCGAGCGCCTCTAAGATCTGCCCAATCGCATCGTCTGTCTGCAGCACAAAGTCGGCATAGGGATTCAGCCCGCTGCGGTTCTGCCACGCCGCGGTTGGCATCACGGGGCTGTGCGGAGCGGCCAACGGCACGTAGAGAAAGAAGGGTTTTCCCGATCGAGCATCCGAGGCATGCTCGGCCAGATACGAGACAGTACGTTGGACGAGCTTGGGCAACACATCCCGAGCGTCAAAATTGGGCGCCGCCGGACCGACACGAGTCGATCCCTTGTCACGACCTTCGACCAGCGGAAACGATTTGTCGACGGTCGGCACGACGGTGACGCGGTCGTTCTCGAGGAACGTGTAGGGGACCATGTCGAGCGACGCACTGATCCCATAGTAGTAGTCGAAGCCGACCGAGTTCGGGCCATTGGTGTAGGGCTGCGAGTAGTCGACGTTCCAGACCTGGTTGGGAGTCTCGATCGACAAGGGCGATATCTCGCGACCGGGTTTCTTGACCCAGTCGAGCCCGAGGTGCCATTTGCCGATGCACGCCGTTGCGTATCCCTGTCGCCGCAGCAGCTCGGCGACGGTCAGACGATCCGGTTCGATCAACCGTGGGCTCAGTCCTCCCAGCACGCCCGACTGCAATCGCGATCGCCACGCATAACGCCCCGTCAGGATGCCGTAACGCGTGGGAGAACAGACCGAACTCGGCGAGTGCATGTCGGTGAAGATCATCCCGTCGCGGGCCAATCGATCCAGATGCGACGTGTCAATCTGGCTGTGCGGATTGAAGGCCCTGACGTCGCCGTATCCCAGATCGTCGCACAGCACGTAGACGATGTTCGGGCGCCGAACGGCCAGGTGTTCAGGGAAGTCTCGCCGGTAACGCTCGACTAATCGCGGTACTTCGGCCGGCACGATGTAGATCTTGCCACGTACCTTCTTCGTTTCGCCTGGAGCTAGCCCGCCGATCCGGAAATCGGAATGGATGCAGGTGATCACTCCTTGGAACAGTTCCTGGTAAGGCTCAAACGCCGTGGCCAGGATCATCGATTCGTCGGCCGAGTAACAACCGATCAGCCCGTGGCTCGGCACCAGGCTGCTCAGCGGCCGCGGATTCACATCGTTGCGGTCGACGCCGGCAGGGCACCAGACTTGACCAGGAGTGTAACGAGCTTGGGTGGCCCAGTCGCGAGTCGGCATTCGAGTCAGCTGGCCGTCGAGAAACACAAAGCATTTCTCCAAGTATCCGGCCTGATCGCGACCGGTGAATCGATCGACTCGCATGCATGGCTGAGCCCAATGAATTTCGCTGGGACGTTCTGTGGGATTATGAGCGGTGATCTGGAAGTCGACCTGGTCGTGAGTGCTGGTGATCACGTGATCGACGATCACCCCATCGCTCACACGACACTGCAGCTCCAGCCGCGTTCCGTCGTCGCTGGCCGATACCAGGCGAGTCTGATGAGGGATCACCGTGTCGCCCCAATCACGGTCAGTCGACCCGGCGCGGCAGTAGGCCTCCAGATAGTTGATAGCGATCTCAGTGCCCGGGACCTGCGGACCGCTGATGACCAGCAGGTTACGGTCCCACTTCAGCTGCAGTGCAGCCGGCTCAGCACCCAGCACACTCGTCGTGCTCCAGCCACCGACTCCAACCGCCAGTGCCACGCAGCATCGCCAGATTACGTGCATTTCGCGAACCTTCGCGCCCATGGACCGCCCCCTTTTCTGCCTCTCACCTGCGAACCAGTCGACCATGATATCTGGTTCCCGTCCACCCCGTCGCACCACTTGTTCTGATCACCCCCATCCTCCGTGTCCTCATTGTGGTGCAGCCGTCCCGGCTGCCCTCTGTGTGCTCCGTGTCCTCCATTGTGGTGCAGCCGTCCCGGCTGCCCTCTGCGCCCTCCATCTCTGCGTCCTCCTCCTCATTGCCCATCCTTCAGCTCCAATTGCCTTCCCAGATCTTGTTGCCATGTCCTGCAGCACTGCTGAAGAGGCAGGCGAGACGCCCGCACCACAACCAGCCCTCCGCGTCCTCATTGTGGTGCAGCCGTCCCGGCTGCCCTCTGTGTGCTCCGTCTCTGCGTCCTCCGCCTCCGCGTCTCCCTATCTCTCCTCCTCCTCATTGCCCATCCTCCAGCCCATTTGCCTTCCCAGATCTTTTCGCCATGTCCTGCAGCACTGCTGAAGAGGCAGGCGAGACGCCCGCACCACAACCCCCTAAGCTTGCAATTTGCCATGGCTGGGCCGAGAATGTCGGCGTGACTGAATCGCTTCTGGCGGAGAGCATCTCGATGAATCACGTGACTACATGTTGTCGTTCGACCGTTCTGTGGCTGCTGGTCCTGGCGCTCGTCAGCTTCGGTCAGCTGCCGGCGCAGCCCATCTCGCTCCATCCTGAGAACCCGCATTACTTTCTGTGGCGGGGCCAGCCGACGGTGCTGATTGCGTCCGGTGAACATTACGGAGCGGTGCTGAATCTCGACTTCGACTACCGTCGCTACATCGACACGCTGGCCGCTGAAGGGATGATGCTGACGCGTACGTTCAGCGGAGTTTACGTGGAGCCGGACGGAGCCTTCAATATCGCTCAGAACTCGTTGGCTCCGCTCGCCGGTCGGTACATCACGCCGTGGGCTCGCAGCGATCAGCCCGGATATGCCAAAGGCGGGAATAAGTTCGATCTGGGGAAATGGGACTCAGCCTACTTCGAACGATTGAAGGACTTCGTTCAGTACGCCCAGCAGCGAGGGATCGTCGTCGAGTTCACGCTGTTCTGTCCGATGTATGAAGAAAAACAATGGGCGTTGAGTCCGATGAACGCGGCCAATAACGTCAATGGTGTCGGCCAGATCGGTCGTGAGGAAGTCCATTCGCTCGATCGCAACGGCCGGCTGCTGAAAGTCCAAGAGGCTCTGACTCGCAAGCTGGTAACAGAACTGAACGAGTTTGACAATGTGATGTTCGAGATCTGCAATGAGCCTTACTTCGGAGGAGTCACGATGGAGTGGCAGCATCATATCGCTGACATCATCGTCGAGACTGAACGCGGGCTGCCGAAAAAGCATCTGATTACGCAGAACATTGCCAACAATCAGGCCCAGATCGTCGATCCGCATCCGGCAGTTTCCGTTTTCAATTTTCATTACGCCACGCCGCCCGACACGGTCGCGATGAATTATCAGCTGCAGAAAGTCATCGGCGACAACGAGACCGGTTTCCGCGGGATAGAGAACTTGCCGTACCGAACGGAAGGCTGGGACTTCATCCTTGCCGGGGGCGGCTTGTACAACAATCTCGACTATTCGTTCGTAGCCGGCCACGAAGACGGCACGTTCGCCTACCCGGCCACTCAGCCTGGTGGCGGTAACACGCAGCTGCGGCGCGAACTGAAGGTGCTGCGCGAGTTCATCCACGGCTTCAACCTCGTGGCTCTCCGCCCCGACAACTCGGTGATCCGTGGGGGCGTGCCAGCTGGTGGCACCGCTCGAGCGTTGGTCGATCCGGGACGAGCGATTGCTGTTTACGTGCGCAGCGAAGGTTCGACCGGTCCCTGGTCGGTGCGATGGACCGGATCAATCGTGGCACCCGTCGATGGTGAGTACGCGTTTCACACGGTTTCGAATGACGGTATCCGGATGTGGGTCGACGACCAGTTGCTGATCGACAACTGGACCGATCACAGCGAGACTGAGGATACGGGTCGAGTCAAACTGAAGGCCGGTCAGCAGCACCCGGTGCGGATCGAATACTTCTACAACGGAGGCCAAGGAGTCACTCGACTGATGTGGACTCCGCCCGGGAAGAAGAAGGAACTTGTGCCGGCCAATGCTTACCGACTCCCCGACAAAGGCTGGGGGCTACGAGGTGAGTACTTTCATGGCAACGACTTGAAGCAGCCATGGGGTACTCGCGACGACGGCACGGTCAATTTTGGTTGGGGAGCCAAGCCCCCTCTGGCTGGCGCGGCCGCCGAAGAAACAGCCGCTCTGCAGATCGAGCTGCCGGCCGGCACCTGGCAGGCCGACTGGATCGATACGAAAACCGGCGAAACGGCTCAATCGACGGTGGTGGAAGGTGGTGGAGTGCGCTCGATTACCGCACCCCGTTTCCAGCACGATATCGCACTGAAGCTAGTAAACAAGAAACAGTAAATGTCCGTCCCGCGAACTAGCGGCGGAACGCCTTCCCACCAGGCTCAAACGATCGGGCGAAGTGACATGGATCTAAGACAATACCCTGATCGACACCCTGATCGACGTCTATCCACTGGCAGATGGCTCCCCTCGCAGCTTCCATCTCGGCGACGCTTGGTGCTGCTCATCGCGCCGGTGATGACATTGGTGGGATGGAATCTGGTGACGGGTAACACGCGGCTCGCAGCCGCTGACCAGCTCGCCGATCTCAAACGGCCGAATATCGTGATTCTGCTGGCCGACGATCTGGGCTTCTCTGACCTGGGCTGCTACGGGGGTGAGATTCAGACGCCGAACCTGAACCAGCTCGCCGAGTCGGGACTGCGCTTCACTCAGTTCTACAACACCGCCCGGTGCTGGCCGACACGCGGTTCGCTGCTGACAGGCTATTACGCTCAGCAGATTCGGCGCGACACGGTGCCGGACGTAAAGAGCGGTAACGGCGGAACGCGGCCTGCCTGGGCCAAGCTGTTGCCAGAGCTGCTCAAGCCACTGGGTTATCGCAATTATCATTCGGGTAAGTGGCACGTCGATGGCCAGCCACTGGCGAACGGGTTCGACCATTCGTATCGACTTGACGATCACGATCGGCATCTGAACCCCACGTCGCACAGCGAAGATGGCCGGCCACTGCCGAAGGTCGAGCCCGGGTCGGGACACTGTTCGAGCCAGGCGATCGCCGATCACATGCTGAGCTACCTGCGGGAACACGCAAGCCAGCACGCCGATCAGCCTTATCTGGCATTCGTGGCCTTCACGGCGCCCCATTTCCCGCTACAGGCTCCGGCCGACGATATCGCACGCTACTCTGGCAAGTACGATATTGGCTGGGACGCAGTCCGCAGCGCCCGCGCAGAACGACTCCGCGATTCCAACATCTTCTCAGGAATCGTGTCGGACGTCGAAAGAGAGCAGGGGCCGCCTTATCACTATCCCGAAGTTCTGACAAAGATCGGGCCCGGCGAAGTCAATCGACCGATCCCCTGGAACGATCTGACGGACGCACAGCGGCAGCTGCAGTCCGCCAAAATGTCAATCCATGCCGCGATGGTCGATCGTATGGATCGCGAGATCGGTCGACTGCTGGAACAGATTCGTGCCATGCCGGGCGCAGAGAACACGTTGGTTCTGTTCCTGTCCGACAATGGAGCCAGTGCCGAGATGATGGTGCGTGGTGACGGGCACGATCTGACCGCGCCGCCAGGGTCTCCCAGTACGTTTCTCTGCCTCGGTCCTGGCTGGTCGACCGTCGCCAACACGCCCTTTCGCAAACACAAGACCTGGGTCCATGAAGGCGGCATTGCCACGCCGCTGATCGTCTCCTGGCCCGCCGGCATTCGCGATCGAGGTCAACTGCGCCGCACACCCGGTCATGTGATCGACATCGTGCCGACGCTGCTCGAGCTGACTCAGGCTGACACGACCAGCAGCGTCGAGTCAGCAACCGCTCCATCCAGGCCCGGCCGCAGCCTTCTCGCCGCCTGGCATCAAGATGTCGCCGTCGAACGCCCTGCGCTCTGGTGGCTCCATGAAGGCAATCGTGCCTTGCGCGTCGGTGACTGGAAGATCGTGGCCGCCGGTGATCGCGCCCCGTGGGAACTCTATGACCTGAGCCAGGACCGGGCCGAGACCCGGAACCTGGCCGATCACGATCCGGCGCGAGTGCGGGAAATGGAGTCGCTCTGGAGCCGCATGCGCGACGAATTCTTCCAGCAGGCTCGGCAGCCGTGAATCACTTGCTCGGATCGGCAACCTTGCCCACCATCAGCGGTGTGCGAGTCTGCTGGTCCTCGATCACAAACAGGAACGGCCGGTTGCAGTGGAACTCCACGATCCGAGGGACTGCACGAGCGGCCACGATAACTCCGGTGGCGGCCGCCGCTTCGGTACCTTCTTCGTTCACCTCAATCATCGCCTCGTGGATAGCGTCCGAGATGTAGAACCCCTGAGCGGCGGCGACCGAGGCCATGCCGCTGAAGTCGGCCGCTGGCGAGAACGCGTCTCGTATCCCCATCGCCTCCAACGTCGATTTCAACGACACGCTGAACTCGTACTTGAATCGCGGCAATTGCAGCGACAGCTCCACCGAATTCATCTGCGACACCCACTCACTTAGCCGAGCTGCCGATATCTGGCGTTCCAGCTCGGCCAGAGCACCGGCGTCGCGGGGTAACAGGATCAGCATCCGGAGTTCGTCGCCACGGTAGGGGAGAGCCGCCAGCTGCACCTTGCCATCCATCAACTCCGCGTAGTCAAAATCTTCCGTCTGCTGCATCATAGGAACTTTCACCGACTGGCCATCCAGCAACTGGAACGGAGCGTCCTCGGTATTCGACGGGCGGAATTGATACTTCCACAGCCCCTTGAAGTAGATAGCGTTAGTCAGAACCAGCCGCGTAAGAGAGGTGATCGAGCCGGAGCCAAGCAAATCGCGGATCTTCCCACGCGTCGACTCTTCGATGGCCGCGTTGATCTTGGCCCGAGCCGACTCAGGTCGACCTTGAAAGTCAACCTGAGTCAGTTCGGCATCGTATTGCTGACGGAGCGTCTTGAGGAACTTTGCATCGAACTCGATGGCCTGTTCGCCCCACAACGCGTTGTCGACCGTCAGTTCGTACGGTTTGTCGGAACGATTGAACCAGCGATTCAACTCGCCGAATCCTCGATGCACGTCCGACAGTGGCTCGTCGAACCCCAGCACCTTTTGCATCTGCTCGGCCGTCGTTCCCCGAGCACCGACCAGCGTCATCGCCAGGGCACGGCTGATGCTGTACGGCGACACGATCAGGTTCGCGCCGCCGCTCTGCTGTTCGGCCGACAGCTCCCGATAGAACCGGCCCGCAAAGTCCAGGTTGGACTCCGACAAGTCGCCCGGCTTGGGGCGGGCCGGGGCGGCCGTGAGCCGCACCGGACTGCTGCAACCGGTGGCCAGGACGGCCAGGGCCATTTTGAGTGTTTCGCGGCGAGTCCAGGGTTTCACGGCAGTTTCTCCATACTATTGAGGGTCTTTGGCTCGGTGTGTGTGCCATTATGATGCGCGACATCGGGCCCGAGTTCCCGTCCGTAGCAGGGAAATTTGACTCGCGTCGCCGCGTGGTATAACCTGAGCGGGTTCACAGACTTACGCCCACCCCACATCCCGCCCGGTCGCCTTCCTCAGGCGAAAGAAAAGACTTCCCATGGTGCGGTTCCTGCGTTCCAGTTTCGTCTGCTTTTACCGTCGTCTGCTGCATCCGCCGGTGCTGGCACGTGGCTTGGCATCGTCGTTGGTCGCTACGGTGCTGTTCATCAGCGGGCCACTCGTGTCAGCGGCCGAAAGTACCGACTCGGCCGCTGCCTACTCCGGCCGCGTCCGTCCTCTGCTGCAGAAGTACTGTTTCGAGTGCCACGCGGGCGACACCATCGAAGCGGAGGTCGACTTGTCGAGCTTCGAGACGCTCGACAGCATTCGCAGCAATTCGCGAACCTGGTTGAAGGTGCGCGACATGCTCGACAGCGGTCAGATGCCTCCCCAGGAATCGCCACAGCCTGAAGATGCGGAACGCGATGCAATGCGACGCTGGGTGCGCGAATTCCTGACCCAGGAAGCGACCGCTCGCGCCGGTGACCCGGGTCCGGTCGTTCTCCGACGCCTGAACAATGCTCAGTACACTTTCACGCTTCGTGATCTGACGGGTGTCGACAGCCTCGATCCAACTCGCGAGTTTCCCGTCGATGGAGCGGCAGGTGAGGGGTTCACCAACGCCGGCGCCGCCCTGGTGATGTCGCCCGCACTCGTGACCAAGTACCTCGACGCGGCCAAGCAACTCGCCGAGCACGTCGTGCTGCTGCCGCACGGCATTGAATTCTCGCCGTCGACCAGCCGCCGCGATTGGACCGAAGAACGACTCGCCAGGATCCGCGCCATCTATCAGAGCCATACCGGAACCGGTGGTGGCGACGCCGTCAATCTGCAAGGCATCCAGTTCGAGACCAATCAGGGCGGTCGGTTGCCCGTCGAAGCCTACCTCGCTGCCACACTCGCCACTCGCGAACAGCTGCAACAAGGTCAGAAGACGATTGAACAGGTGGCAAACGAGTACAAGCTCAATGCCAAGTACCTGACGTTGCTCTGGAAGGGACTGACGGCCGAGACTATTGAGCCATCGCCGGTCCTTGACCGCCTCCGCTCTCTATGGCGCAGTGCCCAACCGGGCGATGCGGCCAAGCTGGCCAGCGAAGTCGCCGGCTGGCAACAGGCGCTCTGGAAATTCAACTCCATCGGCCACATCGGACGCCACCTCGGCGGCACCCAAGGCCCCGAACGCTGGATGGAACCCCAATCTCCGCTGGTGGCTCGCCACGATCTGCGGATCAAGGTCCCAACGCCTGAATCAGGCAACGATGTTGTGCTCCACCTGGCGACCGGCAATGCGGGCGACGGCAACGACAACGATCAAGTGATCTGGGAGAACCCGCGGTTCATTCTTCCCAGTGGCGGTGAGCTGCCGCTGCAGGATGTCCGGACCGCTGTGGCCGTGTTGTCGAATTACCGTCAGCAGGTGAAAGACACAGTCGCTCAATGTCTGGCCGCTGCGGCCGACTTCGAATCGCTCGACGAAAACGCCGACGTGAAGTCGCTGGCCGCCCGACACCAGGTCGACCCGACGATTCTCGCCGCGTGGCTCGATTGGCTCGGACTCAAACGCGGCCAAGCTGCGATCGAAGGACATCTGAATAACAAGAGCCAGAACCTCAGCGGTTATGATTTCATCAACGGCTGGAGCGGTCCCGACGCACTGGGGATCATGGCAAACTCGTCCGACCAACACGTCCGCATCCCCGGCAACATGGCGCCGCATTCAATCGCCGTCCACCCGTCTCCCACGGTGAAGGCCGTCATCAGCTGGCGATCTCCCGTGACCGGGACAGTTCGCATCAGCGGCACCGCGCAGCACGCTCATCCCGAATGCGGCAACGGCACGGCTTGGTCTGTCGAGCTGCGGCGAGCCACGGCGCGGCAGACCCTGGCCGAGGGACTCACCGATCGATCCAAAGTGATCCCGATCGGTCCGATCGAAAAGATCGCCGTGCGTGACGGTGACGCCATTTCATTGATTGTTGCTCCGCGAGATCGTGACCACTCGTGCGACCTCACGTCCGTCGACCTGACGATCGAAGGGGACGGACAGACCTGGAATCTGTCGCACGACATCTCACCTGACATTCTGGCCGCCAATCCACACGCCGACTCCGCCGGTCACGCCGATGTATGGCATTTCACGGGCGAACCCGACGGTGGACAGACAGCCGGCTCCATCCCCGCGGAATCGCTCCTAGCCAAATGGCGAGTCACGTCGGACGTCGAGCAACGGCGAGCGATTGGCCAGCAGCTCCAGCAAATCGTCGCGAACGATGCCGCCGGACTCCCCGCCGATGCTCCCGACACCGCGCTGGTCCGTCTGCTGACCGCCGCTCACGGACCTCTGCTGACCGCCATTCGCGGGTTGGCCGAGCCGACGACCAAGGCAACCGGCGATGACGACCGCTACGGACTGCCCGACGATCGATTCGGACGACCCGGTCAGGCGGCCGACGAAGCCGAAAACGTTCTGCAGACCGCCGCCCCGTCCGTGATCACCGTCCGAGTGCCTGCCGATCTCGTGGCCGGCAGCGAATTCGCCGCCAGCGCGATACTCGATCCAGTCACGGGCGCCGAAGGGAGTGTGCAGGTACAGATCGCCAACGCTCCGCCCCAACTCGATCAACTCTGGCCCAACTCGCCCATCATCGTGGGAGAGAACAGCCAGGCCCGCGTCCGATGGGAACGAGCGTGTGTCGAGATGCGGAATCTCTTTCCGGCAGTCCTCTGCTATTACCAAATCGTGCCGGTCGACGAAGTGATTACGTTGAACTTGTTCTACCGCGAAGACGACCACTTGCAGCGATTGATGCTCGACCACCAACAGATCGCCGCGCTCAATCAAGTCTGGGACGATCTGCTCTTCGTCAGCCAGGAACCGTTGCTGCTGGCCGCCGCTTACGATCAGCTGGTCGAGTACGCGACTCAGGATCGACCCGACAAGGTGACGGAATTCTCGCCCATGAAGGAGCCGATCGCCAATCGAGCGGCGAACTTCCGGCGTCGCCAGGTGGAAAGTGAGCCAGCTCAGCTCGACGATCTGTGGAAGTTTGCCGCACGAGCTTATCGGCGACCACTGACTGACAGCGAATTGCAGGCCCTGCAGACGCTCTACGCCTCGCTTCGCAGCCAGGACGTCGCGCACGAAGACGCCTTCCACTTGACGATGGCCCGCATCCTGGTCGCTCCTCCGTTTCTCTATCGGCTCGAACAGCCACCAGCGGGCAATCAGGCCCAGCCCGTCAGCGACTACGAGCTGGCGTCACGGCTCAGCTATTTCCTGTGGTCGTCGGCGCCGGACGATGAACTGCTGGAGGAGGCGGCCGAGCACAACCTGCAGAACCCCGAAGTACTCTGGCAACAGACCCAGCGGATGCTGCAAGATCCCAAGGCCGGTCGCCTGGCCAGCGAGTTTGCCGCGCAGTGGCTGCACATCTATCAATTCGACCAACACGACGAAAAGAGCGAGCGTCATTTTCCGGAGTTCGCGGGACTCAAGGGCGACATGTACGAAGAGTCGCTGCGATTCTTCACCGATCTGTTTCAACACGATCGATCCGTGCTGAACATCCTGGACGCCGACTACACCTTTGTGAACAATCGGCTGGCCGGTCTCTACGGTTTGCCCGCTGCAGAACAGGATGGCTGGCGGATGGTCACCGGAGTCCAGCAGCAGGGGAGGGGAGGCATTCTGACTCAGGCCTCCATTCTCTCGAAACAGGCCGGCGCTTCCCGTACCAGCCCCATCCTGCGAGGGAATTGGCTCAGTGAAGTTGTCCTCGGCGAGAAACTCCCGAGACCTCCCAAGAACGTCCCACAGCTCCCCGAGACACCCCCCACGGGATTGACCGAACGGCAGTTGATCGAGCGGCACAGCAGCGATCCGGCTTGCGTGAAGTGCCATCAGCGCATCGATCCGATGGGCTTTGCACTGGAGGAGTTCGACGCGATTGGACGCCATCGAACCAAGGACGGGGAAGGGCAGGCGATCGATTCGCTGGCGACTCTTGCCGACGGCACGCGTTTGGAGGGTCTGACGGGTCTGAAACGCTACCTGGCCGAGCAGCGACGGGCCGATTTTGTCAAACAGTTCAATCGCAAGCTCCTCGGCTTCGCCCTGGGACGTTCGGTCCAGCTGTCCGACGAACCACTGCTGGCCGACATGGAGCAATCGCTCCAGAAGAACGAATACCGAGTCTCCGCCGCCCTCCGGGCAGTCGTCCTCAGCCGCCAGTTCCGGGAAATTCGCGGCCAGGAGGCGGTCGAGGACGAGCATTGATATAGTGTAAGCAGGCGCCACTCGCCGTGGCCAATTCGATTTTCCGTGATACAAGCACGCGGCCATACAAGCACGCGGCGCAAGCCAGTGTGTTCCGGCTCGGGGATACTCGGGAATACAAGCACGCGGCGCAAGCCAGTGTGTTCCGGCGTAAATCACCCACACCCACATCCACACCCACACCGACACCCACATCCATACCCACACCCACATCCATACCCACACCCACATCCATACCCACACCCACATCCATACCCACACCCACTCGCTTGCGCGTCGTGCTTGTGCGTTGTGCTTGTAATCAATCAAAAGTCCGGCAGTCCAGATAAGGAGTCTTCGAATGAGCGGAAACCAGATCAGCCGCCGCACGATTCTGCGGGGTTTGGGAGTCTCCATGGCGCTGCCGTGGATGGAGTCGTTGGCGGTCTGGGCTCAGGACGCGACTCCGGCCGCCGCCGCCGAACCTCCTGTCCGCGTCGCCGTCCTCTTCGCCGGGAACGGATTTCACTCCAAAGAATGGTGGGCTGAAGGTGAAGGCCAGCAGATGAAGCTCGGCCAGGTCCTCTCCCCGCTGCACGATTTCCGCGAACGCCTGCTCTTTGTGCGTGGGCTCTACAACGAACAGGCGACCAAAGGAAACATCCACAGCTCGCAGACCGGCAACCTGCTCTCCGGAGCGCCACTGGCTTCAGGCGGTGAGATCCGATCGGGGACCAGCTTCGATCAGGTCCTGGCTCAGACCGTAGGACGCGATACCAAGGTCCCCAGCCTGGTCCTCGGCTGTGAGAAATCGAACCCGTCCGTCCACAAGAACTACTCGATGCTCTACAGCTCGCACATTTCTTGGAGCTCACCGACCACGCCCACACCGTTGGAGCTTTACCCGGCCCTGGCCTTCGACCGTCTGTTCAACGATGAAGGATCGCGAGGCGACAAGAGCGTACTCGATTCGGTGCTGGAGGATGCTCACAGTCTCCGGCACCAGATCAGCGGCACCGATCGTCGTAAACTCGACGAGTACCTCGATTCCGTGCGGGACGTCGAGCAGCGGATCGCCGCGGCCGGTCAGCGCGGCGAACTGCAGGGCTGGCGGCCGGCTCTCGATAAACCGAACATTCCACGTCCGCCCGAAGGAATCCCCCAGGATATCTCCGAACACATGCGGCTGATGTGCGATATCCTCGTCCTCGCCTTCCAGACCGACACCACTCGAGTTGTCACCCTGAAGCTGAACAACGATCACTCCTCGCTGCGATTCCCCCACCTGGGAGTCGACTACATGATCCACCACCTGCTATCCCACTCGGATACCGCCGATTGGCTGAAGGTGAATCAATTCTTCCTCGAGCAAATGGCGTACATTGCCAAGAAACTCGATGCCATCTCGGAGGGCTCTCGCACAACGCTCGATAACTCCATGATCATGCTCTGCTCCAGCATGATGACCGGCGGCCACAATAACGACCAGCTCCCTGTCGTCATCCTGGGACGGGGTGGCGGTAAGCTGCAGACCGGCCGAGTGTTGAACTTCCGCGAGGAATCGAATCGGCAGATGTGTCGGCTCTATCTATCGATGATGGATAAGGCAGGCGTGAAGCTGAAGAACTTTGGGGACGCTACCGAGCGGCTGACGGAAGTCTGAAGTCATGGCGAGCCGAGTCACCTGGATCGCAACGCTGTTCCTGATCTGCGCGTCATCGCTGCGGGGCGAGGAAGCTGCGAACGTTGGTGCCGATCAGTTCGAACGAGAAGTGCGGCCCGTGCTGGTCGGCAAGTGTCTCGGTTGCCACAGCGCGGCCAAGTCGGAATCCGGCCTGCGACTCGACCAGCGCGATCTGTTGCTGAAAGGGGGCGACTCGGGGCCCGCGGTGGTCCCCGGTGATGCCAAGGCCAGTCTGATGATTCAGGCCGTCCATCGTCTGGGTGGCGTGGCCATGCCCCCTGACGAGCCGCTCGATCCACAGCAGGTCGCCGCCCTCGAACGCTGGGTGGCGGCCGGCGCCCCTTGGCCCGACAACGTCAAGCTGGGTGGTGTTGGCCCGGCGGTACGCAGTGGTCCGCCATCCGCCGAAGAACGTCAGCATTGGGCCTACCAACCGATCACCGATCCACCGTTGCCGGACATTCAGCCCGCTCTGACCAGTCTCCATCCGATCGATCGCTTCGTCATCGACGGGTTGAATCGACAGCAGCTGACCATGCGGCCACCAGCCGACCGACGCACGCTGTTGCGCCGAGCGACGTTGGATCTGACCGGATTGCCTCCTACACCCGAAGAAATCGACGCCTTTCTGTCCGACAGCTCGCCGGACGCCTTCGCCAAAGTTGTCGACCGTTTGCTGGAATCGCCGGCGTACGGACAGCAGTGGGGACGTCATTGGCTCGATGTGGTCCGTTACGCAGACACCGCCGGTGAGACGGCCGACTACCCGACGCCACTGTCCTACAAGTATCGCAACTGGGTCATTCAGGCCTTGAATGACGATATGCCGTACGACCAGTTTCTGCGGTGGCAGGTTGCCGGCGACATTCTCGCTCGCGATCTTGTCAATTCACCCGGCCAACTGGCGCCGACGGAAGTTGACCATCAATATGCCGAGATGGTGACGGCGACCGGCTTCATTGCCATCTCGCGCCGGTTTGGGTTCGACATCGAGAACTACCACCAGCTGACGATCCAGGACACGATCGATACGGTCGGTCAGTCAGTGCTGGGGCTGACCCTCGGTTGTGCTCGGTGCCACGACCACAAGTTCGATCCGGTCAGTATGGCCGACTACTACGCCTGGTACGGGATCTTCAGCAGCACGCGATACTCGTTCCCCGGCTCAGAGGAAAAGAAACGACCCTACGATCTCTTCCCCCAGCTGCCTCCTCAGGTCACAGCACAGCGTCAGTCGCAGTACGACCAGCAGCTGGCCGAATATGAAGCGAACGTGCAGCGAATTGAGGGAGAACTCAAGCAGCACGCTGCCGGAGCGGCCGACGATCGAGTGGCGGCCGACTTGAAGCAGCAGCTGACGGAGGTGTCGGCTCGTCGCGATCAGCTGCGGCAGCGAGGTCCGTTTGCGGCCGATGAATTGATCTACGGTGCGATGGAACGGGACCAGCCTGAGGACGTCCCGATTCAGCTCCGCGGTGAGAAGTCTCGCCCGGGGGAAGTCGTCAAACGGCGGAACCTGGATTTGTTAGGCGGTGAGCTGGTGGCCGAGAATGCCGGCAGCGGTCGACGTCAGTTGGCCGAGTGGCTGACCGCGCCGCAGAATCCGCTCACGGCGCGAGTGATCGTCAATCGAGTCTGGCAGCATCATTTCGGACGCGGCCTGGTCGGCACGGAGAACGACTTTGGGGTGCGCGGCGAGCGGCCGACGCATCCGGAACTACTCGACTGGCTCGCCAGCCGATTCGTCGAGCACGGTTGGTCGATCAAAGAGATGCACCGGCTGGTCATGAGCTCGGCCGCTTATCAGCAGTCGAGCGACTATGATGTGCGCGGAGCGGAACTCGATCCCGATGCTCGGTGGCTGTGGCGTTTCAATCGGCGGCGGCTGAGCGCCGAAGAGATTCGCGATGCCATGCTGATGGTCAGCGGCGATCTGGATCTGTCGGTCGGAGGGAGTCACCCGTTTCCGGCCAGCGACACGTGGGGGTTCACTCAGCATTCGCCATTCTACGCGGAGTATCCTACGCGTCAGCGGAGTGTTTACTTGATGCAGCAGCGATTGAAGCGGCATCCGTTCCTGGCGCTGTTTGACGGCGCGGATCCCAACGTCAGCACCGCGCGGCGGTCGCCCACGACGGTTCCCACTCAGACGCTCTTCCTGATGAACGACCAATTCGTCCACGCTCAGTCCGAGTCGTTGGCGCGGCGATGTAATTTGAATGCCGGTGCGACCGACGAGCAGCTGACGGACCTCTGGCGTCGTACCCTGGGCCGACCGGCCAGTCCGGACGAGCTGCATGAAGCCAAGTCGTTTCTGGCCGACTACGCGGCGGCCGTGCGGCAAGTGAGTGCGGGGGCTGGCGAGCCTGCTCAGCCCGCTGCAACCGATGCGGATCTGGCGGCCGGCGCTGCGCTGGCGAGAACGTTGATGATTCGCAACGAGTTTTTGTTCGTAGATTGATGAGACGTCCCATGCAACCTGATCGACGACAGTTGCTGCAGTATGGAGCTGGCGGATTGGGATCCATCGCGCTGCAGGCTTTGCTGGCCGATGAGCAGGCGAAGGGCGATTCGGGCGTTGCTGATCCGCTGGCCGCTCGACCCGGTCATCACCGGGCCCGGGCGAAGCGAGTGATCTTTCTATTCATGACGGGCGGGGTGTCGCACGTAGATTCGTTCGACCCGAAGCCGAAACTCTTCGCCGATCATGGTCAGACGATCAAGGTCGACAATTTCCAGGGCAAGTTGGGCGAGTTCTCGATGTTTCTGAAGACGCCCGACTGGCATTTTCGGCCGGGTGGGCGGAGTGGGATTGAGGTCAGCGACCTGTTTCCGCAGATGCGAACGATGGTGGACGAGCTGTGTGTCATTCGATCGATGGCGACCAATCACACGAACCACTATGAGAGCACGTTGGGGATGCACTGTGGTTCGTGGACGTTTGCTCGGCCGAGTATTGGTGCGTGGGTAAGTTACGGGCTGGGGACCGAGAATCGAAATCTGCCGTCGTTTGTCGTGTTGGCTGCCCACGCGCCTTACGCGGGTGCTCAGGCGTGGGGGAGCGATTTTCTGCCGGGTGCTCACCAGGGTACTCAGATTGTTCCTGGCCCGCATCCGATTGCCGACATTGAGCCTCGTACGCGGACGACGGCCCTGCAGCGAGCTGAGCTGGAGCTGTTGAACCGTGTCAATCAGCGGCACCGGCAGGACCGGGGCGCTGATGAGGCGTTGGCGGCCCGTATTCGATCGTTCGAAACAGCTTACGGGATGCAGATCGCGGCTCCTGAAGCCTTTGATTTGTCGAGCGAGTCGGATGCGACGTTAAAGATGTACGGATTGGAGCGAGGTCAGACGTCCGGGTTTGGCTGGCAGTGTCTGGTAGCTCGGCGGCTGGCGGAGCGTGATGTGCGGTTCATTGAGTTGATCGATGTGGGTTCGGCGAATAATTGGGACGCTCACGGCGACATGGCGACTCATGGTCCTTTAGCTGCGAACGTGGATCGTCCGATAGCCGGGCTGATTCGCGATTTGAAGCAACGCGGCATGTTGGATGACACGTTGGTGGTCTGGACGACGGAGTTTGGCCGGACGCCTTACAACAGTTCGAAGGACGCGAAGGGCCGTGAGCATCATCATCAAGTCTTTTCGTCATGGTTGGCGGGTGGTGGCGTGAAGTCAGGGATCGTCCATGGTTCGTCGGACGAGTACGGCATAGCGGTGGCGAGCGATGAAGTCCACGTGCACGACCTCCATGCCACGATCCTGCATTTGTTGGGGATCGACCACCAGCGACTGACCTTCCGCCACAACGGCCGCGACTTCCGCCTGACCGACGTCCACGGCAAAATCGTCCACAACCTCCTCGCCTGACACCACCCTCTTCGTACCCTCGCCCCGGTACTCCGGGGAGAGTGCAGGGTGAGGGGCTCCGCGGTCTGCATTACCATCGACTCATTCATGCGAATTCCATCTCGCTGATTGCATTTTCCGATTATATTCCCGATAGTTTTTTTCGCACAGAGACACAGAGACGGGATTCATGCGTTGAAATTCTCTCTGCCCTCACACCAACACGATCTCTTCGTACCCTCGCCCCGGTACTCCGGGGACAGGGCAGGGTGAGGGGCTCCGCGTTCAGCATCGCCATCGAGTCATCCACTGGTGTCGACTCTCGCCGCGAATCGCAACAGGAAAGATACTCGCGATGACCGGCATCGATTACCGCCGCGATTGGTGCTCGGTACCCGTTACTCCCAAATCGGCCAATTCCTCGTACTCAGCACCGCGGTACTCGTACTCAGCGCAGCGGTACTCGTACTCGGCAGTGTCCCGTGCCAAGCTTTCAGTCAGCTGGATGAATTGATTCGGCGTCGCCATTATTCGCCCTCTTCCATCAAGGCCAGGGTGAGGGGCTCCGCGTTCAGCATTACCATCGAGTCATCCACACATGTCGACTCTCGCCGCGAATCGTAACAGGATAGATACTCGCGATGACCGGCATCGATTACCGACGCGATGGATGCTCCGTGCCCGTTACTCCCAAATCGGCCAATTCCTCGTACTCAGCACCGCGGTACTCGTACTCAGCGCAGCGGTACTCGTACTCGACGTTGTCCCGTGCCAAGCTGTCAGTCGGCTGGATGAATTGATTCGGCTTCGACATCATCCGCCCTCGTCCATCAATGCCGACGCATTCAGGATGCCGTCGACCGTCGACCGTCGACCGTCGACCGTCAAAAAGTACCGATCTCCTCGTGAGTGCAGATTGACCGGATCACGACCGCCACGTCCGAGTACGATTACGAGTACCGCGATGCTGAGTACGAGAAGTTCAATCGCCGAACACGATCTCCCTGGCTTGATGACTGTCGTTACATCCGGAGCCGCCGCAGAAATCGCCGGATCAGGGGAACTCAATCGCTCATCGTTGTTCAAGCTCCAAAGAATTCACCCCGACCGACGAATCTCACCTGGTACGGCAGTGAGGCCGGCTGAAGCTGCCGCTGCCGTTTGAAAATTGCGATCAGCGGAACTATAACACTACGTGGCGCCCCGCGGCTGGGCTCAGGGCCGAAGGACTGTGACGCGGATGGTGGATGAGCCCGTTAGGTGCCGTGCGTTGGATTGTGAGATTCCCCGTCGACGGGCCTCGACGGGCCGGCCTGGAGTGGTGGCTGTGAGTAGGATCGATGCAAACGGTGAGGACAGGCTGTCGACCGGCAGTTCGGATCCCGAGCTGGCTGCGCTGCGAGCGATTGTCGAAGGAACTGCCGAAGCGCAGGGCGATAAATTCTTTCAGGCGCTGGTCACAAACCTGGCTCAAGTTCTGAACGTACCCTACGCCTTCGTCGCTGAGTTTGCCGATGTCCGCACTCGCGTACGGACCCTGGCCTATTGGGCGCAGGGGGCCCTGGCGCCCAATATCGAATACGATCTGGCGGATACGCCTTGCGAGCAGGTCGTCAACGGCGGTCTGTGCCATTATCCGACCCGGGTGCACGAAATCTTCTCGAGCGACAAGGCCCTGACCGATCTGGGAATCCGGAGCTATCTCGGTGTGCCACTCTCCGACTCGCAAGGCCGCGTCCTCGGACACCTCGCCGTGTTCGATCGTCAGGACATGCCACCCGAGCCGCGAAATCTGTTCATCTTCAGAATCTTCGCCGCTCGAGCCGCTACGGAACTCCAGCGTTTGCGGATGGAGTCGCAGCTGAAAGCGAACGAACAACGCTATCGGGATCTGTTTCAGGAGGCGCCAATCGCGTACGTCTACGAAGATACCGAGACTCGATTTGTCAGCGCCAATCGGGCCGCAATCGACCTGCTGGGTCTGAAACCCGAGGAAGTCGTCGGCACCGTCGGCATGACTCTGGTGGCACCCACCGAATCAAACCAGGACCAGATTCAACGCGTCTTTCAGGACATCCGGCAAGGCAAAGAACGTGGGCTGATGGAACTCGAACTGCGGCGCAAGGACAATGGACAACCCGTCTGGGTGCAGTTCTGGTCCCGGCCTGAACCCGATGGCAAGCACACTCGCACGATGATCATCAATATCACCGACCGAGTGCTGGCTGAACGCGAACGAAATCGGCTGGTGCAACAGAACGCCTACCTGCAGGAAGAAATCAAGGCAGCCTTGAATTTTGAGGAAATCGTCGGCCGAAGCCCCGCGCTCGCCGCCGTGCTGGAACACGTGCGGGCCGTGGCCCCTACCGACGCGTCCGTGCTGATCACAGGAGAAACCGGTACCGGCAAGGAACTGGTGGCCCGAGCCATTCATTCAGCCAGCCGACGCAAAGACCAGCCGCTGATCAAAGTGAATTGCGCCGCACTGCCCGCCGGTCTCGTCGAAAGCGAGCTGTTTGGGCACGAGAAAGGAGCGTTCACCGGAGCGATCAGCCGACGCATCGGACGCTTCGAACTCGCTAACGGCGGTACCATCTTCCTCGATGAGGTCGGCGAATTGCCACTCGAAACCCAGGCCGTCCTGCTCCGCGTCCTGCAGGAAGGTGAGATCGACCGGATTGGAGGGAAGGGAACCGTGCAGGTCGATGTCCGCGTCATCGCCGCCACGAACCGCGATCTGGCTCAAGCCGTGCGGGACAAGACGTTTCGTGAAGATCTCTACTATCGGCTCAATGTGTTTCCCATCCGCCTTCCCTCCCTGCGCGAACGCCCGGAAGACATACCGCTGCTGGCCAACTACTTCGTCACCCGGTTCGCCTCTCGGCTCGGCAAGCCCGTCGACCGAATCGACCCCTCCACGCTGGACCGGCTGGCCGCCTATCCCTGGCCCGGCAATATCCGCGAACTCGAAAACATTCTGGAACGAGCGGTGATCTTGAATGCAGGTCGAGTCCTCGAAGTATCACCCGACATACTCCCCATCCCGACCTCTGACCTCACCACCGCCCCAGATCTCAAGCCGCCCACGGCCATCCAGACCGTCGAACGAGAACACATTCTGGCCGTGCTCGCTCAAACCGGCTGGGTCATCGAAGGTCCGCGAGGGGCTGCCCAGAAACTGGGCCTGCATCCCAACACGCTCCGCAGCCGTATGAAGAAACTCGGCCTCTCCCGCCCCGCCCACGAAACCTCGTAGCCGCCACGAAATACCTCGGGTGCCGGCCAGCCGTCGTGGTCGCCGCCCGTTCCCAGTCGAGCACGGCTTCGATGGCTCTATCTCATTACAGCGTAGCAGTTTGCGCGACAATCTTCCGGCTCTCGCCCGTTCTGGCACACCACTAGCAATACGTCCGGCGACGACCCGCTCGACGGCCACCAAATGGTTCGACCCGCACGCCGGCATGCGACCGGCGAGTATCCCTCGAGCGGTCGTGAATGGGGACCGGGCTCCATGCTCCGCATCACTACCGTCCGATCCGATCCATGCAACACCGTGCTCAAGCTGGAAGGCAAACTCCTGGCGCCATGGGTCGACGAACTCCAGGGAGCCTGCCGCCACGCTTGTGAAAAAACCAGCAACACCACACTCGACCTGACAAACCTTTCATTCGTCGACACCTCCGGCGCGATTGCACTGCGAGACCTGACGCAACGTGGCCTGCAACTGAAAAACTGCTCGCCCCTGGTTCGGGTTCTCCTGCAAGCCTTCGACCAGTAGTACCCGACCTGACTCCCGCGCCCCCCGGGTACTCCAGGGCGAGGGCAGGACGAGTCACCGCCAGCCGACGAGGCTAAACATCAGCCACCAACCGCGGCTGATCCGATTTCCAAATCACTAGTGTTCAGTAACTGACCGATCGATTTCTTAACTTTAAGGAACTGTTCAATCATGCGAACGACCGTCAATTGCATCGTCCTGGGAGCCCTGCTGGCCGCCGTCACCACCTTCGTCGGTTGCGGCGCCAGCAACACTTCAACCTCGAAGACAGAACCCTCCAACCGCATGACAGACAACATGTCCAACCATGCGATGGGCACTGACAAGATGAGCACTGACAAGATGGATGGCAAGATGGCCGACGAGAAGATCGAAGGCCAGTGATCTATCGGGGGGCTGGGGACGAGCGGGGGAAGCTCGATGGTGTGGCACCGGCGCCGGTGCCACGCGCGAGTTGACTGGCCGCTCCGACGTGGTGCTCGTGCGGTCCGCAGCCTGGAGCGGTCAGTTCCGGGAGCTTGATGTCAAGATTTGTCGGAGATGCAACTCATGAAACGTCTCGCTGCCAAACATCCTCGACCGGTCCGCTGGATGCACTGGATGAACGTGCCGGTGCTGTTTGGCATGATCTGGAGCGGTCTGGCAATCTATTGGGCGAACGATGTCTACCGGATCGGCTACGGTCAGACGACGCTGTTTCGCTTCTTTCCCGAGTGGTTCTACCGTATCACCGGACTATCTCACCATCTGGCCTCGGGAATGGCCTGGCATTTCGCCCTGATGTGGCTGTTCGCGATCAAGGGTCTGTGTTACGTCGTTTACACCTTGGTGTCTGGCGAATGGCGGCATCTGGTACCCAACCGGCGGAGCTTCCGCGAGGCCTGGCAGGTCGTGTTGCACGACCTGCGATTGAGTACCGTGGAACCGCCTCGACGGAAATTCAACGGGGCGCAGCAGTTTGCATACACGGGCGTCGTGCTGATGGGGGCCGGTTCACTTCTGACAGGCTTGGCGATCTACAAGCCGACTCAGTTGGCCTGGCTGACCAGTCTGTTCGGAGGTTACGGCTGGGCGCGGTGGATCCATTTCTGGTTAACCATGGGCTATGCCGGGTTCTTCGGAATTCACATTGTGCAGGTAATTCGAGCGGGCTGGAACAATTTTCGAGCCATGGTGACGGGGTACGAGGTTGTCGAGACTGGAGAGGATAACCATGGACAGACAGTTTGAAGATCGATTGACGTCGGCGGCTGCAGAGGACGTTGATGCTGTCATGCGTCGGCTCACTCGTCGCAGCTTTGTCACAGGCGCGGCCGCGGCTGCTCTGGGCGGACTGGGTGTGAGCTGGATCGCATCGGCGCCAGATGACGGGGGTATTCCGTGGCCGCTACGACGGATGTTGCGATTCAACGAGCGGATTGCGAGGGCCGCCTTCAGTGATCGCCGGTTAGCTCCCGAGTTCGATCGAGCGGCAGCGGGGGAACCGCGTGTCAACGGACTGGTTGGTCTGGCCACTGAGGTAGCCAGTGACAATTGGGCCGTGCGAGTGGTTGGCGCAGCCGAACGGCTGGTACCGTTGGCGGCGGTCAAGGAGCTCCCAACGTATGAAATGACGGCGGAGTTCAAGTGCGTGGAGGGGTGGAGCCAGGTGGTGAACTGGCGTGGAGTGCGTCTGTCGGACTTTCTGCAGAAGTTTGGTGTGGCCAGTCCCTACGTGGGGTTATCGACTCCGTTCGATGCTGTCGATGACTCCGGACGTCCTGACCGGTACTTTGTGGGCCTGGATCAGTCGAGTGCCGTGCATCCGCAGACTCTGTTGTGTTTCGAGATGAACGGACAGCCGCTCAGCGCCGGACACGGCGGGCCTTTGCGACTGGTCAGCACGGTGAAGTATGGATACAAGAACATCAAGCGGGTTAGCGTGATCAGCCTGACGGATTCGCGGCCGGCCGACTATTGGGCCGCGCGCGGTTATGATTGGTATGGCGGTTTGTGAGTCGCTTCGCGTGGAACGAGCGCCTGTCGGCCCCCTCGCCCCGGTACTCCGGGGAGAGGGTCGGGGTGAGGGGTCAATCCGGCCTCCACTACCAACCATCCTTCTCACTTGTCCCCGCGCCCCGGTACACCGGATAGAGGGTCGGGGTGAGAGGCCTGCGGTTATCCTGTCGGCTCATTGCTGATCGGGAGTCGAGAGTGATTCGTTCGAGTCTGAACGAGTTCTCAGTCGGTGTCGCACGTTCAACGGACCGACCGGGGCGTCATTAAAACTGGTGAAACGAGGAAAAGTACGATGCAGATGAGGTGGTTTAACATACTTGGGTGCGCGGTCGTGGCAGTCGCCTGCTCGATGACAGCGCAGGGCCGAGCGTCGACGGTGACGTACAGCGTCAAGTTTGCAGCTACTTGGAGTGCGGCGACGCATCCGAACGCCTATCCAGTCGGAGCACACTTCTCGCCGCTGATTGGTGGCGTGCACAGCGACCAGGTGAGTTTCTGGAGTCCGGGCAGCTTGGCGTCAGCGGGGATTGAGCAGATGGCGGAGGTGGGCGGTACGGCGAATTTAAGGAGTGAAGTGCAGGCGGCCATGGCGGCGGGGAAGGCGTCTGCGGTGATTCAAGGGAGCGGCATCGATTCGCCTGGTAGCACCACAGTTTCGATTGACGTGTCGAGCGAGTTTCCGTTGGTGACGTTGGTGTCGATGGTCGCGCCGAGCCCAGACTGGTTTGTGGGCGTCCATGAGCTCGATCTCCGCGACGGCGACGGATGGAAGAACCAGGTCATTGTGGATCTGTTTCCGTATGACGCGGGGACCGAAAACGGTGTGGGGTTCAGTCTGTCAAATCCCGATACGGTTCCTCGACAACCCGTTGGCCGTCTAGGATTTCCCTTTGGCGTTGACGATCCCCGGCTTGGTACATTCACCTTCACCCGGACTTCGGTCCCCGAGCCCTCGGCGGGGGTGCTGATGACGGCAGCCGCGGCGCTATGTGGACTTCGACTTCGCCGGCGCTCGGAGCTTCCTGGCCCATCTCGTTTCCGCTCACCCCAAGAACTCAGGTGAAAGTCCAGGGCGAGGACCGATGCCGTTTGCACGATCGATCGGTCATGCTGCCGATAAGGAGAGGTACACCCATGGCTCTGGTCATGCACTTCGTCTGCAGTCGCTGTCGGTTTGACGTAGAGGCTTGGGAGATCGGAAGGCCGTATTTCGTGGACGAGAACGGTCAGAAGGAATACATTCCGCATCCGACGCCGATCCCGCTGGAGTTGCGCCCCCGAGTGCGACTCGAAGGCGATTTCTTATGCCTTGGCTGCGCGAAGGTCTTGCGGCGCGACCAGGGTGATACGTCCCCCTGTCCACGTTGCCGCGGAATTGATGTCCTCGAAGCGACCGAGCTGGAGGGTAAGACGTGCCCACGATGTCACCAGGGAGTATTTGCGGAAGACATATCACGGACGGTCATCACCTGAGCATGTCGATGGCGAACTCACCTTGAGCCATGGCCTTTGCATGGACTTGTATCCGATGAGCTACTATCCAGTTTCCCGTTTGCCCCGACTTATCGGTTCGGCCAGGGAAGTCGAACGGTTAGCCGAGTCGTAACCCGTGTCCTTGAAGCGATTTACGGCATCGCGCATCGCCCCGTTGACGGTAACCGAGCCCATCTCAGATAATACAGACAGTCCCGCGTCGTCCGGATGCAATTCCACGCCGCGCCATGACCCGTCTCCGTAGCTCAATTGGATAGAGCGTCGGCCTCCGGAGCCGAAGGTTAGAGGTTCGAATCCTCTCGGGGATACTTCCCCCTCACAGCCGGCAATCAGCGGCATCTAGCGGCAATAGACGGCAGTTAGCGGCAAATAGATACGCTAACTCGCGACCGGTTCTAAACTTACGCCGCCCCACCTTCAGGCCATCCCGCCCGGGCAACTCGGCAATAAGCGGCAGATAGCGGCAATAAGCGGCGATAGACGGCATATTGTTGTGCACCATAGTGTGCACCTTTTCCAAAAACCGAGCACCACTGTGAGCACCCGAAAAC
Source organism: Pirellulales bacterium (assembly GCA_046349895.1). Classification (GTDB taxonomy): domain Bacteria; phylum Planctomycetota; class Planctomycetia; order Pirellulales; family Pirellulaceae; genus JAXMBJ01. The sequence continues at coordinate 5,598,663 of JAXMBJ010000006.1, read as the reverse complement.
GGCGGGAAAGTGGCGGCATTTTCATCTGGCTCGGGGGTAAGAGCGTCGGGCTGGAGGCCGACGGTTTGGTGATGCCGGCAATCGATTTGACTGGTGTATCGTCTAGCGACCAGAATACTGCGTGAGATCGGCGCCCATTCAAAAATCCTCCTTGGTTCATGATATAAGTTTGTCCCACGGTTAATGATTACCCATCAAATCCCGCCAGTTCCAGGACAATGTCGTAACCAATCTCACTGGCAGGCCATTGGTCACTAATGAAAAAGCCGGGAATAAGCGGGTAGTGATTCCACGCCGTTCACGCGAACAATCGGTCGAAATCTGCAGACGGAATAATCAACGTGATCGCAGCGGCGTCATTCACGCTTGACCTACTCAATTTGACTTCTCTTTGCTGTCCCAATGAGCAGCTAAAAGGAGTCATTGACTGACAACGAGCGGACGTAGTGGCATTTCGAGAACGAAGTGCAAGGAGAGAATTCTAGAATGAACCCACCATATCGCTGGCACCACATTAGGGAACTCGGTCGTGGCGGCCAAGGAATCGTAAGCTTAGTGCTAGACAAAACGAAATGCGATATAGACAACGCCCCACAGATGCTGGCGACGATCATTTCCAACCTGACGGGCACCACTACAGGAAAAAGAAGCGAGCATCTGGCGTCGAATTTCGAGAAGTTCGCTCTGCTGATTGATGACGTGATCGCCAAGCGAGATCCTAAGAGTCTCGGAGCCCTTAAAAGACTGCACTCACCAGAGGACGCTCGCGACGTTGAGAACTCGGCAGCAAGGCTTGCGAAAGAGATCAAGGCAATGACAACAATAAAGCATCCTCATTTGCTTGATATTGTTGACGCTGACGAAGGCAATACTTGGTATGTGTCGCCATTTCACGCTGGCGGAACGTTGCACACCAATATTGAGAAATTCAAAGGTGACCCCACTGCTGCATTGCGTGCGTTGCGTCCAGTCGTCGACGGCGTTACTATGCTTCACCGTGCCAACGTCGTTCATCGTGATATCAAACCGCAAAATATCTTTCTGGGCGAGAATGGATTGATTCTTGGCGATTTCGGCTTAGTGTATTTCGAGGATGAAGGCCACACACGATTGTCGAACACATTTAGCAATGTCGGCAGTCGCGATTGGATGCCAAGCTGGGCAAGTCACCAGCGGATTGAGGACGTAAAGCCAAACTTCGACGTGTTTTCACTGGGGAAGGTTTTGTGGGCAATGATAGTAGGGATGCCTTCAGTGCCACAGTGGCACTTGGACCGAGAGCTATTTGACATTGAGAGATTTTGCCCCACCGATAGTCTCGCCCGGCGAACCAAGGAACTATTGCGTAAAATCGTCGTTAGTGAAGAGAGCGATTGCCTGCTGGCGGATGCCGGCGAGTTATTGCAGGAAATCGACGCTATTCTCGACGCTTTCAGCGCATCGCTCTTCCAAGGGAGCGGGAGTCGCGTCTGCTTAGTATGTCGTGCCGGTGCGTATAGTGAAGTCCGTATAGCTGATCTAGACTGCTACGGACTTAAAGCCGCCGGACATGGCTGCACGACGAAGACGTTTGCTTGCGATACGTGCGGCCATGTGCAACAGTTCGTCAAGAAGGACGAGGACATTCGTCGATTATGGAACGATTTGTGATCTACGAAATTCGTTCTAGGGGCGAGGAAGCTGGTGGATAGGATTAGTCAGGTTGCCCCTGCCGCTCGCGACATGCACGCATCGGAACTCGGTGCTAGGCAGATGCGAGTAGATACTAAAGCTGAAGTCTGCGGCCCGGCCACTTCAGTGACTGAATCGGCGCCACCTGTTTACTGAAAGGAGCCGACTCTTGGCGAACGGACTTGCCTGGCCGGGCTAATGACGAGTAATGTGATCACAATGAAAGGCTGATGGGGAATGGATGAATACAGGAATTCACTGAACCAACGGGTCGTGAACTACTGCCTCGTAGTGACTGGGATTGCATTCGTTGTAGCCACGGGGACCGTATTGTGGGGCGGGCCTTCCGCCTCCAGGATGGCAGCTGGGGCGATTTTGTTGATGGGCTGGCAATTAATGGCAGTTGTTGCAGCGGCATCCTCCAGTTGAGTAGGTCATGCTGACGGCAACTTTAAGCGGGCCTACTAAAGCGAGGAGGAACTGAGACTTTTGCCGCCGCGATTCGTTTAAGGAGACTGTCAATAAACTGCCGGTCCGGGATTCTCGCGGTCTCGTATCGTAGAATCAGCTTCATTTCTTCAGTCCACGATGTACATCTGCGCCAGTAGGACGGCTGCGTCGTGACGGACCTCGGAACACGCCGCTTCTGCCCCCGAATAGTCGTTGCATCGGGCTGGTGCTTCGGTGCAATTTGACACAAGGTCCCTTACCCGCACCCGCTCGCCTTTGTCTTGTCGGACATTCTCATTTGTTCTGTACGCTCGACCCTGGCCCCTTAAGCGACTGAATCGCCGCCACCTGCTCACTCAGCTCGACATGGGTGTAGATGCCCAGCGTCAGCCGGATGTCGCTGTGCCTGGCCAGGGTCTGGGCCATCTTGGGAGAGATTCCCGCCCGTTCCAGGCTGGTGATGAACAGATGCCGACAACTGTGAAAGTCCGCGTACCGGCCCTGGTGGTCGGCGTAGGCCAGGAAGTCTGACTTGGCCCGCTGCTTCTTGTCACGCTCGGAGGTTGCTTCCGCCAGCCACGCTTCACGGGCCCGCTGCAGATCCAGCCTCATCATCTTGTGGGTCTTCCGGTCGGTTCCACCAGTCACACGACCCGAGATCGGAAACAGCGGCCGGTCCGGATCGAGCCGCTTCTTCGTGGCCAGCCAGGCCTTGATCTGAGCGACGAGGTCCGGATGCAGCACCTGAGTATCCTGCCGGCGCCGCTTGCTGTAGCACGCAGCCACCGTGGCCGTGGGCGGATCGGAGTCGAGGTCGAACGACCGCTGCGTCAGGCTGCCGATCTCTCCCTTTCGAAAGCCGGTCCAGGCCGCCACCAGGTAGATCACCGCTCGGTCGGGACCCGAGATCCCTTCCACCGTCGGACCGCTGCGTGCCGAGTCCAAGAGCCTTGAAAACTCCTCGGGCGATAGCGCCCGGCGGTCATGCCGACGGTCCGTGGCCGTGTTCAGCTTGGCGACATGAAACAACGGATCGGACGGCGTCCGACGATCGCGGACCAACCAACGGGTGAATTGCTTGACCGACTTCAGATAGTGATTGTGCGTCTGCACGCTCCGGCCGTCACGCCGCAGGTCACCGAGAAAGCTCAGCGCGGAACTGGCATTGATGTCGCCGATGTACTGCCACTTGCACGCCTTGATCATCTTTCCGATCTGGCTCAGCGATTCCCCGACCTGTTTGGTCGTCACACCTTTGTTCACCAGGTACGCCTGAAACTCTTTCACATGGTCGGCCAGGGGACGAAGCCGCTGCTGGTCGGTAGGGTGTTCGAGCCCTGCCTTGATGCGGTCTACCCGCAACACCAGCTCGTTGAGCATAGTCTGGGCGACTTGTTTGTCGGCAGACAGCGGTTGACGACGCAGTCGACCCGTGCCGTCGAAGTAATGACCCCACCACTTCTTGGATTTTCGTTTGTGCTTCTCACCTGTCTTGCGGTCAATGACCACAACGGGCTTCTTGTAAAGGTGCGGCATACTCGGTGATTCTCCTTATGTTGGGACTTCGATACCAGGGTGTGACAGTTTCCCTCACCGGGCCGTAAGCTCAAGCGCTGGGCTGGCCGGCGGACCGGCGAATTCGCTCCCATTTCTGGCGGTCCGGGCAGCCGGCGGAGACCCAGGCTCTTAGCTCGTCGGCACGCCACAGAGTGCTCCGCTGGATCCGGATCGGTCGGGGGATCATGCCGGCGGAGTTCCAGCTGCGCCAGGTCCGCGGCGATCTGCCGAACAGCGCCGCCGCCTGATGTGCATCCAGAAGCAGTGGCAGGTCACCATCGATCTTGGGGTTGTCATCGTTCATGCGACAGCGGCCCCCTTCCAAACCGGGGCTGCGCCGGCCAGCCCGCGACGCTCGAAGCAGTTTCGAATCGACTCGATACGTGCCTCCATCGAGTGCCAGCTCATGCCGAACATCTCCGACATCTGTCGGATGGACATGCCCGCCGCCACACAGTCGCATATTTTCTGATCGAGAGCGGGCAACGCTTCTAAAATGCCTCGCACGTCGACAGAGAGTTCTGGCTGTCGATCTTCGTACGAGTCCACATACCCCTCCTGCAGTGACTCCACGCGTTGGTGGGCCCGTGTCTCCCGCCGTCGCATCATCTTCAGTTGCCGGTCAATGACGGCCGTCACGGCCGTTCTCTCGCTGGCCCCGTCCGCCCGCTCAGCGTCAAACCGGAAGTGCATCAGCACCATGACCACCTGCTGCAGGGCGTCGTCCAGGTCGTTCCCGTTCATGCCCATGCGCCGGGCTCGCTGGCGAATGACCTTCAGCTTCCACGTCTCCAACACTCCTTCGTAACTGTTTCCCCGCATGACTTTGCTCTCCGACTGATTGACTGTGCTGAGCGTCGGACCGGTGCCGACGCGAGGCGTGATTGTTGCCGACCATGCGGGGACATGTCTGTAGACCAATACCTATTCACGTATGTCCCCCCGAGAGCGTCCATGCAAGGACATGGGCCAATCCAGCGGGGACATATGTAGGCGTGATGCGGGGACATGGATCAATCCATCGGGGACATACATAGGTGCGATGCGGGGACATTACTCACCTACGTATGTGTGGGAAATGTCCCTGCGAACTTAGGGCCTCGGCGGCAAATAACTATATAGAGGCACGACGCAACGCACACGAAAGACACGAGGAGCCACCGATGACCGTTTCCGAACACCGATCCTTCCTGATCCGCGAGACCGTGGAGGTGCGCTACGCCGAAGCCTGTGTAACTTTGTTCAGTCAGGCTGAACGGTCCATGTTGATTGAGACCGAAGGCGGACTTGGTGGAGCTGACTGCGATGACTGCCAGCAGCGGGCAGGCCAGACCTTTACCAACCTGCTTATCCGCGAGTTCCGCGAGGAGTCATTCCAGGTGCGTCGCGTCGCCGACGGCTCGGCCCCACATACCGATGGGCGGGCATCATGAGCGGCCCGACGCACCGTTTTCTTTCACAGTTTGGTTGTCAGGTTGTCCGCCAGTTCCGGGAGGTTCACGTATGAATATCACGCAGGTATGGAAACAAGCGCCCGGGACTGGCGGCGACGTCGACTGGTCCCAGATCCTGCTCCGCGAACCGGCGGACGTTTACCACGGCCAATCAGGCCGTTACCTCAGCAGTCATCGCCTGGCGGCCTTTCGCGAATGCCCGATGCTCTACCGCAAATGGCAATTGGGGCAGATCGTGGATGAGGATCGACCGGCGTACCTGGTGGGCCGCGCCGCCCACACGCTGATCCTCGAGGGCTCCGAGCTGTTCGAGGACCAGTACGCCGTGGGGGGACCGATCAACCCGAAGACCGGGCAGCCGTTCGGGCCCAGCACCAAGGCCTTTGCCGACTGGGCGGCCGAGGTGGGCAAGCCCGTGCTCTCGGGGGATCAGGCGGAACTGATCCAGCGGATGAACGACTCGGTCCGGTCACACGAACTGGCGGTGGAGCTGTTGACCGACGGCATCCCGGAGGGGGTGCTGCGCTGCGACTGCCATTCCCTGGCGTGTCAGGCCCGGCTCGACTGGCTCGCGCCGGACTACGGCATCGTCGATCTGAAGACCTCGGACAACCTGACGTGGTTCGAGGCCGACGCCAGGCGATACCACTACCTGCACCAGCTGGCCTTCTACCGGTCGATCGTGACCGAGGTGACCGGCCAGACGCTGCCGGTGTACCTGATTGCGGTCGAGAAACGCGAGCCGTTCCGCTGCGGCGTGTGGCGCATCGGGCAGGACGCCTTGGGATACGCCGAGCGCGAAAACACCGAGGCGATGGTCCGTCTCCGCAACTGCATAGCCACCGACTCCTGGCCCACCGGCTACGAGTCGCTGCGCACCTTCGACTGGCTCTGAGCACGTCGCTTGGACGCCATTTCCGTCCTCCCAAACCCAATTGATAGGAGATCCCCTGTGTCCAGCGACACCTTGTACGACATCCGACTCAACGTAGCCGTCCGCCGCATGGTGGAAGCCCAGGACCGCTTGGAGCTCGCCACGAAGGAATCCAATGCCGCTTTGCAGGATGTGCAGCGACTGGCGATACCGAGCAGCCGTTGTGTGGTCCGCGTTGATTACCGCAGCTGGTTGCTGGAGGCGGACGGCGACGGCAACGTGCAGCTCAGTCAGATCGAGGTTCTGTAGACCCAATCAATTCACATTCAAGAGAGCCATGAACATGAACGGATTAGCAAAGATACAGCGGGGCCGAGCTTCTCGACCGCCTCGACTGCTGGTGTACGGCCTGGAGGGACTGGGTAAGAGCAGCTTCGCCGCCCAAGCGCCCCGGCCGATCTTCATTCAGACCGAGGACGGACTGGATTCCATCGACTGTGAACGATTCCCGCTGGCGAATTCCTATGAACAGGTGATCGACGCGCTGCAGGAGCTGGTGCGCGAGGACCATTCTTACCAGAGCGTCGTGCTCGATTCGCTCGATTGGGCCGAGCGACTGATCTGGGATCGGGTCTGCGCGGACTTCGGTGTCAAAAGCATCGAGCGGGCCGATGGCGGTTACGCCCGAGGCTACACCCATGCGTTGACCTACTGGCGGGAAATCATCCGATTGCTGGCCGAGTTACGGGATCATCGCGGCATGGCCGTGATCCTGGTAGCCCATTCGAAGGTCGAGCGCGTCGAGGATCCGACCACGCCAGCCTACGATCGTTATTCCCCGCGGCTGCACAAGCATGCCTGTGCACTGCTCACTGAATGGGCCGACGCGGTGTTGTTTGCCCACTGGCGATACCGGATTCAGTCGGACGACGCCGGTTTCGGACGCGAACGGCGGATCGCCGTCTCACTCGGCGCCCTGGGCGATGATCGCGTACTCCGCTGCGTCGGTAGTCCTGCCTGGGTGGCCAAGAATCGCTTTGACCTGCCCCCGGAAATCCCGCTGAGTTGGGGTGCGGTGATGGCAGGACTTCAGGGCGCAAACTCGCTTGATGGTTCTGCGATCGCTCAGACGACGAGTTGATTGAGCTGAGAGTGTTCAGTATCGGCGTGGCATGGCTCGGTGCGGGGCGGTAAGGCTAGGTCGGGCAGGGCATGGCGTGGTTTTTTCATTACTCGTTTTTTTCTTTCATTCAAATCGGAGTGTGACCAATGGCGAATCTACAGGGATTTGACGCGAATCAGGTGGAGCCTCGAGTGGAGTTCGAGCCGGTGCCCGCCGGCCAATACCTGGCGGCGATCGTGGAGTCGGAGATGAAGCCGACCCGGCAGCGGGACGGGAGCTTTCTGGAGTTCAAGTTCGAGATCCTGGAGGGGGAGTACAAGGGCCGCAAGGTGTGGGCCCGATTGAACCTCGAGAATTCAAACCAGAAGGCGGTCGAGATCGCCCGAGCGGAATTGTCGTCCATTTGCCGGGCCGCCAACGTGCTGCAACCGCGGGACTCGGTCGAGCTGCATAACCTGCCGCTGCTCATCAAGGTGGCATGCAAGAAGCGCGAGGACACCGGGGAGATCACCAACGAGATCAAGGGTTACGCCCGACGAGAGGCGGCGAGCGGCGTTCCGCAACAGGCGGCGACCAACGTGGCCCCGTGGAGGCGATAGCCATGCTCCGACTGGAATTGCCATTTCCGCCGTCGGTCAATCATTACTGGCGGCGGGTTGGCCCTCGGACACTCATCAGCCGTGGAGGACGGGCATTTCGCCAGGCGGTGTGCTCGATCCTCGCGGCGCAGGGCGTCCGGCCAATGGACGGCCCCTTGGAGATCTTCATTGATCTGTATCCGCCTGATCGGCGCCGCAGAGACGCCGACAACGCCAACAAGGCGCTGCTCGATGCGCTCGCGCACGGCGGCGCTTACTTCGACGACAGTCAGCTCGTGCACATCGACATCTGGAAACGCTACCCCGTGCTCGGCGGCAAGACCGTAGTGCGACTGCGGCCGGTCGCACGGGGAGTGGACCAACCCGAGGAGAAGGGAACGGAACCATGACACTGCATCACAATCCGATCAACCGACCGGCGCACTATGCGTTCAGCGCCATCGAGGTGATTGACGCGATCGAGGCCTGGGGCCTGGGCTTCCACCTGGCGAACGTCGTGAAGTACGTGGCGCGAGCCGCTCACAAGGGGGCCATGCTGGAGGACCTCAAGAAGGCCCGCTGGTACCTGGACCGCGAGATTCACAATCTCGAGTCCCGGGACGGGTCGGTGCGGGGAGGGCGATGAAGCATGTTACGTCCCTATCAAGAGCAAGCCGTCGCCGCGGTCTATCGACATTTGCGGGAGCGCGACGACAGTCCGGTGGTGGTTCTTCCCACAGGGTCCGGTAAGTCTCTAGTGATGGCTCGAATCGCCGCCGACGCTACGTCGTTGTGGGAGGGGCGGGTACTGATTCTGGCGCATCGCAAGGAACTGCTCGCTCAGAACGCCGACAAGTTGCGACGACTGGACCCGCAGCTGCAGGTGGGCATCTACTCGGCGGGCCTGAAACGTCGCGATCAGAAGGAGCCGGTGATCGTGGCCGGCATCCAGTCGATTTGGCGGAAGGCCTGTGACTTCGAGCCGTTCGATCTCGCCTTAGTCGACGAGGCTCATTTGATCGGCACGGAAGACGACGGGATGTATCGGAAATTCCTCGCGGATCTGAAGGTGATCAATCCCCGACTGCGAGTGATCGGGCTGACGGCCACGCCGTTTCGGCTTAAGGACGGGCCGATCTGCACGCCCGACGGGTTTCTCAATCACATCTGCCACGAGGTGGGGGTGCGGGAATTGATTGTCGACGGGTTTCTCAGCCCCTTGGTGACCAAGGCCGGACGGGTCAAGGCGGACACGAGCCGGCTGCACGTGCGCGGCGGCGAGTTCGTGGCGTCCGAGGTGGAGGACCTCATGGACGACGATTCGCTGGTGGTTTCGGCCTGCGATGAAATCGTCGAGCACACCCACGACCGACAGGCGGTGCTGATCTTCGCCAGCGGGGTGCGGCACGGCGAACACATCGTCCGCGTCCTGGCTGAGCGTCACTCCATCGAGTGCGGGTTCGTGACCGGCGCCACTCCCAGCCGAGAGCGCGACCAAACGTTGGCCCGATTCCAGGCGGGCGAGCTGCGGTTCATGACGAACATCGATGTTCTGTCGACGGGTTTCGATGCGCCGCACATCGACTGTGTCGCTCTGCTACGCCCCACCCAGTCGGCCGGTCTGTACTATCAGCAAGTGGGTCGAGGATTCCGGCTCCACCCCGGCAAGAAGAATTGCCTGGTGCTCGACTTCGGCGGCAACGTGCTGAGGCACGGCCCCGTGGATCAGCTGTCGGTGACGACCCGCTCGGGCGGTCAAGGCTCGGCGCCGGCCAAGGAATGTCCGCAGTGCCAGGCCGTGATCGCAGCCGGGTTCGCCACGTGTCCCGAGTGCGGATTCGCGTTTCCCCCGCCCGATCGACAGAAACACGAGGCGCAGGCCAGTGCCGCCGGCATCCTCTCGGGTCAGGTGACCGACACCGAGTACGAGGTCCACGACGTCTATTACCGGGTCCACAGCAAGCGCGGCGCGGCGGACGACGCCCCTCGCTCCATGCGAGTCGACTACCGGATCGGGCTCAATCGCTGGCAGAGCGAATATGTCTGTTTCGAACATCAGGGCTACGCCCGCCTGAAGGCCGAGGAGTGGTGGGCCAAGCGGTCCGCCGACCCGGTTCCCGACACGGCCGAGCGGGCGGTCGACATCGCTTGCGGAGGCGGCGTGGCCCCCACCTACCAGATCACCGTGCGAGCCATCGCTGGTGAGAAGTACGACCGGATCGTCGACCATCAACTGGGTGAGATCCCGGAGCCGGTGGATCCGTGCGGGGAGATTGAGGACGACGATATCCCATTTTGAGTGGAAGGAGTGACCCACCATGCAGGACGCCGAAACGTGCCCGAAATGCGCTCAGTGCCAGTTTGAATGTCAGGACTGCGGTCAGTGCGAGACGTGCTGCCGTTGCTCGCCAGGCGAGGCGTGAACGAACACCGATTTTCAGGAGAACGATATGCGCAGTATGCTCGAGGCCGCCCTGGCCTACGCCGAGATGGGCTATCCCGTGTTCCCGTGCGCCAATCAGGAGGACCCGGCGCCGCTCACGCAGCACGGATTCAAGGACGCCGTCACGGATCTGGACCAGATCGAACGCTGGTGGACCCGGTTCCCGCAGGCCTGCATCGGCCTGCCGACGGCGGGTCTGGTGGTGATCGACATCGACGGGCCGGCCAATCCGTGGCTGGCTGACCGGCCGGACCTGCGACTGCAGCTCATGGCGGCGCCAACCTCGCTCACCCCTGGTGGCGGTAGACATCATATCTTCCGTCAGCCGGCGGACCGGTCGTGGTCGTGCACCACGAGTCGCCTGGCGGAACGCGTCGACACTCGCGCCGATGGCGGATATATCGTCGTCCCGCCGTCACGCCGGTCGGACGGACCGTACCGCTGGATCGACGACTGCGAGCTGGTGGCGCCCGACCGGTTGCCGGAACCGCCCACCTGGCTCATGGCCATGCTCGATAGTCTCTCGGCCGACCGAAGCGGTTCCGGGTCGGCGACGACGGTGGCGCTCGGCGGCAACGCCATCCCCAGCGGACAGCGGAATTCCACCCTGGCGAGCCTGGCCGGCACCATGCGCCGGGTGGGGATGGGCCATGCGGAGATTCTGGCGGCGCTGGAGCGCACGAACGCCGATCGCTGCTCGCCCCCGCTCCCGCAGCGGGAGGTGGAGCGGATCGCGCGGAACATCGCCAGGTACGAGCCCGACCAAGTGTCGGTAGCGATCGCCGAAAACCACTGGGAGCAGGTGTTCGCCGAGCCGGATCCCGAGCCGGAAACCCCGGCCGTTCAGGACCCCGGGCCGACACCGGAGCATCTGCTGCGCGTGCCGGGGTTCGTGTCGGAGGTGATGGACCATTGCCTGGAGACGGCCCCTTATCCCAATCAAGCCTTGGCGTTCTGCGGCGCCCTCGCACTGCAGGCGTTCCTGGCCGGACGCAAGGTCCGCGATCCGGGGGACAATCGCACGAACATCTATCTGCTCGCGCTCGCCTACTCATCGGTCGGCAAGGATTGGCCCCGCAAGATCAACAGCCACGTGCTGCACCGTATAGGCCTGTCTCAGCATCTCGGCGAAAAGTTCGCGTCCGGTGAAGGCATCCAGGATGCTCTGTTCCTGACTCCAACCATGCTCTTTCAGACCGACGAAATCGACACGCTACTTCAGACCATGAAAAAGGCCCAGGATGCCCGGTACGAGAATATCCTGGGGACGCTGCTGACCATGTATTCGTCGGCCAACACGGTCTATCCGATGCGACGCAAGGCGGGGAGGGAGTCGCCAGGGGTGATCGACCAGCCGTGTCTGGTGCTCCTGGGCACCGCCATCCCCACCCACTATTACGACGCCCTCTCCGAGCGCATGCTCACGAACGGCTTCTTCGCCCGCATGCTGATCGTCGAAAGCGGGCCGCGAAGCGGCGGGCAGGAGCCCGGCATCATCGACCCGCCCGAACGGATTGTCGAAACTGCTCGCTGGTGGTCCGAGCTCAATCCTGGCTCGGGGAACCTCGAGAATTGGCATCCGCTGCCGCGGATCGTGGACACTACCCCGGAAGCGATGACACTGCTCGGCGAGTCGCGGCTGATGTCTGAGTCCGAGTTCGCTCGGGCCGAGTCCCGTCGAGATGCGGTTGCTACTACCGTTTGGGGACGGTTTCCCGAACAGGTCCGCAAACTGGCCCTCCTTCACGCCATCAGCGTCCGGCACGACAGCCCGGTCATCGATGCCGCAGCAGTCAAATGGGCGAGCGAACTCATCCTCCACCAAACCTGCCGGATGCTCTTCATGGCCCAAGGTCACGTGGCGGACAACCCGTTTCATGCCCAGTGTCTGAAGGTAGTACGGAAACTCCGAGACAGCTCAAAACCGGTGACACGCAGCAAGCTGCTTCAGCACCTGAAGATCAAGTCGGCCGACCTCGATCAGATCGTCGCCACCCTGATGGAGCAAGGCGATATCGAACCCGTGACAATACCGACCGCGACCAAGCCGGCCCAAGCCTTCCGAGTGCCTCGAAATCTTTCTCCAATGGTTTGACAATAAGCGTCCACAGGGTCGATTCGGGCGAATCATTGGAAACCTATCCGGATCCTTTCGGGGGCCAAAGAGAAGGATTCGGAAGGGGCAAAGTGCTTAATAATACGTATATATGATATATATATTAAATCATTCACATACTTACCCGCCCCTGCCCGCGCGTGCCCGCGTGAGCGCACGTGTGTACGCGAGGGCCCCTGAGAAGGATCTCGGGGAAAGATCTCCCAGCGATGACTTCTAGCCCCTTCGACCAGCCCGACCCATTTCCCGACCTAGACGCCAAGTCCCAGCGGTATCTCCGCTTCCTCGAGAAGCTGATATCGCTGATGAGCGAACTGAGTCCCGAGCAGCGTCGGGTCGACCTGCGGGACCGGGGGCACAAGCTGCTGCCGCTGCTCCGGGAGATCCATCGACACCTCTTGGCCCGCCGGGATGCCTGGCGCGAGAAGGGCGACGGGGCCCTGGCTGAGGGCTGCGAGCAGTCGGCCTACAACGTGGCCACGCTGATCGCCGAGATTGTGGAGGGGGCGTAGCTCGAGGCTTGCGGCCCACCAGTGGGGGGCCAATAATGGGGCGGTGGGAGCTCGCGCGATTCTACGGTGAGGTGATCTGATGACTTGGCGTTCGTGCCTGTTTGCCGTGGTGGCGTTCTGCGCTTGCCTGGGCACGTCCCACGCCCAGATCTACCGTTGGGACAACGGCCAAGTCATTCCGGGGACGGAGGGAATCGTCGTAACGCCGGGGATTGACTTGAGCAATTGGAACAAGGATTGGCACAATCTCCGATACGCGAACCTCATCGGCGATTTGCGGCAGTCCAATTTTTCGTCCAGCTGGTTGGAGAACGCCAAGTTCATCAATGCGAACCTCGAGAACGCAAACTTCTGGGGCGCCGCCCTCATGAGTGCCGACCTCACGGGCGCCAGCGTTATCGGTTCGTCATTTGTTGCGACAACAGATCTTGGCTTCTCATTTAACCAACTCGCGTCCACAGCTAGCTTTCAGTCATTCGATCTGCGAAGGATCAATCTGCGAGCAAATGACCTGAGCGGATGGAATCTAAGCAATCAAGACCTGTCCGAGGCCATCTTCTATCGCACCAAGCTCGGAGATGCAGATTTGTCGGGTTCGTTGGTCGGCGGTGCGTCCTTCGAGGATACTACCGGCCGAGGATTCACTGAGCTGCAATTGAAGTCGACGTCTAGCTATCAGAGTGGCGATCTTCGACGAATCGTTCTGCGTAGCAATACGATGAGCGGTTGGGATTTCTCCGGCCAGAACCTATCTGAAGGTAATCTGAGCGGTGCCAACCTGTCCGGAGCAGCTTTCAGCGGCGCTAATTTGACGCAAGTGGACTTCTCTCATTCGGCCCTGGACGGCGCAAAATTTGTCGGCGCAATTGTTCAGGGAGCCAATTTTTCCGAAACAGTTGCTCGAGGTTTTTCGGAGTCAGCTTTGGCGTCTACCGCGAGCTACCAAGCGCGAGACCTCCGGGGAATAGTGCTGAAGAACAATGATCTCACCAGCTGGGACTTCAGTCACCAGAATCTGGCCAATTCGGAGTTCTCGAATGGATCAATGCGATGGACAAAATTCGACGATTCAAACCTGAATTCAGCCAACTTCATGTATTCGAGTTTAGGCGGCGCCAATTTCAAGGGAGCCAATTTGTCAGGCGCGAATCTGGGAGGTGCCGTCCTTCGCGAGGCGAGCCTAGCGGGTGCTGACATGAGTTCGGCGATTCTCAGCATGTCGGAGCTCTTTAACGCCGATTTCACCAACGCGAATGTCAGGGGAGCCGATCTCAGATACACCGTGGAAAGGGGTTTTTTTCAGTCGCAGCTAGCGTCGACGGAAAGTTACAAGGCGAAGAGCCTTGGGGCGGTCGATCTTAGCTTCAATAACCTGAACGGTTGGGACTTCAGTGGCCAGAATCTGAATTCGTCGAAATTCACCAATGCAGATTTGAGGAATAGCAAGCTCGGCAACGCAGTCCTTGAATTCACTCAGATGTCCGGCACGAATCTCTCAGGTGCAGACTTGACGGGGGCAAACCTGGCGAGAGCTAACTTGAAGGGGTCGAATTTGTCGCGAGCCAAACTAACCGGCGTCGATTTATCCGACGCCGTTGTGACCAATAGTCGATTCTCAGATTCCATCGGTTTTTCGAAGCAGCAGCTAATGGCTACGCGAAGCTACAAAGACCATGATCTCGGGGAGATTGGATTGGCAGGGCTAAATCTGGCCGGCATCGACTTTTCGGGTCAGAGTATGACTCCGGACTTCAGAAACACGGATTTGACCGGGGCAAATTTTGCAGGCGCTGGAATTTGGGGCGCGAGTCTGGACGGGGCCCAACTCAGCGGGGCGGACTTTAGAGGTGGCGGATGGCACGGTCCAGGCGGTGCGATTCTGCACAATACGATATTTCCAGGTGGGCAGCTATCGAAGTTGGACCTTTTTAGCGGAGAGGAACTGCTTATCCGGACCGTCTATGTTGGCAATTCGCCTCTGGGAGTCACAGTCGAACAGGGGATGTACATGTCCGACAATAGCACGCTTGTTTTACAGCTGGATAGTCCATCTTGGTGGTCTTACAAGGTGAACATCGCCCCTGGCAAATCCGTTGAGTTGGGTGGGACCCTGGAGCTGAGCTTTCCTGATAGCTCGGCCCCGGTCCTGGCCACGGGGCGGACCTTCAGGTTATTGAATTGGCAAAACGAGTTGGCTCCGGATAATACGTTTGCCGCGATCATCACGGATCCTGGAATTGCGTGGGATTTCAGTTCTCTCTACACAACCGGAGAGGCGAGGCTGATCGGGACCTCTTCAGATCTTAACGGTGATAGGGATGTGGATTCAGAGGACTTGCTTGGTTTCCTTGAGAATTGGACCGGCTCAGAGTATCCTGCCGCTGACAAGACTTGGAGATCCGGCGACAGCGATGCGGACGGAGATGTTGACTCGGCAGATATGTTGGTGTTCCTGAGTCAGTGGACGGGGGCGGCAGCATCTGGGGCATCACCGGTGGCGAGCGTACCGGAACCGAGTGGGGTGATGTCGATCGGGCTGGCGTTCGCTGGGCTGTTCACAAATATGCGGCGACGGGAGCGGGGGAAGTAGATCGATGCGATTGCGAACAAGTTTGATAATCGTGGCCCTGCTGTTGACAGCCACCACCCACGCCCAGATCTACCGCTGGGATAACGGGCAAGTGATTCCGGGGACCGAGGGAATTACGCTCGGCCCTGATCTAGAATTGATTCGTTGGGCCAGTGAAGGATTCAACCTGCGTTTTGGAAACTTTACGGGAGACTTGACACGAGCGAACCTCAGCCGAAGCTGGATTGAGAACGGCCGGTTCGTGGATGCCAATCTCTCAAACGCTCGCCTAAACGACGCCCGCTTAATCAACGCCAATTTCAATGGAGCAACACTTAGCGGCGCTAATTTATCGAGGGCTGAACTCGCAAATGCCACTTTCACGGGCGCACTACTCAACGACGTAAATCTTGCGTTCGTGGGCGGCTTCACCCCGTCTCAGCTCTATTCGACGGCCAGTTACAAATCCAAAGATCTCCAGGGCATTGAGCTTCCGTACAACACCCAGCTGAATAATTGGAACTTCAGCGAACAGAATCTGTCCCGGGCTCAATTATACGCCTCAACGCTCACTAACGCGGATTTCAAGGGTGCAACACTCATTGGTGCGGATCTCAATAGTTCGAAGTTGGCAAATGCGAAATTCGGGAACGCCATCGTCAATTCAGCCAACTTCGGTAATACTACTTCAGCCGGTATGACCGCGTCGCAGCTCTATTCGACCGCCAGCTATCGCGACCTGAATCTAACGGGAATTCGGTTGTGGGGAAACGATCTGAGCGGCTGGGATTTCGCAAATCAGAAGCTCACCGATGCTGATTTTTTCACATCAACTCTTACAAACGCCAAACTCGCCGGCGCGATTGTGACGGGGGCTGACTTTAGTCGCAGCCTAAGGCGAGAAGGCACGGGCATTACGCAATCACAACTGTATTCGACCGCGAGCTATCAATTAAGCGACTTAAGAGGTATTCGGCTATCCAACATCGATCTAACGGGATGGGACTTCAGCCAGCAGGGCCTGAGCAATGCGTCCTTCAAGTACTCTAATCTGACGAACGGGGATTTTGCCGAGGCGAAGCTATCCAACGCGGACCTTAGTAGAACGAACTTGACCAACACCAACTTCAGGGGTGCGAATCTACTTAACGTAGACTTGGACGGCTCGACCATGTCGGGCGCTGATTTGACCGGCGCAGATCTTCGAGGAGCCAGGAATGCAGTTTATGGTTCGGCGATTTTAAAGAATACAATCCTTGCTAACGGAACGGTGTCAGGGCTCAATCTGGCTGACGGAGAGGTTATTGTAATTTCTGACGATGACGGAGTAGCAAACCCGCCACCACAGTTGTGGACATCCCCAAGAGATCCGCTACACGTAATGGTTCGACAGAGCATGACTATGGCTCCAGGCAGTTTTCTCCGGTTGCAGTTCGACGGCGACCCGTGGGATGATCCTTGGGGCTCTACAATTGAATTTCAGAAAGGGATTCAGGTCGACCTCAAGGGTACGCTGGAGTTACAGTTTGCCGAAGGCGTGCCATTGGTGGGCCTGTCCGGGCGTAAGATGCATATTTTCAATTGGAACGGGATATCGCCTACCGGTAGGTTGTCGGTGAAGGGCCAGCCGGGCACGGCCTGGGACACATCCAAGCTCTACACTACGGGTGAAGTCACTCTGCTGGGCATATCGTCGGATCTCAACAGCGACAAGGACGTGGACTCGGAGGATCTGCTTGACTTCCTCGCCAACTGGACCGGCTCCGACTACCCAACCGCCGACAAGACCTGGCAGCAAGGCGACAGCGATGCCGACGGCGATGTGGATTCAGCTGATATGCTGGTTTTCTTGAGCCAGTGGACGGGGGCTGCAGCGGCTGCACGTGTTGCGACCGTGCCCGAGCCCACATCTGGATTGCTCGTCGGTGTGGCCATCACGGGCCTGCTGCTGGCGCACCGACGTCGACGGGCGTAGGGACGGTTTGCGACTCTGACCGTTGTTACCATTTGAGCGTTGCTCTGATATAATGCGTGGGCGAGCACATACGCTCGGGTCGGCAGGAGCCCACCCATTGACGCGGTCCTTGGTTCTCACGCATTTCACATTCTCTGGCGATCCGACCATGTGGCCCTGGCCCTGGTCGGCACCGAGCCAGACTGCCGGTACACGGACGTAAACGCCGGCTTCGCAGCGCTGCTGCGTTACTCGACCTTCGAGCTCGTGGGCCGGCGATCGGCGTCGATCCTGGCCCAGGACGATCAGCTCAGCTGGCTCAACGAGCTGCGCTGGCTGGTCGAAGGCCGCATCGATCACCTGTACCAGGTCCATCGCTATGTCGTCCGCGGCGGCAAGGAGTACGTCACCTGTCAGTGCTGGTGCTGGCTACTGCGGGACGACTCAGGTCAGGGGGCGGCCGTGCTCTGCCACATTCGGCAGTTGCCCGAGGGCGAATCGGCCGAGCTGCGAGAGGAGCACCAGCGCGTGATCCGGCACATCGAGGCCCTGCAGGCGGAGTTCGTGGTGATGAAGCGACGGATGGATGAGCTGTCGTCCCACCAGCACACCGAGAACATCGACATCAACATCGGTGATACGGTGGGGGGCGATGCGACGAAGAACGACGTGAGCGTGCTGAAGTGGCTGGTGATCGGCTTGATCGCTCTGGCGCTGGCCGGCGTGTGGTACGAGTACTATCGGCATGGTGGGCAAGAGGCTCCGCCGAAACCTCCCGTCATCACGGAGTGATCATGCCACGTCAACGAGCATCGATCGGTGCTGGTCTGCGGTGCCCGGTGTGCCTGTCGACCAACCATCAGGTGATGAAGACCCATCAGCGTGACGGGCGCGTCGTGCGTTGTCGGCGCTGCCGCAAATGTCAGAGCAAGTTTGTGACGGTGGAACAGTCCTTAACCCCGATTCGCGTTTTAAGGCCCCTAGGAGGCCACTAGACACACGTTCACTACAAAGTGGACAAATGTATAGTACATGAGCCAGGACGCGACAGTGGGCTAGCTAGGGCCTTTTATGGGTCCTACCACCCAAAATAACCAAAAACCCCCCCACGGGGAGCACGCCCAGTCCGGTACAGACTTTCCTTCCTTTGTCCGGGTCACTGGATGGCCGTAATTCCGCAGAAATAAGGGAGTTCGGATGAAAATCGAGATGTGGGACATCGACCGGGTCCAGCCTTATGAGCGGAACCCGCGGCACAACGAGGATGCTATTGGACCGGTGGCCAAGTCGATCGAGGCCTATGGCTGGAGACAGCCGATTGTCGTGGACGGCGACGGCATTATTGTGGTCGGACACACTCGTCTGCTGGCCGCTCGGAAGCTGGGTCTCTCCAAGGTCCCCGTGCACGTCGCCACCGACCTGACTCCCGATCAGGTCAAGGCCTACCGCTTGGCCGACAATCGTCTCAACGAAATCGCCAGCTGGAACTTTGACCTGTTGCCGATCGAACTGGCCGATCTGCAGTCCGCTGAGTACGACCTGACACTGCTGGGGTTCGACCAGGAAGAGCTCGCCAAGCTGCTGGGCGGCGACATCAAGGAAGGGCTGACGGATCCGGACGACATTCCCGAGCCGCCGGACGAACCGGTGACTCAGCCGGGCGACCTGTGGATCCTCGGCAATCATCGACTGCTGTGCGGGGATTCGGGGAGCGTTGCTGATCTTGACCGCTTACTCGACGGCCAGCCGATCCATCTCGTGAACACCGATCCGCCGTACAACGTGAAGGTCGAGCCCCGGTCGAAGAACGCCATTGCCGCCGGGCTCAGCTCGTTCTCCAACGATGCGGCCGCCAAGAAGCTGAAGAACGATCAGGGGATGGCGGCTTTCACGGCGGCCATGCAGCGGAAGAAAGGCAAGTCGGGTGGCACCGCAACCGCTGAGCCGCCGGCCAAACGGAAGATGCGGGCCAAGGATCGACCGCTGGCGAACGACTTTGTCAGCGATGAAGCATTCAACGACATGCTGCACGCCTGGTTCGGCAACATCGCCCGCGTGCTCGTCCCTGGCGGCTCATTCTACATCTGGGGCGGGTACGCGAACCTCGGAAATTATCCGCCAGTGCTGAAGGCATGTCACCTCGTGTTCAGTCAAAGCGTGGTGTGGAACAAGGCGTGGCCGGTCTTGACTCGCAAGGATTTTATGGGGGCGTATGAAATCGCATTCTACGGTTGGCGTGAAGGAGCTGGCCACAAGTTTTACGGGCCGAACAACGTCACGGACCTGTGGGAAATCAAGAAGGTCAGCCCGCAGCAAATGCAGCATTTAACTCAGAAACCGGTGGAGCTGGCGGTTCGCGCTATCCAGTATTCATCGCTGCCCGAACAGAACGTGCTGGATTTGTTCGGCGGCAGCGGATCAACGCTGATCGCCTGTGAACAGACGGGACGGCGGGCGTACTTGATGGAGCTGGATCCATTGTACGCAGACTTGATCGTCGACAGGTTCCAGCGATTCACCGGCGTTCCGGGTGTGCTGGAGCGAACGGGCGATTCACCGATTCCGATGCAGTCGCTGGAACCGGACATGCGGTGAACCATAGCCTTCTGTGGTAGAATCCGGCGCTCCTTAGTCGATGGCAAACTTGAAAGGACACACGTGTGGACTTCTTCGAGCTGACGGCAAAGTACCACGAAGCTACCTTTGACAAAGAATCGGATCTGGATTCCCTTCCTGAGGAATGGCAACGCGAATTGGCCGCACTCTGGCGGATGGGAGCCGACATCTCCAATGGGAGTTACCTGCAGTTCATTTCAAATTGGAGTCGACCGTCATACGAGTATGGAAGTCAGGCCCTACGAAAAATTGGGGCCGACGCTGCCGCTGACCTAGTGGATGAGTGTCAGGCTCTGATCGATAAGCAGCTCGGTAAGCGGAGCACCAGTTGGTGGCGAAACCTCTTGCCGTTCAAGAGGACGATTCATTTGGACGGCCAGGTCGAGGAAGGATCACCGTCCGAGCTGCCTACGAGGGTGGTTAATCGCGTCCTCAAGTTGTCGTACGACTTCATGGACAAAATGGACGAGATCGGCGAACTGGGGATGGCCTACTACGGCAAGCATGCCGATTCAAAATGATCTACCTCGCCAGCCCGTACTCTCACGACTCTCCCGCCGTCTGCCAGCGGCGTTACGATGATGCCTGTCAGGCGGTGGTGCAACTGCTGCATGCTGGACACCCCGTCTTCTCGCCCATCGTACACAGTCATCCGCTGGTGAGCTACGGTCTGCCGACCGACTGGGCGTTCTGGCAGCGGGTCGACCAGGAGTACCTTCGCCGCTGTGATCGAGTGATCGTGCTGATGCTCGACGGCTGGGAAGAGAGCCGAGGCGTGGCGGCGGAGATCGACATCGCCCGCGAGCTGGGCATGCCGATTGATTACTTGTCGCCCGAGATGATTTCGAACTGGTCGGGTGGCGTGACCAGCATCAGCGTCCGGCCGTCATCCCAGGAGACATCGATTTGACACCAGGCATCGCGTCCGGAGCCGTGCTGCCAGACCTGATTGACGGTGCCCGTCTGACCAGGGGCGATCGGATCCGGGTCATCGGGCATGGAGATCAGCCGAATGCGGTCACCGAAACGTGGAGTTGTCATCGTGGGCGTTTTCATTCTTCATTCTCCGCTGCGAGCATGCGTTGATGCCACTGCCACAGGCTGATTTCGCCGGAAGTCGCCGGCCGAATCGTACGGACGCGCACGAGGTCCTCCGGCGCCAATTGCCGCAGGGCGTCCACGGCAAGCTGCTGGGCTTCGTGTTCGTCGCTGGCTTCCACCAGCACGTAGCGGGCCAGGGTGGCCACGTAGTAGGTCGTCATGTCGAGTGCTCCGAAAGGTTAGGGTCGGTGGGGCGTCACGCTGGTCCACGGTGCGATCGGTCCGTGAACTTGGCCAGCGGCCCCCGTCACCAGCGCACGCCCGCACGTGGGCATCGTGGGGCGTGTGGTGGGGAACGATTGGGCCTTCGCCCGTCAGGCGGTAGCCGACGTCGTGACCGCGGAAAACTTGCCTCGGTCGGCCTTGCGGAACCGGGAGGCTTCTCCCTTGCTGGCGATCTCCCGGCAGATGGCCGAGTGCAGGGTGCCGTGCGGCGTCTTCCCCCCGGGGCTGGTCCAGTAGCCCTTGGTCTCCATCGCCTCGATCATCTGCTTGGTGGTCAGCGGTTCGCCGGATTCGCTCAGGACCTTGGCAGCGGCGTCCAGGGCACTCAGCTTCTTGGGCCCCGGCTCGGAGGCCGTCTTCGCTGGTTTCCCCGGCTTGGCCTTGGCGGGCATTTCATCGATCGTCTTCGGCGCCGCCGCCTTCTTGCCCTTGGGTGCGACGGCGGGCTTGCTTTTCGCCTTGGCCGTCTTGCTGTTGCTGCTGCTCGAGGTGGTCTTCTTGGTCGCGGTCATAGCAATGCTCCTGTGAAAAGAAACGGAAATGGTTGTCGGAATTTCACGCGTCGCTCAGTACGCCAGGTCCCAGGCCCGCTGCGAGCCGTAGCCCAGCTGCTGGCCCTCGCAGATGTAGACCACGTTGTCGTCGTCCACATCCTCGTCGTCGTTCGAGTCGTCATCGTCGGTGGCCTCGTTGATCTCCTCGCCGGACACCAGGCCTTCGATGCTGTTCTCGAAGGGCCAGTTCTGCTGCGTCATCAGTCGGACGGCCGTATCGCCGCCGAACACCTCGCGGTACTCTTGCAGTCGCTCGATCAATTGGTCGATGGTCATGGTTTTGCTCCTCTGCTGAAAAATGGGTTAGTCGCCGTAGACGTTGTCTGCCAAGCCTGCGGCCAGAAAGTCGACGATTCTCTGGGTGATCTCGTCAGCCGCCGGTTGGTCCAGCCCGCGGTCCCAGTTGAAGGTCGTTTGTTGATCAACCATCCGCTGGATCCAGAGCTTCGAGATCCTGCTGCGGCCCAGCTCGTACTCCTCGCTTTCGGCGTGTTCGGGAAACACCAGGGCGTCAAATCTGTGACCGGCGATCGTTCCGCAGATCCAGGTCCCGCCCCCCGAAGCTCGGCGGCTGATCTTCGTGACTCGCAGGTCGTCGCCCAGGTCTTCGTCGTGTTGGTTTGGCGTGTTCATCTTTCGTGCTCCGCAATGTTGTTTCGTGGTTCCGATGACACACATGAGCCAGCGATTCGCCGAGACATCAAGCGCTGCTGGGCGACATTTTTCAGAATTCGGAAAAGTTCCCTGACGGCCGCCCCGCATGTGAAAACACCCATCCTCTGGCGTGCGCAGAAACATGTTGCCGTGTTGGCCCACAGTCGCCCTTTGGCAGAGTGGGGATATGCTGGCCGATCGTCCGAAACCGTCGCGACACGTGGCCACCGGTGCGACGACGTGGGGGAATTGGCGGGGGCTGTGCCGTGAACCAGGACACCGGAACGTTGGACCCGAACCGGCTCAGCGCCGCGCAGCTGGCCAAGCTGCTCTCGGCGGCGGCTCGGGTCCGGATCCCGCCCGAGCAGATCCAGGAAGATGTGGAAGACGGCGCTCCGCAGAACGCTGATGGGACGCTGAGCCTGATTCCATACGTTGCGTGGCTCGTGAAGGAGATGGGGCGTGGCGACTGACCCCCGGAAGCTCCGGCCGGCCGAACTCTGCCGCATGCTGAACTCCACGCCGCTGGGCGAGGTGGTCAGCGAACGGCAGTTGTTGCGGCATCGCAACCGGGCTGGGCTGCGGATCGGTGAAGGGAGCACGGTCGATCTGCTCCGCTACGCCGCGTGGCTGGTACAGGAACGGCATCGGCCCAGGCCCGAACCGGAAGTCGATCCCTACGAGAAGATCAAGGAGCGGGCTCGAGCCAGAGCGGCGGCGCTCGCACAGGCCGGTCGTGACATCGGTGAGCTGCCGGCCGTTGCCAATCCCGACCGTAAGCGTCAGGCCGCTGAGGATTTTCGGTACTTCTGCGAGTCGTATTTCCCGCTGTCGTTCAGCCTAGCGTGGTCGCCCGACCATCTGAAGGTGATCGGCAAGGTGGAGCAGGCGGTGCTGCGCGGAGGTTTGTTCGCGATGGCCATGCCGCGCGGCAGCGGCAAGTCGACGATCTGTGAAATCGCCTGCATCTGGGCGTTACTCTACGGCCATCGGGACTTCGTGTGCCTGATCGGCAGCGACGAGGGCCACGCGGAGGACAGCCTCGATTCGATCAAGGCAGAAATGGCCGGCAACGAGCTGCTCTTGGAGGATTTTCCGGAGGTCGTCTATCCGATCCATTGCCTGGACGGCATCGCCAATCGGGCCAGCGGTCAGCTATACCAGGGCGATCGTACCCACATCGGCTGGACCGCTCGGGAAATCGTCTTGCCCACGATCGCCGGGAGCAAGGCCAGTGGGGGTGTGATCCGCGTGGCCGGCATCACGGGTCGGATCCGCGGCATGAAGTTCAAACGGTCGGATGGGCTCTCCGTCCGCCCGTCGCTGGTGATCATCGATGATCCGCAGACGGACGAGTCAGCTCGGTCGATCTCCCAGTGTGCCTCGCGGGAAGCCATTCTCGCCGGGGCAATCCTCGGTCTGGCTGGTCCAGGCAAAAAGATCGCCGGCGTAATGCCATGCACCGTGATTCGACCCGGAGACATGGCGGACAATATTCTCGACCGCAAGAAGCATCCGGAGTGGGATGGTGAGCGGACGAAGATGGTCTACGCCTTCCCCACCGACGCTGAACGCTGGCGGCACTATGCTGAGTTGCGGGTAGAGAGTCTGCAGACCTACGGCGACATTCGGCTGGCCACCGAGTTCTACCGAGAGCAACGTGAGGCGATGGACGCCGGGGCGATCGTCGCTTGGCCGCAGCGGTACGAGCACGACGAGCTGTCGGCGATCCAGCACGCGATAAACATCCGCCTGCGAGACGAGGCGGCATTCTTCGCCGAATACCAGAACGAACCGCTGGCGGAGACCAATGCCGAGAGTGAAGAACTGTCGGCCGACCAAATCGCCGGCAAGCTGAACCGTCTGAAGCGGGGCCAGGTGCCCTTGGGCGTCGAGCACATCACCGCCTTCATCGACGTCCAGGCGACGCTGCTGTTCTATGTCGTCGTCGGCTGGGAGCGGGACTTCACGGGCTACGTGCTGGATTACGGGACCTATCCGGACCAGCGGCGACCGTACTTCGTGCTCCGGTCCGCTCAGCATACCCTGAGTAGCACGCTGGGGATCCAGAGCCTGGAAGGGGCGATCTACGGCGGCCTGGACGCTGCGACCAGGCAGTTGCTCTCCCGTGAGTGGCCGCGGGACGACGGGGCCCGGCTCCGCGTCGAGCGATGTTTGGTGGACGCCAACTGGGGAGCCAGTACGGACGTGGTCTACCAGTTCTGCCAGCAGTCGCCGTTCTCGGCGATCGTACTCCCCAGTCACGGCCGCTATGTCGGGGCATCGAGTTATCCGTTCTCCGAATACCGTCGCAAGCCGGGTGATCGCGTGGGCCACAACTGGCGGATCCCCAATGTCGAAGGCCGGCGGGCCGTGCGGCACGTGCTCTACGACACCAACTACTGGAAGTCGTTCGTGTTCAGCCGGCTAGCCGTGCCGATGGGTGAGCGGGGATGTCTGTCGCTCTTTGGTGAGCGGCCGGATTTGCACCGGCTTTTTGCGGAGCATCTCAAGGCCGAATACAGGGTGAAGACGGAGGGACGGGGGCGGACGGTGGATGAGTGGAAGCAGGGACCGGAGCGGTTCGACAATCACTGGCTGGACTGCGTGGTGGGGTGTGCGGTGGGGGGATCGGTGCAGGGGGTGGTTATGCCGGGGGTACCGAAAGCGGAGTTGGGGAGAAAGCGAATCAAATACGTACGGCTTGGGTGAGAAACGGTCTTGCCGACGCACTGTCGTATTCTACTGGCGGCAGCGTGCTATTGGAAACTAAACTGTTGTCGGTCCCAATAGAGTAGATTTGGCAGTTCTTCGACACGGGTACAAACACCAACAGGAGAGTCGTATGGCCAATCGTGCACCTGTGGGGTGTCTCGGATTCCTGCTCCGGCTGTTTGGCGTCCGTCTCGATTCATCAGCGTCCGAATCGGACATTGAGCTTCCTTATCAAGTTCGTGAAGATTTTATTTCTGCCGCCGAGTTGTCCTTTTATCATGCTCTGAAGCTGGCCATCCGTGACCAGTCGACTATTTTCACGAAGGTCAATCTAGCCGATGTCTTTTATGCAATTGGTGAGGGGAGCAAATCCTACCGTAACAGAATTGCCCAGAAGCACGTCGACTTTTTGCTTTGCGAACCCAAGACACTGAAGCCACAGTGCGGCGTCGAACTTGATGACAAAAGTCACAGTAGACGTGATCGTCAAGATCGTGATCACTTCGTAGATGCGGTGTTCAGGGCAGCAGGTTTGCCTTTAGTCCGCATTCCGGCCACTGCAACCTACAATCCCGCTGAGCTTGCCACGCAGCTGCTCGTACATTGTCGGCCATTGCCGGCAGCGGTGCCCTCACCACCGGCATTCACACCTTCGGCGACTTCTCCCATGTGCCAGAAATGCAACTTGCCCATGGTGCGAAAGGTGGCGACCAAGGGGCAACACGCTGGCAAGCAGTTCTGGGCCTGTCCAAATTTCCCGAAATGTCGTTCGATCGCATCGTGAAACTTGCCTTCGGGTATTTCCATTGCAGAGAGCTGCGGTGAGGGATACAGCCCGACGGCGGATCACCTGAATCGGCGGTCCGACATTCGCCGAATTGGAAAAGTTCCATCTATACCTACTCATCCCTCGGATTCTACTTGCGGTCGCTTATGATTCCCACAGGTGACGCGTGTTCACCTGGGGGAGACTCGCATGAGCGACGATGGGACGAGCCTACCGGATGCGGACGAATCGGTCGCTGATGCCCTGAAGAGCCTGGGCCCGAAGTCAGCGACGATCGGCGGCAATAGCTTTGCCACGCATTCCGTGGTCGATCTGATCGCCTGGCAGCGCCATCAGGTGCTGCTGCAGGCCGCCCGCAATCCCCTGGGGGCCGTCCGTTCGGTGCGACTGACCCCCTCGCCCTCGTGCCGCCGGATCGGCAGGTGACGATTGTTCGGTAAGCCCAAGTCCATCCCGACCTCCGCCAAACGCCGCGTGGAATACGTGTCGCTGGCCGATCGTCTCAGCCGGGCCTGGGCCAGCTTCTGGGACGCAACTAGGCCCGACCGGTTCGGTGACGACCATTTCCGGTACGCCGACGGCGCGTCGGCCGATGCCCATGCCACGCCGCAGGCCAGGGCCGAGATCCGCAATCGGGCCCGATTCGAGGCCGCCAATAACGGCTGGCTGAAGGGGATGGGCCGCACCTATCAGAACGACCTGGTGGGCACGGGGCCCCGTCTGCAGATCGTCGATACCGACCCGGAAGTCGCGAGGGAACTGGAGAAGAAGTTCCACCAGTGGCTCAAGGACATCCGGTTCGCCCGCAAGCTGCGAGCCCTGAAACTGGCCAAGCGCGTGGATGGCGAGGGGATCGGCATCTTCTACCCGATTCTTTCCGACGAAGCTCGTGAGCGTTTCCGGAACCCTGTGAAGATCGGATTTCGGCTTCTGGAGTGTGATCGCCTGGCTGATGCCATGGGGAGCCTGGGGATTGAAGACCGATCGGGCTTCGTGGACGGCATCAAGTTCGACGAGTACGGCCATCCAGTCCAGTACCGGTTCCTGAAACAGCACCCGGGGAGTCTGCAAGGCACTGCCCCGATCGAGAGGGACCCGTATCAAGTGGTGGACGCCAAGTGGGTCGTCCACTGCTTTGAGCTCGACCGACCGGAACAGACTCGTGGCGTCAGCGAGTATCAGGCTATCCTGACGCCGGCCTATCTGCTCCGTCAGTACGTCCACTCCGTGGTGCGGGCTGCCCGGAACGCGGCACGGCTCTTCGGCTTCATCAGCACGAACCTGCCACCCATCGAGACGCAGCTGCCGGGCGGCGAGATCGAAGTTCCCCGCTGTGAACCCGGCGCGACGATGGCCCTCGAAGATGATCTGCTCAAGGTTCTGCCTGACGGCTACAGCGCGGACCTGGTGAAGGCGGAGCAGCCCACCAGCAGCCACAAGGATTTCGTCAGGCAGGGAGTCAACGAACTCGGCCGACCGGTAGGCATGCCGCTCAACAAGAGCTCGGGCAACAGCTCCGACTACAACTACGCCTCGGGAAGGCTCGATCACCAGGACTGGCAGAAGGGAATCAGCGTCGAACGGGCGGATGACGAGATCGAAATCTGCGACAAGGCCTTCGAGATCTGGCTCACTGAGGCCGTGCTCGTGGAAGGTTATCTGTCGCCGGCGGCTCGCAATCTGATCGGCCCCGATGAGTATCCGCCGCTGCCCGAACACAAATTCAATTGGGACGGTTTTGAGCATGTGGATCCCCAGAAGGAAGCTGGCGCCCAGACTGAACGACTCCGCAACGGCACCACTCATCTCGGCAAAGAGTGGGCCAAGGCGGGATCGGACGCCCGGCAGGAGCTCGAAAGCGCCGCCGACTTCCTGGGAGTGAGCGTCGAGGAGTACCAGGGCCTGCTGCGGAACTACCTGTATGGCTCGGCCAAGCCGGCCGGTAACGTACCGACCAATGACCCGGCCGATGATCCTGCCGACGACGAGCCGGCAGTCGACGATGAGGAGGTCACCAGTGCCCAGCAGTAAGTCGCAGTCCCAGCATCCGACGATTCTGCCCTGCCGCTGCTGCAGTCAGCCGGTGCCTGTTGCGTCGCCGAGCCAAGCGACGGCCGTCCTCTGCGACCGGTGTCGTGCGATGCAGCTCGATGGGAGCTACGCCACGCGGCCGGTGATGATGGCCATGGTTGACAAATCGGGCCATTTCACCATCCACTTGGCAGTCGACCAGTCGGAGGTTGAGGTCCAATTCTTCGGGTTCATCGGCGGGTGGGAAGGGATTTCCGCCCGCAAGTTCATCTCCGACGTGAAGGCAGCCATCGGTCAGGCCACCAAGCTCACCCTGGTCGTGAACAGCGGTGGGGGTGACGTGTTCGAGGCGACCGCCATTTACTCGTTTCTGGCCAGCCTCAGCCAGGATGTTCACGTCAAAGTCACCGGCGTAGCGGCCTCGGCGGCCACGCTGATCGCGATGGCGGCGGACAGCGTGTCGATGGCAGCCAATGCCTACTGGATGGTCCACGGCGTGCGGGGCGGCATCTTCGGCACGTCGCAGCAGATTCGCGACTATCTGAAACTGCTCGACGACGCCAACCAGAACGCCAAGCTGACTTACCAGGCCAAGACGAGTCTGTCGGACCTTGAGCTCGAACGGCTTCTCTCGAAGGACTCGTGGCTCACCGCCGAGGAGGCTCATGAGCTGGGGTTCATCGACGCGATCGATCCGATCACCAAGGTCAAGCCGCATGTGAAACCCAAGGCGGCGCTGAAATTCCAGTTTGACGCGGCCAAGTTCGACCGGGCCTTCGCCGAGGCGGAGGTCCAGCGCCTGGCCGCTTGTTATCGAGACGATGAGGGCGAGCTGGATGCCGCCAGTTTGTCGTCTCCAGTTCCCGTACTCGCCGCGGCAGGCTCGGTCGATCGACCGGATGAGCGCGGCCCATCCAAGGAGAAGGGCATGAGTCTGGCAGAGAATCTTCCCGCGGCACCGTCCGCTCAGCCGACGGTCGATCTGGAAGCGGCAGCCACGGCGGCGCGACTGCGCCGGCAGAAGGCGATCATCGACAAATGTGGGCCGACCTATGCGGATCTGGCGGCCGATGCCATCGAACACGGCTGGGACGACCAGCGCCTGGACGTTGAGCTGCGGGCCCGTAAGGCGGAAGAGGCCCTGCGGCAAGCGACCGGCGAGAACGACCCCGGCTTCGGTGGGGCGTTCAACATCCATGTGAAGCAGGGCAAGCCGGTGGACGACGCCGTGGTGCTCTCGGTAGCGCTGAGTCTCTCCGCGGGCGTGAGCGTGGACGACCTGCTCAATCCCTACGAGGGACTGAGCCGATCGCGACAGCTGAAGCTGGGCATCAATCAGCCCCTGCAGCCGGCCAGCGAAAAACAGATCGAACTGGCCCAGAAGTATTTTCCGGGGCTGGGCCTGCAGGAGGTGATTCTCCACTGCAACCGGATCCACAAGACCGACCTGAGCCAGACCTGGCGCGGCGACGAGTCCATCCAGGCCTCGTTCATGCCTCCGCAGGCCGCGTTCAGCACGGTCACCGTGCCGGCCATCTTGAAGGACGCCGTGGATCGTGCGGTGATCGCCGGCTACAAGAAGGCCGAACCCAAGTGGGATCAGTTCTGTTCCACCGAGCCGGTCCGTGACTTCAAGAAGCTCGAGCGGTTTCGAGTGTTTGGCACCGGACGCTGGGAAACGGTCGGCGCGGACGGTGAGCTGAAGCACGGCCAGATCGGGGCGGATCCCGTCTATTCGATCCAGATCGAGACGGAAGGGCAGATCATGATGATCAGCCGCCCGACGATCATCAACAACGACGTCGGTCAGATCATGGAGATCGGCGAGTCGATGGCCGTCTACGGACGACTGGGTCCGGAATTCGCCGTCTTCGACATGATCAACAAGGCCTATGCGACGGCCACCAACACCTTTGCGTTCACCTACGAGGCCCTCGAGGCCCTGTGGAAGTCGTGGATCCTCAAGACCATGTACGACACCAAGGACGTGAAGAAGGATAAGGGCCGAGCCCTGCAGGCCGCGCTCGACATGGAGCCGGCGGTGGTCTTGGTGAATAAGACCCGCGAGCTGGACATGAAGAAGATCCTCTCCAGCACCCTGGCGGTGGCCGGCGGGGGGAACACGGCGCAGCTGATCCCCACGATGAACGCCCTGGAAGGGAGCCTGCGGGTGGTGGCGAGCAGCTACTTCTACCGCGGCGGCGCGACGCCCAACCGGGACGTGATCGCCATGATGCCCGGTCCGAGCATGGTGCCGGCCTTCAAGGTGGCATTCCTCAACGGGCGCCAGGTGCCGTGGATCCAGCAGGTTTCTCCGGAACCCGACAAGCTCGGCTACGGCATCCGAGGCTACCTCGACTTCGGCGTGGCGCAGACCGAGAGCTTTCTGATCGCCACCCAAGACGACGTGGCGTGAGCCGCCCGTTGATCGACAACCCAACTCAACTCGCTAGCTCGCAGTAAGGACATCCAATCATGGCGTATGAACTGAACTATGTGGCCGACGGAACGGGCCTGAACTTTCTGAACGGGCCCACGGACATCCCGGCTGGCCAGGTGCTCACGGTGGGCACGCTCAAGCTGGTCACGAAGGAAACCATCCTGGCCAATCGGCCGGGCTTTGCACACTTCCTTAGCGGACCCAAGCCCATCTGGGAACTGTGGACCGACACGCCGCTGGCCGCGGATGTGACGTTCATCGACGCGGTTTCGCTGCCTGGCGGCGGGGCTCAGCTGGGTTACGCCGTGCCGTACCCCAACGACAACGTGCTCCTGGCCGACGCCGCGGTGGTTGCCAAGGCCGGTCATTCGGTGGTGCGGTTCATTCCCAACATTGCCTGAGCGTGGAGGGGGATGGTGACGGACTACCTCGAGTGGGCGACCGCCTGGTTCTCTGGGATGCGGGATGAGCATGCCAGTCAGCCGGTTACCTACATCTGGCCGGGGGCCGGCGAGATCGAGGTCCTGCACGCCACCATCATCACGCCGGTGCAGTCGATCGATAGTCCGGGATTCGGCATCTCCAGCGAGGAATCGGTGTGGATCCTCCGTCCGGAGGAACTGGTCCTGAACTCCGATGTTCGTTACCCCGAGCCGGGGGACCGGATCGTGGCCACCCTCCACGGTCAACAGGTGACGTTTGAAGTGGCCAATCCCACCAACAGCACGACCTGTTGGGAATGGCTCGACGCCCATCGGCGACTCGTGAAGGTGCACACCAAAGTGATTCATTGGCCCGAATACTTCGCAGCGCAGCAGGTGGTTTGAACGTGAGCCTCGAGACTTCGCTATTCCGAGAACTGGGCGAGCTGCTGGCGGACAGGCTCCGTGAACAACTCCGCTCCGATCGCTGTGGCTGCCGAGTCCAGGTGCGGTACGTCGTCTATCCGGAGGTGAACCAGCTGCTCCTGGCGGCCAGTCGTCATCCGCTGGTGCTGGTGCGTCCGCTGGCACTGGCGGCCAGTTCCGAAGAGAGCGATCGCTGCGACGCTGCCTGGCTGATGAGCTTTCAGGTGCATTTTCTGCGTGAGCTGCCCAAATATACGCCATGCGAATCCGACACGGGACTGTCCGGTACGGTGCTGCAGGAATACGGAGACACCGGGGCGCTCGACGAGTGTCTGGCAGCAATGGTTGAGCTAGCCGACATCCTGAGCGGAGAGGTGGACCTGGCCGGCGCCGTGCTGGACTCGGTCGACCCCAGCGAGCTGTTTGACGAGAGCTGGCTGCGGCAAGGCCGAGTCTTTGTCGGCACGGTCGACGTGAAGTATCTGGTCACGCTCGCGCGGGGAGGGACGGACGTATGAAGTTCGAACTTCCCACTCAGGCCCTGTTCCTCGATCGGCCCGCCGTGAGAAAGCTGCTCGACGACGCCACGATCGGCCCCATGAATCGGATCGGCGGCTTCATTCGCCGCACCGCCAGAAACTCCATGCGACGCAAGCCGTTCGACAAACACTCTCCGCCCGGCAGTCCGCCCTACGCACACGTGGGGCTGATCAAGGAGCGAATGGCCTATTCGTACGATCCCCGGCGCGGGTCGCTCGTGGTCGGCCCGATGGCGATCAACGGCGCCCCCTCAGACACCGGCGGCTACACGGTGCCGCAGCTGATGGAGTTCGGCGGGACATTTCAGATCCGTGAGCCCAAACGGATCTGGGTGGAAACGCCGACGAGTGGAAGCAACAAACCGAAACGAAAACAACCACGAGACCGGCAAAGAGTGCTGCTCACCGCCGGCACGAAACTCGAGTACGAGCCGCGTCCGTTCATGGGACCGGCCCTGGCCAAGGCCCGCCGCGCGGACAAACTGGCGGCCGCATTCAAGTCACTCAATCTCTAGCGAGAAAGGCAATCTTTCCATGACGCACTTGGCAAGCATCCTCCGCCAGCACGTGACGCAGTTCCCCACGGAGTGTGTGCAGACGCTGATTCGCTGGTTCAGCGGCGATCGAACCGGTCTGACGCTGTTCAACGTGATCGAGTGCACGCTGATCCTGGGCGCCTACTTCGTGGGCCTCGTGGCCCGTGGCGATGGCGACGGGATCCGCACCTTCGGCGACGTAGCGGCCGATGCGGTCGTGCCGCTGTCGGCTGAGGATCGGGCGCAGCTTGAGGAATTGGGACGTGTGCTCGGCGCGGCGCCGCAGAGCCACGTCAGCGGCAACATGGCCGTGTGGATCATCCGGCGGCTCTTGGCTCAGATTCTCGATCAGCTGCACGCCGACAATCCCGAGCTGGCGGAGATTCTGGACCAGATTCGCAAGTGGCTGGGGCTGTAAACCACTGATGGCAACCGCTCGCTGGATCTTCTGTGTCTGCTCCTTGATGCTTGCCGGTCCACTCTGCGCCCAGCAGCCGCAGGTCTTCGAACAGCCTGCCGCTCAGGCGGTGCAGCTGGAGGTGATTCGCCCGATTGCCGATTCGATCGAACCGGGGAAACTGGCGCGACTGAAGACCATCGGACCAACGAAGTGGACGGTCTACGAGCCGGCCGACCTGCAGGTGGTCGTGGAGTCGGACCGGTCGCTGCTTTTCGCGGCGCCGATTCTTCCCTCGCGCGTGGTCGTGTTTGCCTCGGTGGAAGTGGACGGGCCCGATATCTTCCAGCCGTTCATCATCCATGTCCGCGGCGAGGTGCCTCCAACGCCCATTCCGCCAACGCCGACGCCGCCCACTCCGACTCCGCCGACGCCCACGCCGCCGGCTCCACCGACGCCAGTACCGGACGACATTCCCAATCAGCTGGGTCTGGGGAGAAACGCCTACCAACAGGCCATCGCTGTGAGTAGTCCCACTCGAGCCGCCGAGGCCAAGCAGATCGCGACAGCGTTTCGCATGGCTGCGGCTACCACTGACACCGGCACCGCCAAGATCGACGAGATCTGGAAGAACTTGGTGACGCAGATCCGCAGCGGCATGGGGGCCAATCGAGCCAGTTGGTCGGCTTGGGAGACGAACGTCTTCACGGCCTTGCGGTCGTGGTATGAGGCGAAGCAACCGGTCGCGATGACTACCTGGAATTCGGCCTTCACGGAACTGGCCGCCGCGATGGAAAGGGTGCCGTAGATGAGCGTGCTCTACACCCCCGTCGGCCGGCACCGTGACGATCCCGGTGAAGTGGGCGTCGTGCTCACCGACGAATCCCAGCAGTGGATCCGTGAGCGGCTGCGCCCGATGCAGCGCCGTATGTCGGGAACGCTGCCCGAGAAGATCGATCCGGGTCCATGGATGACGGTAGAGGATCAAGGTCCCGTTTCGAGTTGCCGCGGGCACTCTGGCTCCTCGGTCTACGAAATGGCCTTCTACTGGGCGACCGGGCATCACCTGCAGTTTTCGCGGCAGCACATGTACGTCGCCGCTCAGCGGGAATCGGGGATCCGTGGTGATCAGGGCGCCACGATCGCCGGCGGCTTCAAGGTCATGCTGGAAACTCGCGGCATGCTCCCCGAGAGCTACTGGCCCTACACCGGCAGCTATGTCAGCACGCCGCCGATGGGCTGGGAAAAGGCCGACCAGATCAGCGCCAACTACCACGCCGATCAGCTCGTGGAGATTCCTGACTTCAACGCCGCCATCGAGTTCCTCGGCCGGCGGATGGGGGCCATCGACGTGGGGTTCATGTGGTCGGGCTTGATGGACGAACAGGCGGCCAATACGGGAGTGATCGAACGGTGGGCACCGGGGAGTGGTGGTCACGCGATTTTCTTCCCGGGCTACGAATTGATCCAATTTCGCGGTCGTGAGGTGCGGGCGATCAAGATGTTCAACAGTTGGTCGCGCCGCTGGGGGAAGAACGGAACCGTACTGTGGCTGGAAGAGGCATTCAACGCGATGCTCAACCACCGCTGGACGGAAGTGGGTGGTGTGTCAGGGGTCCGGCTCGGCCCGCAGGCCGAACTGCCGGCTTGGAAACCGCAGTGGTAAGGGAGATCTTGCAGATGATCAGTCGAATCGCAGTGGCAATGGCAGTGGTGTTGTGTGTGACTCTCTTGGCCGGCGTTTCGCCCGCGCAGCAGTTGGTGATCGCCGAGCCGCAGCAGGCTCAGATTTCGCGCCAGGTGGTCCGCTACCCCCGCTGGTTTCGGCCGTCGGTGCGGATCCGGTCGTACAGCAACGTTCCTCCGGCCCGACCGGTGTGGGTGCTGCCCCCGGGGAGCATCCTGCGTCCGCGGGCCGGGAGTTACTGCACCGGACCCAACTGTCAGCAGTGACCTGTGAGCGGCCCGTAGTTTCACACTGAGGAGAGGTGACGACGATGGCAGTCAAACGCAGTCCCACGGGAGCCGGAGCCCGGCTCTACGTGGCGGACGGTAGCACGACGGTGACCGATCTGCACGGTCTGGGCACCTTCGTCGACAAGTACAATCCCACGCCCGCCGAGCTCGTGGCGCGGGATAGCGAGATCGCCGAGTGGGCCAGCTGGGTGCTGACCTGCCCGGTGAACGTAGATCATACCGGCGGCACGGAGACGGCGGACGACAGCGACCGCTGCAATCCCGATGCCACGATCGTCACCAAGGTCACCAGCGAGATCACGTTCAACTTCCGCAAGAAGAAGGACAGCTCCAGCGCTCTGCCCAACTGGGTCAGATTCCTGCGGGCAGCCTGGAAGTCCGGGGGCTTGGTGCATTTGATGATGCTCGATGCCCCCAAGACCCAAGACGGCGCGGACGGTTTCTGGATGATCGCGCAGGTGACCGACTACTCGGAGAGTCAGCAGCTGACCGAGGGGATTGAAATCAGCTGCACGGTGCGGCCCGGTTCCACGCCGACCGACCTGACGGGCGTGCCGTACCTGAACTGGGACGTGATGACGGTCAGCGTGCCGTGACATTGGGGGAAAAATGCAATCGTTCTCGGATCGTAGCGGTACCCACTGGGAGCTGGAGATCACGGCCGGCAGTGTCCGGAAACGGATCCTGGCGCGCCTGGGCGTGGATCTCCTGGAGCCGGAGCGGGACAGCGAAAAACTGCTGCTTCTCGTGAGCTCGACGGCCCGGCTGATGGATCTCATCTGGTGCCTGGTTGAGTCTCAGGCCGCGGCGAAGGGTGTGTCCGACGAGGATGCCTTCTGGGATCGGTTCGACGCCGAGCAGTTGGCGACCGGGATCCGCGCGGCGAAGGAGGAACTGGATTTTTTTATCCGGACCTCTCAGCCGCAGTCCACCGTTCCAGTGAGGCTCCGCAAGGCGGCCGTCGTGGAAGAGCTCGAGCGGCAGCACGTCGTGGCGTTCCTCGAGTCGGACGAGGTGGAAACGCTGGTCAGCGCAGAACTCGGTCAGCAGCTGGACCGGGCCGCCGAACAGCTCAAGGAACGACTTCGTTCGCACGCGTCGTCTACGAGCTGGCCGGATACGTCGGCGCCGACCTCGAGCGAGTGAACCTGCGGGAGCTGCTGTGGCTGGTGGCCGGCAAGCAGCGGGAGGACTGGGGACATACGTCGGCGTTACTGGCCAAGCTGCACAACTGCCATGTGAGCCGTCGCTCCCACGTGCGTCGCCCGGAGGACTTTAACCCCGTGTGGCAACGGGAGCGTCAGCTGGCCTGGCGCGGCGCTCGCCGGAATGACGTGCAGAGACTCAAATCCCTGCTGATCAAAACGGATGACAGGCACGAGGCATGGCGACAGCGAAAGAGATCAAGGCCGGCGCCGCGTTCATAGAGCTGCTGCTCGACAAGTCGCCGTTCCTGCGCGGTCTGCGGGCACTCGAGTCCGATTTCAAGTCGATCGGCAAGAAGCTGGTCGGCGTGGGCTCTGCGATCGCGGGCACGGCCACGGCGGCACTGACCGGCTTCACGCTGGCGACCAAGGAGTTCGCCGATTCGGCCAGCGTGATCCAGGACATCTCGGATCGGACCGGTGTGGCGGCCAGCAGCTTGGCGGCGCTCAAATTCGCGGCCGATCAGACCGGGACGAGTCTCGAGTCGTTGGAACGGGCGCTCGTGGGTCAGAACAAATTCCTGCTGCAGGTGTCTCAGGGAGGCAAGGAGGCCGGCGAGACGCTCGCGCAGCTGGGGATCAGTGGCGAACAGTTGCTCCGGGCCAACCAGGAACAGCGGTTTTTGCTGCTAGCCGACGGCGTGTCGCGCGTGGCTGACGAGGGACTCCGCGCGGCGCTGGCCATGAAGGTGTTCGGCAAGTCCGGTTCCCAGCTGGGACCGCTGATCGCGGGCGGAGCCGCCGGCGTGAAACAGTTGACCGACCAGGCTCGCCAGTTGGGCCTCGTGATGAGCGATGCCGACATCGCCGCCGGTGAGCGACTGGGAGACACCTTCGACCAACTCTTCAAACTGCTCGCCGCGATCCGCCAGCAGGTTGGCGTGGCGCTGGTGGGGACGTTTCAGATGGGCGCTGAGGCAATCATTCGGTTCCTGGCGGCCGTGAATGCCTTCGTGGCCAGCAACCGTGAAATGGTGGTCGCCGCGTTCTGGACGGCGGTCCAGGTCGGCGCCCTCGGTGCGGCAGTGATTGCTGCGGGCACGGCCTTGGCTGGACTGGGGATTACCATCTCGGGCATCTTTGCCGGTGTTTCGGCGCTGGCCAGTGCGGTAGCGTTTCTCGCCACTCCCATCGGCGCCGTCGTCGGGGCGGTGGTCGCCATGATCGCCGTCTTCACGGACTGGGGACATCTCACGGATCAGCTCATGGCGTCGCTCGGTCGGGACCTACCCCGGGTAATGGACGCCTTCAAGTCGTCGCTCGATGCCGGGGAGGTGGGCCTGGCCTTCGACATCCTGATCGAGACGGCCAAGGTGAAGTTCAAGGAAGTGGCGGTGGTGATCGTCACGGAACTGGTCAAAGGTGTGCGGGACGGCCTGGTGGCCTCGACCAAGCTGATCTCGCAGTTCATCGCTCCGGGGACCGCGCAGGCGATCGATGCCGCCGTGAAGTTTGGGGATCAACTGATCGGCGAGAGTCAGTATCGGGCGAATACCGACCGACTCGATGCGCTGATTGGGAAGGCGAACGACCTGCGGGGTGCCCGTGAGCGAGCGGCCCAGGCGGCCGATCAAGGGGAGCCCGAACCTCGCTGGCTGAAGCTACAGCGGCTGCGCGACCAACTGAACGCCGAAAGTCGCCGCCGAATCGCCATCGACGAACAGCGGGCGGCCGAGATGCGGTTTCAGCGCGACCAGATGATGCAGCAGCGACAGCAGGAGTCCGTGCAGCGGTCGCTGGCACAGATTGCCGAAGCCCATCGCCGGGCCCTGGAAGCCCCGCTCGATCAGCAGTTGGCGATGATGCAGGACATCCAGCAGATGGCCCAGCAGCCGCTGGATGTGGAGTTGCCGCCGGAAGACGACCTGGCTGCCAGGTTCGATGGCCTCTTTCAGGACGTGTTGGCCGATCCTGTGGCCGACACCTTGGGCCAGCGGCTGCAGTCGGCCGTGGAGCTGGCGGCTGACGAAGTCCGCACGGCGGCCACGTTCAGCTCGACCGAAGCGGGGCGCACGGCCGGCTTCCTGCTCACCCAGAAGAGAAACCCCAACGAGCGATTGGAGTCGCTGACCACTCAGCAGAACGGTCTGATTCGGGATCAACTCAATGCCTTGAAAAACCTGGAGGTGGCGGACTGATGGCGGCCTCCGTGTGTCCCCAGATCGAACTGGTGCAGTCCTCGCGGGTATCGAACTCCGGCTACAGCACGACGCGTCTCTACCGAGTCCACGGGGCCGCGACACTGGACGAAGCCGAGGCGGCCGTCTTCGCTCAGACGCCGGCGTCGATTCCCGCCAACGGGACTTTGGTGCCCGAGCGGTATCGCATCGGATTTGAAGTGAAGGGAGCCGGTCAGCAGTCGGGGAGCTGGGAGGCGTCGGTCGAATACCAGGCGATCTGCGCCCCGTCGGACATCACGATGAGTTTTTCCACGGGAGGTGGGACGGCCCACATCACGCAGAGCCTGGCGACGGTAGCATCCGTGGCGGCCAGCGGTACGGCGCCGAACTTTCACGGTGCGATCGGTGTCACCCACGACGACATCGAAGGGGCCGACATCGCCTCGCCCGATCCCAAGTATTCGCTCACTCGCTGCTACGCGCCGGGGTTTATCGACGAGGACGTGTTCGCGGACCTCGTGAACCTGACTGGCAAGACGAATTCGCTGGGCTGGCGGGGACTGGGAGTCCGTGAATGGTTGTTCCTGGGGGCCGACGGACAGTCGACGCTCTACGGCAACGACACGATCACCTTTCATTTCACCGCTTCAAAAACCCTCTACAACGTGCCGGTGGCCGGGATGATCGTCCCCGTGAAACGTGGTCACGACCTGATGTGGACTCGCTACAGCCAGTCGGTCGACGGTGGGAGCAATTTTCAGGTGCTGTTGCCCACGGCCGTGTACGTCGAACGCGTCTTCCACGAGACGGACTTCAACGTGGAGTTCGCTCCGTACGGGATCTGATCATTAGCGAACAGCATGCCCAAGAAGCGTACCGGTAACAAGAGCCTGCTCCTCTCAACGCCCGTCTACAACGAACTGGCCGACGCGGCCGAGTGGGTGAAGTTCCACCGGGCTGGGGCTCGGTTCGACACGCGCCGGTCGGCAGAGTCGCAGAGCTGGATCTGGCTGCGGAACGACACGGGCGCCAATCTCGTCCCCGGGAACGTCGTCGGCATCGGCCCGCCTACGGTGACCGACGGTCAGAATCCGGTGTCGTTTCAGTACCAGGTAGCCCACCAGGCGATGCCCCCAACGGTCGCGTTGCACGCCACTCGCTTAGCGGTTGTGCTCGATGCGTCTCCCCCAGGGGAGTGGTTCGCGGGGCTCGTGGCGGGCGTGGCGTCTGTCAATATATATGTGTCGGCTGCGCACCTGGCCGATTGGCAGGGCCGGGCCAATGTCGACGGGACCGTCAGCCAACTGGTCAGCGACCCGGCCGGGCCTGTCATGGTTCTTTGGTGTGGATCGGCGGCGGCTGGCCAGACGGCCCCACAGACCTCCGGTCTGCAGAAGGCTCGAGTGCTGTTGCCGGCAATGCCGAGTGCCCCGGGTAAACAACTATGGCTCGGACGGCTCGAAGCGGATCTGGCGTCGAACGGCACGGCATCGGTGCGGCTGCTCACAGGTGCGGTGGGCGCGGAGTCGCCGTCCAGTCCCGCTGAGTATGTCACCGCCCACAATCTGCTCTACCGCACGCTGTGGTCGGGGGCCAACGTGTCACTGTTGCCACACGACGTGACGGGCGCTGATTCGTCGACCTATCGCATCGCCTGGAGCGACTCGGCTGCGCGAATCCGTGGTGTGTCGGATGCGGCCATCGGCGCTGGCACGTCGGGCTCGGTGAGCTCGCTGGTGCCGATCGACGGACGCGTGGGTCCTGGCAGTTCCATCACCGCCCACAACGTGCTGGCCCACTTCGGAGTTCCTGGCGAGGTGGCCGTCTGGTGTGAGTGGACCGAGGCCAACAGTCGCTGGGAAATCTACTCGGCGGATTGTCCGCCGCCTTCACCGTAGGAGTAGGCGAAAGACAATGTTCTGCTGCTGTGGTAATCAGGGTGGTGGGGGCGGCTGTACGGAGTGCGCCTGCTGCGCTGGGCAGGTTCCCAGTCAGTTCATGGTCACCCTGGTCAACACCTGCGAGTTCGATCTGTGCATCGACGACCCGGGTTCCGAGGTGAACCATTGCCAAGTCGCCGGGACCTATATCCTGCAGCGGGATCCGTGTGAGGAGGAAGATAATGGGACGTTCAACTGCACTTGGCGGTATCGATTCCCGACGCCCGTGAGCCTGTGTGCCCCGGAATCCCTCATGCTGTTCATCAATTGCGGGACGGATTATGTCCTGCTCTACGTCGTCGTGAATTGGCTGCCGCAACCGGGCGGTTTGGGAATGCCGGCCACGCTCAGCTGGCGGCTCCAGTGGCCGAGCCCTCAGGACTACGTGCTCGACACGATCGACTGCATGCAGTTCAGCGGCAC
This sequence comes from Pirellulales bacterium, assembly GCA_046349895.1. Lineage (GTDB taxonomy): Bacteria > Planctomycetota > Planctomycetia > Pirellulales > Pirellulaceae > JAXMBJ01. Next base: position 5,558,254 of record JAXMBJ010000006.1, on the reverse strand, counting down.
GTCCGTTCCTGTGAACACCGGCCCGGGTGGGATTCCGTTCTGGCAGACGAACGATGTCCCGTGCTTCCCGTTCACCGAAGAGCCGGCGGTAATCACCGCGCTACCCTGAGGAGTCTGTTCGATCGATGGCCGATTGCTACTGGGTACCGGATCAGGATGGACTGCGGTGCAGTCGCTGCGGGGTGAAGGTGCCGAGCAGCGATACTTCGATTCGGCGAAACTGCCGCAAGGTATCGGTGGGCGACGTGGTGGAGCGGACCGCCTCAGCATTGGGCTTCAAGATGTGCGACGAGTGTGCCAAGCGGAAGGCGGTGCTCGATCGGCTGGATGGCAAGGTGCGGAGGCTCTGGAGAACATATCGGTGGCACAGTTAGTGGCTGAAGGAAGGTATATCTTAAGTGGTCGTGGTCGCTGGCTGCCCAACGAGTCTGGCATCGAAGGGACTGTTTGTCATCGGATAACCACCTCAATCGAAGAGTTTGAGAAAGATCAGCTTTATCTCGCCGAACCAAACTGACCCCCAGCCTCGACGTCCGGCAGGCGGCATTGACCGGATGCTGGGTTTTTCTATCATGCCGCTCTTGCCACTCTGGCACCATTACGCCGACAATGATGTGATGCCCGTCAACCCCTATCAGCCACCTGGCACAGAGCCCGGCACGCAGGCGAAAAGATCGCGCCGGCGGTCGCTGTGGCTTGGGGCGACGATGGGGGCAGTCGTGTGGGTGGCCTACTATGCGTTTTTCACGCTTGTTATTGTCTGGTTTCAATATGTGCCAACTGGAGTACTCGCTCGCTTGATGCTTGCCCCCATGATGCCTCTCAACACTTTCGCACTTCTTGTCTTCCAGGGCCTTAACGTCCGTATAGGAATTTGGGGTTTTCATGCCCGTAATATACTGATCGGCAGCTTGATATACTGCACCGCCGGCGTACTGATCCAACTGGTCCTTCGCCTTGTGCCCAGGCGTCGAGATGGCTGACAACGCTTACGACCCAATGGGTCGGGAGAAGGTGGCATCGCAGCTAACACGGCGCCGGCGCACTCGCTTGTGGATTGGCGCTAAGGTGGCGGTCGTATTCTGGAGTGCTGATTGAGCACTACTGGCGGCGCATCATACGGGCGTTATTGATAGTTTTACTCTACCGGGTTTCCAATTGGTGATCACCGACTACATGGTGGTCCCGCCCCAATTGTGCTTCAACGTGATCCGTTCGAGAATCTGGTATACAAACTGGCAATTTTGGGCAGTCGGTGCGGTGTTTTACGCTTTCCCCGGAGCTGCGCTGCACCTCGCGCTCCAGGCGTTGCGAGCACGCTGTACAGAGCTGCCGTTCATGCAAGAGGCCACTAGGCCGTCTCGTTGCGGTAATCGCATCAATTTGCCATCTATACCGGCTCATCCACCGAAATAGCTCTCCCGCCGCCTATCATGACCCATGGGAGGTCATGCTCACGGAATGGCCGCGGTGTACCACCTGCCGACGATCGATCGCGGGACGGACTACCGGCTCCAGATTACCTGGTACCGGGAGTGCGACGGTGCCCCGCCGACCGTCGAGTACTTCGACCTGACGGGCTTTCAGGCGCTGCTGGTGCTCCGCAAGCGGGAGTCCGCACCGGCCGTGCTGACGCTCGATGAAACTGCCGGCATCACCCTGGGGGCGGATGGCACGATCGTCATTGAGCTCGATGAGGTCCAGTCGCTGATCCCCGCCGGCCGGTACCTGTATGACCTGTACCTGACCAGTCCTGCTGGCATCACTCGCAAGTTGCTGCAGGGCCTGGTGAGCGTGGCGCCGAGGATGAGTTATCGCGATGTCGTGTAGGGAACTGATCGAAAGTTCGCACTGCGGCTGCGTGGAGGTCCTCGAGATCCGCAGCGGGTTTCCAGGACCGCAGGGACCGGTCGGTCCACAGGGCCCTCCTGGCCCGCAGGGTCCCGCAGGTCCGCCGGGAGACGGCAGCATCTTCTGGGTGCAGGACCCACCCTACGTACTCACCGCCGGCGACATCACCAACGGTTACGTCACCTCCGTGCAGCCGCTGATCGATGCCGTGAACGCGGTGCTGCAGCTGGTCGGCGGACCCTTACTGATTTCCAACCTCGATTACAGCTGGGATGCGGGGAGTTCTCGCATCACCTTTGCCCCCCATGTGAAATCTCGCCTCTTGGCCGGGGACACCCTGTATGTCCGCCGGCTCCTGGCCACGTAACGCCAACGATAAGGACGTCGACACATGAGTCTGCCAGTTTCCGCCAGGTTCTTGAATCTGCACGCCGACCATCTGAAGGTGGTGGGCACCGACCAGCTCGGAGTGACCGTCAACCCGGCCGGCGATCTTCAGGTAGGCACGGGGGTGGGTCTCGAGCTCAAGACCACGCTGGCCGGCACCTACACGTTTACGAACCCGCCCAGCATCAGTGCGGACCCGTCGAGCGGCAACCATGCCGTTCGCAAGAGCTATGTGGACAACCTGATCTACGGACTGGCCTGGAAGGACGCCGTGCGGGCCCACGCCTCGGCGAACATCACGCTCAGCGGCCTGCAGACGATCGACGGCGTGACGCTGGTGGCCAACGACCGGGTGCTGGTGTCGGGCCAGACCACGGCCGCCCAGGACGGGATCTACCTGGCAGCATCCGGGGCCTGGACGCGCACGGCCGATTGCCCGGTGGGTGAAACCCTCGGCGGCATCACGGTCCACGTCCGTGAAGGGACGCTGCACGCCAATAAGACTTACACCGTCACCAACGAAGGCGTGGTGAATACGGACGGCTGGAGCGTGGCACTGATCGCCGGCGGTGCGATTCCGATCGCGGGCGACGGTCTGGAAGAATCCGGCGGCACGTGGCTGGTGAACGCGGCCGACAACTCGATCGACGTGTCCGGCAGTGGCATTGCCGTGAAGCTCAACGTGAGCGGATCGGGCCTCGAAAAATCCTCGGGCCTGCGGATCGACATCAACGGCACCACGGCTGAGACGGTAGCCGACAACGCCGACTCGATCCTGATCTACGACGCCACGGCGGCCGCCCTGCGGAAGATGACCCGCGGGAATTTTCTCTCGGGGATCGCCAGCGGGTCCACGAAGTTCGCCGAGTACTCGATCGTCGCGGGCGATGTGACCGCCAAGCAGGCGACGCTCACAGGCGTGGCGGGGAACGTGGGGTCGAACCACTTGATGTTCTTGAACGGACTGCAGCTCAACGCCTCGGATGCCACGCTGAACACCGGCACCGGCGTGCTCAGCTGGACCGGTCTGTCGCTCGACGGCCGGATCGCGGCGGGCGACAAGGTGCAAGTCTGGGGCCACAACTGATCGCGGCAAGGAAGTAGCATAGATGGCGATTCCGCTTCCCCGGCGACTGCTGGCGTTCGACGAAGTCCGGTCCGTGGCCCACGGACTTTCGAGCACCGCTGTCGGCAAACCGATCGGCTGGAATGCCGCCGGCCAGCCCGTCGTGTGGCAGGATCATGCCACTCCCCAGGTCTGCGACCCCGTGGCGATTCTGCAGGGGGTGCTCAATGCCAACACGCTGAAGATTTCCAGCACCGGAGACGTGATCGAGGTACCCGATACGCTACTGCCGGCAAATATGCCAGTCGACGGCGGGTCGACCAACAGCCGCTGGCTCTACTGGGACCAGTCGCTGGACGTCTACAAACACGCCGCCCCGGGCGATTCGCAGCTGATTACCGAGTCGATCTACTGGGTTGGCCCATCGGCAACCGCTGGCTACTCGGTCTGCCTGACGGCTCACCCCAATCGGCCGAGCGCTGGCGTGGGCACGAGTCTCTTGAAACTCCGTCGCGTGGTCGGCAAGCGGATCGGCGCCGCGCTCACGCCGACGAGCGGTTCGCCCTACAGCCTTAATCCTGCCGGCTTCACGTGGGCACCCACCTCGCCCGCCCTGGCCGAGATGAACCTCAGCACGAACGGTTCGAACAATCGGCTGACCTACATCGGATCCGGCACCGGCTGGTACATGGTCACACTTTCCGTGGAAGGGACTTGCTCCAGCATTTCGCTGGGGAACCTGTTCTTCGAATTTAACCTGGCGCATCGGGACAGCGGCGGATTGCTGCTGACTACGCCGGTGCCGATCACCTTTTACCTTGACGACACTCAGTTCTACCCCAAAATCTTCGCCAACTTGATGGCCGGCATCGGGATGTCCAGCGGCGATTACCTGGAGGCCTCGGCCCTCATCGTTCCGTCGGTCGGGGCGGACTTCGCCAACCTGGGTTACGTGATGAACCTGTCGGTGGAGCAGATGTATGGCTGAGCAGATGGCCACCCCCGCCAACGCCTTCGGACGGATCTCGGTCGCCGGCCAGCCGGACGTAGTCGCGGACAGTCCCGGCGCCACGGCCAACCTGGCGGAAGGTGCCAACGTGACAATCACCACGGACGCGGGTACTGGCACGGTGACCATCGCGGCCGACGCTGGCGGATCCTTGCAGGTCACTGCCGCCGCTCACGGCCTGACGGCGGCTGACGTGGGCAAGCCCATCGTGCTCACCAGCACCGGCCTGGCCGTGTGGGACGACGTGAACTTCGCGAACTTTCCGAGCGGTCTGTTGGCTGAGCGGATCGACGCGGACCAAGTCAAGCTGGCGCTCACGGGGGCCACGATCGTGCTGGCCGATACGCTGCTCGAGGGAACGAACCTGGCCGTGAACGGTCGCTGGTTCTACTGGGACAAGAGTCAGAACGCTGGGGCCGGCCGTTGGATGTACGAGCTGCCAGATGACAGCTATTTCGACGTGCCGCTGATCGAAGTCGTGTCGATCGGCGGTGGCAGCGTCACGGCCATCGTTCATGGAGCCTGATTGCCGATGACTGCTACCCCGCAGCCCAATCTCAGCAGCGAGCGCTACAACGTCCGGCGCCTTAAGGGTTTTAATCCTGGTGCCGCCGACATGGCGACGATGCTCGAGGATGCGGCCGCTAACGCCGCTGCCCGGAAGCAGATGCTCTGGCTGCCGGCGAGCATCGCCAGTTACCCGGTGAGCCGCACCGTGGTCTTTCCGTCCGGTCTCGACGTGTGGCTCGATGGGGAGAGCGTGATCACCTACACCGGCAGCGACGGCACGATTCCAGTCGTCCAGCACGGGGCTGAGGACACCTTTCAGAGCCAGCGGACGGTGCGGCTCAACGCTACCCGGTCCACGCCCACCGACTGGACCAACCCCACGGCCGTGGCGGTGCGCCTGTGCAACCTCAACGACAGCTGGCTGGATGTGGCCGGCGCCAACAGCACGGTCGGGGTGGAATGCTTCAGCCACCAGGTCGGTCACGGCTTCGCCTACAACTATGTGCAGCTGCGGCGGCTGGTAGACAACCGTTATGCCTTGCGGCTGTGGGCCAAGGGACGCTTGGGTTGGGTCAACGAGAACCAGTTCGCCGGAGGCCGGTTCGCGGTCACCTCCACGCGGCGTCAGGTCTTGGGCTACCCGACGGCCAGTGGTTCGGGGGCGATGTACCCCGTGGGCGTGTGGATGACCGGCGACTTCAACGGCATCAACTCCAACGTCTTCATCAAGCCCAGCTTCGAGATCGGACCGCGGGACTATGCCGTGGCCGGGGAAGGGGGCTGGTACGACATGGCCTGCGTCCAGTTCGATGCCGTCCGCTGCGCCTACAACCGATTCCTGCAGGCTCGGCACGAGAACACGGGGAACAATACCAAGAACAGCGTCTTCTTCCGGTTCAATGCCCCGGGCTGCACGCGGAATCGCGCCGAGCTGAGCTACTACGGCAACTGGCCGCAGTGGACCAATGGCACCACCAAGGGGATGATCGAATACTGGACCGAGGAGCCGACCCAGGTCCTCGACAATATCGTCATCCCGGGCGGGGGCGATGAGGAGCTGCGCCCCGCGTGGACGAGCGAGGAACTGGGCAAAGTCGCCAAGCGCTGTAATGCCGCCGGTGCCATCTCCATCCCCAAGTGGCACTGGTTCGACGGCTTCACCCGGCGCCGGCAATCGAGCCAGGCCCACGTCGTGCCCAGCCACGGGCGGTACGTGACCATCGGCAAGGCGGGTTTCGGCAACGAAGGGATCGGAGTACTGCTCGACACCAGCCTCTGTAAGCATTTTGCGGTGAAGGTCAACCCGGCCGAAGGCACCACGACCAATGCCCGGCTGTTCTTGATGGGATTCAACTCGGACCGCACGACCATCATGAACAAGCATGGCTGCCAGATCCCCTCCACGAACCTCACCATCAACCAGACCACCGGGGCGATCGAGGCGGTGGCCGTCACGGGTGCCTATGCGGGGAACGCCTACAGTGCGGCGCCGAGCTATCGGCTCTGGGGCGGCAACGGCAGCGGAGCCAATCTCACGGTGAACATGAGCGGCTCGGCACCGAATATGTCGGTCGCCTCGATCACGGTCAATAGCGGCGGATTGGACTATGCCTTCCAAGGCGCCACGTCGCTCACGCATCTGACGCTGAGCCAGCCCTCGGAAGTCGACATCATGGTGGCCAGCGGTCTGCCAACGTCCTGGGGCGGCAAGCAGACTCAGCCGTCGGCCGGTTGGCGCCATGCGGTTATCGGGCCCAACGTGAAATTCGTGGAGCTTTTGGTGTGGGTCGCCGGCGGACTGTCGGCGAATATCCATTCGGTGAGCATCCAGAGTCTGGACTACAATCCGATCCTCGTCTCCAGCTATTACGAGGATGTGCCGCAAGTGCCCTGGGTCCTCGAAAAACCTGACTCCAGCTGGCTTACCGACGGCGGCTGCTGGGCGCCGGGGAGTTTTGTGGTCAACGCCGCTACGGAGACGGCCCTGGGGGCCAATCGGCCGCTGGGCTATCTCTACGCGGGCAATAACAAATTCACGGCGGTGCCGCACTACTACGTCGGCACGTCGGCCCCGTCCGATACCGACATGATCTGGATTGACATCACCGGCCTATGAGCCTGCTGCTGACCGAAAGTTTCGATCTCTACGCCGCGGTGAGTGACGCGACGCTGCGTGGCTGGACCCTGGCCGCCGGTATGCCCACGATCGAAACGACCGTGGTCAAGGACGGCCGGGCGTGTCTGAGCGTGGACGGGAACGAGCGTTTGAAGTTCACGTTCGGATCCGCCCAGTCGGTGGTGTATCTGGCCTGCTGGTTCCGGTTCAACTACGATCCGCTGACGGCTCAGATCATGCTACGGGTCGGCAACGCCACGACCGACGCGAACCTGCGGCTGCAGCTGGGTACCGATCGCAAGCTGTCGATCCTGGACGCCGTAGGCGTGGTGCGAGGAACGTCCACCGTGGCCTACGCCAAGGACACCTGGCACTTCCTGGAGCTGCGGATCGTCCACTCGGACTCGACCGCAGCCAATGACGTGGTCCTCTGGATGAATGGCCAGGAGGCGATCAATCTCCCCGCCGGCACGGACACCGCGTATGTCGGCACCACGATCACGGATTTTTCGTTCGTGGGCAGCGATTCGATCGGTAACAATCACTACTTTGACTCGCTGTGCGTGTGGAACACGGCCGGCTCCGCCCCGTGGAACAGCTATGTGGCCGAGTACCGCATGAGCTGCCTGCGGCCCAGCGGCAACGGTTCTTCCAGCGGCTGCGTCGGATCGGACGGGAACAGCGTGGACAATTACCTGCTGGTGGACGATCCCACGAGCGACGCCGACACGACCTACGTCCAGTCGGACGCGGCACTCGATGTGGATCTTTACGTCTGCGACGATCTGCCGGCCTCGGCCGGAAACGTGCTGGCGGTTCACTCCCTGGCCCTGTGGAAGAAGACCTCGGGGGCCAGTAAGGTGTCTCGGCAAGTGTGCCGGATCGGCGGTACGAACTATGAGTCCGGGGACGTCAGTCCGACCACTGCCTATGCCTGGCACTCTCGGCTCATGGAAACCTCGCCGGCCACGTCCGCTGCCTGGTCGGTCAGTGAAATCAACGCAGCCGAGTTCGGCGTCAAGGATCAGAGCGGAGGTTCATCGCTGCGGCTGACGCAACTCGCCATGGAAACCGTTTGGCAAGCCAGCCCGGCCGGGATGGTGAAGGCTTACGTCGGCGGAGTTTGGAAGAAGGCCCCAGCAAAGGCCTATGTAGGTGGCACGTGGAAGACCGCGCCGGCGAAGGTGTATGTGGGTGGGGCGTGGAAGCCGCCAGGGTGAGGCACTAAGTTGCTCCACCTATTCGACTTCCACCAGAATCGCCCGAACATCACTAATCGGGCGTGGTTCCGGTTTGGCTTTGTCAGCCGCGAATCCAGGATCGTAGGTCGGTGGATAGAGTGGCCCCGCCGGAAGAGCCGGCAACGCGGCGTACGGGCCAGTCGATGGTGGCGCCAGCCAGTCCTGCTGGAACCCGAACCCGTTAGATTCTGGCGGCGTGGGAGGCGACGATTCAGGTGCAGTCCACATCTGAAAGAATAGCGGCATCACACCTGAGAACTTCTGTCCGTGATGATCTGCCAGTTCTCCCATAGGCGGGAAGGAGAAATGGATTGCCCCATCAAGCAGCATCAAGCCGAACAGGAAGTGACACAATTGAATGCTGCCGCGGGCAGGCGGTTCGCATTCAACCCGAATCGCGACAGGTTCAAAGATTGGCCGCTGCGCTTGATAACGCAAAGTGCCTGTGATGGGTAGTTCTCGATTCAACGCCCACGCATGGTTCACTTCGATGCCGTCGATGGTGACGATCGGATCGACGACAGGTTGGCCCAGGCCTCGGTGACAGCCGGTTTTACTGGCCATCTGATCGTGTCGTAGTCCCAGTCGTGTAACTTGCCGTGGCGTTAGCTGAAACGCGTAGAACTCGCCGTCGAAGCAATATATCAAGTAGGGCTTTCGGTTCTTGATTAGACCCGCACCCATGGTGAAGGAACACGACCGTCCTTCCTGCAGTGCCCGTCCGATAACCGTCTCGACATCACGGTGGACGTCCTGGATGGTGCAATTGGCACATACCCAATTCATCGTTATTTCACGAAGATTCATGGCAGCCCTTCATGCATTCAACACGACCACTGATGGTACAGGAAATTTATCGAAGGGGCCAGACGATCTTCTGGATCACAGTTTAGGACTACGCGTCGTTCGAGGGCACGGCCGCAGCCACAGCAGCGTTCCAGCTGCCGAATAAACCTTGAGCCGCGGCGACTAACGCTCGGTCTTCCTTTCCCAGCTTGTTGCTAGCGAGCGCCATTCCGTTCCTATGTCGGTCCCGAATCTCAGCCAATACCCGTTCTGGACTCCATTTAACCCGAGAGCGTCGCGACCCACTTACGGGTACGCCCGCCAAAACCAATGCATTGTGCCAACTGCCAAATCTCCGCTTGATCCCCAACGCAAATGAGTGGTCGGAACGGGAGATTTCGCCCCATTCCAGCGGAGTACCTTGTTCGTGGCGGCGGCGAAGATCCTCTAGGAATGCATTCCTACTGTAACTGCGATATAGATGCGATTTTTCGAGGTTCTGTACTTTAACTCCAGCTTTGGCCAACGCTTGTCTCCACGACCCGAACTCACGGCGACAACTCTCATATAAGTCGGGGTCTCGGCGCGCGGTGCGCTCCTCGGACAGTTCGTAGCCGGCCGAGATTAGTCGGCGTATGCGGCGTAGAACATCTGTGGCTGCATTGTCGGGTTTCGAGGACCGAATGCAGCCCTTGTCAAAGCGTTTCCTGGTTGGCCTTGGCACATTGATGCCCGCGTACTGCAACGCTGTATCCCAGGTTCCGAAATTCTCATTTGCAGCCTGATACAACTCCGGCACTTCAATTTTCGCAGAATCTTCCAACATGTTCAGGCGCTTGCCAGCCCTTTCAACCAGCTGGCGAATCACATCCTCACGCGACATGGGGGCCTTTCTCCTTAGTTCGCTTTGAGTGCCTGGTTGCACAGTCGGAAGGCGTCGTCATAAGACCAGCTGCCGATAGAGCGGCCTGCCAGCCGCCGAACAGACGATACGCCGCGTTCACCAGCTGAGCGTCCTGATCAGGAGCACGGCTGTTGAGCGACAGCCGGCGATGGTGACGATCCCTGATGCACTGCAGCACCCTCTTGCGTGACCATTTGCGTTGCGCCGGCCGTAGACCGGCCGCTTGCACGGCGTTATTCCATGTGCCGAAGCGTCGGGTGGCTGCTACATACAAGCCATGGTCTAGTCGGTAGACGTTCGACAGTACCGTACCAACATGGCTGAATTTCCTGATTCCGGCGAGGACCGCTTCGTCCGTCCAGGATCGCTTGGGAGTCTTATGCGGTGCACGATCCGCTAGTCCGGCGGCATTCAGGGCCTCAGACCACGACGCAAAGTAACGTTTGACGTTATTCAAGAACACGTCATCGCCGAAGCCGACGCGATCGATCGGAGCACCGCGCACGTACCTCTCCTGGATAGCGTCAATGATCCGCTGCCGCGTCCAACGTTTTCGAGGGATGTCCAATCCTGCGGCCTCGAGGGCGGCATATAGGCCGCCGAAATAGTGACTGGCAATAGCAGCCAGGGCGGGTTCGGCGTCCCGAAACCGTGTCTCACCCCGATATCGCCGTCTGAGCTCGTGTAGGACGCGATCCGGCGTCCAGCGGTCGCAGATTCTGTGTGGCAGACCCGCTGCTCGAAGGGCCTTATTCCAGCCGCCGAACCAACGGACAGCCGCATCGCGCAAGAGTTTGTCGTCTCGCTTGTCACAGGACAGTGGGATGCCCTTGCGATGCCGGTCTCGGAGGGCTTCCAGAATCGCTTGCTTGCTCCACTTCTGGCAGGGAATCGGCGTTATCTCGGGTAATCCGGCTTCAGCCATCGCCGCTTCCCAACTACCAAAGACGAGGATCGTAGCTTCGTAGATGTCTCGGTTCCCACGCCATGTCCTGGACTTACCATTACTGCGACGAAACCAGCGTTGGAACGAGGCGATCAGTCGCTCGCGAGTCCAGTGCGTGTCCTTAGGATTATCGTTCGACATGGGTGATGATATGCTCAAAGTTGCTAACTTCTCGCGGATGATGCTCTTGCAGATACTGCTTCACGCGACCATTTGCCAACAAGGCCCTAACGTAAATCACAAGTTTCAGCAGGTTGGTGGTGTACTGACGATACAGCCCCGAATAGAAATCCTGCTGTTGTTCCGCCTCTCGTAGCTTCTTCAGTAGTTCGCTCTTGCGGGCATCGGCCTGTGACCAGGGATTCCGGGAGGCCGTGGTCTTGGCTCGCTTCGAGACAGGCGTTTTCAGCACTAATCCCCGAGCAAACGTCACGCTGTAGTCATTGCAGGTCTCCATCAGATGTAGAATCTCTACTTGGCGTTCGGGCTTTACGAGCGCCAACTCCTTGGCACATTGCACGTTCAGTTTGTTCGCTTCCAGGGCTTTGGCGACCGCCGGATCGAGCTTCTTCAAGAGGCCGACGTTGAGACGGTGGCCAATCCCGGCCATACCGAACGCGCTGGCGATCGTCTTTTCGTCGAGTTCCTCGAGAGACTTTCGGAGCATCCGCATCTCCTGGGACGACGAGAGTTGATTGACCATTCGGTTGCCGGTGAAGCCCTCGCGTTCGTGCCCGATTAGGCAAGGGACCGTTTCAACCCCCATTTCCAGCAGGATCTGGTACCGCAAGCAGCCGTCAAGGATTTCGTAGCTGTCGCCCTGCGGGTATACCACCAGTGGTTCGATCAAGCCGACAGCTCGCAAGCTGGCCTCAATCCGCTTCAGATGCTTCTTGTCGACACTGCGGACGGTCCTGGGCACCAGCTTCACAATGGGTACGTCCAGGCCCTGGATTAAACCGACATTCTGGATCATAAAGGTCTCCTTGATTACGATTCGTACCGAAAATCGCCCGCAAGTTCCGGGCGATCCGACAGCTTCTCTTGGCGGAGCAGATCCAGGAACTCCTGATCGCGCCACAGTGTGTTGATGCCATTGAGTAATGTCATGAACCGATTCTCCTTCGTTTTCGCTTCCCGCACGTAAGATGTTTTCGCCTTCGTCGTCTCTTGGATGTCGTGCTTGAGCTGGTTCACGGTGTAAGTGGTCGAGTTCTTCGATTTACTGGCCTTAGCCCTGGCGGCGATGAGCTTTCTGGCCTGAGCGAAGTTATTCGTAGTGACCAGCCCTTCGTCAAATGCGTCCATCAGCACGTTCTGCATCTGGGTATCGGTTGAAGTAGCGACTTGGACAGCGAATTTGATCGGGAAGATACCCTGTTCGACACCATGGATTAGTCGCTCTTCGCCTTGTTCGACCAGTCGGATGTAGTCTCGGATGTAATGTTCGTTCTTGCACGTTATTCTGGCCAGTTGAGCGTTGGACCAGCCCTCGTCGTTCAATCGCTTCACTTCCCGGGCAAAGTCCATGCTGCCCGGCTTCGTGCGGGCGATGTTCTCCACCAGAGACTGCAGATATGCCTCCTTGCGGGTACAGGTCACCACCTCGGCCTGGATGGTTTCGTGCCCCAAGCGTTGATGGGCCAGCAATCGACCTTCGCCGCAGATCAGCTCGTACAATCCCGTGCGTTCCAGAAACTTGTCGTTCACGCGGACGGGCTTGAGTAGACCTACCTGGTTGATGCTGTCGACGTTCATGTCGAACTGCTCTTGATCGCGATTGCGGGTATTGATCACCTTGATCTTGGCGATTTGCACCGCTTCGTAGCGACGGCTCTTGAACGGCACCAGTTCAAATGTTCCGTTGTCCATAGCGTCTCCTTGGGCTAGAGTAGTGTGGTTAGGAATTCGAGGTCCTGTCGGCCGAAGAGTTCGGTACGCATCGACGTGGTCCCGATACGAATCGTCGTCGTGCCCGACAGAATGCGTGGTAATGCGATGTATCCCAGGATGTCGAGTTCATCCGGGTCGGACAGCAGAACCCCGAGCGTCATGTCGATGACCTGGCGCGAATCGGGCCGTATGGGCCAGTAGGCGCTGTAGCCGTTGGGGATTGGCAGGGCAGGTTGAACGGACAGCGTCAGTTTCTGGTCCAGGACCAGGAAATCAGAGTAGGGTAGGACGTCAGTTACGTGCCCGCGGATCTTCTCGTGGACGACTTCCTTGGCTTTGTCCCGCTGGGCCCCGTACATTTGCTGGAAAGCTTGATCCCAGGACCCGAACTGTCGGGAGTAGGTGCCAGCCTTGGGTCCGTCCTCCTCGAGTCGGAGAAGCGAAGGGCGGTGCATCCCGTACTGCTTGTACAGGGTGCTCAGTTGGCTCAGTAGTTGATCGGGGTCGTACCGCCGGCGTCGCTCTTCGAGGACCTCCTGAGCTCGGGTGAACTGTTCCAGTGAGATGATGCCGTCGAATGCCTCTGGAGTGCGGATCCATTTCTCAGGTGGGTTGTCGTGCCGCGGCGTCTTGAGCTTCTGGCTGGTCTTGTTGTAGGTCAGAGTGCCGATATACGATTCGTTTCGCAATCGGCCCAACACCCCGCCGGCACCCCAACGGCGCCCGCCGGGTGAGGGTATGCCGTCGGCGTTGAGGCGCTCGGCGATCTTGTACTCTGAGTACCCGAGATCGACGAACTCGTGAAAGATCCGCTGGATGATGGCCACTTGGGCAGGGTCGCCACCGATTAGGGTTACCCGCTGGTTCTGGATCCCTTTTCGCTGGCCCGGTTCTAGCGGATGTAGGGGCTCCCTTTTCTCATCGAGGAGCAGCCGATGAAGCCCATAGGCCGGCGAGCCGCCAGCCCAGTACCCCTGCTCGACGATCTTGACGCAGCCCCGCCAGACCTTGTCGCTGAGCTCGCGACTGTACTGGGCGGCCCGAAATCGTTCGAACTGGACGTAAACCGGGTAGAGCGGGTCGTCCTCCCTGGGCTTTCCGATGGTCGTGTAGATGACCTGTTTGCCGTGTTTTTTGCACTCGGCACTGAACTGGGCGGACAGGTCAATATCCTGGAATCGGCCCCAGCGGCTGACGTCCAGGCAGAGGATATACGAAAAGTCCTTCCGCTGTCGGACCCATTCCATGAGTTCGTTGAAAGCTGGCCGCCCTTCCGATGTCAGCCCAGACTTGCCAGCGTCTGCGAACTCCTGGATAATCTCTACGCCGTTTTTCTCGGCCCACTCCCGGACCTGATCCCGCTGGATCGGAATGGAATTCTCCTGCCGGTCCTGGGCCGAGTGCCGGTAGTACGCGACAGCCCGGAATTTGGGGGTCGGCGAAGGGTTCGATTCGTGATCCGCGATTTCCCACCATTGCGACATCTGTCGTCTCCTTGAGATTCGTCGAGTTCCGCAGGCCGGACGCCGGCGGATAGACGAGGACGACAGTTACCTCGTGGTGGGGAGCAGGTTCAAGCGGACCGGCGATTTCGACGAATGCAGCTGAAGGCACAAAATGCTTCGGAACCACACCAATGACGATTTGCGGTGATTTTCAGCATCCCTGTTGACCAAAGGTGTCAATATCTGTGCCGAAGCTCTCTAAGCCTCCCCTTTAATGTGGCCGCATCTGGATTAGAGCGGCTCTGCGCGTGTAAATTGAGCATCGGCGATTTTGTTAAGGTTTTTCCACTCGAGGTAGTATGGTTCGGACAATGTTCGCGAACTTGAATTGCCGTCTGCATCGATTCGCGAAACGCTGTAGGGGACTAGAGATGACAACAAGCCCCAGTAATCTAGTCAGTGACATAGCCAGATAGAACTGTTTACGTGGCGATGAACGCGAACACCTTTCTCAGACCGGGATGCCTTATCAGCGGTCCCACGTTGCCCGAGCGCGTGGAAGTATTGGCCATCGTACCGATGGGCGAGTCACTCAAGATCATAGGTCGCGGCTTACGCACGGGATTGGTCTATGATCCTGTGCTGAATCACGTTCAGATTGCCCAGCTCAGCGTCTCGGCTGAACGGGAGCCATTTGATGGTGACGCTCGTCTGTTTCGACTCGGAGTTGAGGCACAGCGTCTGGGGCTAGCGTACGAATACGATCCGTTTTTTTCGCTTTCCATTGCCCGTGTTGATCCACTGCCGCACCAGCTTGAAGCCGTATATGGTTACTTCCTTAAATTGCCGCGCATTCGCTTCCTGCTGGCGGACGATCCGGGGGCGGGCAAGACCATCATGGCTGGCCTGCTTTTGAAAGAGCTCAAAGCACGTGGACTCGTGCGCCGCGCGTTGATTGTCACGCCGGCGAACCTCACGTTTCAATGGCAACGAGAGCTTTCCGACAAGTTCCGCGAGAAGTTCGATGTCATTCGTGGCGACGTGCTCCGCGCCAATTATGGCCAGAACCCGTGGCAGGAACGCGATCAAGTCATCACTTCGGTTTCCTGGGTGTCGATCATTGAGGACGCTCGCGAAAGCCTGCTGCGGTCGCGTTGGGATTTAATCATCGTCGACGAAGCTCACAAAATGAGCGCTCCGACGGAAGATCGGAAGACCTACGCCTATCGTCTTGGCGAATCACTCTCCAAGATGACCGACCACTACCTACTCATGACGGCGACGCCGCACAAAGGCGATGCCGACCACTTTCGCCGTTTCCTTGCGCTGCTCGATCCGGACGTTTACGGCAGCATCCAAAGCTTGCAGCAGGCATTGCGCGATCATGAGGCTCCGTTCTATTTGCGGCGAACGAAGGAAGCGCTCGTAACGTTTCCATCGCCCGACACCGGCGAGGTTCGGAAGCTTTTTACCAAGCGCGAAGTGCGCACCGCTGCGTTCGACTTGAACGGCGAAGAGCTAGATTTCTACGACGAACTCACGCGGTACGTGGAGGACCAATCGATGGCGGCTGCGGGCCAGGAATCGGCCCGCGCTCGCGCCATTGGCTTCACGATGGCCATGCTGCAACGGCGCATGGCGTCGTCGATCTACGCCGTTCGCCGCAGCCTGGAACGAATGAGGGCTCGCCGCCAGAAGATTCTCGACGATCCAGATGGATACCGGCAGGAGCAGATCGAACGCAAACTCCCCGAAGACTTCGAAGACCTCACCGAGGAAGAGCGCCAGACAATCATCGACCGCCTCGAAGAGGAGGTGCTGTCGGTCGATCCCGCTGCGCTCCGGGTCGAGATTGGGCGGCTGACGCAACTCATCGATCAGGCGAAACAGCTCGAGGATCGCAACATTCAGACCAAGTTGCTGAAGCTCAAAGGGATCCTGAAGGAAGAAGGTATCTTCGACAACCCGAAGATGAAACTCCTCGTCTTTACGGAGCATAAAGACACTCTTGATTACTTGGCTGCCGATGGCCGAGACGAACGCCCGCTCGGAAAGTTGCGAGAGTGGGGTTTGACGCTCACGCAGATTCATGGTGGGATGAAAGTCGGCGACCGCGACACTTCCGGAAGCCGCATCTTTGCCGAACGCGAATTTCGAGAGTCGGCTCAGGTACTCGTCGCGACGGAGGCGGCTGGCGAAGGGATCAACCTTCAATTCTGCTGGCTGATGGTGAACTTCGACATTCCCTGGAACCCCGTGCGTCTCGAACAGCGCGTCGGGCGTATCCACCGCTACGGCCAGGAGAAGGATTGCCTCGTTTTCAACTTCGTCGCGCAGAACACTCGGGAAGGTCGAGTGTTGCAGACCCTTATCGAACGACTCAAGGAAATCCGCGAGGATCTTGGCAGCGACCAAGTGTTCGACGTCGTGGGCGAGGTCTTCCCCTCAAACCTGCTAGAAAAGCTGTTTCGGGAGATGTACGCCCGACAGATGAACGAGCACCAGATTCAAGATCGCATTGTCCGCGATGTGAGCCCAGAGCGGTTTCGCGAAATCACCGAGTCCACGCTCGAAGGGCTCGCAAAGAAGGAACTCAACCTTTCCGCCATCGTCGGCAAGTCGGCCGAGGCCAAGGAGCGGCGGCTCGTTCCGGAAGTGATCGAACAGTTCTTCGTCGCCGCCGCGCCGGAGACCAGCCTCCACCCTAAGCGCGTCGACGGCAAGGACAAGATGTCCGATCGGTGTAATGTCTATCGCATCGGCAAAGTTCCACGTCACTTGATCGTAATCGGTGATCGACAGGAAGACCGCTTTGGTCGTCTCGGCCGCGAGTACGGCAAAATTGTTTTTGACAAAGCTCTCCTGGGAACTGATCCAACACTCGAATGGGTCACGCCTGGGCATCCCCTTTTCGAGACCGTGCGCACCGACGTCGTGGGCCGAACTGAGGACTCCCTGCGCCGCGGAGCGGTGTTTTACGACCTGCACCGCAGTGCCCCCGGCCTGATCGACGTCTTCGCGGCCTCTATCAAGGACGGGCGTGGGCATTCGCTTCACCGCCGTCTGTTCGTGGTCGAAACTTTGCCGTCAGGCGAGATGCGTACCCATGAACCGACTTTGTTGCACGACATAATTCCCACTCCTATCGGTACGCCGGCCCCAGGCCATGTAGTCCCGGACCGCAGCCAGGTCGAATTGTTCCTCTACCAAAAGGCGCTCGAACCTTGGGTGCTGAAGGAATCGGCCGCACGAGAACACGAGGTAGCTCGCATCGCCAAACATGTGGAGATCAGCCTCAATTCGCTGATCGATCGCCAAAACAACCAGTTGGGTGAGTTCCTTAACCGCCAGATTCAAGGCCAGACGGTGATCGGGCTGGATGGGATCATCTCACAGGCCGAGCAACACCTCGACGATCTCAACAACCGCCTCGAATCTCGCCGCCGTGAACTGGAATTGGAACGCCATTGCGCCGTGGCTGACATCAACCATTTGGGTAGGGCTTGGATTGTACCCCATCCCGAGCGCACCAATCCGCAACTCGCTCCGATGGTCCGGGACGATGAGGTGGAGCGCCTCGCGGTGCAGTTGGCCATCGCCCATGAAGAGGATCGAGGATGGGTCGTCGAAAGTGTCGAATCAGAGAATCGCGGCTTCGACTTGATCTCCCGCCGACCTCACCGGGAAGACGCCAAGACGTTCATCGAGGTTCGGTTCATCGAAGTCAAAGGCCGCGCCGGCGTCGGCGTTGTTGCCCTCAGCTCGAATGAATATCAGACTGCTGTGCGTTTGAAAGGCGACTACTGGTTGTACGTCGTTTTTAACTGCGCTGGTACGCCGCAACTGCACACGATTCAGAACCCGGCACAGCTGGGTTGGCAACCAGTTATGTCAGTCGAACATTACCAAGTGCCGGCCGCTCAGATCACAAACGCAGATGCTCGGCGGAGAGAGGTGAATTCATGAAATCCATCGCCGTTTTCAACAACAAGGGCGGTGTGGGAAAGACGACTTTCCTCTGCAACTTGGCTGCATCATTGGCGCACCATCGTAAGAAGCGAGTATTGGTAATTGACGCCGACCCTCAGTGCAATGCGACGCAATACATGTTCAATGACTCCACAGTCGAGTCGATTTATGAAAAAGGTGGGTTTACACTTCTTAACGTAGTCAGGCCGCTCGCCCAAGGTAAGGGTTTCGTAAAGTCCCTTGAACCTCGGCCCAGTCCAAATTTCACTGTTGATGTCATTCCTGGTGATCCCGGAATGTCACTCGAAGAGGATCGACTTGCTACGGATTGGGTCCAAGCGACAGGGGGTGATATACGCGGCCTCAGGACGACGTACTTGTTTTCTCAGCTTCTCTCGCATTGCGACAAGTATGACTTCGTTTTCTTTGACATGGGACCGTCATTGGGATCTATCAATCGCGCCGTATTGGTTGCCGCTGATTTCTTTCTTACCCCCATGTCAACAGATATCTTCTCTATACGTGCCATTGACAATATTAGCTTCTCGCTTGCTGCATGGAAGAAGAAGCTTCAACGAGCTTTGGACGACATCGGGGATTCAATTGACGATCTCGAAGTTGAGAATCCACATTGGCACCTACAATTTTTGGGCTATCTGACCCAGCAATACACCGCGAAGACAATTCGCGGAAAAAAACAACCCGTTCGGGCATTTGACAAGATTGCGAAGAAGCTTCCTGAGAAGATTGACAGACAATTAATCGCACATTTCACCGACAGGCCCCGTCCCAAGTCATCGTTTGAGTTGGGGGCAATCCCAACTCTGCATAGTCTGATACCACTTGCGCAGTCTGGCCACACGCCAATCTTTAATTTAAAGGGGGCAGATGGTGTTGTAGGAGCGCATTTCACCAAGGTCAGAGAATACGGAGAAACGATTGCTGCCATTTGCGATCGATTTATCGCCCAGGCGGAGGCGATGTCATGATTGACTGGCCAAGAGAACTTATTGAAGACATCGCAAGGAGGCGATGTGTGTTGTTTCTCGGATCTGGCGTGTCGAAGAACTCACTCTCTCACGACAGCACTTTACGTCCACCTGATTGGCTAGAGTTTTTGAGCGACGGATTGGCGCAATGTGACAATCCAAGGAAGCACATCAAGCGTTTGCTTAGGGAACAGGACTACTTGACCGCATGCGAGATTATCAAGGACAAAATGGGCGAACGCTGGCATCGCTATGTCAATGATCGTTTTGTTCAACCTCGCTTTCAACCAGCTGACATACATCGGGACATTTTTCGCCTTGATTGTCGCGTTGTGTTGACGCAGAACGTCGACAAAGTCTATGACACGTTCGCTCTGGCAGAATCGCACAATACCGTTTACGTCAAACAATATTTTGACACTGATGTCGCACGAGTCGTGCGAGGGGACCGCCGGTGTGTTCTCAAGGCACATGGTAGTGTGGATTCTGTCACTAAAATGGTGTTCACACGTAAGGATTATTCGGATGCGAGGTACCAGTTTCCGCGATTCTATGCACTTCTGGACGCTTTGGTGTTAACGCACACGTTTCTGTTTCTCGGCTGTGGGCTCAGCGATCCGGACGTTCGTTTGATGCTTGAGCGACATGCCCAGGTGTTTCCTGACAGCCGGCCGCATGTGATGGTAATGTCTTCGAAGGCCGTTCATGCTGAAGTGCGCGAGTGTTTCTTCAGAAATCTGAATCTTCAGTTCCTAACCTACAAGCCCGACGACCATCACCGAGAACTGCAAGCGTCCGTGAAGGAATTGGTAACGCTTACCGAGGAAGTTAGGCGAGGTCTGGCCGCGACTTTAGATTGGTAACAGATGACATATCCCAAACGTCTGATTGAAGTTGACCTTCCCATTGCTCGCATTTCGGCCCATGCGCGGCGGGAGAAGTCGATTCGGCACGGACATATCAGCACGCTCCATATTTGGTGGGCGCGGCGGCCGTTGGCGGCGTGTCGGGCGGTGATCTGCGCGGCATTATGGCCCGATCCAGTTGATCCGCTCTGCCCGCCAGCGTTTCGCGAGGCGGCGATAACGGCACTCCAGTCATTTGCGCTTCGCGTCTTTCCGCCACGACTGACCGCAGAGCGCCATCAGCTCCAAGAAACGCTCTCCTTGGAAAGTCGCGGGCGCTGGGAGGCTATTTCAGCTGGCACTCTCACGCTCAACGCGCACCAGCCAGCCGACATGCTGATCTTGCGGCTTGCATTGCTCGATTTCATTGCGGACTTCGCGAATTGGGACAACTCGACGGTGCCGGCGTATTTGGAGACGAGTCGGGCGTTGACGCAGGCGGCTCACGAGGCGCTTGGCGGCGTGCCGGGGACTCGGCCGTTGGTGGTCGATCCGTTCTGCGGGGGCGGCAGCATTCCGGTGGAGGCGTTGCGGGTCGGGGCGGATGCGTTTGCCAGCGATCTGAATCCGATTCCGGTGCTGCTCAACAAGGTGGTGTTGGAGTACATCCCGAAGTACGGCAAGCGGCTGGCCGAGGAAGTGCGGAAGTGGGGCGAGTGGATCAAGCGGGAAGCGGAGCGGGAGCTGGCCGAGTTCTATCCCAAAGACCCGGACGGCGCGACGCCTATCGCGTACTTGTGGGCGCGGACGATTCGCTGTGAAGGCCCGGCCTGCGGCGCGGAAGTTCCGCTGATTCGTTCGCTGTGGCTGGCGAAGAAGTCCAATCGCTCCGTCGCGCTGCAACTCGAGCCCAACCCGCCCGAGAAGCGCGTCGATTTCCGGATCATCGTCAAACAGCACCACGGCTGGGTCGATCAGTCCCATTTGAAATCTGAAAGCTCAAATCTTAAATCTCAGATTTCAAATCCCAAATTCGACGGCACGGTGAAACGCGGCTCGGCAACGTGCCCGTGCTGCGGATACACGACGCCAGTGGCGAGAGTGCGCGAGCAACTAAAGGCGCAGTTCGGCGGAGCAGACAGTGCAACGCTATTCGCGGTCGTCACAATGACTCCCGGACAGCTTGGAAGAACTTACCGCGCGCCTTCGGAAGCGGACTTCTCGACCATCGAGAGAGCGAAATGTGAACTTGAGCGTCGAATCCGCGAGCACGTTGGAGAACCGAGCCTCGTGCCAACAGAACCTACGCCGATCGGCGGTGGCAAGGGCGCTGGGCGTGCATTCTCGCAGCGAAATTATGGTATGGACGAGTTCCGAAACCTGTTCACGTCGCGACAACTCTTGTCTTTGACGTCCATCGTTGCATTGATTCGGAAGGCTTCCGTTGAAGCGCGACGAAATGATGTGGAACTCGGAAGCGCTGTCGAAGCGTCCCTCTCACTCTGTTTGGGACGAGTTGCCGATCTCGCAAACAGCCTTTGTGGCTGGACTCTCGACACTGAATGCGCCAAGCATCTCTTTGCTCGGCAGGCGATTTCAATGGTATGGAATTTTGCTGAGGGCGTGTGCATCAGTAATTCGGCCGGCTCGTGGGGAGTCGTTGTAGATCGTTTCGACGAAATTCTGGAATCCATTCCAAAAGAACTTCACATTGGACAGTCAAATCAGGCGGACGCATCTGAGCAGCCTTTGCCGGACGATATTGCGTCTGCGGTCGTCACCGATCCGCCGTACTATGACGCGGTCCCGTACTCTGACCTTTCAGATTTTTTCTACGTGTGGTTCCGGCGCACGATGCCGGCTTGGGAGCCGAATTCAGAGGCATTAACTCCAAAAGGCGAGGAGTGCATCGTTGATGACGCTAAGGGCAAGGACCGAAGTTACTTCGAGTCCAAAATGGAAACGTGTTTGTCTGACAGTCGGCGTGTCTTGTCACCATCGGGCATCGCGACAGTTGTCTTCGCTCACAAGTCCACGTCCGGCTGGGAAGCTCTCCTACAATCAATGTGCGAGGCGGGCTGGACTGTTACGGCGTCATGGCCGATTGACACTGAAATGGGATCACGACTGCGCGCAAGGGACTCTGCCGCGCTCGCCTCATCAGTGCATTTGGTCTGCCGTCCTCGCGAGGATGCGAGCGGGGCGGAGACGGACTCGGTGGGGGAGTGGCGGGACGTGCTGGAGGAATTGCCCCGGCGGATTCACGAGTGGATGCCGCGGCTGGCGAGTGAAGGGGTCGTCGGAGCGGATGCGATCTTCGCCTGTCTGGGGCCGGCCCTGGAGATCTTCAGCCGCTATCGCCGCGTCGAAAAAGCCAACGGCGAAACCGCCACGCTCCGCGAATACCTTGAATTCGTCTGGGCCGCCGTCTCGACCGAAGCCCTCGTGTTGATATTCAAAGACGCCGATGCCGCTGGGTTGGAGCCGGATGCTCGGCTGACCGCCATGTGGTTGTGGACGCTTGGCGGTGGCGGCGATGGGACGAAAGCGAGTGCGTCCGACGAAGACTCGGAAGAGGATGCGAGCGACGATGACGCCTCTCAAAAGCCCGGAAAGCAGACTGGCGGCTTCACGCTCGAATACGACGCCGCTCGCAAGATCGCTCAGGGGCTGGGAGTACACTTGGAACAATGCCAATCGCTCGTCGAAGTGAAGGGGGACAAGGCGCGGTTGCTGCCGGTCTCGGAACGAACGGCATATCTATTCGGCAAGAGTTCGCAAGCCGCAACGTCTGGCGAAAGCCGCAAGAAGGTCAAACAACAAACGCTGTTCCAAGAACTCGGCGAAGCCGAAGCGGCCGAGTCCGGCTGGATGGACCCTAAGGGCCCACCACACGGCCGCACTGTGCTCGACCGCGTCCATCAGGCCATGATCCTGTTTGCCGCCAATCGGGGCGAACTCCTGAAACGATTCCTCGTCGAGGACGGCGTCGGCAAAGACGCCCGTTTCTGGAAACTGGCCGACAACCTGAACAAACTTTATCCAAGCGGCACCGACGAGCGCCGCTGGATCGAAGGCGTACTGGCGCGGAAGAAAGGGTTGGGGCAATAACTATGCCAGTTGCAAGTCGTTTTGAACCGTGGCGATCGGCTTTCCTGAGCGTAGTTCAGGAACCGGATGTCGCTGCGCCGCTCAAGACGGCGTCGCTCGCCGAAGACCTCAAGACCTGGACGAGTTGCCTGACATCGGCGGTCGTCGCCTCGTGCCGGCAAATTGATTGGTTCGCGGCAGCGAAAGGACACCGGCTCAATGAGCTTCCCCAACCGGGACAGGAGTATTTGAGTATGGATGTGATGGCGTTCCCCTCGCCGCCAGCGGTGGGACGTTGGCGATTTCCGATTGCTGTATTCGAGTTGGAGAACCACCGAACCGATGACCGCGTAGCCTATTCGCTCTGGAAAGTGCTCTGCTTGCGCACGGATCTGCGAGTGGTATTTGCCTTCCGCCGCGACTGGGAAGAGAGCCGCCGCTCCGTCGACGCAATTGGCCGCGACGTGGTCGGAAGCCTGACCGTGCCCGAGCGCATGGCTGTCGCGGGAGAAACGGCGCTGATCATCGGCAATCGTGGGGACGGCGAGACGTTTCCCTGGGGGTACTTCAAGATCTGGCTGCTCGACATGAACGTGGGGCGGTTCGAGAAGATTTCGTAACGGCGTAACGGCTGAAAGTCAAAGGGCGATTCAATGGCGAAACTGAAACCTTGGTATCAAGTGGTCACCCCCCGCGAAGACTTGCGGGACAATCGCCCTTTGGAAGCATCCGAGTTCGCCGTCCATCTCGACCATATCCGCACTGGCCGCGATGCCGTGTCTAAGGACTATTCCAACCCGGCACGGTTCTTCGAGAGGACCTATCTAACCGGCAGCTTGCTGGAGTTATCGTCCCAGGTCGTTCGCCGGCTCAACGGCATCCAACTGGAAACGTCTGCCGTGTTCAACATGGCCACGCAGTTCGGCGGCGGCAAGACCCACTCGCTCACCACGCTATTCCATCTGGCCCAGCACGGTGATGAAGCGAAGACGTGGAAGGGCGTGCAACGCATTCTGGCAGAGGCGGGCGTTACCACCGTTCCAAAGGCCCGCACAGCGGTATTTGTGGGAACCGAGTTTGACGCGATAACTGGGCGCAAGGGCGACGGCGAACCAACCCGCAAAACGCCTTGGGGCGAGATCGCCTGGCAGCTGGGGGGCGCGGAGGCATTCGCCAAAGTGGCGCAGCACGATGCCCAGGGCGTTTCGCCTGCCGGCGACGTCCTGCGCGACATGCTGCCGACGGGCCCAACCTTGATCCTAATGGACGAGTTGCTCAACTACATCAGCAGCGGTCGAAAGCTGGGCCTTCGCGATCAGTTCTTCAACTTTCTGCAGAATCTGTGTGAAGAAGCGCGGGCCCGAAACAACCTGGCGATGTGCATCTCGATCCCGCGGTCTGACCTGGAGATGAATCCCGACGACCAGCGGGACCACGATTCGATCAAGAAACTGTGCGACCGCACAGGCAAAGCAATTCTAATGTCGGCCGACCGGGAAATGCAGGAAATCATTCGGCGTCGTCTGTTTGAGTGGGAAGGTCTAAACAAGGACGCGCTCGCAACAATTTCAGCTTATGCCGCATGGGCAGCAGACCATGCGCAGGAACTAGCCGGCGTTGATCGCGACGCTGTGTATGAGCAGTTCAAGTCGTGTTACCCTTTCCACCCCTCAGTGATCTCGGTCTTTGAGCGGAAATGGCAAAGCCTGCCGCGTTTCCAACGCACCCGAGGTGTGCTACGGCTATTGGCGTTGTGGGTGTCGCACAATTTCCAAGAGGACCACCGGAAGAATAGCCAAGAACCGCTCATCACACTGGGGCTTGCGCCACTAGACAACCCACTTTTCCGCGCCGCAATCTTCGAGCAGCTCGGTTCATCCGAGCTCGAAATCCCAGTAACGGCAGACATTACCGGCAAGACCAGTGAGTCGCACAGCATGCGCCTCGACAAGGAAGCGTCGGACGCGATCAAGAAGGCCCAGTTGCATCGCAAGGTCGCCACGACGATATTCTTTGAATCGAACGGCGGACAGAGTCAGGCTCGCGCAGAGGCGTCGTTGCCGGAAATTAAGACCAACGTTTGCGGCCCCGACGTCAACACGGCCGACGTGGACACGGTACTCGAAGGATTGGCCGGAACGTGCTTCTATCTGCAGTGGGAGCGTAATCGGTATCGCTTCGGCCTGTCGCCAAACCTAAATCAGGTGCTGGTGAGTCGGCGCGGCAGCGTACAAGACAAGGCGATGGAGGAGCGTATCCGAAAGCGGACCGAAGAGCTGTTCCGCAGGAATTCCACTGACGGATGCAAATTCCTCGAGCGGGAGTTCTTCCCCAAGCGAAGTAACGACGTGAAGGAGGTGCCTCGGATTACGCTTGTGGCCATGTCCCTCGAACATCCTGCCGAAGAACGCGCCACTCGTGAGCTGATGGAATCCGTTGTTCGCGATTGTGGCTCGAGCGGACGTACTTTCAAGTCGGCGTTGGTTTTCGCCGCCGCCGATCCGAGCGAGAACATTCGCGAGAAGGCTCGCGAGGTGCTGGCATGGGAAGACATTGAAGACGACGAGGAGACGAAAAAGCGGATCGACGAGGGGCAACTCAATCTGCTCAAACGAAACCTCAAGAACGCGCAACGCGATCTCGACGAGGCGATCTTTCGGGCGTACAAGCACCTCTACCTGCTCGACAAGCAGAACAAACTCCGGCACATCGATCTTGGCAACATCACATCCAGTTCCGCCGGAAGCTTGGCCGAGGTCTATTTGCAACGGCTCGGTTCCAGCGGAGGACTTGACGAAATCGTCGAGTCGGTGCCAGCACGGAAGCTGCAAGGTTTCTGGCCGGCATCGCTCAATGAGTGGTCAACAAAAGCTGTGCGGGACGCATTTTACTCGTCGCCGTTATTGCCTCGGGTGCTCAATCCCGACCAGATCAAGCGGTCCATCGCCGATGGCGTGACACAGGGACTGATCGGATATGCCACCAAGGACGCGGCGGGGCGGCTAAAGCTCGAACGCCTGAAAGAAAGCCTTTTCGAAGCAGACGTTGAGATCTCCGAAGACGTTTTTATTCTCAAGCCCGAAGAGGCCCAAAAGCTTCGCGAGCCCCCGCGTGTCTCTCACTTGGTTCTTCGGCCGGAGCATGTGGTTGTGAAGATTGGTGAACAGGTAGTGTTCTCTTGCTCATCCATTGATCAGTACGGCCAGCCAATTGCCCTCGGGAAGGTTGAGTGGTCTGCGACGGGCGGCCTGATCGATACGAACGGGCTCTTTACAGCGGGCGATCATGGCGGGGTATTCACTGTGACGGCGAATGCCGGTGGCAGCGACGCCTTGGCTGAGGTGCGTGTTACAACCAGAAACGAAACGCCTGCACCACCGCCGCCTGGCGAGCGATTCGTGCGATGGCAGGGCGCGGTGCCGCCTCAGAAGTGGATGAACTTCTACACCAAGGTGCTCAGTAAGTATGCCACGCTACCTGGATTGAAATTGGAGGTGAGTTTTGAGGCGAAAATCGACCGAGAGCAAGCTGATGCCAAAGCGAATGAAACTCGCTTGTCATTGCGTGAGTTAGGATTGGACGATTCCGTCTCGTCGTAGTTACTCGTCAGGTCAGGCGACGTATTGCATAGTGGAAGAAAACTTAGGTCTAGCGATTGTTGTTCACGCTTATATCCAAAGGCCTCATTAGAATATCGCAAAGTCGGAGAACTGGTGGCGTGCTTGACTGCTGAATGAACTGGCGGGATACCTCGAGTTTGATCACATCATCCCCGTGGCCAAGGGCGGCAACAATTCAGATGCAAACATTCAACTTCTTTGTCGACGATGCAACAGCCGGAAGTCTGATAGGATATGACCAAAGGTACAGGCACAATGGGCACCATTTGGATGGGATCTCGAAGTGGGTCAATCGTTGGGAAGCGTGAACCGGCTAAGTGATTTGGGCCTTGGGATGGAGATCACCATGAATCGAAGACCACCAGCTGCGGTCAGGCGGGCCTTAAGACGAGAAGTCGGCTATGGATGCCCGGTTTCGGGATGCGGACGACCGTATCTTGTGTGGCATCACTTCGACCCGCCGTGGGCGGATCAGCACCACCATAATCCCGAAGGAATGATCGCGTTGTGCCGAGATTGTCACGATGATGCCGATGCCGGTGCATACACCAAGGACCAACTAAGGGAGATGAAGAAGAGTGGTGGGTCGCGTAAGGAGGTGGTAGCAGGTGAGTTCCGCTGGCGACGTAACCGGTTACTCACCTTTGTCGGTGGACAATTTCACTATGAAGTTAGGTATCCGTTGGTCGTTCGTGATGAGGGGCCGCTGATTTGGTTTAATCGAGACGAAGATGGCTGTTTTCTTTTGAACGTACGTTGGCCAAGATTCGTCGATTTACGCGGATTTCTGATGGAGGACAATTATTGGTTGCTGCCACAAGAACCGCAGGATGTTGTGTGTCCACCAAGTGGCAGGTCGTTAAGTCTTATCTACGACAACAATCGGCGATTTAGTGTGAAATTCGAAGAAGTGGGGGACTACGATGTACTTTGTAGACGCTTCGTCGAGCCGAACATTGGGAGGGACCAATTCCTGTCGCTGATTTCGATGCCTGTAACGATTGTAGAATTGAGTTATGTGATATCAGATTGGCAGTTCGAGCTTACCTCGCGAGGATCAGGTTTTGCAGATCAATTGCAGTTGATGCCGGGGGGTGTGTTCATGAATGGCGAGGTAGGTATTCAGATTGACCCGGGATTTTTTCGACCGCCGCCTGGTTGGCAGCCGCCGACGAACTTTCGGTTGTTAAGGTGGGAATTGGGTGATTCTGTGTCGAGTCTGTATTCTGAAATAGCGAATGATGGCGCGGAGTAAGCAAAAAATGGGAAGTATGCTCCGTGTAATGGCCCGGGGCTGTCAGGCTGCGGCGTTGAACGTAGGGATGGAGAAGACCTTACAAGGTATGCCTCTTGCCGATGACAGTAAGGCTGCAGGCCACCGAGTCACTGCACGGAATGGGACTGGCCGTTGGAATCCGACCGAGCTCGGAGTTTGCGACGTAACCATGACACCAATGGTCACTACGCGAGCTGAATTTTGCGCGCCGCATGAAACCAATTCTTGGACGCCATGGAGCGGCGTCAGTCGCTCGACTCGCCTAAAAGGGGGCGCATTTGTCTGAGCCACATCGCGGGGCTTGACGTAGACTTTTTATCACTTCCGCTGATTGACAGTTCCGCGGCGTTTTGTACATATATAAGGACTCTCACCGAAGCCGCATCTTGCGGTGGAACCCGGGTAGCCGGCTCCGTCATGCTGGCGTCTCGTATCCGGAAGGTCAGATAGACCATGGTTCAATTGGCGCTCACTCCCAGGCAATCGGAAGTCCTAAGTTTTCTGCGGACTCACATCTCGGAGAAAGGATATCCTCCGACGATTCGCGAAGTCGGCGACGCGTTCGGGATCGTCAGTCCGAACGGCGTCAAGTGCCATTTCCGAGCCCTAGAGATCAAGGGATTCATCTGTAGGGAGTCCTGTCGATCCCGAGCGATCCGCGTTTTGCCAGTCGAAGAAGTCAGGGCTGAGGGGATTGACGCGGGTCATGTCTAAGGCGGTCGCCGTGGAAATGACGTAGCTACAATCCTGAGATCCATTGCTGGTAGGCGCAGGTGTGGCCACTTGCCGCTACAGGGACTATTCGCGTTCACCGAAGCCGCATCTTGCGGTGGCACCCGGTAACCGGCTCCGTGAAGCCGGCTGTGAAGTTTCAGTCGCGATCCTCGCCGAAGTGCTGCGCTGTCCCCGCGGTGCTTCGGCGGGGGCGTGGCTGCGCGCACAGTAATTGGTGTTGGGATCATGAAACCGAAGGTGTTGATTGTCGAGGACGATGAGCGGATCATGGAGTCGATCGAGGATACGTTGGTATCGATGGAGCACGAACATGACTGGGTTACGAACCAGCATGACGCTAGGCTGCGCTTGCGGTCGTCGGAGTGGGATTACGTGCTGTTGAACTTGGAGATTCCGGCCAAGGCGAATCGCGGCGAGGCACACACTGAGTTCGGTTACAACTTGCTGCGAGACATCGCAAGAATCAAAGGCAAGGGCACTGTGCCAGTGATAGTAATGACCGCCAATGGCTGGGATGGTCTGAATCTGGCCGCGGACCTATATGCCAACGGCGCATCGGAATTCATTGCCAAACCGTTTCCCACCAAGGGGCGGACTTTGGCGAGCGTGATCCGTAAGGTGCTAGACGCACATAATAGGGCGGTACCCACGCCAGCCTTGCCTCTCCAGAAATCTCCGTCCATAGACACCGCTTTTCGGGGGGGCGAGCTGGTGGTGCACCCGACCCGTGCGGATCTCGACGGAGTGACCATCATCAGCGATCGCGGCACGGGTCACTGTATGGCAGTTCTGCGTCAATTGTGCAGGACAGGTTCTCGGGGGATTTACGTGCGGATGTCTGGTGAGGAGCTGGCCAACGCCGTCGGAGCCAAGGGCGGGGTGGGTACGATCACGGGGTGTATCCAGACACTCCGACGCAATATTGTCAATCGTATGCGTAATGTCGGAGTCGTGGTGGGACGGAATGACGTGATTGATCACGACCAGCAGGGCTATTGCCTGCGGGATTGGATAGTGGTCGGTGGCGGGGACCATTCGAAATGTCCCCGCGATGTCCCTGCGAGCCGGATCGATGTCCCGGCCGATGTCCCCGGAAACTTACTGGATGTCCCTCCGATCGTCCCAGGTGTCCCCGCGAATGTCCCTGCGGCGACCGATTGGAACGAGCGCCAGTTCTGGATCCTCGAACAGGTGGGGCAGGACGTCCAGCTCGAGCGGGTGATGGTGGAACGTCAGTTCCAGGTAGGTGACAAGACCGCCAAGAGAGACTTGTCGGAGTTGGTGCGGACCGGTCACATCAAGTATGTGCGCAATGGTCGACGCGGCTACTATACTTTGCCCGGGACGAAGCGGGACAATTTCCACCGCGATTTGTCGGCAGCTCCCTGCCAATGAGCCGCGTGTCGTAGTTCGCGTGTTCTCGTGGGGGCCGCGAATTAGCCGAGAAAACAAGGCAGAAACGCATTTTCGGACTTTTGGTCACCTATTTGATCACCTCGCCTCGGGGCAATCGTCGCAACGTTGGCGTTGGTAGGCACTTACGACGACTGGTTCTCGGCCTCCGGAGCCGAAGGTTAGAGGTTCGAATCCTCTCGGGGATACTTCCCCCTCACAGCCGGCAATAAGCGGCATCTAGCGGCAATAGGCGGCAGTTAGCGGCAAATAGATACGCTAACTCGCGACCGGTTCTAACCTTACGCCGCCCCACCTTCAGGCCATCCCGCCTGGGCAACTTGGCAATAAGCGGCAGATAGCGGCAATAAGCGGCGATAGACGGCATATTGTTGTGCACCATAGTGTGCACCTTTTCCAAAAACCGAGCACCACTGTGAGCACCAGAAAACGGCGGGAAACGGGGACATTTTCATCAACAGCGGGGGGTAGAGAGCTGCAAGCCGGAGGCCGAAGGTCTCACCGGGATCGGGTACACTACAGTTGCGACGACTCGGCCCTGGGCCAATTTGGTGACCCATTAGCCGTCATTTCGTTAGTGCGCGGCTTGTGAATGAAGACGGGCGGATCAGTAGCAACGTGTCGGGTTCGTGGACATCCGCCGCGAACACATGCAGACAGAAGACAGTCTATCAACGAGCTGGGCTGTCGCACGTCTAAAGGTAATCGTATGAAGATGTATCCTGACGATTGGCGTAACCGCGTTTTTACCGCCGTGTTGATCGCCGCCTTTATGGCCGCCGGCATGAATTTTGGGCCCATGTTAGGCATCGGCGGGTTCTGGCCTACCATGCTCGCGATCGTCGTTGCGATCGTCATCGGGAACCTCCTGGGCCAGCAACTGTTCCGGCCGTCGTCCGGTGGCCCGCCGGACCCTCCGCCCAGCGCCTGATCTGAATTGCGGATGCACGACATTTTGTGTTGAATAGCAAGCTCGGCGGCGGAGGAATACTGCAACTGCCGCTTCGGAGGTTCAGGAGAATCTCTTCGCGTTGTGCGTCGGAGGTGAATTGGTGTGACGATCGGTGGAGACTATCTGTGGCTTAGCACGCGGGGAATACGCCGCGCTGACGATCCTGAGTGGGAGAACTACATACAGTTCGTTGGGTTACCTCACCTGCGTGAGGTCCGCTCAATCGACTCGTGGTGTAACCCATGCGTTGGTGGCAACCATCCGGTCTCGTCACTCGATGAACTGTGGGAGTGGCTGGAGGCAGACGTCGCCTCAGTTCCTGCCGACGGTAACCAGTACCATCTTCTGTTCACAGACACGCTCGGTCCTCACGGGTCGATCCGTCACCCGCGGCTGAAGCTGTTGGGCTATGATCTGTCCGACGAAACGTGGACTTCTTCATTGTTGAACTGTGGCCAATGGCAAGGGATACTCGAGCCGATTGCTCGAAGGACGAGCGAGAACGGACTGCTTAACCTGGAGGACGCCAAACTGGCGCAAGCTCTTCTTCCCGAGGCATGGAGTGGCGACCCGCACAGTTTCGTCACAATCTGGACGTTGTTTGAGGTAGTGCCGGGTAACGACCCCGCTCAGTAGCGCCGGCCGCAGAGTTGTCTTGGTTCAGCGGGATTTGGAATCAATCCTTCGGCGCCAAGAACTTAAACAGAGCGGCGGGCTTGAAGTTCTTGGTTTGGTCACCACCGACATCCGGATTGCCATCGAGTTGCAACTTGCGCGGGCCAGAGCCCTTCTCGAAGTCGAGTTCGTTGAGCTTGACCCAAAGGATGCTCGGGCTGTTGGTGTCCTGGAAGTAGTAGACCTTGTTCTTCTGATCGCTGACGGTGAGCCACAGCGTGTCAGCGATGTTGGGCTGCCCAGGAATCTTGATACCGATGGGAACGCTGACGTTGCGCATGATGCTGAATACCGTGGCGACGGCACGGCGAGGATCCGCAGTCTGCGTGGCTTCGTTGATGTAGTACGAAAGGCGTGCGAACCGATCGGTCGCGCGATTGGTGCCCGGGAGCATCGTCGAGCCACCGATCGCCTTCCAGTACGCTGCCAGAGGGAGCTGCTCACTGAAAACCGGTGAATTGGTCATCACCTGATACTGCTTGCCATGGTGTATGGTGAGCTTTCCGTCGATATACTCGAAGATCGCAGAGTCGCCCGAAGCGTCGGAGACCGAGAGGTGAACTGTACCGGGCTCGCCGGTGGGAGCGACGATCGGAACCGTGCGAAACTCTTCTTTCCGCATGCCTTCGACCGCCTCCGCCGTAGTGGCGTAGGAGTCGAGCATGTACTGCACCCAGGCAGAGATTGGCAGCGTCGGGCGCTTGTCATCGGGCTTTGCGGGGGGGTAATTGGCCTCAGCCAGGTAAAGGAGGTTCGCCACCAGGCCCTTCTCGTTCATGCCGTCGGCGGCGGCGCCCTCGTAGATCGTAACCACGACGCTGCCGTACTTGCTCGTCCACTTGAAGGGCGTGCCGGTGTTGCTGGTTCGCTCCAGGCCGCGCGGGTACAGCCACATGTTCGTGTCCATATCCGACACGAACCAGTCCATGGTCCGGCCGGTGATAATCTGGCCCTCCTGGCCGAAGTAGACGGCACGCGAGCAGGCTTCCGAAATGACGGGTGCGAGCAAGGAAGCGGAGATAAGCGAGGCGATGGCGAAGTGGGTTTTCATTGCGGATTCCTTGATTAATGGTCGGATGAAGTGGATTGGCTCAGATGAAGCGGCGCGACGAGAGTGCTACGCCGCAGAATGCGCGAACGTCATTTAGTCGTTCAGCACTCGCAAAACTGAAGCACAGCCGCGCTATAAGTGTCCGGAACCGTCTGTAAGGGTAGTTCGATGAGGCGTAAGTGTGCTTTGCAGTCCTAAGCCAGCCCCATCTTGCCGGCGGCTGCAATTGCTCGCCGCGCTCGATCCTCGCTACCGGCAACTCTCAGCAGTTCGTGGGCCAGTTGGATCGCGTGAATGGCCTTATCGATGTCGCCGGCACTCTTGGAGGCAACGTTCACAGACGGGATAGACTTCTTGACGGCGGCCTTCTTCTTCTTTGACTTCTTCGGTTTGCTAAGAGCGGCGTAGACGGTCTGGTAGTTGAGCCCCAGGGCCTTGGCGATAGCGGGGTGTTTGGCGCGAGGATGGGCGGCCTTGTAGTCACGCACCTGCTGGGCTTTGGTCAGCTTGCCGTTGGGTGTTTTTTCAGCGGTTGAGGAGACTGCCGACGCGGAGCTTTTCTTTGCCATGGGATTGTTACCAGAGTCAAGGTTGTCAGGCCCCGTCAACTACTCACGCAGATATACATACTCGGCGCGGAGAACGGGGAGTATCGGACCCACGAAAATCGGTCTACAATTCTACTGGAAAGTTGCCACTTGGACACCGGTCGTGCCCGGGCCGGGAAATCCGGGAGCCGTGACTAAAAAGAGAGTAGCGCAAAACAGTCGAAAGTTATATCGGCTTAGCGTTCTCCTGCCGGCCCCTTCAGCGACTGAATCGCCGCCACCTGCTCACTCAGCTCGACGTGAGTGTACGTCTGCAGCGTCAGCCGGATGTCGCTGTGCCTGGCCAGCGTCTGGGCCATTTTGGGTGAGATTCCAGCTCGCTCCAGGCTGGTGATAAAGAGATGCCGGCAGCTGTGGAAATCCGCGTACCGGCCCTGGTGGTCGGCGTACGCCAGGAAGTCGGACTTCATTCGCTGTTTCATTTCATGTTCGGTGGTCGCCTCGGCCAGCCAGGACTCGCGGGCCCGCTCCAGGTCCAGCCTCATCATCTTGTGGGTCTTTCGATCGGTGCCACCAGTCACACGACCCGAGATTGGAAATAGTGGTCGGTCCGGATCGAGCCGCTTCTTCGTGGCCAGCCAAGACTTTAGCTGGGCGACGAGGTCCGGATGCAGCACCTGCGTATCCTGCCGGCGCCGTTTGCTGTAACAAGCCGCGACCGTAGCCGTGGGCGGATCCGAGTCCAGGTCGAACGATCGCTGCGTCAGGCTGCCAATCTCGCCCTTGCGAAAGCCGGTCCATGCCGCCACCAGGTAGATCATCGCTCGGTCGGGACCTGGGATCCCTTCCACCTTGGGACCAGTGCGCGCTGAATCCATGAGCCTTGAGAACTCCTCGGGCGATAGCGCCCGGCGGTCATGGCGTCGATCCGTGGCCGTATTCAGCTTGGAGACGTGGAACAGCGGATCGGACGGCGTCCGGCGGTCGCGGACCAACCAACGCGTGAACTGCTTCATCGATTTCAGGTAGTGATTGTACGTCTGCACGCTCCGGCCGTCACGCCGTAGGTCGCCGAGAAAACTCAGCGCCGAGCTGGCGTTGATGTCGCCGATATACTGCCACTTGCACGCCTTGATCATCTTTCCGATCTGGCTCAGCGATTCTCCGACCTGCTTGGTCGTCACACCTTTGTTCACCAGGTACGCCTGAAACTCCTTCACATGGTCAGCCAGCGGACGAAGCCGCTGCTGGTCGGTGGGGTGTTCGAGCCCTGCCTTGATGCGGTCCACTCGCAGCACGAGTTCATTGAGCATGGTCTGGGCCACTTGTTTATCGGCAGACAGCGGCTGACGACGCAAACGACCGGTGGCGTCGAAGTAGTGGCCCCACCATTTCTTGCTCTTCCGTTTGACCTTCTCGCCAGTCTTCTTGTCCACCACTGCCACGGGCTTTTTGTAGAGATGCGGCATATCTGTCTTCTGCTCCTACCGTTTGAGGACGGGTATCAATCACCCTCCAGGGTGTGACAGTGTCGCTCAGCGGGCAGTAAACTCAAGCCGTTCCGGGATTGCCACGTTGTTTCCGTAACAGTTCCTCCCATTGGGGACGGCGAGGGCAACCTGCTCGAATCCAGGCCCGTAGTTCGTCGGGATGCCAAAACAGGCTGCGGCGAATCCGAATGGGCCGCGGCACCAGACCGGCTGCATCCCAGCTCCGCCAGGTGCGCTCGGACTTGCCAAGCAGGGCAGCTGCCTGTTGCGTTGACAGTAATACAGCGGAACCCGGACCCGTGGCCTCAGTCGACACTCCATGGTGATCTTGGGCGGCGTCCTTCATTGATCGGTCTCCACTTTAATTCCGTCGAGTCGCAGCGTCGGCCGAATCCGTGGGTCTCTCGGTGTGCGGACGGCCCTCTTGTACAGCGATTCACCAAGCTTCACGCAATGTAATCGCTATGGGTGCAATTCCCACAAGCTGCAGCGAGATTTCCGGGGGGGAGTGGGTATAGATGGCAAATACTTCTGCGTCAGCCGAAAGAGAAGTCCTGTCCGTGGCTGACGGGAAAGAGCGACGGCTGGGCAAGGGATGGAATGGGTCCGGTGGGGACGAATTCCATCGGCCACCTCCCCGACGCAGCACTCTGTCAGAGGCCGGCTTTCGGCTCAGCCGGCGACCCGTCCACCGCAGTCCGCAGGCGGGTCAGAAGTTTGCCCAGAGGCATTCGACCTTCGTCGGCTTGTTTTTCTGGGCGCTGGCCTTGTTGTCGATCGCGATGTCGGTGCGATTCCATCCGAAGCGCGCAGCCGCCTCGTCGTACAGCTCGCTCCGGTAGCCGCTCAGCTGGAATTTCCCCTGAATGCCCCCGAGAGTGGTGAGCAGTTCCCGATGGTCCGCATCGCTCATTTCCCGAGAGTAGGTGTCCTTGACGACGCGGATAGCGGACAAATACGGCGGATCACAGTAATGAAACGTCTGGAGGCCATCCTCTCGGCGAATGACGTCCAGGGCCGGTTCATCATAAATCACCACTCGGCTCAGCCGCTCATGAGCCTCCGGCAGGCCTTCGATGGCCGATAACCACGAGGAGACCTGTTCGTTCATACCGCGCCGAGTGCGATTGCGGGACATCGTGGCGAAGTCGCGGCCCAGCCCCTGCCGGGATTGCCGATACCGAACAAAAAACGCCCAGGCGCGGTCTATCGGCTCCGAAGACACGTTGCGACCAGCCTCCTCCCAGAGAGGTTTGGCAAAGGGCGTCAGAGCCACGCGGCGCTGGAACTC
This sequence comes from Pirellulales bacterium, assembly GCA_046349895.1. Classification (GTDB taxonomy): domain Bacteria; phylum Planctomycetota; class Planctomycetia; order Pirellulales; family Pirellulaceae; genus JAXMBJ01. Next base: position 5,522,156 of record JAXMBJ010000006.1, on the reverse strand, counting down.
GCTGAAAAGTTCCCGCGACTGCAGCACCCGCCAAAAGGTGACCAATTCCCCGTAGAGGTCGTTGATCACCTCGGAGTGGCCCTGGATCAGGTGGCCCGGCTTGCGAAAGAAGACGGCTCCGCCGCCAAAATAGGGTTCCACGTAGTGCAGGTGTTTGGGCATCATCCGCACGATGCGCTCCGCCAGATAGGACTTGCCCCCATGCCATTTCAATGGCGCCGCTGACTGCCGAGTTCTTTGCTTGGCGATCATCTCTCGGTCCTCCATCGTTTCACGATAGTGGCAAGCCTGCCAAAGCGCAACCGGTTTTTTTCGCGTAGCGGCGAAATCTGGGCCTCCCCTCCTTTCTGATCGCTATTTGGTCAGCGTCCTGAAACACGAACGCTCCCAAACGACGGAAAAGAAGTTTCCATCTATACCCACTCACTGGCTGGAATCCGCTAAACGTCGGCTAACCTAAAAGGTGCGGACGGGCATTTGTCACACTTTCCAGGGAGATCGTCGATGAACACTCAAATCGAACATCCTGATGACCTCTTGGTCGCAACCGAGGCGGCGAAAATTCTGCGGGTCAGCCCGCAGACATTAGCCATCTGGCGCTGCCAGGGGCGCAGAGAACCCCGATTCGTTCGGCTCAGCGCTCGCCTGATTCGTTACCGGCGCCGTGACCTGGAGGAGTTCGTTAACTCGCGGGCCTGCGAGCAACCAACCGAGCGATGATTAGACCCACAGGCAGTCCTGACTTAGTAGCAGAGCTGAGCCGGAGGATTCTAGCCAGCTTTGACAACGGTGTTCGGTGTCGGCCGGAAATCCACCAGGAGGCCCGCTCAAGGGCTAAGGAATGCCACACGATACAGACATCTTCGCGACAGTGAAACAAGCAGCGCGTGGCCGGTGGGCCGAAGTCCTCGCCACGGTGTGTGGGTGGTCCAGCGAATTACTGGACGGCAAGCACCATCCCTGCCCTCGGTGCGGCGGCAAGGACCGGTTCCGCTTTACGAACGTCGACGACGACGGGTCGATCTTCTGCAACCAGTGTTGTCGAGACGCCGGCGACGGAATCGCGGCGGTCGCCTGGGGGAGGGAGTGCAGCCTTCGCCAGGCGGCCGAGAGGGTCGCCGAGCACCTGCAGTGCGATACACCTCAGTCGCCGGTCGGTTCCCAGCGGTTCATCGCGACCTACGACTACCGTGATGAGGCCGGAAAATTGGTGATGCAGGTCGTCCGTCTGTGGCCCAAAAAGTTTCGGCAGCGGCAGCCAAAGCCGGGTAGGGGCTGGAATTGGTCCGTCAAGGGTCTGCGGGTGCTCCCGTACCGTTTACCAGAACTCCTGTCAGACCCCCAGGCCACGGTATTTGTGCCCGAGGGCGAGAAGGACGTCGATAGTCTGCGGCGGCTGGGCTTGGTGGCCACATGTAACGCCGGCGGGGCGAAGAAGTGGACGTCCGCGCATGCGCAGCATCTGCGGGACAGACATGTCGTCGTGCTCCAGGACAACGACGACGCGGGCCGGGCCCATGGACGCCAGGTGGCTGAATCCCTCGACGGGATTGCCGCTACCGTGCGCGTGGTCGACCTACCAGGGTTGGCTGTGGCGGGCGACGTCTCCGATTGGATCGCTGCCGGAGGTACGCGCGCCGCACTGGAACAGTTGGTCGAGGCGACCCCACTGTGGCGACCAGGGGCCGAGCCGTGGCCCGAACTGCTGCCACTCGATATTCATGATCCACCCGCTTTTCCCACGGATGCCCTGCCGGCCGTCTTGCGAGATTGGGTATCCGCTGAGTCGACAGCCACGCAGACGCCGGCGGATCTGGCAGGCCTCCTGTCCCTGGCGGTCTGTTCGGCCGTCTTGGCCCGACGCGTGGTGGTCGAGGCGCGGCCTGGCTGGATCGAGCCCGTGAATCTGTTCGTGTCGGTCTTACTCGAACCTGGCAACCGCAAATCGGCCGTGTTTGCCGATGCGTTGCGACCGCTGCGCGATCTGGAAGCCGAGTTGATCGAAGCCGCTCGACCCATGGTGGCTGCACAACAATCGGCCAGACGTCAGGATGAGGCGAGGCTGAAAAAGCTCGAGAAGAAATCAGCTGAACGCGCCGACCCAGCCGCTCGCGACGAGGCCGTGGCACTCTCCATCCAGCTGAGCTGCGAGCCCGAGCCGGAACTACCACGCCTATTGGTGGACGATGCCACCGTGGAAAAACTGGGCATGATCCTGGCTGCACAAGGGGGACGCATCGCCTCGATGTCGCCCGAAGGAGGTGTGTTTGACTTGATGGCTGGCCTCTACAGCAAGAGCGGGATGCCACAATTTGGCCTCTACCTCTTGGGGCATAGCGGCGATGACCTGCTGACCGACCGAGTAGGCCGCCCCGGTGTGCGCGTCGAGCGGCCCGCACTGACCTGTGCGTATGCCATGCAGCCAGCCGTGATTGAAGGGCTCGCCCAGCAGACGGCCTTTCGCGGACGAGGTCTGTTGGCACGGTTCCTCTACGCCGCCCCCAAGAGCTGGATCGGACGGCGCGAAATCTGCCCTCCGCCGGTTCCTGACCAGGTGAGCGAGGCTTACCATCAGTTGGTTCGACAGCTCGGGAGTATTGTCAATTGTGTCACTGATTCCCCGAATTTGAATTCAATGTTCGGTGACGAGGCTGATAACGGGCACCCGGAAGTGTCCGAGGGGAGTAATGTCAATACTGTCAATGAATTCCCGGATACGGAATCGTTAGCCCCTCCCCCATCCATGGTTCAGAACTCAACAGTACACTCGGAAACGGTGAATTCTGTCAGTTTTGTCAATATTGACCAAGAGGTGCATTTAAAACTATCTCCTTCTTCTCACAACATCCTTATTGAGTGGGAAACCGAAATCGAACGCATGCTCGATGACGGTGGTTCGCTCGAACGGATGAAAGACTGGGGAGCCAAACTGGCGGGTGCCACACTCCGCCTGGCGGGAGTCATGCATTGTGTCACTGACGACATCAGTCAGGCCATTGGTGACGAGACTCTCTCAAATGCCATCCGTCTGGCTCGATACCTGATCCCCCACGCCGAGACCGTGTTGGGGATGATGCAGGCCAGCGAAGATCTGACTGAATTGGATGTTCGCTACGTATTGCAGTGGATTCTTCGCCAAGGAGAGGATCACTTTACCCGTCGTGACGTGCATCGCCATGGTCAGAACCGGTTCAAGACTGTCGAGGATGTCGATCCCGCATTGGTAGCGTTGACGAAACGGGGATACATCCGGCCGAAGCCTTGCGAGGTTACCGGGCCTGGTCGCCCCTCCTCTCCGGAGTACGAGGTACGCCCCGATATTTTTGATCTGCCGGGAAGCGGTGACAAAATTGACAATATTCACTCAACAGTACGAACCGCGAATTTGCAGGTGCAGGAAAGCAGTGACAGAATTGACAATACTCAGTTCGGAGTCGAACCCGCGAAATTACAGCTGCCGCAAAGCAGTGACAAAATTGACAAATCCCACGCCGCGTCCCCGGCACCGAATTCTTCACTCTCGGAATCGGCTGACAGTATTGACAAAAACCCTGGCCGCGAGCACCTAACTGAGGAAGCCTTGAGCTGCCTGGCCGCGCCGGAGCCCTCGGATACGAGCCATCGCATTCAGGTGAGCCTATGAGCGGGGTGCTGGAGATCCTCAGCGACTGCTCGGCCCACGGCATCCGGTTATTGCTGGCCTCCGACGGCAGCTTAACGATCGACGCTGCCGACGACGCGCTGACGCCGGAACGGCTGAACCGACTGCGAGCCCACAAGGAGGATTTAACCCGATGCGTCGTGGCAGCTACGGTCCTGGGACGGCTCCGTCAGGCCGGTCTGAATGTCATTCCCGACGACCAGCGGCCTGGTACCGTCATTTTGGCAGGCGATTGGCTGGCGGCGGCAGCTGAGCTGGTGGAGCTTTGCGAACAGAACTGGCCGGCGATCAAAGAGCTCGTGTTGCTGGGGAGGTAGCTGGGAAGAACGGGTCCGCAGCACGGGTCCTCGAGACGGCCCGCAGCGGTGCATCGAGGTGAGGCCAGGGACCTTGCAGTCGCACCCGAGGGGGTGTCGTAGGAAATTTTTCGCATTTCCCTGAAAGGATCCGGGGCGGCAGGCATACCTGATATCGAAGGCGGGAGAGTGACACGAGTTCGCTCAGCCGGTCCAGCAACCTGCAAACCAATCGTAAGTCAGGAGCCATGCCATGAGACGTCGATTCCGTCCCAGTATCGAATCACTCGAGAACCGTGAAGTCTTTTCCGCGAACGCATTTCAGTTGGGACCAACTGTGGTGGAACAGCCTCAGACTGATAGCCTGAAAAACGTGCTCATCAGCAGTTACCAGGATGGCACGTCGTCTCAGCTCGTGCGCTCCACGACCCAGGCTAGTCCCGCGCCCCAACCGAACGGAATCATCGCCGTGCTGATCGGACTGTGAGCCCACAAGCAAGCATGGTATCATGCGAGCGCCGAGAACGTGATCGAATCGAACTCGGTAGGTGCGGCCGAATTGCCACATCGCCTGTCGTGCTGAGTGATGCCGCCGGTCAAGTTGCGGTGAGGGTTGCAGCATGCACGAGAAAGTCAAATGGCAGGGCACTGTCGCAGGCATTCAGCCCCGAATTCGGCTGAGACGCTCGTTTGATCAGCGCGACCATAACTACCTGGGATATGCTTTGCGCATCCAGGGAGTCGTTGGGCGAGATGAATGCGAGTTCTCAATCGGCATCGGCCAGGCAGCCCAAGCAAAGCACCAGTTTCAAGCCGGGGACATACTGTCCGGGTGGGCAGAACCCGTTGCCGATCCCAAGATGGAGACCGTCGAGTATTACCGTGTCAGTGGTCTGGCGGTTATCGAACGGTGTTCTCCGACAGCGACTTCGCCGCCTCCCTGGTTAGGTGTTCCCCCCGAGCTACCGGTCTATCGACAACGTGGACATCGCCGTTTGGATGCCAAGACCTATGCCGCTCGCTGTTCAACGTGCGTTTGGGGCTGCCAGATGGCGGTGGAGCTAATCATCGACCAGTGGAACCCGGCGCGAAAAAGACATCGTTTCGAGACGTTTTGTTATGGGCCAAAGTCGTGTGCGTATTATCGTGCAGGCCCAACCAGAAAAGTCCCTGGAAGACAGGGCATGTCGTGGGAGGAAGAAGACTGGGTCGATCGAGACGCTACGGGCCATCGAAACGAGGATGAATAGAATCAACGCTGATTCACCTTCTGCCGGGCCGCTGAGCGACTGTTACTCAGCACGGATTCAAGGACGCCGTCACGGACCTGGGCGAGATCGAACGCTGGTGGACCCGGTTCCCACAGGCCTGCATCGGTTTGCCGACGGCGGGTCTGGTGGTCATCGACATCGACGGGCCCGCCAATCCGTGGCTCGCCGACCGACCAGACCTGCGACTGCAGCTCATGGCGGCGCCGACCTCACTCACCCCCGGTGGCGGCAGACACCATATCTTTCGCCAGCCGGCGGACAGGTCGTGGGCGTGCACCACGAGCCGGTTGGCGGAACGCGTCGACACTCGCGCCGATGGCGGATATATCGTCGTCCCGCCGTCGCGCCGATCGGACGGCTCGTACCGCTGGATCGACGACTGCGAACTCGTGGCGCCCGACCGATTGCCGGAACCGCCGGGCTGGCTCGTGATGATGCTCGATAGTCTCAGCGCTGACCGAGGCGGTTCCGGGTCGGCGACGTGCCCGGCGCTTGGCGGCAACACTATCCCCAGCGGTCAGCGGAATTCCACCCTGGCGAGCCTGGCCGGCACGATGCGCCGGGTGGGGATGGGCCACGCGGAGATCCTGGCCGCGCTGGAGCGCACGAACGCCGACCGCTGCTCGCCCCCGCTGCCGCAGAGAGAAGTGGAGCGGATCGCGCGGAACATCGCCAGGTACGAGCCCGACCAGTTGTCCGTGGCGATCGCCGAAAACCACTGGGAGCAGGTGTTCGCCGAGCCGGATCCCGAGCCGGAAACGCCGGCCGTCCAAGATCCCGGGCCCACGCCCGAGCATCTGCTCCGCGTGCCGGGGTTCGTGTCGGAAGTGATGGACTACACGCTGCGCGCCGCGCCCTATCCTGAGCCCTCGCTGGCATTCTGCGGGGCGATGGCCCTTCAGGCCGTGCTCGCCGGTCGCAAGGTTCGAGACGAGTCCGACAATCGCACGACGCTGTATCTGCTGGGCCTGGCGAACTCAGGCGCCGGCAAGGATTTTCCACGCAAGGTGAATCAGCGGATCCTGGTCCAGGTGGGCATGGGCGATTGCCTGGGCGACACGTTCGCCAGTGGGGAGGGGATCGAGGATCGGCTCTTTCTGAGCCCGTCCGTGCTGTTCCAGACCGACGAGATCGACGGCATGATGAACAAGATCAATCAGTCTCAGGACGCTCGGCATGAGGGGATCATGAACGTGCTGCTGAAGATGTATTCGAGCACGAACTCCGTCTATCCCATGCGGGTCAAGGCGGGCAAGGAACACGGCGTGATCGACCAGCCGTGCCTGTGCGTGTTCGGGACCGCGATCCCCAAGCACTACTATGAGGCGATGTCGATCAAGATGCTCTCCAACGGGTTCTTCGCCCGCATGCTGGTGCTGGAGGCAGGCAAGCGAGGCAAGGGGCAGGACGCCACCATTCAAGACATTCCACCGCACATCCACGAGGTGGCCCAGTGGTGGGCCGACTTCCGTCCGGGACGACAGGGGAACCTGGAACAGTGGCACCCGGCCCCCAGGACGGTACTGAGCCAGCCAGAGGCCGAGGCGGTGCTCCGGGCCCTTCGTGAAAGGGCGGACAATGAATACGCCTTGGCGGAGTCTCGTGACGACCAGGTGGGCATGGCCGTCTGGGCCCGAGCCTACGAGAAAGCCCGCCGACTGGCCCTCGTGTACGCCTGCAGTGAGCGCCACGACGCGCCGGTCATCACTGCAAATGCCGCCCAGTGGGCCGCGGACTTTGTCGACCATCAGACCCGGCGCATGCTGTTCATGTCGGGTGGGCACGTGAGCGAGAGCGAGTTCGACGCCCGCTGCAAGGCTCTCCTGGCGACCCTCCGTCGCTGGCGGGAGACCAAGGGTGAGGTCGGCATGCCCTTCTGGCAGATCAACCGTCGGCATCCCTGGACCGAGAACGACCACAGGGACGTGCGCACGACCCTGCTCAACCAGCGGCTTATCACCTACGAAGAACGGCGAACTGGGGGCACCCCACAGCGGCTCTATAGACTGGCCCCCTAGCACCGGTTGTTGAGCGGGATCCTGTTGCGTGTACGATCGGACTCGGAAAGCACGCGGAAAGACCGGCCCATAGCGGGAATAGCCGGCTCGGGGAATCAATGAGTAATCAATAGGTTTGGGGGCAAAAATGGTCAAAAATACGAGAGATATATATAAAACAACAACCTCTTCTCCTATTATACCCCTACCCCCGCGCGTGCCCGTACGTACGCGCGTACGCGTGCATGAGAGGGAGGGGGTGCAATGGGTCAATGGGTTCTAGACATGCGTCCGAATCCTGTTCGAAGCGATTCGAATCCGGGTATCGGGTTATTGCTTGTCAACAGATTCGCCGACCGATACATTCAGAATCTCAATTCAACGTCCATCGCTCTACCCTTTAGTCGCCACATTCATTGCCGGAGGTTATCTATGTCCAAGACACCTGAGCGAGCCTGGGTGGCTCGCGTTGTCATAGTGGCTGCCTACCCCGATGGGGAGGTAAAAGCGATTCCGGTCAAGACGGACGGCGTAAAGTTGATAATGTTCGACCATTCGAGCATCGTTGATAGACTGTCAGGCCTGGGAGTCGACCTGTCGGAATGGAATTCGGGAGACTGGAAGAACAACCCGTCGGTACTGATTGAGCGAGTTGACGGTCAGGTCATTCTCTACTGCAAATATACTGGCCATGAGAAAACAGGGTGTAACGCCGCCGGGCCGGTTGTTTATCCCAGTGGAGTTCCTCGAAGCCTTCCCGGGGCAGTTGTTGTCGAGTTTTAAGAGAGGCTGACTACTAATAAGAGCTGCGAAACTGACTGAGTCACCGCTGTCGTCTCCTGGTGTTATGTGGCTCTTCGCCACACGTAGCCACTCGCTTGCGTAGCTTTAACTCGCGGTCAATTGTGTCCGTGATGGACCCCAGTCCCGACCAGCCCAACCCGTTCGCCGACTTGGACGCCAAGTCCCAGCGGTATTTGCGCTTCCTCGAGAAGCTGACATCGCTGATGAGCGAACTCAGTCACGAGCAGCGTCGACTCGATCTGCGAAACCGGGGGCACAAACTGCTGCCGCTGCTCCGGGAGATCCACCGGCACCTGCTGGCCCGCCGGGACGCCTGGCGGGAGAAGGGCGACGGCAACTTGGCCGAGGGCTGCGGACAGTCGGCCTACAACGTGGCTACCCTGATCGCGGAGATCGTGGAGGGGGCGTAGGCCAAAAGCTTGAAATCCACCAGTGGGGCAGCCAATAATGGGCCCCTGGGAACGCTCGCAATTCACTGGTGAGGAATAGCTTCCATGCGACCTGCGACGATTTGCCTTGCGCTGTTTCTTACCGCCCTGTGCACTCCGCCGACTCTGTTGGCCGAAACCTTCGGCACGGGTGCCAATCAGTTCACGATTGACTTCGTGACCGTCGGTAACCCGGGTAATGCGGCAGATACGACGGGCACTCCTAATCCGGCTGGTTCGGTTCCCTACGTTTACCGGATGGGGAAGTACGAAATAAGCCGGGATATGGTGATCAAAGCCAATAGTCAAGGAGAACTCGGGATCACCCTTGCCGACATGACGGCCTTTGGCGGCAACGGTACCAACCGCCCGGCGGCCGGTATCAGTTGGAACGAAGCTGTGAGGTTCGTGAATTGGCTGAACACCAGCCAAGGATTCGAGCCAGCGTATAAGGTCAGTTCGCAGCCAGATGACGTTGGCTACAGCGCGAACACCGACATTCTACTGTGGCAAACAGGTGATCTCGGCTACAACGCCGCGAACCCGTTCCGTAACACGTTGGCTCGATACTTCCTGCCCAGCGTCGACGAATGGTACAAGGCGGCTTACTATGACCCGAATGCGAACGGAGGGGCGGGTGGCTACTGGTTCTATCCTATCGGTAGCGACACGACGCCTACCGCAGTGAGCGGTGGCACGGCGCCTGATGCCGCCGTCTATAAACAGTTGTTGGCGCAAGGTCCCGCGGACGTCAATAACGCCGGCAGTCCGAGTCCATATGGCGTGATGGGGATGGGAGGGAATGTCTGGGAATGGGAGGAGACCGAGGTTGATCTCGTGAATGATAATGGCGCATCTTTCCGCGGTTTGCGGGGCGGCAGTTGGACCACCGGCCCTTTCGGCCTGCAAGCGTCGAATCGCGGTGGTGATGCGCCGTCGTTCGAGTTCAACATCATTGGTTTTCGCGTGGCGAGCCTTCCGGTCTTTGTGTGTGGTGATTTCGACAAGGACCTGGACGTCGACTCAGCGGACCTGGTCGATTTCCTATCAGCCTGGACGGGCGAAGGCGGTACGGGGGCGACGCCCGATCGTGGTGATTGCGATGTCGACGGTGACGTGGACTCGGCCGATATGCTGACGTTTCTCAGCCATTGGACTGGGTCGGCAGAATCGGGACGCGTGGCGAGTGTGCCCGAGCCCGCAATGGGATTGCTGGTCAGTGTTGCTATCACGGGCTTGCTTCTGGCCCATCGACGTCGGCGAGCGTAGTGGCTGACTGTCGTTCATCCCGTTGTTACCTTTTGAGCGGTGCTCTGATATAATGCGTGGGCGAGCACATACGCTCGGGTCGGCAGGAGCCCACCCATTGACGCGGTCCTTGGTTCTCACGCATTCCACACTCTCTGGCGATCCGACCATGTGGCACTGGCCCTGGTCGACACCGAGCCAGACTGCCGGTACACGGAAGTAAACACCGGCTTCGCAGCGCTGCTGCGTTACTCGACCTTCGAGCTCGTGGGCCGGCGATCGGCGTCGATCCTGGCCCAGGAGGATCAGCTCAGCTGGCTCCACGAGCTACGCTGGCTGGTGGAAGGCCGCATCGATCACCTGTACCAGGTCCATCGCTATGTCGTCCGAGGCGGCAAGGAATACGTCACCTGTCAGTGCTGGTGCTGGCTACTGCGGGACGACTCTGGTCAGGGGGCGGCCGTGCTCTGCCACATTCGGCAGTTGCCCGAGGGCGAGTCGGCCGAGCTGCGAGAGGAGCACCAGCGCGTGATCCGGCACATCGAGGCCCTGCAGGCGGAGTTCGTGGTGATGAAGCGACGGATGGATGAGCTGTCGGCCCACCAGCACACCGAAAACATCGACATCAACATCGGCGACACGGTGGGTGGCGACGCGACGAAGAACGACGTGAGCGTGCTGAAGTGGCTAGTGATCGGCTTGATCGCCTTGGCGCTGGCCGGCGTGTGGTACGAGTACTATCGGCACGGTGGGCAAGAGGCTCCACCGAAACCTCCCGTCATCACGGAGTGATCATGCCACGTCAGCGAACATCGATCGGTGCTGGTCTGCGGTGCCCGGTGTGCCTGTCGACCAACCATCACGTGATGAAGACGCATCAACGTGACGGGCGAGTGGTGCGCTGTCGGCGCTGCCGAAAGTGCCAGAGCAAGTTCGTCACGGTGGAGCAGTCTTTAACCCCCATTCGCGTTTTAAGGCCCCTAGGAGGCCACTAGACGAACGTTCACTAGAAAATGGACAAATGTATAGTATCAGAGCCAGGACGCGACAGTGGGCTAGCTAGGGCCTTTTATGGGTCCTACCACCCAAAAATACTAAAAACCCCCCCACGGGGAGCACGCCCAGTTGCTGGGAGGCTTTCTTTCATTTGTCCGGGTCACTGAATGGCCGTAATTCCGCAGAAATAAGGGAGTTCTGATGAAAATCGAGATGTGGGACATCGACCGGGTTCAGCCCTACGAACGGAACCCGCGGCACAACGAGGACGCCATCGGACCGGTGGCTAGGTCCATTGAGGCCTATGGCTGGAGGCAGCCAATTGTCGTGGATGGAGACGGGATTATCGTGGTCGGACATACCCGTCTGCTGGCCGCCCGGAAGCTGGGACTCTCCAAGGTCCCCGTGCACGTGGCCACCGACCTGACGCCCGATCAGGTCAAGGCCTACCGCCTGGCCGACAATCGTCTCAACGAGATCGCCAGCTGGAACTTTGATTTGCTGCCCATCGAACTGGCCGATCTCCAGTCCGCTGAGTATGACCTGTCGCTGTTGGGGTTTGACCAGGAAGAGCTCGCCAAGCTGCTCGGCGGCGACATCAAGGAAGGCCTGACGGATCCGGACGACATTCCTGAGCCGCCGGACGAACCGGTCACTCAGCCCGGCGACCTGTGGATCCTCGGCAACCACCGATTACTGTGCGGGGATTCCGGGAGCGTTGCTGATCTCGACAGACTTCTCGACGGCCAGCCGATCCATCTCGTGAATACGGATCCGCCGTACAACGTGAAGGTCGAGCCACGGTCGAAGAACGCCATCGCCGCCGGCCTCAGTTCGTTCTCGAATGACGCGGCTGCCAAGAAACTGAAGAACGATCAGGGGATGGCGGCGTTCACGGCGGCCATGCAGCGGAAGAAGGGAAAGTCGGGTGGCACCGCGACCGCTGAACCGCCGGCCAAACGGAAGATGCGGGCCAAGGATCGACCGCTGGCGAACGACTTTGTCAGCGACGAGGCATTCAACGACATGCTGCACGCCTGGTTCGGCAACATCGCCCGAGTGCTCGTCCCTGGCGGCTCATTCTACATCTGGGGCGGCTATGCGAACCTCGGAAACTATCCGCCCGTGCTGAAGGCATGCAAGCTGGTGAATAGTCAGTGTCTGGTGTGGAATAAGGGCTGGCCAGTTTTGACACGCAAAGACTACATGGGTGCGTACGAGGTTGCGTTTTACGGTTGGCGGGAAGGAGCTGGCCACAAGTTTTACGGGCCCAACAACGCCACGGACCTGTGGGAAATCAAGAAGGTCAGCCCGCAGCAAATGCAGCATTTAACTCAGAAACCGGTGGAGCTGGCGGTTCGCGCTGTCCAGTATTCCTCGCTGCCCGAACAGAACGTGCTGGATTTGTTCGGCGGCAGCGGATCAACGCTCATCGCCTGTGAACAGACGGGACGGCGGGCGTACCTGATGGAGCTGGATCCATTGTATGCGGACTTGATCGTTGACAGGTTCCAGCGATTCACCGGCGTTCCGGGTGTGCTGGAGCGGACGGGCGATTCACCGATTCCGATGCAGTCGCTGGAACCGAACATGCGGTGACATATTCGACCGGATATCAATCAGGATATCGCGAAATGATCCGGATCAGCGTGAAACGCGCCTTTCTTGCAGCGAGGGCAGGTTCTGCCTTCCAGTTCGCGGAACTCTATGGCGTCAGTCGACTCGCATCGCTTGCATTTCACGTCCGTGGTCGCGGAGTCCATCCGAAATTCCTTGCCGCATGCTAAACACAGAAAGTCCGAATCGTTCCCGATGCACTGCGATAACCGTTCCCAGTCAGGATGGTAGGCATATTGCTTCTCGCCCTTCTCATCGAGGTAGTATGGATTGCCATCGTCCCACGCAAGAATCTCGTGCTTGCAGTGATCGCATCGAAAGGTCGTGCCCATCGCCATATGCTCACTCCGCATCACTTAGAGTTACGAAGAACGCCAGGCCATGATCTACCTCGCCAGCCCCTATTCGCACGAATCTCCCGCGGTCCGCCAACAGCGTTACGGTGATGCCTGCCAGGCTGTCGTGCATCTGCTACACGCCGGTTTGGCCGTCTTCTCGCCCATCGTACACAGCCATCCGCTGGTGAGCTACGGTCTGCCGACGGACTGGTCATTCTGGCAACGGGTCGACCAGGAGCATCTCCGCCGCTGTGACCAGATGATCGTGCTGATGCTCGACGGCTGGGAAGAGAGCCGTGGCGTGGCGGCGGAGATCGACATCGCCCGGGAGCTGGGTCTGCCAATCGATTACTTGTCGCCCGAGATGATCTCGAACTGGTCGGGGGGCGTGACCAGCATCAGCGTCCGGCCATCGTCCCAGGAGACATCGATTTGACACCAGGCGTCGCGTCCGGAGCCGTGCTGCCAGACCTGATTGACGGTGCCCGTCTGGCCAGGGGCGATCGGATCCGGGTCATCGGGCATGGAGATCAGCCGAATGCGGTCACCGAAACGTGGAGTCGTCATCGTAGGCGTTTTCATTCTTCATTCTCCGCTGCGAGCATGCGTTGATGCCATTGCCACAGGCTGATTTCGCCGGAAGTCGCCGGCCGGATGGTCCGGACGCGGATCAGGTCCTCTGGTGCCAATTGCCGCAGGGCGTCCACGGCGAGCTGCTGAGCTTCGGCTTCGTCGCTGGCTTCCACCAGCACGTAGCGGGCCAGGGTGGCCACGTAGTAGGTCGTCATGTTGCGTGCTCCGAAACGTTGGGGTCGGTGGGGCGTTGCGCTGGCCCACGGTGCGAACGGTCCGTGAACTTGGCCAGCGGCCCCCGTCACCAGAGCACGCCCGCACGTGGGCGACGTGGGGCGTGTGCTGGGGAACCGGTGGGCACTGGTCCGTCAGGCGGTAGCCGTCGTCGTGGCCGCGGAGAACTTGCCTCGGTCGGCCTTGCGGAACCGGGAGGCTTCTCCCTTGGTGGCGATCTCGCGAGAGATGGCCGAATGCAAGGTGCCGCGCGGAGTCTTGCCGCCGGGGCTGGTCCAGTAGCCCTTCGTGGTCATCGCTTCGATCATCTCTTTGGTGGTCAGGGGTTCGCCTGCCTCGCTCAGGACCTTGGCGGCGGCGTCCAGGGCGCTCAGCTTCTTGGGCCCCGGCTCGACGGCCGTCTTCGCCGGTTTCTCCGTCTTGGTCTTGGTGGGCTTTTCATTCACCGGCGCTGCCGGCTTCTTGCCCTTGGGTGCGGCGACTGGCTTGCCCTTCGCCTTGGCCGTCTTGCTGTTGCTGCTGCTCGAGGTGGTCTTCTTGGTAGCGGTCATGATCATGCTCCTGTGAAAAGAAACGGTAACGAAAATGGTTGTCGGAAATTCACCGATCGTTCAGTACGCCAGGTCCCAGGCCCGCTGCGAGCCGTAGCCCAGCTGCTGGCCCTCGCAGATGTACACCACGTTGTCGTCGTCCACATCGTCGTCGTCGTTCGGGTCGTCATCGTCCGTCGCCTCGTTGATCTCCTCGCCGGACACCAGGCCTTCGATGCTGTTCTCGAAGGGCCAGTTCTGCTGCGTCATCAGCCGCACGGCCGTGTCGCCGCCGAACACCTCGCGGTACTCTTCCAGTCGCTGGATCAATTGGTCGATGGTCATGGTTCTGCTCCTCTGCTGAAAAGTGGGTTAGTCGCCGTAGACGTTGTCCGCCAAACCTGCGGCCAGAAAATCGACGATTCGCTGGGTGAGCTCGTCGGCCGCCGGCTGGTCCAGCCCGCGATCCCAGTTGAAGGTCGTCTGTTGATCGGCCATCCGCTGGATCCAGAGCTTCGAGATTCGGCTGCGACCCAGCTCGTACTCCTCGCTTTCGGCGTGTTCCGGAAACACCAGGGCGTCGAATCTGTGACCGGCGATCGTGCCGCAGATCCAAGTTCCGCCCCCCGAGGCTCGGCGGCTGACCTTCGTGACTCGCAGGTCGTCGCCCAGGTCTTCGTCGTCTTGGTTTGGCGTGTTCATCTTTCGTGCTCCGCAATGTTGTTTCGTGGTCCCGATGACACACATCAGCCATCGGTTTCGCGGCACATCAAGCCGGGTTCGAAGATGTTTTGCAGAATTCCGAAAAGTTCTCGGGCCGTCGCCCAGCATGTGAAAACACCCATCCTCTGGCGCGCCCAGAAGCATGTTTCCGTGTTGGCCCACAGTCGCCCGTTGACGGAGTGGGGATATGCTGGCCGCTCGCTCGAAACGGACGCGACGTGTGGCCACCGGTGCGACGACGTGGGGCGATTGGCGGGGGCTGTGCCGTGAGCGAGGAACCCGGAACGCTGGATCCGAATCGGCTCAGCGCCGCACAGCTGGCCAAGCTGCTCTCGGCGGCGGCCCGGGTCCGGATCCCGCCCGAGCAGATCCAGGAAGATGTGGAAGACGGTGCTCCGCAGAACGCTGATGGAACGCTGAGCCTGGTGCAGTACACCGCCTGGCTCGTGAAGGAGATGGGGCGTGGCGACTGACCCCCGCAAGCTCCGGCCGGCCGAACTCTGCCGCATGCTCAATTCCACGCCGCTGGGCGAGGTGGTCAGCGAACGGCAGCTCTTGCGACACCGCAACCGAGCTGGACTGCGGATCGGAGAAGGGAGCACCGTCGATCTGCTCCGCTACGCCGCGTGGCTGGTGCAGGAACGGCATCGGCCAAAGCCAGTACCGGAAGTCGACCCGTACGAGAAGATCAAGGAGCGGGCGCGAGCCAGGGCGGCGGCATTAGCTCAAGCTGGACGCGACATCGGCCAATTGCCGGCAGTGGCCAATCCCGACCGCAAGGGTCAGGCCAGCGAGGATTTTCGCTTCTTCTGTGAGTCGTATTTCCCGCTGTCGTTCAGCCTGGCGTGGTCGCCCGACCATCTGAAGGTGATCGGCAAGGTGGAACAGGCGGTGCTGCGCGGGGGTCTCTTCGCGATGGCCATGCCGCGCGGCAGCGGCAAATCGACGATCTGTGAAATCGCCTGCATCTGGACGTTGCTTTACGGCGATCATCCCAGAACATTATCTTTCTTCTGGACCGCCGGGTTCCTTGACAGAGCCGTCACCGGGCCGCTAAAAAGGAAATACAGACCTGTAATTCCGCAATCAAGCCCATTGGGGCCCGCGCTCGAAGTTCGCCATTCAGACAATTCGCTATTCCTGGTTTTCGGAGCGTTCTCTGGAGGGTGCGCCGGCAGCTGGCCGCGAGGCTCGAAGGCACTTGGAGGCAAACTGGCATGACCATCGTGGCCGTGATCGGAGGTGGCATCAGCGGGCTGGCGGCCGCTTATCACCTTCATCGGCAATGTCCATCTTTGGCAGTTCGGCTATTTGATACGGCAAGTCGCCTAGGCGGAGTGATTGAGACGACGCAGCAAGATGGATTCCTCGTGGAGCATGCTGCAGACAATTTCATCACGACCACGCCCGATGCTATCGAACTCGCCGAAGAATTGGGACTGAGCAATGACCTGATTCGCCCCAGGGATACGGGACGACAGGCGTGTGTCCTCAGTCACGGTCGTCTGCGTCCGATTCCACCCGGTTTCATTATCATGGCCCCTTCGCGCATCTGGCCATTCTTGTCCTCGCAAATCCTTAGTTGGTGCGGCAAACTGCGATCTGCTGGAGAAGTCTTCGTACCCCGGCGCCGCGATACAACCGACGAGTCGATCGAATCATTCGTTTGTCGTCGATTTGGTCGGGAAATGTTTGATCGCTTGGTTCAACCGCTGATCGGTGGCATCTACACCGCCGACCCGAGGTTGCTGAGCCTGGCTGCCACCCTGCCTCGATTCTCGCAAATGGAACAGCGGCATGGCAGTCTCATTCTCGCCATGATGAAACAGAAGACAACTGCCCCACTCGAGTCGAGCGGTGGAGCGCGCTATAGTCAGTTCATGACACTCCGCGGGGGTATGTCGAGATTTGTCGATGCACTGACTGAGAAACTTCCTCAGAACGCGGTCGATCTGCAAGCGAACGTTCGAGCCTTGCAACCATTAGATGATGGCCGTTGGGCAATACATGTAGACGGTCGGCAAGACAGTTCGGTGCACGTAGATGGAGTGATCCTGGCGGTCCCTGCCCACGTTTCGAAAAATCTGGTAAGCCCATTCGACAGAAAACTGGCCGATCAACTCGGCAGCATCGATTATGCCAGTTGTGCCGTTATCTCGCTCGGATATCGACGCGCACAGATCGGAGTGCCGCTGGACTCTTTTGGCTTCGTCGTACCACTCATCGAAAAGCGGCTGATTCTGTCTTGCAGCTACTCCAGCATTAAATACGAAGGGCGTGCGCCAACCGACCAGTTGCTGGTAAGAGTTTTCCTGGGAGGAGCCTGCCAAAGCAGGCTGATGCAATTGCCCACAGATCAATTGATAAAGCTCGCCGAGCGGGAACTGGGCGATCTGATGCAGATCCAAGGTGTGCCGGTGATGCGCTCGTTCAAGCGTCACATGCGCACCATGCCGCAGTACCATGTCGGACACTTGGACCGAATCGCTGAGATTCACCGGCGCACTGCACAGTGGCGGTGCCTGCAACTGGCCGGTAGTGGTCTCCACGGCGTGGGAGTCCCCAGTTGCATCAAGAGCGGACGCGAAGCAGCCTCGAAGATCCTGCATGAACTAGGTTCCCGGATACCGGCGTTGGCACGCGCGACCTGACGCCCTGACACAGCGAGAGCACTGGAGAGTGGGCATAGCGCACCCCTGGGCGAAAGGTTGACTGCATGTACCGAACTCCATCTGATCGACGGCCTATTGCCGCGGACCCATCCCACGACTCATGCACCAAATCAGCAGATCGGCTGACCAGCCAACGATCCCAGATGTGGGGACGCACCGCTGGTTCGTTTCTACTCAGCCCCATGCTCGTCTTCTACGAAATGACGCAAGCTTGCGACCTGGTCTGCCAACATTGCCGCGCGTGTGCACAGCGCAGTCCCACACCGGAGGAACTGGAAAAGCCCCATACTCAGTTGTTGGTCGATCAATTAGCGGAGTTCCCTCAACCCCCGCTACTGGTCTTGACCGGAGGCGATCCACTCAAGCGAGCCGATATCTTTGAGTTGATCGAGTATGCGGTATCGCGTGGTCTGCAAGTCTCGATCACACCGAGTGCTACCCCGCTTGTTAATTCGCTTGCAATGCGACGACTTCACGACGCCGGAATCGCGCGCATGGCCATTAGCATCGACGGCTGTGACGCGGCGACGCACGATGCCATACGTGGGGTGTCGGGTAGCTATCGACGCAGTCTTGAGATTCTTGACGACGCACGTCAGCTTGGACTGGAAACACAGATCAACACTGTACTGACCCCCGGAAACCTGCCGCAGATCGAAGCGATGGCCGACAAGTTCTCCGAATTCGGCATTGCGCTTTGGTCGGTCTTCTTTCTAATCCCCGTAGGTCGCGGTAATCAGTTAGCTCGCTTGAGCGCAGCACAGTGTGAGGAGGCCTTCGCGCGATTGTGGCGTCAGTCGCTATCTCAACCCTACATGATCAAAACCACTGAGGCACCGCACTACCGACGCTACGTAATTCAACACCAACTAGAGCGCCGCGGGGAGGGGGGGGATGGGAGACCACGTCCCTTTGTTCCGGGAGGTGTCAATGATGGCAAAGGTGTGATGTTTGTGAGCCACGCAGGACTTGTCTACCCCAGTGGATTCTTACCAATCGTGTGTGGTCTGTTTCCCCTTCAGCACCTGGTCCGGATCTATCAAGAATCGCCCATTCTCCGCAGTTTGCGAGACACTTCACGATTGGAGGGCAAGTGTGGCCGCTGTGAGTTCCGCAACATCTGCGGTGGTAGCCGCGCCCGCGCCTTCGCGGTGACAGGAAATCTTTTTGCCGAAGAACCCGATTGCTGTTATCAACCTGCCGAATGATGTGCCTTGGCCCACGGCCGTCAGAATTCCCGCCTTCGTGTGGGCTTGCGCGGATTCGGCGGTGATTCCGCTTACGAATTTCTCGCCATGCCCGATGCAGGCTAGGATTTCCGAGGGGCCAGGTACGGCTCCAGTCGTCCAACCTGGCTACCTTCTGGGAACGGCTTTTTGCCAATTTAGTTCAGATTGGAATCGATTGTCTCACGACCCGCCCGGCTTACGACGGCACGCAGCACCATGTAAGACATTTCGTTCGGTAGCAAAAGTGCATGCCCGTCACAGTACACGGCATGTGCTCCGCCGGGATGGAAGCTGAAGATCTCGTCGTTGGGGCCGCAGTTCATTGTTTTCCATCGACAATTCTCGGGTCCATCCCAGGGAGTCATGTGGAAATTCGGCGTGAAAGAAACGCCGAACGCATTATCTGGGTCAGCCCAACGCCACTGTTTGCGTACACCGCCTTCGACCGGATCTTCGTACAGTGACCCCATGGTTTCATTCCTGCCTACGTCCTCCGCATACATGAGTGTCTTGCTCGTGCCGTCAACCACCTTCTGCATCGGCTGTGGCTTCAAGCCCAAGGCACCGAGCGTCACGGCGGCGGAGCTGGGCAATCCGGTTTCCGGGTCGATGTTGCAGTGAATGGTGGCGCCGTAGTCCAC
Organism: Pirellulales bacterium; assembly: GCA_046349895.1. GTDB lineage: Bacteria > Planctomycetota > Planctomycetia > Pirellulales > Pirellulaceae > JAXMBJ01. The sequence continues at coordinate 5,502,898 of JAXMBJ010000006.1, read as the reverse complement.
ACAGCCGTACCCCAGGCTATCGGCCGGATCGGATCGCAGCGAATTCGTAGGGCAGGCGAACGAATCAACCACATGCTGTGCCACGGCACGATTGCTCGGCGTGGCGTTGTACGCCTTGGATTGATCCATCAAGTTATAAGTGTTGGTTTCCTCCATGAATGGCAGGATCAAGGCAAACGACGATTGCAGGTTGAACGCCACCTTGCGCGGCTGATCATCCGTGAGACCTTGACCCGAATGTGGAAGCAGGGCGTTGGCACTCTCGTAGGCCAACGTCGCCAATCCGATCTGACGCAGGTTGTTCAAGCATTGCGTGCGGCGAGCGGCCTCGCGGGCTGCCTGCACTGCCGGCAGCAGCAGGAGTACCAGAAGTCCAATGATGGCAATGACGACGAGTAGTTCGACCAGTGTAAATGCGGCTCGGCGAAGAGTCATGGAACGTAGACCCCGACTGATTGGAAAACGAGGAGAGACCGAAGGCTGCTGATGCAGCGATGGGCGAGCGGGGCCCGCGTCGGAAGAGAGCGGACGTGGCTGCTCATGCGACGCTGGACTCAGCGTGATCGGGGAACCGCGCCGTGTCAAGTTTCCTGCACTGCAGGAATGATATTTCAGACGCCGCGTTCAGCTCTGCCCTGAAAGAGGTGGGGAATTCTCTGGGGACGGCCTGGGCCCCTTACCGCTGTGTAGCGGGGCACCTGTCCTGCGCTGGCTCCGCCCGAACTCCGCCGTTCCCGATCGCCAAGGCCCGCAGACCTACACAATTGACCCGGCCTTTGGTGGCGAGCAGCGGATGGACCGTTACGAGGAAACGTCTGACGATGAATGTCAAGGTACTGAATGGATAAATGCCATAGTGAAGTCGCAACGAAACTTCAACGCCGCTGATTGGCACTGCTCGGTGGTAGCTGTGTCACTAGCCACAGGAGATTCGATTGCGAATGATTCTGGTGGTGGGGTCGCCAGGCATGATGGTGTCGCACCACATTTCGTTCTCAAAGCTGTACCGGATCTGAATAGCGACAGCTATTCCGGTCTTGTAGGCGTGTCTGGCAACATCGAGTGCGACCGCGGCGTTGGTGCTCCTGGACTTCAGTTGCACGTGTTGGATGCCTGCGCCGTCACGCAGGTCGTCGAACAGTTTTAGGACTTGATCCGTGGACCATTCGGCCTGCAGGATTTCTGGAACCGGCGGATTATCATCGGGCATCATGGTCATAGCATCGTGGATTGCTACGTTTTTCGGCTATCTTGCCGGCTCCGATGCGCGGGGAATGGCGCTGACGTTTTCCGGCATGACAGGTCGGTGGGAGGAACCGGATCAATATTGATCCCCTGGATCGTTCGAGGCGGCTGGTGGCCAGGCTCTTGATTGAGGGAATTGGATGGACGCGTGGCCAGCGGCCCGCGAGGCTGCGGTGCAAGCAGTACCCACCACCTTCCCTGTAACAATGCTCGCCGGCTGACCGAAGTGGCAGTTGGCCGAGAAAGATTCGCGTGAGCCTGTTTGACAAAAGCGGTCATCGCCGCCACAAAGCTTCTGGCCCGAGATAGCGGTCGCGCCGCCGTGCCTACCGTATCGAGATCAGCTGAGGGATCTTGTGTCAAGTCGGCACCTTGAGCTCAGTTTTCAACAATATCAGGCGACGGTGAAATCAACCGAGTCGTGATCATCGGCATTTGATCGAGGGTTGCTGACGGGGCATGACACTGCGTGCAGTTGGTGCGCCAGGGATGAGTAGTCTCCATGCCCGGCCAGCCATGCGGCCCGCCGTGGCAGGCATTGCAGTTTTCTCGCATCCATTGCGAGTGGGGAATAGTTGGTGGAGCGCCGGGATAGGCGCGTTTTCCCTGTTTTGGGGCGGGGATCCCGACGAAGTTCGAGGGTGCAGTCGCCTCGACGTGTCGGAACGGCATCGGCGCCATGGGGGCATGGCATTGCTGGCAGTTGGCCAGGAATGGATGCGACATGACGCTGGCTTTTCCACCAGCTATTCGTACCCCCTGCGAATGGCACGCATAGCAGGCCGCATCGTTGGTGTTTTCGACCGAATGTGGAATGACTGGCGGCGCGCCATTATAGGCCCTCCGCGAGGCTCTTAACTTGCTCGACTCTTCTTTGGCCGACTCGTCGAATTCAACTTTGGCAAACAGATCATGTAGGGGTTCCGGCAGAGTCTGAGGTTTCGATTGCCAGGCTTTCGTTGGACCCATGCGAACGTCAGCCATCTCAGCATAGGATATGGCCGGGATCAATTGAAAATCTTCAGCGACCGTTTCGTGGTGAACTTGTGCGATTGACGGTGCCGCGGAAGTGCTGTCCGGTTGCGACTTCCCATCCCGGATACCCACGGCATACCCGATGAACGCCAGGGCAATAACTGTGGAAAACAGGATCGAGCTTAATCGGCGAGTCATGATGCCTTCCCGTCGGTCGGCTTATTCTGCTTAACCACCCGCACGGCACATTTTTTGTAGTCGGGTTGTTTTGAAAACGGGTCATGGGCTTCCAGCGTACAGTTGTTGATCAGCTTGGTTTCGTCAAAGAAGGGAACGAATAACGTCCCCCTGGGCGGTCGTCCACGGCCATCGATCCAAACTGGCAATTCGCACGCACCTCTACGGGACTCGATCCGTACCAGATCACCCTGGCGAATATTGGCCGCACGTGCATCCTCGGCATGCATTTCAACATATGCAGTTGGCATCGCCCGCATCAACTGGGGAATGCGCCGCGTCATCGTACCGGTGTGCCAATGCTCAAGAACGCGACCTGTGCAAAGCCACAACGGAAACTCTTCATCGGGAACTTCCGGTGGCGGCGCGTACTCGTGGAACCAGATCTGGGCACGGCCGTCATTGGTAGTGGAATGATAGAAATCGAAACCCTGGCCCTCAGCGACAAAAGGGTCGTCGAATTCAGCGAAGCGGTAGCGGGTCTCCCGCCACGTTCCGTCGGGTTGTTCGACCACGGGCCAGCGCAGCCCTCGAGCTTTCACGTATTCTTCGTACGGCGCGAGGTTCTTGTGTTTCATCGTGGTGAACAAGCGGTACTCTTCGAAGAGGTGTTTGTCCACATTTGTGTCGTAATAGTGCTCAAACTCCCAGACCGGGATCTCTTTTCCATCGGCGTCTTTGATCGAGAAGATGAACCGGCCATCCTTATCTCTCATGCCTGCGTGCCCCAGTTCAAACAGCTTGTGGGCGATCGCGATGGTCATCCAGCAGTCATCGCGGGCCTCACCCGGAGGGGCAACCATTTTGAACCACTGCTGCGTGCGTCGTTCACTGTTGCCGTACATGCCATTCTTCTCGACCCACATGGCTGCTGGCAGGATCAGGTCGGCCAGTTCGGTGGTGGCGGTGGGGTAGACGTCACTGACGATGAGGAACTTGTCTTCCAGTCCTTGCTTGCTGTTGAAAAGGGCCGGAAGATTTGGCAGAGTCTGGCCAGGGTTGGTAACTTGGACGAACAGGGTGGTGATGTCACCGCCGTCGGCCGTTGGTTTGCAGAATTGCTCGAACATCTTCACCGTGTGGTAGCCCGGGACGGCATTTATAATTCCTGGTCGCAGGTTCCAGAGTTCCTCACACTGCTGGCGATGTTCGGGCTTGGCGACAAGGCGTCCGCCAGGAAGTGCATGCGCCAGGGTACCAACTTCTCGCACGGTGCCGCAGGCCGAAGGCTGGCCGGTGAGGCTTGTGGGGGCATCGCCCGGTCGACCGAAGTGTCCGGAGAGCAGGTGGACGCCGTGGACGAGCGAATTGATGGCCGTTCCCATCGTGTGCTGATTCATGCCCATGCACCACAGCGAGGTGATGCGGAGGTCGCGGTTGCTGAACAGATCGGCAAGCATGCGGATCTTGTCGGCCGGAACTCCCGACAACTCCTCGACATGCTCGGGCGTGTACTTGGCAATCCGTTTTCGGAATTCCGTTTCGCTGATGGCTTCACCTTGCAGGGTCGGCTCGTGGGCCTCAGCCGCCCGGAAGTTACAGTGCTTGGTGACAAAGGCCTGATTGTGGGCCTCGTTTTGCACCAGCAGGTGCATGATACCGAGGGCAATGGCCACGTCGCCGTGTGGCTTCATTTCCAGGTAATCAGTAGCCGACTCGGTAGTGCGCGTTCGGCGCGTGCCGATGTCGATAATGCGGACAGCTTCGCCTCGAGACCTTCGGTCAGTGACTCGGGAAAACAGCACGGGATGCATCTCGGCGGGATTGTTGCCCCAAGTGATCAGCACGTCGCATTCGTCCAGGTCTTGATAACAGCCGGCTGGTTCGTCCACGCCGTAGGTGGCCAGAAAACCGGTGACTGCCGACGCCATGCACAAACGAGCGTTGGGGTCGATATGGTTGTTGCCAAGTCCCCCTTTCATGAACTTCTGAGCAGCATAGCCCTCGGGGATCGTCCACTGTCCCGATCCATAGAACGCAAAGGTTTGAGGTGAATCTAGGATGCGCCGGGCAATGACCTCGATTGCTTCATCCCAGGTGATCTCCACCAGTCGCCCGGCTCTGCGCAGCAGCGGCCTGGTCAGGCGGTCCTTGCCGTAAAGAATCCCTCCCACGTGATAACCTTTGACGCACAGCAATCCCTTATTGACGTCGGCCGCCCTGTCGCCGGCGATCGCGACGACGCGACCTCCTTCGACGCCTACTTGAACGTGACATCCGGTTCCGCAGAATCGGCACGGGGCCTTATTCCATGACAGGCCATCGACGTCCGGCAGGTCGCGAACGGCTTGGTCGGCCTGGACGATCGGCAGGGAATTACTGCTGGCAACGATCGAGCTAGCAGCGGCCAGGGCGGCGGACTTGAGAAAACTGCGGCGTTGCGGATCCATTATGCTTGATTCCCAACACGATCTTTGTCTGTCGATCGTTCAGTTTCTTCGAAAGCAACCATGACGACTGCTACGTCGACGACGCTCGGCAACTGCCATAATTGGCTCCAGATTTCCTGATCCCGGCTGGTCGAAGTTGAGTCGACGACGATCGCCAGTTTTCTCCCCGCGGCCTCACCGACTTCGATTTCCGGGATGGATCGAAGTGTTGCCAAGTCGCCGGCATGGTCCCGGACGGGCAATCGAAACGTCAGGATGAGTCCGCTGATGGGCACGTTGATTCGGGACCGACCGTTGCGAGCTATCGCGGAAATGGGCTGTTCCATTATCCTGTACCTCAGTGTATACATCAGAAGTCGGGTATGGAACCTGACTAGGAGGCGAAGCTTGAAGTCCTACGGAGCGAGAGTTCTTGCCGCGGGTGTTTTCTCTTTGATGGCCCTTTTGGCGGTAGGTGCCGCGTGGCGGGCGGTCGGGCGAACGCCGCCAGGCACCGGTTCTGGGGGGGTGGGTGATGTACCGCAGGTGGTAATGCAGGAACACGCGGTCAGGCCACGGCAAACCGTGGTGGTACGTAAGCCCACGGGCGCACCCCGCATCGAGCTATCCCTTCACGATCCGCAGGGGCGGGTGGGGAGTGTGGCTTGTTCAACGTGTCACTCGACTCGTCGGCCGAACCTGGAAAACCGGTCTGCTCCCACACTGGACGAATTCCATCAGGGCATGACCTTCGGCCACGGCGGCATCGGTTGCTATGCCTGCCACCACCCGGATGACATGGACTCGTTACGATTGGCTGACGGCACTATCTTGGAGTATCAGAGTGTCATGACTCTCTGCGCGCAGTGCCACAGCAAGCAGGCGGAGTCGTTCACCCGCGGAGCTCACGGGGGAATGAACGGACATTGGGATCTTGGGCGCGGTGGTCAGGTCAAGAACAACTGTATTGACTGCCATGATCCGCACTTGCCCGGCTTTCCGAAGATGATTGTGGGCTTCAAGCCCAAAGATCGCTTTAACGAGCCCGCATCCCACGGCGACGAGCGATCTGGAGTGAGGACACATGACGGAGGCTGAGATGGACAAGGAGCCAGGTGCCGACAGGCCGCTGCCGGTAGTCGAGAATTTGACGCGGCGAGCCGCTGTCAAGGGCGTCTTTGCTACGCTTGGGGCCGGCGCATTTGTCGCCGCTGCTTCGCCCCTCCGTCATGCTGTGCAAGAGACGACCGCCGCCGAGTTCATGCAACAACACTACATGGAGCTTTCGCCGGAGCAGAAATCGGCGGTGATTGCTCGACTGGAGGCTGAAGCGACATCAGAGTACGGCGCCGAAGTGACGATAGCCGACGACCGCCCAATTCCCGGTACGAAGTTTGTCTACGCAATTAATCTGAGCGTCTGCAATGGCAATGGCAAGTGTGTGGAGGCGTGCCACAGAGAGAACAATCACGACCGCGCGACGAATCAGTCGTATATCCGAGTCATCGAGTTGCCGAAAGGGACGATGGATATGGAGCAGGGGTCTACCACCTACTCAGGTGTGGTACCCAAGGACGACAAGTTCTATCTGCCTGTTCAGTGCCAGCAGTGCGATGAACCACCTTGCGTCGATGTCTGCCCGGTCCAGGCTACCTGGAAAGAGGCCGACGGTATAGTTGTCGTGGATTACAACTGGTGCATCGGATGTCGCTATTGCGAGGCTGCCTGCCCTTATCATGCCCGCCGATTCAACTGGCAGCGTCCGGAGGTGCCGGCTGACGAGATCAATCCGGACCAGAGCTATTTGAGCAACCGAGTGCGTCCGGTGGGAGTGGTGGAGAAATGCACTTACTGTTTGCATCGCACGCGGCGAGGCAGATTGCCTGCATGCCTGGAGGCGTGTCCGACTGGTGCTCGTGTTTTTGGGAATGTCCTCGATCCGGACTCGAATATTCGCTGGATTCTGGCCAACAAGCGGGTCTACATCCTGAAGGAAGAGTTAGGAACAAAACCAGCGTTCTTCTATTACTTTGATTGATACCATGAGTAGTTTGACGGCGCCGTCTGAAAGTGACCGGTACATCTCCAGTTATCCGAGATTCCTGGCCCGCGCGATCTGGCTGGCCACGGAAGGTTCTCTAGCGTTCTATGCCTGGATGACCCTATTAACGGCACTGTTTCTGGTTGGCGTCAACGCTTGGGCCAATCAGGTGGCTGGCGGCATGATCGGGACCAACATGACCGATCACGTCAGTTGGGGGCTGTACATCGCCAATTTCACTTTCTGCGTCGGACTGGCTGCCGGCGGAGTCATGATGGTGATTCCGGCTTATTTGTATGATGACGAAGAGATGCACAAAGTGGTCATCATTGGTGAGGCCGTGGCCGTGGCCGCGATTGTGATGTGCACGCTCAGCGTCGTGGTCGATCTAGGGAGGCCGGATCGATTCTGGCACCTGATCCCCGGGCTAGGCAAGTTCAACTGGCCCATGTCGATGCTGACTTGGGATGTTATCGTGCTCAACGGCTATCTGCTGATCAACCTGCATGTGGTCGGTTATCTGTTGTATATGCGATACCTGGGCCGCAAGCCCAATCCCTGGTGGTATGTCCCGTTTGTTTTCCTGTCGATATTCTGGGCGATTAGTATCCACACTGTAACCGCTTTTCTGTACTGCGGTCTGGGTGGGCGTCCCTTCTGGAACAGTGCGCTGCTGGCGCCTCGATTCCTGGCGTCAGCTTTCGTCAGCGGGCCGGCATTCATCATTCTGGTGATGCGGGTGCTTCGCGTCACAACCGGATACGCGGCGCCGGTCGGCCCCGCTCGCACGCTGATTCAGATCATTCGAGTAGCGATGGTTGTGAACCTGGTGATGTTGGCGAGCGAGATCTTCACGGTGTTTTATACCGGCAGCACTCATGCGGCACCGCTGAATTATCTGTTCTTCGGTTTGCACGGTAAATATGGTTTGGTTGTTTGGATCTGGACCGCAATAGGCATGAACCTGTTGGGGACGGTGTTGTTCTTTACCCCCGCTGCGCTTGAGCGGAGCGCCGTGCGCATTCTGGCTTGCGTTCTTGTGATCGTCGGCATCTGGATTGAGAAGGGAATGGGGCTGATCATTCCTGGATTCATTCCCTCAACACTGCACGAAGTGGTTGAATATTCTCCGAGCGTGCTGGAGTGGAAGGTGCTGGTCGGCATTTGGGCCTTGGGACTGATCATCCTTACACTGTCCCTCAAGCTGATTGTCAACGTATTTTCCGGTCGGATGCTCGCCAGCACAGCCAACGTTCAGAATCCAGATCCGTCGGACCACGGCAGCTTGGTCACGAAATAAAGGATGGGGGCGGCCAGCCGGCGGCCCCCTCATGCGGCGAAATCACTCAGTGCAGACTCCCTGCCACACGAAGGGGAATCAGCCCGTCTTCTTCACTATCGCGGTGAATTCCTGATCGTCGAACAACTCGGTCGACTCCGTACGGACATTTCCGGCCATGTTGAGCTTGAGTAACAGGCCTGCCGCCGTTGTGCGATCGGGCGCTTCAAAGACGATGCAGCCGTCCGACGGGCCCATCGCCCAGTACTGAGCGATAATCTTGCCACCGGCGGCGGACACGGCACTCCGGAACGTCGACGCTCGCTGCACCGACTCACCGACGTTATGCATCCCTTGTTCCGTGAAACGAATGAGCGACAGGTATCGCACCATAGCTGAGCCCCACCTTTCTGTGCTGAAGATCGTGCGGTCGAAGAAGTTCAGTAAACTTCCGCCGACACCGCCAAAACTACACGCCTGGGTGTAGGATGTCTTACGGATTGTAACGCTCGATCTTCGGTTGTCAAATGTCAATCAGCTGAACCGGTACGGCGGTGGTGATTTCCTCCGGCCTGGCGGTCTCGTCCGGGCCTCCCAGCAGATAGTCGATAACGTCACGGGCCGTGTAATGGCTGGTGCGTAGCGTCTCCATGATGCCGAAGATTGCCTGGAAGTCATCGCCGCTCGTCAACAGGGGCCACTCGGAAGTGCCATCGGCGCGAATCTGTCCCAGTCCGACGTTGGCCAGGAGCGCATTGCACAAACAGTGGCGTCCCACGGTATCCTCTTGACTGCCGCCCTTTCGCACATAGACAGCTACGTCCTCGGCCGGACAGCGCCAGCCAATCTCTCCATCGGCGCGACAGTAGGCGTGACGCAGGTATCCCAAATCGCATCTCCGGCGCCGAACGGTGCTGAGCGCCGGATCCGACAACGTTCCCGGCAACCGTAAAACCTTGAAGGGAAATCCGGTCGGCGAGGCGAGCGGATCGGTGAACACGTCGATGGCATTCTGTCGTACCTGTTGCAGGACCTGTGCCTTCAGATCGCTGCGCAATCCCGATTCGTCGCAAAATGCGAAGACCGTGCCTACCTGCACCCCGGCCGCTCCTGCGTCCCTGGCTCGCCGCAATCCTGACGGACTGCCGAACGATCCGGCCAACCAGAATGGCCGCTCGAGACCGCGAAAGACACTCAGATCCGACTCGTCCCGTTCGCCATACATGGGCTCGCCCCGGTCATTCACCCGCTTCGGCCCCCGCGGCGGCGCGTTGTGACCCCCCGCCGAATGATTCTCGACCACAAATCCGTCGACGTGCCCGGTCGACTTCCGAGTCAACATGGTGGCCAGCGTATCCGATGAAACGATGGCCAGAAAACGCGGCCTTTCGACCCAGGGAAGATCGGAGCCGCAGTGCTCCACGGGGTCGAATTGCAGTCGACTATCCACAACGGGGCTCCCAGCGGTGACGTCCAGCTTCAGTTCGCACGATTGTCCTTGGCTGAGTCGATCCAAAACGCCAGGAATAGCTCGTGGAATACCTGCCCCCATCAGGACATAGTCGACCCGCGCCAGCATGGCACCGAAGAGTGATGGCAGCAGAGTCGTCTGGATCTTCTCCAGGAAATTGATGCCGATCGAGCCGTGATGTCCGTCCTTGGCCAGAAACACTTCGACGAAGTTGGCGACCAGCAGCAATTCAACTCGGTCCAGATCCAGTCTTTGGCCGGGCAAATGCAGATCCCGAAATGGCTTATCAGGGGCCTTCCCACCTGGCACGAAGTAACGGTCGATGACGCGCCGGCCCATTTCCGGAAACGGAAATTCTTCGATGGCCCTCCGGTATACGCCGGTTGGGTCGCCGAGCTGGAGCCTGCGAGTCAACACGATGTCGAGCGCAGTTCCCGATACCACGCCCAGTTGACCGGACGCTCCCACAGCTCGAGCTAGCTGCCAACTCGATACGGCTACCCCCATGCCTCCTTGGATGATCATCGGTTTGGTTGCCTTCATATCGAAGCCTCCCCTGTCGCCTATGGTCCGATTGCTGTTCGGCACTCGCTTTATCATACGCATTTCCGGTAGCCTTCCGGATGATGGTTGGTAACCGCCAGGTAATACTTCTGCAAAACACCACGCCCGCTCACCGCAGCCAATCTTGCTGACTGTCTAAACCTACACCTTGACATGCACAAATGGCTCCTTTATAAATATCGGGCAGTCCGGGAGGCTGGATGATTGACGGGACGCGAAACCACGTGAATCACTCTCCTTGACGGGTCGAGCGTCGAATGGGCCTTCGTGGCGATGGCACTTGAGCGTGTGTCAGGCTGGAGGAGGATCTGAGAATGATGCGGGACGCGAGGTGGGTCTTAGCATGGTTCGGCGTCGTGACACTCGTTGCGGCCCCGCTTGCTCATGGTGCTGACGAATCTACGGCGGCTGATCCAGGTGGTGCGGCGTTATACGCTCAGCATTGCGCAGGCTGCCACGGCGCGGAGGGCGATGGGCAAGGGCCCGCGGCAAGATTTCTCTTCCCGAAGCCACGCAGTTTTCAGCGGGGCGTCTTCAAGCTGGTGAGCACGGAGAACAACGTACCGAGCGAAGCCGACCTGGCCGCCGTGCTCGAACGCGGAATGCCAGGGTCATCCATGCCTTCCTGGGCCCATTTGCCGGCGGAGCACCGCCAGTTATTGGTGGCCGAGATCTACCGGCAGATCGATCGGGGGGCTCGAGCTAGTTATGTGGCCAATCTGAAGAACGAGCAGGCCATGACGGACGAAGAGATTGCCTCCGAGGAGGTGCAAGAGGAAATCCGCGAGTTCGCGGAGAGCAGGACTTTGCCCGGTGAAGCGGTCGTGTTGCCGGAATTGGCGCCGTCGGATGCGGACGCTATTGAGCGAGGGCGGATGTTGTACGTGCAGCAGGGCTGTGTGTCATGTCACGGTACGGGTGGCAAAGGGGACGGCGTCAAGCAGATGGTCGACGACGATGGCTTCCCCACTCGGCCGCGCGACCTGACTGAGGGTATTTACAAAGGCGGCCACGATCCAGGCTCACTGGTACTGCGAGTCAGTCGCGGCATGCCCGGAACGCCCATGCCGTCCGCGCCGACACTCACACCAGCCCAGTCGCTGGATCTGGTCCACTTCCTCAGGTCCCTGTCGAGTGAAGAACGGCGGCAGGCGGCGGTACTCAAGCGATCGGCAGTCGTGGCCAGCCGATCGGATCGATTGGCGATCGCCCCGGACGACTTATTGTGGTCCTCAGTCCCGACCTCGCCGGTTCAGTTGTTTCCACTCTGGTGGCGAGACGGCGCGCCGACGGCAGTGCAAGTGCAGGCCATGCACGACGGCAAGGATCTGGCCATACGGCTGACCTGGCCCGATGCGACCGCGAACACTCGGGCGGTCTCACCGGAAGAATTTGAGGATATGGCAGCCATTCAATTGAATCGAGGACCGACCGAGCCGTTTCTGGGGATGGGCGCGCCTGAGGGCCAGGTCGAGTTGTGGGTTTGGCGCGGTGGCCGCGAGGCCACGGGCGACGAACGGTCAATGATGGACGATTATCCATTTGACAGCCAGGTGTACCACGAACGGGCCACTCCACCGTTACCTGACGTCATCACCGCGCGAGCCGTCGGAAATCCGCTGGCCGTGCGTGATACGACCGGATCGCAGCTGGCGGCCAAGGGGATTGGCAGCACGACCTTTGTGCCTCGCCCGTCGCAGGCTGTCTCCACCGAAGCGAGCCATCAGCCCGATGGCTGGACGGTCGTCCTCCGGCGGCCGCTGACCGCCCCTGGCGAAGGACTCGATCTGGCAGGCACCGAGCATTGTTCGATCGCCATCGCCCTCTGGGACGGCGCGATGCGGGACCGTGCGAGTCAGAAGTTGATCACGATGTGGAGCGATCTGCGACTGGAACCGTGACCAGCCGCAAGTTGGCTGGACGAACAGCTGAACGGAACGTGATTTCGCCGAGTTGACAACTTTTCGGGGAGCGGACCATGTTGAACCGACGCGGCTTTCTGCAGGCGGCCCTGACGGCCATGGGAAGTGCCGGCGCTTTGTCGCCCCGGCTATGGGCCTTTGAACCTGTCAGCATCGCCAATCCGCTGGGCGAATACCCCGATCGGGATTGGGAAAAGGTCTATCGGGACCAATATCGTGTCGATCGTTCATTCATCTGGGTCTGCCCACCGAACGACACTCATAACTGCCGCATGCGTGCCTTTGTTCGCAATGGAGTGGTCATCCGCAGTGAGCAGGCTTACGAAGGTGGAAGCTGTCGGGATCTGTACGGCAACTCCGACACTGTGCACTGGAATCCCCGCGGGTGTGCCAAGGGATTCACTCAACAGCGTCGCGTCTATGGCCCCTATCGTCTTCGCGGACCGCTGATCCGCCAGGGCTGGAAACAATGGGCCGACGATGGTTTTCCGTCGCTGTCGGATGATCCAACGCTGCGCGACAAGTACAAATTCAACAGTCGCGGCACGGACACGTTTGTGCGGGTGGGTTGGGATGAGATCTACCAGTATCATGCCCGAGCGGTGGTCGCGATTGCCAGCACCTACAGTGGTGAACCGGGCCGACGTCGACTGACGGCGGACGGGTATGAGCCAGAGATGATCGAGGCCTGTCATGACGCCGGGACGCGCACCTGCAAACTGCGCGGTGGCATGGGGCTGTTGGGAGTCATGGGCAAGTATGGTTTGTATCGCTGGTCAAATATGCTGGCGATCGTCGATCAGCTGGTACGGAAGGTGGACTCCAAGGAAGCCCTTGGTGGTCGCATTTGGTCGAATTATACCTGGCACGGCGACCAGGCACCGGGCCATCCCTTCGTGCACGGGCTGCAAGCGGCCGACTGTGATTTCAACGACATGCGGCATGCCAAACTCCACATTCAGTGCGGCAAGAATCTGGTCGAAAACAAGATGCCCGATTCTCACTGGTTCATCGAAATGATGGAGCGTGGGGGTCGAATCGTGGTGATTACGCCGGAGTATTCACCCCCGGCCACGAAGGCGGACTACTGGATCCAGGTCCGGCCAGGTTGCACGGACACGGCGCTTTTCCTGGGCGTGACGAAGTTGATGATCGACAATGGGTGGTTCGACGAAAAATTCGTCCGTTCTTACACGGACTTTCCGCTGCTGGTACGCAAGGACAACCTGAAGCGACTGCGAGCGGCTGAAGTGCTTGCCGACTATCGCCCGAAGCTTGCCAAGGACGGACCGTCATTCAAGGACCAGCACTTGACGGACGAACAGTACGCCAAGATCGGCGACTTCTGTGTTTATGACCAGAAGTTGAAGGCGATTCGACCGATCACCCGAGATCAGCTCGGTCCGCGCATGGAAGCTAGTGCCATTGATCCGGCTTTGCGGTTCACCGGCAAGGTGAAGTTAGTTGACGGCCGAGAGATCGAAGTTCTCACTCTGTGGGATGCTTATCAGACTCATCTGCAGGACTACGACCTGGATACGGTCGCTCAGATCACGGGTTCCGACCGCAGTCTGATCGAACGGCTGGCCAAGGACATCTGGGACACGACACAGGCCGGTCACGCCGTGGCGATTCACGTGGGGGAAGGTATCAACCACTGGTTCCATGCCACCTTGGCCAACCGGGCCCAATACTTGCCGATTATGCTCACGGGCCAGCTGGGTCGCCCTGGCGCGGGCTGCTTCACCTGGGCCGGCAATTACAAGGCGGCGTTGTTTCAGAGTTCACCTGAGAGCGGTCCGGGGTTCCTGGGGTGGACGGCCGAGGATCCTTTCGCCATGAATCTGGATCCGGCCGTCGATGGCAAAGAGATCAAAGTCGACAAGAAATCCAAGGATGAGGAACCGGCGTACTGGAACCATGGCGATCGGCCCTTGGTCGTGGAGACCCCCAAGCAGGGGCGGCTGTGCCTGACAGGTCAGACACACATGCCGACGCCCACCAAGCTGTTGTGGTTTGCTAATGTCAACCTGTTCAACAATGCCAAGCATGCCTACGACATGCTGTTCGTGACGAACCCTAAGATTGACTGCATCATTGCGCAGGACGTGGAGATGACCAGCTCCTGCGAGTATGCAGATCTGGTCTTCCCGGCGAATACCTGGATGGAGTTCCAGACTTACGAGATAACGGCTTCCTGCTCGAATCCCTATCTGCAGATCTGGACGGGAGGGATTCCCCCTCTCTACGAAACTCGCGATGACGTCCATATCCTTGCCGAGTCCGCGCAGGCGCTCAGCCGTGAAACAGGTGATCCACGATTCGCCGATTACTGGCGTTTTGTATTGGATGACAAAAAGGACGGCGTCAGAGTCTACATGCAGCGACTGCTGGACGGATCAACGACCACCAGGGGATACAAGGTTGACGACATCCTCGCCGGCAAGTACGGCGATTCGGGCGTGGCGCTCATGCTGTTCCGAACTTACCCGCGGATCCCCTTCTATGAAAACATGCAGGACAATCTTCCCTTCTGGACGGACACCGGGCGGCTGAATGCCTACTGCGACATTCCGGAAGCCATCCTGCACGGCGAGAACTTTATCGTCCATCGGGAGGGACCGGAGGCGACTCCTTATTTGCCCAACGTGATCGTCAGCACCAATCCGCTGATCCAGCCGGAAGACTTCGGGATTTCGCGTGACGCCATGCATTGGGACGAGCGGACCATTCGGAATGTTAAACTGCCCTGGCGAGAGGTTGTGCAGACCAAGAACCCCCTGTGGGAAGCGGGATACCGATTCTATCTGCTCACTCCTAAATCCAGGCACCGGGTTCATTCCCAATGGTCCAATGTCGACTGGCACATCATCTGGGACTCCAATTTTGGTGACCCGCATCGCAAGGACCAGCGACTCCCCTTCTTCGGCGATCATCAATTACACGTCAATCCCGACGATGCTCGCGAAATGGGACTCAATAACGGTGATTATGTTTATGTTGATTCCAATCCGGCCGATCGTCCGTTCCGCGGTTGGCAGAACGACCCCGAACGGGCCAAGGTGGCGCGACTGATGTTGAGAGTCACTTTCAATACCAGCTATCCGCGAGGGGTGGTGATGACCAAGCACGCACCGTATATCGCGACGGAAAAGACGGTTCTGGCGCACGAGACCCGTCCCGACCGCCGGGCACGGTCAGCAGACACCGGGTACCAGGCGAATCTCCGCTATGGTGCTCAGCAGTCATGCACCCGCAATTGGCTCATGCCCATGCATCAGACTGATACCCTGTTTCATAAGACGAAGATTAAGATGGCTTTTATGTTTGGGGGCGAAGCTGACAATCACGCCGTCAACACCGTGCCGAAAGAGACCCTGGTCCGACTGGTCAAGGCGGAGGCAGGGGGGCCGGAAGGTCGAGGAATCTGGGACGGCGCCCTCACACAGTTCGGCCCTCATAGTGAGCGACCCGAGAACCAGCAATATCTGCTCGGGGGTTTTGTGCGCATTCAAGGCTGACACCAGAAACAGGACCAATTCATGAACGCCGAAGACCACAATTGGGTCGAGAAAGTTCATCCGCTGACCCGCGACGCCGAAGCCGATGACCCGCTCGAACTGGTCGCCCAACCTGTCATCGGCGATCCCGCCGTCATGTTGGAGTGCATGGTCCAGGAGTTCATTTGGATGGGGTGGAGCCGAGCTGAACTTCGGAACCTGTTCAGTCACCCGGCCTATCCTGTGCTCAATGAATTGCAACGCTTCTTCGGCCCCGAAGAAACCACCCGTCGCATCGATCTGCTGTTTGCACGTACCGGCCAGCTGCAGTTCCGTGAGACCGTGATTGAGCCGGACGAAGAAGAAGTGCTGGAACTGGTCCAGATCGAACCTCTCAGCGCACGAAACAATTCCCGGCAAGGAGACGACCATGGAGCGAGTCTATAACTGGCAACTGGGGCGGGAGATGGAATATCCGTATCCCGAACACCATCCCCAATGGCAATTCGCCTTCGTGTTCAACACGAACCGTTGCATTGCCTGCCAAACCTGCACCATGGCGTGCAAGAGCACCTGGACTTTCTCGAAGGGCCAGGAAGCCATGTGGTGGAACAACGTCGAAACCAAACCCTACGGCGGCTATCCCCGGCACTGGGACGCCCGGCTACTGAACATGCTCGAAGAGGCCAATCCGGGCGGTCAGGTCTGGGACGTCAGCCAGAAGGATGCCGCCGGACAACCGTACGGCACCTTCCAGGGAAAGACCATTTTCGAAGCGGCCACCAAGAACATCTCCCCAGACGGCCCGCAGACGGTCCTGGGCTACTTGCCCACTGAAGCGGAATGGGCAGCTCCCAACCTCCATGAAGATTCCGCCAGCGGTCCGAAATGGAAGCCAGGCGATTTCAGCGGCTCGACGTCGCTGCCCGAGCACCGTGTCTGGTTCTTCTATCTGGCCAGACTCTGCAATCACTGCACCTATCCTGGCTGCCTCGGTGCCTGTCCGCGGCAAGCGATTTACAAACGTCCGGAAGACGGAATCGTACTGATCGACCAGACTCGCTGTCGCGGTTACCGCAAGTGCGTCGAAGGCTGCCCGTACAAGAAGGTGATGTACCGCGGTAATACTCACACCAGCGAGAAGTGTGTGGGATGCTACCCCAGAATTGAGGGCAGCGACCCGGAATTGTGCCCCGACGGCGCCCCGGTCGAAACCCGCTGCATGTCGGTCTGCGTCGGCAAAATCCGACTGCAAGGGCTCGTCGAAATCGACGCCAACGGACAATGGGCCGTCCGACCTGACAGCCCCCTGTATTACCTGATCCGCGAACGCCAGGTCGCTCTCCCGCTCTACCCACAGTTCGGTACCGAACCCAATGGGTTCTACATCCCGCCTCGCTGGGTCCCCAGAGGGTACCTGCACCAGATGTTTGGCCCAGGAGTCGACGCGGCCATTGAACAGTATGCCTGCCCCGACCGCGAACTGCTGGCCGTGCTGCAGTTGTTCCGAGCCCAGCGTCAGATTCTGTTCAGGTTCGAGATCGAAAAAGGACCCAAAGTGGCCGAAGTCGCCGTGCGACTCCCGTCTGGTAAGGAAACGATCCAGGAACTCTTCAACGACACCGTCATCGGGTACAACAAATTCGGCAAGGAGGTCGTACGAGTGACTATCGACGAACCTGTGTTCGAACGAGACAAGACCAAACACGCCAACTCGATTTAGGCTCGGCCCGCACTGACGGGCCACTGCCGCATCTCACTCAGGCTGGAACATGTCACAACTTGATGTCAACTGCGAAATCTCGACCGATCTGGCGACAGACCTGGCCCTCGAAATCCTCTGGCGGTTCCTCGCCACCGCGCTGTCGGATCCAGCTCAACCAGCGTCCGCGACTCTGAGCGACCGGGTCAGCCAACGGCTTGTCGTTGATGCCGCGGAGTTGATCCAGGTCGACTTCGGCCGTCTCGACATTCCGCTGGGACACGGCGAATTGTCACTACGGCAGGTCGATCTGCCGACCACGTTGGACACTATTCTCTCCACCGCCGTCGAGCGCGAGCCGGATTATCTGGCCATCTTCGGGCTGATCACCTGCGCCGAATGCCCGCCGTATGAAACCGAATACCAGCCGAATGGGGACGCCTTCTTTCGGTCGCAGGAGATGGCCGATGTGGGCGGCTTCTACCGTGCCTTCGGGCTCCAACCCAGCCCGCAGGAACGCCCTGACCATATCGCCCTGGAACTGGAATTCCTGGCTCTGCTGATGCTCAAGCAGCGACTGGCCGGCGCCGATCAACCTCATTCGACGCAGGCTGCTCAGTGGTTTCGTACGTGCCAGGATGCCCGTCAGAGCTTTTTCCGAGACCATATCAGCTGGTGGGCACCGTCGTTCGCCGTGGCACTCCAGCGGAAGGCCGGCCACGGACACTACGAATCCGTGGGGAAACTCCTGGCCGCCTTGCTCCCTCTCGAACGTTGGCGACTGCAGATCGAACCGCCGCGACTCCCCGTGCAGCCCAAGCCCGAGCCCCAGGTCGACCCCTGCGCTGGCTGCGCGGCGGCTGAGCAAGTGTCTTAGCGGCGAGGACCCCACATGAGAAGCTGTCCCTCTACACCGATCTGCCCCTGGCTGCAGTCAATTGCCGTTTCCTCGGGCGGGATTCCCAAATTGCCTGTCTCCGAATCCTGGGTGTCTGCCGAGGGACTTGCCGGTGACGGGCGAAACCACGCGAAGCACCTTCGCCCCGAGCGGGCTGTCAGCATTTGGGACCGAGAGATACTCGACCAGTTGGTCGCCGAAGGCTTTCCGCTTGTGCCGGGCGCTGCCGGGGAGAATCTGACGGTCGCGGGCCTTCACGTCCAATTCCTCTCTCCAGGAACGCTTCTGCAGATCGGAGCGGTGCTCCTCCGATTGGAAGAACCACGTAAACCGTGTTACGTGCTGGATGCCATTAATCCGCGACTCAAGGATGAACTTGTCGGTCGATGTGGCTACATGGCGTCGGTGGTCCATCCGGGGCGAGTTTCCATTGGAATGGCAATCCTTGTGCTGACTGGCGTCAAACCCCCAAGGGAACTGTGTGCCGGCCCAACCGCTCAATAGCATCCTTCTGATACAGCTCCCTGCTACAGGCCCTGGGCCTCGACAACCTGATGACTACGTGGACCCGACAACGGCGCGGGCTATAATCTGAACCGGAGTCCGCCCTGCCCCCGCGCCCCTGGCGATGTCCGATGTCACCCGCATTGTGTCTCAGATCGCATCCGCCGGCAAAAGCCTGCCGCCCCACCCTCAACTCGCCCGACCGCCCCTAAAGGGCTGTCCGTGATCCTAAGTCCATCGGCGGTTGAATTTTCCGGGCTAGTGCACCTGCCGGATACGTATCCGCCAGCGACACGTGACGTCAAACCTGAAACTACGGAATTCTCCACACCGCGTCAGAAACCCGACGGCTTGTCCAGCGTACTGTTGTGGACAGAATCAATTGCGGGAGTGTCCGCCAGCCAATCAACGCTCGCAACTCAGTTGACAATGGCGCCAGCTGCCGCTAGCGTCGCTTAAGATGCACATGGGCGTCGATTGCGCGAATCGGACAATTGAATAGGGAGACTTCTTAA
Organism: Pirellulales bacterium; assembly: GCA_046349895.1. Classification (GTDB taxonomy): domain Bacteria; phylum Planctomycetota; class Planctomycetia; order Pirellulales; family Pirellulaceae; genus JAXMBJ01. The sequence goes on along the minus strand of JAXMBJ010000006.1, from coordinate 5,483,676 downwards.
TGGCTGTTCCCCACGCTAATCCCGGTGAGGTCATAGCCCTGACGCCGCTCGATTCGAAACTTTTGGAAACGCGAACGACCACGCTGTTCAAGACCAAGTGCTTGGAGGGACTACGATTAGTACTGCCGGCCGGCAAACGAATCGATCCGCACAAGGTGTCGGGAGAAATCACGATTCAATGCCTGAAGGGCGTGGTCGAGATCGAATCGCGCGGCCGTCAACAACTCATGACCCCGGAAACACTGATCTACCTCCTTGGTGGCGACGAACATTCGGTTCGAGCCATTGAGGACTCTGCCTTGTTGGTAACAATCCGACTACCGACAGCCTGATTGTCCGCCGGCCGCATCATCCGCTGGCGGGTTTTCTTGGCGCTCCCGCTGTTTTGCCGCTAACCGTTCTTCCCACGGCACGGCGAAGACAGAGTTCTTGCACAATACGCAGCCGGGACGGCCTGGCACGCATTCGGCCCTTAGCCGGTGGCATTCGTCCGTGTGACAGTCAAAATGCGGACAAGAAAATGAAGACACGCTGTCACCTCCAGGCCCTGGGGACTGGGAACGCACCGACGGTCTGGGACTTCAGCAAACGGGCCCCCTGTCGACGGCAAGTGGACACGCCTTGCTGCAGACCTTGCCACACAATCGCCCCTGTTGGCGATCAACAGGTGGGGTGGGACAGCGCTGTCAGCAGTTCGACGGCGGCTCACTTGGCCGATGTTCAGTCGCTTCTGGCTATCTCCAGTAGAGGTATTCAGTTCCTACATTCTATCGATGGAGGTCGCCTGTGGCAATTGCGATCCCTTGTTTTACAGGCCCTCAAGTCGTCATGGATCGCTGATCGGCCAGCCCAACGCCCGCTGTAGTCGAAATTGTGCGGCGTTGTAATCTTGTACTGAGCTGAGGTAGTCGCGTTGGGCGGCATCTAGTGCCTGAATCGACTGCAGGATTTCAATCGGCAGGCCCTGTCCGTTCTTGATCCGTTCGACGTTTCGTGTATAGGAAAGCTGCGCTGCCTTGATGCCCTGTTCGGAGACGGAGGTTCGCCGCTTCCTCGCCATTACTTGAGCATAAGCCTCGGCGATTTCGCGGGCGACAAGGTCCAAGGTTTCGACTTCCCGCATTCGAGTCGCCTGAATTTGAGCGCGAGGCAGCACCAACGGCTCCTGCTCCAAAACCACCGAAGGCCGCGCCGCGGCTGGTATGATCACGTCTTGTATGCGCCCCTCGTGCTTGTTGTAGTTCAGCCCGGTTCGAATGTTGGGAAGCCACAGCACTCGCGCCGCTTCGTATTGGGCAAAGGCCTGAGAGATTTGAGCCTGGGTAAATGCAAGACGGGGATTCTGCCTTTGCGTCAGGCCGAGCGCAGTTCCGAAATCGATGGTAAGTGATTGGCGGCGGAAGGCCGGCCTAGGATACTATCAATTCGTTGGGAAACTGCTGGCCGCCCTGTTGCCGGTCGAACGATGGCGACTGCAGATCGAACCTCCCCGTCTCCCCGTGCAACCCAAACCTGAACCACCAGTCGATCCCTGCGCTGGCTGTGCGGCGTCTGAGCAAGTGTCTTAGCGGCGAGGACCCCCACAGGAGAAGTTGTCCCTCTGCACCGCTCTGCCCCTGGCTGCAGTCAATTGCCGTTTCCTCGGGCGGGATTCCCAAATTGCCTGTCTCCGAATCCTGGGTGTCTGCCGAGGGACTTGCCGGTGACGGGCGAAACCACGCCAAGCATCTTCGCCCCGAGCGGGCCATCAGCATTTGGGACCGAGAGATACTCGACCAGTTGGTCGCCGAAGGCTTTCCGCTTGTGCCGGGCGCTGCCGGCGAAAACCTCACGATGGCCGGCATGCACGTCCAATTCCTCTCTCCAGGAACGCTTCTGCAGATCGGAGCGGTGCTCCTCCGATTGGAAGAGCCGCGCAAACCTTGTTACGTCCTGGATGCCATCGACCCTCGACTGAAAGAAGTGCTTGTCGGTCGATGTGGCTACATGGCGTCGGTCCTCCGACCGGGGCGAATCTCTATCGGAATGGCGATCCGCGTTCTGAACGGCGTCCGTCCACCAGCGGGATTGTATGCCGGGCCAGTCACACCAGGCCATACTGCTGACTCAGTTCTCAGTTCTCGGACCGCCCAAATCGGCAGCTGACGGGCCGCCCAGTCCGACACGATAGGCAATCCAGTCAGCAATCTCAGCGATATTGCTGCGACTCAGGACTGGTTGCGCCAACTCAACGGAATCTGAAGAATCTGTGACGACAGCTAGGATCGAGTCGTTGTTGCAGGCCATCGGCGGAATGCCGCGATCCGATCGCCAGACCTCGAGTTTGGGACCGGCTGTGGCCACATGTCCTTCGACGATCACCAGATCACAATCGGCGAAGGTTGCGGCAAGCGATCGGTAGCGAGCTTCTTCATCCACTGGGCCCAAGATCGTGGAGAACACGGCCTGCAGCCCGTCCGAAAGAATAGCGACCGGCGACGCTCCCGCGGTACGTTGTCGATGAGAATCCTTTCCGGGGACATCGATTTCGTGCCGATGGCTTGTGTGCTTGATCACTCCGACCCGAAATCCACGAAGGCGGAATTCGCAGATCAAATCGAGGATCAGGGAGGTTTTCCCGTGGTTTTTGTGACCGACGATATGAAGTCTTCGCATTCGATTTGCCTGCACGGTGATCTCCTCGTCTGTGCCCAAGGTACGGTCACCATTTATCCAGCCGCGGCCTCTCGCAAGCAACCTTCCAGCTCTATTGCGCGCGGAAACAGGATGTTGTTCTCTTTGTGGACGTGTTGATGCATGTTCGCTTCGAGTTCTTTCAATGACTGGAGCATTGCCAGATAGGTGGGACAAGCGTCAGGTGGTGGCGAGAAGCCCTGAGTAATACTCCGTATGGATGCCAGTTCATCACCGGCATGTCGATGTTCCTGTTCCATGACTTGGATAGGGCTGGCCACCGTGCCGAACGGAAACGACGGGAGTGATACCGACCGTTCCAGAGACGCGATCGCTGGAAACAGGATCTGCTCTTCCTTCATCATGTGCGGTCGCAGTTCTTTGCAGAGCGCGTCGAAGGCCTCAGCCAAATCGACAAGCTCGGGGTGTTTGGATCCATGAGCGTCGAGCACCTTGCTGATCAGCGTCGATAGCCGCGGCAATTCCCGGCGGAGATAATTATGATGGTTTGCGATGATATGCTGACACAAGACCGCCAGCGACGCATCGATCCAACGCACTTCCTGAGTCGGTTCCGCTGTTAGAGAGCTCTCGACAGCTTTCTTGAGCTCGGCCATTAATCCATCTAGCGAGACATGGGCATCCGCGGATGCTGCGTGAAGGGGCTGACCACCACCACAGCAATAGTCGATTCCGTACGTTTCGAACACTCGCGCTGTGGCGGGATACACTGCTACGCAGTCGCCAACTATCATTTCGGCAGTAAGTGGTCTCATGAGAATGATCCTCTTTTCTATGGCTGCGGATCGCCGCCGCGACGACGAATATTCTACGTAGGTAGATCTGCATGTCAAGATGTAGATATGAAGTCTTACGGCCACCAAACAACCCGTCAAGGGTGAACCGGAGGATCTGACGCGACGTCCCTACGGCTCTTGTCCGATCGCCACGACCGACGCCAATCTGCGGTTGCAGCTGGGCACCGATCGCAAGCTGTCGATCCTGGACGCCGTGGGAGTCGTGCGGGGGACGTCCACAGCGGCCTACGCCAAGGACACCTGGCATTTCCTGGAGCTGCGGATTGCTCATTCGGACTCGACCGCGGCCAATGACGTGGTCCTCTGGATGAACGGCCAGGAGGCGATCAATCTCCCCGCTGGCACGGACACCGCGTATGTCGGCACGACGATCACAGATTTTTCGTTCGTGGGCAGCGATACGGTCGGGAACAATCACTATTTCGACTCGCTGTGCGTGTGGAACACGGCCGGATCCGCCCCGTGGAACACCTACGTGGCCGAGTACCGCATGAGCTGCCTGCGGCCCAGCGGCAACGGTACTTCCAGCGGCTGCGTGGGGTCGGACGGGAACAGTGTGGACAATTACCTGCTGGTGGACGATCCCACGAGCGACGCCGACACGACCTACGTGCAGTCGGATGCTACCCTCGATGTTGACCTCTACGTCTGCGACGATCTGCCGGCCTCGGCCGGAAACGTCCTGGCGGTTCACAGCCTGGCCCTTTGGAAGAAGACCTCGGGGGCCAGCAAGGTCTCGCGTCAGGTGTGCCGGATCGGCGGGACGAACTATGAATCGGGTGACGTCAGCCCGACGACCACCTACGCCTGGCACTCTCGGCTGATGGAAACCTCGCCGGCCACGTCCGCTGCCTGGTCCGTGACCGAAGTCAACGCGACCGAGTTCGGCGTCAAGGATCAAAGCGGCGGGTCGTCGTTGCGGGTGACGCAGCTGGCTATGGAGGCGATCTGGCAGGCCAGCCCGGCGGGGATGGTGAAGGCTTACGTCGGCGGGGCGTGGAAGAAGGCTCCTGCGAAGGCGTATGTCGGGGGCAGCTGGAAGACGGCGCCGGCGAAGGTGTACGTGGGTGGGGCATGGAAATCGACCGGATGAGGCCCCAAGTGACCTCATCTATTCGACTTCCACCAGAATCGCCCGAACATCACTAATCGGACGTGGTTCCGGTTTGACAACGGGAGCTCCAAATCCTGCTCCGGGATCGTAGGTCGGGGGATAAAGCGTTCGGGCCGGAAGTGCTGGCAACGCGGCGAACGGGACAGCCGAAGCTGGCGCCTCCCAGTCCTGTTTCAAACCAAACCCCTTAGGTTCTGGGGGCAGGGGAGGCGGCAATTCAGGTGCAGTCCACACCTGAAAGAATAATGGCAGCACGCCAGCGAAGGCCTGTCCTTGATGATCTGCCAGATCTCCCATAGGAGGTAACGAGAAATGGATTGCCCCATCAAGTTGTATCAGGCTGAACAGATAATGATACAAATGAATGCTGCCGCGAGCTGGTGGCTCGCATTCCCCTCGAATCGCAATCGGCTCAAGAATTGGCCGCTGCGTCTGATATTGCAATGTGCCGGTGATGGGTAGATTCCGATTCAATGCCCATGCATTGTTCACTTCAACGCCAGCAATGTTGACAATCGGATCGACGACAGGTTGGCTCAGGCCTCCGCGGCAGCCAGTTCCACTTGCCATCTGATCGTGCCGCAGTCCCAGTCGTGCGACTTGTCGTGGCGTCAACTGAAACGCATAAAATTCGCCGTTGTAGCAATATATCAAGTAGGGTTTTCGGCTCTTGATTAAACCCGCTCCCAAGGTGAATGAACACGACAGTCCTTGTTGCAGTGCGCGTCCGAGGACGACCTCGACATCACGGTGGACGTCTTGGATTGTGCAGTTGGCACAAACCCAATTCATCGTTACTTCACGAAGATTCATGGCAACCTCCAGGCATTCAGCACGACCACTGATGGTACAGGAAATGCGTCGAAGAGGCCAGAAGATCGTCGGGATGACAGTTTAGGACGATGGGTCGTTCGGGGCCACGGCCGCGGCCACTGCAGCATTCCAGCCGCCGAACAAGCCTTGAGCTGCCGCGACTAACGCTCGGTCTTCGCTTCTCAGCTTGTTGCTAGCGAGCGACATTCCGTTGCTATGTCGGTCCCGAATCTCAGCCAATACCCGTTCTGGACTCCATTTAACCCGAGAGCATCGCGACGCACTTACGGGTACGCCTGCCAAAACCAATGCATTATGCCAACTGCCAAATCTCCGTTTAATCCCTAACGCAAATGAGTGGTCGGAACGAGAGATTTCGCCCCATTCCAGCGGAGTACCTTGTTCGTGGCGGCGGCGAAGATCCTCTAGGAATGCATTCCTACTGTAACTGCGATACAGATGCGATTTTTCGAGGTTCTGTACGTTAACGCCAGCTTTGGCCAAAGCTTGTCTCCATGACCCGAACTCACGGCGACAACTCTCATATAATTCAGGGTCTCGGCGCGCGGCACGTTCCTCGGACAGTTCGTAGCCAGCCGAGATTAGTCGGCGTATGCGGCGTAGAACATCTGTGGCTCCATTGTAGGGTGCCGAGGGCTGGCCGCAGCCCTTGTCAATGCGTCTCCTGGATGGCCGTGGCATATTGATGCCGGCGTACAGCAATGCAGTATCCCAGGTTCCGAAATTCTCATTTGCAGCCTTGTACAAAACCGGCACTTCCGCCTTAGCGGAATCCTCCGACATGTTCAGCCGCTTGCTAGCCCTTTCAATCAGCTGGCGAATCACATCCTCACGCGACATGGGGGCCTTTCTCCTTAGTTCGCTTTGGGAGTCTGGTTGTACCTTCGGACTGCGCCGTCAGAAGACCAGCTGCCGACAGTGCGGCCTGCCAGCCGCCGAACAGACGATATGCCGCGTTCACCAGCTGAATGTCCTGATCAGGAGCACGGCTGTTGAGCGACAGCCGGCGATGGTGTCGGTCTCTGATGCACTGCAGCACTGTCTTGCGTGACCATTTGCGTTGCGCCGGCCGTAGACCGGCCGCTTGCACGGCGTTATTCCATGTGCCGAAGCGTCGGGTGGCTGCTGAATACAAGCCATAGTCCAGTCGGTAGATATTCGGCAGTACTGTACCGGCACGGCTGAACTTCCTGATCCCGGCGAGGACCGCTTCGTCCGTCCAGGATCGCTTGGGAGTCTTCTGCGGTGCACGATCCGCTAGTCCGGCGGCATTCAGGGCCTCAGACCACGACGCAAAGTACCGTTTGACATTATTCAAGAACACGCTATCCCCGAAACCGACGCGATCGATCGGAGCACCCCGCACGTACCTCTCTTGGATAGCATCAATGATCCGCTGTCGCGTCCAGCGTTTTCGAGGGATGTCCAATCCTGCTGCCTCGAGGGCTGCATATAGGCTGCCAAAGTAGTGAACGGCGATACTGGCCAGGGCGGGTTCGGCGTCCCGAAATCGTGTCTCACCCCGATATCGCCGCCTGAGCTCGTTCAGGACGCGATCCGGCGTCCAACGGTCGCAGATTCTGTGCGGCAGACCCGCTGCTCGAAGGGCCCTATTCCAGCTGCCGAACCAACGGGCAGCCGCATCACGCAACAGTTTGTCGTCTCGCACGTCACGGGACAGTGGGATGCCCTTGCGATGCCTATCTCGGAGAGCTTCCAATATTGCCTGCTTATTCCATTTTTTGCAGGGAATTGGCGTTATCTCGGGTAGTCCGGCTTCCGTCATTGCCGCATCCCAACTACCAAACACGAGAATCGTGGCGTCGTAGATGTCTTGATTCCCGTGCCAGGTCCGGGACTTACCGTGACTGCGGCGGAACCAGCGCTGGAACGACGCAATCAGGCGCTCACGAGTCCAGTGCGTACTGGTCAGGTTATCGTTCGACGTGGCTGATGACATGTTCGAAGTTGCTCACTTCACGTGGATGATGCTCTTGCAGATACTGCTTCACACGGCCATTGGCCAGCAATGACCTGACGTAGATCACGAGCTTCAGCAGGTTGGTGGTGTACTGCCGATATAGCCCCGAATAGAAGTCCTGTTGCTGCTCGGCCTCACGGAGCTTCTTCAGTAGTTCGCTTTTGCGGGTATCCGCCTGTGACCAGGGATTCCGGGAGGCCGTGACCTTGGCTCGCTTCGATACGGGAGTCTTCAACACCAATCCTCTGGCAAAGGTGACGCTGTAGTCGTTGCAGGTCTCCATAAGGTGAAGAATCTCAACTTGGCGTTCGGGCTTTACGAGCGCCAGCTCCTTGGCACATTGCACGTTCAGCTTATTGGCTTCCAGGGCCTTGGCGACCGCCGGATCGACCTTCTTCAAGAGCCCCATGTTGAGACGGTGGCTAATCCCGGCCATACCGAACGCGCTGGCAATCGTCTTTTCATCGAGCTCCTCGAGGGATTTTCGCAGCATCCGCATCTCCTGGGACGAAGAAAGCTGATTTACCATTCGGTTGCCGGTGAAGCCCTCACGTTCGTGCCCAATTAGGCAAGGGACGGTTTCAACGCCCATTTCCAGCAGGATCTGGTAACGCAAGCAGCCGTCGAGGATTTCGTAGCTGTCGCCCTGTGGATACACCACCAGTGGTTCGATCAGACCGACGGCCCGCAGGCTCGCCTCGATCCGCTTGAGGTGTTTCTTGTCTACGTGGCGGACGTTCCTGGGCACCAACTTCACAATAGGTACATCCAGGCCCTGGACTAAATTGACATTCTGGATCATAAAGGTCTCCTTGATTACGATTCGTACCGAAAGTCACCCGCAAGTTCCGGGCGATCCGACAGCTTCTCTTGGCGGAGCAGATCCAGGAATTCCTGATCGCGCCACAGTGTGTTGATGCCATTGAGTAATGTCATGAATCGATTCTCCTTCGTTTTCGCTTCCCGCACGTAAGATGTTTTGGCCTTCGTAGTCTCTTGGATGTCGTGCTTGAGCTGGTTCACGGTATAAGTGGTCGGCGTCTTCGATTTGCTGGCCTTCGCCCTGGCGGCGATGAGCTTCCTGGCCTGAGCGAAGTTGTTCGTAGTGACTAGGCCTTCATCGAATGCGTCCATCAGTACGTTCTGCATCTGGGCATCGGTTGAAGTTGCTACTTGGACAGCGAATTTAATCGGGAAGATACCCTGTTCGACGCCATGGATTAATCGCTCCTCGCCTTGTTCGACCAGTCGGATGTAGTCCCGGATGTAATGTTCGTTCTTGCACGTTATTCTGGCTAGTTGAGCGTTGGACCAGCCCTCGTCGTTCAATCGCTTCAATTCGCGGGCAAAGTCCATGCTGCCCGGCTTCGTGCGGGCAATGTTTTCCACCAGAGACTGCAGATATGCCTCCTTGCGGGTGCAGGTCACCACCTCGGCCTGGATGGTGTCATGCCCCAAGCGTTGATGGGCCAGCAATCGTCCTTCGCCGCAGATCAGCTCGTACAATCCCGTGCGTTCCAAGAACTTGTCGTTAACTCGGACGGGCTTGAGTAGACCGACCTGGTTGATGCTGTCGACGTTCATGTCGAACTGATCTTGATCGCGATTGCGGGTGTTGATCACCTTGATCTTGGCGATTGGCACCGCTTCGTATCGACGGCTCTTAAACGGCACCAATTCAAAGGATCCGTTATCCATGGCAGCTCCTGGGGCTAGAGTAGGGTGGTGAGAAATTCAAGGTCTTGTCGGCCGAATAGTTCGGTCCGCATCGACGTGGTCCCGATACGCATCGTCGTCGTGCCCGACAGAATGCGTGGCAAGGCGATATAGCCGAGGATGTCGAGTTCGTCCGGGTCCGACAGCAGCACCCCCAAGGTCATATCGATGACCTGACGTGAATCGGGACGGATGGGCCAGTAGGCGCTGTAGCCGTTGGGGATGGGCAGTGTAGGCTGTACGGACAGGGTCAGTTTCTGGTCCAGGACCAGGAAGTCGGAGTAGGGCAGGACGTCAGTCACATGCCCGCGGATTTTCTCGTGGACGAGCTCTTTGGCTTTGTCCCGCTGAGCCCCGTACATTTGCTGAAAGGCCTGGTCCCAGGACCCGAACTGCCGGGAGTAGGTGCCAGCCTTGGGTCCGTCCTCCTCCAGTCGGAGGAGCGAAGGGCGGTGCATCCCGTACTGCTTATACAGGGTGCTCAGTTGGCTCAGCAGCTGATCTGGGTCATACCGCCGGCGTCGTTCCTCGAGAACCTCCTGGGCCCGCGTGAACTGCTCGAATGAGATGATGCCATCAAATGCCTCTGGGGTGCGGATCCATTTCTCAGGTGGATTATCATGCCGCGGCGTCTTGAGCTTTTGGCTAGTTTTGTTGTACGTCAGAGTGCCGATATACGATTCATTCCGAAGCCGGCCCAAAACTCCACCGGCGCCCCAGCGGCGTCCACCTGGTGACGGTATACCGTCGGCGTTGAGACGCTCGGCGATCTTGTACTCTGAGTAGCCGAGGTCGACGAACTCGTGAAAGATCCGCTGGATGACTGCGACTTGGGCGGGGTCGCCCCCGATCAGCGTCACTCGCTGGTTCTGGATCCCTTTTCGCTGGCCGGGTTCTAGCGGATGTAGGGGCTCCCTTTTCTCATCGAGGAGCAGCCGATGGAGACCATAGGCCGGCGAGCCGCCAGCCCAGTACCCCTGCTCGACGATCTTGACGCAGCCTCGCCAGACCTTGTCGCTCAGCTCCCGACTGTACTGGGCGGCCCGGAATCGCTCGAACTGCACGTAGACGGGGTAGAGCGGGTCGTCCTCCCGGGGTTTGCCGATGGTCGTGTAGATGACCTGTTTGCCGTGCTTCTTGCACTCGGCGCTAAACTGTGCGGACAGGTCGATATCCTGGAATCGGCCCCACCGGCTAACGTCCAGGCATAGGATATACGAAAAGTCCTTCCGTTGTTTGACCCAGTCCATCAACTCGTTGAAGGCCGGCCGACCTTCCGAGGTCAGTCCAGACTTGCCAGCGTCGGAAAACTCCTGGATAATCTCTACGCCGTTTTTTTCGGCCCACTCCCGGACCTGATCCCGCTGGATCGGGATGGAGTTCTCCTGCCGGTCCTGGGCTGAGTGCCGGTAGTACGCGACGGCCCGAAATTTGGGTGTCGGCGAGGGGTTCTGTTCGTGATCCGCGATTTCCCACCAATGCGACATCTGTCGTCTCCTTGAGATTCGTCGGGTTCCGCAGACGGGACGCCGGCGGATAGACGAGGACGACAGTTACCTCGGGGTTGGGAGCAGGTTCAAGCGGAAGCTTTATCTTGCAGTCGCTCAGGTTGGGTGTCCGTTGATGTACCCATGGCTCACGTGGCCCCAACCGTATCCCACGCTATTTCCTTTCTCTGCCAACAGTGCCCGCCGGACGCCCGCGATGAATGCCCGTCGTATCTGCTCGTCCGTTTCCAGCTGACTGGCCAGACTCTCGGCCTCCGTTTCGTGGAGTAGCGATCCTCTTACCTGCCAACCGGCCATATAGCCGTGGCACTGGGCTTGGAAATGGTCCATTGGGGCCTCCCGATTGTTAAATGTTGAATGCGCCAACGGCTTGATAGATGCTGTGGGATGATGGCTATTGCGCGGAATTTCCGAATCTTTTCCAGGCCTGTGACCGAACGTGTCACTCAGGCGACCAGGATAAGTGATAGCTGCCCGGCCTGCACGGCACAGCGAGTCGGCAACTCTGTTAATTGGCTGCAGGTTTTGATAAACTTGTCCCCGGAGTAGTCACCCGTATTCCGCGGCGCGGAGCGATGCTGTGGCAAGACTTAGCGGATACGAGATTGCGGCCAAAGCGGTCGAGATCCTGAGAGATTGCCAAGGGATGGCTCGGGCCTGGGCGGCTCAAGGAAACCCTCCGATGCATCGAAATCCTGCGATCGGAAGTCGAGTGTTTCAGCACATCGAATTGGATTGGTCTCTGGCGAAGATCGCCAAACCGTATTGCAAGTAGCATCGTCGGCAAGTTGATTAAGTGAACGCAACGAATCGCATGTCCGTTACGCTACCATTTCTGACCACCTATGACCCACTGGGAACCAGCGAAGGCACGCTGGACCCGCTCGGACTGTATCAGATCGCGGACCAATTGGCCGTACAACTAGTGCCGGCTGTGCGCGAACGCATGCAGCGGATCAGATTTCTCACGGCAATGGCCGTCGGAGCCTTGGTTACTGAGGGTATCGACGGCGATCCAAGCCTGCGCGATGCGTCACCTTACTTGGTGTGGGAATGGCTGATCGTTGAAGCAATAGTCCGATCACGGGCTGAGGACGGTGCGACCTGGGGAGTGCCAGGGACGTTGGTCACGCGCCGGGCCCTGGATCAGCACGGCTATCTCGATGCGCGAAGCTATCTGAAGACTGCCCGGATTTTTGGTTTCCACGGGGTATACAAACGACTTGCGTCTCATCTGGGACTCGTGGATGTTCACCTGAGCGCGGGGCCAAATGCTGAACTCTTGGTGGACGCATGGGCCCGCGGGCTAGGCTTAGGCGGCCTCGCGAATGCGAAGGTTTTGTTGTCGCGATGGTCTGCCGCTGTACGTCGTAGCCTGAGCGAGCGTCCGCCGCGAACTAAGCCAAACTGGGGTATGGAGTCGTGGTCTGAACTCGCGGATGCCTTTGCGCCGGCGACGGCTAAGGCAAGGGAACGGCGATGCATCCGCGAACATCTGCTTGCTTCCGACGAGCGCAGACTCGGTGCCCTATCGAGGCTGTGGCAGTTGCAGACGGAGTTTTCAGGGGAACAGTTCCGCGAAGAGCAGCTGCATGATCGCTTGGAACAAGTAGAGCCTGCATACGGTCCCCTTTTGGCAGCCATTCGCGCGTACGAGGAGTTCGCTCGTAGCGCCCAAGACGCATTCGATATCCTGAGAGCAGAAGGGGCAAGGATGGATGTCCAAGGATTCTGTGTAACGGACATCAGCAAGGACGAAGAATTTGCGAAGAGCGTAAATGGCCTTCACAAGCGATTTGAGGCGGCACGCGACGCTTTGTCGGAAGTGAACCTCACCGGAGTTTCGCTCCATAACTTGTTCGACGAGCGATTTGGCGCATTTGCCGAGCCCATGGATGCTGGCGGATTCGCTCGGGTTTTATGTTCCCATCACGAAACGGTCCAGCGAGCCAAGTCGGCCGATGGAAAGCGCCCTTGGTTTGACCGGTTGGGCCAAGACCGAATCTATGTTCGACAAGCCTACCGGATTGCGAGGCCCGAAATCCAAATGGGTCGATACCTGCACGATTATCGCGGCTGGCCCATACGTCGTTTCTATATTGACCTCGCATGAGTAAGCGTAAGAAACCCACGAGCGGTGCGATGCTCGACCTGTGGCGACCGCCATCGGGCGCTGGCGAACCATTGGGCTGCCTCGCTACGACATATGCGTTTGCACCTGGTTTGTTCGATGAACAGTGCTTGGCTCGCTTTCTGGAGATCGAGTCGGATCCCAATCGAGAGGACTTGGCCTTTCTTCTTGAGCGTGAAAGCCGACTAGGTGGGGTTTACGCGGGAGTGCTTGTCGACCATACCCAGGCGGGAGTCGAACATTCATTGCGGTGGGACGTGCTTCCGATTCGGATACGATTCGGAAAACAGCACGCAAAGATTAGTTTGCTCAGTTGGACTCGCTGCACTCGCATCATTGTGGCGTCAGCCAACGTGACGGAATCAGGCTACCGGTCGAACTTCGAGGTCGCTGGGACCGTCGATCTAACGCCGGAGGCTGGTGACTCGGCAGCGCTGGCCCAAGCGATTGAATTCTTGCGGATTCTCGTGTCGTTGGTTCCGGGATCAGCTAGTAGTCCGCCCGCAGTTCGTCGGGCGGCCGAATTCCTGACGAACGTCGAGAACCACACGCGCGATTGGAAGGCAGTTCGTCGCGGAGGAACAGTTCGCCAGCAGTTCGTTTTTACACTTCCATCTGTGGGAAGGGAACGCTCGCGTAGCAGTCTCGAACAGGCTGTCCAGGTTTGTCGTGGGCGGGGCGGGTCGCCGCACGAGGCTTGGGTGGCGTCACCGTTTTTTGATGGGGATGATGGGGCAAATCGTGTCACAGCGACGCTTTGCAAAATGATGGCGAGGGGAAAGACGCGGTCACTTACATTCTGCGTGCCGGCTGCCAGAACGGAGGCATACGACACCGTGCCTCGGCTCGCCGCGCCCAAATCATTACTTTCGACGCCAGCATCCTACCAGGGCGATGTGAGAGTAACCACATTGCCTGAGAGCGATGGAGACAAAAACCGCAGACCCTGGCACGCAAAGATGCTGCTGTTACGGGCAGATCAATACTCGGCAATCATGATCGGATCATCTAACTTCACGTGTGCCGGGATGGGAGTGGGAAACCATTGCAACGCCGAAGCCAACCTGCTGTCGATAGCCGATCGCCTTGACTACGGTCGGGAAGTGGGGCTGTTGGAGTCTGTGTGGCCTAAAACGTCGTTTGTCGAGGATCCGGAGAATGCCGAATGGCTTGGCCCCCAGTTGGATCACGAGGAAGAGGAGCAGGTCGCGGCAGTCCCATTGCCGGCAGGATTCCTGTCGGCCACGTACTTAGCCGGCGAATCGCGTCGCGTAGACTTGCGAGTTGATGAGGGTGAGCTACCAAACGACTGGATTGTCTTGGCATGTGGTCGAGAACCTTTAGTGCTGTTTTCAGCAGCTTCGTGGCGAATCGCTGGAAAACCATCCGCCATTGACTGTGCTTGGGAGTCCGCGAAACCGCCGGAGAAGTTGCTCGTTCGTTGGTCGGACTTTGAGGCATTCCTGCCGTTGAACGTTCAAGACAGCCAAAAGCTTCCGCCACCGGCTCAAATCGACAGTATGTCGGCCGACGATATGCTTCTGATTCTGGCGGCGACCGATCCGAGCGCAGAATTTCGCGTTTGGGCAAGGCGACAGCAACAATCAGATCTATTTGACACTGATCTGGACTCCGCGACGCCGATTGATCTGGACCCTCTCCGGCGTTACGACTTGCAGATGACATTCTTGCACCGGATCCGTCGCCGTGCACGCGTCCTGGCACAATTACGGTGTAACCTCGAGCGTCCGGTCTGGGGACGGCAAGCTCTTGAGTGGCGGCTTCGAGGGTTGGTTGGCATTGAGCCGCTTGCGGATCGACTCGTGAACGACTTTAAGGAAGCCAACGGGAACAGTGATGAGGCCCTTCTCACCCTGGCAGACTTCCTGATCGTGCTGCGCGAAGTCAAATACCAAGCAGAAGACAACGCGCTGCCGAAGTCGGAATTTGACAAGGTCTTTCGATCCTTCTTAGGCGAACTTGTCGGCACAATCAACCAGCAGATCGAAAGGCGATTGGACGGAGCATCGCCAGACTTGAAAGCCTTCTGGCTACGGGTAGTCGACCAATGCCGTACTTGAACGATAGCCACGCAGCGCCGTCAGAGTTAATGTTGGGAAAACAGCTCAATGCTCGTGTTCCCTCCGCCGACCAAGAGCGCCAGCGCGCCGAGGTCGAAGAGGTTCTGCGGCGTCTACAATCGCAACCAGGAGTCATCTTGGCCGACGAAGTCGGCATGGGTAAAACGTTCGTGGCTTTGGCTGTTGCCTATAGCGTTGCCAAGCAAAGTCCCCGTGGCCCTGTGATCGTGATGGTTCCAGCCAATCTCGTCGACAAGTGGGAACAAGACTTGAAGACATTCTGTGAATTATACCTCGCTGACTGCCGACCGGTGCCACGCGACAAGTCTTCGCGGAAGGAGCTGACCAAGCCGCAATCCGTGCGATATGGTGTGGCACGCCACAGCGTCGACCTCATGAAGTTGCTTGATGATTCGGCGCGCACTCGCTGCCACATTATCTTTCTCGCGCAAGGCGCAATGGCCCGCCGACAAACAGACAAATGGATTCGTTTGGCGCTGATTGCTGAAACGTTGCGCCAGCACGGCCGGGGCAAAGCCAGCCGTCTAATTCAAGTGAAGAACCAAATCCATCGTTTCCTGGGTGAGCTTCTTTGGGCCGTCGGAGAGGAACGGGCTAACGACTGGGGCGACGATCTTTGGCAACAGTTGCTCCGGACCGACGCATCAACCTGGAAACGCACGTACAATAGTGCAGTGCGAAATGAGCGACGCCACCTCACCGACGATCCGGTTCCGAAGTCGGTGGCGCGGGCACTGCACAGAATCGACCTAAAGCTCCTGGCGGATGCGCTCAAGCAAATGCCGATTCGCGCGCGCGGCGGTGACATTCGCATATCGGAGCGTCTCAATGTCGCTCGTACTGCCCTGCGGCAAGCCGAGGAATCGCTTTGGTGCGATCTGCTTGCCCAAACTCGTTGGCGGTCGCCGCTCCTTGTCATGGACGAAGCGCATCACTTGAAGAATCCCGGGACTTCGCTTGCGCGTCAACTTCAATCGCCCGATTCTGAGCGAGACCTGCGTACGGGAGATGGAGCGATGTCGCATGCATTCGACCGCATGTTGTTCCTTACCGCGACGCCGTTTCAACTCGGGCATCACGAACTTGTCTCGGTGCTCAGACAGTTTGCAAATGTGCGGTGGGATGCAAGCGTTTTGGGCGAACGCGATGATTTCTGTGCTCGAATGGACGCCCTTCGCGACTGTCTCAATGAGAGTCAACGCACCGCCATTGCTTTGCAACGAAGTTGGAGTCGATTGCGCGACGAAGACTGTGACGATGAGATCGAAGTGTGGTGGAAGCGGATTTCGTCCGCCCCTCGAGATTTGCTGACTCATCGCCAGCGCGCCGTGGTGGATGCCAAACAGGCGGCTAATGCCGCTCGGGACGCAGCGCAGCAGGCACTGCGGCCGTGGGTGGTGCGCCACAACAAGGGAGTGCATTGGAGCGACACCGTTATTGCTCGCCGGGAACGCCTCGACGGCTCGGCCGCCGACGGAGTAGGCGTCCCGAGCGGTTTACCTGTGCCCCAGCAGCAGTTGCTGCCGTTTTTCCTGGCAGCTCGCAGCGCGGTTAGTGCCGGGCAAGATTTGCTTGGGGAAGCGATCTGTTCATCGTATGAAGCATTCCGATTTACGCGAAACAACCGCAAGGACGGCAAAGACGATCAATACGGCGTGGCAATTGGAGCGGCCGACCCGACCCATTCACGCTGGTATCTAGAAGAATTCGACCGTGCGCTGAATCAATGCAGTGGCGCAATGCACCCGAAGATTAGCTCGACGGTTCAACGAGTCGTCGATCTTTGGGAAGCTGGCGAGAAAGTGCTTGTATTCGCTTTTTACAGGCAGACGTGCCGAGCGTTGCGAATTTATATTAGCGGTGAAATCGAGAAGCGCGTGCTAGATACGGCGAGGCGACGGCTTGCAGAGAGGGGGCAGGTTGCGACACCGTATGAAATCGACCAACTCCTTGAGCGAATTCAGAATCGGTACTTCGATGATGCGGATTCGCCTGGACGACGCGCCGTTGATTCGGCAATCGAACAGGTCATTCAAGCGCACACCGCGGCGCTCGAATCCGTGAAGGCGAGTGAAGAGCAACGCATGACGATTAAGGAGATTATGCGGCGGTTCCTTCGCGTCTCGACAACCTTAGCTCGGTGCTTCCCTCTTGCAGAACTAGATTCGATAAAGCCTTACGACGCGGTTGAAATCATGATGGGGCATAAGGATGCATCTGGGTTGTCGTGGCATCAGAAGTTCGACGGGTTCATTCGGTTGTTGACGAACAGTTGCTCTACCGACGAAAGGCAATCGTATCTGGAGGCTGCAAAGCGAACTCAGACTGGGGGCATTCGCGTGGACACCGATGAAGACGAGGGAGATGAGTCCGATTCAGGTCGTGTCACTCTCGCAAACGTCCAGGTCGCCACGGGCATGACCCGCCGTACGGTGCGAGCCCGCCTAATGCGTGCATTCAATACGCCATTCTTTCCGGACATTTTGGTCTGCAGCCAGGTCATGGGTGAAGGCGTGGATCTGCAGCGATTCTGTCGTCATGTCATTCATCACGATCTCGACTGGAACCCCAGTACTATCGAGCAACGCACTGGCCGCTTGGATCGACTCGGATGCAAAGCGGAAGGGCTCTTGCCGATTAAGGTTTACCTTCCGTACCTCGCGGGCACTGCCGACGAAAGGCAGTATAAGGTAATGTCAGACCGCGAGCGATGGTTTCGAGTCGTGATGGGGCAGGACGAAATTGCCCGCTTAATCGCACCGGATTCGAACGGTGGTGTGCCGCTCCCGGATTCGATTGCCGAGGAGCTGAGTTTCAAGCTCGGAATTGATGACTCCAGTTGAGCGGTAATCAGAACGGACTTCGCAACAACCCGAATCGGAAGAGATTTCTAGACTAGTGGGATGTGCGAACACATGGGGGCCCGCTAATTGTCGTTCCGTCCGCCGCATTCCAGAAGTGCTGGGTAATCGCAGCTGCAAGCTCGAGAAAGCATACGAAGGATGTTGGGCAGTGCTCCCCGGCACCGGCTGTTGCCCGACTGTCTACAATTTGTTACCATTCCGGTGTTTTAGACAGGGCTTAACAGAAGTTCGCCCGGGCATTTGTCGCCCCAAATTGAATTTCCTAACCAACTGACACCAGCCGCGTCTTGCCGTTGCGATTTTGGCCTACAGCCGTAAGCCATCGCCGCACAACGCGGCGACCTTATTTGGCGGGAAACACTACCAGACGTTGCCAACCGCCCAGGCCAAAACGGAGCGTCCAGCATGGAACGTGACCCCTATACGATTCAAATTCAATCAACAATCAAGAAAGCCATCGACTTGATAGACTCATGGGAAGAGACGGTGAACGTCGGGGCACTTCGAGACCTCGTAAACAAAGAGTGGCAAATCATCAAGCGGTACAATAACGATGCGAACTATGGTGCCAATTGGAACACATTCAGAGGTGATATTGAGCGAGCCCTGATTGCTCACGGTTGCTATTTCGAACTGGACGGCGGTGAGCCGACGCCCTGAAGGATCGGTAGGATCAACGTGATGTGGTGCAAAATTCCGGACTGTGGCAAGGCAAGTAGAGCATTTAATGAGGTGGGGCGGATTGGCCCCAGTCGTCCGTGGCTCAGTGTGGTCTCCGATACTGCTGATTCGGTTTGCAAGTGTGAGGGGTGCGCTACTTGTCGGCGAAGGGCTCGCCGCCTGATGCCGATTAATGTTTGGCGGATTCCGGGATCTGGCGATTCGAAATGTTTCGGCGTGGTTGCGTCTTCGGGGCGCCGTGCTCTTGTGGCAATGAAGAAATGCACGGCTCTCAGCGGTGGTATCAAAAACGGCTAACTGGTACATTTGACCAAATGAACACACATCGTCCAGTCTCCAAGAATAAGCTGAAGTCGCTTTCTCAAGCAGACAATTCCAGTGCAATAGTTACGGCGTTCTCGGGAAAGTGGAGGAAGTTGCTAGAACAGAATAAGGTGGCGGTGTTTTTTCGGAAGCAAGGGCCATTGACGACTCCCACATACGTCTATGTGTACGCTGCGGCGCCAACCAGTGGAATTATAGGTCGAGCAAGGGTGCTTTCCCACGAGAAGATTTCGCTGGCAGACGCAAAGCAAATAGCAAGCCGTGGTGCTATTTCCGCGGAAGAATTGGATGAATACGCTCTCGCATCTGCTCGGGTTTTGTGGGCTACAGAGCTGGGGGTATTTGAGCCTTTCAAGAATGTGATTACGCGACAGACGTTACGGGATGAGTTTCATTGTGTTCCGCCCCAGGGGTTCTTCTTTTTGTCGATGACCGGAAAGAAAACCCTAGATATCTTGGGCGGAATCAAGCACTAGGGCGATTAACTAAGGGAAGTGCCGACGGAGCAGCGCATGGCAAAACAGCCACTAGCCGAAGTATTTGGTTTCCCAATTAATAATCAGGACCGCGACGCTACGAGATACAGAAAGAACAAGCTCTGTCCATTTAACAATAAGGTGCCGAACTGCACTAAGGATAAAGCCAACGATCCACTCGGTGTCTGCAGTGTTCTGATAGGCAAAGAAACGGCAATAACCTGTCCGATTAGGTTCCGACAAGACTGGATAATCGCCGATGACGCAGCTGCCTTCTTTTTCCCGGCTGACACAACCTGGACTTCTCTTACCGAAGTTCGCCTAAAGGATGCTGATAACGTATCAGCGGGCAATATTGACATAGTGCTAGTGGCCTACGACGAGAAGGGTAGACTGACGGATTTCGGTGCGCTAGAAGTGCAGGCGGTCTACATTTCTGGGAACGTACGTAAGCCGTTCGAATTCTTTATGAGTGATCCATTTGCCAACTCTCAAATGGACTGGTCCACGGAAAGGAATTATCCGAATCCGGACTACTTGTCTTCGTCCCGGAAGCGGTTGGCTCCGCAGCTCTTATTTAAGGGCGGAATACTTCATTCATGGGGAAAAAAGTGCGCTGTTGCCCTTGACACTGGGTTCTTTGATACGCTTCCTGAACTTAACGCCGTGGATCCCAGTGACGCTGAAATTGCTTGGTTAGTGTATGATCTGGTGTTGGCTCCGGAGGTGGACATGTATACACTTACGCTTGCCAAGACGGTGTACACCAAATTCAGTGAGTCCCTTCAACAGATAACAGTGGCGAGGCCGGGAAGTATGACGGACTTCGTTGACGTACTTCAGGGAAAGCTTGACGAGAAACTGGACGGAAGTTCACCACCGAACAACATTGCTTTGGACGAATTGCTATGAAAGCGAAGATTGTTAATGTCGCGTCTGTACCGCAACGAAGTCCGTTTCGATATCCTGGCGGCAAGACTTGGTTGATTCCTTACATCAGGGAATGGATCAAAACTTTTCAGGCAAAACCGACGCACTTTGTTGAGCCATTCTTGGGAGGTGGCATTGTAAGTCTTACCGTGGGGTTTGAAGGGCTCGCTTCGACGATAGAGATGTCCGAATTGGATGAAGATGTGGCAGCAGTGTGGCATTGTATCCTGGAAGGGGACGGCCGCTGGTTAGCGAAGCGGATTCTCGCGTTCAACATTTCAGTTGAGACGGTGAAGGAGCAACTGTCAAATCGGTCCACTTCAACTCGTCAACGTGCGTTTAATACAATTCTTAGGAATCGAACCTTTCATGGAGGGATATTGGCGCATGGCAGTAGCATGCTTAAGAATGGCGAGAATGGGAAGGGCATTTCGTCGCGTTGGTATCCGCAAACATTAAGTGATCGGATTTTGGCTATTGACGCGATAAAGGAACGCTTTAATTTCGTACAGGGTGATGGAATTGAGCTTTTGCGAAGATACACGGGCAAGAAAGATTGTGTGGCGTTCATTGATCCGCCTTATACGGCGGGAAAAAATGGTAAGCGTGCTGGACGACGGCTCTACAAATATTTCGCCTTGGATCATGCTGAACTGTTCAAAGTTGCTGGTTCGTTAGCCGGTGACTTTCTGATGACGTATGATAATGACGATGAGGTACGCGATATGGCGAACGAATTCGGATTCGATACCGAATTGGTGCCAATGAAGAATACCCACCACGCAAGAGTGCTCGAGTTGCTGATTGGCCGAGACTTGAATTGGGCGCGTCGTTTCCTTTCTCCCGCGAAACAGAAGTCGCTGTTCGACCGTGGGTAGTGCGATTGCGGAGGTCTCTGTGAACGTAGCTTGACCCTAGGTGCCGACGCAGTTCAAGGGTCCTCTGCTGTCGCCGCACAGATTTCCTGACAGACTGCTCTGAGCTAGAGACTAAGTTGGATAGTGAACACTTGGCGAGTTGCCATTTCTCGCGAGATCAAGATGTCGCCAACAATACCAACTGGCTACCGATGAGTATGGATTCCATGCCGCTGCAATTGCAAGGCTCGTAGCCCTATCTGGGAGTTCATCCAGGCCATACAAATTCCTGATCGCTGACCGAACACCAAGGTCATTCTCCGGGAACACATTCAGTCTGCCCAGGGCGAAGATGAGGAACATCTTGGCGGTCCATCGACCAATACCTTTGATCTGCACTAATCGTTCGATAACGGCATCGTCGGAATATCGCCCGAGGAAGCGAAGTTCGACCGTTCCGTCCAATGTCTTTTCGGCTAAATCGAGTACATACGTTGCCTTTTGCGGCGATAGCCCGACAGACCGGAGTGCCGTCGGTCCGAGTCCAATCAATGCTTCTGGGGAAATGCCCTCGGGCGCCAATCGTTGTTCAAGGCGTAGCCGAATCGACCTCGCCGCACCTGTGGAAATTTGCTGTGATATGATTGACCGAACGAGCATGACGAAGCGATCTCGCTCTGGCCGCAATGTGAAGGGGCCCACTTGGTCAATGAGCCGTCGCATGATGGGATCCTGGCGCCGCAGGTGGTTAACGGCGGCATCGCGGTGGATTTTGGCGGTCAATTAGGTATTCCTTTCTCAACATCGCTAGATTCAGGCGGACATGCGATCTCTCAAAACGAGGGGCGACCGCCGCAATCTATTGTCGAAAGTACTACATTAGCAGACCGTCGTGCCACTCGCGGCGTCGAATCGGAGTAGTGCTTAGGATTCGAACTCGGAATCTGCTCAGTGACGGTGACACCAGTGGTCACCAAGCTCACCAAAGTTCTTCCCCCAACGTATAGCGATTTTCTGGAAGCCGTAGTCTGCCATAAGAAGTCCAGCTCGCCACGGCGACGCCTTAATGACGGCGCATTTGCTTGATCCGCATGGCGGGGCTTGGTGTGAAATTTTTCGATTCCGCTGATTGACAGTTCCGGGATGTTCTGTACATATATAAGGACTCTCACCGAAGCCGCATCTTGCGGTGGAACCCGGGTAGCCGGCTCCGTCATGCCGGTGTCTCGTATCCGGAAGGTCGGGTTGACCATGGTTCAATTGACGCTCACTCCTAAGCAGACGGCAGTCCTCGATTTTTTGCGGTCGCACATTTCGGAGAGGGGGTATCCGCCCACATTTCGGGAAGTTGGCGACGCGTTGGGCATCGTTAGCACGAACGGGATAAGGATCCATTTCAAAGCACTCGAAGCCAAGGGTTTCATCCGTCGTGAGTCCAGGCGATCGCGAGCGATCCGCATTCTGGAAGTGGAAGAAACCCGGGTTGAGGGGAATGATGCGAGTCAAGGCTGAGGCGAGTGCCGAGGAATCGACGTAGCTACAATCCTAGGATCCATTGCTTGTAGGCGCAGGTGTGGCCACTTGCCGCTACAAAGACTTTTCGTGTTCACCGAAGCCGCATCTTGCGGTGGCACCCGGTAACCGGCTCCGTGAAGCCGGCTGTGAAGTCTAAGTCGCGATCCTCGCCGAGGTGCTGCGCTGTCCCCGCAGTTGCTTCGGCGAGGACGTGGCTGCGCGCACAGTAATTGTTGGCACCATGAAACCGAAAGCATTGATTGTCGAGGACGATGAAAGGATCATGGAGTCGATCGAGGATACGTTGGTATCGATGGATCACGAGCATGACTGGGTTACGAACCAGCATGACGCCAGGCTGCGTTTGCGGTCGTCGGACTGCGATTACGTGCTGCTAAATCTGGAGATTCCAGCCAAGGCAAGTCGCGGCGAGGCACACACTGAGTTCGGTTACAACCTGCTGCGAGACATCGCGAGAATCAAAGGTAAGGGCACTGTGCCAGTGATAGTAATGACCGCCAATGGCTGGGATGGTCTGAATCTGGCCGCGGACCTATATGCCAACGGCGCATCGGAGTTCATCGCCAAGCCGTTCCCCAGCAAAGGCCGCACGTTGGCGAGCGTGATCCGTAAGGTACTAGAGTCAAATACTCGGACGGCGGCCTCGAAAATCTTCGCCCCCCAGAAATCGGCATTCAGGGACACCGCTTTTCGAGGGGGCGAACTTGTGATGCATCCGACCCGTGCGGATCTCGCCGGAGTGACCATCATCAGCGATCGCGGCACCGGTCACTGCATGGCGGTACTGCGTCAGCTGTGCCGGATAGATTCCCGGGGACGTTACGTGCGGATGTCTGGCGAGGAGCTGGCAAATGCCGTCGGAGCCGGGGGCGGGGTGGGCACGATCACGGGTTGTATCCAGACACTCCGACGGAACATCGTCAATCGAATGCGTAATGTCGGAGTCGTGGTGCAACGGATCGATGTGATCGACCACGACCAACAGGGCTATTGCCTGCGGGACTGGATAGTGGTCCGTGACGGGGACACTCAAATTTGTCCCCGCGATGTCCCCACGAGCCTGCTCGATGTCCCTGCTGATGTCCCTGGAAACTTGCTGGTTGTCCCTCCGATTGTCCCAGGTGTCCCCGCGAATGTCCCTGCGGCGACCGATTGGAACGAGCGTCAGATCTGGATCCTCGAACAGGTGGGGCAGGGCGTCCAACTCGAGCGGGTGATGGTGGAACGTCAGTTTCAGGTAGGTGACAAGACCGCCAAGAGAGACTTGTCGGAGTTGGTGCGGCGCGGTCACATCGAGTATGTTCGCAATGGGCGCCGGGGCTACTATACTTTGGCGGAGACTAAACGGGACAATTTCCATCGCGATTTGTCGGCAGCTCCGTGCCATTGAGCCGGGCGTCGTAGTTCGCGTGCTGTCGTGGGGGGGCCGCGAATCAGCCCAGAAAACAAGGCAAAAACGCATTTTCGAACTTTTGGTCACCTATTTGATCACCTCGCCTGAGGGCACTCGTCGCAACGTTGGCGTTGGTAGGCACTTGCGACGACTGGTTCTCGGCCTCCGGAGCCGAAGGTTAGAGGTTCGAATCCTCTCGGGGATACTTCCCACTCACAGCCGGCAATAAGCGGCAACTAGCGGCAATAGGCGGCAGTTAGCGGCAAATAGATGCGCTAACTCGCGACCGGTTCTAAACTTACGCCGCCCCACCTTCAGGCCATCTCTGGCCGGCAACTCGGCAATAAGCGGCAGGTAGCGGCAATAAGCGGCAATAGACGGCAGATTGTTGTGCACCATAGTGTGCACCTTTTCCAAAATCCGATCACCACTGTGAGCACCAGAAACCGGCGGGAAACGGGGGCATTTTCATCGAACTGGGTGGCTGAGAGCTGCGAGCTGGAGGCCGACGGTCCGGGAGGTGCAACAGAGCCACACCTTGGAGTCGACAAGAGGCATGGCGACTCAGGATGTAGCTCCGTTCTTTCGCGCATGATTCACTAGCCAACCCCGCGGCGTAATCTGAATGGTTTTCCGACGTTTATCACCCTCATCTTGTGTGCTCACCAACAAGCCAGCCGCCTCAAGATCACGAACTGTCGGTCGAAAAGCTGGGATGCTATTGAATCCGAACGCTTCGAAGTCGCTCGGAGAAAACGTACCGCCAAGCTTCACACCATTATCAAACACATCCCATGCCCGGGGACGCAGCTGCTTTCTTGACGCATCTAGGGCTTGGATGCTGATTTCGCTTAACCACTCCTCGAATAAACTAGATTTTTCTGACTCACCAACGGGTGCAGTTCTATCGGCGATCCATTGGCAGTATTCATCGGCGTGCCCAAGCAGGCTTCGCAGGTTTTTCGCCAAAATGTCGTAAAGGCGACGGAAGTCGGCCACGGTAATCGGTAGGTAAGGAAGTTCAGTGCACGCAAACGAAGCCAAGCGAGAATTGTAGATGCCATCGACGAAACGATCATCTACTCCACCAACCGATACTGGTGAATGAAGTATCCCTTCAAGCCGTGGAGAAGATACTACGCCAAGAACGATCCCAAGGGCCCCACACAGCACCCACCTCATACCCGGAAGTGTTAATAGTTCATCCCGCAATGCTTCGAGCTGGCGTCTAGCAGCATTAGACGTTTGCAGTAGTTCTAGGTTGTCGATCATGCAGATCACGCCACCGTCACTTTGGCTTGGAAAGAGCGTCTGTAGCCAATCAGTGACAGACCTGCGAAACCCACTCCGTGTGAATCCCTCGCCAGTGTTGGTCTCGGTGCTAACACCAGCGGAAAGGATCCATGCCCCAGCTTGATACGAATCAATCTGTGGAGAATTAAGCCATCGATCTAGTTTCGCTACATTGCTACTGACTTGAATTCGGGTCTCCCGAACTTTCTTAGCCTCGACCAAGAGCGTCTGGGCTACTTCTCGCAAGGCGTCATCAATAAAGCTCTGCAAATCTTGCTCGGGGTTGAGTTGAAAAATCCGTCGACAAGGGATTCGGGAGCACCCGTGCGAGCTGCGTTGCCGGCAGAGAATAGCACCTGGAGTTGATGAGCGGCCAGGGACTGAGCCTTGAGATCGCCAGCGGCGCTTCCTGAAATGTCATAATTGTAACTCCCTAATAATATCGCCTCGTTAACAGAGTCTGGGGACAGAATCGAGCTCCGGTAGCCGACCGAGGTCGTGTCAAAACTTCTCCCCATTCGCGGCCGTCGCCTTTCCAGCAACTGGGTGTCCCCGGGAAATTCCTGTTCCAGGATTGTGTAGTTAGAGTAACCATCAAGAAGCTTCCTCACATGATCAGCGCCGCAAGTACACGTGGTGCACGTCGTAGCCCGCTTCCCGCAAAGCGGTCGCCAAGCCAATTGTGTGCATGTTGCCGCCGCCGTCGCTTGGCCAATTAAAAAGGGCGCTCCCGTTCACCGACTGGTCGTGCCACCTGTTCACTGCGGGTCGCATTCAACACATCATGATCACGAATACTGTTTCGCTGTACTCATTTGTTATGTTCGGTCGCGGAATTACTGACGACCGATACTTCGTTGAGCAAGTATTGGGAGGGCTGCGCGGCTTTGCAGCGTACGCCGGGCAAGATCGACCGCAACAATCGTTTTTACCACATTTTCAGATAATCAAACGATGGGTGATCAATCACCTGGAGGAGCCATATATTCGGGCCCGTTAAAAATGTCGTGGAGCACTATCTGACAGCTGAGTCGAAGTACCGTTGAGTCCACCTCCCACTCACCGTATCTTAAGCTTGCAGAGCGGTGGACATGGCCAGAATTGGCCGGGATTTGGGCCGGCTTGCGGTGGGGTATTCGCGTTGAGTGACGATTCTGGAGTTTCTTGTTCGCATATCAAGGCGGAGAAGGTGTTGATAAACTATTGACGGACGGAGGACCGTTGAGGTAGCATGACCAGCGCTGCGCCTGGGATGAAGAGGCATCTTGATTTTTCTCAATGAGGTGCGGCGATGATCTGTCGAGCCGACGGTTGAGGGGAACGGCGCGTTCCAAATTACTAGGTCAGATCGGTGGGAAAGCGTGACACGTACGGCGAGGACGGTGACGCTGCAGAACTGGCAAGCGTGGCCGTCACCCCGGACACTTCCGGCGCTGATCCGGCCGCACTGAAAAAAGCTCGGAGCCCTCGCAAGGGTCTGTTTACTTCCGGCGTGGTGGCGACGCGCGATGGCCGGAGGATCGTGCTGTTCTTCAGCGGGCGCCAGCATGCGGGCGAGAATCTGGCCGACGTCTTGCAGCATCGTGCGGAAGATTCGCCACCGCCGATTCAAATGTGCGATGGCCTGTCGCGGAACTATCCGCCAGCGTTGGACACCATTCTGGCGAACTGCCTGGTGCATGCCCGCCGCAAGTTCGTCAATGTGCAGGACCGATTTCCCGACGAGTGCCGCCAGGTAATTGAATTTCTGGCCGAAGTTTATCGAGTCGACGACAAGGCTCGGCGGTTACAACTAGGTCCGGAAGACCGGCTGGCACTGCATCAGCTGGAAAGTCAGCCGGTGATGGCGGATCTCAAGACCTGGCTGGACAGACAATTCGCCGAGCGGTTGGTCGAACCGAACTCCAGCCTGGGAGACGCGATACGCTACATGACCGGGCACTGGGATCAGCTGACGCTGTTCTTGCGACAGCCGGGCGCGCCGCTCGATAACAACCTTTGCGAACGAATGCTGAAAATGGTGATCGTTCATCGCAAGAACGCTCTCTTCTATCTGACGCAGCGTGGAGCACAGGTCGGTGACATCTATATGAGCTTGATTCACACGTGTCACCAATGCGGCGCGAGTCCGATGGACTATCTTGTTCAGCTCCAGGAGCACGCCCAGGACGTGGCTGAGCATCCCGAGCGTTGGCTGCCCTGGAACTACGAAGAGCAGTTGCTGGTGCCGGTCGACGTGAGCGATCCGCGGGGCCAATCAGATGTCGACTCGATCCGCAGAATGCGCCGACATCGTCGCGCGGAACTGAGGCGCCACGCAAAATAGAAAAATGTGTCGGCCAATTTAGTTGGGCAATCGCGTGCATGGCGTCCGCGTCGTTGTCTCGTCACGCGTGAGGCACTGCGCGATGGCGTCTTCGGCACCGCGCACCCGTCGATCTGCAGGCTCCGCTGCGCATCAACCAGCGGCCGAAGGCTCGACCTTGTGCCGTTCCTCTCGGACTCCGTTCGCGCACCGCAGATCTCGTTCGAGTCGCCTGCGGCGACTCCGCAGGCCCCGCCCGACAGCGGAAATCGGCCCTTGCGCAAGCCGCCCAGACCCCTCAATCTGCGGCAATTTCAAAGGTACAGCCTTGCCGAAAGGACACCGATAATCGAGGAGGCCGGAGCTAGCGGCTCGCCGGGCAGCGCAGTGTCCGCTGGTGCTAGCAGTTCCTGGCCTGCGGGCAACTGATCCGGGTTAACATGGTGTGCATCCTGCCAGGTACCTGTCGTGCGAAAGAATCGGGGTAACATCGTAACCTCCCACGGGCGGAATTCCGCCCCTTGTGAGCAGGTCATTGATCCACCAATTTATCCTCACCAAGCGGCCATCATTTTCGGCGAGACGACAACCTTCCACGGGCGGAAGTCCGCCCCTTGTGAGCAGGTCATTGATCCACCAATTCATCCTCACCCAGCGGCCACCATTTTCGGCGAGACGACAACGCCCACGCGCGACATTCACCAAACTCGAGAAAGAACCGTTTTCAATCGCCCAGTGACAGCCATCACCAGAATCGCCAATTCTCCATCAAGAAGGGCGCAATTCGAATGAAGTTTAGTATTCCAAAAAGAAACAGGATCGTCAGCACTAGAATAATCATGCATTTTTTGGCTATTCTCATTGTGAAGATTTTTCAAGAGCTAGAATCTGATACATTGCAGTCCAATCTGGCATACAATCCACCCCCCAGCAAACGGAGGGAAGGGGGAACAATGAGTGCAGAACTCCGCGCATTTCTGAAAATTGATACCAAACAAATTTTCCAGGTTACTGCAGTTCACCAGGCACCCCAAAAGCATTGGGGTATTGAACCAAATTGAACAGAAGGCGGGTAGTTTGTCCATGCAGGCCGGATCAAAACGAATAAGTCCACTAGGATCGACGAACAACACCGGACGTTCATATGCGAAAGGATTCCAGGGAGGGCTATTGTCTAAACTCAATGGGTCTGGACAGAGAAAACGAGCAAGTTGCGGCTTATATGGCCGTGCGCGTACATAATATGCGAGCCGATCGAGGTCATAGTAATATCCCAGCATACCGACCCAGCGGAAGACGTTGACGGTGGAGCCGCTGGAGGCGAACGTTTCTCCGTAGGCCCGGAAGTCGTAACTGTCGGTGATGGCGCTGGCGCTGCTGGTGAGCTTCCGCGTCGAACCGAGTCGATCGAAGTGATAGAAGCTCGTCGTACTGCTACGGCGCTGGCTGACCAGATTCCCGTAGCCGGCCGGTTCCAGGGTGTAAACCACCTGGGTGACGTTGGAGCCATCGGTCTCCAAGAGGATGTTTTGCAAATCCCAGATCGGTTTTTTGGTCCCCTGCGAATCGACGATCTGCACCCGTTGCCCGTCCCCATTGAAGGTGTAGACGTTCGTGGTCATTCCCGTCTTGGCCACCTGGGTCAGCCGGTTCTCGTCGTCCCAGGTGTGCGTGGTCCGGGTCGTGCCCACGTGCTCCACCTCCAGGTTGCCGTTGGCATCGTAGGTGAACGTCGTGCGTGTCGTCCCTTTGACGCTCGTCGACAGCTGGTTGGCGTCGTCGTACGTGTACGTGGTTCGGGCGCCTGTGACGTCGAACAGCGTCGCCCGGTTCCCCACGGCGTCGTAGGTCATCGTGTCGGCGTACTGGACTACGCCGGCGCTGTCACGCACCTCGGAGGTCAGCTGATTGGCATTGTCATAGCCCCACGTGACCGTGGCCCCGATCTCGTTCACCTTGGTCGGGTTCCCGGCGTTATCATAGGTATAGGTATACCGCGCCAGGTAGAGGCCCGTGGACGACAGATGCGTGAGCCCGGTGACCTGGCTGGCCGCATCGTAGGTGTACGTGCTGCTGGTGCCGTTGGCCCGCTGAATAGTCGTACGACGGCCCGCGCTGTCATAGGCGTACGTGGTCCGGTCCGACTGCGGGTTTTCCACCGACTTGATGCGACCCGCCTCATCGTAAGTGTATGTGAACCGACCCCCGCCAGGCTCCTGCGTAAAACTCCGCTGGTTGTCCAGCTCATACCCATACGTAATCACCTTGCCGGCCGGATTCTTGACCGTCTCCAGTCGACTGGCCGCGTCGTAGGTCGAGGTGTAACGACCGGTCGAGTCCCAGAGCACCGTTCGCAGGCCCGCGCCGTCAAAGGTAGTGGTCACCCGCGTGCCGTCTTGATACTCGCGGCTTTCCAACTGCCCGGCCGCGTCGTACGTGAGCGTGGTGCGTCGCGACTTGCCGTCGATCCGCACCGTCAACTGACCCGCCGAGTCATACTGATAGGTCGTCCGGCGATTGAGCGGATCCTGCTGCACCGTCCGGCGCCCCGCCTCGTCGTAAGTGAACGTCGTGCGGTTGCCGCGGGCATCCTGCAGCGCCGTCTGACGACCCACGTCGTCGTAAGTGAACGTCGTCCGATTGCCCAAGGGGTTGACGGTGGCCGTCACCTGCCCGTCCGCGTCGTAGACCGTGGTCACTACATTGCCCCGCGGATCCTTGGCCTCCGTCTGCTGGCCAGCCGCATCATAAGTCAGCGTAGTCCGCTTGCCCAACGGATTGATCGTCGTCGATACGCGTCCGGCTGCATCGTAAACGGTCGTCGACACGTTGCCCTGTGGATCCTTGATCGATGTTTGCTGTCCCGCCGCACTGTAGGTGAACGTGGTCCGATTGCTGAGCGGATCGACGATCACGGTGCGCTGACCAGCATCATCGTAAACATAGGTGGTCCGACGCCCCACCGCGTCCACCTCGGCCAGAACCTCGCCAGCTGCACCGTACTCGATCTCCGAAATTGCGTTGACCGGGTTCTCCGTGGAGATCAGTCGGCCCGCCTCATCGTACGAGAACGTAGTAATGCTCTCCAGCGGATTGATCGACTCCACCACCTGACCGGCCGCATCGTATACCGTTGTCGCGATGCGACTCAGCGGATCCTCCGTGGCGATCCGGCGGCCCGCATCGTCGTAGGTAAACGTCGTTCGATTGAGCAAGGAGTTGACCTGCGCCACCACGCGACCGTCCGCGTCGTACACCGTGGTGGTGAGCTGATTGAGTGGATTGGCGACTGATACCTGTCGACCCGCGTCATCGTATCCGTAGGTGGTGCGATTCCCGAGCGGATCCTGGGTAGTCTGCAGCCGTCCGGCGTTGTCGTAAGCGTAGGTCGTGCGTTTGGCCAGGGGGTTGATCGACACCTCCAGGTTTCCCGCCGCGTCGTAACTGAGCGTGGCCCGGTTCCCCAGCGGATCGATCGTCACCTGCAGCTGCCCTCGCGAGGTGTACTGGTACGTCGTCACCTGGCCCAGCGGGTTCTTGATCGTCTGCAGCTGGCAGTTCGTCCCGTAGGTCAGCGTCGTCCGATTGCCTAGCGCATCGATCTGCGCCGTCGGACGATTCAGGTTGTCACGCGTCGTCGTCGACACGTCCCCCAGGGCATTCTTCACCGTCTCCAGCTGACGCGTGGCACTGTACGTGTACGTCGTCGACCGCGCCGCACCATTGAGCGTCACCGCCGTGGAGGTCATCAGGCCGCTCGTATCGTACGCCGCCGTCGTCAACTCGTGCTCCGCGTTCTCGATCGTCGTGCACTGCCCAAACCCGTTGTACGAAAACGTCGTCCGTCGCAGCAGCGCGTCCTCGACCGCCGACAACTGGTGGGTTGAACCCGACCAGACCATCGTCGTCGGTTCCCCGCCGCCGTTGATCAGCGACTCCACCCGACCGCTGGAATCGTAGGTCGCCGTCACATGCCGACCCAACGGCGTCGTCACCCGCTCCAGTTGCTTGATCCCCAGCGCCGAAAACGTCTTGTAGGCGTACGTCGTCACCTCGTTGAGAGGATTGGTGACCGTCTCCACCAACCGCCCCGTCCAGGTCAGCGTCGTCCGCTTCCCCAACGGATCAATCACCGTCTCCAGCAGCTTGCTGGCCGAGTGGGCCAGCGTCGTCACCTTCGCCCGGGGATCGCTGAACACCGTCGTGTTCCCCGAGTACGTGTACGTCGCCCGCGCATTGTCCGGGTACTGGATGTTCGTGACCCGACTGCTTCCATCGTAGCTGAACGTCGTCCGATCCCCCGACGGCGACACCTCGGCACTCAGCCGACCGCTGCCGTCATAAGCGAACGACGACTCGCATAGCTCCGGAGAAGTAAACTTCGTCAGCTGATTGGACGACACCGTCAACGTCGTCCGCCGACCCGTGCTGTCCTGGATCGCCTGAATCTTGTTGCTGCCGTCATAGTGAAACGTCGTCCGCTGCGACGCCGGATTCAGCACATGCTCGATCCGGCTGGTGCCGCCCACGTAGGATATCGTCCACACGTTGCCCACGTGATTGGCCAGCTTCGTCACTTTGCCCGTACTGTCATAGTAGTACTGGAACCCGTCCGGCTGCGTCTCCATCCACCCCGAGCCGTCGTCCACCACGATGTTAGCCGTGTCGTCCGGCGCCGTGTAACTACCACCACCGGCGCTCGTATAGGCATACTCCGTCCCCGAACCGGAGATGATCTTCACGTCGCCCCCAGCAGCGACCGCCTGCCGATTCAGGTTGCTCGTCCAGCCGTTGGCGTACTCGTCGCTGTTGCCCAGATAGGCCGTGTTAAAGTAAAACTCCACCGTCGGGTCGAGCGGCCCACCCGACGGCAGACGGTAAGAAATCACCAGATTCCCGTAAGCCGGGTCGATCAGCCCCTGCTCCGACGCGACGCTCGCCGCATCCACCGTCGCCAGACCATAGTTGGCGGCCGACAGCCAGGAAGCCCCGCCCCCGACCGACACGTCGCCGCCAGGCAGCTTGCTGGGCATCACTGTCGGTGACGGCGAAGGGCACGCACTGCAACTGGTGCTCGTGCATCCACCCACCGAAGGACCCAGCAGCGACGGCCAGTCACTGGCCGGGCTATATGGAGGAGGCGTATTGACCGGACCAGGGTACGGACGACGGACCCACGGCTTACCGTATGTGGGCATGATACGTTCCTCGACTCAAGCGACACCAGCATCCACTCGAATCGCCGCCGTTCCCACGCGACTATTCCGCCCAGAAAGCGACCGTCCGAACAGCTCCCACATCGCCCATCGGACAGCCACCCTTAAAACTCTTTACACCATCCTCAACAGCTACACAAGCATCAAACATAAAATTTTCCCAACAGCTCCCAGCCTCCGGGGCAGACGACAGACAGTCATCGGCTGGATAGCCATCATCCAGGAACCGGCCAGTCGAGCCCGAACCGATCCGCGTACCAGAACTCGTCGTGGCGCCGGTGACGCAACAAGTAGGCGCGTTCCACCTCGATCGATCCGCGTCTTGCACAAAATATCTCCCATGCCTGCTTCCATTCCAGCATTGGCTGCTTCTCGCGAAATTCCCCGAGCCAATCGTGCCACAAGGAGTCGACGAACGTCTTTCGGGCCATCCGAAGCTGGTTGGCCACGAAGTAGCCTCGGGGCACTTCGTACGCGTTGAAAACCTGCTGAAATCGATGCCCAACCACAGCCCTCGGGTCGTGCAACACTGGATGCCCCATCAGCCACGACTTGAGCCCAAAATCCGTATCTTCCACTCCCCACATGTACATTTCTCGATCAAATCCCCACAATTCCTGGTACACGCTCCTGGAAACCGCCAGACAGCAGCCCATGACGCTTGGCGACTCCCAGAACTCGCCCTGCTTGCGCATCGAATCCTCCTCAATCCAGCCCCAAGTCAGCTCCCGCAAGTTAATGCCATACCTGTGGCCGGCATATTTTGCGTCGTTCTCCCAAATCTCTGGGTCGAGTCTCACGATTGTCGGCGCAAACACCGCTTGGCCGCCGGTTGCTTCCACATCGGCTACCAGTTGCTCCATTGCCCCTGGTTCTGGCTTGCAATGGGCATCCAGGAACACCAGCACCTCTCCTCGCGCATGCTCAGCAGCCAAGTCCTTTGTTGGAGATACGCCTTTGCGCGCATTCTGTGAAATCACGCTCACATCGGGGAAACGCTGAACCAAATCGACCACGCTTTGGTCGGTAGACGCGTCGTCAGCCACCACGATCTCATAGTCCAGAGCCTGACAAGTGGTACGGCAGGCGGCCACCGTTTTCCAAAGCATGTCGCCTTCGTTATGTGATGCAATGACGATACTTGCCCGCATATGAATCCGCCTTTGCCATAACTGATGAGGCTGTTGCGAAAATGCCTGTAGTCCGCTGATCAATCAAGTCGGTTCGCCGAGGTCCAACAACTCAATCGCCACTGGTCGGCGTGCGCCTCGGTTACAGTGAACGGTCGCACGCTCCAACACTCCAGTGGCGGATCGCGTCGTTCATCGCGTCATCCAAGCTCGCAAGGGCCAGCCCTGCGTCCAGCGCCTTGGAATTGTCAAGCACACAGTTTGACCTTGGAGCCAGTACGCCTGATGCCATAAACTCCTCGTTCGACTGAAAGTACCGGAACGGTCGATCCACAATTCCCGCCGCGATCAGCCTGTCAGCGATCTCTCGCGTCGTAAGACTGCCACCATTGGTAAGATGATAGGTGCCAAATTCCAGCCGTTTCGTCCAGCAGTCTAAGCAGGCTTCGATGAACTCTTCGTATCGGCTCATCGAATTCCGGACGTCGATCAATCGCTCGTAACGCATCAGTTTCGACAGGAGGTTGCGCGGCGAATCAATATGGCTGAAAGGCAATCTCAACCGCCACACGTAGCAAGCCTGGGCGCCGGTCAGCGTCTCTTCGGCCAACGCTTTGCAGCCGGAATAGAAACTGCAGTTGTCTTGCCGAAAAGTGAAGTTCGGTCGGTCAGTCTCGCGAAAGCCATGTCCGCCGGACCGAGTCCCGCTGAATATGCACCCCGAACTGACATGCCCACAGGGAATGCCGAGCGATTCACATGCCGACTGAACAATGCCCGGCAATGCCGCGTTTGCCAGTAAGCACTGGCGCCGCTCAAGTTCACAAGCATCCACATTGGGTCGTCCGGTAAAGCCAGCGGCGTTGATGACAAACTGCGCTTTGTTCCGGGCCAGCCAGCGACGCAGGAGGTCGCCATCATAGTAGTTGAACTCTCGCCTGCTCGCCGGTAGGAACTCCACTTCCCTCGCTGCTAACGCCCGCGCAAATCCCTGCCCTATATAACCCGAGGCCCCAACAACTACTATCATGGTGCTACCCCACTGCCCGTTGCCAGCTACTCGATTGAGTCTGAGCCTCTACTTCCGGAGAGTTTTTCGATCGCCATGGCTCGACAGGGATCATCAATAGGTCCTTGCGTCGCCAACACCCACGCTCTGCGGGCGTCCGCCGTTCTGTGGAGTTGTTCAAGTACGTTGCCCAGGTGTAAGTGAGTCGCCGTGTGGTCAGGCCGCAGCCGCGCTGCCTTCTGCAAGGCAACGACCGCCGGGTCGAGTCTTCCCAATCTCAAGAGCACCAACCCCAAGTTGTGCTGAGCCGCGCCGTCGTCCGGGCACTGATCGACGAGCTTGGTCTGTGCCGCTAATGCGTCTTCCAAGGGACCATGTTCAAACAGATAGCGACAGCGGGCCTCGAGAACGTCCCTATCGGTGGGCCAATCGCGTTCGGCCAGATCAAGTCTGTGACGGGCCGACTCCGGCTGTCCCAGTTCAAGATCCAGGCGGATTTGGATCGCATGGATCAATCCACCGAGCTGCGGTTGATTTGCCATCTGGCTCACCATGCGACGCAACTCATCATGGTTGCCTTGACGGAACAGCACTTCAGCCAAACCCAACCATCCAGATCGCCTATCTGGTCGATCCAGAGTGATCGCTCGCCATTGCTCGGCCGCTCGACCCAAGTCGTTCGCTTTCACGAATACTGCTGCCAGATTCTGACGGGCCTTGTGGCCTAACACCCCGACGTCGAAGCTCCGGAAGTAGTTATGACGGGGTGCGTCGATCGCCCGCTGAAACGATTCAATAGCCAGTTCCAGCTGTCCTTGGGCATTGGCCAACACGCCGGATCGGAACCAGAGTTCCGGATCCTCAGGGAACTCGGCCTGGCCGCACGCCAAATGGGCAGCGGCGTTCGGGAAATCTTTCAGCCGCAGCGACGCTTCGATCAGCAGCGCGTACGCTTTGCGTCGGTGCGATTCCCGAGGACCGGAAAGTGCCAGACTCTGTTGCAAATGACATATCGCCGGCAAGGGCTCGTTCAGCTCCAGCAGCGTCATCCCGAGATTGAAGTGCGTGAACGGGTGGTCCGGGCGTTCAGCTTCCTCCAATCGCAATAGCCGCATGTCTCGCTGGAGCTTGCGGGCGACTCCAGCGGCCGATCGATCTGAACCGGAATGAACTACGAAAACATCTGTCCACACCACCTGCCCACCAGCGGCGCTAATCGCTCCGAGGATCTGTTCGTGGATCCTTCCTTCGAATCGAAGTTGTGGCTGATTTCGAAAAAGCTTGACATGATCGACAACAGTGACGTCAGTGGTGTCATCCTCATTGTCGTGCGGGCAGTGCACTTGGAACACGTAGCCGAGGACTTGCGGGGCATGATTCTGATTGACCAGCTGGCGGAGCTTCGCCCCGTTATGAGGATCGATCGTATCGTCCGAATCCATCCAGAACACCCAATCCCCTGTCGCGAGCTGCAGCGATACATTGCGAGCCTTGGAGAAATCATCACACCAGGGAAACTCCGCCACGTGCGCACCGAAACTGGCCGCGATCGCCATGGTCTCGTCCGTTGATCCGGTGTCGACAACGACGATCTCGTCGACCCACGGTCGAATGCTGGCTAGTGCCGCACCCAAAGTGGCCGCCGAGTCACGGACGATCATGCACAAAGACACTGTTGAACGACTGAGAACGAGTTCCAGGCCGCCCTGATCAAAAGCTCGGCAACTCAGCGAGTCGACGGCTGGCGAGGCACCCGGACTCTCGACCGGCGGGTCCAAGGCGACGGGATTCGCAGACGGGCCCGTTTCCGCCCACTTCTCTTCGTAAATCTTCCGATTCTTAACCAGAATCTTACCGTGGTCAAAGCCACCACCCCGAAAAGTCTTACTCCCGAAATGATGTACAAACGAGTCCAGCGCAATGACGGCCAAGTGCCCAGCTTGCGTGGCGCGGCGGCAGAAGTCATCGTCCTCGAAGTTGCCGATGCCAAATCGCTCGTCAAATAGGCCAATTCGCTCAATGACCGTTCGCCGAATCAATAGACAGAAACCTACCAAACGGTCGACCGGCCTGTTTTGGCCGCAGTGGCACAATGACCAGTCCCATGCGAATCCGTCCAATTGCGCCAGGTCGTCATAATCCACCTGAATCTGCTGTAGACCACTCACATTGTTCGACACGGGACCGACCAGGCCAACTCGCGGATCCCGATCTAAGGCTTCGAGCATTCGTCGAAGCCAACCGGTAGTGACGATGCAGTCATTGTTCAACAACAGGAACTGCGCACCGTGAGCCACCTGTATGCCCTGATTGACCGCTTTAGGAAAGCCGAGGTTGCTCTCGTTGAGAATGGTGCGAATGTCTGGGAACTGTGCCAGGTACGAGCGGGTCTGGTCCGTGGACCCATTATCGACCACGATGATCTCCAACGGCTCATCTGTATACCGCCGAATGCTCTCCAGGCAGAGCCGTGTGTACTGAAACTGATTGAACGTTGGAATGATGATGGACGTCAGCGTCTCCCGCACGGAAGGCTGGGCCGATACGCTCTCGCCCGTGCTGGCCACGATAAGATACTGGTAGGTGGCCAAGTCATCTGCCAGGTCATCTCGTGGGTTTGCCACACTGAAATTACCAATTGCCAACCGTTCCGCGGATCGCAGCATCCCGTGAAGCTCGTCGCCAGGGATCTGAACGCGAGACAATTGACACAGATCGAATCCACCACGAAAGAACAGCTTCCGGATCTCGCGGCGAGTGAAAAACTTCACGTGAGTCTCGTCCAGCAGACCGGCAGACTCGTAAGTCCAGTTGCCAGCCAAAAGGCTCCGAATCACCGAGTGATGAGCGACATTTGGAACACTGGCCACCACGATACCACCAGGTTTGAGCCACGTGCGGGCGCGGCGCAGGACATGCAGAGGATCCCGGAGATGCTCAAGAACGTCGCCGAACACTACCACATCGACGGTGTTTGGCTGGAATTCAACCTCAAGCTGTTCAATGTCACCGGTCCACACTCGGTCCAATCGTGCTCGAGCGGCTTGAGCTGCGGCCGAATTCAGCTCGATGCCCCACACCAAGCATGGTTGTCGCTTCTTGATCGCTTCACCCAAGCGTCCCATACCACATCCGACGTCCAGCACGACCCGGGCGGATTCCGGAATCTTGTCCAGCAATTCCTCCCGGACATGTCCGAAGTAGGCTGGATCGAGACCGTCGGACGGTTTGAGCGGAAAGACCGACCTTTCGGATGCACCGACAGATATTGTTCGCTTCGACAGCCGGTCGATGACAGACTGCATTCGATGATGGTATGTGTGCTTGCCGGTCGCCTCGATTTCCCCTGATTTTGCAATACGCTCCCGCGCCTCATCGTGCGTCAGATAGTAGTTAGCTTTGTCGATTAGTTCTTCGGCGTCACGATAGGTCGCCAAATGAACTCCATCCTGAAAAAGCTCGGCCTGGCCGTCCGCCGAATCGTTTGTCAGCAGCATTGAGCCGGTGGCCAGAGCCTCGAAAACCCGCATGTTGAGGTCATCACGTACGCTTCGATTGAAGACCAGCTTGGATTCAGAGTAGCTGCGGGCCATCTCTTCGAAATACTGGCGATCCACATGGCAATTCGGAAAACGCCGCTGCAAGAGTCGCAGCAGTTCAATTCTCTCGGCCCCCAATACGTTGCCAATGAAGCAGATGTCTCGGCACTTTGGCACACGGTGCCGACAGTGGATCTCCGGATCGCAAGCCAGCGGGAGCCAAATTGGGTCCGGGACGCCGGAGCGACGCAAGTCCTCGACACCGCGTCGCTGGGCAGCGAAAACCAGATCGGCGGACAATGACTTGGTCACGGTGCGCTGCAGATCCAGATGGGTGTCGATAGCCCAGAAGGCCGATGGATGCAGATTCGTCGGTAACGGATACTCCAGGCCATCGTCGACAAAGAGGTAGAGGTCAATTCCACTGCGAGCAAGCGTGCCCATTTCGTCGGGATGGAACTGCTCCACCTCGCAAAGGCGACTTAGCGCGCGAAAACAGTACAGCCCGGTAGTTTCCGGGCGCGTGAGGTGGTCGAAGATGACCGCGACGCGTAGCAACTTGGCAATCCTCTCATGGGTGACGGTGGAGGGAATCTGGCAACAATGGCCGGGCCACGTGACCTGAGCAAGCTACAGGGCGCTCGAGCAACAGTCGGTAATGCGCGTAAATGATGCGCGGCCACGAGTACTCAAGCAGGGCCCGAGTCCGCGCCGCAGCACCAAGCCGGGCACGAAGCTGCGGATCACGTATGAGCCGCCGTAGCTGGCGCGCCAAATCATGGACTGAGCCCGGTTCACTCAGCAGGCCCGTGCACTCGTCTAGAACTGTGGACAAATAACCTCCAACGCGCGAGGCCACTACGGGCCGGCCGACAGCCATTGCCTCG
The DNA here is from genome assembly GCA_046349895.1 of Pirellulales bacterium. GTDB lineage: Bacteria > Planctomycetota > Planctomycetia > Pirellulales > Pirellulaceae > JAXMBJ01. The sequence continues at coordinate 5,444,359 of JAXMBJ010000006.1, read as the reverse complement.
GCCACCGACAGCCCGAATGGTTCTTGTGCGACAGACGGAGCGACGAGCACGTCCGCATTGGCCAGATGTTCGGGCATGCGCGAGTGATCGAGCCAGCCCAAGTACTCCACGAAATCCTCGATGTGGTCGTCTGTCTGGCTTCCAGTCACCAGTAGACGAAAATCCAGGCCCTCTCGTCGAAGCTGTCGACATGCCGCCAGGAGAATTCCGAATCCCTTGACAGGATCGCGGGACCGTCCGGCAAACAAGACTCGCACTGGCCCCTCTGGATTGGTGGCTTCCCGCTCCCTGAAGAATTCGCTGCCGACACCGATGGGGACCACGGCTGTCCGCCGAGCGACTGGTCGAAACTGTTCTGCGATCTGAGGATTGTGGACCAATACCGCCTCGGCACCGGCCAAGCTGTCTATCAATAAGGCGTGATACTCCACGGTCTCGAATCGACTCAACGTTCGCTCCTGGGTGTGTAGACTGCCGGTCATTCCCTGGTGACGCCGCACGCAGGCCAGACATGACGCTTGATCTGTCAGACGCTGCCGAAAGCAGTCCACCAGATGGCCGTCACCAATGGGCAGTAATCGCAGGTTGTTCAACGGGCAGAGGCATTCCATGGCGTCGAAGCGCAGTAGGTATGGCCAGCTTTTGACGGCATTCGCCAGCCAAGGCTTCAAGTTCCAACTGTCGGTGATCAGTACCACGTCGGGCTGATGGCTTTCGACGGCGCAGCGAACGCGATCCTGCAAATCGGATAGGTTCCAGGTAGATTCTGTGAAATGAATCGCTTGGCTCGGAAAAGGACTCTCGGCAACGCGACCGATGTCCCATGAAACATGCTCAAGATAAAGATGGTGTACGTCGTAGCCCGCGTGTTGCAGCGCCACGGCCAATTCAATTGTGTGCACGTTCCCTCCGCCGTGACTCGGCCAATTGAACAGTGCACTAACGATGACGATCCGAACTCGACGCGCTCGCTGTTGACGATGTATGAGAACGGTTTCCAGTGAGTTCAGATTCAGTGCGGCCATTCGATTCGTCGCGGCATCAAGGCAAGCTGACTCCAAATCCACGTGGGCGGTATCCCAGTCTCCTTCCACGGCCGCCAATACCGCCAGGTCATGTCGGGCCATGGCCCGCGATTCTGCATCTGATGCAGTAGCAATGATCTGAAGATACGAGCGTCTGGCATCGGCGATCGCTCCGCTACTGGCCTCGCTCAGCGCCCGATCATATGGCGACTCAGGGCTTTTCGGGTTTGATCGAATAATCTCGCCATCCACTGGTCATGATCCCTTCGCCGATGCCTGTTGAGTTGCCATTCGCAGCGCTATGATTGCCACATCAAGGCAGTACTGTTTGTCCTCCGGAACGCCGTCCAGCGCCGCTGATAGATCTGCCGAACTCAGTTGCAGGCATCTCTGTAACGAGCTTCCGCGAGCAAGAACCGTTAGCGCCGAGGCTGCGGCAATTGTCACGCCACAACCCTCGGCCTCAAATGTCGCTGCCGTGACGTGCGAATCAATGACCTTCAAAAAGATGGTCACACGGGGCGGGTGGCCATTCAGGCTGCCACGTCCGGTCGCATCCGCGTCCGCCATTGTCCCGCGGTTCAGCGGAGCCTCGTAGTATTCCATCAAGACGTCCGAGAACCGTGACATCTTTTCCTCACCGCCAAGACCAGTGATTCGCAGCACAATTGATTATGGAACCGTGAAGTCGGCAGTGTCAACGCGCCTACTGCCGTCCGATCAGGGCCCGGCCAGTTCCCTGACGGGGTGATTGGCAACGTGACGCGGCAACGTCCATTCAACCGACGGGTCAGGTTGATGATGTAGAGGTTCAATTTGACCACGCCAAGCAACACCAAGGATTTGCATTGTTTGGTATAGGGCCGTTTGCCAGCCCGCATCTCGCAACCAATCGAGGGCTGCAGCTACAGCTGGCGCCGCAGCGTCGTGAAATAGAATCAATGCATCGTCGGTTGCATGCGCTGCGCAAGCCTGGGCATCCAGAGTGGGCGCCGGTGATTCGTGGTCACCATCGATGAAGAAGAACGACCATTTTCGCCCGCCTGCTAAGCGTGGCACGGCGGCGGGACTGGCCGACGCAACCAGGTTAACCAATCCCCTAATGCCGGCCATCGACAGCGACGACTCGACGCTTTGGCGCACCACCGGGTTAGCCAGTTCGGGGTCAACCGCGTCCAGAACCACCCCTGCCATGGCAATGTGACAGGTGGACCATCCAAGCCAGCTGCCAATTTCCAAACCTCTTCGTCCCCTGAATCGCAAGGCCGTGTTATGCAAGATCGCAGCCTCGTCACGGTTCACAAACCCCATCCCGGGGGCCCGGCAGTCCACCAGCCATCGGTGGCCGATATCGCGGCGCAGGTAAGGCCAGCTGCAGTTTTTGGGATCGCCTGAGACCAAGTTTGGAAAGCACGTATCGGGCCAGACGATCGACAAACCGGGCGACACGTATTCTCCGGGCGAAAGCGTACCAACCGGGAGTTCGGGGAACGAGAGGCGTGGGGGGAAACAGAGTCGAACCGGGACACAGCCGCCGGTGGTACAAGGAACTTCCACCAGCTGCGACTTGATCGGTCCGCTCCGGTGCAAGATACCTATCGGCGTGTGGGGCAGGCATGGTTCGACCAATCGGTCGGCCGCCAGATCCCAGCTGGGCCACCCCATGTGACAACCCCAGTTGCACCAAGCTGGCAAGAACTCCGTCCGATCGGGGGGTATGTCCATGTACACGGCGTAGTTTAACGCCGTTTGGTCTGTCGCCTCACTGACGCCGTTACGCACGGCTCGCTCAAGGGCTGCGTTCCATGCGTTCCAATGCGGGGCATCTCGGTGCATGGCGAATACACCGGCATTCAGGACGGGGTAGCTTTTCAATTCTTGAGCGACCTCTGGCCCGAATGCAGCTGCATACCAGTCTGCCACATTGGCCCACCAGATCGGCAACTTTCCGAACTGCAGTCGGCTGCCGCGATCAAGCTCGGGAACAATGGCCAAGCCACGTGAGAGCGCCCCCGCACAGAATAGCTTGATGACGGCCCAATCAAGGACGAATGCATCGGCATCAAGCCACAGGTAGACTTCGGCTCCAGGGAAAAATTCTTTCAGAAAAGGTCGAGCCAATAGGCCCCTCAGCCACAGTGGCGAGTTATCGCGTCCGGGAAAATCAAAACACCAGTCTGGCTCGACTACGTTGCTGGCTTGGCCCGCTATCCAGTCGCGTTGGTGAGAAAGTAGCCCTAGGTCAAAAACACAAAGCTGCACGTCAGCGGCCGCCCTATTCGCATGAACGGATTCGATCGCCCCGCGCAGATAGTCAAACCGGCTGGAGTCGCTGCCAGTCGCAATGCAAAGCCTTGTCATGGCACGCCTTGCCGCCCGCTTGGTAGGAAGAACATGAGTCGCTTGGTCGTTTGGATTCTATGGTCCCAGGTGCGCGCTCGCTATAGAGGATCCACTGCTATCCAGAGTCCGCTGTTGGGAAAATTTTAGTGTTTGATGCTTGTGTAGCTGTTGAGGATGGTGTAAAGAGTTTTAAGGGTGGCTGTTCGTTGGTCGATGTGGGAGCTGTTCGGACGGTCGCTTTCTGGGCGGAATAGTCGCGTGGGAACGGCGGCGATTCGAGTGGATGCTGGTGTCGCTTGAGTCGAGGAACGTATCATGCCCACATACGGTAAGCCGTGGGTCCGTCGTCCGTACCCTGGTCCGGTCAATACGCCTCCTCCATATAGCCCGGCCAGTGACTGGCCGTCGCTGCTGGGTCCTTCGGTGGGTGGATGCACGAGCACCAGTTGCAGTGCGTGCCCTTCGCCGTCACCGACAGTGATGCCCAGCAAGCTGCCTGGCGGCGACGTGTCGGTCGGGGGCGGGGCTTCCTGGCTGTCGGCCGCCAACTATGGTCTGGCGACGGTGGATGCGGCGAGCGTCGCGTCGGAGCAGGGGCTGATCGACCCGGCTTACGGGAATCTGGTGATTTCTTACCGTCTGCCGTCGGGTGGGCCGCTCGACCCGACGGTGGAGTTTTACTTTAACACGGCCTATCTGGGCAACAGCGACGAGTACGCCAACGGCTGGACGAGCAACCTGAATCGGCAGGCGGTCGCTGCTGGGGGCGACGTGAAGATCATCTCCGGTTCGGGGACGGAGTATGCCTATACGAGCGCCGGTGGTGGTAGTTACACGGCGCCGGACGACACGGCTAACATCGTGGTGGACGACGGCTCGGGGTGGATGGAGACGCAGCCGGACGGGTTCCAGTACTACTATGACAGTACGGGCAAAGTGACGAAGCTGGCCAATCACGTGGGCAACGTGTGGACGATATCCTACGTGGGCGGCACCAGCCGGATCGAGCATGTGCTGAATCCGGCGTCGCAGCGGACGACGTTTCACTATGACGGCAGCAACAAGATTCAGGCGATCCAGGACAGCACGGGTCGGCGGACGACGTTGACGGTGTCGTCCAATCAGCTGACGAAGTTTACTTCTCCGGAGCTATGCGAGTCGTCGTTCGCTTATGACGGCAGCGGTCGGCTGAGTGCCGAGGTGTCGCCGTCGGGGGATCGGACGACGTTCAGCTACGATGGAAGCAGTCGGGTCACGAACATCCAGTACCCGGACAATGCGCGGGCGACGTACACGTACTCGGGGAACACGACGGTGTTCAGCGATCCCCGGGCGAAGGTGACGACGCTGGCCCACTCGGCCAGCAAGCTGCTGGAGACGGTGATTGATCCGTTGGGGAAGCGGACGACGCTGACCTGGACGGGGCGGTTGGTGGAGACGGTCACCAATCCTCTCAACGAGGTGACGACGTACGCCTACAAGACGTTTTCGGCGCTGGGGATCAAGCAACTGGAGCGGGTGACGACGCCGTTGGGTCGGCATGTGACGGCGACCTACGATTCCAGCGGTCGGGTGGAGTCGCTGATCAACGGCGGCGGGGAACCGACGACGATGGTCTGGTCGGGTTCAACCCACCAGTTGTCGGCGGTCGAGGACGCGCTGCTGCGACGGACGACGTTTTCGTACAACGGGTTTGGGCAGTGCACGACGATCGAGAACGCGGAGCACGAGTTGACGACGGCGGCGTACGATACGAGCGGCCTGATGACCTCCACGGCGGTGACGCTCAATGGTGCGGCGCGGTCGACGACGTACACGTACAGTGCCACGCGTCAGCTGGAGACGGTGAAGAATGCCCTGGGGGACGTGTCGACGACGACGCGTGACAACCTGAATCGTCCGACGGCGCAGATCGATGCGCTAGGCAATCGGACGACGCTGACCTACGGGACGAACTGCCAGCTGCAGACGATCAAGAACCCGCTGGGCCAGGTGACGACGTACCAGTACACCTCGCGAGGGCAGCTGCAGGTGACGATCGATCCGCTGGGGAACCGGGCCACGCTCAGTTACGACGCGGCGGGAAACCTGGAGGTGTCGATCAACCCCCTGGCCAAACGCACGACCTACGCTTACGACAACGCCGGACGGCTGCAGACTACCCAGGATCCGCTCGGGAATCGCACCACCTACGGATACGATGACGCGGGTCGACAGGTATCAGTCGCCAATCCACTCAATCAGCTCACCACCACGGTGTACGACGCGGACGGTCGCGTGGTGGCGCAGGTCAACTCCTTGCTCAATCGAACGACGTTTACCTACGACGATGCGGGCCGCCGGATCGCCACGGAGGATCCGCTGAGTCGCATCGCGACAACGGTATACGATGCGGCCGGTCAGGTGGTGGAGTCGATCAATCCGCTGGAGAGCATTACTACGTTCTCGTACGATGAGGCGGGCCGACTGATCTCCACGGAGAACCCGGTCAACGCAATTTCGGAGATCGAGTACGGTGCAGCTGGCGAGGTTCTGGCCGAGGTGGACGCGGTGGGGCGTCGGACCACCTATGTTTACGATGATGCTGGTCAGCGCACCGTGATCGTCGATCCGCTCAGCAATCGGACCACGTTCACCTACAGTGCGGCGGGACAGCAAACATCGATCAAGGATCCACAGGGCAACGTGTCGACGACCGTTTACGATGCAGCCGGACGCGTATCGACGACGATCAATCCGTTGGGCAAGCGGACTACGCTGACTTATGATGCGGCTGGCCAGCAGACGGAGGCCAAGGATCCGCGGGGCAATGTAGTGACCACGGTCTACGACGCGGACGGGCAGGTGACGGCCACCGTCAACCCCTTGGGCAATCGGACGACGTTCACTTACGACGACGTGGGTCGTCAGACGGCGCTGCAGGATGCCCGCGGCAACCGCACGACGTTCACTTACGACGAGGCGGGGCGCCGGACGGTGCAGCAGGATCCGCTCAATCGCCGGACGACCTATCAGTATGACTCGGCGGGTCAGTTGACGGTGCGGATCGACGGCAAGTCGCGACGCACCACGCTCACGTACGACGCGGCCGGGCAGTTGGAAAGCCGCGAGTATCAAGACGGCACGCGGGTGACCACTACCTTTGACGGCGCGGGCCTGCGAACGGTGCTCTGGGACTCGACCGGTCGTTACACCTCGACCTACGACGCGGCCAGTCGACTGGAGACGGTCAAGAATCCGGCCGGCAAGGTGATTACGTATGGGTATGAGCTGGACAACCAGCGGAGTTTTACGCAGGAGCCTGGCGGGGGTCGGTTCACATACACTTACGATGAGGCGGGTCGCATCAAGTCGGTGGAAAACCCGCAGTCGGACCGGACCACGTACGCCTATGACAGCGCGGGCCGTCGTACGACTATTCAGCGGGCCAACGGCACCAGCAGCACGTACACCTACGATGCGGCCAGCCAGGTCACCGGGCTCACGCATCTGTCGTCCACGGGCCTCTACCTGGCGCGGTATACCTATACCTATGATAACGCCGGGAACCCGACCAAGGTGAACGAGATCGGGGCCACGGTCACGTGGGGCTATGACAATGCCAATCAGCTGACCTCCGAGGTGCGTGACAGCGCCGGCGTAGTCCAGTACGCCGACACGATGACCTACGACGCCGTGGGGAACCGAGCGACGCTGTTCGACGTCACAGGCGCCCGAACCACGTACACGTACGACGACGCCAACCAGCTGTCGACGAGCGTCAAGGGGACGACGCGCACGACGTTCACCTACGACTCCAACGGCAACCTGGAGGTGGAGCACGTGGGCACGACCCGGACCACGCACACCTGGGACGATGAAAACCGGCTGACCCAGGTGGCCAAGACGGGAATGACCACGAACGTCTACACCTTCAATGGGGACGGGCAGCGGGTGCAGATCGTCGATTCACAGGGGACGAAGAAGCCAATCTGGGACCTGGAAAATATCCTGCTGGAGACGGACGGCTCCAACGTCACCCAGGTGGTTTACACCCTCGAACCGGCCGGCTACGGGAACCTGGTCAGCCAGCGCCGTAGCAGTACGACGAGCTTCTATCACTTCGACCGGCTGGGCTCGACGAGGAAGCTCACGAGCAGCGCCAGCGCCATCACCGACAGTTACGACTTCCGGGCCTACGGCGAAACGTTCGCCTCCAGCGGATCCACCGTCAACGTCTTCCGCTGGGTCGGTATGCTGGGTTACTACTACGATCTCGATCGGCTCGCCTACTACCTCAGAGCTAGACCCTATAACCCCAAAATCGCGAGATTTCTGACCAAAGATCCGCTTTGGTTGCGTTCCCTAAGCCCGAATTGGTTTGACTATGTCGCTGGACGTTGTTTGCGGGCCACTGATCCGTCGGGGCGTGAAATTGCTGGACCGGGATATAATCCGTATGCATCGCCTTTTTGCCGTTGCAAGACTCCGCGCACGCCTGCAGCATGCTGCGCAGCTGCGGTTACCGCAGGACTTGCAGGAACAAGTGCTGGTGGGGTGATTTGTTGTGATGAAAGGCTTGTAATTTGTGTTTGGCAAACTGCAGGAATTGCGGGCGGTGCCGGCACCGGCAATGCGGTCGCTGATGCTATTATTAATTCGTGTATTATTGCCCACGAACAACAACATATCGACCAAGGCGACATATCAGGAACATGTGGTTTTGGTTGTACGTTGTCACGCCCGCCCTTTCCCTTTTGGATTGGGTTTTGGGGCACTCAAAATGAACAAGAATGTGCGGCATACCGAGTCGAGCTGGACTGTTTGTCTCAAGGCGCATCTCGCTGCGGTGGTGTCCCGGCCTGCGAAACAGCGGTAGATAATGCTATACGATTTGTGGCGCGCAATATTGGAACACTTTGCAATTAGGCTAACTATCCATTCATAGTGTTTGTGTTACACGTCACCGAATTCAAATTCCTTACTATTTGTAAAATCGAGTATTTATGAAACTGCACCGTTTTGACAATTATTTAACGGGCTGGACGATCGCGCTGATGTCTGCCGCCGTTGCGGCTTTGCTTTGGGGTTGCGGCCGCAGAAATGATTCAAACTCCAACGAATCGATTTCAGACGGCCAAATCGTAATTGACAAGGATGACGCAAGAAAAATCGCGGAACGCGAATACATTGCAAAAGGTGGTTCTGCGCAATTTGTGTCCCAAGTTACGAGAGACCCAAACAGTAATGGCTTTGCGATAACGATTGAATCAAAGCCGAGTACTCCGGGTGGTCATTGCGTGATTCATGTTTCATCCGATGGTCGAGTAACTGAATTTTTTCCGGGGCGCTAGACGACAAGAAACGCCGTCCAGTCAAGAAAGTCGAGCGATGGCGAATGGCCGATATTTTTTGGCCGAACAGGCGGTTTGTGAGTGGGAATGTCGGCCGTCGTGGCGAGTCTGGGAGATCGATTGGGGCGATTGGCGGTCGTCATTCCTGGAGAGTCCGGAGGATCAGCGCCCGATGTGGCAATCCACGGGTGAAATCGGTCTGGCCGCTAAGCAGCTCGCCGACGGTAATAGCGCAGCAGTCCGCCGAGCCGCTGGCGGCATTCGGTTCACATACACTTACGATGAGGCGGGTCGCATCAAGTCGGTGGAAAACCCGCAGTCGGACCGGACCACGTACGCCTATGACAGCGCGGGCCGTCGTACGACTATTCAGCGGGCCAACGGCACCAGCAGCACGTACACCTACGATGCGGCCAGCCAGGTCACCGGGCTCACGCATCTGTCGTCCACGGGCCTCTACCTGGCGCGGTATACCTATACCTATGATAACGCCGGGAACCCGACCAAGGTGAACGAGATCGGGGCCACGGTCACGTGGGGCTATGACAATGCCAATCAGCTGACCTCCGAGGTGCGTGACAGCGCCGGCGTAGTCCAGTACGCCGACACGATGACCTACGACGCCGTGGGGAACCGAGCGACGCTGTTCGACGTCACAGGCGCCCGAACCACGTACACGTACGACGACGCCAACCAGCTGTCGACGAGCGTCAAGGGGACGACACGCACGACGTTCACCTACGATGCCAACGGCAACCTGGAGGTGGAGCACGTGGGCACGACCCGGACCACGCACACCTGGGACGATGAGAACCGGCTGACCCAGGTGGCCAAGACGGGAATGACCACGAACGTCTACACCTTCAATGGGGACGGGCAGCGGGTGCAGATCGTCGACTCCCAGGGGACCAAGAAGCCAATCTGGGACCTGGAAAACATCCTGCTGGAGACAGACGGCTCCAATGTCACGCAGGTGGTCTACACCCTGGAACCGGCCGGCTACGGGAACTTGGTCAGCCAGCGGCGTGGCAGCACGACGAGCTTCTATCACTTCGATCGACTCGGCTCTACGCGGAAGCTCACGAGCAGCGTCAGCGCCATCACCGACAGTTACGACTTCCGGGCCTACGGAGAAACGTTCGCCTCCAGCGGCTCCACCGTGAACGTCTTCCGCTGGGTCGGCATGCTCGGATACTACTATGACCTCGACCGGCTCGCCTACTATCTCAGAGCAAGGCCCTATAGCCCGCAGTTGGCAAGGTTCTTGAGTATGGACCCAATTACATTCTTGTGGCATCCGGATGCCAAGTACTGTCACGGCAATCCAATGATCTACGTAGATCAGACTGGCAAGTTTGCCGTGCAGATCGGCTGTTGTCTAGGCTGTGCGATATGGATAGGATCGACTATCGATGCCTGCTTACGATGGCCATGCAGAAAGAATCAAACCCCTGCCTGCGTGATCGACTGTATCTCGCAAATTTTTCAGCAACTTAACAGGGGTGATCAGATCCTTGTTGCCGGAGAATGCTCAGTTTGCTCACTCTTCCTTTTGAGGCAGTTAGTCCGTGCCGGCAACCGTTGGTGCGCGGCTCATTTTGATCTCTGTAAGGAAGTGCTAGAGGCTCTTGATAAGATTCTCGAGTAGAGATTGACCATGAAACGGCGCCTTTTCACGCTAGAACAAGAAACGATACTTCCACTTCTTATTGCCTGCGGAGGAGCGGTGTTTGGAGGAATCGCAGGGCTGTTTATTGCCACGCTTTTTAGGTCTTTTTTTGCGTTTTTCTTGGTAATCGCAATCTCGGCAAGTTTTGGCATCGCTGTTGCGAGTGAATTCTATCGTCCCTTTAGTGACCTATTGATTGCACTAAGTCGGGTCAGGCGACTGCGGCGTAGACGTGCGCGATCGAATGGCATCGAACGTGGGATTGTCGCCGTAAGGTATTTTAGCCTATTCATGGCAATACCCGGCCTGACCATAGGTTCGTTTATCGTCGCAATATTCTTGACCGGTCTTGAGTCTGCGGCTTCCAACACACAGCTGCTCGACGCGTGGAGAAACTATTTCGGCCGCGCATGCTTTGCTACCGGAGTTTTTGTCCAGGCAGTTATCTTCGCAACGATTGCGACATCATTGATCGAGAAACTCTTCGGGCCGCCTGATCGCCGAATTGAACAAGATTGAATCAATCCGAGCACGCCTGTCGTCCCGTCCGGTCAAAAAACTCGGCTCTTCGGTGTCCTCACCTCATAATCTTGACCGCTTTGAGGACGTTAAAGAGTGGACTAATGATCCTCCTCGGCCAAGATAAAGTCGTCGGCTCACGGTGAGTCGACGTGAGTGATGAGGCAGAGGCGCGAGGTGAGGTGCGCCAACGGCCACACGCTCGAAGCCACTGCATTCTATCACCGCTAGCGGTCGATGCTAGCTGCGGCGACGGATTTTTCTCGACGGCCACAGCGGGCAAGTTATTGGCAGCCAAGGGGACTCGCGTCCAGTCAAAAAAGTCGAGCGACGGCGAATGGCCGAAATTTTCCGGCCGAACAGGCGGTTTGTGAGCGGGAATGTCGGCCGTCGTGGCGAGTCTGGGGGGGCGATTGGCGGTCGTCATTCCTGGAGAGTGCGGAGGATCAGCGCCCGATGTGGCAATCCACGGTGAAAACGGTCTGGCCGCAAAGCAGCTCGCCGATGGTAATAGCGCAACAGCCCGCCGAGCCGCTGGCGGCACTCGATCGGGCCAGTGACATTCAGTCAAGAGAATGCGCCTCTCGATCGAGCAGAACTGACGTTTGAGCCACGTCGGGCCGAGTTGCCCAAACGGCACCGAACCACGCCACAGAATCGGTGTTCAGGACACAGGTCAAACCACCAACTGAGTCGTAGAGGCCTGCGCTACCCTCTGTAGGTAGTCACCATATCCGCTATTGCGATATTTGGCAGCAAGTTGCATCAACTGGTGGCGATCGATGAATCCTCGGGCATAGGCGACTTCCTCGATACACCCAATCTTCAGCCCTTGCCGCTCTTCGATCACCTGGACGAACGTTGACGCCTCGCTCAAAGCACCGAAGGTCCCCGTGTCCAGCCAAGCGACCCCTCGGTCCAACACCCGCACCTGCAGCTTACCCTGCCGAAGGTACTCGCCGAGCACCGAAGCGATTTCGTACTCGCCCCGGGCTGATCGTTCTAACTGCCGAGCGATTTTCACAACTTCACGGTCGCAAAAGTATAAACCCGGAACCGCATAGGCCGACTTTGGCTGAATCGGCTTCTCCTCGATGGATCGCGGGACTCCGAGCTCATCCAGTTCGATGACCCCATACCGCTGCGGGTCGCGGACCAGTGCACCAAAGACGATGGCACCGTCGGGCCGAGTGCAAGTGCGGGTCTGCTCGTTGAACCCTGCACCGTAGAAGATATTGTCGCCCAGAATGAGAGCAACCGGGCCGCCCCCGATAAACGACTCGCCAATCATGAATGCCTGGGCTAGACCCTCGGGAACTGGCTGGACAGCGTATTCGAAGTCGCAGCCCAACTGGCTACCATCACCCAGCAGCCGCTGGAAGCTCGGTAAATGCTCAGGCGTGGAGATGATCAATATCTCCCGAATATCGGTAGCCATGAGTACCGACAGCGGATAGTAGATTAGGGGCTTGTCGTAGACGGGAAGCAGTTGCTTCGACGTCGCCAGCGTAAGTGGATGTAGCCGCGTGCCGCACCCTCCGGCCAGGATGATTCCTTTCATAAAGCCGATCTCCTGCCATCACGACCGGTGGATCCTGAATCACGACCCTCGTCCGATACCAGCGCTTGACCCAATCCCTTTCGAGCCAATGCGGCTTGGGAAACTCCTTCCCACCAATCACGATGTGTCAGGTACCAGCCGACGGTCGACCGAATTCCCTCGGACAGCGGTTCCAGTGGCCGCCAACCCAATTCGCTGCGCAGTTTGGTTGTGTCCAGAGCATACCGAAAGTCATGTCCAGGACGATCGGTTACAAACGATATCAGGTCGGCGTAGCGAAAACTTGGCCGTGCGCGCATTTCCGTGGGCAGCGCGGGGTTCTGTTGACCTGGGTACAACTCGTCCAGAGCGTCGCAAATCTTTCGGACCAACTCGATGTTCCGACATTCGTTTCCCGCCCCGACGTTGTAGGTCTGGCCGGGCGTCCCGGCCAGCAGCACTTGGTAGAGGGCCCGCACGTGATCGTCCACATGAATCCAGTCCCGCACATTCTCGCCGTGGCCGTATACCGGGATGGGTTCTCCTCGAATGGCCCGGAGGGTGGCCATCGGCAGCAATTTTTCCGGGAACTGGTACGGACCATAGTTGTTCGAACTATGGGTCACGAGCACGGGCAGGCCGAAAGTCGAGTACCACGCCAGGGCCAAATGATCGGAGGATGCCTTCGTGGCGGAGTAGGGGCTGCGGGGCTGGTAGACCGATTGCTCCGTGGAGGGAGGCGACGCGGCCGCCAACGATCCGTAGACCTCGTCTGTGGACACATGCAAAAATCTGAATTGGTCGCGTTGATCGATCGGCAATCGGTTCCAATAGCGCCGCACGCATTCGAGCAGTTCGAACGTACCTACGATATTTGACTGCAGAAATGGTCTCGGGTCGTCGATTGACCGGTCGACATGAGTTTCGGCGGCCAGATGAATCACAGCTTGAGGACAAAAGTCTTCAATACAATTGAACAACGCCGCGGAATCGCACAAGTCGATCGGAGCGAAGCGAAGCCGATTAGCGTCGACTAGCTCAGAGATCATCGCTTGGTTAACGGCGTACGTCATCTTGTCGACAGCCAGTAATTGATCCGGCGTGTCTCGGAGCAACCATCGTAGGGCGTTGACGCCAATGAATCCGGCCGCACCCGTGATCAGAATCCGCATGATCGCACCATGGAGCGACAAAGGTGAATATGCGACGCCTTCCTGGATTCTACAACTGCGACAATCTACCTTAGACGCTCGTCGGCTGGCGGTCATCCCGTGGCCCAATGACCATTTGATCAACGGCTTATTGTATTACTGGGAACTCGTGGGACAAGTATTCTACCCCGTGCCCTTCCACGCCCCACCGACATACGCCTTCGCCGGCGCCGCCTTCCTCCACAGGGCCAGGCTTTGAACCGCCAGAGCGTTTCCGGCCGGGACCGGCGAATCATCGCAGACGTAGAGATCGATATCGAGCGTGGCGTCTGACTGGACGTAGGTCGTGTCCGCGTCGCTCGTGGGATCGTCCACCAGCAGGTAGTTGTCCACGCTGTTTCCATCCGACCCGAAGCAACCGCTGGAAGTTCCGTTGCCGCTGCGCCGCAGGCGGCTCATCCGATACTCAGCCAGTGCTGGAATGGCAGCAGGCATGGGAGATATTTTGTGCAAGACGCGGATCGATCGAGGTGGAACGTGCGTACTTGTTGCGTCACCGGCGCCACGACGAGTTCTGGTACGCTGATCGGTTCGGGCTCGACTGGCCGGTTCCTGGATGATGGCTATCCAGCCGATGACTGTCTGTCGTCTGCCCCGGAGGCTGGGAGCTGTTGGGAAAATTTTAGTGTTTGATGCTTGTGTAGCTGTTGAGGATGGTGTAAAGAGTTTTAAGGGTGGCTGTTCGTTGGTCGATGTGGGAGCTGTTCGGACGGTCGCTTTCTGGGCGGAATAGTCGCGTGGGAACGGCGACGATTCGAGTGGATGCTGGTGTCGCTTGAGTCGAGGAACGTATCATGCCCACATACGGTAAGCCGTGGGTCCGTCGTCCGTACCCTGGTCCGGTCAATACGCCTCCTCCATATAGCCCGGCCAGTGACTGGCCGTCGCTGCTGGGTCCTTCGGTGGGTGGATGCACGAGCACCAGTTGCAGTGCGTGCCCTTCGCCGTCACCGACAGTGATGCCCAGCAAGCTGCCTGGCGGCGACGTGTCGGTCGGGGGCGGGGCTTCCTGGCTGTCGGCCGCCAACTATGGTCTGGCGACGGTGGATGCGGCGAGCGTCGCGTCGGAGCAGGGGCTGATCGACCCGGCTTACGGGAATCTGGTGATTTCTTACCGTCTGCCGTCGGGTGGGCCGCTCGACCCGACGGTGGAGTTTTACTTTAACACGGCCTATCTGGGCAACAGCGACGAGTACGCCAACGGCTGGACGAGCAACCTGAATCGGCAGGCGGTCGCTGCTGGTGGCGACGTGAAGATCATCTCCGGTTCGGGGACGGAGTATGCCTATACGAGCGCCGGTGGTGGTAGTTACACGCGCCGGACGACACGGCCAACATCGTGGTGGACGACGGCTCGGGGTGGATGGAGACGCAGCCGGACGGGTTCCAGTACTACTATGACAGTACGGGCAAAGTGACGAAGCTGGCCAATCACGTGGGCAACGTGTGGACGATATCCTACGTGGGCGGCACCAGCCGGATCGAGCATGTGCTGAATCCGGCGTCGCAGCGGACGACGTTTCACTATGACGGCAGCAACAAGATTCAGGCGATCCAGGACAGCACGGGTCGGCGGACGACGTTGACGGTGTCGTCCAATCAGCTGACGAAGTTTACTTCTCCGGAGCTATGCGAGTCGTCGTTCGCTTATGACGGCAGCGGTCGGCTGAGTGCCGAGGTGTCGCCGTCGGGGGATCGGACGACGTTCAGCTACGATGGGAGCAGTCGGGTCACGAACATCCAGTACCCGGACAATGCGGGCGACGTACACGTACTCGGGGAACACGACGGTGTTCAGCGATCCCCGGGCGAAGGTGACGACGCTGGCCCACTCGGCCAGCAAGCTGCTGGAGACGGTGATTGATCCGTTGGGGAAGCGGACGACGCTGACCTGGACGGGGCGGTTGGTGGAGACGGTCACCAATCCTCTCAACGAGGTGACGACGTACGCCTACAAGACGTTTTCGGCGCTGGGGATCAAGCAACTGGAGCGGGTGACGACGCCGTTGGGTCGGCATGTGACGGCGACCTACGATTCCAGCGGTCGGGTGGAGTCGCTGATCAACGGCGGCGGGGAACCGACGACGATGGTCTGGTCGGGTTCAACCCACCAGTTGTCGGCGGTCGAGGACGCGCTGCTGCGACGGACGACGTTTTCGTACAACGGGTTTGGGCAGTGCACGACGATCGAGAACGCGGAGCACGAGTTGACGACGGCGGCGTACGACACGAGCGGCCTGATGACCTCCACGGCGGTGACGCTCAATGGTGCGCGCGGTCGACGACGTACACGTACAGTGCCACGCGTCAGCTGGAGACGGTGAAGAATGCCCTGGGGGACGTGTCGACGACGACGCGTGACAACCTGAATCGTCCGACGGCGCAGATCGATGCGCCAGGCAATCGGACGACGCTGACCTACGGGACGAACTGCCAGCTGCAGACGATCAAGAACCCGCTGGGCCAGGTGACGACGTACCAGTACACCTCGCGAGGGCAGCTGCAGGTGACGATCGATCCGCTGGGGAACCGGGCCACGCTCAGTTACGACGCGGCGGGAAACCTGGAGGTGTCGATCAACCCCCTGGCCAAACGCACGACCTACGCTTACGACAACGCCGGACGGCTGCAGACTACCCAGGATCCGCTCGGGAATCGCACCACCTACGGATACGATGACGCGGGCAGAAGGAACGTCACACAGAATGCGCTGGGCGACCGGACTAGCTTTACGTACGACGACGACGGGCGTCTTACGGCGCTCACCGACGCACGGGGAAAGATCACGGCCTTTGAGTACGACGATGCTGGCCGCCGGACGGTGAAAATTGATCCTCTGAATCGCCGCACGACGTATCAGTACGACGCCGGCGGGCAGCTTGAGGTGCGGATCGACGGCAAGGACCGACGAACCTCCTACACTTATGATGACGTGGGTCGTCAGATCGAGCGCGAGTATCAAGACGGCACGCGCGTGACGACCACGTACGATGATGCCGGCAATCGGACGGTGCTTTGGGACGGTACGGGCCGGTACACTTCGACGTACGATAACGCAGGTCAGCTCGAGACGGTCAAGAATCCGGCCGGCAAAATAGTTACATACGGATATTACGCGGACGGACAGCGCAAATCCTTGCAGGAACCTGGCGGGGGTCGGTTCACGTACACGTACGATGAGGCGGGTCGGATCAAGTCGGTGGAAAACCCGCAGTCGGACCGGACCACGTACGCCTATGACAGCGCGGGCCGTCGTACGACGGTGCAGCGGGCCAACGGCACCAGCAGCACGTACACCTACGATGCGGCCAGCCAGGTCACCGGGCTCACGCATCTGTCATCCACGGGCCTCTACCTGGCGCGATACACCTATACCTATGACAACGCCGGGAACCCTACCAAGGTGAATGAGATCGGGGCCACGGTCACGTGGGGCTATGACAATGCCAATCAGCTGACCTCCGAGGTGCGTGACAGCGCCGGCGTAGTGCAGTACGCCGACACGATGACCTACGACGCCGTGGGGAACCGAGCGACGCTGTTCGACGTCACAGCGCCCGAACCACGTACACGTACGACGACGCCAACCAGCTGTCGACGAGCGTCAAAGGGACGACACGCACGACGTTCACCTACGATGCCAACGGCAACCTGGAGGTGGAGCACGTGGGCACGACCCGGACCACGCACACCTGGGACGATGAAAACCGGCTGACCCAGGTGGCCAAGACGGGGATGACCACGAACGTCTACACCTTCAATGGCGATGGCCAGCGGGTGCAGATCGTCGACTCCCAGGGGACCAAAAAACCGATCTGGGATTTGCAAAACATCCTCTTGGAGACCGATGGCTCCAACGTGACCCAGGTGGTCTACACCCTCGAACCGGCCGGCTACGGTAAGCTGATCAGCCAGCGCCGCAGCAGCACCAGCACCTACTATCTGTTTGACCGGCTCGGCTCGACGCGTAAACTAACAGGTAGCACCAGCGCCGTCACCGACAGTTACGACTTCAAAGCCTACGGCGAAACGTTCGCCTCCAGCGGCTCCACCGTCAACGTCTTCCGCTGGGTAGGAGCATGGGACAGTTCTGTTGCGATCGATCTCAATTTGTATTTTCTTTGGTCCGGGCCATTTTCACCGTCTCAAGGTCGAAATCTAAACGCTGTCGTTACATTCGCTGGGACGAATCCGTACACTCCATCCGGTAACAATCCCATAATCGCACCGTTCGCAATTGTGGTAGACCCAGCATTGATTGGACGTGGACTGGGACGCGCGCCTGTTCGGTGTGTCACTGCAATTACAGCCTTTTCAGTCGCCGCAACTTATTGTGTATTAGCGATTGCAAGTCCCCCTCCGTTTAATTTTTGGGCACCTTCCTATTGCTGCCTGGCAGCGTCCATGCTCAGTCACATATTCACTTGGTGCGAAGTGGCGAATCCGTCACCAATTATGAATCAAATCGCGCGACTTGCTTCCACAATCGATCTGATGTGTGGATGCGTCTTCGGCCTGCAGAATGTACTTCGCGGCGGCCTACCGAAGCTTCCAACTCCAACACCAACACCAGGGCCCAAGGTTCCAGTGTTGCCCGGGCCCCAAGCATGAAATCCCCAAACGTTATTCAGTCTAAATTTGGTCGCCCCGCGTGCAATTCTCAACAAAGAATCGAAAACGGCGTCGCATCATCAAAGTGATATTCCCGGCATTGAAATTGCTGAACTTTCCGTTGCAGGTTGACTCGCCAATGTCAAACAGGCGGCGGCAAATCTGCTGGACAAGCATCGACGCTACTCGACGTCCAATGTCAAAGAGTTTTTGTCAACACATCAATAGTCGTGCACTCAGACCTCTTCGTGAGACGCCGAGCAATGAACGCCTTGTCCGGATGGTTCATGTTACTCATCATTCCGATGATTTTTGAGTACCGGCGAAGAATTGACGCCTCGGTGGATGATGCTGTCGTCGGGAC
The DNA here is from genome assembly GCA_046349895.1 of Pirellulales bacterium. Lineage (GTDB taxonomy): Bacteria > Planctomycetota > Planctomycetia > Pirellulales > Pirellulaceae > JAXMBJ01. Next base: position 5,425,744 of record JAXMBJ010000006.1, on the reverse strand, counting down.
TGTCGGCATGCGAATTCAAATCCCGTGGTCATACTATGGAGCTTCGGCTTACGTATCGATAGCCATTACATGCGGCCTATTGGCCTTTAATTTACTCACAGTTGGGCTTGGAGTTTTTGACTTGTGGTTTGAACGCAATACCTATTGGACTTTTTTTTCACTTGTGATTGCTGCATTTATTTGGCAATTTTTGTATAAGCCGTGGTATTTTGTAGTTGGTGAAAAAGGCTTTGCTTGGAAGGGGCGGTCACACCGATGGGATCGGGGCCGAGCGATGATCCGTGAACGTGATAAGGTGTTCGTATATCTACCAGCACACCCCGCCGAGATCGGAACGACAGCTGGAGATGTCACGATCAGTCTTAAGCTCATCTCACATGCTGCCCGACAGGACATTAACAGATATATTTCTGCAACATTTGGTCAGACAAATTGACGACAGGGCCGACGTGAACCCGTAAGATCGAAAATGGAAAGAGGCCGGATCTCCAGGAACGTTCGGCGGACCACGCCCTTCCCCTGCTACGTCTTGGCGGCGTTTTTTTGAGTCCGTTTGCCACAGTAGGTGTGTCCTTTCGGCAAGGCTGTATTGGTGAAATTGCCGCAGATTGAGGGGTCTGGGCGGCTTGCGCAAGGGCCGATTTCCGCTGTCGGCCGGGGCCTGCGGAGTCGCCGGAGGCGACTCGAACGAGATCTGCGGTGCGCGACAGCGAACGGAGTCCGAGAGGAACGGCACAAGGTCGAGCCTTCAGCCGCTGGTTGATGCGCAGCCGAGCCTGCGGATGCGCGGTGCCGAGGACGGTATCGCGCAGCGCCTCACGCCTGACGAGACGACGACGCGGACGCCATGCACGCGATTGCGCAACTAAATTGGCCGACACAATTTTCTATTTTGCGTGGCGCCTCAGTTCCGCGCGACGATGTCGGCGCATTCTGCGGATCGAGTCGACATCCGATTGGCCCCGCGGATCGCTTACGTCGACTGGCACCAGCAACTGCTCTTCGTAGTTCCAGGGCAGCCAACGCTCGGGATGCTCAGCCACGTCCTGGGCGTGCTCCTGGAGCTGAACAAGATAGTCCATCGGACTCGCGCCGCATTGGTGACACGTGTGAATCAAGCTCATATAGATGTCACCGACCTGTGCTCCACGCTGCGTCAGATAGAAGAGAGCGTTCTTGCGATGAACGATCACCATTTTCAGCATTCGTTCGCAAAGGTTGTTATCGAGCGGCGCGCCCGGCTGTCGCAAGAACAGCGTCAGCTGATCCCAGTGCCCGGTCATGTAGCGTATCGCGTCTCCCAGGCTGGAGTTCGGTTCGACCAACCGCTCGGCGAATTGTCTGTCCAGCCAGGTCTTGAGATCCGCCATCACCGGCTGACTTTCCAGCTGATGCAGTGCCAGCCGGTCTTCCGGACCTAGTTGTAACCGCCGAGCCTTGTCGTCGACTCGATAAACTTCGGCCAGAAATTCAATTACCTGGCGGCACTCGTCGGGAAATCGGTCCTGCACATTGACGAACTTGCGGCGGGCATGCACCAGGCAGTTCGCCAGAATGGTGTCCAACGCTGGCGGATAGTTCCGCGACAGGCCATCGCACATTTGAATCGGCGGTGGCGAATCTTCCGCACGATGCTGCAAGACGTCGGCCAGATTCTCGCCCGCATGCTGGCGCCCGCTGAAGAACAGCACGATCCTCCGGCCATCGCGCGTCGCCACCACGCCGGAAGTAAACAGACCCTTGCGAGGGCTCCGAGCTTTTTTCAGTGCGGCCGGATCAGCGCCGGAAGTGTCCGGGGTGACGGCCACGCTTGCCAGTTCCGCAGCGTCACCGTCCTCGCCGTACGTGTCATCGTCCGTGACCGCGGTAGGGTCACCGGCTACTTCGCTGGCGTCGGTTGCGGCCGACGAAGCGGCGGCCCGGCGTCCCATGAACTCCAGGATCTTCACCGTGGTGTCATCGTTGTAAACGACGTCGCCTTGAGCAGCCTGGTGGATCAACTCGTCGTACGCCGGCTGCAGAGCGGGAGCGGCCCCCGAGACCATATCCCACTGAGTCGAAGCGGGTACCGGCACGCCCACGCTCTCTTGCAGGTTGGCCGCGCGATGGAAGGGGACTCCAGTGCCGTATTTCAGCACACCGACGATCGCCACCGCAGCCGCGTCATACTTTTCCTCACCCACGCCAGCGGGAGTCTCCGCTGTGAACGTCACACCGCACAGATTGCAGCGGACCTTTTCCAGTTCATACACCGTGGCTCGCAGTGGAGCCTGACCGGAGATCCGCACCACCACGCCCGGATCGAGCTTGTAAAGCGTGCCGTCCTGGCACTCCGGACAAGTCGCTCCCACCGTCATCGCGTCCAAGTTCACGCTGACCGTGGTGGCTCCGGTGTAATCTTCGGCACTGATGCGACCATGGCCCCGGCGGCGCAGCTGGACAGGTGGATCGGCGGGTACCCCATCCGCAGCCTGGCCCGCATCAGGCCAACCGGGACCAGGGTCGGTGGCCCGACCCGAAGGGGAATGGCCCAGGAGATTCGACCGCGACTCGGTCTTGGCGCCGAAGAGCAACTCGCGGAGCCGAGTGATGGTGGTGCTCTTATGGCCCACGACATCGGTCAAATAGGCATAGGACTGGAGCAACTGCTGCACCGTCTCGTAGTCACCATCCTCAAAGGTATGCGATTCGGCGCGTTGGACAAGCTCTTCGAGACGTTGCTGATCCAGTTCCACAATCTTTGGCGATTTCGACGTCGTTTTCATCCGTGACATGCTGGGACCTCGTCAATCCACGGCCTGGATGTGGGGAATGTCTCGCGCAGGTCTTTGTGATAAGCCGTCGGACACGTCCCAGACAAGAGCAGTTGGCCGTAAATTGTGGAGGAAGCTTGATGAATCGTCGAGCCGCACCGGCCAGCGCATGGCGCCGGAGATTCAGAATTGATTCGAAAGGGCCTTCCCTGGCCCGTGTGATGGGGCGATACTCAGCTACCCGTGCGAATGGGCCGCCAATCCTCGGGAGCGCCCGTGCGAGCTGCGTTGCCGGCAGAGAACAGCACCTGGAGTTGATGAGCGGCCAGGGACTGAGCCTTGAGATCGCCAGCGATGTTGCCGGTTGGCCACCAGGTGAAGCGGCCCGTCGACAGTCGCTTCTGACACAGCCAATATCCTTGACCATCGTAAACAATGGCCTTGAGCGACGTGCCGTGTCGATTGCGAAACACAAACAGCGTCCCTGTCATGGCATCTTCCTGGAGCGTGGCCTGGCACACGCGCACCAGCCCGTCAATGCCGTTACGAAAGTCGATCGGGGCGATGGCCACCAGGACTCGCATGTGAGGAGTAATCTGCAGCATTACAGTTGACTCCAGATCGCGCGGGTCAGGAGCATCGTATCGGCGATCGACGCGCCGACCAGTTCCAGCCGCAAGCTGGCTCCCGCTGGCGTCTGCAGTTCCAGACGACAACTGGGAGACGACATCCCCAATGGCGGAAACTGAATGAATGTCTCACGACCATCTGGCAGTGGCAGCGGTGGACTCCCGGCCGAACCAGCCGCCTTCGCCGGGCCTCGCGTCGTCCGCCGCTGGCGCTCTGCGACCTCGCGGCCCGCAGCTCGCACTCGCCGCTGCAGGGAATAGTAATCCAAGCGCAAGGCCGACACCGCTCGACCGAGGCCGTACTGCGCGGCCATGTCCACGGCCAGGGCCCACAATTCCTCCGGAATCCTTGCGCCACGAACGCGATCCGCCCGCCACGCCTCGAATCGTTGCCGTGCCGCCACCAAGTCCGCCGCCATTTCTCCCCGCTCTTTTCGCATCACAGTCTCCTTGGGCTAGCAAAAGAAGGAAACCGTCACGCTAGCAACGCTGGTGAAAAGATTCATACGGGCTTGCCGAAAGGACACCGATCCCTGGGCGTACACAGCGTGACTTCGCCCAAATCGCCCTGCACCGTCTTCCGGCTATGGCCGTTCCGGCGATTCGGAGATCGTAGGCCGTCTTCCCTGGTCTCGGCCGCCGCCGGATCGGCCAACGTTGCCTGGGTCGCCGGTGACACCTGCCGCCGCCCCAGGTGCACATCCATCTCAGTGTTCAACATCCGTTCCAGGCCAGACTTCATCATCAGCTTCATCAGCTGATTGAGCTCCTCGATGGTCGTCGCCTGCTGGGCGAACTCATCTGCTAGCTGCTCTGCTCGAGTGCGAATGGAAACGTCCATGCGTCAGACTCCTATTGGCAAAAAAGGTCTCTATGGAATACCATTTTTTGCTAGCTGACACAATCTTGCTTACAGGTCCGAGTCTGGGGCTGGCGGGAAGACTTTGGTTCGTTCACTCGGCAAGACGCTTTGCTGAGAATCGAAGAGATCGTTCGCCCAGCGAAGTTAGGTGAACCGCTTCAGATTCTTTTTGAAAGCAATCTGCGATTTGAAGATTTCTATGTCGAGCTGTCTGATCCGAATTTTCCACTCTATGAACGATCTGTCTTTAAAGATGATTGGATCACCATCTTCTATCGATTCCTTCTTTCCCCTTGGAATCATGAAGTTTGGGCAAACCTGCCGCGGGCGAAACGAATTGCATCGGAGATGCCGTTCCATCCGAAGCAGACGGTAAATGACAATGACCCACCGCAAGCAAGTGACGCACCGCGACCGTGACGCTGACGAAAACAGATGACGAAAGACCACAGAGCCAATGACTAGCGGCCTGTGGTTTTTTCATGCGCCAGTGATGGCCAGTCGAGGGGCGAGGCGACCAGCGAGCGTGACGATTGCGAGTCGCCAATCCTTGACCCGAAATGGTAGCGAGAGCCGATGTGACAGCTGTGCCGGGGCTGCGGGAGGGATTGCCATTTGTCAGAGATTGTCAGAGATTCCCTTGCAAAACGGCGTAAATCCTGTAATTTCTAGAGATCGTCGCGAGCACTGCGATAGTTTTGCGATTTGACGTAACACGAGTCTGTCTTGGTACTTGCGTCGGCTTTAGATTGGATGCGTTCTCACTTTGATTGAGGGCCTCCGGAGCCGAAGGTTAGAGGTTCGAATCCTCTCGGGGATACTTCCCATCCCACCGGTGCATATCCCGGCAAAGCGGCGCAAAACCGTGTCGATCTTTGCCTATCTTCCGACCCGGTTTGGCTTTGCGACGACGCCCAGCACCCCGTCCAGTCAAAAAAGTCGAGCGACGGCGAATGGCCGAAATTTTCCGGCCGAACAGGCGGTTTGTGAGTGGGAATGTCGGCCGTCGTGGCGAGTCTTGGGGGGCGATTGGGACGATTGGCGGTCGGAATTCCTGGAGAGTGCGGAGCATCAGCGCCCGATGTGGCAATCCACGGTGAAGAGGGTCTGGCCGCTAAGCAGCTCGCCGATGGTAATAGCGCAGCAGCCCGCCGAGCCGCTGGCGGCATTCGATCGGGCCAGTGGTTTGATTCAGGTCGGCGTCCGGAATCGGGATCTTGTTGTTCAAGCCCTGATGATTACGCTCTCCGTGATAATGCGAAAGGTATTCTCGCACGGCCGTGCGCAACGACTGCTCACCAAAGAAGATCATGCGGTCGAGGCATTCAGATCTTAGGGAGCCGAAAAACCTCTCCAGATGCGCGTTCAGGTTGGGGCTCCGCGGCGGCAATCTCACCGGTTGAACGTTCTCATCTTTCAGCACGCGGCGAAACGATTCACAAAACTTGTCGTCCCGATCCATGATCAGGTATTTTTTGCCGTCACACCTGAGGAATCCGTCCTCGGCGTTTGTCAGCTCTTTGGCAGTTTGTTTCATCCACGCCTCGTGCGGATTGGCCGTGCAACCGGCCAGGCACACTCGGCGGGTCTTCAGTTCCATGACGACGAGCAGGTAGAATGTCACCAGTCCGCTGACGGTCCAGACTTCTACGGTGGTGAAATCCACGGCCGAAAATACGTCCCAGTGGGACTTGAGAAAAGTACCCCAGGACGGTTCACTCTTTCGGCGCGGAGCGGGCTCGATGCCATGGTCCTTGAGCACATTGCCGACCGTCTGATCCGAGACTTGGTGGCCGAGGTTGGCCAGCGCCCCCTGGATACGGTCGTAACCCCACGCCGGATTCTCGCGAGCCAGTTTCACAATCAGCTCGACGATCTCGGTGTCCACCAGCGGCCGACCAGTCTGGCGACGCTTGGCGGAGTGATTCCATTTCTGAGCGACCAGCGCTCGGTGCCAGCGGATAATGGTCTCCGGCGTGAATAGGGTGCCAATCTCTTCCAGCCGGCGGCGACCGAGTACTTTGCCTTTCACCGCCAGTCGTCGACGCTGGTCGTCCGCGAGCAGAATCCGCCGCGGGCCGAGCTTTTCCTTGAGCACCTGGTTCTCAGTCCGCAGGTAATCGATCGCCTCGGCTTGCTGGCGATTGATCCAGCTGGCGAGGACGACCAACAACAGTTGCCACGGCTGCAAGAGGGATATCATGGGGTCGATCAATCCAGCGGTCCGGGACGGCACGAATGCAGCTTGGCACGGCCTTCCGGGCTGGGCAACGCCCAGCCAGCGGCCTTGATGTCAAAATGTCGGTCCATTTCCAGGAAACTGACAATTGCGTAACCATATACAGCGGTTTACCTTAACCTTCGGCCGACTTTTTTGACCGGACGGGATGCCATGCAAGGTGCGGCCAACCGTTACCAGATCCGCTGAATGCCGTAGTCATCCAAGAGATCGTCAACGCTCACAATGGTCAGTCGCTCGACCTGGGCCTGTGCCACCAACAGACGGTCAAATGGGTCGCGGTGGTGAAATGGCAAAGTTGCAACAACGACCAATTCCGATAGACCAATGGGAAGCACTTTAGCTGCGGTGACTGATATTGCTTCAGAGATTACGTCGTCGAATGAGCTGGCAAGTTTCATTTTCCCGAGACTTGTCTTAACGGCAATTTCCCAAAGGGATGCCACGCTAACAAGAATATCGTTCGATTCAGCCTCAATGGCAGACTTTGCTCGCTCGCTCAGTCGTGGACTCCCACCCGCAAACCAGAGAAAAGCGTGCGTATCGAGGAGAAGCCTCACTCTTCGTATTCCTGAAAATCATCGAGTGGAGCATCGAAATCGGCGGCCATCGTAAAAAGCCCCTTGGCTCCGCCAAAAACCGCCTTTGGCCTCTTTTCGCCGCTTTCCACGTACCGTACACGGTACTGCCCCAAGGCCTCGCTAAAAACAAGCGTCCACGGCTTTCCAGCCTTGTCCGCCAAATCGGCTAATGACTGCTGCTGCTCAGGAGTCAGATGTACTTGGGAAGGGTCGGTACTCATGCTCCAATTATACCCCATTTCAGCCCTATTTTGCAACGCACCCCGTCCAGTCGGAAAGTCGAGCTATGGCGAATGAGGGAATGTCGGCCATCGTGGCAAATCTTCGAGGCCGATTGGGCCGATTGTCGGTCGGAATTCCTAGAGTGTGCGGAGGATCAGCGCCCGATGTGGCAATTCACGGTGAAGACGGTCTGTCGTCCCGGTCCATCAGGGATTGTGTAGCGTTGAGAAATCCGTCCTCAGCATTCGTCAGCTCTTTGGCAGTTTGTTTCATCCACGCCTCGTGCGGATTGGCCGTGCAACCGGCCAGACACACTCGGCGGGACTTTAGCTCCATGACGACGAGCAGGTAGAATGTCACCAGTCCGCTGACGGTCCAGACTTCTACGGTGGTGAAATCCACGGCCGAAAATACGTCCGAGTAGGACTTGAGAAAAGTACCCCAGGACGGTTCGCTCTTCCGGCGCGGACCGGGCTCGATGCCGCGGTCCTTCAGCACGTTGCCGACCGTCTGATCAGAGACTTGGTGGCCGAGATTGGCCAGCGCCCCCTGGATGCGGTCGTAACCCCACGAGGGATTCTGGCGAGCCAGTTTCACAATCAGCTCGACGATCTCGGTGTCCACCAGCGGCCGACCAGTCTGGCGACGCTTGGCCGAGTGGTCCCATTTCTGCGCCACCAACATCCGGTGCCAGCGGAGAATGGTGTCTGGAGTAAACAGCGTCCCTACCTCTTGCAGGCGCTTCCGGCCCAAAATGTTCCCTTTCACCGCCAGCCGCCGCCGCTGGTCGTCGCTGAGCAGAATCCGCCGCGGCCCGAGCTTCTCCTTGAGCACCTGGTTTTCCGTCCGGAGATACTCGATCACCTCGGCTTGCTGGCGATTGATCCAGCTGGCCAAGAATACGAGGAGCAATTGCCAGGGCTGGAGGATGTGGAGCATGATCTGATGGGCCTAACAATCAGAGCACGAAAGCAAACGATACTGCCGGTCAGACGTATGGCATGCGAATCGGCTGTCGACAACGGATTGGCCGACTTCTCCGCCGTTGCCACTATCGTCAAACGCGGATCGGCGACGTTGCCCGGTCATCCGGCCGTTAAACTAGGGGCAGAAATATAACCTGGCTAGCCAACTCATCCTTCAGGCAACAAGATGCGATCAGTTCGAGATCCTCGATAAACTGACCGATACTTGTACCCAGCTGGTGAGCATACATGATTCCCGCGAAAGGTTCGCCGCGCATTTGCCAGTGGTGCGCGATCGGCAGCAGATCGTCCTCCTGACTGGTCAACACGTCAATACCGCGCCGGCGCAGCTGTTGGGTGATCACTACTGGGACGTGAACGTCCATGTAGAATCGGAGCGACACCTAGTTGGAATCCTTGCGTCGGTTGAGCAATTCTTCTCGAGTGATGTTCGCTGCTTTCGTGTACGATTCCTTCGCTGCGCCCGTGGTCTTCATAGCGGCGACCAGTTCGTCATGATGGTCATAGAAATAGGTCAACGCAGCATATACTTCTTCCGGTCGCAGATCCGGATGTTGACGCAACAATTCCTCGGCGGACCAGCCATAGTGAAAGTGTTCCGCGGCCAGGTGGACGACCTTGTATCGAGTCTGTCCTATGCGAGCCGTGCCATCTGCCTGGATGGAGATATGGGGGTACGAGATCGTAGCCATTTCTGCACCTTGTCGGTGAGCCTGGAACCGTGTCACGGCGGTTGAGAACACACTCTTGAATTCTACCGGACAAGCAGGCCGTGCGTAGACTGTTGGTGGACACCCAGGGCACCGGCTTCGGCACACTGGCTCAAGGTCGAGACAGGATTGCCCGTTTATCACTCAAGTCGTTACAGTCAAACGATTTACGCCTCCCGTTCTAGATTCCCTTTTCTGGTCACCATAGATGGCACCGCGCCCTTGTCGCCGAGTCGTAAACCATTACTAAAAAACGACTTACGACAACCGCCCTGCGGCCTCCTGAGCCGAAGGTTCGAGGTTCGAATCCTCCCGGGGATACTTCTCATTCCACCGGTGCAAATCGCGGCAAAGCGGTGCAAAACCGTATCGATCTTTGCCTATCTTCCGAGCCGGTTTGGCTTTGCGACGACCCCCAGTACCCCCCGAATTCCGCTCGCTGGAGTGCAAATCGGTGCAAAGCCGTGCAGAAACCGGCAGATTGGATGGCACCCTAGTTGGCACCTTTTCGATAATCTTGGCACCACTGTTGGCACCTTTTTTGGAGCGGGGTTTGTGGGGGCCGAGAGCAGCTGAATACGGCGGTCAGACGCGGTGACGGCAGCATGTTTCGAGTCCGACTGGCAGAGCGAACGGTCGTAGGGAATTCGACGCTCTTGGCTGAACGGCGGGAGTTGTGCGCCCACCACGCACGTTTGACCTGTCAATTCTTAGGTCATACACTCGTGGCTGTTGCCAAGTCGCGCCAACTCGTCGGATTGATCTCTCAATGTCTAAAACGCCGACAAACTGACGGGGCAGGTACAACGTTCGGCCGCCAAAGTAAAGTCGCAGCAATCAATGAAGCTGATCCGATCCTTAGGACTTGGTTCCCCGTTTCCGTGTGCCATCTCGACCGACTTGGGGCTGTTGCTGATTCGGATCGCGACCGGAGTCCTGCTCTGCACGGTGTTCGAGAAGTTTCTGCCCCGTGAGGGACGGTGGGGACCTCAGGACTGGTTCATTGCCGACGTCGCCAAAATGGGCTTCCCTTTTCCGACCTTCTTCGCATGGTGTGCAGTCCTTTCGGAGTTCTTCGGTGGAATTTTTCTGGCACTCGGTTTGCTGGCTCGACCAGCTGCGTTCCTCAACGCAATTACGACATTCGTAGCGGCTTTCGTTTTTCACCGGGGAGATGTTTCCGGCAGCGGGCTCCTTGGAACTGTGTTTTTCGCCTCCACACTCGGACTGACCTTAACAGGTCCGGGGCGCTTAAGTATCGACTACTTGATTACCGGCTTATTGTCCCGATCGGAGAAGTGCGGCAGCCCAAGCGGTGAAACGGAGCTGCCAAGGTCGACGGTTACGAGGGCATAGGTCCTAGCAGAGGTCTGGGTACCGCCGCCGTTATTCGACAGGAACTCGCATTATTTGCAATATTCGCCGGCATCACGCGACTGCCCAAATAGACTTGTTGATGACTCCCGGTTGTTGGGAACCTGCCTTCGCTGAAACAGGGACAGAACGGCAATATGAGCCTTTCGAGAATTTCTGCGACATCAATCTTCATTCTTGCGGTTTTGTGCGGATGCACATCCCGCACCGAGATATCAGCGGTGAGAATTACGGATCCCGATGGTGGCATCTCAATTGATGTTCCAGTCCACCGTAACGGGACGTTCTCGCATGAGACCAAACGAGATAACGTGGTTTGTGTCACGTCAGGAAAGATTAGCGACGACGGCGGCGATGTCTACTCGGTGGAGTTGAGGTACGACCGCAGAATCTATTCTTCGCCAGAGAAGTTCACGTCCGAAGAAATCAAGACTACGTTCAAGGCTCAGTCGGACGCGGAAATTCCTGTTGGAAGGAATCCATCCCAGCCACCATCCGAGCAATCGGTGGCCGATAATGCACTCACGAATGTCACTTTTCGACTATTGAAGGGCGAGTAGCTCTCGTGTCGACAACAATCGCGCGTCCAGTCAAAAAACTCAACCGACGCTGGAGGCCGACGGGTTCACCCGGATCGGGTACACTGCAGTGGTGACGACGCGGCCTGGGGCCAACTTGGCGACCCGGTAGTCGTCATTTCGTGAATACGCGGCTTGGCCCACTGGGCGGGGAGTGACCGATGACTACCCGGCGGCTCTCCACTCAGCTGCTGCTCCAACCTGAGGATGTGCCCCCATCCCGTGACGATTTCGAGGTCGTCGGCGTGTTCAATCCCGGCGCGGTCCGGGTGGGGGACGACGTAGTGCTGCTCGTCCGGGTAGCCGAGCGGCCTCGCGAGCGGCGGCCGGGGTTCACTGGCCTGCCGAGGTGGGACCCGGTCGGCGGTTTGACGATCGATTGGGTGCCCGGCGCGGATCTGGTCCCGATCGATCCGCGGGTCGTCCGGCGGAAGGCCGACGGGCTGGTCCGGCTCACCTTCACCTCGCACCTGCGGGTGGTCCGCTGTGGCAACGGGAGGGCCGTCCGGGATATCACGGGCTTCACCTTCCATCCGCAAGGAGAGGTGGAGGAGTTTGGCGTCGAGGACCCGCGGATCACCATGCTGGGCGGCCGGTTCTACTTCACCTACGTAGCCGTGTCGCGGCACGGACCGGCGTCAGCTCTGGCGTCCACGACCGACTTCCAGACGTTCGAGCGGCACGGGGTGATCTTCTGCCCCGAAAACAAGGATGTGGTTCTGTTCCCGGAGACGATCGGCGGGACATTCGCAGCGCTTCATCGCCCGGTATGCGGGACACCGTTTACGCGACCGGAAATGTGGGTCGCGCGGTCGCCGGACCTGCTCTGCTGGGGCGCGCACGTCCCTCTTTCCGTTTCGGGCGGCGAGTGGCAATCTGGCCGCGTAGGGGCCGGTCCGCCGCCGTTCCGCGTCCCCGGCGGCTGGCTGGCGATCTACCACGGGAACCGCCAGCCGACTCGGCCGGGCGAGATCGGGGCGTACCATGGGGCCGCGTTCCTGCTGGATGGGGACGACCCGGCCAGGGTGCTGCGGCAGTTTCCCGAGCCGTTCTTCACCCCCGAGACGGACTTCGAGGTGGCTGGCTTCGTGCCGAACGTCGTCTTCCCGACCGGGGTGGTGCAGGACGGAGACGTGCTGCTCGTTTACTACGGGGCGGCCGACGCGGTCACGGCGGTGGCGGAGTTTTCGCTGCGCGAGCTGCTCGATTCGATGACCGCCGCGGACTGATGGCCTCACACCCGAGTCATCGCCCCCAGCACTTCGTCAAGCTGCACGGTCGCGAACGTACTGGCGTAGTCTGACATCGCGTAGGGGATGACCAGCTCGCGGCCATGGAGTGCGGCACCGCAGCTGTAGACGACGTTCGGCACGTAACCCTCGCGCTCGTTGGCGTTTGGCTCCAGCAAGGGCGTTTCCAATCGCCCGATCACGCGCGCGGGGTCGTTAACGTCGAGCAGAAACGCCCCCAGGGAGTACTTGCGCATCGGCCCGACGCCGTGGGTCAGCACCAGCCAGCCGGCCTCGGTCTCGATCGGCGAGCCGCAGTTGCCCAGCTGGACGAACTCCCAGGGGTAGGTCGGCTTGGCGACCAGCTGCTTGCTGTACCAGAAGTAGGGCATGTCGGAGTACATCAGGTAGATGTTCTCGTTGTCCTGGCGGGACAGCATCGCGTACTGCCCGTTGATCATGCGGGGGAAGAGGGCGAAGCCCTTGTTCCTCACCTCGGGCCCGTTCAGGGTGCTCACCTTGAAGTGGAGGAAGTCTTCGGTCTCGAGCATCTGCGGCAGGACCACCCGGCCGTCGTAAGCTGTGTAGGTGGCGTAGTAGACTGTTCGGCCGTCGTCGTGGGTGAACTGGACGAACCGCGCGTCCTCGATCCCGTTGGTCTCGGTGGGCGACGACGGGAAGATGATCCGTTCCGAGACATCCAAGTCGGGACTGAAGCGGATCTCGTAGTTGGCCTTGGCCAGCACGAGCATGGTGTGGGCGATCGGCTCGAATTCTCGTTGCCGCGCCCGGTTGCTCGTCAGGACGTTGCGCAGCGTACGGTCCAGGTCGTCGAGCGTGAAATGGTCGCCCAGCGCAGCCATCACCTGGTCGGTCAGCGGGCCGTTGATCCCCAGTTCGGTCAGCTTGCGGTGGAAGAGGGCCTTGCGGTAGAGGGCGTTGGGCACCAGGGACGGGGCCGTGACGAACCGGGTCGGCTCGTCCATGCGAATCCGGTTTTTTGCGTCGATTACGCCGGAGCGGAAGGTGATCGACGAGATATGTCCTTCCCCGGTGGCGCGCAGGCTGAGAATGAACCGTTGGGATCCGGAGGGCAGGCCCGACTGGTCCGGGTGCCAGACCATCGACGGGTTGAACAGGGCCGCCGATTCGAGCGCGTATTCCTGGGTGAAGTAGGAGCCGATCAGCAAGCGGCGGTTCTCGCTGAGCGGCTGGTCGGTCAGCAGGTGCTTGCGGATCTGATCGAACCGGTGCAGAAAGAACTCGTGGGTCCGCTGATGCCGCTCGCGGAACTCCCGCATCACCTTCTCGAGCAGGCACTCGACCTCACTCTCGGAGAGAGACGAGACGCGGGCGATGATCTTTTCGATCCGCGTTTCGTTCGCTACCTCGAATGGCCGGATGACGACGCGACTGTTACTCGGCTTCAGGATGATCCCGGTGCGATTGACGTCCATGTGCGAAGCTTACCACCTTGTTTGGGGGATCACCGGCCCTTCTTGGGCACCTGGGGATACTACCGCACCTGGCGAAATGTGGCCAGTGAGCTTTCCAGCAGGTTCATCTCGGCGAGAGAAAGGAGGAAGGCGAGCGTCGATTCGGCGCCCTGGTTTCGGTTGAGCCGGTCCTCCTGGAGGCCGTCGCAACATCCCCCTGTGCCCGGGTCGTACAGTTCCTGGCCCAGGTCGTTGCGACCGAGGAACCACTCGAACGCGGATCGGGCCTCGGTCAGCCAGGCCGAATCCTGGGTGGCGCGGTATGCGTCCAAGCACGCCGAGACGGTTGCACACGCCTCGATTGGCTGCTGGTCGAACCAGGCTCGCTCGTGTCCCTTGCGGTAGAACCCGTTCGAGCCGATGGCCCGGAAGTGTTGCTGCGGGGCGGTCTGAATCTTGACCAGCCAACCCAGCGCGTGCAGCCCCACCTCCAGGGCTCGCGGGTTGCCGCCGTCGCGCCCGGTGGCGATCAGGGCCTGCGGCAGCCGGGCGATGTCGTAGCTGAGGATCTCTTCGAACCACGGCCAGTCGAGCGTGTTCGTCCGGTCGTAGATGTCGAGCAGGCGTGCCGTCAGTGTTTCCCGGACGTGGGCAGCGAGACTGTCGCCACCGAATCGGCGGAGGTACTCCCGGATACCGAGAAGGCCGAATGCCCAGGCGCGGGGCGAGGTCGTCTCCAGGATCACCGGCAGGGCCGATTCGAAGTGCTGGGCGGCCCACGCCGGGAGACCGGGCCGACGCGACCGGCCAACGCAGGCGCCCAGCGCCCAGAGCGCCCGCCCGTGCGAGTCCTCCGACCCGACGATTTCCAGCCACCGGCGGTCGAAACCCAGGAAGTTGCGGAACCGCTTCGTCTCGCCGTCCAGGGCACCCTGGAGGAATGCGGCGTACCGCGTGGCGAGCCGCTCGACTTCGGGCCCGCCCTGGCCCAACTCATCCAGCAGCACAGTCAGCAGCAGAGCGCGGGCGTTGTCGTCGGTGCAGTACCCCTCCGCGAAATTGGGGATGATGTGGGTAGCGTGCTGGAGCATCCCCGTCGAGTCGGTCAGCCGCGACAGGTGGTCAAGCCGCCAGTCTGGAAATTCGGCGGGCTGCTCGGCCAGGGTGCGGACCGCCAACGGCTTGTACGGCTGGTCCTGCCGGCCGAGGCGTGTCTTCTGGAACGACTCCATGTAGTGTGTCGCGGACTGCTCCCAGATCATCTCGCGGCCGAGCAGGTACGCCTGCTCGCACATCGCCACCCGCCGCGGGCCGTCGCCCAGCAACCCGCACACCGCTCGCGCCAGCGCCTGATGGTCGGCGAACGGCACCAGCACCCCACGATCTTCGGCCAGCAGCTCCTCGGCGTGCCAGTAGGGCGTCGAGACGACCGCTTTGCCGCACCCGAACGCATAAGCCAGCGTCCCCGAGGTGATCTGCGCGGCGTTCAGGTATGGGGTGACATAGACGTCCGCTGCCCGGATGAACTCGGTGAGTTCCTTCAGTTCCACGAACCGGTTGTAGAAGATGACGCTCTTGCCAATCCCCAGGGTCCGGGCCAGCCGTTCCAGGCTCAATCGGTAGCGCTCGCCCTGTTCGCGCACCAGGGCCGGGTGGGTCGCTCCCAGCACGAGGTAGACAAAGTCGGGGAATGACTTCAGGATCTCGGGCAGAGCATGGAGCATGTACTCGATGCCCTTGTTGGGCGAGAGAAGTCCGAAGGTGAGTGCCACCTGCCGACCCTCGACCCCGAACTGGTCCTTGTACGGAGCGGGGTCCACGAACGGCGTGTCGGGGATGCCGTGCGGGATCAGGTCGATCTTGGCCTCGGGGATCCCGTAAATCTCGCGCAGGAAAGTTCTGGCCCGCTCGGTCATCACGGCGACGCGGGCGGATAGCTCCGCCAACTCGACAAGTACCCGGCGCTGGTCGTCGTTGGGGTCCTTGAGGACGGTGTGGAAGGTGGTGACGACCGGCATCCGCAGGTCGCGCAGTAACCCGAGGATGTGGCTGCCGGCTGGCCCGCCGTAGATCCCGTATTCGTGCTGGAGGCAGACGACGTCGGTGTTCGCGAAGTTCAGGAAGTCGGCCGCCCGGAGGTAGCTCTCCAGGTCCGGCTCGTCGATCTCGAACCGGACCTCCGGCGGGTAGTCGTACCCTTCGGGCCGATCGTTGACCGGGACGACGAAGCACTCAGCTTCCGGGAATCGGGTGGCCACTGAGGCGTACATGTCGTGGGTGAAGGTGGCGATCCCGCACTTCCGGGGCAGGTAGTCACCGACGAAGGCGATTTTGCGGATTTCGGAATTGCCCATGATGGCTGTTACGCAACTTCAGTTTGGTGAATCCTTCGGTAACACGACCTCGTTCCACTTGGGAAGGGAGTCATCGTAATTGATTGGCATGTTGGTAAGGAACTGATCGGAAACTTTGATGCCGTGAGGAAAATCGGTCCGTCGAAAGTAGCTTCCCGGTGCAAAAATCCTGTCACGTGATGACGCCATTGCATCTTAACCTACTTGAACAACCAACGGGAACCTATTCGGTTAAATCTCTTCACGCGCTGTCCTCCCGTCTGGTCAAAAAAAGTCGAACGAAGGCAGGCTGGCGGGAGTTTCTGGAGGGAAGAGCGATTCTTCAGAAGAGGTGTTCCGCGGAATTCCGCCTGTTGGAGCCGGCTTCTCGGATTCTAAGGAAGATCATCCGGTCGAGGCATTCAGATCTCATCCTGCAGCACGCGGCGAAGCGATGTACAGAACTCGTCGTCCCGGTCCATGATCGTGAAGGACTTCCCATTGGGATTTGAGAAAAGTACCCCACGACCGATCCTCGCGGGCCAGTTTCACAATCAGCTCGACGATCTGAGTGTCCACGAGTGGCCGGCTTCTTCAAGTACTTCTGAACCGCCGCTCACGTCGTCCTACTGTGAGCCGACGGATGAACCTTGCTGGAGAATGCCTTCACTCCACTCTATCTTGACCTCAAAACAGTGGAAATTGCGAGCTGAGGTCTATTTCACGGTCAGCTGATTCGTGACTCGCTTTACCCCGTTGATCCCCTGGGCAATCTTGCCCGCCGAGATCTTCTGATGGGCCTGACCCACGGTACCAGTGAGCGTCACGTCACCTGATTTGCAGCTGACCATCACGTTACACGGCGATCGAACCCCCCTCATCGCCAATTTCATATTCACTTGTTGGGCTAATTTGACGTCCGCATTGCTGGCAACCATGATTGGTCCTTCGTTTTGTCGCTGAATAACCGGCACTGATGCATTCAGCATATCCGATTGACACGTCGGAAACGGAGAATTCCTGTTCTTTTGTCGGAATAGGCATATCGCTCGTGCCCATACCAGTGCGTGCATGCCGCTCGGGAACAGCGAGAGCAGAGGGCAATTGCATCCGGGATCGACGTGGCGAGAGTTGAGCTGGCGTGCGAAATACAAGAATCACGATTCTCAGCAAGGTGCCGTGCTACGGTGTGATCAGGAGTTGTCCGGCGGCGTTCCTGCAGAGACTGAGATGTCGACGGTCGATCGTGACAGGCCAACACGAGTAGAGAGTGTGCGGCAGCTGGCGAGCCTGCTCAACGCACTGGATGTGATACGCGTCGCGATGGGAGAGAAGGGCGACGTTCGGACTGGTATCAGTCAGCGCTGATTGGGTGATCACACCCGAATTCTTCCCGGCACCTTGGATTAGTGCTCAGATCGGCAGTCGCATCGGCTCAGTATGCTCGTCCTGCAGCACGCGGCGGCGTTACCTGCCGTCAGTGCACCCTCGGCCACAACGTCATGCGATATACTCTGGGGGTAATCGCCAGCAATCGCGGATCGCAATCAACAAGTCTCGAATCGCCCAACATCACCAGCTAGCTCGGTCGGCAGCAAGCTCCGTTTCCCGGTGGCTCAAGACAAACCAAGGACTCCCATGAAAAACCTATTCACTCTCATCGCGCTCCTCTTCGCCACCGTGTTCGGCTTTACGCCCGAGGCGTGGGCCGAAACGGCCGACGCTATCTACCACAACGGTTCCATCATCACCATCGACGACGCCAATCCGAAGGCGGAAGCAGTCGCCATAAAAGATGGAAAGATCCTTGCCGTCGGCATCGAGGCGGAAGTATTCAAGTCCAAAGGCGACGCCACCAAGATTATCGATCTCAACGGCAAGACCATGCTTCCTGGCTTCGTCGATGCCCACGGCCATGTGTTCATGGGCGGCATCCAGGCGCTGTCGGCAAACATGCTGGCACCTCCCGATGGTGAAGTGAAGGACATCGCGTCATTGATCCAGACCTTGAAGGACTGGACCGCTGCGAACCAGTCGACGGTGGACAAAATCCAGATCATCGTGGGCTTCGGCTACGACAACGCGATGCTCGCGGAACTAAGGCACCCGACACGGCAGGACCTCGACCAGATTTCCAAGGATATCCCCGTATGTATTGTTCACCAGTCCGGCCACCTCTTCGCAGTGAACACAAAAGCGCTGGAGGTCTGCGGCGTGACCGCGGATACACCCAACCCTGCGGGTGGGGTGATCCGCCGCGGCGACGATGGCAAGGAGCCGAACGGAGTGCTCGAGGAGACCGCAGGGTTTCCAGTGATCATGAAACTGCTGTCGCGTGCCGGTGCCGAGGGAGCCAAGCAGTTCGCCCGTTCCGGGGCGGAGCTTTGGGCGCGCTTCGGTTATACCACGGCACAAGAGGGCCGATCGGTCCCTGCCGTTGCCAATATCCTGCGAGCAGTGGCGGATGAAGGCGGACTGAAGGTCGATGTCGTCACGTATCCGGATGTCCTCGTGGACCGAGAGTTCATCAAGAAAAACGCATCTCCGGAATACAAGAACCGGCTCCGCGTGGGAGGTGCGAAGCTGACCATCGACGGATCGCCGCAAGGTTTCACCGCTTGGCGCGATCGGCCGTACTATGCGCCGGTCGGCAAATATCCGCCAGGCTATCGCGGTTATCCCGCCGCCACGGAGGAACAAGTGATCTCGGCGGTTGACTGGGCTTATGAAAACAAGATCCAGATCCTCACCCACTCGAATGGAGAAGCCGCATCCGACCTTCTGATCGCGGCGATTGACGCCGCCACCCGCAAGCACGGCGCGGGTGATCGCAGGCCGGTGCTGATCCACGGACAGTTTCTTCGCGAAGACCAAATCGATTCGTTCAATCGTCTCGCGGTCATTCCGTCGCTGTTCCCGATGCACACCTTCTACTGGGGCGACTGGCATCGCGACCACACCGTCGGTCCCGAACTGGCGGACAACATTTCCCCCACTGGCTGGTGCGTGAAGCGCGGCATAAGATTCACCTCCCACCACGACGCGCCCGTCGCCTTCCCCAACTCGATGCGCGTGCTCGATGCCACCGTCACCCGCCGTTCGCGCTCGGGCGACATCATTGGCCCCGACCAACGCGTCGATGTGATGACCGCGCTCAAAGCGATGACTCTCTGGCCCGCCTGGCAGCACTTCGAGGAGGAATCCAAAGGCTCCATCGAAGTCGGCAAGCTCGCCGACTTCGTTGTCCTCGACAAGGACCCCACCGCCATCGATCCGGAAACTATCGATCAGATCAAAGTCGTGGAAACCATCAAGGAAGGCGTGACCATTTTCGACATCGCCAGCAGGAAAGAAGCCGGTGCCAGCATCCGTTCCGGCGATGCGGGTGAGCTTGCCTTCGCCCGTGGCATGGCCGCCACGGCCTACTATCCGGGCCACAATCATGAGCATGGAGAGGCTCATGGCAGCGGCTGTCTGTGCGGCGCCATGAGCCATCTCGCCGCCATCATCGCCGGCGCTGAGGAGTAACAGCGAGATAAGGCCTGGTTGGTCGCCCTGCCGAACTGCGGTCACAACATGCTGATCAAGATGAAACCGGATCGCTTCCCGAATCCATTCCGCGAAGTTTGCGTTCCAATGGCCCTGGGCCGCTGGCCGACTTCAGTTGCTCGACGAATTCGTCCGCCTCTTTCATCTGCCGCTCAATCGTGTCTCGATTGTCCCAGTAGTAGGCTATCGCGGCATGGACGTCTGCGAGTGACAGTTGAGGGTATTGGGCCACAATCTCGTCGGGTGTCATGCCACGCAATTCGTGATGGACATAAATATCCCAGACTCGAATGCGCGTTCCGGCGACACATGGCTTTCCGCCGCAGACACCCTCGCGAGATTCAATGTGTTTTTGGATGGTTGGTTCCATGTTTCCACTATATCCGAAATCAGGCAACTCAGTCATCCAGACCGTTGCGGTTATCATCCCGTTGGCCGTGGCTGGCGATCAGTAACGGCATCATGGATCTGCTGCACAACTCCTTGGGCCGCCTAATCGTTCAGCTCTTCTGAGGCACGGGTTCAAGCTGGAATCGCGCCCCTGATCGCCTTCACGGTTCCCCTTGCAGTCAAAAAAGTCGGCCGAAGGCTAAAGTACTGCGATGTATGTGGTTACGCAATTGTCAATTTCCGGGAAATAGACTGAGATTGTGGCATCAAGGCCGCTGGCTGGGCGTTGACCTGCCCGGAAGGCCGTGCCAAGCTGCAGTCGTGCCGTCCCTGACCGCTGGATGGATCGACCCCATGATATCCCTCTTGCAGCCGTGGCAACTGTTGCTGGTCGTCCTCGCCAGCTGGATCAAGCCAACCACAACCTCCGGCTACTCTTGGGGCATCGGGATCGACGCCTGAGTTTCACCTCGCAGAGTCAAGTCGTCAAAGTCCCACCGTTTCATGAATCGCAATTCCGTGAGAGTGAGCTGAGACTCTTTTCTCAACTCACTTTTGCGAAGCCGAATTCCGGCGCAATTATCGAAGGCGTCATCAAGTTCACTCAGGAGTTTTGCAGCGACCTTGCGAGATTCCGAATCATCGTACATTTCGTCGAGCATTGTGGCGAAGACGACTATTTCGTAAACAGCGTCTTTGGTTAACTCTTCGTCAGAGACCAAAAGGTAAATGCCGGTAATGAGCCGCCCATCTCGCTTGGCTTTCTTGCGAATTCTTTCAACCACGGTGCGAGTTCGCTCGACGAATTCATCAGGGAATGCGGCCCGCACGTATCGCTTTGCGACCCATCGAGATAATCGCGAGATCAACTCGAAATCTAACTTCTTTTGCGAAGGCTTCTGTTCCGCGAGGAGCCTTCTTTCCACCCAAATCCTCTGGGTTGCGCTGAACTGGTAGTATTCCGCGCCTTCCCAGTCAGATGAATTCTGAATTTGTAGTAAACGGGCGTTCTTTCCCCACTGCCGATTGCCATCGAGCGACGCTTCACCAATTATTTCACCAAAGACCAACTCAACAAATGGCTCTGCCTCGAAGCTGGGGTTAGTTACATCACAGTCATGAGAAAGAACGACCCAAACCCCGGGACATTCGAGGCGCGGCAATAGTTCTTGTTCACCAAGAAGCCGAACAAGCTCGTCGCCTAAGATACTCCCCTGACGCCATCCGTTTTCCTTGACGCGCCTTGCTTCCGGTCCGTCGTGTTGCATCGAAGGCTATTCCTCGTGCATACGCCGTCCGGAGGCAATATCGAGAACGTCGTGTTGCTGGCGAACTTTCGACTTGTCAAAACCAAGCTCACGAGCCAGGTCCAAGATGCTCCGGGGGTGACTGTCATCGGCGTCCGCTTTTTGCTTAATCGAGCGTAGCTTCGCTACGATTAAGTCAGCGTCGAATGACTCAGACCTTAGATCATCAAGTACGGAACGGCCAGCGTCATCGAGGGCCTCCCTGATTGCGTTTCCAATCGGCGTCTCGCTTTCACGTTTCCACGCTAGAGCGACCTGCAAGACCCTGGAAAGTCGCGGGCGATTAGATCGCTGAGGTTTGGCTTCGCCTCGAAGCCACGAATAGACGGTCGGACGCTCAACGCCAAGAATCTCTGCCAATTCCTTAATCTGAAGCGACAGATTGCTGCGAATCTCAGCAACGACTTCGGAAATGTCTGCGGTGAGGTGAACTTCGGGAGCTTCAGTGCGACCTCGCTGAATGTCGCTCATCTTGTTGAGCTGCGTAGTGGCCGCTTCATACCAAACTCGGCCAGTACTGGTTCCCGACCCTGAGCCGAAGGTTGGAAGCGAGTCCATTAATCGATCGTACATCTCGCTTCGGCACCGGACCATCTCATTCTGTGTCGCGACGGATGGTTCCGGTGTTACTATGCCCGACGGACTAGTGGTAGTATATGCGTCCTCATGAAACCCAATTCCCGGTGATGTGGCAGCAATCAGTGGGGCCAGGCTGCCTGCGTAGTAGTAGAACCGGCTTCTCATGAGCTTGTTCCTTGCCAATGCTCCAAAGCTTTCTCTGTGACAGTACTTCGGAAGGCTTGGTCCGTGTGATCATGCAGCGACCAGAGCTTAGCGCGAAGCGCTTCGTCAGTAAAGTCAGTTTCGCCACGATGAATGTGGTCGAAGTCTATTACTCGAAATACCTCGCCTTTGCTGGTCTTGTTCTTGAATGCCAGATGTTCTGTTTGGAGATCAGGCGGTAGAAACTGCTCGTTCGTGTTCTCAAACGAGCGAATCGCGAGTGTTCCGAATGGAGTCTTGCCTTGGATCATGAACTGGTGATTAGCTTCGCACATGCCTAGATCTTGGGCACTCAACCCTCGCAGCGACTCGCACACCAACTCATCAACGCTGAGCGATCCATCGCCTTTCAAGAGGTCAACATAACGCATGCCAATCTGCTCAGAAAACGACAGCTGCGCAAGTTCGCACACGATTCTGAAAAGATCGAGCAAGCGTTCGATATAGACGTCGAAAGTGTCGTAGTCGCTCACCTCGTAGACAAAAAAGTCATTCGCCAGGACCACTGCTTCGGTGCGTCCCCGGTTAGCGAACACCCACCGCGTGGCGGCATTAGTCTTGAACTCAGGTCCGAAGACAAGTTGCTGGGTCTCTTCTCGGGAATACCGAATCAGTCCAGATTCTCTGAGCTGTTCTTGGATGTCACCCACGAAGCGGTCCATCTTGAGA
Source organism: Pirellulales bacterium (assembly GCA_046349895.1). Taxonomy (GTDB): domain Bacteria; phylum Planctomycetota; class Planctomycetia; order Pirellulales; family Pirellulaceae; genus JAXMBJ01. The sequence continues at coordinate 5,403,114 of JAXMBJ010000006.1, read as the reverse complement.
ACGGGTGAAAACCGTATCTGCGTTAAGACCAACACAAGCGGTGATCGCTGAAGCTTCAGAGCTGGCAAGCTCCGATTTGGCACGGCAGGGGTTCCAGTTGATATTGGGAAAACGGCAAGCGACTACTCAGAACTTTACACGATACTTTACGCAGAAGCGAGGCCGCTAGATCAGTGTTGCTGAGAATAGCCCTGCGGAGGGGTTTGTTTGAGTGGACCTTCGGAGTTTGCCGCTCTTGGGCCCCCGTCCGGTAGGTTAGATAGTGACGCGCGAAAGGGGAGACGATCTATCAGCCTGCCCGGCTGTTCGCGACATTCGAGCGGGCCACCCCAAAATTCCACAATCCCTTACGTAACAACCACTTACGTCTCTGCCTGCACTTTTCGTTTTCTGGTCACCATAGACGGCACCACGCCCTTTTGTATGTGCCGCAACTCTCTACTGTACAAAGACTTACGTCAATCGCCCTGCGGCCTCCGGCGCCGAAGGTTCGAGGTTCGAATCCTCTCGGGGGTACTTCCCTCTCCAAGCCGGCAACATGCGGCATCTAGCGGCAGATGCCGGCAACGGGCGAGAAGCAGCGGCAGCTACCGGCCGATGTTCGTGCACCACCCTGTCCGAACTCGTGAACGGTTACAATACGGTTCATCAGGAGCTGCCCATGTCCGACACAAGTTTCGCTTGGCGTTCTTTTGCTTTATTCATGGCCATCATCTGCTCGATAGCGGTGCGGGCCGATGGACAACCTCCCTTTGCGATCTCGGGGCCGGGTGTCGATCCAGCTCAGTTCAAGATCACGACCTTCGCGACCGGACTGAACTTTCCAGTCGGTATGACGGAGCTTGACGATGGGTCGATTGTCGTCGCGACGTCGAATGGCTCTTACTTCGGCAGCAAGAGCGGTCAGCTGATTCGCTTGGCCGACAACAATGGAGACGGAGTGGCTGATCAGACTGACGTGTTGGTGTCGCAAGTCCCCTTTGGCCAGCTGACGTCGGTGCAACGCATGGGGGATCTTTTCTTCACGACCGGTTTGGGGCAACCGATCGCGATTTTTCGAGCGGGTCTGCAGCCGAGCGATCCGCTCACGTTGGCAGGCTCCATCGAGTTCACGTACCCGAGTGACACATGGGACCACATGAACAGCGCCTTGGCCGTTCGCGCGACTCCCGGCGTCTCGAATAGCTACGATGTTTTCTTCCAAATTGGTTCAGAGACGAATGCTGGCCTGACGACGGCCACCGTCGGATTGACGAGTACCCTGGGGCTGACCGGAACACTCGCTGGCGACGCGATCCACAAGGTCACCGTGGTCGAGAATGGCGCCACGATCACGGCTGGCGGGTTGCAACAGATCGCGACGGGGCTGAGGAATCCGGCAGGAATGGCGTTTCAGCCGGGCACTGGAGACCTCTATTTCCAGGACAACGGGATTGACGGGCTAGTCAACCGGAATGAACCCGAGAGCGCCGATGAATTGAATCGGATCGTCGCGGCGGATCTTGGGGGGCCGGTCGAGGATTTTGGCTTTCCGTTCAACTATGTGAAATACCGCACCAACGAATTCGTAGGTGGCCAGGGCGTACCGCCGCTGGTGGCGTTCCAGCCGATCCCCATGCCTGACGGTAAGGAAGGTGAAGGGGCGAACGACATCGCATTCGGACCGGCGTTGTTTCCCGACTCGCTGCGCGACGGGATCTTTGTCGGCATGCACGGTAAGTTCAACGCGGGTGGCGACGCCAATGAGGAGAATCCGTTGCTCTTCACCAACCTTGGCACGGGCGACTATTTTCAGTTCATCAGCGGCGATGAACCTTTAGTCGGTCATTTGGATGGACTCTTGGCGACGCGTGATTCGCTCTTCGTCGCAGACATCAGTCGTCGGGGAAGCATGAGCCAGACAAACGACGGAGCGATCTACCGGATCCAGAGCCTGGTGCCGGAGCCCTCATCGACCATCTTGGGCCTGGTTGGCTTGGGCATGGCTTGGGGCGTGTGTCGCGTTCGGTCAAGAAAAAAAGGCTCTTCGGCAGAATCTGTGGGTAGCTTCTGACTCTCTTGGTCGGCAAACGTTATCCAGCTCGGCGATTCTGGCGAGTTGCGAGCTGGCAAGCCGCCGGATTTTCTCTTGGCGAGTCGAGTTGATGTCGTCAGCCAGAGACAGCTTACCGGCTCGTCGCTCCCTCGGGTTCGAGCTCCAGGAATGGGGCGGCTGGAGTTCCTGTGCGCCGTCCCTCTGCCTCTGCCATCGATCGCTCGCCACCTGGGCCCCGCCAAAGTCGTGGGGCTGGTTGACCGAACGTGGATGGAGCACTACCTGCCCCACCGACTTTGGGGGGCCTTCCGGTTTTGGCGAAGCGACCGACGGCGACGGCGACGGGAATGGGACAGGAAGCGCGGAGCCAGCCCCTCATGCGAAAGCAGATGGAAAGAGTGCCCGCTCCATGTCCACCGACCGCCTCCATCCGATATCTGTGTGAACGACATGATGAACTTGCTGACGGTTCACAGGGTTCACCTCCGCGGCTTGGCAGGCTACGCCGACCCTACACGCGACTCGATTCTGTGCGCGTAGCGTCTATCGTTCATTGGCCGTCGGAATTTCGTCTCCCGGCCAGTGGTCGAGCCCCGGGGCCCACCTTTCCGGAGCCCGAACCTGACAGAGCGCCCCGTCTCAAGAACAATTGCCACTCACTGGGCACTGAACACAGGCTCATGCAGATTCACCCACAGCTTCTGCCGAAGAGCCCCAAAAAAAGAGCTCGAACAAGGATAGCGGGAAGGTTAACCACGAGCGTCTGCCGAGCGCGATCGGCTAGGTCATGCCTCACGATTTCCCCCGGAGCCACCGTCGTACGGTCTGCTGACACGACGGCGCAGCAGACCGCCCAGCTTGCCAGGATAGCCGAGGTATGTGCCAAACTCGCTCGGAAATCAACCGCCAACCATCTAACGGGGGTCCGCGACTGGCTCTACATAGGCCATCGTGAACCGGTTGGCGGACTGCAACGAACTTGAAAGCTTGGATGCGGCAAGTCGCTACTTAAGTTTCGCGACTTCCTGTACAATCTGCCTGGCGGAACTGATCGAATACGGACGAACACCACTCTCTTGTTACGGAGGATCTAATTGTGCCCGATCTATCTCGTCCGCTGCCCGCACCGGCTGTCACCACAGAAGCTATGTCCCAAGTCGTACACGACATTGTGGTTAGTTGGTTACAATCGGAAGCCGGACTGAACGTGGACGAAATCGATCCCGACGCCTCCCTTTTTGAACTCGGAGTGGATTCCTTAGGTGCCGCAACAATCGGCCATGAACTCGAGTTAGTCACCAAGAAAAGGATCGAACCGGAAATTGTCTACGAGATGGAGACCATCAATCAACTGGTGGAATACCTCGAGAGCCTGCCTGAGCCATCCGTTCTCCCGCATCAGCCGCCAACCGTTCCGTCGCCATCGGAATTGCCGCCAGCTGCTCTAGACGATGGATTGTCGATGGATGCGGCTGCGGATCCTATCCAGCATTATGAACTGCTGAATCGCCGGGTTCGTGGCTTGAAGAAGCAGGGCATGTATTTTTTTGAAACGGTTATTTCCGAGCATGACGGCGCCTGGGTAGTAGCTGATGGCCGTCGAATGCTGATGCTCAGCTCTTATGAGTATCTCGGCCTGCTCGGCCATCGCCATCTTCAAGTGGCGATATCGGAGGCGCTGGAGCAATTTGGCACTGGACACCACGGCGCGCGGCTCCTGGTTGGGACAACGTCAGTCCACAAGCGTCTGGAATCGATGCTGGCTCAGTTCATGAACGCTCAGGATGCGCTAGTTTTCAATAGCGGCTATGTGGCCAACTTGGCGACGATTGCGGCATTGGTCGGGCCAGGAGATTTGATTATTGGCGATCAGTTCAACCATGCCAGTATCATGGATGGATGTCGCATGTCAGGGGCAGAGGTCAAGGAATTCCGACACAACGATCCTGAGTCGCTAGAGCAGCTTTTGCGGCAATCGGCCGGTCGCCGAACGCTGGTTGTTGTCGACGCTGTGTTCAGCATGGATGGGGATATCGCCAAACTGCCGGAGATTGTATCGCTTTGCAAACGATACCGAGCGCTGTTAATGGTTGACGAGGCGCACAGTCTGGGCGTTCTGGGTGCCGGCGGGCGAGGAATCCAGGAGCATTTCGATTTGCCTCACGACGCCATCGACATCAAGATGGGTACGTTGTCGAAGGCTTTGGCGAGCAGCGGTGGATTTGTAGCCGGCCGCGAAGAACTGATCACCTATTTGCGCCATCATGCGCGCGGGTATATCTTCAGCGGGGCGTTGCCAGCGTGCCAGGCCGCCGCAGCTGTTGCCGCCTTGGAGGTCATCAACGACGAACCTCACTTGGTGCGACGGTTGAAAGAGAATACCGACGCTTTTCTGGCCGGCTTGCAGGAACTTGGCTTTGATACGGCGAGCTCGGAAACGCCCATTGTCCCGATTATGGCCAAGACGGATCAAATCGCTCTGCACCTCACCAGCCTCTGCCGGGACCGAGGCCTGCTGGTCGTCCCCGTCTGTTATCCGGCTGTTCCCATGGACGCTCCGCGCCTGCGGACATGCATCTCTGCTATCCATTCCAGCGAAGACATCCAATTCGCCCTGGATGTCCTGGAGGAAGCCGGTCGCCTGGCGAATCTGATCTCCTGAAGCCGAGATCGGGATAAGTTCGAGAGAAATGGGCGCATCGCGTTGCAGGGAAGCCGGCAGCCGTTCCCTTGGCCGCGTCGAATCTCCGCAGTCCGTCGAATGGAAGGACGACAGAACAGGGATCAGTCGACATCGAAAGCTGCCGGCTGACAGAATGTTGGCTCCTCGGCAGAATCTGTGGGTAGCTTTTGACTCGCTTGGTCGGCCCAGGTTATCCAGGTCGGCGATGCTGGCGAGTTGCGACCTGGCAATCCGCCGGATTTTCTCGTAGCGAGTCGAGTTGATGTCGTCAGCCAGAGACAGCTTACCGGCTCGTCGCTCCCTCTGCCTCTGCCATCGATCGCTCGCCACCTGGGCCCCGCCAAAGTCGTGGGGCTGGTGGGCCGGCAGGTGATGGCGACTTGATTGCCCCACCGACTTTGGGGGGCCTCCCGGTTATGGCGAAGCGACCGACGGCGACGGCGAAGGGAATGGGACAGGAAGCGCGGAGCCAGCCCCTTGTGCGAAAGCAGACATAAAGGGTGCCCGCTCGCGACCGGCGGTCGTCTTCCGGCGGCATTTGTGGGCATCGCAGGAAGAACTGGCTGACAGTCAGCAAGTTCCGTCTCTCGGCGAGTGGCCGGCCCCCCGTGGCACACCTTTCCAGAGCCCGAGCCTGACAGAGCGTGCCGTGTCAGTGTCATGCAGGCATGCGATTCTCGCTGCGACTCAACGAATGCTGACACGAATTCACTCACAGATTCTGCCGAAGAGCCAAAATGTTAAGTCCATGACCCTGGGTGATGAACTGGATCCCGCAAGCGACATAGATGTGCCGTCCACGTCTTCCGCGGTTTACTTTCGAGCCCGCATTGGAGACGGTTTCCGCCCGCGAGTGATTGGGCTGGCATCGTGCATTGGGAGCAGCGATACGGGTTCGTGTCGCGCGGCAGTCGGCAGAGGGGTCGTTCTTTCGGCCCGCTGGTCGGTTGACGTCCGATCCGGTCGGGGAGCGGCAGTGGGTGCCGACAGCGAACCGGCCGCTACCGCCGACGTCCACTGGGCGAGCATCTCGAGCAAGTCGGCCGAATCGGTATCGCCGTCGGCGTCAGTGTCTCCTTGAGCTTGTCCTTGGGTCCCCTGGTACTGCGGCAGAGCTCCGGTCCAACCAGCCAGCAAATTGGCCAGATCGGCCGAATCGACGTCGCCATCGAAATCGGTGTCTGCGGTCCGGGCGGCTCCTTGCTGAAGTTCGACTGCCCCAATGTCGCCCGCGCCGCCTACGACCCGTTTGAATCCAATCCCCCGCTGATCATTTAAGAGGTTCTGTGGATTGCTTCCCGCATCGACCAAGGGGCTCGTTGCGTACGGCGCCATCGTCTGTGTTGGCCCACCGTTGTTTGCCAACGGCCGGAGGCGCGGATCTATGGGGGCGACCGCGGTGCCTATATAGTTGCCCTTTGCGTCGGGGTGGCCCAAGGGGGCCGGGTTCAGTGTGGTGCCGGCGTTCGTTCCGATCAGGTTTCGGGTTAACGAACGTCCCTGCAATTCCGGGAAGAGTACATCCGAGGCGGCACCCTGCGATGAATTGGCGGCGACTACGCTGCCAGTAATCTCGGTGACCCAGTGACTGACCAGACCGCCGCCTGGTGAAGAAGGTCCATGGGTCGAGTTCGCTGCCACAGTGCTCTGTAACAACACGAATCCATCATAAACACGAGTCCAGATTCCCCCACCTGACGATTGGCTGCCACTTGTCGAGTTGCTGGCGATTGTGCATTGTGAAATCTCAATTCGGGAAGCACTGCCCTCACCGATGATTCCGCCTCCGGGTGACTTACTGCCGGAGGTGGAGTTTCTGGAGATAGTGCTCTGCGACATCTTTAGCGGGCCCGAAGATATTGCTCCTCCAGGTGATTGATCACCCGTGGTTTGATTATCTGAAAATGTGGTAAGAACGATTGTTGCAGTCGATTCCCATGGCATATATCGAAGAGCTCCACCCGGAGACCTCGCTCCCAGGGTCTTGTTCTGCCGAAACTCGCAGCTCTCGATCGTTATGGTGTTATCCCGTAGCAGAAGATCATTCGACCCGACTGCGCCACCAGGCGAGTCGTTTCCTTCGGTCAAATTGCCGTTGAACGCGGCACTACTTGCCGTGAACTCCGTGGCAATGGATAGTCCGGAGGGAGGGGTGTACTTGTAGAAGTAAACGCCTCCACCAGGTGAGTTGGCTCCTGCTGTCGAGTTGCGGCCGACGGACGAGTTCGTAAGTCGTATTAGATTTCCATAGATGCCTCCTCCTGCGGATGAAGCACCACGGGTGTAGTTTTCAGCTAATGTCGAATTCTCAGCAATTACGTTGCCGTAGATGCCGCCACCTGGAGAGTTGTCGCCGATCGTGTAGTTGGCAGCGACGGTGCTGTTCACGAGACTCGCTTGACCGGAACTCCAACCACCACGTTCACAGTATATTCCTCCGCCGCCCGAATTGGCATTTGTCGTATGGTTTCCCACGATTTGGGAATTCTCGATGGTCCCACTGCCGCCACCGTAGGGAGCTATTGACCCGGATTGTAGGTAGATGCCGCCCCCCGGGCCTGGTGACGAGTTCCCTGAAACCTGACTGTTGACCATTCGCAGCGCGCGTGTCGACAGTCCACCACCACGATTACCGGAGATGCTGGAGTTCGTTATCGTGAAATTCGTGATTCCGCCCCAATAGCCGCCAGTTACGATACCTCGGCCGCCGTTATCGGTGATACGGCTATTGTTGACAGCGATGCTATTGCTGTTCCAGCCGTATATCGACAGGCCCACACCCGTCGATCCGGTGATCCACAGCCCTTCGACCAGAAAGCCAATGTTGATCCCCGTCCGCTCTGGCTCTTTCAGGTCCAGAATCAGGGATACCGAATTGGCGCCGTCGATCTTGGTTCTGTTCGGTCCAAGTCCAGTGATGAGCAACTGTTCGGTGACGGACAATGTGCCCCGATTGAGCACGATCGGCCGGTCGGGTACACCGTCGGTGGCCGTGAAGACAGTCTCGGAGAACTGGATCTCATCTTGTCCCGAAGTCTTGTTCGTAGCGAGGATGGCTTCGCGCAGAGAGATCTTCTGATCCACCCCACGATTGATCAGTAGTGAGCTGATTGATGAGGTGTTCCCGTCGACTTGGTCCAGGTTCGTGTCGACGACCACCACGGCCAGCAGCTGGCGAGGTTCCAGGCCTTCGACCCGTGGGCTCCAACGGGCGCGTTTTCGGCGACGGTGTGGGAAGGGATCAGCAAAGCGACGAGCGACAGTCATGGTAGTGGTCTTTCCTGTCAAAACGTTCGCGCACGCCCTGGATAGACCCAGCCACGTCCGGAGCGCCGTTCGTTCGTGTCGTTGATAACCGCCGTCGCCGCCAGCGCATGACGCACACTGCCCCCAGACTGCACAGCAAGGTCGCATCTGGTTCGGGGATGATTGGCAGGTCGAATACGCCCGTGCCTCCCGAACCTCGTTTCCAGGATACTCTGGCCTGGGTCAACAACTGACGCAGGCCGGCATAGTCGAGCCCTGTGGGAAGAATATTGCCGAGATCCAAGCCGACCCCTTCCGCACCACCGACTCCCCCGAGATCGGCGGAACCGATCTGGAACGGCAAGTTATCGTAGACGGCGTCGGACCACGGAGTGCGGCCGGTAAACGCGCCATCTGCTTCTGGCTTAAACGCATTCGATTCGGTGGCCAGCACGAACCCGACGATCTTGTTCTTTGGGCTACCCGAAGTCGGAACCAGCTTTACGTTTCCAGTGGCCGGGTCGTAGATCAAATCTGGGTTATCACTGTCTCCAATATTCGGCCGAGCGGGAGTCAGGTTTGTGTTTGGTTTGGCGCCCGTCCACGATTCCAGAAAGAACGCCAGATCTGCGCTGTCAACGTCTCCGTCGCCGTCACTGTCGCTGGCTTGCCACGGTGGTGGGGTCGCTGCGCCGGAGTTGGCGCCGAGCGCCCCAGTCCAGGCCTCGATGAAGCTCAATAAATCCGCCGAATCAACGTCGCCGTCGCTATCAGAATCCGACGCGTAACCGACCAGCGTAACTTCGCCGGTCGTGTAGAGCTGATCAGCAGCCCAGCCATATGGACCACTTGACCGGAAGGATGCGAACTTATTGCCAGGCTCCAGCGGGCCAGGCCAATCGAATAGTTTTAGTCTGGTACCGAGTGGGAGTGCTTCCGACGAAGGATTGACGACGGAAACGTTCAGCGTACCGTCGAGTTGAATGGGAGTTCCGGGTGACACAAAAACGATACGATTGTCGGACTGAAGATCGATCTGCAGCTCAAGCTTGGCTGTAGAGGCCATTGTAAAGCCGTCTGCGACAACAACTGGAACCGGACCGAGGTTCAGTTGCGGATTGCCGGCGTAGCTGCGGATCACGAGTTGCTCATTGTCGGCCAGCCTGAGCCCATGGATTTGGCCGTTCGGCTCAATGGTGCTATTCAGTACTGCTCCGGCAAGATCGAGTTGCTCAGCGCCCCGCAGGTCGGCTCGACCGAGGTTCGCTGCCGACAAATTCGCACCGGTCAGCTTGGCGTTGGCCAGGGTCGAGTCGGTGAAGTTGGCGCCACCGAGGTTCTGACCGCTGAAGTCCCAGTTCCTGAGATCGTTTCCGCCCAGTCCGATTCCCCGGAGGTCCTTCGCCCGGTAGCTGGCCGTCGATTGGAGTTGCGTCTGATTGAAGCCCGATGACGTGGTGTTGGCAAATACAGCTTCCGCTACTTGAGCTCCGGTGAAGACCGCGTTTTGAAGTGTAGCGGACGAAAGATTAGCGCCGGCCAGATTGGCGTTGCTCAGCGACGAGCCGCTGAAATCTGCCTGGGCGAGATTTTGCCCACTGAAATCCCAACCGGCCAAGTTGTTACTCGCCAGTCCGATTCGCCGGAGATCACGAGCCTGATAACTGGCGGTCGACTGGAGTTGTGCTTCGGCGAATCCACCGGATGTGGAGCCCTTGAAGGATGCCCCCGTTACGACGGCACTAGTTAGATTAGCGTTGGTCAGTGTCGAAGACTGGACATTGGCATTCGTCAGGTTCGAACCGACGAAATTGGCGTTGGTCAGCGTCGATGAATTTAGAGACGCGCCATTGAGATTCTGTCCACTAAAGTCCCAGCCCGTCAGATTGTTGGACGAAAGCCCGATGCCCTGCAGGTCCTTAGCTTGATAACTGGACGTGGACTTGAGCTGCGCTTCGGTGAAACCCCTGAATGTCGTGTCGCTGAACGAGGTCCCGGTGACCAGGGCACCGGTCAGGTTTGCTCCCGTCAGGTTGGCGTTCCACAGCCCGGCGAATGTCAAATCCGCGTTCGAGAGATTCTGTTCGCTGAAGTCCCAGCTGCTGAGGTTGTTGTTCCGAAGCCCGATGCCCCGCAGATCCTTAGCCTGGTAGCTGGAGGTTGATTGGAGCTGCGTCTGGGTAAACCCTTTCGACGTGGCGTCGTTGAACAATGTGCCGATTACAACCGATCCGGTAAGGTTGGCATTCTTGAGACTAGCGGCCGAAAAATCAGCGCTAGACAGCGTCGTGGAGCTGAGAGAGGCATCCGTGAGATTCTGCCCGGTGAAGTTCCATTCGGTCAGATTGTTCGAAGACAACTTGATGCCGTGCAGATCCTTGGCGGCGTAGCTGGCCGTCGATTGAAGCTGTGACAACGTAAAGCCTCGGGAGGTGGTATCCGAGAAATCCGTTCCTGGCACCATGGTTCCAGTCAAGTTGGCGTGGTTCATCGTGGAGGAAGCCAAGCTCGCGTCCCCAAGGTTTTTTCCGCGGAAGTCCCAGCCGGTCAGGTCGTTACGCGACAATTGAATACCCCGCAGGTCTCCGAGTCCGTAGCTGGCCGTCGACTGGAGTTGCGATTGAGTAAAGCCCCGCGATGTGGTGTCATCGAACGAAGCCCTTGTTATGATGGCCCCCGCGGTGTTGGCCCCCGTCATTCCGGCTGAACCCAGATTCGCACCCGTCAGATCCGCACTGCTCAGGTTCGCGTTCACTAGAGACGATTGCCGCAGATTAGAGTTGCTGAGTTTGGCGCGCGACAGACTTGCGTCAGTCAGGTTGGCTTGGCTAATGTTCGCATTGGAGAGGTTAGCACTCGTGAGATTCTGACCGGAAAGGTCCCAATCAGCCAAATTATTGAAAGACAAGTCGATAGCCCCCAGATCCTTGGCTTGGTAGCTGGCCGTCGACTGGAGCTGCGCCTGGCTGAACCCTAACGAGGTCGTATTGCTGAACGAGCTGCTAGTGACCGACGCCCCAGCCAGGCTGGCATCGGTCATTGTCGAATTGCTGAGATCGGCATACGCCAAATTCTGTCCGGAGAAATCCCAGCCGCTAAGGTCATTGCTAGAGAGTTTAATCGACTGCAGATCCTTGGCCTGATAACTGGCCGTCGACTGGAGTTGCGATTGAGTAAAGCCGCGCGATGTCGTGTTACTGAACGATGCGCCCTTGGCTGTAGCGCCTGTAAGATTGGCGCCGATCAGGTTGGCATTGCTGAGCGTTGCCGATGTCAGGTCGGCGTTCGAAAGGTTCTGGCCGCTGAAGTCCCAGCCATTAAGCGAATTGCCCCAAAGTCCGATACCCTGCAGATTTTTAGCTTGGTAGCTGGCCGTAGATCGGAACTGCGTCTCGGTTAGCCCGCGTGAAGTGGTGTACTTCAACGAGGCGCCGGTCACCAGGGCACCGGTCAAGGTGGCACGGTGTAAATCCACAGACTCCAGATTTGCCCCTGTCAGATTGGCGCCGGTCAGGTTGGCACCACCCAGTTCTGCGTTGGCTAGATTCTGTCCAGTGAAGTCCCAGCCGTTAAGGTCACTCCCCCAAAGCTGAATGCCCTGCAGATCTTTGGCTTGGTAGCTGGCGGTCGATTGCAGTTGCGCCTGCGTGAAGCCTCGCGAAGTTGTGTTTGAGAGCTGGGCTCCCTTAACTAATGCCCCTGTCAAATCGACATCTGTCAACGTTGATCCGTAAAGGTATGCCTTCGTCAGGTTGGCGCCGGTCAGGTTGGCGCCGGCCAGCTTCGCATTCGACATACGGGCGTTCGTGAGATTGACTCCCGACAGATTGCTATTTGTCAGAATCGAGTTCTCCAGATTTGCATAGGTGAGATTCTGTCCGCTGAATTCCCAGCCAGTCAGGTCATTCAAGGAGAAATTGACTCCTCTCAAGTCCTTGGCTTGGTAGCTGACGGTTGACTGAAGCTGCGCCAGGGTAAATCCTCGAGCTACTGTGTCACTAAATGAGGCACCCGTCAATAACGCATCAGTGAAGTCAGCGTTTGTCAGGATGGAGGAGGTGAGGTTTGCGCTCGAGAGATTCGCGCCCGACAGGTTCGCATCGCTCAGCGTGGCAGAGGACAGGCTCGCGTTCGAGAGGTTTTGTTGGCTGAAGTCCCACCCGGCAAGAACGTTGGCTCCCAATCCGATTCGCTGCAAGTCTTTGCCCTGGTAGCTGGCGGTCGACTGCAGTTGAACCTGGGTGAAGCCCTGCGACGTAGTGCCTTGGAACGAGGCACCGGCCACTAAAGCGTCGGACAGGTTAGCGTTGGTCAGCGACGAAGAGTACAGCCACGAGTTTGTGAGGTTCGCGCCCGCGAGACTGGCATTGGTCAGCGTGGACGAATGCAGATCAGCGGAAGTGAGATTCTGTCCACTGAAGTCCCATCCAGTCAGGTCACTTCCCCAAAGCCGTATTCCGCTAAGATTCTTGGCTTGGTAGCTGGCTGTCGACTGAAGTTGTGATTGCGTGAAACCTCGCGGTATCGTGTCCACAAATGATGCATAGGTCACCACAGCGCCTGCGAGATTCGCACCAGTCAAGGTAGATGAGGTCAGGTTGGCGTTTGCCAGATTGACGCCGCTCAGATTTGCGCCCGTGAGTTTGGCCGACGTCAGATCAGTGGATGACATACCTGCGCCGCTCAGATCGGCATTGGTTAAGTCCGAATAATAGAGGCTCGCCCAGTTGAGCTGGGCACCGTTCAGATTGGCGTTGGTCAGGTTCGAGGATCCAAGCCTCGCACCCCACAGTTCGGCGCTCGACAAGTTGGCGTTCGTCAGCGATGAGAAAGACAGATTTGCTTCGTTGAGGTTTGTGCCCAAGAATCGGGCGTCATCGAGCCAACTTTCTTGAAAGTTTGCATGTGGTAGATACCCCGGGAAATCACCAAACCGCAGATTCCGGTCGGCCGTGTTCCAGCCGTTAAGCCATATTTCGGGTCCCAGCGTGATCCCTTGTGTCCCTGGAATCATTTGGCCGTTGTCCCAGCGGTAGATCTGGGCATGACCGGTGCACGGAAGACACAGCCCAATCGCTAGTATTACGACTAGCACAGACAAGCGACTCATGGTGACACCCCCCGCTCTCGATCAGCCTGGACGGTTCTGCACTGGTAGCTGCCACAAATAGTGCATTTGCTGTGCCAGTTCGGTCCATAGCCGTTCCGGTTCGCAGGGAAGCCTCGAAGCGAATCGCCAAACGTCGATTGCCGGACGTTCGGATGGGCAAGTGTGTGCGAAATCGCACGGAGCCGGGCTACCATGCCGATCTCGACGCGTGCTCTACCAACAACCAGCCCCACGACTTTGGCAGGGCTCAGGTGATGACCGATCGATGGCAGAGGCCGACGGACGGCGCACAGGAACTCCACCAGCCCCATTCCTGGAGCCTGAACCCGACCGAACATTGGCTGCCGCAGTATTGTCCGCTAACCACACACGCCCTAAGGGGATCACGTCGCCAGCACGAGATTCTTCCCGCCGCTGCCAGAAGTCCAGGGTTATCCGTGGTTCACCAGCCCGGCATGTCCAGGCTGAGACACCTCTCCCTTTAGGCTTGGCTCCCGTTAGAATGACGCTGTTACTCCCCTCGGTGTGCGGAGGCATGTTGTCGCCGCGAGGTGATTGCAGTTCTAGGGCCTTGCACTTGCGGAAGCGAGTAGTGCATGGAATCATTCAGCTTGCCGGGAGTGCCAGGGAAATTCTCGTGGCACATCGCTCCAGCTTCATGGAGAATCGACAGCAATCAATCCCTGATCGTCCGATCGGGTCCCAAGAACGACTACTTCAATGATCCCGCGTCAACGTCGAAAGTCGCGTCGGCACCCAGTGCCTTGATGGCGACTAGTGAGCCGACGTTCGTTCTCGGGGCCCATGTTTCATTGGCGGGACAGACCACCTTCGACGCTGGATTGATCTTTGTCCGCACGGGCGAGGACCAATGGGCAAAGCTCTGTGTGGAACTGTCGCCTGCTGGAGTGCCGACCATAGTCTCAGTTGTCACCCGTGGGGTATCGGACGACTGTAACTCCGCCGTTCTGGCCACGCCAAACGCCTATCTGCGAGTGGCCAAGACCCTCCGCACGTTCGCCTTCCACTACTCCATCGACGGCCGATATTGGCATCTCGTCCGTTACTTCTCCCTCGGCGAACCTCCGCAGATCCAAATCGGCTGGGTGGCACAATCGCCGATGGGGCGCGATTGTGAAGTCACGTTCAGCCAGTTTTTCTACAGCACAGGCGAACTGGCAGATCTGCGCGATGGGCGTTGAATGACACTTCGGAGGGAGGGAATCGGATTCTATTCTCTGGCCCGTCTGCCAAGGCCCGGGCACCGGGCGGATCGTAAGTCAGGGTTTGTTGCCGACATGGGTTTTGGGGCCGGGCAAGCGGAGCTTCGTGAGGAAGCACAGTTGGGCATTAGTGCGGACGAAGTTCGCGATGGCCAAGGTATCGCTTGAGCGTCCGGCAAGCCCATTTTCGCAGAGCGACATGGTATGCTTACGAGTCATCCCGCAAATTGATGCCGGTGTAACTTTCGGTGCGGCCTTTTGGGGGACGTCGGGCGGTTTTCTTGATCTCACGCGGAGCGTAGGATGCCTGCTGTATTGACGGACACCCATCTGGCCGACCCCTGCGTGCCCATGAGCTGGCTGCCGGTCCTGGAATCGCTACAGGAATTCCTGGCGTTGGAAAAGCGATTGCGGGAATCGCCGGCGGCACTCAGTGAGGGCGAGCGGGCTGAATTGGTGAGACTCCACGACCGCCTGATGGCCGAGACCGAAGCGATCCTGGAACCCGCGGCGATTGCTGACATCAGCCGGACGGACGCTCAGCAGATTCTGCTCCGCGCTGTCCTAGGCCTGCTTCAACTCCGTCAAGTCGTTCTGTCTGGCGACGCGGTGCTCGACACCGCCGGATCGCGGACATTGGGGCTGTTTGAGGCCGATTTTTACGAGTCACCCGAGAACGTTCGATCGATCTGCGATCGAGTCCAAGCGGTGCTGGGAGTTTCCCAGGTCGAAATGGCGCAGCAAGCCGATGTGCTGCACCAGGACCTCGCTGATGCCCGGCGCAAGCAGCAACTGGTCCGAGCCGTCCGCGACGAATTTTCGTTGTGGCCGGACGCAGGGGGATTGCGAGCAGGCATGGCGGCGTTGTGGGAGTTTGTCTATCCGGCGGCTCCGTTGGTCGCACCCGAGGTCGAACTGATCGTTACCGGAACGCTGGTCTTTTTCTGCCTGCCACTGACCAAGGATTTGGAGTCGCTTCATAGCGAGCGGTTTCGATCTCTGGCTGACGACGATCAATTGAGCGTCCGGGCGTTCCTGAAGACGCTCAAGCGGTTCGCGCAGGAACGATTCGCCAACTTTCCAGCATTCGGCTTGGTCGAGTGCGCGGGGCTGGATACTGCCGTACTCAAACGACTGGCCGCTCGTGCACGACTCTCCGAGGACGAAGTCCGGCAGGAGCTGCCTCGTGTGGTGACCATCCTGCCCTTGGATGAGATCGACAAGTACCTGATCCACGACGTCTGGGGTCACGGCTGGCAAGCCAGCATGCTGCGGTTCGACAACATGTATCAGCAGATCGCGGAGTTCGCCGACCCGTTGGATCTTTCGGAGAACAGTGCGACGAATGCCTCGCCGAACTTGCTTGCCGGCTGCTTTCGTGGAAGCGGTGAATCGTTGGAGCTAGACGATCGGAAGTTTCGTGAGTTCGCCATGGCCGAGGTGTGTCAGCGTCTTCCGATAGCTCTGTCGGCTGTACTGGCCGAGATGTTGGCCGATGTGGCCGAGTTCAAGTTATTGGCTGAGCATCCGGACCTGGCGGCACTGTTGCCCACGTCGAGCCATTTGCCGGAGTATCCCGCGTTGCTCGATCTGACCATGGCCGATATCCCCTTCTACTTCGCTCAGGCTACCAAGGTCTTTCGGTCCTGGTCCGAGCACCCTCAGCGGCAGATGCGACTTGTCGAACAGCTGGTGCGGGCTGGCGGCTCGCGCGAGTCAGCTGAGCGGGCGGTGGCCAGGGCCGTGCGGATCTGGAACGAGTTGAAGGATAGTTACTTCCGCCCCGAGCTGTCGTGGGAGCCGACGGCGAGCGGGTTGCAGGTAAACGCCTTTACGCGGATCGCGCTGAACTTCGTGGGTCTGCATCGGGCCATCTTACAGACGTACCGTGAGCTGGCTGAGTTGTCGCCGCGAGGCTTGCCGCTGAAGAGCTTTCGGGACCTGCTGGTGATTGCGGCTGGGGTGTTCTTCGAGTTCGATCCCGCGCGGAACTTGTGGCGAGTCGACGAGTTTCTCACGTTGATGCTCATTCCCTTCTGCCGCGAATTGACCAGCTTGGACGATAGATCACCGAACACGTCGGTCGGCGACGGGCTGGATACGTCCCGGCCGTGACGTCGGGAATCCCCAGAACGTATGTCGATATTTCCTCGATTTGGTGGCCAGCCTTCAACACCTTGGGATCCTTAAGGCATGAATTTGCGAGTCTAACCGAGAAGAGATTAAGGGCTAGGTTTGATCCCACAAATTGGCGGTAACCCGGATCGTAGACTAATGGTCCTGGCGCTTGTACGTCGGTGTCTGTTCGTCGGTGTGCTGTTGATGAGTGGAGTGGCTAGCGTCATCGCGTACTGGTATCTGCAGGCAGTGTTCGAGCGGTCTTACTTGGCAATCTTCGCGATGAGTGCGGACGCGGCTGGGAGCCTGCTCATCATCTGGTGTGTATCGCGAATCAACATCCTTCGTTCGTGGAACGGGTTCGGGCGTGCCGGAACGTATTTTCTGGCATACGCCGTGGGCGAGGCATTGCAGTCCCGGACGCAGAACACCGTCGACCATGGTAGGTTTGTGTCCATGCCGAAGGTTTGGGACTTGGAACCCGCGGCGTTCGATGTGCTCACTGTGTTGGCTGGTGTAGTCTTCTTGGCTCCGGTCGCCTTTATGGCAAGGTTGGCGATTACCGCAGAAGGCGAGGAGATACGCGGCAGAGAGCAGAGTTCCCTGCGGAGAATGGCGGCGTACGCTACGGTAGTGGCGATTGCATGTGTTTGGATCAGATTTCTAGGAGCTGACCAAACGCGTTATCGATTCGACAGATTTGATCGGTCGAAGGCTGAGGTGGATATTTACCGGCATCTGCTGCTGGTTGTCATGCCCATAGCCGTGCCGCATCTATGTGCTGCAATGGTCATGATGTATGGATTTGCGAACACATGGCACCGTGCATGCATTGCTTGCGTAGGCGCCTTGTCGTTGGATTTTTGCGTTACGTTCTTTGTTACAAGGTATGTGGACTATTCACCATTCAGCTTGTGGCACTGGACGTACCCGCTCGGATCGCCGTATGCAGTGGGCGCGTTTGTGCTCGGTCGGACGGTCGTCGTCGCTTTGGCATTCATCACGGCAAGATTTCTAGGATTGACGATCGTCGTTTTACCCAAGAAGGTCACAGCCGCATCATCATGATTGCTGGTCCCTCTGTGCCGACATGACCTGAAACAACTGACTCGTCATTGATTCTCGGATTCTCGTTCCCGCTACCGCTGCGGGAGACGAACGACAAAGCTCGGGCCGGGCTCGCGCAGCCGCCGAGTTTCACAGCGGCCGGGGCCCCGCAGACGGCATGCGGGCGTGCCTGGTTCGGCCCGGTCCTCTCGGCACCCCCCTCTCTGTCGTCGCTTGCCCACCCCGCACTCTGCGGGTACAATCCGACCTGGATTTCCCAAAATACCCATATTAGCCATGTCATCTATTGTGTGGCGACGAACATCTTGAAGCGGGTGCAGCATGCTGGGTCGGCGATCGTCGAGGGGCAGGGGGCGAGTCACAGGGGGCCGGAATCGCGATCGGGGGAGAATTGAGCCGGCCAGTCGGCGGCCGGGCGGCAACTATCGCCGGTCCTTGGAGTTTCAGGCCCTCGAAGTTCGCCAGCTCCTCGCCGCCGATATAGCTCTGATCGGCACTCAGATCGTCCTGACCGACAGCGTGGCCGGTGGCAGCGAGAACTCGGTCGTGATGGATTATCGCAACGGTGAGCTCTCTATCGCCGATGCCAGTGGTCTGACTAGTTTCGATATCTTGGCGCCGTTTGTCGTGAATGACGTTCTGCTGATGTCGGCCGACCAGCTGAAATTTCTGGCCGTCTCGGAAGTCGTCCTGAATACGGGCGGTCTCAACGACTCGATCGTCCTCACCGGTTCACCCGACCCGAGCGCGGTGCCCACTTACGTTCGGACTCAGGTCCAGGCGGGTGCCGGTTCTGATCTTGTCGGATTCGTTTCGGACGGCACGGGCGACTCGGCGCTGGCGTCGCCAGTATCTGTCGACGGAGGCCAGCCGCAGGAAGCGGACAGGATGACGCTCGGTACAACGATCGGTAACGATACGATCCACATCCAGTCGGGCGCTACGGAAGGCTCCGGCCAGATTCTCTATGGGCCGTCGAGCGGCATCGCGACCCCGATTGAATTCGTCCACGTGTCGCGGATCGATGTCGATGAATCCAAGTTGGGTTCCAGCACCGGTGGCGTCGACGACTTGACGGTTGTCGGAACGGAATCGAGCGACTCGATAACATTCGAGAGTTCGGCCAGCGGCGAGGGTACGATCACCATCGCTGGTAAGCTCACTATCAACTACACGGCGCTCAGTGTTGACGCCACGATCGGTCTTGATGGACGAGGCGGCAACGATCTGTTTACTTTGATCGGACCGCTGGACGATGTGGCCGTCACCGGTGGACCCGACTTGGTGGGCGACCGCTTGACGATCCAAGTGGCGGGGACTGATACGACGCAAGTTGACGTTGAAGCCCAGTCGATCACGCTTTCCAACTCGATAGTCGATTATCGCGGTGTGGAGCTGATCTCGTTGGCGGGAGCTGGTGGCTCGTTGGTCTATCAAGGTCTGCAGAGCCACGACGACTTGACGTACATTCCGACGTCGCTGACTGGCGGCACCGTGATCAACTTGGCTCAGGGAGCTCTGGGCGAACCGGTCCCCGAGGTGCGTTTCTCGTCGTTCGAAGGCGTACTGGACCTGAATACCGGCGCTGGTGATGACGAACTGACCGTCGCGGGTACACCGGGTGCTGACTCGATGAGTGTCGTCCGCGCAGAGTCAACCGAAGTGCGGATCAGCGATCGCAAGACGGTCGCCATTCGGAGTGCGGAAACCGAGTCGCTGGTAGTCGCCGGCTACGAAGGAGACGATACGTTCACCGTCGGTGGGACGGGCGGTCCCGCGAGCCTCCTGATCGACGGTGGCCAGCCGACGGCCAGCGATACGCTGATCATCTCCGATCCCACGGTGACGGTGAACTTCGGCGTCGATCCATCGAGCGGCGTGATCAAGACCAGCGGCGGTGATGTCCCCTTCACGGGAATCGAACGCATCGAGCTGATCGGAGATGGAACCGGCGCTTTGACCGTAAACGCCACCAACGGTGACGATGCGATCAACTTGACCGCAGCCGCAATCACCGTGAATCACGGTGCCGTCGTGAACTATTCGGGATACCCGATACTCACCCTGGATGCGTTGGCGGGGTCCGACCAGATCGCCTTGAATCAACTGCAAGAACTGACGGGCGTCTCCACGATCAAAGTTGAGGGTGGCGATCCGACGGTGGCCGGCGATGGGCTGCTGGTGACTGGTTCGCAGGCCAACGAACAGGTCGATTATCGGCCGAACGGTGCGGGCGGCGGAACTATCCAAGTTCGCACCGTCACGGGTGGCGTGCTGAGTGCCGCGCCGCTGGTGGAATTCACGACCATCGAGTCGGTTGCGTACGACGGCGTGGGCGGAACCGATCGGTTGGTCTACACGACGCCGGCCGCAGGAGCCGACGGGAGTACACTGCGGTTCCGCCCCGGTTCCGCACCCGATGCTGGCCAACTGACCGGGTACCGTAAGAACGTAGCTCAGCCTGCCGGCGATCTGGCACCATTGACGTTCGTCCGTCTGGGTGCCGGCGAGGTTTCGCTGGAAACGGCCAACTCAACTCCCGCGGACCGCCTGGAGATTGAAGGGACGCCGCTGAATGACCGGTATGTCTCACCCGATTCCAATTCGGTACAGATTCAGCAGACGGGCATCGGTCGCGTGACACCGGTCCTGCGGATGAACGCCGCGGTGCCGGTGACACTGCTGGGGTTGGCAGGAGACGACTTCTTTGGAGTCAGCAATTCGCTGCAGCGAGTCAGCGTGGTCGGTGGCGAGAATTCGTCGGGAGACGTGGTCGCCTTCAATGCTCCTTCCGGCGACGCCACGGTGATCAATGTCGAGGACCAATCGATCACCGCGGCCAGCGGTGCGAAGTTGAACTACCAGAGTGTGGAAACAGTGGTGATCAACGGCGCGTCAAGTCTGCTGAAGTACCAGGGTCTGTCGACAGGCGACGACATCACTTACGTTCCGACCGCAGCCTCGGCCGGCACGATTACGAACAGTTCGGTCACCAATCCCGGCAGCCAGCAGATCCCGGCGGTCCAATTCAGTGGCATTACCGGCTTGCTGGACGTGCGAACCGGAGATGGCGACGACCGAGTGACCGTGGCTGGCACTTCTGGCGGCGACACCGTGGCGATATCAAGAGCGGCCACGACGACCGTCCTGGTCAATGGTTTCAAAGTCATCAATCTCTCTGGCACTGAAACCGAGTCGCTGGTAGTCGCCGGCTACGAGGGAGACGATACGTTCACCGTCGGTGGGACGGGCGGTCCCGCGAGCCTCCTGATCGGCGGTGGCCAGCCGACGGCCAGCGATACGCTGATCATCTCCGATCCCACGGTGACAGTGAACTACGGCGTCGATCCATCGAGCGGCGTGATCAGAACCAGCGGCGGTGATGTCCCCTTCACGGGAATCGAACGCATCGAGCTGATCGGAGATGGAACCGGTGCTTTGACCGTGAACGCCACCAACGGCGACGATGCGATCAACTTGACCGCGGCCGCAATTACCGTGAATCACGGTGCCGTCGTGAACTATTCGGGATACCCGATACTCACCCTGGATGCATTGGCGGGGTCCGATCAGATCGCCTTGAATCAGCTGCAAGAACTGACGGGCGTTTCCACGATCAAAGTTGAGGGTGGCGATCCGACGGTAGCCGGCGATGGGCTGCTGGTGACGGGTTCGCAGGCCAACGAACAGGTCGATTATCGGCCGAACGGTGCGGGCGGCGGAACCATTCAAGTCCGCACCGTCACGGGGGGCGTGCTGAGTGCCGCACCGCTGGTCGAATTCACGACCATCGAGTCGGTTGCGTACGACGGCGTGGGCGGAACCGATCGGTTGGTCTACACGACGCCGGCCGCAGGAGCCGACGGGAGTACACTGCGGTTCCGCCCCGGTTCCGCACCCGATGCTGGCCAGCTGACCGGGTACCGTAAGAACGTAGCTCAGCCTGCCGGCGATCTGGCACCATTGACGTTCGTCCGTCTGGGTGCCGGCGAGGTTTCGCTCGAAACGGCTAACTCAACTCCCGCGGACCGCCTGGAGATTGAAGGGACGCCGCTGAATGACCGGTATGTCTCACCCGATTCCAATTCGGTACAGATTCAGCAGACGGGCATCGGTCGCGTGACGCCCGTCCTGCGGATGAACGCCGCAGTGCCGGTGAAACTGCTGGGTCTGGCGGGAGACGACTTCTTTGGAGTCAGCAATTCGTTGCAGCGGGTCAGCGTGGTCGGTGGCGAGAATTCGTCGGGAGACGTGGTTGCCTTCAATGCTCCCTCCGCTGACGCCACGGTGATCAACGTCGAGGACCAATCGATCACCGCAGCCAGCGGCGCGAAGTGGAACTACCAGAGTGTGGAAACTGTGGTGATCAACGGCGCCTCAAGTCAGCTGAAGTACCAAGGTCTGTCGACAGGCGATGACATCACTTACATCCCGACTGCGGCCTCGGCGGGCACGCTTACGAATAAATCGGTCACCAATCCCGACGGCCAGCAGGTTCCGGCGGTCCACTTTAATGGCATTACCGGGCTGTTGGACGTGCGAACCGGGGATGGCGACGACCGAGTGACCGTGGCTGGCACTTCGGGTGGTGATACCCTGGCGATTTTGCGAGGGGCGACGACGACCGTTCAGGTCAATGGTTTCAAAGTCATCAATCTCTCCAGCGCCGAAACCGAGTCGCTGGTGGTGGCCGGCAACGAGGGCGACGACGCGTTTACCGTCGGTGGGACTGGCGGTCCCGCGAGCCTGTTGCTCGATGGTGGCCAGCCGACAGCCAGCGATACGTTGATCATCTCCGATCCGACGGTGACGGTAAGCTACGGCGTCGATCCATCGGGTGGTGTGATCCAAGGCAGTCGTGGCGAAGTGCCGTTCACGGGTATCGAGCGAATCCAGCTGACTGGCGACGACACCGGCACCCTTACCGTGAATGGCACCAATGCGGACGACGCGATCAACCTCAACGGCCCGTCGCTCAGCGTGAACCAGGGGGCCGCGGTGAACTTCTCCGGATACTCGTCGTTGGTCTTGAATGGTCTGGCGGGGAACGATCAGATTTCGTTGAGAGATCTGCAAAGACTGTCGACGGTCACTTCGATCTCGGTGGACGGGGGAGATCCGACTGCGACCGGCGATCTGTTGGTCGTGTCGGGCTCGGATGTTAATGAACGAGTCGACTATCAGCCGAACGGAGTCGGTGGCGGATCGATTCGAGTGCGGACCAACATCGGCGGGAGTTTGAGTCCGGCGCCCACAGTGGCCTTCGGAGCCATTGAAGCGGTGACTTACGATGGTGTGGACGGAAACGATCAGTTGGTCTACACGACACCGACGAATCTGGGCCAGGGCAACACATTGCGGTTCATCCCGGGCTCAGCTCCGGATGCCGGTCAGCTGCTGGGATACGCCGCGAATCCACCATTGATCGGTGGTGAGCTGATTGCGTTGACGTTCCAGAATCTCGGCTCGGGCGAGATCTCGCTCCAGACGGCCAACTCGACTCCTCGGGATCGTCTGGAGATCCAGGGGACCGCCATGAACGATCGGTTCCTCTCGCCCTTCGCGGATGCCATTCAGATCGAGCGATTCTTCATTGGTCCGGTCACGCCGGTGCTGAGAATTGCCGGTGCACGAGTTGTCTCGTTGCAGGGTCTGGCGGGCGACGATTACTTTGCCGTCACCAACACTTTTGATCGAGTCGACGTGGTGGGGGGTGAGAACTCCGAAGGAGACGTCCTGGTTTACAGTGCTCCTGCGGCGGACGCCACTAAGGTGAACCTGGCGACCGAGTCAATTATTGCTTCCGACGGCAAGGATTTCACTTACAAGAGCGTGGAGACGATTGTCGTCAATGGCAACTCGGGATCGCTGGAGTACGACGGACTGACCGATGCGGACGACATCACCTACATCCCGACCTCGGCCTCCGGCGGCACGATCACGAACACATCGATCCCCAACACGCTGGGGCAAAAGGTTCCGGTCGTACACTTCAACAACGTCACTGGATCGTTCCAAGTGCGAACCGGGTCCGGCGATGACCGGTTGACAGTCGTCGGCACTCAGTCGGGTGAGTCCATTGACGTCACGCGGGGAAGCAGTCCGACCGTGCAAGTCGGCAACCTGAAGACGGTTTCGTTCAGCAGTGCCGAGACCGAGTCGCTGTTTGTGACAGCAGGGCTGGGGGACGATAACGTCAACGTGCATGGCTCAGGTGGTCCGGCGAGCATCATGGTGGATGGCGGACCGCCGTCGGCCAGCGATACGCTAACCATATCGAATCCCACGGTCACGGTGAGTTACGGTACGGACCCGTCGTCAGGAGTGGTGACCACCACCAGCGGCGACGTGATGTTCGCCGCAATCGAGAAAATCAATCTGTCGGGCGATGGTACGGGCAATCTGACCGTCAATGGCACCAACGGCGACGATGCGATCAACCTGTCGGGAAACACAATCAGCGTCAACAATGGCGCGGTGGTCAACTTCGCCGGCACGCCGAATGGCTATGCCAATGTATTTTTGAACGGGCGAGCGGGAGACGACCATACTCACCTGGCGAGCCTGAACACCACGTCGGGAGTCTCGCAGATCACCACGGATGGAGCCGACGGAACTTCAGGCGACCGGTTGACAATGGCCGCCAGTGCTGGGAAGGACAATCTCACATTTACGCCATTGTCAGCCAATTCGGCGCAATTGGCTGGGTTTGGCAATGGCCTGCTGGTGTTGGCGCTGGCAACGGAATCGGTGGCGATCGACGGCCAGGGAGGGGACGATGCTTTGGGCATCGCCACAACCGCGACCGACAACAAAGTACGAGTCGCCCCGGGCTCGACGGATGACGCGGGGAGCGTGCAGGTCGATTCGCTGGTGCCCCTGTTGTTTGCCAATCTCGGGTCACTCGGAGCTCTTACCATCAATGACGTTGGTGGCAATGATGTGCTGGAAGTGTTCGGGACGAGTGTCGACGACACGTTCCGAGTTCCGAATGCAGGGATCGCGGGGAACTCCGTCGGACTGAATAGCCGAGTTCCGATCAACACGGTGAACGTCGAGAATTACGCGCTGAAGGGACTCTCAGGCGCCGACTCATTCCATATCATTCCTCGCGCGGAAGTGGCAATTTCCGTGGCTGGAGACGGGACGAGTGACCGATTGATCTTCACACGGGATTCCGGAGGCGACGCCAATGTGTCAGTTCTCCTGGATGCTGATCTGACCGGTGCGACGGGGAGCCAGGTTATTTCGCAGACGGGGCGTGGTCCTGTTACGCATTCCGGCGTGACGACGGCGGTTATCAATGTGAACACGGGAAACCTGGTTGTCTCAGGGACTCGGTTTGATGATACGTTGAGCTATTCGCCGCTGGGGCCTGATTCTGGCAGCTTCACCGCTGATCAAGTGCCGACTCGGTATCAGTTTGCCGGAGTTCCGGCTGCGAATACCTTCCGCATCACGGGTGGCGGTACGGGGACGGGCGGGCCGACTGGGGGCGGGTTTGCCGACCGGGTCGTGGTCGCGGGGACTTCCGGGAGCGACTTGATGCGAGTCGATCGACAGGCTCGCCGAGTCGATCTGGCGATCCAGGGGTTTGGCTTCCCGCCGCCGATTCTGGAATCGTGGCGATCGGTGACGCTGGACGATGGGACCAGTACGGTTGGTGTGCCCGGCATCATTGAAACGGTCGAATTGAGAGGTGAAGATGGCCAGGATACCTTCTACGCCGCGCCTGGTGCCGCTGTCGGAAATGGGCTCTACATTGATATCTCAGGTGGCAGTGATCGCAACAACGATGCCCTGGTTGTCGCCAGGCTCGATGAACTCGGCCGTCCGATCAACCTCTTGCCGACTACGTTTGTCGTAGTCGACAAGAGTCGAGAGGCGGATTCCGGCAACATCGTTGTGTACGAGAATGCTGTCCGCCAGCCGACGATCTCGTATGAGAATGTCGAAGTCGTGTCTCCCAAGGTCCAGACCATTGGCGGGAACCCAAATCTGCTGATTCTCGGTCCCGATCTTTATGAACAGAACGAATCGCGACGCAACGCCGCTTTCCTGGGGAGCGCGGCCAACGTCCGCGTGGAGAACCTTGCCATCTCGCCGAACTCCAGTGAGTTCAATGGGGTTAACGCGGACGTGGACTATTTCCGAGTGCTGGCCGAGACGACGGGAATCCTCGACCTGCAGGTCTACTTCGATACGTACAGCACGACGCTGTTACCGGCCGGCGGCAATCTGCGAATCCAGCTGCTGGATGATGCCGGGACGGTGCTGGCGGATTCGGCTACTGACAAGTTCAGCGTGGACGGACCAGCCGGAGACGCTCGGATCCGGATGCCCGTCGTCGCTGGGCAATCGTACTACCTCGTGGTCACCGGGTCCGATCCGGATGTGATCAATGGATACGACCTGACGGTCACCAACACCCCATTGCCGGTCCCATTTGATATCGAGCTACAGGATCTGCCTGTCGATTCGACCTATGACTGCACCCAAGGAGTTCCCGGCGACAACAGCGATACCGGACGGTCCCAGTTCGACAACGTGACCTGCGACGCCTCACCGACAGTTTGGATTCGTGTCGACGACAGTTCTTTGCTGATCGATCCAGGCTCGGCTCCTATTGGCTCGGTGCCGATACCTTTCAATCCCTCGACGAGTACCACTCCATCGACACCCGGGTTCCGGATCGCGGTGTTGGACGAGGGAGCACCGCAACAGCCGGGGATTTCGAGTCAGCAGGTGATCGGTTACGCGCAGCCCGGCGGAGTGCCAGGGCTGTACATATTCAACTTCGACGACGCTGTAGTACCGACGGCCAAGGTTCTGACGGACGGTAGCCATTTCATCTCGGCCCGCGTCGAGCTGACTGGCGGTGCTGCGCCCAGTCAGTTCGGCTACGGAATCCAGAGCCAATCGATGGAGATCGTCGTCGACAAACAGCCTCCCACGGTCGATATCACCGGAATCGTGAAGGAAGACGACTGTGAGTTCACTCCGGAGGGCATGACATCCGATACCACTCCTGAACTTTTTGGCTATGCCGAAGCCAACTCTCTGGTGCGGATCTATCTTGACTTGAACCAGAACGACACTCTGGAGCTGGATACCGATCTGCTCTTGGGCGAAGCGGTTGCCATACCCACCGACGGCACGAATCAGTTTCCGCGAGGTTACTGGACGTTCCAGGTCCCGATCGACTTGATGGATCCGTCATTGGGGCTCCCACCCGATGGCTGGCGAACGCTGATGGCCACCGCCGAAGACCTAGCCGGAAATGTCACGCCGCAGCCCGATATCTTCCGGTTGTCGGTCGATACCGACGGGCCGCAGATCACCAGCATGTTCATCACTACGGATCCCGATTTCGATCTGTTCGATACGAAGCCGAGCGTCGGCCCGACACCGCTCGTCAGCCAGATCTCTCTCCGCGTCCGCGACCTGCCGAACCGATACAGTCCCGATCTTTTGGCGCCGGCATTGGTGGAGTCGATCGCCGAGAATCCTGGCCACTATCGCGTCGTTGGAGATGCGAACGGCATCGTGGACATCAAGGAGATTCAGTACATCGATGACCCCCGCGTCAACGGTCAGCCAGCTACCGGGACGATCATCATTACCTTTACTCAACCTCTGCCCGACGATCGATTCACATTGACCGTGGCCGACAATCTGATCGACCCAGTCTGCAACAATCTGGACGGTGAATCGAACGCGGATGAACCGCAGGATCCGCCGGCTTTCCCCACGGGCGACGGCATCGTTGGCGGAAAGTTTGTCGCTCGGTTTACAGTCGACAGTCGCCCCGAGCTCGGATACTGGGCCGCCGGAAACGTCTGGGTCGACACTAACGGGAACTTCAAGTTCGATCCGACCAATGTCGACTTCACGAATCGAGACATCACGTATTCTCTTGGTTACACCAGTGACGATGTGTTCGCCGGCAACTTTGTGGCCGGGGCGCAGACTAGGGCCGATGGTTTCGACAAGCTGGCGGCGTACGGGCGCGTCGACAATAGCTGGCGTTGGTTGATCGACACCAACAACGACGGCGTTCCGGACATTTCGCGTATCGATCCACTGGGGATCAACGGAATTCCCGTGGCCGGAAACTTCGACGGCAATTCCGGCAACGGTGATGAAGTCGGCCTCTTTACCGGGACCACCTGGTACTTGGACCGCAACCACGACTTCCGAGTCGATCTGCCCGGAATCACCACCAGCATGCGTGGGTATCCGGTGGTAGGTGACTTCAACGGAGACCGTGCGGATGACCTGGGGACTTGGGCTGACGATACCTTTGCGATCGATTTTGGTCCGATCCAGAGTACTAGCGGAGCGGATCAGCAGTTCAAGTTCGGCTTTATCGGCACGCGTGAGCGTCCGGTCGCAGCGGACTTCGATAAGGACGGCGTCGACGATCTCGGGCTGTGGGTCCCTGACCGTACGGGGAATGTTCCTGTCGAAGGGACCGAATGGTACATCTTGATCTCAGGCGGCAACAAACAATGGCTGTCGAACAGTCCCCAGGGCCGAGTTCACGTCGACCCGGTGACAAGCCAGAAAGTGATCGATTTCACGCCGGTACCGTTTGGCAAGGATCTCTACGCTCATCTGGGCGAGCAGTTCGCGCTGCCGGTCGTCGGCAACTTTGATCCCCCCGTCGCCACCGCTGCCTCGTCAGGCGGAGAAGAAACGGTTCCGGATCCACGAGACCCGCGCGATGTGAATAACGACAGCAATATCAGTCCTGTCGACGCGTTGCTGGTGATCAACTACCTGTCGCGCCAGCAATCCGGACGACTGGAAAACGTCGCGGCCAACGGACCGTTTCTGGATGTCAATGGAGACGGCTACGTTTCGCCCGTCGATGCCCTGGCGGTGATCAATTACTTGAATCAGCAGGCCAGGCTGAGTCGATCAGCAGCGGCTGCGCCCGTCCCAGCACCTGCCTCGTTAACTGCCGAGGTTATGGCTCAGGCGCCGGCAGCAGCGCCGCCAGCGGATTCCGGCGAAGTGGCGGATCAACCGGCCAGTGAGTCACAGGCGTCGAGCACCCGTTCGTCGACGGTCGACCTGCTGATGGGGATCGGCGTGACTTCTGAAGACATTCTGTCGCCAGTCGCCCTGGCAACGAATCCATTCAACTCCAAATCCCGTGCGAAACGAATCGACGAGCTGTTCGGCGAATGGTAGTGGGCTCTTCCAGATCGTTGGTGGTTACAGCCTGGTCTGTTCAGTCAGATGGGGTTGATTGGCGGGAGATTCGTACCAGCCGCCGTTGACCGAGTAGTTTGCCCTTCACTATAAGTCCGGCTGACCGGCGGCCGGATGATCGGAAAGCGAATCGGTGGGTGGCAACGGTCTCCAGTGTGGTTGCTCCTGGAGATGAGGTTCTTGGTGGAACTCGCTCTAGCCCACTCAGACCGGGGCTCCGGCCAGGCAAGCTGGCCGGCGGCCGGAGTGCTGGGCCATATAGAGTGACGAAGGAGTCATGATGGGCAAGCGATTCAGGTACGGTGTGTATGGCGTCGGCAGGATCGGAAAGGTGCATGCGGCGATTGTGCAGGAGCAAGGGCACCAGATCGTGGCCTTGGGAGATGACGTGCCGGCCGCGGTGGCGGCTGCTCAAGAAGAGCTTAACGTCGGCCCAGTGAAGACGTTCCATGATGCCACCGGGATGGCCCACGAGCTGGCTGGCGGGATCGATGCGATGATCATCGCCTCTCACACCAAGGACCACGCCAAGGATGCTCTGCCGTTTGTCCAGAAGCGGATCCCGATTTATCTCGAAAAGCCCCTGACCGATGATCTGCAGGAAGCATTCCAGTTCGTAACGACGATCGGGCGGGATCGGCACCAGATACAAATCGGTTTGCAGCGGCGATATGACCCGGCGCTGCTGTACACGAAGCAACTGGTCCAATCTGGTCGGATCGGCGAGATCCGGGAGATCCGATGTATCCTCCGAGATCAGTTTCCGCCTCCGCCAACCTACAGCAGTCGAGGACTGATCATCGACATGGGGATTCACGTCGCCGACGAGGCGATCTTCTTGTTGGATGATTTCCCCTGCGAAGTCTGGGCGAGTGTGCATCGCACTCGGGCGTACCAAAGCCCGATTGATGAGGGTGGCGACACGGCCTTTGTCACGTTTACCACTCCGTCGCAGGTATTGGGGCGCCTGGACATCAGCCGTACGCACGGCTCGGGCTATAACAATGAGACCTACATCATGGGTACCCGAGGCACGATCCACACGGGGCGCTTTGCTGGGTATCCGGGCCCCATCCATGTGGAGATCTGGCAAGCTGATGGCACGATGCATCCCGAATCCAAGACCTTCGAGATGACCTACCCCCAGGGGAACTATCCGGAGTTTCTGCCGAGATTCGACCATGCGTACCGCCAAGCACATCAGCAGTTTCGTACCGAGATCGAAAGCGGCAGCGCCTTTGCCGTAACTCAAAATGAAGTGCTGGACGCTCAGGTTTTCGTTGAGGCCGCTCATCGCTCGGCCCAACGCGGGGGTGCCCATTACCGGTTACAGCGATTTGACGACCTGGGTGAGTATCGAGCGGCCTGCGTCGCGAATGGGTTGATCGACTGCCCTTAAGGTATCCCCGGCTGGAAACCGGCCGGCCGGAATGGTGCGTATACGCACCAACCGGCTGTCCGCCGGCGAGACCGTGCGGTAGAATGCCCCGGCTCGTCCGAGCAGTTCCTGTCGGACTTGGTAACAGCAACAGGGCACGATCGATGAAGAATCTCCTGGTCATGTTGACGTTGTGTCTCTTGCAGCTCCAGCACGTCTATGGTCAAGACGCGGCACTGAATCCGAAATCCCCGCAAGTGGATCAAGCTGGCGGTGGCGGCGACGGTAAGGCCGAGCAAGATAAGCTGTCGGGAGATTGGCATTGCCAGTTCGAAACGCCGTTGGGATTGCAGACGTATCATCTGCACGTCGCGTTCGGAAGCAACGGCGAGCCCTCGGTACGCGCGGACGTTGAATCGGACGACGGTAAGCGGAGCGTTCAGTTTACCGATTCCGTCGACGATCTGAATCAGCAGGCCGCTGATTACGCTCGGCTGTTTGCGATCTTCAAGAAGCATGAAGATGTCATCGAACGTGTCACCTTCTGGGGGCTGAACGATCGGCGGACCTGGCGTCGGGGTCAGCACCCGTTGCTGTTCGATTCCAACAACCATCCCAAGCCGGCTTATGCGAGCATCGTCAAAACGGCCGCCGAGAATGAGAGTGAGGCTGCTGCGGGGGCGCCCCGGCAGATCAAGGTGGAAGATGGTGGGCAAGGGCCATATTCGGCGATCGCGACGGAATCACCAACGCTGGTGGGCATGACCATCTATCGGCCGCTCGATCTGTCACCCTTCGGCAGCGACCGCAAGCTGCCGGTGATCTTGTGGGGGAATGGAGCCTGTGCGAACACGACGGAAGAGCACAAGAATTTTCTCAATGAAATTGCTTCCCACGGTTACCTCGTCTTGGGGATTGGGCTGCTGGATCAGCTGGAGACTCGAGGCGAAGCATCGCGTCAGCGTACCAATTCGGCTCAGTTGTTGGCCGCTTTGGACTGGATCATCGCGGAGAATGCCAGTCAGGAGAGTGTGTACGCGGGCAAGATCGACGTCGAGAAGGTGGCTGCCATGGGAATGTCGTGTGGAGGTCTGCAGGCCATCGAGATTTCCAGCGATCCCAGAATCACGACCACAGTGGTTTGCAACAGCGGGGTTCTACCGAGTCGATCTCCGATGGCCGCGATGCCGAACCTCACCAAGGACGACCTGAAGAAACTGCACGGACCCGTGCTCTACTTGATGGGCGGTCCGAAGGACATTGCTTACAAGAACGCGATGGACGACTTTTCGCGAATTGATCATGTCCCCGTCGTAATGGTCAATCTGGACGTCGGGCACGGAGGGACTTACCGTCGACCCCACGGCGGGGAATACTCACCCGTGGCACTGGGATGGCTCGACTGGCACCTCAAAGGGACCGAAGTTGCCTCGAAGATGTTCCTTGGCGAGGAGAGTGAGTTGAAACGTGATCCGAAATGGACGATCGAGACGAAGAATTTCAAGGATTGAACCACTGGTGGTCGCGGACGACACAGTCAACGCCCAGGGCGAGAATCGATGCGGCGGTAGAACCGCGAAGGCGATGCTGACGTTACGTCTCCTCATGCCAACCCTATGGCTGAGCATCTGGGTTCGGGCAGTCGTCAGTTTCGGAGCGGTATGTTGACGCCGGGGAGACGGCAGCTATATTAATCCAGTGGCCCAAATTGAGGGGTCGGGGACTACCGGCTCCTGTAGGGAAGGGTGAAGGCGGCGAGCACCTTCGGGCTGGAACAGCAAATCTGCAATTTCTATTGCGCTTCGGGTGGCAGTTCTACGCTGATCGGTTGGAGGAGAAGACCGATGAACGAGCTCGATCTGTTCGCCGCTGCCATTTTGGTCGCTAATCCCGTGGAACGAGCAGCCCTGCTCGATCGCGAATGTGCGGGCCGGCCGGAGATGCGAGACCGGATTCAGCAATTGCTGGAGGCACATGCGCGTCCCCACTCGGTGCTCGATCAACCGGCAGCCGGTCCCAAGGATTACGGGGATGGGGATGCCGCGACTACGTCTCACTCGGACAGGAGCGAACAGGCTGGCCAGGTCATTGCCGGGAAGTACACGCTGGTCGACGTGGTTGGCGAAGGGGGTATGGGAGCGGTCTGGCGTGCGAAGCAGACCGCTCCGGTGAAACGCTACGTAGCGGTGAAGCTGATCAAAGCTGGTATGGATTCGAAGCAAGTGGTTGCTCGGTTTGAGGCCGAACGGCAAGCTCTTGCGCTCATGGACCACCCCAGCATTGCGAAGGTCTTGGACGGTGGCCTGCACGATCGAAGGCCGTTCTTCGTGATGGAGCTGGTCAAGGGTGTGCCGATCACCGAATACTGCGACAAATGCAGATTGGCTCCTTCCCAGCGGCTGGAGCTTTTCGTGTCGGTCTGCCACGCGATTCAGCACGCGCATCAGAAGGGGATCATTCATCGCGACATCAAGCCCAGCAACGTGCTGGTCGCCATGTACGACGACAAGCCGGTCGTGAAGGTGATCGACTTTGGTGTGGCGAAGGCCACTGGCGGAACCCTGACGGAAGCGACCTTCGATACGGGCATCGCCAGCGTCGTAGGGACGCCGCTCTACATGAGTCCCGAGCAGGCGACGTTCAACAACCTCGACATCGATACGCGCAGCGACGTCTATTCGCTAGGTGCGCTGCTATACGAGTTGCTGACCGGCAGCCCTCCCTTCTCCAAGAACGAACTCGAGAAGCGTGGGCTGCTGGAGATTCTGCGTGTGGTGCGTGAAGTGGAACCGCCGCGGCCGTCGACCAAGGTCTCCACTGCGGATGCCTTACCCACACTCTCTGCCAACCGGGGAACCGAGCCCAGCAAGTTGACGAATCTGTTGCGGAACGAACTCGACTGGATCGTGATGAAGGCCCTGGAGAAAGACCGGGCGCGACGGTATGAGACGGCCAACGGGTTTGCTGCGGACATCCAGCGATATTTGAGCGGCGAGGCGGTGACGGCTCATCCGCCAAGTGCCGTATACCGTCTGCGAAAGTTCATGCGTCGATATCGAATGCAGGTGGCGGCTGCGTTCTTGCTGATAACTACCTTGATCGCCGGTGTGATTGGCACAACATGGCAGTCGATTCGAGCTGAGCGGGCAGCTCGTGAAGCGACGAGGGCCTTAGAGGAGCTGCGGTCAACGGCACCCGCGTTTGTCGAGCAGGCGCGGGCACTGGCCGCGAAGGAGCAGTTTCCGGAGGCCATGGAGAAGCTTGAGTACGCGATCAGGCTGCGACCGGAAGAAGCTTTGTACCATGTGGCCAAGGCGAATCTGCTGCAGTGCCAACTGCGGTTGCCCGAAGCCAAGGCGGCTTACGAGACGGCTCTTGAGTTAAACGCCGAAGAGTCCGATGCCTTGGCGGGCCAGAAGCTTTGCGAGGAACTGCTCGCCGGGGCCATCGGACCGGACGGAAAGCTGACTCGTGAGGGACTGGTGACGCTCCATTTGTCGATGCAAAAGCAACAGCGTCCAGCGGCGGAGATCATGCCGGTCGCCCGGCTCCTGGGGCGCGAGAACGAAACACTGCTGGCCTATTGGCTGGAACGGATGAAGGATCTGCCGATATCGGCCGACAAGCCCTTGAAGGATCGACTGACACTGCGGGACGATGGTCGGCTGGCTCTCGATCTGTCGGATACCAAGGTCTCAAGTTTGGCGCCATTGACGGGTTGTCCGCTGGCTTCGTTGAATCTGATGGGGACGACGGAGCTGAGTAGTCTCGAGCAGCTACGTGGCATGAAGCTACTGGGTTTATCCATTTCGCAAACGAAGTTGAAAGATCTGTCGCCATTGGCTGGCATGGATAGCCTCCGTAGCTTGATTGCCGTGGGGAGTCAAGTGTCGGACTTGTCGCCCTTGCGTGGATTGCCACTACGTATGGTCATGTTGAACAACTGTCCTGTCACTGACTTATCGCCGTTGCAAGGGGCGCCGATTGAGACGTTGCATCTGCGTGAGACTCGCGTTGTAAACATTGAGCCGCTGCGTGGCATGCCGCTGACGGAACTTGACCTGACCTCGACTCCCGTCAAAGATTTCACGCCGCTGGCGGATCTGCCTCTGAAAACACTCCATTTGCAACAGAGCCGGTTGGTGGATCTTACGTTTTTGAGCCGTTTGCCCTTGCAAGAGCTGAACCTGTGGGGCTGCCATGACGCGAGGAACTATGCTGCACTGGCCGAGCTGAAATCCCTGGAGCTGCTGGTGCTTCCGAATTCCATCGACACGCTTCCGCTGGAAGAGCAGGAAGCGATCAGCAAGTTGCGACTGAATCCGAAGTTGCGGCAGCTGGAAGCCTCGATTACCAATCAGATGGAGCTTGGAGCCACCGGTCCAGCGGAGAAGTTTTGGGCCGAATGGGACAAGCGGATGCAATGGTTCGCACCGCTGCGGAAGGCGGGCATACGTTTCAGTTGGCGACAAAGGAGTGAAGGTGATGGTTACTCGTTGGTCATCGAGTCGCAGCCGGAATTTCGTGATCTGAGCTTGCTCAGCGGTCTGAAAGAGGCGCCGATTGTTGGGCTGTGGGTTACCGATTGCGGCGTCACGGACGTGGCGCCGATTCGCGATTTGCCCTTGAAGGTGCTCGTATTGCGGGGTAATCCGATTTCCGATTTGACCAGCCTGCGAAGTATGATCAGGCTGGAACACCTGGGTGTCGATGGGACCAAGGTGACTGACGTCGGCCCTTTAGCGGACTTGCCGTCGTTGAAGTGGCTCTATACGCATGATTGCCTTGAATTGCGTTCTGTGGCGGCATTGGCGAAGGTCACGTCATTGGAGGAAGTGACTTTGCCGTGGTCGGCGACCGAAGTCGAGACGTTGCGAGCACTGCCGCACCTGAAATGGATTGGCTGTGGGTTGGGACAAGAGTTTGACGCTTCTGGCCGTCTGCGGCCACCCAGCACAGCCGAGGTTTTTTGGGCCGATTTTGAAAGGACCAAGCGTCTGCGCGAATGGGCGGCGGGCCCTACGGTGCTGGTGCGGCGATTGCGACAACTTCCCGACGGCATGTGGGATCTCGATCTCTCGAATAGCTCGTTCACCGACTTGACGCCGCTCAGGGACATGCCGATCGCCGAATTGTGGCTGTCGGACACCAAGGTGGCCGATTTGTCGCCATTGAAGGGCATCAAGCTGCGGAAGCTGCACCTGTTTCGAACCGGTGTCACCGACCTTAGACCTCTAGAAGGTATGCCGCTGACGTTTCTTAATCTGGTATCGACCAAGGTCCAAGACATATCTCCTCTGGCAGGCATGCCTTTGGAAGATGTTAAGCTCGATGATTGCAATGAATTGACCGATGTGTCGCCACTCAAGCAATGCCCGACGTTAAGGCAAGTCGTGTTGCCGCGGAGAGCCAAGGATTTTGAATTCCTGCGATCATTCCCTTACATCGAGCGATTGAGCTACGACGAAGACGACAATAACGGGTGGCGAGCATCACTGACCGCGGCAGAGTTCTGGGGAGTGTACGACCGTTTGCGAAAGATTTCGACGGAGTGTTCTCTGCCCGACTTTGACCCGACGCGATGGCGTTATCTCCGCGACGGAACCTACAACATAGATCTCTCCCACACTTCGCTAACGAGTCTGGTGCCCCTGAAGGTCCTGCCTGTTTCAGAATTGGGTATCGAGGGGACCCAGGTCAGCGACCTGACGCCGCTCGAAGGAATGCCGCTGCGCAATCTGCGGATTGGCTCGACGAAGATCGTCGATTTGCGCCCATTGGCCAATCTGCCACTCGAAACTCTCAATCTGGTCGGAACTCCGATCACCGATATTCAGCCGCTGGCCGGGTTGCCGCTGAAGCGACTCTTCTTGGGCGGATGCGAATCTTTGACAGAGCTTTCGCCTCTGAACGAAATCAAATCGCTTGAGCAATTGACGTTACCGCCGAACGCGAAAGAGATTGAATTCCTGCGCTCGATGCCGCAGCTCAGACGATTGAGCTTCCATCAAGATCCTAACCATAATTGGGATCCGGACAAGTCGGTCGAGGAGTTTTGGCAAGGCTGGGATGCGAAGAAGTTGCGGTAGGCAGGCTTGCAAGAGGATATGATCGGGTTGAAGAAGTCGGGCCCTGAGTTACGTTGGAAGAGTTGAGCTGTTGAATGGAACCGGCAGAGCTGTTGCCTCAGGTATACGCCGAGCTTCGCAAGATCGCAGCCGCCAGGATGGCGGAGGAGCGAGTTGGGCACACGTTGGATGCTACGGCATTGGTTCACGAAGTGTACCTGAAGCTGGGCGGCGAACGCTCGTTTGCCAGCCGTGCCGACTATCTGAAGGCCGCGTCTCAGGCCATGCGCAGGATCCTGGTCGACCACGCTCGGGCCCGTCGGGCTGCCAAGAGGGGCGGTGGCCAGAGAGTCGAGCTCGAGACTGACCATCTTGCCATCGATCCTGGGAACGATCGCCTGGAAGCCCTCGACGAATCGCTCGTCCGGCTGGCCGCAGAACGTCCAGCGGTCGCCGAGTTGGTGCAGCTGAAATACTTCGGAGGCTTGACTCTGGCCGATTGTGCGACGGTCCTCAACATTTCCGAGCGGACGGCAGATATCTGGTGGGCGTATGCCCGCGCCTGGCTGGCCGTTCAGCTGAGGGAGTAACCGGGGAGTGAAACTCCCGAGGCGCGGCGTGGGATCAGCGACTGATGGATCGGGTAGATTCGGGTTAAGGAGTGGACGCCAGCGATATTGCCATTGCTAGTGGGGCCCATCGCTGGGATACTTTCGTAACCTTTGCCGATGGCAGCCGGCAGGTTACGTGATACGACGCGGCGGTTGCCAGCATTTGGGATGTTGTGTCTCGGCTGCCCTTCACCGCGCGACACCGGCTCCATTCTCGGTCACCAAATATCGTTCATCACTCATCGTTCATCACTCACCACTCATCAGTCAGCACTCCGGCCGCCGGCCAGCTCGCCTGGCCGGAGCCCCGGTCTGAGTGGGCTAGAGGGCCAAGCAGAACAGAAAGCACGGGCCCGTACTACAAGGGGAGGACGCCCAAAGGCGATAGTCGGCCGCGGAATTTGGCGTCAGAACGCTCTTTGCCGTCGTGATCTGGCGATGTGAGTTCCCGCGATTGCCGCTGGCCGTGGTTGTTATTTGATTGCAAAGCCGTCCATGGATTGAGATGATTCAGGAGGCAAGCGTCGGGGGAGAGCAACAATGCCAAGAGGCACAGGACACCGCGATGGATCGTGCGAGGCAGATAGGCGGCGTTGCGAGTCGGGCTGCTGTCGGATTTCTGACTGTTTCCCCCAGATTGCAGAGGTTCGAAGCTCAGCTAAGCCGCGTGGAGCCGCATCCAGCCAGAAGGGGCGAACGGGACTGGCAGGTCGGCTTCGCGGATGGATTCTAGCGCCCGATTCCACGATTGAGGGCGATCAGGAACGGATCTTCACGAACTGCGCTGTTCACTGGCTGCCCTGGCACCTGTTGATAAGTGCTTTACCCGCAGCAAAGAACGTCACAGCGAACGGATAAACGATAATCAACGACCTAAGCCCACGAAAGTCAATTCATTTCTGGCCCGGTTCACGGCCTCCGCCGGAGAGAAAAACCTTGATTCAGGCCGGCTTGGACGGATATAATCAGGCTATTTCCGCGCCATTCCTGTGGAACTTGACGCGGTCTGCTCGACGGAAACAACATCGACGGTTCATCCGTGTGTGGGCCGGGGCTGAATGGCTTAAGCGTGGTGGCAGGTTGGTTGATCCGGATCATGATGGACTTGCCGGCCCAGTGAAATCAGAAGGGCAGTGTTCATGAAACTTGCACAGATAGAACTTGTCCTTCTAGC
Source organism: Pirellulales bacterium (assembly GCA_046349895.1). GTDB lineage: Bacteria > Planctomycetota > Planctomycetia > Pirellulales > Pirellulaceae > JAXMBJ01. The sequence goes on along the minus strand of JAXMBJ010000006.1, from coordinate 5,365,180 downwards.
ATGGCTGTGGTGTCTCACAAACGCCATCTGTTCTGCCGAAGACAACCAGTCGCGAAGCATCGCGGACGCCTTGCAGCAGCTCAGTCAAGCATCTGGCGACAGCGAGTTCCGGCAAGTGATGAAGCAAGTCGAGTCGGTGGCCCGGGAGAAGCCGCGTGAGTTCGCTGAAGAAATCGTGGATTTCGCGAGTGCCCATCCTGGGGCACTCGAGGCCTGGTGGTTGCCTCAAGCGGCGGTTTGCACTGGAGCCGATGACCTAGTTTTGGAAGTCGCCATTGCCCATTTGGACTCGACAGACAAGCAGGAGGTTCTGGTTGCGGAAGACATCATCAAGGCAATTTCCACCAAGAATACGCAGCTCGCCTTCGGCCAGCAGGGGACGGCGTATAAGGTCACGTTTGCCGGGCTGAGTCCGCTGATTTCGGCCAAGACGTTGACGCCATCGCTGGTTGAGTTGCTGTACCGAGAGGATCTGTATGCCAGTTTTGAGGGTCTTTGGCGGATGAACCTGGCGAGCCAATCGGTGGCGAACCGCGATCAACCCAGGAAGGACCTGATGCTACTGCTGCATCTCGCTCAAGACCTTGAGTTTCGGCGGAGCTATGGATTTCCGCTGGAACCCGTGCAGTCAGAACTCAGCAATGCACTTGAAGCGGCTGCCAAGGACGATGCATGGTGGGTGCGGTCCTTTGTGGCGAAAGTAAAGGCCAGCATGCAAAAGCCGCAGTGACGGCAGTGGGTCGGGTTCCGGAGAGGTTACTTTTCGAAGTGTCCGCCGGGACCGAGGAACGAGTGCAGATTCCAGTTGGCAAATAGGGCGTTGGGGCGCTCGTACCTTGTGGTGCAGGCACTCTCGCAATGTCCGGGTTCCGCATCGCCCTCTAGCTCACCCAGACCGGGGCTCCGGCCGGGCGAGCCGGCCGGCGGCCTGATGATTGACGGCGAATCGATCTCTGGTCGGAGTGCTAGGCGACATGTTAGCACTGCGAATCGCTCCGCCGTGTCAGCATGTCCGCGATAACTGCGCCTTCGTTAGTCAAGGTCGACGGTGAGGAGGTACGAAGACGAACGGGAGCTATCGACGTTATGTCTGACCCGTCCATTCACTCGATTACCGATTCTGCCTCTCTTGCGGATGCAGCTGCTTGCCTGCACGATGCGCGGATCCCGACTTCAGGATTCAGGCTTGATCCGAGTTCCCGCACGTTTCTGCTGATGGCTTGGCAATACGCTCCATTCTCCTACATCCCACCGAGTGATGTTTGGGTGGGATGGAAGTTGACGTTTCGCAACGTGGGCAGATACAGGGCGCGGCACACGGAACGTACGGCAACACATCGATATTATGAACTGGCGACAATGCGTTGGCATTCGGACCGCCAAATGGTGGTGATTAGCACTCATTTTGACTTGACGATCTATCTGAAAGTTGCGGAACTCAACGCCGATTTGCGGCCAATCGAAGACGACTCAGTCATTCGGCCCCAGTTCCGAGTCCGCCCGAGCCTTCTATCGGTCGACAACCGTCAGTTGCAACAATCGGCAAATAAAGACCTTGGGCATCAGTACGAATGCACCTTCCTCGCCTGTCACCTGTGCCGTGCCGTCGTCATCGATAACCCAAGGTGCCGAGGTCGTGATTCCCTCGAAAACTCGACAATGTATCCGAACATCCTTCTGTTCCGACTCCACCGACAGACGAGCCTTACCAAAACGATCTTGGTCACTCTTGCTCAAACGGGACAGATCGACTTCTGAGATTTGAAATCTGGCCAGCTTCGTATCCGGTAGAGCACGTCCGTTGACTTTCTTGATCTTGAACATTACGGCGGGACTAGCCTTCGTAATTTCTCCCGGGGAGCTCGACTCCATGAATCCAATCACACCCTCAACCTCGAGAGGCTCCCCCAAGGGAAATCCCAGGACTCCTTGAATCCGCGATGGCTCACTAACAAGATCGGCTAGTTCCACCTTGGTCGACGCGTGATCTTGCTGCGCAAACGCCTCGACAGAAACAAAAAGGACGACGACCAGTAGAGCTGCTCGGTAAATGAGCATAGACTTACCTCAGGTTTTCTTCAGGCGTGGCAGTTGCCGCTCCTGACCAGCGGCAGCTCGATTGCCGATCTCAAAAGCTCGCTGAAATTCCCTGGCCGAATCGAGGGGCCGTGGTGGCTCCGGGAGGCATCGGTCGTGGCTGATAGCCTTCCGACACGCGTCGCCAGATGGCACTGATCACGCGATAGTGGACGTAGATATTGACTGCCAGAAACACGGTGACCATCAAGACCAGGGCCAGCGGCGTCTCGGCGAACAGCCACAAGAACCACTGGATCATCAGCACCGGCAGAATGCAGGCCGCGCCAAACGCCCAGCCCAGGCCGTGGAGCCAGCCATCGGAATTCCGAATCCGGTAGATTGACCAGATGGCCAGTCCCGTAGCCACCAAGGCTGCCGGCATACCACAGAACACAATCAATCGCTCAGCACCCGTCATGAGGGTCAAGACCACGAAGCCCCACAAGAGCAACGCGGCGATCGCCACGGGGTCACGACGCGGCACCTGAGGCCGGATCACCTCGGCTTGTGTGGGCTTGGCGTGGGCCGTCTGAGCATGAAAATCGCCGCTCGGCGAGCCCTCGGCATCTGCAGTTCGTTCTGGCCCTTCGCCGTAGGATTCCGCGGGATCCATTCGCTGCAGGATTTCCTCGATCAGGACGACGTTCAGTTTGGCCCCTTCGTCTGTGCGTCGAGACACCAGCGTTTCAATCTGAGTTTCAATCTCGTCGACAATGCTTCGCCGGTCCGACCGGGGGACCAACCGGCTCGCCAGCGCCCGCTCCACGCGGTCGAGATAATCGTCGACCCGGCTGCGCACATCGTCTGGCCAATTCATCGAACTTTCCATGAGTTTCACCTCTTGTTTCAGTTCTCGAAAAATACACGCCCCGCTACGATTTCCGACCGTCGACCGCAGTCAGTAGTTCTCCGACTCCCTGAGTCACGGTCGTCCACGCCTGCCGCAGTTCGTGCAGCCTCCGCGTCCCGGCCGCTGACAGGCGGTAATAGCGGCGCGACGGGCCATTCGGGCTGGCCGCCAGGCGGGAGGTGAGCAGACCCACTCGAGCCAGTCGGGCCAGGAGCGGATAGACAGTGCTTTCCGTGATCGCCAGGCCGGGGATGGTGCTGAGCCTTTCGACCAGCGCATAACCGTAGAGCTCCTCGCCCCCGAGCGCTGCCAGGATGCACATTTCCAGCACCCCCTTGCGCATCTGGGCCAGCCAGCTCGCGTCCAGTTCCACTCCGTCCCCACTCGACATTACTACTGCTTTCCTTCGCTCCCGACGTCCCAGCCCCCGACAAGCACGCCACTCCCTCCAGGCTTGCTACTGTGTTTCGCATAGTAGCAGGTTTCGGGTGGGCAGATCAAGCCCGCCGGAGAGATTTTTGCCGGACGCTCAGCCAGCGAACTGGCGATCGGGTTTTGGGCTTCGGCTGGCCGACAACGCATCGCGGTCGACTCTCCGCCGAGCGTTCGCTCGAAATCTTGGGATCCTTACGGGAATTCACGAGCGATTCGATGTGGAATGGCTTCTAGGTTGGAGGCGGCAACGGCCGAGCCTGGATGTTTCCCGGATAGGCCGCCAAATCCACGATGGCAGCATGGACAAGCCAATTCCCACGCATGTCGCGCGAGCTCTGTTTGCCGGGAACCGAACGCCAGTTGGGTGGTCAATCTTGGACGTCGCGAAGGAATCAGCATGAGTTATCCAGACTTCACTAGCATTCAATGGTGGTTTTCTGCTGTCGTTTGCCGTCCATTCTTACTCTTCGAAGCCGTTTCTTCCGGTCCAACTGGAATGTGGTACATTCGAGTCGCTGTGATCTTCAATGTGCTAATCGCCACGATCGCCGCCGCTGCCATCGGTTTCTACTGCCGAAAAGCTTGGTTAGCGCTTGTGGCGGGAGCGGTTATGCCGACACTGCTGGCTTGGCCAGTCCTCTTTATCACGTCGGTGATAGGCGGAGGGATGCATGCATTGATCATTCCGTGTGCGGCCGTCTCATCGTTCTGGATGACGGGCGGGATAGCCTGGTTGATGGCCAAAATCGCCTTGAGCAATACTCGGTCAACGCCGTCAGATGTCTCGGCAGATGAGGCAGAGGATGGCTAAGGGCTGACCTTCCTGAAGCTGTATCAGGTTCATCAAAGTAACCACAACTCTGCCCAGCGGCGGGGTATTCTGATCGCCTGCAGCCGTACTTGATGTTATCTGATCTTGATCTGTGCACTTCTATCGAAGGTCGACGTGCCCTATGACGATTGAACGGCGAATCGCGGCTGAGCTAAATGGCCGGAGCGGGTTGACTCAAGATCGGTCCTTCTTCGGTATCACAACCACTCAGTTCCTGGGCGCGTTCAATGACCACTTTTTCAAACAGCTAATGCTGCTATTGGCGATACCGGCTGCACCGGGAGCCTTGGATCAGCAACAGGTCGCGACAATTGTCTTTGCGCTGCCCTTCGTACTGTTCTCTGGTTTCGATGGCTATGTGTCAGACAGATACAGCAAGAGACGAGTCATCGTCACGGCCAAGACCGCTGAGATCGGAATCATGGCGCTGGGGATGATCGGATTCCTTGCTTATGGAACGACTGGATATCACGGGTTGTTACTCGTGCTGTTCTTGATGGGTGTCCACAGCGCCTTCTTTGGTCCGAACAAGTACGGAATCCTGCCGGAGCTTTTCGCGAGCACAGATCTGCCGAAGGCGAATGGAGTCGTCTTGATGACGACTTTCCTTGCCATCATTTTTGGTACCGTCGCCGCGGGATTCCTGGGAGACTCGCTTATTCCCGCAGGGCAAGCGATCGTCGACGCCGCTCCGAAACTGTGGGTGGGCTCGGCGATCTGTGTCGGCATCGCGATTACAGGAACTTGGACGTCACTATGGATTCGGCCTGTAGCACCGGCGCATCCCGATCTGGCGCTCAAACCGGAATCGTGGGCGGTTTCGAGAGCGACGGTGAGCATGTTGTTGAAGGACCGGCCGTTGATCGGCGCGGTTCTGGCTTCGAGCGTCTTCTGGATGGTATCGGGAATCGCCATTCAAGCGGTCAATAGCTTTGGTGTCAAGCAACTCAACTGCGGCATGCTTGAGACAAGTACGTTGACGGCCAGCATTGGTATCGGGATTGCCTTGGGATCGGTGCTTGCAGGACGATTATCTGGGGGAACTGCAAACCCACGAGTAGTCCGGTGGGGGATCTGTGGCATCTTTGCGACGCTCGCTCTGATGTCTGTCTCTCTGCCATACGGTCAAATGGGAGCGGTTCGACACTGGCTGGGTTTTCGTGGTGCGCTGCCGGTGCTGCTCATGCTCGGTGTAGCGGCGGGGTTGTTTGCCGTGCCGTTACAAGTATTCTTGCAGTCGCGGCCGCCCGAGAACCAGAAGGGACGGATGATCGCAGCGATGAACCTCGCCAACTACGTCGCCATACTGATGTCCGGCGTCATCTACGGTCTATTGGACGCAGCCGTCACAAAGCTCGATTGGCCGCGAAGCACCATTTTCGGATTTATGGCCCTGTTAATACTCCCCCTGGTGCTTTCGTACTGGCCGAACTTTGCAGAGCAGAAGCCAACGTTGGATGTCGAGTGATGAGTCGTTCATCAGGCCCGTTGTTGAGAAACTGCCGTGGTGGTGTCGGGGCTGAGTTCCTTTCAGCGGGATTTGAGGGTGGAATATCGTGTGGCTCAGAATGCGGCTAGACATTGGTTGGCTGGACCTTTTGGCGGCGAGCTCGTATTGCCTGATGCCCGGCCGACGAACGAGTGCCTTAGAACTGGCGCAGAAATCGTGGAACGACGATGGCGACTTCCTTATCACGCTCTCGGTACGATCGGCGTTTGATTTGCTGTTGCGAGCGTTGCAGTTGCCGTCGGGGTCCGAAGTGCTGTTGTCGGCGTTGACAGTCCCCGACATGGTTCGCATCGTGCAGTCCCACGGCCTTGTTCCGGTCCCGGTGGACACCGACGCACGGGGCCACATTGACGCGAATTCGTTACAGCACGCGATTACCGGCAATTCCCGCATGATAGTGGTCGCTCACCTATTTGGCGGTTGGACGCCCATGGACGATGTACGGCAAGTTGCCCAGGACCACGGACTCATCGTGGTAGAAGACTGTGCTCAGAGCTTTTGCCGAGTTGGAGATTCAGCACATCCGTCAAGCGACGTGGCCATGTTCAGTTTCGGACCCATCAAGACGGCTACAGCTCTGGGCGGAGCGATAGTGCGCGTGAAATCTCCTGCACTGCGTGATCGCATGAGAGAGTTGTTGAACAGCGATCCAATACAGTCACGAACCGCGTTTCTGCGGCGGATTGCGCGGTTCAGCTTGCTGAAGTTGCTGTCGGGACGGATCGCCACAGCGCTTACACAGGGTTGTGTCGAAGGGCTGGGCGGTGATTTTGATTTGTGGGCGAATACGGCTGTTCGAGGATTCGGCACATCACACTTAGCCGTGCAATTGCGTCGCCAGCCCTCCGCGGCACTACTGAAGCTCTTGGCGAAAAGATGGCGGTCGTACGATTTTGCCAGAATCGAAAGGCGAGCCAGATTAGGGCGTCAGCTGAGCCGCTGCATTGGCCACGAGCATCCGGCATCGCACACCTTTTGGGTCTATCCCATCTTTGTCAGCGACCCGATCGTGCTACGAGACCGACTTCGTGCGGCTGGCTTTGACGCGACCTGCCAAGCGAGAATGACTGTCGTCCCGGCAGGTGACAGGTCGAGGGACCCGACTATGGCCTCCACAGCATGGAAGCACGTGTTGTTTCTGCCCTGGTATCCCGATTTGCCGGAGTACGCAGTCGATATCATGGCGAGCGTTATTGCATCTACGATGGAGGAGACCGGCGCCACGCAACTGTGAGGTTTCTTCAGTTCCCAGCCGCGGTCCAGTTTGCTGGCGCCATTAATCGAGGTCTGTTGTGGATCCGAGTGATCAGTGTGGTGGGGTGGGCATGGTTTCAAGACAGTGAGCCGACGACTACATTGTAGGCGCAAACTTGGTTACGCCACTGCCAGTTTACAGAATGGAATCGACTCTCCGGCGAGGGAACTGAGGACAAGGGGATGGCCCGCCCGGCGTTCCGGGCCAACATGCACCAGTACAATTCACCACCGCTGGACTGATAGACGCCATGATATCCTACGTGGAGTGTTGGCAGTTGCCGTTGTTCGTCTTGGCTCACTGGCTTGGCCGCCATCATGGCGAGGAGATCAAAATACCTCCGGAAGCAGGGCCAGCGTTTCCGTTGAAGTCCGGATCACGACGATATTGCTTGAAGACGGCCCGCGTCCGGAGCAGACCGTGCTGGGGAAATTCTCCGAGTTAGCGGAACTCAATTTGAAGGACGTCAACATGCAGCGAGCCCGACTGCCTTTTATGTCGCTTGTGTTGGCCTTCGGATTCATTGGCGGCATCGCGGGAGTGTTCATTGGCGGCGTTGACCGTTCTTACTTATTTGTCGATTCGCTGACATGGTGCATCATCGGCATTGTAGTTGGCTGCATCTACGGATCATTCCGGCCGCGTCAGAGGAACGCTGATCGGGCAGTATTGGGAGAGAGTGGGCCCGAGGACTTTCGATGCTCAGGGTCCCAGTCCAAGCACACAGCGGACGGCCAGGCCAATTCGGCAGCAGGAGACTCGTCACGGGCGTAACGCCGGTGGGACCTACATCAACCGTGCGGAAGCCCTGTCGGCGATAAAGGATTACGGCCAAGCTCTGGCCGATTACAACGAAGCATTGCGCCGAGGAGCGACTGAGGGGACTGTCTACAGCGGCCGGGGATTTGTCTGGGCCCGCCTACGGGAATACCGGCGGGCGCTTGAGGAATATGATGCAGCCATAGCGGTCGACTCGACCTTTACGGCGGCATACACCCAAAAGGCATTTTTGCTAGTGACCGCAAGTGACCCGACCGTGAGAGACGGTGATATGGCAAAGCAATTGGTGGACAAGGCGCTGGCCATCGACCCGGCGGACCCATTTGCGATTTCCACCAAGGCATGTATTGCAGCCTCCGAAGGGGACTTCGGCACCGCAATGCAACTCGAACAAGAGGCGCTGCGCGACCGGGATTTTGCGGCGTGCCGCGAAATTGACGGTGGCGCCTGCTCTGCTGCGAGAATCGAATGCTGGCGAAACCAAGTTGTCTGGCTGGACGACATGAACTGAGAGTCGGCGATGAATATTAAGCTGCCTTGTGCCACACGGCGTACACAACCCAAGGTCTTTAGAGATGGCTCTTCGGCAGAATCTGTGGGTGAATTTGCATAAACCTGTGTTCAGTACCCAGTGAGTGGCGATTGCTTTAGAGACGGCGCGCTCTGTCAGGCTCGGGCTCTGGAAAGGTGTGGCACGGGGGGCCGCCCCGTTTTCACCTTCCCTCCGTCGACCGTCGTCACTCGCCCTGCCTCTGGCCCCGCCACAGTCGTGGGCTCGGTGAGGTCAATTCTGAAATCACAGCCCTTTGGCTCGCCCGCAGACTGTGGGGGACCTGCGGCGTTCGGGCGAAGCGACGGACGGCGACGGTGACCGGAAGGTGAAACGGGGCTCGACCACTCGCCGGGAGACGGAATTCAGAGCGCCAATGAACGGCAGACGCTGAGCAGAAAGAATCGAGTCGTGTAGTGTCGGGTCGGCATAGCCTGCCAAGCGCTGGAGGTGAACCGTCCGGACTGTGAGCCAGTTCATCACGCCTTTGACGCAGATGTCGGATGGAAGCGGCCTCTAGTCATGGAGCGGGTACCCGTTCAGCCTTCGTTCGCACATGGGGTTGGCTCCAAGGCTCCTGTGTCCCATTCCCGTCGCCGTCGCCGTCGGTCGCTTCGCCAAAACCGGGAGGCCCCCCAAAGTCGGTGGGGCATGTAGCGTTCCATTCACGTCCGGCCAACCAGCCCCACGACTTTGGCGGGGCCCAGGTGGCGAGCGATCGATGGCAGAGGCAGAGGGACGGCGCACAGGAGCTCCAGCTGCCCCATTCCTGGAGCCCGAGCCCGAGGGAGCGACGAGCCGCTAAGCTGACACTCTCTCTTACGACAATGTTTCGACTCGCTACAGGCAAACCCGACGGCGTTCCAGTTCGCAAATCGCTTGAATCGCCGGGCTATTCAACCTTGGCCGACTAACAGAGTCAGAGACTTCCCACAGACTCTGCTGAGGAGCCTAATTCTCGAAGCGCCCGAATCGCTCGCGTGAACCGTATTCCGAGCCACTCCACGTGCACTTTCCCCGCTACGGTGGCGATTCGCTCGTCTCGGCCGGAATCCAGGGCGGCCATGCCTCGTCCTGCATTCGGTTCAGCAGCGTATGGCATCTCATCCACGTGCTGGTCCAATACACGGGGGTACTGGTTGCCTGTTGGAAGTGTTCTTGCGCGCCACGGCGGTTACCCTCGGCTAGCCGCGAAAGGCCAGCCCGGAAATGGGCGTAGAACTGTCCAATTCGCGACTTGCCAGCGGCCGCCAGGAACTCACTTTCCGAGAGTTTCCCGCTACGGAACAAGTAGTCCGCTTCCATAAATGCTTTCCAGTCCGAGGAGGTGACGTGGAAGGGGCGGTGCTCTTGGAACGTTGCGTGGGCTTTTCGGTCTCGCCGAGAAAAAACAAAATATCGCCCAGCAGAAACGAATCTTGTTTCGAATATTTTGATACCAGCTTGTTGTATTCCTCGAGCCCGGCATCCCGGCCAGCGTCTTCCGCCACAAGAAACGCTCGCAAGATGTCACCATCAATGTCAGACTTTCGCCGTCGGTCTAAACATGCGATGGCCTCTTTGATCCGGTCCTGTTCATAGAGGCTGATCGCGTAGATGTAGGCATTAAACGGCCCGTGCTGGGACAACTCGAACGAGCGGCGGGCCAATTCGAGGGCCTTCTCCTTGTCGCCGGTCTGATTGAAGTACAACCAGATGGCCCACGCCGCATTAGGCTGTTCCAGATACGGCATGAGCTGGTCAGCATCTTTACTCGCCTCCATCAGAATGGCCTGGTACCTGTCCTCAAGCTGCGCTTCCTTGTAGGACGCTGCCGCGACTAACCGGGCATAAAGGCTCACATACAGCACCAGAGAATTGTTCGGCAACATCCGCTCAGCTACGTTGGCCTCAGCTATTGCCTCTTCCACGTCCGCGGGATTGCCGGTATCGATGGCCCGATTGATCAAGGCGAAGGTAAGTAGCGCCCGGCCGATCGGCGAATTGCGGCGTCGAAGCCCCTCTTGGATGTCCGACAGCCCCGAGCGGGGCTCGCCTTGTTCCAGCACGTATCCCTTGAACAAAAAATCCTCAGATGACGAAGGAGATATTCGTTCAAAGGCTTGCCGAGGTTGTAGAGCTTCCTGCACCTGGCCAACAACCTACACTCTGGTCAAGAGCGGTGGCACGCCTCACTTTCCTCGCTACGCTCGCAGGATAGCTGAACGTTACGTCCTAAAGTTTGTGCCCCAAATCTGCAAAAACCGAACCAAGAAGACGATACTCATGCCCAAGGATGTCTTGAGCTACTTGGCGGCGGAAGTCTGTCAATTTGCGAGCGGCCAATTGTCGTCTGGTGCATGGTAAATTCATGAAAACTTAGCGCAGTTCATCGCAATACCGGCTTTCAGCGACCTTGGTGCCGGCGTCATCATAGTGGCTTTGGGAGCAGATCTGCTTGAGGGCCGTCGGGAACTAAGGCATGGCGACGAGTTCGGAGATGGAGCTATCTCAGCGGACTTACACAACGTGTCGACCGTTCATCATCGCTGGCTTCGATTTACCGCTGAGCGAACGAAGGTTGAAGGGCAAGTCTGAGGACAGTCACAATGCGATAGAGTGGTGGCAGCGTGCGGTGGTTGAGTCAGTTGGCTCCGAGATCTTCAAGGGGATGTTGCTGGCGCCCGCCGGTTTGAGTCCGAATGTCGACTCATCCGGTGAAAAGATGCGACATAATTGGTCGCTCGAGAGCGACAATACCCATTCTGCACTGGGGTTGGAACTTGTCGAATTCAGCTGCCCGCTGCTAAACGTTCGATTTGACGGTGTGGACGGGCAGCTGGCGTATCCCTATCTACACCATCGGCTCGAGATTGACAGGCTCATTCGGGCGCAGCAGTCGACGGCGTATCGAAACGGGGGCATGCCGATCAGTCTGCACGCTGTAACTCCGGGCTTGATCGGCGCCACTTTGCGACGGATCGCCTCCGAACGGAACTTACCGTTCGTCGCGAATTACTTTCCGAACCTTCTGGGCGAGTTGGAACAGCGAGCGTTAGCGACGCTTAACGAGTGGCGCAGCAATCGGCAGCTGTCGCTTCGGGCGATCCTGGGTGCTTCGGGGCTGGGCGATGACGTCTTCCCGTGGCTCATTCAGGAGGATGACCTCTGGAACGACATACAGTCCATTTGGCGAAACGTTCAGTTAGCTCAGAACAAACTGCTTACCACCCACAACTGGTGGTCGTTGTCGTGGGGGAAGGCACTGTTGTGGATTGTTCGGCATCTTTCCAGTTACGCTGCGGACCGCGTGACCGGCACAGTGGCGATGCGGGATATCGCTCGGGACCTGGAAAGGTTGGCCGATAAGTTGGAGGTGCGCTTGCCCGGCCGAGGGGGAGTCGTCAGGTCGGAAGGCGTGGAAGAAGTCTTTCGGCGCCTGGCGCGGTTGGTTGCACAAAGCTATCTCAGGTGGTTCTATCGGGATTGCGACCTGGTGATGGCGTGGGGTGATTCATCGACATGCTCTGAGTTGCGCGACGCGTTGGGGATCGACGGCGGCCGGATTCGATGGGTGGAGAATGGCCAGTCACCATGGACCGTCGACCAGATGGTGCGGACGCACGACGAGGCTGTTCGCGCTAACGCCCAAGCGGTCCGGCAGCCACGGGTAATTCCGCTACAATCCCACGCGTGGGAGGAAGTGGCCGCAGACATGCCACAATTCTCTTCATTTGCGGCCATCTCAGACATTCATCTCGGCGATGGAGATCCGGTGGAACGGGCGTTGGGGCTGGCAAAGCTGTACGATTGCCTGCGGCATTTGGGGATCGAATCGGTTTTCTACGTGGGCGACATCGGCGAGCTGTCGGCGACCCGTAAACGATACGAGAACCATCAGTTGATATTCAATCGGGTCCGGCAAGACCGCCAGGTCAGCACAAACATGAAGCTCGATCTCTTGATGAGCAAAATCGAGATTCCGGACCTGGATCCTGCGAGTCGCCGATACGGGTCGATTGTGGAACAACTGCGGAAGGATGCTCTGCGGCGGGGATTGATTCCGTACTTGAACGGAGAACCAATCGACATACTTCCCGGCATATCCGCGGTCAGTGGCGACAAATCGTGTATCCTGGGCGGAACAGATTTGCGCGAAACGGCGATTGTCGGCAATCACGACGAGGGCCTGGATCTCGGCGAGGTACTGCCGGGCTGTCTGGTCGCTCCGAGTCTGGTGCATTACTCACTCGAGCACGGCGCCGTGTTTCATCATGGCCATGCATTAGGGCTGATGGCGTTCCGGCAGTCGCTGGAACAGTCGGAGAACGTTCAGCAGATATGCGATACCTTGACAACTGAGTCACTGGGCTCTGAGCTGGAGACCGCAGCGGTGGTTCATGACGCAGCCACGGCCAGTTGGAGACTCTCGGAGGGCATGATCGACCTGAGGCGGCTCTGGAAGGAAACGTTGCAGCCAACGATGTCGAGGGCCGTTCAGTCGTTTCGGGAGTTGCGGCAGTCGGGAGCCTCAGACAATGATGGATTGAACGTGCGGTTTCTGGAAAGCCTGCTCAGCCCGGCAGACGATCTCCATCTTGCAGCTCAACTGGCCGCCGCTGCCGACCACCCCGACTCTCCGTGCTGGATTGAGGTGGGTGGCCACTCGCACGTGCCAGGTATCGATAAGGTCCGGGTCGCACACCCGCGGTACAAGACCGAGTGCACCAAGCTGGTGGTGAATTGCGGTAAGTTTCACGGTGATCCGATGACCTGCGTCGTGGCGAAGTTTCCGGAAGTTGTGATTGCCCAGTGGAGCAAGCGTGAACAGGAATGGCGAATCAGCATGCGTGCCAGTTTGACCGCGGTGGAGTGGCGAGATGCCCAGCGAATGGTTGCAGCTGCAAACCTGACAGGTGGGTCAACTGGCTCTGTCCGCAGGACGACGGCTTCAAAGCGGAGCTTCGCCACGGATTGTCGGCAGCTTGACGGGAAGGTCTTGTGCGAATGCCCAACCGAGGGTGATGGTCACATTACGCGACTGCAATGTCTGTATCCATTCTATCAGGCTCAAGGCGTTACCCGCACCATTTTGAGTGGCCCGCGCGCAGAGAGCACTCAGGCACTGACTGGGATCGACGTGGACCTTCGGGCGACTGGTTACGCCCTGTTGTACGACGATCGTGGAAACGTCCGGCGTTGGAGTTCAATGGCAGACATGCGACGGAGATCGCGAGCTGTCGAGTCCGAGGCGCGTCAGCTTGCCAAAGTACTGGGTCGATTCGACTACCTGATCTCAGATTTTGGTCCTACGATTACTCGGGCATACCAACTGGCGGCCCAACATGGGTCAAAGCCGGGAAGTCCATTACCGAGACTGTTTCAGGTATCGCATCAGGCGGCGTTGCTCAGCCGTTATCGGGAGCATCTTCCGCAGGTCAGGGCGGACAGAATTTCGCCGATCGATCGCAGGCTGGGGCAGTGGGCCATCGACCGCCTTGGGGCGGGCGAAATCATCGGTTTCCATTACGAGCGTTACCACGAGGACTGTTTCAATCCGCTCATCCGACCCGACCTGCTGGGGGAAAAAGCAAGATTCGACGGGGACTTCATTCTGGTCGTTCTGCGTGCAGACCTTCAGACACTTCGGGAGCTCATCGCACCGGCCCGAATCAAAGCTGACTGGAAGATTTACACTGACCGCGTGCAATCGCCGACGAAGTTGTCGCCTGGGATTTTTGCGATGCCTCGGTGCCGGACATCGTTTCAGAACGATCTGCTTCATTGTCAAGGAGTGTTGGCGGACTGCGGCTTCGGGATCACGTCGGAAGTGCTGCATCTCGGTATTCCATTCGTCGGACGACCTGTTGGCCGTCACTTCGAGCAGTTGTCGAACGCGGCGGCACTGGAGAAGATCTCCCAAGTGGGTGTCGTCTATGATCTGCAAAGGTATGATACAAGACGATTATTGGAGTCCGTACTGGGTCTCTCTCCGTCAGCCAGCAGGCCATTATCCCGCACCGGGATGATGGGCCCGATCGGCCGTTACAATGGAGTTGCCGAGCAGGTGGCTCACAGGATGTTCGGTGGTGCCGGGGACCCCGGCAAGAGCCTGCTGTGAGAGATCGATGACGTTGGGATTTGCTCGACAGGAGAAGGTTAGCAATGCGCTGGAGATCCGAAGTCGCCGGGCAGTGGCATCATCTGATGCTGTTCGCAGTGCTGATCGGCTTTTGCTGGATGCTGAATGCCAGCGGTATAGTGTATGTCTACTTAATCAGCTATGCATATCATTTTATCAACCTGTCGGTTTATCTACGCAGGTCGAGCCGACTCTCAAACTTTCTGTGGGAGTCGCTCGTCGCTCGGACAGCTGCGTTTGTTCTGTTATTTGTTCTGATCTGGCCGTACCTGGACACACCACTGAATCTATTGGGTGTCGCACCTCTGATCCTGGGTACCGTTCTCCATACGGCAGCGGTACGTGCGCTGGGACTGCAGCGGACTTATTACGCGGTTGAACTGGGCGAACTTGCTCAGACTCGAGTTGACTCCTTTCCCTACAACTGGCTGGCTCATCCCATGTCCATCGGGGCGATATTGCAGTTCGTCGGGATCTATCTGCTGGTCCCCGCGTTCTCGCGGGCATATCCGTTCCTGATTCCTGGGCATATCCTGCTGAGCCTGGTGACGGCTATTGTCGAGCACTTTGGCTGGCATATATCTGCCTGTTTCTTTCCGGCAGTGACGGGGCGCTTTACTGACACCGGTAAACAGCGAGTCATCGACTCATTGCGGGAATGGGCCTTCGATCGCTATCGCAATATTCTGCACGGCGAGTGTTCGCTGCATCAGTACGTGCAGTCATTGCCGGCTGAGGTGATCAATCAGATTGACGCGCTGCGTTACGCGGACAATGTGATGAGACCCATGCAAGAACGATTCCCGGGAAGTATTATCGTACCGCTGGGCAAGACGGATGAAATCTACATTTCCCGGTACAATTTTGACCGCGGAGGAGATCAAGGCTTGTTCGACAAGCATTACGACGGCAACCTTCGTTTCCTGCC
Organism: Pirellulales bacterium; assembly: GCA_046349895.1. Lineage (GTDB taxonomy): Bacteria > Planctomycetota > Planctomycetia > Pirellulales > Pirellulaceae > JAXMBJ01. The sequence goes on along the minus strand of JAXMBJ010000006.1, from coordinate 5,349,840 downwards.
CGGAGCGTCAGTTGTGCGATCCCTGATCTACTTGTCTTCGAACGACCACTTGGAGGTTGTGTTCGACAGCAGTGGTCAACGAGCTAGCATGAAGACGTACGACTACGGTTTGCTGGACTTTCATAAAGAACTGCACTGGGTCGACGGCTCTTACGACCCGTCGAATCCCCCAAGGATTCTCCTGAAGTGCAATTATTATATTGACCATAGCGGTATCAGCGCCTATCGTCGCGCAGGAATTCTGTTGAATCTCGCGGTCTTCTACTCTGTTCGGGCAGCCATGGAGTACAGCAAGGCGCCGCGGTCAGTCGGTCAGAAAGTCATCGGCTATGCGTGTAACTTCTTCCGGAGACTCAACAACGTCGACCCGTCTCTCCCGGTGGCTTTGGTACTTCTCGTGTTGGCAGCCTCGTTGCGAATCATAGTGGCTGCCATCGGTACTCGCTTCTAGCCCGGACGCGCGCCGCTTGTTGTTGCGGGATGGTGGCGGTCTGCGCACCCACCGGCAATAGCGTGCCGCTCCATCCGCAACTCTTCCGAGAGCCACTCTATAGGGATGCCCGTGTTCATAAGTCCATCGGCGAATGAATTCTCCGGGCTAAGCTTGGGTTTTGCAGTCCTCGTCTGGACAAAGTAGCAGAAGCATTCTCGGCTGCCGGTGGATCGATATGATCGACACGGAGGATCACTCACCGCCGCTCATCAGGGTGGGCCGATCAGCCCTGGTGCCACAGCGTTCCACCACTCTGTTCGTGCGATCCAAGCGGCGGAGATGTGCAGGGGTACGACGAGTGCCAGGCTAGTCCAGGTGGCCGGATGCAGTCTGCCGAGCGGGACCATGAGTCCTGTCAGGGCAAAACCGGCCAGCCCGATTTCGCGGTGCCGAGCAATCTGACCGCGAGCGACCAGCAGAGTCTGCCAGAGGTACAAGCCAATCCACGCGAAGTAGGCCAGACCGTGCAGGTGGTGCAGCGTGTCGAACTTGCGCGACCCCGTCGCTACGGGGTGAAAGTAGGTGAGTGGAAAACTCAGCACAACGATAATCGCCATGATGAGAGCAGACCTGGCAAAGAACTGCGGTCGTTCGCGGCCAGGCTGAGTGGCTGCTGTTCCGGTGGCCACGGTGTTAGTGTGATCCATGATGGTGTCCCAAGATCTCATTCACTCGGCGGGAGTGAGTGACTTTTCATTCTCAAAGCGCCCGAATCGCTCGCGTGAACCGTATTCCGAGCCACTCCACGTGCACTTTCCCCGCTACGGTGGCGATTCGCTCGTCTCGGCCGGAATCCAAGGCGGCCATGCCTCGTCCTGCATTCGGCTCAGCAGCGTATGGCATCTCATCCACGTGCTGGTCCAATACACCGGGGTACTGGTTGCCTGTTGGAAGTTCTTGCGCGCCACGGCGGTTACCCTCGGCCTACTCCAGCGCATCGGCTACCTCAGCGATCAAGCGTGCCACCGTGTCGAAATACTGACTGCCGGAGCCGAGTGACGAGCCGTTTATGGAGGCGACGTTCGAGACGGGCGTAGGTTTTGGCGTAAAGGGGCCGGTGCTGCCAAGCCCCACGGTGGCCGGCGGCTCGGGGGAGACTTTTGCGGGCGATATGCGCTGAGGGGAGTCGGTACCTTGGGATAACTGGCGGATGACTTGGTCGAGCGATGGCCCGTCGATCAGTTCCATGGCATAGAAATGCGTATCGGCTTCTTCGCCGGTGGCGTGTACGGGGACGATATTTGTGTGATGCAGCTTGGCGGCCGCCTCGGCCTCTCGACGAAATCGCTGGACGGCCGAAGTGGTCAGACCGAAATTCCCCGAGAGGACCTTGAGCGCGACTTTTCGGTTCAGCGAGACTTGTCTGGCTTCGTAGACGATGCCCATGCCGCCGCGGCCGAGCTCGCGAAGCAGTTCGAAGTCGCCCAGACGGCGAGGTTGGTGGGAGTCGGCAGGCGGGAGCATTCGGCCTCGTTACGCGTACGGCAAAACCTTAATGAGATTGCAAACCTGTGGAGACTTCAAACCAATGGAGACCGTGGTCAGCCGGGGTTCCCCGACACGGGATTTGCCATTTGGATCGAGACCGGAACCCATCCAGGCCCAAATCGGTCTCCATCTTAGCATCGGAGCCGCCCGTTCGCCCCGTCGCCAGCACCGGCCGATTTCTCGGCATTTTGGCCGGTTGCGAGGTTCGCGACCACGGCCGGACGTGTCTACCGGGGTCCAGCAGAAAAAAGCTCGAACGGAGCTGGCCGGACATTATGGCATGAACGATGGGCCGTTGGGGAGACGCGGTTCCAAAACGAGGCTGAACCGTTCGGGAGCAGGCAGTCGAAGGCTTGGCAAGCGAGTGTCGCCGCGGAATTTCGGCAGGGAATTTGACGGGACGGCTTAGACCTCGCTGTTATGCGAGGGTAGCGATACGTACAATGCCGTGGACCGAAATGTTTCACGACGTTCTAGTGCGACACCTTGCGGCACATACAAACGTTGCTGTAGTTATCGTTTGCGGCTGGACGCAATGTCCGGCGTCACGATTCAGGACAGGAGCCCGCAGACGGCGAATAGCAGTTATGGATTTTTTTCGACTTCGGTCACCGGCAGGAGCCGTTTGGCCGCGAATTCCGACCGCTGAGGTCAGTCAGGTCTGGGCCGCCTATCAGGAACTGGATCGGACTCAGTGGCTGAGTCCGGCCGAGCTGGAAGAGCGGCAGCTTGAGCAGCTCCGCGCGCTGCTGGCCCACTGCTGGCAACAGGTCCCCTATTATCGGCGAGTGATGGAAGCAGCCGGTCTGACGGAGCGGCCGATTGAGAGTCTGAGTGACTTTCGGCGACTTCCGCTTCTCACCCGAGAGTTGTACCAGTCGAATTTCGCCGACCTGCAAGCGGTCGAACTGCCGACGGGAATCACGGCCGTCGGCGGCAGCTTCACTTCGGGAACCAATGGCGTGCCGATCAAGGTGCGGAAGACCAATCGTGACGCTTTGTGGTGGAGTGCCTTTTACCTCCGCGATCTCGAGTGGAGTGGATTCGATCCGCGCGGTCACTTGGCTGCCATCCGGTTGATTACCATATCGCGGGACGAGTTGCCACGAGCTCTGGAAGGGATCACGTTACCGCAATGGGCTCCATTTTTTGCCCATTTGTTGGAGTGTGGGCCATTGTCAGGGATGGATATTCGGCAAGACCCACGCCGGCAGTTAGCCTGGCTGCGCAAAATCGACCCGGACTACCTGCTGAGTTTCCCGTCTAACTTGAGTTATCTGGCCGGCCTGGTTCAAGAGAGCGGCCAGCGGCTGGAGCAGTTGCGGGCGATTCAGGCGATTGGTGAGCCTCTCTCGTGCGACGTTCGGGAACGCGTTGAAAGTGCGTTTGGGGTTCCGGTCAAGAATCTCTATAGTTCTACGGAGACCGGGTATATCGCGTCACCTTGCCCGATGGGTGGAGGTCTGCACGTGCATGCCGAAAATCTGCTGGCGGAGGTCGTTGATGCCGACAACCGTCCTTGTCGGCCCGGCGAGACGGGGCGGTTAGTCGTCACGTCTCTGCACAACTTTATCACGCCGTTCTTGCGATACGATATTCTTGATGATGTGACTTTGGCGGATGCTCCATGTCGATGTGGGCGTGGGCTGCCACTGTGGACTCATGTCGAAGGACGTCAGGCACCGTTGCTGCATCTGCCGGACAATCGCCGCAAATCGGTGCTGGGGCTCATTCTCGAGATCCGCAAAGTTGGAGGTCTCCATCAGTTTCAGATCGTGCAGCGGGCAGTCGACCATGTCCTGATCCGAGTTGTCCCTGACTCGACCTGGGGGCCCGAACGAGCTGATCGATTGCGGCAGGCCGTGCATGGCGAGTTCGAATCGGCGATTCACGTCACCATTGAGCCGCAGGAGTTTCTCGAGCGTCCAGCAGGAGGGAAGCTGAAGCTGGCGGTGATTGAGATCGAGAATTGAAACGTCTCTTGACTTGCTGAAGCGGCGGCGATAGAAGTTGCTCCCCAATTTGCGTCGAGCTTCTCTCGTTTGCCTCGGAGCAACTGCATGCTCTTCAGTAAGCTGCAATCTGCCATTCGTCGAGGGAATGCCAGCTCGAGCAGGTCTGCTAGCCCGCAGCGGTACGCTGGTCGATCTGGCGGCGCAAAACCGGCAGCAGCCTCCGGCCAGACCTCGGCACACTGGCACCAGATTGCCGGACAGTGGGACCAATTGGGGCCGCCGTTGCGTCCGAGTGCTGAAGACACGGGGGCATATGAAGAGGCCATCCGGCGATGGGGATGTAGCACGGCTCTGCGTGGCTTGATTCTAGGGGTCACTCCCGAACTGTATCATCTCCCTTGGCCGGCGGGGAGCCACATCACGGCTGTCGATCGTACGGAGCGCATGATCGAGCTGGTATGGCCGGGAGCGCGGCGCGACGCGATCTGTGCCGACTGGACCGAAATGCCTCTGGAAGCCGAGTCTCGCGACATTGCGTTGTGTGATGCGGGCATCGTCTTGCTCTCGTACCCTGACGGTCACGAGCAATTGGTCCGCGAACTGGCACGCATTCTCAGTCCGGGCGGATTGTGCGTCTTGCGATTGTGTGTGTTGCCCGAAATACCGGAGGCTCCGCAAGCCGTTCTGGACGACCTGGTTGGCGGCCGGATTCCGAATCTGAACATACTGAAGCTTCGACTCGCCATGGCCATGCAGGAGCGCCCGGAACAGGGCGTGCCATTGAATCAGATCTGGGACGAATTGCATCACCGGGCCCCGGATCTTGGGCAGCTTGCCGCCCACATTGGTTGGTCTTATCAGCATCTGGCAGCAATTAACACCTACCGCCACTGTCCAAATCGTTATTCCTTTCTGACGCTGGCGGAGGTCTGCCAGCTGTTTTGTGAAAGCCCGGGTGGTTTCTGGTGCGAATCGGTGTATCGGCCGAGCTACGCTTTGGGTGAGCGGTGTCCGATCGTCGTTTTTCGCCGCAATTAGGGAGCGGGCCCGCTAGCGACAGCAGCCAACTTGTTGCTAGCTTGCAGCTCGCATGATCAGCAGATATCTCGCAGTTCATCGATCTTGCCGGATCGTCTAATCCTGCCCGCCTGGAGTGACCGACAAACTCCGTATATCTGGGGCTGGGTGCCCGATCGATTGGGGGCTATTCACGGAAGGGTCAGCTCAATGGCAAGGCGTGGCCGCGGGCGGGGCTGGTTGGCAAAATCGCTCGGCGGCGTCGCATTGGGGTTGAGCCCCTCTGTCGTACCACTCCTGGCACAGGAAGCGGCCCCGATCGATCCGTCCTACTCAGCGACGACCGCTCCGGACATCTTGGACGAGGCTATTGCTGGGTCGAGCTTTTCGGAGTGTGGTTGCGAAACGGTCTGCTCGCCTTGCGCCCCGACGTGGTGCGATCCTGTGTGTCGGGTTCCAAACTTCTTCGGCAGTTTTTTCGGTGACGGGATTCGGACCGGCATTCCTGCGAACGAGACGCTCACGTTTACAGGCGGAGGTGAAGGTGAGGTAGTCAACAACGACACGCTCGTGGTGATTGGTCCGAGCACAGTTTTCGGAGGATTTGACGGGCCCTTCGACGGTCCTGGTGGACCCTACACCCTGACGACGGACGTGACCGCCAACGCAGCCGGCGGTCCGCCCTTCGCTGCATTCGAGAACAATCAACTCACGTCACTCGTCCAGGTGAATTTTCCCGGAGCGCAGTTCTTGAACGGGAGCGTAACGCCAGTTTTTGACGACGAACCCTTTTTTGGAAACGATATCGTCTTCAATTATCTCTATAACAACGGACAAGGTACTTTTGTCAGTCTCCCGAATCCCGCTGGCGGTGGGCTTGTCGGGCGGAACAAGTACTTTGAGAACGGCAGTCCCATCCCGCGAGACCGCGTCTATTTCTTCTACAATCACCTGGGCAACTTCCAGGGAATGGGCAACTCGTTTGGCATCAATCGATACGTTTTGGGATACGAAGAAGCGTTTCTGGACAATTGCTTTTCGCTAGAGGTCCGAGTCCCCTTCGCATCGACAGCAAGCTCGGATCAAGTGGCCGGACAGGGAATGGCGGTCGACAATGCTGAGTTTGGAAACATCGGGCTGGCGCTTAAAGCGTGTCTCTACCGCAACGCCAACTTTCTCAGTTCCGCCGGCTTGGGGCTCAGTCTGCCGACGGCTGACGATTCGCAGATGCTGGTGGCCGGTGCGCCGGCAGTCGTCATCGAGAACAAAACGTGCCTGTTGCAGCCCATGTTTGGATTCGTCTGGGCGCCCGACGACCGCTCGTACGCTCAGTTCGGTATGCAGGTCGACATCGATCCATCCGGTAATCCGGTACAAGTCGTTTCCGCGGGCGGGGGGCTAGCCCAAGCTGGTGTCTACACTGACCAGGCGTACGGATACGTCAGCGGAGCGGCCGGCCATTGGATCTACGGCAACCCACAAGGAAACTTGACGGGAGTGGCGCTCCAGGCGGAACTCAACAGCGATTTCTCGTTTGGGCACCAGGATGCGATTGTTACTGACGCCGTGACCGTGACCGACCTTACCCGCTCGATCAATCCACTGAATGGCACGATCGGTACGATTCTTCGGTTCCATGAACGAACGAATCTGTCAGCTGGCATCCAGTTTCCGCTGACCGGCGATCGACAGTATGACTGGAATCTGATCGCCCAGTTGAATGTCTTCTTGCGCGGCGGTGGTGCCTATCGCCGGTGATCCTGGGGCGACGACACTCTATCTCCATCGCACGGCCGGCTGGTCCGATGCACCACTTGGCCATGCCCGTTGTTGCCGAGGTTCAGTAGGCTGGACCGGGTGAAATCCTCAAGGCGCACTTTTTTGAGCCATCAGTTCGGCCATCTTGTTGGCGAAGCGTTTGCCGAATTCGCGTGAGCCTTCCGGATTGAAATGCAGCTTGTCATCTGTGGGACAACCTGCCGCCACTGTCCATGTTCGACTGACCAAAACACAGGTAGATGTGGAAGTTCGGATCTGGCTGGGCCGGCAGCGCCAGAGCGGTGGCCTTCTCTGCGGTTGAATTCGGCGTTGTCGCAGCCTGAGGCTCGACGGCTGCTGATTTGTCTGCCTCGCCGCGCTTGGCAACCTTCTCCTGGCTGGAGAAAGTACCCGCCTTCCGTTCGAAGGTAATCGAGTTCCCGTCGAGCCGGCCTGTGTATTCAATGCGGACTTCGTTGCCCCCCAGGCTCAGCAACTCCCAGAAACTGATCTTGTCGCCGTCAAACTTCAGATCTCGCAGTTCGACTTGGCGCGTGTTGCCATCGCGCACCGCTTCGGCTCGTCCGGTGTACTGCTGGTCCTTCCGCTCGAAGGTGAACGTGTAATCCTGGCGACCGACGCGAGTGTCGAAGTCCACCTTCCAGACGCCGCTGAGCTTATCGACGGGCTGAAACAGCAGCGGAGCGATCTCTTTCAGACTGCGACGCCAGCTCTGCCATTCGTGAGCCGTATCGGGCGAGATGTAGTAGTGGGCGTTGATCCCCAAATCTTTCAGTACCTGTGTCGCGGCGGCCGGGTCACCGCCACGCCTTGGCCGATCGCCGCCGACCTCCTTGCTGCCATAGCTGACAAATACCAGCTTGACTTTGTCCTTGAACCCTTCGGTTTTCTCGACATCTTCGGCGCTGATCGACCCGCCGCTGAAGAGTCCAATATGCGAGAACTTGTCGAGATGCTTGAGTGTGATGGTCTTCGTTTCCATACCGCCCATCGACAATCCGGCCATCGCTCGATTCGGCTGGTCGGTCAACGTGCGGAAGTTGGCATCCACGTAAGGAATCAGCTCATCGACCAGCACGGTCTCGAAGTGCTTGATATCGAAGTTCCCCAACCCGCCCGGTCGCACGTCATTGGTCATGCCGTAAGTCATGACGATGATGAACGGCTTGATTTTGCCTTCCGCAATCAGGTTGTCCATGATCAGGCCGGCAAAGCCCTGTCCACTCCAGCCGTACTCGTTTTCGCCCCAGCCGTGTTGCAGGTAGAGGACGGGATAGCGTGCTTCGAGGTCTTTGTCATAACTGGGCGGAGTGTAGATGAACGCGCGTCGGTCGGTGTTGGTGCTGGGCGAGGGGAAGAGGACTTCGCGGATTTGGCCGTGAGGAACTTGTTTCAGCGCGTAGAAGTCCTTGTCTTTGGCGGGGACTTCGACTCCGCTTCCCCAACGCATGGCCCCGAAGTAGTACTTGCTGTTGGGATCTGGAACCTCAGCCCCGTCAATCTTCAGGGTGTAGTAGTGAAAGCCTTCGTCTAATGGCCGGGTGTACCCGGTCCAGACTCCCTGATCGTCTTTAACGAATTCGCTGCTGTCTCGAAAGCTGCACGAGACGCTTTTCGCGTCCGGTGCCACGACGCGAAACCGGACGCGGCCCTCCGAGTTCACTTGCGGATACTCTTTGCCATCCTGATTCGTAGGAGCCGGTTTCCAGTCGTCGACCGGAACGGCCGGCGTTTGCGCTTGCAACGTGATACTGAGCCACAACAGCCACCCCAACAACAGGCTACCGGTCCGTAACATGACATGCTCTCCAAGGAAACTCGAAAGGTGGTGGCGGCAATTCAACCCCATGCCCGCCTGACTGGTTGTTTGCGGCACCGAGCAATATAGTGCGTATACACACGAAATAAAAGAGAGCGATAACTCACTCGAGATAGACCCGTTCCCGTGGAGGCAGATCCGGTTGGGCTGGAAATGCTTGACAGCCATTCGGGTGGCTCGATAATGGCTGGACAAGTGAAAGTTAGCGGCCGAGGTCGGGCCATGGGGATTGGTATTGATTGGGCGACGGCCCGTCACCGCCGTAGGCATAGAGGCTGGTGAATTCATGCGTTCTTTCCAAGCAGCCCTTCTAGTGGTTGCCTTTGCCAGTGGGTGCCGGGATCGGTCTGATGACGACTGGCGGAGTCGGACGGAGCAACGGGTGGATGATATTCGTTTGGGGCGTGACGACGGACTTGTTTCGCCGCATCCGGCCGTCATCGGGGAGATCGTCAATGACCCGTTGGTCAACCGGAAGATTCGTCATGTTGATCTGAGCGGTGACGTTGGTGATGTTCGGTTTCAGGGACTGGCGAAGCTAACCGATATGGCCTATCTGCATTTGTACGACACACAGCATACGGACACATTGGTAGCCTGGCTGGCGGCTTCGGATTCGCTCGCAGAGCTTCATATCGAGCAATCCGATCTGTCGGATGAAGGGATCAAGCGGATCAGCAAGATCGCAAACTTGGAAGTCCTGGAGGTCGAGTCCTATGGAGATAAGATCACCGGTGCGACTTTAGCCGAGTTGCGAAATTTGCCGCGTCTACGGTCGTTGTCGTTGACGTTAGGCCCGACCGACGTCGATTTCAGCGAACTGAAGAGATCTTTGCCGAACTGCAAGCTGACGTTTAGTGTTGGGAAGTGATGGCGTCACATGCAAAGCTGGGTGGCAGAGCGCTTCACGCGAAGGGCGGCCTTGGGGCGCGTCGGCGATTGCCGCGCGGGACGCTCGGTTGTCGTACGCCATTGGGATACCAATCTTGCGGATGTAGCCGTGAATCGGGTGACAGACTCAAGTTGTCAGGGCACCTTCAGTGCTGAGTAACCTGTCGACTCTATGGAGATGGATTCGGAGGGGCCGTGGATAGCAGAATGCCGAACTCTGATGCTACAGGTCCCATGGCCATGACCAGGACCGGCTACCTCAGGCCGCGCTTTCGGCTTGGTTGCTTCTTGTCGTTGATGGCGATTACGGCTTTAGTCATTGGCGTGGCCTTGAGGGTCCGATCCGAAGTCCTCACTTACCTGAACAGCTATGTCGAAAAGGAAGTTGTCGAGGACGGGAAGGTGGGGCGAACGAGGTTCGGCACGGCGCTGCGAACGCCCAAGGGCGGGATATTCTTCGGTTCGGGTAGGTATTATGTGGTGTTCTCAGAGGACGAAACTGGCGAACGAACGACGCTCTACACCGGACCTGGCTTGTATCCCGATCCTCCACCGCGACCGAAGTTTCTTGGTGTCGAAGCCGACAAGGTCTACTACGACACGCCCACTGAAGGACGAGTCGGCTTTGGGATTCCGCGGAAAGCCGAAGCAGATTCACGCCAGGAACCTTAACGCACCTGGTAACTCCAAACGGCTGCATTCCGCGATTCAAGTGACGGCCATAGGTCCGGATCACCCAATTCGTCCCACACTTTCATCAGTTCGTTGCTGCGTGAGATGTCAACGGTCGCCACGGGAGCGAAGTCGCCATGAACTGGGCTATTCATGACGATAGATTGCGGGTTCCATCGCATGGACCCCAGCACCATTCGGCCATCTGCCAACTGAATTCGCAGGTCAAACCACGGTCCCGGGACCAGTTGAGCGATAACTGTCGGTTTGGGTCGAGACAAGGCGGTTTGCAGTTCCCTCAGCACGACCGGATCACGGGAGAACAAGTGTCGTTGCCCGATGGCCGTGAATTCCACGTATTCCAGCCGAGGCAGCTCCATACCTTGCGTCATCGCTGCCCAGGCATCGTGGCGGTGGTAATCTTCGTAGAGCCATTTAGCGACGGGAACTCCGAATGCCAGAACGAGACCCAGTATCGCTATGGAGAGGAAGATCGTCCGAAGTCGCACACTGGTTCTGCGTCGATCCATTTGCGAGCGCTTTTCTGATTCTGATACCGAGCCCGGTCCAAGCTGACCGCCCTTCGCTGATATGCGTTCGGTCCCCTGGGAACCCTCTCATGAACAGCATAACCGCTTGTGCGAAGGTTCGAAACGGACCGAGTTCCTGAGACTGTGCCGCCGGTGGAGGTTCTGTCGGTAGAAATTGGCGACCCCTTCGCCCGCGTACGCCGGCGGGCCCTGCTGGACCTTGCCACTCCACGCTGAGGGCGTCGGCTGGTAAGATAGGTCGTCTCAACGGATGTTGAAGTCGGTGGGATCAAAGCGGAGTCGCTTCGGCAGGGCAAATCCAGGTAAGGGAGCGGGGTGCGTGTACGAGGGTGATAAACGGCTGGGCGACTTTGCGCTCGTACGAGAGATTGGCCGCGGCGGGATGGGCATCGTCTACGAAGCGCGGCAGATTTCGCTCTACCGCCGAGTCGCCCTGAAGGTCCTCTCCGGTAGTCTGCGGTTAACACCGAAGGCCGTGAAGCGATTTCGGCGGGAAGCCGAAGCTGCGGCGAAGCTGCACCACACCAACATCGTGCCCGTCTATTCTATCGGCGAGGAGGACGGCACGCATTTCTACTCGATGGAGCTCATTGAAGGCCCGTCGCTCGACCACGTGATTCGACAGCTGCGTGAAACGTCACGGAACACCCGATCCGGCTCGACGGCACCAGCTGAGGAGGAGCCGCTCGCGCCGGAGCTCGCCCAAACGGGCGCCTACGTGGAAGGCGCTCGAACCGCCAGCACTACCGCCGGGCTCAGCTCTTCGTCCCTCGGCTCCGGCACCGGCTATTTCGACACCGTGGCACGCATGATCGCCGAGGTGGCCGATGCGCTCGAGTATGCCCATCAGGAGGGCGTCATTCACCGCGACATGAAGCCTTCGAACCTGCTGCTGTCGCCGACTGGGCGTCTGAGCGTCAACGATTTCGGTTTGGCTCGGATATTGGAGCAGCCGGGGATGACGATGAGCGGTGAGTTCATGGGGACGCCGGCCTACATGTCGCCTGAACAGATCGCCGCCGGGCGGACGCCGCTCGATCACCGCACGGACATTTATTCGCTGGGCGCTACGCTTTACGAGCTGTTGACGTTGCAGCCGCCGTTCACGGGTCAACAGCGGGACCAGGTGCTGGCTCAGATTCTGCACAAAGAACCCAAGGCACCGCGAAAGCTGAACGCTAAGGTGCCGGTCGATCTGGAGACGATCTGCCTGAAAGCTCTGGAGAAAGATCCGGATCGGCGTTATCAGTCGGCTGGGGCGATGGCCGAGGACCTGCGCCGCTACGTCAACCGGTTTGCCATTTCGGCGCGGCGGGCAGGGCCGGTGCAGCACTTGGTCAAGTGGGTGCGCCGCCGGCCGGCGCTGGCGGTCAGTTTGGTCGGCGTCGTCCTGGCAGTTGGCGCAGCATTGTCGTTTGCTTATCTGGCTCACCGCTCAGAACAGCAACGTCAGATCGAGCGACTGCAGGCGGATGAGCGGTTGCGCGAAGAGCAGAAGCGTGCGCTCATGACGATCCTGGACGAAAAGATTCGGAATGCCTACCTGGTGGCGACCAGCGGTGATTTGAAGGCGACCGATACGGCCATCATGGAAATTGAAAAGCTGGGCGCCTCAGCCGGGCAGACTCGTCTGTTGCGCGGCATGGTCGCCTACTTCCGCCAGGACGCTGTCGATGCCATCCGGGAGCTGGAGCAGGCGGTCGAGCTCTTGCCGGACAGCGTGGCCGCCCGCGCGCTGCTCGCCATCTCCTACGTCGACAGCGCACAGTTCGACAAGTACGAACAGACCCGACTCAAGATGATGGAGCTTCAGCCATCTTCGCCGGAAGACTATCTGTTCCGGGGTTATGCCCGCGAGGCGCAAGAGCCGGGGCAGGGACTGGAGGACGTGAACGAAGGGATTCAGCGTCGGGATTCGCCACTCGGTCGCGCTCTGCGGACGTTTGTTTGGACGAATCGCGCCATGGATTCCGGCAAGCAGGAGGACGCAGCACAAGCGTTGGCCGACGCCGACGTGGCGCGGGGCATGCGGCCTGACAATCCGATGGTCTTGTACGCGTGCATCAATGCCCGATTGGTGGCGGCGAACATCTATCGGGAGGCGAAGCTTGACGAGAAACGGGCGGAGGTACTGGCCAAAGCCGCTCAGGAGGTTGAGGCCATCAAGGCCTACGTCGGACTTCCCAACCCGGACTACGCGATCTGGCATTACTACGAGGTCGTTGGCGAACCCGACAAGGCACTTGACCTTTCACGTCGTTCGCTGGACCAGACGGGGAGCTCGGTGGCTGCCATCAACTGCGTCCTCAGCCTCTACCGACAAGGCAAGATTGCCGAGGCCTTGGCCAGCCTGGATCAACGCCGGCAAACCGACGTCCTGGGCAACACGATCCGGGTGTTCTTGTTAGCCGAGTCCGCGGACAACCTGGAGCCGGCCATCGATGAGTACGAGAAGCTTGCGCAACGGTATCCGAAGAATGGCTGGGAACTGCGATTCCGCAGCTATGTCTTGATGTTTCTGGGGCGAAAGGAAGACGCTCGTGCATGTCTCCGGGACTTCGAGACACCGTTCGCAGATTCGTCCGAGTGGAAGGAGTTCTACGAGGCGATGCGGAAGTTCGGTACCGGCGAGCTTTCCGAGGAAGGGTATTTGACCAGTGCCGGCGTGTCCCGTTGGAAGCAGTGTTACGCCGACTTTGAGATCGGACTGTTCCGGCTCGCAGATGGCGACCGTGAAGGCGCCAAGGAGTACTTCCTCAAGGCCGTCAACACCCGAGCGATCTGGCTCATCCAGTGGCCCTACAGCCTGATGTTCCTCAGCCGACTGGAGCAGGATCCTTCCTGGCCGAAATGGATCCCGCTGAAGAAAGATCAAACCATCTCTGCAGAGGGTACTTGAGCTGTTGCGGTGCTGTTCAGCTGATTAGTCTCGGTTCCCGAAATCGCAGTTGGGACGGGCCAGACTGTTGAGTTTTGAGGTGCGTAACCATGTCCCCTCAGCGATCATGGCAGTACGGGTTTCTGCAGCAGTGGCAGCTGTTTTTCTTCGCAGGGTTGTTGATGGTGCTATTCGGTTCCATCGCGCGCAGTCGACTTGTGGTCGGGATTGGCTTTTTGGTACTAGCGGTAGGGATCTTCCAGTTCGGGCAGTTGATTTGGTTGGCAAGCTGCGATTATCGACATCGGTCGCACAAAGGTGATTAGGTGATTCGCATTGGACTGATTGGAGACCGCGACGATTCAATTACGGCTCACCGAGCGATTCCGGCGGCGCTCAGTTTGTGTGCTGCACGTCAGAATCTGGAGATCGAACCGGTTTGGCTGGCAACCGATACGATAAGCCCGGAGCAGCTTCACGAGTTCGAAGGCATCTGGTGCGTACCTGGAAGCCCCTATAGAAATGCTGAGCTGGCGATAGCTTCCATCAGATTCGCTCGGGAACACAAGGTTCCGTTCTTTGGCACTTGCGGCGGATTCCAACATGCTCTGATTGAGTATGCACGAAACGTCCTGGGCTGGACGAATGCTGAGCATGCTGAGACGCATCCAGAGGGCGGCATGCTTGTGATCTCTCCGCTCACCTGCAGTCTCGTCGAAGTGACTGACCACGTTCATTTGGTCGATGGATCCTTGTTGGCTGCTGCCTATGGCAGTGAGTCCATATCTATCAGCTACCATTGTCGATACGGACTGAACGCCGGCTATGCGGCTCAGTTGACCTCTGGGCCATTCAAGGTTGCGGCATGGGATTCGAACCATGAAGTGCGCGCTATGGAACTGATCGACCATCCGTTTTTTGTTACTACGCTCTTTCAACCAGAACGTGCCGCATTGGATGGTATATGTCCACCGATTGTCGAGTCGTTCATCAGATCGTGCGTGGCAAGAGCTGAAGACGGGGGCCTTGCACCCTAGCTGCGAGGCGGCGAATTGGAATCGTAGGTTCGTTTCTGTTCGACCGGGGAGATTCGGCCTTTCAGGCGGGGCCAGCGCCCCGGTGTTTGCGCATTGATTCGCGGCGCCGCTCGCTCGGACTCAGGCTCCAGGAATGAGGCAGCGGCCAGGAGCCAGCCCACGTTTGAAAGACGGAAAGCAGGAAAACGACAGTGGCCATTCCGACCATACTTTTTCAGAGCCCGACAGACCGTTTACGGCCTTCGGGAGCTTGGTGAGGATTTCTGTTAGTGCCGTTTCAACTTGGTTTGAACGACAGTTTTTATGATTCCATTTGCTGGAGCAGCTCGCGCGATGACTTTGATCGCTCCGAGGGATGGCACAAAGGGGCGTCAAACAAATCGTGAGAACCGCCATCTCACTTCCGTAGCTCATTCAGTCATGAAAACCAGTGGGGCAAGCCCACTGGAGATAGGTTCCTAGAGCGAACTTCCTCTAGCTCACCCAGACCGGGGCTCCGGCCGGGTAAACCGGCCGGCGGCCGGAGTGCTGATGGTTGCTCCCTACGTTTGGCCCCGTTACAAATGACAGAGGAGCGGGCGGCGGCTGTCGGCTGGCGATTCATGGACCGTGCCGGCGCGGGGGATGGCGGTTCTGGTGTTCGGAGCGGACCGCTCGGGGCTCGTGGGCGCTGGCCAAGGCTACGGGGCAGGATATGGTGCTGAAGTTCTCCGTCTGGTTCGCCGTCACGTGGCTGACTGTCTTTGCGGTGGCTCGATACAGCCATGGCGATGAGTTTGAAGATTTTCACTTTGAGAGAATTGCCGATGGTGTGGAGCTGGGAGTCAAGGTTCCGGGTAGCACGAAGATCGACGGTAAATGGACATGGAAAAACCTTGACCCGAGCGACCCGCTGATCGTCGAAGCTTGTCTGCGAAACAGCGGTGGCGAACGCGTGGCGGTTCCGGCCTCGTTTGTGAAAACGCAAGATGGTGCCGATGCGGCTTTGATTCAAGGCATACAGCTGGATCTGCGGTACGCCCCATTTGCACCGCGTAACCCGGATCGCCGTTATCCATTGCGAGGGGGCTTTCGTCCCGCTCGTCGCCGAATCGAGGAGTCGTTTGCGCCGGTCGCTTCCGAAGCGGTTTTCCTGAATCCAATGGAAACTCGGCGCGTCTTGCATGTCGAACTTCGAAACTGGTTTGACGCTGGCGACGCCGGCTTCTACCAGTTTGGCCTGAAATGGAATGCCAAGGACCTGGCGCTCGACAAGCCACGCGAGCCTCAGTCGCGGAAAACTTACGGTTTCAACATTGGAACTCCGCCGGCTGTACCCACAGTGGCGGAGTTGAATCGCGATATTCCGGTATTTGGTGATCCCAAAGCGGAGGAACGCCTGAGTCAGATCATACACGACACGATAGCGCTCCCAGCCAGCCCTGATGCAGTTGGCGACAAGTCCAGCCACCCGCTGCTGAAATGGTCGGAACCGGCTGAAGGACTCGTCGGACGAATTGAATACGTAGGGCATCGTGAGTATGCGGGCTTTGTTGTTCTGTTGAGAATCAGAAACGTATCCGACAGGACGCTCAAGGTTCGGACACGCGACGCCAGACCGTTTGTCGAGCTGCAGGCGCGGATGGGCTCACAAGGTTGGAGCGATGTGCCATGGGCGGTACGGGAGACTCGAGTCCAGTCGACCGTGGCTCTGAAGCCGGGTGAAGACTGTCTCTGCTATTTGTCCGGCAGGGATGGCCAAACGATCAGCGAAGGCGAACCATCGCTGCTCGATCGTGCTGCTGAGATCAGAATTCGGGTCAGGTCAGATCGACTTGTCGAGGGTTCTCGGGCAAGTTCCTGGCTGGAGACTCCTCCGTATCCAAGTTACCCATCCGAATCGCAGATTGCGGAACTCGCTCGGCGTGTTCCCGCGCCGACGTATCTGCCAGTCTTGAGCAGCTTGTACCTGTCGAATACTGAGGGGAATTTTTCGGGGAGTGAATCCGATGTGGAACTGTTGGGTGCTCAGAATCAAGTAGTCCTAAGGTGCCTCCGGCTCTATGATCCGCAGTCGGCGTTGATCTCGCTGAATAGGAGCTTTGACTTCGAATCGGATCCCGCCCGTAAGTGCTTTATTGCGGCCTTGGCTGCCAGTCATGGTAGTGAAAGGGCCGCCATTTACTTGCTGGACGAACTCAAGAAGACCGATGGCAAGTCGGTAAGCGACGTTCAAGCGGCCTTGGTACAGGGTATTCGATACTCGGCTCCGACGGCCGGACCACTGGTGGAACTGGCCAAGACCGCGCTTGCCGATCAACGGTATGTCACCGAGTTGGAAAGATCGGCTTGGTCTCGGGATACGATCTTCAGAATCTCGGAATGGGCTCGGGGCCAGGCTCGCTTGTGGGATTGCCTGGAGAGATATTCTGATGAGTCCTTTGAGTGGTGGATTCGAGTTCTGGAGGAGACCGATGGCAAGGTTGGTGCGATCGCTCTCGGCGATCTGGGTGATGCGCGTGCCGCTCCGGTGCTGATGAAGTACTTGGCACTTAGGCCAGAGGAGTCACGGGCCAGTTCTTCCGAAAGTGACGACACGCCGGACGTACGGAGTCGTCTGAATATCGACGTTTTAGACGCATTGGCCAAGCTCCGATCGGCAGAAGTTGTTCCCGAACTGATGAAGTATCTTGAGTATCCGGAGGTGGTCGGAGCGTTGGGCGAGATTGGCGACCCTAGTTCCCAGCTCTCGATCCAAAACCTGGCCAGCGCGGGTGGAAGTCTGGTGGTCGACGGGAAGGCCCACAGCCCACAACTGGATCACGAGCGGCATTTTGCCGCGACGCTGGCCTTGGCGAGGTTTGCCAGTTCGGAGGAGGTAGTGGAGCTCGGCAAGATGCTGGACGATGCCACGTGGGACGATCACGAACGGGTCATGGTTATCTACAGGATGAGTGATCTGCCCGATCCACGAGCCATTCCGTTTCTGATGCGGGCCATTAAGGCGGATAAGTCAGGAGCGAATGTCGAGTACGCCGTGGCTGCCATGGGAAGGATTCGGAGCAAGGAGTCGGTGGAGGCATTGCTTTCTTGTTTCGATCTCGACGTTGACAACCGCGAGCCATCAAAAAGCCTAGGGACCAAGCTGAGCATTGAGTTGGCGATCGCAGCCTCACTTCGGGAGATCACCGGTGTGTCCCTAGGAGCCGACAAGCAGGAATGGTCGAAATGGTGGCGCGCCAACCAGGCGAAATTCAGCTTGGAATGAGCCATCGCCCCAGTTGCTCGGGGACCACCTGGAACGGTTGCCATGACATTGGCCGGCGTGAACTGTGGAACGGGCAGCGGGGCACGCAGACGGACCAAGCTGGAAGCAACGTTCAGTCCAGGGTTGGAGCTACTACATCGGTTTCGTCGGTAAACGTTGTGGTCTGTAGCTCCGCAGTAGAATCTGTGGGTAGTTTCTGACTCTGTCAGGCTGCCAAGGTTGAATGGCTCGGCGATTCTGGCGAGTTGCGAACTGGAATGCCGTCGGGGCTAGGCCTGTAGCGAGTCGAGGCGTCGTCATCAGCGAGAGACAGCTTAGTGGCTCGTCGCTCACTCGGGCTCAGGCTCCAGGAATGGGTGGGGGAGAGCCCCTGCGCGCGGTCCCTCTGCCTCTGCCATCGGTCGCTCGCCACCTGGGCCCCGCCAAAGTCGTGGGGCTGGTCTGTCTTTTCGTGACGGGATCCTGATTGCCCCACCGACTTTGGGGGGCCTCCCGGTTTTTGGCGAAGCGACCGACGGCGACGGCGACGGGAATGGGACAGGGGGCTAGGAGCCAGCCCCTTGTGCGAAAGAAGACAAACAGGGTTCCCGCTCGTGACAAGCGGTCGTCTGCCTGCGGCATTTGTGGGCATAACGGGATGAACAGGCTGACCGTCCGCAAGTTCCGTCTCTCGGCGAGTGGTCGAGCCCCGTTTCACCTTCCCGTCACCGTCGCCGTCCGTCGCTTCGCCCGACGGCCGCAGGTCCCCCACAGTCGGTGGGCGAGCCAAACGACAAGGCCTTCAGAATCGAGCTCGCCGAGCCCACGACTGTGGCGGGGCCAGAGGCAGGGCGAGTGACGACGGTCGACGTAGGGAGGGTGAAATCGGGGCGGCCCCCGTGCCACACCTTTCCGGAGCCCGAGCCTGACAGAGCGCGCCGGCTCAAAACCAATCGCCACTCACTGGGCACTGAACATAGGCTCATGCAAATTCGCCCACAGATTCTGCTGAAGAGCCAAGTTGGCTTGCCCGACAAGTCTTCGTGATTCAATTTGCTGGAGCAGCTTGCGGGATGACATTGATCGCTCCGAGGCATGGCGCAAATGGGCGTCAAACAAGTTGTGAGAACTGCCAGCTCAATGCCGTAGATCACTCAGTCATGTAACCAGTAGGGCAAGCCGAAAGCAGATAAGTTCCTAGAGCGAACTTCCTCTAGCTCACCCAGACCGGGGCTCCGGCCGGGCAAACCGGCCGGCGGCCGGAGTGTTGGGCGATTCTCGTGACTGAGAATGGATGAGGTCCCGAGGGCGAAAGGCCGCCAAAACGAAACAACGTCGGGCCGAACCCGGCATTGGTCAGCACGTCTGGAGGTGAGGCATCCTTTCCACCAAAAATGGCTATCATTAACAGGGAGACGGCGATCGCGATGAGTTTAACGAAGCACTGGATGGAACGCCCATCGACGAGGCCGAGGGGGGATGGTAACTACGAGGCACCCCCGCAGAGCAGAAGTACGCGAGTCTAGTTCAAGGGCAGTTCGGAGAAGGCGTTTGATCATGTCCAAAGTTAGGGGGTTTCGGCCCGAGGTCAGTGTGGAGGCGGCGGCGAACTATTTGGGAAACCGCGATTTGCAGGACCCTAGCCAGTTTCAGCAGGTGCTCAAGTCCAGATGGGCCGAAATTGCCAATCCGGCGGTGAAACGCTTTGCCATGAACCTTCCGCCTCTCCGGGGAGAGGTCCAGTACGATAGTGGTAATCGTTATCTTGTTTTTTCGAAGTGGCCATTCAAGGCCCTGTTGGATTCAATCGACTCGAATACTTTGTCTGACGATGTCATCTCATGCAGGTTTGTTTGTGCCCCAGCGTCGAGATACTTGGAACTGATTGCGAGTAATCCTGCGAAGACGTTTATCGCGTGGTTTGGTGGTCTTCATATTGGATTCCCGCACACGCGGCTCGGCTCGTTTTCCGAGTCGACGCGGTGGCGGGTGCGGTTTACCAAATATGAAGGCACACCGTGGGAAGATTGTGTCGAGCTGTTTGAAGATGATTGCGGCAACAAGCTGGTGATGGATGCATTTGGCCAGAGATTCGGCTGGCTCAGGCTCGACAATTCAGATGCAGTGACCTTGTATACGAAGGATTTCGGAACCGTTCTGGACGAGATATCCGCGTTCAGTTTTCCTCCGGAGTACGACAAGAAGGTCACAACGATTCCCGACCCAGAGTGGGAGACGGCCAATCCAAGCAACTTCCCTGACACGACTCCAGACTACGACTTGCTGTTGGCCCGGGGCTTGGCACTCTGGCGAACCCGAGAGGCTGCTGAACGAGAAAAAGTCGAGGTTGAGCTCAACGATATTGATTCCACTTTGACACCGCGGGAAATGCGAGATGTAGTCGTTGCCTTGCAACGCTACAGTGCGGGACACGCGTGGGATGCTCTTCGGGTGTGTCAGTCGCGCGAGCTGGATTACTACCTTTCCTCTCCTTCTTTCCACTCGATCCAAGTGACTGAGGGCTGGAGCGACGAGGGCGAGCTGGAGGTAGCGGTAAGAGCCCGTTATGATGAGATTCCTAATTGGAAGAAAGATGGCAAGTCTTGGGACGAAGTCTGGTGCGAATGTGAAGTTTGCGATGGCAACGGTCAGCCGATTGCGGTACTGAAGCGACGCGAGGGGAGGACCGCTTTTGAGTATATTGTCCGATTATGACCGACGCCGCTTGTGATGGAGCAGCCATCGGGGCGAGCACGGGAGCGTACTTCAATGCGTGATTTGCGGTGAATCGTTCGAAATTAGTCGGGATCCCCTCACATTGGTCTTGGGGATCTCCAGCGGCCGCTAACGCCAGGCGGAAGAGTTGTCCCTTGTAGAAGTGGCCAAAGGAGGATGTGGGCTCTGATGCCAAGAACAATGCTCATAAGTAGCCGAATCGCTTGTTTTGTGATGCTGGCGATCTTGTGTGACAAGTCAGCGGGACGCGCCTGCTTCGGACAGGATCGCTTGCCCGATGCAATACAGCGCGCGGTCGACGAGCTGAGTCCGGACGATTGGGATCAGGCATCGGAGTATGCGAGTCTGTTCTCTTTGGCGAACGCCGAAGACTTGCGGGCGTTGACGGTCAATCGCAACGATTCTGTAGCCTTGGCGGCCGCTTGGGAGACCGTGCGTCGAGTTCCGCAAGAATCGCCGGACGAGATGCGGGAGCAGGCGGTATGGCTGAGATGGAATGGATCGTGAGAGCGGTCGCGTTCCGAACGGTTCGACGGGGAAGGCTGGGACCAGTACCATGCATGGCGAAGCAGTTGACTCAGAATCGGCGGAGGTAACTCCTCGGCCGCCACGTGTCGTCCGCAGTCGCCGCTATTACGTTATCCGCGGGTGTATCGTGGTGGCGGCCTTGCTGGTTGTGCCCTATCTCACCAGTCGTGCTCTCAGTCCGTGGCGTTGCGTGCGGACCATCGAAACGCGACCAGTCACGCAAGCGGTGCCGCCGTCGCGACGGACACTCCGCGTCCTCACCTACAATATCGCTCATGGACGTGGCTTGAGTCCATCGAATTGGCAGGGCGGCAATGCTCAACAGCGGCTCGCCCGTCTTGATGCGATCGCAGCACTCTTAGTTCAGCAGGATGCGGACATCGTGATCCTGAACGAGGCCGATTTCGAGTCGCCGTGGAGCCATTCGGTGGATCAGGCGGCGTATCTTGCTGAGCGAGCTGGGTATCCCTACTGTGCCGAGCAGCGGAATGTGGACTTTCGAGTCGCGTTCTGGCCCTGTCGATTCGGCAATGCCGTGCTATCGCGGTTCCCGATCGAGGCAGCTCGGGTCGTCGCTTTGCCCGGCAATAATACGTGGCAGACTGTCTTGGGTGGCAAGAAGCAGGCGTTAGCCTGTGACGTGAAGCTCGCCGACCGGACCGTGCAGGTGATTGCCGTGCACCTCTATCATGCCGACGAGAACGTTCGTACCGCCTCGACCGGTGCGCTGATCGCAGCCGCCAGATCAAGCCCTTTCACGACCTTAGTCGCCGGCGATCTCAACTCCACCCCGCCCGATTTTCCGTGGTCGCAGTTCGATCAGAATGGTCGGAATGCGGTGAAGTTGCTGGACGAGTCTCAGTTGTTCCAGCGCCGACCGATGGATCCTCCGACGGCCACCGCTGAGATGACATTCCATGCCACGGAACCACGCAGTGTGATCGATTGGATCTTGATTCCTACGAACTGGAAGTTCGTGCGATACGAAGTCTTTCCATCGGAGCTTTCGGACCATCGGCCAGTTATGGCTGAAGTGGAGTACTGAAGGGGCGAATTCCTGAGCAGTAGGTACAGATTCTGCCGAAGAGCTCGATGTTTAGGGTACGCGGCGCGCTTTGGACGCCACCGCGACGAATCGGATCATGGGGTGATCGGCAGCGGTGCTAACTTTGCAGCAGCCGGAGCCGAAGTCCATTGCGGGCAGCACCGGATGACCCGACGTAGTACGACGTGAGGGGCGACGGGTCGAAGTCGACCTGGTCGTAGTAGTAAATGGCTACATGGACATCGCCGTTGGTTCCTACGTCGATGCCGAGCGCCGATTCGGCGCCGGTACCACCAAAAGTTTCACCCCAGGCGAAGTTGCCGGCGGAAGTCAATTTCACGACGTAGAGGTCGCTCGCGCCATTGGACGTCTTTGCGACCGACGGGGTACCGGGATCCAGGTCAATCGTTCCGTAGAAGGAACCGGTGGCATAGATGTCGCCGCTGGCATCGACAGCCAGGCCGTGATTGGAGGCATAAGTACCGGTATTAACCAGTGCTTTGGCCCAAGTCAGGCCGCCGGTTCCATTGAGTCGAGCGATGTACGCTCCGCCCACTGGATCCAACGAGGTGGTTGCCGAACTGGGATTGAAGTCGACTGTATTCCGGTAGAGACCGCCGACCACGACGCCTCCGCTGTTATCCAGAGCAATGCTGGAGGCGAAGGCGTAACCATTGACTCCATTCACCGTTTTGCCGACGAATGGTGTGACCCAGTTGAACTTACCAGCCGAGTCCAATTTCAAGACAAAGCCGGCCATCGAGGGCCCGGCTGAAACATACTTCGTCTTCGATGAAGGATCAAAGTCGACGATGCCGTCGAAGGTGCCCGCGACATAGACGCTACCCGAACTACTGACGGTTAGATCCGCTGCCACATAGTTCGTGCCAATCAGCGATCGGTTCCAGACCGCCGAGCCGCTCGAGCTGTACTTCAGAATGTCATAATCGCCGTCGGCTTGTCGGGAGACGACGTAGAAATTCCCCTGACCGTCGACGTCCCCACCATCGGACTGATCATTCTCCGTCGTCCCCCATCGCTGAGCCCAGAGGAAATCGCCGTTCGCCGAGAGCTTGGTGGCGAACGAGTCTTTTCCTGCCACGGCAGTCAGCGTCGTGGGGCCGAAGTCGGCCGACTCATGGAACTCACCCGCGACATAGACATTCCCGGTGGAATCGACGGTGACATCCCGCGCGGCGTCTGTAACGGTGGCAGCATCCAAGCGATCGCCACCCATTCGGCGGACCCAGATCAGGGAATCATCCGGCGCGTACTTGGCGACGAACGCATCGTGGCTGCCTCGCGAGGTCAGGATATCGGCATCCCCGGCCAGCGAGTGCGATAGATCGAAGTCGACGGTCCCCGAGAAGTAGCCGGTAGCGTAGGAGTTGCCAGCCGAGTCGACGGCGACGTCGAATACAGCGTCTGAGCTAGCCCCTCCGATATCGATGGCCGACCCAAAAGAAGCCGTCATCACGGTTCGCAGCTCGAGCGACTCAATTTGTCGCCGACGGCGGCTGGCCGGCGATCGTCGCTTCCTAATGGGCTTGGATTCCGATCCCACCATCCCCAGCAGACGTCGGCACGTGCGGCCCCAAAATGAGTCAAAATTCATTGCGTCTGATTCCTTAATTGTGGGCCTGACTTCCAGGGTTGGGCTTCAGAGAACCATGCGAGAACCGAGCTCCAAAAGGCTCAACAATTGGGCTCAGAATCCCAGATTCGCGAAACTGGTTGGTGGAAAAGAAGCTTGCGACCCCACGATGGCCGAGTCCATAATGGCGAGCGGAGGGGCAACATTCGGCGTGCCTGGGGCGACAAACCTGTCGAAGATGGAGTGGGAAATGACTGAACGTCATTGAATCCGAAGCCTTTGATCTGGAGGAGTGTACGATGGGCGATCAGGACCTGATGTGGCGGTTGGGGGCGGCGATCGTGGGGGCCATCGGAGGCGCACTCGTGGGAATTGCCGGCGGGATTGGGGGCGACTTGGCTCGACAGGGGAAGAGTCGACCTTGGGTGGGCGTCGCACTGAATTCGACGTTTGCCTTGGGAGCGATCACGCTGCTTCTGGCCGTCGTCGGTCTGTTTTTGGGCCGAGAGGCCTTTACCTTCGCGTTTCTGTTCACCGTCGGGGTTTCCCTGATCGTGGTATCGAGCAGGATTGGACGAGTGCTGGAAGACATACGGGCGACAGCACTCGGGCAGATTCGCCCGCGACAGCGGCTCGGCAGCTGATCGCCGAGCCGGGCGCCTCAACCATTCTCCTTCACCAGATACCGCTCAGCACTCTGGCCGCCGGCCGGCTCGTCCGGCCGAAGCCCCGGTCTGGGTGAGCTAGAAGGCCTAGCTCTGCAGCAAGCGGAGTCGAAGTCCATTGCGGGCTGCACCGGGCGAGCCGACGAGGTACGAGTCGAGCGGTGAGGGGTCGAAGTCGACCTGGTCGGCGTAGGAAATCGCCACATAGACATCGCCATTGCTAGCGACATCAATGCCGAGTGCCGATTCCGAGCGGACACCGCCGAAGGTTTCGCCCCAAACGAAGTTGCCCGAGGCGGTCAGTTTCACCACAAAGACATCGGTATCGCCATTGGTGGAGTGTATGAGCGAAGGAGTGCCCGGATCGAGATCAATACTGCCGGCAAATCCCCCGGCAACGTAGATACTGCCACTGGCATCAACAGCCAGTGCTGTGGTGGATGTGTAGCCACCCGAGCCGGCGTTGGTCAGGGTCTTGGCCCAGCTCAGCCCGCCGGTGCCATTCAGGCGCGCAATGTACGCACCGCCAACTGGATTCAGGGTCGTCGTGGAGGAGCTGGGGTTGAAGTCGACGGTGTTGCGGTAGAGCCCGCCGACCACGACGCCACCGCTGTTGTCCACCGCAACACTGGCCGCGAAAGCGTATCCATTGGACCCGTTCACGGTCTTTCCCACGAACGGTGTCACCCATTTGAATTTGCCGGCCGCGTCCAGGTTCAAGACAAACGCCGCGGTCATCAGACCGGCGGAAACGTTCTTGGTCTTCGCTGACGGATCAAAATCGACGGTGCCATCAAAAGTTCCCGCGACGTAGACGCTACCCGAACTACTGACGGCCAGATCAGCCGGTACCCAGTAGGTGCCGATCAGGGAGCGGGTCCAGACTTCCGAGCCACTCGAGCTGTACTTCAGAATGTCATAGTCGCCATCGCCTTGCCGGGAGACGACGTAGAAATTTCCCTGACCGTCGACGTCGGCCCCGTCAGATTGATCGTTCTCGGTCGTTCCCCAGCGTTTGGCCCAGAGGAAGTCGCCATTGCCCGAGAGTTTGGTGGCAAACGAATCCTTTCCTCCAACGGCAGTCAAGGTCGTACCACCAAAGTCGGCCGTTTCGTGAAACTCGCCCGCGACATAGACATTCCCGACGGAATCGACGGTGATATCTCGTGCCGCGTCCGTTACCGAGACTTCGTACAGATAGTCGCCTCCCATCCGGCGGACCCAGATCAGTGAATCATCCGGCGCATACTTGGCAACGAACGCATCGTGGGTCCCGCGTGATGCCAGGATATCGGCATTGTCGGCGAGCGAATGTGAGAGGTCGAAATCGACTGTCCCGGAGAAGTATCCCGTGGCGTATGAGTTGCCCGCGAAGTCCACAGCGACGTCAAATACAGCGTCCGAGCCAGACCCGCCGATATCCACGGCTGAACCAAACGAAGCGGTCATCACTTCCCGGCGCTCCAGCCACTCAATCCGTCGGTGACGAGTAGGGGCGATCCGCGGACGCTTCTTGCGAGGCTTTACCTCTGGTCCGCCCATCCTCAGCAAACGTCCACAGGCCCGTGTCCAAAGTGACTGGAGATTCATCGCATCTGATTCCTTTGAGAGGAGATTTCTGACTTGGCAGGATCGACGAACAAGGAATAGTGCGTCAATCGATCACGAAAAGGCGCAGAAATTACGCTCGGAATCCCAAACACCGATCCTCGGTGCATGGACGCCTGAACTGCACCCCAGGTCAGTTCCGATCCTGGCCGACAGCCGTCTCGTTGATGAGCTCGCCTGGTTGAGTGTGCAGCCCGATGAGCTCTGCCGCTTCGTTGAAGGACATCCAAACGATCAGCAGATCGTGGCTGGGTTCGAGCCCCCACCACCTGTTGGCGTCTTGGGGAGGTACCAGCAAGAGTCGATGGATTTCGGACAGGACCTGTTTGGCTTCGGCGTGCCGGTCCAGCCGATGGAGGCACATGGCGCGGAAGCATTCCGCGATAAGGAGATTGAAACAATCAGGTGGGCTCTGAACAGCCTGTAGCAACCGCTCCATCGCCCGTTCATAGTCGCCGCAGCGATACTCGGTCATACCCAGGGCGACCAGGTAATACGGGGGCAGTGCAGAATGCTTTGCCAGATCGGCGCCTTGCCGGGCAAACAATCTGGCAGATTCAAGTTCCGACGGCTCCAGCAACGGCAACAGGCAACAGATTTTCGCTGTTCGTTCGAAGGTTTGCGGGTCCTTTGACGTCGCAGCGATTCGCAGTGCCTGGCGGCTCGTAGCAGTATAGTCGGTGTCGGCGCGGAACCAGGCTTGGAGCGTAGCCAGTGGCATCAGTACGTCGGACTGGGACTTGCGTTCATAAACGTTGGCGATAGCATCCAAGTCAACTTCGTCCCGCGCCAGTCGCATGTAATTGTCACTGATCCTCAACCGGTCCTCTTTCGCGGTCGTGGTGTCATGTTTGGCCAGTTGAGCACAGTGGGAGAGGTAGAAGGCGACTTGACATTGTTCCTGCCATGAGGCGGGATTGAGCTCGGCTAGTGCTGTTAACGAATTCCCCGCTGAGATGTAGTCGCCCTTCTGGAGACTGATCTGCGTGAGCGCCACCAAGCTGGAATCGCGGCGCTGTCGTGACCATTCGGGGCCAAGTTTGTCCGCATTGTCAATCAGATAGTGGTGTTCCGCAGCCGCGGCATCAAATTGACCATCCTTTTCCAGTGAGCTGGCGAGAACTGTGCGGGCGTCGAAAAGTGCTTTCTGGAACTTGAAACTTACCGGGTAGTCGGCAATGAGTTGTTCGGCAAGCGTTTTTGCTTGTCGGGCGTAATCGGCGCCTTCCTGAGGGCTGACGCTGGAACCGCTCAGATTCGCCAGCGAAGTCAAGAACTCCACTCGGCTCTTCCGGAGCGTGGAGCTCAAGGGCGTATCCGCTGGCAATCTGTCCAACACCGATATCGCCGCCAGGTATTCCCGCTTTGCTGATGGATAGTCGCGACAATTCTGAAATGCACGCCCGTAGAACCAATGAGTGCGGGCATGGAAGTCAACATACGCCTGTTGGCGAGGTTGAATCCGCAAAATTCGGCCGCCAATCTCCAAGCTGCGTTGGAATAATGACTGAGAGCGTTCTGGATTGTCGCTCTGAATTACGGTAGCTACGAGATCGCACGCCTGGCCGACCGCAAACATCACTTTAGCGTCGTCGGGAGTCCGCTGGAGGAGCTTTTCGTTAAGCGACAATAATCTCTCATAAACCCCCGGAGATTCATTCGGTCGCCCCGGTTCGCCATTGAATAGAGCAAACGAAAGCACCAGGTAACTCTTCGCCAGCTCCCGGAGCAGCTCAGCATTTTCGGGGTCGGCAACGGTTAATGGCTCAAGCAATCCAATAGCGTTCCGGGCAGCTTCTGCCGACTGCGATATATTGCCCAGATAGTCTTGGATTTCAGCCATCCGGCGGTAGGCTTGGGCGGCGTCAATCTGGGCTTGTTTGTCGCCGGAATTCTCGGACAGGAGGGCGTTGTTCAGCCGAAGTGCTTCAGTCAGGAGTGTGCGGCGCAGGTCCTCCATGTGCGGCTGGTCCAGCAGATGCTCTTCGGCGAATCGCGACAGCAGGATTTCTACGGCTTCGCTGCCACGACGCAAGTTGGATTCAGCGCGACGACGAGCAATGCCTTCATTGACTGCCCGTTCGTCTGCAATGCTCTTCGCTTTGTTGGCTTCCCGAAGCTGCCAGAGGCTAACCGCGGTTCCGGATACCAACGTTAGAGCGATGACGCCGATGACGACTAACAGCCCTCGCTGTCGGCGGGCGAATTTTCCAAACTGATAGAAAGCTGATGGCGGGCCGGCGCTCACTGGCTCGCTGTTGAGATACCGGTTCAGATCGACGGCTAAGCTATTGGCGGACTCATAGCGGCGGCTGCGGTCCTTTTCGAGTGCCTTCATGACAATCCAATCGAGATCGCCACGAAGGTACCAGACGGCCACCGCGGGGTCCGTTAGTGGGCTAGTGGTCTTGGTATCAGCCGCGGCCGCAATGGTTGTAGCCCGCGTGCTCGGTTTCTGCGGCTCCTCTTCCCGAATGATACGGCGCATCTCATCGGGGCCGGCCTTGCTAAGTCGATCGGCGTCGAACGGAGTTGTCCCCGTCAATAGTTCGTACAGGACGACTCCTAACGAATACACATCACTTCGCGTGTCAATGTCCTGGTTGCCCAAATCGGCTTGTTCAGGGCTCATGTATAACGGAGTGCCGACGATCTGAGAGAATGCGGTAAACAGCGTCTTGTCGGTAAGCGGCTGAGATGCGGTTGCCTTGGCGATACCAAAGTCAATGATTTTCGGGACTGGAATGGTGTCATTCTGACGGACCAGGATGTTAGTAGGCTTCAAATCGCGGTGAATGATGCCCTTCTGGTGAGCGTGCTGTACGGCCTGACAGACTTCGATGAAGAGCCGGAGGCGTTCTCTGAGATCCAGCCCCCGTTCGCGGCAGTAGTCGGTAATCGGTGACCCTCGTACCAGTTCCATCGCAAAGTAGGGTCGGCCGGAGGCCGTGGCTCCGGAGTCATACACGTGAGCAATGTTGGGGTGTTCCATGAGTGCCAGTGCCTGGCGCTCGGCTTCGAACCGGGCAATCACGGATCGCGTGTCCAAGCCCGGTTTAATGATCTTGAGCGCGACTCGTCGCCGAATCGGTTGGGACTGCTCGGCCATATACACCAGCCCCATTCCCCCTTCGCCAATTTGCTCCAGCAGCTTATACGGACCGATCATGTCGCCGGCGCTTTCGTTGATCGGCGCGAATGCTTGGGTGGCGCCCAGTTCGGGTGCCGGAACTTCGAGGAAATCTCCGACAGCGTAGGCGGAGAGCAGGGCTTCTACGCGTTGCCGGAGCTTCACATCGGCTCCACAGGCCGCAGACAGGTACTCGTCCCTTGCTGCAGCGTCAGCGAGCTGCAACGCGTCGTAAAAGATTGACTCCTGTGGCGAGGTAGGATCCATGGCGAGACCGCAAGTGGTTGAACCCGAACGAAATGGAGTATTCAAAGTAATGCGTCATCGGCGCGCCAATCACGTCACGATTGAGTCAAATTACTTTTCCGGCGGCGGCTCCTGGAGCTCCAAATCCGGGTCGCGCAGGCGAGCTGAGAGCCAAGCGCGGGCGTATTTCCAGTGTCGATCGGCGGTAGCGCCTGAGATACCCAGGAGTTTTGCTGCTTCAACGAGCGTAAACCCGGCAAAATATCGCAGCTTGACCAGTTCGGCCTTCATCGGCTCGGCACTCGCCAGCTCGTCCAGGGCATCGTTCAAGTCGAGCAGATCGACAGGAGGGGGCGCCGTCTGGGGGGCTGCTTGCTCCAGTTCGAGACGCTTCCAGCTGCCGCCCCGCTTCGAGCGGCCCTTACTTCTAGCCGCATCCACCAGGATCCGCCGCATCGCCTCGGCAGCGGCACCAAAAAAATGGGCCCGGCCGTGCCATTGCGATGCTCCGTCTTCGACCAGCCGCAGGTAGGCCTCGTGTACCAGCGAAGTCGCCTGCAGGGTCTGGCCCGGCCTTTCGCAGCTGAGTTTCGCAGCTGCCAGCTTCCGCAATTCGTCGTAGACCAACGGCAGCAGCTCCGCAGCGGCCGCGGGATCACCGGCGTCGAGACGCGACAAGATTTGGGTCACCTTGCTCATGGATCCGGAGTATAGCAAAAGGGCACTGATGGTGCAGCTGTGACTTCCACCGTCGGTCGACGTGCGGCCTCCGCGGATTGGCGACAGTCCAGTGTATTGGAGTTCCGGGCAGCTGCACTCAACGATTCCGCTCCAATCAAGCCCTGTTCACCACAACTCATCGTCGGCAAAGGACGCGGCTCGACCGTGAGCCAGGCAAGTAGGGAAGGGGAGAGACCACCGAGCTGCCGGTCAGCGGCCCGCGATTAGTGCGTTGGTCAGTGACGCCATTCGGCCGAGTGGGCATTCGACGACATGGTTCCAGCGGCGGGTGAGTCTCCTTGCCTTTCCTCGGGCGTTAGGCTCTCATGACAACGAAGACGAGATGCTGGTGAGGCCGCTACTGGCAAACGCAAGCTGAGTGGCGTCAGGATGGGCAACGGGGAAACGGCTGGGGTTGAGAGGCTGCGCAGCAAATTTACGGCTATCTTCGCCAATTCGCACAAATGAGTAAGCACGAAATGAAGAGGGCATCTTCGCAGCCGGGCATCCGCCAAGCCAATGAGCCCGAGATCGATGAGCGCGAAGGCAATAAGGTTAACGCAGCGGTGTCCACGGTCCCATCGATGCCGGCAGCCTTGGATCGCGAATATGACTTCGTCGCCCAGCGCCAGCAGGCCATTCGATTGGGCCAATCTGGTGTTCTGCTGTTGATTCTGTCCGCCATGGCGACTTTTTTCGTTGTCGCCCAAGACCGGCTGTCGGCAGCTCGGATTACCATTCTGCTGTTAACCGCCGCGGGATTTGCGGCCTGGGCGCTGTGGGGCACGCGCCGCGTCCACGAGTACTTTCAACGCGGCTACCGCGCTGAAGAGGCACCGACTCAGTTGTTGGGGCCAAGCCGTTGGGGGACGTTGGTCCATTTCGGCGGACTCTATTCATTAATCCTGGTGCTCTACGCTGTCGCGGCCGATGTTGGCGAATTGCGATTCTTGTGGTTGTTTCTGCTGGTGCCCGTTGGCCACGCAGCTTTGTTTCTGCCGAAGTGGGCTGCCGCATTAGCGTTTCTGGCTAGTAGCTGCATACTCGTTGGGGCGGTTCACAGCGTCTATGGGCCCAGCGCGGCTCTGATCTCGTGGATGCAATTCAGCTTGGCGGCCGTCTTTGTGTTCGTGCTGGCCCAAATCGCGGTGAGTGCCGAAAAGGGACGTGCGGAAGTGGCTCGGCTCGTTGGTGAGCTGACGGCCATGAACCGGCAACTGAGCCAGTACAGCATTCAAGCTGAAGAACTGGCCGTGACTCGCGAGCGCAACGAGCTGGCTCGCAACATTCACGACAGCGTTGGGCACGTGTTGACGGCTGTGAATATCCAGCTCCGAGCTGCTCAGGCACTGATCCATCAGGACTTGGCAAGTGCGAATGAAGCGATTAGCCGTGCCCAGGAGCTATCGGTGAGCGGGTTGGAGGACATTCGCAGTTCGGTATCCGCTCTGCGTGCCTCGCCGCTCGATGGAAGATCGCTCCAAGATGCCATCCGCGAGTTGCTTTCGGGTGACTCAAGTTGCGGTTTCGAAGCTGAGTTTGAAGTTCACGGAGAACCACGGGCGTTGCCTCAAGCGGTTGCACTTGCGCTGTATAGAGCCGCTCAGGAAGGCATTACCAACGTGCGGAAGCATACTCAGGCAACACGAGTCGACATTAAGCTCGACTATTGTGCCGATGGGACGGTGAAGCTGTCCGTGACCGATGACGGCGATGGAGCCGATGCGCTCGGGGGCGGATTTGGTCTGGTGGGCTTGCGCGAACGCGCGGAATTGCTCGGTGGAGGACTGACGGTGGGCTCCATCCCGGGCGGGGGTGTGGCACTAACGATGACGTTACCAGGATGACGTAGATGGATCCGATTCGTGTACTTTTGGTCGATGATCAAGTTCTGTTTCGGGACGGGTTGAGGAAGCTGTTGTCAGTGCAGCGGGGCTTGGAAGTTGTCGGCGAGGCAGCTGATGGTGCTCAGGCGATCGAGAAGATCAGGGAGCTGGCGCCGGACATTGTGCTGATGGATCTGCGGATGAAAGTGATGAGCGGGGTGGAGGCTACTCGCAGGTTGAAAGCCGAGTTTCCGGAGTGCCGCGTGATCGTGTTGACCACTTTCGATGACGATGACGATGTCTTTGCGGCACTGCGTGCTGGTGCGATCGGGTACCTGCTGAAAGACGCTCCGACCGACCGGTTGGTCGAGGCGATTCAGTTGGCCCATCAGGGTGAGTCGGTGTTGCAGCCCTCGGTGGCGGCCAAGGTGGTCGCGGAGTTCAGCCGTAGTCCGGCCAAGTCGAGTGAGCAACTGGTGGAAATCGAATCGCTATTGTCGGATCGCGAGTTCGTGGTGCTGAGGCATCTGGTCGGTGGCTTGAGCAACAAGGAGATTGCCAAACAGATGCGAATTTCGGAAGGGACGGTCAAGAACTACATGACCAGCATTCTCGATAAGCTGGGGGTGCAAGACCGGACCCAGGCCGCCTTGAAGGCCCAGGCCGCCGGGTTGGCTCCATGACTTTTGGCACCCTCTCGCCGTGACGGATTTCACATTCCGGCCACAGCGTGCTCGGGTATCGTGAGGGCATAACTGGCATGGCTTGCCGGCCCGATAGTTGACTTGCCTGAGAATCCAAGGGTTTCTTGATGCCATTTTCCCGACACGTATTGACTTGTTTCGTGGCCATGCTGCTGTGTGGACAGTATGGGCTGCAGGCGGCTGAGCCCCGTTTTCGCCAGCCGATGAACGTGCTGGATCACCGAGGTACGGTCCATTCGTTCTCGTCCGAGTCGGACCGCGCGGCCCGTGTGTTTGTCTTCATGACCGGGGAGTGCCCGATCTCGAGATCGTATGTGCCGACGCTGCGTCGGCTGGCCCAGGAGTGGGGGCAAGGGGCCGGGGCAGTCGCCATCTACGGAGTGTGGGGAGATTCGACTTCGAAGCCGGAGGCGATCGCGAAGTTTGCTCAGGAGTACCAGATCGATTTTCCAGTGCTGATGGATCGGGATTTTGCCTTGGCGGACCAGCTTGGCCCCCAGTTCGTACCGGAGGCCTTTGTGGTCAACAGCCAAGGCGACGTCGTCTACCGGGGACGCATCGACGACACGTATACCGATTTGGGGCGAAGGCGCCCGGCAGCTACGGTCAACGATCTGGCCGACGCCGTGTCGGCGACGGTCGCAGGCAAGCCGGTGCCGGTCGCGGAGACAAAGGCAATCGGATGTTACTACGAACGGCTCGGTGCAGAGTCGAGTAGCGAGGCGGATATCACCTACACGCGCGATGTGGCGCCCATTCTGTTTGCGAATTGCGTCGTTTGTCACCGTGAAGGAGAAATCGGTCCCTTTTCACTGACGACTTATGAGGATGCTGCAAAGCGGGCTCGCCAGATTGCTCACGTCGTGGAACGCCGATTGATGCCGCCCTGGAGCCCAGCTGAGATTCATGGCGAATTCAAGAACCAGCGGACGCTGACGGAACAGCAGATCAAGACGCTGACCCGCTGGGCCGACACCGGGCGAATGGAGGGCGATCCAAAAGATCTGCCGCCAGTACCCCAGTTCGCCTCAGGCTGGCGGCTGGGGCCGCCGGATCTGATTCTGGAAATGCCCGAGTCGTTTGAAGTGCCAGCTGATGGGCCGGACATCTATCAGAACTTTGTCATTCCTGTCGATATCCCGGAAGACAAGCTGGTGGCTGGCGTGCAGTTTGTACCGGGAAATGCCAAGGTCGTCCATCACAGCCTGCTGTACCTCGATTCTCAGGGGCAGGCCCGTAAGCTGGACGCAAAGACGCCGGAGCCTGGGTACGTGACTTTCGGTGGTCCTGGCTTCATTCCTACTGGTTCGATCGGTGGCTGGTCGCCGGGCAAGTCGCCGCAACGCTTCCCGGCCGGTTACGGGCAGTCGCTGAAGCAGCATTCTGATCTCGTGATGCAGGTTCACTATCACCCTACAGGGAAAGTCGAAGCAGACCGTTCGAAAGTCGCCATTTACTTTGTGGAGAAGCCCGAGCATGCCACCGCTGGCATCTGGGTGTCGTCGCATGAGCACGACATACCACCTGGCGAGACGGACTACCGACTGAAGAACTCGTTCACGTTGCCTTGCGATGTCACGATGTTTGGCGTCATACCGCACATGCATCTGCTGGGCCATACCATGAAGGCCGTCGCGATACTCCCCGACGGAACGCCACGAACTTTAGTCGACGTCCAGCGATGGGACTTCAATTGGCAAGACGACTATCGTTTCTCGACGCCGCTGAGGCTGGAGAAGGGGACGCGTCTGGAGGTGGAAGCGAGTTACGACAACTCGGCCGACAATCCTTCGAATCCTAATTCTCCCCCGGCGCGAGTCACTTGGGGTGAAGGAACCACGGACGAGATGTTTTATTGCTTCTTCTTGGTGGCCCCGGACGATCCAACTCAGCTTCGTCCCCTGTTGCGAGATGTGCTGATGGCCGAAATCGCCAATCGGGCCAAGGCCAAAGCGGCAGGCATGCTGAAGGCTGCGAAGGGCGACTAGCTAATCGGTGCCAGGTGCGCCCCCGTCAGCTCTGGAGTATTCGTGGTGCGTCTTGTTTTTGCGAGTTAACGCATACTGGGGATTCCGCTGGCCAGGAATCTCGTCGTGACGATTCAAGGAGCTTGACATGAGCGTCGGTGAACGACTTCGGTTGTCGATAATGGCAGGATTCGGAGCCACGCCGGCACGCATGGCGTTCTACGTGTTCATGGCGGGTACGGCGTACTTGGTGGTCCGATTTATTCTGCAGCGATGGTTTCGACATCGCCGGATCAGCCGTCTAGAAGCGAGTTCCGGCCAGATGCGACGCGAGTTCTTGCAGTCGATGCGCACGATCGTCATCTTTGGTGCCGTGCACGGGTTCTTGGTCTATGCGGCCTTATCGGGCTGGACACAGTTGTATCGTCGCGTGGATTCTTATGGTTGGGTGTGGCTTGGGATCAGCATCGGCATCATGGTACTGCTGCACGATACTTACTTTTACTGGACGCATCGGCTGATGCACCATCCGCGATTGTTCAAGGCGATGCACAGCACTCATCATCAGAGCATCTGCACAACTCCTTGGGCAGCCTACTCTTTCAGTTCTGCAGAAGCACTGGTTCAAGCTGGAATCGCGCCTCTGATCGCCTTCACGGTTCCCGTACATCCGGTTGCGTTCGGCGTGTTCATGATATGGCAAATGGGCTTTAACGTGGCCGGCCACTGCGGCTACGAACTATTCCCACGACGCTTCATGGGCAGCAGGCTGGCAGGTATCTTGAATTCGGTCACGCATCATGGACTGCACCATGAGAAGGTCAACGGCAACTTCGGCCTTTACTTTAACGTCTGGGATCGGCTGATGGGGACCACTCACGCGCACTACGAGACTCGGTTCAACGAGTTGACGAATCACGTCGTGGAGGGTTAGCGGCCGTTTTCAGGCCGATTTGCGCACGCCCAGCAGCAGGTCGGCGATCTTGCGTTCGGACTTGCCCCAGTCGTACCATTGACCTTCCACGACGGCGTCGATTCGCACGTCAGTCCCCTGCGGAGCACGCTGGACCAGAATAGTCAGAGTACCATTCATGGCACAGAGATCAGCGGGAACGTTGGCCGTAATCTGGCACGAGTCGGGACCTTGTTCGACGTGAGTCAACGTGTGGCCACGTTCAGCGGCAGAGACGAGGATTCGAGCGAGCACCACGCCGGGTGGTAACGGAAACGACTCATGACGTGTTTTCGTGGTCCGAATCCCCAGCGCGGATGTGATCGGGGTGAGAATCTTCGCGGCGGTGCGAGCCGAAAGGCCGTGAGTCAACGGTGTGGCTAAGGTGTCGAAGAGGCTGATCCAAGCTTCGCCGTTGACCGACTTTTCGGCTCGCAGCTTGGCCTGTTGCACTTGTGCGACGACCGCCGGAGCCGCGCTGACGACGGCCAGGTCCATCGAATGCTCCCAGTCGGGATCTACAGTGGCAGTGACATCAGCTAGCAGCTTATGGCCACACGCACTGCAGAACTTGCCAGCAGCCCGAGCTCCACATTCGCTACAAAACATGGTCGATCTCCCCGTTCAACTCGATTCGAATGGTTGGCTTTTCCTAGCTTCGACAAGCTGGCAGCGCTGACTGAAACTGCCAAGCGGGAAAACCAGGATTTGGGGCACGGTCCGACACCCCCGCCGTCCGGGTGCGTTGAAGATTTTTTAACGCAGGGGGCGCAGGAGACACGGGAGTTTTCACCGCAGAGGGCGCGGAGAATGGCGGAGAGGAGGGCGGGAGATCTTTGAGCAGCGACGGGGTCTTAAGGTGGGGACCGACTGCAAATGGTTGACAGGCAACGGCTTAGATCGATTATTGATGGCTGCTTGCTTCAGGGGGGAAGGATGGCCACATTGGTCGGCCTGATTCGAGGCGCGAGCAAGCCGGATTGTCGGTGAGCGACTAGCCTAAACTTGACGCGTGAGGTGAGAACGACCTGCTAATGAGTTTTGAACAACCGGACCCCGGTTCTCTTTTGCTGGAATTGTTGCTTGTCGATGAGTTGTTGGTCTATTGGGTCAGTTGATTAACGCGTGGCTGGACAAGCTCTATGATACTGCACCATGTTCAGTTTACTCCCGGCACAGCGAGACAGCTGAAGGCAGTGTACGAGTTGGTGGGATTGATCGCGTCTTCGATGCAGCGATTTGGCCAGATCGAGGGGGACTATTTCATTTGCCGACGGAAAGGGCGAGTGCAGCTTTACGCGCATTTTGCCGCAGTGCACGCTTGGGCCCGGAAGCACTGTTCTATTGAGTGCAGAGGGTTCATGGATCAGTTGCACGATCGCTTGAGTCGGCCTCCTGAGTGGAGTCGATTGGAAGACCGTTCGAATTATCCTGTGAGCGATCTTGGTGGTGCTGAAAGTCTGTTGCTGTTTGCTCAGCCATTGACCTCGTTGGGACCCGTTCGACACGGGACTAACGGAAGACGCATCCCTGCCTACTTGCTGTCGGTTCCTGAGTCGGTGCGAGAGGAACTATACGATTGGTCGTGCAATTACCGTGCTACGGCCGAGATCTACTTCGGATCTGGAGCGATTCGTGGACGGGCCCATACGGAGCTGACGGACGTGGACAGCGAGTTGATGCAGCGCGGTCGACGGTTGTCGAGCATGATTGCTGAGCAAACGGGTGTGGCAACATTCTTGATGGTTGAGCGGTGGGATAGCGATTCGGGCTGCGAGACGGCTGTTGGTAAGTGCCCACACTGTGGAGAACGATTGGGGCGCAAAGCGATGTCCGTACATCTGCCTTACGTGAAAGCCGCATGTATAGGGTGCAAGTTGGCTTCTGGTGTTTGAGTTTCGAGGTTGATTGTCTCGACTCATTGGCTTATCGCCATACCGGCCAGTACCTGTTTGCAGAGACTATCTGTGAGTTCATGCCCTCGAGCACGCTAAACTTGCCGACCTTCGCACCGCAGTGTCGTCCGAGAATCCCTTTCCGCGGCTTTCGCGTCGTCCGTGGTTCAATATCGTAGCTGATTGTTCACGTTGGTTGGCGGTCGAGGTGGCAACCAGGAACAGTTTGCATGGCACAACCTGGGCGGGTAGTATATTCCCTGACTGTGAACGCCGCCGCCATCTGAGGCGAGAATTTTTTCGATTGACGGGCCGCCACCTGCTTGTATTGCCGCTGAGGAGATCCCACCATGCCGTCCTGTCGCAAAGGGGTAGATTCAACAGACCGCACTGTGATGGCCGATGCCGGTGCAGCGCTGAGTGCGTTGGTCGCTATGTTGTTGGTGGCCCTGAACACGCCAACCGCAACCGCTCAGGACAAGGCTGCACAAAACGACAAGAAAAGCGTCGCAGAGTCGCTCGCGATCGCCAAGTCATGGATGCCCGAAATCTACGGAGTGGTGCACCACGATCAGCGGGCATTTCCTGGTTACAATCTCATTACGGCGAACGACAACACGACGTATCTGTTCGACAACGAGGGCCGCGTCGTGCATGCTTGGCCCAGCGAGACAGGGATCATGGGCGCCTATCTGCTCGACAACGGCCATCTGTTCCGTCGAGGGGACGTGGGCAAAGAACCGCCGCGTTTCCAGGGTCCAGGCAAGCACGGCCGATTTGAGGAACTGGATTGGGACGGTAACGCCGTCTGGGACTTTGAATACATCAGTGACAAACGGCAACCTCACCACGATGCGATCAGGCTCCCCAACGGCAATATCTTGACGATTTGCTGGGAGATGATCGAGGAACCGGAAGCGATTGCGCAGGGCGTCAAGCCGGAAGCCGTGAAAGAGTCGCATGTGCAACCGGACTGCCTGGTCGAGATCAAGCCGACCGGGTTGAAGACTGGAGAGGTCGTGTGGGAGTGGCGGAGCTGGGATCATCTGATTCAAGATCATGATCGCCACAAGCCGAATTACGGCAAGGTTGCCGATCATCCGGAGCGATTCGATGCGAATTACGGCGTCAATGGCAGCAACAAGCGTTCACCGGATTGGATGCATGTGAATGCACTGGCGTACAATCCGGACTTGGATCAGATCGCGCTGAGCAGCCCCAGCTTTAACGAAATCTGGATCATCGACCACAGCACGACGACAGAAGAGGCCCGCGGACACACCGGCGGACGGTGGGGTCATGGCGGCGACATTCTCTATCGTTGGGGCCACCCGGCGACGTATCGCGGCGGTACGAAGATCGATCAGCGTCTGTTTGCTCAGCACAACATCCATTGGATTGCCAAAGGTCTTCCCGGCGAAGGGCATCTGCTGGTATTCAACAACGGCGGCGGGCGGGAACCCGAACCTTATTCCTCGGTTGACGAATTTGCACCTCCGATCGATAACGCCGGCAACTATCTTGTCCGCTCGCAGGCACCCTTTGGTCCCGATCAGCCGCTGTGGAGCTATTCGGCGCCGAACAAGCCGGACTTCCATTCGTGGTTCATTTCCGGCGCTCAGCGGCTGCCGAACGGCAATACGCTAATCAATGCTGGGGCCGTGGGAGTGATGTTTGAAGTGACTCCCGAGCGCGAGATCGTATGGAAGTTTGTGAACCCGATTGCCGGCCAGGAGTCGCAACCGATGGCTCCGCCGGGCCCGCTTCAGATCATCTCTTCCGAGGCACGGAATGAATTGGCCTTGACCGAGCAACAGATCCAACAGCTCGATACGTTGGGCAAGCAGTTGAACGAGAAGCTCAATGAACTGCTGTCCGATTACCAGCGGCGGATGCTGGTCGGCTCAGGCTTCGTTCCAGGTGCTGCGATTCCAGCTGGTGAGTATCTGTGGGCTTTTCAGAACGAACAGCTGAACCTGACCGAAGAAAAGGCGGCGGCGTTGAAGGCGATAGCCGACGAATTCAATCCCCAGATCGCGGCCGTGCTGACCGACACGCAGAAGCAGGCGATGGAGAACCACCATACGCAGTTGATTCAACGACGGCCAGCTCCGCGAGTCATGTCCCGCAACACTCTTTTCCGCGCCCTGCGCTACGGCCTGGATCATCCAGCATTTGTCGGTCGCAAGCTTGCTCCTGGCAAGACCCTGGTGACCGTCCAGGAGGAACGGAAGCAGGCGGCGGAGAAGAAATAATTGGCCGAGTGCAATCAGTGTGACGAGGAGTTGCAGCCGAGGGATAAAGGAGTCCCCAGGTGCCAAGATGAACTTTCCGCGTGCAGGAAAGGTTGGACGTCGGAAGGCTTGGGAGCCAGTTGCAAGTAGACGTCGGTCCCGTGGCGTGGGATAATCTGCGCTGACACCGGTCGATGGCAATCTGAAGCGAACTTAATCCTCGCCGGAGGGGGTGCTCTGAGTAGAGGATGCCAAGCAATGGCTGCATCTGCCGGTTATCGCAATGACCACGTGCATTGTCACTCCCGCGACGATCTCTGCTGACGTTCGACCTTCGCCATGAACCATCTCGGCCTTCAATCATGGTATTCGCATGCTGGTTCGAGGCATCGTTCTTGGTCGATGTGCTGGGGGAAGGCAATCTGCGGGATAGCCGTGTTGGTGGCTGTGGCGGGAGTGCTGCGCGGCGCTGAAGATGCGCCTGCCGTGGCCGACCGGGCTCAGGTCGGGCTCACCGATCCGGCGGGTCAGTTGACCCCAGAGGAACAAGACGTAGTGCGGCGGGCGTTCAGCGCCAAGATCGTTCCGTTTCTGGAAAGATACTGTATCGGTTGTCACGGTCACGACCAGAAGGAGGCGGATCTCGACCTGACTCGCCTTAAGTCCCTGTCGACGGTCCGTCAGGACTATCGAAAGTGGCAGCACCTCGTGCGACGTTTGACTTCCGGCGAGATGCCTCCGGACCAGGCCGATCCGATGCCGTCCGACCAGGAACGCGCGGCGTTTGTGCGCCAGGTGGAGCTTTTGAATTCGATCGAGGCTCTCAGTTTTGCCGGAGATCCTGGCGACGTGCTGCCGAGACGGCTGAGCAATGCCGAATACAACTACACGATCCGTGACCTGACGGGCGTCGACCTTCAGCCCGCGCGCGAGTTCCCGGTCGACCCGGCTAATCAGGCTGGTTTTGACAATTCTGGTGAATCGCTGGCGATGTCCGCTCCTCTGCTGCAGAAATACTTGTCGGCTGCCCAGAGTATCGCCAATCATCTGGTGTTCAAGCCTGACGGTCTTGGTTTTGCCCCGCATGAAATGGTCGCCGATACAGACCGCGATAAGTATTGTGTCCAGCGCATCATGGAGTTTTATCAGCGGCAGCCGACGGATTTGGCAGACTATTTCGAGGCAGCCTGGCGGTATCGACACCGTGGCAACCAGCCGCAGGGGCCTGATACGTTGGCGGGTTTAGCAGAGCGCGAGGGGCTGAGCCCTCGTTATCTGGCCACTGTGTGGGCCGTTCTTCAGGACCCGGCGAAGACTGCCGGTCCACTTCAGCAATTGCAACGACAATGGGAGGCAATACCTGGTCCCGAGTCGCCGTCGGGCGAAGTGCGGGAGGCTTGTGAGGAGCTGGAAGCCATGGTGATGGCCGAGCGGCAGAAGCTCAAACCGCAGGTCGCAGCGCCGCGAGTCCAGGGGATCTCCTCGGGATCTCAGGCGTTCCTGCTCTGGAAGAATCAGCTGGAGGCGAGTAATCGACGTCGCTGTGCAACTGGTGCGGAAGCAGGGCCGGCGGACGCAGATCTGGAACGGTTTTGCGAAACGTTCCCGGACGCCTTTCTGGTTGCCGAGCGGGGGATGGTTGCCGGTCGCCCGTTGAGCGCCGGATTCCATCTGATGGCGGGCTATTTCCGTGATGATCGACCGCTATGCGAATTGATACTCGACGATAGCCAGCGTCGCCAGCTTGATCAGCTGTGGCAGGAACTTAACTTCATCACGAACGCACCAGCGCGGCAGTACAAGGACTACATTTTTGCCGAACGCGCCGAGCCGCCTCGGTTCATGCAGGAAGCCCGCTTTGATTTCGCGCGTTCCGAAGACCACGATGTAATTGCGCCGGAAAAGATCGCCCGGCTGCGCGATGAGTACCTGCAGAAAGTGCGAGAAGTGGGCGGCGACGACACGGCGATCACGGCCATTGACGCGTACTTTACGAATATCGCGGCCGAGATCCGAGCGGTGGAATCACAGCGGCTGGCCGCCGAATCGGTTCAACTAGGCGACTTATGGAAATTCGCCGCACGAGCGTATCGCCGACCATTGGAGGCAAGCGAGCTGACCGAGCTTCAGGGGCAATACACTTCCGGTCGACGGGAACTTGGTCTCGACCATGAAGTGGCGGTCCGCGAGACTCTGGTGACTATTCTGACTTCGCCGAACTTTCTGTATCTTGTCGAGCCACAGCCGGAGGGGACTGGCGTTCAGCCGCTTTCCGATGCAGCGATTGCTCGGCGTCTGAGCTATTTCCTGTGGTCGAGTTTGCCAGATGACGAGCTGTGGGAGCACGTCGCGGCTGGTGATTTGCACCAGGAAGACGTCCTTCGTGCGCAGGCTGGTCGGATGATGCAGGATCCTCGTGTGCGTGGGCTGGTCACTGAGTTCGGCGCCAACTGGCTGGACTTTCGCCGTTTTGAAGAATTCAACGCCGCCGATCGGGAACGATTTCCGCAGTTCACGAACGCGTTGCGACAGGCGATGTTCGAAGAGCCAATCCAGTATTTGATGGACGTGGTCCAGAATAACGGTTCCGTGCTGGAACTACTGGACGGCCGACACACGTTTGTCAATTCGTTGTTAGCTGAGCATTACGGTATGCCGCAGCTGGCCGGGTCACCGGATAGTTGGGTGCGCGTCGAGGATGCTGACGCCTACGGTCGCGGAGGGCTGTTGCCGATGGCCGTGTTTCTCACTCAGAATTCGCCCGGGCTTCGGACCAGTCCGGTCAAGCGAGGCTATTGGGTGGTTCGACGGATTTGTGGCGAGGAGATTCCGCCGCCGCCACCTAAGGTGCCCGAGCTGCCCAAGGATGAGGCGGCAACGGGTGACCAGACTCTACGAGCCCTGCTGGAATCCCACCGCGCCGAGCCGAGCTGCGCGGCGTGTCACGCGAAGTTTGATTCGCTTGGCTTGGTATTCGAAGCCTACGGTCCGGTGGGCGAGCGGCGGGAGACCGACTTGGGCGGTCGGCCTGTGAACGCCTCGGCTAATTTTCCTGATGGCTCAGAACGGTCGGGGCTGGACGGATTGAAGCAATATCTGCGCGAGCGTCGCCGGGACGACTTTCTGGATAATCTCGCCCGCAAGCTCCTTGCTTACGCGCTCGGCCGTTCGCTCATACTGACGGATGAAGAGACCGTCCATCGCATGCGGCTTGAGTCAGAAGAATCGGATTTTCGGTTCCAATCGCTGATCGAAGCAATTGTAACCAGCCCCCAGTTCCGCCAGCAGCGTCAGCGTAGCTATGGCCAGCACGAGGAGGAACGACAATGAAGACCGACGCAGATCGGATTAGCCGTCGAGTGCTATTGCGGGGCGCGGGCGTGGCGATGGCACTTCCTTGGCTGGAATCATTGCCCGTGTGGGGCAGTCCGCTGGAGTCGGCCGGAGATGCTTCCGAGTTTCCGAAACGATTTGCGGCCTTATTCATGGGGAACGGGATCAGCCCGGAACATTGGTGGGCCAAGGGCGATGGCCCGACGATGGAATTGAGCCGCAGCCTTCAGCCGTTGGAGCCTTGGAAGCAGAAGATTCAGGTCATCCATGGGCTGTTTAACAAGAATGCGACGGGGGTTGGCATTCATCCCGGCCAGACAGGGAATATTCTCTCCGGTGCGGCGCTCCAGAAAGGTGCGGTGATCCAGGGCGGTATTTCCATCGACCAGCTGATCGCGGCTCACGTTGGTGGCGACACGGTGCAGCCAAGCATGGTCTTGGGATGCGAACAGCCGATCACGGGCTACCACGAAACGAATTTCTCGATGGCCTACAGTTCGCACATCTCGTGGCAGCAGGCCACCGCTCCGGTACCGATGGAAGTCTATCCATCGTTGGCGTTCGACAGTCTGTTTGAGAACCGGGGCAGCCAACGGATGCTCAGCGTTCTTGATCGGGTCCGTGAACACGCGGCTCATTTGCAGCGGCAGGTGAGCCGGTCAGATCAGCAGAAGCTGGACGAGTACTTGGTCAGTGTGCGGGAGGTAGAAACTCGTGTGCAACGTCTCCGCGATCATCAGCTTCGAGCCGGATCCAAGGCGGCCGATCGCGGGTTGAATGTTATTCAGCTCCAGCGGCCCGACAATGGGCTGCCGGAAGACATCCGCGAACACATGCGGCTGATGTGCGATATCATCGCCATGGCGTTTCAGACGGACAAAACTCGTGTCGCGACCTTGTTGTTGTGCCGCGACCTATCGGGACTGTTCTATCCATTTTTGGACGTGCGGTTGGCCCACCATCCGGCGTCTCATGACGATCGGTCGGAAGCCTATCAGCGAGTCGCCCATTACTATTGCAGCCAACTGGCCTATCTGATCGGCCGGTTGGACGCGATGCCCGAGGGGGACGGCACGGTCCTGGATCATGCGTGCGTCGTATTTCTTTCGAATATGTGGTCGGGAAGCCAGCACGATTCGACGAAAGTGCCGCTGGTGTTAGCTGGTGGGCTGGGCGGTACCTTGACCACGGGGCGATCGCTGGACTACTCGGGCCGCGATGATGATCAGCGCCGATTGTGCGGTCTGTACCTGTCACTCGCCCAGCGCATCGGCCTGCCAGTAACCCAGTTCGGAGACGCCGACGCTCCGTTGGCCGATTTCTAGGTTCGGGACTTGCCAATATGGGGCAGAAACTTCCGGGCGTATGGCTTATAGCTATCCTGCGAGGGTGGCATCGATTGCTTGGCCGCGGTACCCAACTTGGCGCGAA
Organism: Pirellulales bacterium; assembly: GCA_046349895.1. Taxonomy (GTDB): domain Bacteria; phylum Planctomycetota; class Planctomycetia; order Pirellulales; family Pirellulaceae; genus JAXMBJ01. Next base: position 5,305,420 of record JAXMBJ010000006.1, on the reverse strand, counting down.
TGTTCGTCTGTCCCGTTAGACTTCCGCCGTGGGGAGTAATCGCGGCGGCCGCCGATGCCTGGTTGCCTGTTCGAATGCGTCGGCGAACTGCAGCAATCGGCCTTCAGTCCACGGGGGACCGACAAATGAGAGCCCGACCGGCAATCCGAATACAAAGCCCATCGGTACGGTCACGTGCGGGTATCCGGCCATGGCTGCGATGCCGATGATATCGCCGCCCAGCCACCGGTCTCCAATGACCAGGTCGGTCACGCCCGCCGGCCCGCACGTCGGGGCCACGATCGCCTCTGCGCCGTCAGCGAAGACCTTGTCGAGCCCGTCGGTGCGGCTGATGCGGCGACACTTGGCAAGCGCCTCCTGGTATTCGTAGCTGGATAACGGGCCTTTTTCCTGAGCTTGTTCGAAGAACTGCTGACCGAAGTAACGCATCTCCTGGTCCGCGTGTTGCTTGTTGAAGGCGATCAAGTCCGCCAGCGTCTTCACTGGTGCGTCGGGGCCCAGCCGGGCGAGGTAGGCGTTGAGGTCTGCCTTCAGTTCGTAGGCGAGCACGATCTCTTCCGCTGGTCCGTAATCGCCCATTTTGGCGAGCAAAATCGTGTCGGTCAGAGTGGAGCCTTGTTGGGTCAGTTCCTCGAGTGCCGCGGCTGCCAGCGGGTCGACCAGATCGTGAAAGCCGAAGAAGTTGCGTGCGACGGCGAGTTTGGCGCCCTTCAGTGCGCTGGGGGTGAGCTGCTGAACATAGTCGGGAATCGACTTCGGGCAGTCGCTCGTAGCTCCGTCGTTCGGGTCGTGTCCGGCCATCGCGCTGAGCAGCAAGGCTGCATCATGCACCGTGCGGGCCATGGGACCGGCCGTGTCAAACGAGTGCGAGATGGGGATAATCCCCGTGCGGCTTACCAATCCCCAGGTTGGCTTGACGCCGACAATGCCGTTGACGGATGACGGAGCGATGATCGATCCGTCGGTTTCAGTGCCGACAGTGGCAGCGCACAAGTTGGCCGACGCGGCGACCGCCGAACCGGAACTGGAGCCGCTCGGGTTCCGGTCGAGGGCATAGGGGTTCTTGGTCAGTCCGCCGCGGGCACTCCAGCCGCTGGTCGCGGTGTGGAAACTGCGCGAGTAGGCCCATTCGCTCATATTTGCCTTGCCAAGGATCAGCGCTCCTGCTTGGCGTAGCTTGGCGACGCAGAACGCGTCACCTGGGGGTTTGGCTCCGACCAGCGCCAGCGATCCGGCGGTGGTAGCCATCCTGTCGCCGGTGTCGATATTGTCCTTGACCAGGATCGGAACACCATGCAGCGGCCCGCGCAGCTTCTGCTGTGCCCGTTCGCGGTCGAGTGCGTCGGCCAGTTGGAGTGACTCGGGGTTCACTTCGATGACGCTGCGGAGGGTGGGCCCCTGGCGGTCGATTGCCTCGATGCGCGCCAGGTACAACTCGGCCAGTTCTCGGGACGTCCACTTTCCCTTCGCCATCCCCTCAGCGAGTTCAGCGATGGTCGTCTCGGCCAGCTCGAACGGCGAGTCCTGGGCCTGGGGTTCGTCGGCAGCGGTGACCGTACCGGACAGTGCTCCTGCTGCCGCCAGACCGGACATCAGGAACATTCGCCGGCCGGGGCGGTAGGGGCCGTCATCCTCGATAGGTGCACACATGCGACTGTCCTCGTCACGGAGGTCCTGGGGAGGGTTGAGTGCTGACCGCGAGAAATCCCGACTTCGCGGCGCCTTCTCGTTGTGCGCCGCACGACCAAGCACTCATCGACCGTCGGCCCGAATCTACCAACGAGCCAGCTTGGTGCCAACGGGGGACCGCTGTGGTTACTGTGGCACCAGAAGCTGCACCTCGAATTCGTAAGCTCGATGGAGACAGCGATCAAGTGACGGCGATCATCCGCTTCGTCTTGTTGATCAGCAGAGCGGCAGTTGATTCGCTAATGGTGTGCTTGTCCCGCAGTTTCTCTGCCGACTGGATGAAGGTTTGCATCTTAATCGCCCTGAACTTGGGTTGAAGTGGTTTCGGCCGTTGGTGTCCGGCATCAGGGCGGGACGGATGTGCGGCATTAACCTTCGGAAGCGGGGGGATGTGCGAAATCGCACGGCTGCCAGTAGGATCGGCGGTGATAGGGCGTCTTGATGCTGGCTGGACCGAAGTGAGTCCGAAGGTCAGGCAATTCTTTGTGTTGGTTGGCACGAAGTTCGCTTATGGGGAGGTTAGGCCAGGCGGTTTAGTATGGCCATGAGTCGTGGCGATTAGTCAGTGATTCGAGCTGAGCATGGGACTAGCGGGCGGGATTTTCTTGCTTATATGGGGTGAATGGTGTACAGAGGTCAGATTGAGCGCTAAGTTCAGGCAGAAGCGGCCTCTATATTCGGGTAGTTGTCTATGAAAGGATCTGTGCAATGAAGGCTCTCTATTTTGCCATGGCGGCGATGTTGGCTTTAAGTAGCAGCCTTTTGGCTCAGGAGGGTGGGGCGAGCCCAAGTGCTGTTGCGGCTGGCACGAACACTGGGATTGCCGCCGATGTTGAGGCTGAGTTGAATCAATTTCGCAAAGACTTGTATGCGGCTTTCAACGAGGGACGTTACGAGGAGATGCTGAACAAGTATTGCCATCGCGATGTTGTGGCGACCTGGCAGGACGGCAACGTTTCGCATGGCCACGCGGAGGTGCTGGCCGAATTCCGCAAGCTTTCGGAGATCATCGAGAAGATCCAGGTCGACCCGACCGTCGAGAATCGGTTGGTGCTCAACGATGGAAATCTGGTGATTTCAACGGGGAAGATGAACGATACGTATAAGCTGAAGCGGGGCGAGACGGTGGCTCTTGAGAGCCGTTGGTCCGGGACGATGGTTCGGGAAGACGGCAAATGGACTTTGATCAGTTTCAGTGGAGTGGCCAACTCGTTCGACAATCCGGTGATCCGGTTGTTTGGGCGCGACTCGACTCAACGTCTGATGTTGCTGTCCGGTCTAGGCGGGTTGGTTCTGGGTGGGGTTGTCGGATTCCTGGTTCTAAAGAGCAGGTCCAAATAGGCAGACGGCTGGTGTTTTGCGGCCAGCAGCGATGGAAGTCGAGATTGTCCGGTGAGCGGATAAACTCTACGGCGACATTTTGAGGCCATAGATGCGAATCGCCTTCTTGCGGCCAAATCTTTACGCGGGACGTTCGGCGGATGCCATGGAGCCGCTGGTTTTTGGCATACTCGCAGGTTGCACTCCGAGGGACTGTCAGGTCGAGTTCTATGACGAGCGGCTCGAGGAGATCCCTGAGCGTCTTGATGTCGATCTGATCGCGATTACGGTCGAGACGTTTACGGCTCGACGGGCCTATCAACTGGCGGGCCGATTTGAGCGGCAGGGGATACCCGTGGTCGCGGGCGGGTATCATGCCACATTCTGCGCTGAAGAGGCCTTACGGTATGTCAGTGCTGTCGTTGTAGGAGACGCGGATGACGTCTGGCCTGAGGTGATCAGGGATGCGAGCGCTGGATCGCTGAAGCGGCGCTATCAGGGCTATTTGCCCAAGTTGGCCGAGCGAGTGGTGGATCGCACGATCTTTCGCGGTAAGAGGTACCGTCCGGTTGGACTGGTGCAGTTTGGACGGGGCTGTCGGTACGCGTGTGATTTCTGTTCCATTCATGCCTTTTACGGGACGAGTTTGCGCTGGCGCCCCGTCTCGGATGTGGTGGCCGAGTTGTCGCAGTTGGATCGGCCATATGTCTTCTTTACGGATGACAATCTGTGCAACGAAACGGGTCGGCTGCGCGAGCTATTGGAGGCGATTCGTCCGTTGAATCTGCGGTGGTCATGTCAGACCAGCATCGACATTGCGTCGGATGGCGAATTGCTGAAGGCGATGGCAGCGAGCGGTTGCATTTCGCTGATGATCGGCTTCGAATCACTCGACCCTGATAACCTGCGGATCATGAGGAAGTCGTGGAATCACAAGTACGGGAGTTATGCGACACTGATTCGGAGGATCCGTGATCACGGGATGATGATCTACGGCGGGTTCGTCCTGGGTTACGACCATGACACTCCGGCCGTATTTGACGCGACGCTGGAGTTTGCGATTGCGAATCGGCTGTTTCTGGCGAATTTCAACCCGTTAACTCCCACACCAGGTACAGCCCTTTATTCGCGACTCCGTAGCGAGGGGCGACTGATTCGGGACCCCTGGTGGCTCGATCCGGAGTTCAAATACGGTGACTGCATGTTTCTGCCGAAGTCAATGTCGCCCGAGCAGTTGCAGGAGGGATGTTATCGGATCCGCACGGAATTCAATCGGTGGAGCAGTATTGGCAGACGTGCCTGGGACTTTCGGGCGAACTGTCGCTCGCCATTTCATGCCGCGGCATTTGCTCTGGCTAATCTCACGTCGCGGCGGGAGATACACCGGAAGCAGGGGAGACCCCTGGGCGATCGGGGGGAGTTGTTGCAGGAGTTGTATCCCCCCGAGGAGCATCATTTTTCAGAGGTGAGGGCATGAGGATAACCTTCATCAAACCGAATATTGGTCGGCTGGAGCACAGTCTGTATGTGGATGAAGGCCGGATGGAGCCGTTGCAGCTGGGAGTGCTGGCGGGAATGACGCCGCGGCACGTGGATTGCGTGATCTACGATGATCGGATTGAGAGGATACCGTACGACGAACCGACGGACCTGGTCGCAATTACTGTCGAGGTCTATACGGCGCGGCGCGCTTATGAGATTGCCGAGGAGTTCCGGCTTCGGGGAGTCCCGGTGATCCTGGGCGGCTTCCACCCGACGTTGATCCCGGAGGAGTGTCGACAACACGCAGACTCGATATTTGTTGGAGATGCGGAATTGTTGTGGCATCAGGTAGTAGCCGATGCCGAACGTGGAGTATTGAAACCAGAATATCGCTCATCGCCAGGTATTGCTCAACAGGGAGGCGTCAAGCCTCGACGGGACCTGTTTCGCGACAAGGGGTATTTGCCGATTACGTTGATGCAGTTCAGCCGAGGTTGCCGATTTGCCTGCGATTTCTGCGCGATCAGCGTCTTCTTCAATCGAAGCCATTTTGTGAGGCGAACTCGTGAAGTGCTCGACGAGATAGCTTGCCAGGAGCGAAAGTTCGTCTTCTTCGTGGATGACAATTTTCTGTCCAATCACGAGGCGGCGAAGTCGTTCCTGCGAGAGCTGATACCGATGCGCATCCGTTGGGTGTCGCAGGCGTCACTGGACATGACCAACGATCCCGAGTTGATGCAGTTGTTAGTCGACAGCGGTTGCATGGGGAACGTTATCGGCTTCGAGTCGCTGAACCCTGCCAATTTGCAGCGGATGAAGAAGGGGCCTAACTTCCTGCGGCGTCCCAACGAAAAGATTCGCCGAGTGGGTTGGGATCAGTATGAGAAGCCAATCCAGGTGCTGCGTGACCACCACCTGCAAACCTGGGCGGCGTTTACGTTAGGTCATGATGAGGACACGGTGGAGACGATTCTCGAGACGAGCGACTTTGCCATGCATCACAAGTTCTGTTTTGCGGCCTACAACATTCTGATGCCCTACCCGAATACGCCCTGGTATCGTCGCCTCGAGGCGGAAGGACGACTGCTGTACGGTGGAAAGTGGTGGCTACATCCTGAATATCGATTTAACCATGCGGCCTTCATACCCAAGCGAATGTCGCCGGATGAGCTGACGGAAGCGTGTCGCATCTGTCGCCTTCGCTGGAATACGCTTGGATCTATCTTGTGGCGGATGTGTGATCTGAAGACGCATCTGAGTTCTCCGATGCGTCTGCTGGCTTATCTGAGATACAATCCCCTTTACGCTCGAGAAGCGATCAAGAAGCAGGGGATGCTGTTTGGCTTGCACCGGAGAGATCCTGGTGAGCGGTTGCAGAGGCCGAGTTCTAAGTTGGTCGAGACGGGGGCAGCCCGATGATTTCGGCAAAGAGACCGACTGCCGATGCCAATCAGGTTGAATCGCAGGATGGCTGGAATCAGCAGATTCCCGACCATGACTTGCGAATCGCTCTGATCTCACCTAAAGGACCTCTGTACCGTCACCGGGGTGGTATTTGGGGTAAATCGCTGCGCTATATGCCATTGACTTTGCCGACTCTGGCGGCGCTGGTACCTCGGGAATTGAATGCCAGGGTCACATGTTACGATGAGGGCATAGGGGATGTGCCGCTGGATCTGGAGGCGGACATCGTTGGGCTGACGGTGATCACTGGAACGGCGCGCCGCGCGTACGAACTTGCCGATCATTTCCGGGCGCGCGGACAGAAGGTAGTTCTCGGCGGGCCTCATGTAACGTTGCTGCCGGATGAGGCTCAGTTTCATGCGGATGCCATTGTGGTGGGGTATGCGGAGGAGGAATGGCCACGGCTGTTGAGGGATTACATAGCGGGAAGAATGTTGCCTCGGTACCAGCAGAGCCCGAACTTCAAGTTGGGAGGCTATCCCTTGCCAGATCGCAGCGTGTTGCCCGAGTCACGCTATCTTACCGCTAACGTATTCGAAGCGACGCGAGGCTGCGTCCATAACTGCTCTTTCTGCGTGGTTCCGGCGGCGTGGGGTCGAAGGCCATGGCAGAAGCCGGTCAGCGAAATCGTGGAGGATATCCAACGGCGTAAGGCGCGGAAGGCAATCTTCGTCGATCTGAACTTGATTTCAGACACGAAGTATGCGGCCGAACTTTTCGAAGCGCTGATTCCTTTGCGCATCCAATGGTATGGCTTATCGACGACTATCCTGTGTGACGACATACCGTTGCTGGACCTGGCCGCACGCAGCGGGTGCCGTGGTTTGCTGATGGGCCTGGAGTCGGTGTCGCGCAGTACTCTGCGGGAATCGCACAAGGCGTTCAACAATCCCGACGAATACCCCAGGATCGTCAAGCAACTGCATGCACGGGGAATATCGTTGCAGGGCTGTTTTGTGTTTGGGTTGGACGACGATCAGCCGAGTGTTTTCATGGAGGTAGCCAAGTTTGCCGTCGACTGTGGAATCGACCTTCCTCGATTCGCAATTGTCACTCCCTTTCCCGGTACGGGCCTGTATCAGCAACTGGAAGCCCAAGGTCGAATCTTGACGAGAAACTGGGAGTTGTACGACGGGCAGCACGTCGTCTTCCAGCCGGCTCAGATGTCGATCGAGGAACTTCAGCGAGGGACGGAGGCCGCTTGGAAGTATGCGTATTCATGGCCTGGCATTCTGCGGCGTCTGCGTCACAGTCCGGCGTCCTGGCCATTGGCGCTGATGACGAATTATGGGTACCGGTACTACGCATATCGTTTGCACAGGTTCTACACCTGTGACGTGCCGGTGGAGCTGGTAGAACAGCCAGTTCGCACGCTTCCGTGGCTGCGTGGCCAGCGTGGGGCGGCGCGGCAGTCCAGCGAGGTGACCGGATGATCACGGCGCGACGGCCATTTCGATTGACGATCGTGCACCCGTGCGTAGGTCGACGAGCCGGCGATCGGAGCTACTTGAAGACCTGGCAGATGGAGCCTTTGCCGGCCGCGATGGTGGCAGCTCTCGCGCCGGACGACGTGGAGAAACGGTTCTACGACGACCGCTTTGAACTGATTCCCTTCGACGAACCGACGGATCTGGTCGCCATCAGTATTGAAACGTATACCGCTCGGCGCGCTTATCAGATTGCGTCAGAGTACCGGCGTCGAGGTGTTCCGGTCATCATGGGGGGCTATCACGCGACGCTCTGTCCCGATGAGGTGGCACTCTACGCCGATTCCGTGGTCGTTGGCGAGGCCGAAGAGACTTTGCCCAGGTTGATTGACGATTATCGTTACGGAAAGCCGGAGGTCTTCTATCGAGCGACCGGCCAGCCGAGGCTGAATACTGATCCTGATCGGACAATCTTTCGAAACAAGAAGTACTTGCCTATCCAGTTAGTCGAGTTCGCCCGTGGGTGTCGATTCCGTTGCGAATTTTGTGCGATACAGTCATTTCACCACGGTGCCCACAATCATCGCGACGTCGATCGTGTGATACGGGAGATCGAGTTGATTCGGAAGCCACGTCAGATGGTCTTCTTTATTGATGACAACCTGACGTCGGGACTTTCGGAAGCCAAAGATCTGCTGCGTGCGCTGATTCCGTTGCGACTGAAATGGGTTACGCAAACAGCGATCAATGTGACGCATGACGAGGAAATGCTGGCACTGATGAAACAGGCTGGCTGCCAAGGGGTACTGGTGGGTTTTGAGTCGTTGAATCCGGCGAGCCTTCAGCAGATGAATAAGGGATTCAATCTGATGAAGGGGGGGCCAGCGGCGGCGATCGATAACTTGCGCAGGCATGGTTTGGCCGTCTACGGTACGTTCATTGTTGGCTATGATCACGACACGCCGGAATCGATAGCGGATACGGTCGCGTTTGCGAGAAATCACGGATTGTTCATTGCAGCGTTCAATCACATTACCCCGTTCCCGGGCACGCCACTGTATCAACGATTGCAGCGGGAAGGGAAGTTGCTCTTCGAGTCCTGGTGGACTGATCCTGAATACCGTTACAACATGATTCCGTTTCAACCCGCGCAGATGTCGCCGAGGCAGCTGGAGTCGCTGTGTCTCGAAGCAAGGAAGCAGTTTTACAGCTGGACGAGTATTGCTCAACGTCTGCGTCAGCCCGTCAATCGGCGGGATCCGTACGTGTTGTGGAATTACCTGTTCATCAATGCCATTCATCAATGGGATATCGAGAAGCGAAGTGGCATGCCGTTGGGAGACGAAGGATGTCCATCCGAGTTGCTGGCGGTGCATCGATGAGGGATGCAGAGCTTTCGGTGAGAGAGGCGGCCAGCGGTCGCCGCGGGGTGGCGCGATATGGATTTGACTTGGCTCAACCGGCCGACGATCCACAGTTGAGGCGACTGCTGCGGAGTATCCGAGTGGACGGCAGTGTGAGCATCTCGATGCAACGGGAGCCTAATTTCTTCGCTCCGTGTTCGAGCGAGGGCGACTTCTGTCAGGTGTTAGCTGCTCGCGATCGCGACACGGCCGAGATTGTGGGCATGGGGATCCGCAGTGTCCGGCAAAGATACGTGGACGGGCAGGTTCGAAGCATTGGTTACTTGTCAGGGTTGCGGATCAGCCCCGATTGTCGCCGCGGGACGCTGCTGGCACGAGGGTATCGATTCCTCAGGGAGTTGGATGAAGACGGCCGCGCCGAGTTCTACATCACGACACTTTCGGTCGGAAATGAGGTTGCTGCCAAGGCTCTCGCGGCTGGGCGTGCCGGACTGCCGCACTACAGAAAGATTGGCCGTCTGAATACCTGGATCATTCCCAGACGCACGTCGCGAACAACAAGAAGGGCCGACCTTGCGATTCGTCCGATAGACGACGACTCCATCCCGGCTCTTATCAGTTTCCTCGAGCGAGCGGCCGGTGAGAGGGAGTTTGTGCCTTGTTATCGAGAGCGGGATCTGCGACTTCCGTCGGACGTTTTTCGAGGAATGCGGCCAACGGATCTGAAAGGGCTGTGGCTCGATAATCAGTTGGTGGCGACGTTGGGGGTGTGGGATCAGCGGGGGATGAAACAGATAGTTGTCGAGCGCTATGGTTGGTGGCTGGCCGCTGCGCGTCCCGTTTACAATCTGGTGGCTCCAGTAATCGGAAGGCCGCGTTTTCCCAGTCCTGGAGACTGCCTGCCGCTGGTCTGCGCGATGCTCCCTTTGGCGACTCGGGCTGGCCGGCATCGATTTGGCGAGTTGATAGACTGTGTGGCCGCCGATCTTCCCCCGGAAGTCGACGGGATCATGTTCGGCTTGAGCGACAACGACCCCTTGACCGCGTCAGTTCGCAGTCGCGCCATTCACATGTATCCCGCCGACATCTTCCTGGTGTCATGGGACCGGGAACGGATAGAGTCTCGGAATTGGCAGGAAAGTATCCCCTACCTGGAACTCGGAACATTGTAGGGAGTGAATATGAAGCTGTATTCGGTCATTCGCAGTCCGAGCGAGCTTGGCGAAGCTGACATCGACGAGATGCTGGAGTTGATGGCCAGGCATTACGACGATGTTTCGGCGTCGTGTTTCGTCAAAGATTTGTCGGAGAAGCGGTGGATTATTGAGCTGCGGCAACGTGAGACGGGCGTCTTGAAGGGGTTCTCGACCCAGATGCTGCTCGATTGCGACGTTGACGGCATTCCCGTCACGGCTCTGTTTTCGGGAGATACTATTGTCGATCGAGACTCGTGGGGTAGTACCGCCTTGGCGATTTCCTGGGGCCGGCTGGTGATGAGCGTCATGGAGATGAGCCCGGATCGGGAATTGTATTGGTTTCTGATCTGCAAGGGATTTCGGACGTACCGATTCCTGTCGGTCTTTTTTACCGAGTTCGATCCCTGTTGGAATCGGCCATTCCCTGGTCGCGAGCGACGGGTGCTGGAGCGGCTGGCAACAGAGAAGTTCGCGTCCCGATTCGATGTGAATCGAGGTGTTCTGGTGGCGGACCAGGAGTCGTATCGCGTCAAGCCGGAGGTGGACCTGCATTCCGAAAACCGAAGTGATCCGCATGTGCGATTTTTCCTGCAACAGAATCCAGGGTACCAGCAAGGAGACGAGCTCTGCTGTCTGGCTAGACTTTCCATCGACAATTTCTCGCCAGCAGCCAGGCGCTTGATGGCGACTCCTGAGTTTCAGCGTAACTAGCGATGATGTTTGCGAGATGGATCAACACCGCGTGGTATCTGTCGTGTCACAAGGAGTGGCGCCGATTCAAGGACGCTCTTCGCAACACGCGAGCTGCTCAAGAACAGATACTGCTGGATCTTCTGCGCCACAACAGTGATTCTGATTATGGAAAACGGTATCGGTTCTCAGAGATAATGAATGCGGACGAATTCCGGCAGCGAGTGCCAATCGTTCGGTACGAGGGACTGACAGGTTACGTGGAGCGAATCGCCCAGGGCGAGCAGGGCGTATTGACAACTGAGTGCGTCGAGCGATTGGTGCCGACTGGCGGAAGTACGGGGGGGCCGAAGCTAGTCCCGTATACCGAATCGCTGAAGAGAGCCTTTCGGCGAGCGATCGCGGTGTGGGTCTGCAGTACGTTTCAGACTCACCCGAACGCCATGCATGGTCGCTCGTACTGGTCGATAACGCCTATGGGGAGTTCGCAAAGGAAGACACCGGGTGGCCTGCCGATAGGATTCGAGAGTGACAGTGAGTATCTGAGTCGCTGGTCGCAAAGAATTGCGTCCAGGTTGATCCTGCCTCCACCGCAGTTGGCTCAGCTGAGCAGTATTGAGAACGCTCGGTACGCGAATCTGTTGTTCATGCTGGCATGTCAGGACTTGGCTCTGATCTCGGTCTGGAGTCCTACGTTCTTGACGGCCCTGTTTCACCAGTTCGACGACCGAGCAGAGAAGCTGTTCGATGATCTTCGGGATGGCGTCATCCGTTGGCCGCAGCCGGAGGCCGGGCTACTTGAGTGCAAGGTGCTGCTGCGCCCTGATCCGCCAAGAGCGAGTGCACTTCGTCGCCAATTCAATCAGGCCGTTTCGAGGGCGGATTTCTTTCGTGACTGCTGGCCGAAACTCGCGCTGGTAAGTTGTTGGGCGGATGGCAATTCGGCCAGTTATCTGAATGGAGTCGAGCAGTTGCTGCCGTTTGCCAGGATTCAACCCAAGGGGCTGTTGGCGACCGAGGCAGTTGTTTCGATACCTTGGTACGACGGCGCGGCCAGTGCACTGGCCATACGATCGCACTTTTTCGAGTTCGTATCGCAACTAGAAACCTCAGGTCAGGGGCAGCACTCTTCGTTGCTCGCCCATGAGTTGCGGGTCGGGGAAAGGTATCGGGTCGTAGTGACGACTGGCGGGGGGATGTATCGGTATGATCTGGGGGATGTAGTGGAAGTGTCCGGGTTTGAAGCAGAATGCCCATTGATCCGTTTTGTCGGTCGCGCCGAGGCGACAAGCGACATGGTGGGGGAAAAGCTGCATGAGCATCAAGTGCGAATGGCGGTCGACGATGTGCTGGTACAAGAGGGCCTTCGGCTTGGTTTACGAGTGCTGGTACCACGCAGCAAGCCGACACCCTGGTACTCCCTGGTGTTGTCGCGCGATGTGGAGCTGCCCGAGGCCAGGCGAGCGGGAGTTGCCACCCGGTTAGATGATCTGCTGCGCAGGAACCCGCAGTATGACCTGGCGAGGAAATTGAACCAACTGGCTGAGATTCAGGTGGACATTGTTCCATTGACTACGGCGGAGATTTGCGAGCGATTCGAAGACTGGCAGAGTCAGATGGGTAGACGGGTTGGTGAGATCAAGGCGAGCGTTCTGGATTACCGCGGTGATTGGTCGGGATTCCTGGCAGCTTTGAGATCGTCCGGCTGTGACTGATCAAGTTCGAACAAAACACGACCTTGGGCAACTGAGATTGAAACGATGCCGACAGAAAGTGCTGAAAAGACTGTAGTTGAATCGGACCTTGCACGAGCGGACTATCCAATTCCGAACGTCATCAACTTGTTCGGGCTGTTGTTTTCGGTGTCGCTGGCAGTCGCACTGCTGATTCTGGCTAGTCAGGCGTACCGAGGATCACATTGGGGCCTGTTGGCGCTGTGGTCCTGCCTATTCGGGTTTTTCAATAACACGAACTTCGCGTTTCTTCATGAAGCAGTCCACGGCGTTCTGAATTCACGAAGGAGTTGGAATCAGTCGCTTGGAATCCTGGCCGGCGCGTTCTTTCCTGCCAGTTATTCTCTCCAGCAATGCTTCCATTTGGGTCATCATTGTCGCAATCGCACCGACGTGGAGATGTTCGATCTTTACTACCCAACAGACAATTTATGGGTGAAGCGATTGGTGATTTATGCGATGCCGTCGGGCCTGTACTGGTTTATTGCCGTTCTAGCGAATCTTGTTTGTCCGATCCTGCCCGTAGTGTGGAAATGGATGAAGCTGCGGGAAACGATGCTGATGAGACTAAGTGGTTTTGAAAGTATGATGGGAGGCGTCCCCGACTCGAGGCGGTTGTTCAAGAAGATCCGCATGCAGATGGTGATCGTGTTATGTGTGCAGGCCTTCATCATCATCGGCCTGGGAGTACATCCTGTGGCGTGGTTGGCGTGTTATTGGGTGTTCGGGATGATCTGGGGGAGTTTGCAGTATACGGATCACGCATTCTCTCGGAGAGATGTGCGGTACGGAGCGTGGAATCTGAAGGTGGACCCCGTCACCCGATGGGTCTTCCTGAACTATCACTATCACTTGGCGCACCACGCCCACCCGAATCTGCCTTGGATCTATCTGCCGCGGTTCGTTACCAGCGACGAAGAAAGGCCTTCATCCTGGGGGAATTTCTGGAAACTTATGCGTGGACCGGTGCCGGCGACTGAGCCTGAACCGCGTCTGAACCGTGAGCTGAAACGCATCATCCTTGACGTCGGCGCCGTGTCGGCCGGCGGTCAAGGAGAATCAAATGCTGCAGCCGATCGACCGGCCGAATAAGTTCTGGCGCATGTCACACCAGCGGCCGGATGTCGTGATTTGACGGCAGACAATGTTGAGCACTTGGCGGCGTCGCTGCACGCCTCCCGGCAGCCCATCAGCGCGTTTATTTCATCCGTTCGCGTTCTTCCGGAGTGAATTCATTGATGCAAGCCTCTCCCCGTCGGACTTGGTAACGCATGCGGGCGACTTTGTCCGTGGTGGCGCTGTAGGCCTCAGCAATCCGCTCCTTGCTGTAACAAGCAGCCGCTGCGGCCGCGATGCCCATGTCGTGAGCCTCGGCGAAAGCGTTCTGGTCGGCACCTAGGAAGGTGAAGTGCCAGCCGTATTTCTCTTGCTGGTGCTGGATCATCTCCTTGATGCGGGCCTTCGAGAACTCACGGCTGGAGTTTTCCTGGCCATCGGTCATGACCACGAAGACCACTAAGCCAGGCCGCTCAGCGTCGGCCATCTTTCGCAGGCGATCGCCCGTTTCAGTGATCGCTCGACCTACAGCGTCCAGCAGGGCTGTACTGCCGCGAGGGGTGAGTTCGTATGCAGGGACCTGCGAGATGGGGAGCCCGTTGTGCACGAACTCATATTCGGTGTCGAACTGCACCAACGTCAGAAATGCATCGCCCGGCTCCTTGGCCTGCTGCCTGATAAACGCGTTGACACCCCCTTCAGCATCACTGCGGATGGCTTCCATCGATCCGCTGCGGTCGATCACCAGGGTAATATCGGTCAGATCATTTCTCATGGTACGGCTCCTGTTAGGGGGATCGAAACTCACGGCCGAAACGGTGTCTTTAGTAGTTCAGTCAGTTACCCTCCGTCGCAGTCGGCAGAAATACCGCTGCATCAACAAGTGACAAAAAACGATGAGCTCGGGTTCGCCTTATTGGGAACCTACGGCATTGTCATTATCGGAATAAGGCCCGGGCGGCCATAGTTGCCAGCACCGGGCGAAGTTCAAAGCTGCCACAGACTTGCGAACTGTGGTTCAGGGGCTAATTGTGCTATGCCAGGGTCAACTTGCCAGCCACAGCAATCGCTCGCCGAGCGCGGTCTTCGTTCCCCGCGATTCTCAGCAGTTGGTGAGCCAGTTCGATAGCGTGAATGGCCTTATCGATATCGAAGGGACCGTGGGAAGCACCATTCAATGACGGAACGGCCTTCTTGACCACAGCCTTTTTCTTCTTGGATTTCTTGGGTTTGGCCAGTGAGGCGTAGACGGTCTGATAGTTGAGCCCCAGGGCCTTGGCGATGGCCGCGTGTTTGGCTCGAGGATTTGCGGCCTTGTAGTCGCGAATCTGTTGAGCCTTGGTCGGCTTGCCAGAGGGTGATTTTGTGGCGGTTGAGGAGGTCTTGGAGGCAGAAGTTTTCTTAGCCATTTTGATTGTTCCCGAATCAAAGATGCCAGGGCCCATTAACGAACCGCACAGAACTACATACTCAGCGCGGAAAATGGGGGTAGTGGAAGATCCACGTCATCAACGCTTTATTCTACCTAATCGTGTCGGCTTGGGCATCGGTCCAAGGGGAGAGTCCCGCCGTCAGTGGACTCATTGACCGTAGCCCTACAGGTCAGCAGGGGGCGGTCCCAAAAGGAACCGCAAAGTGAGGGGGAGTGGCGATTCATTGACTCCTGGATCCGGTCCCATTAGACTTCTGGGAATCCCCCTCAAGGCGTACGGGCCTGTCGCGGGCTCTAGTGAGTGGGTGTCGCGTCAGCGAGTCGTGTTGCCGTCCGAATTTTGGGCGGCTAGAGCCAGGCTGCATGTACAGCACACCTTCGTCGATGTCATCGGTTGGGTCTAGCGAGTTGGAATTCTCGACAGCTCAGGAAAGTCGGGCCCTGGACCAGTCGTGGCTGAACGAGAATTTGGAGCGGCAATTCGATTATTTGCGGGACATTGTCGATCGGGACTTGCGTCGTGATGTGCGGCGGAAAGTATCGCCTTCGGACGTCGTCCAGGAAACCATGTTGGACGTGATTCGTTCGATTAGCAGTTATCGCGGGAGCACGAGCCGACAGTTTGCAGCGTGGGTCCGTCAGATTCTGGTCCATAACATCACCGACATGGTGCGTCAGCATTGCCAGGCGGACAAACGCAATCTGAATCGGGAGTGCGACTTGCGGGTCGACCGGATCGCAGCTTGCATCAGCGATCCTCAGCCGACTCCGGCCACCGATCTTTATCTGCGGGAGCAGCAACAGGAGTTGACCAAGGCGGTGGAAAACCTGCCGGTGCATTACCGGGAGTTAGTCACAATGCGCAACTTCGAATTATTGACGTTCGCCGAGATTGCCAAACGCACGCAGCGTTCTGAAGACGCTGTCCGTAAGCAATGGAAGCGGGCGATATCCCAGTTGTCGCGTCACTTCGCGGACCCTCATGAGCCCGAACGAGAATTGTCCCGACCGAGACGGCCCTCGGCGAAATCCTGAAGATTCATCTTGGGTCGAGGACTTGCATTCGGCCGTCGTCTCAGGAGACGACGAGTCGATTCGGGCGATATTGCCTCCAGACGTACCTGACAAAGATTTTCAGGCGACATTGCAGGTGCTGGAGCACCTGGAGTCGATGAGGCGTTTGGGGTTGTCGGTGCCTTCTGCACATTTGGGAGAGAGATCCGACGAATCTGCGCGGATAGCTCCACCGGGCATGCAGATCGGCCGATTCATCGTGCAGCGAGAGTTGGGGATGGGCGGGCACGGAATCGTGTTTCTGGCATTCGACTCTTTGCTACAGCGTCAAGTCGCATTGAAGCTGGCTCGGCCAGAAACCGTCGCTTCGGCCGATCTGCGAGTGCGGTTCATCGCGGAGGCACGGGCTGTGGCGCGGTTATCGCATACGAATATCGTTTCAGTCTACGACGTCGGTGAGTTAGGTCCGATCTGTTACATAGCATCGGAGTATTGTCCAGGGCCGAGTCTTGCAAGGTGGCTCAGCGAGCGTGCCGACAATGCTACGACTGGTCCGTCCGGCAGAGGTATGTCGGCGCGGCCGGCGGCTGAGCTGATTTCGGCGGTAGCCGACGCGGTCGCCCATGCTCACGCGCGAGGCATATTGCATCGCGACATCAAGCCGAGCAATGTGTTGCTGTTTCCGGACGAGCAAAAGTCGCCTGATCAGGAGGCTGTTACGTACGTTCCCAAGTTGATTGATTTCGGCTTGGCGCGGATCATCGAGTCCGACGTTGATCGGACACGTACGGGCGTGTTAGTCGGCACGCCGTCGTACATGGCGCCAGAGCAGGCGGCGGGCCGAACTCATGAAATCAGTGCCTTAACGGACGTTTACGGATTGGGTGCAATTCTGTACGAAGTTCTGAGTGGGCAGCCTCCCTTTGGAGGCGAATCGCCGCTGCAGATAGTCCGGCAGGTGTTAACGGAGGATGTCATCCCTTTCTCGGAGCTAGGGGTCGAAGTTCCGAAGGATCTGCAGTCGATCTGTTTGAAATGCCTCGACAAAACTGCCGGTCGGCGATATTCATCGGCGGGCGACTTGTCGGCAGATCTGCAGCGTTACTTGCGGGGCGAGCCGACCATTGCGCAACCCGTTACGTCGGCCGCTCGGCTCGCCAAATGGGCTCGGCGACGGCCCGCCGTAGCCGCCTTGATTGGCGCTGTGGTTCTTTCGTCGCTGATGCTGATCGTTAATGCAGTAATCTATGCCTCGCGATTGCGAATCGCTCGCGACGACGCCGTAGCCGCTCAACAGGTGAGTGAGAACCGACGCCGGGAGATGAAGCAGTTGGCCTACGCGGTCGACATGCGGTTGGCCAACGAAGCGATGGAGATCGGGCGAGTTGACGAAGCTCGCAGGTTGCTGGCAAAGTATCTTCCCGAGCGAGACCCCGATCATGAGGATATGCGGGAGTTTGCCTGGCGGTATTTGTGGCAGCGCTGCAAACAGCCACTGATCAGTTTACGGGGCCACCAGGGCCCGGTGCTGGCGATTGCTGCGGCCCATGAACGGAATTGGTATGTCAGTGGTGGAGCTGACGGAGCGGTTAAACTGTGGAAGTTGGGGCGCGAGCCAGCACCGCTGATTATCGCTCAGGAGGCGGCACCGATTGTCGCCGTGGAGTTTTCGGCGGACGATCGCTGGATTGGGTGGTCAGATGCGACGGGAATTATCGGCGTTTTCGATCTGCCCGCCGGCCGAAGGGTTCATTACGAGCGGCACGCAGACGCTGGTGTAACCGCCATAAAGTTCTCTCCTGACGGCGACGAGCTGGCAGTCGCAGCCGAAGATGGCCACGTTCGATTGTGGAAAACCGATCGATGGGAGTTGCTGGCTGATCTTACAGCGCACGACGGTCCCGTGACGGCGATTGACTATTCGTCAGACGGGAGATCACTGGCTTCTTGCGGAGCGGACGGGCGTGGGGTCGAGTGGAACCGTACCGACCATCAGCAAGCGAAGGTGTTTGAGGCAGATCATGCATCAATGGCGTGCGTTCGGTATTCGCCCTTACAGTATGATCTGGTTACTTTGTCAACCTCAGGGAAGGTAACATGCTGGAATCGAGAGAATGGCAAGGTTCGCTGGGAGTTACCGACAGACGTTGGGCGCGGAGCGTCGCTGGCATTTTCGCCCGATGGCATGTTGCTTGTTGCGGCAGGAAGCAACGGTCAGGGTGAGCTTTGCGATGCGATTCGTGGAGTTTTTCGGGGCCGCGTAACGGCTCACGGCGAGCCGGTAACTGGCATCGCGTTCTCTGCAGATGGATTCGCGGTAGCCAGTTCCAGTCTGGATGGCACGGGTAAAGTTGTCGATATTGCTCGTGCTGGAGTCCTGAAATCGTCTGTCATGGCAGATCGTGGGGAGATTGCGCGATCGGCTGAAGGAAAGATTTTCGCGTTCTCGCGATCGCTGGAAGGTCCTGATCGAATCGACAGTTATCTGGAGGGACGACGTACGACTTGGGTGCCTCCGGATGGGCATCGTGCTCTGCTTGAGTCATTGACCGCGGACCGCCTGGCGCGGTGTGCGATGGCGCGTGATATTGACGGGCACATATCAGCGTGGGATCCATCCCGTTTATGGCGACCGGTTGGAGAGCTCTTGGTGCAGGACGGAACCGTAGTGTTCACTTTCTGGAGTGCGTCCGGGCAGTGGATCGGGTTCGCTCGCGATAAGCTCAAGTTGTGGAACGTGTCGACGGGGCAGCGTGATGAGTATCCGCTTTCGGCAGGAGCGGCTTGGGCCGATGCGTCACTTGATGGTCGCCAGCTTGTCATCGGATTGAATGATGGAACGATACAAGTATGGGCCATCGACGAAAGTGGGGTGGCCTCCGTCCGGCAAACGATCGTTTCCGCAAATCGCGGGGTGATGCTGACCGGGCGGCTCGTCCACGGTGGACGCTGGTGCGCCGTCGCGTATGAAACGGGGGAGATTGTAGCTTATGATCTTGCGGACGGCACGCGAATGTTTGATCTGATTGAATGTGAAGGTGTAACGACTCGACTGGTCGAATCGCCGGACGGATTGAATTTATGTGCTTGGGACTCGAAGGGATTCATTCGAGTCTGGGATCTCAGGACGCGACGCCAAGTGCTGCGGATTGCCACCGATTTTCCCAATCTAACGCTCGATGGAATGTCGCATCATCAGCTGGTCGGTCATGCGGTGGACTCTGCCATGATTTGGACCGGGTGGGCAGAAGACGAGAAGCGCGAAGACCTGTGGCGCGACTGGGAGCGGATCGGCCAAACAGTTAATCCGAAAGCTTGGGATCGGCTAGTGCAGGCTGCGGGGACTCAGATTCTCCGAGCGCCGCAGCCCGGCACCTTGCCGCTGAATGCAATTGCGCGGCCGGCCGCCTTGCCGACGGTGTTTGATGAGGTAGTACGATATGGTGGAATCTACAGGGAATCGGCTCGTCCCACTTTTGTTGAACGAGAGTCCGACGATGGATTGGATGTGGGAGTGCTGTTTCTGGAGGGTGTGACGGCGACAAATTGCTTTTTGCCTGCGGGCTTGTCATTCGCCGAACGGCAACGGTTGGTGGATCAGGCCGTTCAACGTGATCATCAATCGGCCGGCTTCTGTAATTTTTTTTCGGGGAGAGAATACTCGATTTTCGTACTGAAGCCGGGCACGTTTGACCGTCGATGGGTATCGGCCGGCGAATTAGGTCCTATTGAAGGGGAGATTGATTGTCTTCGGGAAGTGACACGATGGGCTAAGCGCAAGGGTTATGTCGGTGGATTCCCCACTTTTGAAGAGCGCGGTGAGGGGAACGGTCGTGAATACATGTGTGTCGTGATCAAACCTGAGGGCGGCCGCGAGGTTTACGCTCCTTCGCAGGCCGTCTGGAGGAGGTCTGAATAGAAAACGGTTGAACTCGCCGGATTCTTTCTGCCAGCACGCATGGAGCTGGCTCCTGTTCGACCACTCCCGGGCACAACGCGGTTCTCCGGGGGAGCCACCTATCTGTCGGGAGTCCGGACATGGCTTGGCGGCGACTCGGCGGTGTCAAATCCAGAGTCCCTGTGTTAAACTCGGACATGTCGGCCAGTACCTGGTCGGGTGTAAGAGTTTCGATCGGCAAATAGTTCTCCGGGCCAATTGGATTCCCTGAGAGAGGCGGAGGCAGGTTCACGGTCTCGCGGTCGAGGCAATTTCGATGCATATTCGCTGTCCATACTGCCACAGTCTCGTCGACGTCCATGACTTCGAGGTTCTTTCCGGACTTGCTTGCCCAACCTGCGGCAACGCCTTCGACCTGATCACCGACGATTCGACTCGGCCGCACGGGAGTGGCGAGCCGCGCAAGATTGGCCATTTCGATTTGCTCGAGCTGGTCGGGGCAGGTCGATTTGGAGTTGTCTGGAAGGCGTATGACAAGACGCTTCAGCGTACGGTGGCACTCAAGGTGCCGCGGCAGGAGCGGTTGTCGATGGACGACGTGCAGCTCTTCATGCGCGATGCGCGAGCTGCGGCTCAGCTGAAGCACCCGAACATAGTCAGCGTGTACGAAGTTGGTCAGGCAGACGATACGTTCTTCATTGCCAGCGAGTTTATTGAAGGGGCCAATTTGAAGGTATGGCTATCGCATAATCGACTCACAGCCCGCGAAGCGGCGGAGTTGATGGTTGCGATCGCCGACGGCGTCCAACACGCTCATGAGCATGGAGTGGTTCATCGTGATTTGAAACCGAGCAATATTCTGATGGATGCGGAGGATATTCCGCACATCACCGATTTTGGCTTGGCCAAGCGGGATGTGGGCGAAGTGACGATGACTGTGGAGGGGCAGATTCTGGGGACGCCAGCCTACATGTCTCCTGAGCAAGCACGGGGCCAGGGGCATCAGGCGGACGCGAAGAGCGACATCTATTCCTTGGGGGTGGTACTGTTTGAGTTTCTCACGGGTGAGTGTCCATTTCGAGGTGACATGCGGATGGTGCTCGTACAGGTGATCAACGACGATCCGCCGAATCCGCGCAGTTTGAACGCTCGCATACCTCGCGACCTGGAAACGATCTGCCTGAAGTGTCTGGAAAAGGATCCCGATCAGCGTTATCCGACAGCCGAAGAATTCCGCAGCGATTTGCGGCGATTTCTGAATGGAGTACCGATTGCCGCGACTCGCATCTCCTGGTGGGCTCGTACCTGGAGATGGTGTCGGCGGCATCCGACCGTGGCGTCACTCATTGGTCTGGTGCTGTTCACGTTGCTGACCGGCAGCACCATCGCGACTTATTTTGCTCTAAGTGCGAGTCACAATGCTCGGGAGACGACCGGGGCACTCTACGAATCGATCGTCCAGCAGATGCAGGCGCGGAGGGCGGAGCGGGAGCAGGGCTATCGTGAGGACATTGCGTCGTTGATCAATCGAGCCAGAATGCTGGATACTCCCAAGGTAGATGTCCGCAGTTTGATTCAGGAGATGTCTCAGTCGATGGGAGATTTCGTCGGATTCGAGCCGACGGTAATTGACGGTATTCCAGCCAACGTCACGGCGATTGCTTTGAGTTCCAAGGGAGAGCATTTGGCGATTGGTTGCGGCGATGGTGCCGTGTCGATCTATGACCGGAACCGCGGCATATTGCTCAAAGAACTGGCCCCGCTTTCCGGCGGAGTGAATCGGCTCCGATACACGGCGGACGGTCGGCATCTGACCGCGGCCAGCAAACGTGGCGTGATTCGAACATGGCGTTGTGACACGTCTTCGTGGATCGTGACTGCCGAGTTCACGATGTCATTTGAAAAGCCGACGTTCGGGACGTCGCAGGATGAGACGTCTTTAGTGGTGTTTCAGGATGATCGACTGGAGATCATTGATTTGACCACTGGTCAGGCTTGGCGCCGATATGATCTGGAGGGATGGAAGGTCACTCAGGCGGCTTTGAGTCGTGATCGGAAGCGTTTAGCGGTGGTTCACAAACATGAGTCGACTCGGCAATTGCATGTGGCGATCGGATCGACGGATTCGAATGGGTCGTTTGCCGTAGAGACGGAAATGGCGTTTGAGTTGGGGGATGCCTATCCGAATGGAGTGGTATTCAGTCCGAATTCGCGATGGTTGGCACTCGGCTTCGACGAACTGCTGGTGGTCCATGATTTCCTGGAAGACCGGCAGACTCGAATTGCGGTCGGCGACGCGGTGAAGAGTGTTTGTTTCAGTCCGAACAACGAATATCTGGCAGCGGTCGATATTCGTGGTTGGGTCGAGCTGTACGATACGAGGACATTCGTGGAGCTGGCGACCCTTTCGAACTGGCGGTCGTCGTCGGGGGATGAGAGTCTGACGTTTGACTCGCAAGGTACCGTGTTGGCCGCGTCGAACGCTCACACGATCCGCTGCTGGAAACTCAGCTCAGCGGGAGAAAAACAGATGCTCTTGGGGCACTCCCGTGGCGTACCGTCGCTCGATTTTTCGGACGATGGTCGGCAACTGGTCAGTGGTGGTAAGGACCACAAGGTTCGATTGTGGGATGCCGTCGATGGTAAGCTGCTATGGGAACAGGAGGTGAATGGGCAGGTTCAGGTAGTCGACTTGTCCGCCGATGGTCGGCTGCTGGCGGTAGGGTATTGGGGAGTCCCGGGAGATGGCATTCAGGTATTTGATGTCGCCAAGCGACGAGCGATACTGGACGAGACGGGTCACGATTTGAGGGACGTGCACGGATTGGCCTTTTTTCGAGACGAGGAGCAGTTGAGTCTGGCGGCTTGTGGCGAGGAGGGCTTTTCAGTCTGGGGTGTCAAATCGATCGACGACACCGGCAGCTGGGGACTCGTCAAGCGATTCCATGAAGTTAATGTGGGAAGTGAGTTTCTGACTGTTGCGACCGGCGCCAGGTCGATAGTGCGGACCGAGTGGGTTTCGCCGACCTATCGAGTCAGGAGCTGGCAGTTCGGCGACGCTCATTCGTCAGAACTCACCGGTCCACGACTGATCCAAGGCTGGCATGGTCTGGCCATTGCCAAACCGGGCCAGCAGATAGCTTACGTCTCGGATGCGGGTATGGTGGAATTCTGGGACCTGCTGGAGGGTCGCGTGGTGAAAACTCTGGGGACCAAGGGCCACTTCAAGGCTCCACATCTGGCGTTGAGTCCAGATGGACGTTGGCTGGCGGCGCTGGCCTCACCCAACGCCATCGAGATCTGGGATACGGGGAGTCAGCAGTTGGCGTATTCGTTTCGTCCCGAGCATTGTGCGATCTGGTCATTGCGGTGGAGTCCGGACAGTCAGAAGTTGGCGACTGGGTTGGCGGATGGCGGTATGGCGATCTGGAATGTCGCGATCATCCGGCGCGAGCTGCAGAAAATGGGACTGGGTGACGCGGCCGTGCTTGGCAAATCGGGAGACTAGCCCGTCGAGTCCAGCTGACGACAGATTGAGTCCGATGTGTGTTGGTCGAGCATTTCAATTTCCGGCGCGATTCAGAGAACTTTTCGACGAGTGTCGTGGGATTCAGAACGGCGGGAGGGTTCCTGCATTGCCATGAATGACCCGGATGTGCGACGGAATTCTTTGGATAGTCTGCTGTAGGGTTCCGGGAGGTGCGCTAGGGCGCCGGGAATAGAGGCAGTAATTCCAGCCCGCGTCGACTTCCAGCCAGCGATCTGGCTGCGTATGGCAGTAGATGTTGAGAGCTGTTTGATCACCCCAGTCGGTCGATCCGGAAAGTGTCGGCGATTCCCACATGGACGCAGCAGCCTGGAAGTACTTGAGCAAGGCAGGTTTCATGGCGGCGGCGAAGCCTGAATTCAAGACAGGCCGGCTTTTCAGCAGGCCGAGCGCCTGCTGACGAGCTGACTCGTCTGTGATTGACTCGGCCCAGTGAAAGGCCGCTGGATTCTGGTCGAACTGCAAGGGCTCGCGGACTGCCAACAGTTTGTCCGGGTGATTGCGGACCTGTGCCCACAATGGGGCCAGCGATCCCCGAAAGACCACATCACCAGCGTCCCAGTAAGCGACGGGTGTCTGTGCCGGAAACGAATCCAACGCGGCTTGAAAGTCCCAGAGCCGTCGTCGCGCCGGCGATTGAGAATGCTTCGGGACGGGGAAGACGTTTACCCCCGGTTCACGTTGCAGGTGCCGCACTTCGCTGGGGTAGAGCCCGTACGTGACAGCGGTCACTTGCTCCGAATTCCCGGACGTTCGCAGCGACGGCAGGAATTGACGGCGAAAGCATTCCAGGTGACGTCGATTGAAGGCCGCCAGGATCTGGCCTGGTTGGGGAGTTGGTGTGAGCTGAGGTGGGCTGGTATGCTCCGGCAGCGAGCCGGCTGGGACGCGCGGGATGTGCCGTGCGCGGGCTCGCGGTTCGTAGGCAATCTCCCAGTGACGGCGCCTCAGGTCGTCGCAGCAGCATTGGCATTCGCACAAATCTTGAGTCCACCGAAATGAGACGTGATCCAGTGCTGCTCGTCGAAACAGAGTGGCTCCCATGGCCACGTGGCGCGACTGGCACCGTTGTGGCGACTCACCCAGATAATCGGCCGCCAGTGCGGCATGAAGTGGCCGACGGAGTAGTTGCTGAAGCAGTGTTGCGATACAGCGATCGTCCAGGACCACGTCGTCGTCCAGAAACATCAGCCATGGGGTGTTTCCCAGGCGTCGTCCCTCATTGCGGCCGCGCACGATTGTCGCTCTTCGGTGAGTATCCCCAGGCAGAGGCGTTGCGATGACACGATGGAGCCGAACTTGAACCCCTTGCTGTCGCTGCAAGGATGCCATGAGCTCGTCGCCGAGCGGTGCGTTATCTGGCGTCAGTACCACGACGTCAACACTCACAGGCTGATTCTCCTCGAATCGATCGATGCCTGGTCAGTTTCTTAGTGACATCGGTCGCAGCCGCCAAAAACGCCATCCGCGGAGGCCTGGAAAACTGGCTCGCCGATGTTCCCGGCCGTGGTGCCGCTGGTCGAGTGGGTGACTACCGGCAGGTTTTCCGGGACAAAGACGACGCCGAAATGGAGTCGCGTGTCGAGTTGCCATTTGGGGTCTTTGAGGATCGCAGTCGTCGGTTTGAATACCCAATGCCCGGCCGCAAAGTTAAGGACTGGCAGAACCGTGAAGAAGATCGCAGAGACTTGTTCCAGACGCACGAAGTAGGTCCAGGACTGGTGAGGAGTTTTGATCTGCACCGGACTCGGGCGGATCCCGAGTAGCGGCTCGTTAAGATCGAGTCCATGTCGCGTCTTGAATTCGTCGGAGACCAGCCACAGGCTGCCGACGGTCGTGAGTGACGGTAAACAGACGGTGCCTGGGATGAACCAGGCAGGCTGCGGGAAGCGTTCGAATTCATCGAGCGGCGTCGGCATGTGAGTATTTTCCTTGTGAACAGGGAAGCCTAGGGGATTGGGTAATCGATGAATCCATCGGTCGGTCGATCCTGGGCCAGCATCGACAGGAAATCTGACGGGTCGTACAGGGTATCCTCTTCAACTGACAAGCGACCCGGACAATCGAAGACCCATACGGCGTCCAGATCGGCTCCCGTCAACCAAATCCCGTGAATCTGCCAAGAGGGGACAAGCAACAATCGGGCCACCGATTTGTCGTCTTCGGGGAGATGGTTGTCGAGCAGGACGATGGACGTCTCGAGTTTGAGTGCTAAGGGGCTGGCCTCCAGATGTCGGATCGACCATCGATCTCTTCTGGCCCCCTCTTCCTGCAGGGACCAGGCGAAACCCCGGGGCTGGCCAGCGATGCGGATCTGATGGTGCCATCGACCGGTGTTTTGCACCAGTTCCGCAAAGCTTAGATGGTGATGTGCGCCTTGCTGGACCGCCGACTGCGATAATTGCCAAATCTGAAACGACTCGGCCATGACCACATCCCGCTCGACGTCACCGAAGGCCCGCCGCACTAACCGACCAATTTTTTCGGCGATCAATTGAGGAGAATTGTCGGGTAACGAATCGGTAATTGCCATGGCATTCTCGTCTGCTCACGCCGTTAGTTTTCGAACTCGTCTGAGTGCTATCAGATCATGGCGTTTCCGGCTGAAGCTCAGCAAAACTCCACAACCAAGTGCCGCCGAGATACGAAAGGAGTTCATCGTAGCTGCATCCCCAGTAACTCTCAGACTCCGTAGAGACGCTTGTCGCATCGGCTTTCTGAAGCGGGTCGTTGATGTCAATCCACAAGCCTTCGGTCGGGTCGTCGACGTAGCCTCGCAGCAGGATCATGTGGCCCGACGAGCCACTCGACCAGAGAATGCCAATGTGGACCGGACGCTTCTGATCAATCTCGAGTCGCAATTTGCTGGCTGACAGTGAGCCGGAGAGGGCCTGGTAACGAACGGCCATGATCGAGTACAGGTCCAGTAGTTGGCTGATGCTGATCCCGACGTCGCATCGGCCCGGATCGGCGGTGCAATGCATGCCGAGCAATGCTTCGGCCAGAAGAGATTGATCGACCCTGGTCGGTTCGTGCAGATAATTGAATATCATCTCACCGCAGGCCGACCAGCACCAGTTCGACTGTTGCTGAGTGACCGGTGGGATATCCAATAGCGGGCCTGTCCCGCCGGACATTGCGACCGGGATCATCGTCCCGATTGGACTGTATATCGACATATAGCGCCGGGCCTCGTCAGTAGTTTGCCCCGTCACCGTGGATCGCAGCTGCCTGCAGCGGCTACCCCGGACGCCTTGTCGTTCCCACAGGGAGCGATTCTAAGGAGATTGCTGACCAAAGTCAAACCAGTCGAGCCTTTCCGCTGACAGGTTCCCCTTGGGGGGTATATACTTGGTGGCAAGTTTCCGATGCCGATCCAGTTTGGGTGACTACCAATTGACGCCTGCATGTCTCCCTATGGATACTGGCGGAGTCGATGGGAGATTAGACTTCGCACCCGTAAATCCTTATACCGCTAACGACTTATTCCTATGATTCAGCAAAGAATTCTGTGGTTAGCAGCAGTCGCGCTGGTGTTGTCGATGTGGGCGGCTGACGTCCTGGCTCAAGCAAGATCCAGCCAGGCGTCTGCGGGCGAGAACACCGTAGGATTCGTGATGGAGGTGTCGGGTACATGGCTATTGGACGGAAAGACTCCTCGGCGGCTAGAAGGTGGCGACGAGCTTCTGTCGGGGGCGAGCCTTAGACCGGAGAAGGATGACGGCGAAAGTTACATTATTGTCAGCTTTTACAATGGCAAGGCTGAACGGATCAAACGGGCGACGAAATTGCCCGAAAGGGAAGTCGCCTCTACGGTGCAACGAATCTGGCAAGCGGTCATGCCTCGGTACCGCAGTGGTTTGGCGCCGGCGGTCAGCCGGGGTACCGGGCTGTTGCAGAATGGAGTCGTCCAGATGAAGGAGGGGCGTGTTGACCTTGGCCCAGCGTTGACAGAGTTGCCCAGCGGCAAATGGACCGTACGGCTGACCCGGTTGCGGCCCGATTCGCGGGAGGCCGTAGTGCAGAAACGGCAGCTCGAATGGGACGCTGAAGACCCCGAATCGGCCTGGGTTTCGGCTGAGGCGATCGGGCCTGGGTTGTATGAGCTGAGTCTGCTCGGCCAGCGGACTGGTCGTGTAATTGAGAGTCCGGCGGTGGTAGCGGTGTTCAGTGCTGAAGAGTTTGCCGGTCAGCAGACGGCATTTGCCGAGGCCGTTAAGCTTACCGAATCTTGGGACGAAGAGACTCAAGCCGAAGTCGCCGATCGGTTTCTGCAGGTTTTTCTGGAAAGCCTGGTGGAAAAGCAGAATTCGCCCGACAGTTCCGCTCGAGAGTAAGCATGAGTCTGCGTTTCCAAGTCATGTGCCAGCAGGTCGGTCGGGCGATTCAGGGTGTCTGGACGTCGACGGTGCGGGGGGTTCGGTACGGTTGTCAGCTAGTCTATCGGTTCCTGGTATGGGCGCGGATACTTCCGCGTGACCCGCATCTTCCGCTGCACAGATACGTCATCAAGCATCTGCCGGTGATGTTGATCGTCTTCCTGATCACGCTGGCCGCGGAAAAGATGGGGTGGTTCCGAGGGCTGGAGACTTACGGGCTCGACGTTTTGCTGAGACTGAACGAACGGCCATCCGGCGCGCCGATCTTCTTGGTATTGATCGACGATCAGGATTATTCGACGTTGTTCAACAGCACCAGTCCGTTGGCAGCTGATCAGCTCCGAGATCTGCTACAGGATGTCGCCCGAGCTCAGCCGAAGCTGATAGGAGTCGACATCGATACTGCTCACCATTCGTACGCCTCGATTCAAGATTGGCCTGTGGCAATCTGGGCCCGTGACGCTCGACCTGCGGTCTCCGAAGTTGGTGACGAACTTGACGGCGATCAACGTGAAAACGCATCTCACACGACCGGCGACGCTCACGAGACGGATGGTGCTGAAGATGGAGCGCGTCACGGACACGATGGACATGAGCTGATTCCGGTGTTGCGAGGTCAGGTGTTGGGCCGAGGGGTGCAGGAAGGAGTCGAGTACGGAGCGCGTAGCGATGTTCAGTTGGTAAGTCGCACTTCGCCGAGTTCGGGGCTACCGCTGTTCCCCACCGACGCCGATGGTGTGATCCGGCGTTATCAGCGGGTCTTTTTTAGTACCGGGTTCATTAGCGGACAGCGTGACGAGGCTTACGTCGATTCGCTCTCCTGGGCGATTACGCGGGACTATTGTGGGACGGACGTCGCCGCCAACTCGGACCCGGCCATTTCGACTCGTCTGAGGTCGGACTTGAATTTACCCGAGGAGAAATTGACGGAAGCGATTGGATTGAACTTCGCGTTTGACCGGTACCGATTACCTCGGATTCATGCCCGAGACTTGAAGCGGGCCGCTCGCCAGGAGTATTGGTCGCAGCGATCTCCATTGCGTGGCGCGATTGTGCTGGTCGGTGGGACATACGCAGCGGCCCGTGATTCGTATCCAACACCTGTAGGGAATCGGTACGGCGTGGAGTTGCTGGCACACGCCATTGAGACCGATCTGACCGGAGGCGGAATTCGCGAATTCAATCACCGACTCGCTCAAGTACTGGATATTGGGGTGGGTCTTTCGTTTCTGTTTCTGACTTGGCGATTCCCCGGCCGAGCGGCCTTTCACATTTCGCTGGCTTCGATCGCTTTGCTGTCACTTGGCGCCAGCTGGTTCGCATTTCGAACGTTGGCCTACTGGTTCAACTTCATTCCGATGCTTTGCGGGCAATTGTTGGAGTTGGAGTGGGAGCGAGGCAAGGAGTTGGCCGAGCTGCGTCACGAGGTTGAGACGTTACGGGCGGGGCACAACATCGGACATTGACGAGCGAGTGGACATCAGTTGGGGCCGATCAGGATGAAGCTGCCCCAGAAATAGGGATGAGCGGCCCGCTGAGTCGTCCGCCGTTGTTCGAGTGTGGCGATTTGTGCCTTATGCAGGGCTTCCACTTTGGATTTGCCCTGGATGAGTGCTCGGTAGAAGGCCTGCATGAACTCACGAGTGTTCGCATCCGGGACGTTGTAAAGGCTGGTGATCAGCGTTGATGCGCCGGCATAAAGGAACGCGCGCCGAAGGCCCTGCACTCCTTCACCGGTCTGAATGTCGCCTAACCCTGTCTGGCAGGCACTGAGTACTACCAGGTCAGTCCCGCGCAGATCCAGGCTGGAAATTTCCTCGGCCGTCAGCCAGCCATCATCGCGTACGACGAGTCGGGGAGTAGTATTGGCCGGTGATTCATCTGGGGGATCAGCCGGAGGGAGTGTCTGAACCACAGTTGCCTGACGATCGTTAGCGGCGATTCGATTAGCTCCGGCCAGGATCAGTCCACTGCGCAGCAGGGGATTCTCAACACGGCGCAGGCGGGCGTATCCGGCAGTGACTCCGGCAGACCCCCTTACTTCAGTTGCCTGATCAGGGCTTGTTTCCGCCATCTCATCCGCATAGCAGTATCCGTGCGTAGCGATATGGAGGAGGCGGGGAGGGCGGATCCGTTTGAAGACTTCTTCGCGAGCTGCGGCATCCTTATAGACCTTTACGGGTGCCCAAGGGGTATTTCTCAACAGTTTCTCGAGGTCGGTGGCTTCGTTCTCGGTACCAGAAAGTCGTTCCCATTCGCGACCTCTGGCGTCGCGTGGCAGTTCGCTGGCCACCAGCTGATTCGGTGCGCTTTCTGAAGTCTGATTGCCGTTCTTTTCGGGGGCATCCGCCGGCACTTCGGCCGTGGCAGTGTCGGTGGCGTAATTGGGGTTGGCAAAGACAATCGTCCCTTGGGCCGGGCTGGACTGAGTTCTGAGCAGGTCACGACCGCTCGACAAATAAGCGATCAAGAATCGTTCTACGAGGTACTTTCCGCTCTCATCAACCAGCGTCTCAAAGCCGATGCGGTTCAATTCACTATCAGGTGAAAGATAGATCGTCGAGTTGTTTCCAATGGCCGATTCCAGCGGTTGGAACAGTCGACGATAGAGGGCCTGGGCGACCAGGCGATAGTCCAGTTCCCGTTGGGGTTCGGGACCGCTGCCGCCGAGTGCTACTTGTTCGCGAGTTTCTTCGATCATCGCGTCAATTTCGGCAGCGGGGCCCAGGTCAATCATGGTGATTCCGGAATCCTGGGCCGACACCACAACAAACGCGACATAATGAGCAGGCCGCCAGGGTGATTCTCCGCCACTCGCGTGAAAATCGAACGGCTCGGTTCGAATGAACTCCACCAGTGCCACATCTGCGGGCAGGCGAGCGCGAATGGAGTCCACGCTTACCGTCGGTCCGTTCAATTCTCGCCGATCTTCAATTTTCTCCGCCAGGATTCGTCTCAATTCTGTTTCTTGCCGTTGAATCTGGTCGTTGAGCCAGGCCTGTTGGCGAGACTGTGACTCGACCAACAGTCCTTGGTCGGGTCGAATGGTTGCCGTGGCGAGATGCTGACGCAATTGATTCAGTCTGGTGACCACGTTCTGAATCTGTGGGTCGTTCCCGCGGATAATCTGCTGGCGACGAAATTGACAAAGCGAATCGAAGAGAATCCCTTTGCGACGGAGAACCCATTCGAAAGCTGCATTTTTGTCGTCCGCTTGGGCTTCCGGCTCCGCGGCAATCGACAGGAGCATCTTCAGTGTTCGATTGAAACGACTCAGTTGATCGAACGCCTGTCGCTCGCCAACTATGGCAAACACGGATCCGAGGTAGTCTTGTTCAGTCTGCAGGCACCGAATGAGAGTTTGGACAGCTTGGTTTCGCCGTCCCGTAGCCTGATAGATCACGGCCAGATTTTTCAGGGAGCGGAAGTAGTTGGGGCCCGTCTCGCGGCCTTGCGCTTCCAGCTGGCTAATGACCTGATTCAACATTTGCTCGGCTGCCAAGTGCTTTCCCAGAGCGGCGGCATATTCGGCTCGGGATAGATTCAGTTCGACGTTGGGTTCAGACTTGGCGCGGGCCAGTGTGGCGACGGTTTCACTCAGCAGTTGTTCTGCTTCAGCATACAATCCGCGTTTAGCGAGCAGGTTGGCACGGCTGCGTCGTACTCTGGCGAACAGTGGATCATCGACACTCGCAGATTGCTCAAAGTTCTGGCAGAGCAAGTTAATCTGGCCGGCCGATTTGTTGATTATCTCGGGCGACATGCCATCCAGGATGGCGTCGAGAACCTCCAGGAAATTCGTACAAAACGTTACGAAGTCGCTCGACATTTCTGGCGAAAAGCGGCCGACCTCCATCAGCTGCTGATAGGCCTGATATCCTTCTTGCAAATGCCAGATTGCCCGGGAAGGATCGCCCAGCAGGCTGTAGACTCGGCTCAGTTGCCCGTACAAACGGATTGTTTGACCGTGTTGCGGACCATAGGAACTCCAGCAAGCTTGGATCGCTCGACGGTACAAAGGCTCAGCCAAATCGTACCAGCCTCGTTCGACATACAGGTCGGCCAGCAACTCCATCGGTTCAGCTACCTGATGGTGATCTTTTCCCCAGACCGTCTCCAGGTCGCGCACCGTTTGCCGCAAGGCGTCGATAGCTGCCTGGACATTGCCTTGATCCTTGAGTTCTCTGGCCAATTGCTGGGATGATTTGGCTTGTTGCAAGCGCTTTCGATCTTCCGGGGACATTCCTTCCATTCGCAGCAGGTCGCCAATGGCAACTTCTTCCCTGCGTAGTATCCAATGGTTGTCTCCAAATACAGCCTGTTCGCTCACAAGCAGCTCGCGGCAGATATCTGTCGCAGCTTTCCATTGGCCGTCGTCGGCAGCTTTCTGGGATTTGGCGCGCATGGCATTTGCCAAGCTATTGGTAATTGGTACCTGATGGACGAAGAAGTCTCCTCTCTTCAAGGCAATTTCCCAAGCTCGGCGAATCTTTTCAAAAGCCGGATCGATCTCTCCGGCTTCCTGCAGGACATCTCCGGTCGTTTGCATAGCCGCAGCGCACTCGATACTGTCATCACCGAAGACCTCTCGAGTAATCAGCTCCCATTGCCGGCTGATTCGGATCGCTTCAGCAAAATCTTTCGCTCGGACGTGGCGAGCAAGTTCGGCCATTTCGCTCCGGGCCGCCGCCAGTGCTTGGCGTTTCGCGTCATCCAGCTGCCTCACCTTCTGGATGCGATCGATTTGCATCTGGTCGAGTATCACGATGGGTCCTCGCCCGTCTGCCAATTCCTTCTGTAGCTGCAAGGCTTCTCGCATGGCTGCCTCGGCTCCGGCCAGATCGCCTTTTTGCTCAAGCATTTCACTCCGGGAACGATGTACTGACGCAAGAGCCGTCAGTACACTCCTGGTCGGAGGGGCGTCACTGCCGTTAAGGTCACGAAGAGTCGCCGCAATAGACTGCAGTTTGAGAGCAGCTTCATCGAGTGCAATGATCCCTCGAACCATTCGCAGGTACTGAAATTCCGCGTGCAATGTTCTGAGATGTTTCTCGCCAAGTGCTTGAGTGAGTAGCGAGACGATCTGCGCGGCCGAGTCAGGATTCTCGGCGGCACCGTTTGTTTGGAGCCGCCGGGCTTCGTCGATGGCTGCAAGTTGAGTTGAATCAAGGCTCTCCCATTGGTTCACTTCATCCAGATCGTAGGCTGCTTGTTTCAGTCGCCAGTGGCCGGCCGGGTAGGCTCGGCTGAGCCACTGCAATGATTCCTGGAAGGCGGCACGAGCCAACTGGAACTGGTGCTGATCCAGATGTTGTTGGCCCACCGTCACCAGCAGATCGGCGAAATTGTTCAGCCGTTCCTGGAATCCCAGGTCATCCTCACGGAGTACGCCGACCAGTCTGGCGCGGAGTTCGATCGCTTTACGGGCGAAACGTATTCCCTCGTCCAGATCATTTCGAGCCAACGCTTCGGCGCTTTTTTCCTCGAATTTGGTCGCGTCCCGCAGCGTACGTGACTCCCGCTGTTCAGCTCGTCCCAGCCGTTCTGTTCGTTCCAGCCGATCCATGGACATGCCGACCCGCCAGGAGCGGTTATCGGCCAGTTGCAGCTCGAGGCTCAGGACTTGCCGCCGGGCCGATTCTGCGGCGTTGAGATTCTTTTGTTCCGCAAATGCATCAGCCAGATCCGACAGAGTGTCAATATACCTCCGACAATTCTCTGCACCCCAGCGAAAATCGTGATCTAAGGTCCACAGATAGTGCCGTTGTGCCTCGTCAAGGTGATACAGGTCGTGTTGCAGGTTCCCCAGCAAGCGGCGGACTCGGCTGTAACCAGGCCAGCGGTCGCCGTAGGCCTTGCGATATTGATCGTAAGCTCGGCTGGCCTCGTCGAAAGCCTCCAGAGTGTCGCCGCGTTGGGTAAGTCTATTGGCCTCTTGAAAAGCCTGGTCACCTTGTTGAGCGGCTTGACGTTGTTCGGTGGTGATTTCGCCCAGGCGCAGACTTTCTTCAAGCGTCAGCCGCAGGTCGGCAGTGTATCCGTGCTTTCGGCCAAACACGTCGATGCCTGTCAGATAGGCCTCCCACAACGCCTCCTGTTGCTGTTGCCAGTCCTCTTTATTTTTTGCGAAGTTGGCCAGGGCACGGAGTCTGGAGACTACGCCGGGATGGACGTCACCATAAATCTGCCGGGCCACAGCGACAGCCATTTGGTAGTCTTTCTGGGCTTGCTCAAGTTTTCCGATATCGGCTCGGACGTCGGCCAATACGTCCAGGCTGTGCAGATGCGTCGGACTCTGTTCACCAAGAACTTCACGGTGAACCTGGGTCGCATGTTCAACCAGCGGCAGTGCCTGAGAAGACTGGCCATCATCCTTCAGCTGGATTCCGGATTGTTCCCGTCGTCGGGCCTCGCGGAGTCGCAGCAGGTCGTCTTCGGACAAGTGAGTCATTTGCTCAGTTTCAGACAGCGCGGCCTTGACGTGGCGTACTTGCCAATGAGAGTCACCCAACAGTTCCGTCAGGCGGTCTACCAGTTCTTGCCGCACGACCAGTTCTGATGCAGAATCGAATTCAGCCCGATGGCGTCTTGCCACTCGTTCGAGTTGGTCTGTTAACAGATCGAGATTATCCCGAAACTCTGGGTAATCGGAACCAAACGCTGAACGCTGCAGATCCACGACCTGTCTCAGGCAGGATACTGCCCGGTCGTGATCGTTCAAGTTGACGTAAATAGCAGCCAGGCTCCTCAGAGCCTTCGCATACTCTCGGTGCTGCTCTCCAAAGATCTCCCGGCGGACATCGACGATCTCTTGCGCCAGTGTAATCGCTTCCCATTCTCGCTGCTGTGTTGACAAAACGACCAGTGCGTCTGCCTTCTGTCGGGTATCCAACGCGCGAGCCAGTTTATCGGCCGGGAGTCGGGAGTAGTCCTTAGCGATTTGAAGGTTCGCCCTGGCATCACGCGTACGGGAGTCATCTGGACCGTAAAGTCGCTCGCTGATCGCCAGCAGCTCGACGCTGGAGGCCGACGCCGCTTCGAAGTCGGCGCGGCCGAACTGTCGACTGCTGATTCCCTTAAGCAGATTAACGAGTTGTTCTTGAGCCATTTTCAGACGAGGATGTTTGGTGCCGTACAGCCTTTCATAAGTCGCGACGAATTGCCGCATCAAGCCAACAGCTTCCTCCAGCTGGTCATTGCCCAGGTAGTCACCTAACAACTGAGTGCCCAGCAGATACCTGCGGTCATCGGTTCCGACCAGCTGCTTCAAATCAGCGAGAGCTTGGCGCAACAGCCGTTCCGCTTCGGCGCCCTTGCCGTTGGACATTAATTGCTTCGATTGGTCGATCTGTTGCGTAGCCGTCTGATACTTCCGCAGCTGGTCAGCCGGCAATTGGGCAAGCCGGGTGATCTCGCGTCGCCGCAAATCGAGATAGCGACGCTCCCAGTAACTGCTTTCGTAGACACTGGCAAGCATCTGGTCCCATTCTTCAAGGCGTGCGGCGGCCGAAGAGAATTCCCCCTGAGTCACCAGGTCCTCGATCAGACGTTCGTACCGATCGGACAGCAAGTCGACCTCTCGGCGGACTTCGGAGTGGCTGGGGCCGAGCTGTTGCAGGAAGATCTTCAGACCATGTTGTCCCGCGTCCAGGGCTGGCGAGAATTTCAATTGCTGATCGAGGGTTCTGGCGAGCTGGAACCATGCTTTGGC
This sequence comes from Pirellulales bacterium, assembly GCA_046349895.1. Taxonomy (GTDB): domain Bacteria; phylum Planctomycetota; class Planctomycetia; order Pirellulales; family Pirellulaceae; genus JAXMBJ01. Next base: position 5,270,018 of record JAXMBJ010000006.1, on the reverse strand, counting down.
CGTTTCGAGGCTATTGTCGCCTAAGGATTGGCGGTAGAGGTCGACTGCCTGCTGAGCGGCGGTAGCGGCTCGTTCGAAGTCGCGCTGCTGAATGAGTGCACTAGTTTGTGCCTGATACCGGTTGGCTTCTTGCCACATCGATCGATGATCTTTGTCGAGTTCAGCGAGTTGATTCAAGTGTTCGACATACCGCTTCGCATCAATCGACTTGTCGGACTCGGGGCCGAAGAGTCGCGTCAGCATTTCCATCGCTTCGCGAGCACTCGTCGCCGCTGCCCGATAATCTCCTGCTGCGGCAAGGCTCTTGGCGATCCAGGTGAGTGATCCGGCGATCTCATCATGGTCGGAGCCGTAAGCCTCACGTTCGGCGGCCAGCATTTGCCGGACCTTCTCGAGAGCTTCGGACGGTTTTCCGATTTCGTCCAGTCGGTTAGCTTCGTGTTCAAGTCGGTCGCGAGACCGCAACAGTTTCTGCTGAGCATCCTGCTGCGCAGATTCTTGTCCTCGAGCCACAATGCCGTAGAACAAGCTGAACCAAATGAGGAACTGGCCGCAAATCGTCAGACTTCGTCGTTGCCACATGTCTTGTCACTCGCAAAGCGTTATAGTTCGGAGCAACTAGCGATCCGCCACGATTTTTTCAGCCTCTTTTTTCATCGCAACACGGTTGGCATGCAGGTCCATGACACTCAGTTCCAGCATCTCCTTGGAGAGGCCTGTGAGAAAAAATCCCGAGTTGGCGACGATCGCGTTTCCCGATGTGCTGAAGTTGCCCGTGTAGACATTATCGTTGCTCGAGGCCACCAATTTAATCAGCTCAGGGGACAGGGTTTCCCCCTTGGGCGCCTCAGCAACAGTCGCCCACAGATAGACGACGTTAATCTTTGAGCCGTCGCCACGGCTACCCCAGTTGCGGAGGTAGATGTTGATCATCGACGTTTCGCCTGACTGTTCCCAGGCGATGTTGTATTCCCATCGTTGAGCCGGTTCATTGTAGGACTTACGATAGAAAAACTTGCCCTCATCGAGGACCGATTCGAGCTTCTTGTTGTCGGCCGAGGGTTCCGGTGGATTCTGGGCCGGAGTGGGCAAAGCGAGCGCAGATACCAGAAACAGTCCGGAAATGATCGTGATGACTGTTCGAACCATCGGTTTGTTCTCCCTTAGCAACGGACGTGAGTTGGCGACTTCGAAAATACCGGTAATGAACCCGAGGAATCGGGAACGCAGAGCATCATTTTCCGCGTGGGGGTACAGCGACAATGATTTCCGATACGACTCCGTTGCGATAGCCAATTGCGATGCCGGTGGAGAGGTAGAATTCGTCTCTCCGGCGCGGATCGACTACCGACATGTTCTGGCTGGACCAAGTGTCGCCCAACAGGGCTTCGACGTCTCGGCGAGGCATGCCAACGTGGAGCTGGGACGGTGCCGACGCCAGTCCTGCCTGGCGCAATTCGATCGGTGGCGATTTGACATCGTTCAGGACAACGGCCACAACGCGTCGTCCGGCGATGACGGCCAGACCCCGTTCGGGGTACTCGTACCGTTGCAGTTTCGATCCATCGACAAGTTCCAGCTGCGCGGCCGGTGCACCCAGTTCCTGGAGGGCCAGCTCGGTAATGTCGGCCAAACCGATGGAGCCACCAGTCGGCAAGGTCAGTTCGGCGACCGGCCGCCACTTGTCGACCTTCGGTTTCGCCAGTTCGCTTTCGTTTAGCGCCGGCAGCTTCAAGTCCATCGTCAGCTGGTCGTATTGCTCATACGCTAACGGCCACCATGACGAACTCGGTGCCGTGCCGGTCAGGTAACGTTCCAGCATCGGCACAGCTTCGCGCCGGACTTCCAGGGAGTCGGATTGGGCCAATTGTCGAGCACGAGTGTAATCGAGGGCCATTCGAAGCCGTGCGAGTGCCGCCTGGCCGGTAGCGCGACCATCGACCTGGTGGATAGAGGACTCAATCTGAGCCAGAACCTGACTGCTTCGGGTACTGTCCCGGTGGTAGACGCCGATCCAGGCGTTTGCCAGGATAGTGGCGCGCGCCAGGGAATCGAGTTCGTCGATATTCTCAGCCGCGGTCAGCTGGGTGAGCATGTCGTCAAAGAGTTCAGTGGCTCGGTCAAGGTCGGGAGTCCCACTGGGATGGACCAGGTAGGCAATCGCCAAATTGGCCTTTGGCAGCACGAGGTCATCGCGAATCGTCAAGACTTGATTCAGCGAGTCGACCGCATCAAACCAGAGCTTTTCCTGGATACCGCCTCGCTCAACTTCCATCGATGCTGGCCGCTGATAAAAACCTCCGGTCACCAGCTGGCCGACGCCGAATTCCCGCAGATCAGCCGGCTCCAGCCCGTCGCAGTATCTCATCAATTGCGCGTAGCCAAGGTTTGACAAGGCCTCGGTGCAGCGTGGAAACTCACGCGTCACCCGCTCAAAACAGCCCTCAGCGTGTCGATACTGCTCGATCTGCAACAGATAAGCACCCGTCTCGAAAGAACTCATGGCTTGCCAGAACGTTTTCTGAGCCTGATCGGTCTGCAATAACGAGATTCGATCGGACCAAGACGGATGACCCACTCCGTTCCCTTCAAATGAAGAGTAGACGTTGGTCAGTTTGCGCATTCGCTCCAGAGCATCCATGGCCTGCCGGTACGAGTATCCTGCTTTGACAGTGATTTCCATGCCAAGCTGATCGGCTTCAAGCTCCTGCTCCCTCGAAAAAGCCAGTTCAATGATTCGGGGCTGGTCCTTGTCGGTCGGAATGACATGCTGTTTCAGCAGGTGGCTCAGCTCATGGGCCAGCACAAACGCCAATCGGTTTTCATCGTTCTGAACGATTTGATCCAGCAGTCCTCGATGGATCCGAACGATAGGGAACTTCGATGGCAACAGATCAGCATCCAACGTCGCGAAGGCATTGGTTTCATCATCGTCGATAATTTTCCAGCGAGGAGGCCATTTCTCGTATCCTTCCGGCCGATCCACAACAGCCAGCAGACGTTCCATGGTTTCGTCGACTAGTTGCCGGTCGTCGTCCTTGACTTCTGCATCGACTAGAGACACCGCTGCACACCAGCAACAGAAGAGCAGAATACCCCGCTCGATAACGCGCCCGATAGCTCGACCCCGTAATCGCGGTTGGTTCATGGGACGGTCCTCGCATCGATCGGCTTTCGCCGCGTCGATACTCGATCGGTCATCGATTTGACGGCCGAACCCTGCGCAGCCGGATCCAGCCGCACGAGTGTGCCCGATCGCCCGGCAGCCTCCGTTACCGGAATGTTAACTTCTGCGCCATACTTGGCGGTGCGATAGTCTTCAGTAGATCGTGTCGGGAACGCTTGCTCAGAGGGGTAGTCAGCGACGGTTCGGGCGACCGAGGTGAGGGATTCCCTGACGGATGGCGGGCGAGGCGGAAACGTTCGAGCCGACAAGCTCGGATCATGGCGGGTAACGGGTAGTGCGGCGCGAGTAACCGACACCGTCTGAGGGACTCGAGCCTGCTTATCTGCAGCCGTTTCGGCTGCCACGACTCGGCGGCCGTCAATTCCCGTCATGCAAAGACCCAGGCAACCGATCAGCACAGGCCAAGTGCCGTACTTCGGCTGCCGAACCGTCGACAAGATCCCGGATGACAACTTCAATTTGTTTGGCATGACGTCCACCTGCACTGGTGACTGGTCATCGCTTGCCCGCTGCTGGTCCCCGGGGTCGGGCCGCGAGGACTGGATAGCGCCAAATCGCTTCGCCGTACCATCGGCGCCCCTAGTTATACGCCATGCCTTACTGATTGCCTATCTGTCCCAGTGTGAATCGTGATTGAGGTGAGGATCGAGCGTGTTATGAGGCTTAGGGTATCGGGCGGCACGCCTAGTTCGGGAACTACCTGCTGGTGGTCGCCCCGCTGGTCTGGTAGGTTCATCCCTGGGTGCATGGCGCTTCAAACCCAGCTGGCGGCGGACACACGATGGACCTGAAGAAAACGTATTGGGCGAACGCGGCGGTCGTCTTCACGATTCACGCCGTGGCTCTGGCAGCGTTCTTGCCATGGCTGTTCAGCTGGGTCGGAGTCGCCGCCGCCGTATTGGGGCTCTACTTCTACGGGACCCTGGGGATCAATATCGGCTTTCACCGACTGCTGACGCATCGCAGTTTCCGCTGTCCGCCGTGGCTGGAACATTTGCTGGCGATCCAGGGTTGCTGTTGCCTGATGCATACGCCGACTAAGTTTGTCGTCTACCATCGCCTGCACCACCGGTACTCGGACGGCGAGCAGGATCCGCATTCGCCTCGGAACTCGCTCTTTTGGGGGCACGTCGGCTGGGTGATCTGTGAGCGTTCCGACGTCGACTGGGCCGGCATTTACCAGCAGTATGGTAAGGACATGGTTTCCGACCGGTTCTACCGGATCTTCGAACGAGGACCGTGGCTGATCTATCTGTACGCATTGCACGCACTGTTGTTTCTGGCGGCCGGCTTTTTGATCGGCTGGATTTCGGGCGGGACGACGGCGGCGGGCTGGCAGATGGGATTGAGCCTGATGGTGTGGGGCGTCTTCGTCCGGACGGTGGCCGTGTGGCACATTACCTGGATGGTGAACTCGCTGGCTCATACGTGGGGCTACCGCAACTACCAGACTCGCGACAACAGCCGCAACAACTGGCTGGCGGCGCTACTGAGCAACGGGGATGGCTGGCACAACAATCACCACGCCGTCCCTCGCGCGGCCGACCACGGTCAACGCTGGTTCGAACTGGACGTGGCGTTCATCACCATTCAGCTGTTCGAGGCTCTTGGCCTGGCTCACGACGTTGTCCGTTCTGGCGGCGTGCGATCAGCTGTGGCGGTGGCGAAGTAAGTCACTGTGTCGGCTGAGTGCCCGTCACCATCGCCCCAACGTCCGCCGGTGGCTTATGGCAGACGATGTGAAGTGGCTCCAGACTCCTGGCCGTTCGAGAAGTCGCCGGCCGCTGAGGAATGGAATCCTTTCTGTTTTTTCTCACGGAGACACAAAGGCACAGAGGGGACACAAAGAAGGCATCGACAGAACTCGGGCTCTTCGCCACGGTTCGTGTACCGCGTCGCTCGGATTCTCTGTGGCATTTTCTCCGTGTCTTAGTGTCTCCGTGCGAAATCCCCGATGCGGCTGGCTCGACAAATCGGTTCGGCCTAGGTAGGGTTGATGCCGGCAGTATCTTCGCGGTTCCCGATCAAGATCTGAGTCTGAAGTCCATGGATACTTCACGTCTTCCGAAGAGCCCCATCCCGGCGGTGATTCCGGTCCGTCAGCGGTTCGAACGACCCCGAGTGGACGATCTGGCGGCAGCGACGGCCGCGGCGCTGGCCAAGGTGATTCCGGATCCGAGTCGCGTGCGGGGGCGAGTGATTGGCCTGACCGCTCCCAGCCGCGGCATTCGCGATATTGGACCGGTGCTCAACCACTTGGTCCGGCTCCTCCGATCGTTCGACGCCGTCCCGAAGGTCCTCACCGCCATGGGGACTCACGGTGGCGGAACGGCAGAAGGGAATCTCGAGACGGCTCGGAATCGCGGCATCGATGCGGATCGCGTCGGCGCGGAAGTGATCGGAGACATCGAGACGGTCCGGCTGGATCAGGTCGATGGCGTGGAAGTCCACGTGGGGCGGGCGGCGCTGGAGTGTGACGGCGTGATCCTGGTGAATCGGATCAAGGAGCATACCGATATCCTGTGGGAGGCGCCGCTGCCGGCTGGCTACTATGGGCTCGAAAGCGGTTGGGCCAAGATTCTGGCCTTGGGGCTCAGCCACTTGCAGGCACTGGCTCAGCACCAGCACGTCCACGGCAGGACGCTGGGCGTGGCGATCGAGACTTCCGCTCGGCGATTGATCCGCGGCGGCGAAGTGAAGGTCTTGGGAGGCGTTGGGATCATCGAGAACGCCTACGACGAAACGGCGGCGGTGGTGGGAGCTCCCGTGTCGGCCGACGACGCGGCGATCGACGCGTTCTTTGCGCAGGAAGCTCGCCACCTGGCCGAATCTCGGGCCTTGATGCCGAAGCTGCCGTTCGGCGAGATCGACGTGTTGTGGTGTCATTGGTTGGGCAAGAACCTCAGCGGTCAGGGGATGCACACCAAGACGATCGGGCGTTCGCCGTATGGTGCAGTCCAGGGTCAGCCCTGGATCCCCGGTACGCCACGCATCTTCAACATCATCGGCAGTGCGCTTTCGCCAGGAAATCACGGCAACGCGATCGGCATGGGATTGTGCGAATTCATCACGGAGCGATTTCGCGCCGCAGTCGACCCGGAGGTGACGGCGCTCAATTGCCTTAGCGCGCTGGCGCCGTGTCAGGCGCGGATGCCGATCGTGATGCCCAACGACCGGGACGCCTTGCAGACCGCTTTGGCGGTGAGTCCGATTCGGCCGGAACCCTATCTGGTGATGATCCACAGCACCTTGAAGCTGGCCAACATGCTGGTCTCAGCCGCGGCCCTGTCGGACGACAATCTGAGCGGGGCGAATTTCGAAGTTTGCGGCGAGCTGGCTCAGATTCCGTTCACCCCCGACGGTCATGTCGATTGGACCGCCGTTGTTCCCCACGACGATTGACGCCTCCACGCCAATCGTGAGCCCTCATCACTCACCGTTGTCCCTCCTGTGGGGCGTGAACGCGATGTTCGACCAGGCTGGGTCGGTCAAACGACGGGCCTGGCGAGTGGGTGATACGGGAAAAATAGCGAACTTCATGTGCGATTCTAGTCGCCTTCTGCGATAGGAACTGATGGCAATCCACTCTGCCGGCAGGTCGCACTTTCTGGCAGCGGTTGGTGGGGGTGCTGTCCCGGTTACGGGGCCAGGAGCATGAATGCTGGGAGTGGTGGCAATGTTGACAAAGTTTAGCCTGTTCTGCTTGTGCGGATTGGTGGTGCTCGGGCTGTGCCCGACGTTCGTTCGTGCGGAGGTGATCTACAGCAACTTGGGTCCCAACGGTGAGTTCCAGCAGGGATCGTTGTTATCTGTGCGGGGGCCCGATTCGCTCGACGGTCGGTTTGATTTGGCTGTCCGTTTTTCACCCGGGGCTTCGTATCGTCTCACTCAGATTGACGTCGCCGCAGTACCGTTTGAGCCGCCGGCCACCAACGCTCCTCGACTGGAGTTACGAAACGAAGTCGACGGGCTTCCCGGTCCGGTCGTGCTGGTGGCGAACACGTTTCTAGATGTGCTGCCCGTTCCGGGGGATCTATTGAGTTGGCTGCCGAACTCGGAAGTGCAGCTGACGCAGGGAGCCAACTACTGGCTCGTCATGTCGGCCGCTCTTCCTGACTCCGAGACGGGTTGGTCATTGAACAGCACCGGGGCGTTGGGAGTGGCGGGGACGGACGGCACGGCTTGGTTCACGGCCGATACCGTCGACACTCCGGCTTTCCGAGTCTTTGGCGAACTGGTGCCGGAGCCGGTATGGGGACCGATCTGGCTGGGCGCCACGTGGTTGTTCTCGGGAGCCGGTTGGCGGCGCCGTCGCGGAATCTTGGGCCGTTGACGGCCGCTGTTGGCGATTTCACGGCGGGTCCGTCAGGGGGCACCCTGTGGCGGACCTGTCAGCGCTGAACGAGGTCTCGCCCATGCCGCCTCTTGGCATCGGGTCTTCTTGCCGCCACCTGAAGGAGGGAGATGCTGTAGAATCAGGACATCGAAGAACAGGTTGAGACTCGGCGATGGCGAACCGAGTTGGTCGATTTGATTGGGAGGTGAGCGATGTCCAAGAGTTGGATCAGTTCATGTTGGCTCTGGGTTTCGGCGGTTTGTCTGTTGACTGTCGAGGTCGGATGGGGGGCCGAAGACCTGACGGATGCTCTTGCCAGGCAGCTTGAGCGTGGCCAGATCGCCGCCGCCGAAGCTGATCTTCAGAAATCGCTGGAGTCCGATCCGAGCAATCCTCAGGCGAGGTTCGCACTCGGCGTAGTCAAAGTGCTATCGGCCATCGAGAAGCTCGGGCAGGATCAGTATCGATACGGGGCGCTGGGCGACAATGTCCGCAATCTGCCAGTACTTCGTTTTCCGGTCCCTGCGAATCCAGCTCCGCAACAAGTGAGTTACCAGCAATTGCGGCAGATCTTCGCCGATTTCCAAGACAGGATTGTTGAGGCCGAGCAGGAGTTGGCCAAGGTCGATGTGACGCGGGACGTTAAGTTGCCGTTGGATCTGGGGGTTGTGCATCTGGACGTAACGGCAGACGGGCAGGTAGCAGACTCGGAAGGCCTCTACGCTATCCTGAAATCGCTCAACGTCATTCCGCCGTCCATTGGTCCTTCGGGACTACGGGTTCAGCTGGACGGAGGTGACGTCCTTTGGCTGCGCGGTTATTGTCACTTTCTGGCCGGATTCTGTGACGTTGTGCTGGCCTATGATCATCAACGGTTGTTCGACCATACGGCTCACCGGATCTACCCCAATCACGCCCGCTCCGACGGTGTGGTGGAACGGCGCAAGACGGCAGATGAACGATCATTTGACGACGAGATCGTTGACATCATCACGGTCATACATCTGGCCTCTTTCCCGCTGAAGGAGCCGAATCGAATGGAGTCGGCTCGGCAACATTGGCTGGGGATGATTCGAACGTCCCGTGAGTCATGGGCTCTGATTGAGGCGGAGACGGACGACGACGACGAATGGCTTCCGAATCCCAAGCAAACCGGAGTGCTCCGAATTCCCGTGTCGCGCGAGCTGATCGACGGTTGGCAGCAAGTCCTCGCGGAGATGGAGGATTTGCTTGAAGGCCGCAAGCTGGTCCCGTACTGGCGCGACTATACGCGAGTTGTGTGGGGCCAAGATCTCGAAGTTCCGGCGGAAGGACGCGGTTTCAATCTGAAGCGATTCTTCACCGAGCCACGGGACTTTGATCTGGTGTTGATGATTCAGGGGTCGGCCGCCTTGCCTTATCTGGAGGACGGTCCGTTATCACGTCCGGAGACCTGGTCTAGCCTGACGAGGGTCTTCCAGGGGCGGTTCTTCGGATTTGCCGTCTGGTTTAACTGACACTGGTCAGTCGTGTCCCTTGTCGAGGTCGACCATGGCTCAGCGCTCCACTGACGGCCCAAGTTTGAGCCCGCTCGGCTTGGAGTCTGCATTTAGCGATTTGCTCGGCCGTCAGCGCGAGGGATTGTACCAACTGACTCGGCGATCGATGGTGAAGGCCGGGCTGAGCGGTTTGGCCGGTTTGTCGTTGCCGAAGCTGCTGCAGGCGAAGTCGGCGGGCAACGCTCGGGCAGACAAGAGTGTGATTCTGTTGTGGATGGCGGGCGGCCCGAGCCACATTGATACTTGGGACAGTAAGCCGGACCGACCGCTGATGAATCGCGGCCCCTTCGGCGTCGCTCAGACTCGACTTCCGGGTGTAGTCATCTGTGACCGGCTGACCAAGCAAGCCGCCATGCTGGACCGGTTTACTTTGATTCGTTCAGTCGATGCGCGTCACAGCAATCATGAGCCGAACACGGTCTTTCAGTCGGCCAACCTTGCCGCGGAACCACGCGTTAACCCCGAAGCGGCCATGTACCCGTCACTGGCGTCCGTTGTTGCCAAGCATCATGGTGCCAACCATCCGGCGATGCCCGCTTCTGCCGCTTTCATGAAATCGCGGTCGCATCTGGCCTTTGCCGGTTATTTGGGTAAGCAATACGATCCGTTTATCTGCAACGACGGCGTGGCGTTGCCGGTTTATGACGAATTCGGTCGCGATACGGGAACGACGGGTGGCGGCAATCTGTTTCGGCTTCCCGCCGATTTGTCGGAAGGTCGTGTGACGAATCGACTGAAGTTGCTACGGCAAGTCGATGCGCTGAACGCCAGTCTCGACCACGACGGATCGCTGGCCGCTCTGGACACTTACCAGCGTCAGGCGGTGGAACTGCTGTTAAGCGATCGCGCCCGCAGTGCGTTTGATCTATCGCGTGAACCGGAATCGGTGAGGGATCGGTACGGCAAGCATCTGTGGTGTCAGCAGGCCTTGATCGCTCGACGCTTGGTCGAAGCGGGGACGGCGTTTGTTACACTGGATCTCAGTTACCATGGAGCTTCGGGGACGTGGGATACGCACGGCGACAATATCCCGCCCTACGGAGGAATCTCTAAAGGCTTAGGGCCGTTGTTGCCTCTGTTCGACCACTTGATCACGACTTTGGTGACCGATCTTGAGGAACGTGGATTGCTGGACCAAGTGTTGGTGATCGCTATGGGCGAGTTTGGGCGGACGCCGTATATGGGAACGCAGGGGAGTACCGATGGTCGCGATCATTGGCCGCAAGTGATGTCGATGTGTCTGGCCGGAGGAGCGTTGCGGCACGGCCAGGTGATCGGGGCTACGGAACCCGATGGCGGAGCGATTCGGGAGCGGCCTGTGACGCCAGCCGACTTGGCGGCGACGATTTTTCGCTATTTCGGCGTGCCGCAGGACGTTCAGTATTCAGACCATCAAGGTCGACCACGTTACCTGATCAACGGCGGTTCACCGATCGCCGAGCTTTTTTGAAGGCTGGCAACCTTATCTTTCAGCTCTGGAAATCACTTGATTCGGCCGTCTCGATCGGTTGAAATTGGAGGGGTATCGAACGCCCTCGCCCTTGCTTTCCGCCCGCGTTTCCCTCCTACGCCCTTCGCTGATCCGCCTTGAGGTTGTCGACGTGCACGCGTCCTATCCATTCTGGCATCTGAGTTGGTGGCTGCTGCGGCTGACGATTCTGATCGTCGGGCTGGCGACCAACCATTGTGCGGATGCTCAGGAAGGTGATAGTCGGCGAGCGGAATCGGCGCGGCTGTTCGAGGCTCGGGTCCTGCCAGTACTGGAAGAACACTGTTTTGCCTGTCATTCGGCGCGAGCTGTGCCGCTGCAGGGAGGTTTGCAGCTGGACACGCCTGGCGGGTTACGGGCAGGTGGCGATTCGGGGCCGGTGGTTGTGGCCGGCGACGTTCCAGCCAGCCGTCTCGTGTCGGCGTTGCGGCACGAAGATTTGCAGATGCCTCCGGATCAGGATCCTCTGCCGGCCACGGTGATCGCTGACGTGGTCCGGTGGATTGAACTCGGCGCCGCGGACAATCGGCCCGAGACGACGACTTCCCACGCCGTGCCGAGACGGCAAACACTGGCGGATGCGAAGGACTACTGGGCGTTTCGGCCGCTGCAAGTGACACCGCCGCCTCCGGTGGAGAACGTCGAATGGCCGTCCAGCTGGATCGATCGCTATATTCTGGCGAAGTTGGAATCCGAAGGACTGCAGCCAGCTCCCCCGGCCACGCCGCAGGTCTGGGTCCGGCGCGTCTATTACACGTTGACGGGTCTTCCGCCCGATCCGGAGGTGGTGGCCGAATTTGTGGCTGATCCGACGCCTCGGGCGGCCGAGCGATTGGTTGATCGGTTGCTGGCCAGCCCCGCCTATGCTGAGCATGCTGCCCAGCAGTGGCTCGATCTGGTGCGATTTGCCGAGTCGGAGGGATTTGAGTACGACAATCCTATTCCTGACGCATGGCGATATCGGGACTATGTGATCGAGTCCCTGGAACGCGACGTCCCGTTTGACCAGTTTCTGCGCGAGCAGCTGGCGGGCGATGAGCTGGATTCGACCGACGTCCGTCACTTGACCGCATCGACGTTCCATCGCTTGGGTGCCGTTCGTCGGAACGCGGGGAATCAGCAGGTGGCGGCCAGCAGGAATGAAGTACTGACCGAGCGGACGGACATTATTGGTGCGGCGTTTCTGGGGCTGTCGATCGGATGTGCTCGTTGCCACGACCACAAGTTTGATGCCATTTCGCAGCGTGACTACTATCAGCTGCAAGCGTTTCTAGCCTCTACCGAGGACGTCGATATCCCAGTGGACGGCGCGGGGCAGATCGTGGCTGATGCCGATGCCATATCACTGAAGGGTGAGCCGAAAGCTAGGCAGAATGCTGAGCAGAAGGCCGCCGCACCCAAGCCGCCATCACCGGTCATTCCGGCGGTGCGGAGCGTGGATGCCAACCGGACGCCGATCCACATCCTGGTTCGTGGTGAGTGGGATCGGAAACGTGATCCGGTCAGTCCGCGTGGGATGTCGCTGTTCGGCGATGAGAGAGTTAGCCCGTGGCCGGCTGAGGTCGATCACCCGCGCACGAAGCTGGCCGATTGGCTGTTGAGCGACGCGCAGAGCCTGGTGGCTCGGGTCTATGTCAATCGAGTCTGGCAGTCATGTTTTGGTCAGGGGCTGGTCGCCAGTCCGAACAACTTCGGAATTCGTGGATCATCGCCGAGTCATCCTGAGCTGCTGGATCGTCTGGCCGTGGAGTTCATCCGAGGTGGATGGCACCGGAAGACGCTGGTGCGGTCTCTGGTGCTGAGCAGCACGTTTCGTCAGTCGAGTGCCCCGTGGGAGAGTAGTGAAGCCAGGCAGCTCGACCCGGAGAATCAATGGCTCGGGCGTTGGAGCCGGAGGCGACTGACTGCGGAGGAGCTGCGAGACTCGCTATTGGAGATTGCCGGGAATCTGAACAGGCAGCGTGGCGGCGCGAGCGTGATGGTGCCGGTCGAGCCGCAATTGGTCAGCTTGCTGTACAAGCCGGCTCAGTGGTCGGTGGCACCTGACATCAGTCAACATCACCGCCGGTCGATCTATTTGATGTCGAAGCGGAATCTGAGGTTGCCGTTTCTGGAGGTCTTTGACCAGCCGAGTGGGCAATCGAGTTGTCCTCAGCGGCAGTCGACCACACACGCTCCTCAGTCTCTGGAGTTATTGAACGGGGCCTTCGCCAACGAGATGGCTGTCACCTTGGCAGCTCGTCTGGAACGAGAAGTCCCCGGGGATCACTGTGGTCAGGTTCAACGTGCTTACTGGCTGACTACGGGGCGAGCTCCGACCGAGCGAGAGTTGGCGATCAGCCTGGAGTTCCTTTCCGAACACTCACTGTCGGAGTTCGCACTGGCGACACTCAACCTGAACGGGCTGATGTATGTCGAATGAATGGTTGCCGAATCCCTTGAGAACACTCAGCCGGCGCGACGTATTGCGGCGGGCCTGTTGTGGATTCGGTACCTTGCCGTTGGCGTGGCTGGCAGCTCAAGAATCAGGGCTGGCAGCTCCCGTTAGCAATTCAGCGGGTGCCGTGCCGCATTTTGCCGCCACCGCCAAGTCGGTGATCTTCCTGTTCATGTCAGGGGGGCCGAGTCACCTGGAGACGTTTGATCCGAAGCCGTTGCTGAATCGGCTGAACGGCCAGGTTCGGCCACAGGAGTTTGGCGACGCGAAGTACCAGTTCGTGAATGCGAATTCCCGACTGCTGGGGACTCAACGCAAGTTCCGGCGATACGGCGAGTCGGGGATCGAAGTTTCGGATTTGTGGCCGCATGTGGCGGGTCATATTGACGATCTGGCGGTCGTCCGTTCGTGCTATGGCGACATGGTGGTTCATTCGGCGGCGCAGTATGAGCTGTTTTCGGGGCGGATCATTCCGGGATTTCCGAGCATGGGGTCCTGGGTCGCTTATGGTTTGGGATCAGAGAGTCAGTCGTTGCCAGCGTATGTGGTGATGCCCGATCCGCGTGGAGCTCAAGAAGCCGGCCAGCCGTTGTACATGAACGGATTCCTGCCGGCCGCACATCAGCCGATGATGCTCAGGCCGGGGGCTCAGCCGGTATTGAACCTCTCGAATCCGTCGGGTGTGTCGCCGTCGGAGAGATCGCGGACCTGGCAGTTGATTCGCGAATTGAATCAAGCCGCGTTGGAGCACGAGGATTCGGAGCTGGAGGCTCGGATTCGCAGCTATGATCTGGCGTTCCGTATGCAGACGGAGGCTCCGCAGGTGTTTGACTTGTCGCGCGAGTCAGCTCAGACGTTGGACGCGTACGGCGTGGGGCGAAGTCCGACCGATGATTACGGCCGTCGTTGTCTGCTGGCTCGCCGTTTGGTGGAGCAGGGGGTCCGGTTCGTGTGTGTGGTTTCCGGAGGCGGTTCCGGGTCGAATCAGTGGGATGCTCATGCGGACATTGAAGGCAATCATCTGGCACGAGCGGCTGAGACCGATCAGCCGATCGCCGCGCTGCTGGGCGATCTGAAGCAGCGCGGATTGCTCGACACGACGCTGGTGGTGTGGGGTGGCGAGTTTGGTCGATCGCCGGAATCAGAAGGGAGCCGTGGTCGCGACCACCACAATCTCGGGTTCACGATGTGGATGTCCGGCGGGGGAATCCGTGGCGGTCAAGTCGTCGGAGCCACGGACGAGATCGGATTGCGAGCCATTGAACGGCCGGTCCATTTTCGCGATCTCCACGCGACGATGCTCGAACGGCTCGGTCTGGACCAGCACCGGCTGACATTCCCGCACTTGGGACGCGACGAGCGATTGACCTTCATTGAGGGTCGACCGATTCGTGAGTTGACCGGTCGTGGTTAAACCCTATTTTATCTTGTTCGCCGCTTCCCGCTGCAGCAGCTCGGTGATACCACGCCCGCTCGAGAAGCGCGAATTCGTCGTGCAACAGGCTGAGATCAGATTACCAGGCGATCGCCTGCCGATCTCGAAAGAACCCGCCGCTCGGACCATCTTCAGGAAGCGTGGCCAGCCAGACCGCCGTGTCGGCGCCTTCGTCTGGAGTACGAGTGGCTGAGGGACCACCCATCCGAGTGCGGACCCAACCCGGACACATCGCGTTGACCTTAACCGAGGCCGGCAGCTCGGCCGCTAATCTTATGGTCAGTGCGTTGAGGGCGGCCTTGGTGATCCCGTAGGCACCGGGCCCTCCCAGCCCTTCGGCAAAAGATCCCCAGCCAGATGAGAGATTCACGATTCGCCCGTATCCGCGGTTGATCATGCCGGGGACGAGTGCCCGCACGAGTCGGAGCGGTCCGGTGAGGTGGACGGCTATCGATTCGGCAACTTCCGCATCGGTCAGGTCCAGCAACGGACGTTCGTGCAGCACTCCGGCGTTGTTGATCAGCACATCGATGTGGCGACGCTCGATGTTGATTTGCTGCAGGGCAGCGTCGATCGTGGGAGCAGCAGCCAGATCGAGATGGATGGGAGCGACGTTGAGCCCCTGTCGACGGAGCGATTCGGCGGCTTGTTGTCCGGCTGGGAAATCGCGGGCGCCGAGCAGCACGGCATGACCCAACTCACCGAGCTGTCGTGCGATGGCCAGACCGATCCCGCGGTTGGCTCCGGTAATCAGCACAGTACGTTGCATGGCAAAGTATTCCATCCGCGGCTGGCGAGAATCGATTGCGCGGCTCGACTGGCGACCGGCCGCCGTTTCGTGCGAACCGCTCGCCAGAACTCAGTTGTCCTGCTGATAACTTTAGATCGGTTTCCCGCGATCGGAAAGCCCCTCGCGTCGGTCACGGTTGTGGAGTGATTTCCCGCCGTGGCGATTCCCGCCGCATTCGAGTACGAGTACCGCTGCGCTGAGTACGAGTACGACTCGCGTGGTTTCTTTAATCGTGCTTCGTGCTTCATATATCCTACTCGTACTCGCCAATCCGCGTTGCCCGGCGGGAGCAGCCATTCACCGCCGCCTGGTATCGCCGCGGCATCGAGTATCCTCGTGTTGCGGCCGATTGTGCAGTCTTCCCGAACGATGGCCTGCGTCCTGTGGTGCTCGTCGCGTTGCCCGGTGTTGACGGGAATCTGATAGACTGGTGATCGGTGTCGAGTAGGACCGGCAATCGGCAAGATTGCGGCTGTTTCGGTAGCAGCGGTCTTGTGTGTCACGAAAGGAACGCGAGTTGAACGAAGCACCGTCGGGTACCGAACGAATTCGGCCGTTCGTTCCGGCGAAGGATTTCGAGCTGTCCAGGCGGTTCTATGAGGCACTAGGTTTTGAGAAAGTGCTGGACAGTGAGGTGGCGATTTTCAACGTGGGTTCGGGTGGGATGATTCTGCAGAATTATTTTCAACCGGACTGGGCTGGCAACTTCATGATGCAGCTGATGGTGGACGATCTTGGCGCCTGGTGGGCTCATCTGCAGTCGTTGGATCTCCCCGGGCGTTTCGGTGTCCCGGCGCCCAAGGCTCCAGCGGTCCAGCCGTGGGGGCTGAGAACCGCCTACGTCGTTGACCCGTCTGGCGTGCTGTGGCACGTTGCTCAGCGGCGTGAGGGTGTAAAGCAGGATTTATGAGTGGTGAGCGGCAGCGTCAGCCCATCTCCAGCCCTTGCAAACTGATATGATGTTGCTGGCGGCCATTCGGCGCTCAGACGCACGGCCGGCTGAATTGAAGACTCTAGGGAGATTCATCATGTTGACTGGTTGGCCTTCATGGGGCTGGATGCGGGCGGTTTGCGTCGCGGCTTTTCTGATACTTGTAGGTGCTGCTGGAGCGGACGAGAAGGTACCGGAATCGGCCGAGATGGCCGGCTATCTGCTCGTGCCACACGCCAAGGTCGATGAGAAGTACAACGCCGGATTCTCGATGTACGTCGCGGCTTGGCCACTGCTGAAAAACTATCCGGGTCAGGACTTTCAGAGCGGGCTGTTCGGTACGTGGATGTTCGCGCAGCTGGATGACCCGAAGCCTGAGAAGATTTATTCCGACATCGAGGGTGGGCTCGGCTGGTGGCGGGATACTCGATTCGCTACCGAGACGCCGAAGTTCATCATGGGTGGCGTGGCGCTGAACTTTGTGGAGTGGGCTAACGGGCCTGGAGCCGGCAAGGGACGCGACTGGAATGAGCCGGCCGGTCACTACGCGATCGCTCAACTCAGTCCCTGGGTGCTTTGGCCACCGGACGGCTTGAACCTGAAACAGGGGACCAGCGGAGATCTGTTCGGGTACGGCTATTTGCCGCTGCCGCTCACCGCGCCCAAGAAAACGACTGCGGGTAAGGACATACCCACGGGTAACCAGTGTTGGACCTTGTTCCTGAACACGGGGAATTTCAAGGGACCGGTCACTTTCTTCATGCCTTACTTCTGGTCACGGCCGACGCTGGACCAGCCGGAGCTGGCGGGACTGTTTCTGGATGCTCGTCCTTCCGATCCCAACAAAGCTGTGCAGATGGAGACTCAGCATATACCGGCCTACATCGCGCGGGACGGTCAGGGAAATACCTTTGCACGAGTCGCTCCGACGCGGTTTCCTGCCTCAGCCGAAGGCGACTCGCCATTGATCCACCGCATCACCGCTTACAACAGATCGGCGCTGTGGGACGGAGTGGAGGCGTGGTTTGAGGGTGGTAAGGCCGTCTCTGGGCAGATTGATCCGCAGGCGGCCGCAGTCCATACGTTCGACGGCAAGGGCGGGGCGACGTGGCAGATCTATGCGGGGCAGGCTGAGCGTGACGAACGAGCTCGGGTAGCGTGGAGTTCATTTGCCTCGCCGGTGGCGTTGGATGAATTCACTTACGGATATCAGTGGGATGAAAAATCAGTGACGCGAGATGGAGCGATGGTCACGCTGCCGGAGTATTACCGGCTGACGGGGGAGGGTCAGGGCAAAAGCCGCTGGGTGGTGGTGAATTCCCGCGAGGTGCCAGCCGAGACTGGGTTGGCTCAAGTCGAGTTTCCTCAGCGTCGGACTCAGGACCCGGAGCCCTATGTCACGCCGGAGGAAGCTGCGAGCAGCTGGAAGAAGCCTGGTCCAGCCGCTGGGCCGTTCACGGTGAAGTTGGGGGATGGCAGTGTCGTTACGTACTACTGGTACCGATTCGCCGATCAGCCGGCGCTCTTGAACGCGGACCTGACGGATGTCGAGCGAGAGCAGCTGCAGCAGCGAGTCGAGCTGCTGCATCGGCACTGGACGAAGGACAGCGAGTATCTTCCCCCTCCGTCCCGCGGAACGCTCGCCGACCTCGATCCGGCCGTCCTGGTGACTCCGCCTCAAGGTCTGGAAGTCGGTTACGTACCGATCGTGGTCCGGCAGGGAGCTTCGGATTGATTGCTCCCGTGCTGCCGGCTGGAACTCACACGCCACCGGCTGTTGTGCTGATGCCCGCCGCGGCGGCGAGAAGTTCGTTGAGAAAGTTCGTTTAGAGCAGTTCGCGAATGGGTTCCCCGAACGGCAGGATCGGCATCGGGCGCCCGGCATGGTCAGGGAACGTCATGCTGGGATCGATGTCGAGGTGGCGATAGACGGTGGCCCACAAGTCGTTGGGGGTCAACGGTCGATCGTGCGGATGTTCGCCGCGAGAGTTGGTGGAGCCGATGATCTGGCCATGTCGCATGCCTCCTCCGCAGACCAGCATCGACATAGCTTGGGGCCAGTGATCGCGTCCGGGTCGGTTGCCATTTTTGGGGTCATGTGAGATACGGGGCGTACGTCCGAATTCGCCGGTGACGATCAGCATGACTTTCTTGGTGAGTCCGCGAGCGTGCAGATCTTCGACCAGTGCCGTGACGGCCTGGTCGTAGATGGGGAATCGGAGCCGAGCGTCTTCGAAGATGTGACAATTGACGGCGTGCGAGTCCCAGTTGTAGGTACCGTTCTTGGCAAAGGGTACGCCAGAGATGTAGGGATTCTCCATGACCATGGTGACGAAGCTGCAGCCGGCTTCGACCAGTCGTCGGGCCAGCAGGGCTCGCTGCCCCCAGCCATGCATGCCGTAGCGTTCCCGCAGAGCTTGAGGTTCACGCGACAGATCGAACGCTTCGCGCGCCTTGGGGCTGGTCATTAAGCTCAATGCTTGCTGGCTGAACCGGTCCATCGACTCCATGACCCCGCTGGCGTCGATGCGGTTTTGCAGTCGGTCGAAGCCCTTGAGGAGCTGGATTCGATTGTCCAGGCGATCGGCCAGTGACGCGTCGAGTGCCAGGTTCTTGACTTCGAAGTCAGGCTGGCTCGGGTCGCCGGCGCAATTGAAGGGGACGTATTTTGGTCCTAGGTAGGCCGCTCCGAACGCAAAGACATCGACATGATGACGTCCCTGGTCGGTGCCGCCGATGTAGTTCGGCAGTCCGACGTCGACCTGTTCACGCAGCTTGGCAACGATCGAACCGACGGCGGGTGAATCGTTGAGTGTTCCCGTGGGTTCGGCTGGCAGGCGGCCGGTGAGGAACCGCTTGTGACCGCCACCGTGGTCCGAGAACGTGTGAGCGATACTGCGGATCAGCGTATATTTGTCAGCACATTTGGCGTGCAGCGGCAGCAGCTCGCAGACTTCCATGCCAGGGACATTCGTGCGAATTGGCCGAAACTCGCCCCGAAAATCGCTCGGGGCGTTCGGCTTCATGTCGTACATTTCCATGTGCGGTGGACCGCCAGGAAGCCAGATGAAGATCACGGACGTATCGGGCGGTGCCACGGGCTGACCGGCCGCGACTCGCAATCGCAGCACATCACCCAGGCTCAATCCTCCCAGGCCCAGCGCGCCCAGACGCAGGAACGATCGACGCGAATTCGCAGAGAGTGGTGATTCTCGATTCATCCGTCCTTCGGCTCACAGGTGACTGCGCGTCCGGCCTCAATTGCCCTACCAACAGGTACAGATAGCCTTGCTGCCCAACCCGCCACCATTCTACTGGCCAAGTCGCTCGAATCAAAACGCTTTCACATAGGCAGTAGTCCACCGATAAGCAGGGATCCAGGGCGGCAAACGACTGGGTAAACTGGCTCGGCTCTGGCCTGCTGACTCAGGAGAAATCCCTACCCGTAAAGGGGGCCAGGGTCGTCTTGGATGCTGAATCGGCCTGACCGCGACGCTCATTGGGCTCGTCGGTCATGTTTAAGTGCTGGCACTCCCAGATAAAGGACAAGATTGGGACAAGATCAACGACAATAGAGTTCTATATTCATACCGACAAGCTTGACGCCCGTTTTCACGCTCCGATAGACTAAGTCGTGGAAAGGGCGCGATCTTCGTCGCGTTCGGGCTTCTTGGAACTTAGAAGTTGAGGGCGGACCATGGCTGTTTCCGTGTCACTGGGTGAGTGTCTGGGGCGATGGTCACACCTGGCAGCGCGAAGCGGTTTCGGTGCGCTGTTGCTATTGGCGACCTCAATCGGGTGCACTGAAGAAGCTGCCAAGGAGACCGCTGACGCTGAGGTGGAAGCAGCCGCCACCTCAGCAGACATCGAGTTGTCTCAATCTGTTGAGGGGTCTGGTTCAGCCGGAACAGTGTCGGGGACGCATCAGCAGGTGCGGTTGATCAAGCCGACCAACGACGAGCCGGGATTGATGCTGAAGAGTTTTTGCTTGATGCCGGACGGTAAGCTGTTGGCGCTGGTCGACGGTGGCGCGCCGGTCTGGGGCGGCATTCCGACTTTCGGTTCGACGCCGGATGGCAAGGCGCCCGGTTGTGAAGTGCGGATCATCGACCAGGAAGGGAACAAGGTCCACAGTTTCCCGGTCGATTTCTCGGGGCATTCAGTCAACGTGGGATCCGACGGAAACATTTACGTGGGCGGCAACGGGATCGTGGCCAAGTTCGATCCGACGGGCAAGCAGCTGATTCAGACCGCATCGCCGAACATGAGTGCCGATTCTCAGACCGAGGAAGTCTTGCGACAGCGGGCGATGGAGACGCTGACCGAACAGAAGGCGGCCTATGCTGAGGCCCTGGCGACGCTCGAGAAGCAGCAGAAGGAGATGGAGGGGAAATCAGACGACGAGCTGACGGAGGAGCAGCGAGAGAGCAAGCTGATGATGGAGCCGATGATCACCGCGTACAAGCAGGCGATGGCTCAGTACAACGAGCCGAGTGAGGAGCAGATCAAGCAGATTGTTGAGAGTCTTTCGAGCCGGCAGAAGACGATCAACGCGATTGCTGTCAATGACAAGTACGTTTTCGTGACCTGTGCCGCTTCGAAGGGCTACGGTTACTCGGTTTGGCGAACCGATCTCGATTTCCAGAATCCGGCCATGATTGTTGACGGACTGCGAGGCTGTTGCGGTCAGATGGACGTGCAGTGTTGTGGCGAGGAGCTGGTGGTCGCGGAGAATTCGCGTCACCGAGTGGTGCGCTATGACGCGGAAGGCAAAGAAGTTCTGACGTTCGGCAAACGCAGCCGCGATGGCGTGGGGGAAGGTTTCGGCAGTTGCTGCAACCCCATGAACACGCGACTGGTTGGCGACAATCTGTATGTGGCCGAATCTGATGGGAATGTGAAGCTGTTCAGCCAGGACGGCAAGTTCTTGAACCTGGTTGGGAAGGCCGACGTGCAGGCTGGCTGCAAGAGTTCGATTGTAGCGGCGAGTCCCGACGGTGAACGAGTCTACTATTTTGACGTCCAGAAATCGGGTATCTGTGTGCTCGAAAAGGTTCCGGCCGCCACTGAGGCCACACCCTGAGGCCGCTTCTTTCGGACTCGTTGCAACTTAAAGGAACTGCCTTATGAGGTCGTTGGGTCTGTCAATTCGTAGTGCTAACCGAGCCGCGGTATTATTGACGGCGGTTAGCTCGTGCTGGGCTGCTTTGTTCGTCCTGTGCGCAACTCCATCGCTCTCGGCGGTGGAAAAAATCAAGGAGCCGACGGAGCTGGTGATGGTGGTGATGGATCCGCTGGCCAAACCCCTCTCATGCCCTTGCGTCGCCGGTTACGCTCAGCGCGACTATCAACGGCTTGCCGACGCATTGACGGAAGAACTGGGCCTGCCGGTCAAGGTGCACTTCAAGGAATCGCTGACCGGCGCGTTGCAGAACGATACGCGGGGTCGAGCGGACTTGGTGATCGGCAAGCATTCGGTGGTGCTGTACGACTCGAAGCGGTCGAAGTTGGATGTCACCCCGGTCGCTCGGCTGACTGGCAAGCAGGGCGGGACGACGATGACCGGTTTGGTGATTGTGCCATCGTCGGATTCAGCGAAGTCGTTGGCTGACGTGAGCGGCTATCGGTTGGTTTTTGGTCCCGAAGAGTGTGATGAAAAGAATGCCGCGGCCGTCAAGCTGTTTCAGGCCAACAAAGTGGCTCTGCCGGACGAGTTGGAGACGGCAGTGGCCTGCGATGAAGGGGCGATTTTGATTCTCGACGATGCCAAGCAGGGCAAGCACGGGGTGGCGGTGATTTCGAGCTATGCCAAGCCGTTGCTGGAAGGGTGCGGTACGGTCGAGAAGGGATCGTTGCGGGTGATCGGTGAGACGGAGCCGGTGCCATTCATCGAGGCCTTTGTGACTGAGCAGCTGACTGGCCCGTTGCGCCAGCGATTGGCGGCGGCACTGGTATCGGTGTCGGCAAGCCCGGAGCTTCGGATCGCGCTGGAGACTCAGGATGGCTTCATCGCGATGGAAGACCCGAGAGCGATCGTAAAAAAAAAGAACTGACAGCTGATTTGGGCTGGCCGGGGTGGCGCGGTCCTGGCCGTGACGGTCTGGTGTCGTGGCTCCCGCCGAATTTGCCCGACCCCTTGCCGGTAGTCTGGCGAGCACCGTTGACCGCTTCGGCGCTCGGTGGTGTGGCGGCGACTCAGGAATTTGTCATTCTGGCCGATCGCGACGCGCTCGACACGACCGATATCTTTCGGTGTCTGCGAGCGGAGACGGGTGAGGAGGTATGGGCGGTCCGTGAACTGTCGTCGGGGCATCTCGACTACGGCAATTCGGGTCGAGCGACGCCAACGATTCACGGCGACCTGGTCTTTCTGTACAATGCCCATGGGACGCTGATCTGTGTGAAGCTCGCCACCGGTGAAGTCGTCTGGAAGAAGAATCTGCTGTCCGAGTTCCGTGGCAAGGACCTGACCAATGCGTGGGGAACCAGTTCTTCGCCGTTGGTGGTGGACGACAAACTGATTGTGAACCCCGGGGGGCCGGAAGCATCCGTGGTGGCACTGGTCCCCGCGACGGGGGAAGTCGTGTGGAAGACGCCAGGAGGCCACGCCGCATTCGCATCTTTTATCGTCGGCACGTTTGGCAACCGCCGGCAGATAGTCGGCTACGAACGTAAGGCCCTGGTGGGGCTGGATCCCGACACGGGCCAGCAGTTGTGGCGGCTGGTTCCACCGGTGGCGAATGATTTCAACGTGCCAACCCCGATCGCCGTGGATGGCAAGCTCTTGGTCACGACCGAGAACAACGGCATGCGGCTCTATGACTTCAACGCGGACGGGACGATCAAGCCCGAGCCGATTGCAACGAACGACGAGCTGGCTCCGGATACTCATACACCGATCGTCTTGGGCAGCCGCGTCTTTGGCGTGTGGCTGGGTATGCAGTGCGTCGACTTGAAGACGGGTCTGCAGACCGTCTGGTTTCAGGAGGACGAAGCCTTTGATGACTACGCGGTACTGGTGGGTTGCGGTGACCGAGCGTTGGCCGTCTCGAAGTTTGGCGAACTGATTCTGATTGACGCTCAGGCGAACAAATTCCAGCCCATTGCGCGCCGGCACGTATTCAAGGACGACCCCGGCGTGCTTTCTCACCCGGCGTTTGTCGGCACGCGGATGTACCTGCGTGGGAGCAACGAGCTGGTCTGTCTAGAACTGAAGGCCGAACAGGCCAAGTAATTCAGTTGGCCGGTGAATGCATGGGTGAGACGAGTGTATGGACTTGACGCGGATTCTGCCATTCATTCTGCAGGACTATGCCTTGCCCTGGGATGGTGACCATGGAGTGGCGCACTGGGCGAGGGTGCTGGAGAACGGCCTGAAGCTGGCGGAAGAGACCGGGGCGAATGTCGCCGTCGTATCGTTGTTTGCCATATTTCATGATTCGCGGCGAGTGAATGAAGTAAGGGATCCCGACCACGGACTTCGCGGAGCCCGATTGGCTGAAGAATTGAGGGGCGAGGCGTTTGAGCTGGATGAGCACGAGTTCCATTTGCTTTTTCGGGCCTGTGAAGGGCATACTCGTGAGCGAACGCATCCCGATGTGACGATTCAGACGTGCTGGGACGCCGATCGACTCGATTTGGGTCGCGTCGGTATCCGGCCTCACCCCAGCCGGCTCTGTACCGACGTCGCTCGACGGCCGGAGACGATCAAGTGGGCCGATGGCCGAGCTGCTTTTCGGTTGATTCCTCCGCTCGTCCTCGACTCGTGGGGCATTGATCTGCAGAATCTGTCGAGCCGATAGATCGAGTTCCCGGCCCAGTGGGACTTGTGGTCCTCCATCATCTGGAAGCGATGCCAGACCGTTAGCCAGCCGCCACGCGGGTATCCCCCACCGGAGCGGCTGAATGAGTCGGCCGGCCCGGGCTAGGACAGAGAGCCGGATTGAGGTAAGTTCCATTGCTGGGTGCCGGTCAACTGGGAGAGGGCGGAAGAGCGCATGAAGAATGCATCTCAGCAGCGTCCCTGGCATGCGCTGGCTGTTGTCGATGTTCTCAGAGAACTGTCGTCATCTGAGGTGGGGCTGACCGGCGAGGCAGCTCGTCAGAGGCTGTCCGTCAGCGGCCCGAACGAGTTGCAGGGTGGCTCCAAGGTTTCGGCCTGGCGTATTCTGCTGGACCAGTTCAAGAACCTGCTGTTGTTGATCCTGATCTTTGCCACCGGTCTGTCGGTAGCATCAGGACACGGTACGGAAGCCGTGGTGATCGGAGTGATCGTCTTCTTCGCCGTGGCGCTGGGGTTTTATCAGGAGTATCGGGCGGAGCGAGCTATGGAGGCGCTGCAGGAAATGGCGGCGCCCGTGGCCACCGTCGTCCGTGACGGAGCGGAGATTCAGGTACCGGCCCGTGATCTGGTCCCCGGCGACGTGATTCTGTTGAAGGCGGGCGATAAGGTGCCCGCCGATTCACGTCTGATGGAGGTCTACAACCTGCGGGCCGACGAGGCACCGTTGACGGGCGAATCGACGCCGATCGAAAAACAGGTCGAGGCACTAGCTGACGAGGAGCTTGCCGCCGGTGATCGAGTCAACATGGTCTTCGCGGGTACGGCGATTACCTATGGTCGGGGTAAGAGTGTGGCGGTGGCCACGGGGATGGAGACCGAGTTTGGCAAGATCGCTCAGATGTTGCAGACGATCGAGCAGACTCGTACGCCCCTGCAGCAGAATCTGGACCGAGTGGGGCGGGCCCTGGCGATCGCAGCACTGGCGATTGTTGTCCTGATCGTCGTCGTGGGGCTCTTGCGAAGGCACGAGCATCAGCAGTCGATAACCGAACTGCTGTTGTTTGGAGTCGCCTTGGCTGTGGCGGTCGTGCCGGAGGCATTGCCGGCGGTGGTGACGGTGTCTTTGGCCATTGGCGTGCAGCGGATGATTCGCCGGAACGCGTTGGTCCGACGGCTGCCTGCCGTGGAGACGTTGGGCAGCACCAGCGTCATATGTTCCGACAAGACGGGTACGCTGACCAAGGACGAGATGACCGTCACGGCGATGCATGTGGCTGGGCAGAGCTACCACGTCTCAGGGACCGGTTACGAACCGCGGGGCGAGATCTCGTTGCGAGGTCAAGCGGTAGTGCCCCCTGAGCCGGTACTTCGTCTGCTGCAAGCCGGGGTCCTATCGTCTGATGCCCAGCTGGTGCACGATCCGTCGTCTCAGCGTTGGAGTGTCCATGGTGACCCGACTGAGGGGGCCTTGGTGGTGGCCGCAGCCAAGGCCGGGCTTAGCAAAGCTCAGTTGGAAGCTGAATCGCCCAGAGTGGACGAAATACCGTTCAGCTCCGAAACGAAACGGATGACCACTTTCCATTGTCGAGCGGATAAGGTGGTGGCTTACGTGAAGGGAGCGCCGGAGCTGTTGCTCCCATCCTGTAGTCTGGTCCTGACGGAGACCGGCGAAGCACCGCTGCGTGACGAGGTCCTGGAAGCGATAGTGAAGTCGGGGCGCGCGATGGCGGAGAACGCGTTGCGAGTGTTGGCGATCGCTTGCCGCGACGATGCATCGCGCGAGACAGTCGACGAAGGGTTGACGCTGCTGGGACTGGTCGGGATGATCGATCCCCCGCGGCCTGAAGCGAAGTCGGCCGTGGCCAAGTGCGAGGCGGCCGGGATCAAAGTCGTGATGATCACCGGCGATCATCCTATCACCGCGCGGGCGATTGCCACTCAGCTGGGGATCGCCAAGCACGGGCGCGTGATCACTGGGGCTGAGCTGGATGAGATATCGGAAAGCGACCTACCGCAGATGGTCGATGAAGTCGATGTTTTTGCCAGGGTCTCGCCGGCCGATAAGCTGCGTGTGGTGACTGCGCTGCAGGCTCGCGGCCACGTGGTGGCGATGACTGGCGACGGCGTCAACGACGCACCGGCACTTCGTAAAGCGGACATCGGGATTGCGATGGGGATTACCGGTACGGATGTCACCAAAGAAGCGGCCGAGATGACGCTGACCGACGACAATTTTGCCTCCATCGTGGCGGCCGTAGAGGAAGGGCGCGGCATCTATGGAAACATCAAGAAGTACCTGATGTATCTGTTGTCAGCCAATATCGGCGAGATTGGGCTGATGGCGGGTGCTTCAGTCCTGGGCCTGCCGATGCCGCTGTCGGCCGTGCAGATTCTGTACGTGAATCTGGCCACGGATGGGCTGCCGGCGTTGGCTTTGGCCGTTGATCCGCCGGCGGACGATATCATGCGACTGCCGCCGCGCAGCCCTCGGACCGGTATCTTCACGCCCGCTGTCGTCCGGCTGATGCTGTTGGGTGGTTTCTGGTCCGCGCTCACGAACCTGACGCTGTTTATCGGAGCGAGGAGGTTGGAGTACAGCGACGAGGCCGCCATGACGATGACCTTCATTTCGCTGGTCTTGATGGAATTCTTCAAGGCGTACGGCTACCGATCGGACCACCAGCACGTACTCCACCGGCCGTTGGTGAATCGCTGGCTGAATGCGGCCATTCTGTGGGAGATGGGGCTGTTGCTGTTGATTCTGTACGTCCCGTTTCTGGAGCGAGTGTTCGATCTGGCGCCTCTGAGCATCGGTCAGTGGGTCTTCATTGTCTTCTGGGCTCACACGATTCTCCCCGTGCTGGAGTTCGGTAAGTGGTTGGAGCGGCGGATGCACGTCAGCGTGCCAGCAGGTCGGGCCTGACGCCGGACGTCGTCACATCATCGCGCTCGGTGATCCGGGACTGCGACCTGGCGGACTCGGCGGTTCCATTGTGACCCGGGAAAGCTGAGTGGAAACGGCCTGCAGGGGCTGCGGTCAGTGGGACCGATTTCCGAGGCTTGGCGAGATGGCTTATGATGGGCGTGGTTCGGTCCATCTGAAAGGCGGAGATTCACTCATGAACGTCAAATCGCGTCGTGAATTCATGCAACAGTCAGCCGTAGGCATCGCGGCCACCAGTCTGATCGCCCAAAAGGCTTCTGCTCAGACAGTAGACTCCGCACCTGGCTCATCGGCCGGCGATATCCTGGCCGTGGGGCTGATCGGTGCTGGCGGGATGGGATCGAATCATCTGGGGCTACTGGTACGACGTCCCGATGTCCATGTCACGCATGTCTGCGACGTCGATCAGCAACGGCTCGACGAAGCTGTGCAAACGGTTGAGTCGAACACAGGGCGAAAGCCAGAAGCCGGCAACGACCTGCGCCGGATGCTGGACGACCGGTCGCTCGACGCCGTGTTCATCGCGTCGCCCGATCATTGGCACGCACCAGCGGCCATCCTGGCTCTGGAGGCAGGTAAGCACGTTTATGTCGAAAAGCCCTGTTGTCACAACCTGCGGGAAGGGGAGCTCCTGGCCGCCGCATGTCAGCGAACGGGGAAACTTCTCCAAGTTGGAACACAGAGTCGCAGCACGGAGTTTGTCCGGCAGGGGATCGAGCACTTACGAAGCGGAGCGATCGGGGAGGTGCTGGTAGCCAAGGCGTGGAACAGCCAGCGACGGTCGACGATTGGGAAGGCGTCACCAGCCGCTCCACCACCGCAGCTCGATTTCGATTTCTGGTTGGGTCCAGCACCGGAAGTGCCGTATCGTTCCAACCTGCTACACGCCAGCTGGAGGTGGTTCTACGACTTCGGGTGTGGTGATATTGGCAACGACGGAGTCCACGATATCGACGTGGCACTCTGGGGACTCGACCCGGGGAAGGATCCGGCGACAGCTGCCTGCCTGGGGCGCAAGTGCTTCTTTGACGACGACCAGCAGTTTCCGGACACGCAGTACGCCATCTTCGATTTTCCTCAGCAGCCGGGCGGCTCACGCGCCAAGCAACTGGTGTTTGAACAGCGGATCTGGTCACCGTATGTGCAGGAAGGGTACGAAAACGGCGCCGCCTTTTATGGCACCGACGGCATGCTGATTCTGGGGCACTCGGTCGGCTGGAAACTCTTCGGGCCGCGCAACGAGCTGCTCAAGGAGGTGACTGGCAGCAGCGACCTCGCAGCCCATCATCAGAACTTCTTTGACTGCATCCGCGGCCAGCAGTCGGGGCTGAATGCCGATGTCACGGCGGGAGTTCGTGCGGCGGCAATTGTCCATCTGGCGAACATCGCCGCTCGGGTCCAGCGTGTGTTACAATACGACCCGGCGTCGGTGCGAATTCGCGGCGACGATGAGGCCGACGCGATGGTGACCAGGCGGTACCGAGACGGACATTGGGCGGTTCCGCGTCTGGCTTGAGGGGGGCAATATGGCGGAAAAATTCCGAGTTGCCGTGATTGGCCGCACTGGTCGAGGAAACTACGGTCATGACCTGGACCGAGTCTGGTTGAGAATTCCCGACGTGCAGATCGTGGGCGTCGCCGATGACGACCCGCAGGGACTGAAAGAAGCCGCTCAGCGTTTGCAGGTTGATCAAGCGTTCGCCGACTACCGCGAAATGCTTGACCGAACCAAGCCCGATATCGTCGCCGTTTGTCCGCGCTGGGTCGATCAGCACCATGCGATGGTGATGGCGGCGGTCGAGCGGGGAATGCACGTGATGATGGAGAAGCCGTTCTGTCGGACGTTGGCCGAGGCTGATCAGATCGTGCATCAAGCGGACATGACGCACGCCTTGATTGCCGTGGCGCATCAGACTCGGTACAGCCCGAAGATTCCGGTGATCCAGCAGCTGATCGCCGACGGCGCGATTGGTCAAGTGTTGGAGCTGCGAGGGCGAGGCAAGGAAGATCACCGTGGTGGCGGTGAGGATCTCTGGGTACTGGGTGCTCATATTCTCGATCTGGTTCGAATCTTCGGCGGAGACGCTCAGTGGTGCTTTGCCCGCGTAACTCGAGATGGGCACCCGATCACTCGGGCCGACGTCAGGGACGGGAACGAAGGGATTGGCCGTCTGGCCGGAGATGCCGTGCAGGCGATGTACGGCATGTCAGGAGGCGCGACGGCCTATTTCGGCAGCCGTCGCGGACTGGGCGGCAGTCCATCGCGCTTCGGGCTGCAGATTTTCGGTTCGGCTGGCGTCATTGAGATCGGCATGGGTTACCTGCCGCCTGCAAAGCTGCTGACCGACCCCAGCTGGTCGCCGGGGCGATCAGGAAAGTCCTGGCGCGATATCAGTTCGGCCGGAGTGGATCAGCCTGAGCCGGTGACCGCCGGTGAGTTGATTGATGGCAACGAACGGGCTGTACACGATCTGATCGCCGCTATCCGCAATCACGGTCAGCCCATGATGAACGCTCGTGAAGCCCGTGCCAACATCGAGATGATTGTCTCGTGCTTCGAGTCGGCTCGGACCGGAACAAACGTTGACCTGCCGATGTCATCGCGGGGCAATCCGCTAGAAGAATTGTCGTGACAAATTGAGGAGGATGCTGGCATGCCGGTAGTT
Organism: Pirellulales bacterium; assembly: GCA_046349895.1. Lineage (GTDB taxonomy): Bacteria > Planctomycetota > Planctomycetia > Pirellulales > Pirellulaceae > JAXMBJ01. The sequence goes on along the minus strand of JAXMBJ010000006.1, from coordinate 5,240,482 downwards.
GCCGTGACCGACTACACCTTCCCGTCGCTGGATATTGAGCGACACGTTCTGGAGGGTGTGGATTTGGTGAGTGGCCAATGCAAGACGGTTGAGTCGCTGTTGCCACTGGTGCAGGACGCCGATGCCGTGATCACTCAGTTTGCACCAGTGCGTGCCGAAGTTATCGCAGCGATGAATCGTGCCCGGGTGATCGTCCGCTATGGCATCGGAGTCGATAACGTCGACCTGGACGCGGCGGCACGGCGGGGTATCCCGGTCTGCAACGTCCCCGATTACTGCATCGATGAGGTGGCCGATCACACCCTGGCTTTCATCTTGAGCGTGACAAGGCAAGTCGTATCGAACTGCGTCCACCTGCGAGCCGGCAACTGGGGCCTGGCTACTTCGCTGGACCAGATGCGAGTGCTGCGCGAACAGACGGTGGGGATCGTCGGTTTCGGAAGGATCGGACGCGAAGTCGCTCAGCGCCTGGCGCCGTTCAAGGCTCGGCGGCTGGTGTTTGACCCGGTCATCGACCCGGTCATTATCAGCCAATCAGGTTGCCAGGCCGTGCCGTTAGAGCAGCTTTTGGCCGAGTCGGATATCGTGACGCTCCATTGCCCATCTACGGCTCAGACTCGCCGGCTGCTGAACGCGAACTCCATCGACGGCATGAAGCCCGGTGCGATCGTGATCAACCTGGCTCGCGGTGACCTGATCGAAACTCAGGCCCTGGTCGACGCTCTGCAAAGCGGTCATCTGTCGGCCGCAGCGATCGACGTTTGTGATCCCGAGCCGATTCCGGCGGAGAGTCCGCTCCGATCGCTGCCGAATGTCATCACTGCCGCTCATATTGCCTCGGCCAGTCCCACCGCCGTTCGCAAACTGCGCGAAACGGCCGCTCAAACTGCCCTCGCCGCTCTCCTGGGCCGACCGCTGCCCCACGTCGTGAACGGAGTGGTATAGTGGTGGCCGGTTTCCTACTGTCCGCTCGCGAGCCCCAGGTAGCCTCCGCATGAAACGCGTCGCCATCGACGACCTCCGCACGTTCTGCGTGCAATGTCTGGAACACGTGAATGTCCCCCCGGCAAACGCTCGTATCACCGCTGAAGCTCTGACGGTGACCGACGCCATGGGTGTGTTCACTCACGGCACGAAGCTGTTGGCGGGCTATCTGCGTAAACTCCACGGAGGCGGGTATCGAGCGACCGCCGAGCCGACGATCGAGCGTGAAGGACCCGGGTGGGCAATCGTGTATGGCGACTCGGGTTTAGGCCAGGTCGGTAGTCAGTTTGCTATGCAGCTGGCCATGCAGAAGGCTCGTCAAGTCGGCATCGCATACGTCGGCCTGCGCAACTCAGGACATATCGGGGCGGCTGGCTATTACGCTGCACAGGCGGCCCGTGAGGGATTCATCGCCATGGTGACAGGGAACGATATCCCCAGCGTTGCCGCTCCGGGATCTCGTAGTGCTGTGTTGGGGAGCAATCCGTTGGCCTATGCCGTGCCGGTGGGCGGAGCCGATCCTATCCTGCTCGACGTGGCCACCGCCGCAGTCGCCGGAGGCAAGATCTACGCCGCTTACCAACGAGGCGAGCCGATTCCGAACACGTGGCTGATCGGCGAAGACGGTCAACCTACCACCGACGGCAGCCTTTATCCAGCTCACGCGTGCCTCGCCCCCATGGCCGGCCACAAAGGCTACGGGCTCGGCCTGTGGTGCGAAATCCTGTCCGGTGTCCTCCCCGGTGGACATCTCACCTGGCAGGTCGGCAGCTGGATGTTCGACCCGCCTTCGCTCCCCTCATGGCACAACGCCTCCTTCATCGCCATCGACGTGGCACTGGTCGCCTCGCCCGACGAGTTCGCTGACCGCATGCGCACCCTCTGCGCTGAAATCCACCGTGCTCCCACCGCTCCCGGTGTCGAACAGATCCTGCTCCCCGGCGAACGCGAATGGAAGTCGTACCACCAAGCTGTGCAACACGGCATCGCACTGCCCGCCGACGTCGTCGAGAAGCTTCGCGAAGCCAGTGAAGCGACCGGAGTGAGTGGTGAGAGAGTAGAGAGTAGAGAGTAGAGAGTAGAGAGATTGTGGTGCAAGCGTCCCGCCTGCCTGGAGCTGGCAGCTGGACGGAGATTCTCCTGGCTAGAAATTGCCTGTGGATTGAAAATTGAGACAGCATGGAAGAGGAGAGAGTAGGAGAGAGATAAGAGAGGGAGGAGGCGCAGAGGCAGGCGAGACGCCCGCACCACAATGGAGGAGGCGCAGGGGCAGGCGAGACGGCCGCACCACAATGGAGGCAGGAAGAGGCAGGCGAGACGCCCGCACCACAATGGAGGAGGCGCAGGGCAGGCGAGACGCCCGCACCACAATGGAGGAGGCGCAGAGGCAGAGCGCACCCCGCACCACAATGGAGGAGGCAGAGGCAGGCGAGACGCCCGCACCACAATGGAGGAGGCGCAGAGGCAGGCGAGACGCCCGCACCACAATGGAGGAGGCGCAGAGGCAGGCGAGACGCCCGCACCACAATGGAGGCAGGAAAATGGCAGGTCAGGCGGAAAGGGTGATTGGCAAACGACGGGCGGCGGAGAGTCGCTCGACGATTCCGCCATGGACTATCGACGATCTGCCCGAGCCAAAGAGATTGTCGTGGCGGAACTGGGCCAGCTTCATTGGTCCCGGAATCGTCATGATGGGGATCCAGATCGGCGGCGGAGAATGGCTCCTCGGACCAACGGTTACCGCCAAGTACGGTGGCGGACTGATGTGGCTGGCCACCGTCGCCATCATCTTGCAGGTCTTTTACAACCTCGAGTGCGGTCGCTACGCTCTGTATTGTGGTGAACCGATCTTCACCGGTTTCATGCGCTGCTGGCCCAGCCCGGCGTTCTGGATCGGCGTCATGTTGATGCTGAACGTCTCAGCACTCGTCCCAGGTCTGTCGACACATGCTGCGGCGATGATCGCCGCGTTGATCCTGAACCGCACTCCCACGCTGGACGACCGCTGGCTGATCACCCCGCTGGCTTACGCTTGTCTGATCGGTGTCGCGCTACCCGTCCTGGTCGGCGGCAAGGTCTATAACGTATTGCAGAGTGTGATGACCGCCAAGGTCATCATTGTGCTCGGCTTCTGCTTGGGGCTCGGCTTGACCTGCGTCAGCCCCAATAGCTGGTGGAATGTTTTCAGTGGCTTTGTCAAGTTTGGCAATGTGCCGGTCAGCGACGGCGCCGGTGGTGAAAAAGTCGCCAATCTGGTCCTTCATCGGTGGCAGACGGGTGAATGGCCAGTGGTTTCGACCGCCAGCCTGGTCGTGCTTGGCGCATTTGCTGGATATGCCGGTGGCGGTGGACTGGCCAACTCAACTTATTCCAACTTCGTTCGGGACAAGGGTTGGGGAATGGGGAGTCGCGTGGGAGCGATTCCGAGCGCCATCGGCGGGCGCAGCGTCTCATTGAGTCACGTTGGCAAAGTGTTTGTCTTATCGGCCGAGAATATGCGACGCTGGCGGGGTTGGTGGAAGTACGTTCTGACCGATCAATTGATTGTGTGGGCACCTGGTTGTTTCATGGGGATGGCATTACCAGCCCTGTTGTCGATGCAGTTCGCCAAGCATTCCACCGTCACTCCCGATCAAATGGCGGTCGCTCAAGCCATCATCACCGCCGACGGACTGCGTAACGCGGGGTTCAGTCCGATGATCAGTCAATGGCTGTGGCTGGCCGCCCTGTTCACAGGTCTGATGGTGATGCTCCCCAGTCAGATGTCGATCGTCGACGACTTCAGCCGCCGTTGGACCGACGCCATCTGGTCGGCCAACCGGCGCGTGCGACAGAACATGAAACCTCATCAGGTGAAGTACATCTACTATTCCATTCTGGGAGGCTATGTTGTCTGGTCGTTTGTCTGCGCTTACTTTTTCAGCAACATGCCCAAGCTGATGACCGACTTTATCGCCAACTTCAACAATCTGGCGATTGGAGTGACATCATTTCAGTTGCTGTGGATCAATCATCATCTGTTGCCCAAGGTGCTGCGTCCGAGCTGGTACCACTCCTTGGGACTCCTCGGTTGTGGAGTCTTCTACCTGGGGCTGGCAACACTGGTGTTCGTCTATAAGATCGTCCCCATGCTGCATTAGCCGCGGCAATTCGAGGTATTGGATTGTGGAGCAGTGATGGAATTGTTTCAACTGTCAGGTCGAGTCGCCGTTGTATCGGGTGCCGCTCAAGGCATGGGACAAGCCACGGCGCTGGCGGTGGCTCAGGCTGGTGCCGACGTGGTCCTGGTCGACCGCAATCTGGCCGGTGCTGACGCGACTGCTGAACAGATTCGGCAGATGGGTCGCAGAACGCTCTGCTTGGCGACCGACGTGTCGAACTCCGCCGCCATACGAGATCTTTTTCAGCAGGTCGATCAAGACTTTGGCCGAGTCGATTTTCTGGGGAACATTGCCGGCGACGGAGTACTCGCCAAACCTGAAGACTTGTCGATCGATCAGCTTAATCGCGTGCTGCAGAATTTAGTCGTGGGACGGTTTGCCATGTGCCAGGAAGCCGGTCGTCGGATGCTCGCACAGGGAGGCGGCTCGATCATGAACATCGGATCGCTGGCCAGCACGACCGCGTTGGGGCGGGGGCATATCGCCTACAGCATGGCGATGGGGGCCGTGGTGCAGATGACGCGCGAGCTGAGTACTGAGTGGAGCAGCCGGGGAGTGCGAGTGAATGCGGTCCTGCCTGCTCAGGTGTTGAACCCCAGCCTGGAGGCGAGAATGGCTCAAGATGCGACGCTTGAGCATCGGTTTCTGCACGGAATTCCGGCGGGCCGGTTGGGGCAGCCTCGCGACATCATGGGCCTGGCGGTGTTGTTGGCCTCCGATGCTTCGGCTTGGATTACCGGTGCCATCATACCCATGGATGGCGGGAATCTGGCGATGAATGCCGGTGGGACGCCGGGCCACGAACAACATCAAGTGCAGGACTTCGGCGGCCAGGCAAAGCGAGGGTCGGCTGACCAGCGATAACGCCAAGATGCTGGCGCATAACGGGATGGGGGGCGGCGAGTGATTCTGGGAGCGAACATGGCGGAACATTGGAGTGATTCTGAGTTGCAACTGGCTCTGTCGCTGTATCGTACGATGCAGATCATACGCCAGACCGAAGAGGAACTGGCTCGTTGTCACCAACGCGGCTTGGTGTTGGGCGCCTGCCACACGTACGTCGGGCAGGAAGCAATCGCCTCCGGCGTCTGTGCTCACCTGACAATTCATGATCCTGTCTTCAGTACTCACCGCGGCCACGGCCACGCCTTAGCTAAAGGGATGCCGCCGCGAGAACTGATGGCCGAATTGTTTGGGCGAGTGACGGGGTGTTCTCAGGGCCGTGGCGGGAGTATGCATCTGTTCTCGCCGGAGATCGGCATGATGGGGACCAGCGGCATTGTCGGGCCTTGTATCCTGCAGGCCTGTGGTGGCGGTTACAGTGCCAAGATCCTCGGCAATCAGACCGTGGCCGTCGCGTTCTTCGGAGATGGAGCCGTGAACAACGGCGCGTTTCACGAAGGCCTTAACATGGCCAGTATCTGGAAACTGCCAGTATTGTTCATTTGCGAGAATAACCAGTACGCCACGGAAGTACCCTTTGCTTACTCCAGCGGAAACCCGAGCGTGGGGGATCGAGGGGCGGCGTATGGGATTCCAGGAGTGACCGTCGACGGCAACGATGTGCTGGAGATCTATCGCGTGGCAGGGGAGGCCATCTTGCGAGCACGTGCGGGGGGTGGGCCGACACTGATTGAATGCAAAACCTATCGCACTCGCGCTCACGCCGAAGGGATGGGGGACTTCACCTACCGAACACGAGAAGAAGTTGACCAGTGGAAGGGACGCTGTCCGATCGCCAGACTGAAGAGCGTCATGTCGGAGAAGATGCCCGGCACCATAGACTGGAACCGGAGTACCGCGGCGATTGAGGAAGAAGTGGCCGAGATGGTACGAGCCGCTCGGGAGTTTGCCGAAGCGAGTCCGCAACCGGACGCTCAGACCGCGGCCGCCCATGTGTACGCCGGTGCTGAAGATACTCTCGGCGGTGGGCGATCGGCTGCAAGGGTTCCTTCGTCTGATCGTGTCGTCACGTACACTCAGGCCACTTGGGAAGCCCTCGCCCAAGTGATGGCGGATGATTCCACGATCTTTGTGATGGGCGAGGGGATTGGCAAACGAGGCGGCAATTTTCTGACGACCAAAGGGCTGTACGATCTGTATGGCCCGGACCGTCTTTGTGACACTCCGATCTGCGAGCGGGGATTTGTCGGGTTAGCGTGTGGTGCGGCCATGACGGGCACGCGGCCGGTGGTCGACTTCATGTTTGTCGACTTTGTGCTCGACGGCTTCGGCGAGATCGTGAATCAAATCGCCAAGATGCAATACATGTCGAGCGGTCGGCTGAAGATGCCGGTCTTGTTGCGCGGTTGTATCGGTATCGGGCATTCCGCGGCGACACATCATTCGGGAAGCTACTACGGTCTGCTGGGACAGATTCCCGGCTTGCGAGTCGTCGTGCCGTCAGATCCAGCGGATGCCAAAGGTCTGCTGATTCACGCTTTGCGGAGCAACGATCCTGTGGTCTATCTCGAACATAGGGAACTGTTGCAGGTCAAAGGGCCCGTCGCCGAGGGCGATTATGAGATCCCGTTTGGCCAAGCACGCGTCGTCCGCAGCGGTAGTCACTTGACGATTGTAGCGATCGCCCGCATGGTGCATCATGCGATGTCTGCCGCCGATCAACTGATGCAGGAGGGGATTTCGGTCGAGATCATCGATCCTCGCACGATTGCGCCACTGGACGTGGCCACAATTCTTGCCTCGGTCCACAAGACGGGACGACTGTTGGTTGTCGATGAGCCGCCAGCGATGTACGGATTCAGTGCCGAGATTGCCGCCCGACTGGCCGACGAAGGGTTCGACGACCTCGACGCTCCAATTCGCCGACTGGGAGGAGTGTCGTGTCCGACGCCGTACAGTCCGGCGCTCGAGCAGGCGGTGATTCCTCAACCGAATGACATCGTGCGGGCCGTTCGTGCACTGATGGCGGAATGATCCCGTACCGGAGTGCCGATGGACCGGGCCATGCAGTGGACAGTAGAACCGAACTCCGAAATCTGCGACACCTATTGATTTGAAGCGATTATCTATGGCGAATGAAATTCGAGTGCCGCGGCTTGGCTGGTCGATGGAAGAAGGAACGTTTGCCGGCTGGCTCAAGAAACCTGGCGAATTTGTGGCGGCGGGTGAGCCGCTGTTTGAGTTGGAGGGCGACAAGGCTCTACAGACGGTGGAGTCGATTGACGCGGGATACTTGGCCGTGCCGCCAGACGCACCCTCGGTAGGCAGCGTGATACCTGTTGGCGCCCTCTTGGGCTATCTGCTGGCCGAAGGGGAATCGCTTCCGGCCGGTCCGACGGCAGCTGCGACAGTCGATTCGTCGCTGGAGGTCGTGCCGAATGTCGAACCAACCGGCTATGCGGAGTCGGTGCAGTTGGTACCGACCGGGCGTCGGTCAGCGTCGACACCGCGCGCTAGGCGTGTGGCCGTGGAGTTGGGAGTCGACTGGCGCGCGCTCCAAGGATCGGGCCGCGGAGGGCGAGTGCGAGAGGTGGACGTACGTGCTGCCGGCCATCCAGGAAGCGATGCTGCGAGGGTCTCGTCGGACGTGCTCCCTTCCGAGGCCGGCGAGGCGCGACGACGCAAAGTCATCGCCGCTCGGCTCAGACTTAGCCGCGAGCGGACGGTTCCCGTGACGTTGACCACACGAGCCGACGCCTCGAAATTGGTTGAGTACCGCGGGCGATGGAAGCAAAAGCCCGGACTTGCCGTGCCGGCTTATACCGACATCATGGCCTGCCTGGCGAGTCGTGCCTTGGGTCGGCACCCGCAAATGTCGATGCGTTGGGGGACGGACTCGAATTCGCTGGAGCGAGTTGCTCCTGAGTCGCTCGACATCGGTATTGCGGTCGATACGCCCGACGGATTGCTGGTTCCTGTCGTTCGCCAGGTGCTAGGCAAGTCGATTGACCAGCTGACGGCTGAATCTCAGCGGCTGATCCAGCTCGCTCGCAGCGGACGGTTGACTGCCGAGCAGATGCATGGTGCCGTGCTGACCATCACGAACCTCGGAGCGTTCGGGATCGACGCGTTCACGCCGGTACTGAACTATCCGGAGATCGCCATCCTGGGGATGGGAGCCATCCGTCGAGTGCCGGTCGTGCTGGACGACGGCCAGATCGTCGCTCGCCACCAGATCACACTCAGTCTGACATTCGACCATGCGGCCGTGGACGGCGCACCGGCGGCCGCTTGGCTACGAGACTTGGTTGAGGCGATTGAGTCGCTCGATGGCGAGAACGAAACCTAGGGCCGAAGCATTGATCAGTCGAGAGTGATATTTGCGGCGAGCGTCTCTAGCTCACTCAGACCGGGGCTCAGGCCGGGCGAGCGGGCCGGCGGCCGGAGTGGCCTATTGGTTCTTCTTCACTACGGGCAGTTCAATCATCGAGGCGTGATCCGGCGTGTGGAAGATTCGCTGCGTAGCTTGCTGGAAGTCTTCTGGTTTGGCCCAGAAGATCGACTCGACGAACTTCTGCGGGTTTCGATCGTACAGCGGGAACCAGCTCGACTGGACTTGCACCATCAGCCGGTGTCCTGGCAAGAAGACGTGGTTCGAGGTTGGGAGGCCAAAGCGATACTTAAGCGGCTGGTCGGCCGCCAGTGGTCGGGCTTCGGCCAAGTTTTCGCGGTATCGTCCGCGAAAGATATCCGTGGCCACCATCAGCTGGTAACCACCCATTTCGGGTTGAGCTGGGACTTCGTCAGGATAGACATCGATCAATTTGACGACCCAATCCGAGTCGGTGCCGCTGGTCGAGGCGGTCAGGTTCACGATTGGTTCACCGCTGATCTTGAGTGGTTCGGTCAGCACATCCGAGACGAAGACAACCACATCCGGTCGCCCCGACGCTTCTCGCTGGTCGTTGACCAGCCACTTCGGCCAAGCGGCGTTTCCGCCATAGCCCATCGGCTGAACCGGGCGGGGCTGGAACGGGACCGGTTTCGCAGGGTCGGAGACATATTCGGAGTACTTGCCTTCGCCATCGGCAGGCGGAGTGAATGCTAGTTTCAGACCAGATCGCAAGTAGAGCGGCGTGGAGTGGATTGATGAGTCAGGTTGACCGCTGTCTGGCCAAGCTTTCAGTTGCCGCCACTTATTGGTCCCTGTCTCGAAGGCGATGACGGGCGGTGTTTGAGTAGGTGGTGGATTGTCTTGCAGATAGTGAGCCAGAAAAGGGGCGAGAATTTCCCGGCGGAAGTAGAGTCCCGTATCGCTGCCAAATTTGATCGCTCCCAACGCGCTGGCATCTTCGATCTGCTGGCCGTGATTCCATGGTCCCATCACGAGGAAGACTTTGTCGTTGTTGGTATCTTTCGGTTCGATGGCTTTGTATACGGCCGGAGCTCCATAGATATCTTCCTGATCCCATAGGCCGTGGACCAGCATCACCGGGATCTTCAGAGGCTGCTTGGCCAGCAGTTTGTCGACAGCCTGTTCGCGCCAGAATTCATCGTAGGTCGGGTGTTCGAGCAACTTACGCCAGAACCCGAGTTGTTCAAAGCCGCGGCGGCGGCCCAGTTCGCCAGCGGTCCCGGCTTCCATAAACGTGTCATAAGCGTCGAAATGGCTGGTCCACCACTTGTGCTCCAGCTTCTGAGCGGCCAGCTGGTTGTAGATCCACGACATGTTCAGCTGCCGGAAGGCGCCGTTATGAAACCAATCGTCACCGATCCAACCATCCACCATTGGGTTCATCGGTACTGATACCTTTAGAGCTGGATGTGGATCGAAAAGTGCCATCAACGGCAGGAATCCGTCATAAGAGATCCCCAGGATGCCGACGTTGCCATTGCTTTCGGGAACATTCTTGGACAGCCAATCGACGGTGTCCCAGGTGTCGGTGGCGTGATCGACCGGAGTGGGATTCAGAGGTCCACGGATGGGACGGTTGACGACGTAGTCGCCTTCCGAGCCGTGCTTGCCGCGCACATCCTGGACGACTCGGATGTAACCACCTTCCAGAATCACTTCCAATGCATTGTCGTACCCATTGAGTCGCGGACCGAGATGAGAGCTTTCGGCGTGGCCGGTAAGCGAATTGGCGTCGTACGGAGTGCGGGTCAGCAGCATGGGGGCCCGCTGTGCTCCTTTGGGTACGAAAATCAATGTGTGCAGCTTCACGCCATCCCGCATCGGAATCATGACGTCGCGGACTTCGTGGTCAAATCCGTAACGCGTGTGTTCGAATTTCGCCGGGATTTCGGTCGGCAGCTCGGGATACGAACGAGGTTTCGGGTCAGTTTCCGGTGACTGAGCGGTCGCGGCTTGGGCCATCGTCATTAAGGCAATGGCGACCAGTGAGATGCACCACGTTCGATGAAGTTGACGCCTGCTGGCAGGTCGTAGATCGGAAGCAATTGTGAGTTCGGTAGCGGTATGTTGCGTCAGACTTGTCAGCGGGTTCATCGGGGAATCCTCGAGGCGAAGAACTAGGATTACTCGTGGCGGGTGCGACGATCATCGTTGATCGGCGGTGCGCAATCAATAGGCCACGATATGCCGCGGCGACAGGGAGTGAAACTCAGCCTTCCACCAGTGCGGGTCGTTAATTTCCAGATACTCGATCGTGGAAGGCACATCAGTTGGGGGGGTTCTGAAAGGCAATTTGAGCCGTACGAACATAGAGTCGGGATCGGGCCAGCCCTGTCCCGTCTCGATGATCTGGTTCCCCAGGGCGAGTTCCTGTCGCACGATCGCCAGCAGATCCGGATGGAGATTTTCCAGGACAGGCCGATCGCGGAATTCTCGCCACAGATCCGAGGTGATCTCGTAGTCAACGACCGTAGCGTCGTTAGGCTTCAGCAAAGGGTCCGAATTCGGCCGTTCGGCAATCGCTCGAAACCCATGCTTCTCCAGCACACGACGGGAGGCCAGATTCTGCTGGATCACCACCGCTCGGACGCAGCGGAGACGGAGGTTGTGGAAGGCGAATTCCAGCAGCATCTTAACGGCGAAGCTGGCGTAGCCGCGGCCCCAGTAGGGACGTCCGATCCAGTATCCAAGTTCGCCAGCCGTATCTCTGTCGATCCCATGCAGGCCGCAGACTCCGACCAGCGTTCCAGTATCCTCGATGGCAAATCCGTAACCGGTGCCGTCACATCGTTGCTGGTCGACGATCTTCAAGAACTCTTCAGCGCCGTTTTCCGGGTACGGGTGAGGAATGCGGGTATAGACAGCGACTTCCGCGTTGGATGCTAGTTCCTGGATGGCCGCGGCGTGACGCGGTTGCAGCATATAAACGCCGGTGGTGCCGGGCATGAACTCTATTCCTGTGTTTCAATCATTCGGCGAGTAGTCTAGCAGATGATCAACGGGGACAACCTGTTCGGGAATGGGGTAGTCGTACAGAACACTGAGCGGGCGGTTACCAGCGAGAAAGGCTTTCGCCAGTACGGCCTGTCTCTGGTCGGCGAGGTAACTGGCAGGGAGCTGCACTCCTTCGGCAGGGATGGAGACATGGACTCGCCAGGCAGCGGGCAATCCGGTCCAGCGCCGCAATCGCGGCCACACCGGCTCAACGCGGTTGATCTTCGCCTGGCTGGCGATCCCCGTGCGCAGAATCTGGACCGCTTCGCGCCGAGTCCTGAACAGACTGACCGCACGCCACAAACCCCAAGCTGGAATCAGAGCGATCAGGATTGACTGATAGCCAAACTTCGTCAAACGAGAGCCAACCAGTCGGCAGGCGTAAGGGTAGTCCGCACGATATTCGATCGGGACCGGCCGACCCGGCACGACGCCGAGATTGCGAGGCTGTCCGTCGACGAAGCAGGTACCTTCGACGGGCTCGCCACCTTTCACGGGAACAAAGGTGAATCGAACGCGGCTGACCGATTTCACTGGTCGTGGATTGCCGCGAGCTGGTCGGCCGAGCTGCACGGTCCAGCCGGTATCTTTGACATCCGTGATGCGGCCGTCGACCCGCGCCGGCTGGCCGAAATCCAACCTCAATTCATCCATTAATCGCCACGGGAACACCAGCGCCATGGCGACAGTTCCGAGGCAAAGCGCCGCCAGTCCGGCGGAAAGGTGCTGTCGATCCAGCAGGCCCCGCAACAGCCTTTGACGCAATGTCGGGGTGACCTGACGAGGAATCGGACTGGCGACCAATTGCTGCAATTCAGCGTCCGATGCGACTGTCGGCAGCACTTCGCACGTCTGGCGTCGAGCCTGGCGGATCGCTTCATCAGCCAATCTGCGGACCGCACGCAGATCTTGCTGGACCTCAATCACCATGTCCCGAGCGTCGGGTGGAATCGGGGCTGCCGTCAGGACGTCACTGCTGGTACTCGACAGCAACAACTGTCCCCCTCCATCCCGACGAGGTCGTGACTTGACGGCGGTTACATTCAACCAGTCCACCGCTCGGTGTGAAGGTTGTTTGCCGGAAGCAATCACCAGAGCACGTCGATCGGTCAGCACGAATTTTCGCGCGAGAAGGCGACGCGATTCGTCACGGCGCCAGAAGAGTAGCACCACGCTCCCCGCCAGGACAAAAATCATGGTGGCCGCTACGACCGGCTCCGCGAAGTCTGTGACCAGCGTCACCAGCATCAGCAGCACCGTACCGAAGGCATACAGACCGATAGCCAGACATCCGCCGACGGTCGGCGGGAGTCGCAAGTTCTTGCCCGGCTGTCCCTGCCACAGTACGTGTTCGCCGCGGTCCAGGCAGCTTTCAAGTTGCGTGTCGGTTTCCAGTGTGGTTGACATCAGACGGCTCACTTACCGGCAGACAACTTCTCCCTCAGCCGTTTCTCAGCGTCAGCGTTCCAGTAACCGCAATCAAGTTCAAAGAAGACTGACGTGTAAGGCAACGTCAAGTCGGTCTTGATAATGATCACTTGAAAGGTCTTGGCTGCATCGTCCAGTTTCTTGATTACGTTTTCATGAGGGGTGTGAGTGACCTCAGTCCCCTTAAGGAGTTCGTTCAGTTTCGTCCGGTAAGCGTCGATGCCAGGCGCGTCGGCCTCGTCCACTGCCACTAGCTCGGCATCGGTAACGACTTTCGCACGGACGTGCTTTTGAGTCTTGATCAGTTTCATGACTTCAGCCACGGCCTCCAGTTGGTCACCGCCGACGTAGATCGTCTTGATGCCGGGAGCAGTCTGAGCGGGGTAAGCCGAGTCGGCTACGACAATCCAGTTCCGATGGCCGAGTACCGGGATTTCCTGCTGGAGCTTTTTGCTCCAATCCTTCGCGCTCACGCCGGTCGCCAGCATCAGCAGGGCCAGAACGATACGGAGATTTGAAATCATCGAAAGACTCTCCACAGCCAATTCATAAACGGCCTGGTTGGGGCCTGCCGATTGAGCATGACGAATGCCTGTCGGCGGGCCGGATCAAAATCAAACGGAACAAAATCAATCTGAGTTACGCAGCGAACACGGCCCACTCGAGAACTGATCGCTAGGAGATCCACGTCGCGGTGAGTGGTGTCCCTGGTTGAACGGTCACCCAGTCGGGCATTTCGGCGGCGACATGGGCCTCGGTCACGATCAGTTTGGCCTCGACCGGGCGGCCTCCCAATTGTACTTGAACGGTCCGGGGAGCGAACTGCGGAAGGCTGGCCGCGAGCTTTTTGAGCCGTAAATTCCCCCAGCGGACGTCGACGGTCGCCCGCAATTTCCGCTCGGCAAGCTGTTGAGAATAGCTCCCCCAACCCTCGGCAGCCGTAAAGGCCCCGCGAAAATCTTCGGGGCTCAGTCGAGGCGCGAACGACAACTCGCCACGCGGGCCGTGGTAGTGGCACCCGCTGACGGCCTGGTAGACGCCGTAGCTGGCCATCGCTCGGGCGTAGTGGTCACTGCATTCTATCTCGTTGTACGGATTTCTCAGACGCCCGTCGTAGCGATCGTGGATAGCTCGGGCAATGGCCAGACCCGCTTGAAGAAGATCGGGCTGGTCGAGTCCTTCCCAGATCATATGAGCCGCCACCTGCCACTCAAAGCCGGTCATGCATTCATTGAAGTACATGTACTGCCAATGCGTCTTCGCTTCGGGCCGCTGACCACCTTTGGGCCACGTGCACATGATCAGTCCGGCGTCACCGGCCATGGCATACCAGCGGCCTTGAGTGAATTGCTGGCGGAAAGCGCCAATGTCCGGCACAAAGTTGTATTTCCAAAGTGCTCGCAGCGCCGACAGTTGCTTGTCGCGATCGAACAGCTGGCCAAGCCCGACCCAGTGAGCCCAGGTCTGGCCGAAGACCTGATCGATATAGCAACCGGGGCCGACACCAATGGCGTCTCGGTGAGCGGGATCTTCGATTTGAATGAAGTACTCGCCGTTGTAGCACTGCAGGATGCTCTCCGCTCCTCGGTCAGCAATCGTACGACACTTTGCTGCGAACGCGGGATCGCCAACCTCGTCCGCCATCGCCGCTCCCGCTTGTAATGCGGCCAGGTACAGCGACGCCAGGAAGCTGACTTTGCCGTACCAGGCGGCGTCCAGCGTATTTGGCTGAGCGTCCTCAATCATGCCATCGGCGTTAACATCCTTGCGAATCAGGAACTCAACAGCCTTCTTGATCGCCGGCCAGTTTCGCTGCAGAAACTCGCCATTGGCCGACATCTGATGGTCGCGATAGGCGCCGAGAATTCGACCGCACTGGCCGTCGTCGGCGGAATGCATCGCATCGTGCAATGACGCTCGGTGACCAATCGCTCCGTCCGCGTGCATCGCCACGCCAAAATCGACCCGCTCCCGCGTATCGCGCTCCAGTTCAGGGAATAGCCGCCCCGGGGCTTGCGCGTAATGCCAGACGTGAGTGCAGGTGCCTTCGCAGCAACCGACTCCCTCCCAAGCCCAGAACCGCCCGTCGGCAAACCGATAGCAAGTCGTCGTCGCTAACGTCGATGTGTTGGCCATCGTCCGGTCGAGGAGCCAGTAGGGGAGCGTCGAGTCGTACCACGTGTCGACCCACGATCGAGTCTCCTTCGAGAGACGATCGAAATCCTTGCGAATGTAGTTGGCCACGGATTGAGCTGAGTCGAATTGAGCCGCATAGCTGTGTCCGACTCTCGCGCCGCCCACACCGCGTCCATAGAAGTTCGGGAAGTGCCACGCGATGACAAAATCCAGCGTTTGTGATGCACCAGGTTCCAGCTCAAGCGGACAAACAACCTCACCGACCAGTTCGGCATCAAGAGCCGCGGTTGCCTGGTGAGGAGCGGTCTTCGATGCGGTTCGATCAGCACTGGCTGTGGTGGAGGCTGGAGGATTCAAACAGGTGAGTACCATTGAGCCGAAATCGGGCTGTCGGTTCAGCTGCAGTGATTCCGGTACTGTGTCGGTAAAGATCACATCGTCGACGCCGATGTTGCCCCAAGCCCCCGACTCGGCGTCCACAATTTCCAATCTCGCCTGTCGACCCAAGTACTTACCGGCGTCGATTGTCTGTTGCTGCATGGAGTTGGAGTTCTGGCCCGTCACGCTGGCAACGGCTTGATCATCGACCAACAGATTGACACACGTCTTGCCCGCATGATTACCACCTCCGATCAGCAGACTGATCCACCGACGCTCAATCGTAAACGGCCGGCTGAGCAATCGGCCTTGAGCGGCGTCCTTGGCGCCGACGTCCTGGCCGGGGGCTGACGCATGGCTGTTGACGGTATGCAGCCCTTGCTGATTGAGCGTTCCTTGATAGACGGGAACTTTTGCCGACTCGACGGGGCCCTGGCCAAAGGCCGTCCCCTCCGCCGTCCAGGGCGCATAGGACTCACGTTCGAAGTCGTCAAAACTGATATCCGGCTGTGGCTTGCCTGCGGTCTCGGCGGCCACTGCATCGACGATCAACGCTACCGATGCGTCGTCGCGAACGATGCGGTTCCGGCGACTCCCGTCGGAAACGCTGCCCGATCGCTGGCAGACTGGATTAGCCAGTTGAGCCAACAACTGAGTTTTCACTTGGGTGGACGACGTGTTCGACAGCTTGACGCGAAGAATGGTGGCGGGGAGTGATGAGTCGGACAGGTTGAGCGGAATGAAGGGCGAAAAGATTTCCGATTCAATAGCCAGCGGGACGCGCGGATCGCTATAGGTCACTCTGCCGATCGGATACCGGCCATCGAACTGAACTTGGGCGAATCCACGAGCGTCCAGCGGATGAATCGGTCCGTCGTCACATTGGATGGAGAAACCGAATTCAAACGGTTGAGTCACCGGCGCTGGCTGAACAAAATTCACACCTGCGCGGACAAAATCACCCACAAATCCGCCCGGTGACGGGACGGACCGCGGCAGAATGCCTTCCTGATCGCGGTTGAATACGTCCCACAGCCACAGCCGGCCGTCGCCAGACAGGTAAACCGTTCCGGCGAACAAGCCACCCACCGGCATGCCGATATGTTCCAGTGCCGTGCGGTCCAAATAGGTCTGCTTGTCGCCGCGGGCTGTCAGCGATGCGACCCAATCAGCAGCAAGTTTCTTGTCGGTGGGAATCGCGTCGAGGTACTCCTGGCCATCAAAGGGTCCCGCCATGACGGGACGAGCCCACCAGGCGCCAATCGTACTGGCCGCCGTGATGGTCAGAAACTCGCGTCGTCGCAGCCCGCCGTGTTTGTCGTCGGAACCATTTGCTCGAGCCATCGAAGTCTTTCTATCGCATGGTGTATTGCCCGAAACTTCGGGCCTGCAATTGTGTCTTGGGCAGCACCATAACTCAATATGGTGAGCGACCCCCGACTGTAGTCAGGAAGCCGGCGCAAACGTGTCACGGATTAAGCCGGGAGTTTTGCATGGCGGAGACAAGTGGTGTATAAGGCAGTTCGGAGCGGATCACCGTTTGACGTCGAGGGCGGGTATCGAGCGTTGTTTCAGCACAACGTCGAGTCTGACAGAGTGATCCGTCAGGGGGGATGCTCGGGTGATAGACTGTCCTGCGAGAACCGTCGGTAGCATGGTTCTGATGCTGGCTTGGTGTGGATTGTTCCTGCTCCGCCCGAACGGGGCGTTGGTGTGGGGGCAGTCATCAGCATCGCATCCGAATATTGTCGTGTTCTTGGTGGATGACCTGGGGGTCATGGATACTTCGGTGCCTTTTCTGGCCGATACGCACGGGCAGCCCGAACGCCACGAGCTGAATCGGTTCTACCGCACTCCGAATCTGGAACGGCTGGCCGCGCAAGGGATGCGGTTCGGCACGTTTTACGGGATGAGTGTCTGTTCGCCGACGCGTGTATCGCTGATGACAGGCCAGAACTCGGCACGACACCGAACAACCAACTGGATCGACCCGGATCAGAATAACGCAGGTCCTCATGGTCCGCCGGACTGGAACTGGCAAGGGCTCGGGCCCAACGATCTGACTCTGGCACGACTACTCAGATCGGCAGGGTATCGGACCATTCACGTTGGCAAGGGCCATTTTGGACCGCGGAATTCGCCCGGTGAGGACCCGCGAAATCTCGGTTTCGACGTGAATATCGGGGGTGCATCGATTGGACAGCCGGCCAGTTACTACGGGTCCGAAAATTACGGTCATCGAGGCGGGCGGGTAGTGAAGACCGATTCTCATGCCGTTCCGAACCTGGAAAAATACCACGGCACGGAGACCTTCTTGACCGACGCCCTGACGCTGGAGGCTCAGTCCGAAGTCACGCGGGCCGTGGAGTCGGGGGTGCCATTCTTTCTTTATCTGTCCCACTACGCGGTTCATGGGCCGTTCCAAAGCGACCCTCGTTTTGCCGAACACTACACTGATTCGGCGAAACCTCGTCCAGCTCAAGCTTATGCGACGCTGGTCGAGGGTGTGGACCGGTCGCTCGGGGCGATGCTGGATCATTTGGAAAAGCTGAGAGTTTCCGACCAGACGCTGATTGTTTTTCTGGGAGACAACGGTGGCGACGCTCCGCTCGGGGGCCCTCACGAGGTAGCCTGCGCAGCTCCGTTGCGAGGCAAGAAGGGGAGTCACTACGAAGGGGGCATGCGCACTCCGCTGGTCGTGGCCTGGGCAGAGCCTCAGCCCGACCAGTCCCTGCAGCAACGATTTCCGGTGGTACCTGGTGGGGTGCAGCGACACTTGACGGTCGTATACGATCTGTTTCCTACCATCTTGGACGCTGCCGGCATCACGGCTCCCTCCGACCATCGGCTCGATGGCCGCTCGCTGCAAGATCTGCTGGCTGGCGAAACCAGACCGGATGACGCCGCCAGTTTTCTGATGCACTACCCGCACGCTCCGCATCGGACAGACTACTTCACTGTCTATCGAGAAGGGCCGTGGAAGGTGATCTACCATTACTTTCCGACGGCTGTGTCAGGCCATTCACATTATCAGCTGTATCGACTTGACGATGACCCTTACGAGCAGAACGATTTGGCCGGCGAGGAACCTGACGAATTGCGTCGATTGATGCAAGCCATGGTGGCACGACTGACCGAACAGAAGGCTCTGATGCCGATCGGGCAAGCAGGCGAGCGTGAATTGCCTCAGATTCCCTGATGATGGGCTTACCGTCGGCGAGATGCTCTTAAAGTGGAAGTATCAGATATGAGAATTGCCAGATTCGCGTGGCTGTTGTGGCTGTTGTCGATGGTGAAGCTGGGGTTCGGCGGTGTGGCGAGTGCGGCTGATCACGGATCGGATCGGTTGAACGTCGTCTTTATCCTGGCGGACGATCTCGGGTGGGGCGAACTGGGCTGTTATGGACAGCAGAGAGTTCCCACGCCGAATATCGATCAGCTGGCTCGGCAAGGCATGCGGTTCACTCAGCATTACAGCGGAGCTCCGGTTTGTGCTCCGTCGCGCTGTGTGCTGATGACCGGCAAGCATCTGGGGCACGCTGAGATTCGGGGCAATCTGCCGGCGAGCCGCCATTTTCCGCAGTTCACCGAAGGCCAGTATCCGCTGACCGCGGCGGTTCGGACGTTTCCTCAATTGTTTCGGGAATCGGGATACGTCCCGGGAGCGATGGGCAAATGGGGGCTCGGGCCGGTGGGTAGCACCGGCGATCCGAACGCCAAGGGATTCGATCTGTTCTTCGGCTACAACTGCCAGTCCGTGGCCCACAGCTATTACCCGTCTCACCTGTGGCGGAATGGCGAGCATCTCAAGATCAATGAGAAGCCGATTCCGGGCCACGCCAAGCAGCCGACGGGAGAGGTCCACTTGGAGGACTGGATCTCCACCAGCTACGCTCCTGATCTGATGATTTCCGAGGCCGAGAAGTTCATCGCCGAGCATCAAAAGCAACCGTTCCTGTTGTACTTGCCGTTCATTCAGCCGCACGTGGCCATGCATCCGCGGCCGGAGTCTGTCGCACGGTTTCCGCTCGAGTGGGACACCGAGGTGTATCGAGGCGAGAACGGTTACTTGCCACATCCGCGACCTCGAGCGGCGTACGCTGCGATGATTTATGAACTCGACAGCTACGTCGGGCGGGTGATGAAATCGCTGGACGACGCAGGGCTGACCGACCGTACTTTGGTAGTGTTCACCAGCGACAACGGGACGACCCACGGCAGCGCAGCTAATCCCAAGTTCCATGTTGGCGGTGCGGATGCGAAGTTCTTCGACAGCACGGCTGGGCTGCGCGGATATAAGGGGAGCGTATACGAAGGGGGGTTGCGAGTGCCGATGATTGCGAGGCTCCCGGGTCGCATCGCTGCCGGAACGGTGAATGACACGCCGAGTTATTTTGCCGACTGGTTTCCGACCCTGTGCGGCTCAGCTGGGCTGGATTGTCCCGCTGGACTCGACGGTGAAAGCCTCTGGCCGATCTTAACCGGCGCGGAATCATCGCTGGAGCGTCGAACCCCGATGTTGTGGGTCTTTGCCGAGTACGGTGGGCAGGTAGCCGTGCGGTTAGGGAACTACAAGGTTCTGCGGCGCGATTTGAACCAGAAATCGCCCGCCGATTGGGAGGTATACGACCTGGCGGCCGATCGGGGCGAGCAATCCAATGTGGCGGCGGACCACACGGAGCTGATTGACAAGGCTTGTGAGATATTGCGTGAACAGGCGAGCGAAAACCGAATCTTTCCCGTGAATCTGACCGATTTGGCCAGCCGCAAGTAATCGCCGGCCGGCCGCTAGCCCGGGGCTGAAGAGTCCCATTTTGGATCGGGCGCTTCGCCGATACAATATCACCCTGGCACAGGACATTCGCAGGGAAAAGGTCGAGAGACAGTCGGTATGGGAAGAAGCTTCGAGAATCGCAAGGCATCGATTTTCAAGACCGCGGCTCAGAAATCCAAGCTGTACGCCAAATACGGCAAGCAGCTCTACGTGACGGCCAAGAACGGCGTCGCCGACCCTGAAGCCAATCCGGCGCTGAGGAACCTGATCGAAAAGGCAAAACGCGACCAAGTCCCCGCTCATGTGATCGAAAAAGCGATTGAGAAGGCGAGTGGGGTCGGTGGTGAGGACTTTGCAATCGCTCGATACGAGGGCTATGGTCCCGGCAGTTGCTCGGTGATCGTCGACTGCCTGACCGACAATCCCAACCGCACGATCGGCGAGGTGCGGAGTTGTTTCAGCAAGACCGGTTCGAAGTTGGGAACCTCAGGCTCGGTCGCTCACCTGTTTGACCACATGGCCGTCTTGTCGTTCAAGGGCGACAACGAGGAGCCAGTTCTGGAAGCGATGTTGGATGCGGGCGTTGACGTGGAGGAGATCGAGTGCAAGAACGGGCTGGTCACGCTGTTTGCTCCGGCTGGTGAATTCTACAAGGCTAAGTCGGCGATTCTGGCTGCTTTCCCCGGGACGGAATTCGAGGTGCAGGAAATTACGTTCCTGCCGCAGGCAAGTACTGAGCTGAGCGCCGATGACGTGCCGATGTTCGAGAAGTTCATTCAGATGCTGAATGAATGCGATGACGTGCAGGACGTCTATCACAACGCCATCTTGCCGTCGTAATTACCAGGCTTGTGCGTGGCGACGAATTGTGAGCATTGCTCGTTACGCCAGCATCTTGCGGACGACGTTGCCATAGACATCGGTCAGCCGGAAGTCTCGTCCCGCGTGACGGAACGTGAGACGTTCGTGGTCGAGGCCCATCAGGTGCAGGATCGTCGCGTGCAGGTCATGGAAATGGACCTTGTCTTCGACGGCGTAGTATCCGTAGTCGTCAGTCTGGCCGAATCGAATCCCCGTGCGGATTCCCGCTCCGGCCAGGAACATCGAATTGGCGTGCGGATTGTGGTCCCGGCCGTCTTTGTCCCCTTGCTCGACCGGCGTCCGCCCGAATTCTCCGCCCCACCATACCAGTGTGTCGTCGAGCAACCCGCGCTGCTTCAGGTCTCTCAGCAGCCCGGCAATCGGGCGGTCGACTTCCAGTGCGTTCTGCGCATGGCCGGATCGCAATCCGCCATGCTGGTCCCATTTGTAGCTGTGAGTCACCTGCACGAACCGTACTCCAGCTTCGGCAAACCGCCTCGCCATCAGGCATTGCAAGCCGAAGTTGCGAGTCGGGTCAGAATCAATTCCGTACAGCTTCAACGTCTCAGCCGTCTCGTCCGAGATGTCCTGCAGCTGAGGAACCTCGCGCTGCATGCGGAATGCCAGTTCGAAAGAGCCAATGCGGGCTTCGAGCGCATCGTCGTGGGAGCGGTCGGTCAGATGACGCGAATTGATGTCGTGAAGCAGATCGAGTTCCGTCCGTTGCAGACCGGCAGAAATCTGGTCGTTGGCAATGAAGGGGATCTTGGCTTCATCGGCTTTGATTCGCGAAGTGCCGATCGGCGTACCCTGGTAATGAGCGGGCAGGAACGCACTCGACCACGCATTCACTCCTCCATGCCCTAAAGTCGGACAGATCGTAATGAACCCGGGAAGATTCTGATTCTCGCTCCCTAGGCCATAAGTGATCCACGATCCCATCGACGGGCGAATAAAGGTGTCGCTCCCCGTATGCAGCTCCAGCAGCGCCGCACCATGGCGAGAATTGGATCCGTGGACGGAATTGACGATACACAGATCGTCGGCCATCTGTCCCACGTGGGGAAAGAGGTCGGAAACGTGGAGACCGGATTGACCGTACTGGCGGAATTTCCACGGCGACCCCAACAGATTGCCCGTCTGTCCCGATACGATTCTCGGCTTGTCTCCTGGATAGGGCTTCCCTGAATCTCGCTGCAGCAGAGGCTTATAGTCAAACGTGTCGACTTGCGAGGGGCCGCCATGCATGAACATGAAGATGACGCGTTTGATCTTGGCTGGAAAATGCGGTGCGCGAGCTCCCAGCGGACTCGGCGCTGTGCCGGAGTCAGCCAGAGCCGATTCCGCCTGAGGCGAGTCAGCCTGAGCCAGGGCGGCCAGCGCCAGACTGCCGAACCCGACCGCACTGGCCTGCAGCATCTCTCGCCGCGACTGCGGATGCGGTACGAACTGATAGCAACTTCCCGAACGGGCAGCCGGCCATATCGCCATCAGGTGTTTCTCCTGGCTAGTCTAGGTACACAAACTCGTTGCTCGCCATCAGCACGTGCACCAGCGATCTCAGTGCGGCCACATCGTCCGGCGTTGATCGTTCGCCGTCCGGTACCGCTTCACTTTGCACGGCATCGTGCCATTGCTGAGCAAATCGATTCAAATACTCGATTCCGCGATCTGTCTCGTCCGGCGACGCGTCCCGTCGCAACACTTGGCGATACGCCACTTCCACTCGACGGCGTGAAACCTGGTCTGAGTTGTTTTGTTGAGCGATGCGGCGTGCGAGCCGGTCGGAAGCTCGAGTCACGAGCGTGCCGTTCATCGCGAATAGGGCTTGTGGCGCGACAGTCGTCACGGATCGCTGGCCCTGTACGACGCTAGGGTCTCCGAAGTCAAACGCTTGGAACACGTTGTACACTGCGCTCCGCAAAATCGGCAAATAAACGCTGCGACGAGGGAAGTCGTAAGTACCTTCCAGCGACCCTGTGCCGGTCACATACTCCCGATTCGCCGTCGGCATCAGCTGACCGCCCATCCAAGTGTCGAGTCCATCGCTGACGATCAGCAGTGAATCTCGCAGCTGCTCGGCTGTCAGACGTTGGCGAGGATAACGCCACCACAAAAGGTTTTCCGGATCCCGCTGAGCAGCTGTTTCGTTCCAGCCACTGCTCTGCGCATAGGTCGCCGACAGGACCAACTGCCGATGAAGCCACTTCAGACACCAGTCATGGCGAATCAGTTCAGCCGCGAGCCAGTCGAGCAGCTGCGGATTCGTGGGGGGCAGGCCCAAACGACCAAAGTTGTCAGGCGTCCGTACCAGGCCTTCACCAAAATGTCCCAGCCAGATACGGTTGACGATCACACGAGCCAGCAGCGGATGATCAGGACGGGTCAGCCAACGTGCCAGTTCGCGCCGGCCACTGGTGTCCGACGGGAGCAATTCAAGCTGGGAGGACGCTCCGGCTGCCGCCAGGACTGTCGGAAACCGACGTTCGACAACCGCTCCCAGCGTCAGATAGTTACCGCGGAAGTGGATCGGCAGATCGGTCACCGTTCCCTCGCGGACCCCCATCGCTCGAGCGATCGGCGGAAGCTGCTTCTGCAACTCGTCACGCTCTCGATTCAAACCCTCAACATCGACTTGCCGAGTCGACGTCTCCGCGGGTTGGGAGGCATCCGGCGGATTGGCCTGAGCCTTCTTAGCCTCTTCCAGTAACTGACCGATCTCGGCTAGCCGCTTTTCGATTCGCTGTCGCTCCGCCAGTTCGTCAGGGCTCGACAAATCGTACTCATGCCATTGAGCCACCACGTTGAAGTTTTCCATCGTGTGGGTCGACTTGAAGATCCCCGCCATGGCATAGTAGTCGCCGCTGGTGAACGGGTCGAACTTGTGGTCGTGACAGCGAGCACATCCCATGGTGATTCCCATGAACGTCCGGCACACCGTGTCGACCTGCTCGTCGATAATGTCCAGCTCCATCTTTCGGCCGTCGTCGCAGGCAAGCATTTTGGGGCCGAGCGACAGGAAGCCAGTTGCGGTCCAGGCTGCGTTGCGTCGATCGGCCGACACTTCACCGCGGGCCACCATCAAGTCACCAGCCAGTTGCTCTTCGACAAAACGATCAAACGGCAAATCGTCGTTGAACGAATCGATCACATAGTCTCGATAACGAAACGCGTGGGCATAAGCCAAGTTCTCGTCAAGACCGTTTGAATCGGCATACCGGGCCACGTCCAGCCACCGCCGGCCCCACTGCTCGCCATACCGCGGTGAACTC
Organism: Pirellulales bacterium; assembly: GCA_046349895.1. Classification (GTDB taxonomy): domain Bacteria; phylum Planctomycetota; class Planctomycetia; order Pirellulales; family Pirellulaceae; genus JAXMBJ01. Next base: position 5,216,176 of record JAXMBJ010000006.1, on the reverse strand, counting down.
AACAATCGCTCAACCACCCGCTCAGCAGCATCGCTCTGCGTGTCGCCTAAAAACTGTTCGACTTCCTCCAGCGTCGGCGGCAGGCCCGTAAGATCGTACGTCACTCGCCGTAGCCACACGCGGCGGTCTACTGGTGGGGCGGGCGAAAGTTCGGCTTGTTCCAGGCCCTCCAGCACAAAGTAGTCGACCGGCGTGCGGCACCACCCGCGTTGCTCAACTGCTGGCACTCGCGGCAATCGAATCGGCTGGAACGCCCAGTAAGCCCGAGCCTCGGCGCTGTCCGGCGCTGGAGCAACCGGCTTGGCTGGCGTCTGAGTCGAATCGGCGCGGCTCGCACGGTCCACGCGAAACGAGTCGGGGACCGGAGCACCGGCCGCTACCCAACGTTCAAAGTCACGGATTGTCTCGGCGCTGAGCCGACCGTCCGGAGGCATCTTGTAGAAGTCGTCGGTGTACCGGATCGCCTTGAGCAACAAGCTGGTGTCGGTCTGCCCCGGGACCACCGCCGGGCCCGACGTGCCGCCGTGCTCCATTCCCGGCCAAGAATCAAGATGCAGCTCGCCTTCGACTTCGTCCCCTCCATGACACTCCTGGCATCGTTCGACCAGCACCGGGCGGATGCGATTCTCAAAGAAATCCGCCCCCAGCTCTTCCGGGTCGGACGCCGACGCCGCCGAGGCACTCCATGCGACCATCAGACCAGTGAGTACCCAGTGGTACAGGCTTCGCGTCATCCAGGTAACTCCGAACTCAGCACAGTAGCTACCGTGCGACAGTGTCCGGGTCGGCAGGGACCTCGGACCGGCAACTCAGGCTGGAAAATCGGGTGGGAAATCGAGGCGGGCAATGCCGGTAGTTTAACCGAGCCGGCAACCGGTGTCACGCTGCAATTTAGGGTTGGGGACCGCGGAAGGGGAAGAAAGAGAGGACCACGGAAGGCGCGGAGGCCGCGGAAGGGGAGGAGAGTGATGACCGCGGAAGGCGCGGAGGCCGCGGAAGGGGAGGAGAGTGATGACCGCGGAAGGCGCGGAGGCCGCGGAAGGGGAGGAGAGAGTTGACCGCGGAAGGGGCGCAAGCCGCGGAAAGGGAGGGGAAGAGGGGACCGCGGAAAGGGCGGAGAGAGAAGTTGGTCGGTGGAAGACGCGGCGGGGGAAAGGTGAGATACTTCGCAGGGTGAGAAAGCTGGGATACTTGGTAGGCCGACACTTGTGGGGAGAGGTCGAGTGACTGAGCCGATAAGAAGGATTCACGGGAAGGGACGCATGCAGGCACTCAACGGCGCGACGTGGCTGCTCGCGGCCGGAGTTGTTTTGTGGCAGCTGGCGGTGGGTGGATGGCAGGGTAGGGGGACGGTCTTTTCCGACGAGCCGCGGGAGGGGTCGACCCAGGGGGACGCAGCGACGAAGGACGCCGATCCGCCAAGAGAATGGTCGACCGGCCAGCACTCGCTGGTCGTCGCCGGAATCGAACGGTCGGTATGGCTCGATGTACCCGCTGACCTTCAGCCGGGAGCTCCGTTGGTCCTGGTGTTCCACGGCTACACCGATACGGCTGAAAAGTTCCGGACGACAGCCGGCTTCGTGCCGCTGGTCAATCGGCATGGTTTTGTCGCCGCCTATCCGCAAGGAACTCGGGATTCCAAAGGCAACACCTTCTTCAATGTTGGCTATGCGTTCCATGCTGACAGCCAAGTCGATGATGTGGCCTTGGTCGCCACAATTACGGATCGGTTAGTGCGAGACCTGAAAATAGATCCTCGCAAAGTTTTCGCCACGGGGATGTCGAACGGTGGTGACATGAGCTATTTCCTGGCCGCACAACCGCAACCTATCGTTCGCGCCATCGCTCCTGTGGCCGGCACCATGATGACCTCGTGGGGCGAACGTTTTGTACCAGCATCCCGCCTGTCAGTTCTGCACGTGCACGGTACCGACGATACGGTCACGCGCTGGGCCGGAGATCCTGAGAATCGCGATGGCTGGGGAGCCTATCTGAGCGTAGACAGTGTCCTGGGAAGATGGACTCAGGGGATGAAGCTGGAAACATCCAACGTCCAACAGCTCGACGCGCGAACTCAACTTCATCGCTGGACGACGACCGCCGATTCCACCGAAGTTCGGTTGTATCGCATCGAGGGGGGCGGGCACGAATGGCCCATTCACTTGGGTGATGCTCAGCAGACGACGGCTGAGGCGATCTGGCAGTTCTTTCAAACGCATGTCGATTGAAGTTCGCGGCGCCATTTGAAGGGGGTTCGTCAGGATAATAATTGAGGACACACGATGACGCGGCTGAAAGTTGTCGACCATCCATTGTTGGCTCTGCAGGCCTTCGTAACTCAGCTGCCGGCCGAACTGCGCGCGTTAACGACTCCGTCGGCGGTGATCGACCTGCTGTCGGAAACGGCCTCTGCGCCGCTGGCCAGCAGCGATGCCATTCGACGGTCCGTGCGCGATTTGCTGCGGCACGATGGTTTCAAGCCGACCGGTCGCAACAAGCCGGCGTCGGAGTACTTGATCAAGGCCGCTCAGGAAGAGCTGTTGACGCCGATCAATCTGGTGGTTGACGTTTGCAATGCCGTCTCGCTGCACAGCGGACTGCCGATCAGTGTGGTTGATCTGGATCGAGTGCAGTCACCGCTGAGCGTCGACGTGGCGCCGGCCGGCGCGACTTACGTGTTCAATCGGTCGGGCCAGTTGATCGATCTACAGGGCCTGCTCTGTCTGTTCGATGCCGAGGGACCCTGCGCCAACGCCGTCAAGGACTCGCAGCGGACGAAAACCAGCGATACGACTCGGCGGACACTCACCCTGATCTGGGCTCCGCGGGAATTCGGCGACCACGCGCGTCTCACCCGCGACTGGTACGAAGAGCTCCTCCGCCAAGCCGGCTGCGAAACGGCTCCGGTAGGTTTCGAGTGAAATAGACCTTGGGGCGGCGCGATACCCGTAAACGGCCGGTTCTTCAGGGGTTCCGCCACCGATAATTTGACTTTCTGCCACAAACGGGGCATAATCGGCCGGCCAGACCGTGGGTGGGGCCTGGTCTTGTCGTCAGCAGTTCTTGACGCGAAATGCAGATCGGTGGCGTTTCACCATGGAACAGTCTTGGACGTGGTTCTGGTTCTCCTTTGAAGGGCGCATCTCCCGGTCGACATATTGGATGCGATGGGTCTTTCCGCTAGTCGTGCTGTACCCGCTGGTCGTCCTCTCGGACATGGTCACCGGACTTTACGTGACTGCCGGTGAGTTGCATCCCGACTTGGAACGCATGAATCGAGGTTGGGGGCTCCAGACGGTCCTGTTGGATCTCCTCTTGATCTATCCAATGTTCGCCGTGTCTGCCAAGCGACTGCACGACCGCAACCGGACAGGTTGGGTGATGCTGGCGGCGTTTGTCCCGTTTTTGAACTTGTGGTTGTTCGTGGAATTGGCGTTGCTGACCGGAAATCGCGGTCGGAACCGGTACGGTGCGGAACCTCAGTCGTGATCTCGGAGCGGTGGGTCGGACAGGAGTGAGCATAGCGGCATGTTTCGTGGCAACTGTCCCCAATGCGGCACGCTGATTCGGATTACGGAGACACCGGCCGACGGAGTCTTCGTATGCGATTGCGGGCGTAAATTGCGGGTCGCTGTGGCCAAGCCGAACACAAGTGCTGCGGCACCCGCACCATCATCAAAGCCACCATCCTCAGCGGCACCGGCCCCGCGCGCTCCCGCCGCTCCAAGCACCGCCTCCGCTCAGCGTCCATCAGCCCCGCCGTCTCCCGGCTCGGCTCGTCCCCAGGGAGTTGTTCCGGCAGCGACGCCGGCGAAAGCTTCGCCACCAGTTCCGGTGTCACCAGCAGCCAAGCCGCGTCCGGCGAGTCGCCCGGTGGCTCCGCTATTGACAGATGAACTTGAGCGAGAGTTCGAAACGGGTTCGCGACCGTCTCCGATGTCACGCCGATTGCCGCCACCACGTCGGCACGTCTGGTGGCGGACACGGCGAAGGGGTTCTGAGAAAGGGGATCAGCGGGTCTATTGGCGAGTCTTCGCCGGATGGTTGGTGCTTACCGGACTGCTGTCCCAGATTCTGCCTCACTATGGTTTTCGACCGCCGGAGAACTTTATTTTCGGAACTGCAGCCACAGCTCAATTCATCGGACTGTTGTACGGGTTGGCGGGCATTCTCCTGTTCTTCTTGTGCGAGCTCGACAATCTGCTGATCGGTTCACCCGTGTGTGGTGGTTTGCTGGTGTTGTTGACGGTTCTGTGGTTTGGTCGCGTCGATATGGACGCTGCTCCGGCCGGCTCAACTGTGGCGGCCCGTCAGACCACAGGTCAATCCAAAGCCACGGTCGATCTGCCACCGCTCGATCTTCCGCTGGACGACTTGTTGCCGCGAGTGGGGTTCCACCAGCGATTTGCCGCGCGTTCGGACGCCGAGGTGGAAACGATCGAGAAAGATTCACCAGTTGACCGGGCGTCGAGCTCAGCTGAGCGACCGGCCGCATGGGATGAGTCCGCTCACGATTTGCAACCCAGCCGATTCGGTGGGCTCCCTGACACGGGGCCTGCGGAGCTGCCAGCCGTCGAGGTGGCTTTGCCCTTGTTCACAGTGGCTGAGAAGAACGTGCAGTTGTTTCCCTTGCGGGACAGTCCGGGCAATCCGATCTCCGAGCGAGCCCCCGAGGGAGGGCTGCTGGTGGGTTTGTGCATTTCTCGAGGTCAGGATTGGGGCGGGTCGGTCGATGGTATTCGCCCCGTCTACCAGGTGGGCGACCGGTACGAGTGGGGTGAGTGGTACGGCGATGAGACGAGTCACCAGACGCTGGTGATTGCCAAGCCTGGCTACGCCATTGCGAATGCACGAGTTCGAGCCGGACTGGTGATCAATGCGATTCAGGTGGCGTTCGCGGCGGTGGGTGAGCGGGGAATGCAGGTCAAGGAGTTTTATCTGTCGCCGTGGGTCGGGACTGAAGGTGGTACGGAAGGGGCGGCTCTCGAGTCACCCGGTCCGATTGTGGGAGTGACAGTCATTATTCAATCGGATCAGAATCGGCGCATACTGAGCGGCCTGGGAGTACAGCGAGCGCTCAAAGCGACCGTTCGGGGTGAGTGATCACCGGTCGGCCTGTTTTTCGCCCCACACGCACTTACATAGGGTTACCGGCATGAGGTCGAGTGATTGAGCGAGATGCAAGGTACTGACATGCGACTGTCGACCATGGTTTGGCTATTTCTGGGCTCGATGATCTTCATCGCACTGCCTGGCTGCGACTACGCGGAAAGAGTGGCGGTCCGTCAGTACTCAACGGCTCGGTTCGATGCCATTCCGACTCTGAAGGAGGCCAGAAAAGGGTTCGTGACGAAGATCATCGCGGCGGGCGAACCGGCTCCGCGAGTCCAGGAGCCGCTGACGGACCAGCTCGAGTTGATTGAATACACATCGCCAGTGGGCCCACTGTCGGCATATGTGTCGGTTGACCCGAAAGATGGCCAGCGTCACCCGGCGATCGTTTGGATTCATGGTGGCGACTGCAACTCTCTGGAAGACGTCTGGACTCCTCAGCCGCGGGAGAACGATCAATCGGCTGTGGCCTTTCGCCAAGCGGGCATCGTGACGATGTACCCCTCGCTGCGGGGCGGGAACAAGAACCCTGGTCGCCGCGAGGGATTCTATGGCGAAGTCGACGACATTCTCGCAGCGACGGAACGCTTGGCTTCGTTGCCGTATGTCGATCCGAACCGAATTTACCTGGGAGGACACAGTACGGGCGGAACGATGGCCTTGATGGTAGCGGCCTATTCGAACCGGTATCGAGCGATATTCGCCTTCGGGGCCGTCGCTTCGCCAGCTCAATATGGTGACAACTACGTCTATCACGACGCGCACGACGTCAACGAAGTCGCGCTGCGGTCGCCCATCGTCTGGCTGAAGTCGATCCAGTCGCCAACCTATGTCTTTGAAGGGGAGGCAGAGGGAACCTGGAACACGCTGCGGGCGATGGCCATGGAAAACAAGAACCCGAAGGTACGGTTCCTGAGAGTGCCGGGGCACACCCACTTTACCTTGCTGGCCCCCATGACCGAGTACTTGGCCGCTCAAATTGTTGACGACAAGATCACCGTGCTCGACGACGCAGTCCCTCAGTAGACACCCTTCCAGCCACTCGTTTGCCCGAGACTGTCCGACCGCCGTGCTCGGGCGTACTTAACCCCCTGTCCGGTAACTTGGGCGTGCTACTTGAGACACGTTTCTCACTCGGGCCGCACCCGGATCACGGCTCGGCGATAATGTGCCAACGGAGGCGATCCGTGATCGGATACGCGGAGGATCAGGTGGATCGTTTGCGGTGACGTGACTGCTGGTGCCACGAAGTTAACCGCTTCGCCAGTTTTCGAAGATAGGTCGATCTCGCCGTGATATGTTCCCGCTTCGGGATAGACCGACCAGCCGACGGTAATCGGGTCGTGATCGGGATCCGCGGAGCCGGCCGCGGACAGTTGCACCGTGGAGTTCGGGGCAGCATCGACGTAGATGATCTGCTGAGTCGCATCGCCGTTCAGTAGTGCCTGGGGGCGATGGTTAGCCTGAGCGTATTCGGCGGCAACGCACCAATCCATGCGGGCGGCGAAGTCATGTTGCAAATCGGCTGCCCACCGAGCCAGCGTGTTGTCTCGGTGCGAGCTTCCCTGCCAAGTGTCGGACTGGTTCGACCAATAATACTTGCGTCCCGGATAGTTTGTGTCGTTGAGTCCATAACGACCGGCCCAACTTCCCCAGGTCGGCTCAAGAGGGTCGTTCATGCCGGTCGGGACGAGATACAGAAACAGCATCGTATCGCCTTCCTTCTGCGGCAGGCCGGTATTGGTGGGATAGAGTGCGCCCAGTGGACCGTGATTGGTAAGCACATCGCGCTGGATGTCGAAGCCACCCGCCGTGGCGGTGAGAGCCGAGAAGCGGTGGTACCAGCGTTTGCCGTCGAGTGGTGGCTGGAGGGCGTCCAGAAAGAAGGGAAAGGGAGGATCGATGTTTGCTGTATGGTCACCGAATCGATCGGACGAGCTAAGCAGCAGTCGATTCTTGAACTTGGCATAACCCTTCGGGCCCCGTTCGCTGCGGACGCGATCCAGGGCGCGCAGCAGGCAGCTGGGGGACGAACCCGCGTCGGTTCCCCAATTGCTGAACCAGATCGGGCGCGGGTCGGGTGCATCGACAGCTCGAATGATCAGCTCGACGCCGTCGTCGACGTTGGTGTAGCCGGCCACTGTTCTGTCCAGCAAGCGTTCCGGGGCGGGGTATCTCGGGTCGTGTTGGACCAGGTTCGGATAGCATTCCCCATAGGCTTGGACTGCTGCGCGGACAATGCCCAGCCCGTCGCGGATCGGATTGAGATTCTCGCCGTCGCGCGCTGAGGGCCGGTTGGCAATGATTCCCTCCACGTCGAACTCGTTGGCGTAGACCAGCAGTCGGACGAGCGACTGTTCGTCGTCTGGGTCGCCACCCGCATCGGTCTCGATGATCAACCGTGGGCGAGAGTCGTCACTGGCGACCGCAATTTGAATCTGGTGGAATCCTGCTGCGGCGGCGAGTAGCCAGGAGCAGATTCGTGGCGAAATCAATCGCGACATGGTTGGGTTTTCCGAAGTTCGGGAGGCTGGCTGTTCGGCTGGTATGGCAGTTCCATTCGGCGGCCAGGCACCGGAGTCGATAATTTGCATTCCCAGGCGGGGGGGATTACATTAGGCCTCCGGCCGCAAGCTGATCGTCTACGATACAAAGGTCGAACGAGGATCTGCCAGATGGGAACTCGCGAAGTTGACTCGAAAACGGCCGGTCAGCAGGTGGGACGCTGTAAATTGTCCTCGTCCATGCGGCTGAATTATCACCGCTGTTGGGCAGCTGCTGAGTGTCTGCTGCGGATGGCGGTCGGGGCCGTCGTCTGGGTGGCGAGTTGCTACTTGCCAGCCATGGCCCAAGCTCCACTGTCGAACGCCGAGCCGGCGCGACGAGCGGCCGGCACGGATATCTACGGCGACTCAATTCCCGACGGCGCGAAGGTGCGGGTCGGTACCATCCGATTCCGGCCTGGCCAGGCTGCTTGGATTTGCTACACGGCCGACAGCAAATCGATCGTCAGCCTGAGCACGGGTGGCCGTCTCGATCAATGGGACGCAGCCAGCGGTCGGTTGTTGAAGACGATCCGTTTGGGAGTTTCGCCGAACCGCTTCTACAGTTCGGCTGATGGAGCTGTGTGTGGTTTTTCGTTTACCAAATACGTCAGCGCGGATGCCGGGTATCTGAGCGGCATTCAGATTTGTGATTCGTCACGGGGAATCGTGGCGCAGAAATCGCTGCCGGCGGATGTTGCTGGTGGCGAACGATTGAATCACATTTCTTCCGATGGCCGGTACCTGGTAACGACAAAGTACAGCGAGGGGCGGGTGACCGTCTATGAAACGGCCAAGTCACGTCCTGTCGCGACGCTTTTGTTGCCCGACAAGCAGTACATCGACGCGTTGATCATGTCGCCAGACGGTCAATCGATGGTGATTGCCAGCGACGACAAGCTCCAGTTCTGGGACGTGGCCGGTGCCAAGCTGCTGGACACGCTTGACGGTTATGCGCAAGTCAGTTGCCTGGCGTGGTCGCCCGAGGGAGAAACGATCGCGGTGGGTTTTGGTATGAAAGAGTACGTCGAACTGCTCGACGCCAAAGCTCATCGTCGAACGGCAATCCTGTCGGACCCGGCAGTGAAGTTTGTGATGGCGAGGGGCCTCCTATTCTCACGCGACGGAACGCGTGTCGTGGCAGCCAATTCGGCTCACATCACCGGTACGCCGCGAGGGAGCTCGATCGTGATTTGGGATCGCGCTACCGGAAAATCAACTAAACGACTGGTCCTTGACGAAGGATCTTATGGCGCCGTCACGATGAGTCCGAACGGCGAGCAGGTGGCGACGGTCAGCAACGGCGAGGTCGCTGTGTGGAACCTCTCGGATTCATTTCGAGTGGGGATCGAATGTGTGGGGCACATCTCAACGGTGACCTGCGTACGATTGAGCTCGGATGGCGGCCGACTGGTGACAGGAAGTCAGGACCAGACGGTGAGAATCTGGGATACCAGCGACGGAAAGCCAATGGGCAAGATTCCTCAGGGAGGGCCGGTGCAGATGGTGGCCGTATCGCCTGACGGTCAGTACGTTGGGATTTCTTGTCTGGACAACACCGTCTCGGTCTGGGAGATGGCTAATCAGCAGAAGAAGTACGAGTTCGCCGGGCATGGCCGTTCGGGCGGAGTGCGGTCGCTGGCCTTCACGCCCGATTCAGCCTTGTTGCGCAGCTACGGTGAGGACGGTATGTTGCGAACCTGGGAACTGGCCACGGGCAAGCTGACCAACGAGCGGAAGATTGCACCCCAGGAGAAATCGCGGCTGGTGCGTTTCAGCGGCAAAGAAATTCTGCAGGGGATATTGTCACGAGACAGCTCGCGGCTGGTGGGCGTCTATGGCGTAAATGCCATCGCGTTCGACGCGGCGACCAATGAGGAACGCGGCTTTGTGACAGCCGCTCGTTACATCGACACCAACACCGTAAGTCGTGACGGTGCGTATCTGTTGATGGCTCAAGCCCTGTCGGAATCGGTCCAGATTCGGCTTCGTGATGGATCGACTCGATACGAGTCCCCCAGCATGTACGGCGCGACGCTGGTCGATTTGGGAACCACCACGGACCGATGGACGTATCCCGTGATGGGACGCGTCAGTTCGCTGGGATTCTCGCCGGATGGCAAGATCGTCGTCCTGTGTCAGCGTGCTGAATCGGGCGATGCAATCCACATCGTGGAGACCGCGACCGGCCAGTCCGTCGGGCGGATCGATTTGTCGGACCGCTTGAACTGGGACTATTCTGACTCGCAGCTCGACATCAGCGCCGACGGTCGCCTGGCCGCGGCCCTCGACAACACTTCGGTGTTGATCTGGGACCTCAAGGCGATGGGGTACTGGAAGTAGATTCCAGACTGAGCCACCTGAAGTCGCTGAAACAAGGCAAAGCACCCACAGGCCCCGCTCCCTGACATTGCAGGGAGCGGGGCTCGTCTTTTTTTGAGGGGCCGACTCTTCACTCCGCTCCAATGGAGAACAGGCCGCCGCCGAAGCTGCCTCCCATGCCACCCAGCCCGCCGATATTGTCGCCTGCAGCGCCGGCGCCCAGCGAGTCACCGTGCCGAACCTTGTCCAGCAAGCTCCTGATTTCGTCGTGCACTCGTCGCTTCTGGACGACCACCAGCACGGAATACGATTGATTGTCGGACGGAGTGGCCGCGGTCTGCGAAGTACTGGCTGGTCGATCAGTCTCATCCCAGGACCGGATCTTGACCAAGGTTCCCGGGGCTTGTGGCCGATCAGCGGATTTCCAGGTATCGGTCGCGACGAGCGTCGGGAGCAGACCGAGAAGGTCGTCGGCTACCACGGACGGCATGCGAAAGTAGCGGGTTTCGATCCCCTCAGGGTCTTCTTCGGGTGAGATACGGCGTTTGGAATTCTTCAAGGCGAAGCGGTAGTTCTCCAGCAGTGCCAGGACAGCGTCCAGTTGAGCTTCCGTCTGTGAAATCACCATCATGCCAGACGAGGGAAATGCAATGGTTCCGATCCCCTCGCCGGATTCCCAGGTGTTCGCGTCAGATTGTTGCTCGACTGCATCCTGCAGCGCAGCACACTCGTCGAGATTTCGGCAAAGATCTCGAACATCGAACAGAGCAAGCTTCATAGAATAATCAATCTCGTCGGTCGCCGTGAACCAAAGCGAGCCATCGCTCAGGTGCCAGCCCAGATTCAACTGTGTCGCCAGCACGCTCAGCACCGTAGCGAGCGGTTGGTCCTGAAGAGTAAGGGTGATCGGTGTTCGTTCAGAGAACTTGCCGGCTTTGAGTGCTTCGCGGTCGAGACGAATCTCGGTGCCGGATTGCTGCGACAGCGACTCGATCACCAGGTTCAAGGGTTGAGCCTGAAAGTTGACCGACACGTTTTGCTGTAACGTCTGGCGAATGGCTGAGTGTTGTTGCGGATCGTCGATCAGAACACGGCGAGCCGGTTTGCGAAGTGCAGCCAGCAGGCCTGCTACGCGACGGTGATTTCGCGGCGTCTGACGCACAAATAACACGTCGCCCAAGATAATCGCCTCACCCGTTCCTTCGCCCATCTCCTGCCATGACCCCGGATCCACTGTCTCCATAATCGCGTCCGACAGGTCGGATCCTTCGAAGTTTCGATCGAGAAGGTCTCCGATGTTGTAGGAGACCGTCGTGTCTCCCTGGTCGGCCTTGGCTCGCAGATAGATCATCCCGGGCGTGAACTGCCAGCTGATGCCATAGCGCTGAAGACGATCGAGCAACAGATAGATCGGGGCGTCGATCAGGTTCTCGGTAATGGAGTCGTTGAAGAGAATATTGGCTTCACTGAGGGACCTTTCATCCAACACGACGTTAACCTCCGTCTGCTGCTGAACCCAGGCGGCAATCTCGCTGAGCGAATTGTCTTTGAATTCATGGGTCACTCGAGTGGCCAGTTTCGGATCCAGCAGCTCGGTTGGGTCGACCAGCTGAGGCTGGTCGGCTATCTCAGGGACCGCCGCAGGCGTGCCGGTAACTGGAGCTTCACCGGGTACCGGTTTGGGGCTCACCGAGGGAGCCTCCTGTGCAGCCAGTGCACTAATTACCATGGCCCACACCAACAAACATCTCAGGAACCGCGCGCAGCAATCTGTTACGATCGTCATTGCAATGCCTCCGCCAGAAAGTAGTCTGTTCCAGTTGCGGTCCCCACCACAACACGAGCCGAATGGCCGTCAGAGATTAACTCCGGTGGTTGGCCGGAGTGGGCAGGTTGAGACGAGGGCCGTTCCCGGAATTCTAGCCATTTCCTAGGACCGTGCCACCAAATTCTGGTCAAAACGGCGAACTTCGCTAAGCAATGGAACGGACTAAAGTCCGAGTCTCTGCGGCTTCGATTGCCGCGGCCAAGCGGGACCCTGATAGAATGAATTGTCGAATCAGGACTGGGCGAGTCACGGAGTACGGGACACGGAGCGAGGCATGGGAACGTCGTCGGCATTCGATAGTTGCTTGTGGCGGTCGGTAAGCCAGTCGCGCAGGGTGGTCCCTGGGGTTGTTCGTTGGATCTCGGCAATAGCCCTCGCTGCTGTGGCCTGGCATGGATCCCAGGTCGCAGATGCCGGCCCGCAACACTTCGGATTTGGTTTCGGCTACCTCGTCACCATTGAGACCGACCAGGCTGGTCAATCGGCCCTGTCGGTATACGAGCCACCGCTGCGAGTGAAGGAGGCGCCGTGGCTCCTCCGGTGGCGTGATACGTCGGACCACTACCGCTCGGTCGTCCCCAACAGCTTGGCCGTTGGCGACTTCTGGCCAGGGACCATGGGCGCGAAGGAGTATGTTGTCGCCTGGTCCCAGGAAGGTGACGGATCGCCAACGCTGATCGTGCTGGATCCGCCTGAAGTATTCTCAACCAGACCCTGGAAAATTCTCGCTCGCACTCAGTTGCCCGAAACTCCACCGAAGGCGCAAGTCGTCGCCGCGGCAGCGGGAGACCTGCTGGGAACCGGACAGAGCCAATACGTCGTACTGTTGCATGCCGACGGGCGGGATCAGCTGAAACTTTGGTCGCCGGGGCCGACGGCCAGCGATCCGTGGCGACTTGCCGCGACCTGGGACCTGCCGGAACATCCAGAGCCGACTGATAACGGTGAATCGAACCGAGCTCGCGGGATGACCGTGGCCGATTTCTGGGGTTCCGGCCATCAGTACGTGCTGATCGACTACGGTCAGCAGTCGGTTTACTACCGATTACCAAGTGATACGTCAGCTGGCGATGTTTCAGCGGTTAACCCAACAACAGACAGTGACTCGAAGTCTGTCAGTCGAGAGCTGGCCGTCGAGGTGATCGACCGGCACGTGGAAGAGTCGAAGTCGCCGAGCCTAGTCGTGGGCTGCGACTTCTTGAAGGACGGTTTCGCGTATGTGGCCCGCATACCGGCTGAGCAGAATCGTCCGCAAGTGAGTTTCCGAGTCGCTCCACGTCGAAGCGAACGCTATCGGACCAGCTGGGTGCGTCCCGACGAAACGTTCGCCGGAGCGAAGCTGGACGGGCAAGCTGAAGGCGAAGGTCGGCAGATCATGTCGGGGCTGCTGGACAACGCCTTTGGCCGTGTCATCGCCGCTGGAGGCGGACGCATATTCGGATACATTGTGGCGGGCGTGGATGAGCGGAAGGAGAAGCTCTGGAAGCCTTGGAAGTATCAAGGCTTCGACGATCTGGAGATCAGTTTTGCTCATCGGACTCCTGTCTACCGCATGGGGTGTCCGAAGCAGTATCAGGATGGGCAATGGCCGTGGGAGCCCGACGACCATTACGGCTGGCCTTTCAAGGATGAACAGGTGACCTACGAAGTTTGCCTCAAGAACAACGGTACCGAGACGATTCCCGCGGGATCGGTGACGATTGAGGCTTGGGTCAACACGCCCCATCGAAACGCCGATGCCGTGTCGCGCGGAAAGCGTCAGATAATTCCGGCAAACTTCAAAGTGACTCTGGATGAACCCTTGCCTCCGTTCGATCCGACTCAGCCAAAGTACGCGACGGTCAAGATCCCGCTGAAGTGGCCCTTCGACCTGGAGCAGCCCGCGGGTTGGACGTGGAAACGAATCAATGTTCGTCAGATCGGCGAGCGATGGTTGATTGTGCGAGCGAAGTATGCGAGGGATGAGAACGAGCGCAACGACCGTTATGAGCTGGCTCTCAACAGCACGCTCTTTCGGCCCGTCTGGCGGTTTGATATTGACGCTCCACCAGGCCCGACCATCGATGGGCTCGAAGGGCACGACGACCGGAAGATCAATACGCTGGCTTATCGAGCTCCCTGCGTGGCGGGCGATCCGGAATCGAAGGAATACAATGGCCGCAAACTGGCGGACGCCGTGCAGTGCATGTGGGAACGAAGCCGAACCAGCGGCGGTGATGATGTGTGGCAACGCATGGTGTTTGACAGCTACCGGCTGGCAGACACTCAAAGCCGCGGCGGTCTGCGCAAGCTGAGCCGGGCCGAAGACTGGCTCTTCTATGAAGCGCCACGCGAAGGGGAGCACTGGGTGGGGCTGTGGGGCGAATATGAACGCTTCGAGCGGACGGACGGTGGGTCGGAACTGCACGAGACCGGGCATCTGGTCCACCGGATCGGAGACCTGTACCACTACTTTGTGAACCCCATCAATCTGAATCCGATCACCATGGGTGACGGAAGTCCGGTGCAGATGCGAACCTATGCCTGGGGGCTCGACAGCTATTGTTCCGGACACGCGATCATTGGTGAGCCGGCGTGTGACCTGCATCGCTACATCGAAGGGACTCGCATCGGTCTCGGTTGGGGCTGGCACAGGATGTTGCCCGAACAGGTGCGGGTTCGCGTGTTGGACCGGGACGGTCAGCCGATCGCCCAGGCTCCCGTTACGATGTGGCTGCACCCCGACAACGAAAAGTTTCGACGGGGTGTGACGGGCGATGACGGCACCTGGAATCCCGATCTGACGGAAGGCAAGAGTGTTTATGAGCCGTTCAATCTTCCTCAGTATGAAGGACGGGCGCTCGATGCTTTAGCTCAAGTGTTCGTCGTCGACTTGCCCGGCTATTCCGACTTTACGATCTGGGGTGCCGAAGACGTGGCAGCTCACAGTCGCTACCGACTGATGCAAGCCAGTTTGCTCAATCCCGAACAATGGACCTGGAATTTTCGCACGCTGTACAAGGCCGGAGCTCCGAAAGCCGATTTTCGAGTGACGGCTGGCGTGCAAGGGCGTCAGATCCGACTGACGATGGACGCCAAGCCCGGTGCAAGCTACCGCGTCTATCGCCGCTGGGAGCCGACGTACGTCTATCAGCTGTTGGGTGAAGCTCAGCTGGAACCAGCGGAGCCAGGCGGACGAACGCAAGCGGTCTTTACGGATGACATGGGAGCCGAAGACTGGTACACGTCCAAACGCTACCGCGCATCGTACTATGTCACGGAAGTGGTGAACGGGACTGAATCTTTGCCGGTGCGGATCTATGGCATCGGCTTGGCCAACGCGACGGGACTGACTGCCTTGGAGTCGGGTCAGCTGGTGGTGGCGGTGAACGCTGGCCATGCCGAGCCGTTCGGCGTTCTGTGCCAAGGGACGACACCGCTGATGGAGGCGATGAAGCACTTTCGGTTTGGGCATCTTGCCGCGAAGATCGTTGGGCGGCCCGGCTACCCGGCTCGGTTCTATGCCACGCTGCTGAACTCCGACCTCCCCGGCGAGTCGCGATACTTTGACGTGATTCAGCTCGATCGTCCCGACCGTCGTGAACGCATGTATGCGGTACTCCATACGACCAACGACATCGGCGTCCGTCCGGTTAGAGATGCCAAGTCACCGACCGTTACCGTCACTCGCTCTGACCCGGACAGTCGGCTGGCGGTGCAAGCCGGCGATTGGATTCGGACCGACGATGAGCGTCAAGTGCGAATCGTTGGCGTGGAAGGGACCACGTTGAAGCTCGAAAGGCCACTGACGGAGAACGGAGCTGTTGACCAGGATCTGAATGTCAGCGTTGTGTTCGGCGGCGGGGCGGCGGGCGATCGCGCCGAGCTACGTGAGCTGAACGCACCGCTGGGACTGGCGACCATCGGCCGTCGAGGTGACGGGGATGGACCTCGCGTGGTGATAGCCGACACGGGGAATCGAAGGGTCGTGGTATGGGACGAAGCGACTCGATATATCACTCATTGGAGCCCGCCAGTCGGCGCCGGCGATTTTCGTCCGGTGGCGGTCGCTGCTGATCCGAAGGACTTGCAGGCGCTGTGGGTGCTCGATCGACGGCCCGATCGCCGTAGCCAGCTGTTCCGATTACGGCTCGACAAAGACCATCTGGTCGTCTCGGACGGCTACCCAGTGCCGATTGACGTGGGTGCCGGCACCGATGCCGCTCGGCCGGAGATGGGACTGGCCGTGGCCGGGGTACCTGGGAGCAGCGACTTGGTGGTGGCGGTCAGCGACGCGTCGCAGCGATCGGTGGTCGAGCTGTTGCTGCCGGCTGGTCGGGAGGAAAAGCCTTCCAATCGGAGCGGAGATACTGCGGCTGCCCAGGCGGGGTCGGCAAAAGTGCTCGGAGTTCACCGGCGGGCGATAGGGACGTTTGTCGGTGATCCCGAGCTGGCCGGTCCGACGGACGTGGCTTACTTGGCGGAGGATGGCGAGCTGCGGTTGTATGCGACCGATGGCGCAGATCGTGTGGTCCGGCTGCGTTAAGGGGGCCATGAGGAAGCCGTGGTCGAGCGACCGTGGCGACTTGGCCTGACAAAGCTCAGCCAAAAGTTCTTGGTGCGACGGTTCCCGGCCGGTTATAAATAGGGTAGCGGTGGCCAGCCGGGTGGTTCCTGGCACATGGGAGTGCCACGACTCGTCAGCCGCCGAGTTTCCGTTGGTGCAGAGCCATGGCAACTTCTCCGGAAGTGACGCAAGTCTCTTTGCGACAGGTCTTCGGGATCGTGACGCTGATCGGATTGACTCTCGTCCCTGCGGCGTATGGAGCCTATGGGGCGACCTTCATTCTTGTTTTGTTCCTGTCCATGGCGCTGCTTCTTTGGAACGGGCGCGGTATTTTCGCGTTGTTCGTAATTGGAGTCTTGATCGTGGTGGGGATGGCCGTCTGGCTCAGTAACAGAGCGATCCCCGCACCTAGATATATTGGGAGCGATTCTAATGACCCTTTCATCCAGCAGATCATCAAGAGTCGTGAATCAGCAGCCCGGAAACTTCCGCCACCTTAAAGCACTAGTGCAAGTGGTGACTCGCTTCACACCCGGCGTGGCGATGATGGTTGGAGCAGAACTCAGAGACGCGGTAGAAGCCTTGGTTGGAGTCGAAAGTTGATAGCAGCCGATGCCAAGCCAGTTCGCTTTTCCATGGGCCAAGCTTGCGTGATGATTACTTGGTTTTGCATCGTGCTGGCCGTCACATCTACCGCTGGACCGATCGCGGGACTCTTCTCGCTGTGGATCACTGCGCTGGTATTGGCGATCTGGTTTCGACGATATCGCGGGACGGTGTTGATTGCTGGACTCTTGGTGTTGCTCTTCTGGCCCCACGTAGAAGGTGGCCCGCCGACGCCGACTACAATATGCCTGAACAACATGAAGCAATTGCAGCTGGCCATACTGAACTACGAAGCCGACCATGGGCACTTGCCGCCGCCGTACACCGTGGATGCGAGAGGGAATCGATTGCACAGCTGGCGAGTGCTGATTCTCCCATACCTGGATGAGGAAGACCTCTATCGGCAGATTGACTTGACAAAACCTTGGAACGACCCGGTGAACTTGCCGTTTGCGAATCAGATGCCTGAGATCTTTAGGTGTCCTGCCTACGAAATGACTGCAGAGGGCGATCGTTGCACTACGAATTATGTCGCTGTCGTCGGAGCCCAGACCGCGTGGCCGCCAACAGGCGTCCGCAAGATGAGCGACGTGACCGACGGATCGGCGAATACGATCTCACTGGTGGAGTCTGAGTTCAATCGAGTCAACTGGATGGCTCCCTTTGATCCGACCTTTGATTCCATCGTGACTGCTGACGGTACCAAGCAGACGATCTTGGCGTGGTGTCATCACAAGGGCGGCGCGACCTATTCACGTTTGGATGGCAGTGTTCACATGAGCCCCGGTGACCTTGACTTGGCGACCTTCCGGGGGATGTTGACGATCGCTGGCGGCGAAGAAGCTCTGAAGTAGAGGGCCTCGCGTGGAATTCTGTGTCCGACTTTCCGAGAGGCGTTATAACAAGAGGTAGCGGTGCAAGTCTCCTTGCGTCAGTCGTTCGGGATCGTGACACTGATCGGAGTGATTCTCATCCCTTCGGCATATGGAGCCGTTTGGCTCACCGGATTTCTCATCTGGCTCGTGGCCGTTGCAACTGCGGCGTGGTACCGCCAAGGTGGTCTGACGTGCTTGGTCTTCACCGTCCCCGTTGTAGTGGCGCTCTTGATGCCGGCTGTCGGAAGCCGAGAGCCACAGCGACGAATCGGGTGCATACCCAATGTCCGAGAGCTCCAGTTGGCCGTTCTGAACTATGAATCGGCTTCTCGGCGGTTCCCACCGCCATTCACCGTGGACGCTCAGGGGAACCGTCTGCACAGCTGGCGCGTGCTAATTCTGCCGTATCTAGGGGAGACGGAACTCTTCGACCAGATTGACCTGAAAAAACCCTGGAACGATCCGGTGAATCTGAAGTTCGCTGACCGGATGCCGGATGTCTTCCGATGTCCTCAGTTCAAGCCCAAGACGCGGGATCAGCGGAACACCACGGCCTATGTGGCTGTCGTGGGCGCCCGGACGGTCTGGCCTCCGTCCGGGCGACGAACGATTCGCAATATCACGGATCGTCATCAAGCTACGCTCAGCATCGTCGAATCCGAGGCTTATCGCACGAATTGGATGGCCCCGAATGATCCGACTTTCGACCAGATTGTATCCGCTGACGGTACAGCACGGTCGTTTCTGGGAGATAGTCCGCATCAAGGTGTATCGGTTTGTGCATTCGTCGATGTGCATACCAAGGCCCTGCCTTGGGATTTGAGCCTGAAATCACTGCAAGAGTTGCTGATCATCGACGATGGACTCGGCGAAGAGCCTCAGCCGGTGCGACCTTGATGGTCGTGACCGAAGAGAGTGTGGCACGAGAAGCGTTGGTTGGAACAGAAAATTAATGGAAGCTGATGCTAAGCCGATTCGTTTTACCATGAGACAGGTCTGTCTGATGATTACTTGGCTGTGTGTCGTGCTGGCTGTCACTTCTACTGCTGGCCCGATCGCAGGACTCATCGCCCTTTGGATCACTGCGCTGGTATTGGCGGTCTGGTTTCGACGGTTTCGGGGTACCGTGCTGACAATTGGGCTGCTGACATGGCTCTTGTGGCCTCATAGAATCGGGTACCCTCCGCCGAGTCCCAGCAATGGCTGCATTTCTCAGATGCGCCAGCTGCAACTGGCCATCTTGAACTATGAATCCGACCATGGGCACTTTCCGCCACCCTTTACGGTCGATGACAAGGGGAACCGACTGCACAGTTGGCGAGTACTGATCCTCCCGTATATGGAGCAGGAGGAACTCTATCGTCAGATTGACTTGACCAAGCCATGGAATGATCCGGTGAACTTGAAGTTTGCCGATCAGATGCCGCAGGTTCTCCAGTGTCCGAGCTATGAACCGGCGTCACTGACGCAACGGAATACGACCTCCTATGTCGCCGTCGTCGGTCCGCAGACGGCTTGGCCGCCAACAGGACTTCGCAAGGCCAGCGATTTCAAGGACGGTACCGGACATACAATTTCCCTGGTGGAATCGGAATTCAATCGCATCAACTGGATGGCTCCCTTTGATCCGACCTTCGATTCCATCGTGACCGCCGATGGCAAGCACCAATTGCTGTTGGCCAAGTGCCCCCACAAAGGCGAGGCAATTGGCGCGTTTGTAGACGTCCACACCAAGAGGATTCCGGGTGATCTTGATCTAGCGTCCCTCCGAGCGATGTTGACGATCGCTGGGGGTGAGGAGGTTCCGAGGCAATTTCAATCATCGGGCACCATGCGGTAATTCTTACAGAGAAGATTTTTTAACGCAGGGAGCGCGAGAGGCACGGGAGTTTTCAACGCAGAGGGCGCGGAGAGTTGGGGGAGTGGGCCGCCGGGCCGTCTCCAGAGCAGGTTTCCACAGAGGGCCGAATATGAGACAATGCGGCCCGGGGGATGGTGCTGGTTCACGGGGAGGCGACCATGGATAGTGCAGACGGGGCGAGTTGTTGGCGGTGGGGCCGGATGGCGGCCGTGGCGGCCGTGGGGGGATTGGCAATCGCCTGTGCTGGTTGCGGGCCGACCACTTCGACCAAGGGTCCCGATCCCGGTGTGGCAGCTGCGAAGAGTGAGGCGAAGTCCGAGCCGACAGCGCATGAGGAGCATCCCGCGTTTTATTCGGTGGCCAGTTACAATGAGGCTCAAGATCCGGACGCCAATCTTGCTGTCACGTTGGCCCGGGCCAAGGCTGAACACAAGCGGGTAATCCTGCAGGTCGGCGGCGAATGGTGCGGCTGGTGCAAGTTGATCAGCAACTACATGGCGACCAACGAAACGATTCGGAACTTGGTCGATAAGAGCTTCGTCGTGATGAAAGTGACGTATCCGGGCGATCACGCGGACGAGTTTCTAGCAAAATACCCGAAGTGCGATGCGTACCCGCATTTCTTTATTCTGGATGCCGACGGGAAACTACTGCATTCTCAGGGGACGGGTGAACTGGAGTCGGGACAAGGCTACAACGACGAGGTGTTCGCCAAGTTTCTGGCTACCTGGTCCGAGAATGTGACGCCGTAAGGGCATGATGTTGGGCAACAGCCGTTAGTTGAGAGGATTTCGACCGATGCGTTTTTTGAGTGCCATGGTACTGTTGTGTGGAGTGTTGGGCTTGTCGAGCGTATTGTCGAGCGTATTGCCGGCGGGCGAGTTCAACGAGAAGCTGAATATTGGCGACGCGGCACCCGACTGGAAAGAACTGCCGGGGGCTGACGGCGAAAAGCATTCGCTGGCCGACTACAAGGCCAAGCAATTGATGGTCGTTGTCTTTACCTGCAACACCTGTCCCGTGGCGGCGGACTATGAAGATCGGATCGCCGAGCTGACGAAGAAGTACGCCGATCAGCTGGCCGTTGTCGCCATCAACGTCGGGTCAGGCAAGGCCGAAGAGCTCGATGCGATGCGGGAACGCGTTTCCAGCAAATCGTTGCCGTACACCTATGTTCGTGACGACTCGCAAGAAGTTGGCAAGGCGTACGGCGCCGGCGGGACTCCTGAGTTCTTCTTGTTGTCGGCAGACCGCAAGATCGTTTACATGGGCGCGATGGACGACAACAGCAAATCGGCTGAGGTCAAGGTGCACTATCTGCAGGACGCCATCGATCAGGTGCTGGTCGGCAAGACGCCACCCAAGACGGAAACGTACGCTCACGGTTGCCGAATTCGGTATCGTCGGAGCCGGTAGTATGCGTTCAGCACGTCGAGGTCTTGTCGGGGGCTGATGGCGACGAACCACGCCGCCACCGAAAACCGATCAGGCGGTATGCCAGCAATGTCACTGCGATGATGGCCCAGATCGCTACGTGATATCGAAAGGCAAACTCCTGGCCGGGCCATCGAAACTGAAAATGGGCAGTTAATGCCACAAAAAAGATGGCGGCTATCGCGATTCCGGTCCACCGATAGGGGGATAGAATCAACATGAGCCAACCCACTGAGCATCCCACGTGCAACGCCATCCAGGTGATCAAGTCGATCGGAACTGCAGTCGAATCAGGATTTTGGTTCCAGAAGAATCGAAGGCACGCAAAACCGCAGGCCAACAAAGTCATCGCCAGCAGTGCGTCGCCAATCTGTAAGCGAATTGCGGTATCTGGATGGCCAAGTTGTATGGTTCCTATAATTGGTCTGAGTGGCAACAGAGCGGCACCAATAAACAGATATGGCATGGTCCAGTAAGAGGCGGACTGTGCCAGGATACTGAAAATATCGTCAGAATCGACAGGCCCATCGAAGATCGAATACGAGTAGATCGAGGCAGCGTCCAAGAGAATCAGGGCGAGGCCGACCAGAAAGAATGCTCCTCGCGCCACGAATCCCAACTTGCCAAAGACCAACAACAAGATGAGTAGATTGCATTGGGCAAAGTGGACCAAGTGGAGCATCACTCGATAGGTTCCTTCGCTGTCAGCTTCGCGGCGATGCACCCGACAAATAAATATGATCACCAGCGCCAAAATGTGCAGCAGGTAGATGCCGACGGCCGACGTTTTGCGGAGTAACAGGCCGGAGTCAGAACCGACTTCTTGACCGGACATCGGAAGACTCCTGAATCGAGTTTGCTGCGATCTCCTGGCCGGGGCGGCGAAACAATATCTTAACGAAACAGGTTGCGATAAAGCGAGTTACCCTGCCAAACATTGATTTGAATGCGATATCGAGGTCCGAATTCGAATTCAAAATCAAATCATCGAATCCCAGGATGGGGTAGTTACCGGCTCACCCTTACCTCTGTCCGGAGTACCGGGGCGAGGGTGATCGTGTAGGGGATCAGTGACGGAAGATTAATCCGTTGCAGGCTGCGAAGGGCCAGTTGCCCCGATCCAGCCTTGGTCGTGCATCCACTTGGCACAGGCCTGAGTCCAGCCACCGTAGGGCCGGTCGCTGGGCCTTACGCCAAAATCGTGTGTGGTGCCGGAATAAATGTGGAGTTCGGCCGGAATGCCGGCTTGTTTCAGTCCCTGATACATCAGCAGGCTGTGCTCGGGGCTGCTGATGATGTCGTCGCCCCCATGGACCAGGAATACGGGTGGGGTGGTGGGCGGGATGCGCAGATAAGGAGCCAGTTCCGCGCGGTCACGGGCTTTCAGATAACCCGGGTAAACCGAGATGGCGAAGTCGGGTCGGCAGCTGACCTCGTCGGTGGCGTCGATCGAGTCGTACGTGCGGCGATCGGATTCCGTGGCCGCTGCGATCGCCAGATGTCCGCCAGCGGAAAAGCCGATGATGCCAATCTTGTCCTGGTCGAGGCCCCAGTCCTTCGCCCGCTGTCGAACCAGGCTGATTGCCCGTTGAGCGTCCTGCAGCGGGCGGCGGGCCGGAAGCTCTTCCGGTTCGCCGGCTCGCCGTGGCACTCGGTACTTGAGAATTACGCCGGTCACACCGATGGAGTTGAGCCACTCAGCGACCTCTTCTCCTTCCAGCTGCCAGTAGAGGTCCCAGTATCCTCCTCCCGGACAGATGATCACGGCCGCCCGGCTGCGATGCTCGGCAGGAGCGGGAAAAATCGTCAACGTCGGGCGAGTGACGTTGGTGATCATCCGCGTCGACTCGGTCACCTCCACCTGCTTGCGCTCCAGTTCGGGAGACATACGAACGTACTCTTCGCCAATCTTCGCCCCTTCGGAACCAGTCGGCTCGTCGGGTGCGACTCCAGGCCAGATGGCGACCACTTCCTGGGGCTCGGCTGCCTCACTCCAACTTGCTCCGCCAGACCAAGACATCAGCAGGGCGGTCACCACCGACAACGTCACTCGAGAAATCCTCATGGTCATCACCCCGTAAATCTCCAGCAGTCCGGCGAGCTTCTCACAGAAGGGCACCACGCAATATTCCTCCTCCTACTACTCGTACTCGATTGCGTCTGGTGCCACGCGGTCACTTCTCTGGATCAATCGATTCAACATGGACAGCCGAATTACGTCCAGCGACTCGAGATCGAGAGTTGGCTAGTTATGATCGTTTCACTCGAGTACGAGTACGAGTACGAGTACGAGTACCGCTCCGCTGAGTACGAGTAGGAATACGAGTAATTATACGAGAATCGAGAGCGCGATCGGCTGATTACGGCTTGGGTGGAGTCATGGTGGCGAAGACCGCGTCGAGGTCTCTGCGGATCTCCAGCAGATGCTGGCGTATTGTGTCTTGTTGGCGCCGCGGCAGATCGGCCAGCAGCCGTTCCCGACCGTGCTCAGTGACCATTTCCTTCGCTCTGGCGGCGGCGATGGCCAGGCCCTTGAATACCTTGAGCGTTTCATCCGGACTTGGTTTCATCGCACTCCGACTCCACGCTCCGCAGGCCACGCCCAGGCCAGAGAAAAAACAGGCCAGGGAACAAAAATGGGCGTGAGACTGGCCGAGCGATCCGGTTCGATCCCAGACCGTTCGCCAGTCCCACGCCGCACAGACGAACATTACTTCTTGGCAGTCTTTTCCGTTACGCAGTACAGATGATCAACGCTGCGCAGGAATACCGCTCCATCGGCGACGGCCGCCGACGACCAGAACATTTCGCCCAGTTCGTTCTGGGCCAAGACCTTGAATTCAGGACCAGCTTGAACAACGAACGTGGTCCCGCCGTCATCGAGACAGAAGACCTTGCCGTCGGTGGCCCACGGCGACGACCAGAAGGCCTTCGCCCCTGGCAGTCGCTGGCGATATTTCTCTTCGCCCGTCTTCGCATCGACGCAGGTGATGATGCCGCCGTTTTGAGAGACGGTGTAAACGTAGCCATCGTAGATCAGCGGCGAAGCCATCTCAGGAGCGCCGCGGTCGGTGGTCCACAGAACCTTGTCGCTGGCCGGCGCCCCGTTCTCGTCGCTCAAGTTCCCTTCCGCTCCGGCGGCCACAGCAAAGAGCCCGCCGATTCGGATACCGCGAGGTCCCCCTTCGCCCGGACCACCACCGGGACCGCCGCCACCACCGCCAGGACCACGTCCGCCGCGACCACGAAGTCCGGCCACCAGGACATCAGCGCTGGCCGTCGGAGATGCCGAACACTGACCTTCACCCAAGGTCAGCTCCCACAGCTGCTTGCCCGTCGCCGGGTCGTACGATCGCATCTTGGGGCTGCCCAACGTCACCAGTTCCGTGCGGACCTTGTTGCGCCACACAATGGGCGAGGACCAGTTGGTGCGTTGATCCGTCCGTTCCACTCGCCACAGCTCGTCGCCCGTCATCTTGTCCAGTGCGACCAGAAACGACTTCTCTTCGTTGTCACACAGCACAAAGACGCGATTGCCGTCGAGCACGGGTGAGCTGGCTGTTCCCCAGCCGGCCATCATCGGATAGCTGCCGAGGTCCTTCTTCCAGAGCTCTTTGCCGTTCAGGTCGTAACAATAGATGCCGTGCATGCCGAAATAGGCGTAGATCCGTTCACCGTCGCTGACCGGCGTCTCGGTGGCGTAGGTGTTGCTTTCCTGAATCGGAATGCGCGGTTTGCCTTCCAGGGCGAGCTGAGTCCACAGCGTCTTGCCCGTGGCTCGATCAAGACAAACTACTTCCCATCGGTAGATGTCGTTCGGCGGGCTGGGGCCATTGCCACCCGGTCCACCAAAACCGCCCGGCCCACCACCGCGACGACCACCAGGTCCACCGGGGCCGCCAGGTCCACCGGGGCCTCGCCCACCACCAGGTCCGCCAGCGAAGCGATCCTTCCATTCCTTCAGCTGATTGTTCTGGTCGGCATTGAAGATCTTGGCCAGCTGTTGATCGACGTTCGTCTGCAGAGTCGCCAGTTTGGCTTTCTGCTCGTCGGTCAATGTCAGCCGTTCCTGGTTGGCATTGGAAAGGATCTGACCGGGGAGCGCCATCCCTCCGAATCGGCCGGGGCCTTCTTCGGCGGGTTCTTTCAGCTTCTTTTGCTGGTCGGCAGTCAGCAGCGCGGTTAAGCCGTCGTTCACTTCCGTCTGCAGCTTGGCGACCTGGCCTCGCTGTTCGTCACTCAGATTAAAGATGTTCTGAATAAACGGCGCCAGAATTTGACCCGGCTCGGGAGGAGCCGGCGGGCCGCCACCCCCAGGCCCACCACCACCGGGTCCGCGACCGC
Organism: Pirellulales bacterium; assembly: GCA_046349895.1. Lineage (GTDB taxonomy): Bacteria > Planctomycetota > Planctomycetia > Pirellulales > Pirellulaceae > JAXMBJ01. Next base: position 5,190,705 of record JAXMBJ010000006.1, on the reverse strand, counting down.
CACCACCGCCGCCGAACCCACCGAAGCCAGCTGGCTTGCGCTGATTGTCGGTGATCGCTGTGGTGAGAATGACTTTGTCTCCGACGATGATGGGCGACGACCAAGCCACACCGGGTACACGAGCCTTCCAGGCGATATTCTTGTCCGAATTCCATTCGCCGGGCACTTTTTCGTCAGCCACGCCGGCGTTGAGTGAGCCGCGGAACTGGAGCCAGTCGGCAGCTTGAGCGACGGGGCTGGCAACGGACAGGGCCAGACAGCCGGCGAACATCAGCCGGAGAGGGATTCGCATCGGGGTTCCTTTCGATAGGACTTAGACAGAACGAGAGGAGTCACAGGGACGAGTCGTCGAGTTTGGGCCGCGCCGAACAGCTGTGGTGAACGGGCCACCGGGAATCGGCACCGACACAGGGCGACACCGCCCGACACAGCATGGTCGAGAACTGAGCCTACAAACTCGGGTTGCGGCGGCCGGACTGACAGGGGGGTATTATATAGTATGCCGACCCGGTTTCCAACGTCAGTCGCCGATCGGCAATTACATACGGTCCAGCAGGTCTCGCACGTCGTCCAGGACTTCGTCGACGTTGTCCCGCCGCCGTCCCGATTGGTACTCCTGCACCAGCCGCTCGAACTCCTCCAGCTGATCTCGATGGCGTCGTTCGAGTTCCAGCTGGACGGTCTGATCGTCTTTGCCGTCCGGATCGCGGCCGGTGAGTTTCTTGGTATGCAGGGCCAGCGAGTCGCTCAGCAGGCCCCGTTTGGCTTCCAGCGACACCAGATCTTTCCATTCGATCAGCAGCGATTCGGCCTCTTCGTCGGGCTGTTCTTCGATGTCGGCCGCTTCGCGAAAAACCAGCCGGATGCCTTGCTGATTCACGAGCGCGTAGCCGTGAGTCTTGCTCTTGAGTCCCAGCATCTGCGAAATATAGAACGGCAGCATGGTGCACCCGCTGAATAGTGGAATATCAGCCGCGAAGTAGAGCGCATTCTATGCCTGGAGGGGGGCGGATGACAAGGAACATAAGGTCGGCGTCGGTCAGTCTTGAGCTGACGATCTTGTGCTGGCCGGATCGCTCTTCGATAATGCGGCTCGACTGACCCCCCGCCCCATCCCGCCGAACGCCGCTGCCGCCGCCGCCGCCGCCGCCACGAGTTGGGTGCTGAGTTAGCGGCGGGGCGAGTCGGATGTGATCGTTGGAGTGTGAGGTAATCATGGGGGTGGTTGACGTGGCACTTACGTTGAGATTGATCGTCGCATGGTTGGCAGTGATGGCCGCTGGTCTGCCGTCAACTGGTTTCGGCCAGCAGGTTGACGACCGGATTGCCATGGATGCGGCCGACTGGCCCTGGTGGCGAGGACCTCAGCGAACTGGCGTCGCGAATCCTGATCAGGACCCGCCTACGGAATGGAGTGCGACCAAGAACGTGGTCTGGAAGAGTCCGATTCCAGGTCGCGGTCACAGCTCGCCGACTGTCGTCGGGTCGCGAGTCTTTGTCGCGACGGCAGATGAAAAACAAGACTACCAGTCGGTGGTCTGCTATGACCGTCAGACGGGTAAACAATTGTGGGAGACCATTTGTCATCGTGGCGGAGTGATGCGCAAGAACGAGAAGTCATCGGGTGCGTCGAGCACAGTGGCTTGTGATGGCGAGACTGTCTACATCAACTTTGCCAATCGGGGAGCTGTCCAGGTATCGGCGCTCAGCGTGGATGGCCAGGTCAAGTGGCAGACGAAGCTGGCCGACTATCAGATTCATCAGGGATACGGTTCCTCCCCGATGCTGTACCAGTCGCTGGTCATCGTCGTGGCTGACAGTCATGCTGGTGGCGCGATTGCCGGCCTGGATCGCAAGACTGGAAAGATTGTGTGGAAGCATGAACGACCGAAGGAACCGAACTACACTTCACCGATCGTCTTGAACGTGGAGGGGCGAGATCAGTTGTTCCTGACCGGGTGCAACCTGGTCTCCAGCTTTGAACCGCTCACCGGCAAGGTGTTGTGGGAAGTGAAAGGCGCGACAACGGAATGCGTCACGTCGACGGTGACGGACGGTCATCGGGTCTACAGCAGCGGCGGATATCCGCGCAATCATCTGGCAGCCATTCTGGCCGATGGGTCGGGCAAGATCGGCTGGGAGACGAAGGACCGAGTTTATGTGCCGTCGCTGTTGATGCGGGAAGGCTACCTTTACGGAGTGCTCGACGCCGGAGTGGCCGCGTGCTGGCAGAGCGACACCGGTAAGGAAATGTGGAAGGAGCGGCTGGGTGGTACTTTCAGTGCTTCGCCCGTGCTGGTCCGCGACGTGGTCTATGCCACCAATGAAAGTGGTGAGACTTTCGTGTATCGGGTCAGTCCGGCGAAATTCGAGCTGCTGGCAAAGAATAAGCTGGGCGAGGAGTCACTTTCGAGCGTGGCGATTTGTGGGAGCCGCATCTACATCCGTGTGGTCGAGGACGTCGACGGCCGGCCGCAGGGCATGCTGTATTGCCTGGCCGGCCAGTCGCAATCCTGAACCATTTGTCGACGACATTTCCCCTCTTTCGCGGATCGCTGGAGTCGGTTCGCATTTGGCTGGCGGCGTCCGGCGAGACGCTTCGCCGGCGGGTCAATCGACCGGAGTGATTGTGGGTGGGAGTCGGGTGGGGTAGATTTAGCGTCCGCGTGGGCGGACGAGATCGCCCGGCGTCCGGTGTCAGTTCACGCAGATTGACGAGACGCTGGCTACTTAAGTTGGGAGGGGCGGAAATGATGCGATGGTGCTGGGTCGTGGCGGCGTTGTCCGTGTTCGCTTCGGCTGGTCGGGCAGCCGAGCAGAAACCGGCCACTGGTCCGATGGAGGGTTACGTCCTGATTTCGCCGCTGCGAAGCCTTGAGACGTATCTGCTCGACAGCGAACAGCGAGTGGTGCATCGCTGGACGAGCAAGTATCCGCCCGGTGCGTCGACGAATCTGTTGCCCAACGGTGATCTGTTGCGCTGCGGACGGGATCCGGAGTACTCAGCGTTCAAGTCAGGTGGCGTGGGCGGAATCATCGAGCGATTCAATTGGGACGGAGAGCTCGTGTGGACGTTTCGGTACCAGGATCAGAACTATTGCGGTCATCACGACGTGGCGTTGCTTCCCAACGGCAATGTGCTGATGGTGGCCTGGGAACGCAAATCCAAGGACGAGGCAATTGCCGCTGGACGCGATCCGAGTTTGATCAAAGACGACCTGTGGCCCGACCACGTGGTCGAGATTCAGCCGGAGGGACGCGATGGCGGGAAGATCGTCTGGGAATGGCACATGTGGGACCACCTGGTTCAGGACTTCGATCGCGAGAAGCCGAATTTTGGCGTCGTCTACGAACATCCGGAACTGATTGACCTGAACAGCACAGGTTCCACACCACCGGCCACTCCGGAAGAGCTGCGAAAGCTCCGATCGGTCGGCTACACCGGCGGCGGCGATGACGACGATGACAAGGGTCAGGGAGATCGTCAGCGTGCCGATTGGATCCATACGAATGCGATCAACTACAACCCGCAGTTGGATCAGATTGCACTGAGCGCCAAGCACTTCAGCGAGATCTGGATTATTGACCATTCGACGACTCGCGAAGAGTCAGCCAGTCACGAAGGTGGAAAGTCGGGCAAGGGTGGTGACCTGCTGTATCGGTGGGGAAACCCGTGGGCCTACAAATCGGGTGCGCTGGAAGACAAGAAGCTGTTCGATCAGCACGACGTGCGCTGGATCTCCGCGGGACTTCCAGGGGCCGGTCACATCACCGCTTTCAACAACGGCATGGGGCGGGAGTTCAGCACGGTCATCGAGATCGCCCCCCCGATCAACGAAGACGGCGAGTACGAGCTGAACGACGAGGGACGCTATGGCCCCGATGAGCTGGTCTGGGAGTATAAGGCGGAGAACCCGAAGGATTTCTATTCGAGCTTCATCTCGGGCGCGACGCGATTAGCCAACGGCAACACGATTGCCTGTGAAGGTGCGAAGGGCCGGATTTCTGAGATCAATTCTGCGGGTCGCGTGGTCTGGCAGTTCGTCAGTCCCTATGGCGGAGAGTTGGATGAGGAAGGTCAACCGAACGAGGCCGAGCAGCAGGCCCGAAAGCTGCTGACCGGCGAAGAAAAGTCGTTCGTCGACAACAACGCTCTGTTCCGCGCCGCCAAGTACCCGGTCGATTTTGCGGCCTTCAAGGGGAAGAAGTTGGAGCCCGTAGCCGATCAGCCCGTTCCCTTTGCCAAGCTGGTGGACGTGGCCATGGCGAAGCTGAAGGCTGAAGGGGTTGGCGCCGAGCCGGCGGACAAAAATCCGTCGGGCGACAAGGATGCTCCGGCCGCCAAGTGAAATCAGGCGTGAGTCCAGAGAGGACAGCGCAGAGGGGGGCAGAGTTCGTGAAGAGCGTCAAGCCTTTAGGTGGCAAGTGGGCTGCACAGACGCCGACGGTGGTGGTGTCGGGCCTACCGCGATCGGGAACCTCGATGATGATGCAGATGCTGGCGGCCGGTGGGCTGCCAGTTCTATCGGACGGAGTGCGCGAACCCGACCATGACAATCCTCGTGGGTACTACGAGCTGGAAGCTGTCAAGCGGACGCGACAGGATCCATCGTGGCTGACCGGTTCCGAAGGGAAAGTCGTCAAGATCATCCATGCGTTGATCACCGACCTCCCTACGGACAGGCCCTATCGCGTGGTCATGATGCGACGCAAGGCCGAGGTCGTGCTGAAGTCGCAAGCCGCGATGCTCGAACGGCTGGGCAACGCCGGCGCCGATCTGGCTCCGGAACGGCTGGCTGAGATCTACGAGCAGCAGTTGCAGCAGGTGATGGACTACATGAACCGTCAATCGTGCTTCGAGTTCATCGAAGTCTGGTACGGCGCGATCGTGGAGTACACCCGAACTCAGGTTGAAAGAATCGACCGATTTCTGTCGGGTGAACTGGATATTGAAGCGATGGTCGCGGCCGTCGATCCATCGCTGCGGAGAAACTGAGTGTCGTGCGACCCTGGTTGATTGACCAGTTGATGGCGATTTAAGTGGGGAGCGTTTTCAGCAGTATGGGGAACGACGGACTACTGCCGGTGGCCTTTATGGGCCTGTGGGCTTACATCGGACCCGGTGCGGGCATCGCGCTGGTGGGGTCGTTCCTGGCCGTGATCAGTGCCATCTTCACGGCGGTGCTGGTGATGTTGACGTGGCCTCTGCGCCGTTTGTGGTACGCCGTCCGCGGCCAACGGGCGCGGAAAGCGGCCAAGACCAAACGTGTCGTCATTCTGGGTCTGGATGGACTTGAGCCGACGCTGGCCGAGCAATTTCTGTCGGAGGGGTTGTTGCCCAACTTGGCAAAGCTGCGAGCGCAGGGGGGGTACCAGCGCATGACGACCACCTGGCCGCCGCTGTCGCCGGTCGCCTGGTCCAGTTTCGCAACGGGCAGCAACCCGGGCAAGCACAACATTTACGACTTCATATCGCGAGACCCTCACAGTTATCAGCCGACTATGTCGTCGGTGCGTATTCGGGAACCCAAACGCAGTTTGAAGCTTGGCAAGTGGGTGATTCCCTTGTCAAAGCCCGAGATCACAGGGCTGCGCAAGAGCAAGCCGTTCTGGAATCTGTTGGGCGAATCGAACATCTTCAGCGCAGTCCTGCGAGTGCCGATCACTTTTCCGCCCGACAAGTTCTCGGGGATTCAGCTGGCGGCGATGTGTGTCCCCGATCTGCTGGGAACGCAGGGAACCTTTTCCTACTACTGCAATGAGGGGACCGAGGGCGCTACTCATGACAGCGATGCCGGGGGACAGCGAATTCTGGTGCGTCACGTAGGTGGTCGTTGGCAGTCCCACCTGAAGGGGCCGGCCAACTCGCTCCGCGTGGAACAGACCGAGCTGCAACTGCCGTTCACCGTGACTCCTGGTCGCGGTGGGCGCCCAGCGACGTTGAGTATCGGTCGAGAAACGGTGTCGCTGCCCATGGGCGAGTACACTCCCTGGGTCAAAGTTGCCTTTGCCGCCGCACCGGGCTTCAAGGTCCACGGGATCTGTCGCTTCTATCTGAAACGGCTCGACAGTAAGTTCGAGATGTATTGCAGCAGCATTCAGATCGATCCTGACAAACCGGTGATGCCGATCGCTCATCCCACCATCTATTCCAGCTATCTCGCTCGGCAGCAGGGCCCCTTTGCCACGCTCGGCCTGGCCGAGGACACGTGGTCACTGTCCGAAGGCCTGATGGACGAGGATGCCTTTCTGAAACAGGCTTACGACATTCACCAGGAACGGGAGACGATGTTCTTCGACGCCATCCGCAAGGTACGCCGCGGGATGGTGGTCTGTGTATTTGACGGACCCGACCGGATCCAACATATGTTCTGGCGGTTTATGGACAAAGGTCATCCGGCACTTGAAGGTCGGCAGAACACCCACGCTGACTCGATCCGCAGTATGTATGTGCGGATGGACGAGCTGGTGGGTCGGACGATGCGCCAAGTTGGCGACGACACGACGCTGATAGTGATGAGTGATCACGGGTTCACATCATTTCAGCGAGGTGTGGATCTCAATGCGTGGTTGCGCGATCATGGATATTTGTTCTTGAAGAACGAGGCGTGGTCTTCCAATCGGATCTACTTGCACGATGTCGACTGGACGCGGACGCGGGCCTACGCAATCGGGTTGGCTGGGATTTTTGTCAATCAAACAGGACGGGAATCGCAGGGCATTGTGGAACCCGGCAGGGCCAGGCAGGAGCTGGTTGAAGAGATCGCGTCGAAACTGACGGGGCTGCGTGATCCGAAGTCCGATGGGATTGCCGTGCACGAAGCCGTGCCGCGCGAACGGGTCTACCAGGGCCCGTACACTCAGGCGGCGCCAGACATTATCGTCGGATATTCAAAAGGGTTCCGTGTGTCGTGGGACGCGGCCGTCGGCAAGACGGGACCGGAAGTCTTCACCGACAACCGCAAGGCCTGGAGCGGTGATCATTGTGTTCATCCGGAGCTGGTGCCGGGCGTTCTGTTCACCAGCATCAAGCTGAACACAGACAAACCCGCTCGCATCATTGATATTGCTCCGACCACGCTTGAGCTACTTGGCGTCGAGCGGCCGGCCTATATGGATGGGGTTTCGCTGGTATGAAACAGATCATTGGCTTAGCCGTTCGGTACTGTATCTGGGCCGCCATCCTGGCACCCGTCGTCGGGTGTGGGCGATCCGAGCCTGCTGGTCCTCGAGCACTGTTGATTGGCATGGACGGCATGGACCCCGAGCTGCTGCAGCGGTACATGGATCAAGGGAAATTGCCGAACTTCAAGAAGCTGGCGGCCATGGGCGGATTCAAGCCTCTGGCCACGAGCATGCCACCGCAAAGCCCCGTCGCATGGTCGAACGTCATCAGCGGCTGTGATCCGGGCGTGCACGAGATCTACGACTTCATTCACCGAAATCCTCAACCGGCCGATGAATCGCTGGCGATCGAACCCTATCTGTCAACAAGTTCGATCGAAGCGGCTTCGATCCACCGCGAGCTGTCGTTCGGCGACTGGCATATCCCGCTGAGTGCCGATGAGGTCGTCTTGCGACGTGAAGGGCCGGCTTTCTGGGACTTCCTGACAGAACACGGGATTGATGCCACGATCTACCGAATGCCAGCGAATTTCCCGGCCAGTGAAGGACATGGTGACGGGCACCTCGCATGCCTCACCGGGATGGGGACGCCTGACCTGTTGGGATCGTATGGCGAATTCACGCTCTTCTCCGCCCTGGCCTCGCCCGAAGGCGAATTTGGTTCGGGGGGGAGCATCCAGCAATTGCGTGCTATCAAGAACCGAGCAGAAGTCGTACTGACCGGTCCGGACAATTTCCTCAGGAAGCCGGACGCGGAGGGGAATGTCCCGAAGATGACGGCGAAAGTGGAGATTGTCCGGGATCCCGATCACGATGTGGTGAAGATTGCTATCGGGGATACCGTCCATTTGCTGAAGACCGGCGAGTGGAGCGACTGGACGCCGGTGGTTTTTGAGACGGGGGTTCCCGGCGCGACAGTGCTGGGCGCGCTCCAGGCCCCCACATCGATTCGCGGCATGGTCAGATTCTATGTGAAGGAAGTTCGGCCGGTGCTGGAGGTCTTTGTCACCCCGATCAATATCGATCCCTTGGAGCCGGCCGTACCGATCAGTGAGCCACCGAGCTTTGCCGCGGAAATCGCTCAGGCCAACGGCCGCTACTTCACGGCGGGGATTCCCGAGCACACGGCGGAGATCCAGCAGGGGGCGCTCAACGAAGACCAATGGCTGGCCAAAGCTCGCATGATCCTCGACGAACGCCTGGGCCAATACCGCTTTGCGCTGAAGAATTTCAAGTCGGGCTGCCTGTTCTTTTACTTCGGTACGCCAGACCAGGTGTCGCACATTTTCTGGCGCGACCAGGATCCTCAGCACCCCGGTCGTGTGGCGAAGCAGGGGGACAAGTACGCTCAAGTGGTGGAGGAGACCTACGTCCAGATGGACGGAGTGATTGGCGAGGCACTGGCCGTCATTCGGCCGGAAGACACGCTGATCGTGATGTCCGACCATGGATTTGCCAGCTTCCGGCGCGGTTTCAATCTGAATACCTGGCTGGCTCAGCACGGCTACATCACTCGCCGTCCGGCGGAAGCCTCGTCCTCGGACGGCTCAGCCGCACCTCCGTCTGACGAAACTCCCTTTGCCGATGTCGACTGGTCTCAAACCAAGGCCTACGGCATCGGACTCAATGGGCTCTATCTCAATCTGCAAGGTCGCGAAAGGAAGGGAGTCGTTGCGGAAGCCGACAAAGCGGCTTTGCTGAAACAGCTGACCGACGAACTGCTGGCCGTGCGGGATACCGACGGGAGTCCGGTGATCGACAAGATCTACGACGTGGCTCGCGACTATCCTGACGCCAACCCGAAGATTGCTCCCGACCTGCTGATCGGCTATGCCCGCAACTACCGAGCCGGTTGGTCGACACTGTTGGGAGGGTTCTCGGCCGAAGTGCTGGAGGACAATCGTGATCGATGGTCCGGAGACCATTGCATCGCCGCTCACCTCGTACCCGGCATCCTCGTCTCCAATCGACCGATTGTGGTCGACAATCCTGATCTGCGAGATCTGGCGCCTACGTTACTGGACCTCTTCGGGCTCCCCATGCCCGCCGAGTTGGGAGGACGGGTAGTGTTGGGCAAACCCAAATAAGTCATCGACGCGACGGCAAGCCTGTCGGAGAGAATTGTTTACTAGTCGGAAGATATCATCGGGGAACATGTATGTTCGGTTCAGATGTCCGGGTCAAAATCGCCAAGCCGTTGTATCAGCGACTTTCCGAGATCGCTCAGGCCGGGGGATACTCCAGCCCCGAGGAATTCATCGTGCATATTCTCGAGAAAGAGACTGCCAAGTTCGCCGACGCGGCGGACGAAGAGGAAGTCAAGAAGCAGCTGCGCGGATTGGGCTATATCGAGTAACGGCGGTCGCCATGGATACGTTGAACTCTCTGTTGACTCGATGCGGTGACTTGCTTTTCAAGCCGTTCACTGGACACGCTGCGCTGGGGCTAACCTTCTGGTCCATTGTTGCCGGTGTGATCATGGCGGTGGTGGTCGGAAAAACTTCGAATCAGCGAAAGCTGAGACGGGCAGCCGATCAGTCACGTGCTCAGCTATACGCGATCAAGCTCTTCAAAGATGATCTGCTGGTGACTTTCCAGTGTCAGGTGGCGCTGTTACGAGCGACAGCAGCTCGGCTCTGGCATTCCATCCCTCCCATGCTGGTCATGATCATTCCCATGCTGCTGGTGCTGGTCCAGTTGGCAATGCGTTTTGAGTTTCGGCCGCTGGTGCCTGGGGAACAGGTCGTGGTGGCAATGAGAATCAAACCGAACCAGTGGAAGAAGACACGCAAGGTAGAGCTGGCCCCCGACAAGGGCTTTGCGGTCGATACCGCGTCGTTGCGGGATGAGCAGCTGTCGACGCTCTATTGGCGAGTACGGGCCGACGATACTGAACCTCGCGTGCTCCGCTGGGATGTTAACGGATCACAGGTCACGAAGGTCCTGCCGATGGCCGCTAGCCATTCTCAGCTGGTCGTTGCCAATCCCAAGCGGCCCGGCCCGTCGCTGATGGACCGGATCTTTTATCCAGCCGAGTCGGCGCTGGAGGCTTCATCTCCGGTCGAATCGATTGAGTTGCAGCTGGTGCCGCGCAGCACTCCCATTCTGGGCTGGAACATCCCCTGGTGGGGCACGTTCTTTCTGCTGTCGATGATCGTAGCATTTCTCGCCGGAAAATGGCTCGGCGTCCAGTTCTGATCAATTCCAGACAGCGATAGGCGAATCATTCGCTCCAGTAGGGCGGTCGGGAGATAATCACGCCGCGCGACTGGACATATTCATCAAATCCGGCCGACAGCTCGCGGAATACGTCGGGATGTTCCCGTCGCACGTCACGCGATTCGCCAGGATCTTTGGCCACATCGAACAGTTCGAAATCGCTGGCCCCGAACGGCTTCTCAATCCACGTGATTTTCCAGTTGCCGCGACGATAAGCCGCGCGGCCAAAGAGCTCCCAGCCCATCGCATGATCCTCGCCATGCACCCGCTCCGACTCACCCTTCAACAACGGCAGCATCGATTGGCCCTCCAAAGGAAGAATCGAATGATCCTGGAAGGACTTGGGATAGTCGACGTCGGCCAGGTCGTAGATGGTGGGGGCCAGGTCGAGGACCGAGGCAAAGGCCTGAGCGGTCTGGTGGCGGGGAGCGCCCGGCAGGCGGACAATTGCCGGAACTCGAATTCCTCCTTCGCTCGGATACCCCTTCATCAACCGCAGCGGACCCGTTGACGCTCGAGCCCACTCCGGGCCATACGCCAGGAACGAACCAGCCTGGCCAGCTCGGTCGTATTGCTCAGCCAACTCCTCAGCCGGAGTCGCCAACGATGATGCTCCGTTGTCCGACAGGAAAACAATCATCGTGTTGTCGAGCTGCCCGCGTGACTTGAGATGGTCCAGCAACCGACCAATCTGCTGGTCCATCACCTCCACCATCGCCGCATGGAGTTCCATCAAGCGTGCCGAATGGGCCCGTTCCTTGGCATTCAGTTGCTGCCAGCGTTCCGTCTCAGCCAGTCGAGGTGCATGATGCAGCGGAGGCTGGTAACCGGGTGTCGCAGCTAAGGCGACATCTGCCGAGATCATCCCCGTCCGGGCCAGGCCGGCGATTCGCTCTCGGCGCAGTACTTCGTAGCCAGCGTCGTATTTCCCCTTTTGACGGGCAATCGCGTCGGCAGGGGCCTGCAGAGGCCAGTGCGGTGCCGTATAGGCGGTGACAAGAAAGAAGGGCTTTTGAGTATCGATCGCTCGATCGGCAAACTCAATCGCTTTGTCGGTGTACCATTCCGTCGAGTACTTGCCGGCCGGAAAAGGGACTCCGCGAGCACCATCCACGAACACGTGACGAGGCAAGGCAGCCGCAAAATGTTCCGACCAGCCGCTCCACAGGACCCAGGAATGCTCAAAGCCGCGGCCAATCGGTGCTTGGGAAACGGCCAGCTGATTCCCAAGATGCCATTTGCCAGAAATCGCCGTCGAATATCCGGCTGATTGTAAAACCTCAGCGATCGTGACGACCGATTGATTCAGATGTCCTTCATAGCCCGGCCGCCCGATCTGCTCCGGAGCCGCGTCGAGATACTCGTACATCGTCCCCATCCCCGCTCGATGGTGGTCGACGCCGGTCAGCAGCATGGCTCGAGTCGGCGAACACGTGGTGGCCGTGTGAAAGTTGCTGAAAATGGTCCCGGTCGCCGCCAGACCGTCAAGCGTCGGCGTGTTGATCTCACTGCCGTAACAGCCCAGGTCGGTAAAGCCCAGGTCGTCGGCGATCAGGATCAGGATATTGGGCCGAGCCGTCTCGGCACCACGGCCATCGACTGACCAGCTCAGGACCAGCGCTAACGCGACTACCCAGCCGGTGATCCAGTGTCGGTCCATCACCCATTCGCGTCGAAATCGCACCGTCGTCTCGTCTGGCATCGATTGTTTTGCTGTTAAGACTTCCATCTCGAGCATTCTAGCATGCCACACACCGCCGAGTCCTCCTCCCTTGTGGTGCAGGCGTCCCGCCTGCCTCTTCGCACTACAAGAGGACACAAGAGGGCACAGAGAGGATACAAGAGGGCACAGAGAGGGCACAGAGAGGGCACAGAGAGGCAGGCGAGACGCCCGCACCACAAGAGGGCACAGAGAGGGCACAGAGAGGGCACAGAGAGGGCACAGAGAGGGCACAGAGAGGCAGGCGAGACGCCCGCACCACAAGAGGGCACAGAGAGGGCACAGAGAGGGCAGGCGAGACGCCCGCACCACAATTTTTGGGAGGTGGAACTTTGGGGGGCGGCCGAGCGTCCTACGGAGTTGGCGTGGTAGACTAAGTGGACTGGAGGGAGTCCGACAAATGGCTAGTTTCGACGTAGTTAGACGGTGGTTCAGTGCGAGCATTCTGTTGATGGCCTTCGTCGCACCGGCTCGTGCCCAGGTGCCGCCAGAGATCAGCGCCGAGCTGCGGGCGTATGTCAAAGACTATCCGATGGCCGGCACGACGCTGCGAGCCGGGTTTGTTCCCTATCGCAGCGAAGTCGTCTGGGGTGAGCCTCTGGAAGTGACACTGACGATGGAATCGTTGGGGCCTGGAGCCGTCGAGTTTCAGTTTGGCGGCGATTATCGCGGAGCCGGACGCCATAACCGGATTCGCGTCGAGATCGCCGATGCCGCCGGACAGCAGTTGGCTGATCCAAACGAAGGTCTGCCAGATATGGGTGGATTCTCCTCGGAACAGAACTTGGTGCCGGGCGGAGAAGTGTTCAACGAGCCGTTCAGTCTGACGCGGTATCGGAAGATCGAGCGCCCGGGCGACTATCAGGTGAGTTGCACGTTTGCGCTCGACGATCACGACTTCAATCGCCAAGGCCCAGCCAAACCGGTCGTGACGTCGAATTTTCAGCTGCGAATTCTGGAACGGACACCCGAACGCGTCACCAGCGTGCTGGACCGCATGGTCGATCAGCTCCAATCGGCTCGAGATGAGGATCTGCCGAGACTGATGTCGTACATGGTTGAGTTTGACCGTGAAGGTGCCGAGTCGCGGCTGATCCGTCTGGCTCAGCAGGGCCCGCTTCCGCGCCGAACGGCGGCCTATAGTGTTTTGGGCCAGGTGCAAACCGACCAGGTGATGGCGGTTGCCATCGCAGGTCTGCACGATCCGGAGCCGGCAATTCGTTCGGCGGCCGCCGGCACGCTCGGTTCATTCCGCACTCCTCAGGCCGTGGCGGCTCTGTTAGCTGGTTTGCCGGACGAACAGCACGCGGTTACCGAATCGTTATTGATCGCATTGGGCCAAAGTCAATCCGAAGAAGCTCTACCGGCGATCACTTCGGTATTGCAGCAGGGAACTCCCGAGCTGAAGCTGGCCGCAGTCAAGGGGCTGGTAGCTTGGGGTGGCACGCGGGCAGCGGAAATACTCGAGTCCCACATCAAGACCGACGATTTGGCTTTGCGGGCCACAATTGCGAAGGCGCTGGTTGAGGACCTGCGGGTCCCCTTGCGGGCCAACTGGATTCTGCCCGTCATGATGGGACGCCGGATGGACTCGGCGTGGCACGAATCGCTGAGAATGGCCCGCATGTATGGGGGTGAAGAGGCCATCCCGATGCTGGTCAGTTGTCTGGATTTCGATGTCCCTTGGAGTTACCGCAATTGGTGGATCATCGAAGCGGTGAAGGCGTGTACCGATGCGCCTCAGGTCGACTATGCGTACGATCCAAACAGCAACGGTACCCCAAGTCAGTGGGAGGCGAATGAACGCGTACTGTGGGAGCTGAACAAGATCTCAGGCCCAGGACGACGATCGCCGGTCGGCAAGAAGCCGCTGGCCGCCGAGCTGGAGGTTCACCCGCAAATCGATTTCGAACCGAAGGTATCGACGACCGAACAGGGAGCTAAGGTTGCATCCGGATTCCTAACGCTGTCGATCAATCGCAATGGCTATACGTTGCGCACCGATCCATCGGCCGAAGCACTCACTACGTATCAGCTGGTTAATGGTGTGCGGCAAGGCCTGACTCAACGCGAGCGTCTGGAGACCGCAGGTGTGACGGCCGAACAACTGGAACGCCTGCAGCAAGTTGTGTTGCCGGCTGAGAATCCAGCCGACCCTGAGTGGACCAACTTGTATATTGCCTACCGAGAAGCTCCGCCCGGCGAAGTGCGGCAGGCAGCGGAAAGCGAGTTGGGTGAGTCGGTGCGGAAGGTCAGCCACTCACACTATCAGGCCTATGCGGCCGCCGCTGAGGCCATCCGCACGATTCTGACGGCCGAGCAGATCCAACGGATCCGCGCCGAGTGACCGACGGTGGGCCCAGCGACGGACGGTGTGGCGGGTGACGTTGCCCCTCGGCAAGTTGATATCGGCCCCGACGTTGGGGGGCGTGTCGTGGTCGTCTCACCGCGAATCAGCGGCAACTGGGCGATTTCAGGGGCTCGGTAGAGTTTCTGGACTTGAATTCACTTGTCGGCTCTGTCAGGTTGTCATGGGTAGTACTCATGAACATCGCGTTCCGAATTCCCCGAGTTTTGCGCACCGAATGTGCCGGACAGCTGGAGCTGCGGCTCAGCGGTTCGACTGTGCGCGAAGTGTTGGATGAGGTCCGCCGAGAGCACCCGGGGCTGTACCGATCGATTTGTAACGAAACGGGGTCTGTGCGGCAGCACATTCACTTGTTTGTGAATGACGATCTGGTGCGTGACCGCGTTGGTGATCAGACGACATTGAAACCGGGTGATGTGGTGTCCGTTTTCCAGGCCGTTTCGGGAGGTTAACGATGGCGGATCGCGTGTTGGTCAGCATCGGTACGAAGAAAGGGTTATTCGTCGCCGAATCGGGGCGCAACCGCCGGAGTTTTTCCTTGCGGGGGCCGTTTTCAACCGGCGTGTCGGTCTACTCGACTCTGATCGACAACCGCTCGGCGCCGCGAATCTACGGTTCGAGCTGCAATCCGTTTTTCGGCATGAAGATTCTGGTATCGACCGACCTGGGGAATAAGTTCAAGACGACCAAGTCGGCCCCGGAGTTCCCCGGTGAGGATGGTCGTGCTTTGGCGAACATCTGGGCACTTGAACCGGGTAAGGGGAAGAAGGAGCTGTGGTGCGGTGTCGAGCCGGCAGCTCTGTTTCACAGCACCGACGGCGGGAACTCGTGGGAGCTGGTCAACGGCATCAGCAACCACGAACACGCTCGACAATGGCACCCTGGCAACGGCGGATTGTGCCTGCATACGATTGTGACGGACGGCGACCGGATTCACTTGGGTATTTCGACCGGCGGACACTATATGAGCGACGATGGTGGCCAGACTTTTCGGGCATCGAATCAGGGAGTGGGGGCCGGGTTCGTACCCGATCCCTATCCGGAGTTCGGTCAGTGTGTGCACAAGATTGCCAGGCATCCAGCGGCGCCGGGCCGGATGTACATGCAGAACCATGGTGGCTGGTCGGAGTGGCACGGGCCGGGAGGCCCGAGGCCCGATATTGGCGTCTTGCGCAGTGACGACCATGGGCGGACCTGGCGGTCGATTGCCAAGGGTTTGCCCACCGACTTTGGATTTCCCATCGTCGTCCACCCTCACGATCCCGACGTCGTCTACGTGATGCCGCTCGAACCGATGACGCGATCGTGTCCAGGGGGATCGCCCGCCGTATGGCGCAGTGCCAACGGCGGGGATTCGTGGCAGAAACTGAACAAGGGTTTGCCGAAGAAGGAGAGCTTCTTCACGGTGCTGCGGGACGCGATGACCGCGGATGATATGAAAACGCCGGCACTCTATTTCGGTACGACCACCGGTCAGCTCTGGATGGGCCGGGACGGTGGCGAGGAGTGGAACTGTCTGTTCGACTCGTTGCCGCCGATTAATTGCGTCAAAGTTGCCGTCATCTGAGTTCCGGTTTTCACTGGGACGCGGATTCACTCGCCGGTGGTTTACTGCGAACCAGAAAACCGCCGGCAATGAAATGCTGAGAGTCGCCGAGCACCAGATTGTGGGCCCGTCCAGTTTGGTTGGCGGGACCCACGTTGATGACTTTTGCTTCACGGATCACTCCTTGCCGTGAATTCAGCAGCACGTCTCCGGGACGCAACAACCCTGTTGACTTGATGGTACCGATGGCGAGGCAGATGGGTTGAGTTTCTGTAGTGACGATCGATCCCTGATCGGTGTCGATCCTCCAGAGCACGTTGTCGGTGGCGAAGACGTCGGTGACGGGGATGGCCGTGGGGACTCGGTCCGAACTGTACGAGATCACCAGATCGCCGGCCAGGATCTCTTCGATGCGGCGTGGTCCAGCGGGTGTTTCCACCAGGGTTCCGGTGGGGAAACAGCCCGGGTGGCAGGGGGGAGCCGGCAATTCCTGCACATTGGCCTCGGGGAAAAGCCGTTGCAATCGTTCAATTTCCTCGGTGGTAGGGCGTTCCGACCACGAGTACCAGATCTGCTGAACGGCTTCATCGCCCAAGATCCGTCGCGAGATGGAAATCGTCGCCGATTGGTCGGGAGGTTGTCCCGGATAGCTCGATCGATACTCTCGGGCCGTGACCAGCTGGAACCGATTGTCGGCCTCAAGTGCCTGGCGAGCCTGCCGACGAGGGGCAATGGTTCTGAGGTTCCAGCCGAGCCATATCGAAAAGGCTGTGAACAGTATCAGCAGTGTACGTAAATTGAATCGATACCAATGTCGGTCAGGTCGATCATTCATCGCAATACCTCGCTCGTGGCCCCACGAGTAGCGCTATGTGAGGGAACGGATCGATCTCAGAATCCAGCTGGCCCAATCGCCTTCATGTTAATTCATGAACTCAGGTAATGCGACACTTTGCCTCAGCATAGGGATTGGGAAATTGTTCGGCACGCTCTCCGGACGAGCCGCCGTTGCGGACTGGAGAATGTTCTGCGAAGATCAGTCCATCATGCGGCCGGCGGCCAAACAGATCGGCTCAACGTGTGAGCAGAGAGTTGGTCAGCGAGCGCGGCGGTCGACAGGGGACTGAAGAAGGAGGCTCGGGACGGATGGCGAAGCTGTTGATTTTGTACTATTCGACGTATGGACACATTGAGACGATGGCGAGTGCTGTTTTGGAGGGTGTGTCGAGCGTGCCAGGGTGTCAGGGAGTGGTCAAACGTGTCCCCGAATTGATGCCCCCAGATGTGGCTCAGCGGGTCGGTGCGAAAGTCGACCAGGCCGCGCCGATGGCAGCTCCGGGTGAGTTGGCCGATTACGACGGCATTATCTTTGGTACGCCAACGCGTTTTGGCAACATGGCGGCGCAGATGAGGAACTTCCTTGACCAGACCGGTGGGTTGTGGGTCAAAGGGGCCCTGGTCGGAAAGGTCGCCAGTGTCTTTGCCAGTACGGGGACGGGGGGCGGCAATGAGTCGACGATCCTGACCTTTATTCCCACCCTGTTGCATCACGGGATGGTCTACGTCGGGCTTCCCTATTCGTGTCCCGAGCTGGTCGACCTGTCGGAGGTGAAGGGTGGGAGTCCCTACGGTGCGGCGACGATCGCCGGGGCCGACGGGTCGCGCAAGCCGTTGGAAAAGGAGCTGTCGATGGCCCGTTTCCAGGGTGCTCACGTGGCACGAATCACCGCGAAGCTGTTCGGGTAGTTCAGTTTGCCGGTCGCACACGAACCCCGCTCAGGACTCGCTGAATACTCAAACAATCACCGATCGCTGCGGCAGCCCGATCGGTGATTGACATATCGTCACACTGTCAGGGCTTGGTGTTGCTTTCGAGCCGCTGAATGAGTTGAGTCGCTTCGAGGGCGAGTCGACGGACGTCTTTCTTTTCATGCCAGTGTCCCCAATGGGGGAGCAGTCCGGCCGGATCGTCCATTTTCTGGCGATCGGCGGCCCACATCCACTCGCGGGCAGCGGCCAGATAGCGGTGGGCCTCGGGCAGATTGCCGAGTTGGGCGTGGGCCATGGCCAGATAGCACATATCCCACGCTCGGTACCGCTGACCTGTGGCTCCGGAGAACGTCTTGGCAGCTTGTTCGTATTGCCCAGTCCGATAGCAGGCGGCTCCCAGGATCCGCGTGGCGCCGACAAAGGTGGTCGAGGCGAGCTGTGCCAGGTGCATCAGCCGGTCGGAGTCGGTCACGGTATCGGGTAGCAGGACGCAGGCGTGAACGATGTCGTAAGCCGAACTGCGATTTGTTGTCTCGGCAAACTGTTTCAGCATCGCTCGACATACCCGCTGGTATTCCTCGAGATTGCTCGACGCTGCGTACGCTGCCGCCGTGAACCGCCACAGGTCGGAATCCTGGGGATCGAGTGCCGATGCGATGCCGAATTCATGAGCAGCACTTGCATAGTCACTCAGTGACACGAACACGTAGCCTCGATTGCGGTGATACTCGCGTCTGAGTCCAATGTGTTCGGGTTCGGACGCCAGTGCCAGGGCGTATTCTCGGTCAGCCTCAGCAAATCGCCTCAGACCGGCTAAGGCACGAGCTCGAGCGATGACAGGTCGAACATCAGTGGAGGTTGGTGTTCTGCTGAGTTCGAGTTGGGCTTCGCGAAAGTATTGCAGGAACTCCAATGCGTCCCAAACGGAGACGGCCCCAGTTTCCAGCACGCCCTGATCGACGACCCAGTTGGGAGACTGACCTTTGTCAATCCGAGCGAGTTCGGCGTTCAGCAGTTGTGTTGCCCGGTCCATCGCCTGTTCGGCTTCGGTTCGATGCCCCAGCCGATGATGGGCCATGGCGAGTACGGGCCAGACGGCCGGACGAAACTTCGGATATTCGGCATCGACCACTGACCGACATTCTTCAATGGATCGATCGTATTGGCCAGCACGAAAGGCAGCCACGATCGAGGCGATGAGAACATCAGGTTCTGGTGTCTTGGTGGCGAGTGCTTCGTCGACCAGTCGCAGCAGTTTGGCACTGTCGAATTGCCCATGGGGACGCAGGCTGATCGTACGAGCCAGGTCGGTGACGGTCGAGACAGCGTTGGTGCCAGCGCAATTTCTCCAGGTGCCAGCGCAGAGGCGATCATAACGCACGAAATCCCCTGCCTGGACCAGCAGCAGCGCTGAGTGAAACGCTTCGGTGTGCAGTACTGGATCATCAATGTTGATGGCCGCGACGTACTCATCGGCCGCCAGATCCCAGAGTGCGAGATGCGCGTACAGCCGTCCACGTTCAGAACGAGCCACACTGAGTTCAGGACGCAACTTGACGGCCTGTCCGAACGCCTCGTCGGCATCATCCCAGCGGTTCCAGGCCGCGAACAACCGGCCGCGATTGACCAGCTGATTGGCCGTCTTCAGGTCCTCCAGGCTCTGTCGAAGTTCACTGGCCCGCAAGTCGGCTTGTTCCCGCGCGGCCTGAGCATCCAGTCGAGCCCGTTCAGCGTCTCGCCATTTCCAGGCAATGCCTCCCACTCCGACCAGCATCGACAGAACCAGGCCGGCAGATACGGCGGCCAGAGCAACGTTCCGTCGGGCCCACATGACCAGGCGTCGCAGTCGTCCCGGTCGACGAGCCTGAATTGGCCGCCCAGCCAGTAATCGCTGCAGATCTTCAGCCAGCTCGTGTGCTGATGCATAGCGATCCGCGGCGGATTTCTGCAAGCATTTCAGGCAGATCGTTTCCAGATCGATCGGAACTGCTGGACGAAGCTCGCGGATCGGCACCGGTTCTCGATGCAGCACCAGAGCCAGCGTCTCGAGGACCGTGGTCGCCAGAAATGGCGGGCGGCCCGACAGCAGCTCATATAGGGTAGCCCCCAGGGAATAGACGTCGCAGGGTGGTGCAGCTTCGGTGTCGAACCCAAAGGCCTGTTCGGGCGACATATACGATGGAGTGCCGACAAAACTCCCCTCGTTGATCAGACGCTGGCGAGCGTCCAGCATCTTTGCCAGACCAAAGTCCATGATCTTGGGCTGCCCGTCCATGGACACCAGAATGTTCGACGGTTTCAAGTCGCGGTGCAGGATGCCGATCTGATGGACTGAGTGAACCGTTTCCGCCAGCGTCACCATCAATCTCGCTGCCGCCGTGATCTCCCACGGACCTTGCTGGAGCTTGTCGGCCAGCGAAACGCCTTCGACATACTCCATAACCAGATGCAGACGGCCTCGGTACTCGAGCACTTCATAAATGTGCGCCACGTGGGGCAATCGTATCTTCGACAGGATCTCGGCCTCGCGCCGGCGACGAGTCAATTGGGCCGAACCAGGCCGACAATCCAAGAACGTCTTTACGGCTACCAGCCGATTCAGCGACGTCTGCTGACACAGATAGACAACCCCAGTCGTTCCTTGACCGAGTTCCCTCAACAGCGAGTATCCGGGAAGCTCAAAGGATTCTAACGGCGCCTCTGCTTCGTCCACCGTGTCGTGAAGGGCTTCGCTCAACAACTCGTCCAATTGCAACTGGACGGCCAAGTCTTCAGCCAGATCGGCAAATCGTGTCTCGTACTCTTCCAGCGTCGGGTCCTCGCCCATCTCTCGGCGCAGCTGGATCTCGCCACATATCAGAATCAAGCGATGGTCACGGTCCTTGGCAAAATCTGGCAGCAGCGCCAGATACTCTTCCGCTGTAACCCGCTCGCCCCGCCGCCAACGAGCCGATTGGTCCGCGCGGGCCAGGTCCAGCCTGGCGCTCGACGGGAGTGCTTGTAGTGCGGGGCCTAGGCTGATCAGCGGCGCCAGACTCGCCATGTCGGGTCTTTCCTGTCAGGTGCTGCTTCCCATCCAGCCCTCGTCGCCTCGCCGTCAGCAATCGGCCGACGGCGCCCATCGCGCTGGCGCGATAGTCAATCTCCGGGCGCAGCGCTACATTCTGTTCCTGAATTGCCGTCGACCACCTCACTCGGACAGCCAACCTGGTCAAAATTCTCATTTGGCAAAGGAAATGCCACAATCCCGCCATTGGGGGGGCTTGGGGATTGCGGTGTCGGGATGGGAACCCGGTATCTGCCTATGTTATGCTTGGCAGCGTGGGAATGCAGAGGTTGGGGGTCGGACTTTGTGAGTACTACTTCACCGCTCCAAGATTTGCTGTCGCAGATACGTCAGGGGGATTCCGACGCAGCGACCCGCCTGGTCCGAGATTACGAACATGCCGTGCGAATCGCCGTACGAACGCGGCTGACGGACCCCAAACTGCGGCGCCAGTTCGATTCGTGTGATGTGTGCCAATCGGTCTTTGGCAGTTTCTTCGTGCAAGTAGCATCTGGAGAGTACGACCTCCGAGACCCCGCACAGCTGGCCGCACTGCTGACCACGATTGCTCGCAACAAACTTCAGTCACGGGTGCGAGCCGCTCTTCGGCAGCGTCGCGATGTCCGGCGGCTGGTCCCCTTCGGCGACGATGTTGTTGTTGACGACCGAGGGACATCTCCGCAGGCTGAGCTGGAGCATCAAGAGCTGTTGGAACGCACCGAGCAGGCGTTGTCTGAGGATATCCTGGAACTCGCTCGACTCCGCAAATCGGGTGCGACTTGGGATGAGATCGCTGCGCAGTTGGGGGGCACAAGCGAATCGCGCCGCAAGCAGTTTGAGCGGGCCGTCGAGCGTGTAGCGGCCACACTCAAGCCCAGCTGACATCTATTGTCGCTCGGCGGCAGGCGACGGCGGTGCAGACTCTGGCCGGGTATTGGCCTTCACCAGCCGCAGCGAAGCGATCGGAATCTCGAACAGATAGCCGTCCCCTTCGCCGGCTGAAATGATCAGATTGTCGCCGTCGATCGTGATGGCTTCCTGATCTCCGTCCTCCAGCGGTAACCAGCGGATCTCTCCGTCGAACCATCGGCCGGGTTCACGGGCGTCAAACAGCCAGACTCCCGTGTAGGTGAGGACGGCCAGCCGGAGCCCATCGGCCGAAGCATCGGCTCCCGTGACTTCGCCCTGAGTGTCAAAGCTATCGATTCGCGTCAGTAGATTGGTCTTGTAAGGTTCGAGGTTGTCGAGTCGATAGAGTGTGGTGCCGGTGTCGGCTCGGTGCTTGGTCAGGATGTAGAACTTGCCATCCGCGAAAAAGAGAGCTTCCGCATCGAAATTGCTGATCGGGGACGGAATCTGCTCCTGATCCGGATAGGCAAAGAACACCTTGCGCTGGACGCTTGTCTGGCCAACGCTCGGATGCGGCTCAAAGATGAAATACAGACACAGATCGCGCCGATCATTCTGTTCGCTGTTGCCAAAATCGGCGATCACCAGATTCCCTTGGTCGTCGGTGGCGATGTCTTCCCAGTCGACGTTGACCGCGTCGGGTATATGGACTCCATGAGCGGCCCCGTAGCGTTCCGAGGGATAGATGGTGCCGTCCCGCCGCACAGCGAAAACTCGGGGTAGGTCGCCCGAATCGTTATGAGCCCAGAAGAGATCCTTCCACAAACGGCTTTTGACCAGCCCCGAAGGCTCAATATTGGCAGGGATTTCAAGTTTCGCGTACGGCTTCAGCTCCGGCGGCGCCATCTTCGGCAGCTCCACCCGCTTCATGGCAGGTACCGGCTGAGCGTCGGCGATTGTGCCCAGCGGTGACAGGCTGAGCGTACCGACAATCAGCAAGCTCAGGGCGAGATTCACCGGCCGCGGCCGGTCAGCAGATTTCTTCGGCGCTGCGGTCAGGCCAGGTGAACGCAGATGGCTGAAAGTTGGCATGATGATCGTCTCGTCGCGCATGGGGTCGGTCGATTCGGCTGACGCCGAGTTTCCATGCCGATTATCATACCATTCCAGTCGGCCAAGTTGGTCCGAAGTCGCACCCACGGGCAGTGCCGGCGCGAGGGGGCCAGCTGGCACCGCCACTCTTGGGAGGGTGGCGGCGACGGTTGGGTCAGGGGGTGGCCGCTGTTTGCGCCGCCCGTTTGGCGGCATAGACCCACGGCCTCGCCTGCTTGATCGACAGCTTGCCGTCCTTGGTGATCTTGAATTCGATCTCCATGGCGAACTGCCGATCGTCGGGCTTGCGTCCGTAGAGTTTGGCAAACTTGGCGTGGATTTTGGCCAGGGAGGTCCGCAGCTGCGCGATTTGCTCATCGGTCAGCACGGGCTTGCCGTCTGAAGTCCGATTCGACTTCACCATCGTTCGATGTCCGTCGCGGGGATACCATCCAAGCAGTATTTCCTCAGGTATCGACTCCGTTTCGGGGTTGGTCACCAGGTCCTCACCGACCTGGACATTCACGTAGTAGTTCCCTTGAGTGTCGTAGAGGATATCGTCGGTGACCGCCACGCCGTTGGCCAGTTCACCTTTAGCGTTGGGATGGACCAGCACTCCCATCGCCGTAGCCAAGTGGTCAACTCGATAAAACTCACGTTCCTCAAAGGCTCGGAAGTTCCACAGACTGGCGAACGTCTGCTTGATCGACTTGGCGATGTGACCTTCGTCGGGCTTGTGAGTGAACGAATCGTACAGCCCAGCGCCGCTGAACCCGGGCAGATCCTCATTGTTGGTGCTCGACCGCAGTCGCAGCGACGTTCCTTCAGGGAACGATTTCTGCATCTCCGACAGGGCCTGCATCATCGAGTCAGGCATCGGCGCGTCCTTGATTCGCTGCTGGAACTCGGCCAGAGCCTTCTGCTGGACATTCGGGTCTTTCTGGAACTCGGGGTCGGCCAGCATCTTGGCGGCCTGATCGTACAGGCCGTTCTGCTTCATGAACTCGTCATAGAAATAGAACGGAACGGCGAATCCGTCGGGGACGGTGCCTTCGCCGAGACCGAATGTACGTAACGCCGCCAGGTTGGCCGCCTTCACGCCCACGCTGGACGCGTCGGTAAACTGCACCTCGTTCAGCGGCCGAATCGTGGTAACCGACAGATCGCGTCGCGGAACCTGCGGTTGCTGAGGCCGCAAGTCGGCAAAATACGACTCGACTTCATCACTGGTTGCCTCACGGAGCTCGTAGCCGTCGACGGTGACCTTGTAAAAGACATACTTGCCGTTCAATCCCTTGATCGAATCCAGTTGATCAGCGTTGGCAATGAAGGCGTTGGGAACCTGATCCTGGACGGCTCGCAGATTCACGTGCGACAGCGGCGTCTGTCGGACCGAGGTGATCACACCGGCTACTCGAGACAGCTCGTTGGGCAAGGCCGAGAACAGGACGACATCGCGGGCCGTCGGACGCTCGTCACGCCCCATCACTCGCAACCGGCCAAACGTCTGACCGGGGTTCAGCGGCAAGTAGGCAACGTTCGGATCGTCCAGATCCTGGTCGAGGTAAACTCGGACATCCGATCCAGCGTACTTTTCTTTGTCTCGCTGATAAGCATTCATGCCGCGTTGGCGCGGATAGTAGCCGATTTTTCCTTTCAGCAGCGGCATCTTCTCCATCAGAGTCTGCTGGGCAAACTGCACCATCTCAAAGTCATAGTCGTCCATCGGCTCAAACTCAAACGTGAACAGACCCGGCGTCCCATCGGGGGCCTTCAGGCGCGGCCGGTAGACCAGCACGCCCTTCATCTGATCGCCACCGCCACGACCCAGGCCAATCGCCTGGCCGAACATCGGATGGCCGCGATGATTGACCGTGTTGATGAAGTACAGCTTCGGCTTGTCCGACCAGACATCGGCAATGGTGAACTTCACAAACTCCAGGCCAGCCAGAAAGCCATCTGGAGCGACCTGGCCGCCCTTGTAGGAGAGCGCCTGGTAAGTCTTATGGTCGGGGATCGTCGCCACTCCGTCTTCAAAGTCCAGCTCTTCCGGTAAAGGTGGCGCGCCGCCGCCGAAATTGCCTCGCCCACCGCCCGCGCCAGGCGGCTGAGCCAAGGCCCCGGAGACCACCGTTGAGCAGACCAATCCCAGCACCCACATTCCCATCCACCGTCGCATGGTTCTCGCTCCAATCGCCCTACCCACATCCTCGCACCCCTCGGCCCCCCAATCGGCGCCGACAGCTACTTACTACGCTCCACGACTCAGCTTTCAACGACCCAATTGACAATCGAGCCGGCTTCTGTCCCTGATGGGGGGGTGGCTTGTTCCGTTGGGTCCGACGACTCATAATCCTCAACTTGTCAGCGGCCGCCCCACCTGAAACTAGCCCACCTCGGAGGAGAGTTCCCATGTTGAGATTTGTTTTGCGGTGTCTGGTGTTCGCCGTCTTCAGCACCGCTTCGGTGGGATTGGCCGACAACTTCTTTTTTCGGGATGGCGATGTCGTCGTGATGATTGGCGACAGCATCACCGAGCAGCATCTTTATTCGAACTATGTCGAGATGTGGACGGTGACGCGGTTTCCAGCCTGGAACCTGACGTTTCGCAACGTGGGTATTGGCGGTGACCGATCGGTGGGCGGTAATTCCCGGTTTGCCCGCGACGTGTTGGTGCACAAGCCGACTGCAATGACGATCGACTTCGGGATGAACGACGGCGGGTATCGAGAGTTCTCTGATGACACCTACCGGCCCTATATGGACGGCCTGCAGGGGATGGCCGATCAGGCGAAGGCAGCGGGGATTCGAGTTGCGTGGATCACACCGCAGCCGCTCGACACCGACGAGCAGGGAGCGACGGCATTGACCGGTTACAACCAAACGCTCGAGAAGTTCTCGGCCGGCGTCAAGCAGATCGCGGAAAAGAACCAGGGGCTGTTTGTCGATCAGTTTCATCCGTATCTGGAGACGCTCGATCGGGCTCGTAGTCGTGGCCCCAAGTACGACCGAATCACCGATGGCGACGCGGTCCATCCAGGTCCTCCCGGGCAGGCGCTGATGGCCGCCTCCATTCTGAAGGGACTCCACTTCCCGACGCTGGTGGCAGCAGCTGAGATCGATGCGACGACGGGGAAAGTCATCTCGGCCAAGCAGACGACGATCGACAAGGTGACTGTCCGGGACGGCGGTGTCAGTTTCACTCGTCTCGACGCGGCGCTCCCCTTCTTCCCGTCTGACGCGGCCAGCATGTTGCCCTTCGCATCGATTCTCGACGAAATGAACGACTATCGGCTGAAGGTGACGGGACTGAAGGATGGCCAGTACGAAGTCAAGCTGAACGGTGTGCCGGTGACTAAGTTGTCGGCGGCTGAATTGGCGGGCGGTGCCAACCTGGCGGCCGCGGTATTGGCTGCGGGACCGATTGCCGAGCAAGTGAAGACTGTGCGTGAGGCTGTCGAAGCCAAAAACCGGTATCACCACGACGAGATTTTTCGCGGTATCACCTTGGCCGGAGTCTCAATCCCTGACTGGTTGGGCGTGAAGCTGACGGACGACGAGATTGATGCTCGCCGCCAATTGGCTGTAGCCGAACGACTGGAGAAGATGAAGCCGCTCGATGAAGCCGTGGCTGCGGCGCTGAAAATGAAGGCGCACACAGTGGAAATCGTACCCGTGAAGTAAACGCTGATCCGTAGACGCTGATCCGTAGACGACCCAGCTGCCGCTCAACCGAGTGGGGTTCTGACATGACCGACCGACCGACTGGCAGCGTCAGCTATGACAATACCGGACGAGTGGTGCTGGTCAGCGGCGGGGCCAGCGGCATCGGGTTGGCCGTTTGTGAAGCGTTTGCACGGACTGGGGCTGACGTCGTCTGCCTCGATATCGACGCTCGAGGCGCGGCCCATCTGCCGGCCGGAGTGACGTTTGTGGCCGGCGATGTGTCGTGTGAGGCTGATTGTGAAGCGGCAGTGGCCATTGCTGTCGACCGGCTGGGCGGGCTCGACGTGCTGGTGAACAACGCGGCTATCCAGCCTCCTCAATCCTATGTGCGGGTGGATGAATTGCCGGCCGAGCTGTGGCAGCAGATGGTCGGCGTCAATCTGTCGGGATACTTGTACATGGCCAAGCATGCGTTGCGGGTCATGCGTCGACAGCGGAGCGGAGTGGTGATCAACGTCTCCAGCGGCCAAGCCCATCGGACGGCGCGAGGAGTGCCGGCGTATGGTCCACTCAAGGCCGCTAATGTGCTGCAGGCCAAGCAGTGGGGCGTGGAATATGCCCGGGATGGTATCCGCGTTGTCTCGGTGTCGCCCTGCGCAATCGATACGCCCATGGTCCGGGCCAGTCTCGCGGCACAGGGGGGCGAAGCCGAGCTGGCCAACCGGCACCCGATGGGGCGACTGGGCCGACCCGAAGAGATCGCTCATGCCATCCTGTGGCTCAGCAGTGTCGATGCGTCGCTGATCACAGGTACCGACCTGGAGGTCGATGGCGGCCTGGGAGCATTTGGCGCCTTTGCTGATCCGTTTCCCCGAAATTCCATCGCCGGTCATCGACCGTCGCCTTAACGGTCAACTTCCACTCGGTTAAATTCTCCTTTACCGGCCGCGTCGGGAAATCAAAAGAGGCAAGTGACAATCATGGCTGAATTGACGAGCGATTACGCGTCGTGGGAGTTGAAAGGCGATGTCCTGGTCGTCACGATCAAGGTCAGCAAGCTCCAGGATGTGGAAGTTGCCTATTCCTTGCGCGATCAGCTGAAGACGCTGGTAGACGCTCACCCGCAGGCCACCTCCATGGTGCTTGATTTGAGCATGGTCGACTTTGTGGCGTCGGTCGGGTTTCTGGGATTTCTAAGCTTGCGCCGCCACTGGCCGGGTGGCCGGATCATTCTCTGTGGGTTGTCGGAGCGTGTCTGCGGCATGTTTCAGCTGTGCCGGCTGATTCCCAGTGAGCACGCTCCTACGGCTCCCTTTGAGCTCGCCGCCGATTTGCCATCAGCGCTGGCCAAATGCTGAACACCATCGATTCTCATCACACGCCAGACGCTGGATTTCTATCAATCGGCATCTGAAACGCTGGCCGGTTCGTGGCCGTTGGCCTGGCCCGCACAGGCATCTACTCATACCACAATCGGGGTATCCCATGCAATTCTTCATTCCGAAATTCGGCCCGGAAACATTCCCACCAAGCCGGGCTCAACGTCGGGTATAATCGGCACCGGTCTGCTGGAGGGGTGAATTTCCAAGTCGGCTCGGCCTCTCATCGGTCCGGAACCATAGGGTGCCTAAGGCGTTCTGTTTTCAGCGAAAGGTAGTCAGGTGAGCGGAATATCATCGGGGAAAATCAGTCGGCGTGGGCTGCTGCAGCGTGGGTTGGCGGGAGCGGCAGCGGTTGGGCTCCCTGCCTGGTATTGGGAAGAACTGCTCGATACAGCTCGGGCTGCCGAACCGCAATCACCGAACGATCGCCCGGGGATTCTGCTGATTGGATGTGGCGGCCAAGGCCGAGGTGACGCCAAGGGGGCTCAGAAATTCGGCAACATCGTCGCCGTCTGCGACGTTGATAGCCGTCATGTGGATGAAGCCGCCGAGCAGTTTAAGGCGGAAGCCAAATACTCGGATTTCCGCAAGGCGATGGAGCATCCTGGCGTCGACATCGTCATCAATGGGACTCCGGACCACTGGCACACGCTGATCAACATTCACGCCATGCGTCAGGGGAAAGATGTCTACAGCGAAAAGCCGCTGACCTTGACGGTCGCCGAAGGCCGCAAGTTGGTCCAGGTCGCCGATGAGACCAAGCGAATTCTGCAAACCGGTAGCCAGCAGCGCAGTGACGCACGGTTCCGTCTGGCGTGTGAGCTGGTACGTAACAATCGGTTAGGCAAACTGCAACACATTCTGACCATGCTGCCCTCCGGACCTGTGCAAGGTCCCTTTGAGACTCAGCCCGTACCCCAGGAGCTTGACTGGGACTTCTGGCAGGGCCAGACCCCTTCGGTTCCCTACATCCCCGAACGTTGCCACGTCAAGTTCCGGTTCTGGTACGACTATTCCGGCGGGACACTGACCGATTGGGGAGCCCACCACAACGACATCGCTCAGTGGGCCAACGGCACCGAGCGATCGGGTCCTATTTCCGCTGAGGGTAAAGTGCTCAAGGCTCCCGTCCCGGGCGGATTCACAACGATCGGACAGTACGTATTGGAATATGAGTATGCCAACGGGGTGAAGCAGACTTGCAAGACCGTGGCCCGCGAGAATTTCTATGGCCAGCCGACCGGCGAAGTGAAAGTACCCGGCGAAGAGAATGGCGTGCGATTTGAAGGCCCGGATGGCTGGATCTTTGTCTCGCGAGGTAAGATCGAAGCCAGCCGACCCGAGATTCTCAGCGATCCGCTCCCCGCTGACGCTGAACGGCTCTACGTCAGCACCAATCACATGGCCAACTTCTTCGACTGCGTCCGGTCCCGCAAGCCGGCGATCTGTGAGCCGGAGATCGGGCACCGGAGCGTGTCCGTGTGCCACATCGGCGTGTTGTCGCTGCGACTGGGACGCAAATTGCGCTGGAATCCCGAGCAGGAATCGTTTGTCGACGACGCGGAAGCCAACAGCTACGTGCAGCGAGAGATGCGCAAGCCGTGGAGCTACGACGCAGTGTAGGGAACAGGGATCAGCCGGCACACGCAACGTTCGACGCCGACCGCTCGTTGACTCGAGTTCGGTACGCGGGCTGGTCGCGATGGAGAAACCACTGATCCAGAATCACGTGTCGCGCAAACCAGCTGTTGGTGATCAGCCGCAGGCCGAGCGATTGCCGCCAGGATGAGGGGATTGCGCTCAGCCACGACGATCGCTGTGGAGTACCGAAGCGGGCGACGACGCGCGACTGGTATGGTATCAGCTGGTTCCGATCATAGTGGCCGGCGGCAGCGATGATCGTCTCGGCCGCCATCAGCGCCGACTCCACCGCCGGCCGAATGCCCTCACCACTTTGACCGTAAGCCAGACCGGCTGCATCGCCAACCAACACGACGCCGTCGTCCAGCAGCACGGGCAGTTGCGAGTCGTACAACGCGTAGGAGTGACCCTTCCAGGAGGCCGATTCCATCGGCACTGTCACTCCCCGGCTGCGCAGAAACTCAGTAAATTCCACCACGTGGCGCGGCAGGCCTGCCGGGTCCGTACGCCCCAGTCCGATGTTCCAGTACGACCCCTTGCGAAAACACCAGCCGTAACCGGCCAGATCCTGGCAGAAGTAAAGCAACGGCACGTCGAGTTCGGCACCTCCGTCCAGAAGAGGTTCGAACTGAAACTCGCATTCCTGAGCCACCACGCAGGTCGTGCGGTGACGCGGTCGAGCGCCGAGCAGACGGGCGACCGGACAGTGAGTCCCGCCGGCTCCAACCAGCACAGGTGCCGTCCACTCGTCGTTGATGGTCCAGATACTGCCGGTCCGTGAGATGCTGGTCACACTCTGACCAAGTTGCTGGTCGGCTTGGCATCGCTGCAGCAAGTAGGCATCGAACTCGCGGCGACGGATGCCGTAACTGATGACCTGATCATAGCGGACTTCAATTTCCCGACCGCCGATGGTGCCACATCGGAACCCGCGTATCGGCTGCAAGGTGTGGTCTCTCGAATAGTCATCCAGGTCAAGCTGCAAGGCGGCCGCAGTCTGCGGTGTGATCCATCCGGCACACGGCTTGTCGCGCGGAAATGTGCATTGATCGACCACCAACACCCTTGCGCCGGCTTGATGCAGCCGGCTGGCAGCGGTCGACCCGGCCGGACCTCCACCCACGACAATCGCATCGTAGGCCTTCATATTTCAGCCCCCGCCATCGCCGCCGGATCCAGGATGTTCCCCGAGGTCGATCCAGCAGGATTGAATTGATAAAGATCCTCGCGAGTCCAGGGGAGACGGTTGTTGTCGGACTCGGCAAACAGCACTTGGAACAGCTGCAAAGCGCCTGATTCAAAAGCGGCGGTCGAACCGCACAGATAGAGACGCCACATCTTGACAAACCGCTCACCATAACGAGCTCGTATCGCCGGAACAGCTGCTTCGAAGCGTTCAGTCCAGTGACGCAGCGTTTCCGCATAGTGGGGACGCAGGTTTTCCACGTCCAATGTGACCAAGTCGTATGGCTCGAGCAAGTGCACCATCTGGCTGAGAGGAGGCGGGTAGGCTCCCGGAAAGATGCGGCGTTCGATCCAGGAGTTCAGGCGTACGGGTTGAGCCTGGCCGATGGCATGCAGCAGGCCGCGTCCTCCCCGCTTCAGGCAACGCCGAATGACTCGACCCAGCTGCGGGTAGTTGGTCAGTCCAACGTGCTCGAGCATTCCCAAAGATACAAACGCATCACATGGCTGATCGATGTCTCGCCAGTCTTGCCGCAGGAACTTGACACGGTCGGCCACTCGTTCGCGATCAGCTCGGTCCCTGGCATAGGCAAGCTGTTCGGATGAGATATTGAATGCGCGGACTGTCACTCCATAGTGCTTGGCCATGTAAATAGCCAGTGCTCCCCAACCACATCCGGCTTCCACCACTCTGTCGCCAGATCGCAGCCGAAGTTTTCGACACACCAACTCCATCTTCGCCTGTTGAGCTTCTTCCAGCGTGGCCGAGTGCGTGGGGAAATAGGCGCAGCTGTACAAGAGATCCGTGTCCAGCCACAGTTGGTAGAAGTCATTTCCCAGGTCGTAATGATGATGAATGTTGTCTCTCGACCCGGTAACGGAATTCTGGCGCGGCGCGTGCCACCAGGAGGCCCGAGGATAACGGAACGAACCGGGCGATTGCGTCTGGCTGGTCCGGTAGATCTGTGTCAAGAATTCTGTCAGATCGCCGTCGACCTGTATTCGACCGTCCGAATAGGCCTCTCCAAACTGATACCAGGGGTCGAGGGCCAGTTTCCAGAGCGTAACCTGGTCTCGAACGTGCACAATTGGCACATTCAAGTGTGCTGTCTCTGCCGGAAAACGGCGGCCGTCCCACAGTTGCAGCTGAAACGGACCCTCCGGAAATGACGCCAGCACGTGCTGGAGCCACACCGACTCCAACCGCCCCAACACCGCTGAAAAGACAGGGTACGTCATCGTGGCACCCCCCCCAGCACCGCGAACCGTTCTACGTGTGCGACACCCCTCCGCCGAGAAAGTGTCGCAAACGACGTGCCCGAAATGGGGAAATGATGAGCCTCTGCAGCGAAATCGGGGAACGGCCGATCATTAGAGAACCGTCATCCGCGTCAGACCGGCAGCTGCCAGCCGTCGCGATAGGTCCGTCGGAGAAACTGGTCCGCATCGTGGGTGTTGGTGACTCGCATGGCTGCGGAGTCCCAGGCAATCTTCTGGCCCGTGCGATAGGCCACGTTGCCCAAATGATTGGCTTCCGTCAACCAACCGGCGTATTCGAAGTTGCAAGTAGTGGGCGCACCGGTCTTGCAGGCCTGCAGCCACTCAGCATAGTGACCGATCGAGCGGGGAATGTACGGTTCGGGACGCTGGAAGTCGCGAAAGCGATCTTCGGGCAACAAAAGATGTTTGTCGTAGTCGGCCAGCAACATGCGTCCGTCGGTTCCGACGAACAGGACGCCGCTATCCCAAGTAGGAATGGCCTGTTGTTTCCAAACATCTGGCTTCTCCTCGCCTTGATACCAGGTCAGGCGAACGGGAGGGAGCTGATCGCGGGCCCCGTACTCATAGACGGCCCGCATGGAAGCCGGTGCGATCTCGGCGTGGGGTGGCGGCCCGAACGACTCCACGGTCAATGGCGCATGTAGATTCAGGGCCCAGAACGGGAGATCATTCCAGTGCGATCCAAGATCGCTCATCGTACCGTTCCCAAAATCCCACCAGCGATACCATTTCGGTCCGGGATAGTAGACTTCATGGAAGGGCCGATAGGGTGCCGGACCGAGCCACAGGTCCCAGTCGAGCCCTTGGGGGATGGGCGTGGAGTCCTGCGGTCGTTCCTGAACGCGGACGATGTCGTGATTTCGTTCAGCGGCCTCTGTCGACTGTCTCCCCCAGGCTCGCCCCACCCACACATGCACTTCGCTGACCGGACCAATCGCATGGGACTGGATCAGTTCCACGACCTGCCGATAGTTTTCGCTGGCGTGGATCTGGGTTCCCATCTGAGTCGCCACTTTGGCCTGCGCAGCCGCTTCTCGCACCACGCGAGTCTCCCAGACGTTATATGCCAGCGGTTTTTCGCAAAAAACATGCTTGCCCAGCTTCAGTGCCGGCAGCGTCGCCAAAGCATGGGTATGTTCGCAGGTGCTGACGACCACGGCGTCGAACAGCCCAGGTTGTTCATAGAGTTTCCGGAAGTCGGTGAATTCGCGGGCCTGGGGGAACTTGGTGCGAGCTCGTTCGAGTGACGTCTGGGCGACATCGCAGATGGCGACGATATTCTCGGTCGAACCGATCAGCTCCATCTTGTACGCCCCCGACCCGCCGGTCCCGATGATGGCCACATCCAGCTTGCTGTTCAAGTTCTGGCCGCGGAGGATGGCGGGCGCGGTGAACAGACCAGCGGCTGCGGCCAGCCCCGTACGAACGAAGTCGCGTCGATTTGATGGACGGGTCGACCGGTGAGATGGGTTATTCATGGGAAGTCTCGGTGAGGGAAATTCGTGTGAAGGAGTCACATCTTTAATTGCGACGGATCGATGCGGTAGATCATCCCTTCATATCCGACGACATAGAGCTCGCCGGCCTGGTCAATGGCAAACGAGACAATCCGTTGCGGAGCCTGACCGATCTCACGGCAAGACTCCAGTCGTCGGTCACGGGCTGAGATGGCAAAGATGCGTTTCGACTCGTAGTCGCCACAAACATATTGATTGACTAACGTGGGGCTGCGCTGGCCGCGATAGACGTAGCCGCCGGTCACGGAGGGGCCGTAGCGGCGAGCGTAGGCGAAGACCGGAGGGACATAGGTCTGGCCTGTCCGACGAAAGTTGTTCGAGAACGGTGCAAAGCCCTCATAGACATTCCAGCCGAAGTTATCTCCGCGACGTACAAGATCGACTTCTTCGTACCGGTCCTGTCCCACATCGCCGACCCATAGATCGCCCGTAGACGGATCGAAACTGCATCGCCACGGGGCCCGGAAGCCCGATGCCCAGACCTCCGGTAAGCAGGGGCCTCCTTGCGCATAGGGATTATCCGCCGGTATGGCATAGGGCTTGTCCGGCTCGGTCCGATCGACGTCCAGTCGCAGGATCTTGCCCAACAGGAGCGACGAGTTCTGTGCGTTACCAAGCGGATCTTCCTGAGGACCGCTGTCGCCCAGCGTGATATAGAGATAGCCGTCTGAGCCAAAATCAAGCCATCCGCCGAAATGGACGAGCGTCGATTGTGGGACTCGCAGGATGTCTCGTGGCGGTGACCCTGAGTCACGCCGGCCGTCCGCACTTGCCTGCCGCTCCTCAATCACCACCTCCGCCCTCCCGCCAGCTGTCTGGCGGTCGTACAGGTAGTACTTGCGATTGGTGGCAAACTGCGGATGAAATGCCAGGCAGGAAAGCCTCCCTTCTCCTTCAGGCGCAGGTCCCAGCCGACTGCGGCTCCCGTCGACCGAATGGCATTGCGAACAACCGAGCTGCTCACTCCGGAAAAGCTGGCTCCCGTGTTCGATGTTGCCTTCCTCGCGGAGACAGTAGGTAAGCATCTCGGTCTTGGTCGGTCCGCGGCTCGGCGGCTGGGATTGGCCCCAGCATGTTGTCCCGTGTAGTGCCAGCAGAAGGTAGAGGGCCACTGGCCACTTCCTGTGGCCGTCAATTCGCAAATCGACACATAGCGCATGCATGGATGAGATTGCCAGGTCTGTCGGGCGGGGTCGGCGAGAATGGCGATTCTCAAGGACCAGGAATCGATTGTCAAGATTCTTCAGCGGCTGACCGCTATTCCCGGCCCGTTCTCGTCCTTTACAAAGCTGTTACACGATCGCTGACCCGTCCTCGCGTAACTGTTTCTGGGCGGTCTCAAGTAACCACGGGCGTTCAGGAGTGCAGACATGAATTGGCTGAGAGTCGGTCTACTGCTGAGTTTGCTTGGCAGTTTGGTGGGATCAGTTCGAGCCGGTGAGCCGGCGACGAAGCCCGATTTCGTCGGTCAACTCCAGGGACACTGGAAAGTGGTGTCCAACTACGGCCCAAGCGGTGACGGGCCTCGGCTGCCCGACGAAGCCCAAATGAACTCGCTCAACAGAGTCTTGAGCGTCGATCAGAACATGGTTTCGGCAGCCGGGCATCCCGTGCTCGCACTGACGACCGATCTCCCCTTGCCAGCCGAAGAGCAGAAGGTTGGTCTGAATGGCAATCGTCTGGTGATGCTGACCTTGCCCGACGGTCGTGGGCTCCTGTGCAGTGCCCACGTTCGCGACGACAACTGGGAGATCGCTTACCCTCATACCACATCGTGCCATCGGGGTTCCGGTCAGATCATCGTTCTGCAACGTGTGAAGAACAATCCTCAAACCACTGACTGAAGACCCGCATGGACACGTTCGCGCGATGTGCCAGATCGGCTGTCAGTCGATCCTAGCGAACCTAGGCACGGTTCAGCGCGGTGGCGGACTGGGCGTGGTTGGTGCGGGGCCGGTGGCGGCCTGCATCTCGATCTCGTACCACGTTGGCACCGACCGTTCAGAAGCTTTGGTGGGGCCTTCCGGGAACGGGCTCACGAAGACGTTCCGCCGCCCGCGATTAATCCAACGATTGCGACTCCCCGTGTCGAGGTTCGATCCCATTCCTCGCCATGTTCGACCACCGAGATACCGGGGTCCACGCACCGAATCGGCTCGACCAGCTGCCGAACTCACGTTGCTCACTACCATCAACGCGCATGCCATCACACTGATGGCCAAGTACTTGCCCAACATCATTTGCCTCTTCTTTCGCCGCAGATTCTCTGTTCTCTGTACTTCCGCTGGCGGTTGTTCCGGCGCTGGAGCTCGTCCATCTTGCCGCAAAAACGGCTGGCACGAACCGGGCGAATGCCTCACCCCCCGAAACTGTGTGTCTGCGGGGGTTCGCCCTCTGATTGCCATCACTGGATGCTCCGTGGCGGGGGATCGCATCTCAAGATGTCCAGGATGCGAATCACACACCACGCTCGCCAGTTGCGGCCGGCTCCAACCGTCTTTAAACGCTGATCCCAGCGATTCTCAACATTGTCGACTGAATATTTCGAGTTCTGGTCCCACTGGTGGCAGGCGGGTGGCTGGATGCGGTGGCGCCAGCCCGTGATACAATCAGGGCGTAGTCCAATCGGCGGCTATCGCTGGGTAGATGGCCCGACGAACGACGGAATCGTATGGCTGGGGGAATAGTTCCTCCAGCAGTAGGAGGGGCGCAGATGGTTGGCAAGATTTGGGGGGCTGCGCTGATTGTGATCGTATCAGTGTCGGCTTGGATGGCGGCTGGGCAGGGCGTTGGGGCGGAGAGTTCCAGTGTGAATTACCGCGCTTTGGTGTCGCGGCCGCTGTTGGCTCTGTTGCATACTCCGGAGGTGCACGCTGAGCTGAAGTTGACCGTTCAGCAGGTTGCCGATCTGGAAGAGTTGTTCGCTAAAATCGATCCGACGTGGCTCCCGTCGCGAAACCAGCCGAAGGATCGGCAGTTGCAGGTATTTGATGAACTTGAAGGCCAGGTTCAACAGTGGCTGGACGGTCACGTCAGCGCCGAACAGCGCAAACGGCTGCGCCAGATCGAACTTCAGGCTCAAGGCTCGCGAATGCTGTTGCGGCCCGACGTCTCGGCGGCACTGAAGTTGACGAGCGTCCAGCTGCAGCAGCTGGGCGACCTGGCGACCGCGACTGACGCGGCTCAAATGGCCGTGCACCAAGCCATGCAGAAGAACGAAGATCTTGCCGAGCCGCAGAAAAATTTTTCTGCGGCCGCTCAGAAGGAACAATCGGCAATTGATGAAGTCCTTACCGATCCGCAGCGTCAGCAGCTGGCCAAGGCACTTGGCAGCCGGTTCGATACATCGAAGCTTCGGCGGACCTATCCCATGGCGCCGGAGTTCGTCAAAGCCGAGCATTGGATTAATTCCGAGCCACTGACGCTGGCCGGTTTGCGTGGCAAGGTCGTCCTGGTGCACTTCTACGCTTTTCAATGCCACAACTGCCAGGCGAATTTCGAGATCTATCGTCGCTGGCACGAAGA
This sequence comes from Pirellulales bacterium, assembly GCA_046349895.1. Taxonomy (GTDB): domain Bacteria; phylum Planctomycetota; class Planctomycetia; order Pirellulales; family Pirellulaceae; genus JAXMBJ01. The sequence continues at coordinate 5,153,773 of JAXMBJ010000006.1, read as the reverse complement.
AATGACAAAGAAGGGCGTGGTGGTGATCGGAATTCAGACTCCGGAGCTGGAAAGTGAGCGGAGTCTGGAGGCCGTGAAGGCGGCTGCTGCCGAACGCAAGCTGCAGTTTCCCATTCTGATGGACGAAGAAACGGCGAATTGGAATGCCTGGGGAACCACGATGTGGCCGACCGTCTACGTGGTCGACCGGAATGGTTACATCCGGCAATGGTGGCAGGGCGAACTGCAGTGGAACGGCGCCACGGGCGATCAGACGATCGAGAAGGTCGTCGATATGGCGCTGGCTGAACCCTACACTTCAAAATGAACTTCGGCCCGTCACACCAATGGTCTTTCGTCGCTCCGACTAGCGGGCCTGCAGTTCGAATTTCGGCTGGCCGCGGTCCCGCAGGTCGAGGGTAATCTTGTAGGTGCCGGCGGAGGCCCGAATGTTCGGGCCATCAGCCACCAAACCATCCGTCGATTGACCTTGACCAAAGTTGATTGTCCAGTCGTTATTCAGCCGGAACTTGAACTCGCCGTCGGTCAGCTCAACCTGGTCGGCAACCCACAAGCCGGGTTCTTGCTCGTCGAGTGGCAGATCGTTTTGGCCTTCCCAGCCAAGAGGCGTGGCCGTACCCAGGATGCCCCAGACGGCCTGAACGCGTTTACCTCGCCGACTGTCGCCTTGCCGGTCGATGATGACTTCTTGTTCGTCGCCTTCGTCGGCCCCGACAAACTCGGCGGTTAAATCGGCTTCTGGGAAATAGAACTTGGTGTTGGATTTGGCCAGCCCCGTCTCGGGCCGCTGTCCGGCGGGCTGAGCCACCAGGCGACCGTCGGCGACACTGACATAGACCATCAGGTTCGGTGGAAGCTGGTACGTCCCGACGTAGCGTTCGAGAATCTCAGCTGGAACGGGGACTTCGCGTGGCAAGTCGACCGGCCGGTTGTACATGACATCGAGCAGTTTGCCGGAAATCGACTCGAGCGCTTGAGTTTCGTGATTGTCCAGCAGCACCAGGCAGATGCCATCCTGCGGTACAAGTAACAGGTTCGATCGAAAACCATCCGCCCCGCCGCTGTGCGAAACGACCCGCTTGCCATCGACGTCGCGGACGATCCACCCTAGGCCATAATTCTCCCGCACGGACTGAAAAGCCGTTTGTTGAGTCTCGGGCTTGAGGAGCCGTTGGCCAAGAATCGCTTGACCGAACAACTGCAGATCCTGTGTGGTTGAGTAAATGCCGCCCGCCGCGTAGGGATCGGGGAGCTGCCGGTCGTCGACTGGTTGCTGAGTTTTGTCGTTCAGAACGGTAAAGCCGACCGCCTTGCGGGGATTTCGCAGCTTCGCGTAACCGAAACCACTATGCCGCATCCCCAGTGGCCGGAAGATCGTTTCCTCCACCACCTGCTCGTAGGGCTTGCCAGTCACCTTTTCAATAATGAATCCCAGCAGGTAGTAACCCGAATTGCTGTAGTTCCAGCCGGAGCCCGGTTCAAAGTCGAGCGGTTTCTGGGCGAGAAAGGGGATCAGCGTCTGCTGATTGATCTGGGCGAGGTCATTGCCACGCGTGAAATCGTAAAGGCCGCTCGTATGTGACAGCAAATGTCGAACTGTGATGGTGCCGCCGTGCGAGAAGTCTGGAAAGAACTTGTTGATGGGATCGTCGAGTGAAAGCTTACCATCGTCGACCAGTTTCAGGACCACGGTGGCAGTAATTGGTTTGGTGGCCGAGTAAATCAGAAAGACCGTGCTGGCATCGTTCGTCTGCGAACTGTCGGCAGTCCGCACGCCGTATCCGCGATTCAGGACGATCGAATCGTTCTGAGCGATCAGGGCCGTCCCGTTCCACAGCCCGAGGGCCGCATAGTGGCTCAGAACCTCATCCAGTTTCCCGCTCAATTTTGCCGGGGATGGATCGGCGGACCGAACGTGGTTGTTGAACAGGACGCCGAAAGTCAGGCTCAGCAGAATCAGTGCGGCACGGAAGCTCATGGTGGATCCTTTAGTCGATCTGACGGTCCCCGCGAATCGAAACTGGCGCGACGGAGTTATCCTCCCGGTATTCGGTGACAGCCGGAAAATACATCAGGTGTCTGGCCAAAATCGAACGAGCCAGGGGTCCAACCTTGTTTTGAGGGCAATTCGTGTCATATTGCGCACTGCCGGGACGGCGCCAGCACGGCATGGCGACCCGGCGAGGGCTTTCTCTGTAGGCGAGGGGTGAAATGTTGGGAGTCAAGCTGGCTCAAGTCAAGCTGGCATCGGTTTGGGTCGTGGCTTGCCAAATGGCCTGGGCGTGGCCGGCGGCCGGGTGGGCGCAAGGAGGTGGTGCCGAGGGGCGCGTCCCCGGGTGGGCGGCCGACGCGGTCTTTTACCAGATCTTTCCCGAGCGGTTTCGGAACGGCGACTCGCACAACGATCCGACTCGACCGTCGCTGGAATTCCCCGACGTGGTTCCGGAGAACTGGCGGGTCTCGACATGGACCGGGGACTGGTACTCCCGACCGGACTGGGAACAGCAGATGGGGAATCGGTTTTACGAGGACGGAGTCTTTCACCGTCGCTACGGTGGTGACCTGCAGGGGGTGATCGACAAGCTGGATTATCTGCAACAGCTGGGCGTGAACACGCTCTATTTCAATCCGGTCTTCTATGCCAGATCGTTGCACAAGTACGACGGCAACAGCTTCCATCACGTCGATCCCTATTTCGGGCCAGATCCGGAGGGCGACTTGGCGCTGATGAGCTCAGAGACTTCGGACCCAGAGACCTGGAAATGGACGGCCGCCGACAAGCTATTTCTGCAGCTGGTCAGCGACGCTCATCGGCGAGAAATGCGAGTCATCATCGACGGCGTCTTCAATCATACAGGCCGTGACTTCTTTGCGTTTGCCGATCTGCGTGCTCGCCAGCAGGCATCGACCTACAAGGATTGGTACGTCGTTGAGCGGTATGATGATCCGAGTACTCCTGCCAACGAGTTTCGGTACAAGGGATGGTGGGGCGTTGATACGCTGCCGGAGTTTGCTGACAGCGTGGATGGCACCGATTTGCACCCTGGCCCGAAGGCGTACATTTTTGCCGCGACGCGACGCTGGATGGACCCGGACGGCGATCGCGACACGCCCGACGGTATCGACGGCTGGCGATTGGATGTCGCCAATGAAGTGCCGCTGAAGTTCTGGCGGGAATGGAACGCTGTGGTGCGGGAATGCAATCCGGAAGCCTATACCGTCACCGAAATCTGGCAGGACGCGACCAGCTTTCTTCGTGACGGAGGTTTTTCAGCGACCATGAACTACCATGGTTTCGCCTTTCTGGTCAAAGGGTTCTTGATCGACGGAACGATGCCTCCTAGTCGCTTTGAAGCCGAGTACAAGACGCGGCACGAAGGCTATCCGGAAGAGGTCCGATTCGCGATGCAGAATCTGGTCGATTCGCACGATACCGACCGCCTGGCTTCGATGATTGTGAATGCGGGCCGAGCCTACCAGCGCGAAGATCGTTTCGATTACGACGTAGGTGAGCGCGTTTCGCCCCGACATGATTCGACCTACAAAGTTCAGGCGCCGGACTCGTCCCATCGCAAAGTTCAACGGCTCGTAGCATTGCTGCAAATGACCGCCATGGGAGCACCGATGATCTACTACGGCACTGAGGCCGGTATGTGGGGTGGAGATGATCCAGATGATCGCATGCCGATGGTCTGGCCAGATCTCCAATACGAGCCCCAGGCCGCTGACCCTTTGAGCCGACCGCGGACAGCCGATGCCGTGGCCTTTGACCAAGGTTTGTACGACTACTATCGAGCGGCGGTTGCCCTGCGACATCGAGTTCCCGCTCTTCGACGCGGAAGCTGGCAGACCATAGCCACCGACGATCAGGCCCAAGGGCTCGCCTTCCTCCGCCAGTTGGACGATTCGTGGGCTGTGACTGTGATCAACCGGGGCCAGGAGCCATGGAATCTTGAAATTCCGTGTGGCAAGTTACCGCCGAACACGTCGGAGGGGCTGCGGGTGGAGCTCGTTACCGACGGCACTCCGGACTCGATCCAAGTCAGCGGGCCGGAGAAAGATACAATTCGTATCGCGGTACCGGGACTGACGGGTGCCGTCCTGGTGCCGGAGGCCCGTTCAGATCGCTAGACTCGGCTTTTCCCGCTGCTCAACTCCCTAGGTGAATCGGAATTCGCCATGTCGGCCGCCAGACGCTGCATCCTGATCCTCACCCTCGTGATCGGTCTGTCGACCGGCTGCAGTCGAGCGGCCAGTGAGCGGGTGATTACGATCTGGCATCCGATGCGTCCGGCCGAGAGTGCGCTGCTGGACGCTCAGATTGCCCTCTTTCAGGCCGCGAATCCCGGAGTTCGTATCCGTTCGCTCTATAAGGAAACGGAGGAATTGCGATCGGGATTCCAGTCGGCCGGGCTGGCCGGAGTCGGACCGGATCTGGTGTATGGACCGTCGGATGCTGTCGGGCCTTATCACACGATGGGGCTGTTGAGGGACATGTCCCCCTGGTTTCCCATGGAGGAGCAGGCGAAGTTTGCCGATGCGGCGTTAGTGAGGCTGCCAGATCGTGATGATCCGAACCGGCAGGCACTGTTACTCGTTGGCGATCGCATCGGCAATCACTTGGCACTGGTCTGCAACCGCAACTTCGCGCCGACGGCTCCCACGACCACTGACGAGATGTTGCAGATCGCTCTGAAGAATACGGTCGACGAGGATAGTGATGGCCGGATCGACCGTTATGGACTGGTGTGGAACTTTACCGAGCCCTTCTTTGCCGTGCCGTTTCTGACGGGGCATGGATCGTGGGTATTTGCCGGCCCCGACAGTACTGAACCGGCGTTAGACAACCCCGGGACGGTGGCGGCACTTGAGCAGATTGTTGAGTTGAAATCCCGGCACCGCGTGATACCGGCCAACTGCGACTACGAGATGGCCGATTCGTTATTCAAGTCGGGCAAAGCGGCGATGATTATCAACGGCGACTGGAGCTGGGGTGATTATCTGGTAAACCCGGCCATTGATGCCTATGTTGTGCCATTGCCAGTTGTTTCGGAGACCGGTCTGCCGATGCAGCCGATGGTGGCGACGAAAGGGTATTCGCTGAGTGCGAGTATCTCTCAGGAACAGGCCGATGCGGCGATGGAGTTCGTGCGGTTTGTGACGCGCGAGGAAGCGCAACGCACTTACATGGCCGAGCTGAAGACGCTGCCATCGCGGACTGCCTTGTTGGAAGATCCGTCCGTCCAGCAGGACCCGACATTGAACGCGTCGATCCGGCAGATGAAAAACAGCCGCCCGATGCCGGTGGTCGCCGAGCTGCGGGCCGTATGGGACGCAATGCGGCCGCATTACCAGGCGCTTCTGGGTGGCAGCGAGTCCGCCGGGAACGCCGCCGCCGCCATGCAACGGGACGCGGTCAGCAAGATTCAGCAGATGAATCAGGAGGTGCGGCCGGGCCTGATTGCCCGGCTATTCACGCCCTTTGTCGCCCTCTTGGCGGTATTCATGCTGATCTGGCAATGGCCCAATCTGTCACGATTCCGGCACGATTGGCCCCGAAACAAGCTGGCCTATCTGTTCGTCGCGCCGGCGCTGCTGCTGATTCTGCTGACGGTGGTTTTTCCCTTCGGTTACAACATTGTCTTGTCAATGTCGAACATGTCCCTCAGACATTTCCGCGACTGGCAGGTGACAGGCCTGCAGAACTATGTCGACGTCTTTCGCGAAGCGACCTTTGTTCCGGTTTTGATCAAGACACTGGTCTGGACGATCGTCAATGTCACATTCCATGTCACGTTGGGATTGATATTGGCGGTGGCGCTCAACGGTCCGATCCGGGGCAAGTCGATCTACCGTATTCTGTTGATCATCCCGTGGGCCGTTCCTGCATACATTACAGCTCTGACCTGGCGTGGCATGTTCGACTTTGAGTACGGCGCGGTGAACTTGCTGATCAGCAAGTATCTGTCGATGCCGATGATCAACTGGTTGGGCTCACCCTGGGAAGCCTTTCTGGCCTGCATCATCACCAATGTTTGGCTCGGATTTCCGTTCATGATGGTCATTGCGCTCGGCGGAATGCAAGGAATTCCACAGGACCTTTACGAAGCGGCTCGCATCGATGGTGTATCGCGAATCGGGCAGTTCTTTCACATCACGCTGCCGTTGCTCAAGCCGGTGCTGGCACCCGCGATTACGCTGGGAGCGATCTGGACTTTCAATAATCTGAACGTGATTTGGCTGGTTTCCAACGGCGGTGAGCCGTCCGATCAGACTCATATCCTGGTCTCTTACGTCTACAAAGCGGCCTTCAATCTGTATCGGTACGGGTACGGGGCCGCTCTGTCGATGGTGATCTTCGCGATCCTGCTGATCTTTTCGCTGGTGTTTCTCAAGAAATCGAGGGCGGCTGAGAATGTTTACTGATCAGCTTGGCCGGGTAACGGTTTTCCATCGCACCCTACGCGGAGATGATGGCCGATGAAGGAGCCCCGTTGGATATCCGCGATGCGTCACGCCGTGCTGCTGACATTTGTCGCCATTTCGGTCTACCCGATTTTGAACGTCGTTTCGATCTCGCTGCGCCCTGGGAATCGCCTGAGGTCGACTGACCTGTCGATCATTCCTCAGGACTGGACGTTTCATTCCTATGTCGCTCTGTTTACCGAGCAGCCGTTTTTGACCTGGATGGGAAACTCCCTGCTGGTCTCGACGCTGGTGACGTTGACCGGCGTAGTGCTTGCTTCGACTGGCGGCTACGCCTTCAGCCGCTTTCAGTTCGTCGGCAAGAAGACCGCTTTGCTGACAATCCTCACGACGCAGATGTTTCCGGCCACGATGTTGTTGCTGCCGCTGTATATCCTGGTGGCCAAACTCCATCTGATGAATACCGTTCTGGGGCTGTTGATTTTCTATACGGCCACGGCACTGCCATTCTGCCTGTGGCAAATGAAAGGGTTCTATGACACGATTCCCGTATCGCTCGAAGAGGCGGCTCGCGTTGATGGGTGCAGCCGCTGGGGTGCTTTTTGGCGAGTGACTTTGCCGCTGGCGTCGCCCGGGCTGGTGATCACCGCCCTGTTCAGCTTCATGACCGCCTGGTCGGAGTACATCGTGGCCGCTCAGGTACTGCAGGACCGCGAGAACTTCACGCTGCCGCTGGGGCTGAAGAGCTTCCAGGCGACACTTTCCACGCAATGGGGGCTCTATGCCGCCGCTTCGATACTTGTCAGTCTCCCGGTCGTGGTCATTTTTGTGTTGCTCAGTCGATATCTCGTCTCCGGCATGACGCTGGGTTCGGTCAAGGAGTAAATCGGCGCCATGGCGGACGTGAGATTGCTGGACGTCTGTAAGGTCTATCAAGGCGGAGTGCCGGCTGTCGATCGAGCCAGCTTGCACGTGCGCGACGGCGAATTCCTGGTGCTGGTCGGACCGTCCGGCTGTGGAAAGTCGACGCTGCTGAGAATGATTGCCGGACTGGAGGAGATCAGCAGCGGAGAGATTCTGATTGGCGATCGCAGAGTCAACGAGGTAGAGCCCGGTGATCGCGACATCGCCATGGTCTTCCAGAACTACGCGTTGTACCCGCACATGACCGTAGCGGAGAATCTTTCTTTTGGCTTGAAAATGCGCCGGTTGCCGGCAGCAGAGATTCAGCGCCGAGTCGAAGAGGTTGCTCGAATACTGTCGATTGAGCCCTTGCTCGCTCGTCAACCGCGAGCTCTCTCGGGAGGCCAACGGCAACGCGTTGCGCTGGGTCGCGCCATTGTCCGGCAGCCGCAGGTGTTTCTTTTCGATGAGCCTCTTTCGAATCTGGATGCCAAACTGCGAGTGCAGATGCGGACCGAAATCGCCCGACTCCATCAGCGATTGAAAACCACGATGATCTACGTGACCCACGACCAGGTCGAAGCCATGACGCTGGGCGATCGGATCGTGATCATCAACCGAGGAGTGATTCAGCAAGTCGACTCGCCGATGAACCTCTATCTGCGCCCCGCGAATCGATTCGTGGCCGGGTTCATCGGCAGCCCGGCCATGAACTTTCTGGACGGTACCGTGCGGGGTGGCGAGTTTCACAGTGTTGGCCGAACGTTTCCCATCGCGTCGCCAGCCGCTGATGGTCGAGCCGTGTTAGGGATCCGTCCTGAACACCTCAACCTAAATCACGGGGGTGCGTGCCTGGCCGAAGGTACTGTGGATGTCGTCGAACGGATGGGGCACGAAACAATCATCTATGTCGACTCGGCTGGCCAGAAGCTGGTAGCCAGGACAGAACCGGCTGTGGAGGCAGCGCCGGGCCAGCATGTCCGCTTGTCGGCCAGCCCAAATGATGCCCATCTTTTTGCGGCCGACGGCGACCAAGTGCGACTTAACTGACAATGCCTCAACGGAGATACTCAATGCAGCGGCCAGGTCCGGTGATCCACGGTGATGGCACGACAACTTTCCGAGTCTGGGGACCCAAGTGTGATTCGTTGGGAATACAGCTGGTTCGTGACGGCCAGTCCGACGCCGGCTTGTTCCCCATGGCTCGGTCCGAAGATGGAATGTTCGTCGTCCGAGCGCCGGCAGCCAACGGGACGCGATATTGGGTCCGACTGCCAAACGGCCAGCTCAGGCCCGACCCGGCGACGCGGTTTCAGTCCGATGGAGTGCATGGACCGTCCCAATTGGTCGATACGACGGAATTCAGGCCTCGGACGGTCAGTTGGCGAGGTATCCCGAAGTCGCAGTGGATATTGTATGAGTTGCACGTCGGGACTTTCACCGAGGAAGGGACGTATCGAGCAGCTGAGGAGCGGTTAGACGAGCTGGTCGAGTTGGGCGTCACTGCGATAGAGATGATGCCGGTCGCGGAGACCGCTGGCAATCGCAACTGGGGTTACGACGGAGTCAATCTTTACGCCCCGCGAGCGAGCTACGGAACGCCGCGAGAGCTGCAGCAGTTTGTCGACGCGGCACACGCTCACGGTTTGGCCGTGGTGCTGGATGTGGTCTACAACCACTTCGGCCCGGAAGGGAACTACCTGCACGATTTCGGCGGCTATATCTCCACCCGACACCGGACCCCGTGGGGCGATTCGCCTGACTTCGATGGCAGCGAATCTCGCCGCGTCCGAGATTATATCGTGCAGAACGCCTTGTACTGGATTGAGGAGTATGGATTTGATGGCTTGCGACTCGACGCCGTTCATTGCATCGCTGATGATTCGCCGGTGCACATTGTGACGGAGATCGGCCAGGCCGCAGACGAATTGCGCAGTCGGCTGGGGCGTGAGTTGGTGCTGATCGCGGAAAGCAACGTCTATGACCCGGAGATGATGTTACCAACGGCCGACGGCGGCCACGGCTTCGATGCTGCGTGGAGCGATGATTTTCTGCATTCAATTTTCGCCGTCCTGCGCCCCGGGCATCACATGTCATCGCGAGAGTACTTGCCCGGCGCCGATTTGCAGATGATCCTGCAACGCGGATTTGTCTACGAGGGAACCGTTCGCCGCCATCGCCGCCGAGTGCCGCTGGACGAGCCGGTTGGTCGAGTGCCTCGAGAGTCGCTGATCTGTTCGATCCAAACCCACGATTTCGTAGGCAATCACCCGGCGGGTCTTAGGCTGCATTCGATCGTTGGCGCCGATGCTCACCGAGCTGCCGCCGCCTTGCTGCTGCTGTATCCGTCCCTGCCGATGCTGTTCATGGGCGAAGAGTTCGCCTCGGACAGCCCCTTTCTGTTCTTTACCGACTTCGGCGACCAACACCTGCGCGTGGCCGTGGAAGAAGGGCGACGTCGAGAGTACCCGCAGCATGACTGGAGTTTGAGTGAATCGCCGCTGTCGCTGGCGGCGTTCGAACAATCAAAGATCGGCCCCGCGGCAAATGGCTGCGCCGTCACCAGAAACTGGTATCGGGACCTGTTGCGAATTCGCAAGGATTGGCAAGGGCGACAAGTACTCTGTGGAGACAATCTGGCTGCTAACTGGGATCCTGGAAGGGAGCTGGCGACGTTGGTCTATCGAAACTCGGAAGTTCAAGCTGCTGTCTATGTCCGGATGCACGCCGCGACGGACGCCCCACAGCCAATCGAGATCGAACTCCCAGGGCCCGTTCAGCTGGGTGCGAATATCCAGCGGCTGCCGGGAGCCACCACCGAGCGTCGACCGGTGAAGATAAGACTGGGGCGATTCGGTGTAGCAGTCGCCGGTTCGTGGGCGACGGATTGATCGATCGGATCATTGGAAACCAACAGGGTTTCGCCGAACGGCTCGGGGAATTACCATAGAAGACATGGCCGTCTCAATAAATCATAGCTGGTGGCGTCTGGTTTTCCTGCTCGGTGCATTGTTCACCGATGCCGCCCTAGCATGGGGGCAGGGGGCGGGGCGCAATCCCAATGGAACGCCGACATTTCCGTTCGATTTCTCAAATCCCGAACGAATGATGGAACGCATGTTCGGGGCATCATCTCCCGAAGAGCAACGATTGCTCGACGCGGTGAAGGTCTCGATCGACGACGAACAGACTTTCGGAGCACCGATCGTCAAGTCGTTTCTGAATAGCCTGAAAGACGAAGGTACGCAGGTCGTTGACGAAGGGGCCGATATTGCTTACCTGGAGAAGCTGGTTGAGACTGTTCGTCCGTTGACTGCGAACCCAGATCGTTACGGCCAGATCAAAATTTATCTGATCGACACTCCTAAGGTCGATGCGCGAGCCTTTCCCGGTGGTACGCTCTTTTTCACCCGCGGTTTGCTCGACGAGTGTGGCAGCGAGGCCGCTCTGATCGGGTTGATTGGTCATGAGCTCTCGCACTTGGATCGGGGACATGTGCTGGTGCCGCTGAAACGAGCTCGGCTGATGCAACAGGCTCCCGCCGGTTTCGCTAACGGGTTTCAGAATGGCTTCAATCCGGATCAGTTCTTCGGCAACGCTATGACGACCATGCGCATGATGGGGCGTCCGTTTCGACCCGAGGACGAGGCGGAGGCTGACCGCGACGGCGTCGCGTGGGCGATCGAAGCCGGTTACGATCCGCTGGAAATGGCGAAGGTTTTTGCGCGGGCCGCTCAGAAGATGCAGGATCCCAACTTTCCGTTCGCTGACTTCTTCCGGTCTCACCCTCGCAATGACGATCGCGTTGCGGCTATCCAGGATCAGGTTTCCCGACTCCGCCGCAAAGGCGCCAGGCGCAAGAAGCTCTACCGAGGCGTGGAGAATCTGGCCCAACGGATTCCCAAATCCGAACAGCAGTTCGAGGAATAAGCCTGTCGGTTCTCGATGATTGGCCCGTCCAGGACAGGAATCCCGCCCTGGCGGCGTCACTTCACCGTTTCGATTACAATGTGGGCCCTGCGTTCGACATTTCCCCCACACGCAGTTCCACACCCGCTGTCAGGTTGGATCAGGGTTCGGGAACTGCCCGCCCGCACGAAGGTTTCTCGTCATGATGAGCTGCTACATTGCCTCACGCCACCTGAGCGTCATTTTATTGGTTGTCACGGTCAGCTGCAGCATGCTGGTGTCTGTCCCTTTACGAGCGGACGAAAATTCTGGATCCAAACCCTTGCTCGCCTACGTCGGCACATTCAGTTCGCCGCTGCAGGATGTTCTCCCCACTCAGGTCGATTTGCCTCCTGGCAACGGGCGAGGGATCCACCTTTTCCGGGTCGATCGGTCGACCGGTGCCTTGACCCCGGCGGGTGAGTACCGGATGGGGACGAGTCCCAGTTGTCTGGCCGTCAATCGCTCCGGCACGCGACTCTATTCGGCCAATGAGACGGATCGAGTCGGAGAGCAGGGCGAGGGGACCGTCAGCTCATTTGCTGTCGATCCCGTGGACGGTCAGCTGAAGCACCTGAACACCGTGCCTTCTGGCGGAGCTGGGCCAACCTATGTCAGCATTCACCCATCGGGCAACCACCTGTTGGTCGCCAATTACTTCGGTGGATCGGTGGCCGTGTTGCCAATTCTGGCCGACGGTCAGTTGGGACCGGCGACCGATGTGAAAGTCGATACGGGTCAACTTGGTCCGACGCGTGCTGAGCATGCACCGCCGGGGAGTTTCGCGTTCAGCGGGCACGATCGCACGCACGCGCACATGATCGAAGCTGACCCTGTGGGCCGCCGTGTGTTGCATGTCGATCTCGGATTGGACCAGATTCTAGTCTGGAAATTCGATGCGACGCGCGGCCTCTTGTCGCCCAACGACCCACCCTCAGTGAACTTGCCTCCGGGTGACGGCCCTCGGCATTTCTTCTTCCACCCCAATGGTCGGTGGCTGTACTCGATCCAGGAAGAAGGCTCGACGATAGTCAGGTTCGATTACGACAATTCCACTGGTCAGCTGACCGCTCGGCAGACGATTTCCACTTTGCCGCCAGGGTTTGTCGGCAGCAATTTCTGCTCAGAGATTCTCGTCTCTGCCGATGGCCGATTTGTCTATGCCGGCAATCGGTTGCACGACAGTATTGGGATCTTCTCGGTGGGCGAAAATGGCGACTTGACTTATGTGGGCGAAGAATGGACACATGGCGACTATCCTCGCAGTTTCAGTTTTGACCCGAGCGGAAAGTTTTTGTATTGCTGCAATCAGCGCGGGGACAACGTCGCTGTGTTCGAGGTGAATCGGGATACGGGGCGACTGAATTTCACCGGCCACTACGCTGCAGTGGGGAATCCATCGATGGTGGTGTTTCTTGATCTGCATCGAGTGAACGGTAAATAAGAGTACCCTGGGTTGGCAAAACTTGAACTGAGCTCCCATGTCACCTTGGACACAACAGTACAATCCGCTGGGCCATCAGACCTTGTCAGCCCTGGCGGCCGCCTTACCGATTTTTGTGTTGTTGGGTCTGTTGGCGTTCTGGCATGTGCGAGCCCATCTGGCTGCGCTGATCGGGCTGCTGGTTTCACTCGGAGTCGCTATCGGGATATTCGGGATGCCCGTCCGACTGGCGCTCGCCGCCGCGGCCAACGGCGCCGCATACGGTCTGTTTCCCATTGGATGGATCGTGCTGACGGCCATCTTCACCTACAACATCACCGTCGCAACGGGGCAGTTCGAGACACTCAAGCGGTCGATTGCCAGCCTGGCGGACGATCGACGGATTCAAGTGTTGTTGATTGCCTACAGCTTCGGAGCCTTCATCGAGGGTGCGGCCGGATTCGGTACGCCAGTAGCCATCTCGGCGGCCATGCTGATCGGACTGGGCTTCCAACCCTTGCAGGCAGCCGGTCTGGCGTTGATTGGCAACACCGCTCCAGTCGCGTTCGGAGCACTCGGCACGCCGCTGATTGTGTTGGCCCGAGTTACTGGCCTGCCGCTGGAAGCACTCAGCATGATGGTCGGGCGTCAGTTGCCGCTGTTCTCGCTGCTCGTCCCATTCTGGCTGATCTGGGCGATGGCGGGCTGGCGCGGCATGCTGGAGGTCTGGCCAGCCTGTCTGACGGCGGGGCTCAGCTTTGGCGTGATGCAGTTTCTGGTCAGCAATTATCACGGACCGTGGCTGGTCGACGTCATCAGTGCCATCGTCTCGATTGCCGCACTCGTCGGGTTGCTCAGAATCTGGCGCCCCCGCACCGTCTGGAGGTTTGCTCATGAAACTTCGGACGTCGTCTCCTCAGCTCCGTCGCCACGAGAGACGTTCCAGGCGTGGCTCCCCTGGCTGATCGTCTCGGTCCTGGTGTTCTTCTGGGGGATTCCGAAGGTCAAGCAGACATTGAATGAGTTGTCGCGACGTGAGTTCCATATTCCCTTGCTGCACGAGGGAGTCGTGCGAGACGCTCCGGTGGTCGCTGTGCCAACAGTGGAGCCAGCGGTGTATGAATTGAATTGGTTGTCGGCAACCGGGACGGCGCTGCTGTTGGCCGGATTGATCAGCGGAGCATTGGCAGGTCTCGGACCGCGGGAACTGGGTCGGCTGTTCCTGCTGACAGTCCGCCGTTCGGCCATGTCGCTGGTCACGATTGCTGCGATGCTGGCGCTCGGCTACACCACCAAGTTCGGCGGTCTTGATGCGTCGATGGGGCTGGCCTTCGCCAGTACGGGGGTCCTGTTTCCGTTCTTCTCACCGCTGCTCGGTTGGCTAGGCGTAGCGCTGACTGGCAGCGATACATCATCCAACGTCCTGTTCGGGAATCTGCAGCAGATCACCGCCGGGCGATTGGGGATTTCGCCGCTGCTGGCCGCAGCCTCAAACAGTTCGGGCGGTGTGATGGGCAAAATGATTGACGCTCAATCGATCGTCGTCGCGGGTGTAGCCACAGGCCAGCACGGACACGAGGGCCAGATACTGCGATACGTCTTTTTCCACAGCATCGCTCTGGCCGTTCTGGTTGGCCTGCTGGTGGCCGCACAAGCCTATCTCGTTCCGCAGATGATTCCCGGCTGACCCGCGAGGCTCAGATTCTTTCGAGTCGGCCGTGGTCAAGCAGGATATCCAGGTAGCGGTTGCTGAGCTTTTCAGCCAGGCTATTTGCCTTCAACCGTTCCCGCAGGTTGCCGAAGTCGACTCGGTCCATCTCCTGATCCTGGTTGAAGCAGCTGAACACGACGCCCGCTTCCTGACGAGTGACCGGATCGACGTGCTTCTGCAGGCACTGAGCACAAACTTCCTTCATCATGCATTGCATCAATGAGTTGATCGATGCGATGGCTACGTGGTCTCCTTTGAGGAAGGGCTGGAGTGCAGCGTGCCGAGCTTGGGATACCGCGGCCATCATGCGGTCCGATCCGATAGCAAAAATGCGATCGACGGTTGACAGCGGGAACATGGGTGCTCCTCCCAACTCACCTTTGGCGTAGCTGAGCATCGCCTGCACAATGTTGCCGACGAAGGAGCGGTCCTGAGGTCGGCGAGCGTCAATCGCTTCGCCGCCATCAACGGCCCAGATCACCTGGTCAGTCCCTTCCTCGATTTCAGTCTGCTTGAAGAGATCTCGCTTCGACCGGTAACCGGCGAAGTAGACGACTTTGCAGCCTCTGGCTCGCAGGGCTCGCGAAATGGAAAAGAGAACGGCGTTGCCGAGCCCACCGCCAGCCAGCAACACAGTTTCGCCCTCGGGGATCTCCGTCGGCGCTCCGGTTGGACCCATCACCACCACCGGCTCGCCGGGGCGAAGTGTTGAACAAAGCCGCGAGCTGACCCCCATCTCCAGCACGATCATGCTCAGCAGTTCCTGATCCTTCTCGACCCACGCTCCGGTCAGTGCCAGCCCTTCGAGCATCATCTTTTTGCCGTCGACGATCGGCGCGTATGCCTCATAGTTCTGCAGTCGGAAAAACTGACCAGGCTCGAACTTGTCGGCCGCATAATGAGCCTTGACGACGACTTCGACGATCGTCGGGGTGAGTCGTTCGACTTTGACAATCCGCGGACAGAATGCGTCGTCCAGGAATTTGACCAGCTGATGGAATTTGGTCGAATCAGCCGGCTGTTTGCGAGCTCGTTCGATGTCAGCGGTAAACAAGCGGGCGACTTCGGGAGCACCGAACTTGGCGGACGCCATCGCCTTGACGACGTTGCCGGCGTAGTTGGGGTGATTGTCACCGTAGAACGTCACGAACCGGCCGTCGTGGTTGGCCGACAGGAAGAACGCATGCCGATCCGCGGGCTCGGCCGGTTGCAGTTGCCATTTGCCATCCGCGCCAGCTTCTGCCCGGAACTTGCGGAAGAAGTGTCGCTTGGCGTCGAGTTCAAACGAGCCCGGATGTTCCTTTTCGTAGACGATATTCGGGCTGGTGCCCGCCGCTACCATGATCGAACGAGCCGGCAGTGTGACATGCTCGCCACCGTCCCGCTGGAAAGTCAACGCCTGGGCGGCGCCGTACGCGTCGCGGTGTACTTCGACTGGCGTCATGTTCTCGACGAAGTAGATTCCTTCTTCGAGGGCTTTCGCGACTTCTTCGTGGTTTAACCGATAGGCCGGTGAGTCGATCATGCGTTTACGATAACAGACGCTGACTCCGCCCCACTTGCGGCACAGGCTGATCAAGTCGGGCTCGCGTCCCTCACGGGCTGCCTGTTCTCGCTCGGCACGAATCTCCCGGGCGTGACCAAGAAACTCGGTCAATATCTCCCGTTCCTCGTCGTCACACATCTTCCAGATGATCTCTTCGCCGAACTGCTCCGACAGAGACTCGAACTGGCGAATCGTCTTCTCGAGCTGGACCGGATAGTAAGCCATCAGTTCGGTGGCCGTATCGATCGCGGTCAAGCCGCCACCGAGCACAATGGCGGGGAGCCGCACCTGGAGGTTGGCCAGCGTCGCTTCCTTGAAGGCCCCCGTCAGCTGCAGCGCCATCAGGAAGTCGCTCGCCTTCCGGACACCCCGCACCAGGTTGTTCTTCATGTCGATCACCGTCGGGCGGCCCGCCCCCGTGGCGATCGCAATGTGCTGAAATCCCTTCGACCACGCATCCTCGAGACAGAACGTGCCACCAAACCGAGTTCCACCGTAGAAGCGGAGATTCTTGCGCCGCAGCAGCGTCAGATAGATCACCGCCAGAAAGTTCTTGTCCCAACGCACGGTGATGCCGTACTCAGAGACGCCGCCGAAACCCATCAGATGACGCTGATCCAGCTCCGACTTCAGCTGACCGAAATCACGGATCGGCCGCGGATACTCCCGGCCACGGCCCGTCAATTCGTCGTCGACCGGCTCCAGCTTCAAGCCATCAATCCCCACGACGCCAAACCCGTAGTTGGCCAGGTAGTGCGATAAGGTGTAACCGGCGGGCCCAAGTCCTACCACCAGCACCGGATTGCCATTGTAGGGCAACGCGTACGGCAGATCCTTGTTCAACGGATTGAAGCGAGTCAGCAGACTGTAGATCTCAAATCCGTACGGCAGATTCAGCACATCGGTCAACACACCCGTTTCCGCCTCAGGAATGTTCACCGGGTCCTGCTTCTGGAAGATGCAGGCCTTCATGCAATCGTTGCAGATCCGATGTCCGGTCCCCGGACACATCGGGTTGTCCAGCATGATCATCGCCAGCGATCCGATCGCTCGACCCTCATGCCGCAACGTATGCATCTCGGAAATGCGTTCGTCCAAAGGACAACCGGTCAACGGTACACCCAGCGGATTCTTGCGGTAACTGCCATCTTTCTCGGTGAACCCATGAGAACACGAGTCTTTCGACCGTGGATGGCAGAAAATGCAGTAGTCAATCTCACGCAGATACTCAGAACGAGTCATCCGCGGATCTGTCAACTTGAAGCCTTCTCGATGTCGCAAATGATGATCGCACGCCTGCTGCAACTCGGGCAACTCGGCTCGCGGACGGTCGTGCTCCACCAAGTGCTCAAAGTCGAGCTTATGGGGCCGAACGTACGATAGCCACTCAGCAACCCGCGCGCGGCGCTGTGGCGAAGCGTAGAGCTGAATGCCCCAGTCGGCCAGCGACATCAAAGTCGATTCGATCTTTTCCGAGAGCGTCGCACCGGCCGCGGCCTGACAACACTTTTCCACTCGCGACCAATCCCAACCTTCCCGGAGGTTTTCTTTGCAGCGATGAGCCGATTCCATCAACCACAACGCGGCAGCGGCCACATCCCCCTCGCGGTCCACCGATCCGTTCACGGAGTCCCGGACGATTGCCACGGCTCGCGATTCGAGCTGCTGAAACTCCCCGTCACTCACCGGCGCCGCGTCGTCAATCTGCCGCAGTACCTTGTGACTCCAGAAGTCATTCTTGAACTTGAAGACCTGCTGGATGTGCTCCGTGTCCCGACGTAACGCGTCGACGTCGGATTCGATGCGGAATAACTTGATCAGGAACGCTTCCAGCTGACGAGCGACCGCAATCAATACCTCGGCCTCGTCCGGCTCCTTCAATGAGCCCGTGCCGACCTGAGAAAATCGGTCGGCCAGTTGAGGATCTTGGGAACCGGCAAACCGCCAGAAGGCGCCGTGCAGGTCGGCCAGCCGGTGGACGTCGTACAGGTCTGCGAATCGGAAACCCTCGATACCAAGAGCAAAGTTCTCAGAAACGCTCACGGGTGCTCCCCAACAATAACGCGGGTCGGGATACCGGACCGCACTACCTTTGGGGGGCAGCGACTGCGGTCCTGCCAGGTTTTCGTCTCAAGTTTAGCAACTTGTGAATTCTCCGCGAGACGGCCAGCCGCTTGGGCGCCATGAAGTCGCCCGGAAGTCGCTTCGAAGTTGCTTGACTTCCAGCGTGGCTGCGGTAATTTCGCTCGCGGCAGATGCTATCCATCAGATGTCGGCCGCGATAGGCAGGTGAGCGACGATGAGTGTGCTGGTGATGTACAGTCTGCCGCCCGAGGGCCTGGAGCCAGGGCGGCTGGCGGGTGAATTCGAGTTGCATGGGGCGGCTGAGGGAATCGTCGATGTGCTCTCCGGATCGCGAGCGGTCGGTGTGCGTGGTGAACTCGCTGAGATTCTGGCTGTGCTGGATACTCACCAGCCTGACGTCGTCTTCAACCTGTGCGAAGCGCCCTTGGGACGACCTGAGTTTGAGCCTCATGTGGCGGCGCTTTTGGAGTGGCGTGGCGTGCCATTTACGGGATCTGGGAGCGAAACGCTGGCCTTATGTCGCCGCAAGGATCGGACCAAAGCCGTATTGGCGGCGGCCGGAGTTCGCGTGCCCGGTACCGATCGGTTTCCGTGCATTGTGAAGCCGGCCGATCAGGACGGTTCCGCAGGGATTCGACCCGACTCGGTCTGCCGCACACCGACCGAACGGGCCGCGGCCATCGCGAGGATCCAGGGCCCGACGGTCGTGGAGGACTTTTTGACCGGGCCGGAGTTCGTGGTATCGCTGTGGGGAGCTCGGCAGCCGGACTACATTTCGATCGGCGAAGCCCAATTCGAGGATGGGCTGGAGCTCTTCACCTACGCGGCGAAGTGGGAACTGGAGAGTGACGACTATCGCCGAGCACTCCTGCACTACCACACGCCGATGGAAACGGAATTGCGCCAGCTGCTGACCGACGCTGCGCAGCGATCCTGGCGAGCAGTTGGCGCTCGAGGATATCTCCGGCTCGACATTCGGCTCGACGAATCAGGTCTGCCCCACGTGCTGGACGTGAATCCGAACCCGGAAGTAACGCCGGAAATGGGGATGCACCGAGCGGTGACCGAGTCGGGGTGGGACTGGGACGAGTTTATCCGCCGCCAGGTCGAATGGGCGTCGGGCCCTCGGTGAACGGCTCGGCACTCCGGCCGATTGGGTTGGCCGGCGAGTTGGCCGGCGGGTTGGCCGTTCGATTGGCTGGTTGGGTTGGCCGGCGGGGGTGCCGATCGGCCGGCTCAGGCGGTCTTCGATCGACGTAACCGGGAATTTTTGGTCGGATTTCGGGAAACAACATTTGGGATCGGTCGAGAACCGGGGAGATCCGGACGATCGTGCGGCTGATATATACTGTGCTCTTCAGCGCTGCCAGGTACAGGGTGGGCCGGTAGTCGGAGAGAGCGATGTCGGCAGAATTCGAAATCCTGAATCTGCACCAGGTTCGCTTCGAGTGCACCTTTGGGCGAGGTTGTGACGGGGTCTGCTGCCGTGAAGGGAGGCCGCCGGTCTATCCGGAAGAGATCGATTGCATCGCTGACAACCTGGAAAAGTTCCTGCCGTTCATGCGTTCGGAAGCTCGTACCACGGCCCTGCGTACGGGGTTTCTGGCCGACCGGCTGAGGCGGATTGGTCAGCGGGTGATGCGAGTGTCAGGCGGATGGTGCATTTTCTTTCATCAGGGGTGTGTGTTGCATCAAGTGGGGGCGGCTGAGGGGGATCCGTACCGGTATAAGCCTTCGCTGTGTGCCTTGTTTCCGATTCAACAGGATGGCGACGACCGCTGGTATATCCGGCAGAAGGGTTACAAGGGTGAGCGGTGGGATCTGCACTGCCTGGATCCCACGTCAACCGACGTGCCGGCGGCAGAATCTCTGACTGCCGAATTGCTGCTGGCCAGGCACTTCGACCAATTGCAGAAACTCCAAATCGAGACAATCGGAGAAACCGGTCATGAGAGAATATCGGATCAAGATCATTGACGAGCTGGGGTTGTCGATGCAACTTGTCGTGCGGTTGGCAACGGGCCAAGCGAGCAGCTGGAGGACGATCGATAAGGGCTTCTTCAGCTATGAGAACGGTATCGCCGATGACGGAAGATATCCGACGTCGCCCTTGAGCTGGCTGGCGCTCTATGGCGGCGACGAGGTCGACGATTCCAAACTGATTCTGCACCTGGATGATTTTTGTTCTCCTTCGTTTGTGAATCGGAGCGGTAATGGTAAAGTCTATTGGCAGGACTTTATCCTGATGAAACCTGGCGCGATACGCTGGGAGCTGATCGGATAACGATCAATCGACGGGAAAGGTGGCTGTGCATCGACCTGAATCCGCACATCCTGAGCCGCAGCTGACGGACTCGCGGGATTTTCGTCACCGCTTTTTTCCGGATGTCGGTCGCGCGGACTGGACCGATTGGCAATGGCAACTGCGGAATCGGATCCGGGACGGAAAGTCCCTGGCCCGCGTGTTGAGATTGACGGACGACGAACGGTCGGCTCTGGACCGCCACCGCGGACCGCTTCCCGTCGGGATCACTCCCTACTATGCCAGCCTGCTCGATGCTGAGAATGCATCGAGCGCTCTGCGGCGTACGGTGGTGATGACTGGAGCCGAATACCAGGTCTCCGAGAGCGAGACAGCGGATCCTCTGTCGGAAGATCGCGACCAGCCGGTGCCGGGAATTGTTCACCGGTATCCCGACCGAGTGTTGTTTCTGGTGACCGGCTTCTGTCCCGTCTACTGCCGATACTGCACTCGTTCACGCATGGTCGGATATCCCGGCGGCGAATATCGGTTCAACACGGATCAGTGGCAAGCCGGTCTCGATTACATCGCCGCACATAGCGGGATCCGCGACGTCTTGATTTCCGGCGGCGATCCGTTGACTCTTGCCGACGACAAGCTGGAGTGGCTCTTGTCCGGTCTGAGAAAGATTCCGCACGTCGAGTTCCTGCGAATCGGGAGCAAGATTCCCGCCGCGTTGCCATTTCGCATCACGAAATCACTGGTGCGAATGATGAAACGGTATCATCCGCTCTGGATGAGCCTGCATTTCACTCATCCGGATGAAATCACACCTGAAGTAGCTCTGGCCTGCAACAGGCTCGCTGACGCCGGAATTCCGCTCGGCAGCCAGACGGTACTCCTGCGTGGTGTCAACGACGATGTAGACACGTTGCGGCAGCTTTTTCTGCAGTTGCTGCGGCTACGGGTGCGACCCTATTATCTCTACCAATGCGATCCGGTCAGCGGATCGGCTCACTTTCGAGTCCCAATCGATCGAGCCGTCGAGATCATGAGAGGCTTGCGCGGTCACATCACAGGATACGCCGTACCAACACTGGTTGTCGATCTTCCGGGCGGTGGAGGTAAAGTGCCGCTGGTACCAGAATACGTCGCGCAACGCGACGGGAATGAGATCTGGTTTACGAACTATCAAGGCGAAACGTTTCGGTATGTCGATCGATGAACGTGGGATTGACATACGATCTGCGAGACGACTACCTGGCCCGAGGGTACAGTGAACTCGAAACGGCTGAGTTCGATACTCCGGCCACATTGACTGCAATCAGTGAATCGCTGAAGTCGATTGGCTGCCAGCCGTGCCGCATCGGGAACATTCATGCATTGGTCCAGCGACTGTCAGCGGGTGAGCGTTGGGACTTGGTCTTCAATATCGCCGAAGGCTTGCACGGCTTTGGTCGTGAAGCACAAGTGCCGGCACTACTGGATGCGTTTCAGATTCCCTACACATTTTCCGAGCCGCTCGTCCTGTCGCTGACGCTGCACAAGGCGCTGATGAAGCACGTCGTGCGAGACTTGGGGATTCCAACGCCGCGGTTCGAGGTGGTCGCCGACGAATTCGACGCTCGGCAGGTGCGGCTACCGTTCCCTCTGTTCGTCAAGCCGGTGGCTGAAGGATCGAGCAAGGGCGTCAATCGGAAGTCGCTGGTCCATGACGCCGAGGAACTCATGGCCCAGTGCCGCGAGCTGCTGGCCGCCTATCGACAACCCGTTCTGGTGGAGGAATACCTCAGAGGCCAGGAATTCACGGTTGGCGTCCTTGGTACCGGAGCTAAGGCATACTGTCTGGGTGTGATGGAAGTCAGCGTGCGACCCGGGGACGTTGAACCCTATTACTCCTTCGAAAACAAAACCGAATATGAGTCGCGAGTTTCGTATCAACTGGCCTCCGGGGGACTAGCCGAAGAGCTCCGTGCGATGGCCGTGCGGTTGTGGCGATTCGTCGGCGGTCGTGACGCTGGCCGTATCGACTTCCGATGCGATGCGTCCGGCACGCCCCACTTTCTGGAGATCAATCCTCTGGCCGGTTTGAATCCGAACTACTCCGATCTACCTATCCTGGCACGGCTCAGCGGCCTCTCGTTCGATCAGTTGGTCGCTGAGATTCTCAAATCATGCAGTGAACGAGTCCGTCGATGAACCCAGTGCCACCGTCGCCCGCAGACCGTCACGTGGAGCTTGTACTGGCGGGTCGACAGATCTCAATTCAACCGTTTCGGGCCGAAGACCTGGAGCCCGTCGAAGATATCCTGCGTCAGACGGGCAACTTCAAGGAGGTTGAACTGCATCTGGCTCGGGAGATGCTGGAAACGGTGCTGAGTGAGCCGGATCGAACATCATATCTTGCATATGTCGCGGTCCAGGTCGACTCGAGTCCGCAGCAGGTCCGGGGATACGTCATGTTCGGGCCGACTCCGGCGACGGCCGGCACGTGGGATCTGTACTGGATAGCCGTGGCGCCAAGCTGGTATGGGACGGGCGTCGCTCGGGCGCTCGACGAGTACGTAACCGACTACGTGCAGCAGACGGGAGGTTACTGGGTAATCGTCCAGACCAGCAGCCAGCCCACGTACGCCAGACCGCGAGCCTTCTACAGCCGACAGGGTTATCGAGTCCTGGCAGCGATCGACGACTATTATTCGCCGGGCGACAACTTGATCATCTATGGTAAACGGCTCCCCTCACAATCTGCCCGATTCGGAACGACGTTTCCACGCTGAATCTAGCTAGACCGAACCGAAGACCCTGTGCCGAGGCGAACTCTTGAAGGCCTCGGCCTTTGCAGATTCTTAACCGGCCCTTCATCCACTGAGGCGCCTGGCGAACTAGACTGATGAGGATTTCGTCGCGGATGGAGCCATTCCCACACAACGGAAGTTGACGACGTCGTGTTGAACCTGGTGTTTCGTTGTGCTTCTTCTTTTTTGGGTAAACATCCTGTGCCAGTGAAAAAGCGGTCGGTCGGGAGTAAGACAATGAACGTGCGGTCCCCATGGACTCGACGATGCTGTTGTGGCTTGCTGATCTGTCTTGCGCTCGCAGTTAGAGCGGGCGCTCACGACGAAGCCGATGAGCATGTTGCGCAGCCAGCGATCAGCGCAAAGGAACAGCACCGGGCAACAATCTTGCCGGACCGGGTTTTGCTGTCGTGGTCGGGCAATCCGGCACACACTCAAGACGTGACGTGGCGCACGAGCACGGAAGTACCACGTAGTTTTGTGGAGTACGCGGTGGACACCGGACGGCCGGACTTTGTGGACAGTTGCGTACGAATTGAGGCGGTCACGCGTCCCTTTGAGTCTGATCTGGGAACGTATCACCTGCATACCGCGCGTATGGCCGCTTTGGCTCCGGCCACTCGATATGGCTATCGAGTGGGCGATGGCGTGAACTGGAGCGAATGGTTTCAATTCACCACGGCCAGCGCCGAACCCAAGCCATTCTCCTTCATCTATTTTGGCGATGCCCAGAACGACATCCGTTCGATGTGGTCCCGCGTGATTCGCACCGCCCACTCGGATGCTCCCAAGGCCGCATTCATGCTGCACGCTGGCGACTTGATCAACGATGCGGAGAACGATGCGCAGTGGGGGGAATGGTTCGGCGGCGGGCAATGGCTGAATGCAACAATTCCCAGCGTCGCCACACCAGGGAATCACGAATACAGACTGGAACCGGAAGTTGAAGGCCAAGCACGTCGTTCAGTCGTCAGCAAATACTGGCGTCCCACGTTCGCATTTCCAGAGAACGGACCGCCGGGTCTCGAGGAGACCGTGTACTGGTTCGACTATCAGGGTGTCCGATTCGTCTTGCTGAATTCCAACGAACAAATCGAAACGCAAGTGGATTGGCTCAAGAAGACGCTGGAGTCAAACACGAACAAATGGACGATTGTGGCTTTTCATCATCCCGTCTATTCTTCGGCTCGAGGCCGTGACAACGCGACGCTGCGAAAACTCTGGAAGCCGGTCTTCGATGAATACCGAGTCGATCTGGTCCTGCAGGGACACGACCATAGCTATGCACGCACAGGGTTGAGCACACCGGAGAACACTGGCACCGGGGTCAATGTGATAGACGGCCCGACGGTTTACGTGGTGAGCGTCAGCGGTCCAAAGCAATATGCTATCGAAAACCGCGATTTCTTTGAACGGACCGCATCCGGGGCGCAATTGTATCAAATCATCCACGTTGATGGCGATACATTGAAGTACGAAGCTCGGTTGGCTAACGGCGAGCTGTATGACGGATTCGAACTGCACAAGCGGACCGGTCAGTTTAATGAACTGACAAACGACATTCCGGCTACTCCGGAAATCAGTCTCGATAGGATCCGCTGAAGATACCGAACGCTCATTCCAGGGTTCCCATGACCTCCGACCAGGTCCGGACAGCCGTCCGACTACAGTACCCATAGCGGGACCGTGCCTGCTGTACGTCTGGATCAGGTTGCAACCCCGAAAATTCCATCCGCCGACAGACTTATAATCACGGACAACCCGAGCCTAGATTGGTACCTCACTCGTCACGGATCGCAGATGTACTGTTTTCTTGTTCATGTTGTGCTCGGTCGTCAGATACCGCACGGTGCCGCTCTTCGCTCGCATCAGCACCGAGTGAGTGATCGCAGTGCTGCCATGAACTTCGACCCCTTTCAAAAGAGGACTGTCGCTGATCCCCGTCGCCGCAAACAGAATCTCGCTGCCGCGGGCCAGTTCCTTGGAACGGAAGACGGTCTGCAACTGGTCGCCCCAGCCGACATCGATCAGCGTCTGCCGTTCTTCCTCGTCCCGAGGCCAGATCTGCGCCTGAAGGCCTCCTCCCAGGCACCGTAGAGCGGCGGCGGCCAGCACTCCTTCGGGCGAACCACCAATTCCGGCGTACAGGTCCACGGGGGATCGATTCAGGGCAGGAGCGAGTGCGGCGGCGATGTCGCCATCTGCAATCATCCGCAGTGACGCCCCGGCACGCCGTATCTCTTCGATGAACGGCTGATTGCGGGGGCGGTCCAACACCATGACCACCACATCCCGTACTTTCTTGCCCAAAATCTCGGCCGTCACTCGGATGACCTCAGCCAGCGGTGCATTCACGTCGACCGGCAGACTCGGATCGGCGATCCACGCATGGCGGACCGGTGGTGGGTACGCCAATTTCTTCATATAGAAAGCCGGTATGTCCTGCAGACCCGGCTCGCCGTTCCCCTCCGGAATCGCCGCGGCAATGCAGCTGATCGAATTCGGCATCCCCTTGGCCAGATTCGTCGTTCCGTCGACAGGGTCCAGTGCGATATCGAAGCGAGGAGCCCCGGTTCGCCATGTTCCCAGCCGTTCGCCTTTAAAGATACCAGGCGCCTCGTCCTTAATTCCTTCGCCGATCACTACCGTACCGCAAATGTCGGTCAGATCGAACATGCCGCGGATCGCATCACAGGCCGCAGCGTCGGCGGCGTCCTTATTCCCTTTGCCGATCCACTGCATCGAATGCAACGCGGCGATCTCAGTCGCTCGCAGGAAGTCAAATTCCACCAGCCGCTGAATGTCAACGTTCACAGACATCTCCCTGGTTTTTCAACACAATCTCCTCGGTCATGCAGACTGACTCACGTCTGCCGGGTATCGGCCGACCGTCGAGAAGTGACGGCAACGGATCGATCCAGCGGGTATTGAGCAACTGGCGTGCCACGAGGAGCACATCGACCATGGCACGCCGATTGCACCATGGAAAGATGGTGCCAGGGTTGTAAGGTGTTTGTCGGGCATGGACTTGCCTGCCGAGCCAGGAAAGGAGCTGACTCATGTTGAAGTTGAATCGCATCGTGTTGCCGACTGACTTCAGTGACGCTTCGCTGCAAGCCGGCGAATATGCGTGCGAACTGGCCAGTCGGTTTGGGGCGGCCGTCGATGTGCTCTTCGTGCTCGAGTCACCTGCGGTCGCTATGCCGTCCCCCGGATCACCACTCCCCGAAGTCCTTCTGGCGGAATGGCATCGGCAAGGCGACGTGCAGCTCAAAGACTGGATGGCCGAAGAACTCGGCAAACTGCCGCGAGTCCACCGCGTGCTCAAGGAAGGGACGGCCTACGTCGAGATCGTCCGTTACGCCAAGGAACAGGACGCGGATCTGATCGTCATCGGCACGCATGGCCGCAGCGGATTGGCCCATGCGCTCATGGGAAGTGTCGCCGAACGAGTAGTCCGCAAGGCGCCGTGTCCCGTCCTGACCGTGCGTCCGGCCGGACATCAGTTCGTCATGCCGTAGCGATCGAGCATCACAACTGTGTGCCAAAGAGCACGCTCAGCGCGCTCCGTGGCGAGACGGAACCGTGTCGGGAATCCAAGAAAGGATGCATCCGATGGGGGGCCTGGGCGGAGATCAGAAAGAGGAGCTGATTACGAGTTCGACCTTTCGAGCCTGTGCGCGGTGCCTGGGCGAAAAGTTCGACCTCCGGAATCTCCAGCTGGGCCGCAGTGTGGCGGTGCGGCCTCTGACGTTGGTCCTGGACGGAGGGGGTGTCGCCGTCGTGTTTCGTTACGGCTGCGTGGTGGTGTTTCAGGGCGGTGGAGCCGCCGAGAGCGAGCTTCTCGACGAACTGAGGCGGCGAGTCGACCGACCGTACACCACTCAGGAGGCAGAAGAGATTGCCGTTCGAGTGGATCCGGGGAGTCGGGAGGGGAGTGAAGCCGGAGTCGTCGTGCTGCGCGATACGTCGTTGGCCAGGCTGCAGTTGTTGGCGACGGTACTGAGTCGTTCGGTGGCACTGTCGCGGTACGAAGCGGAAGTCACCGAGAACTTTGATCGCATTGAACCGTTTGCCGTACAATTACAAGAGCGGGGCAAGGTGGGGCGGAACCTGCGTGTATTGCTGCAGCACGTCGGTAGCGTGTTACTGAGCGAACATCGCATGGTGGCCCGGATCGAAACGACCGACAGGCCGGAACTGATTTGGGAGCAGCCCGACTTGGAACCGCTATACCTGAGGCTGGAAGATGAGTTCGAGCTGCGGGACCGTGACGCGGTACTGAAACGAAAACTGGAGCTTATCGGCCGAACTGTCGAGACGGTATTGGATCTGCTGCAGGCTCGTCGGAGTCTGCTGGTAGAATGGTATATAGTGATCTTGATTGTGTTGGAGTTTACGGTCAGCCTCTATACGCTCTTCTGGCGAAGCTGAATCCTGGCGGAGTGGAGCGGAGGTGAAGGGAGGTCGTCATGTCCGTCGGTCGAATCTGTGTGCGTGACGTCGATCTGGCTGACGCCGATGAATCGGTACAGGCGGCCGCCAGACGGATGAACTCGCGAAACGTCGGGACCCTGATCGTGCTCGACAAGGACTCCAAGCCAATCGGCATACTGACGGATCGAGATCTGGCGGTCCGGGTCGTCGGACAGGGGCTGGTTCCCGCACAGACCACGGTTGGTGAGGTGATGAGTTTGTCGCCAGTTCGAGTGCGGGAAGATACGCCGATCGAGACTGCTTTGGCCCACATGCGCTCCGGGCCCTATCGTCGCTTGCCCGTCGTCGACGACGATGGCAGGTTGATCGGATTGGTCAGTCTGGACGATGTGCTGGAGCTGTTAAGCGAAGAGCTGCAGGCGATCGGGAGCCTAGTGCGGCATGAAGGCCCCGCTTCGCTGGCTCCCGGATTGTGATTGCCGCCGGCTGTCGACAGAATAGTGCCGGTCGTCGATCGCGGGCTGCCTGTGGGTGGGTAGTCGGCGGTCGATCTGCTACAGCAGCAGCGGGAGAGCAGCTCTTTGGAACGTCGAGCGGTAATCGTGGGGTTAGGTGAGGTGTTGTGGGACGTCTTTCCGGACGGAGCGCTGTTCGGGGGGGCGCCGGCGAATTTCGTCCGCAGTGCGGCCGACTTGGCGCAAGGTTCTTGTGACGTCGCGATGGTCAGCGGAGTGGGAGACGACGACCTGGGCCGCCGCGCTCTGGAGGCGTTCAGGCAGCATGGCGTGAATACGGCGCACGTCATGCGGCTTGGCTACCCGACAGGAACCGTGGACGTTCGTGTCGATGCGGCAGGTCACGCCAGCTATGAATTCGCCGTCGATACCGCCTGGGACCATCTTGGCTGGACTGACGATCTGGCGAGGCTGGCAGCTCGCACCAACGTCGTCTGTTTCGGGACACTTGGTCAGCGGGATGTTGAATCACGCGAGACGATACGGCGATTTGTTGCTGCGACTCCTGCCGACAGCCTGAGATTGTTGGATATCAACCTTCGGCCGCCCTACTGGACCGAACAAGTGGTGCTCGATTCGCTGAAATTGGCCGGCGCCTTGAAGCTGAACGACGACGAGTTGTCGGTGTTGGCTCATCTGGTGAACCTGCGGGGCAGCCAGATGGACATGCTGCGTCAACTGATGGACCGATATCAGCTGACCGTGGCTGCGCTGACGCGAGGCCCTCAGGGGGCGATTCTGGTTAATGCTAGGGGTGAGATCAGCGATTTGCCGAGCCCGCCGACAACGGTCGTCGATACCGTGGGGGCCGGAGACGCGTTCTCGGCCGCGTTAGTTGTCGGGCTCATCCGCGGTTGGCCGCTAACGGTCATCAACGCCTGGGCGGTACGCGTCGCCGCTCACGTCTGTTCCCAAGCTGGCGCATCGCCGCATCTGTCGCCCGAACTGCTGGCGGCAATTCAGGCCGAAGCGTTCGCCGGCTGAGAGGCTGCGGGCTCCTTGCCAAGTTCACGGACTGCGGACTCCAGCAGCTGAGTCGTCTTGTGCCAGCCGTCGCGGTCATCGGTCAATTCAGCGAACGTCATCGGCTGGCCAACTCGAATCGTGATGCGCTCCGGTCGCACAAACTTCGCGGACACCGACATCGCTCGGCCGGCTCCCTCGATGAAACAGGGGATCACGGGAATCGATGTGCCGGCCACCAGCATGCCGATTCCCGTCTTGAACGGTCCCATCGATCCCGTTCGGGTGCGCGTCCCTTCCGGGAACAGGATCAGGGCAATGGGACCGTCGAGGAGTTTCTGACGCAACTCGGCCAGCCGCCGCAAGCTCGATGCATTTCGCTTGATCGGAAACGCGTTAATGAACGTTGCTGCGAAGGCGGCGATGCTGAGCTTCTCGAAGAAAACATCCTGAGCGGCGATGGGATAGACTTCATCGCGACGCGACAACGGCATGATGGTCGTCAACAGTAGCGCGTCGAGATGGCTGGCGTGGTTGGCGATCACAATCATCGAGCCCTGTGACGGAACACGCTCCTGGCCAATCACCTTCAGCCGGTTCCAGGTTTTCAAGAACGATCGGAGCATGAGCCACCATGCCAGGCGGCAGCCACTTTCCCATAACCCGCCCTCCCGGTTCCAGCTCCGGTACCGATCGATACCCTTCAGATCCATGTCCTTCGCCGGTTCCAGCCGCCAGTCGTCCACGCAGTTATCCTCCGCTCAATATCCGTTGAGGCTGGTCAGCGCCAATCGCGCCGAGATAGAGCGAGATAAAGTGAAATGCCGCCGGGGGGATCAGCACGAGGCTGTCGAAGCGGTCGAGGAGTCCTCCATGAGCGGGTATCATGTGTCCGATGTTGTGGATGCCTGCGTCTCGCTTGATCGACGACAGCAGAAGGTCTCCCAATTGACCGAGGATGCTGATACCGATTCCCAGAATCAATAACGGCTGCCAGCGATCGAGTGGTGTCCCTTGAAAGACCAGGTGCATCACTCCTATTGTCAGCATCGTGGTGAATACGAGAGCTCCGATCGCGCCTGACCAGGTTTTCGACGGACTGGTATTCGGCAAGATCGCCGGCCCTCTTACCGTCGACCCGATCCAGTAGGCGAACAGATCGTTGGCTTCCACACACAATAGAATGCCGACCAGCATCGACGCGTAATGCGGACTGTTGGACAGAAAACCCAGGTAACCAAAACTGTAGCCAAACAATAAAAACCCCATCACACCCAGCCCCGTGCGCTGGACGTAGCCTTTGGGTTGGTCGAGGGGGATCGTGCTGACGCAGATCAGACCGGTGACGAGTGCCGCTGTGGCGAAGAACAATCGTGAGTAATTGTCGAAGGCGGCGAACGCGACGGCCAACATGCCCAGGACCACAAAGACACAGACGGTCTTCTCTCGAAACACGCCGGTGGCTCGAGCAAATTCGTTGAAGCACAACAGCCCCAGCACCAGGGCGCCGCAGATCACCCAAGCGGGACCCAGCAGGATGGGAAGAGCCAGTCCGGACGCTATCCAAATCCACGATCTCCAGCGGGTCGACAGTTCGTCCGCACGCTGGGCCTCCAGCCTCCCGGATCCGCGGAGCCACCAGAAGATCGCGCCCGTCACCAGAAACATCAGGACGACCAGGCCCAGCAGATACCACACCACCGCAGCCCTGGTCGGCCATTGAGGATCAAAAAGCTTCCGTAGGACTTCGGTTCGGTTCATCGGCTGATTTCGGGCAACTGAAGGACGAGGAACCGCGGGCCAGTCTAGCGCGGTGCCGGCCCGTCGCGGCCGGACAGCAGGCAGACGGTGCGACGACCCCCGGATTGTAGCCGACCATGGCAAGCCAATCGACGGGAATGGCTCGGCGGGCAAGCATTCCCGCAGGCGATGGATTATGCTGAGTGACTGCCGTGTTGGGGCTCTGGGCGGTGCTGGATCGTGAAGGCCAACGGACAGACTGCAAGGATTCGGGGATGCCGATGTTGAGACCAGTCATTCTGATGGGCTGCCTGATTGCCGCGGGGCTCAGCGATATGCTGTCGGCTCGGGCTATCGGTCAGGACGTCGAATGGTTCCGGCAGGCCGTCGTCCCCGTACTGCAACAGCGATGCGTCGGTTGCCATAACAATTCAGCTCGTAAAGGTGGCCTGTCATTGCAGGATGGTGGTGATCTGGCTGCGGGAGGATATGTCGAGCCGGGGGACGTCGAAGCGAGCCACCTGCTGCGACTGGTGACTCCGGACGAAGGCCAGGCCGAGATGCCCAAAGATGGCCCGCCGCTCACAGAAGCCGAACTGGCCGCGATACGCCAGTGGATCGAGCGGGGTGGCAGCTGGCCCGAAGGAGTGACTGTTGATGAGCCTCATGTCAAGGATTTTGACTGGTGGTCGTATCGCCCGCTCACTCGTCCCACCGTCCCGGCCGTTCACGATGAGTGGGTTCGGACACCGATTGATGCTTTCGTCGCCGATTCTCTGCGCCAGAGGGGGCTCAGCCATTCGTCGGATACTGACCGCCGAACATTGATTCGCCGAGTCACCTACGATCTGATCGGTTTGCCGCCCACTCCGGAGGAAGTTCAGGCGTTCGTTCAGGATCCCGATGAGCGGGCCTACGAAAAATTAGTCGATCGTTTGCTGGCATCCAAGCACTACGGCGAGCGTTGGGCACGTCACTGGCTGGATGTGGTGAAGTACGCCGATACGTGCGGTTACGACAAAGACAAACTGCGACCCAATGCCTGGCCTTATCGCGACTACGTAGTTCGGTCCTTCAATGACGACAAACCGTACGCAAAGTTTGTACGCGAACAGATCGCCGGCGATGTGCTCTACCCTGACGAGCCGGACGGCATTTTGGCGTTAGGTTTTGTAGCAGCTGGACCGTGGGACTTTATCGG
The DNA here is from genome assembly GCA_046349895.1 of Pirellulales bacterium. Taxonomy (GTDB): domain Bacteria; phylum Planctomycetota; class Planctomycetia; order Pirellulales; family Pirellulaceae; genus JAXMBJ01. Next base: position 5,121,835 of record JAXMBJ010000006.1, on the reverse strand, counting down.
ACACGTCGAAGTCCCCGAATCGAAGATCGACGGCAAGGTGGCTCGTGATTTGGATCGCGACGATATGGTGTCCAATGCGATCAACACGTTTTGCTCTCTGACTGTGCAATGTGCTCGATGCCACAACCACAAGTTTGACCCGATCAGACAGCAGCAATATTACGGTCTCCAGGCGATCTTCTCGGCTGTCGATCGCGCCGACCGGCCGTTTGATCCTGATCCTGTCGTACACCATCGCCGTCGTGAGCTCGAGCTGCAATTGCAGCAGGTTCGTGGCGACATTGACGGTCTGGAGCGGGAGATTGCCGTGGCCGCCGGACCTCGACTGCAGGAATTGAATCAGCGGGCCGACGAGCTGAAGTCGCTGACGGAGATTGACGAGCCGGCGACACGAGGCTTTCACAGTCAGATTGAATCGCGTCCCGACGAACTCAAGTGGGTCGAGGTTCGCCTGGATGGCGCGCATGCCCTGTCGCGGATTGTGCTCCACCCGTGCTACGACACGTTCGCCGGGATTGGCGCTGGCTTCGGATTTCCCGTGCGGTATCGGCTGGAGATTGCCAACGGCGATGGACCTTGGAAGTCCGTTGGACCGGCTGAGGAAGTGATCCATGGCAACCCGGGCTTGGCGGAAGTGACCGTAGATTGCGGCGGTCAGGAGGCAACTCGGATTCGAATTACGGCGCTGACGCTGGTCGAACGTCAGTCGGATTACATCTTTGCGTTGGCCGAGCTGGAGGCGATGGATGCTGAAGGTCGCAACGTCGCTCGAGACCGTCAGGTTGCGTCACTCGACTCGATCGAAGCTCCGCCGGCCTGGGCTCGCAACAATCTGACCGACGGGTTGTGGCCTCGGATGAAGGACTCGCGAGCGGCCGAGCAGCTGGATGAGGTCAAACGCGAGCGAGCGGAGTTGTTGGCGGGAGTGGAGACGCCCGCTCGAATCCAACGTCGGCAGGAACTGCACCACCAGCTGCGTCAGCTGGAGCTCGAACTGGCTCAGCTTCCGGCCCCGCTGAAGGTCTATGCCGCGGCCACTCACTTCGATCCGCAGGGTAACTTCGTGCCGACTCGCGGCAAGCCACGGCCCATTCGAGTCCTGGCACGAGGGAATGTTCAGCAGCCGCTGGATCCGGCTCCTCCCGGCGTGTTGCCGTTGAGTGACGGGGGCGAGTGGATGTGGGAGGATTCATTGTCGGAGGCGGAACGTCGAAAAGCCCTCGCGGACTGGTTGACTCGGCCCGATCACCCGCTGGTCTGGCGCTCGGTCGTCAATCGCGTCTGGCAGTATCACTTTGGGCAGGGGCTGGTCGCGACGCCAAACGATTTCGGTCGCATGGGGGCTAAGCCGACTCATCCCGAACTCCTCGACTGGCTCGCATGTGAGTTCCGAGATGGCGGGGGTTCGTTCAAGCAATTGCACCGGCTGATCGTGACCAGCAGCGTCTATCGTCAGGCTGCCAGTTCGAATGAGGCGAACGCGGCGGTGGACGCGAACAATCAATATCTATGGCGAATGGCCCGCCGCCGTCTGGAAGCAGAGGAAGTACGCGATTCCCTGTTGGCGATCAGCGGCGCGCTCGACCCGCGTATGGGCGGGCCAGGCTATTACTTATTTGCGCTGGAGAAACCCGAGCATTCGCCTCACTATGAATATCAGAAGTTTGACCCGGCCAATTCCGAGTCGCACCGTCGTTCGATTTATGCCTTTGTCGTCAGGTCGCAGCCCAACCCGTGGATGACCACACTCGACTGCGCCGATTCGTCGCAGAGCACTCCGCGTCGGAACGACACGCTGACGTCGCTGCAGGCATTGTCGCTGTTGAACAATCCGTTCGTGCTGGTGATGGCCGAACGATTTGCTGATCGATTGAGTCAAGAAACGCCGGCGATCGAGCAACAGGTAGACCGAGCCATGTGGCTGGTGGCTCAGAGAGCCCCCGATCCGAGCGAGCGGGATCAGATGGTCGATTACGCTCGCACGTATGGCATGGCGAACCTGTGTCGAGTGCTGTTCAATCTCAGTGAGCTGCTATATGTCGAGTAACCTGCTGGGGCGCCGAGACTTGATGAGCCACGCCGCCTGGGGGCTCGGTGGCATGGCGCTGGCGATGCTGCTGCGCCGCGACGCGTCTGCTGAGGCAGCTGCGCCGGCGAGTGGCGGTGTGCTGAAAGTTCTCCATCATCCACCCAAGGCGACGCGTGTCGTGCAGCTGTTTATGGCGGGTGCGGCCAGTCCGCTCGATCTGTGGGACCACAAACCGCTGCTGGAGAAACACCACGGCGAGCCATCGGATTTTGGCGAGCATGTTGAGGCGTTTCAGGACGGGTTGGGGCCGTGGATGAAGTCGCCGTTTCGGTTCGCCAGGCATGGCCAGTCGGGGAAAATGATCAGCGAGGTGGTCGAACCGCTGGGCGCTTGCGTCGACGACATCGCCTTTATTCACAACATGGTCGGCAAGACCGGAGTTCATTCGCAGGCGACTTACCTGCAGTCAACCGGCTTTCAGCTCCCTGGCTTTCCCGGCATGGGTGCGTGGGTGACGTATGCGCTGGGGTCGATGAACGACAATCTGCCAACGTTCGTCGTGCTCCCCGATCACCGCGGTTACGCCAGCAACGGGCCCAAGAATTGGGGCTCGGCGTTCCTCCCTGCGTCAACCCAGGGAACCGAGATCTTTCCTCAGCGAGCGAATCCGATCGAGGATCTGACGGCCAGACCGGGATTTGTCACCGCCGAAGCCGACCGGGCTGGACACACGCTGCTCGATTCGCTCAACCGCGCCTATCAATCGCCTCGATCCGACGACTCGCGGCTGGAAGCCAGAATCCGGTCGTATGAGTTGGCCGCTCGGTTGCAGTTGAGCGCGCCGGAGGCACTCGATATCCGGCAGGAGCCGGCCCATATATTGAAACTCTATGGATTGGATCGAATGGGCGCGACATATCCGGCCGAGATCAATGCACCTGAGGAAGCCGAGTACTTCGGGCGGAAGTGTTTGATCGCCCGCAGACTGTTGGAGCGAGGAGTACGGTTCGTTCAGATCTGGTCGGGGAACGACAACAGTTTCCCCAGACGGAACTGGGACAGTCATGAGAACTTGGAACGGGATCACGGACCGCTGGCTCGCGGCATGGCGGTGGGAACGGCAGCGTTAATTCAGGATCTGAAGCAGCGCGGAATGCTCGACGATACGATCGTCTTCTGGACGACTGAGTTTGGGCGCATGCCGAGCTCCCAGGGTGGCACAGGCCGTGACCACAATCCATACGTATTCACGAATTGGTTGGCCGGCGGAGGATTCCGCGGAGGTGTGTCGTATGGTCCGTCGGATGATTGGGGATACAAGCCGCTGGATAGAGCTCATCCGACCCAGGTGTACGACGTGCACGCGACCGTGCTGCATCAACTGGGGATCGACCACCGACGGCTGACCGTCCGCCACAACGGCATCGATCGCCGCTTGACCGACGTGCACGGCGATGTGATTCACGACATCATCGGCTGATGGCTTGTCGGTAGTCCAGCCTCTCAATGAACCGATCACCGACTGGCCGGCTGAGTTCCCGGACGGTTCGCGACTCCGTACATCTGGTTGGGCGTTTCGTACGCATAGAATTCCGCCCAGATCGGGAAGTGATCGGATACCTTGAGTGCCTGATCGTCCGTCAGATTAAAGATCTGTCGCACATCAACTACTCCCCAACGACCAGTGAATTCAGTCGTCGAGCGTGAATCGAAGAGTATGTTGTCGTAGGCGGCTGTGTGGCGAGTGTTCGTCGTGACTCCGCGGACAACCCAGTGGATTCCGGGAATTTGAGCGAGTTGGCCCAGTTGAGATTCGTTGGCGTTCAAGTCGCCCAGCAGAATCACGTCGTCCTCAGCCTTATATCCGTCCTTGATCCAGGTGAAAACCTTAGCCAGCGCGTCAACTTCATGAGGCACATCGTCGGGATCGGTGTGAATGTCGACCAGCCAGAACGTGAAGGCTCTTTCAGGTCCATAAGCCTTGGTGCGGAATTGAGCGTAGAGCGGCTCGCGATGGAGATAGTCTTGAGGATCGGGCACTGTGGCCACTGAGGCAGGATTCACTTCAACTCGCGTCGTGTCATAGACGAACGCATACTGTTCTTTGCTGTTGGTGCGTCCCAGCCGAGGACCGATGACGAAATCGTAGCGGCTCCCCGTTTTGTTGACCTCTGAGACAAACCGCGGCAGGATGGAATCGTCCTTCGATCGGACTTCCTGGATGGCTACAATGTCAAAATGACGTACGACATCGGCCAGCACGGCGACGACGTTCGGGTCGGAGAGCTTTTCCGTGCCGAAGACTTGGATGTTGTAGCTGGCGATCGAGATGCGGTCGACCGGCTTGCCCGACTGAGAGACCTGCTGGGCCATCAGCGGAGCGCCGGTCGCACTGGCTGGAGTCGCGACCGGACCGGTCTGATGCAGAGCCTGTTGCTCCAGGCGGACTAGTGTGTCGTCGATCGCCTCGCGGACGTCGTCCTGGGTCAGTTCCCCCTTTTCCTCATACTTGAAGAACAGGCCCTGAACCATCGGACCGAGAATCGGCATGTCGGGCATCGCCCAGCCGCCAACGCCGCCACTGGTGACCAGCGTCGCCAAGATAATCGCCAGCCGCTTCCACACCCAGGGTGAGGAAGTCGCTGCTGCAACTACCGCCTTGGTCGTTGACGACTTCTTCTTGGCCATCCGGTCGGCCTCCTTGCCGAGCAGAATTGGTCGTTGCGACGTACGAATCGGGACTCTGGCCACTCAACCGCATCCGACGGTCGGTGGCCACTGGCGACGCTAGCAGAGCCGCTTTGGCACGACACCGCGCGCCGGTTCGCCCGCTTATAGCTGTTGTCGGCACACGGAGGGAGAGAAGATAAGCCGGGTCTGCTGAATATGACGCCACCTCCCCACCATCTCGTCTCCGTTACCCAAAGCCACCGCCGCCCAAATGCAAGACACACACGTTTCGTTTGCTAGCAGCTGGCTGGTCGGACCGAGACGAGACGGCTGAATCATTTGACCACGGAAGCTGCGGAGGCCGCGGAAGGGGAGACGCGGAGGTCGGCCCAGCTCGCCGCTATCCCTGTTTGCCGATCGCGTCGACCGCGGAGCCCAAAGACAAGACACACACGTTTCGTTTGCTAGCGGCTGGCTGGTCGGTCCGAGACGAGACGGCTGATTCTTTTGACCACGGAAGCTGCGGAGGCCGCGGAAGGGGAGACGCGGAGGTCGGCCCAGCTCGCCGCTATCCCTGTTTGCCGATCACGTCGACCGCGGAGCCCAAAGACAAGACACACACGTTTTGTCTGCTAGCAGCCGGCCGGTCGGTCGGTTCGAGATGAGACACCGGAGTCTTTTGACCACGGAAGCTGCGGAGGCCGCGGAAGGGGAGACGCGGAGGTCGGCCCAGCTCGCCGCGATCCCTGTTTGCCGATCACGTCGACCGCAGAGCCCAAATGCAAGACACACACGTTTCGTGTGCTAGCAGCTGGCCGGTCGGTCCGGGACGAGACGGCTGATTTTTTTGACCGCGGAAGCTGCGGAGGCCGCGGAAAGGAGACGCGCGGATGTCGGCCCAGTTCCCGCCGACCACAGTTGGCCGATCGCCTCGACCGCAGAGTCCTAAGACAAGACACACACGTTTTGTGTGCGAATTGTCATGATCTCGAAGCGCTCATGCATCCGTTCCTTTGCCGGCCATGGCGAGAAGTAACGATTCGTAATCAACTCGGACTCGTTGCGTTTTGGGATGGTGCTCGCCGAGTGCTCGGCAGAGAATCGCGATCGACTCTTCAAAGAGTGGTTTTGCTAAATCGTACCGGCCAATCGCAAAATACAGGTCTGCGAGGTGGGCGAGGATCGTGGCCGGACCGGAATATCGTTTCCTGTGCTCCGAGGGACAAAGTTCAACGGCGGCCTTCAAATCGGATATCGCCCCATCGATATCACCGAGAGCACGCTTCGCGAGTCCGCGCTCGTCGTAGGCAAGGATAAGGCCCGCATCGAGTTCGATGGCCCGATCGTAGTCTCGAATTGCGACATCGAAATTGTTCAGGTGTTTCTTCGCGTTCCCACGTCCGTAATGGGCCCACGCCACTGCAGGGGCATTATCTGGATTGAGTCCAATTCCGCTGTCGTAGTCACGAATCGCTCCGACGAAGTCATTCACCTCCAGTTTAGCGTCACCACGCGCAAAGTATGCGACGGCACATTTCGGATTGAGCTCGATTACCTTGCTGAAGTCTTGTATTACAGCATGAAAATCTTTTCTGACACGATTCACTATGCCACGCAGGTCGTACGCTTGTTCGGACATCGGGTCAAGCTCAATCGCCCGTTCGGCGTCCAGAAGTGCTCCGTCAAGGTCATCATAGAATAGCTTGGCATGTCCACGAAGCCAGTGAGCTTCGGAAGACCGAGGATTCAGTTCAATCGCCTTTTCAAAGTTCGCCAAGGCCGCACGAAGGTTTGCACTGTTGTATAGCCCTGCGCGACCACGAATGATGTAGTCCTCAAAACTCAGCATCGAAGCCGCGTACCCTCGCGTGTGGTGAACTGCGGTGTTTGGTTAAATAAGAGCTTCGTCGCCCCCCCCCCGCCAAGTTTACCCTTGGGAAGAGTGTCAGGCAATCATCGACAACGTCTCGGCAAATCGCTCGTGCATTCGCGCAGGCTCAATTAGGCCGACGGAAGGACAAGTCTCACAAGTTTTGGAGGAGCTGGCTAGCTGGTGGAGACGTGGCCCCAGGCGGCCAGGGCGTAGGGTTGAGGACCGCGAGGGACGTTCGCGCCGTAGACTCGGATTGCCCAACGCCCCGCTAACGGCTCAAGAATCCATACCCCACCCACGTTGTTGGCCCCTCCGAGGTTGTTCGCTCGCCGGTGGTTGCCCGTCGAGTGATGGTCGAGTGAGTCGTTCGGGTTCGTCGGCTGCCGCAGCGGGGCGAGCTGAGAATGTCCCCACCACGACTGGCCGTCGGGGCCGATCACTTCCAGTTCGAGCTGATTGACGATGCGGTCGCCAGGATAATCGGAGTAGGCCAACACGATTCGCAGCGGTGTCTGGGATGACTCGACGTCCAACTTCAGCTCGCCAACCTGCCCGGTCTCCAGGCCTTGCTCAGGAGCGAAAGGTATCAATCGCTGCATGCCATGCGTCGCGCCGAGCCATTCTAGTGAGATCAAGCCCCACCCTTGATGACAGTCGGCCAGGACCGGGTGGCCGACGGAACTCGACGGCCCCCAGAGCGCTCCACCCATCGCCGCCGCTCCACTCGACAACCCCTCTGGTCGCTCGGGTTCCAGCCGCTGCGCGGTGGCCAGCAGCACGGCCTTGATCAGCGCGGCCGGCGGACTCTCCCAGCCCAGATCGCGCCGCAAATACTGACGGATCACCGCGACCGCTCCAGCCGCCAACGGCGTCGCCATGCTCGACCCGCCCATGTAGCAATAAAGTCCGCTCGACTCATACGCCGCCCAACCCTGCTCGGCAGGCTCTACTCGCCGTGATCGTGTCGATAGTATGTATGTCCCCGGCGCCACCACATCCGGCTTGACTCGCCCGTCTCGCGTCGGACCACGACTGGAGAACGCCGCCACTTGCTGCCAATTGTCGGCGACCGGATCCACACTGATCGGCGGCACCGGAAAACTCTCCGGTACCAACTGCCCGTAACTTGTCGATGCAAACGCCGGACGAACCGACTCCGACGCCCCTACCGTAATGCAATTCTTGGCCGTACCCGGAGAACTGATACTTCCCCAGTTCACCACACCGTCGCCGTCTTCGTCCGTCCCTTCGTTGCCGGCCGCTACCAGCACACAAAAATCCGGATGGTCCCAGACAAACTTGTCGAGCTGCCGACAGTAATGATCGTAGTCCCCCGGCGTGCCGCCCCCCCAAGAATTCGAGTGGACTCGTACCTGCTGCCGATACGCATCACGAAAGATCCGACCAACATCGTCCGGCAGACCCGCCAGTGCAAAGCGACCATAAACGGCTTCATCCGCTGGATCGATCCACCGACACTCCTGTTCCACCGCCTGAAACACCAGCTCCGCTTCGTATGCCACGCCCCGAATCAGCTGGCCAGGCTGCAACAGCTGACTGCTGATCAAACCCGAACCAACCGCTGAACCCGCGACGTGCGTGCCATGTCCTGAGTCAACGTCAGCCGGACCGTCATCAGCCGCTCGGTTGACCACAAACTCGTCATACGCAGCACTCATCGGATAACTGATCAGCTTGCGGACACGCCCTGCAAAATCAGGATGAATCCGGTCGACGTCGCCCGAATCGAGTCCCGTGTCGCAAATGCCTATCACCTCACCACGGCCAGCCAGCTGTCGAGCCTCCAGCTCCGGCCCGGAAGCTCCCAAAAGTCTTACGGCCACATCGTTGCAAGGAGCGTATATGGGCCGAGGTCGAATCGCCGCCACTCCATGCGTTTCGGCCAGCCTCACCAGCCGCCGCTGCAACTCCTCGCGTTCCACAGCGACGCGGATCGTCGCACTCGCCGCAGCGATCGAGACGCTGACTACTTCGGCACCGCTTTCTGCCAGCCTCGCAACACCGCTCACCAGATCACTCGCATCAAAAAACTCAACCACATGTGTCGCCGGCAGAAAACGACCGTCGCCGGTCACTTCCGTCGTCAGCTCGTCGCTCAAGTGAATGCGGCCAGTTATGCTCAGCCTTCCCAACTGACGGACACACTTTAGTCGCACCAGCCGAGCCAGCTGCGCAGGTACACATCGCACGACATAAGCAAAACTATCCAGCGGCCTCCGCAACTCACCTCCCAGAGATCGCACCGCGCGCAGCCATTCCTTCTTGATCGGCCCGACGAACTGAACAACGTAATGATGAGGTCGGCGGTCAAGACGGTTCACCAAACTCGTAGGCTGTCTCTCCCCCGTCCGCCGACTCACATCAGCGGCCGACCAGACTCCAGACAACAATCGATCCGGCAACTCGTACATCGGCGTGATATCCTCGGCACGGCAACCTTCAATCCATCCGCCGACATTAACGGCTTCGCTGCCGTGGACCACCACGAACGATTCGTACTCAGCCACCAGCTCGTGGCTGGCCAACACCCGATCCCGATCCGAACCCTGACAATAGACTTTGAACGCACGCAGGTAGCTCATGATGCACCTCTCCTCACCAGTCACGCCACGAACAGTCAACAAACGCACGATGAACGCATGGGGGCCGACGAGAGTGTTTCCGGCTGGGGAGCTCCCGACGGACCGCAAGACGGACGTCGCGGCGACGGTTGGCCGCACCCGGAAACCGGGTCGGCTCACCCGAGCCGCAGTGGTGGAGAGGGGCCCGAGCGGCTCGCCGACTGGCGGCGATGACCGGCTCTGGAAACCCATGACTGAGCCCGCTGATCGGACTCGAATTCCCGCCAGCCAGGGTGCTCTTCCCAGAGCCGCCGTGGTGCGGGGGCCGCGCCAACTTGCAATCGAGCCGCCCGGTGTTCAGAATCTGGTTCAGAATCTGATGTTCAGAATCAGAAACACTCGGCCGGCAATCGACCTGTCTCAGCGCGAGCCGTTGCGAATTCTAGCGCCCGACAACTCAAAGTCCAGGGGCGTGGCGAGTCGCGAGCGGGTCGGCCGGAGGTTAAACTGAGAGTGCGTTCGGGAGTGGTGACGCAAACTGTCGCGGACGACTGGCGGTGGCCTCCAGGTCAAATCGCCGCGACGGATTCATGTAAGTCGACGAGTGACACGGGAGACGACATCGATGATACGACAGCGGCTGTTTTGTGGCGTGACACTCCTCGCATGCGTAATGCTGGCTGGCATCGCCCGAGCGGATGAGGCTGAGGCCGTCGCCGCTATCGAGAAGATCGGTGGAACCGTCCGCAGTGTCGCTCAGGATTCTCAGGACAAAGACGTCGCTTTCCACCTGTCGGGGACGGGACTGACCGACGACGGCTTGGCCGAGGTAGCCAAGCTGTCCAACGTTATCTGGCTCAATCTCCGCGGTACCAAAATCACTGACGCCGGACTCGCTCATCTGGCCAATCTCAAGTCCCTGCGGAAACTCCATCTCGAAAAAACCGCTGTGACCGATGCCGGATTAGCTCATCTGGCCGGGCTCGAAAACCTCGAGTACCTCAACCTCTATGGCACTCAAGTGACCGACGCTGGATTGCAGCAGCTGAAGGGCCTGAAATCGCTTAAGAAGCTCTTCGTCTGGGAAACGCCCGTCACTGCCGCTGGTGCCGCTGACTTGCAGGCCGCGATTCCCGAACTGAAGGTCAATCGCGGCGCCGACGCTGAACCGTCGCCCCCCACCAAGACGCTCGCCACCGGACGTTTTGTCCGAGTTCGATTGGAGGGCGATCAACGGATTCTGTCGCTGGCCGAAGTCCAAGTCCTCGAAACGGCCACCGGCAAGGAGCTGCAGACCGCCGGAACCGCTCGGCAATCTTCAGTCGGTTCCGATGGTGCGCCAGAACGAGCGATCGACGGCAAACCGGACGGGACCTACAGCAACGGCTCGGTCTCCCATACGGCCGATGAAAAGAACCCGTGGTGGCTGGTCGACCTGGGTGACGCTCGGGATATCGGTTCGATCGTCATCCACAACCGCGCGGATTGCTGCGGCGATCGGCTGAAGGACGCCGTGGTCGAGGTTTTTGACCAGGGCCTGAACGTTGTCTGGTCGGGCAAGGTCACCGACGCCGCCGACGGCAGTGTCACAAAGTTCGTGGCTCCTTAGCCCGCTAGATTGATCCCGTCCTCAGTTCGCCAGTTATCGACCGCGGCCACATCGCCTTGTGGCCTGGATGCCCGCAGAGGTGGGGTGGGACGGGGCTCCTATTGCGGGCCCCGTCTGGATATAATTGCAGGGAAACCTGCCCGAATTCCCACCTGACTGGCGCGTACCGGCCGACCGGCCGAACTCTGAGGCAACGCATGACTACCTGGCGATGGACGCTGGCCGGGCTGCTCCTGGCGGTGACGCTGACGGAATCGATCTGCGCTGGTGAACTGTCTGCGGACACTAAGCTTGATCCGGCCACGGTGGAGTTTTTTGAGCGGGAAGTCCGGCCGGTGCTGGTGACCAGCTGCCTGGAGTGTCATGGACCGGACAAGCAGGAATCCGAACTCAGGCTCGATTCTCACGCCGACATGCTTAAGGGTAGCGTCGGTGGAGCGGTCGTCGTACCGGGACAGCCGGCCGAAAGTCGACTGGTAACAGCCATCCGTTACGACGGCGATATCCAGATGCCACCAGCGGCGAGGCTGCCGGAGAAGTCCATCGCCGCTCTCACTCGCTGGGTCGAAATGGGCGCACCCTGGCCACCAGCTGAAGACCGGTTGCAGGTCCACGCATCGGCCAACCAGCATTGGGCCTTTCAACCTGTCCGTCAGCCGCCACTCCCGGCTGTCCGGCGACACGACTGGATTGAATCCCCCGTAGACCAGTTCACACTTTCGCGTCTGGAATCGGCAGGTCTTGAACCGAGCCCTCCGGCCGACCGCCGCACACTCCTCCGTCGGCTCAGCTTCGACCTGATCGGGCTCCCACCAACTTCAACCGAGATCGCTGCGTTTGAAGCTGACAGTTCGCCGCAGGCCGTCGATCGAGCGATCGAACGGTTGCTGAACTCATCCCACTTCGGCGAACGCTGGGCCCGCTACTGGCTCGACCTCGCCCGCTACTCCGACACCAAAGGCTACGTCTTTACGGAAGACCGAGCCTACAAGTACGCCTATGTCTTTCGTGATTGGGTGATCGAGTCTTTCAATGAAGATCTGCCCTACGATCAGTTCCTGATGCAACAGGTGGCCGGCGATCAGCTGCGGACCGACGCGGATCCCTCGCCGTTGGCCGCTCTGGGATATCTGACCGTCGGTCGCCGGTTTCTGAACAATCAGCCGGACATCATCGACGATCGCATAGACGTTGTCACTCGAGGCATGATGGGACTGACCGTCGGGTGCGCTCGCTGCCACGATCACAAGTACGACCCCATCCCCACCGCCGATTACTATTCGCTCTACGGAGTCTTCGCTGCTTCACAAGAAACCATGCTGCCGCTGGAGACGCCGACAGCTGAGTACCAGGCCGAGCTGGACAAAAGGGAAGGCGAAGTGCGAGCCCTGCTGGAGACCAAGCAGGCCGAACTGCAGGCCGAGTTGGTCAGCAATCCCGGCCCCTTTCTGGCCGCCGCGTGGTCGGAAAATTATTCCGCCAAGGACCCGTCGCTCTGGAAGCAGCCCGGACTGCGCGATCCATCACCACGCATGGTCGAACGGTGGAAGGGCTATCTGCAGAACGTGGTGAAAGCCGACCATCCGGTGTTTGGTCCTTGGCAGAAACTGTCCGGGCTGAAGGAGGCCGATTACCCGGCTGGTGCGGCCGAGTTGTGTCAGCAACTGGCTCGCAACGAACAAACTCCCGCCTGGAACCCCCTGGTCGCCGAAATGCTGGCGGGGTTCGAACCTCGGAGCTTTGATGAGGTCATCGATCGCTACAGCACGTTGCTGGTCTGCGTGCATCAGCAATGGCAGCAAATGCTGGCCGAAGCTCAATCCAGCGGTAGCGCCGCCCCGCAAGCCTTGCCTCTGGCTGCCGCCGAACAGCTTCGCCAGGTACTCTACGGCGCCGATTCACCGGCCGTGTTCTCGCAAGAGGATGCCGAGCGGCTCTTGCGGCGAGACGATCGCGAGCAGCTGCGTGGCTTGCGCGGCAAGGTCACGGAGTGGATGAATTCAGATCGCAGCCCTCGCCATGCGATGGCCCTGACCGATCGTCAGGAATCCGTGGCCAATCCCCGGATCTTCGTGCGTGGCAATCCGAATAATCAAGGAGACGAAGTGCCGCGGCAGTTCCTGAAGCTGATCAGCGGCGACTCGCGGCAGCCGTTCCAGCAGGGAAGCGGTCGATTGGAATTGGCGAAAGCGATTGTCAGCCCAGACAACCCGCTGACCGCTCGAGTCTGGGTCAACCGCGTGTGGGACCATCTGTTCGGACAGGGCCTGGTCGACACGCCCAGCGACTTTGGCACTCGCAGTCAGCCCCCTTCGCATCCGGAACTGCTCGACTACCTCGCAGCTCGGTTCATGGCCGAAGGATGGTCGACGAAGTGGCTGATTGGCGAGATTGTGCGGTCGGCGACTTATCGTCAGTCCAGCGCTCCACGACCGGAATGCCAGGCCGTCGATCCGGAGAATCGGCTCCTGTGGCGAATGAACGGTCGCCGACTCGATTTCGAATCGCTGCGCGACAGTCTGCTGGCCGTCTCCGGCACGCTCGATACCAAAGTGCTCGGTACTTCTGTCGACATCAACGGCTCGCCCTTCCCGACTCGACGGACCGTCTACAGCTACATCGACCGACAGAACCTGCCTGGATTGTTCCGTACCTTTGATTTCGCCTCTCCCGACGCGCACACTCCTCGCCGGTTTCAAACGACGGTCCCCCAGCAGGCCCTGTTCCTGATGAATCATCCGTTCGTCGTCGAGAAAGCTCAGCAGACTTTGCAGCGTCCCGAGATCGCCTCAGCCGCTGATCCCGCCGCTCGAATCGCCTCCATTTACCAGACCCTGTTCGGCCGATCGCCGACCGACGACGAAATGAAACTCGGCGAATCGTTCGTGCACTCCGGCGGTGCTGGGGCGGAGAGTGACGCGTGGGCCCGTTACGTCCAAGCGTTGATGATGTCCAACGAATTTATCTTTGTCGATTAGCTCGAGATTAACGCGAGACATTTACCCGCACGCCAGGCTGGGATATCAGCCGTGGCCTCGACTGTTGACAGAATACAGGTGGTCCGATGTCCATTTTTTCACACGTTCCGAGCTCCATCGTCAGTCGGCGCGATCTGCTGACTCGCACAGGTATGGGACTCGGAGCCGTCGGGTTGACGCAACTGCTGGGTACCGAAGGCCTGCTCGTCCCATCCGCTCGCGCCGCCACCACGCTGACCCCGCTGGTAGCCAAACCCCCTCAGTTCGCGCCCCGCGCCAAACATGTGATTCACATCTTTCTCAACGGCGGCTGCTCACACATCGATACGTTCGACCCGAAACCCGCACTGGAAAAGCACGCAGGGAAGGAAATTCCCAATACCTTGCGCACGGAACGCAAAACGGGTGCCGCTCTGCCGTCGCCCTACAAGTTCCGCAAGTTCGGGCAGAGTGGTATCGAGGTCAGTGAGATTTTTCCGCAGGTCGGGCAGGTCATTGATAACTTCACCGTGCTGCGGTCACTGCATGCCGACGTACCGAATCACGAACCGTCGTTGCTGCTGATGAACTGCGGTGACGCTCGCCTGGTTCGGCCCAGCATGGGCTCGTGGGTGACCTACGGCCTGGGAACTGAGAATCAGAATCTTCCTGCCTTCATTGCCATGTGCCCGGGAGGTTACCCGATCCAGGAGTCCCAGAACTGGCAGTCTGGTTTCCTCCCCGGCGTCTTCCAGGGCACCTACGTCGATTCGCAACACACCGATCTCGAGAAGCTGATCGCCAACATCCGCAATCATCACCAGACCACTCAGCAGCAGCGCGAGCAGCTCGACCTGGTCCGGACTCTCAACGAACAGCACCTCGCCGCTCGGGGTGCCGACCCGCAGCTAGAATCCCGAGTCCACTCATTCGAGCTGGCTTATCGCATGCAGCAGGAGGCTGCGGATGCGTTTGACGTCAGTCGCGAGCCGCAGCATGTGCTGGACGCCTACGGCCAAGGCCATCCAGCTCGCCAGATCCTGATCGCCCGTCGGCTGATCGAACGCGGAGTACGCTTCGTGCAGCTCTGGCACGGCAACGGCCAGCCTTGGGACAATCATGACGACCTGGCGGTCAACCATCGGCGTCTGGCGACGGAAATTGATGGAGCGATCGCCGCACTGATCCGCGATCTCAAGAGCAGCGGGCTGCTCGACGAGACGCTGGTGATGATCGCTGGTGAGTTCGGACGCACGCCGACCGTGGAACTCCCCGCCTCCAACAACGCCGGCAAAGTCAACGGCCGCGATCATAACCACTACGGTTTCACCATGCTGCTGGCCGGCGGTGGTGTGAAAGAAGGCTTTGTGTACGGGGCAACCGATGAGTTCGGGTTCCAGGCGGTGGAGAATAAGGTCCATATCCATGACCTCCACGCGACGATCCTCTATCTGCTGGGATTCGACCACGAGAAATTCACCTACCGGTACGCCGGCCGCGACTTCCGGCTGACCGATGTCCATGGCCGCGTGGTACACGATCTTATTGCTTAAGGCGGAAAGAGACGCGGAAAAAAGTCAGGAGAAAGATTTAACGCGGAGGGCGCGGGAGGCACGGGAGGTTTTAACGCAGAGGACGCGGAGAGGATGCGCGGAGGGCGCAGGGATTAGGCGAGGATGGGCTGCACGACGTTGCCGTGGACGTCGGTCAGACGATAGTCGCGGCCCTGGAAGCGGAATGTCAGACGCGTGTGGTCGAAGCCCAGCAGGTGCAGCAAAGTGGCGTTCAGGTCGTGCACGTGCACTGGATCGGTGGCCACGTTGAAGCCCAGTTCGTCGGTTTCGCCGTGGACGTGTCCCGCTTTGACGCCACCACCGGCTAGCCACATCGTGTAGGATCGATTGTGATGGTCGCGGCCGTCGTTGCCACCCTGGACCATAGGCGTCCGGCCGAATTCGCCGCCCCAGATCACCAGAGTATCGTTCAGCAGCCCGCGGTCCTTCAGGTCTTGCACCAGCGCCGCGCTGGCCTGATCGGTATCGCGGGTGTTGTTCTTCAATCCTTCGGTCAGATTGGAATGCTGGTCCCAGACTTCATGGAACAGCTGCACAAACCGCACGCCGCGTTCGATTAGTCGGCGAGCGAGGAGGCAATTGCGGGCGTAGCTCGGAGCCTTGGGGTCCGTGATCCCGTACCGCTGCAGCGTCTCGGGGCTCTCGCTGGCCAGATCCATCAGCTCAGGAGCACTTGACTGCAATCGATAGGCCATTTCATAGCTCTGGATGCGAGCCGCAATCTCGGGATCGCCGATCGCTTCCATCGCGGCAGTGTTGAGCTGTCGCAAGGTGTCGAGCGACGCTCGTTGAGTTTCATCGTCAACGCCGGGCGGGTTGGAAAGGTACAGCACCGGATCGCCCGCACTGCGGAACGGCACGCCGCTATAGATCGTGGGCAGAAAGCCGCAGCCATAATTGCTGGCCCCGCCGCTGGTCCCTTTGGCGCTGGTCAGCACGACGAAACCGGGGAGTGAATCCGATTCGCTCCCCAGTCCATACAGTGTCCAAGCGCCAAAGCTGGGTCGGCCAAACTGCTGCGAACCAGTATTCATCATGATCTGAGCCGGCGCATGGTTTACAGCGTCGGTCTGCAGCGATCGGATCAGGCAGATGTCGTCGGCAAGCTTGGCGGTGTGTGGCAACAGCTCGCTGATCTCCATCCCGCACTGACCGTGCTTGTCGAACTTGAATCTGGGGCCCAGCAAGGCCGAATTCGGATTGATGAAGGCCGCTCGATATCCCTTCAATAGTTCCGCGGGAGGAAGTTGGCCGCTGCGTTTGGCCAATTCGGGCTTGTAGTCAAACAGCTCCAGATGGCTCGGCGCCCCGGCCTGGAACATGTAGATCACGCGTTTCGCTCGCGGTGCGAAATGCGGCTGTCGCGGTGCCAGGGGATTGGGCGATCCGTCGGCGGCGGGGCTTTCGCCGGCGAGCAGCGAATGGGCTGCCATTCCGGCCAAGCCGATACCACATTGCCCGAAGAACCAACGTCGGGTCACAACCTTAGCCAACGCCTGGCGGACCTCTTCGTGAATCGTCATCGCTTGCCTCGATTTTCAGTTCTTGCTGATGGTCTCATCCAGGTTCAGCAGCACACGTGCGACGAGCGTCCACGCGGCGGCGTCCTGCGGCGTTGAATTGTCCGGCAGCTTGGGAAGTCGGCCCGGATCGCCCGTGGAAATCTGGCGAGCATTCAGCCATCCGTCGGCCAGACGCTGACGCCGCGATGCCAGCAGTTCCAGCACCTCCGCCCGCTCGGTCTCCGTCGGCACTCGCGCCGTACACAACTGAAACGCATAGGCCGCTCGATCGGCATCTGTGGGCCCACCTTCGCGCAGCACTCGCAGTGCCAGCTCCTGAGCGGCTTCGATAAAGATGGGTTCATTCAAGTTCGTCAAGGCGGCCAGCGGTGTGTTCGATCGCAGTCGTTTCGGACAGGCGATCTCGCCGTTAGGGCCGTCCAGTGCCGACATCACCGGGTCCGGCATAGAACGTTTACGGAATCCATACACCGCACGTCGATATCGCTCCGCTCCCGCCGCCGGCTGCCAGTACGACGGGTAAGTGTAGTTGTAGTCGAGCACGTTCTGGGGGACGGGCGGGATCACGGATGGTCCACCCATCTTGTTGGTCAGCAAACCGGCGGCCGACAGAGCGATGTCACGTACCACTTCGGCATCTGCTCGAAATCGCGGGCCACGAGCCAGCCAGCGGTTACGAGGATCCTGCTCGTAAGCTTCCGGCGTCACTCGCGAATCTTGCTGGTAGACTCGACTGGTCACAATGGTGCGGATCAAGTGCTTGTGGCTCCAATCGTGCCGCATGAAATCAACGGCGAGCCAATCGAGCACATCCTGATGTTCGGGAACCGGCGCCCGCGTGCCGAAGTCTTCAGGAGTCAGTACCAGCCCTTCGCCGAACATCGCCTGCCAGACGCGATTGACGGCCACTCGAGCCGTCAGCGGCGAATCGTTGCTGGCGATCCAGCGGGCAAACCCCAGCCGATTCCGCGGCTCGCCCGCAGGGAACGGGTTCAACACGGCTGGCGTATGAGGAGCGACCTCCTGACGAGGCTGGTCCCAGTTGCCGCGGTCCAGATGGTAAGTGGTTCGTCGATCGCCTGGATCACGCTCCATCAAATGCATCACCGACGTCATCGGCTCCGGATAACGGCTCCACAGCTGCTCAATCACTCCGTTGGCGTCGCTCTGGTCGGCCAGCGTCTTGCGCCAAGCCGCGAAGATCGCTCGTCGCTGTTCGTCCGTGCGCTGGTCCGATGGCTGCTGCATGGCCATCACGGCCGCGTAATCGACCGGTGCCGCTTGCGGCTTGGCGTCACGCGTGACGCTCAACCGACAACAACCCACCATCTTGCCCATCCGCATGGCGATCTTCAGTTGAGTACCGGCCGGCACGTCGAGCGGTTTCTCGAACTGAATGACGGCAACCGACGGCTGATTGCGACGCCCACGACCCCGATCAGCTTGCCACCAGGTGCCGTCGTTGCCATCGATCAGCAGATTCACCGGTCCGCTCTTCTGCTTCCCCTCCTGCATCGATTGCTCGGCCTCGGAGAAATCGGTCGTCGCCTCCACCAGCCTGATCTTCTCCCAATCGGTCGCCTCAGGCCGTTTGACAAACGCCTCCAGTTCCTGCACGTCCCACGTCCCTTCGCGGTTTCGCCCTGGCCCCCGCTGAGGCAAATCGCCGTGGGTCAGCACTTCCAATCGCAGCCCGGTCGCTCCGGTCAGCTCGGGCGTGCTGACAAAGAAGACATCGTTGCTGGTATGGCCCAGCATCGAGATCGACTGGTCCGCCTGCTGCACCGGATGATTCAGCCCTGAGATGCTTTCGAGCTGGTGCATGACCAGCGGTGACCAGGCGGCTTGAGTTTTCAGCACCGAATCGCTCCAGGCCTGCAGCTCTGTCGACCAGTTCGGCCGTTGCTGCCGCAATTGCTCGTCCGCCTGCTCGATGCCCGAATGGATATCCTGAATCTCGGCCTGTTGTTCGGGCGTATAGACCCACGATAGGGCCTCATAGGTGTTGTTCAGGAAGGCAAACATGCCGTAGTATTCGGACTGCGTCAGCGGATCAAACTTGTGCGAATGGCATTGAGCACACTGCGTCGTCAGCCCTAGGACGCCTTTTCCAACACAATCGATTCGATCGAACATCTCCACCATCCGGAACTGCTCAGGAACGATCGCTCCTTCTTCGTTCAACATGCTGTTGCGGAGGAATCCCGTGGCGATCTTCTGCGACTGAGTGGCGTTGGGGAGCAGGTCGCCAGCGAACTGTTCGATCAGAAACTGGTTGTAAGGCATGTCGGCGTTGAAAGCGCTGATCACCCAATCGCGATAGATCCACTGGTCGCGCGGCATGTCCTTTTCGTAGCCGTTGGTATCGGAGTAGCGAGCGACGTCGAGCCAGTGTCGCCCCCACTTCTCGCCAAACCGTTCGCTAGCCAGCAGTTTGTCCACCGTAGCCAGATAGCCTTCGCGGTCGAACTCGGCCAGCTCCTGTGGCGTGGGCGGCAGTCCTATCAGATCGAGATACAACCGCCGACAAAGCTGATGCGGTGGCGCCGGCGGCTGTAGCTGCAATTGACGCGGCTCCAATTGCTGCTGCACCAGCTGATCGATCGGATGTTCGCCGCCATCGGCCTTCAATTCGGGTGCCACTGGCGGCATAAATGCCCAATGGGTCGTGTACTCAGCCCCTTGCTCAATCCAGCGAGCCAACAGACCGATCTGGGCCGGTGTGAGAGGTTTTTTGGCCGATGGTGGCGGCATCACCACGTCGGGATCCGGGGAACGAACCCGGTCCATCAAGTAACTTTTTTCGGGACGCCCGGGTTCGATGGCCGCATTCCCTGAATCGCCCCCGTTCAACGCACCCTCCAGCTTGTCCAGCCGCAGACCACTCTCGCGAGTCGATTCATCGACGCCGTGACAGTGCCAGCAGTGTTCGGCCAGAATCGGCTGAATGTCGCGGATGAACTCGACCTTCTTTTCCGCGGCGGCTTCCTGACCGTAGAGATGCCCCGAGCCAAACAGGGGCAGGCTGGCCGCAAGCAATCCAAGCCACAGGGCGCGATCGAGTCGGGGCCGGGGTGGGCCAAGGCGGGAAGTGGTCATGGCGGGAGTCTCTCGAGGGAACCGGGCTCACCCGTCATACCCAAGGCGGCGAGTGGAGCATCCGATCCTATTTTAACCCCGCGGCGACCCCGAAAACACTCTCGCCGGCCCCCCATTTCGCGCGCAAAAAATGCGGAGCGCCGAAGGTTCTGCCTCCGACGCTCCGCACCGTTCGCTTCCGTCACACTCCAGCGGTCGCTCGAGTGATGCTGGTGTGCCTATTTGACACGCTCGAACTTCATCCCCGGCACCGTTTCCGGAGCACCACTCGGGCGGAACTCCCAGCTGTCCGCCCCGAGCGATCGCACGATACCGGCCATCGAGCCACGATCGGTCGTCTGCAGGATCAGCTCGGTGTCGCTCGCCCCCAGTTCGCCCTGCAGCTCCACGCTGTCGCCCGACTTTGGCTTGGCGGTCCAGGTGAACTTGCCGTCCTCCGTGATCGACAGATCGACCGAGTTGCCGTCGCTGGTCGCTCGCCACTTGCCGACCAGATCGGTATCGACTTTCGATTCGGCCGGAGCCGGTGTGGCACCCGTGCCAGCTGGCGGTGCAGCGGCGTCGTTACCCGGTTGAGGCGGTGGTACCGGCAGCGATTGGGCCGGAGCTGCTGCCGCCGGTGGCTGCAACGCATCCAACATCCGCTTGGCCACCACATCCTTGGGCTGGTTAGCCACCACTGCCTTCAAGGCCTCAATCGCGCTGTCCTTCGCACCGATCACCAGGTAGTGATAGGCCAGCACAAACTGAGCCGCACTGTCCTTCGGATTCGCATCCACGGCCTGCTCCAGAGCCCGCAGCTGCTTGGTGTAATCATCAGCGTTCCCGTACAGACCGCTGATCGTGGTCCAGTCCATGCCGGGGGCCGAGGACAACAACGAATTCAACGCCGCTGCTGCCCCCTGGAAATCACCCACAGCAAACAGGGCCAACGCTCGCAGCTCATGAGCGACCGGATCACCCGGCGAACTCTTCACTGCCGCATCAAACAAATTCAACGCCTCGCGGTAACTTCCCGCCTTGAAGCGTTCCAGTCCCGAGTCGATTTTCGTCAGCGACTCGTTCTGTTGAGTGTTGGTGGCCGCAGCGTCGGCGGAACTGCCGTCCGAGTTCGCATCCGCGTTGACGTAGTTGTTCACCACGACCGGCTGCGAGTAATCGTACGGAGTGACGTAGCTCTGCTGGGTAGCGACGACCACAGGCTGAGTGTAGTAGGGATTGTAGTAACCGCTGTAGCCAAACCAGCTGTTCGTCCAGCTGCCCAGGCCCCAGCCCACAGCACCCCAGACGACCGGCGAATACCAGTTGCTACCCCAATAACCATTCCAACAGCCGTTGTACCAACCATGGTAGTGGTTGTTGACAACGTTGTTGTTCCAGTTATTCGCCCAGTTGTTGTTGCCGCCCCACCAGTTGCCGTTCCCCCAATTCCCATTCCCCCAATTGCCGTTGCCCCAGTTACCGTTCCCCCAGTTGCCATTGCCCCAGTTGCCGTTTCCCCAATTGCCATTGCCCCAGTCGCCGTTGCCGGGTCGATCCCAAGGAGGACGATGACCGCCGCCGGGCCAGTTGGGACGATTCGGTCGATCGACGACACCGGGCAGAGTCACCGGCCGGTCACCGCCACCGATGCCGGGGCGATTGCCGCCACCAATACCGGGCCGGTCGCCACCGTTGCCCGGTCGATTACCACCAATACCGGGCCGGTCGCCCCCGAGGCCGGGCCGATTCGGACGGTCGACGACTCCGGGGAGTGTCACGGCGCCACCGCCGCCGATACCGGGGCGATTCGGTCGGTTGATGCCGCCACCCGGACGTTCGGGGAGTGGTACCGGGCGATTGCCGCCACCACCCAGGCTCGGACGATCAATCGTCCCCGGCAACGTGGTCGCTCCACCACCCGGCCGATTGCCCGGACGAGTGATATTGCCTGGCAACGTCGTCGGACGATCGATGCCGGGCCGATTGATGTTTCCGGGGAGCGTCGTTGGCCGATCACTCGGACCGATCCCCACACCGCCATTGCCGCCCAGGCCGCCGTTTCCGCCCAGGCCACCGTTTCCGCCCAGGCCGGGCCGAGGCCGAGTTGTGGGGCCGGGTGTATGCGGCAGCTGGATGGCCGGTCGGTTGCCGGGGCTGGTGGGACGAGTCAGATTGCCGAGTCCTCCGCCCCCGTTGCCACCAGGTGCGGGTCGCACCACGCCCGGGTTCGACGGACGGTTGCCGCCGAGATTGCCGGGACGAGTGGTTGGCAGGGCACCGGCTCCGCCGAGCGACGGTCGATTCGATCCGCCCGGCCTGTAGTTGGGTTTGGCGAGATTCCCCGCGTTCATGCCGGCGCCGCCGATCGACGGTCGCGACACGTTCGGCATGCTGGGCCGCGACATGTTGGGCTTGGAGATATTCGGCCGAGCTCCACCACCGCCTCCACCCATGGACGGTCGCGTACCCGCTCCGCCCACGCGTCCCATCGATGGTCGCGCTCCACCGCCGCCACCACCACCAACTCGTCCGCCACCACCGCCGCCGCCGACTCGTCCGCCGCCGCCGCCGCCACGACCACCGCCGCCACCGCGTTGCGCCATGAGGTCTGGAACGCTCCACGACCAAGCGGCTGCGATAGCAACCAAACAGACTACCAGACGCAGATTCACAGGCAGATATTTCGATCGTTGCATCGATTGAGTACCTTAACGGGAGTGCGGTTACTTGGCCGCCTGAGGAGGCTGTTTGACAATCGTCAATTCAAAATCAGCGTCGCGGCTATTGCCCACGATGCGGTCAGTGCCTGCCATCGTGAAGCGACTGGTGTCTTGCTGAGTGACGGTGATGGTCGCCGAGCCGGTCTGGCCATCGGGCAGCACGGCCGTCGACTTGATCACCCACCCATCCTCCACCGGCGTCCAAATCCCTTCGGCAAAGCCGCCGTCGGAATCGAAGGTCCACGAACGGACCTTGCCAGCCGACGAATCCCACCCCAGACGCTGAGTCGTTTTCATCGACGGCTCACCCTCGCGAGCAATCACAAAATCGCCCAACAGGAAGTTGCCGTCTTCGGACCAGCGATAAGTGATTTTCACACGCCCGTCAGCTCCTTCATTCACCCAATCTCCAACAATCCACGCCAGCGGCTGCAGCTGATCGTGCGGAGTCAGCGCGGCTGCATCCAGAAACTCACGCACTGACGCCAGCTGCCAGCCCTTGTCAGTCTTCGTGCGCACCGCGATGTAACGAATGGTGATCGGATTCGAACCATCCGCAGTCGTCGTCGTCCGCACTCCTTCCTCAATCGCTACAGGACCCAGCAACCGGATCCCTTCCAGCACCAACGTCGTCTTGGCGCCGGGAAACTTTTCGAAGTACGTCTTGAGCACCGCAGCCAGCTCGTCGCGGCCCCGAAAAACGGTCCCCGCTTCGTCCACCAGCTCGCCGTCGGGAACGAACAGGGACAGGACGTCGTCCACCTTGGCTTCGTTCAGCCCCTGCACCATCCGTTCGGCACTGGCACGGATCTCGGCCACCGCCGGATCCTCCTGTGCCAAAGCCGGCGCAGCACCTAGCGCCGCTACCCCCCACAACGTGAATACTACGATTCCCCAGCGCCATCGGTTCTCTGTCATAACCAAGCCTCGGCCTCGTCAAATGAAATGAACGTCTCCACCAACGCTCGATTCTAGGGCCGCTCCCCAAAAGTGGCAATTGGTACGGACGGGTAAATTGGCATCTTTCGCGACCGGCCGACCGACGGCTCAACCGCCGATGACCCGCCGCACCTGATCCGTCGTCACCGGATGAATCAATCCCCGTTCGGTAATGATGGAATGGATCAGCTCGGCCGGCGTGACGTCGAAGGCCGGGTTGTAGACTCGCACGCCAGCCGGCGCGGTGAGGCGCCCCAGGCCCTGCGTGATCTCCTCGGCCGACCGCTGTTCGATCGGTATCCCCGCTCCGGATTCCAGCTTCAGATCAAACGTGGTGCTGGGAGCCGCGATATAAAACGGAATGCCATGGGCGCGGGCCAGCACGGCCAGCCCATACGTGCCGATCTTGTTGGCCGAATCGCCGTTGGCCGCGATGCGATCGGCGCCGGTGATCACCGCCTGCACGCGACCTTCCCGCATCACCTGCGCGGCCATGGAATCGCAGATCAGCGTGCAGGGGACCGCGCGCTGCATCAGCTCCCAGGCGGTCAGCCGAGCTCCCTGCAGCAGTGGCCGTGTCTCGTCAACAAAGACGTGCAGCTGTTTGCCCTGATCCTGAGCGGTAAAGATTACCGACAATGCTGTGCCGTACTCGGCTGTCGCCAGTCCGCCCGCGTTGCAATGTGTCAATACATTCGCGCCGTCGGCAATCAGCTCCGCGCCATGCCGTCCGATCGCCCGGCACATCTGCCGATCCTCATCGTGAATCGCTCGAGCCTCGGCCAGCAATCGGACCAGCAGCTCCGCGGACTTCGTCGAAGCGGGAACTCCTTGAGCGGCCTGCTGCATGCGCTGCAGGGCCCAGAACAGATTCACCGCGGTCGGACGGCTGGAACCGAGATACTCGGCCATTTGATCGAGCTGCTTGATAAAATCCGGCAGCGGCAAGTCTTCGAAGTCCTGCAGGCCAACGACTAGCCCATAAGCGGCGGCGATGCCGATGGCCGGAGCGCCGCGGACTCGCAGCTGCTTGATCGCGTCCCACACCTGCTCGACCGACTGGCATTCCAGCCACTGGATCGCGCCTGGCAGCTGAGTCTGGTCGAGCAGCTCCAGCCAGCCGTGGTGATCGCCGCTCCAGCGAATGGGAGAGAGTGCGGGTGCGATTTGCGGGGCCATGCGGGGTTACTCCGAGAGCGGTTCGAATTTCAGCTGAAAGGTGTCGGCGACGGCCCGGTTGGTGACGCGGCCTCCGGTCATGTTGATGGCCGAGGCGATGGGTGGCGACTGAGCGGCGGCCTTCTGCCAGCCCTGGTCGGCCAGCAGCATCACCCAGTTCAGCGTGGCGTTGCACAGCGCGAAGGTGCTGGTGCGACCGACCGCGCCGGGCATGTTCGTGACACAGTAATGCACCACTTCTTCTTCGATGTAGGTCGGATCGGAGTGCGTGGTGGGGCGCGACGATTCGAAGCAGCCTCCCTGATCGATGGCCACATCGATAATCACGCTGCCGGGCTTCATCCGTTTCAGGTCTTCGCGGGTCACCAGGCGCGGGGCTTTGGCGCCCGGGATCAGCACTGAGCCGATCACCAGGTCGGCCAGCTCCAGTTCGCGCCGGATGATGTGCCGGTCGCTGTAGAGCACATTCACGTTGGCGGGCATGACATCGTCGAGATAGCGGAGCCGATCGAGGTTGACGTCGAGCAACGTGACATCGGCCTGGAAGCCGGCGGCGATCCGTGCCGCGTTCGCTCCGACCACACCGGCGCCGAGCACCGTGATATGAGCCGGTGCGACGCCGGGGACTCCGCCCAGCAGGATTCCGCGGCCCATCTGGGGGCGTTCGAGGAACTTGGCTCCTTCCTGGATACTCATCCGCCCAGCCACTTCGCTCATGGGTGTGAGCAACGGCAGTCGGCCCTGGCGATCCTGCAGGGTTTCGTAGGCGATGCAGACGGCCTCGGTCTGCAGCATGGCCTCGGTCAGCTGCCGGCTGGCGGCGAAGTGGAAGTAGGTGAAGACCATCTGACCGGGTCGGATCAGGGGCCATTCCTGCGGCTGGGGCTCCTTCACTTTGACGATCAAGTCGGCGGTGCCGAAGATCTCCTGTGGCGTGGCGACGATACGGGCTCCGGCCTGAGCGTATTCGTCGTCGGGGAGTCCCGAGCCGAGCCCCGCTCCGGACTCGATCAGCACGGTGTGGCCCCGCCGCACGAGCTCCTCCGCCCCCACCGGCAGCATGGCCACTCGGTATTCATCCCGCTTCACCTCGCGTGGCACACCCACAATCATCGCTGGCTCCTCTTTATTGCCTCATCCGTACCGGATTGCCTCATCCGTATTGGCGCCGGTAGTTCCGTTCACTCCTCACCCTCGGCACGCGACTCATTCTACTGCACCGAGCGAGGTCGGGGATGGTGGTCGCCGTCCGCGGGGGTCGCCGAACTCCAGGGTCATCTTCGGGCGCTGGTTTTCGTGTTGGTTGGCCCGAATGGTCAGTTGGATAACCGTCAGTTGGCGTGTCACTTGGTTGGGTCGTGAGTAGCGAGGACCAAGGTGTGTGTGCCCGATGAACTCCGCGGCTCGCACGGCTCATTCGCGTGCTGGCGTCAGTTTCCGTGGCGTCCGCGTGTTCCGTGGTTCCAAGAATTGGATCCTAGGGAGTTGACCGGAGCAGATCCCGGAAACGATTCACTTTCCCAACCAGGTGCGGACGAGTCCATCGTGGCCGCTGGAGAAGAGGGTCTGGCCGTCGGGTGAGAACTGGAGTCGGTGAACGCCGGTCTGATGAGCGGGAAGGGTCAGCAGGGGGCGGGAGGAGTCGAGGTCCCAGACGGTGATGGTGCCGTTCCAGGAGCCTGAGACGAACGAGCGGCGGTGAGGATGGCAGACGGCGTCCCCCACCAGATTCACCTGGCCAGCTGATAATGCGTCGCGCGGTTGCTCGAATTTCTGCACGACCGTCAGATCGGGGAGCTCACGCAACTCAATCGTCATCTCATTGGCGGTCAGCACCTGGTTGGTCCCCGGCACTCGACGAATGAAATTGTGTCCCCGCCCGGTGGTGCTCTTCGCCAACAATTTACCCGTCTCGGCATCCCAAGACGCCAAAGTCGCTTCGCTGGCTGTGATCAGCGTCCGGCCGTCCTTCGAAAAGGCGACGCTCCGACATCGCAAGTCGTCGACCTCGACCTGGCAGATCGTTTGGCCCGTCGACCAGTCGATCACGCGAGCCCCGGCGTGCATCTGGTTCTGCTGAGGTTGTGTGATCCCGTCGGATACGGCGATCCTGGTTCCGTCCGGATGGAAATCGATGTGCCAGACCCAGCCGGGGATCTCCAGCGGTTCGCTGATTGCCTCTCCCGTCTCCGCGTCGACGATCACCACCTGACCGAACGGTGGTGTCGGACCGACATCGGGGTGGATACTGGATCCGATCGCCAAGAGCCGACCGTCGGGTGAATAGGCAATGGCCGTGGCAAATGGGTGGTGAGTTTTCTGGCGCCAGATCAGCTGGCGTTCGGGCCAGCGTTGCAGCTGAACGACACCATCGTCGCCGCATGACACGATTGCTCGCCCGTCGGCGCTGATCGCCAAGTCTCGTACCTTGGGCGGATGCGTGGCCAGAATGCTGTTATCTCGCCGCACCGAGGCCAGATCGAATAACTGGACGCAACTGGGAAGTCCCGTCGAGACGGCGAAGCGATTCCGGTCGCGCATCATGGCCAGTTCCATCGACTCACGCAACCCCGCCGATTGAATTACCATCTCCGGTCGACGAGTCAGATCGTCCCAGATGTAGGTCTGACCATGGGGCGTGAGCCCGACGACCGATTTGCCTTCGTCGACAAAAAAAGCTCCGCGTGCCGCGCCGTCAGGGCTGCTGAATTTTCCCAGCGGTTGCAGTTTGTCCGAATAGACCGTCAACGACTCTCGCAGATCGCCGGTCAGCAGCCGCGAGCCGTGCGGGTCCCAGTCAATGCTATAGACCGGCTCACCGGCCGGGCGCACCAGATGGTCGAGAACCTTGCCCTGCTGAGTATCAATCACATAAATGTGACCGACATTCCCCTGCCAACGCCGAGTGGTCCAGGCCAGCCGTTGGCCATCGGCCGAGTAGCTCAGCGAATCGTCTTCCCCCGACATTTGCTCGACGTGTCGGGCGTTGTCGAGCAGTTTCTGCCAGGTGATTTCGTCCGGTACGTCGGCCAGGTAGAGTCCCTGCGGATTGGCGGCGAAGGCTAGTTGTTTGCCGTCGGGACGGAATTGCAGGTCGAACAGGATCACCTCTGACGGGCCCGATTGACCAGCGATTGGGCCGCTGACCGTCTCCAGCAACTCCCCCGTCTCAGCATTCCAGCGCCGCAGAGTGCGATCCTGTGAGCCGGCCAGGACCTGCGAGCCGTCGGGCGTGAAAGCCACGGCATAGACGCCGTCGCCGTGCCCTCGCAGCTCGCTGATCGTGGCTCCTGTCTGAGCGTCGCAGACCAGGATCACCGGGTCCTTGGTCACTTGTCGAGTGTTGTACCCATTGGCCACGGCCAAGCGGCGCCCGTCCGCTGAATAGGCCATCGCTCGGACTCGGTCGCTGATCGGTCCGATACTGGCATAGCTGAGATCCTGCGGCGCGGCCCGGTTCCAAAGCAGGTTCCATTCCCATCCGCGCAGCTCCAGTGGGCAACGTTCCAGCAGCGAGCGAGAGCGCTGGAACTGAAAATCGGTCGCTTCGTTCTGGGCCAGCGCCAGCTGGTGGATGTAGGCTATCTGCAGAGCTTGCTGTTCGGCCAGCGTCGCGTTCTGGCTGGCCAGCTCGGCCTGCGTCGCCAGATTCATGGCCACTTGGGCGTGCCGATACGACATGACGATGAAACCGATGCCGCTGCCGATGGTTACGAGGGCCAGCAGCGACGCCGCGGCAACGGCTTTGCGATGCCGCCACAGCTGGCGTCGCAGGACGTACCAGCGGCTGGTTGAGGCGGCCGTCACGGGTTCGCCGTTGAGATGTCGCTGCAGGTCGTCGGCCAGATCGCCGGCCGTGCCGTAGCGGTCGTTGGGGTCGAGGGCGAGTGCCTTGTTGAGCACGGCGGCCAGTCCGCGGTCGAGGTCGGGGCGGATGGTCAGCGGCGAGGCGGGCTCGAGCGCTGCGATCTGCTGCAGCGTCGACAGCGGGTTCGATTTGGACTCGTGCGGCAGGCGGTCGGTCAATAACCAGTAAAGCAACACACCTAGGCTGTAGACGTCGCTGCGCGTGTCGGTTTGCGAACTGCCGCCGCGGGCCTGTTCGGGAGACATGTATTCGGGTGTGCCGATCAACACACCGCGGGTCAAGTGATCTTCGGAGTTACCTGGAGCGGCCAGGTTCTTGGCCAGTCCGAAATCGACCACCACCGGTCGTCCGTCGTCGGTCACCAGGACGTTGGATGGCTTGAGGTCGCGGTGGATGACCGCTCGTTGGTGAGCGTGCTGAACGCCGCGGCAGATCTGGAGCATCAGGTCGAGCCGCTGCTGCTGGCTCGGCTGATGCGACACAATATATTGGTGCAGCGGCTGACCGGCGACCAGCTCCATCGCGTAGTAGGCGTAGCCCTCGGCAAAGCCGCTGTCAAAAATCCGTGCGATGTTCGGATGTTCCAGCCGAGCGGTCAGTTCGACTTCGCGTTCAAAGCGGGTGCGGTTCTGAGGCGAGGTGAAGCGGACACCGTGGATGAGCTTCAGGGCGACCGGTCGGCGCGTGCTGATCTGGACCGCCCGCCAGACTTGGCCCATGCCTCCTTCGCCCAGCAGTCGTTCGATGCGGTACCCCTCGATGTCGGGGAAGATGCCCTGGTCGGGTGCAGGGTGGGGGCTGAGAGCGGGGGTGGTCGTCGGTTGTTCGTCGCGAGCGGCCAGTCCGGTCGGCGTATCGAGGGCCAGCAGTCGATCGATCTCGGCCCGCAATTCTGCATCGCCGGCCGCTGCCTCATCGAGAAACGTTCGGCGAAGTTCCGGGCTGAGGTCGCTGCTTTGCGCGAAAAGTTCGCTGAGCCGCTGGTAGGTCTCCGGCGTCATGCAGGTCACTCACGCGTCAACTGAGCTTTCAGCCAGGCGCGAGCCATTCGCCAATCGATTTTGACGGTGGCCGGTGAGAGATCGAGGAGTGCGGCGGTTTCTTCGATAGTGCAGCCGGCGAAGTAGCGCAGTTCGACAATCCGGGCGTGGCGCGGATTGAGCTGCTCGAGACACTCAAGGGCCTCGTTCACGGCCAGCAAATCGAAACCGGCGGGTTGAGTTCCGACGTCGAGCGGGTCGGCAATCGCCACACGGTCGAGGCTTCCGCCCCGTTTGGCGGTCTGCCGAGCTCGTTCGTGGTCGACCAGGATACGGCGGATGACGTGAGCGGCCACCCCGCAGAAATGTTGCCGGTCCTTCCAGTGGACTTGCCGCAGTTGGGACATCCGCAGGTAGGCTTCATGCACCAGCGCGGTGGCTTGGAGTGTGTGGCCCGGGCGTTCGCGTTTCAATTCTTGAGCGGCGATCTGCCGCAGCTGGTCGTAAACCAACGGCAACAATCGCTCCGGGTGCAGCTCAGCCGCGCTGCATAGCTCGTCGACCGCACGTGATGTTTCTGAATCGAGCTGGATCACGAGTCATTCCCGGAAAAAGTGCGACCTGTTGGCCACCCGGGAATCAGTCTAGTCGCCACCCGTCGGCCAGGCAAGCAACAGACTTTAGCCAAAATCCGATCGGTTCACGCCTTTACCAGCTAGGGGACCGGTCTGCCCGCACCGGGCGACCTGCCACCGGTCAGATTTCCAGAAAGATAGTGAGAAACGCTTCGCAGCGACAACTTCCACGGTGACGGGCCAAATCCCGCTGGCCCCGCTGAGGGAGTTGAGTTCGCCCGCCAGAGGCGGGTATCAGGTGAGTTCATGACCCAGTTCGATTCGATTCAAGATCCGTCATCGCAGGTCAATTCACGTCAGCGGAGGGAGGCGGAGCGTCGATGGCGACGTCGCCAGGGCCGCCGGCTGCGGAATTCGGCATCGTCGGCCGGATCGCGGTCAGCGGGGATGGAGACCCTGGAAGCTCGTTTGGTTTTGACAGCCGAGCCGCTGACCTACCTGACGGGGTCGACGGCGGCGGATATGACGTTGCGGCTCGACGCGGGGAATCCGTCGCAGTTGCAGCTGGTCAATTCGGCCACCGGGAACGTGTTGGTGGAGCGGGCATTGTCCGACACCAGCGAGGTGGTGGTCACCGGTTCGGACGCGGACGACACGCTGCGAGTCGATCTGTCGCGGCCGTTTTTTGTGCCGATCAGCTTTACTGGCGGGAACGGCGGAGGTTTTGACAGCCTGACGTTAGGCGGGCAGCTCGATCGAGCGGACTACGCCACGACGGGCCCCACCAGTGGGACCATCCGTTTGTCGTTGGGGAGTGAGTCGGCCGTCTTGACCTATGCGGGGCTCGAGCCGATCACGGACGACGCGACTGGCGAGAGGACGTTTACCGGTACCGACGACGCGGAAGAGATTGTTTTGCGGGACTCAGGTGGGGCGGCCGATGGCCAGATGACGCTGGAGATCAATCCGGGTGAGGACGTCACGTATACGTTTGCCGGGCTGATCACGAGTCTGACGATTGATGCCGGCGAGGGGGATGATCGCATCACGCTCGATGAGCTCGATTCGAACTTCCATGGGGCGTTGACAGTCGAAGGCGGTTCGGGCAACGACGAGGTGACGATCAACGCGCGAACCGGAATTGGCGTTTACACGATCAACGGCGGCGAAGACGGAGACGTCGGCGATACGTTGAAGGTGACGCGGAACACCAGTTTGACTTTGACGGATACGTTGTTGTCAGCGGGGAGCGAGACGTATGTCATCAGCGGGTTTGAGTTTGCCGAACTGACGGCCGGCGACGGCGATCAGACGTTGGATGCCAGTGGATTCACGGGCGACGCTGTGCTGAACGCCGGGGCTGGCGACGACTTGCTGATCGGCGGTACGGGCGACGACACGCTCAATGGTGGCGCCGGGAGCGACACCTACCAGTTCAAGGGCAAAGAGCTGGGGCTCGATTCGATTGTCGAGCCGGCCGATCTCTCGCCCTTCAATGTTGACCTGCTGGACTTCAGCCTTTTTACGGCGCCAGGCGGAGTGGATGTCGACCTAGGATCCATCAATCAGGTCGTCAACTATGGTGACTTGGCGCTGGAGATCTCGAGCGACTTGGCCATTGAGAAGGTCTTGGGTACGGCTGACACGGACACTTTCATCGGCAACTCCCGTAACAACACTTTGATTGGCGGTTTGGGGAGCGATACGTACAAGTTTGTCTTGAATGCGGCAGGTTTGCCGGTGGGTCAATCGGAAGTTCAAGGCAACGATACGATCGTCGAGGACCCGAATCTGACCGATGAGGATATGCTTGATTTCAGCGAGTTCGCACCGTCGTCGGGCGGCGTGAATGTCGATCTGACGCATGGTCTTTCGTCGGGGACTTTCTATCCGGTGAGTGTGGTCGGCGGGACGACCGTGCTGGGACTGGCTTTCACGTCATCGAGTGGAATTGAGACCGTTCTGGGAACGTCTCGCAACGACGTTATTCTCGGCAACTCTCAGGTAAATCGGCTTTTGGGAAGCGGCGGCGCGGACGTGCTGGAGGGGCGCGGCGGCAACGATACGCTGGTGGGAGGTCCTGGCGACGACGTTTACCGGTTCGTCGGCACGGGGCTCGGCATCGACCAGTTTGACGAGGTCGAAGAGGGGGGCAGCGACACGATCGACCTCTCGGGCATGACACTCAATTCGTCATTGAACCTGAGCCTATCCACATTGCAGTTTGTGAATACTTCGTTGTCTGTGATCCTGTCGAAGTTCTCGGGCATCGAGATCGAGAATGTGATTGGGACGACCGGTAACGACACGCTGACCGGGAACGACCTGGCGAATCGTTTGGAGGGGGGACTGGGGAACGATACGCTGCGGGGCGGGCTCGGGGACGACCTCTACGTCTTCAATCTGGCAGGCTCGGGTGCGGCGCCCGATTTGGGCCAGGATTTGGTGGAGGAGATTGGCGATGCCGGATTCGATACGCTCGATTTCTCGTCGGCTCCGGTGAGCGTGACGGTCGACTTGGGGCAGACGGTTACGCAGTCGGTGACTGGACTCCCGGTTGGTGCTCCGCGGATGGAGATCACCTTGAGCGCCGGTAATGTGATCGAAGGGATTGTTGGTGGCGAGGGAGCGGACGCGCTGACCGGCAACAGTCTGGCGAACTTGCTGGTGGGTGGCCGAGGCGACGACACGCTGACTGGGGCGGGGGGTAACGACGTTTACGGGTTCAACGTTGATGACCAGCTGGGAACGGACCAGGTTGTCGAGTTGTCGGGCGGCGGTACGGATACGTTGTCATTTGCCGACAGCACGGCGGGGGTGACGGCGACATTGACTTCACTGACCGCGGTGTCGACGGAACGATTCACGTTGCAGCTTTCGCAGTTGGGAACTGTTGAGAATCTGACGGGTGGGGCCGGAGACGATGTGTTGACTGGCGACGCGCAGTCGAACGAAATCGTCGGTGGCAAAGGTGCGGACCAGATCACGGGTGGGGACGGCAACGATCGGCTGGCGGGCGGGATCGGGGACGACAGGTATTTCCTCGATGCCGGGGGAGCTGTTGAGCAGGACTATGTGACGGAGCTGGCGGACGAGGGGAGTGACACGCTGGATTTCAGTGTCAGCACAGTACCGATTGTCGCGTCATTGGAGATGAAATCCATCGTGACGTCAGGGACCTACCAGTTGGAGGTCAGCGACGTCGGCGGTGTGGAGAATCTCACCGGCGGTCAGGAATCCGACACGTTGGTTGGCAACTCAGCCGCCAATCGTCTGGAAGGCGGGCCGGGCGACGACGCGTTGACTGGTGGAGCTGGTGACGACACGTACGCATTTGACGTGGATGGGACGCTGGGGACGGATGTGGTCACGGAACTGCCCGGTGGTGGAACCGACACGCTGGATTTCTCGGCCAGCAGTGGGGCGGTGTCGGTCGATCTGGGCAACTCATCGGCTCAGACGGTGACGCAAAGTCATCTGGTGCTGACTCTGGCCGGATCGGAGTGGGAAAAAGTAATTGGCGGCAGCGGAAACGATACACTCGTCGGCAACATGCTGGACAATACGCTGACGGGCGGGCCGGGTGATGACACGTTGACCGGAAACGCGGGCCACGACGTGTATCCGTTGGATGATGCCAGCGGCACGGATACGGTTACGGACGACGAAATTACGATTGATGGGACTGAGGAAGGGGATAGCTATTACTTGGAGGACGCCGATCCGACCGACGCAATCGGAACGGCGGACATGATGCAGCTGCGGTCATTCGACGGCAGCTCGGTGGTGCAGTTCGTCAATCCCGGCTTGTCGCTGACAATCAGTCTGGGCGACGGCGACGACGAGTTGACCTTGCTGAACCTGGATCCGGGATTTGCCGCCGATCTGACGGTGGTCAGTGGTGCCGGCGAAGACGAGTCGTTTGTCATGGAAGGTGACTTCGTTGTCCCCGGTCGGTCGCTGAGCGTTGACATGGAAGAGATCACCGTCAGCTCAGGCGTCACCATCGACACTCGGAATTACGATCAGGCGACCGACACATTTCTGGGGGACGCCGGCGACGTGGTGTTTCTCGGAGTGACGATCTATGTCAACGACAACGTCAAGATGTTGGCGGACTCGGGAGACGGTCACACCGGTGGTGATATATCGCTGACGGTGTCGAGCTTTGTCGATTTCAACTATTCGGCGATCATTCCCGTCTTTCGGACTCGCGAAACCAGCGCGACCATCGACATCGGGAATGCCGAGCTGCGGGCCGGGAACATCTTCATTACTTCGGCATCGAACACTGGCAAGTTCGCTCAATTCAACGTGGTGGACGCTGGGGTAGCGGGCGCCTTGACGGGTCAGGCGATCGCGGCTTCTGAACCGGACGTGAATCTGACGATGACCTTCGCCGCCGCGGTCGCTGATGGCGAGCGCCCGACGATTACGCGGTCGTCGGGCAGTTGGGTGGCGGACGGTTTCGTAGCCGGCATGGTGATCAAAGTGATCGGAACCCAGTTCAACGACGGTTCGGGAACCGACGAGAACGACATTCTCACTTATACGGTCGATCGGGTCACCAATAATGTGTTGACGTTGATCGAGTCGGACACGTTGGTGAACGAGGTGATTGCCAACGTCGCGATTCGGCAGACAATCACTTCGATTCTGCCGGAGGACGTGGAAGAGCAGTCGATCGATCCGACGAATCCCGACAATCCGACCGTGGTGACGCAGGAAGACATCGAAAACACACTGAAGCAGAACCTGACGGTGTTGGGCGAGTTAATTCCGGTTCAAGCGGTGCAGGCGAAATCAACCAGCAACGTGACGATTCGCTGGGGTGCTCGATTGACCGCTTCTCTGGACATCAGTATCGAATCCGAGGCGGTATCGAAGGTGGATGCCGGTGGTCCATCGTTGCTGTTCGGGGCCGTTTACGGCGAGACGGAGGCGACAGCTTCCGCGACCCTGGAAGACAATGTTGCGATTCATGCTGGCGAGGACTTCCGGCTAAACGCGGAAGTGACCAACAACTTGTCGACACAAGTCAGCGCGAGTTCCGGGATTATCTTGCCCGTAAAGAAGGGGACGAAGGTCCGAGGGAAGGATATCCAATCCAAGAGAACGAAGGTCCCTGGACCGCCGGTGGCGATCGCCTACGGAAAGGCCAGGTCGACGGTGGAGACGACAGTCGCCCCCACGGCGACGATAACCGCCGGGACGGTCGATATCAGCTCGGTAGCGAACAATGACTTTCAGGTGGCAGCCAGAAGCCGAGTCCTCTTTCCACGCACCAATGAGGGTTCGGCAGTCGGGGTCGCCATCAGCGATCACGCCTCGGATGTGAATACTACCATCAATGGCATCATCAACTCGAC
Source organism: Pirellulales bacterium (assembly GCA_046349895.1). Taxonomy (GTDB): domain Bacteria; phylum Planctomycetota; class Planctomycetia; order Pirellulales; family Pirellulaceae; genus JAXMBJ01. The sequence goes on along the minus strand of JAXMBJ010000006.1, from coordinate 5,086,307 downwards.
CTCCGGCCAGACGACGCTGAATGCGACGTCAACGAACGAGAACAATGACACGTACGCGAAAGCGAAGGTCAAGAACCGACTGGGATCCGACAAGCCGGGTCTTCGAAACTTGGACAACAGCTTTGACAGCAAGTCGGATGCCCGCGCCAAGCCGGGGAGACTCGGTATCTCGGCAGGAGTGGCGTACGTCGATAGTGCCAACCGATCCGACCTGGTTGTGGGCCCGACGGCTCGGATCCAGTCGGCCGGGGCGCTGACCGCTGTCAGCCACGCCGAGGATAACATCCAGATATCTGCGCTGGGGCTCGCCGGTGGCGGTGCCGAAGTTGCCCTTGGTGCTGCCGTGGCGTTTGGTACCTACGAAAATCTGGCGAAAACGTCGATCGATGATGCGAGTCAGTTGGACGCCAGAGATGCCATGGACATTACGGCCGAAGCCTGGATCCCTGATCAGGTGCGGGTAGCCGAGGCCGTGGAGAATTTTGTCAATGCCATCCGGGCGCTGGACAATATCGAGGCACCCACCATCCCGATACCTGGCACCGATTCATCGACGGAGGACAAGGCTGAGTTCTATGAGCAGGTCGATACGTATTCGACCAATCTGGGCATTCTTCTCAACGGAATTGGTGATATTGCCGGATTGATAGGGCCTACGTTGGGAGTGGATACGCTGGTGGCGACCAGTTTTGTTGCTGCGGGCTCGAAGGCTGGGGATACAAATCAAGGTAAGACGACTGATCCGGGCAAACTGGCCGTGTCGGGCAGCGTCACCATTCTGGACTTCACGAATCATGCGGAGGTCGAAGTCGGCCAGAATGTGTTGATCAACCAATCCGAGGGTTTTGACGCGGCGGCCGGTCTGGCCACTCAGTCAGTAGAAGTTCATTCCGACACGAAAATTCGGACGATCAATATCGGCGGAATACCCGGCGTGACCTCCATTCTGGGCGCAACGACATCGCAAGGGAGCGCACTCGGTGGGACGTATGGCCAGGTCACTTACGACAACAAGTCACTGGCTTCGATCGATGATGGTGCTCGCATCTACGCTGGAAGCGATGTTGCTGTTCGCGCTGAATCTGAAGACTACCTGATCAACGTGATGGTGGCCGGTGGCGACGCGAAGAAATTCGGAGTCTCCGGGGTCTTCGCATTGAATCAAATGGACAACACGACGCAAGCACACATCGAGGATTTGGCTCGAGTTGATGCCGGCGGGGACGTGCAAGTCCTGGCCGACACGAATGTATTCGGGGTCGTAATCTCTCCCTCGATGATGTTCAGCGAAAGTAATGCGGTAGGAGTCGCGGTAACGCTGAACGAAACTGACCACACGACCAGGGCCTTTATTGGCGACGGCAACCTGAGTGGGCCGTCGGAGCAGCCGGGGTGGGTGCACGGTAACGATGTCATCGTTGAGGCGACGAAAGATGGCGAGATGTATACGATCGGCCTCGCGGGATCGGTAGTGCCCAAGCCAGCCGTTGGCAGTACGCCCAGCCAGAACACGCCGGCATCACTGAACGGCACTTCAGTTGCCAGCTCCGTGCAGACGAATCCGACCAGTGTCGAGAAGAAATCTGGGATTGGCATCTCCGGGGATGTGGCGATCAACGACATCAATCTGGATACGGAGGCATTCGTCTCAGGAAACACGTCTGTCGAAGCTGCCGACGATGTAATCATCGCCGCAACCAACGACACCTTTCTGGTTTCCGTCTCTGGCGTGCTGACAATACTCGCTTCGAGCAACGCAGGCGGGGTGGCGGTTGCCGGTTCGTTCTCGATGAACGACCTCGACGGCAAGGCGATCGCTTATGCGGATACCGATATCCAGGCCGGAGGTGGGGTGTCAGTCAGCGCCGACAACCAGGGTGATCTGATCACAGTGAGCGCCGGGGCCGCGGGTGGCAAACAGGGAACAACGATCGTCGGTTCTGCCGATATCAACCTGATCGACAACGAGACGAAGGCGTGGGTCAGCGGCGATATTACGGCCGCTTCTCTCGCTGTGACGGCCGACGATGATCTGTTTGTCGTGTCGGTGGCCGGGAGTTTTTCATTCACTTATGGGTCAAATGCCAAGTTCGGCTTCGGCGCGGCAGCCGATGTATCGGTCGTGAACCGGCTGATCCAGGCCTGGATCGACGAGGGGTCGACGATTGACGTCAGCGGCAATGTGAATGTCGAGGCGCTGTCCGATGTGAATCATGTGTCGGTCGCCGCCAGCATCCGAGCGGCGATCAGTGGCGGTAAGGGCCTGGGTATCGTCGGCTCGGCGTCGAGCATGAGCTATGACACAGCCGTGGAGGCCTACATTGCTTCCGGAGTCGTGCTGTCGGCCGACGGGAATGTCGTCGTCTATGCCAACGACAACAACGATCTGATCTCCGTAGGTGGCGCCGCGGGAGGAGGAACCAGCAACGGTGTCGGAGCGTCGCTGGCACTGATTACCATCGACCGCGATGTGGCTGCCTTTATCGGTGATGCCACGCTCGTTGTGCTCGGCCAGGGAGCCGCCGTGAATGCCGGTGATGTGTCCGATAACGGTATTCTGGTGCGGGCCAATGTCGACGAAGAGCTGATCGGTGTGGCGGTGGGGGGGAATGTGAGTACCAGCAGCGACGCACTGGCCAGCGCCGCTGCGTCCGTCGTCGTCACAACTGTCGACAGTGTCGTCGAGTCGTATGTGGCGGCCGGAGCTTCCATCAATCAGGCAGCCGAAACCTACGATAACGACCAATCGCTCCTGATCAGCGCGAACCACGACACTCGCTTCTACGGAGTGGCCGGGGCCCTGGAATGGGGTGGGCGAGTTGGCATTGGGGCCGCCAGTGTCGATCCGGATATGAACCGCACGGTGTCGGCATACATCGGATCCACGACCGGCGTGCCGACCAATATCTACGCGGCCAAGGACGTGAGCGTCACGGCGACCTCATCCGAAGAGCTAGTGTCGTTCGCGGTGGCGGCGGCATTGACTACCAGCGGTCTGGTCGGAGCGGCGGGTTCGCTCATCGCCATGCCGCTGACGACCAGCACTCAGGCCTGGATCGATGACGGAGCGACGGTACTCGCCGACGGCAACGCCCTCGTTTCAGCCGACAGTTCGGCAAGCATCTATGGCATTACCGGCAGCTTGGCCGCCAGTGATAAGGTTGGTGTCGGTATCTCGAGCACGACGCTGACCCATGACGACACCGTGCAAGCGTGGGTCGGCGACATCACGCTGGACGCTCGCGGCACCAAGGGCACAACCACGCTGTTCACAAGTAACGGCACACAATCAATCACCGGGCTCTACGTCGGTGCTACGTCCGACGAAAGCGTCAACAACATCGCGGTGGGCGGTAGCGGTGCATCAAATGTCAGCGTGGCGGGGATGCTGGCGGTGACCGTCTTGACCGAGATCACGGCCGCTTGGATTGGCAGCGGAGCAGCGATCAACAAGTCAGCTGGCACCGAAGGATCAGGGCAGAACGTTCAGGTTTCGGCATACGATTCGACGACGTCGGTGGCCGTTGCTGGAGCGATCTCGTATTCAGAAAAGGTCGGCGTCGGGGCCGGTATCGAGATCGCCGTACTGAACAAATCGACCATGGCCAAGGTCGGCGAAGGAGCCGATGTCGAGGCGCAAGGCGACATCACGATTGAATCGCTCTCGGATGAGGACATCACGGGAGTGGGTGTTGCCGGCACGGCGGGTGGTAAGGTCAGTGTGGCAGGCGGTGTTGATGTTTCCGTGTTGACGATCGATACGCTGGCCTATGTGGCCAGTGATCTGTCGGGGTTGTCGGCCGCCAGACTCTACGCCGGTGGCAACGTTGTGGTCGCCGCTGAAGAACGGAGTGAGATCGACATCATCTCCGGATCGCTGTCGATCGGCTCGACGGCCGGAATTGGCGGAGCGCTGGGGATACCGGTAGTCATCAAGTCGACGCGAGCCTATATCGGTGACCACGTGATCGTTGACGCCAAGGGTGCCGGGGCGGGGGCCACGGTCCGGACGGGCGACTTTGATATTGATTTCAGCTCGCCCTATTCGGACATCGAAGGTGAAGTGGCGCCGCCGACGCTCGACGATACCGACGCCACCGATAGCTCGCTGACGCAGGATCGCGATGTGACAGCTCGGTCGCGGACTGGTTTCAAGGGCGTGGCGGTGACGGCCATCAACCAGGACGATGTGGCCCTCATGGCGGTGGGTGCGGCGGGTTCCGGGACGGCGGCCGTGCAGGTTTCGGGGGCCATCAACCTGATGACTGTGGACACAATGGCCACCATCGGTAACTCGGCCCAGATCAATCAGGATCGGACTGGAGTAGGCGACGACCAATCAGTACTGGTGGCGGCCGGCAACGATGTCAGCTACCTGGGAGTCGCCGGAGGCATCGCCATTTCAGGAACCGTGGCGGTGACGCCAAGCGTGGTAGTGGGTGCGATCGAGATCGACACCAAGGCGACGATCGGCGAATCGGCCGTCGTTGACGCTCAACGCGATGTGGAAGTTCACGCCCAGTCGACTCAGGACATTCTGACGGTCGCCGCATCGGTGTCCGGTGCGGGGACGGTAGCGGTCGCCGGCGCTTTGTCAGTGATCACGCTCGACAATGAGACTCACGCTTCGATCGGCGATGACGCCGAGGTATCGGCGAGCGGAAACGTGGCGGTGACGGCCGTGGATGTCACGGACATTGACCTGCTGGCCCTCGGGGCCGGTTTCTCGACCGGCGCGGCTGGAGTCGGTGCGAGCGTCGGTGTGTCGGTGGTTGAGAAGGACACGAGGGCATGGGTCGGGGCGAATGCCAAAGTCGACGCCAAAGGCAACTCTGGCTCGATGACTGTCTTTGACGGCACGCTGGAGGACGGCAGTTTTGGCTATGCGGATGCCACCGACGATGTCCGCGGCCTGGCCGTGAACGCGCTGTCGAGCGAAAGCTATACGACAGTGAGTGTCGCCGGTTCGGCGGCGGCTGCGGCAGCGGTGGCGGGTGTCGTCACCGTGGCGGTGATCGACTCGGACACGCGGGCCTACATCGACGCCGGGGCTCAGATCAACACGGACAACGCGGGGGCACATGAAAATCAGGACGTTCATGTGGCGGCTGCCAACCGGCTGACTTCGGTCGGCGTCGATGGTTCGATCAGCGGGGCTGCGACGGCCGGAGTGTCAGGGGCCGTCGATGTGGGTATCTTCCGCAATGACACCAGCGCCTGGATCGCTGGTGAGGACGTGCGGGCACGGCGTGATGTGGCCGTCTCGGCGCTGTCGGATCGCGATGTGCAGACGTATGTGGTCAGCGGAAGTGGCGGAGGAACGGTCGGAATCGGCGCAGCGGTAGCCGTCTACGCCCTGGGCGGAAATCTGGTCAGCTCGTACGCGTTTAATTCCGATAGCGACAACAACCCGGATACCGAGGATTCATTGGCTGGCAACGGCACTTCGGCCACTGAATACGCTGACGCGGAGGTACGGGTCACGGCGATCAGCGACATCCTGCAGGGCCTGGGTATCGATGCGGCTTCGGACGCCGATGCCGCGTATGCCACGTCCGACGAGACAGACGTCGACGGCGCGGCGGGCGAGTCGGTGGGCAATCAGGACAGCTTTGGCAGTCTGTCGATTCCCAAGGGGACCAGCGCATTCATTGCGCAAGGCGCCAACATCCAGGCCGGTCGCAACGTCGATCTGGACGCCCGGCAGCAAGCCGACCTGACGATCGTCACGGGCGGTGCTGGTTTGGGCATTACCGGGGCCGGGATCGGCGCCGGGATTGCCGTGATTACGGTCAAGGAGGATGTAACAGCCTTTATTGATCGAGGAGTTACGATCTCGGCGGCACAGGAGGATGCCGGCGGTACGGTCTCCGTCGACGCCGACCAGCAGATCCATTACCAGGGCATTTCGATTACGGCCGGTTTCGGACAATTCTTCGGCTTGGCGGGTGCCGTGATCGTGTTGAATGACTCCAGCAACGTCCGTGCCTACATCACGGGCAGCGTGACCGACGCGCTGGCTACTCAGATTCTGAGCGCCGGGGCAGTGAACGTGCATGCCAGCAGCACGGCTTCGTCGAATACATCGACGATGGGAGCCGCGGCAACGCTGGTCGGCGCTTCGCTCGGCGCGGCTGTCACGCTTGTCAGTTACTCCGGCGACACCTCGGCTGAGATCGGCGATCGAACCATCATTGGATCGCCGAACACATCGGCCCCGACCGTGGGTAGCGTCAACGTTCAGGCTGACCGAACTGTTACCGCCGAGGGATTCTATTTTGACGACACGTTCAGTCCGATGGCCGTGGGCCTGGCCGTATCAGCCGGCGGGGCCGGCGCGGCGGGCGTGGCGCTCGTAACCATCGACGGCGACGCGGAAGCGAATCTGGGGGCAAACACCCGGGTCCGCACGAGTGGACTCGTCTCCGTTCAAGCGGCGTCGGATTTGAACGTCGAGATCGAAGCGGACGGCGGTGGTGTGGGGGCCATCGTAGGTGTTGGGGCCATGATCGCCGACGCGTCGATCAGCGGCACGACTCAGGCCCACGTGCTGGATGGAGCTTCGATTCGCAGCGGCGGCCTGAATGTCGGGGCGGTGGCCAACGGAGTGACGACGGTGGATGTGATCGCCGGCGCTGGTGGTGCACTGAGTGTCACCGGTGCTTCGGCCAAGACGACAATCACGCGAACGGTCAGTGCCGCGCTGGTCAGTAACGCCGATGTCTCGGTCGACGGCAACCTCGCAGTGACGGCGACGTCGGGTGCAGAGGGTGATGCCGATACGAGCGGTACCACAATAGGTGGCGTAAGTGTCGGATACTCGGAAGCCAAGGTCACTATCGAGCCGACAGTCGAAAGCTATATCGGCAGCGGCTCGACTATCGTGGCGACTGGACAGATCAACGTCGACGCCAGTTCCGGTGACGCGGCTGTTCCGCCCGACGACAGTATCACATCGTCCGACGTGAACTCGTCGACGGATACCATCAGCTTCACGAGCCACGGTTTGCGGGATGGCGACAGTGTGGTGTATCGCAACCCGGACGCTGACGCGGCGATCGGAGGGCTCGAAGGCGACCGGCAGTACTCGGTGCTGGTGGTCAATGACGACTTGATCCAGCTGGGGAATCGTTTCGATGCGGGTTTGGGCGTCGACGGGCTCCGTGACACGATCACCTTCAATCGGCCGCACACGTTCCGTACTGGAGATCGTGTCATCTATTCGAACAGTTCCAATGCCACGGCTGTCGGTGGATTGAGCGACGGTTCGGCCTATCTGGTGGAAGTCATTGATGCTCGCACGATCAAGCTGAAGGATCCTAATGCGACCTATGCCGCCCCACAGACATTCGCCGCCGGAACGGCCGTCGACGGTGCCAATAACACGATTACGTTGAACCAGCACGGGTTCGTGGATGGCCAGGCGGTAACCTACCACGCTCCGGTCGGTAAGCAATTTTCGAGTGCGGCCGTCGACGTGGCGGTCGCCAGCGGCGCGTTGACGCTGGACAGCAACGGCAACATCGTTGACCAGGACAACAACAACATCTTCCTGCCGAACCACGGTTTCCAGACCGGCGATTCGGTACGGTACTCGAAGTCAGGGAGCGGAGCTGACATCGGAGGGCTGACCCCTGGCGACGATTACACAGTGATCGTGGTCGGAGTGAACGAGGTCAAACTGGCCGCCATGGGAACCGCGTTCGACGTCAGCGGTGCGGGGATTGTGAACACGTCGACCAGCACGCTCAATTCCGTAGGAACTTTCCAGACTGGGGACGCGGTGGTCTACTCCGCCGGCGGCGGAACAGCGATCGGAGGTTTGACCGACCGGGGGCTGTATTACGTCGGAAGTATTTCCGGGGGGAGCTTGCAGCTATTTGCCAGCCAACCGGACGCGGTTGCAGGTACGAACCCGCTGACGCTGACCTCTGCGGGAAGTGGCAGTCAGCATCGGCTCGACCGTCAGCTGACGCTGGGGCCGGCCAAGACACAGACAGTCGATACGGACACGTTGCACAGTCTGACCGCTCTGGGTGACCTGCCAATCGCTAATCTGTTCGATGGCGTAACCTACTACGTCGAACTGAGCGGCATTGTGGCCGCCGATCAGGCCAACAAGTTCCAGCTGACCGACTCAGATGGCAATGTGATCGATATCGATGCGACGGGACTCAGCTCGGCATCGTTGCACAGCCTGGGGACTGAAGGAATCGATCTGAGCAGCACGACTGGTGAACACGTACTGCGAATCGACATTACTTCGAGCGCTGTTGGGACCGATCTGTTGCTGGGTCCGGGCGGGGTGTCGTTAAGTCTGTTGTCACCGACATCGGGAGACAACGTTTCGACGGCCTCCGTTACGGGTGTCTCGGGCGCCATTGTCGCTACAGTCGGCATTAACCTGGCGGAAGTGACTGTGACTCCCGTCGTTAAGGCCTATATCGCGGCGGAGTCTGTTCAGGCTGGCGACAGCGTATCCAAGACAGGTGGCGATATTGGAGTGACATCGACCAGTATCGTGAATGCATCGTCCAACGGGTTCAACGGCACTGGCGGCTTGATTGCGGCGGTAGGGCTGGTGGATGCCATCGTAACCATCGATGATGACAATCACGCCTACATCGGATCGGACGCGGATATTGATTCATTCGGGAACGTTTCAGTCCTTGCGACACTGCAGCATGCGGGAGAGACCTATTCGGACGCGAAGGGTGGTAGTCTGATTCCCGTATCGCTGGCCGACTCAGAGTTGACGGACGACTATTCGAATGTTGCCGAGGTGGAGTCGGGCGCATCGATTAAGACGGTCGGCGACATCGACCTTACGGCTGATACATCTCTGGATGAATATGCTTCCGCGGTCAGTGACGCGTACGGTGGTGGTTCGGACGCCGAGTCAGACGCGATTGTGGCCATCGGCGACAGCTCGGCGAACACCAACGTGAACGTCGGTGCCGGTGCCACGCTGGCTGGAAAGGATGTGTCGCTGGTCGCAGTAGTTTCGGCTCTCACGGGTCAGGCCACCACAGAATCGACGTCTTACGCGGCAATCGCGTTCGCCACCTCGGATTCTCAGGTAACGATCGACGACGAATCTGCGAAGGTCGAAGTGCGGGCTGGGGCTCTAGTGAGCGGCCAGTCAGTGACGGTCAGCGCCTTGCATGACAACGTCGACGTGACGACCGACGCCGAGTCGACGGCTGGCGGTTTGTACGGTGATGCGACATCGCGGACGACAACGGATTACGACAGCGACTCGGCGGTAGTGATCGCCAGCAACGCGACGTTGGCCGGATTTTCCGTGAATGTATCGGCTGAGCAGAATATCACTGATTACGATCGGGGCCCGGATGCTGCTTCGGAAGGGTTGGGGGTCGAGTCGCCATCGGAAGAGGGTAACCTGTCGGCAAATCGTTCCATCGAACTTAACGGCAACATTAACCTGGTTACCCGCCCTGATCCCGAACTCATCATCGACGAAGGCGGCCTGATCGTGAAGGCCCAGGGAATTACCGTCAACAGCGGATCGGGTGAAGGAGTCAATGTTGGCGGGAGCGACATCGTGGTCGACCCGATCGTCAATCCGTCGGCCGCGGGAAGTGCCATTCTCAGTGCCAACACGGTGGCCGACTTTGATGGCGAGTCGGCACCTCAATCGGAGATCACTGGCAGTGGCGGGACCGTCGGCACCAAGACAACCTATGACCGTATCGCGATCACTAATCTGTCCGGAGAACGATTGATACTGGGGAACATTTCCCCGGCGAATCCGCTGGCCCAAGGGAGTGTCGAGCTGGATGCCGAGTCGGTAACGGTGACATTTTCCGTCGTCGATGCGGTCGGTCCGACGGACATCCAGATTTTGAACTCGAGCCTCGGCGGTTCGGATGTGGTCGTGAACGGTTTGATCGACAATCCGGCCGGGTTGACCAATATTCAGAATCCGCTGGGCGCCATTGTCGACGGTGGCAGCAGCGGCGTGATTCGCAGCAATCGTGTCGAGCTAATTGGCGAGAGTGTTGGGTCGAGTGCTGAGCCTTTGGGTGTCGAGCTGGTGCGGAGCGCCGGGCTGACGACTGATTTAGCAGTTGACTCGACCGAAGACGTCTACCTCACACTTCGAGGTCGCTTGCGGGACACGGACCTTTCGGCCTCGAAGTTTGATTCGTCCAGCATCACGGCTGGCGGTACCATCGACATTGCCATTCAGCCGACGTTGCAGGAAACGACGTCGCTGGGCAACACGGCAGGCATCGAAGTCACGGTGACGCAAGAGTCGGTGACTGGCGATTATGTGAACTTTTTCCGGCCCGATACTGGATCGGCCGCTCCGCTGAGTCTGGCATTGTATGCCAACACGAGTCTGGTGACGTCAGTGGCCGGCAGTTTTGAGTTTGGGGAATTGGTCGCTGCAGAGAATATCGTGGTCCACGCGGTAAACGCGGGTATCAGCGATCCGCGAATCAACGTCACCGCATTCACCGACGTGCTGGCCAGCGGTTATCTTGATTTTCTCAGCAACGGTTCGCTGACCCTTACGGAGACCGCTGGCGATCTGCGAATCCAGAAGATTCAGTCGAATGCGGGCAATGTCGAATTGACGGCCTTGTCGGGTTCGATTTACGACCTGGCCACTACCGGCGATGACGGTCTGACGCCATGGGTGATTGGCAACAGAATTAAGTTGGTCGCATCTGATCCGCAGGCGCACATCGGTTGGCTGACCGACCTGCTGGAGATCGATTCGTCCGTCCAGTCCGATGGTGAGGTCGACGCTCTGGCGGGGTTGAATGTCTACCTGCGTGAGACGTCGGGCGATCTGCGTCTGGGCGGGATCGTCTCGCGCGAAGCTGACGTGCTGCTGGAAGTGCTTACCGGTTCGCTACTGGACGGTGCCGCCGACGATCTGGCCGATATCCAGGGAACCGACATCGATCTGTCCGTGGCCGGGTCGATTGGCAGCGCGACGAATGCTGTCGAGATCTACGGTGCGGGCGAGGGTCAGCAGCAGCATAGCCAGGAGATTGACTCGGCCGTGCCGGGAGTGGGGCGGCTGGTGGCCGTATCCCAGTCGGGGAACATCTATCTGAAGGAAACGTTTGGCTCGCTAGTGGTCTTGAAGGCGATGGCGACCACAGGCATTGTGCAGTTGACGGTGAATGACTCGGTCAATGAGCACCAGGACATTCGGTTGCTGGTCAGCGGGGCCGATCAGTTCGGCAATTCAGTCAGCGTGGGAACGGTCGAGGGGAATGCGGTCAGCCTCTTGCCGGGGGATGATTTCCTGTTGCCGTTGGGGGCTCTGGTCAAAGCGGCGATTTCAGTCTTGATCCAAGGTGATGCTCAGCCGAACAGTGCGAGCGACCCCGGCACGACGATCGATATTCGGGGCGATGTGCAGGCACCGTCGGTGGAGATTGCCGGAGGCGGCGATATCGACGATCTACAGCTGAACAATCCGGCAGGGATCAACGCGTCGGGGAACACGGTCTTCAGCGGCAGCGATGCGGACGATCGAATTTATGTGCGGGGGATTGCCGGACCAACCACACTGCAAGGTGGTCGTGGAGCCGATCGGTTCTTTGTGGCCGAGAATGCGAACAAGGATCTGTTCATCACGGGCGGCGTGTACGATGCCAGTGATCCGTTCAGCAGGCTGTCGGGTAGCTTGTCGCACATGGGCGGTTTGACGATTGACGCCGGGGCCGTGGGGAATGGCGGCACTCTCGATGGGGCGTATATCAGCTCAGACGGGGCAACCGATCCGTTGACCGACGGTCTGCTCGCCGGCACGGCTTTGACCGGATTGGGAATGACTGGCCAGATGACGGTCTCGGCGCCCGCGAATGGCGGGCTGACGGTGTTGTTGGAGTTGGGGGCCTTTGACGATCAGTTCCGGATCACCGCGCTCCCGGTCTCAATGCTGGCGTACGTCTTTGGCGGATCGGGGCAGGATACGCTGAATGTCGGTACCGCTGGAGGCCAACTGACGGGGGTCAGCGGGATCGTGGCCTGGTTTGGGCAGGATGGGACCGACACGCTGAATGTCTATGGCGACGCGTCGACAACGCCCGGCGAGCTGACAGCGGTGGGGATCACGGGGATGGGGATGGGTACGAATGGCTTCGGCAGTATCCATGAAGACGTCTTTGGCCGGGACTACGGCAGCCCCGCCACTTTCCCCGCCGCGATTTACTACAACTCGGGTTTGGCCGGATTCAATCCGACGGTCGAGAACGTGCACGTTTACTTGGGCGCCGGCGCCGACACGTTCGCCGTGGACAGCACCTCAACCTACGGCACCACCTACATCCACGGTGGCAGTGGTTCCGATTCGATCAAGGTGGGATCGACGCTGTCGGGGCTGCATCCATCTCTGCAAGGCCAGGTCGACTGGATCGCCGGCCCGGTCCATCTGGATGGTGAAGGGGACCTCGATACGATCGTGGTGGACGATTCCGGGGAGGACACAGCGGGGACGGGGACCTTCACCGGGAATTCGGTGACCGGTTTGGGCATTACCGGCGCGGTAATCTTTGACACGCCGGACAATATCACCATTCAGATGGGGGCTCAGAGCGACACGTTCTATATCGCCACATCCTACAGCGGCCTGACGACGACGATTCGTACGGGTGGTGGATTCGACAAGGTCTATGTCGGGGCGACGGCCGGTTCGGTCGCTGCCGGCTCGCTGGCCGGTCTGTTGGGGAATGTCGTGATCGACGGAGAAGGGCCGGAGGCTGCGGATGAGTTGTACCTGAACGACCAGGCGGACACAGCCGGTCAGACCTACGCAGTGACCAACCTGCTGGATGCCAATTCCATTCAACTGTCAGACGGACGTACATGGAAATTTGACACGACGACGGTTGGCCGGAGTGGTGCGGGATCGGTGTCGTATCGTCGGATGGAAACCGTGGTACTCAACGCGGGCACTGGTGCCGACACGATCAACCTGCAGGCGACTCATCGTGAGCAGTCCCCTGACGGCAAGAACTCGACCTTTACTGTCAACGCTGGTGCAGGTGCGGATGCCATCAACGTGGGCGAGTCGGACGGATCGGGCGGATATTCGCTGGGCCGGTACTTCATTGACCTGGGAGCTCCGACGGCCGACTCGAGTCGTGGCATTCCGGTAATGATCAATGGGCAGGGCGGGGCCGATGCTGTCCAGTTCCTTGATACGGCGACCTCTGAGAGAACCGCATTGGCGTTCGTCAATCGATCCTTTGCTCAGATTTTCCCGCAGGACGCCAATGCTCAGCCGCCGGTGGCCAGCCAGGAATGGCTGGACCTGTTCACTCGGTTGTTGGGCGCAGACCCGGCCAGTTCTTCGTACGGAACGGTGGTCCTGTCGCGGAACGCCAATCAGGTCGCCTTGCCGCTGAACGTCAACACCCGGGACGCCGAGCATCTGTTGGCGTCGCTCGGTACGGGTAACGACATTGTCGAGATGTTTAACGGTCAGTACCCCTACAGCACGACGGTCTACGGTGGTGGCGGGAACGACGAATTCAACGTTGGCAAACTGTTTGATAACCGAGGATATCGGGCCACGTTTGACGGAGGTGCTGGCGACGATCAGTTGTTCGCGTTCAGCAACGGTGAAACGGACGGGAATCTGCCTTTTGTGGCGGGAGTCCCCAGCGGCACGGCGACGGTGAGCTTCCACGGCGGAACGGAGTCGGCTGGCGATACGTTGCGAATCGCCGGTGACGGCGTTGCCAGCGGGACGTATCGGCCCAGCAGTACCGAGGCTCGAGCGGGGCAGATCACGGTCGGCGGCAACTCGATTGATTTCAATGGGGTCGAGCCGTTGATTGTGCACGGATTGTCGGACTTTGATGTGATCACTCCGGACGACGCGGCCGATCTGGCGGTCGATTCGTTGAATGTCGCGGACCTGAACCTGCGCAATCTCGTATTGCACGCAGTGACGGTGGACGGGGTGGTATCGTGGACTCAGCAGGTGCGGTTGGATACTCAGACGGCCGTCGATACGCGGCATCTGGGGAACGTATCGGCAATTTCTGGTGACACGCTGGTCGTTGCTGGAGAGGTCAAGGACTCCAGCAGCGGCATCGTGAATGTCTACGAGTGGATCAATGATCGGTGGCAAGAGCGGGGCAAGTTTACGGCGCCTGAGACGGCTGGCGCAAGCTCCGGCTACGGCGCCAGTGTCGACGTGTCGGGTGACTGGATGGCGGTCGGAGCGCCGCATGATGGCCAGCATGGCACGAATTCGGGTCTGGTCTACGTTTACCAGCGGCAGCATGGCGTCTGGGCTCTGCAAGGGACGGTGTCGCCCAATGACGCGGCCGCGGGCAGGCTGTTCGGCGAGTCGGTTTCGATCAGTGCGAATCGGCTGGTAGTTGGATCGCCGGGAGTGGCGGGAACTAGTCCTGCCGATCGCGCGGTCTACGTCTTTGCGAAAACGTCGGCTGGTTGGGTTCAGGAAGCCAGGATCTTCCGTTTGGAGACGGGCCTGGTCGATTTTGGCGAAGCAGTCGCTGCCACGGACGATACGCTGGTGATTGGTGCGCCGCAGTCGGGCGTGGAGGGAGCTGGCCGCGCGTATGTCTACACCCGCAGCGGTTCGGTTTGGACGAACACGACGACGCTGGCTCCTTCGGTTCCTCAGGCGGGCGAAAAGTTCGGCAGCGTGCTGGATATGGTGGCCGGTCAGATCGTGATCGGGGCACCGAACTGGGACGATCCGAAAGACGCCGGCGAAACACTTTTCGCTGACCATGGCCGGGCCTTTGTATTCGAGTTGACTGGCACGAACTGGGTGCGTGTGGCGAGGCTGACGGCGGACGGCGGTCTTCCGGCGGCGGATGGATTGAGTGTAGGTCAGCCGGGTGATCAATTCGGTTCGTCGGTGGCGGTTGCCGATGGCACGGTCGTGGTTGGTAGCCCGGGATACGACAAAGTATCGACGGACCAGGGGGCGGCGTTTGTCTTCCATCGTCTGGTCGATCAGGGGTCTGGGCTGGGTGCCAGCTGGACACGAGCCAGCGGGCCGACTGGTGCGGGGATGTTGCAGTCAGCCAGCCCGGCGGGATCAGGAGTCCTGACGGACAACCAGGCACTGGACCGGTACCTGACGGCGGATCGGTTTGGGACGAGCGTGGCGGTGGGCGCCGGACGCATTGTGGTTGGCTTGCCGGGGATGAATCGGCAGAATTTTGATTTCACCACGGAGAGCTCGCCGGTTACGATCGCTGGCGGTCAGACGGTACTGGTGGCCGAGAGTTTTGCCGACTCCGCCGAGCGAGGGAAGGTTTATGAATACCTCGGTTCGACACCATTGTCGGTCGGGGACTGGAGTCTTCAGTCGTTCAGCAATGCCACGTTGTGGAGGTGGCGGGAAACCAGCTCGCTGGCTCTGCAGGAAGATATCGGCGGGGTGCGCACATTCAGCTCCAGCGGTGTGATTCCCGCGGCTTCCCAGGCGAATCTGCAGGCCGAAATCCTAGTCGACCCTGTGGTGACGGCCAACAATACTCCGTTGGCGATATCGCGATTCGGGTCGGTCAGCGAGTACGATCCGGCCACGCGCTTGTTGACGATTGGCGATCCCGGTCAGAACACGGTTCACACCTACGTCAACGAGGGGCTCTACTGGCGCCCGGTCCAGTCATTGATACCGGCCAGTGGCAATATGGCCAGTCAATTTGGTTTCGACCTGGCCCAGGAAGGGGGTCGTTTAGCGATCGGCTCGCCTGGTGAGGATCGCGTATACATCTACACGCTCGGATCCGATGGCGAAACGTGGACTCTGGCGCAGACACTTGTCGGAAACCAGACCGGCTCACAGTTCGGCGCGTCGGTTGCGATTTCCGGATCGAAGCTGGTGATCGGCATGCCGACCGCCACCGCGTATTACTCGTCGGTAGGACAGCCGAGCGTTGGATATCAGCTCGACTTGAGCAAGAGCAGTGAGTCATCGGCGGGCAATCTGCCTGTCGGCGGGGCGGTCGTCTACAGTTTGAATACGACCTCTGGCAGTTGGGTCCAGGATCGGCTGTTGATGCCGGATGACGACAGCCTTCCCAACGACACTTCATTCAACGAGTCGTACGAGCCTGAGGGTTGGAATCAAATCCAGATCAAACGCAATGGCCAGTGGGAGACTTATGGGATAGGCGCCTACAATTGGGACGAGATCAACGATCTGGATGTAATTGTCGGGCCTGGCACCTACTTCGCCGCGATCGACATCGATGGCGGCGACTCGGGATACAAGTCGGTGGCGAACCCCACGAAGTCGAATTACTCGACGACGCTGGCGGACTACCTGCAGAACGACATCGATTACGTCATTGTCGGTTCAGCCAACGACACGACCAATCCGTACGCCAAACTGAGCGGCATTTCGACGACCTATCGTCCGTACAGCACCAGCGTTAACGAAAACAACGGACTGACTTTCACAGTCGGTCCTCACACGGTGGCCATGGCAGCCGATCTGGATGACCCGGTCTTCTATGACGCGGGTGGCAGGGCCGTGATCAATCGCACGAATTCGGCGACTACCTACACACTGGCTTCCGCACGCGAGAACGACATCGACCGCATTTTCGTGGCGAGTGCCAACCCGGCGACTGATACGCGAGTGGTGAAGAACTACAACAGTCGGCTGCAGAACGCTCGTTGGGGAGAATCGGTCGACATTGTCGGAAACAGCGTTTTCGTGGGCAGTCCGGGGAAATCCCGGGCGGCTGTTTACAATCTGGCAGCCACTGACTACAGCAACTGGTCGGCGACGATTGGCGGGTTCACCGATACGCCGCTGCAGACAGTAGAGTACTTCGACGATACCAACAGGTTGGGAGCCGTTGTCGCGGCGGTTGACCAAGGCTCGGTCGGCTTGAACAATGCCAACCAGCTCTTCTACGCGGGGGCCCCGGAAGCGAGAGCGGACCGCGCGGTACTTCGGGTCAGCGGTACCAATTTCGGATCGTGGACCAGCACCAACGTTACGCCGTCCCAAGGCGCTGAGAGATGGGGTGCCGCCAATTCGTTGACGGTTCGTGGCCATCGAATGCTGGTCGGAGGCCCAGGGAAGTCGAGCAGTGTCGAACTGTTTGACGAGAAGGCTACCAGCCTCGGGGTGGTTTTGCGGCCATTCGAGTACAACGATCTGACTGATGTGATGCAGGTAGACACTGACATCAATCGGCAGTTCGGTGTCGGTGCTCAGCTGATCAGCGAAGGCTTCTACCTGGTCGGGACGTCGAACGACACGACCCTGGCCAATCAGCTGTACAACTTTCGGCAGCGTGGCCCGGCATGGACGCCTCTAAGCGCCAACGATCTGGTGATGCCGGACGAGGTGCGAGTTTCCCAGACGGGGTCGAGCGTAGCGATTGACGGTGATGTGGCCGTGGTCGGGGCTCGCGATTTTGACAATCGCGGGGCCGTGTTTGTGTTCCAGGCTGTGCCGGGCACAGATACCTGGAATCTGCAGGCCAGGCTGCAGCCGACCGACATTCAGACCGACGACCAGTTCGGCAGCAGCGTGAGTCTGAGTGGTGACGCGTTGATCGTTGGTGCTCCGAACAAGTCGAGCGGATCGGGTGGTGTGTATCTGTTCCAGCGGCTGGGCGGCGATTGGCGACAAAGTGGGCACGTTGACGGAACGGCCGGTCAGGAACTGGGCCGAGCCGTCGACGTGGACGGTGCTCGTGCCGTGGCGGGAGCGCCGGGCTCGGACGAGGTGTTGCTGCTGACTTACGACGGCATCAGCTGGAGCTTGGAGCAGACGTACGACGCTTCCGGGACAGCGACTGCGGGCCAATTCGGTCAATCGGTGGCCGTTGACCGTGGATCGGTGATCATCGGTGCACCGGCGAGTTTGGCCGGTGACGGGCAGGCTGTGGTGCTCGTGAACGACGGGACACAGTGGCTCGTCCAGCAGACATTGAGTGACTCGCAGGGGAACAGTCAGGGCTTCGGGTCGTCGGTCGATATCAGCGGTGATCACGCCGTCGTGGGCGCTCCGGCGACGAGCTCTGGTCAAGGAGCTGCCTTCACTTACCTGCGCACTGGAACTGCGTGGGGGAGCCAGCAGCTGTTGTCGCTGGCCAATGGTCAGGCGAACGACTACTTCGGTGCGGCAGTGGCCGTGGAGGACGACTTGGTGGTGGTCGGCGCCTACGGCCGTGGCTCGGCCAACGGCGACGATCAGGGCGCGGCGTTCGTCTACCGACTGGAGGGTGGGAGCTGGAAGTCGGACGGGACCAGTGTTGATCCGCTGAGCGGCAGTGGGGCCACGGCCGGCGACAACGTCGGGTTCGCGGTCCGGATCAGCGATGGTCGCGCGATTATCGGCGCCCCGCAGATCAACGGTCGCTCGCCGTACTTCCCGAACAGCTCGACGGTGATCAATACGGACGGCACGAGTTATGTCTATATTCGCAACGTGTCCGCTCCGTTGACCGTGCTGGTTCCTGAAGAGCAGCAGACGCTGATCGCTGGAGCCAAGGCCAACCGGGTGCGCGGAACCCTGGGCACCACGCAGACTTCAGACCTGATCTTCTTCGATGTCACCGCGGCATCGGTGACCACAGGGACGGGCGACGATCAAGTCGCCATCGACTCGAGTGGCTTAACTGCCTATGGCATGGCCGACTTTGAGCTCGACATGGGAGGTGGAGACGATACGCTGTCGGTAGCGTCGGACGAGTTGTCACCGCCAGCCGCGGGTACGTTCGTACCGGTCGGCAATCCGCAGCCGTCCGGACCGCTCTATGCGCCCGTGGCAGGATCCTTTAGCTTCGACGGTGGTACCGGGCAGAACACGATAGCAGCCAATGCCGATACCGACTGGACGCTCGACACCGATTCGCTGGTGGCGGGGAACGGCGAACAGATCGAATTGACCAACGTCGGCGTGGCGAACCTGACCGGCGGACCGAGCGACAATCAGATTGAGCTGGTCGCGTGGAATGGCACGGCCACCGTCGACGGCGGCCAGGGATCCGATCAGATCACGGTCCACGCCTTGGCGTTTGCGGGGACCTCAGTCAACGGCGGAACAGGTGGACAGGATAGTCTGATTCTCGAGGGAGCCGATGCCGCTGAGACGATCACCATCTATGCCAATACAATCGGCATGGATGGCCAGTTGCTGGGCTACGAAGAGTTTGAGCAGTTGAATATCGGCGCGGCAGGCGGTGCTGATCAATTGTCCGTGGCCGCGACGTCGGCGTCGACCATTATTTTGAATGGCGAGCAAGGATCCGACACATACGAAGTGGGTGAGCTGACCGAGACGGTGACGGTTGTGCTGCACGACAGCGGCGACCCGCCCTCTGGCACGGACAACATCGACCAATTGGCCGTCCCGGGCAGTGCGGTGGCCGGAACGAATCAGTACACGATTGGCACGGCGACGATTCTGTACGACGACACGATTGAACTGTTTGGGGCCGGATCGCTGAATCCAATTCAGACAATTACCGGTACCACGGGGACCGATACGATCACGCTGACCGCGACGACGGTGACCGTCAATGGCGTGGTTACCAACGTCACGAATGTCCAACAGCTGACCATCAACGGTGGCGGAGGTGTCGACATCGTCAATGTCGTGGAGGTTCCGCCCACGCTGACGACTCTGACAGTGATCGGCGGTGCGGGTATCGACACGCTGATTGACCACACTGGCAGCGTCGTGGTGGAGATAACCGATCTCGGGGGCGGGACCGTGACAGGCGACGCCACGTATGAATTTTCCGGGATTGAAAATATCGAGACTGGATCCGGCAACGACGTCTTCGCCTTTGTCGGAGCGACGGCGGGGGTTGAGGGTAGCATCGATGGGGACGGCGGACTCGATCAGCTCGACTACTCGGCGTTCACTGGCGACGTCACGGTCGATCTGGAGACGGCAACGGCGACCGGCATCGGCGGGCCGTTCAGTGGTATCGACCAGTTCATCGGCAGCACCACGGGCAACGATGTGTTGATCGGCAGCGATGCCGGCAGCTTCTGGCACATCACTGGCGAAGACTCCGGCGATATCGATGGTGTGACGAGCTTCGAGGGCTTTGAGAACCTGGTCGGCGGCGATGGCGATGACACATTCAGCGTTGATGGAGCGAGTGGCTGGACAGGAAGCATCGAAGGCGGTGACGGGACCGACACACTGATCTTGAATCTGGGCGACGCGGGGAGCGTCGTGTTGGTCGAAGGGGCGACGATCACCATTGATGGCATTTCGTTTGCGTTCAGCGGCTTTGAGCTGTTGCAGGTGAATGGCGGTACCGGGTCGGACACCGTGACCGTCGACTTGACCGGAACTGGCGATATTCCGTCGGAGGTCGAAGTCAACACAGGGGATGGAGAAGATGAAATCACGGTTCTGCTGCAATCTGGTGTGGACACAACGATTACCATCGACGCCGGCTCGGACGTGCAAGGTGACGATGTCGAGGTGATCGGAACTGGCGATGCCGACGTGGTTCAGATCGTCGAGGACCTGATCAGCTATGACGGGATCTTGATCGAGCTGGGCGAGGTGGAAGAGTTTGCGTTGAACTTGTCCGACGGGGATGATCAAGTCGATCTGACTGGGACTCCAGCGACTGATTCGGTTGAAATCTTTGGCGAGGGTGGCGATGACGCGATCGTCGTCGACTTCCCGATCGGAATGGCGTCATTGACAGTTGACGGGGGCGCCGGGACGGCCAACGTCCTGACCGTGAATCTGCTGGAGTCCGACGATGAAGTAATTCTGACCAGTGACACGATTGTTGTCCTGGGTTCGGTGACGACCGCTTACACGTCGTTCGCGGAACTGAATCTGAATCTGTTCGATGGAGCGGACGTTGTGACCATCGTTGGTACCCACACCGGTTTGACGAATGTTAATGCTGGTCTGGGTGACGACACGGTGGACATTCTGTTCACGCAGGGTGAGCTGGAGGTGGAAGCTGGCCGAGGCCAGGATGTTGTGAACGTCCAGGCGATTACCGCTGAGGCGGAGATCCGGCTCGGCGAGGACGACGATCAAGCCTACGTGTCATCCGGAGCGCCGGATGCGGGTGGCACCTTGACTGGCATCGACGCCTACCTGTCGATCACTGGAGGTGATGGGGACGATGACCTGACAGTCGACGCGGCAGGCTCAGCCATTCCGTTGACGGGGACGCTGAACGAGATGTTCATTCAAGGCTTGGGGATGGGACCGGATGGGATCGGGTACTTCGCGTTTGAGGACCTCGAACTGCAGTTGGGTGTTTCGGATGATGAGCTGACCGTGGAAAGCACGCACGTTGGCACCACGTCGATCCAGGCCGGAGCGGGAGCCGATACGGTTAATGTGCGGACGATCGCCGGTCGGACCACGATCGATACTCAGGCTGGTAACGACACGGTCAACGTCGGCAATCTGGCACCCAGTACCGGCGGCACCGTCAACGCGATCGCCGCACTGCTGACCCTCGCTGGCGGTTCGGATACCGATACGGTCAACGTCGATGACCGAGGTGACACGGCCGCCAATTCGCTGCTGTTGACTTCGAACCTGATCACCGGCATAGGGTTGGCTCAGGGTATCTCTTACGGCACCGTCGAATTCCTGAATATTGCGATGGGCACGGGTAACGATTCGGCTGGTATCGTTTCGACCAGCAGCAACACATCGGTCTCTACCGGCAGCGGCGATGACCGAATTGTCGTGGGGAGCCTGGCACCGAATGTCGGTGGCGGCACGCTGAATGGTCTGGCCGGTCCGCTGACCATCGATGGTCAGCAGGGGCTGGACACCTGGCTAGTGGATGACACCGGCGATACAGCGGCGAACACCGGCGTGCTGACCAAGAACCAGCTGACCGGTCTGGGGGCCGCCGGGATCAGCTACGGGAATATCGAAGGGATGGAGCTGTCGCTGGGGTCGGGCGGGAATACGCTGGCCATCAACGGCACCATGGCCTCCGCTGACTTCCGCAAACTGACGATCATCAACACCGGGACCGGCAATGATCAGTTGACGGCCGCGCTGGGGACGGACGACGGTCCAGTTTCGATCAATCTGGAAGCCGGCAACGATTCGCTGGACGCATCGGCCAGCACACTGGGCCTGATCGTATTCGGCGGCCTGGGAGTCGATCGGATCGTCGCGGGAGCTGGCGATGACGTAGTGTTTGGCGATCGCGGCCGGATCGATTACCGGAATGCGGCCGGTCAGCTGGTCAGCCGACTGGGGATTGAGTTCCAGGAGAAGAGCAGCCTGCCGGCCTCGCTGCTCTTCGTACCAGCCAAGTTGACCGACGGTCTGGCTCCCGCATCAATTCGGACGTTCTTGCGGGACGCTGCTTCTGGCGGCAGCGATTACGTCGAAGGAGGACCGGGGCGAGACGATCTGTACGGTGGAGCGGCAGCTGACATCCTGGTGGGCGGCAGCTCGGTGGCTGGTCGCGCCGACGGTGCCGACCGGATCGACGGCGGACTAGGAGACGATGCGATTGTCGGTGACAACGCGCTCGTCACGTTCCGTACCGATCGACTTGACCCGCGGATGCGCGTCCTGCAGGGGACGCTGATCTACGGCACAACTGCGGCCGTCAACGACGGCTTGCCGCTGGTAAACGCCCTGTCCGGCGGTGTGCCGCTGTACGCGGATCCGCAGACCGCGGTGCAGTACCAGATCCAGTTGCTGGACCATTCGGCATCGATCGAGTCGTCGAACCCTGAGCGGTTCGGTAACGATTACCTGGCGGGTGGAGCTGGCAACGACGAGTTGTTTGGTCACTTAGGCGACGACACCATCCAGGGCGACGGTTCGATCCTGGGGCTGACTGATGGTGATCCGAGGACACGAGGAGTTTCGGCGGGGCGTAATTCGAATGGTGAATTGATTGTGAATGGCCCGTCAGTCGATTCGTGCTCCGACGGAGACGACTATGTCGAAGGAAATGGTGGTCGAGACGTGATCTTCGGCGGCGCGGGCCAGGACGATCTGATTGGTGGCAGCTCCAGCCTGTATGGGCTTGCATTGTCGTCCCAACGTCCTGACGGCGCCGATTTAATCTTTGGTGATGGTTGGGCTCTTCACTCCGACGAAGACGATCACGACGACAATTGCTGCCACGAAAATTATGGCCAGACTGGCGGTGCGGACACGATTCTTGGGGACAACGGTTCGATTTTCCGGCTTGTCGGAGTGACATCCAATGGAAAGGTATTGACGGCGGCTCTCACGAGCACTGGTAGCGTGGCTGGGGTTTCGACCTTCAACGGTTATCTTTCGTTCAACTATGACAATTACGGTAGATGGGAACGTATTATTCCCCGAGCCGTTGACCTTCTGGATTACACTCCTGGGGGCGCTGACTATTCCATTCGTGCTCTGGGAGATATCGGTGCCGGGGATGAGCTTCACGGAGAATCTGGCAATGACGTCATCTACGGAATGTTGGGATCGGATGTGCTGTTCGGCGAAGGTCACGACGACGATCTGATTGGCGGCACCGGCAACGACTGGATTTCTGGAGGGACGGGAGTTGACGGAGTCCTGGGGGACGACGGGCGGATTGCCACGAGTCGCAATGGGATTGCGGAACCACTGGCGGGGATTGCCGCCACGACAGAAAGGCTCGTTAAGACGCCCGGCAAGACTCAACAGGCCGTGGTCAATCCGTCTGGTCAGTTGAAGAAGACCGTCAATCTGACGCCCTTCAACGTCGATTCGGGCAATGATACTCAGTTTGCGCCCGTTCTGACCCCATCGGATGACATAATCTACGGGGGGATCGGCAACGACTTCTTGCACGGCGGATCAGGGGACGATGCGATTTCCGGCGGTGAAGCGTTAGCCGAATCGTATTTGCCGGTCTACGGCGCGGACGGAGTTGCGACTGGAATCGTCCGCAGTGACTATGACCATCCATGGAATCCAGGGAATGCCCTGCGGTTCCTTAAGCCCGGTGCGGCGAATGGTGGCAGGGCAGGCGAATTTGAACTGTTCGACGAATATGACCCCCTGAGAAAGATTCTGCTGACTGATCAGGGACGGCTGTCGAAGTCCGGAAAGGGGCGGGAGTATTTCCTCAATTTTGGCGGAGCGAGTGATCGCCGATATAAGGATGGGGACGAGGATTGTGGGGCAGACGAAGAGGACAATGATGCTATTTTCGGTGACTTGGGGAACGACTGGCTGGTCGGTGGAACCGGTTCCGACAATTTGTACGGTGGTTACGGCAACGACTTGTTGAACGCTGACGATGACCTGAACACGACCGGCGGGCTGAATGTCAGTCCTGATACATCTCCGAGCTACAACGACCGAGCGTTTGGTGGCGGCGGTCTTGACATTCTGATCGCCAATTCCGACGCCGACCGGCTGATCGATTGGACTGGCAATTACAATTCGTTCATAGTTCCATTCTCATCGAAAGGAAGTCCAACCATCTCCAGGTCTCTGCAACCTCAATTAGCAGAGTTCCTCTACGCGGTGTCGGCCAGCGACGGTGCTGATCCGACTCGAGCATCTGATACTGGCAGCGATCCGTTGCGGAACGGTGAGCCGGATGGTGAGTTGGGGCTGGTGCGCCCGCAGGACTTTGACTGGCAGGATCAGACCGGAGCGCCGGCCGATCCGAAGCTCGGGAATGCCGACAACGGGAAGCGGGAGGTGCTCAGTTCGGCCAACTTCAACGACGGAAAGCTCCAGGGGTTTGCCGTCGACAGCGGCAGTTGGACCGTTTCCGGCGGTTCGCTGCAGGTCGCTGCCACATCGCTGGGGAAGGACGCGGCTGCTGTCTTCTATGTGAACGATCGGCTGCCGACGTATTTTGAGATGAAGACGTCGATCAGCGTGGTCAAGCCGACAGCGGGTTGGAAGGCCAACGCCTACATGATCTTCGACTATCAGAATCCGATCGACTTCAAGTTCACCGGTATCGACGTCTCCACTAACAAATTGGTCATGGGGCACCGGGATGCGACCGGTTGGGTAATCGATAAACAGACCCCATTCCAGGCGAAACACGGGACCTTCTACAACATGCTGCTGGTCGTCAACGGATCGACAGCGTCGCTGGTGGTGAACAATTCCACCGTGTTCACCCATGCGTATGCTGCTAGAGTCGTGGACGGATATTCGTTTGGGCTGAACTGGGGCCTGGTAGGTGTCGGTTCGGACAATTCCCGCGGGCAGTTCGACGACGTGACGGTCCAGATCCTGCCGCCTGAAGTCAACTTTGACTACGTCGA
Organism: Pirellulales bacterium; assembly: GCA_046349895.1. Classification (GTDB taxonomy): domain Bacteria; phylum Planctomycetota; class Planctomycetia; order Pirellulales; family Pirellulaceae; genus JAXMBJ01. The sequence goes on along the minus strand of JAXMBJ010000006.1, from coordinate 5,061,077 downwards.
GAACTTCGACGGGCCAGCGGCTGGGCGATTCACTGGAGCGAAGGTGGGGACCTGGCAGCTGGCCGGCGGTCGCTACGCGGTCACGCAGACGACTACCACTCCAGCCGTGTCGCTGGTCAACTACGGTACAGGACGCGGGCTCGATCCCGTTTCGTACGTGGAGCTGCAGGCGAAGCTCAACACGACCCGGATCGGCGGAGTGGTCTTCGATGCCTACGCCACCGACGACTTCAAGTTCGCCGCGCTCGACGTGGCCGGTCAGAAGGTACTAATCGGCCATTACACGGCCAAATGGGGCTGGGTGGTCGACGCATCGAGCCCGATGACACTGACCGCCGGCACCAACTACACGATGCAGGTGATCCTCAAGGGGACCTCGGTCAGCGTCTCGGTCAACGGGACGTTGCGAGCCAGCTTCGCCTTTAACGGCGCAGTCGTCGATGGCTCCGTCGGGACGCTGTCACGTAACGGCAGCACGTCGGTCGACAACTTCCGAGTGCTCAGCAACGACCCGTCCCTGGGCACTGTGGCACCGGCACCCGCTCAGCTGGTGGTCGAACTGCCAGCGTCGCCGACCATCGAGTCGACCGCGCAGCAAACCGTTCAGCCACTCTCGGACCGCAATCCGTTCGACGTCAACGGCGACGGTCAGGTGTCACCGATCGACGCGCTGCTGGTGATCAATGGTCTGCAGCGGCAGTCCTCGGGAGCCAGCGGCTTTGGGTCGAGCCTGGACGTGAGCGGTGATGGTCAGCTGTCGCCGCTGGACGCCCTGCGCGTGATCAACGCACTCAGCGCTCAGTCCCGATCCGCCGCAGCTCCCCCCGCCGCTCCGTCCGCTGTGGCACAGCCCGAGGCTCCGTCGTCGAGCACCGCTGCCAGCGTGGCCACTCCGGTTCCGGCACCGCAAGCGGTGACGACGTCCGGCGAGTCGCTCAGCGGATTGGATCGAATCGCCGCCGCTCAGGTCCTCTCCGGCACCAACGGCAAGACCAAGTCGCGGAATCCGTCTTCGCAGGGGACGAAGGAGGAACTGGTCGATCAGGCCTTCGCCGATCTGTAAATCACCTGCGGAAACGATGCTGGGACCGCGGAAGGGACGGAGGCCGCGGAAAAGAGGCTTGGAACGTGGAACGGGCGGAGGCGACGTAAGATAGTCGTTGGCTGCGGTGGGGAAGGGGAGAGGCTGGTGAAGATTGTCAGGCGGCGGGTGGGGTGACGAGTCGGAGTCCGATGCGGCGTCGGATGTCGTTCTGGACGTCGATGGGTGGCAGAGTGCCATCGATTTCGATGACGCGAGCCTTGCGGCGGAACAGGTCGAGGACCGGTTCGGTCTCGGCGTGGTAAGTCTGGAGCCGGTCGCGCAGAGCGGATTCGTTGTCGTCGGGGCGAGTGACGAGTCGACCGCCGCAGACATCGCAGGCGTCGAGCGATTTGGGGCGATGGTAGATGAGGTTGTAGTCGAGGCCGCAGCGGCTGCAGAGCCGGCGAGCCAGAACGCGCTGGCAGACGACTTCGTCGGGGACGACCAGGTAGAGCACGGCGCTGATGTCAAAGTGCTCGAGGAAAAACTCGGCCTGTGGCATGTTCCGCGGGAATCCGTCGAGGACAAAGCCGAAGTTCCAGTCGTGTTCGTCGAGCCGGCGGCGAACGATCTCATCGACCACTTCGTCGCCGACCAGCCGGCCCGATCGGATCAATTGCTGGACGTGCGCACCAAGCTTGGTGTGGTGCTTGATGTTCCAGCGGAAGATATCACCGACGCTGATATGGACCAGATCGAAATCTTCGCACAGCATTCGGGCCTGGGTTCCTTTGCCGCAGCCCTGAACGCCCATGATGACGTATTTGTGCATGCTGAATCAGCCTTATCCGCGTCCGTCGACGGAGCTGCGCACCCGCTACGTATCATCACGGATCGTCCGGCTGCGGGGAAGGGGGCAGACCGGCGCGGATTGGACTACGGAAGGCTGAGCGGTTCGCTCCCCGAGCGGGTCGAGGCGGCGCGCCACACGTTCAGGTCGACTCCGTTCGAGACGCTGCGTCCGGAGCCGTCGAGCATCATGGTGTTGACGATTCCCGGGTGATAGCTGCGAGCGGTGACGGCGGCGTAGGTCGGAATCGTGGGGGACTTCCCTTCCTGCTGGTTGTTCCAGTCAATGTCGTATTCGGGATTTCGCGAAGTGACCACCGAGGCGTTCGGGGGGAAGGTGGTGGTGAAACCGGTTTGGTGAGCCCGGCCGTCGACCCATTCGGTGTGCCCCGTGTTCTGGGACAGCTCGGGACCCAGCTTGGCATCGCCGCCGGCCGGCAATTCGTCGGGGTTGGTGGGGATGGGGAGCGACCCGGTCTTGCCGGCGTTGCGTTCGTACGGGGTGTAGGCCTTCACTTCGGCCAGAGCGAGGGTCTTGCTGAGCCCATCGCGGATGTCCTTCGGGCCGAGCTGGCTGGTCGGGTAGAACGCTCCAGGACCACCCTGGTTGGTGCGGGGGTCGTAGACGAACCAGGTTCCCAGGTTGACGCCGTAATTGAGCGGGAAGTGTTCGGGGGTGCCGGCCTTGCTGAGCCTCAGCTGGGCATTGACCTCGGACGGGCACTGGTAGGGTTCGACGCGGAGAGCGGAGAGGGGTCCGTCGCCGATGGCCGCAGCTTGGCTGTAGGGGGCGTTGAAATTGATGCGGGAGTGGATGGAGTTTTCTTCGAGGAAGGGGAGGAGTTGGGCCTGGGCGGACCAGCCGCCGCCGGCGTTCCAGCTGGGTGGGTAGAGCCCGAAGGTATTTTCGTGGACGTTCAGGGCGAGTCCGACCTGTCGGATATTGTTGAGGCAGCCGGTACGTCGAGCGGCTTCGCGGGCCGCGTTGACGGCCGGGAGTAGTAGCATGACGAGGATGGCGATGATGGCGATCACGACCAGCAGTTCGACCAGCGTGAACGCTCGGCGGTTCTGACGGGGCATATCCAATTCTCCTACGGGCCCGTAGCCCAGCTGATAACGAAATTGAGACTCAGTATCAACGGCGTGATTGTAGGAAGTGGCGGTTGGGGCTGTCAAGGCGGTCGGGCGGGGGGACATTTTTGGGGTCAGCCGGGCTAGGCCAGTCCTAATCGGCCCGGGGCTAAGTTAAGCTGAACCCTTGCCAGCACACTTGCGTAACTCTACCGGGGTAGCTGGCTCCCTGAGCGGCTCACCGTGCGCGCTCCAAGCGGCGCGCTGGTCGTCAGCGGCCGAGGCAGTAACAACGGCGGCAAAAAACAACGGCGGCGGAAACATCCGAGGGGGGGAATTGGTTGTGGTCGAAACTATGCCCAGGCCCATGGGTTCGTCTGAGCTGGCGGCTCCCGAAATCGTCATTGAGGCTCGGAATCTAAGCAAAGACTATCGCGATTTCTGGGGTCGCCAGAAGGTCCGCGCCCTGAAGGCACTCGACCTGGAAGTCCGTCAGGGCGAAGTCTTCGGGCTGCTCGGCCCTAACGGCTCGGGGAAGACGACCACCATCAAGCTCCTCCTGGGGCTCCTCTTTCCCACCTCTGGCGAGGCACTCATCTTTGGCCAGCCGGCGACGAACGTCAACAAGAATGAGCGGATCGGGTATCTCCCCGAGGAATCGTATCTCTATCGTTTTCTGAACGCCGAAGAGACGCTCGACTTCTACGGCCGTCTGTTCGACATGCCCGCTCGGGTGCGACGCGAACGGGTGCGGCAGCTGATCAGCCAGGTGGGGCTCGACAGGGCCAAGCACCGGCAGCTGAAGGAATACTCCAAAGGAATGACGCGCCGCATCGGGTTGGCTCAGGCGCTGATCAACGACCCTGAGCTGGTAATTCTGGACGAACCGACCACGGGGCTCGATCCGATCGGCACCCGCGACATGAAGGATCTGATTCTGAAGCTCAAGAGCGAAGGCAAGACGGTGCTGATGTGCAGCCACTTGCTGGCCGACGTTCAGGACGTTTGTGACCGGATAGCCATTCTCTATCAGGGCGAGCTGAAGGAGCTGGGGCGGGTCGACAGTCTGTTGACGGTCCGCGACGTAACTCAGATCCGTGCCACCGGGCTCACAGCAGCCGCTCAGCAGGAAATTCGTGACGTGATTGCCCGACATGGCGGCCAGCTCGCATCGCTCGAGAACCCGCGCACCACGCTGGAGGAACTCTTCCTCAAGATTGTGCGTGAGAGCGAAGAGCGGCCGGGCCGTCGGGCTCCGCAGTAGGACAGCTGGCGAGAAAGGCGATCACGATCATGGCCATGGTATTGGAAAAGGACATTGTTCCGCTGGGCGAATGGCTGCGGGCCAGCATCTGGTGGGGCGGGCTGGCCATTCTGGTGGTCATCCTCGGCGCGTTCTTTGTGGGCTTTCTCGTCTCCGCGCTGCGGCATGGTCCCGCGGCGGCTTTCGGACGCGTCTGGCGAGCGTTCATTGCGGGGATCGTCGAGCTGCTGGAGATGTCACCCCGTCGAGTCTACGCGATGGCTCGGCTGGCCTTCCAGGAATCGATCCGTCGGTGGGTGCTGGCCGTCTTTGCCGTCTTCCTGCTGCTGCTGGCCTTTGCTGCGCTCTTCCTGAATCGCGGCGCCACCGACCATCCCGCTCGGCTGTACCTCAGCTTTGTCATCACCGCGACCAACTACTTGTTGATGTTGCTGGCGATTTTTCTCAGCACCTTCAGCCTCCCGGCCGACGTGAAGAACCGGACGATCTTTACGGTGGTGACCAAGCCGGTTCGCGCGTGGGAGCTGATCATAGGCCGGATTCTCGGTTTCACGGCGATCGGGACGATGATTCTGGGGCTGGTGGCGGTCAGCAGTTACATTTTCGTGATCCGCGGGCTGAACCATCGCCACGTCGTCCTCGACCGCGAACTGCTCCCCCCTGACAACCGTCTGGAAAACGCCAATGTCGCTCGACGCGGCCTGACCAGTTTCGATGCCTTCCATCGACACGAAGTGGTCGTCTACAAGGACGGCTCGATGGAGGTGCTGGAAAATCTCGACCACACTCACCCGATTCTCGATCCTGAGGGGTCGGGTACCGGTGATCAGAAAACATATGGCTTGGGGACTCCGGAAGGGATGTTGCAGGCCCGCATCCCGGTCCGCGGAAAACTTCGCTTCCTCGACCGCGAAGGGAAAGAAACCGACAAAGGGATCAACGTCGGCAACGAATGGACTTATCGGAGCTACATCGAAGGTGGCACCGGCTTGTCGACCGCCATCTGGACGTTCAGCGGGGTGAATGAGCGGCGATTTGGGGACTACCTGCCGCTGGAAATCAACATCCGCGTCTTCCGGACCTACAAGGGGATCATTGACCAGGGGATCGCCGGCAAGCTGGAAGTCGTCCGTCCCGACGGAACGCTCCGCAGCCAACCGATCAACTTCATCGCCAAAGACGGTATGGTCGACCAGCACTTCATCCCCCGCAAACTCAAGACGCTCGACGCGCAAGGGAACGAGACCGAAATCGATCTCTACAACGACCTGGTGCAGGACGGGAAAGTGGAGATCTGGTTGCGATGTCTGGAGAACAACCAGTACTTCGGCGTTGCCCAGGCCGACGCGTATCTCCGCGAAGCCGACGGTTCATTCCTGTGGAACTTCGTCAAGGGTTATCTGAGTCTCTGGTTTCAGATGTTCTTGATCACATGCTACGGCGTGATGTTCAGTACCTTCCTGAACGGGCCGGTCGCGATGCTGGCCACGGTGGCCGTGATGATCATCGGTTTCTTCCCGTCGTTTGTGCAGGGCGTCGCCTTGGGGACACTGCAAGGAGACGTGAAAGGAGCGATTACCGGGGGTGGGCCGCTGGAATCGCTCTACCGTATCTTCCGCCAGATGAATCAGACTTTGCCGCTGGAAGGGATTGGTGCTTCGATCATCCATGGCATCGATTCGGTCGTCATGTTTGTGCTCGACCGCCTCACGCGGCTCCATATTTTCCCCGATTTCGAGAGCTTCAGTACGACGAACTTTGTCGTCTACGGATTTGACGTGCCGGGTGCACTGGTGGCGCAACACTTTGTCATCTGCTTCGCTTATTTTGCTTTGACCAGCGCCGTTGCCTATTATTGCTTCAAGGGACGGGAGATCGCGGCATGAGAAACAACTCGTCGTTTGTTCGCAAAGTCGTCTACGTCTGCATCATGGCGCTGTTGATGGTGCCGCTGTCCTATCTGAGTGCCCCGTCGACTCGAGCGGCGAACGGTGAGACGAACGCCGGCGGATTGCTGGCGCAGATCCGCAACGAATACGGGCTGGCTCAGTCCGATCTCGGAGAAATCGATCCGACCAGCGAATCGATGAAGCTGGCCACGCTCGGCATGCGCGGAGTAGCGGCGAACGTGTTGTGGACCAAGGCCAACCATTACAAGAAGACCGAAGACTGGGATAACCTGCGCGCTACGTTGAACCAGATCACCAAGCTCCAGCCGAACTTCGTATCGGTCTGGATCTTCCAGGGCTGGAATCTGGCGTTCAATGTTTCGGTTGAGTTCGACGATTACCGATCGCGTTACCACTGGGTCAAGAAGGGTGTGGACTTCCTGATCGAAGGTACTCAGTACAACCGCGACAACCCGCGTTTGCTGAAGGAACTCGGGTGGTCGTTCCAGCAGAAGATTGGTCGGTCCGACGAGAAGGCTCAGTTTCGCGAACTCTTCCGCAACGACGAGGATTTTCACGGCGAACTGCAGGACTATGTCTCGATGGACGATTCCCTGGGACCCGATAACAAGCCCGACAACTGGCTGGTCGCTGGTCAGTGGTATCGGAAAGCTCAAAATGCGGTCGACCGACTCGATGCGGTTCTTAAAGGCGAATCGCCCCTGGTCTTCAATTCTCACGCTCCGATGACCGACATCCGCTATTCCGAGGCCATCGAACAGGACGGCTATCTCGACGAGAAGGCTCAGATCGCTTGGGAGAAGGCCCGACAGGCATGGTATGCGTTCGGTGATCGCGATATCCCGCACACTCGCGGCTTCCAGATCCGACTCAACAACGGTGAACGGGCCAAAGAGGCAATGGCGGAGGCCCGCCAGCAGCTCGATCAGCTTCTGCCCGGTCTGCGCGAACAGATCTTCAACGAACGGTTCGGCAAGCTGAGTGCCGAAGAGAAGTCAGTGTACGAACGCTACAATTCGGATTCCGGGAATTTGAGCGAGGCCGAGTACCGGATGAAGGATGAAATCGATCGGAAGCTCGAAATCACTCACGCCGAAGTCGCCGATCGCGCTCCGCCGGAAAAGCTCGGCGACGCGCGCCGAGCCCTGGTCAAGCTGCTGGAGGCCGAAAACATGGAACAGGCCATCCGGCACTATCGGCAGACCGTCAACTTCGAATACTGGCGACGACGCTGTGAAGCGGAAAAGACGGACAACGCCATCAACGCTCGACGCTATCTGTTCGAAGCCGAACGGGCTTTCACCGACGCTGACCTGGAAAAGGCCAAGCAGGCTTACGAGAAATCGTGGGATGAGTGGGCAGCGGTGTTCGAACAGTTCCCGGCACTCATGGACGATATCACCGCCTCCGATCTGCTCGATTCCATCGTCCGCTACCGCGATCTGCTGAAGCAGGTTGACGAGCCGTTCCCGCCGCCAGGCTTCAAACTGCAACGGCTGATCGACCTCCACCAGTCGGAATTCGAACAGCTGACCGCCGAGTACGCTCCGGCTGAACGTCAGCCCGAAGCCGCTCCGCAGGGCACGTCGACCGACGAGCCACAGTAGGCGTAGGCCCACCGCGAGGATCAAGCAGCTCGAGGCCCGGTCGGTGCTCAGGCGCTGAGCGTCACGGGCTGGATACCTGATCGTTTTTTCGCACAGAGACACGGAGGCACGAAGGCGAAGAAGCACGGAGAAGACCGCCAAGCTTCGTGCTCCTCTCAGTGTCTTCTCCGTGTCTTTGTGCCTTTGTGCGAAATCTTCGACCGAGCCGTCCACTGCGAGGATCCAGCAGCTCGACGCCCGGCCGGCACTCAGAGCGTCACGGGCTGGACACCTGATCGCTTTTTCGCACAGAGACACGGAGGCACGAAGGCGAAGAAGCACGGAGAAAACCGCCAAGCTTCGTGCTCCTCTCAGTGTCTTCTCCGTGTCTTTGTGCCTTTGTGCGAAATCTTCGACCGAGCCGTCCACTGCGAGGATCCAGCAGCTCGAGGACCGGCCGGCACTCAGGCTGAGCGTCACGGGCTGGATACCCGATCGCTTTTTCGCACGGAGACACGGAGGCACGAAGGCGAAGAAGCACGGAGAAGACCGCCGAGCGTCGTGCTCCTCTCAGTGTCTTCTCCGTGTCTTTGTGCCTTTGTGCGAAATCTTCAACCAAGCCGTCCACTGCGAGGATCCAGCAGCTCGACGCCCGGCCGGCACTCAGCGCTGAGCGTCACGGGCTGGACACCTGATCGCTTTTTCGCACAGAGACACGGAGGCACGAAGGCGAAGAAGCACGGAGAAAACCGCCAAGCTTCGTGCTCCTCTCAGTGTCTTCTCCGTGTCTTTGTGCCTTTGTGCGAAATCTTCGACCGAGCCGTCCACTGCGAGGATCCAGCAGCTCGAGGACCGGCCGGCACTCAGCGAGAGCGTCACGGGCTGGACACCTGATCGTTTTTTCGCACGGAGACACGGAGGCAAGAAGGCGAAGAAGCACGGAGAAGACCGCCGAGCGTCGTGCTCCTCTCAGTGTCTTCTCCGTGTCTTTGTGCCTTTGTGCGAAATCTTCGACCGAGCCGTCCACTGCGAGGATCCAGCAGCTCGAGGACCGGCCGGCACTCAGCGCTGAGCGTCACGGGTTGGATACCCGATCGCTTTTTCGCACGGAGACACGGAGGCACGAAGGCGAAGAAGCACGGAGAAGACCGCCGAGCGTCGTGCTCCTCTCAGTGTCTTCTCCGTGTCTTTGTGCCTTTGTGCGAAATCTTCAACCAAGCCGTCCACTGCGAGGATCAGCAGCTCGAGGACCGGCCGGCACTCAGGCGGCGCTGAGCGTCACGGGCTGGACACCTGATCGTTTTTTCGCACAGAGACACGGAGGCACGAAGGCGAAGAAGCACGGAGAAGACCGCCGAGCGTCGTGCTCCTCTCAGTGTCTTCTCCGTGTCTCCGTGTCTTTGTGCCTTTGTGCGAAATCTTCGACCGAGCCGTCCACTGCGAGGATCCAGCAGCTCGAGGACCGGCCGGCACTCAGGCGCTCGTCACGGGCTGGACACCCGATCGCTTTTTCGCACAGAGACACGGAGGCACGAAGGCGAAGAAGCACGGAGAAGACCGCCGAGCTTCGTGCTCCTCTCAGTGTCTTCTTCGTGTCTTTGTGCCTTTGTGCGAAATCTTCGACCGAGCCGTCCACTGCGAGGATCCAGCAGCTCGAGGACCGGCCGGCACTCAGGCGCGAGCGTCACGGGCTGGACACCTGATCGTTTTTTCGCACAGAGACACGGAGGCACGAAGGCGAAGAAGCACGGAGAAGACCGCCAAGCTTCGTGCTCCTCTCAGTGTCTTCTCCGTGTCTTTGTGCCTTTGTGCGAAATCTTCGACCGAGCCGTCCACCGCGAGGATCCAGCAGCTCGAGGACCGGCCGGCACTCAGGCGCTGAGCGTCACGGGCTGGATACCTGATCGTTTTTTCGCACAGAGACACAGAGGCACGAAGGCGAAGAAGCACGGAGAAGACCGCCAAGCTTCGTGCTCCTCTCAGTGTCTTCTCCGTGTCTTTGTGCCTTTGTGCGAAATCTTCGACCGAGCCGTCCACTGCGAGGATCCAGCAGCTCGAGGACCGGCCGGCACTCAGGCGCCGAGCGTCACGGGTTGGATACCCGATCGCTTTTTCGCACGGAGACACGGAGGCACGAAGGCGAAGAAGCACGGAGAAGACCGCCGAGCGTCGTGCTCCTCTCAGTGTCTTCTCCGTGTCTTTGTGCCTTTGTGCGAAATCTTCGACCGAGCCGTCCACTGCGAGGATCCAGCAGCTCGAGGACCGGCCGGCACTCAGGCGGCAGAGCGTCACGGGCTGGACACCCGATCGCTTTTTCGCACAGAGACACGGAGGCACGAAGGCGAAGAAGCACGGAGAAGACCGCCAAGATTCGTGCTCCTCTCAGTGTCTTCTCCGTGTCTTTGTGCCTTTGTGCGAAATCTTCGACCGAGCCGTCCACTGCGAGGATCCAGCAGCTCGAGGACCGGCCGGCACTCAGGCGCCGATCGACGCGGGCTGGACACCTGATCGCTTTTTCGCACAGAGACACGGAGGCACGAAGGCGAAGAAGCACGGAGAAGACCGCCAAGCTTCGTGCTCCTCTCAGTGTCTTCTCCGTGTCTTTGTGCCTTTGTGCGAAATCTTCGACCGAGCCGTCCACTGCGAGGATCCAGCAGCTCGAGGACCGGCCGGCACTCAGGCGCTGAGCGTCACGGGCTGGACACCTGATCGTTTTTTCGCACGGAGACACGGAGGCACGAAGGCGAAGAAGCACGGAGAAGACCGCCGAGCTTCGTGCTCCTCTCAGTGTCTTCTTCGTGTCTTTGTGCCTTTGTGCGAAATCTTCGACCGAGCCGTCCACTGCGAGGATCCAGCAGCTCGAGGACCGGCCGGCACTCAGGCGCTGAGCGTCACGGGCTGGACACCTGATCGTTTTTTCGCACGGAGACACGGAGGCACGAAGGCGAAGAAGCACGGAGAAGACCGCCGAGCTTCGTGCTCCTCTCTGTGTCTTCTTCGTGTCTTTGTGCCTTTGTGCGAAATCTTCAACCAAGCCGTCCACTGCGAGGATCCAGCAGGTCGAAGAGCGACACTGCGGAGAGGGAGATGAGTCTCACTGCAAACTCTCCCCCGGGGATGGACCCCGAGGGAGAGTGAGTGAGGCAGCGGGCAGCAAGGATTCAGCCAGGACCGGCTGTTAGAATCGCAACTCCGCTCGAAGATTCCAGCCATCGAAGCTCAGCAGGTCTGACATCTGAGTCAGATCGTTGGCCTGAACGGCTCCAATAAAGTCGGCTGTGTTCACCATGTTGTACCAGCCGCTGAACATGTACCCGGTGTTGATTCGCAGTTTGCCCGAGCGGCTCTGCCAACCCACACCAGCTTCGATGTCGAGCACAGGGACGATCCGGCCACCCGACCAGTCGGTGGAGACCACTTCCGGATCGAACGACTGGCCCTGGAAGTACGTTCCGCGAAACCGACCGGCCAGAAAGCTCGCAAAACCGTTCGCATAGACGAACATCTGGTTCGACGAGTGGAATTTAGCTCCTTCCAGACCCAGTCGCAGACCGGTCCCTTCAAAATCAACGTCTGTGTTCACCGTTTCCGTCCCGTTGTTGACAAACAGTGACGAGAACTGCTGATCGAGCTGAGCGTAGCGGGCACCGACGACCCAGTTGATGGGACAGAGCGAACCGCAGTTCCAGAGCGAACGGTAGGAGGCGTCAACGACGTCCAGATCGATCCCCAGATCAGCTCGGGCCGACAGGAAATCCTGTGCGGCGGAGGTCGACGACGGATGAGCGACCAGAGACCGAATCACGTTTGGGGCCGTGGTTGAGATCGAGTTGTCGGTGGAGCTGTCATAGCCCATGTACCGCAAGTCGATGCTGGCACACTGGTCCATCGCAAAGTTGATACCGCCGTAGTAACCACCCTGATAGTCGGGATCGACGATGCCGTAGCTGCCGATCTGCACCGGATTCGACGGCGGGAGATTGGTGATCGGTCCGTCGATTGGCACCGCGTACGGTACCTCGGCGTTCCGTGCTCGCAGCAGCAGGTATCCGCCGTAGATCGACGTGCGGTGAGCCCCGGGGCCGCAGTTGATTACGCAGCCGCCACCACAATCACCACCACAGCCGCCGCAGTCTCCCGTGGGGCAGGTGGCACAACCACCACCAGTGCTCCACGGCTCGGCGAACGTATAACCCACCGGCCCGGAGGCCGGCATCGGACCGGTCAATGGGGCGGGGACTTGTGGAGCGGCCGGAACTGCTTCCGCCGTACCCCGTGTGGCCCCCGCCTGAGGGACCGGACTCAAGGCTTCGCGGGGTATCGACGCTTCGTCTGCCACCGGTATGACCATCGGCTCGTCATCGCTTATCTGAGCGTAAGCCGGATGGGCTGCTACCCTGGGCGTATTTCCCCGGAATGCCAGTTGATTGACTTGAGCGTTGGCCGGAGCGGCTAGCATGATACCTAGCGCGGCGACGGCCCAACCGCTGATTGCTCGCTGCATGATTTGGTTCTCCTTAACAGCAGGTCCTGCAAAATCGTATCGACCGGAGCAATCGGCAAATTGATTACCTTCGGAATGATCGGCAAAGATTACGCAGTCGCTCCATCTTGACATGCAGCTCGCAGAGCGGAGAAACACGAGTGCGCGGAGCCAGAGATCGCAGAAATGCGGAGATAGGAAGTGCGTCGAGCGCGGAGAGGAAAGCACGCCCCGCGCTCGACACTGTTGCTAGCGTCGATCAGCCAGTGGGAGTGGCGATGGCACGCTGCTGGACCCGCTTGCGTACGTCGGTCTCCAGCACGCCGAAGGCCGCCTCGTGACGCTGGACCGACATCTGCAGAGCGGCCAGCAGTCGTTTGGCCGTGTAGTGATTCAAAATGATCCGCTGCTTCACCCCGATCGGCTTTTCCGGGACGCCCAGCGGTTGAGTATTGAGCCCGAAGTCGATAATCAGTTCTTCTGGCGTCCCCGTCACGCGACAGAAATTCGCATAGCAGCTGATCACGTTGGAATCATCCAACTGTACCTGAGCGCCACCCTGGGGCACTTGGCCCGGGGCACCTTCGGGGGACCCCTTCTCGGCTCGTTCGTCGGACTGAGTCATGATGACGGTTCCTTTGATCCATGGATTTAAAAGGTTGAAGTCAAGGCAGTTGCAGGTGCCGACACCAGGGTTCATGTGAAGGCGAAAGCACCCACCAAACCATGTTTCATCAGTTTAACAAGCTTGGCTCGCTTCTGCCGCTCCGTGGCTCTGTGCCTCTGTGAGAAATCCTCAATCGGGATCGAAGTACCGTCGGATCCGGCAGCGTCACCGGCGGCGGGGCCGAAGAGCGACCGGCATGGTGGTTAGATGCGGAAGTGGAAAGTTCTTGTGGCAAACTGCCAGACGCGGGTCCCCAGCGAACGCCATTCGGCGGCGATCTTCGCGCGACCCCGCATCCCGGGCAGTAGCTGGCCTTCGGGGTCGTCCAGCAACACGTCAGCCGGAAATGAAGGACGCAGCGGCCGCTGCACGCCCTTGGAATCGGTCCGCGTAATCAACTGCCCGCCCGAGGCCGTCGAAGCTTCTTCCGGACTGACTCGCATTTTCACCCGTGCCACATTGCGGACGCTGCCGACCAGAGTGGAATTCGGGAACGCGTCCAGCCGGATCTTGACCTTCTGCTCAGGATGGACATCCCCCAGGTCGGCCTGATCGATGATCAGCACCGCCTTCGTATTCGACCGCTCGGGGCTGATCCAGCAGACATCGTCACCCTTCGACAGATACGCGTGTTCGTTCTCCGTATCAAACGCCGAACCGGACCAGGTGGGGAGCCGCCCGTCTTCCGACGGGTCAGCCTTTTTCGATGGCGCCGGCAGCACGGTTCCCGTGATCGGCGCCCGAATCTCTAGCTTCTTCAGTTCGTCGTTCTTCTGCGCCAGCAGCTCCTTGGCACCGGCCAACGATTCTTCGATCGCTCCCGTCTGAGCGTTCATGGTGGGGTCATCGCCGCCGAATCGATGGTAGACGGTCAGCAGATCGCTTAGCGTCTTGACTTGATTCTGGATGGCGACCTGCTGCAGCACCAACTGTTCGTTTTCCAGGCGGGCGATCAGCTGGCCAGCTTCGACCTTGTCTCCGGGCTTGACCTTGAGTTCCACCAGCCGTCCCGGCACGACGATCGACACCTGCTGAGCCTTCTCCGCGTTCAGTTGCACACCGCAGCGGACATTGTACGGAAAGGGGATGAACAGCACGCCGGCCAGCGCCGCCGCGGCAACACCGACCGTAATCAGGACGTTCTTGCGCTTGATCTGGCTCATACGACCCGGCACCCGTAAGAACTTGGCAAATTGCCACAGCGGAGGAAAAATCATGCCACCGATACTGGCCAAGGCGACGACCTGCCCGATCACCTTCAAGCCATACGGTTCGAGAACTGAGTTCAGGAACATCAGAATCGAGAAGACGACCAGCCAGCGGTAGGCCACGGCGGCTACGGTGTAAGCGGCGAACAGCAGGTGATTGCTCTCCGGCAAAAACGGATCGTCCTGCTGCTCCAGCCCCAAACAGTATTCGCTCATCAGCCGCTGCAGAATGCGCGACGACTTCTGACGCAGGTTGGGGATTTCCGACAAGTCCGACAGGATGTAGTAACCGTCGAATCGCAACAGTGGATTGCCGTTGAACATTACCGTGCTGACCGAGCAGATAAACATCACGCTCAGCGCAATATGATTCAATAATCCGGGTGTGCTGAACCACCAGAGCCACGTGGCGACGGACGCCATGGCAATTTCGACATACATACCCGCCGCGCCGATGATCGCTCGATGCCACTTGTTGGGCAGCAGCCACGAGTCCGACACGTTGCAGTAGAGACAGGGGGTCAAGACCAGCAGCATCACCCCCATCTCGTGACATTCGCCGCCATAGTGTTTGCACGACAGGCCATGCCCGAACTCATGGATGATTTTGGTCAGCGCCAGGACGATTCCGAGATAGATCCAGTTCGAAGGTCCGAAGAACTGGTGAAAGGCCGGCATCCGCCGCTGAAACTCATCGAAGTTCACCGTCACCAGCGTCAGGGCCGAGAGGGCCAGGGCCAGCCACAGGCAGAACGCCCAGCGGGTAAAGACCCAGGCCACCAATGGATGGAGCCGATTCAGCAGCCAGTCGGGGTCGATACCCCGAAACCGCAGGGCCAGGATATTCGCCAGCTTCCCCATCAGCTCGCGCTGAGCCTGTTCGTCCCGCCGCCGTTTCAGCTGCAGGCCCTGGCCCGGCGCGTTGCTGATCAACAGTCCGCTGCGATGCAGCATCCCCAGAAACTGCTGCAAGTCCTGCAGAGTGATCTTCTGCGGAGCGAACTCCGACTCAAACCGCTCCTTGATCTGCTGGTAGCTGCACTGGCCATCGAGCATCTTCAGGATGGCGAACTCTTCCTCCTGAAACCGAAAATACTTCAGCCCGATCGGTTCCTTGACGACCCAGAACGGTCGACCGTGATATCGGTGCCGGCGCACAACCAGATCGGGCCGCATGCGCACGGGGAGCGGCCTGGTGGCGCTGGAAACGAGACTGTCGGCCAAACTTACCATCGATCGTGCACTCGTCCCGCCAGATTCTGGCAGGTCTCCTAGCGAGCAAGATTCAGTTCAGCTTGATCTCGGCGTCCAGACCGGGCGTGATGACCCACGTATCGCCTTCCCGCCGATTGTCGATCTCCGCCCAAATCATGTACTCATGGGCCCCTTCGACGATCGATCCAAGGCGAGTGATGGTGCCTTTGAAAGTCTCAGTGCCGCCGCCAGGGGCTTTCACGACAATTTCAACCGGGCGACGTACCAGCTGCTGACGCGGCCAGTCTTCGACCTTCACGAATCCTTTCGCCTGCAGCTTGTCCATCCGCACGATGGTCAGCACCGGATCGCCCGGATTGACCCATTCGCCGGCGTGCTTCTTGACCTCAGTCACCTCACCTTGGATCGGAGCGATCACCTTGTGCCGAGCCAGCTTCTCGGTGGCCTGTTTCAGCTGAGCCAATTTCGACTTCTCGGCCACCTTCGCCTGCTGCTGCTTGAAATGGCTGAACTCCAGCTGACCATCGGCCCGCTCCACCTCAAACTTGCGACGACGCAATTCGGCTTCAGTGAAGATCGGTGAGTTGCTTCGTTTGTTGGCCTCAATTGCATCTTCCAGGGACGCTTGAGCCACGTCGCGGGACTTCTCCGAGACATGGATTTCAATTTCCGACTCAGCCTCCAGCTTGGCGGCCTCCCAATCGTAGCCGGCTTGGAAATAGGTCATCTTGGCCACCGCATCGTCGATCTGAGCCAGAACCTGATCTTTCGTCACCTGAGCATTCTCGCGGACGTCGAGCGCCAAAAGTTGGCCGGCCTCCTTCGCCGATACCTCAGCCTGATCGAGGGCCTCGATACGGCCAGGGACGAAAGACTTTGAGTCCTCGTCCGTCTCAAGTCCTTGGGTGGTTTCCGATGGCGACGAGAACGGGTTCTGAGCGAGCAGCGTCGAGCCGTCGATGCCGGGCAGGCAACCGGCCGTCGCCACCAACAAGATCACCGCCATCGTGCGATAAGGGTTCGTCACAGTGCAGTTCATGCTCCACCTTTCAGCCATCAGAACAACCAGTTCTTCTGCAACCATTCCCAGACCTTGTGGAACCAGACATAGCCGATCGGTCGCCGCCCGCAATAGACGCGCGCCGTGACTTCCGAGCCCGATTTCACCGTCAGTTCGCCAGGCTTGGTCCCCGACTTGGCTTTCGGCAGATCGTCCCGTTTGATCTTTACGCGGATCTTCGATGCCGGGCCATGAACTTCGTGGCTCTCCACGCCCAGCTGAATGTACTCCAGGTCGCCGTAGAGTGTTTCTTCGGGGTTCATCTCCAGCACGTAGCTCACCGGCAGATGGCCACCGGGGTATTTGCCGCTGAGCGATTCACGGGCGGCCATGACGTGCCCGATCTGGTCTTCTGGCATGTAGACCACCAGTTCCCAGTCGCCCGAAGGATCGACGATCTCGACTGCTTCCTGAGTCGCCATCACGGGACGCCCCTGCAGGTTTTCTCGCAGGTTCCACGTCGCCACGCTGCCGGTGATTGGTGAAACGATCTTCAGCTTGGCGGCTTCCTTGCGGTAAATCTCCAGCTCCCGCTTCAACCCTTCGATCTTGGTCTCGTTCGACAGCAGGTCCGTGCTGATCCGGCTCCGCTCCAGACTCGTCTTGGCTCCCGCCTGCTGACTGCGCAGGCCAAGCCCCTGCTGCCGCAGTTCGCCAATCTGATTCGTCGTCTTGGTGATCTCTTCCTGCAGCTGATCGCTGTTCAGCTCGATCAGTACCTGGCCGGCTTCAACGGAATCACCGTGATCGACCAGCACTTTCTCGACTTCGCCGTCGATGGCAAAGAAGGCCTTCTGGCGTTTGATCGGCAGCAATTCCCCTTTGGCCTTCATCTCGTAGTCGGCGGGCCACACGGCCAGGGCGATCAGACCGGCGAGCACTCCCAGGGCGACGGCAATCGTCTTGGGCAGGTTGCGGGCCTGGACCAGCCACCGCGACTTGCCAATGGTCCGCCACAGCGGCATCAGGAATAGACTGTTGTGTTCGATGGCATTGTTCATCGCCCGCGCACTGTGCTGGCAGACCAGATCGACTCGCGGCATCAACAGCTCGCGGCGCGGCACCGAATCAATCTGCTCGACAATCAGCGCGCCGATGACTTCGCCCTTGAGGCGTTCGTCGTCGGGTGAACTCTCGCTCCCCAGCTCATCCTGAGCAGTCGTTTCGTCGTGGACCTTGCGCAGCGGAACGACGATCACCGCTTTGGAATGCGATTCGTCGACGTAGTCGTGCAGCGCCCGCTCGATCTGCGGCGGCAAGTCTTGTGAGGCACCGGTGTACCACAGCGGCTCGCCAGCCTTGCAGACGACCTGAGCGAGTTTGCTGAGCATGGTCACCGTATTGGAACGGTTTTCCATGGTGTCCTGACCGCTGATCGCCTCGACCTGCTGTTTGCCACCCTTTCGCACGGCCACGCTGACGCGGTCGCAGCCGATCAGCCGGCGGCCTTCGTTGGCGATGGTGTAAGCCGTCTCGCGCACGTCGAGGCTGTGATGGACCTCTTTGGCAAACCGGTCAATCTGCGACCACAGCGACTGGCGGTCCGAAAAATGACGCAGCTTGCGGGCGCGGAGCCAGTCCCCGATATGCTCGCTCATGCGGACCAGGAACTTCAAGAACCCCGGCTGACTTCCCGCCTGAGCGTCGGGGCGCTGGAAGACCTCCAGCACTCCCTCCACCGCATCTTCAGATTTCAGCGGTGCCAGGACGAGGAGCGAGTTGGTGGGGTTGCCTGGTGAATCGGGATCGCCGCCACCCGAGAGGGGCGGGACCAGCCTCGCTTCACCCGTCTGAATCACCTGCTGCAGCAACCGCAGATGCCGCTGGCTCGCCTCGGCCTGAGGATCGACCAGGTGCTTGCTCAGGTTGATGTGATATTCGAGCCGCAGACTCCGCTCGGGAGAAATCGTCCAGACCGCTCCGCCGATCGCTGCCAGGGCCGTCACGACCCGCTGCAATACCTCGGCATAGTACTCTTCCGGATCGAGATTCTCCCGGGAAAGCTGAGCCACTTCCTGGATGATGCCCGCAATCTGTTGCCGAGTTCGCTCGACGGTAGAGGCATCTACAGCGCCTTGGTCCGTACTCATCCGATACCTACCACCCGACTAAGGTCCAGAAGGGCCGCCCAACGACACCGCAGGATCAACGAATATTCTACGACTTTCCCGCCCATAGAGACAATAAGTTCGCCCGCCGCTGAGCCACACCGCGAGGGTCGGCCCGTGGGTCGTAACGATTGGCCCAGATACGTGAAATGAAGAGCCTTTGCGGAATGGGGGGGGCAGTAGCTCCAGCCGGCTGGCCCGCGGTTGGATTGGCCGGTTCGCCGGCTGATTACCTGGCCAGCTTACCGAGCCCCTTAGAACTACGCGGCAATGGTCCCGATGGTTCGCCGGGCCTCGGGTGCTGGGCCAGGTTCACATGGCCAGAGCCGCAGGGCGAATCGGCGTGCCGGGGAGAGGATCACGACGTCGTGTCGAGGTACGGGTCCTGACCCAGCTCGCGGTGCATCTTCTTCCGCTCCCGTTCGTGGTAGAGCAGGATCGACCGTTCCCGCAGATGGCGGCGTTCGACGGCTCGCTGAGCCCGTTTGAACAGGGCGGATACGGAGGACGCGGGTGCCTTGGCTTTGCCGTTCTGGTAGCGGGTCCGGAGTCGCCGGGCCGGCTTCGGACCGTATCCGGCCACCAGGATGTCGTCATCGAATGAGACAAACTGGTGGACTGTCCCGTGGTCTCCCTGGCGACCGCACCGTCCGGCCAGCTGTCGGTCGATGCGGGCCGAGTCATGGATTTCGGTACAGATCACGTGCAGCCCACCCAACTCATCGACCCCCGGACCCAACTTGATGTCCGTACCGCGGCCCGCCATGTTGGTCGCCACGGTGACTCGGCCCATCTGCCCGGCTTGAGCCACAATTTCGGCTTCCATCTGGACGTGATGGGCGTTGAGGACCTGATGGTCGATGCCACGGGCGGTCAGCAATTGCGACAGCAGCTGTGATTTTTCGATCGTGCGGGTACCGATCAGCACGGGGCGTCCAGTCCGGTGCTGCTCGACAATTTCCTCCACAATCGCCTGCCACTTCTGGTCTTCGGTGGCGAAGACGCTGTCCGGGAGGACCTGGCGCTTTTTGATGCGATTGGTCGGGATCTTCACGACGGGCGATTTGTAGATCTTCTGGAATTCGCGAGCCGATGAGGATGCGGTACCGGTCATCCCGGCCAGGTACGGATAGCGAAGGAAGAGATCCTGGATGGTGATCCGAGCGGCCTGGCCCGTCTCGACGGTGATCTCGACGTGCTCCTTCGCTTCGATCGCCTGATGGATGCCGTCGCGCCACTTGCGTCCATCCGCCAGACGACCCGTGAATTCATCAACGATGACGATCTCGCCCTTGTCGGAGACCACGTAGTGCTGATCGCGCTGGAAATCACGGTTGACCTTAATGGCCCGCTCGATGAAGTCATAGCAGTCGATCAGCCCCACGCCGCTCATCGCCTCCGGCTGAGGAAGCCCGCGGACCATCTGTCGACCTTCGGCCGTCAGCTCGACCTTCTTCTTGTCATGATCGTACTCGTAGTGCCGGTCGGCTTCAAAGCGACTGGCGTTCATGGCGGCCCAGGCATAGGTGGAAGTGATCTGTTCCTGAGCTTCACCCGACAGGGCGCTGATAATCAGCGGCGTACGGGCTTCGTCGATCAGAATGCTGTCCGCTTCGTCGACCAGTGAGAAATACGGGTCGCGCTGGATCGGTTTGTCGCCGCTCCCCTCGGTCGCGTCCGAGCAGAAATCGCGGCGGTGTTGGGTGAGTTGTCTCAGCAGGAGCCGATCGCGGAGGAAGTCAAAGCCGATCTCCTTGGCCGTGCCGTAGGTGATATCCGAGCTGTAGGCTTGAGCTCTTTGTGGACGCGTCATCGGCGTTTCAATCACACCGACCGACATCCCCAACAGCGTGTAGATTGGACGCATCCAGTCGGCGTCGCGACGAGCCAAGTAGTCGTTGACCGTCGCTAGATGGGCTCCTTTGCCCGCCAAGGCGCGGAGATAGAGGGGCAGGGTGGCGGTCAGCGTTTTGCCTTCACCCGTCTCCATCTCGGCAATCGAGCCGTAGAAAAGTGCGATGCCGCCGATCAGCTGCACCGGGAAGTGGCGCATGCCGAGCGTTCGGGCTCCCGCTTCGCGGACCAGGGCATAGGCTGGCGGGAGGAGCAGTTCCAACGGCTCGCCACTCTTCGCCTGGTACCTCAGCGACAAACTCTCGCGCCGGAGATCCGTGTCACTCTGACCAACAAAATACTCTCCCCAGCGGTCGATCTCGGGGACCAGAGCCGCCCAGCTGTTGAGCCGCCAACGATTGGCTCCGGGGAGCCAGCCGCGGAAGGTGTTGTACCAGCGAGCCGGCGCACGACGTCCGCCTGTCTCCGGGCGCGGCACGGCCGGAGACGCCGGTTCGCTCGGCGGGGCAGACGGAATTGTCTCCAGACCATCCATCGGACGTGCGACCTTGAGGGGGGGGCCAAAACCGCTGGCAATGACAGCAGATATCGTACTGAATCGGCATCGGGCCGTCTGTCTATTGTCACATTGCTTGAGGAATTTGTCAGCGGAATCGAGGTCGGCCGGCGTGGACGATGGCCCGCTGCCCGTCGTGGCCGGCAAAAACGGCAGAATCGATTTAATCGCTACAAAGTGAATTGCCGAAGATTGGGTGTAGCGGCAGGACAGCCGTGCGCGTCGGAGAGCCATTCAGGCTGCCGCTGACGCGGTCGACGATCGAGCAGCCGACAAGGGACTGCTGGGCAGGGGGGGAATGACAATGATGGTAGGTGCATCCAGGCCGCGGCCGCGTCGTTTCTGGGCTACAACCGCTGCTGCCGTGTTGGCAGTTCTGGCCGGTGTTTGCGGGATGGCCGAGCCGGCTCAGGCTCAGACTAATCCGCTCCCGCTGCGGCGTCCGTTCCCGGCCCCCGGGCACTACGTCCCCCCGGGAGGCCACGGCCGGCGGATGGTGGCTGGCCCGCCCGTCGCCACACCCGCGATGGCTGCCGCGCCGATGGCCGGCGAGCTGGACACTCTGGAGGGCGACTCGCTCGTCCCCGAACTTGTTGAGGATATTGGGACGGTCTCAGAGGCTGCCGGACCGATGCCACACGCAGGCTGCCCGGGCTGTGCGGAGTGCGGAGCTGGGGCGATGGACTGGTCGACTCCGTGCCAGCCGCAGACATGGCTTAAGCTCGACTACCTCATGTGGTGGCAACAAGCGGGCAATCTCCCGCCTTTGGTGACGACCAGTCCGACGACAACGCCCCGCGATGACGCCGGTGTGCTGGGTTTGCCGAGCACCAGTGTGATCTACGGGAATGGCCCGATTGACGGCAACTTGCTGCATGGCGGCCGCGTTCAGTTCGGGCACTGGATGGATTCGTCTCAGCAGAAAGCCTGGGCGCTGGAGTATTTTGCCTTCGGTCAGCTCAGCTCGGGCTTCAGTGCCGACTCGAATGACACAGAAATTCTCGCTCGGCCGTTCTTCAATACGCTGCTGGACGAACAGGACTCGCTGCTGCTGTCGTATCCGGACGAGCTGAGTGGGTCGATCGGGATCAGCAACGATTCGAATCTGCAGAGCTGGGCAGCGTTCATGCAGTTCCAGCGCTGTCAGACGTGCCAGGTGCGGATCGATTCAGTGCTCGGTTACCGGTATTTCGGCTACGATGAGTCGTTGATGATTCAGAACGAGCTGGAGTTTATCGACCCGTCCGGGACGACCGTGGTCGGCACGACGATCAGTCAGGAAGATCTGTTCGACGTGCAGAATAACTTCCACGGCGGTGAATTCGGGTTCCTGGCACGGTCCGAGATGGGTTGCTATTTCCTGGATCTGGGCGGCAAGTTGGCTCTGGGGAATATGCAGCGCAAGATTCACATCAACGGGCACAGCGTGACGACGGTGCCGAACACGGACCCCGTGACGACCGAAGGCGGCCTGTTGACTCAGCCGTCGAACATCGGGGATGTAACGAGCAACGCGTTCAGCCTGGTACCGCAGTTCAATGCCGGTCTGGGCTGGCACGTGACTCCGCGGATGACCTTCAACTGCGGCTACACGCTGATGTATCTGACAAACGTGATCCGTCCGGGCGACCTGATCGACCCGAACGTGAATTTGTCGCAGCAGACTTCGGACCCGACGGGCACTTTGCAGCCCGTCCTGACGCTGCAAGACACCGACATGTGGCTGCAAGGGCTGAACCTCGGCCTCGACTTCCGCTACTAAAGCTGGGAGGTCGCGCTGGGAGGTCGCACCTACCTCCCGCCCTGGCCTGACTCAAGCAGCTCAATCACGGTGGTGCGGGAGCTAGGTGCGACCTCCCAGCCTGACTAAAGCTGCTCAGTCACGGAAGTGCGGGAGGTAGGTGCGACCTCCCAGCTGTCAGTCGCCGCACATCTGCTCGAGCTGGCGGAGATAGTCGAGCGCGTCGATTGTGTCGGGGACCAGCACCCCGCGCCGGCGGCCCTGCAGGTCGCAGCGGGCCAGCAGCATCAGGTCGTCAAAGTCGTCCGAGGCGTGCAGCCGCCGGTGAGCTCGCATGCCAATCGTCTGCTGCTGGATCAAATGAGCTTCCGGCAGGTGCTCAATCAGCCACAGCGAACGGTCGGGGACCCAGCCCTGGAGGCTGTCCAGCGTCGCGGCCAACGGATCCCGCTGGTCAATCGCCTTCCCCACGTCGTGCAGCAGCGCGGCCAGCAAAAACTCCTCGTCGTACGGCGACGCCTCACGACCTAACTCAAAAACCTGCAGACTGTGATAGAGCGCATCCCCCTCCGGATGCTCGTGCCGCGGCTGCTGAACCGTCTCCAGCGGCGCCAGCAGCGACTGGTAATGGCCAAACCGGTCCGGCGACAGGAACGGGGCCGGATCGAGCGGCGTTGGCTCCAGCACCTCCGGACTCTCCTGCTGGAGGATCTGCCGCAACTGGCCGACCGTCGCGTGAGGCTGAGACCGCTCGCTGAGCGACCGGTGATCGGCCGCAGGAGCCATCCGTTGCGGGTAGACGGAAAGCAGAATCGGGTACCGCCCGTGCAAGACGGCCTGTTCGGTGGGAAGCGACGTCGGGCCGTAGCCGGCGGCCGGGCTACAGGACACTTCGGCCAGCGTGTATTCGATGCGGGCTGCGTCGAGGCACGGCCAGATCTCGGCCGGCAGATCGGCAAAGACGTAGACATCGATCAATTCGGGGGGGGCCGGGCCGCCGGTCAAGGCCGGACCCACCAGCCGGGGCTGGAACGGCCGCAGCTGCGTCATCACGTGGTACGCGTGGGCCCGCTGAGCGTGGAGCGTTTCCAGGTCGACCTGCTGCTGGTCGAGCCGAGCAAAATTGCGGATCTGCGCCCGAATCTCCGAGTTTTCCGGCAGATCGGCCGTCTGGATCGTCCCCGGGTGGAGCTGACGGGCGGCCCGCATCTTGGCCCGATAGTACTGAGTTTCGTGGTGATGGTAGATCAGCCGGGCGGCTTCCCAGGCGATCTTGCGGCGAAGCTTGGAACCGTTCATGGGTGACCCCGATCGGGGCAGCGGGGGAAGAGTGCTGGGAGGAGCAGGCTTCAGGTCTCTGCCCCTATTATACGCGGTCCGGCCGGCCTGCCACCTCCGGCCCGCTCACACAGCCGCTCAGAAACCCGCTCCCACCCGATGGCCGGCCGGCCGCAAGTCTGCGGTGAGCCCGGGCCGCCCAGGTCGCCCCGGTCGATCGCTACTCGTCAATCTCCGGCTGTCTGGTTAGGATGTTCGGTTTCCTCAGGAGCCCAATCAGGAGGCAGCCATAACAATGAAGGCGATTGCAGTCCGTCCGGGTCAGCCGAACAGTGTCCATCTGGCCGAAATTCCTCGTCCGTCGGTCAGCTCGGTGCCGCATGGCCGCGGCGTGCTGGTCCGCGTCCTGAAAGTCGGTCTCGACGCCACCGATCGTGAGATCAACGAGGCGCTCTACGGCAACGCGCCCCCGGGAGACAACTACCTGGTGCTGGGCCACGAGTCGTTCGGGATCGTCGAAGAGGTCGGCCCCGAGGTCAAGCACGTGAAGCCCGGTGATTACGTCACCGCCACGGTCCGTCGTCCGGGCAAGTCGATCTATGACATGATCGGCACCAGTGACATGACGAGCGAAGAGGTTTATTACGAACGCGGCATCAATCTGCTGCACGGGTTCCTGACCGAGTACTACGTCGACGACTGCGAGTTCATCGTCAAGGTTCCGCCGGGACTGAAGCACCTGCACGTGCTGATGGAGCCGATGAGCTGTGCGGCGAAGGCCATTCACCAAGCTTTTGAAGTGCAGCGCCGCATGCGGGTGTGGCGACCACGCCGGGCGTTCGTGATGGGAGCCGGCCAGATCGGCCTGCTGGGAACACTCATCCTCCGTCTGGCCGGTCTGGAAGTCTACACACTCGCTCGTCGTCGTCCGCCCCGTCTGAACGCTGAAATCGTGGAAGGCTTCGGCGCTCATTATGTCAGCACCGAAGAGACGACGCTCGAGAAGTTCGTCAAGGAAGTCGGTAAGGCCGATGTCATTCTGGAAGCGACGGGGAACAGCGAGATTGCGTTCCGCAGCATTGAGTGCCTAGGTCACAACGGCGTGCTGGTGTGGCACAGCGTGACAGGCGGTAACAAAAAGACCGAAGTCCATTCGGATCGTCTGAACCTCGAGTTCGTGCTCGGCAACAAACTCCTCTTGGGATCGGTCAATGCCAATCGCGGGCACTTTGAAGCCGGCATCAAGGACCTGGCGCTGGCCGAAGTCACCTACCCGGGTGTCACTCAGAAGATTCTGACCAATCCGGTCGACGGACTGGCCAACTACGCCGAGGCAATGCGGTTGCTGGTCGAAGACGACAAGGCGTTGAAGGTGTTCGTGAACGTGGCCGACGAATAGTCGGCCGCACGTGAGGCTGGCGTCGTCGGTGACGGCGGCAGCCGATCGACGGGCCCATAGTTGGGCCGATAGTTGAACGGATAGACAACGATGAGGTGGAACCGATGAGCTACGAGATGCCGCAGATTGCGTCGCCGCGCAAGGCGGGCAAGAAAGATGTCCTGATTGTCGCGAACGGCGACCTGCGGCTGTCGGCCAACCAGGTCTGCTGGCCGGCCCAGCAGCAGATGGAGGCTGACCTGGCCGCCGCTATCGAGTCAAACGGCTATCTTGCCGTGCGGGCTCATCCATATCGGGAAGATTTGCGGCACGGATTCATTGACTCGCAGGCCGAGGGGATGCGGGTCTTTGCCGACATCGATCCGAACGCTCGGTTAATCGTCGCCGAAGCCGTCTGGCAGTACTCGCACCACGTGCTGCATGGTCTGTGCACTCACCGCGGTCCCATCCTGACGCTGGGGAATTGGTCGGGACAATGGCCCGGGCTCGTGGGCATGCTGAACCTCAACGGCTCACTGACCAAAGCCGGCGTGAAATATTCGACTCTGTGGGGTGAGGACTTCAGCCAGCCGCAGTTTCGCAAGCAGCTGAAGCGATGGCTCGAAACAGGCCGTCTGAAACATCGGACGGACCACGTCGTCGACTTCGGCGATCTGGCCGTGCCTCCCGCCGTCCGCAAGCTAGGTCAGGCCCTGGCGGGACAGCTGCAGCGGGAAAAGGCCATCATGGGTGTCTTCGACGAAGGCTGCATGGGGATGTTCAATGCCATCATTCCCGACCATCTGCTCCACCCGACCGGCGTCTACAAAGAACGGCTCAGCCAATCGGCTCTGTACTACGAATCGACAACGGTCAATGACGAAGAAGCACTGGCCGTGCGGAAGTGGATGGAAGCTCGCGGCATGAAGTTCCGCACAGGACCCGATCATCGTCAGCATCTGACCGACGCGCAGATCCTCGGCCAGTGCAAGATGTACATCGCCGCCGTCCGGCTGGCCGACGACTTTGGCTGCCATACGATCGGCATCCAGTACCAGCAGGGATTGAAGGACCTGATGCCGGCCAGCGACCTGGTCGAAGGGACGCTGAACAACACCGATCGGCCCCCCGTTTTTTCGCGGGACGGTCAGCGGGAGTTGTATGCGGGTCAGCCGCTGCCGCACTTCAATGAAGTTGACGAATGCGCAGGGCTCGATGGCCTGATGACGTTCCGGGTCCACCGAGCGATGGGGCAGCCGGTCGAAAACACACTGCACGATCTCCGCTGGGGCGACTTCGATCCGACCGGTACGGTCAAGGACTACGTGTGGGTGCTGCTGATCAGCGGAGCGGCGCCCCCCGCCCACTTCATTGGCGGGTGGGAAGGGGCCAGCAGCGAACGGCAGCCGGCGATGTACTTCCCCAGCGGCGGCGGAACGCTCAAAGGGATCTCCCGCCCCGGCGAAATCGTCTGGTCCCGCGTCTTCGTCGCTCAGGGACGACTGAACATGGACCTCGGCCGCGCCAAAGTGGTGGAATTGCCCGCCGAGGAGACTCAGCGGCGGTGGGACGCCACCACCCCTCAATGGCCAATTATGCACGCTGTGACCTATGGTGTCACACGCGATCAGATGATGGCCAGACATCAGAGCAACCACATCCAGGTCGTGTACGCCACCGACGCGGAGGCGGCCGACAAGGCCCTGCTGGCCAAAGCCGCCATGGCCGACGCACTGGGCATCCGAGTCGCCATCTGTGGCACTCGGGCCGGCGGCAAGGAGTGGCGCTCGAAGTCCTGATAGACGGAGAGTGAATGTCGTGAGCGACCCGAAGATCACCTGTCCCAGCTGCAAAGCGGAAATCAAGCTGACCGAGTCGCTGGCCGCGCCACTGCTCGAGTCGACTCGACAACAGTACGAACGCCAGATCGCCGAAAAGGAACGCTCGTACGCTCAGCGTGAAACCGTTCTGAAGCAAGCCGAAGCCGAACTGGTCAAGGCCAAGGAGTCGGTTGCCGCTGAAGTCGCCGCCAAACTGAAGACCGAGCGGGCTGCTATCGCCGCTGAAGAAGCCAAAAAAGCACAGCTGATGCTGGGCGGTGACCTCGAGTCCAAAGTCAAGGAACTCGCTGAACTGCAGGGCGTACTCAAGCAGCGAGACCAGAAGCTGGCCGAGGCCCAGAAGGCTCAGGCTGAGCTGATCCGCAAGGAACGCGAACTGGATGACGCTCGTCGCGAGATGGAACTGACGATCGAGAAGCAGGTGCAGGAGTCGCTCTCGAACGTCCGGGAAAAAGCAAAGCTCGATGCCGAAGAAAGCATGAAGCTGAAAGTCATGGAAAAAGAGCACATGATTTCAGCCATGCAGAAGCAGATCGAAGAACTGAAGCGACGGGCTGAACAGGGCTCGCAGCAGTTGCAGGGAGAGGTGCAGGAGCTGGAACTCGAAGCGATGCTCAGCAGCCGGTTTCCGAAGGACACGATCGAGCCGGTTCCGAAGGGTGAGCACGGAGGAGACGTGCTGCATCGAGTCTTCGGCACAATTCCCGTCTGTTGCGGCACGATTCTGTGGGAATCGAAGCGGACCAAGAACTGGAGCGACGGGTGGCTGGACAAGCTGCGTGAAGACCAGTGGGCCGCCAAAGCTGAGTTTGCCGTGATCGTCTCGCAGGCACTTCCCAAAGACGTCGACACGTTCGATCACATGGACGGGATCTGGGTCACCTCACCCCGCACCGTCATCCCCGTCGCCATCGCGCTGCGCCACTCACTGATCGAACTGGCTACCGCTCGCCAGGCCGGCGAAGGCCAACAGACCAAAATGGAGATGGTCTATCAATACCTCACCGGGCCACGGTTCCGGCAACGCGTACAGGCGATCGTCGAGGCCTTCTCGTCAATGCAGGAGGACTTGGCCAAAGAGAAGAAGGCGATCATGAAGCAGTGGGCGAAACGCGAAGAGCAGATTGAGCGGGTGATGCAGGCGACCGTCGGCATGTACGGCGACTTGCAGGGGATCGCCGGCAAGAGCCTGCAGGAGATCGAAGGACTCGACCTCGCCGCTCTCCCCGGCCCCACCCCCCTCGAACCCTAATCCCCATCGTGATCCCCATTGTGGTGCAGGCGTCCCGCCGATTGTGGTGCAGGCGTCCCGCCGATTGTGGTGCGGGCGTCCCGCCTGCCTCTGTGCCTCCGTGCCTCCGTGCCTCCGTGCGAAGAAACGATCAGGTATCCAACCCGCGTCGCTCGGCGCCTGAATGCCGGCCGGTCCTCGAGCTGCTTGAACCTCACAGTGGACGGCTCGGTCGAAGATTTCGCACAGAGGCACAAAGACACGGAGAAGACACAGAGAGGAGCACGGTGCTTGGCGTTCTTCTCCGTGCTTCTTCGCCTCCGTGCCTCCGTGCCTCCGTGCGAAAAAACGATCCGGTATCCAGCCCGCGTCGCTCGGCGCCTGAATGCCGGCTGGTCCTCGAGCTGCTTGAACCTCACAGTGGACGGCTCGGTCGAAGATTTCGCACAAAGGCACAAAGACACGGAGAAGACACGGAGAGGAGCACGGCGCTGGGAGTTCTTCCCCTAACTCTCATCCCGCCGCAGATAGCCCGCACTCGACTGGAAGTACTTCCTTTGCCGAGTGGTCTGGATATCGCGGGATTCTTGCTGGCGTGAACGGAGGTCGGCCAAGTTGGCTTGGCAGAGCCGGCAGCCGATGGTGTTCAGATGGAACTGGACGTAGGCCGTGTGGGGATCGTCGAGCGTACCGAGCAGGAAGGCGCCGAGCTGATCGCGAGTGGGACAACTGACGCGGTAGCGGCGCCATATCGAGCCGAGCGTGTGGACGCCGGCGTCGCGACGACGGAGGAGTTCAGCGAGCCGACGCGAGAGCTGAGCGTCGCTGCGCAGAAGCTGTTCGAGCTGCGCCATTTCACCTGACGACAGCTCTTCGTCGAGGAAAGCTTCCAGTTCAGCGTCGGTCAGCTGCTGTTCCGACATGGTGGATCCGCCAGCCGCAGGGCTAGTCCTCGTAAAGTTCAGGAAAAACGTCGCGTGAGAGTCCACCTCGCCGGAGCGAATTGCGGAGCTTCTCCAGGAAATCGAATTTGTAGTTCGCCACCTGCTGCTCGGTGATCCCCAGCGTCGTCGATACGAATTTGTTGGTGCGGCCGCGGACGAAGAGCAGTTCCATGCACTCGATCTTGATCCAGTCACCACGGGATTGCCAATGAGCGATCTGGGTGCGGAGAGCGGCGACGAGTGCTTCTTCTTCCAGTCGCTCGCGTTCGCCGTGGCGAGCAATGCTGGAGGCTCGAGCGTAACTGTCACTGGCCTCCCATTCACCGCTGCTGTCCGAAGTCATCGCGGAGAACGGAATCGCGGGCCGGCGACCTTCGCGACGAAGATGATCGGTCAGCTTATGAGCGCAGATCGAAAACAGATAGCTCTCCAGCGAACGCTTGCCGTCGTAATACGGCAGACTGGTCAGGAAACCGATGAACGATTCCTGCACAATGTCTTCGCTGGTCGAACGTTTCCCCAGCCGCGATTCGGCAAAGGCCAGCAGCCGGCCTTCGTAACGCGAGATGAAATCCTGCCAGGCAGCGGGATCACCCGAGCGGATACGGTCGACCAGCAGCGTGTCGGCATTCTTGCCGGGCTCGTTCATGGAAATGGCAGCCACAGTGGGTCCGGGTCAGCTCAGCCGATACAGGGCGACCGCCACCGTAGTGACGGCAGCCATCCAGGCCAAGCCCAGTACGGCCAGCCCTTTGCCAGCCCAGGAGGCCGGCAGACGGCTGAGCATCTGAAGGTACCCGAAACTCAGCACGACAGCCAGCAGTCCAGATCCGGCCAGCCACGCTACCTGCTTGACCCGCTGATGCTGGATCAGTCGTTGCACCTGCTGCTGCACGGCCGCGGGAAACTGCGGTTGGAATCGGAGCCGTGCCCAAGCCTGGTAATGAGCGTCCATGGGAGATGTCGCGTCACTCGACGGAATCGCCTCCACCACGCGATCGATCAGCAAGGCCGAAGCGTCGATGTCTTCGGGACGCAGTTGAGCCGCCAGGTCGGCCGGCAACTTCACGCGTTCGGCCTGCAGCTCCAGTTGCTTGTACACAGCCAGGCTGATCTCCTGCTGCAGATTGGCCTGCGCTTCGGGCAACGTCCTCCCGGACGCCTCGACGCGGATCGCCCCGTAACTCTGCGATTTCTCGACCGATTCAGAAATCCACTCGGGCTTGGCCAGTCCACTCGGTCCGGGCGTTACTGAAGCCGGCGCTGACGGACCCGGCGTTGATGGGGCGAGCGGATCCTGAGCGACGATCGGGGCGGTGTAGCCGAAGAGCAGGATGAGAACGGCGCAGGAGAGCGGCCACCGCTGGCCGGCGAGCCAAGTCGCTCGGATCGGCGTCACTGCAGCGGCCAACAGTCTCTCAGACGCGGGACGGTTCAAAGCTGAGTCCCCGTGGGATGACCGATCATCCCGGCCACTCGCTGGCGTTCGTTCATCCAGGGTGCGGCCAGTTGCAGGGCCACCGTCATCGTCGTCGCCATCAGGAATCCTTGCGGGACGGGAAAGGCCAGGCACAATAGCACGGCAGCCAGTGGCGGACTGAGCGTGCTCCACAGGCTCAGCCGATGAGTGCGCAGCGGATCGGTGCGCCGCCACCAGCGGACTACCGCGAACAGGGCCGCGAAATTCAGTGCGTAAGCATAGGGCGTGGGGTGATTGCGCGAGGGATACAGGAGTGCGGGGAGCCGATCACCGATCAGCGATTCGACGTTGATCAACTGCTGCGGCTCCACTCGCAGGTAGAGGCTGAGCCAGCCGGCGAACGCGCCGAGCATCAGGCCGATCAGGGTCTGACAGAAACGTCGCATCGATGGATCGAGTTCGTCGCTCTCCCAGAACTTGCCAATCGCCAGCAGAGCCCAGGTGCCCAGCAGGCTGGGGAGTGCCAGCCAGACGAAATGAGGCATCCAGTCGACCCAGCGAACGCCCAATTGCTGGTTACTCAGCACGGTCATCGCAAACGACAGCACGCCGCAGACTGCGGCGCTGATGATCATCGAGCCGTGCAGTTCGAGCAATCGTTGCAGCCAAGACTTGGCACTCAACAGACTACGTAGCGGTTCCAGCTGACGCTCGGTTTCGGCCGCCGCCTGGCGTTTGGTCGGCAGCAGCGACGGTGCGGCCGGGGTCGTCGATGTCGAGCTTGATTCGGAATCGGGATTGCCGAAGGTCAGGTCGAGCAGCACGGAGAAGAGGAGGTAAAAGCCGTAGATGGTCCCCAGGGTCAGAGCGATCGGCAACAGCCATTTGGCTCGAGTGATCACCAGCAGCACGGTGGCGATCAGCAGGACCCATCGCAACGGTTCGGGGAAGACCGATCCAGGTGCCGATGACTCGGGCCGAGGAACATTTCTCTGAGCCGCATCGTCGACCGGTCCGACTCGGCCGGCGTTCGGGACGACCACCGCGGGCCACGCCCGATCGCCACTCCAGACCTGCTGGCCGACAATCTCCATCGGGATCGGTGCGCCGGTGCGCGCCAGTTCGTCAAAGCCAGCGAGGTTGCCCGACACCTGAGGATAGACCGGCTGCGGTGGATAGTAATGTGTCGGCGTGTCGGCTGAGTGAGTGAGTGTTCGTCCCACTTCGGCAGCCGGTGATCCGTCCGGGATTCGGCTGGCCGATGTCGCGCCGGCAGCGCCGTCGTACGGCTGGCCGGCTGGCTGCTGGTCGCTGAGCGGAAGACTGGATGGCGTCGTGCCCGACGATTGGCTGTCCAGCAGACCTGGCGAGGCTTGGGCCAGACCCAGGTCGACCAGCATGTGAAGCACGGAGGGATACCGATCCTCGGGACGTTTGGCGAGCGCCTTGGCCAGGACTTCCTTGTAAGGGCTCCGGACCGGGTTCAAGTTGGGTTGAGCAGTCAGGTGTTTCATGATGATTTCCTGACTGCTCTCGCCGTCGAAAGGCACTCGGCCGGTCAACAGTTCATGCAGCACCACGCCCAGCGCATAGACGTCGATCTCGCGGCCGTAGCGTCCCTGTCCGATTTCGGGCGCCATGTAGTGAAACGTCCCGACGCTCTCCGTGTGGCCGCTGCGGCGACTGCAAGAGATGAATTTCGACAGGCCATAATCGCCGATCTTGACCGTCCCCTGATCGAGGAACAGGTTGCTGGGTTTCAGGTCGCGGTGGACGATGCCGTGATCGTGCAGATATTGAACGCCTTGGCCGATGGCCGAGAAGAGTTCCCGAACCTGAGGTTCCGGCAGACCTTGCGGATGGCGTTCAATGACTTCCTTCAGGCTCTCACCCGCCACGTATTCCATCACAACCCAGGCGTGGCCCGCTTCGTCATGACGGATGTCGAACAGGGCCAGCAGGTTGGGGTGCTTGAGATTCAAGCACTGCCGCACGCCGCGCAGTTCAACATCGAGGTTGCGCTGGATGTACTTCAGCGCGACTTCCTTGCCACCGTCGCTGGTCGCGTAATAGACCTCGCCGAATCCACCCGTGCCGATGCCCCGCTTGATGGTGAAACCGGCCAGCGGCGTCGATCCGCTGGGAAAAAAGAATCGGCTCGCCAGCCGCTTCGGCGCAGTCTGCGACTCTGTGTGGCTGGAGTCAGCCACCTGGTCTCCGATCGTGCCGGCTGGTTTTTCCATGAGCACCCTGATTCTGCCTGAGTTGAGCCCCGCGGGGCTGTCCGGTGGCGGGTCAGCCGGTGCGGGCACCCCACCAAGACTCAACGTTCATTATCCCAGCGGTTCCAGTGAGAAGCAAAAATCGGTGCCACAGATTCGGGACTGGAACTGGATGGGCGTTGGACTCCCAGTGGGTTGGCTGTCGACCACCATTGGAGTGGTGCTTCGGCAGTTCCAGGTCCCGCCGGGGGTCAGGAACAACACGACTTCCGATTCCCAATCCTTGCACACAATATGGCTGGTGGGGTTGGGGCCCAGCACCAGGGAGTGGGACATCAGCAGACAGCCGTCGGCGGCCGGTTCGGGCCGGTGCGGGCTGAGCATTTCGATCCGGGCGGAGCTGCTGAGCGGGTGGGGCTGCCGAAATCGGAACCTCACGCTGGCGCCGAGCTGTACTAAGTCACCGTCGCCGAGGAGGGTGTCGGACCGGACTCGTTGCTGTTGGAGCCAAGTCGGGCCCAGCGGGGTGAGGACATACAGGTCGTCCTGCCGAGTCAGCCGGACGTGGGTCCGGGAGACGTCGGCCATCAGACCGATATCGGCACTCCCCTCAGGGCTGGCCTGTCCCAGAGTGACCGTCGACCCCGTACAAACGAGGTATCCACCCACTCCGTCGACCCATAACAGGACACGTTGGCCCTCCGTACGGTCGGCCACGGTCTCCACCACCTTCCCCTATCTGCCAAAACTCCGGCCTACTTGAATCGGGTTCATCCTATCGCGTCCCCATCGAGTTGGCTACCGGAACGGCCCCCGGCCCGCCAGGAAAACACTCGTCAAGGAGAGCCAGTCGTAGTCACCGCGTGGCGAGCACGGGACGCCGCTTCGCGCGAGGCCCGTGGTCGGCAGTTCACGGCGAGTTTTCGGCCAGCGATTCGACTTCGGGCGTAACGGCCGACGATTGAAAATAGGCAGCCACTTGAGACACCACATCTTCGTCGCCCGACGGCTCGACGGGGATCACCCGCGCCCAGGACTGCTCAGCCGCCTGGACCTTCTCATCCACTTCAATCCGTGTGCGGATTTCGTCCAGCAGTTCTCGGGTGCGAGCGAGCTGGCTGTCGTCCACTTTCAGATCGCTCGTGGCGTGATGGATCTGCACCAGCTGATGTCGGGCTTCGAGATTCGAGATCTCGCTGATCAATCGCGTCTTCATGCTCACCATCTCGCTGACCTTGCGGCGGGCCTTGGCCAACGAGTTCTCGCGTGCGGCGAGCATCGACTGGAGGCTGGTGAGTGTCTGGTCGTTCGTCTTGTAGCATTCAAAGCGATCTTTGAGATCCTGTCGAACCTGATCGGCGGTGTAGTCTCGTCCTGAGTAAACAAAGCGTGTGCCGCCGGACTGAAGATCGCTGCTGAGCTGCTGGAGATTCTCGCGTTCAGCCTTCTGTTGAGACTCGAGCTGGTCGACCTGGGATTGAAGGCGTTCAAGTTCAATCTCCTCCTTGGCTACCGTTCGCATCCAGTCACGCATTTCCGGTTCCAGCTGATCGACCATCTGCCGAGCCCGTTCGAGCTCAAACGGTGTCGGTATTGCCTGGCGCACAGTCTCCTTCGCCTGACCCCAGGAAGTAGCCAGATAACTCGACGCATCTCGACCGCAGACGGCGGTCAGCAGGGCCGCTCCGGCGCCCCCCACCCACATCACTTTCTTCAACATGACTCTCCCCTTTCTCGCATTGGCGCCGAGCCTGCTTGCTTGCCAGCTGGCGCAGCTGTGGACGGTGACGTTTCCCGCGTTTTGCCGGTCTGTCTGGCGGCAAGGCGGGCCATTCGCACACCGCTATTCGGCGCCCGCTCGGCCATCTTGCCCACAGCTTCCAAAAAAACATCCTCCCCACACGACCGCCCGATTCCCAGCCACTGCGTCCCCGCCTGGGCGACTGTGTACAATGGGCGGTCTGGCTACCCGCCCCCACTCAGAGCGGCTTTCTGCGAAATGGCCGTTTGAGTAGCAGTCGCCTGGGCAGCAGTCGCCTGGGCAGCAGTCGCCTGGGCAGCAGTCGCCTGGGCAGCAGTCGCCTGGGCAGCAGTCGCCTGGGCAGCAGTCGCCTGGGCAGCAGCGGCCGTGGCAGTTCTGGTAGTGGTTGCGATGGTTGGTGTGATGGCGGTGGTACGGGCAGCGAGAGTGGAGCAAGGCGAGGACGAGAGATGAGCCACTGGCATGAGGAGCCTGGTCGAGTCCGGCACGTCTACCGGAGATTGCATTCCGGGTGGGTTGGCGCGGCCTGTTTGGGTACGGGGAATCTGGAGAGCCGTCCCGATGCGCAGATCATCTTTCCCGGGTCGTTCAATCCGTTCCATCAAGGGCACCGGCGCATGGCCGAGCTGGCTCAGCTGCAGCTGGGACGTCCGGTCAGTTTCGAGCTGTCGCTGGTCAACGTCGACAAACCGAACTTGTCAGAGGATGCGGTCTGGGAGCGGTGTCGTCAGTTCAGCACTGGAGACACGTTGTGGCTGACCCGTGCCGCCACGTTCGCCGAGAAGGCGCGGTTGTTTCCGCGATCCTGGTTTGTGATCGGTATCGACACGCTACAGCGGATTGTCGATCCGAGCTATTACGGCGGCGAGATACCTCAGCGAGATCGTTCACTGCGAGCGTTGATGAAGCGTCAATCGCAGTTCCTGGTCTTCGGCCGCGCTTATCAAGGCCAGTTTCTGACGCTGTCCGACGTGGAACTGCCGGACGATTTCGCCAGCTATTGTCGGGGAGTCAGTGAGTCGGACTTCCGGGACGACATTTCGTCGCGAGCCATTCGAGCTGAAAAGGATGCCACGTGATGACAGGCTGTTCGGCTCGATTAGTCTGCGTATCTTCTTGGATAAAGCTTGGCTCCAGGATCGCGATTGCCGCTTGGCTGTTGGTTGCCGCCAGCATCGCAGCAACTCGCTGCACCGCTCAGCCTCCCGATTCGCTCGATCGTGACTA
The DNA here is from genome assembly GCA_046349895.1 of Pirellulales bacterium. Taxonomy (GTDB): domain Bacteria; phylum Planctomycetota; class Planctomycetia; order Pirellulales; family Pirellulaceae; genus JAXMBJ01. The sequence goes on along the minus strand of JAXMBJ010000006.1, from coordinate 5,025,175 downwards.
CCGCGATGAACTGGTCGAGTTTCCAGCCCTGGAACTGGGGCAGGCGTTGAAGTCGTTTGAAGTTGCCGATGGATTGCGGGTGGAGGTGGTGGCTGCGGAGCCGGAAGTGACTGATCCGGTGGCGATGGCCTTTGACGAGCGGGGGCGATTGTATGTGGTCGAGATGCGTGGGTACAGCGAGCAGGCCGATGAGCACTTGAGCCGAGTGCGGTTGTTGACCGATGTCGATGGTGACGGCCGTTACGAACAGAGCCAGACGTTTGCCGAAGGGCTCGATTGGCCGACCGGCATTGCCGTGGTCGATGGCGGAGTCTACGTGGCAGCGGCGCCTGACATACTATTCTTGCGCGATAATGATGGTGACGGACGCGCCGATGAACGACGAGTCATCGCCACCGGGTTTGGTCGTCAGAATGTGCAGGCCATGCTCAATAATCTCCACTGGGGGCTCGATAACTGGCTGCACGGCGCCACCAGCAACAATCCGGCTACGGTCACGGTGTCCGCTGCTGAATCGAACGGTCGGCAGGCCAGTCCGGTGCGGCTCGATGGCCGCGATTTTGCCCTGCACCCGAGGTCGCAGACGTTGAGGATTGAGGCCGGTGGCGGACAGCACGGGCTGACCTTCGACGCCTGGGGGCACAAGTTCGTCTGCTCCAACAGCGACCATCTGCGGCAGGTGGTTGGCGACGATCAGCAGCTGGCACGTAATCCCTGGCTGCTGGTTCCCGCGACCAGCCAGAGCATTGCCGAGGACGGACCGGCGGCGGAAGTTTATCGAATCAGTCCGGTCGAACCGTGGCGTGTGGTGCGGACCCGTTTGCGCGTGCAGGGACTGGTACCGGGTCCGGTTGAAGGAGGTGGTCGAGCGGCAGGGTATTTCACGAGTGCCACTGGAGTGACAGTCTACACGGGTGATCATCTGCCGCTGGCGTATCGCGGCCGCGTCTTTGTCGGTGATGTGGGGAGCAATCTCGTGCATCAGAAGTCGCTCCAATGGAACGGGCTGCTGGCCGTGGGAAAACGCGTCGATCAGCAGACTGAGTTTCTGAGGTCGAGCGATACGTGGTTTCGGCCTGTGCAGATGGCCAATGGTCCCGATGGTGCGCTGTATGTGCTGGATATGTACAGGCAGGTGATTGAACATCCGTGGAGCCTGCCGCCGCTGATCAAACGCCATCTCGACCTGACGAAGGGGCGCGATCGCGGACGGATCTATCGCATCGTGCGTTCCGATCAGCGTCCAGCGCAGCGCCGGCTCCCTGGCGATGTCGGTCCCGGCGAACAGATCGACATGCTGCAGCATACCAATGGCTGGCATCGGCTGACCGCCGCGCGGCTGCTGTGCGAACGTCCGGCGCTGGAGATGGTCGACAGGCTCGAGTCGCTGATCGGAACGGTTGGTGAAGATGAGCCGGCTGCGGCGGGACGCATCCATGCCCTGTATGTGCTTGCCGACTGGCAACGACTCGACTCGGCAACGTTGAATGTGGCGCTGCAGGATCCTCATCCGCAAGTGCGGCGGCACGCGGTCCGTTTGTGCCGAGGACGATGGGCTCAGGACAATGTACTGAAGCAGCGTCTGCTGGCGATGACCGGTGACGGGGATGGTGAAGTCCGGTATGAACTGGCCTACACGTTAGGAGGTTCAGCGGATCCGGAAGTGGTCCGTGGACTGCTGAAGTTAGTCGATCGAGATGCCGATGAGCCGTGGGTGACTCTGGCTGCGCTCAGCGGCATGCATCCCATGCAGCCAATCGTGTGGCGACAGGTGGTCGATCTGACGGCGGGCGGGAACAAAGCCGGGTCCCTGCGGCCGGCCACGTCGCGGCGATTGCTCGTCGAATTGGCTCGCCAGATTCTGCAGTCGGGCGATGCTGATCGTGAGTTGGCCAATCAGCTACCCGGGTTGCTCAGTGCGCTCAGCCATGAGGCGCCGCAGCTGATCGACGAATTGCTGTGGGAGACGCTCAGTGGTGGTGCGAGCGACGGAGCACTGCGATTGATTCGTGCGACCGAGTCGGGAGCGGAGTCCGGCGAGTGGCAGCGTTCGTGGGCACGGACGCTCAAGCGGGCTCGGCATGTGGCCGTGGCCGGAACGGAGGTCGATCGGGCCGAGCCGTTGCCGCTGGTGTTGCGAATCGAGGCGGTGCGAGTGTTGGCGGCGTTCGGTTGGGCCGAGTCGGGGCAGACGCTGCAGGAACTGCTGGCGCCGCAGCAGCCCGCCGAGCTGCAGTCGCAGGCGATTGATGGTTTGCTGCGGTCGGCCGGCGAGCATTACGGTGAGGTCGCCGGCTGGTTGGCTGGGCAGTTGAGCCAGTTGACGCCGGAGGTGCGGCGGCGAGCGGTGGCCGCTCTGCTCGATCGACCCGCTGCGGCCGAGACGTGGATTGATCATCTGGATGAAGCGAGCCGAAGGGTGATGGCCGGCGATCTGCAGATTGTGCAGCAGCTGCGAACTTCACCGTCGCCACAGATTCGGCAGCTCGCCGAACAGCTGGTACCGGCCGTCTCCAGCGACATGGCGGCGCTGATCGAGCGGTACTCGGCAGCGCTGACTGAGCTGAGTGCCGCGGCGAATGACAATGCTCTGGCGGCTGGAGTTCAGCGAGGTCAGGAGCTGTTCACCAAACACTGCGTCAATTGTCACGGCCCTCAGCCGATCGGCCCGCCGGTGGAGGTGTTGAAGACTCGCAACGAGCAGCAGTTGACCACGGCACTGCTGGACCCCAACCGCGAGGTCGATCCGCGGTATGAGGTCTATCAGATCGAGCTGGTGGACGGCCGTGTTCTGTCGGGAGTGCTGGTGTCGGAGAACGCGACGAGCATCAGTTTGGGTCTGGCGACCGGCGAGCGTCGGTCGGTGTTACGCGGCGAGATCGACCGGTTGACCGGCACAGGTCGATCCCTGATGCCGGAAGGCTTCCACCGCGAACTCGATCCAGCCGGCCTCCACGCCTTGCTGCTCTACCTCCGCCGCCCCTGAACCGCCGCCCCCCTGATCCGCCGCCCCGCGCACTCGAGGTCGCACCTACCTCCGTGAACTGCTAGCAGCCCCGCACTGGCTCCCGACGCTCCCCAGAAGCCCAACGCACGCTCCCCCACTGAAACCACTTCGAACGTCAGCCGCGACGTTCTAGCTTGCCCCATTTCAACTTGCGCCGCTTCGTGGCAGCTTTGCCAGAAGCCGGCGCGGCTTTCTCGCCAAGCTAGCACCTGCCGGGAGGTACGTGCGACCTCCGTGGAGGTACGTGCGACCTCCGTAAAATGGGTGGATGGCCAGAGGTGGGGGCTCAGGCCTTTTCCAGGGCGGCCCGGAGGCTGGCCTCGTCGTCTTTGGACAACGATGTCTGGAACACCTGGCCCTTGCCGGCGAATTGCTTCAGGCCTTCCATCACCTTGTCCGTCGTCGCTCGCTTGATCAACACAAACAGGGCCGAATTGCCCGGCTTGAACGACTCAGAAATCTGCCGGATCTGCTGGTCGTTGATCCCGATGTCGCTGAGCATCCCTGACAGGGCGCCGGCACCGGCACCTGCGGCCGCACCCAGGAGCGGGTTGAGGAAAATCAAGCCGATCAGCGTCCCCCAGAACCCGCCACCGACCGCTCCGGCCGCCGTCAGGTTCACCGCTTGATGCAATTGAACCTTCCCCTTGTCGTCCTTGGTCACGACCACCGCGTCTTCGAGTTCAATCAAGTAATCCTTCTGCATTTTGATCAATGCCGTCCGCATCTCGAACGCGGTGGTGGCGTCGTCACAAACGATGACAACCAGACTGCTCATGATACTTCCCTCTCTTCTTTGCAAGAATTTACGCATCTCAGAACATCCGCTTACTGAACGGGCAGTTTAGGAGCCACCACGCTTTCCGGCAATCGGCCGGCCAGGAATGGTCCCAGCACCTCTGGGGCTGCCGGCGCTTAAACCATGAGACTTTGACGGACAACAGGGAGTGAACCGAGGCGATGCGATTCTACGGCGCGGTGTTGGTTGGCCTGATTTGGGGGGGAATGCTCGTCGGAACCGGACGCGTGGGGGCCGCCCCGGTGGTTTGGACTGGATACGATTTTGCCTTCGAGAAACAGCCCGATACGGACCCGACCTCGCCCGCCAACCAGGATCGGATCACCGATCGAGTCGTTCTGACCCGGGCCGCGACTCAGGGGATTTTCAATATCGCCCAGGAGTCGGCGTTTGGATCGACGAGCCCGGTCGACACCGAGTGGGCTTTCTCCGCCAACAACCCGGGAAAGTCGCTGGCCGCCGTGAACTGGCAGGGGCTGAAATTCGAGGCTTGGCGCGTGGCCATCGCCAATCGGCCCCCTGATACGGTGGGCCAGGACGCCGTCATGCACCTGATTCAGGACGACATCTACCTCGACATTCGGTTCACTTCGTGGGGAGGCGCCGGCTCGGGGGCGTTCGCCTACGTGCGGGCCGTTCCGCCTCAGCCGTATGCTTGTGGCGATCTGGACCGGGATCGAGACGTCGATTCGAGCGACCTCGTCGGATTCCTGGGGAATTGGACGGGCGATTCCCCCTCGAACGACTCGAATCTCGGCGGGGACTGCGATGCCGATGGTGACGTCGACTCGGCCGACCTGGTCGATTTTCTGGCCGACTGGACGGGGGATCTCAGCCCAGTCCCGGTGGGCGCGGTTCCCGAGCCATCCGGTGCCGTACTTGTGAGTGGCAGCCTCCTGCTGCTCGGCCGCCAGACCTCACGCGTTCGCCGATCACTGGCGATGCCGTGACAACCGCTTACCGATTCCCCCTCACAGCTGACCGAGCCCGGAAAATTCATCCGCCGATGGACTTATGATCACGGACAGCCCTATAGGGGGGCGATCGGGCGAGTTGAGGGTGGTGCGGCAGGCTTTTGCCATCGGGTGCGCAGACCGCCCCCGTCCCCCCACGGGTCCGGCGAGCTTCGAGTTGCTCGCGGCTAGCCGGGAACGGGCTGAACTGGCGGAGCGTCGATCAGCGAGGCGACCACGCGTCGGAAGAGGTCCTGGCAGCTCGTCCGGTCAGCGAACAGCATCAGTTGCTGCTCTTTAATTCGATTCTCCATCTCACCACGCTGCACGTACACATCGTCGTACAACGACTGGGGCGTTCCCGAGAGATTGGTGACCACGAAGCGTGTATTCGGCCCGGCCGGGAGTCGTTCGGCTTTCATCAACACGCGTCGCTCCAGGACCTTGTTGCCGGCCACCCCCAGAATGTGTGAGACGTCGTGTTTATCGCACCACCGCATCAATCGCCAACGGCAGAACCCGCTGTCAGCGCGGAGGGTAATCTTCACCTCGGGCCAGCGGTTCCGAATAGCAGTGACAAGCAGTTTGGTGATGGCGCGGGAATGTTTTGCACCGTCAATATTGCTCGGCCGCAGATGAGCACACAACAATTGATCACCGCAGAAGACGTACAAGGGCCAAAAGCAGTAGCTCTGGTAATAGCCATGAAAGAACCGTTTCTCCTGATTGCCGTGGACACGGTCTGCAGCGCCGGGTCCGTACGCATGGTCTGCTGATCGTTGAGATCTTCATAGCCCAGAGCCAGCGAGATCACCCGCTGGGCCAGCATGGCACGCTGGTCGTGAATGGTGTAGCGAGGATCCCGCAACAACAAGGCGGTGCGCATCCGAGGTCAGCCGACCTCCCAGGAAATCGGCCACGACTTGCCGCCGTCCCAGCGGTGTGAAATCGACGGTCGCTGTGATACACCCTGTCGTGCTGGCGGGACCTCGGTTTTGGTATGAAGATGTCGTCGAAAACACTGTCATACCCGAGTCGCGGCCCGCTAGCAACTTCTATTTGTCCATCGGCGGATGAATTTTCCGGGCGAGGGACGTCTCCCGTCCGGTGACCAACCAAGCGCCCGGCCATCAACTCCCCGAATCAGCCCCCCGGAATTCGAGGTGGTAACTGCTCCCGACTGGGGGTGCTGATGGCGTTACGGCCGGCGGTCCCATTCCTCCTTTTCGCCTTGACGTTTGCGATCGAGTTCGGCTAACGTTCCGGGCCGCGCGGTGCGGCATGGGTAACGGGGTTGCTTTGAACTGGGCGGCATGGGCTACCTGCGAATTGTCATCATCGTCTGTCTGTTGAGTGTGACGGGGTGTGGGCTGTTGAGCGAAGAGCTGGCAGCCCCGTCGCAGCTACCTCCGCTGCGCCCAGCCGCAAACAAGGCGATGCTCGATATCGCTCTGGTCCGAGTGCCGGTCGACCATGCCGGAGTCGTGTCGGTCTGGCAGGACTTGGACGAGCAGCACATTCCGGTCGACCTCCGTCAACGCCTGGCAGAGAACGGGTTGCGATGTGGCATCGTCGGCCGTCAGTTACCGCCAAGCCTCGAGCAGCTCGTCGACGCCTCGAACCAACAGGCGACCGCTCAAACCGGACTTGCTCAGGGAGTCACCATCCAGCGGTTTACCTTCTCACCCGGCGCATCCCGCCAGCTGGCAGCGACCAGCATCCTCGACGAATTGATCGTGCTCCATACCCGCGACCGGGCCGTGTCGGGAAACACTTACGCTCAAGCTCAGTGCATGTTCGACGTCCGCTGCGACCAGTCGCCCGGAGATCGAGTGCGGCTGTTCATCGTGCCGGAGATCCACTATGGCCAGCCTCGGCGGCATGTGGGTGGAAGTCAGGGCGCATTGCAGTTCGTCGTCAAGAAGGATAAGGTCGCCTTCGACGATCTGTCGATTGAGTCCGAGTTGGCGATGGGCCAGACCATGGTGCTCGGTGCCACCGAACTCCCCAAGGGCTTGGGGACCAACTTCTTTATTGAGGACGAAGCCGGCCAGCGACAAACCAAACTGCTGCTGATCCGGCTGGTGCAGGCCCCCGTCGAAGCACTCTTCCCGGACGAGGAACAAGCGCCCGCTCCGTTGGCCGACGATTGGCTCTGATCGCCGTCCTCCTCCCGCCCTATTCCCCTGTCGACCATCGGCCGTTCCAATGATTGGCGGCGGCGTGGAAACGACCAGGTCTTGGACGTAGAGCGAGCATACGACGTGGGGCGAATTCCGATCGATCTGGAGAGTCCCTGGCGGGATGACGGCTGGGCAAGCTACAGCCAGCAGCTGATGGACTCGTATCGCCATTGGACCGGCGATGAACTGGTCTCCAGAGAGGGATCGATCACCGAACAGGCCGAACGACTTTTTCGAGCACCGGCCATCGTCGTGTCGCACGGTACCGAGCCCGATCCGATTCTGTGTTACGGTAATCTCGCCGCACTGCGATTGTGGGAACTTTCGCTGATCGAACTCCTCGCTATGCCCTCGCGGTTGACCGCTGAGCCAGTCGAGCGATCTGAGCGACAAGCGATGCTCAGCCGCGGACTCGAGCATGGATTTATTCGCGACTACTCCGGGATCCGCATATCGTCCAGCGGGCGTCGATTCCTCGTGCGTCAGGCAACGATCTGGAACGTGCTCGACGAACGCGGCGAACGGATCGGTCAAGCGGCGACGTTCAGCGATTGGGCCTACCAATGAACGGCTCGACTCGCCGCAACTGGCTGAAGATGGCAGCCCCTGCGGCGATGAGTCTGTTTCCCGGTTGGGTAAGCAGCACGAATCGAGCGATGGCGGCCGAACCGCCGGACGCCGATCGTCAGGTCGATTGGCTGTCGGAAGTCCAGCGGCCACCTGATCCTTGGCCGGCCGATGCGCCCGAACTGGCGCCGATCCAAGCCGACGTCGACGTGGACGCTGGCCGCCAGCAGTTGGCTCGCTGGTTGAACGACCGTCCGGCCCTCCGCAACTGGTGGCTCAACCGGCTCGGCTGGCAAGATCCCGGCAAACGGCCCCCCACATGGCGTGTCCTGGAGAGCGATCGGGTAGAGGGCGTGATTCGGCAGCGGATCGAATACGAGACTCACCCGAACTGGATAGTTGAAGCGTATCTTTTGTATCCGGAGCGGATCGTGGACCGGCGTCCAGGTTACGTCGTCTTTCATTCGACGGTCGATTCGTCGATTCGCCAGCCGGCCGGCTTGGCCGACCGCGAGCCACTGGCCTTCGGCTTGCAACTGGCTCGTCGCGGCGCCATCACGCTGGCCCCTCGGAATTTCCTGTGGCCCACCAACGACCGGCTGGACGCCCAATCTCGGGCGGACGAGTGGCTACGGCAACACCCCGGTTCGACGGGGATGGCAAAGATGTTGATCGACGCCCAGCTCGCCCTGAACCTGTTGGCCAGTCTGCCGATGGTCGAGCCGGGGTCTTTGGGGGCGATCGGACATTCGTTGGGAGCGAAGGAGGTGCTCTATCTGGCGGCGTTCGACGAGCGGGTCCGGGTGTCGGTCAGCAGCGAAGGGGGCGTAGGGCTGGGGTTCAGCAATTGGGCGGACGACTGGTACCTGGGGCCGCGATTCCTGGAGGCGAGCGGGACTCACGACCACCACGAGCTGTTAGCGTTGGCGGCGCCCCGAGCATTCTTGTTGATCGGCGGTGACTCGGCCGACGGGGCCCGGAGCTGGCCGTACATCGATCGGGCGCTCGACGTGTACGGCATGTACCGAGCGGCAGGTCGGGTGGGCTCAATGCCGCTGGGGCTCTGGAACCACGGTCAGGGCCACGCTGTACCGGCCGAATCGCTGCCGCGGATCTGGGAGTGGCTGGAGACGTACGTTCGGTAGGCTGAACAACGTCGATGTGGCGGCCGCTCCTGGTTCGAGCGCCGCGGAGGGCTCGCCGGCTCCCCAATCTCGTTCGCTGCTCCCGCGCATTCTCTGCGAATTGCCTATTTTAGCTTGGGAGGTAGGTGCGACCTCCGTGGAGGTAGGTGCGACCTCGGGATGAGGGGGGGTGTCGGTTGGCTTGGTGGGGGGGCTGAAATATTGTTGCGGGGGGCTCGACTATCTGACCAGTTACCGGGGCATGAGCGCGTCCCCGGGGGCAAGGCACACGTTCAGGTTCGGGCACACGTTCAGATTAGGGAGCAAAGCGATGTTGTGGCGCGTGATGAAGTTCGGGTCGGTTGCCGCGGGTGGTGGGCTGTTGCTGGGGGGGCTGATCTTCGGTCGCGACCTGACGAGTTACGTCGGTTCGTCGGCTCGGCAGGTCCGGCAGGCGGTGAAGGACCAGGTGTCGGTGGAGTTTGAGTTGCAGCGGGCTCGGGACATGGTGGACGGGATCGTCCCCGACCTGAAGTCGAACATTCGGCTGATTGCTCAGGAAGAGGTCGAAGTCGCTCAGCTGCAGAACGAAATCAAGTCGGCTCGGGAGGAGCTGGCCGATCGTGGGGCTCAGGTCAGCCAGCTGCGGGACGCTCTGGCGACTCGGCAGGTCTCGTACCGGGTCGGCGGTCAGAACTATACTCGAGATGAGATGGCTGAGCGGCTGTCGAACAAGTTTGGCCAGCTGAAGCAGACCGAATCGATCCTGACGAGCAAGGAGAAGTTGCTGTCGGCTCGTGAAAAGTCCCTGGAAGCAGCGCGGCGGATGCTCGAGAAGACTCGGGCTCAGAAGGTGCAGCTGGAGCAGCAGATTGAAGGTCTGGTAGCTCAGCACCGACTGGTGAAGGCTCAGGCAGCTTCGTCGCAGTTTGCGGTCCAGATCGACGATTCGCAGTTGTCGCGAGCCGATCGTCTGGTCCACGAAATCCAGCAGCGTCTGGACGTGGCTCAGCGCGTGCTGGCCCACGAGAACGACCTGTTGGAGCTGGACGCCGACGAGACGTCGACGGTTCAGGTATCGGAGGACGAGTTGTTGGCGGAGGTCGACCGTCATTTGGGTCGCAACACGGCCGAAGTGGCGACGAACGACGAGATGGTCGCTCAGCAACAGCAGTAGGAGTAGGATTCGTGGTGCGAGTCGGGGGCGGAACGCGGTGAAGGTGGCCGTGTTCCGCCGGGGGTAGTCCGAGTGCGAGCTCCAGAAGAGCGAGTAACGACCGTGTTGATGTTACGACTGCGTCAAGCTGAAGTGGCGATGAATGACGGGCGGCTGGAAGAAGCCTACCGGCTGGCAGCCGTTCCCGACTTTCGCGCTCATCGGCGCGGTCAGACGCTGGTGCAACGGCTGGCGGGCCTGTACGTAGGGCGAGCGGACGAGCATTTGTCGGCTGGCCGTCTCGATCAGGCTCGCCTGGACGCCGACCGTGCTCAGCAGCTGGCTGGCCGCACGGTACCGGTCACCGAGTTGATCGCGCGGATTACCGCGGCCGCTGAGGCTCAGCGGCAAGCCGTCCATCAGCGGCAGCGGACCGTCGAGCAGGCTCGTCAGCGTCTGGCGCGTGGCGAGTACTCGCTGGCGATCGGGATGGTGCAGGATCTGGGCGAGTCGGTTGCCCGTCAGCTGCAGCAGGACGCCGATGTTCGTCAGCGGGATTTCCAGGGGGCCTGCCAGAAGGCTCGTCGAGCACTCGACTGGCAAGCCTGGCCGGAAGCGGTGGATGCGGTGGCGGATGCCGGTCGGCTGCAGTCGCGGGACGAACGCTATGTTGCCTTGCGGCGAGAGTTGATTCGGCTGTTGCAGGAGCATCTCGACCAGTCACTGCGTGAGGGTCGGCTCGATCGGACTCAGAATTTTCTGAACTGGCTGACCGAGCTGGACGTCGACGGCGAGACTCTGGGGACTTGGCGCCGAGCGTGGCACGAATGCACGCGGGCGGTGCGTGAGATTCAGCAGGCGAACTATTCCGCGGCCGCTCGTCAATTGCGAGCTGCTCGTCAGTTATTGGGTGAAGTCAGCTGGCTGGACGAGGCGATCCGGACGGTAGCAGCGATGGCTGAGGGGCAGGATCAGCTCTGGTCGGGGCCCTTGGGTCTGGTCCTGGACTCCGCCAATCTGCAGCAGACGGCCATGTTGCCGGCGCCTCGCGCGGGGGCCGGTCCGCGGCGATCGATCTTGCCGCGGGTGGGCGAAGTAGCGGGCGGAGAACGTGAGGCGGCGATGTCGGCCGGGTTTGTGCTGCACGTCGGTTCGGCTCAAGGAGTGTGGGTCGTCGACCGGAGTTGCGTGCGGATTGGACCGATGGGGCGCAGCCAGGCGGTCGACATTCCGTTGATGGGAGCTGGCTCGGCCGCGTCGATCGTGATCGAGCGGCTGGAGGAAGATTACTTCCTGCGTTCTGAGGTTCCGGTGCAGGTCAACGGCCAGGGGGTGACGCACAAGTTGCTGCGTCACGGTGACAAAATTGTGTTGGGCGAACGAGCGGGTCTCTTGTTTTCGCTGCCGTGTCCGGCCAGCAACTCAGCGGTGCTGGAAGTAGTTGGTGCGAGGCTACCTCGAGCCGACACGCGACACGTGGTGCTGTTGGGGGATACACTGGTGGTGGGTCCTCATCGCCAGGCGCATCTGCTGAACAGCTCGTTGACAGAGACGTTGGTTATTCAGGCGCGCAGCGGTCAACTGGCAGCTCGGGTGGGTGACCACCAGATTGAGCTGCCATGGGGCCAGACGGTCGAGGTCGGCGGCATGCCGGTGACGGTGATTCCGGGATCTCGGCCTGCCTGAGTGCAGTTCAGCAGAGAGCAGGTCCAGCGGTGCAGACAGCGACTATCTTCAGTCAGAAACGGGCAGACAAAATGGCCAGCTTCCGCTATCGCTATGGTGACAGACCGCTGGACGGCTACACCATTGAACACGGTGTGGGTCGGGGCGGGTTTGGCGAAGTCTACTATGCCGTCAGCGATTCTGGTCGTCAGGTGGCGCTGAAAGTAGTGCAGAACTACGAAGAGATTGAATTGCGTGGCATCGGCCACTGCATGAATCTCAAAAGCCCTCACCTGGTGACGATCTTTGACGTGAAGTTCAACGGCGAAGGTCTGCCGTTTGTGATCATGGAGTACGTCGCTGGCCCGTCACTCCGCCAGCTGCTGGACGCCAATCCGCAAGGCATGGGGGCCGACAAGGCTGCCTTCTTTGTGCGGGAAATCGCCAAGGGGTTGCAGTATCTGCACGACAGCGGAGTGGTGCATCGCGATCTGAAGCCGCACAACGTCTTTTATGAAGACGGCATGGTCAAGATTGGGGACTACAGTCTCAGCAAGGCCATCACGACCAGTCATCGTTCGGGGCACACGATTACGGTCGGCACGGTGCATTACATGGCACCTGAGATCAGCATGGGGAAGTACGGCCCCGAGGTCGACATCTATGCCTTGGGAGTGATGCTGTACGAGATGCTGACCGGTGCTCCGCCCTTCGTCGGTCAGACGATGGCCGAGGTGCTGATGAAGCACATGACGGCTGCGCCCGACGTGAGCCACCTTCCGGCTCCTTTCAATCGTGTCGTCCTGAAGGCGATGGCCAAAGACCCGACGGAACGCTATCGCACGGCCAGCGAGCTGGTTGGCGCATTGTTCGGCGACCGTCAGGTCGAAGAGAGCGTGACGTCGCTGAGCCCTCAGACCCTGTCCGTGGTGGCCGCTCGCGCTCTGAAGCATTCGCCAGTGGTGGAAGGTGGGGGCAGTGCGGATACCCAGGATCTGCGTCAAGCCACACCGGCGGCGACTCCTGTTGACCGTCCTCAGTGGGCACACGTTGCTCCGCAGGCCCGTCGCCACGCTCAGCCTGGTGGCATGCCTGGTGTGAAGCCTGGTTTGAAGCGAGTGATGGACCCGGTGGTCGAAGCCTCACTGGCCGACGAACCGGCCGGCTGGGGGCAAGCGGGCGATCCGTCGTGGCCGTATGTGCTGGGTCGTAACGTTGGTCGCATGGGGGCCGCCCTGGGGCTCGGCTTCGATCGCCGTTCGGATCGTCAGGGCGAATCTGGAGACAGTTTGCGGCACGAGCAGCGAATTCAGCTGGCGTTGGCTACCGTCACCGGCGTCAGTCTGTTGACGGTGTTGGCAGTCGGAACGGGCGGATTTTTTGACGCATTTCGAGTCTGGCTGCTGGCCTTCACGGGAATCACCGTGGGGACCTGTGCGGTCGATTGGACGCGGCGCAATCTGGCTCCCACGCTCACACAGGACAACGGTTGGACGCGCCGGCTGATCTACGTCCCGATGGCACTCGGAGGTGTCGTGTTGTCGATGATCATCGTCGACACGCTGACATCGGTCTTCTTCGACGACCGGCTCGTCACTCGAAAGTTAATGTTCGCCTGCCTGCTGCCGTTTCTGGTCATGGATTGGCGTCAGCTGTCGGGACCGGCTCGCAAGCAGCGATTGCGGTTGTTGCCAGCTCTGGGCGGTGCCATGCTCGCCTTGCCGTTCGCCAACGATCACATGCAGTCACCGGGCATGGCCATGGGGCTGGTGGCCGGAGTGATCCTGGCCACCCAGATGATCAGTCCGTGGTTGGGTGTTGCCAGCGTTCAGTCTCCAGCCGCCGCGGACGGTGCGAATCGTCGGCGGCAATCCAAGGCGGACAATCGTGCTCAGTCCAGCGGAGTTGATGAGCCATTCGTGCACGCCTCGCTGGCTCATGCTCGCGAGCAGTTGCGGGGAGTGACTCCGGCTGACTCTCGACCTGGTGGTGTGTCGCCCCGCTCACGAACCGTGGCCCTGTTACTGACGGTGGTCGGTCCTTTGTTTGGCTTGGCCGGTCTCCAACGCCTGTACGCCGGGCGGATCGGTACGGGGATCCTCTGGCTGCTGACCTGGGGGGTCTTGGGCATCGGCCAGTTGATCGATCTGTTTGTCGTTGCGGCCGGCGAAATGCGAGACGGGCAGGGCCGGCTGTTGCTGCGTTGGAAGTCGGCGGTCGAAGAGCCGGTGAATGCACTGTCGAAGGTGCGGACACGCAGCACATCGTATCCGGGTTCGTGGGCCGATCACCTGATCGGACTGTTGGGGGTGGCTCTGCTGGGAATCGCCTTTGCACTGGGTGCCGTCAGCGCCTTGCGGCTCCCGGAAGGACTGCGAGTGACGATGGAGGCCCGGAATGTGGCCGAGCTGTCGGCCATCCATCAGTTCTTCGGACCGGAGTGGCCACGTCTGGCGCAGAATCTGTCCAAGTTCACCGCAGTGCTGGTGGGAGGACTCGGCACAGGACTGCTGCTGATCGGCCGTCGCCATGCGAACGGCGGTCACATGATGCGAGCGGCGGTAGCTGCTGGCCTGGTGGCCATCTCGTGTGTGTTGATGGAAGAAGGCTGGCGCTCATTCGACTGGCGGACGATCGCCGGAGCCATTCAAGCGCGGCAGTTTCCTACTTCGGCGGTAGAGTCGTTCTTCAACAATCAGACGGGCGGACCGCTGATGGTCTCGGCCTTTGCGTTGTTCGGTTCATTGTTCCTGCTGGCCTGGCCACGTCGCCGCATGGGAATTGAGCCAGCAGGTCCTCAGCACATCCCGACTGCGAACGAAGCGGATCGGGTCGAAATCTAACTTCAGGCATCACGTCATCATGCAATCAAACGTCATCGAAGGCATCGTCTGGGGTCGGATCTTCCTGGTGATGCTGGCCATCGTAATGGCCATCATCGCGGCATTCCGGATCTCGCACAAATACAAGACCGTCTGGCCCCTGGTGCTGCTGGGGACCCTCGGCGCATTGGTCATGTTCGGTGCGATTACTGCATCGCGCGTGATCGTCACACCGCCCCATATGGCCGGACCGGTGGCCATACAGACGTACGGCGGTGAAGCTCCGATTCCTCCCATGGCGCCGATGGCGCCGATGGGACCGATGGGCCCTGGCGCTATGAAGATGCCAAACGGCCACGGGGTTTGGGAAGGCGGGATGGGCACGATGGAGTCTGGCCATCCTGTGGAGAGCACCGTAAATCTGGTGGCCGATCCGTCTGCTTGGCGACCCGAGGTGGAAGAGCTCTACCGAGCCAATCTCTACAGCTCGGTGCCGTCAGCGGCGCGGTCGTTAGGTCAGCGGTTACGTCAGCAGTTGGCGAAGCTGCCCGAATCCGAGCGGCCGAAGCGAGTCTATGTCGTGTCGCCGGAAGGCCGCGGCGACGCGGGCACGACGACTACGGTTCAGTTGGCTGCCAGTGAGATTGCCCGACAGCTGCGTCAGTTGAACCAGCTTGATGTTCAATTGATCCCATCGGCCAGGTCCGTGCGGGAAGAATGGGACGCCGCGGCCACCAAGGCGAAATCCCTCGCCGCGGCCGCCACCGCGGCTCCTCCAGCCACCGAGCCCGATGCGCCAGCCGAAGTGACGACCGAAACGCCGACCGAAGCGCCGGCTGATCGCCAGAACTCGGAAGAAGAACCGACCACCGGCGATTCGGCCGCCGACCTCAGTGGCGCGGAGCATGAACAGACACCGGTGACGCCGGCTCCTCCCGCACCCGAGGACGATCCATCGACGTCATCGGACACTCAGCCAAGTGACGCTGAACCGAGCGATGGAGAAGTCGGTGATGGTGGTGCCGAGGTATCGCGGCCGGTTGACGTGGCTTCGCTGACAAGTGGTGCGGAGCCGTCGGAAAGCCCGTCGGACCTTGCGGTGTCGGTGGTTCCCTACCTGGTGGAAGTCGATCTGGTGGAATATTCGGTGCAGACTCCGGGCAATTGGGGAATGAATGCGACCAGCCAGGGGGCATTGCGTGCGTCGCTCGAGAGCCCCGGCACGTTGTATGATCAGCAAGTGCGCTTCTACGACAAGCCGTGGGTGGACCGCGAAGACGAATTTGTCGCTCGCAATCCCCGCGGGAATTTCGTGGTGGTGCGTTCGGAGCTGATGGTCAGTCCCGAGGAGGCTCGTCAGCAGAACCAACAATTGCTGGGTGACTACTTGTACCAGCGGATGATGTCCGCCAATCAGCTCAATCCGGGACTGGTGCAACCGCATCAGCTGATGGAGTGCGAGGCCTTGCAGTCACTGATTCAGGATCGGTTTGTCCAGCAGTTGGATGGTCCGGCTGGTGAGCCGGTATGGCGCGAGGCTTTGCTGGTGCGGGCAGGTGCTCCGGGTGAACCCAATGCGTTGACACAGTGGGTTCAGGAACGTCAGATGGCGCAACAAGTGGTGCAGCATCACGAGCAGGTGCGTCGTCGGAGCGTAGGAGCTCAGATGGTCGTCATCCTGGGCGGCATCGCCGGACTCTATACGATGCTCAACGCGGCGACTCAGGGTTACTTCACAGGGCGGTTGCGAGCTGTGGCGGTGGTCGCGGTGGTCCTGGCCCTGTTGGGATTCCTGATGATCAGCTGAGGTGCTTGCTGTGGTATTCCCGGGCGTCACGCATGTCTGAACTGTCGGCTGCCGATCAGTACCTGATTGCCGAGATTCGGCGCGGCAATGCCGACGGCTGGGCTCAACTTGTTGACCGTTATCAGGGTCGGTTGCTGGCGTTTGCTCGGCAGCAACTGCGAAATCCCAGCGAATGCGAAGACGTGGTGCAGGAGACTTTTCTGAGTTTCCTGCAGTCGGTCGCGAAGTACCGGGAAGATGCGAGTCTCGAAACGTATCTGTTCATGCTGGTGCGCCGCCGCATCGTCGATTATCTGCGGAGGCAGGGTCGAATCAGCCTGTCGAGCTGTTCGCTGCAGGAGAGCCTGGCGGACGAGGGGGCCGATCTGCCGCGAGTATCAGAACTGGCGGATCGGCAGGACGAAGCGAGTGAGATCATGATGGAGCGTGAGCGGCACAAGGCTCAGCTGCAGGCGCTGCACGCGGCGATCAAGGATGTCGTGCAGGGACTGCAGACTCAGGAAAGGTTCCGGGATCTGCAGGTGGTCGAGCTGATTTTCTATGCGCAGCTGCGGAACAAGCAGATTGCTGAGCTGTTACAGATGGACGAAAAGCAGGTAGCGCTGCGCAAGCATCGGATGATCGAACGCTTGGGACAGCGAGTCGGACGGGAAGGCGACGCTTCGCATGTGCCGCTGGACGATTCGCTGCTGACTCAGGCGTGGGAACAGCTGCGGCCGAGCTGTCCCAAACGCACGACGCTGGGCAAACTGGTCCTTGGAGCACTCGACGGGCCGTGGAAAGACTACATTCAGTTCCACGTCCACGAACTGGGTTGCCGGTTCTGCCAAGCGAATCTCGCTGACGTGCAGCTCGAGGCTCAGCCAGACCGTCCCGATCCGGCTCGCCAA
The DNA here is from genome assembly GCA_046349895.1 of Pirellulales bacterium. GTDB lineage: Bacteria > Planctomycetota > Planctomycetia > Pirellulales > Pirellulaceae > JAXMBJ01. The sequence goes on along the minus strand of JAXMBJ010000006.1, from coordinate 5,008,202 downwards.
CGCATCCTGCAGTCGTCGATCGGTTTCTTCCGGCCCGAATCCCGCCTGCCGTGATTAATTGTGGTGCAGGCGTCCCGCCTGCCGTGATTGTGGTGCGGGCGTCCCGCCTGCCGTGATTGATTGTGGTGCGGCCGTCCCGGCTGCCGCGATTGATTGTGGTGCGGCCGTCCCGCCTGCCGTCTGATCTGCTCTGGCCTGCCATCAGGCTGTCCATCTGCTGGCCGGTCTGCACTGGACGCCTGCTCCTGTGGCACCAGCTCGCCACACATGATGGCAATGCCGCGTTCTCCCCCCTTTAGGTAATTCCTGGCTTGGGGGGACCCCAATTGGCAACCGGCAGGGTGAGCCTACAATACGGGGTCTGGTCTCTGAACTATTGGTGAATGAGTGGCATTTGACGACTGAGGAGAACGAAGATGTTGACCGTCGGAGACAAGTTCCCGGCCTACAAGACGCGGGGATGTGTGGGGGCGAATGACGCCAGCCTGGCCGATTTCTCGAACGACTACGCGGCCGGCAAATGGGCCGTGTATTTCTTTTACCCGAAAGACTTTACGTTTGTCTGTCCGACCGAAATTGCTGAATTCAACAAGCAGCTTTCGGAATTCAAGGACCGGGACTGCGTGGTGGTCGGCGGGAGCACGGACAATGAGTATTCTCATTTGGCGTGGTGCAAGTCCCACGACGACCTGAAGGGACTGAAGTTCCCGTTGATCGGCGCGCAGAAGCTGGCCGCCGACCTGGGAATTCTGGAGCCGGATGCTGGGGTGTGTCTGCGAGCGACGTTTGTGGTCGATCCGCAGGGCGTGATTCAGTTTGCCGCGGCGAACAGCCTGAGTGTCGGGCGGAACGTGGGCGAAGTGCTGCGAGTGCTGGACGCCGTGCAGTCAGACGAGCTCTGTCCGTGCAACTGGAAGCAGGGCGATCCGCACTTGAAGGTTTAGGAAGCCGGTGCGTGGCGAGGTGAGGCACGATCGGACGACCGTGCCTCGCCCCCCGCGGCGGATGGTTGAGATCGGGCCGCCGGCCAGATCTTGCTGGTCGTGGTTCGTTGGGCCGGGAAATTAGCACGACGAGTGGGAGGGTAAGCGTGGATCAGATCAATCAGTTGCGCGAGCAGATGCCGGAGTCGACCAAGGACGTGCGGCTGAATCTGTCGTCGGTGTTACAGAACACGGTCCTGGAGCCTCGGCACACCTGGGCGGTAGCGCTGACCAGTGCGTATTTCCTGAAGGACGACCGCTTGCGGGGGGCGATTGTCGCCGACTCCGCTGGAGTGCTCGGCCCGGACGATCACGACGACGCCTTGGCTGCAGCGGCGTTGATGGCCATGAACACGGTCTTTTACCGTTCGAAGCATATGCTGGCCAAGCCCAGTTACGACCAGCGTCGAGCGGGCTTGCGCATGAATCGCATGGGAGCGCCGGCCACCTCTCGTCAGCAGTTCGAATTGTGTGCCATGGCTTGTGCCGCTTTGGCTGGCTGCGAGGCCTGTCTGAAGAGTCATGAGGAGAGCCTGATCAAGACCGGTCTCTCTGAGGATCATGTGCACGAAACGTTGCGGATCGCCGCTGTCGTCTGTTCGGCTTCGGTCGCTTTGGCCGGTGCTCTGCCTGCCGGGGCGAACTGACGAGCCTGCAGGTCTCCGATGAACAGCTGAGTGATGCCAGGTCGTACTCCATCGACTCCTCAAGCCGCGGCTGGGCGGTGCCGCGAGGATGGTGCCCGTGAGCTCGCGAAGAGGCGACGACGATCCGCGAGATGAAGTCGACTCGAATCCCTACGCGCCGGTGTCGGCCGACAGTCCGAGCGAGCTTCCGTCGGATGAGTCGATCTTGTGGACCGGTCAGCCCGATCCGGGCAAATTCTTGACCGAGATTCGCTCCAGTTCCATCATGGCCGTGATACCGCTGGCGATGGGGCTGTTCTTGATTGGCTCCGCGACGTGGATTCGATTCAGCCTGCCAGCTGCCATTGGAGGGCTGGCGTTCCTCGGTGTGGGCGCTTACCTGTTGTTGTTCGCCTGGCGTTACTATCAGCGGCTGAAGAGAGTGGTTTACGCGATTACGGATCAACGAGCGATCGTGCTGCGTCCCGTGGCGTGGTGCAAGACGGAATCCTGTGTGACCCCTGATCGGCAGGCTTATTCGTTCGATGTGATTGCCGTGAGGCGGAGGCAGTTGCGGTCGCGCGGCGCGGGACGATTCGATATCGTGATGGGGCGAGAAAAACATGTGGGTGCGAAGGGGCTACCTCGATATTATGAAGTCGGTTTCCTGGGCTTGACTGATGCCAGCGAGCCCGAGCGGTATCTTCAGCAACTGGTGGACAGTTCGGAAAGTACTCCGGAGGGCGCTCAATCTGAGCGAGCTTCGGCGTCGCAGAACTCCGAACTGAATGACGTGCATGATCGACTTGTCAGTCTGATGCCCGCTGGCGATGACGATCCCGTGAAGCTAGTTGGTGAGAGCACGCAGTGGGGTCGCGGAGCGTGGTTGGAGTGGATTCCTTACGTGGTCGCCCCAGTTGCCATTGCGGCGGTGCTGATCCCGTGGGGTCGAGCCGTGTTGCGGATATGGCAGGCCGGGTTGATGCAGGCTCTGCCGATTCCCTTGTTGGTCGCTAGCTTGGTGTTTGTGCTGGTGGTCACATGGCCTTTTATCGAGCGGTGGTGGTTGCCTCCCTGTCGACGGTACGAGCTTGACGGTCGGCGGTTGAAGTACTGGACGAACTTGGATCGGCCGGCAGTAGAGCGTTCGACGGACGACATCGTGCGGATTCGACCGATCCAGAACAAGTCGCGAATCCGCGGTTATCTGATCCAGTTCGAGGACGGGCGACGGTTGTACATCCGCCGCTCAATGACTCACGCTGACGATCTCTATCTCGAAATCAGTTCGCGATTGAGTTGATCGGCCGATCTTGCAACGGCTTGGCGATCTCCAGTTATCAGGCGGTACGGCAATGGCAGCTGACAGTGACGATACGCGGCATGGCCGAATGATCCAGGAGCAGTTTGCGAGGCAGGCGGCGACGTTTCAGGAGTTCGCGCTGTTGCCCGGCGAGCCGCGGGACATCGTACTCCGTTTGTGTCCAATTTCCGCTGCCGACGTGGTACTCGACGTGGCTTGCGGACCGGGTGTGACCACCTGCGACTTGGCGTCAATTGCTGGGCATGTGACGGGAGTTGACGCGGTCTCGGCCATGATTGAACAGGGGCGCGGCCTCCAGCAGCGATTGGGGCTGACCAACGTATCATGGCAGACAACGTCGGTGCCGCCGTTGCCGTTCGACGACGGGGCATTTTCGCTGGTGTTTACCCGCTATTCGTTGCATCACTTTCTCGACCCTCTGTCTGTCCTCGCCGAAATGATTCGGACGTGTCATCCGGGTGGTCGAGTGGTGGTGATTGATCTGTTCATGCAGTCGGAAGAACAGCGAGCTGCCTATGACACGATGGAGCGGCTGCGAGACCCGTCCCACGTCCGTGCGTTGCTGCTGGAAGAGCTCCAGCGGGGTCTGCAGCATGTGGGGCTCACCGATTGCAAAACCGTCTTCTACCGCTTGCCCATGACATTGAGTCGGCTGATGTCCGGCTCGTTCCCCAATCCGGGCGACGCGGCACGAGTGCAGGAAATTATGGCGGGCGATTTGAACGAAAATCGCATGGGCCTGAATCTCCGGCTGGTCGACGGCGAGATTCACTTCGACTATCCGATCGCAGCACTGGTGGGCCACAAACCGTCAAACTGACGAACAAGTAACCGCTCTCCTCGCAGCGCTAACGCCATCTCTCGTCCCGCCGAGCGCAGCGAGCCTCTCCTCCTCCTCCTCCTCCATTGTGGTGCAGGCGTCCCGCCTGCCTCTGCGTCCTGCCTCTGCGTCCTGCCTCTGCGTCCTGCCTCTGCGTCCTGCCTCTGCGTCCTCTCTCAGCGTCGTCTCTCAGCGTCCTCTCTCTAAGCTGCGATCCTGCCAGAGCTTCGAAACGCGCAAAGAACAATGACCGCCTCGGCAATCGATGCCGGGGATCGCGCGCAGCTGCGCAAGACGGATTTCTTGCGCAGCGGAGCAATTGGGGCGGCCCCCGTGGGCTACGTTTCCGGAGCCTGAGGTCGAGCCAGACGGCGTCCGCTGGAGGGCGGGCAGGTGGGGAAAAGGTTGGTGGAGGCCGCGCCGATCGGTTAAGATGGCAGGTGTCCGAGCCCGCCTTGCCAACCTGCCAGATAACGCCTGACCTGTTCCCCTTCCGGTGGAAGTCCGTCGGGGTTCCTGCAACGGAGGTAATTGCATGCGTCCACGATGCTCCGGCTACTTGCCTAACCGCCTTGCCGAATTATGGGCTGCCTTGTGCTGGCTGATCTGTCTGGCCGGGACAATCGGCAGCTGGCCGAACTCGGCTGCCGCAGGAGACTTGCGTTTGGCGGTGTTCCAAGCCGATGTTTCGCCGCCGGTCGGGAGTCCCTTGGCGTACGATCCGACGATCGCCATTCAGATGCCTCTGTCGTGCCGGGGTGTGGTGCTGCTGGGCGCTGGCCAGCCGATCGTGTTGTGTTCGATCGACTGGATTGGTGTGGCGAACGAAGGGCATCGCATCTTTCGTACTGAACTGGCTCAGGCGGCTGGCACCACGGTCGATCGGGTAGCGTTGCATGCGGTGCATCAGCACGATGCGCCGACGTGTGATTTCTCGGTCGAACAGTTGCTGGCTCAAGCCGGTGCCACAGCCGTTTCGTATGACGGAGTGTTCGACAGGCAGGCGATTCAGCAGGTGGCGGCAGCCGTCCGTGAATCGCTGGACAAGGCAGTCGAAGTGACTCATGTCGGCGTGGGGCGCGGGCTGGTGTCGGAGGTGGCGTCGAACCGTCGAGTGTTGGGGCCTGACGGCAAAGTGCTGCATGTGCGCTGGTCGGCCACCGCGGACGCGGCTGTGCGGGCGTATCCGGCGGGGATCATTGATCCGTGGGTTCGAGCGGTCAGTTTCTGGAATCAGGATCAACCGGTGGCCGTGTTGACGTATTACGCCACGCATCCGCAGAGCTACTATCGTACGGGGAAGGCCAATCCCGATTTTCCCGGCATGGCTCGCAATCAGCGACAGTCAGCAACCGGAGTCTTCCATGTGCACTTCAATGGGGCCGGCGGCAACATCACTGCCGGCAAGTACAATGATGGTTCCACGACCAATCGGCAGGTATTGGCGGACAAACTGGCCGCTGGAATGCAACAGGCCTGGGACTCGACCGAACGGCGAGCGTTGTCGGCTGAGCAGGTGAACTGGCAGGTCGCTCGTACCACATTACCTGCCGCGCCGCACCTGGATGCACAGTCGCTCGAAGCTCGTGTGGCGGACAAGCAGCTGCCGATGGTCCAGCGTGAGGCGGCAGCCAGCGATTTGGTCTGGCTGAGACGATGTCAGGCGGGCGACCCTCACGAGGTCAGCTGTCTCAAATTGGGCGATGTGACGATCCTCAATATGCCGGGTGAGCTGTTTGTGGAGTATCAGTTGGCCGCTCAACGGATGAGGCCCGATCGGTTCGTGGCGATGGCCTCGTACGGCGACTACGGGCCGGGTTATATCGGCACTGAAATTGCTTATACGCAGGGCGGCTACGAAACCACTCCGCCCGCCAGTCGAGTGGGTCCAGGGTCCGAGCGACAATTGATCACAGCGATCGCTGAATTGCTCGGCGACCGACCGCGTTGAGTGTTGAGATAGTGATGCGTCTGTCATTCTCACGTTGGTGGGTGTTGTATTGCATCGCGGTAGTTTTCGCCGCGAGCCCGATCGCGGTGCGGGCTGAGACAACGGCTGAGGAAGAGCAATGGTTTGAACGATCGGTACGACCGGTGCTGGCGGCGCATTGCGGTGAATGTCACGGCGCTGAGCGACAGGAGAGCGGATTGCGGCTCGACACGCGCGCGGGGTTGATGCAGGGGGGAAACCGGGGAGCCGTTGTGAACGCGGACCAGCCCTTGGCGAGTCTGCTGTTGCACGCGGTCGAGTATCAGGACGCCGAGCTGCAGATGCCGCCGGACGGTCGGCTGCCAGCCGAATCGATCGATGTGTTGCGGCAATGGGTCGAGCGGGGAACGCCTTGGCCGGGGGATCGGGCCGAGTCGGAGCCGCCGAAAGCCCTTGATGTGGCGGTCTCTGGACATTGGGCCTTCCAGCCAGTCAGTTCCCAGCCGGCCGTTCCCGAAGCGAGATCACCGGCTGGCGACAAGGTTTCGAGCCATCCGATTGATGTGGTGGTCGATCGACGGCTGGCCGAGGCCGGTTGGCAGCGATCGTCGCCCGCTGATCCACGGACGCTGGTTCGCCGAGCGTATCGTGATCTGTGGGGGCTGCCGCCGACGTATGAGGATGTTGAGCGGTTTGCGGCTGACCCGAGCGATTCGGCGTGGGAACGTTTGGTAGATCGATTGCTGGCCGATCCACGATATGGCGAGCATTGGGGGCGGCATTGGCTGGACGTGGCCCGCTACGCTGACACCAAGGGTTACGTCGATGGCGGTCAGCCTGAATACGCTTTTGCCTACACGTACCGCGATTATGTGATCCGTGCGCTGAACGAAGATCTGCCGTATGCCGACTTCGTCCGCGACCAGCTGGCCGCCGATCAGTTGAGTTTGGGTCCATCGCAGCAGTGGCGATTGGCCGGTCTGGGATTCCTGACGGTCGGCCGACGGTTCAATTTCAATCGGCACGACACTCGCGACGATCAGATCGACGCCGTAGCACGGGGCCTGCTTGGCTTGACGGCCAGTTGTGCACGGTGCCATGACCACAAGTATGATCCGATCAGCAGCGCGGATTATTACTCGATGTACGGACTTTTCGCCAGCATGATCGAGCCGGGCTACGCGGATCTGCCATTGATGGAGTCGGAGCCGGCCGGCGAGGCCTACCAGCAACATTTGGGTGAGCTGCGAGATAAGCAGGAGGCGTATGACAAATTCTGCCTCGATCTGTCCGACAAGATTCAGCTTGAGATGCGACAGTTCGCCTCCGATTATTTGGTCTACGTCGTCCAGGAGTCTGCTCAGCATCGCGAAGGTCCTCAGAATCCGCTGAAGACCGATCGCACAATCCTGCGCGGGCCGACCGCTTACGGTTCCGGAGCGATCGTGCGTTGGCGCGACTACATTGCCGCTCGGCCGGACGATGATCGACTGTTCGGGCTCTGGAAGGCAATGTGGTCTGTCGAGAAAAGTGAGTTTGCTGAATCCTGGCGCAAGTATCTCGACGAGCATCCTGAGGCAAATGAACTGCTGGCAGCAGATTGCCGCGAAGTTGACCCGAAGTCGATGGTCGAGTTGGCCCGCGTCTACGGCGGGTTGTTCGAGCGGGTGGACGGCGCGCGTCGGGAGCAGGTGCCGGCCGCGAAGTCTGAGGGGAAGGACCCCGTGAAGGTGCTGGCCGAATCGACGGATAGTCCGTTACGAGCCGGTGAGGAGTCTGTGCTGCAGACTCTATACGGACCTGGTTCGCCGACGGTGATGACAGACGAAGACTTCATCGAATGTTACTCACTCGGCGAGCACGTCGATGTGCGCAACAAATGGGGCGAGATGGAGTCGGTTGCGGTGAAGTTCGAGGGTGGGCCGGGCCGAGCGATGGTGGTGCGCGGGGTGGCTCATCCGTACGAGCCGAGGATTTTCGTGCGAGGCGAACCTCGGCGACCGGGGCGGCCGGTCGAGCGAGGCAACCCGGAATTGCTGAAGCGTTTTGTGTCGATCGACGAGAGCTTGCAGGGGAGTCGACTGGGTTTGGCCGAGGCGATTGTCGACCCGCAGAATCCGCTGACCGCGCGAGTTCTGGTCAATCGGGTCTGGGGATGGCACTTCGGAACGCCTCTGGTCGATACGCCGAGCGATTTTGGAGTGCGGACTGAGCGGCCGCTTCAGCTGGAACTGCTCGACGTGCTGGCCGACTATCTTGTGCGGCACGACTGGTCGCTGAAACAGCTGCATCGCTGGATCATGACTTCGGAGACGTATCGGCAGTCGAGTCGTTGGCGGGAGCCAGGCGAACGTGATCCGGAGAACCGATACTTGTGGCGATACCCGCCGCATCGAGCCGACTGGGAGACCATTCGCGACTCGTTGCTGGCAGTTTCCGGCGAGTTGCAGCCGCGGTTGAACGCTCGGCCGGTGGCGAAGGGGCCGGAAGACCCGTCTGCCGTTTGTCGTACGATCTATTTGAAGTTGGATCGGCAGCAACTGCCGTCGGCGGCATTGGCATTTGATTTTCCGAGCCCCGACCTGTCGGTCAGCCGGCGGAATGTAACGCAGGTTCCTCAACAGCAGTTGTTCTTCCTGAATAGCCCTCTGGTGATGCGGCAGGCCGAGCGGTTGGCTCAGCGGTGCTGGCAGGCCGAACCGCACGACGAAGCCGGCCGAATCAACTATTTGTTTCGCGCCGTCCTGGCTCGAGACGCTGAGTCAGTAGAACTGGAAGCGGTGGCGACGTGGTTGCGAAACGAGAGAGGGACTGGACCGGGCGACAAGCCCAATGAGGCTGAAACTGACAGCACCGACACGATATGGACTCAGTTGGCCCATGCGTTGTTGCAGTCGAGTGAGCTCGTATGGATCGATTAATAGTTCATCTACGTACTTTCGCGCTGGCACTCCGGCGAGAGGGCAGAGGCCATCTGCGTACCCTCGCCCCGGTACTCCGAGGAGAGGACAGGGGGAGGGGTCTGGCATGTTTTGAGTTGACGGCAAGTTCGGCCAAGCACGAGGCACTTTTCCATCGGATACGACCGAGTGAAGGTCGGTGAGAGGCGACGATGCAGGTAACGCGGCGGGAATGGCTGAGTCGAGCGGGGATGGGATTTGGCCAATTGGGCTTGGCTGGGCTATTGAGCAATCGGTCGGTGGCCGGCTCGCCGCTCGTCAGCTCATCTGGACCCGTGTCGATCAATCCCTTGGCAGCGAAGCCACCGCAGTTCGCGCCGCGGGCTGAGCGGGTGATTCACATTTTTCTCAACGGCGGCCCGTCCCACATCGACACGTTTGATCCGAAGCCGAAGTTGCGTGAGTGGGACGGCAAGCCGTTGCCCGCGCCGAATCTGTTGACGGAACGACAGACGGGGATGGCGTTCGGGTCTCCGTTCAAGTTTCAGCGATATGGCGAGAGTGGCCTGGAGATCAGTGAGCTGTTTGCCGATTTGGGACCGGTGGCGGACGAACTGTGTGTCGTCCGGTCCATGGTGGCCGATCTGCCCAACCATGAACCGTCGCTGATGTTGATGAACTGTGGCACGGCGAACGTGGTCCGGCCGAGCATGGGGTCGTGGTTGCTGTACGGGCTGGGATCCGTCAGCGAGAACCTGCCTGGTTATGTTGCGATGTCGCCTGGAGGGCATCCGGTGAAGGGGCCGGAGAACTGGGCATCGGCGTTTCTGCCCAGTGTTTACCAGGGGACGTTTATCGATACGAAACAGCACGCGATCGAATCGATGATTGCGAATATTCGCAACGGCAAGTGGGATCCAAAGCAACAGCGATCCGAGCTGGATCTGGCTCAGAGCTTGAACCGTCAGTTTGCGGCGCGACACGAGGGCGAAGCGAATTTGGAGTCGCGAATCGCCTCGTTTGAGCAGGCGTTTCGCATGCAGACGGCGGCCGCTGAAGCGTTCGATGTCGAGCTGGAGCCCGAATCGGTCCGGCAGATGTATGGCGACAGCGATCAGGCGAGGCAGATTCTGATTGCGAGGCGGCTGGTCGAGCGGGGTGTCCGGTTTGTGCAGCTGTGGCACGGTGCATGGCAGCCGTGGGACAACCACAACGATCTGGAGGTGAATCATCGCAAGCTGGCCGGTGAGTGCTCGCGAGCGGTGGGCGCCTTGATCGCCGACTTGCGACAGCGCGGGCTATTGGATTCCACCCTGGTGATTCTTGGTGGTGAGTTCGGGAGAACGCCGACGGTCGAGCTGGACGGATCAGGAACGAAGTCTCAGCTGGGTCGCGACCACAACCATTACGGATTCTCGGTCGTTCTGGCCGGCGGCGGTGTGCGGGGCGGTCACGTGCACGGAGCGACCGATGAGTTCGGGTTTCAGGCAGTTGAAGATCGCGTTCACGTACACGACCTGCACGCGACCATACTCCACTTGATGGGCTTCGACCACACTCAGCTGACCTACCGCCACGCCGGTCGCGATTTCCGGCTGACCGACGTCCACGGCCAGGTCGTTCGCTCGTTGATCGCGTGACGCTGCGGAGCTTACGGCTTGCTGGTCAGCTTGAAGGCCGCGTGATCGCTTTCACGTTCGAGCGGTGAGATTTCCATGCCCAGGGTAGTGGCCGAGTTGTAGCGGGCGGGAACGTTGATGGTGGGATGAGTGATCTCGACGCGGTACCAGCCGAACTGGACGCCGGGGGTGCCAGGTTCAGCGCCGACCATCATCGGTCTCGCTTCGCCGGAGTCGCTGGTCGTACCTTCGGCTTCCGACAGGCCGTCGCCCAGCAGCGGTTCAGGGATCAGCCGCACTTTGGCGTCGACCAGCGGTTGACCGTCCAAGGTCACTTCGCAGTAACAGGGCATCATGCCGAGCCGAGTGTCGAGCATTCGCTGCAGCCGGCCAGCGATCTCTTCGGCTGTCAGCGCCTTATCGGCCGGCGATGTGTCACAACGCGGAAATGCCGCCGCGATGGCCGGGTTTGCCGCCGCTTCCTGCTGCTCAATCCGACCGTTCCCGTTCTTGTCGAGCTGACGCATGGCTTCAGCAGCGATCTCGGTCGGGCTCAACTTGGGCGGCCGAATTCGTGCCGCTCGGCCCGAACAGCCGCTGATCAAGATCAAAAACAACATCCCGCCACCGACGATCCACTTAGCCTGGTATTTCATCGCCTCTCACAGCCCCATCTCGCCCGGATCAATCGGATTGCCATCGTTGCGCGTGACCATGCGCTGATGAGCCTTCAAGTCAACGTTGTAGCCGATCGGATGGACGGAACCATCGCAAAAGGCCGCCTGAAACATGGTCACGTGAGGCCCACCGAAACTGTAACTGCAATCCAGGCCCGGACGGTCTCGGCAGGGAGCAAAGCTGTGCCGAAACACGTCGCGATCTGAACCGATGAAAGCGTTTTCGTTGTCACCCAGATCCTGAGCGTTGGTGTAGTTATCAGGATTCACGTACTTTTCGGCAATCAGATAGGTCTTGCTCAGCCCGTCCGTGATCAACTTCAGTTCGACTACCCAAGATCGGCCCACCACACCGGCCGTCTTCGCCACGGGAGATGCGGGGCCTTTCATGCTGCTCGGACCACCGTAGTCAATCTGTTGATTGCCGGCATTGATGGCATAATCATTCCGAGCACATTGAGTCAGAGTTGCCGTCCAATACGGCTGCCACTCGGCCGGGCCCGCTTTGTACCCGGCAGGCTCACGGCGGCTCGGACAATAATGAGCCGACACCGGCGATTCGGCCAGCAATTTGAAACCCTCCTTGGTCGGCCCCAATCCTCCCAGCCCGTGCAACGCCTGCTCTTCCATGAACGGCAGAATGTTGTACAGCCAGCCGCCTGGCTGGTCGGGCCCAAATCCTCGATCGGGAATCCCCAGGCACCGAAACCCCCAGCCACCGTGAGGGAGGTAACCATGAGCGCTTTCGTGAGCCAAACAGGCCAACGACAGCTGCTTGAGATTGTTGGCACATTGAGTGCGCCGGCCTGCTTCCCGAGCGGATTGTACCGCTGGCAACAACAGCGTCACCAGGATCCCGATGATCGCAATCACCACCAGCAGTTCCACTAACGTGAACGCTCGCCGAGACCGCCCATTGACGTGGTTCGATAGCATCGTTCAGCCCGCCCCTCGTGACCTGCCGCCGCCCCCCTCACGCTGCTCCGCGCATTGTAGCCGCACGGGAGGCGATTAGCCAGACAAAACGCGCCAGCCATGCCAAGCTCTCTCCTCCCTTGTGGTGCAGGCGTCCCGCCTGCCTCTGCTCTGCTCGTCTGGTCCTTTCCTACGAGACGGTCAGGCACAAATGGCCGACGCACAAGGCCGGCGAGAAGTCTTCACCGCCATCGAGCTTCAGGGCTGATTGGACAGGAGCTGAGCGTAGGTGCGGCGATCGATGCCGTCGGGCAATCGGTGAGTATCTTCGTTTTGAACCCAGAGATGTTGGCGAGCAAACCAGACCCCATTGTTGGTGGCCCCGCGGACGATCGGCGGAATGTTACCGGCCGAGCCCTGTGCGCCCTGCTTGACGCGCCGCCAGGCCCCGCCCGAACTCGCATCGAAAAGGTCGACCGAATACCGAGTGGAATCGGAGGCAATTACATCCGCGTAGCGGTCTTCGTTCAGATCGACCCACCGCAGTCCCGCATCGTGTCCGTCGGCAGTCACCATCACGGCGTCACCCGGTACCCAACTCGGTTCTTCCTGCCATTGGGACTGATCAGCCTGCCACCGCCATACCCTTCGCTCATTCGGATGCAGCATCACGACTTCACAGCGTCCGTCGAGATCCAGGTCTCGCAGTCGAAGGCCGATATCGTGTCCAGTTGCTGCGGCCTCGCAGAGAGTCGCGTCCAGCTCAATCTCTTGGCTCATGAGATCGTCTGCCTGCCACGTGCCATCGCGATAGTGCCAGACTTTCAATCCCTGCCGGCCAATCGCCACCAGACTCGCCGCGCCATCGTCCTGCAACACTCCGAATCGAACGTCAGCCCAACGCTGAGACGACGTCCCCGACTCCTCACGATCGGCCACATCCGCGCTGGCCCCTCGAGCTGAGCTGGCTCGTCGAATCGAGCTCGCCAGAACGACGGGGAAATCGTGTTCGACCCATCGAGCGGATTGAGGGTCCCAGCGCCGAGTCAATTGGCGTTCGGTGTTAGCGATCACCACGTCCATCCAGCCGTCGTGGTTGACGTCCAGCAGTCGGACTCCGTTGTCGCCGCCATCCGCCGCTCGCAAGTTCTGACCCGCCAGCAGATGTTGTTGCAGCCGGTCGGCACATTCGCGAAACGTCAGGAACTTGACCCGAGATCCATAGCGATTGACCGTGTGATCGACAATCTCGACCAGTTGGGTATTTCGAATCCATCCGTGGGGATGAAAGACAAAGTTGGCGATGCCTTGCTTCAGCACGACAGCGTCGATGACCGCCTGGTGGTCTCGCACTGTCTGCGGGTTGTAGGGCTGTTGGAGATGGAATCCCTGCCAGTCGTCCGGCACGGCACAAGGAAACTCCCAACACAGTCTCCCAATCACAAACGGGTACGGGTAGTTGTCGACTCGATTCACGAACGACGGGAACGGCAGATACTTCTCAAAACGGGCACGACCTTGTTCGTCCAGGACCAGATTGTGCGGCAGCTCGCGGTCGTCGTTGGTAAACACACACGTCACGGAAGTGCTGATCTGCAGGAAATTCCCCGCCGGCGTCGCGCCGTTGATGATCTCGGCAAATGCTCGTGGGCTGGGTGTATTCAGCGAATCCATGCAGGGGAAGCGAAAGGCGACGGGGTGGTTCCCGGGGATGGAGCAGAGCTGGTCGACACACCGATCATAGGTCGCCTTGGCCGCTGCGAAATCGCCATCCTTCAAGCAGGGGCAAGGATGATCGACCGTGTGAGTCTCCAGCGACAGCCCTTCACGCAACCACTGCTGCAGCAAAGGATCGTCAACGTTGACCTGATTGGTCATGATCGACACCGGCGCTCGGCCGTCGATCTTTTGCAGTCTGGTCAGCAGTGGTCGCAGGAAATCCTCGTACTTAAGCGGATCACGCATGTCGTCGATTCCCAGGGTGACCACCGCCTCGACTCCCGGCTCGCCGACCCACTGCGGCGTTGCCAGTCGCGGGGCGCCCAGTCCGAACGAGTACGGGTTGCAGAATTCGTCGAGATATGTCAGCCGGTTGGCGACGGCCTCCGATGCGATCTGCTGAGCCGATGCAGGGGGAAGAGCCGCCAGGTGGCTCACCAGGTACCCAATCAGCATGGCGGACAGTCCACGGCGGCTCACCGTTGGCCACCGGAGGGCGAGAAACGGCAACGAGGGACACTTCGGGCTCATCAAGAGGGCTCCTGTCAATCTCCCCGGGACCAGCCCATGGAAAACGGCTGGTGGATCTTTCTGGGGGCCAAGTGGCCTGGAATCCCCCACAGTGCGGACTCTAGAATCATACTCGATTGGAGAGGGAGAGAGGTGGCTTGCGGGAGTGGGAGCGTGAGTGGATGAAGGCTTTTCCGCTGAGACGGTTTGACACCGCTTTCTGGCGGCAGTTCGCCTCGCTATGGCTCCCCTGTTGCCTGGTGATCTCGCTGGTGATGCTGGCCATCTATCGCCAGCAGGTAGCTCGACGACTCGCCCAGTTGGCTCAGGCGCAGCAGAACCAGGTCGCCTTGCAGAGCGAATCGATTCAGCAGGGATTCAACGCGATCGTCTCGGATCTGAGTCTTTTGTCACAGAGTTCTGCGCTGCGTCAAGCTCTGGATGCAGCGGATTCGGCCGGTTGGCGGACGTTGAGCTACGAGTTTCAGCTCTTCGCGCAGACCAAACAGGTCTATGACCAAGTGAGATTGCTGGACGCGGGCGGTCACGAGATTGTACGCGTCAACCTGCGAGACGGGCAGGCTGAGATTGTCGGCGCGGACCAGCTGCAGTCGAAAGCCGACCGTGACTATTTTGCTCGAACCGCTCAGCTGGAAGCGGGTGCCATCTTTGTGTCGGCGCTGGATCTGAACGTCGAGAATGGCGAGGTCGAATCGCCGTGGAAGCCAACCGTGCGGCTGGCCACTCCGGTCTTTGGGAGCGATGGTACGCGACGTGGCGTCGTGGTCCTCAATTATCTCTGCTCGAGCCTTTTGAATCGCTTTCGGCGGCTGAGTGATCCGGAGTTAGGCGAGCCGATGTGGTTGAATCAACAAGGGTATTGGGTGTCGGGCGGGGACTCCAAGCGAGCTTGGGGGTTCATGTTTCCCGACCGGAGCGAGGATCGCTTTGATCGGCTAGACCCGGCTGCCTGGCAACATATGGTCGGGAATCAGGCTGGGCATTTCAATACCGATCGAGGATTGGTTGCGTTTCAGACGGTGGTACCCGCCTCCGACGCAGACGCTCATTGGCGCCTCCCTGCCAGCCGGCTGGTGTTTCCCGACGAGCAGCCTTACGTCTGGAAGATCGTCGCCTGGCTCAAGGCTGACAAGTGGCAGTCAAGCCTGTCTGAGCTCCGCTGGCTGGTCCTGGCGATCGGCACCACCGGCTGCATGCTCGCCGCAGCGGTGTGCGCCAGCGTCAGTTGGTACAGTCAGTCGCGACGAGCGTGGTCGCGGTCACTGCAGTTGAGCGAGGCTCGATTTCGGCAGATGGCCGACGCCATCGTCGACGTCTTCTGGCTCAGCGGGAACGATCGACGAAAATTCATCTATGTCAGCCCGGCATTCTCCAGAATCTGGGGCCGGTCGGCCAGCCTGGAGGAAACGGCGAACGTCTGGATGCATGCTGTGTTGCCCGAGGATCAGCCACAGCTGGCTCGGATTCGGCAGGCGATGGCGAGTGAGGAACAGTTCAGCGAGCGGTATCGGATCGTACGACCCGATGGTCAGGTACGGTGGATCTGGGACCAGGGGTTTCCGGTGCGTGAGAACGGGCGAGTCTCGCGGTACGCGGGAATCGCTGAGGATGTGACTGACGTCCAAGCCGCACAAGACAAGCTGCTGCAGTCCGAACGGCTGGTAGCCGTCGGTGAGGCGATTACCAGCCTGGCTCATGACAGCCGCAATGCCCTGCAGCGCAGCCAGGTCTGCCTGGAGATGTTGATCAAGCGGATCCAGGATCAGCCGGCGGCCCTCGATCTGGCGCAGCGCAGCCAGACCGCACTGCGGGAATTGCACCAGCTGTACGATCGCCTCAAGCGGTTCGCCGCCCCCGTCGTGCTCGACCCCGACGTCGTTCCGCTGACCGAAGTCTGGGATCAGGCAATCTCTGATTTGCAGGAATCGCTGGACGCTCGCCAGGTGGAGCTTGCGACCGACTCCGACGGGCTGCACGATAGCCGATGTCAGGTCGATTCGCTGGCCATGCGGCAAGTTTTCCGCAATTTGATCGAGAACGCGATCGACAGCATGCATGAATCGGGTGCCGCTCCGGCCCGTTTGCAAGTCGTGTGGCGCGAAGCTGAGCTTGACGGGCGAGATGCCGTGCAAGTCTTGATTCGCGATTCAGGATCTGGTATCGAAGAGTCGAAGTTGGAGCGGGTATTTGAGCCGTTCCAGACCAGCAAGCCCTATGGTACGGGCCTGGGACTGGCGATTGCCCGCCGTTTGGTTGAAGCTCATCAAGGTCAGATTTCCGCCCGCAATCGCGCCGATCGGCCAGGGTTGGAGATCGAAATCCTGTTGCCTCGGAGCCTGAAGTGAATCAGCATCATCTGCGCATCGTCGTGGCCGACGACGAACGCGACGTTCGCGACTACTTTGCTGACGTGTTGCCCGACCTGGGCCATGAACTGCTTGGTTCCGCCAAGACGGGGCAAGAGCTGGTCGAACTGTGCCGCCTGTATCAGCCCGATCTGGTCATCTCGGATGTGCGGATGCCCGAGAAGGATGGATTGGACGCCGTTCGTGAGTTGAACGCGGAACGATTTACTCCCGTGATCATCGTGACGGCTTTTCACGATTCGACAACGCTGGGACGAGCCACCGATGCTCAAGTCTTTGCTTATCTCGTCAAGCCATTCGAACGGCCTCAGCTGGAGTCGGCCATCGAGGTAGCCTGGACCCGGTTCACTCAGTTCCAGAACGTACGCGATGAAGCTCAGTCGTTGCGACAGGCGCTCGAGGATCGCAAGATCATCGAGCGGGCTAAAGGGATACTGATGAAGCAGGCGGGAGTCGACGAGGAGCAGGCATTTCGACGTCTCAGAAAACTCGCCCGCGACAAACAGAAACGACTCTCTGAGATCGCTGAGATGATCGTCACCGCTCACGAGGCGATGGGCGACCTGTAGCTTCCGGCAACGTCCCGGCGTGCGCCATCAGCCCCAGCTTCAGGATCAGCACGGCCGATGGGCAGTGAGTGATCTGGCCCTCGAGCACCTGAGTGACGGCCGCATCGAGATTCATGGCGACCGGCGTGATCAACTCAGTCCCTTCCGGCGCCGCGGATGACCAGCGCAGTGATCGGGCCAGGAAGAGCTGCGTTGGTGAGACGACATTGGCGGTGAACGGATCCACGGTGCCGAGGTCGTGCCATTCGTCGGCTTCGATTCCCAATTCTTCGCGCAGTTCGCGTTGAGCTGTTTCGAGAGCCGGCTCGTCTGGCTCACGCCCGCCGCTGACGGCTTCCACCGTCACTCGGCCGACACCGTAATGGAATTCACTCGTCAGATACAGCTGTCGCTGATCGTCCATCGCCACCACGCAAACGCCCGGTTTGACGTGGACCACCGTGTAACTCCCCGGCTGACCGTCCGGCCGCAGACATGAGTCCAACTGCACTCGTACCCACGGATCGCGGTAGGCTTCGCGCGACGCGAGCACCTGCCAGGGACCGTGCCAGCGGGACGAGTCGCTACTCATGATGAAGACTTTGGCGGGTTTTACGAGTCAACCGTTCGTGCCAGTCCAGGTAAATCGACAACACGGTGTAGATCACCGGATAGACGAGTGACAGGTAGGTCATCCAGTCGGGGATGTCAGGGTAGTACATCGCCATGACCAACAACTGCACGCCCCAGACGGTGGCACCGCCCAGAAAGAATCCTTTCCAGCACGGTGGCAGCGTCGGATAGACAAAGCGGATCGGCATGATGCACATGACGCCGAGAAATGCCAGCAGATAAGTCACCAGCGCCTCATTGCCGGGCTGATAAAAGATGTCGATGTAGAACACGACAATGTTCCAGTATGAAGGGAACCCACGAAAGAATCCCAGGTCCTCTTCCTTGGCTCCTTCATGGACGAAGGCGAAGATACTGCCGAGCAACGGCCAGCAGACCCAGAAATAGGCCGGCGACAGGAACCAGCCCGCCTTCCATGCCAACAGGATCGGCAGGAATGTGTAGCCCAGATAGTCGACGATGTCGTCCAGCTTCCGGCCGTTGATCCACGGCGCGTTCCGCTTCACATCCACGGCCCGGGCCAGGGTGCCGTCGGTCGCGTCAATGAAGACGGCGATCAGGAAACCCAGATAGGCCGCCTGAAAATTGTGATTCACGATTCCAGTCGCCGCCCAGAACAGCGGGATCAGCCCCGATGCGGTGTAGATATGGGCCAACATGGCCAACAACGACTGACGAAGGGTCGGGCGGACGGAATCTGGCTGGTCCATGAACGACTTCTGGCAGGTGGGTGCGTCCGGCCCGGCGCCTGCGGTACGCCGGGGAAGGGGGGCCGTGTCGGGACACGCTCCGTCGACACTGCAAGGCGGACATTCTATCGAGCAGCCTCGGCCCTTGCACGGGCACCCGTCCAACACCATCCGCCAAGTGTCCAGTCTCCGTCCCTCAACAGCGTGCTCACCCCTCAAGCTCACTCCCGCCTACGACTCCACCTCACTACCTCCACTGGCGGAAAGCCCTTAAAAAAGAGTATCTAGAATTGTCCATAGTGATGGTTTTTTGTCGGTCAGGCAGGATGGTCGACGGGGCCTGGGGAGGGTGTCGTCCCTCAGAACTTGCTTGACTTTCCCTTCTAGCCCCCCAGACTTCGGGGAAGTGGCTCCTGTGGCTGTTTGTTGGCAAGCCAATGGTATGGCCTTGGGGGCGAGGGATGGGGACTAGTGAGAAGGGAGTGGGATTGATGAGTGACACGATCAGGGTCTACGTGGTGGCGGAGGGCGTAAGCCGGTGGAGTTTGGTGGCCTGGGACGTGGCTGAGCTGTTGGTGGCGGCCACGGCTGCGGACCCGGAGACTTGGCGGGACATGCGGGAGGCCTTGGGTCGGTGGATGCCCGTGGATCTGGCGGAGACGTTCTTTGACGATTGGGCGTGGGGCGAGCTGGATCGGACGGACAGTTCCTGGCTGTGGTTGGATCTGGCTGGCCGGCGTCTGGAGTGTTCGGAGCCGGAGGCTCTGTTTCATGGCGAGTGTGCGGCTGTTTACCACGACCAATCGGGGCCGACGTCGATTCTGTTGTCGTACTGTGTGCCTCCCTTCTGGACGATCGATGGTTCTCGGCCGGCGGAGCTTCCAGCTGAGGTCCGCGAGGTGCTGTACGGCGAACTGGTCTCGTTCATAGTGGAACGCAGCCACGAAGCGGTCTGGGGACCGGACGGTCTGCTGGTGGCTCGGCAGATTGGCCAGCTGTCGCCGGAGGACTGGCTCGCGTCCCGAGAGGGTCGCGACGCGATGCGTTCGATCCACGTTGATTGGCTCGATGAGTCACGGCGCGACTTGGTGGAATTCTCTCCGCGACAGGTCCTGGGGCTCTATCGGGGGTTTATCGAACGCGACATTCGCAATCAACAGCATTACTGGACGATGCGGCTGGAGCAGCCTCCCGGAGTGCGTCGGGATTCGCGGGCGTACCGGACGGCCTCATTCGGGTCTCACGAAACGGTCCTCTACCATCGTTTGGTTCGCCTGCTGGTGACCGCCTGCTGGGATGAACTGCTGGCCCATGGTGAGCCGGTTCGCGACAAGGCTGAGCTGGAGAGTTACCTGCGGCAGGTCCAGCAGGAATGGACGAACACGCCCGACGAAACTCTGCTGGGCAAGACGCCTGCTTACCTGATCGACCGCGAGCGAGCTCGATTGCCGGTGGCCGTATCGGGCGAAGAGATGATGATCGACTGCAATTGCCCTGTCTGTCAGATGATGGCCGACAGTCAGATCCCCGGCTTCTGGTACCTCGATGATGCTGACCTCGAGGATTACTTTGACGATGAGTGGTACCTGAACTCGGGTATTTCTCTCGACGATCTGGACGAGCTTGACAATCCCGCTGACACGTCCGATTCAGATTCGGCTGCACGTTCGGTCACCGCGGCAGGTGGTGGCGGAGCGGTTGACGATCCGATGGATTCCGGCAATGCCGGACGCGAGGTCGGAGCGGCTCAGCGGATGGACGAAGTTCTGCGTCGACAGGCCACTTCGGAACTGAACGACGAATTGGATGAGCCGACGATGTGGCGCAGCAGCTTCGTCAACATGAAGCTGGTGGCGAAGGAACCGGTTTCCATTGCCCGATCGATACTCGCTTTGGGCATCGCCGGTCATGTTGCCGAGCTGATGGGGGACCTGAAAGCTGAATGTCTTGACATCGAGCTGCTCGGGCAGCTGACGGAATCATTTGCTGAAGTGCGCAAGGCCATCGCCAATCAGAGTTCGTGGGAAGTCCGTTCAGCCGTGGCCGGATTGATTGGTCACCTGGAAACGATCTCCGAACGCTGTCGGCCGTTGGCTGACAAGTGCGACGACTTGCAATCGAAGCTCGAACTGTTCGCCTGCATGGCCGACGATGGGGCCTGACGGACTGCACGTTCGACGTGCATGACCACCAGTTCGACATCACCAGTTCGACATCAGCAGCGTGACACCAGCAGCGTGACACCAGCGGAGGAGCCAAAAGAATCAGCCCATGAGCAGTCTCTGCTCATGGGCTGAATTCAATCAGATTGCAGCTTGTTGTACGATTTGCTGCGTGTCGTTCGTGGATCGACGGCGGACCCGTGCGGGTGTTTACTTTTCTTCCTGTTGAGCAGGAGGAGTGGCACCCGGTTCTTCACCGAACAGCAGGACAGGCTGACCGCCGCCACCGAGGTTGCCGACGTTGTAGATGAATTGAGCGTCCAGGACCTTGTCGACCCGGAGTTTGGCTTCGTTCAGGTGAGCAGCCGAGTAGGGATCAAGGATTGCTCGCTGTTCGAGCACTTTCTCGAGCTTCTTCTGGAGGTCCTGCAGTCGGAGCAGGGCCAGGTTCGAGATCGGCTTGTAGGCGGCGGTCCAGCCGGAGTCGGGGAGTGTCAGGTCGATCATCCGCTGCAGATGTTCTCGCTGCAGGTTGCGTCGCAGGCTGGAGATCCACGGCTTGCGAGCGGTAGCCTTTTCGGACGGCACGTTGTCGAGTTCACTCCAGATCGATCCGCTGATGGTGTCGAGCAATTCGGGGAGAGTGATTACGTCCGTGTCGGCCGGGGTTCGCAGTTCGTTGTCGTAGACCAGCCGCAAGGTGTCCGGATTCATCAGCATGGTCAGCACGGAGGCCTGCAGCCCCATCACGCTGTCATGGACTGGCCAGTCGCCTTGGGCTTCAAATGAATTCGAGTCGAGCCACTTGTCGTAGCTGAAGTGCTGCAGCAATTCCGGCGTCAGGCCATAGGCTTCGTCAGGGAACGAACTTTCGATTACGAACTTCAGCGCGTCCCGCTGTTGCTGGACCGGAATCACTTCCACCGGCTTGCGACCGTTCGGATCGCCCTTCTTGTCGCGATTCACGAACGTGCCGCCGATCCAGTCCGCCATCATGCTCAGCGATCGCATCTGCATGGCTAGCGTCAGTTCGTAACCCTTGCGGGCCTTATCCCAGCTCTGCCCGTCCTTGACGAACTTGTCGATCAGCCGAGCACGATGGTACTTGGCCAGTTCCATCTGCTGACGGCCGTAAGCCAGCGGATCTTGAGCAAAGTCATAGCGCCGAGCGGTCGGGTCCGGGCCCCAGGTATCTTCGTCGGTAGCGTATACCAGTTCTTTCTCCGCCACTCGCGCCAGGATCGGCTTGAGATCGGGATTGAACGAATAGCCGTATTCAATTGCCCAGAAGTCGTACGGGCCGATCCCCGTCATCGTATGATCGCCGGGCAGATCCCGCTTCACCTTGATGTTGATCGGCAGATAGTCCATCACTGAGCCGGCATAGGGTCTGCCAGCTACCTTGGGGCTGTTAATGTCCTCCAACGCGTAGATGCTCGACGCCTTGAAGTTGTGGCGCAAGCCAAGCGTATGGCCGACTTCATGGGCGACCAGTTCAGCCAACAGCGGGCCGATGAAGCTTTCCGGCATGCCGTCCAGCATCTGCTCGTCCGACTTCGCTGCCTCCTTGGGCTCGTCCTTCTTTGCCTCTTCTTTTTTCGGCTCTTCCTTCTTCGGTTCGTCCTTCTTTTCCTCGGCGGGCTTCTCGCCCTCAGCCGCCGGCTTATCTTCGGCAGCCTTCTTCTCCGCTTCAGCCTTAGCCGCAGCAGCTTTGGCTTCTTCTTCCTGCTTCTTCTTTTCCTCTTCCGTCGGTTCGCCTTCGGTCGCGGCCCACAAATCCAACGTCGCTCGCAGCATCGCCAAGTCGAGCGCCTTGCCCTTGGCGGCCATGCACAGGCCGTTGCTCTGGCTGGTCCGACCAATCAGACCGTCGAACATGTCGTCGCCCAGCATCTTCGGGTCGACCTGACCAATCGGGTGGCCGCCCTGAGCTTGAGTTCTCAGCCGAGCTCGTTCGGCCAGCAGCCGAGGGCGTTCGGCCGGTGATGCGAGCAGAATCCGCGGATCCCAAGTCGGGTGCAGGTTCAGCCATGCCAGCGTCTGAGGGCTGAAGCCGTCGACCGCCAGGTCGGGAAGCAGATCGTGGAACTGCTCTTCAAAGTGACGGATCCAGCCGTCTGTCAGAATGATGTCCGCGTCCAGAATCTGGCCCGTCAGCGGATGGACTCGGCTCGGACCGATCGCCGTCGATATATCGTTGTTCAACCAGCGGACGAAATTGTAGCGATTGTCTTCCGGGTCTTTCTCCATATGAGCACCCGTGTCGCGGTCCTGCTGCAACACTTCAATCGCGTCACGAATCCCGACCTTCTCAAAAGCCGCATTCCAGTACAGAATGCCTTGCTTCACCCAGTGCCGGTACCGCTTGGGCGTCGTGTGCTCGATGTAGAACCGAATCGGCTCCTTCGGCGGACTCAACTTCAAGCTGGGGTCGGCTTTCTCCAGATGCCAGCGGTTAATAAACCGAATCTGCTTGTCGTCGTCGTCGTACTTGCCGAGGTCGGTGTAGCTGGTCGTGAAATAGCCGACACGCTGATCGGCGACTCGCGGCTGATACCCGGTACTGTCAGGAATCAGGCTGATCGAATAGTGCAGTGTCTTCAGTTGTCCGGCCATCACCGGCAACTCGAAGGCCACCTCGATGTTCCCCGGAAACGCCTTGACCGTCTTGATAGTGGCCAGCCGCGGATTGGCTCCGGCGACCGTCCGAGCCGAAAAGAACTTGGCCGCTTCACCCACCAGCAACGCATCGAGGTCAATGATCGGCGCCTTCTGTGGGCTCAGCGTCAGCACGGGAATGTCCAGCAACACGCGGTCCGTAAACAGACGACTGACCGAGTCCTTGGACTCCTGATCGCCCGTCGAGCGTGTGGCAATGTTCGGTTCAATCAACGCCAGCCGCTTGTTCACCAGACGCCAGTAAACATAGTGCTCGCCGGCCTGCAGACCTGCGTAGTTCTCACCACTGGCTACCGTGACACCGATGAAGTGACGCTGCCGCGGATAGTCCTTCGGCAGTTCGGCTAACAGCTGGTTGTCGCTGCGGCGAATCCAGAGCGTGTACAGCGACGGAGAGCCGTCGGCCGTCGATACGATCCTCTCGTACCCCTTCAGCACCTCCTGAAATGGAGGATACTCCGGCTGCTCGTCCGGGCCCCCCGGCGGACCGGCCACGCCTGGCGGCTGAGCACTCAACGGTGCTGTCGAAACCAGCAGGGCCACGGCCCAACCGGCCAGCCAGCCCCCCATCCCCAACGCTCGACGATATCCCGCCGCTCGACCAACCTGCCGGTGCGCCTGCATGTACTGTTCCTTAACTACAAAGCCCGTTCATTGCCTGGAAGTCCGAACTTCGTCGGCGGCCTCCGACGACTCAGACCACCGAGCCACGCTCCGGAACAACGGCGTCCGTGTTCCAGGGTGGCCCGCTTGTGGGGGGGTGGGAAAGGTGGGGTAGTGCGGGTCGTGATCGTGCCTGATCAAGCCGCTGACCCAAGACCTAGGAATTATAGGCCATACCGGTCGGTCTGGGCAATCTAGCGAGAACTTTCCCACCCCACCCCCCACCCGCGCCCAAAACGTGTGTGTCTTGTTTCTGGAGTCGCGGAAGGGGCGGAGGCTGGGCAGAAGGCGGTTGGTCGGGTGACTGGGGCAGGTGGAGGGAATGGGGTGTCCCGCGTCGGCAGGCGGAGGGATCCACGGAAGTCGCGGAGGCCGCGGAAAATGCCATGCGGCCGAGATGCGTGTGAGCGATACGTGTGTGTCTTGTTTTTGGAGTTTCGGAAGTTGGGCGGGATCAGCGGGAGGGGGTTGAAGGGGTGGATGGGGGAAGTGGGGTGGATCGCTTGTTATGGTCGCGCTTGAGAGAGGGGACTGAGGGACGGCGCCGAGCGAGGCGCACGGAGGCTGAGCCGCAAAGAGGCTGAAGCGCAGAGAGGGCGAGCCGCAAAGAGGGTGAGGCGAAGAGAGGGGGCGAGGTATTGGGAGGGGGTGGGGTGGAGGTTAGAGGCGGCAGTTGTTGATGGTCGTCTCGAGGATCGCTGAGGCCCCCAGCTGCTCGAGCTGTTCCATCACGCCAATCACCTCGCTCCGCTTCACCATCACTCGGACCGCACACCAGGCAGCGTCTTCGAGCGAATTGATTGTCGGAGAATTGAACCCGGGAGTAATCTTCTCTGCCTCAGCCAGACGCTCGCGCGGAATGTTGTATTCCAATAGCGAGTAATTCCGAGCGATCACGACTCCTTCCAGCCGTCGCACCACCCGGTCCGCTAACGCTCGGTTCGCCAGCTGACGGTTCTGAATCAGCACCGTCTCGTATTGCCCCAGCTCCTCCAAGATCCGCAACCGATTGGCCGCCAGCGTACTCCCTGTCTCCACCAGATCGACAATCGCGTCAGCAATCCCCAGCGTCACCATCACTTCGACGGAGCCAGAGAGTCGCACCAGATGAGTCCGCACTCCGTGACGAGCCAGATAGTCCTCAGTCACCCGCGGAAACGACGTCGCTATCCGCTTCTGCTCCAGACCCTTCAGGTCGTGAATCCCGCTCTCCTCCGGCACACACAACGCTAACCGGCACTTCCCCACTCCCAGCTTCAGCCGGACTTCCACGTCCGCTTGATTCTCCAGCACCAGGTCGCTGCCGGTAATCCCCATGTCGATCGCTCCCTCGCTGCACAACACCGGAATGTCGTCAGTCCGCAGGAACGTAATGTCGACCGGAACCTCCTTCACTCGCGCAAACAGACTCCGATCCTGCCGCCGAAAACTCAGCCCGCCCTGCTTCAACAGATCGGCCGCCAACTCGCTTAACCGACCCTTGCTCGGCACACCAATCCGAATGCTCGATTCGTTACTCATGATTCTCGATCCGATTTGCCCTGACGAGCAGCTTTTTCGTCGAGCCCCGACAGGCCGAACCGCCGCTGCAGCTCACTCTCAATCTCAGCCAGCGTAATGTCGTGATAGCCCAGCAGAACCAGCAAGTGGTACAGCAGGTCGCACGCTTCGTAGATCAAATGCGATCGCTCGTCCGCCGTCGCCGCCGACTGACCAGCCTCGACCACCTCGCGAGCCTCCTCCAGAATCTTGGCTCCCATCAACTCGGGACCCCCGGAGAATAACTGCGTGGTGTACGACTTCGGCGGTAGCTTTTGCCGCCGATCCTCAATCGTCGCCATCAGACTGTATAATGCCGAGCCCATCGACGGCCGGTCTGCCATATCCGATACCTTGCCAGACGCCAGATCCGCTGGAAGTCGCCATTCCCCGGCACACTTCCGTCCCCCGGAATAGTGCGGGGCCCCTGCACGCTGTGGCTGGGCCGGCCGAAAACCCCTATCCTAGACCGTGACACAATTCCGAGCAATCCGCGAGCAGCCGTCCATGGAGCGTATTTCCCCCGAATGTTGGGTGCTGACCGGCCACACCGCCAGCGGCAAAAGCCAAGTCGCCGTCGAAATGGCTCGACTCCTGAACGCCGAAATCGTCTCCATGGACTCGATGACCGTGTATCGAGGAATGGACATCGGCACCGCTAAACCCCCTGTCGCCGAACGACACGGCGTCCCCCATCATCTGCTCGATATCGTCGACCCCAACCAGCTGTTCACCCTCCACGAATACCTCGAACTCGCCCATCAGACCGTTCGCGATATCACCGCTCGCCAACGACAAGTCCTCTTCGTCGGAGGCACTCCGCTGTACCTCAAAGGGCTCCTCCGCGGCGTCTTCGAAGGACCCGCCGCCGACGCCGAATTTCGATCCGAGGTTGAAGCCGAATTGCAGCGAGTCGGAGTCGAAGCCCTGCACCAGCGACTGCAGCAGGTCGATCCCATCTCCGCCATGAAACTCCACCCCCACAACACTCGCCGCATCATTCGAGCCCTGGAAGTCTATAAGCTCACCGGCCAGCCCATCAGCCACCTGCAGATGCAATTCGAGAACCCGCCACGACGCGTCCACCAACGCGTCGTGATGCTCGACTGGCCCCGCGATCAGATCCATCAACGCATCGGCGCCCGCGTCGAACAGATGTTCCAAGCCGGCTTGATCGACGAAGTCCACCGTCTGCTTGACCGCTACGGTCAGCTCAGCCGCACCGCCATCCAAGCGGTTGGATATCGTGAGTCCGTAGAGCATTTGCAAGGAATGTACGATCGAGCGGAAGCCATTCGGCTCACCACCGTCCGCACTCGCCGACTCGCGCGCCGTCAAAACACCTGGTTTCGAAGCTTCACCGAAGTTCTCCGTCTGCCCATGTGGGACGAACCACCCGCCGCCACCGCGCAGCGAGCCGTGGCGCTGGTCGAGGCCAGTCAGTCATGATGCAATCCACGCCGTCGGTCTACGTCATCGCCACGCTCGATACCAAAGGCCGCGAAGCCGATTTCGTACGCCATTACCTGCAACAGCTTGGCGTCCCCGTCACTCTGGTCGATGCCAGCTGCCAAGGCGAACCGCAGGCCGTACCGGACATCCCCCGCCAGACAGTACTCCAAGCCACCCACCCGCAGCCCGCCGACACGCAGCCCGCCGACGCCCCGCCGCTCGAAGACCGTGGAGCCAGCGTCCAGCGTATGGCGGACGCCGTCAAGCAGCTCGTCCTGAACGCTCACCGTAACCACCAGCTCCTGGGCGTCCTCGCACTCGGCGGGTCCGCCGGCACCACCATCGGGACGGCCGCCATGCGATGCCTGCCGCTGGGCGTTCCCAAGATCATGGTCAGCACTCTGGCTGCCGGAGATGTGCGAGCCTTCGTCGGAACCAAAGACATCACCATGCTCCACTCCGTGGTCGATATCGCGGGCGTCAACCGCGTCAGCCGACTGGTGCTGGAACAAGCGGCGGCCATGATGGCCGGCAGCGTCCACCGTCCTCCGTCAGCCAAACCAGCGAACGAAGCGCCAGTGATCGCAGCGACGATGTTTGGCGTCACCACTCCGTGCGTCGAACATGCCCGCCAGCTGCTGGAACAACGGGGCTTCGAAGTCCTCGTCTTTCACGCCACCGGCTCAGGCGGTCAGACTCTGGAAAGCCTGATCGACGAAGGCTGGATCGCCGGCGTGCTGGACATCACCACCACCGAATTGGCCGATCTGCTCTTCGGCGGAGTCCTCAGCGCCGGCCCCGCCCGACTGACCGCCGCCGCTCGACACGGCATCCCCCAAGTCGTCTCGGTCGGCGCCACCGACATGGTGAACTTCTGGGCACCCGAAACCATCCCCGCTCAGTTTCGCTCACGCAAGTTCCATCGGCACAACGACCATGTCACCCTGATGCGGACCACCGTTGATGAGAATCGTCAGCTGGGTGAGCATCTGGCCAACTGCATCTGCTCAGCCCCCGACACCACGCGAGTACTCCTGCCCTCCAACGGTGTCTCGGCACTCGATCGCAGCGGCCAGCCGTTCGACGACCCTGCCGCTCGTCAGGCACTTTTCGATGCCATCCGCACTCACGCGGGCCAAGTCCCCGTCGAAGAAGTTCCGCTGCACATCAACGATCGGGCCTTTGCCGAACTGGCGGTCGAGCGACTGCTGAGCCTGATTCATTTGCCGACATGATTCGATCTACCATTCATCTACAGGCAGACCTGTCATGACCGAACATTCCAAGACTCCAAGCCGTCAGCAGATCCTCAGCCAGCTTCGAGCCAAAGTCGCCAGCGGTCGGCCGATC
Source organism: Pirellulales bacterium (assembly GCA_046349895.1). Taxonomy (GTDB): domain Bacteria; phylum Planctomycetota; class Planctomycetia; order Pirellulales; family Pirellulaceae; genus JAXMBJ01. The sequence goes on along the minus strand of JAXMBJ010000006.1, from coordinate 4,980,077 downwards.
GTTGGCGGTGGAGCGGGGACCGGTATCAGCGCGAAACTCGAAGAGCTCGGCGGTATCGACCTGATCGTCATCTACAACTCGGGGCGATTTCGCATGGCCGGACGCGGTTCGCTCGCCGGACTCATGCCCTATGGCGACGCGAACGCGATCGTGATGGAGATGGCCCGAGAAGTACTCCCCATCGTGCAGCATACTCCAGTCCTGGCCGGAGTCTGCGGCACCGATCCGTTTCGCCGCATGGATCATTTCCTGCTTGAAGTCCGCGCGGCGGGCTTCGCCGGCATCCAGAACTTTCCCACCGTTGGGCTCATCGACGGCGTCTTCCGACAAGGACTCGAAGAGACCGGCATGGGCTTCGGGCTCGAAGTCGATCTCATCCGCGTAGCTCATCACCTCGATCTGCTCACCACCCCCTATGCCTTCGATCCGGATCAGGCGGAAGCACTCGCACGAGCCGGAGCGGACATCCTGATCCCGCATATGGGTCTGACGACCAAAGGAACGATCGGCGCCGAAACCGCGCTGTCGCTCGACGACTGCGTCGAACGTGTCCAGGCCATGCACGATGCGGCTCGCAGCGTCGCCCCCGATATCCTCGTCCTCTGCCACGGCGGTCCCATCGCTGAACCCGCCGACGCTCAGTATATCCTCGACCATACCGAAGGCGTCGTGGGCTTCTACGGCGCCAGCAGCATGGAACGCTTGCCCGTGGAGCCGGCTATCACCGAACGAACGCGGGAGTTCACGTCGCTGAGGTTTAAGAAGTGAAATTGAGGGTGCGGAGCCACGGAGGACGCAGAGGCAGAGAGGCAGAGAGGCACGGAGGCAGGCGAGACGCCCGCACCACAAGGGAGAGGACACGGAGGCAGAGGCAGGCGAGACGCCCGCACCACAAGGGAGAGGACACGGAGGCAGAGGCAGGCGAGACGCCCGCACCACAAGAGAGAGGACACGGAGGCAGAGGCAGGCGAGACGCCCGCACCACAAGGGAGAGGACGCGGAGGCAGAGGCAGGCGAGACGCCCGCACCACAAGGGAGAGGACACGGAGGCAGAGGCAGGCGAGACGCCCGCACCACAACGGAGAGGACGCGGAGGCAGAGGCAGGCGAGACGCCCGCACCACAAGGGAGAGGACGCGGAGGCAGAGGCAGGCGAGACGCCCGCACCACAACGGAGAGGGGCAGTTGCGGTCGTTAGCGAGGCGAGGTGATCAGGCCGGAGGCGATGGTGGCGGCCAGGATGGCAATGAAGAACGACCACGATCGGCGAATCGGTCTGCCACGCGTCCAATGCGAACTGGCCAGCATCAGGAGGATGGCGGGGAGAAGGCCCAGGGCGCCGATCGTCCAGCCGGTCAGCCCCCAGCCGGTCCCGGTGGCAAGCCAACCAGGTTGAGGTGCTGGAGGATTTTTTCGTCCACCGACGAAATAGGTCCAGCCAAACCAGAGACCAATAAAGCGCAACATCCACGTCATCTCAAACGGATCACGGCCCTCGCCCCGGTTCGAAGGCCAATGCCACGACTGCAACCAAGTCGGCACAACATCGATCGACTCGACGTGCCAGGTGCGCCACAGGCCGTAAATTACCACGGCCGCCAGTTGCACGACGATCGCGTAACGGATCAGCACTCGCGGCAACTCCTGGCCGTCCTGAACCATCTTCGCGCCGGCAAACAGCAGGCAGAGCCAGTGAATGGTCAGTGCTGCTTGAAACCATCGGTCTTCAGCCCACTGCCGCACGCCGACCGAGCCCCAGGCCTCCGTCAGCTCGGCGCGCGGAGGCCAGAGGTAGACGCCGGTCACAATGACAAAGACCGTCGCAATCGCCAGTTCCACCAGCGGATACTGCGCGGCGATGGGGTGTTGGCAGTGCCGGCAGCGCCCGCGCAACCAGAGCCAGCTCAGCACCGGCACATTGTCGCGCGCGGCGATGGCGTGCCCGCACTGAGGACACGCCGAACCTCCGTGCACGATCGATCGGCCGCGAGGAAGCCTCCAGATCACGACATTCAGAAAGCTGCCGACACACGCACCGACCCACGCCACCATCAGGGCCGTGAGTCGAGCCATCGTTGGCGACCAGGTGACGTCATACTGCGTGTCGAACCATGGCGCGTAGTAACCGCTGAGCCAGACGACGAGTGTGATCAGTCCCAGCGTTGCTGCGATGACCGGTCCCGCCAGGTGCTGGTATGCCTGCTTCAAATGTCAACCTCGGCCGGGTCCGTGGGGAGCGGACAGACTCGCCACATCTGCTCGTGCGGATCAAACTCGGCGATCCGTTCCAGCTTCAGCTTCATGAATCGTCCATGAGCTTCCACGGCCGTCACGCCGCCCGCGACGACCACGCGACCGTGAGCGGTAAAGAATCGCTTGCCGTCTTCCACCAGTTCGGCAATCGCTCGCACAGGCCGGTCCAACGGTATAGGCTGGCGGAACCGAAAGTTCAGATCGATCGTGACGCCCCAGAACTCATCAGGCTGATGCACCATGATCGTGCGGCCGAGCGTTTCGTCGAGCAACGCGGTGGCGATACCGCCGTGGAGCCGACCGGGATAGCCTTGCAGCTCGTCGCGCGGATCGAACACTCCGTGGACCAAGCCACCGGAGAGCTCAAAGAAGGCCGCCTGCAACCCGTGCGGATTCTGCAGGCCGCAAACGAGACACATCTTGGAGTTCGGTTGTTTGCGGACCACAGTGTGCAGCATTGCTGTTCACGCGCCGGGCAATCGATGATTTAGTGTCGGAAGTGTCGGCGGCCAGTGAAAATCATCGGCAGTTGTCGTTCATTGCACGCGGCAATGACTTCATCATCCCGCTTCGATCCACCAGGTTGAATGATGGCCGCAATGCCCGCTTCGGCTGCCCGATGAATGCTGTCCGGAAACGGGAAGAACGCATCGGAAGCCAGCACCGCGCCGCGAGCCCGATCTCCAGCCTTGCTCAAGCTGATCTCGACCGAATCCACTCGACTCATCTGCCCCGCGCCGGCACCGCACAACGATCGATCGCGAGTTACCGCAATCGCGTTCGACTTGACGTGCTTGACGATCGTCCAGGCAAAGGCCAGTTCGGCGCGTTGAGCATCGGTGGGTTGAGTCGTCGTGACGACCTGCCACGACGATTGATCCTCGGGAACGAAGTCGCTGGTCTGCACCAGCATCCCGCCTTCGATGTTCCGGAACGCGAAAGGAGCTGCCGGTACCTCCATCGAACCGACCTGCAACAGCCGTACGTTGGCCCGCCACTTCGGTTCGGTTGTCAGGATCTGCAGTCCGGCAGGAGTGAATTCCGGAGCGACGATGGCCTCGATGAAGAGTCCCGGAGTGGCCAGGTATCGAGCGGTTGCTTCATCGACCGGGCGATTGAATGCCAGGATCGACCCGAACGCGCTGACCGGGTCGCCCGCCATGGCTCGCTGACATGCCTCAAGCAGCGTTTGGCCTATCGCCGCACCGCAGGGATTGGTGTGCTTGATCACCGCCGCCGCCGGTTGCTGGAAATCCCGCGCGATCGCGAGGGCAGCGTCGAGGTCGAGCAGATTGTTGTACGAGAGTTCCTTGCCGTTCAGCTGTTGAGCGTCCAGCAGGTTCGCGCCTCGAGCGTTGGAGGTCCGGTAGACGGCGGCCTGCTGATGAGGATTCTCGCCGTACCGCAGGATCTCCTGCCGCTTCATCGAGATCGTCCACGACGGCGGGAAGGGTTCGTCGTAGACTCGGCCGCTGAAATAGCTGCTGATCGCCGCGTCGTAACTGGCCGTCCGAGCAAACGCCTCGGCCGCCAGACGTTCACGTGTGGCCATAGTTGTCGATCCACCCGACTGCAGCTCGGCCAGAATCCCAGCGTATTGTCGAGGGTCGGTGGCAATGGTGACGAAGCGGTGATTTTTGGCCGCCGCTCGCACCAGGCTCGGCCCGCCAATGTCAATGTTCTCGATGACCAGTTCCGGAGTCGCATCGGCTCGGGCCACTGTCGCTTCGAACGGATACAGATTGACCACCACCAGGTCGAAGGCGGCGATGCCATGGTCGGCCAGCGCCTGCCGGTCTTCGGGTTCATCCTGCCGCCATAGAATCCCGCCGAAGATTTTCGGATGGAGCGTCTTCAGCCGACCGTGCATCATCTCGGGAAACTGAGTGTAGTCGGAGACCTCGACCACTTTCAGGCCACATTCGCTGAGGAACCGCGCCGTACCGCCAGTGCTGTAAAGCTCAACCTCCAGTGCGGCCAACCCACGGGCGAATTCCGCCAGTTCGCTCTTGTCACTGACGCTGATCAAAGCCCGCTTGACGATCGGAGATTCCATGCCCGCTGTTCCTGCTTGCCCAAGCTGGTACCGCCAGATCCGTACTGATCCGGACGCCCGGTGCCCCGCCGCGTAAGAGAAGTGATCCGCGGCGGGCACTGGAACTTACCCAAACTGGCGTTGGCGTGCCAGATACCCAGCGGGACCACGCCACACAGGGTCCAACGAGCCGATCGGACGGTGCGATGACGGACGCTCGCCGTGTGAGTGCGACCTGATTTGAAGCAGGCTAAGTTCGGCTACTGACCGAACGGGTCTTCGTCGCTCCCGGCGCCTGAGTCACCACCGGCTCCGGCAGCGCCACCAGCTCCGGCAGCGCCACCAGCTCCGGCAGCGCCACCGGCTCCGCCATCACTATCGGCACCTGGGCCGAACGGATCGGCGTCATCGGCCGAGGGTTCGGCTGGAGCTGCTTCGTCTGCGGCTGCTGCGCCTGCAGCGGGTGCGTCGCCAGCTGCCGGGGGTTCGTCGCCAAAGGGCGAGGCGGATTCCTCATCTCCGGCCGCTCCACTGCCGCTGCCTTCGCCCGGTTTGGGCGGGGCGGGAGGAGTTGAGCGGGCGGGAGTCGCCGAGCTGTTGGGGGGGCCGATGTTGGGGAGATGGACGTGAGGCCACGGCAGATCGGCTTCGCGCAGACAGATCAGCCTGCCGCGACGGTTCCCCAAGAAGATGCGGTCGGTGTAGACGTTGGTCATGGCCAGGTCGATTTTGTGAGTCCGGGCACTGGCTTCGACGACGCCCTGTTCGCGGTTGATGGCGACCAGGCGCCCGCCCTCGGCGAGCGCGTAGACTCGAGTTGGGCTGATCGACAGCAGCTGCCGAATTCCGTCGATGTGCCACAACTGGTCGCCTGATTCACCCTGGAAGGCGTAGATGCCGCTTCGACGAGTCACGACATAGACGGCCGAGTCGGCGACGGCCGGCACATCGACATCGTCGCCGACCGACTGGCGCCAGACGATTCCGCCGGTGCGTCGGTCGAAGGCATGGACCAGTCCGTCGGTGGTGGTGACGACCATTTTGTCGGGGTCCAGCGGAGTCGGTCCGCCGGCGATCGGCGCTTCGAGTTCGGCTGAGAAGAGGACGCGGGAGTGTTCGGCGTCGACGGAGTAGTACGCACCTGAGACCGAGGTCCATTGCAGGCGTCCGTTGATGGGCAGGGGAGCTCCTGCGATCATGCCGTTGCTGGAAAACCGCCACGGAGTGGCCTGCAGCCGGTCCTTTAAGTTGTAGGCTTCCAGTGCACTGCTGACGGTTGGTATGTAGAGAAATCGGTCGTCGATGGCCAGCGGTCCGGCGGGTACTCCGGCCGTGGGACGCTGGTAAATCGCTTCGCCCGTGTCAGATTTCAGCAGTGTGAGAGACGTCCCGGAGACGGCGGCGACAATTTCATCGCTGGCTGCCGGGGGGACGGTCGGAAAGTTTGGCCGACCGATCTGGGCGGTCCAGCGCGTCTGGCCCGTGTGGGCATCAATGGCCTGGATCGATCCCGAATTGGTTTGTGCGTAGAGTGTCGCCTGAGCCACTTTCAGCTCAACGATCTCTGGCGACCCGCCCCGTTCCTTCAGCTCCAGGGCGAGATTCTCTGCCCGCTGACGAGCCCCTGCCAACAGAGTTGATCCGGCCGCCGAGTCGTACGCTTGTTCAGAAAAGTCGACCTCCCGGCCTTGATTCTTCACCCGATAAACGGTGAAGTAACGCTTGCGGCTGACGTGCAGCACCAGGTGATTCACCTCTCCCCGATCGGGGTCGGTCTGTACGTGAGCCGACCAGGCCTGAACGAGTCCCAGTTCCGGGCGGGGTTCTGGGGTTTGCCCGGTTGGCGTTGCGGGTGCCTGAGCGGGGAGTTCGGCGACGAACCCCCAGCCAAAGATCAGGGCACACGCCCAAACGGCGACGGGACTACGCATGACAGGTTTCCATCTGATGGCTTTGGCTTGAGAAGTATTCCAGGTCCAGCGTCTCCGGATTCCCGTGGGCGGCAGATCGGGTGATTTGCGCAGAACGGGTTGGGAGCGTAGACCTGTATGATAATCGGATTCGGCAAAAATCCTAGCAATCGCCTGACGTAGGCGATCCGGGAGCGAGTTGGCCTCATGCATTCCCCCCAGTTCAGCCTGGACGATCGCTCGGCGATGGACCGAGTACTGGGGTATCTGAATTTCTCGTCCGGCCCACCCGACCCGGCGCTGCTAAGAAACCTGAACGCTCTGTACGGTGCCGTCTGGACTCATGGGACCTCACCCTGGGCTGAAATCCGTCGAGCCCTGGAATGTCGTCTCGATCAATTGACTTCGGAATCGGAGGCCTTTCGCGACCCGACTCAGGCTCGCGACCGACTGCGGCTGATTTGGGACGAGGTCTTGCCGGCTTACCGCAGCTTTCACCGCGACCTGCTGTTTCATTTACCCCCCGGAGCGCTCGATGCACCGCTGTTCGTGGGGAGGGTTGCCGAGATCGTGTTGTCGTTGGGGCAGGACGCATCGAGCGGCGATCGGGTCGATCAGATCGTCCGTCGGCTGAACGATTTTGTCGGATATCGACCGGTGGCCGTGCTGGAGTCTCGCAAGATCGAGCCGTACCCGCACGAGTGGTGTCGACCGATACCTCTTTACATTCGCGACGTGGGAGTCGGGGCTGGTCCGTTGCAGTCGTTAGTCGTGCAGACGCTGGACATTCTGGCTAACACGGCACCTGAGCTGCTGCGAGCGGCCCATTTTGCTCCGGAGAATCTGGACGAGCTGTCGGTCGACCCGCGGGCGTACGATTTTGATCATCCGGTGAACAAGCGGCCCAACTATCATTTTGGCCAGTGGGACCCGAACCGTCTGAATTCGCACGGGATGTACAGTCGGTTTGTCGTGCAGCAGGTGACGATGGATTCGCTGCTGGCTCGACTGGAAGGCGTCACCGGTGCTCGTCGTACGGAATACGAATTCGAGGCGGCGGCCGTGTTGGCGGGTACGATTCTGATGGCCAGCGGGATCAGCGGCGGGTCGCCAGAAGCTCATGATTCGACGATCAGTCTGGGATCGCTTTTGCCGGAGATCGCCAGCTATCGAGACCGGTTTTACGAGCAGTTATTGCGACGAGTACCTGAGCCACACGCAGCGCGGTTGCGCGAGGAGGCGTTGCAGCTGCACCAGCCCTTCGCTCAGGCCCGTCAGGCGTTGAACGCCGAGCTGGCTCGTCGCCGCGCGTCACAGCGTGAGCGGGTCCATCTGGCGAAGGTTTTTGCCCGGATGGGACGAGCCGCAGCCGCTCAACGACAGATTGCCGTGGTGCCGGTGCCGGCGGCGCGGATGACGTGTCAGGTGGAGTGTCAGTTGACGGAGTTCAACCACGCTCTGTCGGAGGGTCGTCTGGCCGAATGTCTCGACTTGCTTCATTCAGCTCGGCAGACGATGTGGCGTGGAATTGAGTGTGGAGCGATTGTCGACCCATGGAACATTCTCGGATTTGACTGCAATTTCAGTCTATTCCGAGCATTGGAGAACAGTGTTCCGGACGATCGGATTGAGGAGCTGGTGGGGTTGGTCGAAGGGATGCTGGACCGATTCGCTCGACTCTGGAGTGCGGCAGCTGCTCGAGATGACGTAGCGATCAGCAGCAAGGTGGCGGCGGCCTTCGAGTCATTTGCTCAGTGGTGGAACCAGTACGCGGCGCATGAGGTCAGCAGTCTGCGCTGCACGGCGCCGTTGGGGGCCTTCCATGCGGCCGAGCATGTTGCTCAGGCCTTGAATCAGTGGCACAAGGCGGGGGCCGCTGCTGGGGACGTCGGTTTCTGGGCTCCGTACGTGTCGGCTTTCGAATCGCCCAAAGCTTATGGTCTGGTGATCGATGCGTTGCTCGAGCGCAACGATTTCGTCGCCAGTCGTAACTTGCTGGTGCATTGGCTCAGCCAGGCCGATCGTGTGCCGCTGGAGGATGGCGAGATGTCATTCTCGCGGGCCGCGCGGCAGTGGTTGCGTTGTGTGTTGAATCCTGAGGCCGACCGTCAGGCCCCGCTGGATCCCGCCACGGGATCGCTGGCGAACTGGTCGCGGATCGGCAAGTTTCTCGATTTTCTGGAGGCGAATGCGGGCGATCACTGGAACGTTCCGGCGGGTCTGTCGCCGCTAGCCGGTCCAGCACCTTCGGCCGGAAATGCTGACGATTGGGAGTTTGACGGCGGCGGCGGCGACGACGACGAGGAAGACGAAGACTCTCACGGCGAGAAATTTGGGGCGGCCTATGAAGGGGTCGTGTTCCGTGACAGCACGGACGACGGTTTTGAGGGGAGCATTTTTGACGGGCGCGATGACGCGAGTGCCGACGAGTTTGAGCGAGCGGCGGCGGCTGTATCGGATCGGCTGGAGTTTCTCGACTGCATGTCGGAGATCTGTCGGTTGGCGGCCATGTATCAGCATGCGGCCGGGCTTCGCGAGTCGGATTCCGAAGCGAGTGCGCAGCGTCGTGGAGTGCTGGCGGGATGGCTCGAATCGCTCGAGACTCGGCGCCGCGAACTGCTGAAGCTGCTGGAGAACGTGCAGCGTTGGCAATTGCCGCGAGCCGGTTCGGATCCGGAGTCGGTGATGCAGTACGACCGACGTCGGCTGGCGAAAGAATCACTGCTGGAACGCATCGTCTCGTCGTACGTCGTCGCCAGCATGGCTCATCTGACCGTGCAGACGCTGGCCGACTCCGATCCCGACGCAGCAGCCCAAGGTGCCGATCAGCTCGCCTACGTCCGTTTTCTGCGAACCGCGCTGCATCGCTGGGACCCTGAAGCACTGCGCAAAGACTGGTCGCACCTCGAGCAAGTTCTGCAGAAGCTGCCGGTGCTGTACGTCCCCGTTGCTCGAGGGGGTTCGCCGCTGGCCTTGGCCCACGTCCGGCTGCGTCATGAATTGATTCGGACGCTGTTTGCTTATCTGTCGCGTCTGGGAATGGTGCACGAAGCGCGGCAGCTGATTGAGGTTTCGCGGACGATGGAGCGGAATTCGCCCGTCGGTCCGGCGGCGGTGACGGAGTTTGATTCGCTGTTCGAAAGCGGTTATCGATCGATCGTCGAAGCTCTGGTGGAGACCATCCATCAACCGGCTCGCGGTGGCGCTCAGCGTGATCCCAGCGAGCTATTGGTCAAGGTGCTGGAGCGCGTGACCGAATCGTTGCTCCTGACCTGGATCGCTCACAGCCGCACCTTGCGATTGAGTGTGCTCGAACGCGTGGTGAACAAGGATGCCTGGCAACGGCTGGTTCGATTCATCCAGACTTACGGCGGCGAGATTTTCACGCAGACCTTTTTGAACCTCGGTAACGTCCGCGGAATTCTCCATCAGGGAGTCGACCAGTGGCTGAAGCAGCTGGAGGAAGAGAATCGAACCGATCTCTATCCCAAACTGTTCGGCGACCTGGAGGGGGACCTGAAGCGCGAGCAGGCAGTGCAGCACATCACGCTGGTGCTGGAAACCGTGATGGAGGGATACGAAGAGTATCGCGACTACAACAGCACGACGACCCAATCCGATCGCGGCGATAACCTCTTCATGCTGCTCGATTTTCTGCGGCTCAAAGGGGGTTACGAGCGGGTCGTGTGGAATATGCGTCCCGTAATTCTCGCTCACGAAATCCTCGTCCATCGCGGCTTGGATGAAGCGGCCGAGCAATGGCGCACGGCGCTGGCGGATCGAATTGGGGAAGAGGCTGAGCGATTTCTGGTTCGGTTGCAGAAGTTGCAGTCCGACTACGGCATGCGGCTGGCTTCGATCTCCGATCGGCTCCATCAACGTTTTCTGCACGCGTTGGTCGTCGATCGCATTTGTGCCCTGGTGGCGCCGGCGATGGACGTTCAACATCCCGTTGTTGCCGACCACGCGTTCTCCCGCCTGGAGCAATACGGAGCCGAATTGCTGCAGCATCCCAGCGGTTCCGGGTGGGATCTGCCGGTCTGGCTGCAGAAACTTGATCAGGAAGTTCAACGCGTGCGGTGGGGGACTGAAGAGGCTGACGAAACGGGCGTCCTGGCGGCGCTGTTTCTCCCCTCCGGTTACAGCCTCAGCCACCTCGCCCGTCAGCTCCGTCGTTGGGATCGCGACCACAAGATGGAAGAGAGTGGCTGAATCCACTTACAAGCACGACGCGCCAGCGAGTGAATGGGTAGCGCCGAATCGCTGGCGCTCTCGTTGGCGCTCTCGCTCTCGCTCTCGTTGGCGCTCTCGCTCTCGCTCTCGCTGGCGCGTCGGGCTTGTATCTTCGCGATTCAGTCGCCCGTTGGTTCAGGGCAAGTCAATGTCGCGCAGGTCGAAGGAGAACGGCACGTCCAGGATCATCGAGGGCGTTTCATAAATCAGCTGATAGTCGTCGAGTTCCGCATCCGCGGGGAAAAAATAGGCGTAGCCGACCTGATTTTCGTTTTCCAGGTATTTCTCGAAGCTCGGTTCGCCAATCCGCTGTCCGGCTGAATTCTCCAGATAGGCGACGTTATTCGCTGCCCAGTCGAGATACGACTGCAGAGACGGGTTCGCATTCTCCAGCGCCAATTTGACGCGGATCTCGTAAGCTTCTTCGTTCTTGCGGACCGATTCCAGTGTCACGGAGATCCCCGCCTGCTGTTGACGGGTTCCGGCCGATTTGCTGAGCTGCCCGAACTGAAACTTGGCCATCATGCCGGGTACGAGCGCTCGGCCCTGGCCTCGCAACCGGCCAATGCGGGGAACCGTGCGGGCGGGAAGGTCGATGGGCAAGTCAATCGTCACTCCGGCGACCGTACTCTGCACCGGAATATCGATCGATCCTTCGGTTTGCTCCAGCGGCAGATCCTGGCCGTCGGGATCTTCAATGTGGAGCTCGGACAATGGTTGTGAGATCACCAGCGGCAGGACCTTCGGTTCCCACAGCACTTCCATCGTTAACCGCAGGCCCCGATTCTTCGGGTTGCGCAGGTCACGCTCGGCCCCGACCGAAACGGGCTCGAATCGGAACAGTCCGTCGTAGGAGGCCAGTTTTGAGCGGGGCAGGCGATCTTCGGCTCGACCGGTCATCGCCAGCTTCCTCACTTCGCCGGCGAAGTTATAGACGTCCAGCTGAGCTGCGTCGAAGACCTGGTCGAGTCCCTGGAGGTAACTGACGTTCTCGAATTTCACTTCGATCTCGGGGTCGTCAGTCGACTGACCGAATTGGGATCGATAGTCGATGATCTGATTCCCCGTCTGCTGCTGCAGGGACTCGAGTGCCGCGCTGAGCTTCATGCGGCCGTTGAGTGATACGGTGGAGCCCTTAGCCAGTGACGCGGCGAACTGCTTCTGCAGCTCGGATTGAATTCTCGCCACCCGCAGCTTCAGTTCGGCGGATGTCGTCGCGGTGATGGCCGGCAGGTGATTGAGCACATCGGGGCCGAGGTTCACAAGTTCCTTTTCTGCCGCTTCGCGGGCTGCCTGGCCGGGTGCCTCCAGCTGACGGAAGAGGGCGGCGATCTTGTCCTTCTGGGCCGCGTCTTCGGTCGACTTGGCAGCCGATTCTGCGGCCGGCGGTGTTGGTGGTGTTTGGCTGAGCGCCTGACGGGAGCCGAGGAGGCACAAGGCGAGGAGGAACCGAGCGAAGAGCCGGCGATGGGGCCGGGCTGACGACCGGTGGGACGACGGGTGTGGTGAATGGTGGCGCTGAGCGTTATGGGCGGGCATGGGAATCCCCCTGGCCTGGGTAGTTCGCTGACCGAGGTCGACTGTCGTCGGCCGGTGGGGCCTATTCTACTGGTTTTTCGGGCCTGTCGGGGGAGTTCCGGCCGGGCCGGGGCAGGGCGGTGGAGCCGGGAACCGGGGCGGAACCTAGGTTTCTGATAGGGCCAATGCTGGCTTGATCGGCGGCCGTTCGGCTGCCCGGCTGACTGTCGAGAGAGGGCTATGATGACAGGTAACGACCGTCCCATGCTTCGATCCGTCGTACGAGTTGGTCTGCTGGCCGGTTGGGCCATAACGGGCTGGTTAATCGATCCAGGCCGCGCGACCGCTCAGACCGTCCGTCTGGCATTAGATGGATCGGTCTACGAAGGCCGGCCGGTAGCCTGGTCGACGAAGAAGGTCAGCATGATGCTGCGCGACGGGAGTTTCCTGGAGTTTCCACCCGACGACGCTCGACAGTTTTCCGTCGTCTCGCAAGATTTTCGGCCGTACTCGGCTGGTGAGATGCGGGCGACATTGCTGAAGGAATTTTCGGCCGAGTACGATGTGACGGGAACCGGTCAGTACTTGGTGGTGCATCCGCGGGACCAGCGTGAGGTGTGGAGTGGCCGCTTTGAGCAGCTCTATCGATCGATGCTGGGGTACTTCCGCAGTCGCGGTTATACGGTTGAGCGGCCGCAGTTTCCCTTGGTCGCTGTCGTCTTTCCGACTCAGCAGGAATTCATCAACTACGCCGCGCAGCACGATCTGGCCGGGGTAGGACCTTACACGTTAGGGCTGTATCACGAGCTGACCAACCGGATCTATCTATACGATGTGACGGCGGGGCAACCCGATTCTGTGTCGTGGTATGTCAACGCCGAGACGATCATTCACGAAGCCGCTCATCAGACGGCCTTCAATCTCCAGATTCACAAGCGTCTGGCCAACACTCCGTCGTGGGTGATTGAAGGCGTGGGAACGATGTTTGAAGCTCGCGGTGTCTGGGACTCACAAGCTTACCCGAATCAGGTCGACCGCGTGAATGCGAGGCAGTTGGAGCTGGCGAGGACGTATCTGTCGAGGGACGATTCGGTCAGTTCGCTGCAGCAGTTGTTGACCGACGACATGTTGTTCAAGGCGGACTTTGAGCGGGCTTACAGCCTGGCCTGGGCATTGACGTTTTATCTGGCGGAGAAGGAGCCGCAGAGTTACACGCGGTATCTGCGGCAGTTGAGCCAGTTGAATCCGGGCGAGGAATACACTCCTGAGGACCGGCTGAGAGACTTCGCTCACCATTTCGGCCGCGACATGAAGCTGCTGGACGCCCGGCTGAAACGGTTTATCACCACGCTGCCGGATTCGAGCCGGCGCTGATCAGCTGGCAAAAACGTCGACCAGGGGTGGCCCGAGAACTTCGCGTCGGACGTTGACGCCGAGTCCCGGCGCGGTGCTGGCGGCCAGTCGTCCCTCGCGTCGCTGGGGGGCTCCTTCGGCCGTGCTGCGGGTAACGTAGCTGTTGAAGTCGGTCGAAGAGAAGAGCAGTTCGGTCGGAGTGCTGTGGGCGAGATGGGCGATGGCAGCAGTCGCCAGGTCGCCACCCCAGCTGTCTTCAATCGTCATGGCCACGCCCATGGAGGCGCACAAGTCGCGTGCCTGCCGAGCTCGCGTCAGGCCGCCGAATTTGCTGATCTTGATATTCACCACATCCATGCTCCGCTCAGACAAGGCTCGCAACAGGATGGGGATGCCGTCGATGACTTCGTCCAGAACGAAGGGATGCGAAGTGGCTGACCGGATCGACTGGCATTCTTCATACGTCAGGCAGGGCTGTTCGATGTAGACATCGAGATCGGCGACCGCTCGGACCACGCGTCGAGCCTCATGGATGGTCCAGCCGGTGTTAGCGTCGGCGACGAGTCGATCTCCGGGGAGCAGTTTCGCGGCGACTTGGCGAATCCGTTCGATGTCGACGTCGGGATCTCCGCCTACCTTCAGCTGAAATCGCCGGTATCCCTGTGCGCGGTAGTCGGCGACGTTGTCGGCCATGGCCGCCGGAGCCTGCTGTGAGATGGCTCGATAAAGAACAAAATCATCGCCGTAACGCCCTCCCAGCATCTCGCAGACCGGTGTATCGGCAAGTTGACCGATCAGGTCCCAGCAGGCGATGTCGATTCCCGATTTGACGTACGGATGGCCCTTCATCACCGCATCCATCCGGCGGTTCAGTTTCTCGATCTGACGAACGTCGTCGCCCAGCAGGTGGGGGGCGAGCTCCTGCAGACCCGTGCGGCAACCGGTGGCGTAGGCGGGGAGGTAGAACGGGCCGAGCGGACAGACTTCGCTCCAGCCCTGCCGGCCGTCAGCCGTTTCGACACAGACGACCGTACTGTCGAATACCTGGACCGATTTTCCACCCGACCAGTTGTAGGTTCCTTCGTGCAGAGGGAGTTCGACGCGGTGGGCGGAGATCCGTCGGATGGCGGTCGGATTCATGAGGGTCAAGTCCAGGGTCCTGCTAGGGTCATGTTGAGGGTCTCCCAGTGTAGCAGATGCGGGCGTCTTCTGGCGTGCGGCCGGAGAACCTATAATCGGCCGGGTGCGCGTGGAGCGGAGCGGGCCGTTCCCACGTTCGTGGCCGGGGAACGTCCTACATGAGCCGTCAAGTCGGATATTGCACGAACGTGCACGCGGGTGCCAGCTGGATGGAGACGTGGGATAACCTCCGTCGCTACGCGGTCGCCGTCCGCACGTCGCGAGGGAGCGATCAGCCGATGGGCGTCGGCTTGTGGCTGTCGGCCAACGCCGCCAAGCAATTGGTACACGCTCAGCAGGTCCCCGCCCTCAGCCAGTGGCTGGCCGAATCGCGGCTGATCCCCTTTACCTTCAACGGTTTTCCTTATGGCGATTTCCATCAGCCGCGCGTGAAGCATCAGGTCTATCGGCCGACGTGGCGGCAGGAACCGCGGCGAGAGTACACCTGGCAGTTGGCGGAGATCCTCGACCAGCTGTTGCCGCCCGGCGCCGAAGGAAGCATCTCGACGCTCCCCGTGCAGTGGGGGACTCCGTGGCCCACCCCCGAAGAGCTCGCCGCGGCCGCTCATAATCTGCAACACCTGGCTCGCCAGCTGGCTCAGCTGGAAGCGGAGACCGGGCGGTTGATCTACGTCTGCCTGGAACCCGAGCCGGGTTGTGTGCTGCAGCGCAGCGACGATGTGATCCGGTTCTTTGAGGATTATCTGCTGGATGGAGCCGATGAGCGCGTGATACGCAGATACCTGCGGGTCTGTCACGACGTCTGCCATGCCGTCGTCATGCTGGAATCTCAGAGCGACGTGCTCGAGAGCTATCAGCGGGCCGGAGTGCAGGTCGGCAAGATGCAGTTGTCGTCGGCCATCTGCGTCGATTTCGACCAGCTCGCCGGTGACGAGCGGATCGAAGCCATCGCTCAGCTGCGGACCTTCGCCGAGGATCGCTATCTGCATCAGACGATGGCAGTCGAGCCCGACGGTCGTGAGACTTTTTATGAGGATCTTCCGCAGGCGTTGGCCGCGGTCGAGGATCCTGCCACCTGTTCCGCTCGGTGGCGAATTCACTTCCATGTCCCCGTCTACCTGCGGGGCTTCGGGCATCTCCGGGGATCTCAGGAGGCGATTCGCGAGGCGTTGGCTGTCGCTCAGCGGACTCATCCCGAGCTGCGGCATTTTGAAGTGGAAACGTATGCGTGGGGCGTCTTGCCGGACTCGTTGAAAGTCGCCGAGCTGGCCGAGGGGATCGCGCAGGAAATGAAATGGCTGGATTCGGTCTGGGACCGGGGGAGCGATTAGCGATGAAGGCGTTGATGCTGAAGGAGTACAAGCAACTGGAAGTCGTCGAGATGCCGCGGCCCGACATCGGCCCTCGCGATTTGCTGGTCGAAGTCAAAGCGTGCGGGATCTGCGGCAGCGATATACATGGTTATGACGGCAGTACGGGGCGACGGATCCCGCCGCTGGTGATGGGACACGAAGCGGCTGGAGTTGTCGCGGCGGTGGGGGCCGAGGTAACTCAGTTCCAGGTCGGTGACCGAGTTACTTTCGATTCCACGGTGTCGTGCGGCTATTGTCATTTCTGCCGACGCGGTCGGATTAATCTGTGCGACAATCGCCGAGTGTTGGGAGTGTCGTGCGGCGATTACCGTCGGCACGGGGCGTTCGCCGAGTACGTGGCGGTCCCGGAATCGATTTCCTATCGGCTGCCTGACAAGCTCAGCTTTGATCACGCGGCGTTGATTGAGGCGGTGAGTGTCGCGGTGCACGCGGCGAATCGCAGCTCGGTGCGGATGGGCGACAGCGCCGTGGTGGTCGGCAGCGGCATGATCGGACTGCTGGTCGTACAAGCCCTTCGCTGGGCCGGTTGCGATCAGATCATCGCCGTTGATCTGGAGGACCGGAAGCTGAAGCTCGCCCGGGAACTGGGGGCCGATCACACGTTGAATCCGCAGCAGGCGAATGTTGTTGAGGAAGTCCAGCGTTTGACCGGCGGACGGGGTGCCGACGTCGTGGCTGAGGTGGTGGGCGCGACGCCCACGGTGAAGACGGCCATTCAGTGCGCCCGTAAGGGTGGCACGGTGACGCTGGTCGGGAACCTGGCGCCACAGGTCGAATTGCCGCTGCAGAGTGTCGTGACGCGCGAGCTGAATGTGATGGGGAGCTGTGCGTCGAATGGGGAGTATCCCGAGTGCATTGCGTTGCTGGAACGAGGCGCGATCCGAGTCGATCCGCTGATCACAGCTCGTGCGACCTTGGATGAAGGCCCGGCTTGGTTCGAGCGGCTGTATCAAGGCGACTCGTCCGCCATGAAGGTGATTATTCAGCCGCGGTGATGCTGCCTGGTGGACGAGCGACCTGCGCGTCCTCATCGCGAGCTTCGAATCGGAGCGGCATACACAGGGATCCGTTTGATAAACCGCGTGTGGATGGTCGGGAATGGACCGGCTGGAATGAATCGGCTTGGACTGAATGGGCTTGGACTGAATGGGCTTGGATTGGCGAGCGTGATTTTGTCCGTGTGGAAACGATGAGTGGTGAGGGTGAGGCGATGGGAGCACTCCAAGGGCAGAACGCGATTGTGACGGGCGCCAGTCGAGGGATTGGGCGGGGTATCGCCCTGGCTCTGGCTCAGGCCGGAGCGAACGTGGCGGTGAATTACCACCGAGCTCAGTCCGAGGCGGACGAGGTGGCTGCGCTCTGTCGCGAAGCTGGGGTCGACGCGTGGACGGTGCAGGCCGATGTGAGCGACCGTGAGCAGGTGGAAGCGATGGTGGCTGAGTCGGTCGAGCGGTGGGAGCGAGTCGACATCGCCGTGTCGAATGCGGCTTACAGTGACCGTGAGTTATTTTACGAAGCCGACATGGCGGGGTTTGAGCGGACGATCCAGGTGACGATGTGGGGTCCCTTCTATTTGACCCGCGCCGTCGCTCGGCACATGGTTGCCCGCGGCGGCGGGGGGGCGATCGTGGTCGTCAGTTCGCCGCACGCGTGGACTCCAGTTCCTGGTTCGATGGCCTACAACATGGCCAAGGCGGCCACCGATCAGATGGCACGCACTGCAGCGACTGAGTTGTGTCAGCACCGGATTCGAGTGAATCTGATACATCCCGGATGGATTGATACTCCTGGCGAGCGAAAGTTTTTTGCGGAGGAAAAGCTGCAGCGCATGGGCTCGGAGCTGCCCTGGGGCCGGCTTGGTCGGCCGGACGAGATCGGACGCGGAGTCGTCTTTTTGTGCGACCCGGCCAGCGACTACATCACGGGCAGTTCGCTCTTGATTGACGGCGGCATTCAGCTCCCCGTCCGAGAAATGCACCGTTTGGATCTTCCTCGCCCCTGATCGCTGACGAGTAGCGCGATGCTGAGTACGAGCACGGAAAGATCAATCAGCGAATACGTATCCAGGCGACCCACTGCTGAGTGAACTCTGGTGCCTGGCACCATCCTTTCGATGTCGGCGTGAGAATGACGATCGGCGAAACATTGGGCAAACACTTGGAACTGATCCTCGGTTCACGCCATGTCTCCCACAGATTCTGCCGAGGATCTTATTTCGTTATCCGACACTGGATATCGTCCAGCACTCCGGCCGCCGGCCGGTTTACCCGGCCGGAGCCCCGGTCTGGGTGGGCTAGCACGCCGTGAAGAAAGGAGCAGAAGGGAGGAACGCCCATCTCTGACGGCATCGATTGCGAAGCAATTCAGTTGGTACTCTAATTTCAAGATGGCAGCTGTCTTAAGATCTCGTTTTCCGAAACTGGATATCGTCCAGCACTCCGGCCGGTTTACCCGGCCGGAGCCCCGGTCTGGGTGGGCTAGCACGCCGTGAAGAAAGGAACAAAAGGGACGGGCACCCAACGCGTAACCTGCCAGCTGGAAGCGGCATTAGACGACTGAGAGTTCCATGGACAAGCTACGTGGCCAGCATGCTCTCCAGATTGCAAACACCCCAACTGTCCGCTCTCGGTTGGTGCGATATCGTATCCGGGTAGATTTAACGGAAAACGACCATCGCGACTGGCAAGCACGTCCATGTCAAAGCACCGAATGCCAAGGCTTCGAGGAATATGCGGTGTAATCTCGAAAGCACTCCGAGCCCTGCGGTTGTGCGCCGCCTCAAAACAACGAGATTAATCAGGGTTAGCCCTACTGAAGCCAACATAAAAATGATGTCCGCAAGAGTGCTGCTGAGCAATTCGGCTTCCATCAGGTATGCATTGACTCGAGGGTACCAAATGACCATCGCACTTAGCAGTAGACTGACGGCCGATAATATGGGCTTTTGATCGTACCAGTGATTGATTTCCTGGTTGGGGTGGGAAGTTTGATTTGCAGTTGCGGTCATGGAAATAGCCTCTTTGGTTAGCATACGTTAAATGTCGTTCTTATCGCGAAACCCGATTCTCGACGTTACTAATGGTAATGTTGCGTACATTACTGGAATCGTCGATTGTCGTATGGGTTACGCCGGTGAGCGTCAAATCTAGGTCGATGTCTCCGCTGGACGGGGCTCCGTGAAGAGTCCATGTGTTGTATTGGTAAAACCCAAGATGGAATTCGGAGCCGGCCGGTCGACGAGTCTCCGGGTAATGACTGTAGACGTTGATCGCATCAATATACGAGGTCAATGGTATGCGCCATTGGTTCTTAATTGCTCCGGAATTCGTTTCTTGTTGCAGTTCACTGATCACTTGGTTAATGAATCCGCCGCCATGGCTATATCCAATGAACGCTGCCTCGGTGACGCCTCTCTTGTTAACTGCATTGCGGAATTCAGTTGTGGCGGTTTCTAGCGATCCTGTTAATCCGTCACTTGTGTCCGGTTCTTCGAGCATGAATACGTCGTACCCCTTTGAGTATAGGTCAATTGCAAGGCTTACAGTTCCTTGGCCCTCCTTCATGGGTGGGTCGCTTGGATTTTGGAACTCACCGAGGAAAACAAATACTGCTGCATCTACTGGATCGAAAAGATAATCCTGTGTGGAAGCGAGTTTTTGGCCGGTGTTTGCGGCGAACACTTCGAGTGTCAGATTTGCCGAATTAGCGTCCATAACGGGGTCATTCTGTGGGTTCCACTGCCATTCCGCCCAGAGCTCGGCTTCGCTATTTGGTAGGTTCGCCGTAATTGGCATCGAAAGTTCAGGGCTTCTATTCGGTTCAGTCGCGGAGGGAGAGAATAATCCGATTTGGTCGGCTCCGGGGACGGCGAAGTCATAGACTTGGAGGGCTAAATCGCTAGATCTCTTTAGTCGGAATTCGACTCCAGGCAGATTTGCGATGTTCTCAGCTAGTAATTCAACGTAGTCATCTTCACTGGATGCGACGTCGTCGTCGCCATTGCGCCGAATTGGAATGCCCAACGGCAATTCTGAGTCAAGTATCTCTCGTCGTCTGAACATGTCGTAGTGCGGATCATCGTAGTGCGAAGTTGCGCCAGCGGTGGTTTGCTGACGAAAAGCCTTCATTCCCGGCATTTTGATGCCAGTGAACATGACGGAGTCGGTATGGAAGAGGGTATTTTGGGGTGTGACGAGTTGGAGTTTGTAGTTGGTGGTGCCGACCCAGCCTGGTGACTGTTGGGTGTAGAAGAGTTGGGGGTTATTGAATTGCAGTCGGTTGAGCATATCGGAGGCGGGGATTGTGAGGAGTGGTTTGGGGGTTCCGGAGTCGTATTGGAAGTAGTCGACGGTAGTTGACGAATTAGCGGGGGGGACGATGCGAGCGGTCCATTTGGGGAGGTCGGCGGTGGAGAGTTGATCGGCGCCCATCAGTGAGACGGCGATGGGGGACCTCATGGATCCGTTATCTTGAGCACGGCCATCGATGAAGACTTTGCCGGGAGCGATCATTTCGGCGTTGTCTTCGATGGTGTTGCGTTCCAGGCTGTAGAAATTGTTCGAATCAGCGTCGATATCAGCTCCGATGGTGTAGATCGTAACGGGAGTGGGGCTGGACAAGTACTTGCCGTCGTAGGCTCGATACCACAACACATCGGCGCCGGAGTGTCCCGGTTTGGGCGTGTAGACGAAGGTGCCGTCGCTTTGCATCGTCGCCGTGCCGTTGGTCGGCTTGGCGTAGATGGATGCGGTCAGTTTTGAGGCGTCGCAGTCGTAGTCGTTGGCCAGCACGGAAGCGTGGAGCCCACTGTTGCGGAGGGGGCGGGTGTTGAGGCTGTCGATGGCCGAAAAGTAAGGAGCGTCAGCCACTCCGACCGGCGGATTGTTGTTCGCTCCGCTGGTACTGCTGCTCCCCGAACATCCTCCCGTTCCAGTGCCAGTACCGGCAGCTGCCAGCAGCGTCGTGGCACTGCCGGGCTGCTGTTGACCTTGTCCCACTCCCTGTCGCCGTTCGCGGCCATACCGGGCAAACAGTTCACGCTCGAGCTCTTCCCCTCCACGCGGGCTGGTCAACATCTTCTGAGTCAGCGCAGCGATGGCCGCGTTGACCACCGCTGGACTGTTCGATGTACTCGACTCTCCAGTTTGTTCGGTGTAGTAGTTCAAAGCGACGTCGACCCAGTCGACTCCGGGCTGATTCGTCACCGGCGAATTGTCGGAACGGGACGGGGACGAGTCGCCCGGCACATCCTTTCGGCCTGACGACTCGCCATTGCCCCGCTCCACCAGATTCGTTGATTTGGTCGATGTGGCAATGCCGCCGGTAGTGTTCGATGGAATTGACGAAGAGTCGGATGTGTCGGGTGGCGGTGCCGGGCTCGCCGACAGTTGATTCGAACTTGTCGATCCACCACCGGCGGGCGCACGGGTCTGCGATGTCGCTGTCACCGCTTCGGCGGCCGGAATCGCTCGGCCCGCCACCGCGGACTCGTCATAGGGAGCCGACCAGACATTCAGCAGCGATTCGGCTAGCGGCCCCGTGATCAACGATTGGCCGAAGTCGGTGGTCGCTCGGTCACCCCGTTCCTGCCAGCTCTCAGCGTGGTCTCCTGCCGAATGTTCGTCGGAGTCCGGGAGACTCCAACCGGGGAGCACATCAAGCCGGGGGCCCGCGGATCGAGCCCACAGACGCTGAGCCGCGCGGGAAAAATTGACCTGCCAGGCCACTCCGGCGCTCAACTCGGCCCCCCAGCGCCTCTCCAAAGCAGGAGCGTGGTCGATGTCTGAATGGGCTGAGCGGGAATTCGCTTCGGCAACGTGGGCCGCCAACAGGCTGCTGAGCGTTTCGCTGGGGGCCATCCGAGTCTCAAGCGATTCCGGGTGAGCAATCGAACGCTCGCCAAAACGCCCAGCCGTTCGCCGTCCGGACTTCCGCCGACCCACCGCCGCCCGCACTCGATCTGTTGCCCTGGCCATTCCTTGATCCCCCCCCGAAACATGAATTGTTATTCCACAATTAGATGTACTACTTGTGGTGAAATCGCCGTAAGTTTAGAGGTGGGTTGAGGCGGGTCAAGGCGCTAAATCTGAGAAAAAAACAAAAAAATTACTTCTCTGAGGGTGATGCGTTGGCGACACTCAGGGAGTTTTTGGTGGGGTGAGCGTTCGAGAATATTAGCTAGCAGTCGCAATTGAGACGGGTTGATGTTGGGCGCGATGTGAGGAGGGAAGGGCGATGGCTGATGAAGAGCGGGCGACACAGACGGTGGTTTTGGTGCCGTATTTGGGGCACATTCATCGGGAGTGTGAGCTGGGGCTGAGGCGGCTGGAGCAGCTGGGGTATCGAGTCTGGCGTTCGGGGGGGAATGCGGCCATCGATGCGGCGCGCAGCCAGCTGGCGACGGATGCTTTGCGTGACGGCTACCGCTGGCTGTTGTGGATCGACTCGGATATCGGATTCGACCCGGCCGACGTGGAGCGACTGGCGGGCCATGGTCGTCCGATGGTGGCGGGGATCTACGCCAAGAAGGGGCGGCGCGAGATGGCGTGTGAGATTGCTGCGGGGGTCGACCGGCTGGTGCTGGGGGAAGGCGGCGGGTTGGTCGAGGCGGCTTATATCGGGATGGGTTTTGTCTGGTCGGCTCGGGAGGTCTACGAATCGATTGTCGATCGATCGGTGTTGCCGGTTTGCAACGAGCAATTTGGACGTCCGCTGGTCCCCTTTTTTCAGCCGATGGTGGCAGCGGATGACGCAGGTCGGCCGTGGTATTTGGCCGAGGACTACGCTTTCTGTCGCCGGGCTCGCGGGGCGGGGTACGCTTTGTGGGTCGACACGTCGATCCGACTGCGACATTTCGGCGATTACGGGTACACTTGGGAGGACGCTGGGACTGCCAAGTTGGAGTACTTGACGTACGAGTACGAGATTCGCCGGACCTGAGACGTGGTGGTGCGATGGGGGCTGAGACGGAACCGACGGACGCTGTGGCTCGTGGGGTATTGCAGGCCGTACTGCACAGTGCCGTGGATGCGATCATCACGATCGACACTCGCGGGACAATTCATTCTGTCAATCCGGCGACGACGCGGATGTTCGGTTATTCGCAGGACGACTTGATCGGCAAAAATGTCAGCCTATTGATGCCGGAGCCGTATCGTGGCGAGCATGACGGGTACATGACCAGTTATCTGCGGTCGGGTCAGGCCAAGATCATCGGGTTGGGGCGGGAAGTGGTCGGACTGCGACGCGATGGGACCACGTTTCCGATCCATCTGGCGGTCAGTGAGTTTCGGTTGGGGGACGAGCGCTATTTCGCCGGAATGGTCCGCGACATTACCGATCTGAAGGTCGCCGAAGCTCGGCTGCAGGAGCTGAACAACGAGCTGGAGCATCGAGTGGCTGAGCGAACTGAGCAGTTGCGGGAGGCTCAGGCCGAGCTGGTCGCCAAAGAGCGGCTGGCGACGCTCGGTCAGATCGCCGGCGGGATTGCTCATGAAATCCGCAATCCGCTGAACGCTGTCCGCACATCCGTTTACTATCTGTTGCATGCCAAGAATCCGTCGAGCGAGAAAGTGCGGGAGCATCTCGAACGGATTGATCGGCAGGTGAGCAACATCAATCAGGTGGTGACGGCTTTGTCGGACGTCGCCCGTCTGCCGGAAGCTCAGCTGGTGCGAGTCGACATCGTGGAGTTGATCGATGAGGTGGTGCGGTCGGTTTCTCTGCCGGCGCGGATACAGGTCGAGCGGGAGGTGGCGGGCTCGGTGCCGGAGGTGTGGGGAGATCCGCT
This sequence comes from Pirellulales bacterium, assembly GCA_046349895.1. Classification (GTDB taxonomy): domain Bacteria; phylum Planctomycetota; class Planctomycetia; order Pirellulales; family Pirellulaceae; genus JAXMBJ01. The sequence continues at coordinate 4,956,474 of JAXMBJ010000006.1, read as the reverse complement.
GCAGCTCCCTCTGCTGTTCCGCAATCTCGTCCGCAACGCTCGGGATGCGATGTCTTCGCACGGGACGTTGACCGTGCGGATCGAAACGACGTCCCAGGCAGTGCGAATTACGATCGCCGATACGGGGATCGGGATCAGTCCTGAGGATTTACCGCGGATTACCGAGCCGCTCTATTCCACGAAGGCTCGCGGCATGGGGCTCGGCTTGGCTATCGCTCGAGCGATCGTCGACAAGAATCAGGGGGTGTTGTCAATCACCAGTCAGGTGGGACAGGGGAGCCAGTTTGCCGTGGAGTTGAAACGAGCCGACTGATCGGATAGTCTGGTGTTCGGGGTGCACGGGACGAATTTCCTCAGGCGGTTTCAGGGGACCTTCTGATATGGTTCGCGAGGCACCTCGTGTTTTGATTGTGGACGACGATGTTGACATCACGTGCAATGTCCACGACATTCTCACCGATCTGGGTTACGTGGCCGACGTCGCTCATGACGGGCTCGAAGCCCTGCAGTTGATTCAGCGGCGGTCGTATGCCGTGGCGCTGGTCGATCTGAAGATGCCCGGTATGGACGGCGCCACGCTGTACGGGCACATCAAGAGTGTCCGGCCAGAGACAGTGACAATTCTGATTACGGGTTTCACGCGCGAGCCGGCCGTTCAGCAGGCGATCGACGCGGGGACTTGGAAGGTGTTGTCCAAGCCAGTCGACATCGAGGTGCTGCTGGGGTTGCTTCGCCAGGCACTCTCTGAACCGCTGGTGATCTTGGTCGACGACGACTCAGAATTCTGCGAGAGTCTCTGGCAGTTGTTGCGTGAGCAAGGTTATCGCGTCGCTGTCGCTCATCGCGAAGATGAAGGAGTCGCCAAGGCTCGTGAAGCTGAGTTTCAGATCGCGCTGGCCGACTGGCGGCTCGGTGACGGAGACGGCCGCGAGGTGTTGGCCGCCGTACGGGCTCGAAATCCCGGTGCTCGTACTATGCTGATCACCGGGCATCGGTCGGAGGCTTCCGAATCGAGCCGATTGTGCGCGGACGGCGTGGTCGACGCAGTCAGCTACAAACCGATCGATCCTTCCGAGTTGCTGTCGACGCTCGAGCAGTTTCTGCACTTTGAACGCCGGTTCCGTTAGTTGCGGCGCGCGGATGACTGACAGCGTGCGGATGACAGCATTTGCGTGACCGCTGACAGACCGACTGTTGGCAATTCGGGAGGGCTGGTGAAAGCTTGTGGTCTATAGCGATTCTGCTGGTGGTGCTTGGTGAATCGCGCCTAGCGATTGTGACTTGCGGCAAAGCGTCCCCACTTCCGGCTCCGAAGACTCATGCTGAAGAGTCCTTCTGGAGCTATTGCCATGAACCGAACAGTGGGGTGCTGGATCAGTCTGGTGTTGTTCGCCGTAGTGGGGTGCACACCACGAGTGATGGTGCGTCCGAATCCGGGGCCAGAGACGCCGGGGATACGATATTACCGGCCGAAGCCCTATCTGTTGATCACGCCGCTGGTCGTTGAGCGGTCGAAGAAGGATAGTGCTGCGATTACGCCCTTTCTGGCGGACGAGTTTGTGACGATCGAGCTGCAGTACTTGCCTGATTTCGCTGAGGAGTATGCGATCGACATCCGGGCCGGACTGGGAACCAACAAAACCGAAGTCACGCTTAAGGACGGCTGGAACCTGACTGGGCTGACCACCGATCTGGACGCTCAGGCCGATGAAAACATCGAAGCGATGGCCGGGTTGATTCGCAGCATCGGGTCGTTGCCGCAGTTGTCGGCGATCGAGCGTCCGGCGGGGAATGATGACAAAGTTTCAGCCATTGTCCGCGCCACTAATGTGCCGTTGGGTTTTTATGAAGCGGTCATTGGTCGCGATGCGTGTGGCCGCAAGCAGCTGTATGGTTGGCGGTATGTCGGCTTTCAGCCCTTCAACGGATGTCCGACGACAGTGAGCGGCCAGGAGTCGACTCAGTGCAACGACTTCGATACGTACGGCCTGGTGTTCGACAATGGAGTGATGACGTTCAAGCAGTTGGGCGTGATTCGGCAGCTCGATCAGTCGTATGCTTATCAGTACCAGCCGGTGGGGCGCCCCGAGGATGTGCCGGCGGGGACGGTCGAGCCATTGCCTCAGGTCGAGAGTGAGCCGACCGTCGGGGGCTCACAGACGGGCATGTGACGCGGCGAGGTCGGGAGCGGACGATTGGCCGGCGAGTTGGCAGGCGAGTCGAACAGCGGCCCACAGGCTGCCGTTGTCGGCGACCCCTTGCCAGGCGATGTCGAATGCCGTGCCGTGATCGACGCTGGTGCGAATGATGTTCAGCCCCAGCGTGGTGTTGACGGCCGAATCGAAAGCGAGCGCTTTGACGGGGATATGCCCCTGATCGTGATACATGCAGATGTAGGCGTCGGTCCGGGCTCGCTTGGCCGGAATGAACGCGGTGTCCGCTGGCAGCGGTCCTTCGATCTGCAGGCCACGTTGTCGAGCCATCTGGATGGCCGGCTCAATCAGGCGCTCTTCTTCGCGGAGCCCGAACAGCCCGTGTTCGCCGGCGTGCGGGTTGAGCCCGCAGACGATTAGCCGTGGCTCGGTCCCCCGCAGTCGCCGCAGAGCCGAGGCAGTCAGTTCGATCACGTCGAGCACGCGTTCGGGGGTGATCAGCGGTACGGCTTCCAGATAGCCGACATGGACGGTGACGAAGGAGCAGGTGATGAGCTCGGAGTACTGCATCATGCACCAGCGTTTCGCTCCACATCGCTCGGCAAAGATCTCCGTATGGCCCGGGAAGTGGATCCCGGCCAGGTGGAGTGCTTCCTTGCACAGTGGTCCGGTGGTGACCGCATCGACTCGTTGTTGCTGAGCGGCTTCGATGGCCGTGGTGACGTAGGCGTACGCTGCCTGACCGCTGGCCGCCGTTCCTTGTCCGGGTTCAATCGAATCGATGTGGGCGGTGGGGACGTCGAGCACCCAGCGATTCCGGGCGGAGTCGAACGGGGTAGTTAGGGACGGTGTGGGTGGCGGGAGTTGCGACCAGTCGCTGAGCGGGCAGTCCAGCGCGGGGACTGACCAATTGAGCTGCTGGGCGACTCGCCGCAGGATCTGGGCGCTGCCGATCACCACGATCCTGGCAGCCGGCAGCCGGTCGTCGGCTTGCAGCAGTCGCAGGCACAGCTCGGGTCCCACGCCGGCCGGGTCGCCCATGGTGACTGCTAGCGTCGGGAGGAGTGCCAGCGTCGGGAGTGTCGTGGACTCGTTCATGAGCTTCGCGTCTGGGGCCTGCGCCCACCGATTGGGCTGAACCGACTAGTTACCGACCAGTGTAGTCCGCCTCAGCCCCTCTTGCCCAGCCGGACCCCTCCCTTGGCGACCGCCCGAAACGTGTGTGTCTTGCATTGGTCGCTGCTCGGGGCCGTGGTGGCTGGGGATGGCTGGGCGAGCGGCGTGGAGCGGGGTGGCAGCGAAGGATGGGGTGCGGCGCGTCGCGGCTCGACCGGTGGCGGCTGACTGCAGTCGTCTCGGCTGACCGGTGTACGAGACTTCGGCAACTGGAACAGTCCGCGTGAGGAAGTTAATCGTGCCGAGTGACGGTGCGAATCGCGGTCAAACAGGGTGAGGGCCGCTATCTCGTTTCTGTAGCTCATCCAGTCATGAAAACCATTGGGGCGAGCCCACTGGAGTCGGCTCCCAGGTAGGGGAGCCACCGGAAACGAAACGTGTGTGTCTTGCATTGGTCGCTGCTCGGGGCCGTGGTGGCTGGGGTTGGCTGGGCGAGTGGCGTGGAGCGGGGTGGCAGCGAAGGATGGGGTGCGGTGCGGCAAGGCTCGACCGGTCGCGGCGGACTGCAGTCGGTTTGGCCGACTGGCGGAAACGAAACGTGTGTGTCTTGTATTGGTCCCGTTCGGCTACGGGCTGGGTAGCTCATCCAGTCATGGAGACCAGTGGGGCGAGCCCACCGGAGTAGGCTTCCAGACGGTGGGGGTAAGGAATCGTGTGTGTCTTGTCGTTGACCGTTGTCTTTGATGATTGGGGGAAGGATGGGTGCTAGTGACGGGCGAGATACGTGGCCTGGGGAGCGGTAAGATGGGGCTTGTTGGGTTGATTGGAATTTGGGCAGCAGACGGGAGGACCGCCCGAAACGTGTGTGTCTTGCATTGGTTGCTGCTCGGGGCCGTGGTGGCTGGGATGGCTGGGCGAGCGGCGGGGAGCGGGGTGGCAGCGAAGGATGGGGTGCCGTGCGGCGTGGCGCGGCTCGACCGGTGGCGGCTGACTGCAGTCGTCTCGGCTGACCGGTGTTCGAGACTTCGGCAACTGGAACAGTTCGCGTGAGGAAGTTAATCGTGGCGAGTGACGGCGCGAATCACGGTCAAACAGGGTGAGGGCCGCTATCTCATTTCTGTAGCTCATCCAGTCATGAAAACCAGTGGGGCGAGCCCACTGGAGTCGGCTCCCAGATAGGGGGGCCACCGGAAACGAAACGTGTGTGTCTTGTGTTGGTCCGTCGGCGTGAACGACTGACGATCCAGAGGTACGCGACATGTAAAGCCACCACGACGGCCGGTTCGGGAACGCTGGCGATCGGAGGTGCCGCCGCCGCAGTTCCAGTCCACTGTCTCAGAAACTCAAGCATGTCTGACGTGTCGACATCGCCGTCGGCATCGCTGTCTCCGTCCTGCCAAGTCATGTCCGACGTCGGGTATTCGGCACCGGTCCAATTGGCCAGCAGGCTGAGCAGATCTTCTGAGTCGACATCTCGATCGCCGTTCAAATCCGACGAGACTCCCAGCAGCGTCACTTCACCGGTGGTATAGAGCCGGCTGGTATCCCAGGCTGTGCCCGGTTGCCCGATCACTTTGAGCTGACCCTGAGGCGAGACACCCGACCAGTCGAACACCTTGATGGATCTGCCCAATTGGGTAGCCAACGGGATATTTTCATCGAAACTCAGTCTCAATGTGCCATCCAGCTGTACGGGGGCTTGGGGTGCAAACCGGATGGTCGAGTCCCATGTGTTCGGCATCAGCTGCAGTTCCAGTTCAGCATGGGGTGCCATGCTCATCCCATGCTTGACGGTAATTGGAATTGGTGGGTGAGATGTCAGCCAATCTGCGGGAGCCGGGGACGGTACTCCGTCGTAGTCTCGGACCGTAAATCGGCTGTTGGCAGTCAGGAGCAGTTGATCGACGGTTCCGTCTGGCTCGATGGTATTGTCAAGCAATCCAGCCCCTGTCCATCCAATGGCGCCTCGCAGGTCAGCATTATGGAACACCGACGTCGACACGCCCGCCCTGAGATCGGCGTTAACGAGTCGAGCTCCGGTGAAATCGACTCGAGACAGTAGCGATCCCTGGAACACAGCTCCAGTCAGGTCCTGATCCCGAAAGTTCCAGTTATACATATCGTTGCCGGAGAAATTGATTCCCTGCATGTTGCCGGACTGGTAGCTGGCCGTGGAGTAAATCTGTTGGCGTTTGAGGGTGGGAAAAAACATATCAGACCTGACTGTTTGAGCGAAGTTGGCTCCGGCAACAATGGCACCGGCAAAGTCCGCGTCTTGAAGGATGGAGAATCGGAACTGAGCGCCGGTGAGATCCTGGTCTTTGAAGCTCCAGCCGCGGAGATCGTTAATCTCAAGCCGCAGGCCTCGCAGGTCGTGAGATTGATAGCTCTGCGTCGAATAGAGCTGTTCCTTGGAGAATCCAAACTCGGTGCTTTGCGACAGATTGACGCCCGAAATATTGGCTCCGGTCAGCACCGCGTCGATCCAGCCCGTGTGACTCAGATCCGCCCCGGTGAGATTCTGCTGGCTGAGATCCCATCCATCCAATGAGTTGCCCGTCAAGATGATCCCTTGCAGGTTGCGATGCTGGTAGCTGGCCGTCGAGTAGAAAATTGTTCGACCTGTGGGATGGTTGAGTGAATCGGTGAAATCAGCCGCGGTCACGATAGCGTCCGTCAGATCGGCGTCGGCGAGCTGAGCCTGATTGAAACTGGCCCCAGTCAGGTCCTGGCCTCGAAAGCTCCATCCAGCAAGTTTGTTGGCTGCGAACGAGATGCCTTGCAGATTCTGCGACCGGTAGTTGTTCGTTGAATAGAATTGTTCGCGGGTGAAACCCTGGTCGACGGTCTTGGCGAATGAGGCTTGACTGATCGTCGCATTCTCGAAGATGGTATTGGGCAGGATAGCCGCGGTGAAGTCAGCACCGGTAAGGTTCTGGTCCCGAAAGTTCCATCCCGTCAGGTCATTTGAGCTGAACGACGTCTGTTGCAAATTTCCAGACTGAAAACTGGCCGTGGAATACAGCTGATCGCTGGTAAATCCACCCGGCGTGACGGCAGTCAGATTAGCGCCCTGGATAGTCGCTCCACTAAGGTCTGTTCCGGCCAGTCGTGCACCACGCAGATCGGTTCGGGTGAGATTCGCTTTCGAGAGATTCGCACCAGTCAGGTTGGCATCCGCCAGCCGGCCTTGGTTCAACTGGGTATTGGCAAGGATCGCTTGTGACAGATTGGTGGATTCCAGATTGGCGCGGGAAAGATTCTGATCGGCCAGTTGCCAGCCGGCAAGATCGTTGCCAGCCAGTTTGACCTCACGGAGGTCTCCCGACCGATAGCTGGCCGTGGCATACAGTTGATGTGCAGTGAATCCCCGCAACGTGGCGCCGGTCAGATCGGCCCCCATGATCGACGCCGAATCGAACTCGGCAGCGGTTAGAGTGGATTCGGTCAGGTTGGCCCTCGACAGGTCAGCATGTGCGAAGTTGGCACTGGACAGAACGGAGTAGTTCAAGGAGGAGTCGCTGAGGTTCTGGTGTTCGAAGTTCCAGCTTGTCAGATCGTTGTAATCGAGGCCAATACCACGCAAGTCTCGGGCCTGGTAGCTGACCGTGGAATACAATTGCGGGGCGACGAAGCCATTTAAAGTCGTCTGTCCCAAGTCGGCGCCGACTACAGTGGAGCCGGTGAAATTCGTTGCCGCGAGTTTTGCGAGTCGAAGATTGGCATCTGTCAGATTGGCGCCAGCAAGGTTGCTCGAAATCAGCTCGGATCGTGTCAGATTGGCTCCCTGAGCGTTTGCGTTGCCGAGGTTAGCACTGATTAGTGCGGCCCTTGTCATGTCAGCGTCGAACAGATTTGCGTTCGAGAATTTCGCATTCGCTGCCCGGATATCCTTCATGGATGCCCCGGCGAGAACCGCTCCGGAAAAATTGGTCCCGGTAAGTGATGCACCCGACAGGTCAGCTTGCGAGAGGTTCTGTTCCTGGAAGTTCCACTCGTTCAGGTAGTTGCCTGCCAGACGGATGCCGGTCAAATCCCTTGCGGCAAAACTGGCCGTTGATTCAAACTGTTCCTGAGATAATCCTGCATTGCTGAAATTCGCGCGGGTGATCGTTGCGCCGGCGAATTCGGAATAGCCCAGGCTGCTGTTGCTAAAGTTCGCGTCCGTGAGATTGAGATTGGTGAAGTTCCATCCAATCATTCTGTTTGAGGATAAGTCGATCCCGTGCAGATCTCGGGTCTGAAAACTCGCGGTAGATTCGAGCTGGGCGCGTCGGAATCCCCAATTGGTGGTGTCCCCGAACGAAGCTTGAGCTATATAGGCGTCACGAAATTTGGCAGCTTGCAGAGTGGATCCATAGAAGATGGATCCGGTCAGATTCTGACCGGAGAAATCCCAGGTTCGAAGATCGTTGAAAGAAAGCTGGATGTCTCGAAGGTCGTGATTCTGGAAGCTGGCAGTCTCCGCCAGTCGCTGGAAAGTGAACCCGCCATTCACGGTTGAAGAGAAGTTTGCAGCTCCGATCCACGCATCGCGGAAATTGGCGTTGGATAATCCGGTCTGCCAGAATGTCGCGTTAGTCAGATTCGAACCTGAGAAGTCAGCGTTCTGCAGGCGGCTGCGGTCGAAATCAGCTCGAGAAAGTTCTTGATCGGACATGTCGGCGTAGTCCAGGTTCTGGTCTTCGCCATTCCACTCCCCGCCCATGGAATTGAGTTTCACGCCGGGCTCAAGGATGATGGTCCCGGTCCTTGGGATCAACGCCCCGTTGTCCCATCGATAGATTTGCGCCGATACGCTTATCGGCCGCGAAATGCAGACGAGGCCGGCGAGCAGGCCGACCGCAAGAGCGGGTATTGAGGTCTGCCGTCGGCTCAACGAACCGAGCAGCTGCCGGCGGCTTCTTGACGCTGAAGATCGAGTCAGACGCATGAGCAGCAGTTGGGCCAGCAGGAAAGGAACGCCCGATGGGACCGTCTCGGGGACGGCCGGCAGGGGCGATGCTGCGAAAGTTCGGTTCTGGACGACCCGCACTGCCTGAGAGCCGGTCCAGTGACTCAGCATTACCAGCAGGTCATTGGTGTCGACATCACCGTCAGAATCACTGTCCCCGTCATGCCAGGTTCTGTCTGAGGGGCCATAATCGGCTCCTGTCCAGTTGCTGAGAAAGGCGAGTAGGTCGCTGGTATCGACATCCTGGTCGCCGTCGGGGTCGGACGATACGCCCAGCAGAGTGATGTCTCCCGACGTGTATAGTTGGGAAGTATCCCAGACAGCTCCCGGACTGGAGCGGATGACGAACTGTCCTAAGGGTTGAACGCCGCTCCAATCAAACAGGTGCAGCGTTCTGTGAGCTTGAGTTGCGATGACGGTACTCGGATCAAATTCGAGTTCGAGTGTACCGGCGAGATCGACGGGAATGTTCGGCGCGAAGGAGATTACCGAGTCCCACGCATCGGACTCGAACTCCATCCGCAAAGTCCCTTCGGGGGCGATCTGGAATCGGTCGGCAATCTTGATCGCGATCGGCGCACGTGGTGTAAGCCAGCCCTTGGCGACTGGCGCAGAAACACCATCGTCATCGTAGATCACCATCTGCTCACCCGAATCGATCTTCAGTCCGTCGACAGTACCGTTCGGAAGAATGACATTGGTGACGCCCCCGCCGGTAATGGCCCCGCGTAGATCAGCAAAGTCCAGTTGAGTCTGATTCAACGAGAAGTTCAATATCGAGTTATTGAGTCGCACGCCTGTCAGATTGGCATTGGCAAGTTTCACATCGTACAAGGCCGCGTATGACAGATCCTGGCCTTGAAAGTCCCAGCCCGAAAGGTCGTTGTAGCTGAGTGAGATGCCGCGCAACTGATGTCGTTTGAAACTGGCCGTGTTCTCGAACTGAGCCCGTGTGAAGCCGTTCTGCACCACCCAACGCAGATCGGCCCCCTGGATTTCGGCATCAGACAGATCGAGCCCTCGAAGGCTAAACGAGGTCAAATCAGCGTCGGTCAGATTCTGCGATGACAGGTTCCAGTTATCCAGGCTGGTAGAACTGAAGTCGACGCTGCGAAGGTCGCGTGACTGGTAACTGGCCGTAGAAGCTATCTGTGCGAACGTCGTATTTTCGGGGAGCGTTATTCCGTAGATGATGGCGCCTGACATCTCCACATTGGCGGCGTCACCGAGCAGATATGCGTGACTTAGATTCTGGTTCGTAAAATCCCACTTGTCATAGCTGACGTCCAATTGAATTCCCGACAGGTCCTTCTGCTCAAAGCTGGCTGTGGCTGTCAGTTGAGCCGGAGTCAGATAGGAACCCCTGAACGACGCGCCCGAAACAATAGCGCCGGAAAAGTCCGCGTCACGCAGATAGCTGAAATGGAAATCCGCCCCGGTGAGATCCTGTCCGCGGAAATTCCATTCGCCCACATCGACGGAGACCAGGCTGATTCCCCGGAGGTTCTTGGCCTTGTAGTTCTTCGTGGCCGCCAACTGATTCTCCATCATGCCAGTGACCGAAGCGAAGTTGGCGCGGGTGATATCCGCGTCTGTGAAGTCGGCGAGAGTCACATTCGCACCGTCCAGGATGGCGTCTGATAAATCGGCTCCAGAAAGATTTGCCAAGTTCAATACAGAACGGTCAAGTTGAGCACCGGCAAGATTGGCAGACCGCAGATTGGCGCGATTCAGTTTGGAGGCGGAGAGCTTAGCACCAGCCAATCTGCTACGTTCGAAGTTCACATCCCGCAGATCGGATCGCACAAGCGATGCCCCGCTGAAGTCAGCGTCAATCCCAGTCGCTCGCTGCAAAATCGAGTCCGATAGATTGGCTCCCGCCAGGTTGGAACGATCGAAACTGGCTTGCTGCAATCGAGCATGGTTCAGATCCGCTCCCCCGAGGCTCGATCGAGCCAGATTGGCCAGTGTCAGATTGGCCGACTCGAAGTTCGCAGCGTCCAAGTCCGCTTCGGAAAGATCTGCACCGGCCAGGTTCGTTCCCCCATTGAAGATCGCGCCCGTCAGGTCCTGACCCCGAAAACTCCAGCCCGCCAGATTGTTGGTCGATAGATTGATGCCAACCAGAGAACGGGACTGGTAACTTGACGTCGAAGCCAATTGAGAGAATGAGAATCCGCCACTCGTAACATCCGACAGGTTGGCTCTCGTTAAAGTCGCCCCTTCCAACGCCGCTTGCGACAGCTTGGCACTCACCAAGAACGCTCCATCGAGATTCGCATATCGGAGATCAGCATCGGTCAGGTCCGTACCCCTAAAATTGGCTGATTGGAGTTGGGCTCTCTGGAAATCCGCATGATTGAGTTGGGCGTTGAAGAAGTCTGTGCCATTCAGTTTGGCGTCCGTAAGTTTGCCATCGGTCAGATTCACTCCCCATAACGAACTTCCGCTGAGGTCTTGGCCAACGAGGTCGAACCCCGAGAGATCGTTGAAATCGAGTCGGATTTGACGCAGATCCTTGTTTCGATAACTCGCCGTAGACTGAAACTGTGCAGTGGTAAAGCCGTTACTGAATGCTCCGGTGAGGTCAGCCCCGCGGATGATGGAGTCAGTCAGGTTGGCGTTGAGAATCTTGGCCTGATTCAGGTTGGTGCCGATCAAGCTGGCGCCGGTCAAATCGGCCTGTTCCAGATTTGTCAGATACAGTTGGATTCTATTCAGATTGGCTCCTGCCAGTCCGGCTCCCTGGAAATTCGCGCTACTGGCATTCGCCGACGACAAGTCGGCACCCGTCAGTTGGGCGCGCGTGAAATTGGTCCCCTTTAGCGAAGCACCAGACAGGGAGATCTGGGGGATCGATGTCTCCGAAAGGTCAGCGGCATCCAGGATCGATCGATTTAGCGTAGCGCCCGTCAGCAGTGTCTGGCGAAGGTCAGTGTTGTCCAATTGGATGCCTGTGAGATTCAGGTTCCTGAAATCCCAGCCGCGCAAATCATTCTGTGACAATTGCACGCCCTGGAAATTGTTGTTTCGATAGTTGGCCGTGGCAGCCAGCATCGATTGAGTAAAGCCTTTGGAAGTCGCCAGCCGAAGATTTGCCGAAGTGATGGTCGCCCCGGTCAAATCAACGCCGGTCCAATCGGCAAACCTCAGGTCGGCACTTGTCAGATTCGCATTGACAAAACTCGCTCCCGTCAACTGACCGTCCATCAAGTTCGCGTTGACAAGTATCGCCGAATCGAAAATAGCGCCGCTGAAATCGGCCCGCCGAAACACGCCTCGAGTCAAATCGGCACGACTCAAGTCGGCTTTGACCCAGGTTGTATCCGAGGCGATGACGGATCGCAGTTTGGCACCGGTCAGGAGCGCTCGGCCGAAGTTCGCGGCCGTCATTACGCCAGACGACAAATCGGTGTCTCGTAAATGAGCGTCCAGAAACACGGTCGAATTGAACGACCCGGATCTCATGTTCAGCTGATCAAGATTGGCAAAATCGAGATGCAATCGATCCAGCCGGACAAATTGTTGCACCCGGATCGACTCAGTTCCCGGTATGACCGTCTGGTCGTCCCACCGGAAGATCTGCGCATGAGAACAGTTCGAAAGGATGGCAATCCACAAGATTGCCAGTAGATGGACGCCGCGAGCCATGGTCCTGTCCGCCCTCTATGCCCTAATGGTAACACTGTCCGATTATCGGCTCACGCCATCGACAATACAATGATCAAGGTGAGGTGCCCGGAGTCGAGGCCGCCGAGGTGGCTGACGGGTGATGTTCAAAGATTGCTTCAGAAAGGAAACAAACAATGACGCTGCGACGGGCGTGGGCCGCGGTGATGGTGTCCGGGCTTTGGGTCACCGGGGTGGCCGGGTTGGTCAGTGTGTGCGGGGGACTCGGCTTGATCGGCGGCGCCGTGCTGCGGGCGGCCGACGAGGATATTTTCGACCAGGTGGAGCACAAATATGCTGAGAGCGACGGGGTGAAGATCCATTACGCCGCCGCGGGCTCCGGACCGCTGATCGTCTTCATCCACGGGTTCCCCGATTTCTGGTACTCCTGGCGCCATCAGATGCAAGGGCTGAAGGACGCCTACCGCGTCTGTGCCCTCGATACCCGAGGTTACAACCTCAGCGACCAGCCTGAGCGGCAGGAAGACTTTGACATGTCTCGGCTGGTCGCCGACGTCGCTGCCGTTATCGAGCACGAAGGTCAAACCAAGGCCGTGATCGTCGGGCATGACTGGGGAGGAGCCATCGCCTGGCAGTTCGCGTTCGCTCGGCCCCAAATGGTCGAACGGCTGATCGTCGTCAACTTGCCTCATCCCCAGGGCCTGATGCGCGAGCTGGCAACCAACGAGCGGCAGATCAAGAACTCGGAATACGCCCGACAATTCATGCAGCCCGATTCGCACAAGTCGCTGCAGCCCGAAATGCTGGCCCACATCGTCGCTCGCGACCCCGAAGTCGTAGCGAAATATGTTGAGGCGTTTCGACGGTCGAGCCTCAACGGCATGATGTGCTACTACCGCCAGAATTACCCGCGGCCCCCTTACGACCAGCTGGTCGACAATCTGCCGAAGATCAACGTCCCCGTGCTCCAATTCCACGGTCTCAAGGACACCGCGCTCGATCGCCAAGCACTCAACGACACCTGGGAATGGCTGGCCGCCGACTACACCCTGGTGACGCTCCCCGACGCCAGCCACTGGGCTCACCACGATTCACCCGAACTCGTCACCGCCACTATCCGCTGGTGGCTGAGCATCCCCCGCTAGTCCTTCCCAACGCGCCCCCCCCAGTAACTGCCAACCGTTGACACCGACCCGAAAACGACTAAAAGAGGATAAGTTTGTCCTGTTTAGGTCGGGTGGGCCGCGGTGGTTTGCCGGGCCGGCAGGGGGAGAGTCTGGAGGCGGCGGACATGGGTAGGAATGAGCGTATGAGGGGAGTCGGTGGTGGGGGACTGGGCGGCGCAGCCAGGTGGTTGGCCCTGGCGGTGGCCGGATGGCTGGTCGCGGGTCCGGCCGTCACGGTTTGGGGAGCCGAACCGGCAACGAGCGGTGGTCCGCCAGCGGAGTCGCTCGAGCGGACTCGCAAGCAGGTCCGGATGCTGGACGACATCTACAAGGGCGCCATCGTGACGATCACGGACAACTACGTGAACGACCGCGAGACGATCCCGGCGGGAACGGCCTTCAAGAAGATCTTCAAGGCCGTGGAGGAGAAAGGTTGGCACACCGTGCGGCTGGTTGATGCGACGGGCGAGCCTTACGAGTCGGAAAACGTGGCGGTCGACGACTTTGACAAGCGGGCGATTCGCGAGCTTCTGGCGGGCAAGCCGTGGGTCGAAGCGGTAGAGCAGCTCGACGGTAAGCCTCAGCTGCGCGTGGCGACTCCGATCCCCGTGGTGATGGACAAGTGCGTCATGTGCCACTCGAACTACGCCAGCGTCGCGAAGGGCCAAGCGATCGGCGCGTTGATATACCGCGTGCCGATCGAATAAACGTGAGCGCGAGCGGCCAGCCAACGCCGCTGACTGTTGCCGATCACCGAGCGCACTCAATGACGCTCGGTGGTTCTCTTCCTCGGCTGGGTTCAGATCGTCAGTCGGGGAGTTCTTCGCGGCCCGGTTCGGGGAGCCAGGCGGTGAGGAGTGTACCGACGAGGCAGTAGATTCCCGCCACGATGGCACCGACGACAGCGATCTTCGCTGGGCTCGGGGGGGTCGCTTTGGCGAAGGTCAGCGTGAACCAGGCGGCGGCCGTGCCGAGGATGCGGCCGCCGATATTAGCGGCAAAGCTTTCGCCCGTTCCGCGCAGGTGGAGCGGGAAGACTCGAGGGATGTAATTCCCCCAGAAGCTGAACTGGCTGACCGTCACCACGCCGGCCATGAACGCGCCGAGCTTGATCAGCAGGAGCGAATTGTCGGTATCGAGGTTCTTGCTGATCCACCAGAACAACAGCGGGACGAAGATCAGCGCGGGAATCTGGAAGATTCTCAACAAACTGCGGCGGCTGACCACAGCCACGGCGATCATCGCGAGGATGAAGCGTCCGACGAGCCCGCCGATTTCCTGCCAGATGGTGACTTTCGCGACCGCTTCGTCGCTGGCATTCCCCCGAATGCCTTTCAGGCGTCCTTCGGGCGGTGCGGGCTGACCGGCTGCGGTCGCGGCGGTGATGGCGGCCTGCACGGCCTGCTGTGCCTGGGCTTTCACTTCCTTGTGTCCCGACAGGATCTGCGGCAGTTGCTGGATCGCTCCAAACGCGATGCCGTAGCTGGCCGCAAAGCAGAGCGTCGTGATGACAGTCGTGCGCATCAGCCGTGGACTGAACAGCTCAAAGATGCTGGGCCGCCGGAGTGCCCCCGATTCGCGTTTCTGTTGCCACTTGGGCGATTCAGGCAGGAAGGGCCGGATGATAATCAGCGGCAGGGCAGGGATGACGCCGGAGATCAGCGTGTATCGCCAGGCTTCATGGCCACCGTGAATCGCCGGCAGGCTTTGCGCGATGTTGGCTGCCAACACGTTGGCCGAGCCGACCAGCAGACCGCCGACCGACGAAAAGGCCTGCGTGTAGCCCAGGACCTTTTCTCGTTGATCGGTGTCTTCAAACAGTTCAGCCAACCACGCCACGGCCGCCACAAACTCGACGCACACACCGATGAAGACCAGGCAGCGGAACAGGAGCAGTTGATAGAGGCTGGTGCTGAACCCGGCCGCCGCGGCTGAGAAAGCATACAGCAGAATGCTCCAGGTCAGCACGCGTCGTCGGCCGAGTCGATCGGTGAGGTAACCGCCGACCAGTCCGAAGACGCCTCCCACAAACGCCGGCACGAAGAACAAAGTTCGGGCCCAGCTGAGATACTCCTCGGTCCCCGGTGACAGGTTGCCCAGCGAAGCCAGTGCCGGCTTGATGATCAGCGGCAGCATCAGCAGTTCGTAGATATCGAAGGCAAAGCCGATGGAGGCGATGATACAGATGAGCCAGGTGACTTTGGTGAATCGCTGCGGGCCAGGCACAGGCTGAGCCTTTCACGGCTGGAGAGGTAGGAATGTCGCTGGACAACGGACCACGATCCATCCCGGCCTCAGTCGCTCCCCGCAGACATGCGGGGAGCGAGCTGGTCTGGACGGAATATCGAGCGGAGCCAGTCTAGCCTATTTGTCGGCCGGCGGGTCGCTCTGAGCGCCTTCCTGGATGGCAAAAAGCCGATTGCGGTTGGCGATGAAGAGGACGTTGTTGGCCACCACCGGCGTCGTATAGACCGCGTTCTCCATGTTCAGCTCACCGATCACTTCCTTCTCCGGGCTGAGCTTCAGGATCAGAACGTCACCATCTTCGTCGGTGATATAGACGCGGTCCTCGACGATCAGCGGCGACGCCCAGGAGGCGGCCAGCATGTCATGCGTCCAGTGGGCTTTCCCGGTCTTGGCATCGAGGCAGTGCACCAGACCGCTGAAGTCAGCGATGAACAACAGGTTGTTCTTGATCGCCGCCGTGCCGCACGTGCGGTGCATCGTCTGCTCGAATTCTTCGGGATTCTCACCAACATAGTGCCAGACGGCAGCCGAGTTGGGATTGTCGCGTTCGAAGTCCCCATCCTTGGCGACCAGTGCCTGCAGACGCTTGTGCGGAACCGGCTTATCGGGGGACGATTGGGCATTGAAGACCAGCGTGGGGCTGACATCACCCCGCTTGGTCGGATCAATACACCACAGGTGTCCGCCACCTTCACCGTGCTCCGGATCTTCACCCACTCCGATGTAGACCAGGCCATCGTAGATCACCGGGGTCCCGATCACGTGGTTCCGCGTCGCTCGGCCACCCAGGAGATAGAGCGAGTCCTTGGGATTGCAGTCGAACTTCCACAGCAGCTTGGATTTGCCGTTGTCGCCGGCCGCATCGAAGCTGTAGACGTAACCGTCACCGGCACCGAAGATCACCTGTTCCACTCCGCCGAGTTCGGCGCACGACGGCGACGACCACTGACCGTGGAGGATATTCCGACCGGGAGAATTGTCGCTCCACAGCACCTTGCCGGTGTTCTTGTCGAGGCAGATGAAGCTGGGAGCATCCCAGCGGGGGAGCGTGATGTGGCTTTCATCGACGCCGTTGGACGTGCAGACAAACAGCTTATCGCCCGAAGCTGTAACCGAGCAGCTGCACATGTTGTGTTGCGACACACCCAGCTGGCTCATCATGTCCAGCTTCCACACCACGTCGGCTTCGTCCTTGTTCTGATTCGGTTCCTGAGTGAACGGGCCGTCGTTCTCATCGTCGTGGAATCCCTTCGTATCGAGACAGACGACTTCACCGCGGCTCGACACATACCACAGCCGTTCGCCCTCCACCAGCGGAGCCGAGCAGATGCCCTGGTTCGGCCAGTCGTGGACGCGGCCCGTGGGGAGCTTTTCGTTGGAGTGCTGCCAGAGGAACTTGCCCGTTTCCTGGTCGAAGGCCAGCAGCACGCCCAGATCGGTCTTGCTCGGATACCGCTTCAGGTAACCGGCTCCGTTGTTCGTGCCGACATAGACCTGGCCGTTGGCAATCACCGGGTTGCCGTACGTTTCCGAACCGAGTTCGGCGGACCACTTCACGTTTTTCCCGGTGCCGATATCCCAGGCGGTCGGGATGTTCTTGGCGTCCGGGACGTTGTTGCGGAGTCGGGAACCGCCCCACTGCGGCCAGTCCTGGGGGCCGACCTGCTGTTTGCCGATCAGCTCCATGGTGGCGGCCGTGGGGTCGAAATCAGCGGCGAGAACCGGGCTGGCAGTGATCAGTACCGCGGCCAGGCCGAGCTGGCACGAGGTAGATGTCGCACCCGCGGCGGCCCGCCAGAGCCGAGTCAGCGGGCCGTTGCCTTGATCTCCAAACATGTCAGAACCTCATCGAAATAGGAGTGAATAACAGTTCGATTATTGATTGGCCGTGACTTGCACGTTGTCGATGTAGAACTCAGCGTCACTGGCGTTGCCGAACAGACCGGGGCTGCCGGTGGTGTTCGGAGTGGCGTCGGCCGCTTCGATCATCCATTCAGCCGGCTCCTGACCGTCGCGCGGCCAGACTTTGCCGCGGAGGACTGCCTGTCCATTTTCGTTGCTGGCGCGGAACTTCAGCCGGTACCAAGTGTCAGGCTGCCACTGGAACGGGATCGAACTGGCGAATCGCAGTTCCAGCCGCGAGGTCCACGACCGGATCTGCAGCTCTTGAGTCGCCAGCATCGACAGGGCGTAACGCTGAGCGATCACACCCATGTCCGGGAGTTTCTCGTTCTTCTTGGTCGCCAGGAAGTCGGCTTGCACCGT
This sequence comes from Pirellulales bacterium, assembly GCA_046349895.1. GTDB lineage: Bacteria > Planctomycetota > Planctomycetia > Pirellulales > Pirellulaceae > JAXMBJ01. Next base: position 4,938,943 of record JAXMBJ010000006.1, on the reverse strand, counting down.
GTAATCGTGCAGATGGGTGGGCCCCATCCACGACTGGCTGCGAGTCCCCTTCGGGATCGTGCTGATCTTGACCAGCACCTGTTCGCCATTCAGTTCTTTCGGCTGATGGCGGTATGCCGCTCCGATCCACGTCACGGGGACCTTCTTGTCGTTGAAGTCGAATTTCCAGTCGAGTCCGGGGACGGTGCGGATGCGAGCGGTGGAGGTCAGGTCGCCCATCTTGGCGGTCAGCGTCGTTGCGGTGTGCTCCGGTCCGCTGGCTGCGGTGAAGATTCCCTGAGCGTCGATCTGGCCCGGGCCCTCGGCGGTGATTTCCGCTTGAACCGTCTTCAGGTAGCGACCCTCGGCGTCGTAGCCACGCACCTGGAAAGCTTGGCGACCGCTGGCGGTCATCAGCACTTCGGCCGGGACCAGTTGCAACTGAGCGACCGTGCCGTTCGGATCCGCTTTGGCCGGCTTGTTCACTTCGGGTGCCGGGTCAGCCGCCGGCTGACGATCCTTCAGGCCGATGCAGTAGAGCGCGGTATTGGTCGGCAGGTAAATCCGTCCGTGAGCGATAATCGGTGATCCGAGAATCTCTTCGCCGTTCAGCCGCTCCTGGCTGAGCACTTTCACGCCTTCGGCCGTCGGCTCCAGGATGTAAAACCGTCCGGTCGCTTCGCCGACATAGATCTTGCCGTCACCATGGACCATGCTGCCGAACATGATGCGGCCGATTTTCTGCTTGGCTACGTCCTTGCCGGTCTGAGCCTCGACGATCCAGAGCGTGCCGCCGTCGTCGACGGTGTAGAGCCGATCGCCGATCTTCACCGGCTGGCTTCGTCCCACAGTCCGGCCGGGGATCTTCCACAGCAGATCGGTTTCGGCGACATCGGTGGTGCGATTGCCGTTGAAGGCGAAGACCGCGCCCAGCACGTTGGTGTCGGATGCATTCTGTTCGCTGTGCCCCAGATACACGATGCCGTCGGAGACCAGCGGCATGGTGTTGATCCCGCGATTCGAAGCGTCGTACTTCCAGATCACCTTCCCCGTACGAGGCTGCACGGCGTACACCGATCCGTCACCCGCTCCCAGCACCAGCGCCGGCTGGCCGTTGAGCATCGTGACAAAGGGAGTGCTGTAGGTCGTGTCTTCGGGACGCAGGCGCGTGCTGAGCGACCAGATCAGCTGACCGGTCTTCTTGTGGAACGCGTAGAAGCGATGAGCGGGCACGGCCTGATCGCCCCAAGCGGTGGTCACGCCGCTGATGATGACCAGATCTTCAAACACGATGGGGAAGTTGGTGCGGCCGCCGTAGGTCGACAGCATCCCAAACTCTTCGCTCATCGAATGAGTCCAGAGCGGTTCGCCCGTTTCGCCGTTGAGTCCCTGGAAGTAGCAACCCAGGCCCAGGTAATAGACATTGCCGGTGGCCGGATCAACGACCGGGCTCGACCAGCCAACTCGTTCCGCTGGGGCGTCCGAGAGGTAGACGTTGTGGATCGATTCCCACATCAGGTCCCCGTTCTCGGCATTGATGCAGACGAGCTTTTCGCCTTCTTTGGTCGTTTCGGGGAAAGCGCGGCAGACGGTGTAGAGCCGATTGCCGAAGACAACGGGCGTCGATCGCGTGGCCCATTCCTCGCGGCGCCACAGCAGGTTCTCACCACTCTTGGGAGACCAGGTGGCGGGAAGATTGCGTTCCAGCGACATACCGTTCTGGAACGGGCCGCGCCAGTGGGGCCAATCGCCGACGGTTTCGGCCGCCACACAAGTGGCGACACTCGACGACCACAGAGACGAAAAGGCTGCCAGCGTCAGCAGCCAGCAACAACTCAAGCGCAGCATGCGTTTCATGGGTTTCTCACGTCCGCCTTACAGGACCATGGCCACGTTACATTCTCAATGCCAGCAGTGGCCCGCAGGTAGGATTCCGGCGGAGACCGGCAATCGGGCCAGGTTGGGCCAGCTCGCTTCGGACTCATCCGAACCCGGCTGGCGACACTGCTCGCAACCAACTGAAGCTTCTCACCATATTACGGCCTGCAGCCGGCAATGCCTACAACCCGCAAGAGCCGTAGTTCAGTAGTTTGGATACCCCTTAAGGGTGGTTTTGGTGCCATCGTCGGGTGTACCGGCGGGGCCCAGACAGTTTTTCAAACTTTTCACCGATTTCTTGCGTCCGAATCGCAACCCGATTCCGTCTTATTAGGGAGTGGAGGAACCAAGATTCCGTCTGGAGCGTCCCAGGGACACCCCAGAAGGACCGCACTGCAGAGCACCCAGCCCTAGCGAGTCAGAAACGCTGACAGCGGACCGTTCGTTCCCACATCCGCTGTCATGTGGACTGCTCGCTAGGGACGGGCTCGGCAGACACTCTACCAATTCTCCCTGATGGCGATCCAAAAGCCACTATCTTTGGGGGGGCGGCACCGGTAACGCGTCGGCCGTAGGCGATTCCTGTCATGATTCTCGGTGGCCGGATAAATAAAGGAGGATCGCAGGCAGAGCAGGTGAGTGAGCATGGACCGGACGACGCGGCAGGCGACACGACTTTGGACACTGGCTCAGCCAGTCGTCTCGGCGTTTGTCACCTCGGCCGTACGTGACTTCTCGGCTCGCGACGACATTCTTCAGGACATAGCCGTCGCGGTGATCGAATCGTTCGATCGCTACGATCCCAGCCGACCGTTCAACCACTGGGCGTTGGGAATCGCCAGGAACCAGGTCGGTTTGTACCTGCGGCGACTGCGCCGAGATCGGCTGGTGTTTGATGACGAAACCATGAATTGCCTGGCCGAGGCGTTTGTTTCGATCGCCGACGAACCGTCTCGCACGTTGGACCAATTGCAGTATTGTCTCCGCGAGTTGGATGGTCGGGCGCGTGAGTTGTGCCGCCTGCGATATGAACAGGATCTGAAACCGGCCGCCATTGCCGAGTTATTGGGAATGACGGCCAACTCGGTGGCCAAGGCGTTGCAGCGAGTTCGCGACCAACTGCGGGCGTGCATGGAACGAAAGGCGCGACTGGCGGAGGGCTCGGCATGACGCGCGATGCGCAGGAACTGGTCAGCCGCTATCTCGACGATGCCCTGACGGCAGAAGAACACGCGGCACTGAGCGACTGGATTCGACGATCGCCCGAGAATGCTCGGCAATTTGCCGAGGCAACCTTGTTGCACGACCGGCTGCGCAATGAACAGATCGCTCTGGCCTCGATGGCTGATCTTGACGCACCGGCGCCGATCACTCGCCCAGCGTGTGCGCCGCAGCAGAATTCATCACGGCGATCCTGGCCACGCCGGATCACTTCAGCGGCAGGTGCCCTGACAGCTGTAATGGCTGTAGTGGCCATCGTGTGGACGGCCTTGAGTGGATCATCCGCCTCGGCCGCGATGGAACTTCGCCGCATCCTGGCCGCCAGCTTCGAGCTGACCGACCGAGTCTACCAGATCCGGGTCGACGAGCCCGCGGTGCCTGCACGTCGGGGCAGGGGAGACGCCGCCATCGACCGGTCGCGGCCACCGAAGCCCCCCATGGATAACGCCATGCTCTACGTTCGCGGACGACAGTTCGTCCTCGTCCGACAGACGCCCGAGGGGCAGCCGTTCGTCACCGGGTCCGATGGCCAGACCAGTTGGGCCGTCCGACCGGATGGGCCGGTACGAGTCAGCACCGATCTGACCCGTTTCAGCCGTGACCTGCCGGGCCACGAAAGCTCGTTGCCGTTGACGGACATTCGGGAGGGACTGGAGAGGCTCAGAGCGGCCTATCAACTCGAGGTGTTGCCAGCCGAAGCGAGTGACGATTCGGTGGAAGGGGCGGAAGAGCCGATCCGACGGATGATTGCCGTCAAGAAGCGTGGGTTTCGAGGGCCGCGGCGCGTTGAGATCACTTATTCGGTGTCGAGTGGCATTATCCGGCAGATGCGGTTCATTGAGATGCCCTACGGCCCTGAGCGGCTGACGTTGACGATGACTTTGGTGGACCGGCTACCGCTGGGCGAGGATTTCTTCCGGCACGAATCCCATCATGACTCCAGTCGCAGAGTTGAGTACGAGGAGTAATCAACGTGGGGGTGCGTTTCCTGGTATGCTGGTTCTGTCTGGTGACGCTGAGCTTGGCGGCCGAGCGACCGAACATCATCCTGATGCTGGCGGATGACCAGGGCTGGAACGGCCTTTCGGTGGCGATGCATCCAGAACTTGCCGGATCGAAAAGCGAACTCTATCACACGCCTCAGCTCGAACGGCTGGCCGCGGACGGGATGAGATTCTCAGCGGCCTATGCTCCGGCTCCCGTTTGTTCGCCGACTCGCATCAGTCTGCAGACGGGCAAGAGCCCAGCTCAATTGCACTGGACCAAGGCCGCGCCCCCCACCGCAGGCCAGCCGCTGATTGAACCGCAGCTGGTCAAGCAGATTTCGAGCGACGAGGTGACTGTGGCGGAGTTGCTGAAATCGGCGGGCTATGCGACGGCGCATTACGGCAAGTGGCATCTCGGTGGCGGCGGTCCTGGGCAACATGGCTACGACGAACACGACGGGGAGACGGGGAACGAAACCGCGTATCGTTTCGCGGATCCGAATCCCGTTGATATTTTTGGCATGGCCGATCGAGCAGCGGCTTTCATGGAGAAGAACGCCAAGGCCGGCCGGCCGTTCTTCATTCAACTGTCGTGGCACGCGCTGCACGCTCCCGGCAATGCACTCGCAGCCACGCAGGCCAAGTACCGACGCATTGGCAACGGCCGCAATGACAAGCTGTCAGCAACTGCGGCGATTACGGAAGATCTGGACACGGGAGTCGGCCGAGTGTTGGCATCGGTCGATCGGCTCGGCTTGGCCGACAGCACTTACATCATCTACACGTCGGACAACGGCTCCGGGGGAGGTCGCAGGAATGGCGGGCTGAATGGCGGCAAAGGGGGCGTCTGGGAAGGAGGGATCCGCGTTCCGCTGATCGTGCGAGGACCGGGTATCCAGCCCAATACATGCTGCCATGTCCGCGTGGTCGGCTACGATTTGCTTCCCACGTTCTGCCAGTGGGCCGGCGTCGCTCGGACAAACATCCCGCCAAGCATCGAAGGGGGCAGTCTCGTCGAGTTGCTGGCCCATGGTGGCCAAGGCCAAGTGCGACGACCGCGGGATGAGCTGGTCTTTCACTTTCCGCATTATCAGGGTGATGCTCCACATTCGGCGATTCTCGTCGGCGACGTGAAACTAATCCATTTTTATGAGCAAGGTGGCCGCGATCTATTGTTCGATCTGTCGACGGACCTTGGTGAACGGAATGATCTTAGCGCCGAGAGACCGGCCGAAGCCGCTCGACTCCGCGCTCGCTTAACCGACCATCTGGCTGCCATCAACGCTCAATTGCCTGTCGTCAACCCCGCTTATGATCCCCGCCAGCCCATCGAACCTCGACAGAAGGTCCGTGGCCAGCGTCGGGGGCGAGGGCAGCGAGGCGAACAAACTCAGGGAGACCTCCCATGAAACCGCATCTGATTCGACTACAGCTCTTGCTGGCCGCCATGATGCTCGTCACTGCCGCGGCGGAAGTCGCGGCGCATCCGGGCCACGGACACGGGGGACGGTCGGCATCGTCGCGTACCTGGAGACTCGTGACCAGCGGCAATCGTCTGCAGGGGACATTCGTCGCGGCCAAGAACGACCAGATCCAGATTCGGCGTGACGATGGACGCTTGATGACGGTGGCGGTGGCCGAGCTTTGCGATGAAGATCAGCGCTGGTTGACGGCCAAGCAAGCTCAGATCCGCCAGCTGAACGAACGGCAATCCGCGCCGACACGGCTGGTGTTGGCACCGGACGCCGAGGCATCCGCTGCGCCGCCGGATATCGCATCGGCCTTCGAGCCGTTCGCCAGACTCAAGGCGATCTCCTATCGTGCGGATGACCGCTGGTTCTACGTTGAGTCGCGTGGTATTCCCGATCATCCGTTGATGATCGGCATTACCTCGTGGCAGCAGCAGGTACCGCTACCGCAGGACTACACCGGCGACAACGCCTGGCAGATTCCCCTGCATCCGGTCCCGGCTCGTGAACCCGCTAGTGCCCGAAACCGCTTCTTGCGCGGAGCGATCGCGTTGGCTGTGAACGGCATCCCCATTTTCAACCCGCTCAATAACCGTGGGGACGATGCCTATTTGTTCGGTGAACTCGACCAGTACGGTGGCCACTGTGGTCGTGCCGACGACTACCATTATCACCTGGCCCCAGTTCATTTGGAGAAACAGGTTGGGCAAGGGAGGCCAATTGGCTATGCCTTGGATGGGTATCCGATTTACGGATACGATGAACCTGACGGGGCGAAGGTCAGCGGTCTCGATGGGCTGAATGGGCATCAGGACGCTGCCGGACATTACCATTATCACGCCACCAGGAAGTATCCCTATCTCAACGGTGGTTTCTACGGCGAAGTGGTCGAGCGCGAGGGGCAGGTGGAACCACAACCCCGCGCTCAGCCGATCCGGGAAGCCCTCCCGCCGTTGCGTGGCGCGAAAGTCACCGAATTCAACTCGCCTCAGCCGAACACCTTTCGACTCAAGTATGACGTGGGAGGTCGCTCGGGGTATGTGACATACTCGATTCTGGAGAGGGGAGCCGTGGAGTTTGAGTTCACCGATCCGGGCGGCAGGACTCGGCGGCAGACTTACGAACCCAGCCGACGCGGGCCACCACCGAGGCGACCGGACGAGGCACGACCGCCGCAAACGCCGACTCGCCGGGGTTCAGAGACGGCGATTCAACGCGGCGGCCGTCCGTCGCAGTTAACCGTCAGTTCCGATGCGGTGGGTTCGCACGGATTTCTGGCCGCCGAGTTCACTTGCGACGGCGCCGGGACGTCGCCACCGGTCGCTTGGTCGGGTGAACCGGAGGGTACTCAGTGCTATGCCATCAGCCTCTGGCATACGGCGCCCGACCAGGAGAAATCGTACTGGGTGGTCTACGAGATTCCAGCCGACGTGCACGAATTGGCCAAAACAAAGCCCGGTGCAGGGATCATGGGGATGAACGACAAGCGGCGGAACACATATGACCCGATGTGCTCCAAAGGGCCCGGTGTGAAAACGTACCACCTGACCGTCTACGCTCTCTCGGCCCATCCCAAGCTCGATCGCAACAAGGCGACTCGCAAGAATCTGCTGGCAGCGATCAAGGATCTGACGCTGGCAGAAGGTACACTCGACTTCAAATATGAAAGAAAATAGGCCCTTGTTTTCCTGCGCTTCAGTATCCGTGCGATCGACTCGAAGCGAATGGCCTGCGACGGGGCATGTTGTTGTCGTCTGTGCGCTGTTGTCGCTTGTCGCAACTCTATTCCCTGGCGCCGTTCGTGCCGACGCGGCGGTGGGGTCGCGCCCGCCGAACGTCATCTTTATCCTCATGGACGACATGGGGTGGCGCGATGTGGGCTTCATGGGCAATCGGTTCGTCGAGACACCCAATCTGGACCGTTTGGCCGCAGGCGGGCTGGTGTTCACGCAGGCCTATGCCAGCGCGCCGAACTGCGCCCCGACTCGAGCCTGCCTGATGTCGGGACAATACCCGCCGCGGCACGGCATCTACACAGTAGTCGACCCGCGCCAGCCGGCCGGATCAACCTGGCAACCTCTCCTGGCTGCCTACAGCAAATCGGAACTCTCGCCGCAAATCATTACCCTGGCCGAGCTCTTGCGGGACGGTGGTTATGCGACGGCATTCTACGGCATGTGGAACCTTGGCCGCGGACGGGCAGGACCGGTTTCGCCGGGCGGGCAAGGTTTTCAGCAAGTTGTATTTCCCGAGAGCCTGGGCTTTGCCAAGGATGCCTACAAGGATGACCGCGGAAACTATCTCAGTGATCGGCTGACCGACGAAGTGCTGGGGTTTATCGAGCAACATCGCGACCGGCCGTTCTTTGTTTACCTGGCCGACCACGCCGTTCACTCGCCTCACGATCCGAAGCCCGATTTGTTGGCCAAGTACGAAAAGAAGGTTAGCGTCGGTGATGAGGGGCGGGATGATCCAGCTTATGCCGCGACCATTGAGGCCGTCGACCAGAATGTGGGCCGCATCGTCGATGCGCTGGCACGGCTCAAACTGACCGACCAGACGCTGATCGTCTTTACATCGGACAATGGTGGCACGCGACCCTACGCTGCGCCGCTGGCGGGCGGCAAAGGTGAACTGTATGAGGGAGGGATCCGCGTGCCGCTGGTCGTCTCGTGGCCCGGTATCAAGCGTCCTGGGCGCGAGTGTTCCGTACCGGTCAGTACTGTTGACTGGTACCCGACGTTGATCGAGCTGACCGGCCTGAAAGCTCCGCAAGGCCAACCACTGGATGGAACCAGCCTGGTGTCGGTGCTTGATGGAGAGAGCGACCTGCAGCGGGAATCGCTCTTCTGGCACTTTCCCTGTTATGTCGGCCGCGCGACGCCCTCGAGCGCCATTCGCGTTGGCGACTTCAAGCTGATCGAATTCTTCGAAGGGGGCGGGCGACGTGAACTATATAATTTGAGCGTCGACCCTGGGGAGCAACGTAACCTCGCGGAGGTGATGCCGGAGAAGGCGGACGAACTCTATCGCCGGCTGCGTGACTGGCAGACAGCCACCGGCGCCGCCATTCCTCGCCAACCCAATCCCAACTACGACCCGCGATCCGCCCGTCCTCGCCGTGGTAACCGCCCCCGCTAACGCCCGACTGCCTTGCAATTGTGGTGCGGGCGTCCCGCCTGCCTTGGAATTGTGGTGCAGGCGTCCCGCCTGCCTTGCAGTCAGGCTGATCAGGAATCGTGCTGAGAGTGTCGGGAGTCGGTAGCTGTTCGGACCGGCTCGCTGGTGAATTGTTCCAGCTTGAGGACCGAGACGGTTTCGATGCAGACGGTGGCCGGGTAGTAGGGGAGGATTTCGCGGCGCAGGTAGGCCACGATATCGTCGCAGACGGCGGGTGGAACGATCACTTCGATCCGGCATTGATCGGTGGTGGCGGGTACGTCCCCGGCTCGGATTGCCTTGCGGCCGGCGCCACGGCACGGAATCGCGGTGAATCCTGTCGCGCCCCGTTCGACGAATTCCAGCTCCAGCCGGTTTTCCAGGGCGATGGGGACGACGGCGGTGAGTCGTCGGATGGCGACTTGAGACAGTTTGCGGGCCGAGTGTTCGTGGTGAGCCAGCGGCGCATGGCTCTCCAGCCCCACCAGCTCGAACTTCAGACCCTCCATCGCAAAGTCCTGCTGCACCTCGTGCAGTTTCTCCATCACGCTGTGGTCGACCAGCTTGGTATTCGACAGGTCGACTACCAGGTTCTTGCGCTGGACGAATCCGATGTCTTCGATGGTCCGCTTGAAGGGGATCCAGTTGCTGAAGACAGCCGACTCACGGGCACGGACCAAATACGTATCCGCATCGACTTCTTCGACTTCCAGGTAGGGCTTGAACAACGACCGCAGGGGGACGCCATTCAGGGTGTGGATCAACAGCTTGACGCCGATCCCGATCAGCACGCCGAGCAGCAGGTCGGTAGCCAGCACGCCGACCATGGTGGCGGTGAAGATCAGCAGCTGTTCGCGTCCGATGTGGTAGACATGGACGAATTCACGAGGTGAAGCGAGTCGGAATCCGGTGTAGACGAGCATGGCAGCCAGAGCGGCCAGCGGGATCTGGTGGATCAAACCCGGCAGGAAAGCGACAAACGCGAGCAGAAACAGGCCGTGCCACAGGTCGGCAAAACGCGTGCGGGCCCCGTTGTCGATATTGGCCTTGCTGCGGACGATTTCGGAGATCATCGGGAGGCCGCCGATAGAAGCGGCAACCGTATTGGCGATCCCAACGGCCAGCATATCTCGGTTGAGGTTTGTCTTCCGCTTCCACGGGTCGATCAGGTCGATCGCCTTGACGCTCAACAACGACTCAAGAGAGCCGATCAGCGTAAACATCAGGACCCACTTCCAGGCGGTCAGATGTTGCAGTGCGCCGAAATCAGGGAAGGACATGGCACTTAACAAGTTGCCCGGCACGTCGACCAGGTAGCGCGGCCCCACTTCCCAGGATTGCTCCCCTAGCGAGTAGGTGTGTTGATCGGCCAAGTTCAAGTACATGCCCAGCGGGATGGCCACGAGGATCACGATCATCTGAGCGGGGATGCGGCGGATCCAGCGTGCCTTGAGCATTGGCATGCCGAACAGGATCAACAGGCTCACGATGCCGATCAGAGCAATTTCGGGGTTCATGTGCCAGATCGAATGGGGGACGTGCAGGAGTAGTTCGAGCGGCTCGCCCTTGACGCCATTGACGCCCAGCAGGATGTGGATCTGTTTGGAGATGATGATCACTCCGATAGCCGACAGCATGCCGTGAACGACGGCCGTCGGAAAGAACTCACCGAGAATCCCCAGCTTTAGCAGGCCGAATGCGATCTGGATCACACCGGCGACCACACCCACGGCCAGGGCCATGCGGTAGGCCTTTTGATCGATCTCGGACCATTCCTGATTAGCCGGAGGAGATGCCGCGTGGCCAGAGTCACTCGTCGGAGCAGCGGCGACAGAGGCCGTGGCGACAGCTGGCGTGGTCGCACCAGGTGTAGCCGCAGCAGGTGTGGAGGCGACGGCGGCAGCAGGTGTGGAGGTTTCCGTTGGCTGCTGCATTTCGCGGAAGTCGGTCACGGCACCGAGCACAATGACGATCAGGCCGGCTGCCGGGCCCTTGATAGTCAATTCCGAATTGCTGATCAACGTCGTCAGAACGGCGCCTACGATCGCCGTGAAAACACCGGCGATGGCCGGGACTCCGCTGGCGAGCGAGATACCGAGGCAGAGCGGGAGTGCGATCAGGAAGACCAGGAAACCGGACACCACGTCGTGGGAGAAATAACGGGTCAAGCCCGTGAGATTCCCGCGCGGCACTGGCTCGGAATTGATCTTCGGATGCTCTGCCATGAGTATCAATCCTTGTTCGCTGGGGACCTGTGATGGTTGTCGGCAGCTGCTGCGTGCAGCTGGTCAGCGTGTGGTTCGGTGGTAGCTTTGCCACCCCGCGCGCCAATGATCGAAATCGCGGCGTGGTACCTCGATACAATACCGGGTTGCGGGTAGAGTCCGCCGGCGAAGATCAGCGTGGCCAGCGTCATCACGGCCAATCGCTCCACGGCACGGCTGTGCATCCCCAATGAGACGATATGCCGGGCTCCACCGAAGAGACGGAAGTAGGCCTGCATGATGGCGATGCCATTGAGTGCGGCGGCGACAATCACGGCCAGTCCGATCATCGGGTAGGCCTGTACGGCACCATCGATCAAGAGCTCGGTGCCGACGAAGCCGAACGTCCCCGGAAATCCGACGCTGGCCAGACCGGTCAGGAGAAACAGGTTGGCCAGCGATGGAGTGACCTCATAGAGTCCGTGGAAATCGTCCAGGGTGATCCGCCCGACGCGGGCTTCGAGGCATCGCAAGGCGAGCCCGAAACCGGTCAAGCCGAGCCCGACGGCCAGCCAGACCGAAAGCGCGCCGGTGAGGGCGATGGGTGTGGCCGTTTCGAGACCGACCAACACCAGCGACGCGTGGCTCAGAAACAGGTAACAGAAGAAGCGTCTGGCCTCGTGCTGGACCAGCGCCATCGCGGCCGCGTAGACGGCGGTAATCAGCGACATGATGGCGATACTGCGGAGTGCCCAGTCCGGTGCGACGGGCAACAGGAGTCGAACCGCGGCATAAGCGCCCGCCATAGGAGTCACAAACAACAGCGCCGTGCCGAACGTCGCATGCTCAAACAGGTCGGTAATCCAGCAGTGGACGGGGACTACTCCGCTGCGGATCAGCACGCCAATGGTCAGCAGGGCCACTCCGAACAGCGACTCATTCCCTTCCGGGCCATGAGACGACACGAGGTACCAGCCGCCAGCCATGGCGACCAGCGACACACCCATGTGCAGTGCGAAGACGGCAATCGGTTTGCCGCGCACTCGCAGTTCCCACAACGGCGGCAGGATGCTCAAGGCCAGCAGACCGACGATCATCCACGGGTTCTTGCAGCTGAGCGTGGCCAGCAGAATGCTTTCGGCGATCAGGGTGCCCGTGAACGAGAATCGGGCGACCTTGGTCCGCAGCGTCACGACGGTGGTCAACAGGAAAGCGAGGGCCGACAGGGGAATCAGCGGCGCGCTGAGTTCGTCCATCACCAGCAGATGGCCCCCCAACCTGGCGCCGACCCAGTCCCAGGGGTCGGCGATTTCGGAAGCCGTCTGGAGGCTGAAGTCGAGCCACGCCAGCACGCTGGTGATCAGCGTACCGGCCAAGAACACGACACTTTGCCGTTGAGCCGTCTCGGGGTCCTTCTGGCGGGCGATCCGCAACGCGCCGATCAGCGGCAGAAGGATCGTCAGCTGCAACCATGAAAAATGAAACTGGCTCATCAGGTCTCCTCCACTACGTCCGAATGGTGGGCCAACGCATCGGATTCGCGTGAAGTCCCTCGTGACAGGAAATTGGTCCATCGTCGTTCCATGGCATCGCACCAGCGAAAGACGCTGAGGAACGGATAGACAATATAATCTCCCAGCAGGGCATCAAAGTACCCCCGTTCGAAGGCCATGCGGTAACCGAACAGTCGAGCGGGCTGAGGCAACAGGGACGAATCGCCGGCGGTGGCGGGCGTCTCCAGCCGATTGCCGATGGCGTTTTCCAGGGCATGGTAGTCGGCCAGCAGGGTCGGAGCTCGCAGCAGCTGCAGCGTCCGGAGGCAAGCGTGGCCGATGATGTGGATCAGGGCCAGATAGCGGAATCCGAGTCCGATTTCAGTGACGATGATGGCGACCTGAGTGAGCGAAGCGTAAGCCAGAGCGCTCTTGATGTCGGTCTGCACTCGGGTCGTCATGCCGGCGAAGATGGCCGTGGTCAGTCCCCAGATGACGACGGCTGCCCGCAGCAGAAACGAGAGCTGCAGAATCGGGCTCACTCGCAGCAGCAGGAATGCTCCCAGGTGAACCGATAAGGCTCCGTAAAAAATAGCGCTCGAAGCGGTCGGGCCTTCCATGGCTCGGGGGAGCCATCCGGAGAAGGGGACGAGCCCTGATTTGCCGGCGGCTGCCACCAGCAGGAGGAGGCCGACGAACAACGCCTGGTCCGCCGACAGCTCGGCCGTTCCCTGGGGCCACGGTCCCGATCCCATCAGCTTCAGAAAATCGCCACCACCGGTCAGATGGTGCAGCGCGACGGCGGCCAGCAGAAACGCCGCATCGGCCACGCGGTAGACCGACCAGACGCGGAGTCCATTGACGACGGGTGCGCGGCGCTCGTGGAAAAAGGCGACCAGCAGGGCCGATGAGAGCCCAACCAGTTCCCAGCCGAAAAAGAGTGTCTCAATCGTGCCGGCGAGCGAAGTGACAATCATGGCCAGCAAAAAGACGGCGTAGAGGACAAAGAACCGCTGGTAGCCCGGTTCCCGATGCAGATATTTGCTGGCAAAAGCACTGACCGTCCCGCAGAGGACCAGCGACAGGAGTGCGAAGGGGACCGACAGCCTGTCAAAAACAAACTGAATGTGAAAATGAAAATGCTCCTGCGGAATGGCCACCCAGTCCGGCAAGGGAACCGGGACGTGGCGTTTGTCCAGCAGCAGCATCAGCAACAGGATCAGCAGATTGGCCATCAGGCCGACGACAACAGCCCCTTCGGTCCAGTGGGCCACCGTTCGTTCGGAAAGTGGACGACGAAACAGGAGTGTCAGTCCGAGGACGGCCAGCAGCGTGGCGGGGCTCGCAATGACAATCACTCCCAGCACCCACAAGATGTTGTCCCAGTTCATCGGGTGCCTCCTCCATGGTTTGATTCGTTGGCCTCAGTCGTCGGCGAGTCTGGCTGAACGCCCGCAAACCCGAGATGATTGCGAAGGCCCCGATACCAGTCGACCGAACGTGCCACGACCGGCAATTCGCCCTCCTCCGGCTGATACGGTACGAACTGTCCGTTTTGGAACAGTTGGAGCTGCGGTGAATCGGGGTCGAGCACCGCGAGTTGGACCCAACGGTTACGGCAGAGCCGGCTGATCGGCGGGTTGCGATCCATGATGGCAATCATCTTTTCCGGAGTCGTTTCAATCACAAACAGCAGTCGGACCGGTTCGTGGATCTCGACCATCTGCCACGGCAAGCCGGGTCGCAGATCGCTGGCCGCTCCGTCCATCACGCCGACCAGCGAGGTGATGTTGTGAGGCAGCTTGGTGCCGCATCCGAATCCGGGGGAGTCGACATACGAAAAGTAGTACTCCAGGTTGATACCGGCACAGACGGGAATCACCGCTTGCAGGATTCTGGTCAGGATGGCGCAGTCTTCATCATCCTGAGTCGGATCGTAGGAGGTGAGGAACGCTCGCCGGTCCATGTAGAGATTCCGCGACCGTCGTCGCCGTCCGACGACGTTAATCGCATTGGTCGCGTGACCGCATTCAGGTCGAGTCTGCGACATGTCCTCCGATCGTCCCTCGACGTGTCGCAAAGCAGCTTCGGCGGTCAGCGTCAGGGGAGCCGACTCGAAGCGGCGGCAGCGTTCGTGAGCGTTCCACTGGCGAGCCTTTTCGATCGCCGCGTGGACTTCACTGAAGAGCTTGCGGTGAGTCACCGGGAGCAGCTCGAGGTCGTAATAGGTGACGCCATCGTCGCACGTGTTGTGCAGAGCGCCGACAAAGTAGACGTCGTAGCTCAGTGTCAGACCTCGGCTGGCCAGAATCTCCCGCACCCGCGGATCGTTGGCCATCTTGGCGAATGCTCGAGCATTCGGACCGCCGCGACCACCACCACAGGCCCCGCAGTCGTAAGCCGCTCGGTGCGGATTGTTCAGGCTCGATGAACCATGGCCGGCGATCACAATCACGGGCGAGAAGTTCGACGTCAGGCCGATATCCCGCAACACTCGCTCGACAATCCCCGCCATCTCCTCGACCGAAAACCCGATCTGATCTTCGGCCGAGCCTGGCTCGACGGTCGTCCGTTCCAGCTGAAGTTGCGTGACGGCCGGCGGCTGGACCAGCGAACCGAACGTGCGCCGAATGCGGGCCGTCAGTCGCGGGAAGAGAATTCTCGCCACCAGCGGGAACGTGGCCAACGGCCCGACCATCGACGTCAAGACACCGTAGAGGAACGATCGCGTGCCGACGTGCCAGCGGTGCGATGCCCGGCCGAGCACTCGACGAGTCAGCTCCTTGCGACGGTGCTCGTCCACCATCGTGTACGCTACGTCTTCGGCAACGTAATGACGAGGCTTGATCACGATCGGGCACAGCGGCACGTAATGAGCCTCAGCGATGCCACGATAATACATGGCGACGCCGAAGAATCCCGCCACGCCAAACGTCTCGCAGTCCGGAGCCTGTTCCTCCAGGTGACGGCGGAATGATTCTTCCCGTTCGTCGATGCAGGTAATGACCTGAAACCGAGGCCTGGCTGGAGTCGTGTCGGGGCGCCGGTTATGAGCTGTGATCGCGTCCAGCGTCTGATTTCGATAGCGACGTTCAAACGCCAGATGATAAATCCGACGTCGCTCCCAGCCGTTGAAAGTCTCGGTTTCGCGGATCAACCGGAGCCATTCGTTGCGAGTGAGCCGAGCGAGGTCGGGAGGCGACCAACCCAGTTGCTGAGCCAGCTGAAAGACACGGAACGCCCGCTGCTGGTCTGTCGGCAGGTCGTGTTCCGTTGTCTTGGCGGCCAGAAACTCCCACAACGACGACAGTCGTCCGCGGAAATCCAGCTCCTCGTGCGCCACGTATTCGTAAGCCAATCGATCAAGAATCAGACGCACGGCCAGATAGTCCACCAGCGTGCCTGCAGGCGCCGGCCGAATCGTCCACTCGGCGTTCGTCTCCATCTGCCAGATCATGCCGGCCCAGCCGCGCAAAGCAAGCAACGTGCGGGTGATGTAGGCTTCGTACCGATCCGGAGGTACGCCCAGCAACTGCAGCGATTCGTGGATCGACTCTAGCGGCGTCATGCCGCTCTGCTGCACCCGAGCCAGCTCGTTCCGCAACGGCTTCTGCCACCGTGGAGTCAGCCACGCCGCGTCGTGATGCATCGCACAGAACGATCGGAAGAATCCCTGATCCCGCTCCGGTAACGTCCACGTCGCCATCCCCTGGTCGAGAAACGCCGCACAGAACGGGATTAGTACTTCATTGACCAGCTGGTCGCTGTCTCGGCCTGAGGCTCGCAACAGCAGATCCCGGTGGCGGACCAGAGCCGGCGGTTCGTGCTGGAAGGATGGCAGCCCCTGTACTCCCTGCAAGGAGAATTGCCACAGCAGGTTCAGCGTGAAGGCTTCCCACGTCGTGTCGTTCCAGAACTCCACCTGGTCAACCTGGAACTGACGGAACAGTTTGTCCAGCGACGCACGTGTCCGCGGATTCAAGGCCGGCTTCGACGGTTCATCGCCACGCAGCTCGTGAATCACCCAGCGCTGAGTCTGATCGATCAACCGCCGCCGTGTCGCCGGAGGAACGTCCGGCAGGCACCGCCGCAACGAATCACTCTCCGAAATGTGCCAGTGTAGCTCAGCGTCCGTCGCCACTCGCACCGGGTGCTGCAGCATGGCCAACCGCAACGTGTACCGAGTCCCCAGCACGCTGACCAGCTGATCGGCGTCGTCCCCCAGATCCTCCAGCAAGACCGTCGACAGGTCCGTTAGCCGGATCCGTCCGTCGGTCAGATACTGCCGGTACTGGGACTCCAGCAAGAAGGGCTGACAGTTGTACGTCGCCGCCCCCTGCTTGACCGCTTCCTCAAACGGCAGGTCCTCAAAGTTGTGGAGCGTATTGTGGTGGACGAAGACCTGAATCGGTCCCTGCGACGGCAAAAAGTGCGCCGCGTGATGAATCAAGTGCTCGAGGTCTTCCAGAGGTCCATGAGACAACTCGCCGCCCATATGGGCTGAGCCCGCGGGCTCCGCCGACGATGTCGGGGAACCGGCTGCTGAATGGGACATGAGGGATCACTGGCTCAGCCAGCGCTCGCAGATCCGGGACGGTCGGCCGTGTGCGACACGGCGTCGAACACCCCTCCTTTGTCTTATACGACTCGGTTACCACCCGCACAATCCGACTGGAGATTACAATTCAGTAAGGTAAACATCAGGCACCATCTAGTGGGGGGTGTTTCCTGGCGTTTCGTTAACGACCACTCCTGCGATGCGGCGAGTCGGCCAGACAGTGCGCCCTGCAGGGGGTAGATGCCTGCCGAACTGTGGGTAGTCCGACTGGCGGGTGGTCGATCAGCAGTGGGGATGGGGGCAGACCGGGCATGGATCGTGATCCCAAGCAGTCGTTGAACGTGCTGCTGGTTGAAGATGAAGAGGCATTGGGTCGCGCGATGCGGCAGGGGCTGGAGGAGCACGGGCACGAGTGCCAATGGGTCCGCAACGGCCGCAAAGGGCTCGAAAGCGCCCTGGCCCAACAGCTGGACGTCGTCGTCCTCGACTTGATGCTCCCCGACCTCAGCGGACTGGAAGTGCTCCGCCAGCTGCGGCAACAGGGGGTTCAGACGCCGGTGCTGGTCCTGACGGCCTTAGGGTCGGTCGACGATCGCGTGCGAGGCCTCGAGGCGGGGGCCGATGATTACTTGATCAAGCCCTTTGCGTTTCCGGAACTGCTGGCCCGGCTCTCGGCCATCACTCGGCGATCGCGGCATCTGCAGGCCCAGCGACTGGCGGCGGGTCCGCTTACGCTTGACCTCTCCACACGCCGCGTCACGCGGGAAGGGCGTGAGATCGAGCTGACACCTACCGAGTTCAGTCTGCTGGAATATCTGATGCGCAACAGCGGCCAAGTGGTGACTCGCCGCATGTTGTGCGAACACTTGTGGGACACGAATTGGGAAGGCGTGACCAACGTGATTGAGGTCCACATCAATCGGTTGCGAGCGAAGATTGATCGGGACTTCGGGATACCGCTGGTGCACACGGTCCGCGGCCGGGGTTATGTATTGAGGATCCAGGGCGATTGAGTACTGTGCGCGAACGAACCGGATGGACGGGACAGCGATGGCTGATCGAGTTGCGTCAGCTGTGGCGGACGCTCCGTTTTCGCTGGGCGTGTTGGAACGCACTTCTGGTGGCATTGACCGCATTGGTGACTCTGCTCGGTCTGCGCCAAGGGGTCTGGTGGGCACTGGTTCACGAGCTGGATGACATACTGACCGAAGATGCCCGCGAAGTTTCGTTGATGCTGAGCGAGCTTCCTGAGTTCGGCGTCGACAGGCTGGGCGAGACGCTCAATCGCAAGGCCAGTGGCCACGCGCGGCACGGTTGGTTCGTCGAGCTGCTCGACGCGCAAGCTCGACCTGTCTGGAATTCGGCCGCGGCTCCGTTGAGCGAACTGGAGTCGCTGGAAACGACGGCGCGAACACCAGTGACGGTTGGTCGACTGCGAGTGGTGCAGGTCCCCGTCACCACGGAAGGTCCGGAGCTGTCCGAGCCTCAGACGAAATTGCCTGCCGTTTCACTGATTCGAGTCGGAGCGTCGCTGGATCGGTTGCATTCGGATATGAACCACATCGATCGGCTGGTCGGCATCGTCGCCGGTCTGGTGCTGATCGCTGCTCCGGCGGCCGGCTACTGGCTAGCTGGCCGAGCGGCTCACAATGTCGGCCAGATCATCAACACCGCGGCGCGATTGCGGCCGAGCCATCTGAACGAACGGCTCCCCGTGCGCGGATCTGGCGATGAACTTGACCGACTGGCGATCACGGTGAACCGACTTCTCGATCGCATTCACGTCGACCTGCAGCAGAAACGCGACCTGCTGGCCAACGCCGCTCACGAACTTCGCACACCTCTGGCGGTGATCCGCAGCTCCGTCGAAGTGGCCCTGGCCGGCGAAAGGACTCGCGAGGAATATCAGGATCTGCTGGTCGACATCATCGACCAGAATGCCTCGCTGGAAATTCTGGTCAATCAGCTGCTGCTGCTCTCGGAATCGGAGTCCGAGAATATACGGCAGCAAGGGGAACTGGTATCGATGCACGACGTGGTCGGCAAATCGGTCAGCATGTTCCAGGGAGTTGCCGAGTCACGCGGCATACGGCTGAAGATGGGCGATATTGAGCCGGCGATGGTGCAAGGCAACCGGGACCATTTACGGCAGGTGGTCAATAACTTGATCGACAACGCCATCAAGTACACACCGGCCGACGGACGGGTATCTGTCCATTTGGCACGCGATGACGAAAACCATGTCGCTCGGCTGGTCGTCTCGGACACCGGTGAGGGGATCGCTGAAGAAGATCAATCGCGTGTCTTCGAGCGATTTTTTCGTGCGGATCGATCCCGCATTCGCGACGGCGGACCGGTCGGCACCGGGCTCGGACTCAGCATCTGCCAAGCCGTCGTGCAGGCGCACGGCGGCACGATCGAGTGTCAGAGCCAGCTCGGACAGGGGACTCGCATGATCGTCACGCTGCCTATCCCCGCTCAGCCAGCAGGTCTCGGCACAATCCAGCACGAATGATGCGGCTGGAAGCCGATGTGCGGATAGTACTTCTCGGCCGCTGGAGCCGCCAGCAGGACCAGCATCGTCCGCCGTCCGGCCGCGTCATGAGTGAGTCTTACCAGCTCGCGCCCGATCCCGCATCGCTGATAGTCGACGTCCACCGCCAAGTCGGCCAGATAAGTTGACTGCCAAAAGTCGGTCAGCGCCCGGGAGACGCCGATGAGCTTCCCTGCATGCCGAGCCGTCACGAGCACGTCGGACTGGGCGATCATCTGCTGCAGTTCCGCGGTCGTCATCTTCGGCCGGCGCTCCGCCAACGTCGATCGTTCCATCACCGAGGCCCACTCGGCCGCGTCGAGCTCCGGTTCCAGCTGAAACGTAAACTCGTCCATTCCCACTAGCGTCATACCAGCAACTCTCCTCGCCAGATCGTGATCGCTTTGCCTCGCAGCAGCACCCGGTCGTCGGCCAGCTCCGTCTGCACGATCCCGCCTCGCCGCGATGCCTGATAGCCGGTCAACCGATCCTTGCCGAGTACCGACGACCAGTAAGGTGCCAGGCAACAATGAGCGGACCCGGTCACATGGTCCTCATCGATACCGCAGGCCGGGGCGAAAAACCGCGAGACAAAATCCCACCGAGCGTCGTCCGATTTCGCGGTCACAATCACTCCGCGAGTCGGGATCTGTGCCAGGCGAGCAAGATCAGGTTGCAGGCCTCGCACGATTGACTCGTTCGGCACGACGATCAGATAGTCGGCCGACGATTGGCCACACCATGCGGTCTCGATCCCAAGCGCCGACAGCAGCTCGGCGGCCGTTGGTACTTCGGTCGCCGGCGTCGCGGGAAAATTCAGTTCGATCCACGGGTCGCGTTTCCGGGCGGTCAGCGTGCCGCTGCGAGTCTGGAACTCGATCGGAGACGACTCCTCCAGACAGCCTTCCGACCAGAGGGCGTGGGCAGCGGCCAGCGTGGCGTGGCCGCACAGGTCGACCTCCACGCGCGGGGTGAACCACCGCAGTTGCAGCTCGTCTCCTTCCGCCCGCACGAAGGCCGTCTCGGTCTGATTCAACTCGGCTGCCACACGCTGCATCCAGTCGGCCGACCGGGAATGTTCCAGCAGACACACCGTGGCCGGGTTCCCCCGGAATGGCTCGGAAGTAAACGCATCGATCTGCAAGCAAGGGACGTTGTCAGGCATGAACGGTCACCAACAGGAGTAGGGACGGGTAATCGCGATGTCGCTCGACCGGGGGCAATATACCAGACGAAGACGCAATATCAGACGGGACGCCGCTGCCCGTCGGACTCAGGTTACGAGCCAGACTCCGTTCAGACGTCCGGGGGAGCGGTGAGGTTCGGCCGGTCGTGCCGGTGCCGGCGAGTGGTTTACGGTCTCTGGTCGAGCTAAATTGACATCAGTCGGCTCGGCATATCCCGAGAAGTTCTCGGTCGGTCCGGGGCCTGAGGGGAAAAACCATGAGGGGTCTGCGCATGTTGACAGGTGTTCTCGATCCGAGCCGTTTTGCCGTTCGCGACGACCGCCAAGTTGAGGCCAGTGCCGTCGCCAGCCGAGTGGCTCGGGCAGTGCTGAGTCTGGGGCTGGTGCTGGCGGTGTTGGGTCTGCTGAGTCGTACGGCGTCGGCTGAAGAGAAATCGGCCAAGCTGGTGTTGGTGGCGGGCAAGCCGTCGCATCCACCGCGGATGCACGAATTCAACGCCGGAGTGCAGCTGTTGGCCTCGTGCCTGAAGTCAGTCCCGGGACTCACCACCGAAATCGTCCTCAACGGCTGGCCGGCCGACGAGAAGGTATTTGACGGCGCCTCGGCGGTTGTGTTTTACATGGACGGCGGTGCTGGCCACGAGGTGGTGCAGGAGGGGACTCGACGTCTGGATCTTGTCGACGGTTGGGCCAAGCGGGGCGTCAGCCTGGGGTTCATGCATTTCGGAGTGGAGGTCGTCCCCGATCAGGCCGGTGCTCAGTTCAAACGCTGGATGGCCGGCCATTACGAGCATCTCTTTTCGTGCAATCCGATCTGGGAGCCGCGGTTTGAGAGTTTCCCGAAGCATCCTGTGGCTCGGGGCGTCGAGCCGTTTCAGGTGAAGGACGAGTGGTATTTCAACATGCGGTTCCTGCACGATGTGGCTGGCAACGAACCGGCCGTGCTGGATGAGTTGAAGTTCACGCCGATCCTGATCGCCACGCCGTCCGACGCCGTCCGCAACGGTCCTTATGTCTATCCTCAGGGACCTTATCCGCACATCCAGGCGAACAAGGGTCGCGCGGAGGCGATGATGTGGGTCGTCGAGCGTCCTGATGGCGGACGCGGCATGGGCTTCACCGGCGGTCACTTCCACGACAATTGGGGGAACGACCAGTTCCGCAAAGTCGTGCTCAACTCGCTGGTGTGGCTCAGCGGTCTCGACGTCCCGGCTGACGGTATCCCGTCGACCGTCTCGACCGACCAGCTCAACGCGAATCTCGATCCGAAAAAGTAACCGCCAGCCTGCGACGCGCGCCAGTGTCATGCGGTGCGCTCGGCAATGTGTTCACGCACGCTGGTAGACAGCTCGCCATCGGATCGGCGATCTATCGGTGCCGGTACCGGCATTACGCCGCTTAGCTCTCTCTCCAGTGGGCTCGTCCCACTGGTTTTCATGACTGAACAGCTACAACCAACGCACCGCGCGAACTCTCTCTCCAGTGGGCTCGCCCCACTGGTTTTCATGACTGAACAGCTACAGCCAACGCACCGCGCGACCTCCCTTCTCCAGTGGGCTCGCCCCACTGGTTTTCATGACTGGACAGCTACAGGTTCAGTGCGAAGTGTGTTTCTACTCAGCGTCGCTGCCCCCTCGCCCCGCTGAACATGATCTCCCTGGCCGATGGATCTCACTGGCGGGGAGAGGGACGGGGTGAGGGGTTGCGCATGCGCCGCGAGAGGAGTATCCACTACCGCGCCTATAACGTTACGCGGCGATACAATTCCCTTCGGCGCGATGTGTACGCTTGAATGACTCGATGGAGCTGCTGACCGCATTGGCCCCTCACCCTGGCCCGTTCTCCGGAGTACCGGCGCGAGGGTACCCAGATATGCGTTGAGTCATTCACGGCCGTTAGTTGTATCACGTGCCGGACCGCTCGCACACTGTCCGCAAATAGATCTTTATCTCGCGAGCACTCAGGCCGCGTGGTTCGCACAGCAACGGCATGCTGCGCAGTGTAGCCTGCCAGCGAAAGTTGCTTGATCGTTGGCGTTGGTTTACGATAAGCAGATTGTCACGGGGCGCCCAAAGAGAGCCACCGAGTGGCGCTTGAAAGAGGGCCGCTTTTGAACGGTTAGTCGAGTAGGCTACTTGCTTTTCCCAGAGCGAGGAGCCGACAGATGGTGAACCGATTGAAGGCGGCCAAAGTGTTATCAATTATCGAGTTGCGTTCCCAGGGCTGGTCGCTGCGAGGGATTGCTCGGGAGCTTGGGATGAGCCGGGGGGCGGTGGCCCGGCAGGTGCGGCTGACGTTTGCAAATCCGCCAAGTCCCATTTGTGTACGTCCTCCGCTTGGCATTCCACCGGCCATCGCCGCGTAGAGGATTGCATGAATCGCCCGATAACTCATTCTTGGCCAGGTAGCGACGACGTCCACGAGTATCGATTGCCGCTAGAGACAGCTTTGGATGGTCCAACGTGGCTCGACGGTCTGGTAAACGTTTCGATAGAGACGATTCAGGCTAGAATCGGCCGACGGTGGAGAACGAGCAGCACCGGAGCATGTAGTCCTGTAGCGCTGTGGTTAGGCGATTTGGTTCCTGTGTCGATTGCGGAACGTGGCGGGAAGTTTTGGCTGGCATGCAGGACCGCCGTGGATGAGAGCGCGGCGGGCGATCAGCCGGGAGCCGGATTTGATGTTTCTCAATTCAGTACGGACGAGATGGTTGTCGAAGATTTGGAGTTCATTATTGAGCAGTTTGGGCTGCCTTCGTTATTAGACCCGCAAAGATGGACGGTTTTTCTCGATTCGCTGGATGAGGTCACTTCGACAGACGATCATTTCCAAGGTGTGGGATGCGTAGATGCGTTTGAAGGGATCTCCATTTCAGCGGGATTTCTGCCGAATGAGGGATATCGGTTTGTCAGTGGCCGCACCTATCCAGTTGTCGCATTTGACAGGGAAGGTTGGGACTGGCTGGGGAAGCGACCAGCGAAGAGTGACCTTTCGTGGGCCGGCGCAAAACCGTTCTTCAGGACTTACACTGGTAATTGCTTTGTTCTCCGGCCCGACGGTGTTGTTGGAAAATGGACTCACGACGACGACCCGAAATTCGCAGAGGTGTTCTCCAGCTTAGAGCAGTTCGGCATCGAGTTCTGCAAGTATTTCGATCGACCAGTGTCCGACATGCTGTCGAGAGATGAGTCACCGTTCACGTACTGAATCTTCGATCCACCTGTTAGTCCAGACTGCAGGGGGAATTCAATAACAGTTGCCAGCTGGCCGGCGAATCGCCGAGCTGTGGAAATTCCGCCCAAGGCATACCGTGAATGCCAGCGCGCTACCCTAAGCCGGTGACGCACTGCGGCCGTGAAGTTGATGGTCGTTGAAGCCGAGCTACCACAGAGCCGACGATTCTCCGACGATTGTCGTGCGGGCGTCCCGCCTGCCGTCGTGGTCGGCACGCCGCGTAGTTCCCTTCTCCATTGGGCTCGTCCCACTGGTTTTCATGACTGAACAGCTACAGGTTCGGTGGAAAGTGTGTTTCGACTCAGCGTCGCTGCCCCCTCGCCCCGCTGAACATGATCTCCCTGGCCGATGGATCTCACTGGCGGGGAGAGGGACGGGGTGAGGAATTCTTGGTTTTCTGGGCCATCGCCGGTAGAATCTGGGAATTGTCGCAATCTGTAGGCTTGTTCAGCAAATCATGCATTACGAGAACGCCCCGACATTTGCGTGAACGACTCAAGGTGAACGCGAATCTCGGAAGAGCGGCGTCTGGGTGAAGTCCATGAATGTTACGCATGCAAAGTTCGATCCGCTGGTCTGGATGAGCCTATTCCGGAGATATCGCGACCGTGATGACAGATCAAATCCGCGCTATTTGCCGATGGTTCGTGGGCCGCTAGATGCCTGTGATTTACTGTCAGCCAGGCAATCTGCGACGAGTATCAACACCGCGGGCCGGGAAAGTCCAGCTGATGTCTTTATCTGGCGGCTGGCCACTTCGACGAAACTCTGGACGGAAATTATCGTCAGCAATCGGAGAGCACGTGTACCCAAAACCTGACAATCTAGATTCGCTGCGAGAGTATCTGATGGACTTGGTGTCACACATCTACCAAATTCCAATGTTGTATGCCCGAAGCGGTGTCGAGTTGGGCGCAATGCTAACGGCGTTGCATCAGGTGTTTGGCATCTTGGATCATACAAATTACTCGCGATCGGCAGAGAATCCGGCGAGATTGCTGAGAGCAGAGAATCCCGACCTTGATGAACGGGATTTGATGGTGTTGGTTTGTGAATACTTCAAGGAGATCGATCGCGATGCAGGATTCCCGTGTGAGGTATGGATTGGTCCAACTTCCGTAAAAGGCAGGGACCTTACCCGGCGAGACGAGTGGCTGTGGCCGCTGAGGCTGAACGTTACTGACAGTGCTCCTTGACAAGCGGATGACGCATCGCGACCGTGAAGCCAAGGTCCGCCGCAGTTCGAAAAGCTTGGCGGCGACTGTCGCCGGGGACGAGTCCATCAGACTGAGATACGAGGCTCAACGCTCAAAGGCAAGAGCGATGATGCGATTCCTTGATAGATTGATGCAATGGCTGTCATCGAAGTTGGCGCCGCGAAACGTTCCATTGGAGACGATGTTTAGTGCGGCGGTACTTTCGGATGCCCAGGAATTCTGCGGAACGAGGTCAGCGTGAATGGCGGAAATCCATACGAATATCGTTCCGCAGAGGAATTGGCCGTTGCAGCAAAATTTCCCGGCGGCTTGCTACATGTCGCCCTGTTTGCGTTGGTGGGCGCTCTATCCGGTTTCTGCTCATACCTGATCAAACCGACCTTGTTCGGTCCACCGATACTGTTTTCTGTCGCGATGGTAGCTGTTACCAGTTGGTCTTCGAGGTGTTGCCCCAGTTTACCGCGAGTGATCGGGTTCATTGGGATGTCGGTGGTGGCCTACTTGATTGGTGGAATTGTGTTGCTGTCAGGCGGGTTCGCAAGTGGAATCAAGGAGGTGTTCTTTGCCGGGTTGTCGAGTGCAGTTGGAGCGTTAATTTTTGCCGCTGCCTATGAGCTTATCGTCAGCTCGGTGCCACGGCGAGGATTTGTCGGAGCGATAGCCCTCGCCGGGCTATTAACGGGTGTGTTGATGGGATGGGCTCACGCTGGTGATCCTCGCGCCGATGGCGGGCTAATAATTCCAGTTTGGCAAGCAATTGTGTCATTGGTGTGGGGGTGCTTTATCGTGTTCCATCCGACGCAGACGGTCAGTGGCAGCGCCCCGCCAAAAGCGGACGACGCACCGCAAAGGTGATGCTGGCGAAGGCTGATGCCGGTACTCTTCCGGACGGGCGAACTGGCGCAGGTTCCGCTCGTGATGCCCTGGGAAACTCGCTTGGGTCGCGATTTGTCAGGCACTCAAGCCTGTAGGGGTGCCCGACCAGAGTTGTCCGGCAGTTATTCTTCGCGCCTGTCTGGAGGGCAACTTCTGAAGTTGGAATCGCCCATTGGGGACGTTAAAATGCGGGGGCCTCGATCGTGTGGCCACCGGCGCGCCTCACCTCGCGCCTCCGCTCCACACCGAGCTGACGATTTCATCTTGGCCGCGGAAGATCATAAGTCCACCTTTTAGCGTACCGAAAGCGGTCAGGGTTATGAGGAGAGGACATTTGGGTTCACGGATAGTGGTCTGCCGACGCCATGGGGTATCGGGAAATGGATAGCGAAAGCCAAAGATTCACCATTGTCAGCGGGCGAGTGAATCATAAGCGATATTGCTTGGTTCTGTTACTCGTTTTGCTAGGTTGCCGACGCTCACATCAGAGCAGTTTCGACCGGCCCGATAGCTATGTGCAGGAGTGGAACGACCGGCTATCTCGGCCTAGCCACTTTGAGGGAATGACGCCATCAGATGAGTCATACCGCCGTGAGAGTTACACTCGAGCCATCCGATTTCTGGAGGTCCAAGGGAATTCAGACTTCAAGCCATGTTTGTATTCCGCCGTAGTGCAGAGTGAACCCACCATTAGGGGATTACCCGGATCGAAGCGAATTGCTCTTCAATGGATCGATCCCAGAGACCAAGTGCAGGGCGCGGAGATGGTGATTGGTCAATCCAAGTTTCAGTTTCGTTGGGATGATCAATTCCGTCGTGACCTCGTGGTTGATCAATCGTGGGATCGCTTTGTGGAGATGGCCGTCTTCGGATCTAAATCGGAACTGCCAGGCGAATACTCGGGGAACGGACCGGTGTTTGGCTCAGCCTTTCCGTTATTGTCGCCTGAGATTGAAGCCGCCGTTAAGGATCAATCAGCTATCGAGGTTCGATTAATTCTTATGGATGGGTCATTCACCGACCCATTGAGATTGCACTATTGGAGCAGTGGTCAATACAGTTCTGTAGATTCCGATATTGTATCAGAAGGTGCCCAGACTGGGGCTGAGGCAGCTGTCGGTGAATGAACTATTGAGTCGCCAGCAATCGGGGAGAGGCGAGTTCAATCATCGTATACCCGCCGTAGCAGACTTCGGGAGTGATGATCGATCAAGACAGCTGAACAATGTTGAAACGACGGGTTCTCATCGTGGATTGGCTGTCGGCAACGGTGTCCCGTGCCTGCCTGGCCGCCTATACTCGGATTGGAATCACCCGGGTATCCGGGGGACGTGTGATTCGGTGACCTTCGGAGACCAAGAACGCCTCTGGATGAGGCTCAGCACCTTTCGATGCTTGAGTGAGATATACCCAAGCGAGTCGGAAGTCGCCGAGAAGAAGTGCCAGTCGCCGGATGTGAGTGGGCGAGAGCTTTTCCAATCGCAATTTGGAATCATTCACATGATTCACTCGATGCGTAGGCCACGATTACTGTTGTTGATCGGTGTGGCGTGTGTGGCGATCCATCTTGCCGTCCTTGGATTCACCGGAGTTAGTCCGTTCAGCAATCGATTGGAATTATCCTTTACTGGTTTTGTTACTCGGGACGTCAACGGCAATGCAGTCAACTCAGTGAGCCTAATCACGGGGCTCGTCAGTTACTTTACGGCTGCGATGGCGCTACTATCTGTCGCTTGTGGAGCGGCTGAGGCGGCATTAATATGCGCATCTCGAGTTGCGGCTCGTGTCATCGGGGCGGTTTCGCGTCGAGTGACGTCGAGAGCACGCTGTGTGAAGCCCAATGTCCCAGCCGAAGCAGACGGGAAATAACGGCGCGCCAGGACACGTGGAAGACGGGTCGCGACCGTGAGGCTGGGCAATTGTTACTTCAAACGTGTTCCAATGCCGCTGAGACAATTCATATGTAGTGGTGTGATGGCCAGTTTTTGTCTCGCTGAAAAGATGAGTGCAAATGAATCGTGCATCGGATTTAGTGATCATCGCTGTGCAACTAGGCATCATCATCGTTTCGCAGACCGCGGTAATGTACTTTTTCCTACGGATGTGTCACCTGGATTTCCTGGTGTCGGTATTGTTGAGTACCGCGTTGATGCTGTGCGGCGTGGTACCGTTGCAGCGTGTCAGAATGCGACGAGAGAAGCTTTAGTAGCTGGGGTGTCTGTTCGCACACCGTTGAGAAAGTAGGATCCGACACAGCCGGTCCATGACATGTTTGCACCGTAAGCCGACGCGTTGCCGCTCACGACCGCCAACCTTGCGAGGCAATTTAAGCCTTCCCTGCACAAGTCGGCTCGCATGAACAACTCGGCGCCGCTGCTGACCGCATTGGCCGCTCACCCTGGCCCTTTCCCCGGAGTACCGGGGCGAGGGTACGCAGATTTGAGCTGAGTCTTCACAGCCCTCGCTGGAGAAAGGTGTTCGCACGCTGCGCTGCCTGTAGCTGTTCAGTCATGTAAACCAGTGGGGCGAGCCCACTGGAGAAGGGTGAGTGACGATTGTGGTGCGGGCGTCCCGCCTGCCTTCCGCGCCTTCCGCCGAACTTCCTCGCACTGTAGCTGTCCAGTCATGAAAACCAGTGGGGCGAGCCCACTGTAGACGGGTGAGTGACGATTGTGGTGCGGGCGTCCCGCCTGCCTTCCGCGCCTTCCGCCGAGCTTCCTCGCGCTGTAGCTGTCCAGTCATGTAAACCAGTGGGGCGAGCCCACTGGAGACGGGAGAGGGACGATTGTGCTAAGCAGCGGTGGCGGCTTTAGGCGGCGGGAGTCCAGCCGAGGACGATGTCGAACTTGGCCGCCAGCTCGCCCAGCTTGGAGTCGGGGATGGGAGCGAAGTCGATGATCACGGATTCCTTCGCTTGAGGGTCGCGGATCGACTGCAGGATCCCGTCCTTGGCGTTCAACGGCTCATTCTTCACGTAGCACTGAGTGGTGAATTCCTTCTTGCCCTTCAGCTTGATGGCGAAGTGGATGTGCGGAGTGCGACCAGGGTAGGGGACCGGCTTGATGGTCCGGAAATAGTACTCGCCCGTCCGGCCAGTCATGAACCGGCCAAAGCCCTGGAAATTGCCGTCACGACCGCGACCACTCTCGCCGTCCTTGTGCAAATAGGCGCCCTGATGGTCGACCTGCCAGATCTCAACCACCGCGTTCCGGATCGGATTGCCCTGCGGATCGAGAATGCGACCGGTCAGATGAGTGATCTCGCCAACACCAGGCGTCAGCTGGTCGTTGATCACCAGCAGGTCGTTGTCCGTGTCGAGCGGCAGGTGATCGGGATAGAAAGGACCTTCGGTCTGAGCCGGGGTCTGCGTCAGTTGCTCGGCCATCAGACCCGGAGTACTGAACAAAGCCGCTCCCATGGCCATGCGTTCCAGGAAACGTCGCCGCGAAGTCGAATCCATACGCAATCTGTCAAACATGTTCCCGGCTCCTGGAAAATCGCTGGTTGCTGTTAGCTCGTTCGGGCCCTGCGGCCCTCCAGCCAACTATACCGTCGCCGAGGACCGCTTGCCAGCTTTGAGCCCGGCGAACCAAGACTCACTCGGCCTTCTTCAGTTCCGCGCCGAATGAAGTGATCGACACCTCCGCCGGGATGAAACCCGGGTCAACAAAATCAACCGACAGCGACAAATCACCCTTTTTGAGGGAGACGGTGCCGAGTGCGTCCTGCAGCGTGGCGTTCTCCTGCGTCCAGCCGTCGGCCGTGAACTGAGCCACAATCGCTTCGTAGGCTTTCTTCCCCTGGCCGGAAGCCACGGTGAACTCGATCTTGTTCGGCAGCTCCTCAACACCACCCGCCCCCTCCGGCAGGCGTACCGTCACTTGCGGCTTCGGCTTGTTGGCTTCGGCTGCCAACCGCGCCTTCTCGGCTTGGAACTGCCGCTCCAGCTCGGCCACTTCAGCCTCAGTCGAGTGCTTCAGCAGAGCGTGGCAGCCACCGTCGACGGGAGTCATTTCAAGGTCGAGCATGTCGTTGGCGCCGTTCCGGAAGATGACTCCCTTGCGGTTGATTTCCAATTCGATTGCCTTATCAGTGGTCGCTTTCCAACCTCGAGCGGCCAGGGCCTCGCGGAAATACTTCTCGACTTGTTCGGGTGGCGCTTTGCTGGTGATCGCTAACTGACATGGCGTATCGGAGAACTGGACGTAATCGGCGTCCGCCGGAGCGGGCAAGTCGGCCGACAACAGGCTGCTGCTGTAATCGATGATCGTCTGATTGTTCTGGGCCGGCGCCACGGCCACTCGAGCATCAATCTGGATGGCCTCCTTCTTGAAGCTCTGCGAATCGCCCGCCGTCCCATACGGTTCCCAACCCGCGTCAATGAAGAGCTTTCTGACCGCCTCCGCCGTGGCTGCCTGCGGCTGGCTGGTCAGATGAGTTACGCTGACCGGTCCGGCGAACAGCACCTGACAACCGTCCGGAGTCGGCAATTGAGTCACATCGATGTTGCCATGGTTGATCAGCGAGAAGGTCGATTTGCCTTTCTGATCGGGAGTGTAGCCGGGCATGGCCATCACGGAGATCTTGTAACCATCCTTGGCAAACGTGCCACTCGCCGACTCCTCGGTCACGTAGCTGTTCGGCAACTCCTGCCAGCCCGCTTGAGTCAACGCTTGGCGATAAAACTCGAAACCGGCAACCACCGGCTTGGGAGCCGAGTAGGTCAGCCGAGCCGGACGGCGTTGCGGAGGAAGCTCGGCCCCTTCAATCACCGGAAACGTCGTCAGGTCGAGTACCTTCGTCGCTTCGGCAATCGTAGCCGGCTTGATCGGTGCGGTCGGTTTGGCCGGAGCTGCTGCGGGTGCTGAGCCGTTCGGCGCCGAGGCCTGAGCCACCGAGGCGGGGACCGAAGTCACCTCGGCCGATGAACCGGGTGTCGCTGCGCCCGCCGGAGGAGATGCAGTTGCTGCTGGTGCGGATGGAGCGGCTGCCGGTGCGGATGGAGCGGCTGCTGGTGCGGATGGAGCGGCTGCTGGTGCTGCGGCGGCAGGTGGCTTGGCCGGCTGTGACGGGCCGCAGCCCCAGACGCTGGCCAGGATCAGGGCCGCTGATACGAAGTTGCCGTAGAACACCGGCCGCACGATCTGGCGGCCAATCGGGTCGGTACACAACGTCCGAAACATCACAGTTCCTTCCATTCTCTAACTGAGTCGATCTGGCCGCATTGTCACGCTCAGAGGGTGTTTATGCAAGCCGAGCGGTGGGGTGGAGTTCGACCAGTACCTTGAGGTGTGATTGAGCGGCGTCGAGGGCCGTGTTGATAGCATCCAGCGGATAGGATGCCTCGATCAAGCGTTCCGGTTCGATGCGTCCTGAGTCGAGCCATTCGACGGCCGCATGGTAGTCTCCACAACGCGAGCCGATCAGCTGGATTTCCTGGACCACGACGGCCGTCTGATCGAAGCCGCTGGCCGGAAGTCCGCAAGTCGACTTGAGGACGACTCGACCCCGCGGTCGGACCCAACGCAGTGCGTCGACAATCCCCTGAGGCTGACCCGT
This sequence comes from Pirellulales bacterium, assembly GCA_046349895.1. GTDB lineage: Bacteria > Planctomycetota > Planctomycetia > Pirellulales > Pirellulaceae > JAXMBJ01. Next base: position 4,907,391 of record JAXMBJ010000006.1, on the reverse strand, counting down.
CACTTCGACCACAACGTCGGCGCCGATCGATCGAGTGGCATCGCGCACGCAGGCGTCGATGTCCGAGTCACGCCGACTGAGGACGTTGGTCAAGCCGAAGTTCTTGAGTCGTTCGTGACGTCGGTCGGATTGTGTCACCGAGATCACTCGCGCGCCTTGCAGCTCGGCGACGCGGCCGATCAGCGCCCCCAGCCGTCCGGCGCCGAGGACGAGGACGGTCTGTTCAGGGCCAATCGGCGACGCGGTGAAGGCGTGCAGGGCAGCCGCCAGCGGTTCCGTGAAGACCGCACGACGCGGATCGACGCTGGCGGGGATCTCGATCAGGTTCTGGACCGGCACGATCAGCTCTTCGGCAAACGCTCCGTCGGTCACGTCGATACCCAGCACGGTGCGCCGCGGGCAATGATGGCGATCTTCCGACCGGCACTCGTCGCAGTACGTTTGCCACGGCCGATCGGTGCAGGCCAGATTGATGTCTGCGCCGACTTGCTGGTCCAGCCAGCGGTCGTGCGAAGGATGGCCGACTTCGATCACCCGTCCGACAAACTCATGGCCGAACGTGGGCGGGATACGAGTGGGGAGGTGGCGGCGGCGGAGTGCCAGGTCGGTGCCGCAGATGCCGGCCAGCTGAACCTGTACGCGAGCCTCGACCGGCGTCAGCGGCCGACGTGGCACTTCGACGATGCGAACGCGACCTTCGGCATCGAATACGGCCGCTCGATAGGTTCCCAGACTCTGCGACACGATAGCAGCTCCTCAAGGTCAGTCCGACCCGGTCGATCCGGGGCGTTCGTCAATGACGGTGGCGACCGGCCGCGGGCGTTTCTGAGCAAGGTACCAGCTAATCGTCGGTTCGAGTAGAATCCAGACGCAAGGGGAGCGGCATCTCCGATACGGTCATCGGCCGGAGAGTCATCGGCGGGAGGGGCGGCGGCATGATTGGATCGCTTACGAGTTCGTGTGATTGCCGGTCAGGTCATAGCGTGACGGGCAGGCCGGTGTCGGTTGGCTCTCGTTTCGTTGAGGCGGGTCGTCGGTGGTGTCTGGTGGGGCTGGTGATTGGCTGGTTGTTGCCGGTCTCCGACTTGTGGGCTCAGCAACCCAATCCGGCCGATCCGGCCGGTCCAGTCAGTTCAGCGGCCGCTGGGAGTGTGGCGGCTTTGCCTGAACGGTGGAGCTGGCAGGCCAGTCAGCCCTTGGTGGCGGCCAGAACGATCGATGGTGTCGACTATCATGCGATCAAGGACCCGACGATTGTGCGGCACGGCGATCGTTGGCACTTGTTTGCGACCTTGCGGGGTCAGCAGCGGAGTCACGCGATTGTCTATTTGTCGTTTGCGTCGTGGGACGAGGCGGCGACGGCCGAGCAGCACGTGTTGCCGATGCACGCCGGTTTTTTCTGTGCTCCGCAGGTCTTTTACTTTGAGCCGCACGGCAAGTGGTATCTGATCTGTCAGGCGTCGAGTGACGCGTGGGAGCCGAAGTATCGACCGGCTTTCAGCACGACGAAGGATCTTTCCGATCCGGCGAGCTGGTCGCCGCTCCAGCCGCTGGTCGACCATCAACCGGCCGGGTTCAAGTCGTGGCTCGATTTCTGGGTCATCTGCGATGATCGGCACGCTCACCTGTTCTTCACGTCGCTGGACGGCAAGATGTGGCGGTCGGAAACGGAACTCGATAAGTTTCCGGCGGGATGGAGCGAACCGGTGGTGGCTCTGGAAGGGGATATCTTTGAGGCGAGCCACACGTATCGACTAACGGGTCAGCAGCGGTACTTGACGCTGATCGAAGCTCAAGGCGGTGATGGCTGGCGATACTTCAAGGCCTATGTGGCGGACGACCTGGCCGGAGCATGGCGTCCTTGGGCGGATTCGCGTGAAGTGAATTTTGCGTCGATGAACAACGTGCAGCATCCCGATCGACGGTGGACCGACTGCATCAGTCATGGCGAACTGTTGCGCAGCGGAGTGGACCAGCGACTGGAGGTCGATCCGAGTCAGATGCAGTTTCTGTTCCAGGGTGTGCTCGATACCGAGCGAGCTGGTAAAGCCTACGGCGAGATCCCCTGGCGGCTGGGACTGCTTCATGCTCCTGTCAGAGCTCGAACGGATTAACAGTTGCAGCTGGGTTCGCTGTCGGCTCACTGATTACATTGGCGGCGACCAGCTAGTTCATAGCGAGTCGGTCGAATCGGAGTCCATCGATATGAACCAATCCTTGGCGGGACAGGACGCCAGCCACCGGGCTGTACCAGTTCGCTCAGGAAAATCCAGTTTTCGCAGCAGATACTGCCCACGCTCGATACGCTCAATCGCGAATTGCTGGCCAGGCGCAATCTGATCTTGCTCGCGCAGTTCCACTGGCAGCACGATCTGACCTTTGGATGAGAGTGTCGTTTTCATAGTAGAATGATATCGTCTTACCATCGAGTTTTCAGGACACGAAGGCGAAATTGGGGGTACCCCCGTCAACTCGCTACCACAGCCAATCGACTTCGATCTCGGGCATCAATTTCCCGGCAGCTGCTCGGCGGTGACTCTCAAACCATTGTCGGCCCAGCGGTCGCTCGCCACGCGACACCCCTCGGGAGGGGGTGTCGCGTGGCGAGGGCCTTAGGTTCGGGTTACGCTTGATCTCGAGGGATGGACGTCGGTCCGTAGCTGGTTGGCTGGTGGAGACCAGGAAATACGTGAACCTTGCCGGGACGGATGGCAGAGTATGCGGGATGAAGAACGATTGCGGAGGCTCGAAGAGGCTCGCGAAGAAGCGGATTCGTGGCTGGAATGGTACCGGCTGACGCCGCTGGAACGCTGGCAGGAATCGATGAAGCTATGGCAGTATTTCATGTACGCAGGTGGCTCACTTGATCCCGAACCCGATTCTCAAAGTCCTTTCGACGCTTTCATGCCACGAGGTGCGGCACCTGCTTATGGGCGGTCAGGCCTGCGTGTTCTACGGCGCAGCGGAGTTTAGTCGCGACTGTGATATCGTCATGGTCGCTGATCAGGCGAACCTGACGCGACTTACCGCGGCCCTCACCGATTTGCAGGCCGAGTGCATAGCGGTACCAAGCCTGGACGTTGACTATCTTCAACGTGGCCACGCGGTTCATTTTCGATGTCAGCATAGCGATGCGCGCGGTATTCGATTGGACATCATGACTCGCATGCGAGGATGCGACGATTTTGAGAAGCTTTGGGACCGCCGAACGACGATTGTCGACGAAGAGGGGTTCACCTACGAATTGTTGTCGGTAGAAGACCTGGTGAAGGCCAAGAAGACGCAACGCGACAAAGATTGGCCTATGATTCGCCGACTCGTCGAATCACACTACGATCAGTTCAAGGACGCCCCGACTTCCGACATGATAAAGTTCTGGTTGCGAGAATCTCGAACACCAGCCATGGTGGCGACTGTGGCTCGTGAGCATCCGGAATATCTGGAAGTTGCAGCCAAAGTCCGGCCATTGTTGCTGGAATTGGACTTAGCAGACATCGCCGGCATCGAGCGGTTGCTTTGGGCTGAAGAGTTGCACGAACGAAAAAGCGATGAGGAATACTGGCGACCGCTGAAGGTGGAGCTCGAAAACCTTAGGGCGAAGCACCGACGATCTCCGTAGGCTACCATCCCACAGAAATCGAAAGTGTCAGAACGTCGCTTTCTACTTTCTCCCTAGCATGCGGTCGAGCGAATCGGAGGTCTGGTAGATCAGCGCTTCGGGGTAGTGAGCGTAGGGATGGAAGTACTCGAAGGTCAGGTAGCCTTGGTAGCCGACGGCGTCGAAGGCCTCGAGGACGGCGGGCCAGTTGGTGGTACCGTCGAGCAGAGGGCGGAAGGCTTCGAGTGAGTGGTCGGTCCCTTTCTTGGTGTATTCCTTGAGGTGGACGTTGCGGATGCGCTGTCCGAGGAGCGGAATCCAGTGTTCGGGGTACTGGTATTCCATGATGTTTCCGGTGTCGAAGTGGACATGGACGTGATCGGACTGGAAGCTGTCGACGAAGGCGTTCATCTCGCCCGGTGAGAGGAGGTAGCCGTTGAAGAAGATGTTTTCGATGTTCAGGTGCACGTCGAGTTTTTCGGCCAGGGGGAGTAGTTTGCGAACGGCTTCTTTGGCCCGTTGGTCGCAGACATCGTTCGGTGTGGGATCGTGGTCCGCTCGCCAAGGCATCGACACGGCGCCGGGGACGACCAGCAGATTCTGAGTACCCAGATCGTGGGCGGCTTGGGTCATGAGCTGGGCGAGTTCCAGGCCGCGAGTTCGTTCGGCGGGCCGATTGCTGGTCAGCGGGAAGGGCCAGAAGAGGAACGAACAGAGGCCGCTGATCTGGATCCCGATCTCTTCGGCCTGTTTGCGGATCGCAGTGAACTCGGCCGTCTTGGACTTCGGCGACAGGTCACTGTCGAGATCGTAGTTCAGTTCGATGCCATCGAAGCCGGCGTCTTTGGCCAGCTGGAGGCACTCGACGAGGCTCATCTTCGCCGGGTACGGGAAGGCCCAGAGGTTGATCGATTTCTTCATGGCGTACTGCTTGCGCTTGGCCGGCAGGGCGGCGGCCCCCTGAGTTTGGGGCGTGTTGCCAGCGGCGTGGGCGGCGTGGGCTGCTCCCGAAGCGGCGAGCCAGGCGGAGCCGATGGCCGCCGAGTAGCCCAGGAGTGTGCGTCTGGGCACGGTGGGTTCGGTGCGGGTGGGGTCGTTCGAGGCGGCGGGAAACATGGGAGATCTCCGAGACAAGGCGTGATTCGGGACGTGTCCCCGTTGTAGTCGGTGGGCGTGGCACGTTCAATGCTGTAGTTCTGCGGGGCGATCGACGGCTGCCAGCCATTCGGGGTAGTATTTCAGCCGGAATTGCCATGGCGGACATGGAGGAGACGGGGATGTCTGAGCGACCGATGCGAATTGTGATTGTGGGTGGAGTGGCGGGCGGAGCTTCGGCGGCCACGCGGGCTCGGCGAGTGAACGAGCGGGCCGAGGTGGTGTTGATCGAGAAGGACGCCGACGTTTCCTTTGCCAATTGTGGTCTGCCGTACTACATCGGCAACGAGATCGTCGACCGCAAGAAACTGCTCGTCGCTACCGCCGACTTGCTCCGCCGTCGATTCCGGATCGATGTCAGGACTCGCCACGAGGTGTTGCGGATCGATCGTCAGGCGAAGGAGTTGACGATTCGCGACCTGAGTCAGAACTCAACGTATCAGCTGGGCTATGACAAGCTGATTCTGTCGCCGGGTGCTTCACCGCTGGTGCCGCCCCTCGAGGGACGTGATGCGCCGAACGTGCTGACGCTGCGCAATCTGGCCGATACCGATCGGATCCGTGGGGCGGTTGACGGACACAGTGCGGGTCGAGCCGTCGTGATCGGAGCTGGGTTTATTGGGCTGGAGATGGTCGAGCAGCTGGCGCGCCGCGGCATGTCGACGGCGCTGGTGGAGCTTCAGCCGTACGTGCTGCCCCTGTTGGACCCTGAGATGACGGTGCCGGTCGAAGATGAGCTGCGGGCTCAAGGTGTGCAGCTCCATTTGGGTCGGGGAGTCCAGCGGGTGGAGGTGGGGAGCGACGGTCGAGCGACGGCGGTGGAGTTAACCGACGGCCAGGTGCTGGAAGGCGATCTGTTTATTCTCGGTATCGGTGTGCGGCCGAACACTCAGCTGGCCGTCGACGCTCAACTGGAGATCGGCCGTGGCGGCGGGATCACGGTGAATGAATTTCTGCAGACGAGTGACGCGGACATCTATGCCGTGGGGGACGCGGTGGAGTATCTCTACGGTCCGACCGGCAAGCCGCAGCGGATCGCGCTGGCGGGTCCGGCGAATCGGGCTGGTCGTCTGGCTGGCCAGCATGCGGCCAGTGGTGCTTCGCAGCCGATGCGGGCGATCTACGGAACGTCGATTGTGCGAGTCTTCGGCAAGACGGCCGCGATGACGGGATTGACGACAGCCCTGGCAGCCAGACTGCAGATACCGGCGGCGTCGGTCACGATCACGGCCAACCATCACGCTGGTTATTTTCCCGGAGCAGAACCGCTGACGCTGAAGCTGGTCTTTGATCCTCAGCACGGCAAAGTGCTGGGTGCTCAGGCGGTGGGCGTGGAGGGAGTCGACAAGCGGATTGATGTGATTGCGACCGCGATGGCGTTCCAGGCCACGGTCTTTGACCTCGCTCAGCTCGACCTCGCCTACGCACCTCCTTATGGTTCGGCGAAAGATCCCGTCCACATGGCGGCGTTTGCGGCCTGCAATCAGCTGGAAGGGATGGAGGATTTTCTGCCGGCGGACAGCAACCTCGATGGCAAACAGGTGGTCGATGTGCGGACCGACGCGGAGATTGCCAGTCGGCCGCTGGCGGGGGCTTCAGCGGTCATCCACATACCTGTGGACGTTCTGCGCGATCGAATAGGCGAACTTGATCCGGCTCGAGAGACGGTCGTGACTTGTGCCACGGGCATGCGTGCCCATATCGCGGTGCAGATTCTGCGTCAGCACGGATTTCCACGAGTGCAGAACCTGGCGGGAGGAGCGACGGTGCGCAATCGGGCTTGGAGCCACCATCGATCGAGTTAAGTGCGACAGGACTATTGACCTGTCGGCATGCTCGAGATTTGCCAGCGGCGGTGCCGTTGAGGCTGCGGGGTCGAGTGCCCCTGCTATTTGGACCGGGGGCGTTCGATAGTGGCGAACAGGTGTGCGGGGTCGACCGGCTTGGGGAGGAACCCATTCATGGCGGCGTCGGCCAGGCGACCTTGGACCTCGCTCGACACATGAGCGGTCATGGCGTAGATCGGGACTTGGTCGTAGCCGGGTATTTCGCGGATTTGCCTGGTAGCGGCGAAGCCGTCCATATCGGGCATTTCCAGATCCATCAGCACAACGTCGTACGATCCTCGGCGGCACGACGCGATCGCTTCGCCGCCATTGGTTGCCACATCAACGATGTGACCGCGCAATTCGAGCAGTCCGCGACCGACAATCAGATTCACTTCACTGTCGTCGACCAGCAGTACCTGCAATTGCACGGAGGGCGTATCGTCGCTGTTCCCCGATTTGTCGTCTGACCGGGCCTGACGGCTGGCCGTCTTGTGAAGTCGGCTGATGATATCGAGCAGTTCATCCGAGGTAGGAGGTTTGGTAATCTGAGCTTCGACGATGTCATGTCCAAGCATTTCCTCGCCGGGTGGGTAGAGCCCGATGATGGGTCGGCCGGGGAGCTTCTGGCGGACGCGGCCAATGACGCGATTGATATCGATCGCTCCACTCCGATCGACGATCACGGCCCCGACATGTCCGTCGATCTGGACGAGCGGATCCTGGGACGACGTGGTCAGTACTTCGGCTCCGAGATGCTGAAGTGCTGCGGCATAGGCAGCGCGGCCTTCCGAATGGTCACTGATAACCAGGACGGATCGGTGGGCCAGTGGCGCATCGGCCGGGCCGGTCGAGTCGGGGATGATCTCCAGCGGGATCTCGCAGTGGAATGTCGTTCCGACACCCACCTGGCTCTCCAGCCACATCCGGCCTCCCATCATCTCGACCAGCTGCCGTGAAATGGAAAGACCCAGTCCGGTGCCGCCGAACCGGCGTGTGGTGGAACTGTCGGATTGACGGAACGGGTCGAAGATCAGTTTCTGCTGAGACTCAGGAATGCCGATCCCCGTATCGCGGACGGAGAGATGGATTCCGGGCCGTCCCCCTTCCGGAAACCACGGTTCAACGGTCACCACCACCTGGCCCTTTTCGGTGAACTTCACCGCGTTGCCGACCAGATTGACGATGACTTGCCGCAGTCGTGTCGGATCGCCGATCACACGTCGTGGTGCGTCAGGACGGAGCATGCAGACAAGTTCGAGACCTTTTTGATAAGCCGAGGTCGACAGCAGTCGTGCCGAGTTCTGGACGGTATCGTGCAAGTCGATCGCGACCTGCTCGAGGTCCATGCGGCCAGCTTCGATCTTCGAGAAGTCGAGGATGTCGTTCAGCAGGGTCAGCAGGGCGACACCTGACTGTTTGATCAGGTTCAAGTAACCTTTCTGCTGAATGGTCAACGGGGTCCGGAGCGCGATCTCGGTCATCCCCAACACACCGTTCATCGGCGTGCGAATCTCGTGGCTCATCGTCGCCAGGAACCGTCCTTTGGCCTCGTTGGCCTGTTCGGCCCGATGCATGGCGATGCGGAGCTCTTCTTCGGTTTCGCGCAGGTCGGAGGCGACTCGTTCCAGGTTGCGGTTGGAGACTTCCAGTTCTTCGGCGCGAGCCTGAGCGGCCGCGGTACGCTCGGCCACTCGATCTTCCAGTGTGGCATTCAGCTGCCGCAATTCGGCGAATCCCTGAGCGTTTTCGCACGCCGCACCGGTGATCACCGCAATGAATTCAGCGAGACGTTCTTCAGCCTCACCGAACAGCGACTCGATCGAGCCGTGGGTGACATAGAGGCAGGCGACGAGCCGGTCTCGGACGTGAATCGGGGCACATAGTGCTGACCCGCGACTGCTGGTAGCCGCTCCGATCTGGCCGCCGAACCCCGTCTGCCTCGGCCCCGACACAGCTCCGCCCCGTTCCAGGCATCCGCGGATCAACGCGGCATCAACGTTCGGATCGAACGAAGAGGGATCTCCTGCAGCCACCGACAGTTGGTCGTCGGGCCCAACTTCCACGATCAGGCAGTTGTCGCCGCGCAGCATCCGTGAGGCCGCCTGGCGAGCCTCTTCGTAGATCTCACCGATCAACAACGCTGAAGCGATGCGGCGTCCCGATACGAGCACGGTCTGGAACCGGTCGACCAGCGACAGCGTGGTGTCTTTCGAAGCCTGCCGGGCGACCGACGAGAAGGTGATGTGGTTCTGGGACGGCGCTCGGCCATTGGACGCCAATCGATCCTGCCACGCGGCCAGTTCGGTCAATCCCAAGGCCTCGATCGCTTCAATATTCTGCAACTGCTCGTCGGCCGCGCGAAGTCGTTCGGCCCATTGCAGGCTCTTGCGCATCGCCTTCACGGCCGCACTTCTTCGGCCTTCGAGGGCAGCGACGAGCGACTTCTCGCGCAGCAGGTGCGGCAAGTCATTCTTGCTGATCGCCGTCGCCCGCAGTCCGGACTGGACTGCCCGACGGGCCAGTTGTAGATGTCGGCGCCGAGCGGCCGCGTCATACGTGCGTTCCGTCGCTGCCAGTCGATGAGCGGTAGCCAGCCATGCCAGGCAAGGAATGGTGTAAGCGTTGCAGATCTCCGCCTCGCGCGTCACGCGAACGGCTTCGTCCAGCACGCGAATCGCCTGAGCCGTCTGGTCCTGCTTGAGGTACCACACTCCTTCAGCCAGCAGCAACTGACCCGTCCCCTGACTGTCGCCTGGCTGACGAGCTGTCTCCTGGGCCAGGACATTGGCCGGCACCGAGCCCGCTCGGGACCAGACGTCCAGAATAATCCGCGACGCCTGTTCGTCGCTGACATCCAGAGCCGATCGGTAGTTCGTCTTCGCTTCCAGAATGGCTTCGTCAAGTTCGCCCAGCCGGTACAGGGACGCTGCCAGTTGGTACCGGGCCATGTGCATCAGCCAGTAGTCGCCCATCCGTTCCAGCAGGCGAATCGATTCACGGCAGCAGGAGACGCATTCTTCGTAACGCGAAGCCGCATAGAGTGTTATTCCGTAGTAATTCAAAGCGGCTCCCTGGCCCCACAGATCGCCCAGGTTGCGTCGGATTTCCAGTGACTTCTTGGCGTAGCGAAATGCGCGGTTGAAAAAAGCAACCAGCGTCATGGCAGGTGCATGTTCGGAGTAGGCCTGTGCGAGTTCGGGGGTCGCCAGATAGCGTTCGCCCAGATTCAAGCCCCGCAGGTGTGCCCACAAGACCATGAATTTGCTGCGGCCGTACCAGTACGAGTGCGCCAAGCCACTGAATAACCGCAGTGTCAACGCTTCACGTTCATTCGGGTATCGGCGCAAACGATGAACCAGCGCTGTCGGGAACAGGGTATGCAGCACCTGAACCACAGCTTCCTTCATCAACAGCAGCAGGAAACCGGCTGAACGGTACGGGACGAAAGTCCCGAGCAGTCGCAGAGCCGTTTCGTAGTCGGTCGCAGCCTGAACGGGCATGCCCCGTTTGAAGGCCAGCTCGGCCAGCTTGCCGCGGATTTGAGCTTGAGCGTAATTGCCACGAGCCAGTTGGCCGGCGACTTCCAGCTGTCGGGCCGCCGCGTCATATTCGCCACGTAGCATGAGGACGTCGCCCAGCCCCTCGGCGACGCGAAACTGTGTGCTTCGTCCGGCTGAAGTGGCTCCCCGTTCAGCGATCAGAAACTGCTGTTTGGCAATTTCCAGCGAGTGCTGGGACCGAGCCTGCTCGGCCGCTTCCAGCGCGTAGGGCAGCGCCTGCTCGTGGTCACCGGCCGAATCGAAATGGAAGGCCAGGTCGAGGGAGTTGACTGACGGCAGTGTCGCCAGGTAATTGGCGGCTCGGCGATGGACTCCCTGACGCTCGTCCGCCGTGAGGTGATCGAGCAGCACTTCGCGAATCTTGTCGTGCATGAAGACGCACGTCGACTCGTCGGGACGCAACCAGATCAAATGTCGCTGGCGGGCTTCGTCGAGTGCCGTGATGACTGCGGTATCTGACTGGCCCACCAGCTGGGACACCAGTTCGAGGCTGAACTCCCGACCCAACACGGCACCGATCGTCAACAAGTCCCGCGTCTCGGGCGACAGGAGTCGTACACGACGTGTCAGAAGTTCGGCGGCCTCCGTCGACGCACGGCATTCGGCCATGGCCAGCGGATTGACTTCCCACCCTCGTTCGCCGGGAATCAACGCCTGGACTTCGACCAGACCCCGCAGGGTGGCCGACGCCATGAACGGACTCCCCGCCGCCACTCGGACCACATGTTCCATCGCTTCGGACGGCAGTTGACCACCCATCGACTGGGCCAGCAGCACGACATCGTCGTCCGACAGGCCGGTCAGCCGACAATGCAGTCCGGGTGTCGTCCGGCGCAGCAGATGCTCGGCGCCGACTTCTTCCGTACGGAACGAGGCCAGCACCAGGACGTGATTGTCGCGTCCCTGGCGTTGAGCCGAGTCGTTTTGCCAGGAGCTGAGCAGTTTCAGGGTGAGTTCGTCGGCCCACTGGCAGTCGTCGAGGACAATCAGCGCCGGTCGTTCGTGGTCCCCCAGCGCCAGCAGGAAACTCCTCAGCACGCGCAGCGTGCGGGCTTCGATGAAGGCTTCTGGTGCGATTTGGTTGTGGACCGAACCGAGCACTGCCTGCAATCGGGGCAGGGCAGCCACCAGCGTGGCGCAGTCGTCTCCCAACGCCTCGCGAACCCGCTCCACCAGTTGCTGGTCGGTCGCCGCACACTGAGCGAAGTAGTCGGCCACTTGATCCAGCATGGCGAAGGGCATCTGCCCCACTTCGCTCGACCCTCGCCCGCGGAAGACTCGGAATCCGCGCCCGACGGCCATCTGTCCGACTTCGACCAGCAGCCGAGATTTGCCTGAGCCCGATTCGCCCTCCAGATAGGCTAGCCCGCCGGCTCCGCGCAGTGTGGCCGAAAGCCGTTGCTGCAACGATCGCACCTCGGTGTCCCGTCCGACGAATGCCGGTTCGGTGAGCGTTCCGCGTTCATCGCGGCCGCCGATCACCATGGCCGGCTCAGCGACGCCGTGGTGCATCAGCTCCAGAATCTGGTCCAGGTCGTCGACCACTGCTTGCGCGGTCTGGTATCGGTCGCGCGGATCCTTGCGCATCAATCTGGCGAGCAGTTCGTCGACCACTCGCGGCGCATCGCAGCCAGTCTCGCGCAGCCGCGGAATGGGAGCCGTCAGGTGACTCAGCAGGATATCGCTGACAGTGGTGCCGCAGAACGGGCTCTGCCCCGTCAAACAGGCAAACAAGACCGCTCCGGCAGAGTACAAGTCAGCTGGCGCGCCGAGATCCTGGTCAATCGTGCCCGCCTGCTCCGGCGACACGTAACGGATTTCGGCCAGGACCTGGTCGCTGACCAGCAGATCGGGAGTCCATTCTCGTGTCGCACCGAAGTTGACCAGTTTGGCCGTAGACCATTTGCCGGGCTCGCCAACGATGATGTTGCGCGGGTTGACGTTGCGGTGCCGAACGCCTCGACTGTGATACCGGGCCAGTGCGGCAAAGAGTCTGCGTCCCAGGGTGAGCGCGTCGACGACGGGAAGCCGGCTCGTGTTGGCGAGGATCTCGGCCAACGACGGTCCGACTACCAGTTCGCTGACCAGAAACACGTTCTGCGCCACGATGGCGGCGCCCAGAATCCGACTGAATTCGTCCCCGTCGACTCCCTGTAGGGCGCGAGCGTCGTAGGCCAATCGCATACGCAGGCCGGCCGAAATACGAGGATCGGTTCCCGCTCGAATGAAGACCGGTTGCCGAGTCTCGATGTCGTGCCCCGTCGCCGTGAGCACTCCGCCAGCGCATTGGCGTACCGATTCCAGGGAGAATCGGTCGTCGAAGGCCTGTTCAAAGCCCGACAGGAATCGCGCAACGTCGGGCGACAGAGCGCGTTGCGAACTTGTCTCGATGCCACCGGTGGACATGGCCGCACGAACCTCACAGGATTTTGCCAGAGGCTTCCATCCTGAAAGGTTACGTCAGCCCGACCGCTCGTTCTTCTGCGCCCCGTCGTTTCCCCGTTGGGCGGATATTTCGTCGGCGGCAAAGTCGCTACCGCCAGCACAATCGGTCCTGGTCGCTGAATTCTGGTTGTTGTCCGCTGGCGGCAAATCAGCCGGACGGACTCTCCGGGCCGGCCACCACAAAACGGTAGACGCCGTAGACGGGGTCGGCTTGGCCGAGGAAATCGCCGGCGGTCAGCGCCTGGCGGACAGCATAACCCTGGCTGCCGAAAAACGCAGCCACGTCGTCCACACCAAACACAAACGCTTCGCCCAGCTTTTCCATCCCTTCCAGAAACCCTTCAATTCCCGCCTGATCGGTCGTGCCGTCGACTACCGCCGTGCTGACGAAATCACTCCACAGTCGACTCTCAGGATGATTCAACAGCCGCCGAATCTGGCTCAGTGTCCTGCGATTCGTCGCCTCGTCGAAATACATCGAGCAGCCTTCATAGACGACCATCGTCGGCAATCGCGGATCGAACGACGTCGATCCCAGCAATTTCTCGTCCAACTGGTCCACTTCGAAATTCACCGCGACGGTTTCCCGGTGAGCGTTCGGCAGATAGGGAATCGTCTGCAAAGTTCGTTCGCGCTCCTCCAGCATCTCGGGCAAGTCGGTTTCAAAGAACCGCAAGTGTGGATACTTCGCCGCCAGGTTGTAGACGCGGAAGTCGAGCCCGACTCCGGGTATCACGACCTGCTGAACACCCGACCGGATCGCGTGATCCAGCGTCGCGTCGATGTGACGGGTACGAGCGATCACCATGTCTTCGAGCTGAGGCAGGATCGAAGTGAGATAATCGGCCAGGATCCTGCCGTGCGGACCAGCGGCGGCAGCCGAATGGGCGGCATGAACGTACAGCGATTGCGGAGGATTGGTGGAATGACCGTTGATCGGCTCCAGACTGGTGATTCCGCTGTCGTCCACCGACAGATTCTGCCGCTGAGGGATGCGCCACGCATGAGCTCCCGCTAACGGCTCAGTCGAATCGATTCGCAAGCCACGCTCCTCGTCGCCCATCTTGGCCCGCAACGCAGCGATCAACCGTGCTGAGGCCTTGAGCTTGTGCTTGTAAAGCGTATTCAGGCGAGGGTTTTCCGGGGTAGGGCGGAGCAGCTGCGAGGCCTGAGCGAAGTAGGTCATCTCCGCTTCGGCAATCGACTCAGAGTTGGACATAAAGGTCACGGTCAGCGGTACGATCAGCCGTCGGCCGCCAAAATAGCGTTCGCGGACTCGTTGAGCTGTCTCTTCGGGGACCCGGCAGCAGGCGGTGAGGTGCCCGGTGCTGGGCGCCTTGTAGCGAATGTTCATGCTGGCTAGCCACAGTGCGGCCGAATTCGATTCGTTGCAGGGATGGACCCCAGCCAACGGGACGTTGCGCAGCAAAGTGGCCAGCGCCAAGCCTCCGGTATAGTCGCCCGACAACCCGATCAGCGCAGCTTGATGCGTGCCGTGCTGATTGGTCGATTCGAGGTTCAGCGGCAGTTCGCTCTCGCAGTATCCCTCTTCGACCTTGGTCACTCGCCAGCCGACGTGCTTGAGTACCGGGACAGCGTCGTGCAGCAACGCGGTCATTAGAGTCGGGTTGACGCGCAGAGCGTAGTCTTCTTCCCAGCTGATCTGGGCTGGCGCAGGCTCGCGCGTTCCAACCAATCGACGAATCATACGTCTACCCCACTTCTTTCAGTCGATCCGCAGTTGCTCAATTGCTTGGCAGGGGATCAGTCTGCCGCAATCGTTCCCCAGAGCCAGCTGATGGGGTATCAGCCGTGCTTCCATCCGTTTCGACCACCCAGCATAATCAGAGTCCGCGGGCGTTCTCAGAAAATTCGGCCAACGCGCACAAATTTTTTTCGACTCGGGTGGAGTCGTTCACGTCGGGTAAACTCTGCCGGCTGGGGTGTCGACGTGTCAGCTGCAGCGCGAATGGGATAGACTGACAGGTATGAACGGCCATCAGCCAGGAGTCCCGGAGTCGTCTGCCATCGCCCGCCGCGGCGACCGGCTGCGCTCGAGGAACCGGCTGCACTGGGTGAACTGGCTGCGCTGGGTGAACTGGCTGCGCTGCGTGCTGCTGGTCGCCTGCTGGTGCGGCTGGGGCGCGGTCGCCGTCGGTGCGATCCCCTCGGATGAATTGCTGCAGTCGCTGGCCAAGCCGGCCGGGCCGGTGAGCGACTACGCTGGGGTGTTAACCCCCGCCGCACGGGATGACCTCGATCGGAAGTGTCGGCAACTGCGCGACGAAACCGGTGCGTCCGTCGTCGTCGTGGTGCTCGACTCGCTGCGGGGGGGTGACGTCGACGACTTCGCCAATAAGTTGTATGCCAAGTGGGGAATTGGCCAGCAGGGAGACGACCGGGGCGTGTTGCTGCTGGTCGCCATGCAGGACCGCAAGTGGCGATTTGAGATTGGCTATGGGCTGGAGCCCATCCTGCCGGACGTGTTGGCGGCGAGAATTGGCGACCAGGCTTTGCGGCCCGCGTTCCGTCAAGGCAGCTATGCCGCAGGATTGTCGGCCACCGTCGACCGAGTGGGGGAAATCATTCGCCGCAACGAACCAGCGGCGGCCAGTGACCGAGCTCCGGACGGCGCGGGGGGCGTGGTTTTACCGCTTCTGTTTCTCAGCCTGTTCGTGGTGACTGGAGGATTGGTGATCGGGGCCGGGCTCCGTACCCGGGCTGCCGGTTCAGTCGGTTTCGGCGCCGTGTTTGGGGGACTGCCGATGTTGGTGAGTGCCGGTCTGGCTGGGTGGCCAGGCGTGCTGTGGCAGGGCGCCGTGTTACTGGGCGGCATCGCCGGGGGGTGGTATTCCGCCGGGCGCGCAATTCGGGGTGGAGCAGGCCCATCCGCGTCGAGTGGCCCCTGGGGGAGTACGCCGTGGACCGGCAACGACTCACCCTGGATCAGCGGTCCCTGGTATGGTGGAGGCGGATCAGGGGGCGGCGGAGGCTTTTCGCAGGATTGGGGTGGATTTGGCGGTGGTGCGTCGGGAGGCGGCGGAGCGAGCGGAGATTGGTGATTCAACCGAGGGAAGGTCTTGCGAGTTCGTATGGTCGATCAACGACGTGAATCCGATGCGATGGAGCCCGATGAATTCGCCCGGCGGGCCGCGGCCGCTCTGGGGACTCAACTGCAGAGCGTCATTCTCTACGGTTCCGCGGCCGCCGGCGATTTTGTGCCGGGTATATCAAATTACAATCTGCTGATGGTGGTCGAGCCGCTGGGGGTCGATCAACTGGATCGGCTGGTGGACCTGTTCCGTGCCTGGTGTGATGCGAGGCGTCCTCCACCGTTGCTGTTCTCCGCCAAACAGCTGGCCAGTTCGTTGGATGCTTTTCCGATCGAACTGCTCGATATACGACAGTCCAGAAAAATCATCTGGGGCGAAGATGTGTTGGCTCGATTGCAGTTCTGCCCTCGTGATCTGCGACTGCAGATTGAGCGCGAGCTGACGGGTAAGCTGTTGTCGTTACGCAGCAAATACACATTGACCGGGCGAGATCCCGTGGCAGTCCGGCGATTGATGCTGACATCCCACAGCACCTTTCTCGTATTGTTCCGCGCCGCGCTGCGTTTATTCCAGGATGCCGTGCCCGACCATAAGCTCGACGCATTGAATCAGCTGGCCCGCCATCTGCCGTTCAACACGGCGCCCTTTCATGAACTGGCCGACTTGAAATGCCGCTGGGCCGCAGCTAATGGTGAAGATCGAGTCCCGGATGAGCTGTTGGCCACCGGAATTGTTGTGGAGTTTTCTGATTACCTGCAGTCGATTGAAGATGTCATCCAGGCCGTGAATCGGCTGGAAAATCCGAGAGAAGGGAATACGGTATGAGCACTGATTCGAATCTGACCTCCGCCACTGGCAAATCACCTCGTACGGGACTTTGGATAGCCCTGGGCGTGGCCGCGCTGGCCGTCGTCTACTTTATCTCCAGCGGGAACCGCTTGGTCGCCTTGGAAGAAAGAGTGAATACAGCTTGGGCACAAGTCGAGACCGTGCTGCAGCGCCGTTTCGACCTGATCCCCAATCTCGTCGCCACTGTCCAAGGCTATGCCAGCCACGAGAAGGCCATACTGGAACGGGTGACGGAACTCCGGAGTCGATGGAACCAGCCAGGGTCGCCGAGCCAAAAGGCCGAGATTGCTTCCGAGCTCGAAACCACTCTGTCCCGACTGCTGGTCGTGGCCGAGAACTATCCCGATCTGAAAGCAAATCAGAACTTTCGCGATTTGCAGGTAGAGCTGAGCGGGACGGAGAATCGAGTTTCGGTGGAACGCCAGCGATACAACGAAGTGGCCAGAGAATTCAACACGGCCATTCGCCAGTTCCCGACCAGTCTGGTGGCCCAGCTGCGAGGATTGAACGAACCGAAGAAATATTTTGAAGCCGCCGCCGGTGCCGCAGAGGCTCCCAAAGTCAGCTTTCCGGCAGGGTGAGGTGGCCGGTCAGCTGCCGGTAGCCCGATTCCACGTCTGGTTGTTCTTGTACCGCCGCGCTCGCTCGACGGTCGTCGCGTCCTTGCTGGTCGCCATCACTTTGTCCAGCGCAGCGTGGAACTCGGTCTTGTTCGCGTCCCGCAGGGCTCGGTGATGAGCCAGCTCGACGATCGACAGGCAGGCCTGCTCCATGAACGCCGGCTGGTCGACGAACGGCAACAGGAATCGCAGCGAGTCGACACTCCGGATCGCCCGGGCCCGCTGCAGGACCAGCGTTCGCTCGGCGTCCCGGTCGCACATACCGAGCGCCTGCTTGAGGAGCTCCAGACGCTGAGTGTCAGTGCGGTCGTCTGGCAACACGGCCACCCGCACCAGGGCACGCAGGGCCGACGTCCGGTGGTCGCCGTGCTTTTCCTGCTCGACCAGCTCGATCAGCCGCGGGGCGATTGAGGCGTCGGGCCAGTTGCAGATGGCCCGCAGGCCGATGTCGTGCGACTTCGGGTCGGCGATCAGCTTCTCGATCGCCTGCCGAGCCGCTTCGCCACCCACTCGCCCGAGTGTGGGCCACAGCTGCCGTTGCTGAGCCTCGGGCAGGGCTTCGATC
Organism: Pirellulales bacterium; assembly: GCA_046349895.1. Lineage (GTDB taxonomy): Bacteria > Planctomycetota > Planctomycetia > Pirellulales > Pirellulaceae > JAXMBJ01. The sequence goes on along the minus strand of JAXMBJ010000006.1, from coordinate 4,889,717 downwards.
GCTGCGAGCAGGGGAGCGGCCCGTTGTGCGGGATCTTCAGTGCGACTGCAGACGAACATCACCGCCTTCTCAGCACCCTCCCGCTCGGGCCCTTTTTCCGCCTTCAGGATACCGGCCAGCATGCCTGGAATCTGAGCGGGACCGGCCAGCTGCCCCAGGGCTGTCATTGCCGCAGTCCGCACGGCCGGATCGGCATCGACGGCCAGCGGCACCAGACTCTCCGCCGCAGCCGTGGCTCGTCGTGCCGCCAGAATCTCGATTAGCGCGATCCACAGTGTATTCTGCGACGAATCGACTGGCAGGCCAGTCAGTTCCGTCACGATGGCTGCCGAGGCACCCGGGTGAGGCATCCGGATCAGCGACGCGCGGGCCGTGCCACGCAGTGAGTCGTCACCGTCCCGCAACAAGGCGACCAGTCGCTCGACGTCTTCGGCCTGGCCGAGATAGCCGAGCGAATTGGCGGCAGCCGTCTTCACCGCCGCGTCGGGACTGGCCAACAGTTCGACGATCGCCGGACGAGCCGCTCCATCGCCGCGGTCGGTCAAGGCATTGATCAGTCCGACCTGAGCGTCGGAGGGGAGCCCCTTGGCAAGGAGCTCGGCGAACTTGCGAGTCGCGGCCTCCCCCTTCGCCTCCGACCGCACCTGCTCCAGCCCGATCGCTCGCATCTCCTTGTCAGCGTCGCTCAACAACCCCACGACCAGCTCGATGGTGTCATCGGTTGCCGTCTCCTGGCCCTGGCCCCGGGCCAGTCCGGCTGATCCGATCAGCACCATGGCGGCAGTCAACGTCCAGAACGAGCGGGTAGAGATGCGAATCACGTTCAAGCTCCGGTCACCTAGTGAACATACGCCAGACAAAACCGTCTGGCGTATGGGGTAGAAGTCAATCGGCGCACTCGCTGGTGCGCTGGTGGAATGACGAACTCGAGTTACTTGCCGGCTGCCGCCAACATGCCACGTGTGGCGGCCAGCCGCACGTGCTTGGGCTGACCTTCGCCGGCGTAGCTCTTGTAGATCGCCAAAGCGGCGGCCTTCTTGCCGTCGGCCACCAGACCTTCAGCACAAGCCAGCGCCGCGTCGATCACCGCTGCCTGCACACCCTTGTCCGAAGGCTTGGCCTTGGTCAATACCTGAGCTGCCGTACCGGACCGGATCGCTCCGAGGGCCATCGCGGCCGCTCGAGCCGTTTCGGCATCGGCGTCACCGAGCAGCTGGCCCAGCATGGCGACGCTCTCGTTGTCGCCGCGCGCACCGAGGGTCGCGATCACGCCGATCTTCTGCTCGCCGGTCAGCTTGCCCGCCGCTTCACGCAACGCACTGGCCGAAGCCGGCGCGGGAATGCGGTAGAGTGCGAACCGAGCCATGTGCGACAGTTCGGGTGAAGCGAGCAGTGCGGCCAGGGTGGGGACCGAATCGGCTGAGCCGATCTGCATCAGGACCCGGCAAACGTAATCCTTGGCCGCGCGCGGCGCGTCCGATTTCAGGATCTCGGTCAGCTGGGATTCGAGTTTCTGTCGAGCGGCTGCGTCACCGTGCGTGGCGACGACAGCTTCTTCGATCGGCTTGAGCGGCGCCAGGTCGGCGCCCCAGTCAAACGTCTTCAAGGCTGCTAAGGCTTGATCCAACATATCAGTAACTTCCTAAATTCAGTGAGTGATCTTGTATTCTTCCCAAGGGAACCGTTCAGCAGAGCCGGGGAGCTGTCCCCGTCAGGCTCTGTTTGTTACAGCTGCCACGGTTCGCGACGAGCCCGATCGAGGAATCGATTGGCCTCGGCGTCGTTGGGGAACTCCTGCTTGGCCGAGTCCCACTTCAGATTGCGCTGCAGCCGATAGGCGATGCTCCCCAGGTGACTGAGTGCCACGCTGTTGACGGCCAGCTCGATGTCGCGGAAGGGCTTCTCGCGAGTCTTCACGCATTCGATGAAGTCGCCGTAGATGCCTCCCTGACCCTTGTAGCTCGGCACCGGCTTGGCTTCTCGCTTCTCGCCCGGCGTCCCCTCGACCACCATGTTCTCGGTCTTGGGCTTGTTGTGGTGAATCTGAATGCCGTTCGGATAGCGGAAGGTCAAGTAGTTGCCGTCCGGATCGGTGTTGTAGAGGACTTCCTCGGGCTGCATTTCCCGTACGTCGACGGCGAACGTGGCGCCGCCGAAGTGGTGAGCACCCCAGTCGGTCATGCCGCCGCCCGAATAATCGATGTACGATCGCCAGCTCCCGCCGCTGGTGCCAAAGTTGCCATCGCACCGAGAGTGATTGTAGGGGGCCCAGGGAGCCGGACCGAGCCACAGGTCCCAGTCCATGTCCGCCGGCGTATCCTCGGCCGGCAGATTGCAGAGCTGAGAAAGGGGACCGACGTTGACGTTGATCGACTTGATCGGACCGAGTTCGCCCGACCAGCAGGGATCGACCACGCCCCGATAGTCTTCCAGCACTCGTTGGCTGCCACCCGATACGACGCGCTGATAGCGTCGAGCGGCGGCGACCATCAAGGGCCCTTCGCGCAGGGTCAGCGTTTCCGGCTTCTGGCAATAGACATCTTTGCCATGTCGACAGGCCTCGATCACCATGATCGCGTGCCAGTGATCGGGCGTGGCGATGTGGACCGCGTCGATGTCATCGCGAGCCAGCAGCTCGCGGAAATCGTTGTAGTTGGCGCAGTCGGTGTTCTGGTTCTTCTCGTTCACGCGACCGGCCGCGGCATCCCGCATCGGCTTGCGCACGTCGCAGACAGCCACATACTGCACGTCCCCGCGACCGAGGAAGGCGCCGAGGTCGCCCGAACCCATGTTGCCGATGCCGATACCGCCCATGACGATTCGGTCACTGGCCGGAGCACGATCGGCACTGCCGAGCGCCGACGAGGTAATGATGTAAGGGACCGCGATGGCCGCACTGGCCGTCTTCATGAAATCGCGGCGCGAAGAATTGTGCACAACGCCCATAGTCGCTTCCTCGGGTGGGATAAAACGGGAGGGATCGAGCCGACTGGCGTCCAGCCCCTGACATGACTGGTCCAGACTTCGGCTCAGGGACCATCACATTACTCCCCCGCCATGCCACTGTCCAGAATGCCACTCTCCAGACCGCCACTCGCCAGCCCGCCACTCTCCAGCCCGCGCACGTCATGCCCCCATTATGGCGATTCGCCCTGCCTTAAGCCGGTCAGCCCTCCCGGCAAGGTGTTCGGTAGCAGCTGGGGCGCTCAGTCCGCGACATTTCCGCCAGCCAGGCACGGATCCGCGATCCCCAGAACGCGTTTTCCGTTTTCGCACAGCGTCACACCGTCACAGCGTCACCGAGGTGTTGGCGTACCCTCGGAGTGATGCGAGGTCAGCTGACGGCTTGTCGCACAAAGGCCATCGGCAGCTTAGAACTGCTTGAGGAAGCCGACGAAGATGAAGTGAGCGTAGGTGTAGTTCACACCGCCGGTGAAATCATCGCCGGCCAGGGCGCTGTCTTCGATGGTGTTCTTCGGCCCGTACATGAACTGGTACGCCAGATCGGTCTGCCAGCCACCCCAGAGCGGTTGGCCGTAACCCAGGGCGAAGGTGTGCTCAAGCGTCGTGTTCAGGTAGGGAGTCAACGTCGCCGAGGGGATCGGGTTACGGTGATAGACGTAGCCCGCTCGCACGGTCTTGCCCGAATCAAAGTGATGCTCGCCGCCAAGCCGCACCGAGATCGAGTCGCGCCATTGCAGCGGCAGGTTCTCGGTGATGTGCGTCCCCAGCACCTGCTGGTAGATGGGGCTCGACGGATTGCTCAACTCCATCCCCGCCGTGTCAAAAGCACTCGACCAGTCGTACCAGATAGCGTCGATGCCGACGACGCGGTGCCGACAGAGCTGGTGCCGCAGGCCGAGACCCAGCGACATCGGCCACCGCATGTTCAACGTCGTGTCGAACTCGCTTGACCCCAGCCCGGGGACCGTGGTGCTGGTCGAACCATCGAGGTTGAAGTTCGTGTCGCCCTGAAACGCGGCACCGATCGTCGTTGCGTCGGTCCAGGCATACTGCATGCCGATCGACCACGACAGAGCGGCTCCGGTCGCCTGCAGGTCCATGATCGTAGGTGTTCCCGGCGGCAGGCTCGGCCCTTGCAGAAAATACGGGCCCTCCAGCTCAATGTGGCTGATCCCCACTCCCAGCGATGCGCCGACGCTCAGCCGATCGTCCACCTGCCAGGCGGCGCCGGCTAAGGCTCGAGCCAGCGAACCAAACGATTTGTATTTGGTCGGGCCGCCAAACGGAGCCGGCGCGTTCATCGTATAGTCGGTGGCGAATCCGCCAGGTGAGAAGAAGCCCAGGCCTACGGCCAGCTGGTCATCGGCCGTCTTGTGAATCAGCGCCACATTTCCCAAAGGGACCGGATCATGGTCCGAGGAAGTGAACTGCGTCGGCTCTTGATAGCGAATGTCGGTGATCAACAAATCGCCGGTCAGCTCGGCCAGACCGTTCGACGCCACGTTGATCATCCCCGCCGGGTTGTCGTGCAGAATCATGCCGCTGTCGGAGAAGGCGATGTTCGTGCCACCACGACCGGCGACGCGCGCCCCGAGCCCGTTGCGGATGACGCCGTCGGCCAGCAGCGACCCGGAGAATGTCAGCACGATCGACAGGGCGCAAGCAAACGAACGCATGACTCCCCTCCTGGGACCAGCAACCGACCGACGATGACTACAACCCCTCTGATCCGTACTATCGGAGCATCGTCTTGGAGAGCCACAGTGTGTCCCCAGCCGTGGCCCCGCCATCTGGTGATCTGCTCGCCGGTAGTGACGATTGGCGAAACTCTGCGGCTTCCAACCCATTGTGGTGCAGGCGTCCCGCCTGCCTCTGCCATTGTGGTGCGGGCGTCCCGCCTGCCTCTGCATTGTGGTGCAGGCGTCCCGCCTGCCTCTGCATTGTGGTGCAGGCGTCCCGCCTGCCTCTGCATTGTGGTGCAGGCACTCCGCCTGCCTCTGCATTGTGGTGCAGGCACTCCGCCTGCCTCTGCATTGTGGTGCAGGCACTCCGCCTGCCTTATTTCCAGCAGACCCACGCCTCCCGCCCACGTCCGGCTGCTAGCTGCTGCTATCTCAGGATGAAAAATATTGAGCCTAAGAAAAGATCGCCGGCCAGAAGGACCTTCAGCTCGTCCTGGAGTGGCTGCCTGGTCCTGGTTTCTCGATTCAGGCAGGCGAGACGCCCGCACCACAATGGGAGGACGCAGAGGCAGGCGAGATGTCAGCAGCACAACGGGAGGACGCAGAGGCAGGCGAGACGCCCGCACCACAACGGGAGGACGCGGAGGCAGGCGAGACGCCCGCACCACAATGGGAGGACGCGGAGGCAGGCGAGATGTCAGCAGCACAATGGGAGGACGCAGAGGCAGGCGAGATGTCAGCAGCACAACGGGAGGACGCGGAGGCAGGCGAGATGTCAGCAGCACAACGGGAGGACGCAGAGGCAGGCGAGATGTCAGCAGCACAATGGGAGGACGCAGAGGCAGGCGAGACGCCCGCACCACAAGGGGAGGACGCGGAGGCAGGCGAGATGTCAGCAGCACAATGGGAGGACGCAGAGGCAGGCGAGACGCCCGCACCACAATGGGAGGACGCGGAGGCAGGCGGGATGTCAGCAGCACAACGGGAGAGGGCGGGCTGAGCTGGCAATGTTCAGCGCAGGCCGCTGCTGGCGGTCAGCTCACGTTCGCAAGCCAGCCGGAACTCGTCGAGCTGGCGGTCCAGGTCGCTCAGCAGCTCGAACAGGTGTTCGGATCGTTCCTGGCGAGCCTGCTGTTCGATCGTCGCGGCCGTGTTGGCCATGGCGGTCATGGAGCAGTTCGCCGCGGCGCCTTTCATACGGTGAGCGATACTCGCTACCTGCTTTAGATCGTTTTGCGCGAGGGCTTCGCGCAGAGCGTGCAAGTCGCGTTCTACCTGGCCGTCAAACGCCCGCAGGATGCGGTCGACCAGTTCCAGACGACCCAGGCAACGGTTGACCAGGTCAGGGGAAATGACTGAGGCAATTGGGGTGGTTTGAGTGTCCATGGAATAGCCCCTCCGCAGGGACTGGCGGTCGAGTTCCGACATGTACCAAGTTATTTGTTGGCTGCCGACCGCTCGTTCCGGTGGTCGGGTACGGGTAACACCCGTCTCCGTTAGTACGGTAGCTTATGGAACAAGTGATGCCGTCGAAGTCAGGGCCGAAATGCCCCCCAAAACGACCCCCTCGACCCTTCCTGGATCGGTTTAAACAGACTAATCCCCATATCTTGTCCTCGGGTGGGCTGGTCACGTGGTCCCGGCCGGCAAACCGGGTATCATCGGACAGTGGGCCTCCCGGCCGCACGTCAGATTCGCCGGCGGGATAGGGGGAGGCGAGGGGTGGAGTAAGCAGCATGTCGGAGTTGATGTGGACGCTGGCCGGGATCCTGGGCGGGTTTACTGCGCTGGCGATCGGCGGCGAACTGCTCGTCGGCGGAACCATCGGTTTGGCCCGTGCCTGGCGAGTCACGCCGCTAGTCATCGGGTTGACCGTCGTCTCGTTCGCCACCAGCACTCCGGAACTGGCCGTGTCGCTCCAGTCGGCCGTTGCCGAACAGACGGAATTGGCGCTCGGCAACGCACTGGGAAGCAACATCTTCAATGTGCTCTTCATTCTCGGTGGCTCAGCGTTGCTGGTGCCGCTGAGTGTCTCCAGCCGACTGATTCGATTCGATGTCCCTTGGATGATCGGTGTCGCCGCGCTGGTGTGGCTGCTGGCCGCCGACGGGCACCTCGGGCGCATCGATGGACTTGTTCTGGTCGCACTGCTGGTCGCCTATGTCGCCTGGACGGTCGTGCAGAGCCGCTACGAACGGCCGATGATTCAGCAAGGATTCGCTCAGCAGTTGCACAGCACGGCGCGGAGCTATTGGTCTTGGATCGGCAATGCCGTCGCCGTTGTGGCCGGATTACTGCTGTTGACCGTCGGTGCCCGCTGGCTGGTCGCCGGCGCCGCTGCTGTGGCCGTCCGGCTGGGAGTGAGTGACCTGATCATCGGGCTGACAATCGTCGCCGTCGGAACGTCACTACCCGAAGTCGCTGCCGCTCTCGTCGCCGGTCTGCGCGGTCAGCGCGACATCGCCGTGGGAAACGTGATCGGCAGTAATATCTTCAACATGCTGGTCGTTCTGGGCATCCCCGCCCTGGCGACTCCCTACGGTATCGACGTCCCCCGTTCGGCACTGATCCTCGATTTCCCCATCCTGATGGCGGTCAGCCTCGTCTGCCTTCCCATCTTCTTCACCGGCAACCTTGTCGCCAGGTGGGAAGGAGGACTGCTGCTGGCCTACTACCTCGCTTACACCCTCTACCTGGTCCTCGCCGCGCAACAGCATGATGCGGGGACGACGTGGGGAACGATCCTGCTGCTGTTCATCGTCCCACTGACACTGCTGGGAGTCGTCCTCAGCCTGGGCCTGACCACGAAGTGGATGAAGCTGAGACGACTCAAGAACGTGGTCGGAAAGAGTGATAATGTCAGGGCGTAGGAAGCGGATGAGTTGATTCGGCGAGGGGCTTGCTGCGCAAGGGATTACTTGACAGCCTCGGCGAATCTCACGAATCCGGCCGCCTGTTCGGCCAGTCGTTTGGTGAGTTCATCATCCTTGAGCTTGCCGTCGATGAACTGCTGGAAGCTGTCGCCAATAAAGAGCCGCCGAGGATAGATGTAGGCGTGGCGATAAGCGGCGACCTGCTGGAAATGTTCCACCGACCGCAAGCTCTTGAACTGACCGGCTGCCAGCCCGATGAACGCGCACGGCCGATTCTCGAAGCTGGCCGGATAGGGGAGCATGTCGATAAACAGCTTCAGGATGCCCGGATAGCTGCCGTTGTACTCGGGGATCACGAACACGGCTGCTTCTGAAGCCATAAAGCGGTTGACCAACGCGGTCAGTTCGGCTGACTGACGCTTGTAGGCCGTCGGCAGCATGGCCTCCACCGGCAGCTCCGCCATGTCCAGCAGGTCCACTTGCTGGTCAAGACGCCGGTAAGTCTCAGCCGCCTCCTGTGCCAACAGCCGCGACAGGGCTCCTTCTCGATTCGTCCCGCAGACGACCACAATCCGCATATTTCGACCCCTTCTGCACTCGAATTTCACCGGCCGGCGCTTGCCAAACCGCGTACCCCATTGGTAGCCAGCCCCGCGAAATCGTCAAGGGGCACGGCCCTCCCCCTCGGCCCTCAACCTCTTGGCCCGGTCGACCACGCAACCCCACGATTTTCGCGGGGCCCTGGTGGCGAGCGGCCGGCAGCAGAGGCAGAGGTAGAGGGACGGTTGCGCTGAGGGCTACCCCCGTGCCAGACCTCGATCCTGAGCTCGAGGGATCGATGGGTCGCTAAGCTATTGCCCGCTTACGAAGACGCATCCGAACGAATCGGAACGGGATCGTTGCGTTCGAGTTCGACACATGCAGCGAGGTCCGTTCAGGCTGGTGTTGCGTTTCCTTTCGCAATTCGCTCCAATTTGAACGAGCTGTTCGCAGTGGCCTAGGCGTAGTTTTCTTACTTCAGAGCGGCTTCGCGCAGGGGCTTAACAGACAACACGGACAGCCCCAAGCTAACAGATGGTCCGAAAGCCCTTTCGCTACTCCATGCGATTGTTGCTGGTCGCGATAACCTCGCTTTGCGTCGTATTTGCCATCTTGGGATGGCTCGGTATCGGACGAGGCTATTTCAAATACGTCGTCGCGTTCGCCTTGGTTGACTTTGTGCTGACTTGCATCCAATTCGGCGGGCAAATCTGGCAAATGGATCGAGGACTCCGGGATCGGTATTCGATGGACGAGCCCTGGAAGGGTGATGCCAAAGACTTGTGAGCCATGCGGACGCGGCAGACTCACTCCAGCACAATGACCGAATGCACGTCGAGCCGCGGGACGGTGATTTGCCAGAGCCCGTTGTCCAGCGGTTGCAGTGGCAAGTCGCGTCCTTCGGGCTGCTGAGTGGCTCGGCGGATGGGGAGGCCCGAGACTTTCAGCTCGATATCGAGAATCGGCAACGTCTCTTCCCGCAGCGGGACGTCGTCGCGAGCTGAGGCGTGGAAGGCCGTCGTGTTGACGTTGTTGAACAAGTGGACCAGCCACCGTGTTTGCGGTTGCTTGTCGCCAGCCTCCGTCGGCAACTGCTGACGGAACAGAGTCGCCTGGACGCACAGTGGCGCGGTGATCTCGACCGGTGGCGGCGCCGATGCGGCCCAGCGAACAGCATTGCCCAGCAGCAGACGCTGGTAGGGATAGGCGTAACTGTACAGACCGTGATCGAGGCCGGCCGCGAAATAGACGACACGGCCTTGGCCGTACTGCTGAGTGACAATCGCAGGGCCCCATTCGGCTGATGGCTCGTTGTGCGGCCGGAACGTGGCCTGCACCGTTCCCCCCGGGCTCGAGTCCGACGCAACGGCGACCACCTTGTTCGCCGGCCCCTTGAAGGTGACAGGTTCCTGGCCGACGAGCGCATCGAGCTTGGCACTGCGCAACGGACTGTCGGCGTTCAGTTGCAGCAGAAAAGCGTTCTTCCGTTTCTCCCAGTAATCGGCTGGTAGCTGCCGGGCAAAATTCTCGTCCAGCGACTGCCGATTCACATCATCGCCGCCGGCTGGTTCGCTGGCCGATTCGGCCGATGACACGCCGAACAGATCGCGTAGCGCCAGGTCGGACCGCGGATCGCCGAACTCGTTACACAGCGAAGTGTCGAGTGTGGCGACCAGCCCGCCGCCGGCGCGCACGTATTCACGGATGGCTTCGAGCTGGTGCTTGTCGAGCGAAGCGGCGTTGGGCAGGACGAGAACCTTGTAGGGGGCCAGCTCCTGCGGCGTCAGATTCCAGTCGCAGCAGACGGTCACCGGCAGGTGTTCTTCCAGTACACACCGGAACGCCCCCAGCACGTGGCTAAGGTAACGATCTTCCACTTGCCCCGCCTGCCGGCCGTAAAACACCCGCGTGTTGTCGCTCATCAACAACGCCCCCCACGGCTCGGGACGCTTGTGGAACATCCATTCACGGCGGCGCTGGATCTCCCGCAGCGCGTCGTAGGCTCCCTGCTGCAATGGCCCCGGCTGGATCACCGCCAGACTGGGAGCCGCTCCGTGAGTGATCGTCATCAGCACACGACGCTGGACCTCATGGCCGGGAAAACTGTCTTTGCCGTAAGGATTGCCGTGCGACATCAGGTAAGGTTCGCTGAATGCCACACGATGGTTAGTGCAGGCCCAGATGTAGGCATTGGACAGCGCGGGGGCGATCGAATTGCCGCGATTGGTTTCGTCGAGCCAGAACTCCTGGTCGGGCGCGTCGAGTAGCAGGTTCATCCGAGCCGGCATATTGCGGGGGATATCGAGCCAGTGGCCGAAGCGGCCGGCGTTGGTCGTCCAGGTGATCAAGGCCAGCTGCGGGTTGATCCCCTTCAGTCGCTCCTGCATCCGTCGAATGCAGTCCTCCATGCGCCGGTCGGCCCAGTGCTGGTAGCGTCGAAACGCCGGGTCGTCCATGTTGACCGCAGGAATCTCCTGCCCCGTCTCCCGACGGTAGTTCTCACGGCAGTGCTGACAATAACACACCCCGGCGTAATGCAGACCGTCAAAGCTGAACGCGTCGACAGGATACCGCTCGGCGATCTCGGCAAGGACTTCGATCATGAAGTCGCCGTAGGGTCCGAGCAGGCAGAGCATGCCGCCATGTGGGTACTTTTCGAGGTCGACCTGAGGAATGGTGGTGGTGTTCTCGGCAATTCGTCGCCAGTCGGGGTGTTCAGCGTAGACTTCGCCTTGCAGCGTCGGCGGGTAGACTCCCAGGATCCGGACTCCCAGCTTGCGATATTCCTCGATCTGGCGTTCGACGGCATCCGTTGCCACGTGAGGATTACGCCGCTTCAACAGTCGGCTCTCGTAATAGACGAACAGCGGATCGACAAAACCGACTTCGCTGATCGTCACACCCGCTTCGACAGCCCGCTGACGCTGTTCGCTCGTCTGCACCGACAGCGTGTAGCCCACGCCGGCCGTCGTCTCGACCCAGGCCGGTATTCGTATCGGACGAAACGCCTGCGACTCAAACGGCTGAGCCAAAACGGGCGAATCCCAGATATCCGACTTCGTCTCTTGGCCCGACGACGTGGAACCGAGCAACGCCAGGCAGATCAAGCCGCACCAAGCAAATACCCGAGTGGCAAGTTCCCGGGCGGCGCGCCAGAGCAGGATCAGCATGCAGACCTCCAGAACAAGCAGTATGTGCGAGTTAAGGTTCAGGAGTTGCGAGAGCGCCAGGCGGTGTGCCAGGCTGCGGCCGATTCTCGGTCGCCTGCTGGCCCTGAGGTGCTGCGGGGGCATTGCCGTTGGTCCGACCGTCGCTGACCTGCACCTGGTCACCAAACGTTCGCTTCAGCGCTTCGTGCAGCTCCCCATAGCTGGTACCGCTCCGCAACCGGATCACTCGAACCTCGTCGATCGGTTTGGCCGATTCATCCAGTTCCTTGATCATCGCCACGACGATCTTCATTAAGGTCTCGCCTTCGGTCGAGACAAGCAGAGTGTTGGTGACGTCGTCGATGCCGAGCGACAGTTTGCCCTGGAAGGCGACTCGCGTTGAGCTTTTCTGACGATCGTCGCCGGCGCCGAAATCGAGCCCGCTGCTGCCGCCGCTCGCACTGGCCCCGCCACGCCGCTGCCGCGGTTGACCCTCAGCGCCTTCACCTCCCTGTTGCGGCTCCTGAAACGCGCGGTCATTGTCGCTCAGCAGATCGCGGAACGCATCCTTGATCTGATTGGCGATCATGCTGGCTCGCGAATAACGTACTTTGATCAACTGAGTCTGGCGGACTTTTTCTCGATCGATCGGGTCCTGGATGTCATACAGCTCGATCAGTTCACGCACGATTTTCAGCTGGTCTTCAGTGGCGTCCCGCACGACGATCGTGTTGGTGTCGAAGTCCGAGATGAACCGGATCGGGCGCGGCTTTTCCAGTCCCGTCGGCTCAGCCGACTCCTGCTCGGGCTGTTCGTCGAACATCCACCAGGGACGATTCCGATCGTCATCCTTGTCGTCCTCGTCGAAGTAGTCTTCCAGTTGCAGGGAAACCCAGGTCGCCGAGGCATGCTTGAGCTTGAAGACCGTATAGGCCTTTTGCGGTGACCGGATCTTGTCGACCAGTTCTTCAAACAGATCCAGGGCCGCCGTGTCGTTGGAATGGATCAACAGCCGACCGTCGGCCGATCGTCGGATTTGGATCGGTGCCGGCCCGGAGTTGCTCCCGTTCGTCGCCCGCTTCTCCGCTTCATTCTGAGCAGCCAACGAATCCACTCGGTCCGAGATCGACTCGCCGCCCGAAGCGCGAGCTTCATCAGCGGCTTGAGCCATGGCCAGTTGCAGAGCGGTTTCCGTCGGCAGCAGTGTGCCGACGTCGGTGGCCGATTCCAGCCCAGGTCGCCCGTCATCGGCTGGTCGATCGCCGGCAGCACCGGGTTCCGCAGCAGGCTCAGGCTCCCCAGCGGCATCGTCTCGCAGTGGTATGTCGGTCTTCGGTGGTGAGGCAGGTTCTGCCTGAGGACCTGGGGGCGCATCGGACGGCGTGAACTCGATCGGATTAGGGGCCAGTGGGCCGAAGGCGGCTCGGACTTTCTTCATCAGCTCGTCGACTTCCTCCGGGCCGACACCCTCCAGGACGCGCGTTTCACCGCTCCCTTCCCCCTGACCGATGACTTCGCCCAGTTCGCTCAACAACCCCATCACCCGCTCGTGCTCGGATTCGTTGCACCATAGCAACAGCCAGTTGCGTTCGACGTCGGCTGCGACCCGGAACGAGTCGGACGGTTTGGATTCTTCTTCCCGACCGCCAAACATTTCGTAGTAGTACCACGATTGGCGCCGCGAGCTTTTGTCATCCTTAGCCTGATCGCCGACCATCAACTTGGCGACGGTCGCGGCCACCTGGTCGGCCCGGCGACGACGCAATCGCACCACCTTGAAGTTGCGGGGGCTGCCGTCGAGCTTCTTGATCAGTTTCTGAATCGTCAGATGGTCCCAGGGGGGGCCGTTGACGATGATGGCCTTGTTCTTGGGATCGACCTTCAGCCGCGTGTCAGGTTCGAGGGAACCTGTCTCCAACAGAATGTCGACCACTTCCTGAGGGTCGAGCGTTGCCATTCGGTAAGTTTGAATGCGGCTGACACGCGCTTCCAGCTCGTCGTCTCGACTAGCGGGGACGTCGAGCAGTCGGATGGCCTCGGCGATCACGGCCATGCGATCGGGTGGGGCCTGAGCGAGAATGCTGTTACGCTGTGCGTTGACGACCAGCTGGATGTCGCTCGTTTTCGCGCCAAGATTCCCGGCATCGGGCTGCCCTCGTTGAGCGGCCAACTGCTGCATCTGCATCATCATCTGTTGCTGCTGCATCTGCTGTTCCGGCGTCAACGGCATGTTGGGCTTCTGCTCCTGGCCCAACAGCTGTTCCAGATACTGCTTGACCTGTGACGCACGCGAATGCTTCAGCACAAACTCACGCACCAGATGGTTCTGGCTCTCGGTCGATTGCTCCTCCTGAATCAACCGGGCAATCTGGCGCAAGTTTTCGGCGGCGTCGATCGCTTCCAGCCGATTGGTGGTCTTCAGCGGAATCAGCATTCCGTTCTTGCTGATCATCGATTTCACCTCATCCGAAAGCCGTTCGGCCAGGAGCCAATCGAGTTCAAAGGAGATCTTCACGAAATCATGGGGAAAGCATTGAGCGAGCTCGCTCAGCGACACCCGCGGGACGACGGCCGTATTGATGCCGGTGGTCTTCACCACATGCAGGAACTCGCCGTCCTGCAGCATCGTATAGCCGCGAGCCAGTAGATGGCGATTAATCAGGTCGCGCACTTCGCGTACGGAATAGGCTCGCTGAGTCTGCAGATTGACGTAGTCGCCCGGCAGCTCTTGCCAATCGATCGACATGCCAGAGACTTCGCTGAGCCATTCGATCAAGGCTGGCCAGGGTGCTCCGCGGAATTGAAACTGCAGCATCCCGTTCGCGTCGGGCCGCACCTGAAAGCTGTCGGGGCCAGCCGGCTGGTCAGGATTGGATGGCCTTACGATCGGCGCCGGCGGTGTGGGAGTGGTCTCAGCCGGTTTGTCAGAGGTGGCAGCTCCCTGCGGCGTAGCTCCCGATGGCGTAGTTCCCGGCGGTGTTGAACCCGGCGCGTTGCCGGACGACGGAGCTGCTTCGGCAGGTGGCTTGGCGGCTCCGTCCGGCGGCTTCGATTCAGTCGTGCCGCTGGTGGCGTCTGCTTGAGCGGCCGGTTGAGCTGTGGCTTCGCGGGGCGATTCGGCCGGCTGAGCCGGCGCGGTGGCGACCAACATGCTCAGCGTCGCTGCGATTCCTAGCGACAAAACCTCAGCGCCGCGCCATGCTTGCCGCTTCATACGCCTGTTCCTGTTCGTGCCTGCGGTCGGCGCGTTCCGCACGACTGCCGGTCCCACATCGGAGCCTCAGGCGTCGACTCGCACCACGGCGGATCATTCTAGTCGTGGCACTCGCGAGAAACAATCAAAGCCGGGTCTGCCATCAGGGGGGCGAAAAGACGGGGCTGAGTGCGATCGATGTGTCGCACTCAGCCCCTGACACGGTCCTTTGTCAGCTACCGACCAGCGGTCGCGCCAGCCTTACTTGGCTGACGATTCGCTGGTTGCACAGCAGGACGCAGCAGTCTCACAGCAGCTGGCCTGAGCCACGCAGCATTCGGCTCCTGTCACACAGCAGGCCGACGCCGGCTGGCAGCAGCTGGCCGCGCTGGCCGTAGTATTGGCAGTGGCAGTTGCCGGAGCAGCCGGCAGGCCCCAGATCGCAGCCGTAGCGAGCAGACCAGCACTCATCGTTCCCCAAAACAATTTCGTGAACATGGTTGAATTCTCCCGAATCCACACCACCGACGATTCAGAACGCGGACAGCAACATCGCCGTCCAGGTATGACCGTGACGCTCGAATCGGGCGTGCGGAGAGTGTGTTAAGATCAAACGCGATCGAATGGATCGGCGATCTTTAACAACGCCAGACACACTTCAACGCATGCAGGCGTACGGGATAAGAGAAGACCAGTTCGGGCGCGGCGCTCCGTACGGAGTCCTGCGGGCTCGCGACCAGCTCGGGCAGCAGCAAGTCGATCGGCGCGGCGAAGTTCGTTCCGCGATCGACGACCTGCGATTCGGGGAGCGTAGC
This sequence comes from Pirellulales bacterium, assembly GCA_046349895.1. GTDB lineage: Bacteria > Planctomycetota > Planctomycetia > Pirellulales > Pirellulaceae > JAXMBJ01. The sequence continues at coordinate 4,874,501 of JAXMBJ010000006.1, read as the reverse complement.
GTGGCGCCAGCAGCAGCACGTGGCCGGTGGGCTGGCGGGGTTCTGGCTCGAACCAGCACAGGGCATTGCCCCCGCACAGGATAGAGACGTGGTCGGCGCGGTGAGCCCAGCGCGGGGTGAGACAGCCGCACAGCAGCTGTGTTTGGCCGAAGCCACACTGGTGGGATCGCCCTGAAGGAGCCCATCCAGTGCCCAGCAGCAGCCGGGGGGGAGGGCCAGCAACAGGCCGGCGAGCAGAATCAAACCATTCGCCATGCCCCGTCCCATGCGACGTACTGCGGCGGTGGTGGTTTGGTTCATCGCGGCTGGCTCCAGAAATCGGCTTCTCGAGACGCCCGACCGGACGCTCGAGAAGCTCGACGACTGTTCCCCAATTATAACCGCCCGATTATTCCTCGGCATCCCCAGGATGGGCGGCGGGCGGGGCAGGAGCTGCCTGGTCGGATGCCATCCGAGCGGCCGCCCGTTTGGCCAGCACGCCGAAATTGTGCATCGACAGCAGATGGTCGTAGATCAGCTCCAACTCGTCCGTCTTCGCCAGTTCGGCCAGCTGTTCGGCCGACAGAGCCTTCAGCTTTTCGCGGCTGATCACCTGGAATCCGACCAGCTGACGCTTGGTGCCATCGCTGAGCGTGAACTCGGCCTGCATCGGTTCGAGCAGTCCGAGTTCCTTCAGCTTGCGGCAGTGGGCCTGAGTTCGGTTGAACTGCAGCTGATACTCTTCCAGAAACTTCAGCATCTGGTTGAGGTACGCGGTCCGCTCACCCTGTGAGTCGAACAGCCGCTCGCCCTTACCTTCCTGATTGCAGCCACCCCACTGTTCGTCGATGCAGAGGGCAAATCGCGACTTGTCTTCGGTCAGCGAGAAGACAAACGGATAACGGCGGATAAATGCCGGCACGTAGTCCGCTCGCCAAGAACCGTCCTCGGCCAGGTAATCATTGTTATTGCCGACAGCCCCCAGCAGGACGACAGGGACGACCGAGTCGGTGCCGGCGAAAACGATGGCATATTCGCGAGCGGCATGCGGAATCTCGACTGCGGTCAGCGGGACCGAGTTGATGTTCGCCGCAAAGGTATACGGTCGTCGTTCAATGCACCAATCGCGATGGCGACCAGATGAGACGGGGACGGCACTGTCGTAGATAAGCAGTTGTTTGGCCATGGGTTCTTCCGTAGGGTCTCTGAATCCGTTCGATGTCCAATTCCGTAGCGAGCATTCGCCTCTGTAGGATTCGCCGCGCTGATTGGCCAGGCCCTACCTCCGGGCCCGTTTCGGGTGTTCCCCCCTCGAATTGGCGGCAATTGACTAGTAGCTTAACCGGCTATTCCAATGGACGCCACTGAGGCGCGGGATGGGGAATGCGGAATTCGCAGCGGGTGTGACTTTTCTATGCAATTTGCCGATTGCGCTGTGGAGGGACTTGCGTCCGGTCGTGCCACCTGGAAGTGGTGTTTGCCGCGTCGCACCAGCCCGATCGTCAGGTTATTTTGTCACGAGGGTCGGTCCGCGGGAGGATTGAGCCACCAGTCCGGTTCGGCTGACTTTTTCACAGAAGGCTTATTGTGACTCCCACCAACCATCGCCACGAGGTTTACGGCCAAGCGACTCGCGCCGCTCTGCTGGGACTGTGGGTCAACCTGCTGTTGGCCGTGGTGAAGCTGGTCGGCGGTTTGGTGGGGAATTCGTTCGCCCTGCTCTCGGATGCCGTCAACTCAATCGGCGATGTCGTGACAACCCTGGTGGTCCTGTTTGCACTCCGCGTCGCTCAACATCCACCGGACGACGAGCACCCGTATGGCCACACACGAGCGGAAGCGATCGCCGGTTCGAATGTGGCCCTGCTGATCATCGTCTCCGCTCTGGCCATTGGCTGGGAAGCCATCCAACGGCTGGGGACTCGCCACGACCTCCCACCTGTTTGGACTCTTTGGATCGCCGGCGGCAATGCGGTCATCAAAGAAGCCCTCTATCGCTATAAGCTGGCGATCGGACGCCGCACGCGATCGAGTGCCCTGATTGCCAACGCGTGGGACCATCGTTCCGATGCCCTCTGTTCGCTGGCCGTTCTGGTCGGCCTGGCACTCGTGCGTTGGGGCGGACCCTCTTGGATCTGGGCCGACGAAGCCGCCGCGCTGGTCGTCGTGGCGGCGATAATCTGGTCGGGCGTGCAGCTGATGATCAGCAGCGCCAGCGAACTGATGGACGTGCAAGCCAACCCCGAACTGGTCCAGCAGATCCGCAGCGTGGCCGAGTCGGTCCCCGACGTGAAAGCCGTAGAGAAGCTATGGGTTCGCAAGTCGGGGCTGGAGTACTTTGCCGATATCCATATCGAAGTCGATCGCCGCATGACCGTCGATGCCGGGCATGAAGTCGGCCATCGCGTGAAGGCTCGGTTGCTTGATCAGTTCCCCGCGCTGCGCGATGTGCTGGTCCATCTCGAGCCGTATCCTCACACGCACTCCACGGATCGATCGGCTACTACCAGCCCGAGCTGAATCGATCGCGCTCGGGCCTCGTCAGACACCGCAGTACGTGCGTGTTCCCGCTTTGAGATGCGGATTTAAAGCAGTTCCTCGATGGGTGTCGGATCGTCCAGCACTGAGGTGGGACGTCCCGCATGGTCGAAGATCTGCAGATGCGGATCGATTCCGAGGCAGCGATAGATCGTCGCATGGATATGCTCAGGCCGGACAGGGCGGGAGACGGGGCCTTCACCCTTGCGGTCGGTGGCACCGATGATCTGGCCGCCACGCACTCCTCCGCCGGCCAACAAGCAGAACATGGCGTTCCCCCAGTGGTCTCGGCCCGGCGTTCCCTTGCTCAACGGCGGACCACCATTCCCGCCGTCGTTCATGCGCGGCGTCCGGCTGAACTCGCCGCATAGAATGACCAGTGTCGATTCCAGCAGCCCACGCTGATCGAGATCGGTCAACAGCGATGCGACGGCCGAGTCGACCATCGGCAAGTAGTTCTCCATGCCGGTTTTGAGGTCCCAGTGATGATCCCAACCACCGAAGTGGACCGTGACGAACGCGGCACCCGCTTCGACCAGTCGCCTGGCCAGCAGGACGCTCTGGCCCCAGCTATGGCGCCCATACCGATCCCGCCAGGCTGGCTCTTCTCCGCTGAGGTCGAAGGCTCGCCGAGCCTTATCGCCGGAGACAAATTCCAGGGCCTGCTGCTCGAAGCGATTCAGCGTGTCAAACGATCGCGTAGCATCGATCGAACGGGGGATCTGGTCGAGCGTGGCCAGCAGCCGGCGGCGATCGTCCAGTCGCTCGACCGTCATCCCTGACATCAGATCGAGATTCTGCACACGGAAGTTGGCGTCGTTCGGATCGCCTCCGGTTTCAAACGGGTTGTAATGAGCCCCCAGCAGGTTGCCACTGAAATAACCGGGCCGGATACCGATGCTCGATGCCACCGGGACGCTGATGTAGGGAGGGAGCGCCGACGGTCGATCGCGACGTTGATGGGCGATCAGCGAGCCGATCGACGGGAACTTGCCGGCCGTGTTCGCTCCGCTGACGCCCATGTTCTTGGTCGTCAGCATGAAGTGTCCGGCGGTGAAGTGATCGCCCGTGTCGTGATGCAGCGAGCGGACGATGGAAAACTTGTCCGCTACCTTCGCCTGCTGCGGAAACAGCTCGGAAATCTCGATCCCCGACACGTTGGTCCGAATCGGCCGCCAGATGCCGCGGTACTCCGACGGCGCTTCCGGCTTCATGTCGTACAAGTCGAGGTGGCTGGGACCACCGTCCAGCCAGATCAGGATGGCCGACCGATTTTCCGGTACCGACCGCTGACGCGACTCCGCTCGAGCCTGTAATACGGCCGGCAGACCGAGGCTGGCCATGCCAGCCACACCCAGCTGCACGAAACTGCGACGGCTCATCCCGTCACAGTACGGTCGCGATTCTCCTGCGTTCAGTCGCAGCACGTGCGATACTCCTGCGCTGGACCCTGTTATCGCTGGACCCTGTTATCGCTGGACCCTGTTATCGCTGGACCCTGTTATCGCTGGACCCCAGATGTCGATGGCCAGGACTGAACTTCCTTATAGCCTTGTCGGGCCAGACACGCAACAATATGCACTACCAAGCCGGATGATCGGCCGGGATGCCCGTGGCACGCTCAGGGCGGTCCTTCGTTCCCGCCAGCTGCCATGGTTGGTCGCCGGCACCTTACGCACCACGACCAGAAATCATGGCTGAAGTGAATTGGACCGCTGAGCGACGGGCAGAAGGGACATCGCTGCGAGCGTGCCGCGGATGTGGTCTGGTACAGCAGTTGCCAGAGGTGCCCGACGGGAACCGCGCCGTGTGCCACCGCTGTGGCCTGGCCCTCGATCATTCAGCCGCCGGACGCCTTGGCCGCCAGCGAACGCTGGCCGCCGCACTGGCCGCCCTCGTGCTTTACTTTCCCGCCGTCACACTCCCCATGCTGGAAGTTCATCGGCTGGGCCATCATCATTCTTCCAGCCTCGTCACTGGAACCTGGGAACTGCTGACTCATGGCGAATGGTTCGTCGGGCTGGTCGTTCTTCTTTTCTCGATCGTGCTGCCGCTGGCCAAGATCGTCCTGTTGCTGGAACTTTCATTGCTCGAGATCACGCATCGCCACCACCGGGCAGCGACCTATCGGCTGATGGAGCACTTGGGCAAGTGGAGTATGATGGACGTGCTGCTGGTCGCCCTGCTGGTGATGCTCGTTAAAATCGGCGATCTCGTTCAGTTTCATATCGGGCCAGCGGTCTGGGCATTTGGGCTGTGCGTGGCGATGAGCATGGTGGCGTCGATGAGCTTTGATCCACATACGATCTGGGAAGACGCATGACCGAGCCGAGTCCATCAACTCCCGATGCTGCCGCTGCGGGAAATACGGTTGCGGGAACCACTGCTGCTGCGATACCGGTGGCGCGTGTCGAGCCGATGCCGCGGGGCCGCTGGGAGGTCTGGGCGGATCGGTTTGGGCTGCGCGCTACGCGGTTCTGGTGGCTGACCGCCGCTTGCGCTCTGCTCGCCATGCTGCTGCTGGCCGCCGCCTGGAGATCCCCAGGTCCGCTGGTCACGATTGCCTTTGAGCAGGGATATGGCATCCAGCCGGGCGATTCGATTCGGTTGCGAGGCATCGATGTCGGCGTGATTGAACGAGTGGTGTTGGGGGACGACTTGAAGCAGGTGATGATCACCGCGCGGCTGATGCATGAAGCCCGTTCGCTGGCTCGTGCCGGGACTCAGTTCTGGATCGAGCGTCCGCAGTTGTCGCTGGACAACCCGCGCGGCCTGGAGACCGTGGTCGGGCCGAAGTACATCGGAGTCCGGCCGGGACCTGAGTCGGCTGAGCACCAAGTCCATTTCGTCGGGATCGAATCCCCTCGGCAGCTGGTCGACGATGCCCGCAAGTCGCTGACACTGAAGTTCCGGCAAGGGTACGGCATCCGGGTCGGATCGCCGGTACGGTTTCGTGGAGTGCAGGTGGGCGAAGTTGTCGACGTCGGATTGTCGACCGATGGGACCGAGGTCTGGATGTCGGTCGAGCTGGTGTCGGGGGCCGCGGGATTGGCGCGCGAAGGGAGTCAGTTCTGGATTGAGCGACCACAGATTGACGTGTCGGCCGTGCGCGGCCTCGACACTGTTCTAACTGGGCCCTACCTGGCGGTCTCGCCCGGTCCTGCTGGCGGGCTTCCCGTCAGTCAGCTGACAGGGCTCGACGCACCACCGGCCGCGGCTGAGGCGATTGGCGGTCTGGAGGTGGTGATCGAGAGCGATCAGCGAGCGGGGATTCAGGCCGGTTCTCCGGTGGCCTATCGCGGCGTGCCGATCGGTCGCGTGGTGCAGGTCGGTTTGGCCAGCGACGCGGCTGGTGTCGAGATGCGGGTCTATATTGAACCCGAGTATCGCGCGGTCGTGCGCGCCAACTCGAAGTTCTGGGCGGTCAGTGGAGTCGACGTTCGCTTGGGGCTGACTGGCGTGACGTTTGACAGCGATTCGCTGGCGACGATCACTGCGGGCGGCTTGGCCGTGGCGACTCCGGAGGATGTGGGCAGTACGGTGGCAGCCGGTCACCGGTTTCAGCTCGAGCCACAACCGAGCGATGACTGGCTGCAGTGTCGACCTCATCTGCCGGTCGGTGCCAGGCTGCTGCCCGACCTGGATCCTCTGGCGGCCGGGCTGCGCGGCACGTTCAGCTGGCCGAAACGGTCGTGGGGCGTGACGAGGTCGCAGCAGCAGGTTAGCTGGATGCATCCGGTAGGACCTCATCGGCTGGCAGGTGCCTTGGTCCTCGATGATCCGGACACCGTCCCTGCCGGTTTGAGGCTGGAGTATGAGGGTCGGGCCCTGGAAGTCGGCGACCAGCAGCTGCATCAGCGTGGTTCGCTGGCGATTGTCGACGGCGTCGAGCTGCCTGGGGGAACGCGGATCTGGGACGCGGCGAAGATCCGACGCCCCGCACGGCCGGAGGATTGTGTGCTGGTCGCCGGCACCGACAGCCTGGCCGTGTCGGCGGCCCGGTTGCAGGCCGGAGATGTCTGGCTGATCGACGGTTCCTTGCCCCTGACGGCGGACTGGCATGGTGCCAGTGCGGTGGCCCGAGCGGACGGGGCCCTGATTGGGCTGGTCGTCTGGCGCCAGGGTACGCCGGTGATCGTCCCGTGGACGTTTCCTCCGGACGGGGCAGACCGGGGGCCGTAGGTTGACCTTGTTCAGTCGCCGGGCGATTCGTGCTACGATGGGACGTTCATTTTCCGCAACGGTCGGTCGTTGATGGAACGTGACCCGGTGAGTCGACGTAAGGAAAGAGCTGACCATGAGCGATGGGAAGTTGCGTGGCCATGTCCATCTGATCGAAGAGACGAAGACATTTGGACAGAAGGGTTTCCGCAAGCGGATGGTGGTGTTGGAACAGAACACGGGGCGGTTTACGAACTACATTCCCCTGGAGTTCACCAACGACGCCTGCAACAGCGTCGACAACCTGAATGTGGGGGACGAGATTGAGGTGAACTACCGCTTGACGGGCCGCAAGTGGCAGCGGGATCCTCAGAGCGAAGTGAAGTATTTTCTTAGCGCCGAGGCGACGGGGTACCGACCGGTCGGCGGGCCGGCGGGCGGATCGGCTGCCGGATCGGCGGCTTCTGCCAACAGTCAATTTGCTGAGGCCGACGCGGACGACGACGACGTGCCGTTCTGAAGTCGCCTGAAAATTCCTGTTGGGGGTTTCGTCGCACTCCCTGACCAACGACAATAGTTCGTAACCGGCCGCACCTGCCAGAACAATCTGCTTAGCCCACCGGACTGTCGGATCACGACGCGATGAAGTTGGTTCAAACCTACTCACTCCCCGAGATCGCTCTGCGCGCATGTTGGCGGGCCAGCGGATGGCCGGCCGTGGTACTCCTGAGCTTGGTCGTGGGCTGCCATCACGAGGGCCCGCCGACCGCATCGTCTCCGGGGGCCAAACCGGCTAAGGAAGTGAAGCCGATCGAGGCCGATGTGATGGCGGTGGGTCTGCACACGTGGCCTCGCATCGTCCGGACGCAAGGGAATCTGGTGGCCGACGAAGTGACGACGGTCGGGGCCAAAGTGGCCGGCCGAGTCGTGGAAGTGCACGTCGATCTGGGTGATCGGCTCGGCCCGGGTGATCCCCTGGTGACGCTCGATCAGAGCGAGCTGCGGCTGCAGGTCGATCAGGCTCGATCCCAGCTGACTCAAGTGATGGCGGCCGTGGGACTCCAACCGGATGACGACCCGGCTCAGCTCAATCCAGTCAATGCGCCGCCGGTGCGTGAAGCGAAGGCGGTGTGGGGTGAATCGCAGACGCTGGCGCAGCGGCTGCGGTCGCTCTACGAACGGCGGGCGACCAGCGATACGGAGCTGCAGCAGGCCGAGGCGGCTGAGCGAGTGGCGGAGGCCCGGTACGCTTCAGCGCTGAACGGTGTGCACGAAAAGCTGGCGCTGATTGGCGTACAGAAGGCTGAGTTGGGGTTGGCCGAACAGCGCTTGGAAGACGCCGTGGCTCGAGCCCCGTTCGAGTCGTTGGTTCAGTCACGCGATGTCTCGCCGGGCACCTACGTGCAAGTTGGTCAGCGTCTGGTGACCCTGGTTCGCACGGGAGTAGTCCGATTTCGAGGAGTGGTTCCCGAGCGTTACGCGCGGCAGTTGCGGACGGGCCAGTTGGTGAGGGTCCACGTGGAGGGGAATGCTGAACCAGTGGAGACCCGGATCTCGCGGCTCAGTCCGTCGCTGGATGAGTTGAGTCGATCGCTGACGTTTGAAGCCGATCTGGAGAATACGGATTTGCGGTGGCAAGCCGGCTTGTTTGCCGAGGCTGAAGTAATTCTGGATCCGACAGCCACGGCTGTGGTGGTACCGAATTCGGCGGTCGTGCAGTTTGCTGGTATCGAGAAAGTGTGGAAGGTTGTCGACGGAGCGGCGGTCGAACAGGCCGTGGTGACCGGTCGCCGGGGGGACGGTGTGGTGGAGATCACCGGCGGCTTGAAGGATGGCGACCGTGTGTTGTTGGAGGGGAGCCTAGGTCGAGCGGCACCGGTCCACGCCCGTACGGCGCCACCGAAGGTCGACGGAGGGTCAGGACCGTCGCGAGCGGCGGCCAGTGTGAGTCCGGCTGGGTCGCCCGATGGGGCTGTGGCGCCGACGGCCGGTTCGCCGACCGCTGGTTCGCCGACCGCTGGTTCGCCTACCTCCAGCGCAGCGGCTCCTGCGCGAGTTGGGAGTTAGCCGTCTATGTATTGGCTGGCCGAACTCTGCATCCGTCGTCCCGTCTTTGCGATGATGTTGATTGCCGCGTTGCTGGTGGCCGGTCTGGTCGCGTTTCCTCAGCTGGGTGTGGACCGGTTCCCGAACATGGACCTGCCGACGGTCAACGTGCGGACGGTCTATCCGGGCGCGGCTTCGCAGGAGGTCGAGTCCGAGATCTCGCAGGTGATCGAGGACGCGGTGGCGACCGTGGCTGGGATTGAAGAGCTGCGGTCGGTCAGCAGTGACGGATCGTCGTTCGTGATTGTGACGTTCAATCTGAACCGGAACGTCGACGCGGCGGTGCAGGATGTGCGCGACGCGGTGTCGAGCGTGTTGGGGCGGCTACCGCGTGGAATCGATCCGCCGGTCGTGCAGAAGCAGGACACCGATTCGTCGCCGATCATGAGCCTGGCTGTGTCGGGGCCGCGCGCTCCGCGCGAACTTTACATGCTGGCCGATCGGTATGTGAAGAGCGTGATTGAGTCGGCATCGGGGGTGGGGCAGGTGCAGATCGCCGGCGCGGCGGATCGAGCCATCCAGGTTCGGATCGACAGTGGCCGCTTGGCCGCTTATCGATTGTCGATCATGCAGGTCCGCGATGCGATTGTGCGGCAGAATGCTGAGGTGCCTGGCGGGCGGGTGGACGAGCAGTTGACCGAGCGGACGCTGAGAACACTGGGTCGCGTTCCCGAATCTCGTGAGTTTCCCGATCTGGTCGTAGCGACTGCGGGCGACTCGACGATACGGCTGAGCGATCTGGGCGAGGTGTACGACGCGACGAAGGAAGTGCGAACACTGGCTCGGTTGAACGGTCAACCGGCGGTGGTGCTGCAGATCCAGCGTCAGTCGGGCGAGAACACGGTCAAGGTGATTGAGGGGGTGAAGGCCAGGCTGGCCCGCTGTCGCGCGCTATTGCCGGCTGACGTCGAAGTCTCGGTGATCCAGGATCAGTCGCGGTATATTCTGGCCGCGCTGCACGAGATTCGTGGGCATCTGATATCGGGCAGCATTCTGGCTGGGGTGACGGTGCTGCTGTTCATGCGGTCGTGGCGATCGACGCTGATCGCCGGGATCGCCATCCCCACCTCGATCATCGGCACGTTTGCCTTCATGCGCTGGTTTGGCTTTACGTTGAATAACGTCACCATGTTGGCGCTGGTGCTGATGGTGGGCGTCGTGATCGACGACGCCATCGTAGTGCTGGAGAACGTATTTCACTACATCGAAGAGAAGGGGATGGATCCCGTATCGGCGTCGATCCACGGGACTCGTGAAATTGGCCCCGCGGTGCTCGCCACTACGCTGTCGCTGGTGATTGTGTTTTTGCCGGTGTCGTTTCTGTCGAGCGTCACGGGGCGGATGCTGTTCCAGTTCGGCGTGACAGCCACGGTCGCCATTCTGATTTCGATGTTTGTCAGTTTCACGTTGACGCCGATGATGTGCAGCCAGCTGCTCAAGCCGGCAGCCCCGAAGTCGGGTGAAACCACGCCGCGGTCGAGAGCCGGGTTCTATCACTGGATCGAGCTCTTCTACATGTTCTGTCTGCGGTTTTCGATGCGGCATCGCTGGTTGGTGATGCTGCTGTCGATTGCCACACTCATCACTATCTTTCCCCTGTATCGCATGGTCCGCCAGGATTACATTCCGACGAATGTCGATGAATCCGAATTTGAAGTCGGTCTGCAGGCGCGGGAAGGGGCGAGTTTGAGTTCGATGAGCGACGCGATCGCCGTCGTGGAGAAGCGGCTCAGCAACATGCCGCAGGTCGAGCTGGTGCTGGCTACCGTCGGGACGCGAGGCTTCGGCGGCGTGAATCGTGGCGACATCTACGTGCGGCTGGTCGACATCGAGTCGCGGGTCTTTTCCTTTCAGCGACTCTGGGACGGGCTGTTGAAGGGCGATCCCGGAGCCGTTTTTCGCGGGAATTTCACTCAGCGGGACGTCATGGGGCTGGTGCGGCGAGAACTGTCGGCGTTCAAGGACCTGCGGGTCAGCGTCCGGAACCTGACGTCGTTCCGTCAGGGAGCGCCGGTCGATATTGACTTCTCGATCACCGGGCCCGACATGCGCGAGCTGTCGCAGTTCAGCGAGCAATTGCGCAAGAAGGCGATGGAGATTCCCGGTCTGGTCGATGTCGACACCACGTTGCGGCTTGATAAGCCGGAGTTGCTGGTGGAGATCGATCGGGAGCGAGCCGGTGTGCTGGGCGTCGACGTGCAGGAGATCGCCGACACGCTGCGAGTCTCGGTGGGTGGCGACGATCGAGTTTCACGGTATCGGGACAGTCAGGCCGACGATGCGTACGATGTGGAGTTGCGGCTGGTTGGCATCGATCGCCGCGATGTGGCCTCGATTTCGCAGCTCTATGTTCGTGCTCGGCCGGTGGTGACTCGCGCGGGTGCGGCTGGCGGGGCATCGGGCGGCGCGGGTGCGGGAGGGAGCTCGAGTCCCGGGACGGTGCTGACTCGGATTGACAACGTGGTGAACTTCAAGTTCGGCGAATCGATCGCTCGTATCGACCGTCTGGATCGCCAGCGGATGGTCGGCATCCGAGCGAATCTGACCGCCGGGTATTCGCTCAGCGATCGCATATCGGCTTTGCGAGCCGCGGCGGACGAGATTGGACTGCCGCCGGGGTTCGAGGTGCGTGTGATGGGCCGCGGACGTGAGATGGAACGGACGCTGAACGATTTCAGCTGGACGTTTCTGATGTCGTTCGTCTTCATGTACATCGTGCTGGCCGCTCAGTACGAACACCTGGTCCATCCGCTGACGATCCTGTTGTCGTTGCCGTTGGCGGTCCCGTTTGGATTAATCAGTCTGTACTGGGGGGATGAGTCGTTAAATCTGTATTCGGCGCTGGGGATTCTGGTGCTCTTTGGCGTGGTGAAGAAGGCGGGCATTCTGCAGGTCGATCACACGAATCTGTTGCGGAGCCAGGGGATGGAGCGGGGAGAGGCGATTCTGATGGCCAACCGCGACCGGCTGCGTCCGATTCTGATGACGACGATTTCGTTCGTAGCCGGTTTGTTGCCGTTGTTGATCGCCAGCGGGCCGGGTGCGGAGGAGCGTCGGTCGATCGCCGTGCTGGCGGTGGGTGGCCAGACTCTGTCGTTACTGCTGACCTTGCTGGCCGTCCCCGTCATTTACTCCTACTTCGACGACCTCGGCCTCCTCTTCCAGCGATTCTTCCGCCTCCGCACTGTCACTTCCGAGGTCGCACCTACCTCCACGGAGGTCGCGCCTACTTTTGTGGTGCAGGCGTCCCGCCTGCCGGGCTCCGGCAGCTGAGAGCCGTCGCCACCTCCGAAAATCTCGGCCCAACTCGCACCCACCTCCGTCGCTCTGGCAGCACTGCTAGCAAGCTCCGGAGGTCGCACGTACCTCCGTTGAGGTCGCACCTACCTCCGCGACTCTGCCAGCAGTGCTAGCTCGCGCTGGAGGTTGCACCTGCCTCTCGCCTGACCGCAGCTGCGGGGCTGAATTTGCTGAGGGCGACAGGCAGGTGCGACCTCGGTGGCCACCCGCCAGCACTGCTAGCAAGCTCCGGAGGTGGCACGTACCTCCGCGGAGGAGGCACGTACCTCCGCGACTCTGCCAGCAGTGCTAGCTCGCGCTGGAGGTTGCACCTACCTCTCGCATGGCCGCAGCTGCGGGGCTGAATTTGCTGAGGGCGACAGGCAGTTGCGACCTCGGTGGATGCCTCCGCGCAAATGCGAGCAGTGCTAGCTCGCGCTTGGAGGTCGCACCTACCTCTCGCATGGCGGCAGCTTCGGGGCTGACGTTGCTGAGGGCGATAGGTAGTTGCGACCTCGGTGGATGCCTCCGCGCAAATGCGAGCAGTGCTAGCTCGGGCTTGGAGGTCGCACCTACCTCTCGCATGGCTGCAGCTGCGGGGCTGACGTTGCTGAGGGCGATAGGTAGGTGCGACCTCGGTGGATACCTCCGCGCAAATCCGAGCAGTGCTAGCTCGCGCCTGGAGGTCGCACCTACCTCTCGCATGGCTGCAGCTTCGGGGCTGACGTTGCTGGGGGCGATAGGTAGGTGCGACCTCGGTGGAGGCTGGAGTTGGATTTAGCGAGCGGGAGCGGCTTCGGCCTCGGCTTCTTTTTCGTCCTCGTCTTCGTCGTCCTCATCGTGCTCCTCGGCTTCTTCCCGCTCCTCTTCCTCTTCTTCCTCCTCGTCTTCTTCGGCGTAGGGGTCGATGGCCCAGGCGGGGTAGGGGGCTTGAGTGCCGCGAATGGACCGCCAGAGGATTTGGTTCAGCACGTCTTCAGGAGCCCGATCGACTTCGCGGAAGTTGAGTTGCGATGAGACCAACGCGTCGGCTCGCAGTTGCGGGTCCTGAATCGATTGAGGATCGGGGTTCATCTGGTCCAGCGGCACCTGATTGGCGACTGCCGTGTAAGGAGTCAAATCGGGCTGGTCGACAAAACAATCGAACATTGGCAGCGCACTGGCGTCGAACTGATTCATCGGCCGCAGACCCAGAATCTGCTCCATCGTCCGCAACATGCTCGTTGTGTTGTACTGCGTACTCACTACCGCTCGACGCTTGGAATACGGACTGATCGCAAAACCGATCGTGCGATAGCCGCTGACATGATCCCAGCCCGCCTGCGGATCGTCTTCGATCACAAAGATGGCCATCTGCGGCCAGAACTTCGAATGGCTCAGCCCTTCCACAATCCGACCCAGCGCCAAGTCATTATCGGCCACGCAAGCCGCCGGGGTCGGGCACTTGGCCGACGTCCCGCTGGTGTGGTCCTGCGGCAGACAGATCACCGTCAGACTGGGATAATCCCCTTTCGCTTCGTAAGCCTTCAATTCCTTCAGCACGTAGTCGGCTCGCCACTGATCGGGGACCGACATGTTCCAGCCCACAAAATCGGTCGGCGAGAAGACTCGCATGTTTTCCAGCGACGGCCAGCTCTCGAACACCACCTCGCCCGTCTTGTCCTTCCAAGCCCGATAACAATCGAGAAAGCCTGGCTCACCAGCCCGCTCGGCGTCGGCCCACTTCACTGCCGGCGCCATGAACTCACCATAGTTCCTCACCGATTTCTTGGCCGCCAACACGTTGTCCCACAGGAAACCGGCCGGCGAATAGGCCATCGCATCGTTCTCGTCCTCGCCCATCCCGTCCGGATAGCTTCGCGGAAAACCGGCAAAACTCTTCTCCATGTAGTCGGTCGAAAAACCTGTCATCGTCCACTCGTGACCATCAGCACTCAAAATGCCGCAGCAATAAAGGTTGTCGAGCAACCCGAATTCCTGAGCCAGTTTGTGCTGATTGGGGGTCACGGTCGAGCCGAAGATGCACAGCGACGCATCGCCATTCCCTTGCTCAAGACTGCCGAATACCTGATCGTAGGTGCGATTCTCCTTGATGATATACACCACATGCCGAATCAGACTCGGCTCGCCAATCCGCTCCGGGATCGCCCGCGCCGGTTGATTCTCACGCGGCGGCAGCATCGTCTGCAGAATCCGCGGCTGACGGAGATTCAAAGCGGCTTGCCGCGAGTAAACGGCCAGCTGAGCATCCGTAGGAACCGGCACCATCGACAGCGATCCAAAATACTGATGGCTGTTGAAACCTTCGCCGCCCGATTCCTTGTCAGGCTTCGGTTCCTTCGGCAAGCCCTTGATGTTCGCCACCAGCAACTGCTGCCGCTCGCGGTCCAGCACCAAAGCGCCGGGAAACCAGCCGACTGGGATCAGCCCGAGCAGTCGCGATTTGGGCGGATCGGCCGGATCAAACTGACAGACTCCGATCGCGTTCTGCGTGCCGTTCGCGACATAAAAGCGGTGTCCATCAGGCGCAAACGTCACCGCATTCGGCGAAGCGCCCAGCAGGTCCGACGGCTTGGAACGAGCCCAGATCGTCGCCACCACCGCTTGGCGCTCAACATCCACCACACTCACCGTATCGCTAGCCGCATTGGCACACAGCACATAACGCTGGTCGGGTGACACCGCCAGGCCCGACGCGTGCAGGCCCGTCAGTAGCTCGGCAGTCACCTGACCCGATTCCAGATCGATGATGCTGACCGACCCCTCGCTCGCCGCGTGATGGACTGGATCGATGCGGACTTCCGTCCCTCGACCCGCCGGGCCAGTGAGCACACCAGGTTCCGGCCGCCGCCCACCCCAGTTGCTCACCACCGCTCGTTTCCCCACCAGCACCACGTCATACGGCAGTGCTCCGACCGCGATCGATCGCACCACCTGGCCCGACTGCGTATCGATTTCCAGCAGCTGATTCGACAGGTTGCCGCAGACGTACAGCCGCGATCCGTCAGGCGCAACAGCCAGGCCGCTCGGAATCTCCGCCGCTCGCCGCGGAGCATTCGCCGGCGGCAACGAAAACGAGTGCGACGCCGTCACCTTGCCCTCGGCCGAGACGGCAAACACCTTGATCGAGCCCTCGACATTGCTCAGATAGATCCGATCACCGCTCGGCGAAAAGACCAAACCTGTGAAGCTGACCTGATCATCCTTGTCCGGCAGGAGTATGTTCGTCGACGCCTCGGGAGTCGGCGGAACCTTCTGACGATCGCTGGGCAGTCCAACCCGGTCGATGATCTCACCGCTGATCGGATCGACAACTACCAGTTCGTTCGTCTTGCCAGCGGTGACCAGCACTTTGCCGTCGGGTGACAGGGCCAGTGTCTGCGGACGCATGCCCGGCAGATCGATCTGTCGGCCGGCCGGAGTCAGAATCTGATTCACCGGCGTCACGATTCGATTCGCGCCGCGGTAACCGACCGGTTCCGACGCGTCATCAGTCGCGGGAGCATTCTGCGCGGGAGCATTCTGAGCGGAAGCAACGATCGGCCCGAACCACGTAGCGGCCAGCGTCAGCAGGTGCAGGGCAACAACAGAGCGAAACGAAAGAGTCATGAGACATGGTTCCTGATGTATGGCAAGCGCTGGAGATTGGCCGGCACGATCATCGGCATCGACAATCCAAGCTCTACGAATATAACCGATTCATTCGCCGAGCCGGGGTCGTTTCACACGGATTTCACTCAACGGATCGTCCGCCGCTCGACGATCTCGGCCCCGTCACGCCGCCACGCCAAACAGCGACGAGACGGCCGCGGTGATCCCCATCGCCAGGGCTCCCCAGAAGGTAACTCGCATGGCCGCCGGCAGGATCGGTGCACCACCCGACCAGGCAGAAACGCTCCCCAACAGTGCCAGGAATCCCAGCGACGCGGCCGACACGGCGATCAGAATCGATCCCGGGGGGACGGCCACAGCGGTTGCCAAGGGCAAGGCCGCTCCCACAGCAAAGGTGGCCGCTGATGCCAATGCCGCTTGAACGGGTTTGGCAGCATGGGTGCCGGAGAGTCCGAGTTCGTCGCGTGCGTGAGCTGCCAGGGCGTCGTGCCGCATCAGCTGCTCGGCGACCTGACGGGCCAAGCCTGGTTCCAGCCCCCGCTGCACATAGATTCCAGTCAATTCTTCTTTCTCGAACTCCACATCGTTCGCTAGCTCGTGCTTTTCACGTGCCAAGTCCGCTGATTCGGTGTCGGCCTGAGAACTCACCGAGACATATTCTCCGGCGGCCATCGACATGGCTCCTGCCACCAGACCAGCCAGACCGGCGATCAGGATGTTTGACCGACTGGCATCGGCCGCGGCCACTCCGACCAGCAGACTGGCCGTCGACACGATCCCGTCGTTGGCGCCCAGCACGGCCGCTCGTAACCAGCCGATTCGTTCCGAAAAATGGCGTTCCAGATGTGGCATGTTGGCATCTCAACAGACAGGAAAACTCACGACGGACCCACGTCCACGTCACTGTGACGTGATCGGGCCGCCAGATGTTGTCTCATCCATACTCAACTCCGAACTCACTTCCGACAACTTACAGCCTGATCGTCGCGAGGACAATTCGTCACCATCGGTCAGCTCTGTGGCGTGGCTCCTGCTGAGCCGATAGAATCACGCCTCCGGAGCAGCCTCAGCAGACGGCCGGGGCCAGTCGGGTTTCACAGCACACAAGTCAGAGTACCCGAGTCAAAGTGACGCGAGCCGACGGCATGACGCAGCGTGAATCGAACAGCGCGGCAATGATTTCGCTGCGACTGGCCTGGATGATGGTCATCCTGCTGTGGCCCGTCGCTCTACTGAACTATCTCGATCGGCAGATGATGGCCGCCATGAAGACTTCCATGGTGACCGACATTGCTGATATCGGTACGGACGCCAATTGGGGCTTGGTGCTGGGCTCATTCAAGTGGGTCTATGCTGTGCTCAGCCCATTTGCCGGTTACATCGGCGATCGAAGCAGTCGGCGCCATGTGATTGTGGTGAGTCTGATTGTCTGGTCAGCGGCTACTTGGGCCACCGCCTACGTGAACAGTCTGAATCAGTTGATTGCCGCTCGAGCCCTGATGGGAATCAGCGAAGCGTTTTACATCCCGACGGCCTTGGCGCTGATTACCGAGTTCCATCTGGGAGCGACGCGATCACGTGCGGTGGGGCTGCATCAGACGGCCATTTATGCGGGGACCATCCTGGGTGGCTTCGCCGGCTATGTGGCGGATGCTCCTGATCTCGGTTGGCGCTGGGCGTTTATGGTGTGTGGCGTGATCGGCATTGTCTACGCCTTTCCGTTGTTCGCCATGTTGCGTAATCCGACAAGATCCAAAGCGATGGCCGCTCAAAGTCCCCTGACCGGTCTGGAAGAGCTGCTGAGCAACGTGAACTTCCTGCTGATGGTTGTCTATTTCACTCTTCCCGCGCTGGCTGGTTGGGTCGTGCGTGACTGGATGCCAGCCATTCTGAAGGAACAGTTTGGACTCGGGCAGGGGCGAGCCGGAGTATCGGCCGTGCTGTACGTGCAGATCGCGTCGTTGATCGGGGCGGCCATCGGCGGCGTCTGGGCTGATCGCTGGATGAAGACCAACGTGCGAGGTCGGATCTTCGTCAGCGCCATTGGCATGACGTTGTTTCTGCCGTCGTTGTTTGGCGTCGGCAACGCTCAGGTACTGACGACGGCGACCGTGTTTCTGATCGTCTTCGGTATCGGCTGGGGGTTCTTCGACTGCAATAACATGCCCATTCTCTGCCAGATCGTCCGGCCGGAACTGCGAGCCACCGGCTACGGGATCATGAATATGGTCAGCATCAGCTGCGGCGGCTTTGCCGACTGGGGCTTCGGATTCTTGCGGGATCGAGACGTACCGCTGAATGTCATCTTCGGCGTCTTCGCATTGCTGGCCCTGATGTCGGTCGGCGTGGTGCTGCTGATTCGTCCGCGCACCTTCCCATCGGATTCGGACGGGGCCGCATAACCCGACCGACCGTTACGACGTGCCGCTCCGACTGGCCCACCCGCCGTCCGGTGTGCCGAATTGACACGCCAGGGTGACCTACAGTTCGAGTAACGGTGCTTCCCCTCCCATTCGAGCTGTGTGCGGTTTCATCCATGTTCTGGCAACTCAATCCCATCTGGGCGTGGGCCGACGCTGCGCCCGCTCGACGTGAAGCTCCAGCCGATCTGCCGCGCGGCCACATCCCCGCGCTGGACGCTATTCGCGGACTGGCCATTGTGATGGTCACGTGGTATCGCTTCGGCGGAGGAGCTGCCGGGCCCGCTCGGGCGGTCGAATCGGCTGCTGCGGTGAATTGGGGTATGCGAGGGGTCGATCTATTTTTTGTCTTGTCGGGGTTCCTGATCACGGGCATCCTGCTCGAGGCCAAGTCGCGATCGCATTTCTTCCGCAACTTCTACGCTCGTCGAACACTGCGGATCTTTCCCTTGTACTACACCGTGCTGGTCGGTTTGTGGATTGCTTCGCAGCTGCCTGTGAGTGCTGACACACCGTTCCGGCTGGCGTTTGCCAACCAAGGATGGTTGTGGTGTTACGGCGCGAATGTGTTGCAGGCTTGGCGTGGAGAATGGTGTCTGGGACCGCTTGACCATTTCTGGTCGTTGGCGGTGGAAGAGCATTTTTATCTGGTCTGGCCGTTGGTGATCTATGCGGTGTCGGGCCAGACGGCCAAACGCATCTGTTTGGCACTTATCGCCGGATCGACACTGGGACGGCTGGCATGGTTGGCCAGCGGCGGGAGCGACGTCGCCATCGATGTGTTGACTCCGCTGCGCATGGATGGTCTGGCGCTCGGCGGATGGCTCGCCATTACAGCTCGTGAGCCCGGCGGCATGTCGCGACTGGTATCGCTGTCGCGACTGGCCGTTCTGTTGACCGCTCCGGCCGTCCTGGCATTGTCATTCACCGAGAAACGGTTGATGGGGACGACTCACACGGTCTGGTCGATCTTTTTCGGCAGTCTGCTGGTGATGGTCCTGACCGCTCGCCCAGGAACGATTCTCGAACGGCTCGGCCAATCGCGCTGGCTGCAGTTCTTCGGCAAGTACAGCTATGGCATGTATGTCTTTCAGTGCCTGTTGATCCCGTTACTGGCCCCCGTGCTGTCGGCCCCGAAGCTGGCGGCGTGGTTTGGCAATCCGGTCGCCGGTCAGCTGGTCTATGCAGTCATCATGTTCGCCGTGACAACGGGCGTGGCCATAGCCAGCTGGCAACTGTTTGAACGACACTTCCTCGCCTGGAAGTCGTTGTTCGAGCATCGATCGGCAACCGCGACCGCACCGACTGCCTGAGGCGGGTACTGACGGACCGATTCAGAGGCAGACGAGTCAACATTCGGACGCGTCACCTGGGCGCCTAACAATGACGCTGGTTGTGACAGCTCACACGGTCAGGAAGATAGCCGGCCGTTCTTGAGCTGTTTGGCGACTTGCTTGAGTCGCTGACGCAGCCGAGTCCAATGGGCGTTTCGCAGTTCGAGCTGCAGTCCCATTTCGACGCGGCCGCCGAGTTGAGCCTTAAAGCGGGCGACCTGCGGCTGATGAGCATCGGTCAGGTCGTTGGCCTGGTATCCCTTCGTTGCGAGCCACTGAAAGACTCGCCATCGCAACAGGGCGTTGCTCCCCAGGTGCTGATGTTCGGCGTCGGCTGCGGCGGCCACGGTATGCGTCACCGGATGATCGCTGAAGATCACCAGCTGAGCGGCCACAGGGGGACCGTCGGGCAAGGAGGCTTGAAAGAGTCGAGCTCGGTTGTCGGCGACGAGTGATTCGATGAACTGCCGGAACTGAGGGTCGGCCAGATAGATCGGCGCTCCTTTTCGCTCGTGAGTCTGGCGATGCATGGCAAGGAACGCGCCGATGTCGCCATGCTCGGTCACGGTGATCCCATGATATTCAGCTCGTCGCACCAGCCGCTGCAGGTTGTGGTCGATGTTCCGCCAGGTTTCCGTAGCGTCACGCGTATCGACGACGTAGGTATAGACGGGCCGTGCGGACCAGCCTCGTTCGAGCCACGGTCGGAAATCTAACTGCTGAGCGCGCGTCTTGACTCGAAGCAGTCGATAGGGGCCATCACCGAGATAATCGGCCAGATGAGCGAGTGCGTCGCGGCGATGCTTGTCTTCGCTGGCGGACGGCTGACCCGGTGTCGCTCGAATCACCGGCCCGTTGTAGTACAGCAGCAGCCGGCTGGAGGCCTGCAGGCCGAACCGACCCGCCTCTTCGTACAATCCGATCCCACCCCACAGCTCACCCGCTCGATAGACGCCCAACAGCCGCCAGTCGGCTCCGGCGGCTGTCGCCAGGGCGCGGAGATATTCCGGCGTCTGATACGGGCTCCCCTCACTGGCTGCGGCTACCAGCGCGTTCCAAGACGTGAACTCGGACGGTTCCAGTTCACGGACGCTCCAAGCCGTCGACATCCAGGTTTTCCTTCCGGGGACGAATTCCAGCGGACTTCCGCACCGCGGCCCATCGTAGCATGGTCACGCGGCGCGGGAAATCGGGGCTACTTCGGGCCGAAAATCGCCGTCAAAACCGCTATCAAAACAGCGGCGGCAGCCCGATCAGGCGTCGCCACGTGCTGAGCTGGCCGAGGTGGATACCGACGTGTCCCGTCAACAGGAAACCGACCATGCCGGCCAAGGTTGGCAGCGCACCTTTCAGCCGCGGATGCTCGTTCGGCTGGGCCAGCTGCTCCGGAGTCGCGTGACGAACCGCGTCCCGCAGTCCCGCAAACCCCGACTCAAATGCGGCCAGCAATTCGTCCTTCGAACCGTAACGAGCTCGGTCGGTCGACGGCTGCGAACCGCCCGCGTACAGCTCCTTCCAGCCGGCCGGCGCAGCGACTGACTGGCCCAATATCTCGCGGCCCCGAAACGTGGTAATCGTCAGGTGGCCCAGGATCCACGCTGGATGATTCACACCGGCAACCGGTTGTTCGGCCAGTCGCGAATCGTCCAGGTCGGCGACCAGCACCTTGCCATAGCCGACCAGAAACTCATTGATTCTCAAATCGTCATCAAGCATCGAATACTTCCTGTGAGTTCAGCGCTGATTACGCAGTGAGCGGATCTCGTCTCGCAGACGGCCCAATTCTTCACGCAGCGCCCGCAGCTCTTCGCGGCCACCATCCGGAGGCCCACCAAACTGAGGTCCCATACCCGGACCCGGCCCCGGTCCCGGCCCCGGTCCGACATTCGGCCCCGGTCCCATGCCTGGCATCATTCCCATACCTGGCCCCGGTCCCATACCCGGCCCGCCTGGTCGGAAGTCCGGGCCCATACCCGGGCCAGTGCGGAATCGTTCCTGCAGTCGCTCGTTCATCTCTCTTCGTGCACCGTCCAGCTCCTGCTCCAGCTGATCGGCTCGCCGCGAAGCCTCGACGGCCAGATCGGGCAGGTCGGCCGCCTTGAGGCTCTCGGCTGCTGAACGGGCCAGCATCAAGCGACGGTGCAGTCGCACCATCTCTCGTATCTGGCCAGGGTTCGCCGGATCGTCCATCGGTTTCCGCACTTGGCCTTGCAGTTTTTTCAATTCAGCCTGCACGTCGGACATGTGTTCCTTGATTGCCGCGCGGTCGTCGTCACTCGCACCTTGTTCGCGAACGGCCTGCTCTTTGCGACGCAGGTCGGCCAGCAGCTGACGGAGTTCTCGCAACCGGGATTGCTGAGGAGGTTCACCTGGGCCGTCGGGCTGCTGTCGCTTCTCTGCGTTCGCCTGCAGCTCGTCGGCCTCCATCATCATTCGATGAGATTTTTCCTTCAGCCCGGCCGCCTCTTCTCCGCGCCCCTGCTCGGCCATCTCCATCGATTGCCGTTGCAGTTCCTTCGCCTGCTGCCGCAGTTCGTCCCATTCTTCGGAATGAGCAACGGTCGCCACGCCGAGCGATCCGCACAGAAGTGCCGCACCAATCAGCCACGATGAGAACGTTCGTAGAGTCATAATTCACCTCGCCTGAAGACAGGATTTCCTGCCTTCAGCATAACCGATTGCGAGACCCCAGGGGTTGTGTCAGGCTGTTTTAAGTTCCCGCCGCGACGACCCGCATCCGTCCTCCCTGAACAACAAATGGCCACGTGCTGTCGCGGCACGACTGCCGATCAAGGATCCTGAACATGACTCAACCCCACCTGCCGGCCGGACGCTATCGCCACTTTAAGGGTCGCTTCTATCGAGTGCTGGGCGTGGCTCGCCACAGCGAGACCGAAGCGTGGCACGTCGTCTATCAGCCGGAATATGGCGACCGGGGACTGTGGATTCGTCCGCTGGAGATGTTCCAGGAGACGGTTGAGGTCGACGGCCAAGCACGACCTCGATTTGAGTATGTCGGTCCGTAGGTGATCAAGGGTCGGTGTGGTTTCCCTCATGCCGAAGATGCTCGGCCAGTTCATCCAGCCAGGGGCGCTGAGCGGGATGAATCTTCTGGCTGGCGACGAGCAGACCCAAGAATGCCGCGCGGTCGACCTCCGGAAACTGTTCGCGGCGACCCGACTTCGGCGGCCATTCGATGGTGACGGTGTTGCTGACCAGTGCCGCTGGATCGCAGTTTCCCTCGAAGGCCCACGCGTGAATCAGCTTACCGCCGCGAGTTCGCACATCGGACAGCGGCAGGTAGGGAGGTGCGGGGACGAACCCCGTCTCTTCGGTGAACTCCCGTTCGGCAGCTGCCAGCGGCGCCTCGTCCTTCGTCAACTCACCCTTGGGAATCGTCCAGACTCCATCGTCCTTGTGGCGATAGAACGGACCGCCGGGGTGGACCAGCAGAACTTCGAGCTCGCCATCCACGATTCGGTACATCATCAGGCCGGCGCTAACTCGAGTCATGGTCCGTTCCTGAAAATCTGCTCGACATCGAAGCAGCCTGGCGATTGGCGCGAGTCCTCCGCCTCGGCAAATCATCCGCCGATCAGGCGGTGGCGGCACTTGACGGTGTCAACCACATCACGATGGCCGAACCGAGGAAGATCACCCATTCCACGGCAGCCAAGCTGTAGGTCATCGACGGGATGCCGGCGTACATGGTGAAGCTGATGGTGCGAAAGACAACCAGGCAGGCGTGGATCAGCAGGCACGTCTTCAGTGCCCAGGGGGTGGCGCTGGCCGACATCAGCGGCCACAGAAACAGCAATCCCAGGGCGAACTCCAGTCCGCCGTAGACAACGAAGAACTCCGACTGGCCACTCCCCGGTTTCAGTTCAAACCCGACTGCCTGCGAGGTCTTGACCGGTTGGACCGCGCACCACACGGCCAGCAGGAGATAAGCAGCACCGACAAACGCCAGAAATCCCCGCGCCAGAGCCATTTTCGAATTCCTCGGGAAGAGAGTGGTGGTGAGTGACTTGCGATCGT
The DNA here is from genome assembly GCA_046349895.1 of Pirellulales bacterium. Classification (GTDB taxonomy): domain Bacteria; phylum Planctomycetota; class Planctomycetia; order Pirellulales; family Pirellulaceae; genus JAXMBJ01. Next base: position 4,851,034 of record JAXMBJ010000006.1, on the reverse strand, counting down.
ATTGCCGGCGCTCGTGTTATCTGAGATCGCCTTATCGGGCCGTCGCCAGGGTCCACAGCAGGCCCGCTGCAGCGCTGACCGCCAACGTGACCAGTAATCCCAGTTTGCGCCGGAGGAGTCCCCACATGGCCCCTGCGGTAATGGCCGCGGCAGCCAGGTTCAACGTCCGCCAATCCGGGGACAGCCAGTGGATTGGCCCCCACTGCTGATCGGCCAGCGATCCAAACAGGGTATGCAGTGAGAACCAGATCGACAAGTTCAGAATCACTCCCACGACCGCCGCGGTAATCGCCGACAGAGCGGCGCTCAGCAGCTGCCGGCCACGCAGGTGCTCGATGTAGGGCGCTCCGGTAAAGATCCACAAGAAACAGGGCGCGTACGTTACCCAGGTGGTAACGATGGAGCCGGCCAGACCGGCGACCAGCGGCGGCAGCCCGCTCGGCTGACGATAGGCGCCCAGGAACCCGACGAACTGCACGACTTGGATCAGCGGCCCCGGAGTAGTTTCGGCCATCCCCAGGCCGTCCTGCATTTCACCGGCGGTGAGCCAGCCGTGCGTGTTGACGCACTCTTGCGCGATGTAGGACAACACCGAATAGGCTCCGCCAAACGTCACCATGGCGACCTGGCTGAAGAAGATCGCTTCGCGAGCAAAGATGCTGTGCCATCCTGTGAAGGCAATCAGCAGGGCGACGGGAATCAGCCAGATGGCCAGCCACAAGGCCGCGACGGATAGCGTTTTGCGCAGGCTCGGCGGCGCGGTCTGTGACGCACCGTCGGAGATGAGGGCCGGGGACGGTGAGCTGTGTGCTGGGACGGCATGCCCCCTGATCACGATGAACTTGTCGGGCCACAGGCGACCGCCGAAATACCCCAGCATCCCTGCTGCGAGAACGATCAGCGGAAAGGGGACTCGCAAGAAAAAGATGGAGACAAAAGCCGCCACGGCAATGGCGACCATCACGCGATTCTTCAGCGCTCGGCGACCGATTCGAATCACGGCCTCGATCACCACGGCGATCACGGCCGGCTTGAGACCAAAGAACAGCCCCTGAATCAGCAGCAGGTCGTGATACTCAACATACACCACGCTCAGCGCCAGAATGCTCAGGAATCCGGGGAGCACGAAAAGCGTTCCGGCCATCAGGCCACCGCGAGTGCCGTGCAGCAGCCAACCCGTGTAAGTCGCCAGCTGCTGGGCCTCGGGACCGGGAAGCAGCATGCAGTAGTTCAGCGCGTGCAGGAACCGGTCTTCGCTGATCCACCGTTTCTCGTCGACCAGAATGCGATGCATCACCGCAATCTGTCCGGCGGGGCCGCCGAAGCTGAGCAGAGCGACGCGACACCAGACCCGGAATGACTCGAGCAGCGTTGGATGGGTCGGCCGGTCCGAGGGAGCGTGGTGCGTTGAGGAGTCGTCCATGCGAGCCGTTCAAACAGGCCGATTGCCATTCGCCCGACAATGTGTCAGGCGGAGAACTACCTTCGTACCGTCGGACTGCCCAGTTCGCAAGTCCGGCTGGTTGGGCCGGGCGAGGTTCAGCCGGCATCGAGTCTAGCGAGGAAATCGGCCGCGCGGCGCCGATGCAGCTCCTGCTTTTCGGCCGGCATCTGCACTGCCTGACGGCACATCATGGCCCAGCGCGGGTTGCGCCCCAGCGAGTCGGCGTGGTTCAGAATCCAGCGCCAATACAGAGCATCCCAGATTTCGCACCACGGTCCGGACGCGTGGTTGCTCATCTTCTTCACATACGCCGAGCCGCTGAAGTAAGGCTTCGTCGTGATCTGGCCTCCGTCCGCGTGCTGGCTCATCGCGTACACGTTCGGGACCATGACCCAATCGTAGCTGTCGACGAACAGCTCCATGAACCAGCGGTAAATGTCGTTTGGGTCGATCTCGCACAGGAACATGAATCCGCCCAACACCATCAGCCGTTCGATGTGGTGGCAGTAGCCGGTCCGCAGCAGTCGGCTGATTGTGTCGTCGATCGGATCGATGCCCGTGGTGGCGTCGTAGAAACAGTTCGGCAGGCGTCGATGATGACCCCAGTGATTGGTCGTTCGCATCGTCACCCCCAGGTCCTCGTAAGTCGCCCGCATGAACTCGCGCCAACCGATAACCTGCCGCAGGAAACCTTCCAGCGAATTCAGCGGCACATCATGGTCAGCGGCATGGGTGAGCGTAGCGGCCACAATCTGTTCGGGAGAGAGCAGGCCGATATTGAGTGACGGCGTCAGGACGCTGTGCCACAGCCACGATTCGCCGGCCACGATCGCGTCTTCAAAGTCGCCGAAACGGTCCAGCCGCCGCGCCAGAAACCGATTCAGCCAACACTCGGCCTCTTCATGCGACGTGGGATAGTAGATGTGGTCAATCGATCCGATAGCATCGGGAAAGCGGCTCAGCACATACTCCCGTGCTTCACGTTCCAGTTCGTCGGGTGCGCGGTCGGGAATCTCCGGCAACTGGCGCAGCAGCTCGGCCGGGACGCGTCGCCGGTTCTCGTCATCAAAGCTCCACCGACCGCCCACCGGTTCGCCGGCGTCCGTCACCAGTATCTTTCGGCGCTGTCGTTGCCAGCGATAGAAGTCGGCCATCAGCCACCGACGACGGCTACGCCGGAACGCAGAGTTCTCATCGCGCGTGTTCAGGAAGTTGGGGTTCGGCACCACGTGCAGCTGCACGCCGGACTGTTGTGCAGCCCGCTGCAATCGACGCTCCAGGATGAAGTCGGTTGGATCGGCCACCACCAGCTGCGAGACTTCGCCCGCCAGATTACCGACGACGCGGGCGAGTGACCCGGGCCGCGGGTCATAATCGACGTAGTCGACATGGAGCTTCCGGCGCCTGAGCCGATCGGCGTATCGCCGCATTGATGCTCGATGCAGCCACAGCTTCTGGCGATGGAATCGGGCCGGATAGTTCGCGTCGCCGAAGAAGAGACTGTCTTCGACCAGCACCACACGGGGTGGCCGCGGTGCACCCGGGCTGGGCGTCAGCCCCGGATGAGACGCGTAGAGCTGGTGGGGAAAGACGAGTAACGCACTGGCGGGCATGAGACAATCGCTCGCAGGACTCCGGATTCTGCCCCATTTGAGCCGAGCTACCGGCAGACGACAGATTGTAGACGGCAGACGCAGACGCAGACGGCTGGGCGACGTGCCCGGCGGCAGCTCCCGGGCTTCAAAGCAGCCTAGGGCCGAGCGGCCGCTCGGCGATCCCGCTCCTGGGGGGCGAGCGGTCGTTGCCTTGGGATCGATGGGTTCGGAGTCCTTCGATGGTCCGGAGAAATGGCCGGGTATCGAGCGGCGCGGTGGGGAAGGGATATACTGTCGGTTCGGCTGAGGGCAGGGGGTTAGTTGACGGTAGGCAGTGGCCCGCGGGCTCCCCGTTCGATCGGTCAGGTGTCTTGGCGAAAAGCGAGGCGAACGATGAGTAGCGACGCGAGGGGACGGAACTTGGAGGCGCGGTCGGTTGAGCTGGGGGCGAGCGATTTCAGTCGTCGTCGGTTTCTGCAGGCGGGAGCGGCAGTCGGCGCGTTGGCGGCTTTGGCTCCTGAGGATTTGTTGGCCGCTGGCGAGAAGCCTCGTCGCGTCGGGTTGATCGGAGCTGGTTGGTACGGCAAGAGCGATCTGTGGCGGTTGGTGCAGGTGGCGCCGGTCGAGATTGTTTCGATCTGTGATCCCGATCAGCACATGTTGGCCGAAGCGGTCGAGATCGCTCAGCAGCGTCAGGCCTCGAAGAAGGCTCCTCGCACCTACGGCGACTACCGTGAGATGTTGAAGGAGAAAGACCTCGACATTGTGCTCATCGGTTCACCCGATCACTGGCATGCCTTGCACGCGATTGCCGCGATGGAAGCTGGCGCGGACGTGTACGTGCAGAAGCCGATCAGCGTCGACGTGCGGGAAGGCGAGGCGATGGTCGACGCGGCTCGGCGATTAGGTCGAGTGGTGCAGGTGGGGACTCAGCGCAAGAGCACGCCGCATCTGATTGACGCCAAGCGTGAGGTGATCGAAGCGGGTTTGCTGGGCAAGATCGGTCATGTTGAGCTCTGCTGTTACTTTCATATGCGGGCGAACGGCAATCCGCCGCTGGAGCCGGTGCCGGACTTCCTGGATTACGAAATGTGGACCGGTCCCGCTCCGCTGCGTCCTTACGACGGGCTCCCGCACCGCCGCTGGTGGCGCACGTTCACGGAATACGGCAACGGCATTGTGGGCGACATGTGCGTTCACATGCTCGACACGGCCCGCTGGATGCTGGACCTCGGCTGGCCGAGTCGCATTCAGTCGACGGGTGGAATCCTGGTGCAGAAGGACGGCAAGTCGAACATTTCTGACACGCAGGTGGCCACGTTTGAGTACGACGATTTTGAAGCGGTCTGGCAGCACCGGACCTGGGGCACTCCCCCCGACCCGGACTATCCGTGGGCTCTGTTCATCTACGGCGAGAAGGGGACGTTGAAGGCGAGCACGATGCGGGCCGACTTCATTCCAGTCGACTCGAAGGCCAAGCCGATGCACTTCGAGTGTCTGTTTGAGAAGGAGAAGTTTCCGGAAGACGTGACTGAGCGTGACATCGAACTGAACGCCGCGCCGGCCACTCGCCGCCACATGCTCGATTTCCTCGCCGCGGTGGACAAACGGACGCGACCGGTGGCCGACATCGAGCAGGGCCACATTTCGACGGCCAGCTGCATCATGGCCAACCTGTCGATGAAGCTCGGCGGTCGGCCCCTGGTGTTCGATTCCGAGAAACGGTTGGTCGTGGGGGACGACGAGGCCACTAAGCTGCTCTATCGGCCCTATCGAGCCCCCTGGCAGCACCCGGGCAAAGCGTAGGGGCGTAGTCAGCGGCTACCTCCGGCCGATCGGTACTTTAGCGTTCTTAGCGTTTACCAGTGACTCGGCGGATGAATTCCACTTCCGCCGGGTCGAACGGCGAACCATCGGTCCGGAAGATATCGTGGAACCAGACTTGGGGTTCGTCGAGCTGTTCGGGTTCCTGCCAGGTCTTCCAGGCGAAGATCGTATTCGACTTACCGGCCACGAAGCCCCAGTTGTAGGCGCCGATCCCTTCGTCGCGGAAATACTCCAGCACAGCCTGGAACGTACTGCCTTGCGGCCGAGCCATGTACTCGGTGCAGATCAATGGTCGCTGGTGAACTCGCAGGTTCTTGACCCAGGCCTGCACTTCGGGGAGTTTGCCGTACGAGTGAAAGCTGATCACGTCGGACTGTTCCAGTTGCGCCTTCTCGATCGGGATCAGTCGCTCAGGATCGGCGTGGTGACCGCCCAGCCACAAACCCGACGTCAGTGGCTGAGAAGGATTCTCGGCTCGAGCCCACTCAAATGATTTGACCAGCAGCGGCAGAACCAGCTCCTGCTTGTTCTCCAGTTCCTGCTTCAACTTGTTCTTGCCGTAGCTGTTGTCGTTCATGTTGTCGGGTTCGTTCCAGACGTCCCACACGACGATTCGCGGGTCGTCTTTGAATCGTTTGACGACGCCTCGCACGTAGGCTTCGAGCAGTTCATGGCGTTGCGGATTCTTCAGGTCGTCTGCTCCAGGGCTCTGCACCCATCCAGAATTATGGACGCCCTTCTGGGGTGCTCGCTGACGACCGAGCTGCGGATGGGGATCCCAGACGCTGTCGAACAGGACCAGCATCACGCGAATCTTGTGCTTCTCGGCAATCGACAAGAACTGATCAATTCGCTGCAGAAAGCCGTCCGGGTCCTGCTCCCACAACAGATGGTGCAGGAAGACTCGCATGGAATTGAATCCGAGCGATTCGGCCCAGGCGAGCTCCTTGTCGATCTGCTGCGGATCAAAGCTATCGGCTTGCCACATCTCGAGCTGATTGATGGCCGTCGCGGGCGAGAAGTTGGCGCCGACCAGCCACGGCGTCTCTCGCTGCCACTGATCCGCCCGTTCAGTCGTCCATCGTTCACGGGCCGTGAGGGGGCCGGAAGTCAGCAGGCACAAAAGAGCTACCAGACACGCAAAGATTCGCAAGCGAACGTTCATGGCAGAGTTTCCCGGTGTTGCAGCGCTGGAGATCCCCAAGTCGGTTCGACCGATTGTGGGCCTCGAAGGCCGGCATTCTAACCCGGCGACATAGTGGACGGCCAGTCACCGGGATACAATGGCATCCCGGCCCACCGTCGGGCTTCCGACAAGCAGCGTCAGCGGATGTAAAGTAGTGAACTGGCACGAGCAATACCGACCGGACCAGCGATTGCTGACCGATGTGCAGACACCGTCTGTCAGCGGCGGCGCTGAGCTGTTTGTCGTCGAGGGCGATTCGGCGGCTCAGTCGGTGGTCCGTGCGCGGGATCCTCAGCGCCAGGCCGTGTTTGCCATGCAGGGCAAACCGCTCAACGCGTGGAAAGCATCGGCGGCCGCCGTCATCGCCAATCCCTGGTACGCTCAGCTGATTGAGGCACTGGGCACCGGCTGGGGACCGTCGCTCGATTGCCGCCGGTGTCGATTCGATCGGATCATTCTGCTTTGCGATCCGGACGCGGACGGCGTTCACTGCGAAGTCCTGCTGCTGTTGTTCTTTGTGAAATGGTTGCCCGAGCTGGTCGAGAGCGGTCGTCTGGCGGCCGTGAGGCCTCCGCTGTGGCAATTCACGATTCCCGCCACGCGGCAGATCGCCTACGCTTACAGCGACGACCACGCTCGGCGAATCCGCTCGGCTTTGCAAAACCAGGGCGTGACGGAGTTTCACCAGCAACGCTACCGCGGGCTGGCCAGTCTCAGCGGCGGGACGCTGGCTGAAACGTGCATCTCGCCTGGTTCGCGAAAGCTCCGTGTTCTGCGGACCGACGATGCGGAGACGGCCCTGCAAATGATGAAGTTGAACTCTGAGGCCGTGGGAGAGAGTTGATGCGATTGGCGAGCGAGATGGTTGGGCGGTCGCAGTGGGCCGCTTGTTACGTGTTGACGTGGTGTGGCATCTGCGGGGTTTGTGCCTTCGAAGCCAACGTGAGTGGTGCTGAACTTAAAGTGCCGGCCTTCACGGCGTATGCACTGCCGGAGCCGAACAGCCTGCGGATATCGCCGCGCGGAAGTGGTGTGGCGTGGGACGATGCGGCCGCCAGCATCAACTGGTGGGGTTGGATCGCTCAAGCGGGTCCGCTGGACGTGCGCGTGGTTCTGGACAGCCGCAGTGCCGTGCCGTTGAAGCTGCAGATGACGGTTGGCAACGAGTCGCGGCAGGTGGAAGTCACCGGTCAGCCGGGTCAGGAGATTGTTGCTGATTTCGGTCAGTTCAAGATTGCTGCGGCCGGCCATCAGCACTTTGAGCTGAAACGGGTCGACGCCGGTGATGAAGATGGACCCGTAGTGACATCGCTGGTGCTCGATGGTTCCGCTGCGGCGGAGGCTCAGTTCAATCTCAAGCCGCGTCGCAACGCGGCTTCGGTCCATTTGGCTTATCGCGTTCCCGATGAGACGAACGTGGCGGCGATGTACGCCGAGGTCACCGCGCTCGAAGATCCCGTGACGACGTTCTACATGGCATGCGGCTGGCACCGTGGTTATTTCGGGATGCAGGTGAACAGTCCCACGGAGCGTCGCATCATCTTTTCAGTGTGGGACAGCGGTTCCGAGGGTGTCGACCGCAACAAAGTGGGCGCAGCGGATCGAGTGCAGTTGGTGGCGAAGGGCCCCGATGTGGTGACGAACGATTTCGGCAACGAAGGAACGGGCGGACACAGTCACCTGACGTATGCCTGGAAGACGGGAGAGAAGCAGAGGTTTTTGGTGACAGCCGAGCCCGTATCGAAGACCGAGACGGTGTATGCGGGCTACTATTTTCATCCGGATCAGCGTCGCTGGGTGGTGATTTCGGCTTGGAAGGCGCCGCACGAGGGGGGCTATCTGCGAGGACTGCACAGCTTCAGCGAAAACTTCGGCGGCAGCACGGGACATTTGTTGCGTCGGGCCCGCTTCGGAAACCAGTGGATTCGCACCGACGGTGGTGACTGGCAGGAGTTGACGCAGGCCAGTTTCAGTCATGACCCTACGGGGCGCCACGACCGACGCGATCGGTACATGGGTGTGGAAGCCGGGGAGTTTTTCTTGAGCCACGGTGGATTTTTGGATGGCTATACGGAGTTTGGGCAAGAGTTTACGCGGCCTGCGGCCGGCCGGTCGCCGGCCGAGATCGAGTTACCCGCGCTGAAGGATTTCCAGCCTTGAGTACCGAGAACGCTCCTTCTTCTCGAGCCGATACTGCCAGGAAAGGCTCGCCGTCCCGCAGAGGGAAGAAAACGACCGTCATGGGATGGATCGGGCAGCAGCTGATCGCTTTCTTTTTCTGCGTCCTCTTTCCGGGGTTCGTGACCGCTGTGGCACCCGTGTCGTGGGTCAAGCTGACACGGGCCGACGGCCGCGTATCGGCCGTGGCGCATACGTGCGTTTTCTTTGTCATCCCTTACTCGACTCAGCGACTGGACCAGGTGGTGAGTGTGGGGGACCGCCGCGTAGCGGGCGAATGGTCGCGAGAACGGTCGACCCGGAAGCGGCACCGGTCGGAGGACCAGGGGTTTCTCCAGCTGAACGGCCCCGACGAGACGATCGAGGTCTCCGTGTCGCCGGTCAATGTGAAGGACATCCGCGAGCGGGTGGAGGCCTTTCTGGGGGACGCAGGCCGGCCCGAGTTAAGATTCTGGACAGTCGCAAACTGGAAATTCAGCGTGATTTTTGGGGGGCTGACCTCCCTGTTGACCGTCCTGTACGTCATCGGCATCGTCGGCTCGATCCTGGTCGGACTCTACCGTTTTGTCGCTCCCCCGCGCGAAGCTTTTGCTCGAGATCGAGCGGAATGACTATAATGGCGGCTGTCGGGTAGGGGGAACGCAACGGGGATTTGGGGTGCTGAGGTGGTTCGGTCATGCGAACGGCTCTCTGGTGGTGCGGCTGGGTCCTGACCTGCCTGCTCGCCAGCATGGATGCTTCTGCGGTCGAGCTGGTCTGGAGCGACGCGACGGGGATTCAGCGGATCAGTGCTGGTCAGTCGCAGCCGCTGAAGATTTTTGAGAGTTTTGAAACGCGCGGGATCGCTTTCGTTCCCGATGCTCGGCAGATCGTCTGGTCCGACAATCTTCCTTTGGGGTCTCCGTTGCCAGGTGGCGTCATTCGCACGGGGAGTCATCACGGGGGCCTGATCACACCGTTGGTGCAGGATCTGGTGAACCCGGCCGCCGTGGCTGTGGACGTTGAGCGGGGTCAGGTTTACTGGAGCGTGTTGGGCGATGAGGCACATCCGAGCGCGATCGTCGGTGCCAATCTCGACGGATCGAATGCGAAGACATTGATCAGCGGCGAATGGCTCAGCGAAGTCCACGGTCTGGCCGTGGATCCGATCGGCAAGCAGCTATTCTTCAGCTTCGTGAATCCGATGATCGACTCGTTGCGTCCCGGGGCCATCGCCAAAGCTCAACTCGATGGTTCCGGCGTGCAGGTGATAGTCAGCGGTTTGTTTCAGCCGATGGGTGTGGCTGTCGATCCGATTCGGCAGGAAGTCTTCTGGGCTCATCAGACGACGCTCAGCCCCAAAGCGGGCGGATCGATCGAAGCGGCCGACTTCAGAGGTCAAGGAGTCCATGTGCTCTTGGGTGGTTTGGTTGAACCGTACGGAGTGGCCCTCGACCCGTCGACCAACTATATCTACTGGACCGATCGAGCCACCGGCAAGATCCAGCGGACGATCTCATCGGGGGCACTGCCGTTCTTCGAGGACGTCGTGACGGACCTGAAGAGCCCGATGGCGATCGCCGTGGTCCCCGAACCTTCCTCAGTCTGCCTGGCCGCCACCCTGTTCGCGCTCTGCTGGCCGTTGTGGCGCAAGCGACGGTAGTGAGTGGTGAGAAAGTGGAGAGGAGAAAGTAGAGAGGAGAGTGGAGGGCACGGAGAGGGAGAGAGGGAGAGAGCACAGAGGCAGCCGAGACGGCCGCACCACAACGGAGCTCCATTGTGGTGCAGGCGTCCCGCCTGCCTCTGTGTCCTCCTCCTCCTCCTCTTTTTACTCTGTGCCTCTGCGTCTCAGACGTACGAGACGATGGCTTTGATGTAGTTGGCTCGTTCGAAGCCGGATGGATCGGGCGAGTTCTTGCGGCTCATGCTCCCTTTCATCTGGCGGATGCTGTGGTATTCGTGTTCGGCCATCCACCGCTGGACTTCGCCGTTGACGCTGGCCAGATGTTGCGGGCCATGTTTGAGGAGCGTGGAAGCCATCATGGCGACATCGGCGCCGGCCAGGATCACCTTGATCGCATCCAATCCGCTGTGGATACCGCTCGTGGCAGCCAACGAGATCGACAGGTGGTCGCGCAGGATGGCGATCCACCGGAGTGGCAGCCGCAGCTCGCTGGGCCGACTCAGCTCCAGATGCGGCTGCACCTGCATCGTTTCCAGATTCAAGTCGGGTTCGAGATAGCGATTGAACAACACCAGCCCGTTGGCGCCGGCGTCAGCCACTCGGCGTGCGAAGTTAGGCAGTGACGAGTAGAACGGGCCGATCTTCACAGCCATCGGTATCGTCAGCTCTTTTCGCACGGCTTCCACCGCTCGCAGCTGGTTCGCTTCTACCTGCTGGCTGTCGAGCGAAGGATCGGTGACGACGTCATAAATGTTCAACTCAAGGGCGTCGGCACCGGCGTCTTCCAGCCTTTTGGCTTCGCGTGTCCATTGTCCCGGTCCACGACAGTTCAAACTGGCGATGATCGGAATCGTCACGGTCTGCTTGGCGTTCGTCAGATGTCGCAGGTACTGCTGGCGCCCGGCGTTGTAAAAGTCGAGCTCGGGGAAGTACGAGGTCGACTCAGAATGAGCATCACCGGCCAGATCGTAGAACTCGGCCACCGCCATTTCTTCGTGCTCGATCTGTTCGGCAAACAACGACGGCAGGACTGCCGCGCCCGCTCCGCATTCGTCCAGCCGGACCAGCGATTCCAGGTTCATTGACACGGGGCTCGCCGACGCCACCAGGGGCGAACGGAGTTTCAATCCGAGATAATCTGTTGACAGGTCCATGGCCATCGCTACACCTCCGCTCCTACTTCGCCCATATCCCGTTCGACCGCCCCCATCTGCTCGTAATAGTGCCATTGATCATCGATGTCGGCCTGTGCCAGTTGCAGCAGTCTTTGAGCCTGTTCGGCGTCGCTGCGAGCCAGCATGGCAAACCGTGCTTCCTTCAGCGCGAAGTCCTTCAGCGGTATCGATGGCTTGCGGCTATCGAGCTGGAAGGGATGTCCGGCACCGCGAGCCAGTCGTGGATCGTAGCGATACAAGGGCCAGAATCCTGACTTCACGGCGTCCTTCTGATGCGTCATCCCGGTCGTCATGTCGATACCGTGTGCGATGCACTGCGAATAGGCGATCAACAACGACGGTCCATCGTACGATTCGGCTTCACGGAATGCTCGGATCGTCTGTTGAGGATTCGCTCCCATGGCGATCTGAGCGACATAGATGTGGCCGTAGGAAACGGCCAGCATCCCCAAGTCCTTCTTGCGGGACGATTTGCCGTCGGCTGCAAATTTCGCCGCCGCGGCTCGCGGAGTGGCCTTCGATGCCTGACCGCCCGTGTTGGAGTAGACCCCCGTGTCGAGCACCAGCACATTGACGTTCTCTCCGACAGCCAGGACGTGGTCGAGGCCACCGAACCCGATGTCGTAGGCCCAGCCGTCACCACCGACGATCCAGACGCTGCGCGGCACCAGTGAATCGGCCATCTGGCTCAGCTCGGCCGCGGCGATCCCCGGGATACCGGCTAATCGTCTCCGCAGCAGTTCGATCCGGGCCCGTTGCTGTTGCAATCCCGCTTCGTCCTCGCACGTCGCTTCGATCACCTCCGCTGCCAGGCTGTCGCCCACCTGGCTGGCCAGTTGCTGCAGCAGGGAGGTCGCCAGAACTCGTTTCTGATCGATGGCCAACCGCATTCCGAGCCCGAATTCGGCGTTGTCCTCGAACAGCGAGTTCGCCCAAGCGGGACCGCGGCCGTCACGATTCTGGCTCCACGGTGTCGTCGGCAGGTTACCGCCGTAGATCGACGAGCACCCTGTGGCGTTGGCAATCACCGCTCGGTCGCCGAACAGCTGCGACATCAGCTTCAGATAGGGCGTCTCGCCGCACCCGGCACACGCTCCGGAGTACTCGAACAACGGCTGCAGCAGCTGAGTCGATTTGACGACGTCGGGGTTCACCTGCTCCCTCGGCATATCGGGGATCTGCAGGAAGTAATCGAAATTCGCTCGCTCGACTTCCAGGTGCTCCAGCTTGGGCTCCATGTTGATCGCCTTGTGGCGAGCGACTTCTTTGCTGCGAGCCGGGCAGACGTCGACACAGACTCCGCAGCCAGTGCAGTCGTCCGGAGCGACCTGGATGACGAGTTGTTTGCCAGCGAACTCCTTGCTGGTCCAAGCCTTCTGCCGGAACCCGGCCGGTTGACCGTTCTTGCCGTTCGCGTCGAATAATTTCATCCGAATCGCCGCATGCGGGCAAACGAACGAGCAGAGCCCGCAGTCGATGCAGATCGACGGATCCCAGATGGGGATTTCGTGAGCGATGCTGCGCTTTTCGAAGCAGGCTGTGCTGGTCGGAAACGTCCCATCGACCGGGAACGCACTGACTGGCAGCAGATCGCCTTTCCCCGACGCGATGACCGCAGTGACCCGCCGCACAAAATCGGGTGCCCGGTCCCAGTCCACGCCCGCCGGCTCAATCGGGTTGGTCACTCGCAACTTCGCAGTATCCAGCTCGTGCAGACTGGCCAGCGTGGCATCGACGGCTGCGAAGTTCTTCGCCACCACCGACTCGCCTCGTTTCGCGTAAGTCTTTTCGATCGCATGCTTGATGTGATCGATCGCTTCGTCGCGCGGCAGGACGCCGCTCAGGGCGAAGAAGCAGGTCTGCATGATCGTGTTGATGCGGTTCCCCATCCCAGCTTCACGAGCCACCACGTCGGCATTGATCACGAACAGCCGCAGTTGCTTGTCAAGGATCTGCTGCTGGACTCGGCCCGGCAGACGGTTCCAGACGTCGTCGGCATCGTAGGGAGTGTTCAGCAGGAACGTGGCCTTGGGAGCGGCCAGCTCGAGCATTTCCATCCGATCCAGAAACTGGAACTGGTGGCACGCTACGAAGTTCGCTCGTTGAATCAGGTAAGTCGACTCGATCGGCCGCGGACTGAATCGCAGATGCGATACGGTTGTCGCTCCGGATTTCTTCGAGTCGTAGACAAAGTACCCCTGCACATAAAGGGGCGTGTTCTCGCCGATGATCTTCGTGGTGTTCTTGGTGGCCCCGACCGTTCCGTCGCTCCCCAGTCCATAGAACACCGCTCGCGTCACATCGTTGGCTTCCGGTACCGCGTCCGCGTCCCAGGAGAGGCTCAGATGAGTCACGTCGTCGACGATCCCGACAGTGAATTCCCGATGAGGTGCCTTCGATGCCAGATCGGCATAGATGCCGGCGACCATCGAAGGAGTGAATTCTTTGGACGACAATCCGTACCGCCCGCGAGTTACCAGCGGCAACGGGCCTCGCTTGGAGACGTCCCAGTGCGAGTAGATCGCGGAGGCGACGTCCTGGAACAACGGCTCGCCCGGTGCGCCCGGTTCCTTCGTCCGATCCAGCACGGCGATCGATTTCACCGACTTGGGGAGGGCCTCCAGCAACCAGTCGGCTGCGAAGGGGCGATAGAGCCTCACCACAACCATCCCCACCTTCTCGCCCTGCCGCCGCAATTGATCGATTGCCTCGCGAGCGGCACCGACACCCGAACCCATCAACACCAGCACCCGGTCAGCGTCCGGATCCCCCAGGTATTCAAAGGCCCGATATCGACGTCCGACCAGCTTGGCGAAATCGTCCATCGCCTCCTGCACGATCCCTGGCGTCGCCAGATAGTACGGGTTGCAACCCTCGCGAGCCTGGAAGAAGACGTCCGGGTTCTGAGCCGTGCCGCGCAGCACCGGGTGATCCGGGTCGAGCGCGCGACGGCGATGAGCTTCAATCGCGTCGCGCGGTATCATCGCTCGCAATACGTCGTCCGGCAGCGGACTGATCTTGTTCACCTCGTGCGAGGTGCGGAACCCGTCAAAGAAATGCAGGAACGGCACGCGCGATTTGAGCGTCGCGACTTGAGCGATCAAGGCAAAATCGTGAGCCTCCTGAACTGAACTGGCACACAACATCGCCCAGCCCGTTCCGCGTACCGACATCACGTCGCTGTGGTCGCCGAAGATCGATAGAGCATGAGTCGCCAGCGTTCTCGCTGCCACATGAAAGACGGTCGGCGTCAGTTCGCCGGCAATCTTGTACATGTTGGGGATCATCAGCAGCAGACCCTGCGACGCCGTGAACGTCGTCGTCATCGCGCCCGCCTGCAGCGCTCCGTGCACCGACCCGGCCGCCCCTCCCTCGCTCTGCATCTCGATCACTCGCGGCACGATCCCGTCGAGGTTCACTCGACCGGCCGCTGCCCACGCATCCGCCTTTTCGCCCATCGGCGATGCCGGCGTAATCGGGTAGATGGCGATCACTTCGCTGGTACGGTAAGCAATGTCCGACGCGGCGTCGTTGCCGTCCCACGTCACATACGACTGCGAACTCTCTGAACCACTCACGGGAGATGCCTTTCCCCAGAAATTGCGAATCACCCCAGACCGACGAAAACTGTGCGGTCGGTCTTAGAGAGCAAAGACTGTGCCCAGATCGTGCCGATCGGGCCGTTTCCCCCGCAGTACGCACGCTTCCGTCGCCGACCGCCCAGGGAAGGGGGGAGCTGCGGTGTGCGTTTGAGCGCGCCAGGGGGCCGCGGATGAGCGCCAACCGCACGGTCAGCGGAGCGGCTGGTCGCGGTACTGCTCGTGGCAAGACTTGCAGTCACGGGCCACTTCAGCGGCCAGCTGACCCGCCCGCTCGGGGGCCGGAGTGCTGCCGGCTGACTGCCAAGCCGCCAGCTCTTTCTGCAGTTCCTGGGACGCCCGTTCCGATCGTTCCAGCATCGCCCGGAACTCGGCCGGCTTTTCCCGAACTGCGTCCATTCGCAGCAGTTCGGTGAACTGTTCCTGCAACATCAGTGCCACATGAGCGGCCTGATGAGCGGGATCGGTTGAGCTGGTGCGCCAGCCGGCAGTGGCCAGCTTTTGCACCTCATCGTGAACGTGCTCCAGAGAGACCATCGCTTCGGCCAACGGCGGCAGTTCGACGACCGGCCGGAAATCCACCTGTAGCGTCCGCAGAGTGTCAGCGTCGATGGGCCGCGCAGATTCGGCCGCTCGGTAAAGACCCACATAGTGCGGATTGGTGCCGGCCAGTTCGAGTACCGCATGGGCTTGGTCCGACGGTAGAGTCCCCGCGCTGACACAGGCCGCCACAGCCGCCGCCGGGCTGCGATGTTTGCCGTGGTGGCAGTGGATGTAAATCGGACCTGGCAGATCGACGACCGCTTTGGCCAGTTCGGCGACTCGTGACTCCGGGATGCCGTCATAGCCGTGAGGCAGATGGACGTACTGGAGGCCGTACTTCGCGGCGGTGTCGACGTCCGGCTTGGCCCCGTCAACACTGACAACGGTGCGAACGCCCAGCCGCTGCAGCTCGGCAAAGCCATCCGCACCGTCGGGCAAGCCCCCGGAAATCACCTTGTCGGTCAATCGCAAGGCGTTCGGCAAATGCTCAGTGGACAATCGCACTGGGGCCAAACGCTCGGGGGCGATACCCTCCTGAACCGGACCGACGCGATCGGGCTGCGGCGTATCGGCCGACTTCGCGGAAGCGCGCGGTAGCTCGTCCTGCTGCGGCTTGGCGCACGACCCTGCGGCGGCACACAGCCCGGCTACAATGACCAGCTTCCAAACGTTCATTGGCGATCGCCCTCGCAAGCAGTTCAAGAAAACCTGATCGGCCAGCACCGATACCGTCAGCTCAAAGCCCGTGTCGCTCCTGAATGCTGTTGTCATTGTCGCAGATCGCGGGCGGGATTGCCACGGTTGGCTCAAGCCAGGACCGCGTTGACGACGGAGCCGTGGACGTCGGTCAGCCGCCGGTCGATGCCGTTGTGCCGGACGGTCAGCCGCCGGTGGTCGATGCCCAGCAGATGCAGAATGGTGGCGTGCAGGTCGTAGCACCAGGTTTGGCCCTCGACGGCTTGGTACCCCCAATCGTCGCTGTGCCCATAAGCGACTCCCGCGCGGATGCCGGCTCCCCACAGCCAGGTGACGAAGCTACCACCATTGTGATCGCGTCCGACACTTCCTTGAGCGAAAGGCGTGCGGCCGAACTCGGTCGTCCAAATCACCAGCGTGTCGCTGTCGAGCCCACGGGCCTTCAGATCACGCAGCAGTGCGGCGATCGGCCGATCTACGCTGGCCGCCATCGGTGGCAGTTCGGTCTGGATGTTCGCATGATTGTCCCAGTTCCCTACGGCTCCCTGCGGACCGCTCCATACCTGCACGAACCTCACGCCCCGTTCAACCAGGCGTCGAGCCAACAGACAGCGGCGGCCGAAGTCTTCCGTCACGCCGTCATCGAGCCCGTATTGGTGGCACGTCTCCGTCGACTCGCGTTTCAAGTCAAACGCTTCTGGTGCGGCGAGCTGCATGCGCGCGGCCAGTTCGTAGCTGGCGATCCGGCTGGTCAACCGCCCGTCATCGGGCCGCGCAGCTGCATGAGCCTGATTCAGATGGTCGAGGAGTCGCAGGCCCGCTTCGTCGCTGCTCCGATTGGCAAAGTCAAACCGCCGATCGGCTAGTAAGTCGGGGACGGGTTGTGGGGCCGCGGCGTCAATCACCGTCCCTTGATGGATGGCGGGGAGGAATCCGGACGAAAAGCAACCTCGCTGGTTGTAAGGCAGGCCTTTCGCGTCGGGGAGGACCACAAATGTTGGCAGGTTGTCGGTCAGATTGCCCAGCGCGTACGAGACCCAGGCACCCAGGCACGGGAATCCCGGCAGCAGAAAACCGCTGTTCATCATGTACGTCCCCGGACCGTGAACGTTCGTCTTGCTCGACATGGCCATCAGAAAGGCCATCTCGTCGACCAGTTTCGCCTGTTCGGGAAACACACTGCTGACCCACCGCCCGCTCTGCCCATGCTGAGCGAACGTGAAGGGGCTCTTCATGATGGCGCCGGCCGGCGCCGTGAAGCCTTCTGGCTTGTCCTTGGGGCCCAGCATCTGGCCATGCAAGCGTTCCAGTTCCGGCTTGTAATCGTAGGTGTCCATCGGGCTGGCACCGCCCGTCATGAACAACTGAATGATCCGCCGCACTTTCGCTCCGTGATGCTGAATCGGCTCGGCTTGCGTCTCGCGGCGCAGCAGGTCGGTCAGGGCGAGCCCAGCGAAACCGCCACCCACGTTCCACCAGAATTCGCGGCGATCGGTCAGCATGCGATCTTCCACGGGGCGCCTCAATCCACAAACAGGAATTCGTTGGTATTGAACATCACGCGACACAAAGCGGCCAGATTCTGTTCGCGCACGAACTGGCTCATGCCGTGCAGCTCATCGGCGGTCAGGTCTCGTTGCCAGATGCGCCAGCCGAGTTCGATTACCTGTTGATTCACGTCGGACGTTCGCGACTGCAGCTGTTGAGCCAGGAGCTGGCTGTGGTACAGCACTAACTGGTTGTTGTACATCGTCAGTGCTTGCAGAGCGGAAGTCGACTGGCCGCGCACTGGCGACAGGAGCCCCAGGTCGGGGAAGTCGAGCGATTCCATGAACGGATCGGCAATCCCTCGCCACACGTACCGGTAAATGCTGCGGCGGCCGACCCCGGGACGAGTCCAGTCGAAGTTGGCGTAGTCGAGGGCCGGCGTCGACTGCGGACCCTTGCTCTGACGGAAGTACTGAATTCCCGGTCCCCCCATCGACCGGTCGAGTCCGCCGGAGACAGCCAAAATCGAATCGCGATACGTGTCGGCATCCAGCCGCTGTCGACGCTGCTTCCAAAGGAGCCGATTGTCGCCGTCGATCCGAGCGGCCTCGTCGCGGTGCTCTGACGATTGGCGGTAAGTAGCGCTGGTGACGATCAGGCGATGGAGTTGTTTGAGCGATCCGTGAGCGTCATCGCGAAACCAGCAGGCCAGCCAGTCAAGCAGCTCGCGATCCGACGGCTCGTCCCCCATCCGCCCGAAATCACTCGGCGTCGAGCACAATCCGGCACCGAAATGAAAGTGCCAGACGCGATTGACCGCGCTGCGCCAAGTCAACACGTTCGCATCGGCGGCCAGCCAATCGGCGAGCGCCGCGCGGCGATTGCCTTCAGGGGCGTCGGCGGGGAGGTCGAAGCGGGCCGGGAGCCACGACAGGGCCGACAGCGAACCGGGCGTCGCCACGTCTCGCGGTTGCTGGATGTCACCACGGTACAGCACGTGCACGACCTTCGGTTCGGCGATCGATCGTGCTTCGAACTTCCCTTCGCCGCTGGGTATCTGCACCCTGGGCGCCGCGGCATAGACCACCGAAGGCTCGGGCAATCGGGACAACTCGGCGGCCGATTGCTGCTGCAGCACATGCGAGGCGATCGCTACTCGCTGCGACTCAGTCCGCTCGGCCGCGTTCGTGGCCAGGGCGGTGTCGACATCCATCGGCAGCGGGACGTACTGATCCAGCGGCCGATCCGTGACGCTCAGTCGCAATCGGCCAATCAGATGCCCACCGCCATGCAACTGTTTCAACGCCACGACGATCTGAGTCCCGGGGGGCAAATCCGCCGGTGTCTCCAGTTCGAACACGGCCGTATGGGACTGGCCCACCGCTGGATAGATCCCCCAGGCCGTATCATCTCGGTCATCGATCGCGCGGTCGATCGTCCATCCGTCCTGATTGAAGTCGGCGACCGCTCGTCGAAGTTTCCGTTTCTGTCCATCGGAACCGGTTTCGGCCACGCTGAGTTCAACTTCCGACAGATGCAGGTTGCCGTTGTCCTGTCGACCGGGGCCTTTCATTGGCAGGGATTCATGGGCGAGCACATCGAGCCGCAGGGCCGTGATCTGCTTGAGCGGAGTCGTGGCGGCGATGATGTAAGTGTCGCGTTCGGGACGCGGGCCGCTGGCGCTGACGATTTCGCCATCCAATCGATTCAGTTCTGTGCCGTCTGTGGACTTCAAGTGTTCCACGAGCAGGGGGCGCCAGCTGCCAATCCGATGGGATTCCCGTTCGATCCAGGCCTGGACGGTGGCCGCGTGCTCGTCGGCCAGCACCACTTGCGCGTCGCGACGGCTGGCCGCGGTCTGGATCGCTTCCCAGTGGCGACGCTGTGCGGCGGACTGCTGATCCGATTCGTAGTTGATATCGCCCTTCAAGATCCCGGCAAAGACTGCTTGCAGTGAGTAGTAGTCGGCCTGCGTGATCGGATCGAACTTGTGGTCGTGGCACCGAGCACACGCGGCCGTCGTGCTGTTGAAAGCGGCCATCGTTTGCGCTACGAGGTCATCTCGATCCAAGTAGTCGAACGTCACTGGCGCCGTACTGAAGGCACTCAGATCAAACGTCCCCGCTCCCAGAAAGCCCAACGCCGTCGTCAGCTGCGGCTGGTCAGCGTACAGCACATCGGCCGCCAGTTGCTGACGGATGAAGTCCCGCCATGGCAGATCGCGATTTAACGACTCGATCACGTAATCGCGATAAGGCCACGCATGGTCACGGCCAATGTCGTGCTCAAATCCGTGCGAGTCGGCGAAGTGGATTGTGTCGAGCCAATGGCGGGCCCACCGTTCGCCATAAGCGGGTGATGCCAGCAGTCGGTCGACGAGATGTTCGTAGGCCCGGTCACGAGTGTCGGACAGGAACGCCGTCACCTCGGCGGGTGTCGGGGGCAATCCGGTCAGATCGTAAGTGACGCGGCGGATCAGCGTCCGACGGTCGGTCGGGGGACTGATTGTCAAGCCGTCCTGCTGGAGTCGATGTCCCACGAACGCATCGATCGGGTGCTCGAAATCGCCGGCCGGAATCGCTGGTCGCTTGAGCGGATTCAGCGACCACCAACCGTTCGCTGCGTTCGCTGCGTTCGGGGCGGGCGCCGGCGAACTGCTGCGATCGTCGGGCGCGCCGCGGCGGACCCATTCTTCAATCAGCGCGATCTCTTGGTCGGCGAGTCGAGTCTCTGGCATCTTCAGCTCGGGGTCCGTGTGCCGAATGGCCTTAACCAGGAGACTCGCCTCGACATCTCCCGGCACGATCGCCGGACCTCGACTCCCGCCGGTCACCCAGCCGCTGCGCCAGTCGAGGGTTAAACCCCCTTCGATCGTGCGGGCCTGGTGCGAATGGCAGCCGTAGCAATGCTTTTTGAGCAGCGGTTCGATCTGCTGATGAAAGAACGTCGCGTCGTCACCGGTGGCCAGTGCACAGCAGCTGATCAAACAGCCGGCCAATATGCCCGTGACGATATGCTTCATGGTCGATCTCCCGACACGACTCGACTTCGACCATAATGATAATCACTTCCCCACCCCGCTGCTCGACGGTGCCCCATGACGCACAGTTCCCCTTCCACCCGCCGACAGGCTCCCACAGCCACCTCCCCACCCCGACTGGGCTTGGCTCTAGCCGGAGGATTGTCGCCTGGAATGACCCTGGGCAAGGCGGCAAGTTGCGTGTTGTGGTGGACTCTGTTTTCGGGAATCGTGACAGCTCAAGCCACGTCGACCGAGGTCGTGGCGGAGCGGAAGTCGCCGTATGCGGAGATTCGCGTGGTCGACGCCCAGACGGGTCGGGGCCTGCCGCTGGTCGAACTGGAGACGGTCAATTCGCTGCAGATGGTGACCGACAATGCGGGACGGGTCGCGTGGCAGGAACCCGGGCTGATGGGACGTGAGATCTTCTTTACGATCCGCAGTCACGGATACGACGTGCCGCGTGACGGGTTTGGGATCTCGGGAGTGAAGGTCACGCCTGAGCTGGGCAAGCCGGTCAAGATCCGGCTGGAACGCAAGATGCGAGCCGAACGGTGGTGCCGGCTGACCGGCGAGGGCTTGTATCGCGACAGTCTGTTGCTGGGTTATCCGTTGCCGCTGCGACTGGCGGCTCATCCTGGGCTGGTGGCCGGCCAGGATTCGGTGCAGACGGCCATCTATGGCGGACGGATCTATTGGTTCTGGGGCGACACGCAGCGGATGAGTTACCCGTTGGGATTGTTCCGCACGGCGGGTGCCACGACACCGTTGCCAGATGAACAGGGCCGACTGGAAGGGCTTGAGCACGGAATTTCGTTCGATTACTTCGTCGATCCGGCGACCGGATTTGCGCGGGCGATAATGCCGCTGGCCGAACGACCCGAGGGTGTGGTCTGGATCAGTGGTGTGTGCGTGGTCCCCGATCGGCAGGGCGTAAAGCATATGGTGGCTCATTACACGCGTCGTCAGAGCTTGGCGGTGGAACTGGAGCAAGGGATTGCTGTGTGGAACGACGAGGGGGCGCGGTTCGATCCAGTCATTCAGTTGCCGCTGGACGAGACCTGGCGCCGTCCGTCCGGCCATCCGATTGAGTATGAGTCTGATGGAGCGAAGTGGTTGTTGATGGGGAGCCCCAACCCGAACGTGCGCGTGCGTGCCGAGCTGGAATCCGTTGTGGATCCGCAGCAGTACGAAGCATGGACTTGTCGAGCGGCATCGGATAGCGGTGAGGCGAATAAGCCGAGTCGGCGTCAGGATAGCACGATCGACTGGCGCTGGCAGAAACAACTTCCGCCGGTCGATTCTCAGCAGGAAGCGAAATGGTTAGCTGACGAGAAGCTGCGATCGGACGAGTGTCGGTATTTGCCGGCGGACGCTGAACAGCCGAAGGATCGCGTGACGTTGCACAACGGGTCGGTGCGCTGGAACGCTTATCGTCAGCGATGGCTGTTGGTCGCCGGACAGGTATTTGGGCAAGCATCGATGTTGGGCGAGGTCTGGTGTGGCGAATCGGAATCGCCGACGGGGCCGTTTCACCAAGTGACGCGCGTGGTGACTCACGATCGGCAGAGCTTCTACAACGTCTGCCATCACGGGTTTCTGGATCAGCAGGGCGGGCGGGTGATTTACTTTGAGGGGACTTACACTCAGGACTTTTCCGGGAATCCGGCACGGACTCCCCGCTACAACTACAACCAGATCCTGTACCGGCTGGACCTGGAATCGGTGTTCGGGTCCAACTCAGAAAGCCGGTCAGAAACCCGCCCAGATCAATGAATACGTCCCTTGCATGGAGGCATGGGAGCCCGATTGCCGGCCGTGCTGGCCGCTGATTTCGGCCGGTTGATCCGCTGAAAGCTGGTGGTCCCCTCTTGTGGTGGGATCGGTTTGGGGTTGACTTGTAGGCGTCGGGGCGTAGACTTAGGGCAACATATGTAGGTGCGAGACCGGTCGAAGCCCTGCGGGGTGACCGGAATTTCAACTTCGTCTGAAGCGGCCTCCGAGGCGTGTGGGAACGAGTCCCACGATGTGAGCTCCTCGGTTCTAGCTTGTGACCGCGGGTGATAATTCTTGCTCCTTACGCCATCCGGCCTTAGTGCACGTGGTGGTGGTTTCGTTGGCTGGGCAAGAATCAATCTGTGTCATCCGACGGACCGATGTGCGATGGGGTTGAGCCACCGGAAGGCCCGTCCATCGCCGCGGCTGGGCAGCTGTTAGCCGGCAAGTGTGTTGGCGGGCGTCCGTAAGCGAAGCTTGTTTGTTCCGAGAATTGAAAGATGGTTGTTGGATGGAATTTCAGAATTTGGGCCTGAACGAATCGTTGTTGCGAGCCGTGGCAGGCGAGGGTTACACATTGGCGACGCCCATTCAGGCGCAGTCCATTCCAGTCGTACTGGAAGGACGAGACCTGTTGGGCCGAGCACAGACGGGTTCGGGCAAGACGGCTGCGTTTGCGTTGCCCGTGCTGCAGCGGCTGGCCGAGTCGGCTCGACAGGTTGAGCCATCGGCAGCCGGCGACAAGCGGGCTCATCGTCGACGAGCGATTCGCGCTTTGGTGATGGCTCCGACGCGCGAGCTGGCAGCTCAGATCCGCGACAGCTTTGCGGTGTACGGCAAGCACTTATCGCAGCGCAGCACGGCCGTGTATGGCGGTGTCAGCCAGGGAGCGCAGGTGGAAGCGTTGCGTTCGGGTGTCGATATTCTTGTCGCCACGCCCGGTCGGCTGCTGGACCTGGTGAACCAGGGGCACATCGATCTGTCGAAGATCGAGGTCTTTGTGGTCGACGAAGCCGACCACATGCTCGACATGGGCTTTCTCCCCGACCTGCGGCGGATTCATCAGATGTTGCCCGACGGTCGGCAGACGCTGCTGTTTTCGGCGACGATGCCCGATGAGATTCGGCAGCTGGCTTCGCGCTGGTTGAATGATCCGAAGTACATCGAGCTGAAGCCGTCGGAGAGTCGCATTGAGCAGTTGATTTACTGGGTCGAGCCGCATCACAAGCCTGAGCTGTTGACGCAGTTGTTGCAGGAAGTTGGACGCCAACGGACGCTGGTGTTCTCGCGGACCAAGCACGGCGCTGACAAGATCGTCAAGCGACTGACGCGAGCCGGGATTTATGCGGCTGCGATTCACGGCGACAAGACGCAGCGGCATCGGACGTTGACTCTGGACAAGTTCCGGTCGGATCGTCCGCCGGTGCTGGTCGCCACTGACGTCGCCGCGCGAGGGCTCGATATCGACGAGGTCGCTCACGTGATCAACTATGAGCTGCCGGAAGTTCCGGAGACCTACGTGCATCGGATCGGCCGAACGGGTCGAGCGGGTGCGGTGGGGCAGGCGACTTCGTTCTGCAGCTACGAAGAGCGGAGCCGATTGAGCCGCATCGAGGGTCTGACGCGTCAGAAGCTGAGCAGCGAGTCGTTCCAGCCGGAAGGTGCTCCGGCCATGGAGTTACCGGCGCCTGAAGAGGGATGGTTCGAGGGAACCGACGATGGCCAGCGGAGCGAATCGCATCGCGACGGGGCCGAGCGTGGACGTCGTCCGCGCGGCAACGGTTCGGGTCGCGGTCGACGCAACGGCGCCGGCCGAGCAGCTCGACCGGCCAGCGGCAACCAAGGTGGCAACCATGGTGGCCATGACGGTGGTCAGGGTCAGTCGCGCGGAGGGGCAGGCCGACCCGGTCGGCGCGGCGCTGCGGGCGGCAAGGGGAAGCGGCCGGGACGAGCAGGTGGCCAGGGGCAGGGCGGCGGCCAGGGGCAGGGCGGTGGTCAGGGGCGAGCTGGTGCGAAGGCATCGGGATCGACTGCGGATCGTTCGTCGAAGCCGGCCGCAGCGTCACAGGGTCGCGGCAAGCGTCGCCGGTACTCGGGCGCTCTCTAGTCAGACGGATTCATCCACTGACAACAAATCGAAGTTGCTAGCGGGCCCGATTCGCGTATGGGAGCGTTTTCACCGACGTCTCCCTACGTTAATCGGGGTCTGGCCAGCATTTGCGATGATGCGCGCCGGGCAGTCCGTCTCGGATGAACTGCCATGGTTCGGTAAGAGATCGTTGCATCCAAACCATCAACGACTACACTGTCGGGTGGTGTCAGATGTCCACCTGGGTGGATGGCCGTAGTCTGGCGAGTTGCAGTTAATCGTTGAGAACTTGCTGCCAAACAGATTCGGCGCGACTCGACGTGGTCGGCGACTATCTGGGAAGCGCGCATTATCTCCTTAAGAAGGCGACTTGGGATGAATGATGAACGCGGCGTGCCTAGCTATTCAAGACGCGACTTCAACCGACTCTCTGCTGGTGCCATAGCGGCTCCGCTATTCGCCTCGGCGGCCGTGCAAGCGGCACCCCAGGTAAAGAAAGCCTCATCCCCGAGTGGCGGCCGTGAGAGAGGTTTGAACATCGTTTTTATCTTTACGGACCAGGAGCGCTACACGTCGAAGTGGCCCACCGGGCTTAATCTGCCGGCCCATGAGCGGCTGCAACGGTCGGGCGTTACATTCGCCCAGCACTACACCAGCGCAATCATGTGCACGCCGTCGCGTTCAGTGATCCTGACTGGATTGCAGACGGCGGACAACAGAATGTTTGACAACTGCGATTGCCCTTGGCAGCCCAGCCTTTCACCCAAAGTTCCGACGATCGGCCACATGCTCCGCCAAGCCGGCTACTACACGGCGTACAAGGGCAAGTGGCATCTGAACAGGGAATTCGATTCGCACAACCCGACCAAGTTGTTCACCAAAGAGATGGAGGAATATGGGTTCGCGGACTACGCGTCTCCCGGAGACCTCGTCGGCCACGATCTCGGAGGGTACGAATTTGACCACCTGATCGGTGGCAGTGCGATCACGTGGCTGAGACGCAAGGGGCGGCCCTTGTCAGACGAGGGCAAGCCCTGGAGCTTGTTCGTGAGCCTCGTCAACCCGCACGACATTATGTACTTCAATACCGACGAACCAGGCAAGCCGGTGCAGGACACGGGTAAGCTCCTCAAACGGGCGACTCCGGCGCCGGAGCACGAATTCTATCGCAAGACCTGGGACATGCCGGTCGCCAAGACCCTGCGCGAACCCCTGGATGTCGCCGGGCGACCCAAAGCGCACGGAGAGTACCTCAAGGTGTGGGACAGCGTCCTGGGGCACATTCCGCTCGAGGAAGCTCGCTGGCGCCGGTTCAATGATTTCTACATCAACTCGATCCGGTCCGTGGACATCCAGGTGCGGAACATCCTGACCGAGCTCGATGCGCTGGGCCTGTCCGACCGCACGATCGTTGTCTTCACCGCCGACCACGGAGAAATGGCCGGTGCTCACGGCCTGCGCGGGAAGGGGCCGTTCGCGTATGAAGAGTCCATTCATATCCCGCTCGTGGTCGTCCATCCGGACATTAAGGGCGGACAGACGTGCCAGGCCCTCACCAGCCACATTGACCTGACTCCGACTTTGCTGTCGCTGGCGGGCGTTTCGGCCACGCGCCGTAGCGAGTCTGCCGGCCGCGATCTTCCCGGCCAGGACCTTTCGTCAGTCCTTGCACAAGGAGCGGCAGCCGATATTCACTCGGCACGTGAGAGCGTCCTGTTTACCTACAGCGCACTCCTCTGCAACGACAACGAGCTCATCAAGGTGTGCGGTGAAGCCATTGCGGAAGGACGGGACGCTCAAGCGACGCTGAAGGCCAGCGGGTACCAACCTGACTTGAAGAAGCGAGGGAGCCTGCGGACGGTCTTCGACGGACGCTATAAGTTCTCTCGCTACTTCGCTCCAGTCGATCGGAACCGCCCGGCAACAATCGACGATCTCTACAAGGCCAATGACGTGGAGCTCTTCGATCTCCAAACGGACCCGGAAGAAACGGTCAACCTCGCCGCAGATCGGGCCCAGCACGCAGATCTGATCAAGGCCATGAGTGCGAAGCTCGAGTCGGCGATCAAGGCCGAAATCGGTGTCGATGACGGCCGCGAGATGCCGGAACTCGCCGCGGTAACGTGGTATATCGACTCTGCGGATCTCTAGCTCTGCCTGAATAGCCAAATCGCTAGTCTGGAATCCACACCTTTGTCACCGTCGGAGGCGGGTTCGGTCAAGAAACACGTGCTACCCAGGGGCGCTGCTTTTCCGGGGTCGACAATCGGCTGGTTGGCGGACGTTTTCTGCTGGGCTGATACTGGGCTACACGATCTCGGACCAGTTCTTTCTGGCGGCGCATGGATTCCCCCTCACAGGGGCTCGTCGGAATCTGTCCTTCGGCCATAATGAACCGTCACCAATTGTCGGTTCTGCCCGCGTGGGTGGGACGTGATTGATCGTCGTTCAGCCCGAATCGACAGGTTGTCGATGGAGATGACCGTCGGGAAGGCCGCTCCTGGTCCTGGCTGCATGTGGCACGAACCAACACCGTCGTTTGTTCCCCATCCGCTCTTTGCCGGACCTCATCGGCAAACGATCGCCGGAGCCTATCTGTGGCGACGTCCGGCCGACAGTGGCGTGCGCCGCTGGGTCGAACTCGACGATGGCGATCGGCTGGTGGTGCATGACGATCGAGGTGAAGGGTGGCGCCCCGGGGATCGCGCGGTGTTGCTGGTGCACGGCTTGGCGGGCAGCCATTCCAGCGGCTACATGCTGCGAGCCGCCCGGAAACTCAATCAAGTCGGTTGCCGCACCTTTCGGCTCGATCTGCGCGGCTGCGGAGCGGGAATGATGACGGCCCGGCGGCCGCTGCATGCCGCTCGAGTCGATGACATCGTCGCCGCTGTCCGGCAGGTGGCTCAGTGGACGAGTGACTCACCGTTGACGCTGGTCGGCTTTTCACTCGGCGCGTCGATGGTCCTTAAGCTCCTCGGCAACGTCCGGGCTCTCCCGGAGTCGATACACTCCGCAATAGCCGTCTGCCCGCCGCTCGATATCCTCGCTTGCAGCCGCAAACTCCGCGAAGGGTGGAATCGCATCTACGACGCGTCCTTTGTGCGAGCGCTCCGCCGCCAGCTGAAACTCAGGCGCGAGCGAGTCCCGGGGTTTGTCGACGCGGATTGGACGAGTCCACCGTCTTCGCTGTACGACTTCGACCGGTTGTACACCGCCCCCAACGGTGGATTTGCCGGAGTGGAGGACTATTACCAGCAGGCCAGCAGTCTGCCACAGCTGAGCCGAATCTCCGTACCGACTCGGATTCTCTTTTCCGAGGACGATCCGCTGGTGCCGTCGGACGTTTTTCGGCGCGCCGAATACTCTCCCACGACTCGCGTCTATCCGACGCGGTACGGTGGCCACCTGGGGTTTCTGGCCCGCCCGGCGGCCAATTCGCCCGACCCCGACTGGCACTGGCTTGACTGGCGTATCGTCGACTGGGTGACAAAGCCCGACAGCCCGTGACGTCCCGATGGTGACTCGTACCCCCCCGCTCAGCTTCACCCCCCCGGATGATTGAGGCCTTTTCTGCGGGACGGGTGGTGACGTTGGTGAAGTTTCTGTGGAGTTTGCCGTCGAGGGGCTGGTGCCGACTTTCCCTGACACTTGGTGACCATTAAGCTGCCGGTCCGGCCAAGCGGGCACGGTGTCGTGCTTGCTGGAGGGAAACGGGAACATCTGAGTGAGGAATTGGTAGTCATGAAGATTCAGTGGACATTCCTGTTGTTGGCGTTGGGGTGCGTGCGGCTGGTCCATGCTGAGCTGCCGCCGATTCCTGAGATCGTTCTGCCGGATCCTGAGTCGACGGGTCCGGGGGCCTTTCCGAACTCATCAGTATCGGGCGCTCTGTATCAGGTGATTTCACCTCCGGGCGTCATCAACGCGGGCCCGAATCAGGATCAGATTCTGGTCAGCGTGCCGAATGCCGGTTCGATTGCCTGGACGACGAATCGATACAACGAAGGCGACATCGCCTTGCAATTGGCGCCGAAGGATCCGGTGCAGGCCAATGCGTTGCTGGGGACGAGTCCTCCGTGGGACGGCTCGGCCGCTCCGAACGAGTACAAGTATGAATCGCCGACTCAGCCGCAGACTCAGGTCTGGACCATGTCCGCGGACATCGGCATGGTCATGGCCACAGCAGCTCAGAATATCGCCACGTGGGACGACGGGATCGCCGACTATCATCCGACCGTGGCTTTGGGGCGGGCGTCGAGCGGTTTTGGATACGGCATGACCAGCGGTCAGTGGGGGCGTGGCGGGATCGATCTGAATCTGGGGACGTGGGGTTCGACGGATGAGACGAACTTCAGCACGGCCACGGCTTGGTTCCCGTACGAACAGGGATGGATTGCCGGCTGGGTGGCGGACCCCAGTTCGGACGGTTCGGGAGCGTCAGGGTGGTCGGGTACGGCGACTCGCAGTCCGGCATTCGATACGGTCGACGTGGCTGACATCATGACGTGGACCGACACGACTTCGAAGCCGATCAACGTCGAGAATGGCGCTCCCTATGGCGGCGTTGGGAAATTTTCGCTCACGCCGCTCGGCGTCAACTCAGCCACTGACGGCATGCTGTTCACGATCTCGGATGACGGCAGCAGCAACACGAACGTCACGGCCGCCGCTCCGCTGGCCGATGGCTCGGGGTGGCTGTACACCAATCGCGAAGACTCACAGGCCGATCCGCTGATCGTAGCCGCTTCGGACCAGGCGTCTTTCGGCTTCGTCTATGTTCCCTATACGGCGACGAACCTGATTGGTGGTCACATTCGTGGCAACGGATCGGCGGTCAAGCAGGTAGGCGACGTTCAAGTTGCGCAGACGGGAGTGGGGACTTACGAGTTGTCGATCGGCGGCAAGACGTCGACCGACGGAGTCCTGTTGCTGGCCAACGCCGATCGGCTGGCTGGTTCCAGTGACCTCGCTGACAACAATCACTTGACCTATGAATGGAACGCGGCCAGTGGGAAGTTCGTCATTCAGGCCCACCATTACGATGGCGAAGCCAAGCTGGAGGATACCGACTTCTATTTTGCGTGGGTTGATTTCAAATCACCGCTGACGCTGGCTCCACCGGCCTTTGCCTGCGGTGACTTTGACAAGGATCGCGACGTCGATTCGGCCGATACGCTGACGTTCCTGAGCAACTGGACGGGGAGTGCCGAAGCTGGGGCGGGCAATCTGGCCAGCGGTGTGGTTGGTCCGGCCCGCAGCGGACAGGGGGCCTTGGCGGCGGTACCGGAACCGGGGAGTCTGATTCTGGTCCTGGTCGGTGCCTCGCTGGCTTGGCTGGGGCGTCGCCGTCAGCATTGATGGTCCGTCCCGCCTTCGGGTGGCTCGCTTCGGTGAATCGATTCGGCACCCGCCGTAAACTGGCCGAACCAGGCCGTTGCCGTTAACCCGATAGGTGCTCCGCTCTCAGCATTGAGGGCGGAGCATAGGTTACATAGGTTGCCGTGCGGAGCCTAGGCATTACAATCGGGTCATGGTCGGTGGGGTTTGCTGTCTGTGATCTTCGATTCCCGCGAGAAACCCGTCATGCGATATCTAGTTCTGGCCGGTTGTTGGTTGATCTGTGGTTGGTCGCTGGCCGTGGCCCAGCAGCCACCCCGCAGCGCTCCGGGCGCTGCGCCCGCAGCGTCTGCCGCGCCTCCCGCTGCGGCGGCGCCCGCTGCTGCTGCCGCACCTGTTGCCGGTGAGGCAGAGGCTCGGAAGGCCGTGGAGGCCTCGGTGGCCAAGTTCATCGCCGCTTATAACGCTCACGATGCTAAGGCGGTGGCCGCCTTGTTTGTCCCGGAAGGGCAAGTGATCGATGAGGACGAGAATACGTTCCAGGGTCGAGAGGCGATTGAGCGGTTGTACGCCGAGGCCTTTGCCGAACGTCCGGAGTCGACGATTGAGGTTCAGGTTGAATCGGTCCGGCCGATCGGCACGGCATTGGCCGTGGAAGTCGGCAGCACGACGACGATTCCGGCTCCGGGAGCTGAGCCTGAATTCGGCCGCTACACGGCGCTGCACGTTCATCATCGTGACGGTTCATGGGAGCTGGCCCTGGTGCGTGATCGGCAGATTGAGGCGACGAATCGCGATCACTTGCAGTCGCTGGCCTGGTTAGTGGGTGATTGGGTCGACGAGAGCCGCGAGGGAGTCGTCAAGACATCCTGCCAATGGGATCCCAGCGGCAGTTTTCTCATCCAGCAGATCACGGTGCGTCAGGGTGATCAGGAAGCCATGACGGTGAATCAGCGTATCGGCTGGGATCCACTCGCCAAGCGATTCAAGTCGTGGATGTTTGATTCCGAAGGTGGCTATGGCGAAGGGACCTGGACTCCCACCGATACCGGCTGGTTGATCAAGGCGACCAGTGTGTTGTCGGACGGATCGACCGGTTCGGCGACGCACCACCTCGAACCGCTGAGTGCTGATCGTTACTCCTTCCGATCGGTCGATCGTGTGGCCGGTGCGGAGATTTTGCCACCGATTCAAGTGAACATCGTGCGGCAGCCGCCGCAACCCACAGCGAAATAACCAAGCCACTTCTGGCGGAGAACTCTCATGTATTCGCGCTGGTTTCGCATCTATGTCTTGTCGGCCTTCGTCGTGATCACCTTGGGTCCGACCGGCGACGTCCTGGCTCGTGGCGGACGCGGCGGTGGTGGAGGCATGCGTGGCGGTGGTGGCGGTGGCATGCGCGGCGGTGGTGGCATGTCGCGGCCCATGGGTGGCGGTGGTATGTCGCGCCCGATGGGGGGCGGTGGCATGTCGCGTCCCGGCGGCGGCTACGGTGGAGCTCGTCCGTCGTTCGGCAGCTCGCCATCGATGAATCGGCCGGGTGCTCGGCCTGCCGGACGCCCGAACGTCGGCGGCGGCAACCTGGCCGGTGGCGGTCGTCCCAATTTGCAGCCCGGCATGCGACCCGGTTCTCGCCCCGAAATCGGCGGCGGTGCCGGACGACCGGGCGGCGGCGCTTTCCCCGGCACGCGGCCCGGTATCGGCGGTGGCGCGGGTATCGGCGGCGAAGGCGGAATTGGCCGCGGAGGAATTGGTTCCGGAGCGGGCATCGGTTCGGGGGCTGGTATTGGAGCCGGCGCGGGTATTGGCGCTGGTGCGGCGATCGCCAATCGAGGTGGAGCGGGTCGGCTTCCCGGTTTGGGCGAGGGGGCTGGTTCGCGGTTGCCCAACCAGGGCCAGAATCTGCAGGACCGCCGGTCAGATCTCAGCAATCGGATGCAGAATCAGGATTGGCAACAGCGCCGTGACAACTGGCAGGACAACCGCGGCGATCGCCAGCAGAACCGGCAGGACTGGGCCAACAATCATCGCGAGGACTGGCAGAACTGGGCCGACAATGCGGCCGGGCGATATGGCGACTGGTATCACGATTGCTGGCATGGCGACTGGCACCCTGGCTACATGTGGGACAACTACCCGGTCGCGGCCGCCTTCGGTCTGACGGCCTGGGGCGTGAATCGGTTGGGATATGGCTGGGGATACTATCCCTACTACAACCCGTATGCCACGGCATCGTACGGCTACCAGTCGTATGGCTACGATTATTCTCAGCCGCTAGTGACCTATTCCGACACGTCAGCCCAGGCACCAGCGAATGCGGCGCCGGCTGGTGATGATGGAACTGGCGCGGGTGCCGATCAGACGCCTCAGGCTCAAGACCCCGGCATGACCGCCTTCAATGATGCTCGGTCGGCCTTCTACAACGGCAACTACGATCAGGCACTCAAGCTGCTCGACACCACGCTCAAGACCATGCCCCGCGATTCGGTGGTGCACGAGTTCCGCAGCCTGGTGCTGTTTGCTCTGCAGAAGTATCCCGAGTCGGCTGCGGCCATCTACGCTGTTCTGTCGGCTGGCCCCGGTTGGGACTGGACGACGATGAGCGGCCTGTATGCCAATCCGGATGACTACACCAAGCAGCTGCGGGCGCTCGAAGATTTTGCTCGAGCGAATCCCAAGTCGGCCGACGCTCACTTTCTGCTCGGCTATCACTACATGACAACCGGTTTCAAGGAAAACGCCGCGGCGCAGTTCCAGACCGCACAAACGCTGCTTCCCGATGACCGTCTGATCAAGCAGTTGGTCGCCCTGACCTCACCGGCCGATGCGTCACAGCCTTCCCAGGCCCCCGCGGCCCCTCCGGAAGTCCCCGCCGACAAAGTCCTGGTCGCCGACAAGATGACCGGTCAGTGGAAAGCCGCTTCGCAGGGCGCCAACTTTGAGTTGGATCTGAACAAGGACGGCTCGTTCGTCTGGACATTCACTCGCGGCAAGGAGACTCAATCAGTTAAGGGTGTCTTCGCTGTCGACAAGAACAACCTGGCGCTCGAACCCGAAACCGGCGGTACCATGCTCGCTCAGGTCGATTTCACGAACCCGTCGCAGTTCAACTTCAAGATGATCGGCGGCGACTCCAGCGATCAGGGCTTGCAGTTCAAGAAGTCGAGTTAGCAGTCTCACATTCCCAAGGCGGGACGGGCTGCTTCACAGTCAAAGTCTTCTCCCAGATCTTCGCGTTTTGCGAAGATCTGGCCCTGTCATACTCCGGCCCATTCGGACATCAACGTCCAGAGTGTCCAGTCTTTACCGTCATACTTGTAGTACTCTCGCACACTGAATGGTGCATTCTCTCCATTCGCCGTGACGGCTCGACCTGAGTACTGCAACGTGAACGACTCCAGCCGGTCGATCGCACCTCCAAAAACGACTTTCGCTTCTTTTTGAAGTACGTCATCTCCCTTGGCAACGGGGAACGATTGGCGCTCTGCGGCAGTCGAAGCAGAGAGCAGAGTCTTCGCTTCACCGCTGTCGAAGGTGATCTGTACCGATTCCAGTTCAATGTTCTCGTATCGGTCGCTCAAGCCGGAATTATTCTGGTCGTAAGTCAACAATACCAAGTCGTGCGGAGGCCTGGATGTATCGAGCCGAACGAAAGGCAGATAACGACTCCGTTCGTTCTTTTGGACGTATGTATCCGGGATAAATGCGCCCTCGGCATGGCTTTTGTCCCGATCATAGCTGTATTCGTCACGCACGCCGAGGACGACGCATCCCGAGATCGGTCCGCCCAAGACCAGCAAAGCCAGTGGCACACGGTAGTCCAAGAGTTTCCCCATGGTGGAGAGTAATTACTGAGTTGTCGCTTTGGTGTCAACACGACATGGCCTTCTAGCTCACTCAGACCGGGGCTCCGGCCAGGCGAGCTGGCCGGCGGCCGGGATGATTGGAAAGCGAATCGTAGGGTGACAATTGTCTCCAGTGGAGTTGTCCTACTGGAGAAGTTGTACTCTCTACTTTCTCCTCTCTAATTCCCCGGTTGGCCGTACCACGATCTTGGTGCGGCCATGTGCGGGAATCTCGACGGGGACGTGGATTTGGTGTCGAGCGTCCAGCGGAAAAGAAGTTGCCTGGCCGTCATCGACGTGGACTTGAGCTGTGCCGGTCAAGCCGGTGTAGTACAGCGGCAACGTCACCGTGCGGTGGACGGGTTCGTCGAGCGGGTTGTGGATCATGCTGAACGCTCGTTCGGGTAACTGTGGGTTGACCTGGACCATGTAGTCAATCTCCCGCCCGTCGGCTCGGCGCACGTGGATCAGGTCGGATTCCAGGATGTCACGGTGCTGCTTGTACCAGGTCACCCAGCGGGCTACCAGATCTCGAGTGGCGTCGGTGTCGTAGAGACGGGGACCGCGCCAGCACGCCTGCACGCCGCTACCCAGTGTGTTGGCCAGATGCGCCTCGTAGTCGGGCAAGTGTTCGCTCAACGGTTCCAGCGTCGCCGCTGCGCCGCCACCGTGATACTCGGTCAATGGTACGAACATCCAGCCGGCCGATTGGGGTTTCGTCCACGTGCCGTCGAAGATGTTCTGCCGTGCGTGCAACAGCTGTTGAGCTCGCGGCAGCGACCAGTTCGACTCGCGATAGCCCATCGCTGTCTTGTTCCCGCCAGCCAGAAAATAGTAGTCGGGCTGGTTCACATAGACTCCACGCTCGCGGCACCATGAGTACAGATCAGCACTCATCTTCCAGTTCACCCACTGCGAATCTTCCGCGTCGCGGTGTCCGGGATGAGTTGTCGAGCCGCAGACGTCGCCAGGGTAGGGGCCGTCGTGCTCCAGCAGGTCGAGCCCGGTGGTTTCGATGAAGTGCCGAAGCTTGCGGTTGTATTCTTGCCCCCAGCGGCTGCCGAAACACGGCGCGTTGCCGAAGTTGGCACCGCCCGGCTGACCCGTCTTCGGATTGATCACGTCGTTTTCGGCGTCGATGCTACGGCTGCTGAAGAGCGAATACCCGCCGACTTCAATACCGCGGGAGTGAGCGTAGTCGACATCGGCTTTGATCTGAGCCAAGTAAGCTGGATCGTCGGACTCCATGTTCAAGCCGCTGCCGAACGTGTAGATGATCATCTCGAAACCGACCGCCGCGCACTGATCGACGGCCTCGCGAAAGAGTGCCGAATCGGCTGACCGAACGTGCATCATCAGCGGGTTCTCGGTCGTCCATGGCGCCAAAATCCGCAAAGTGCGGCGCTGAGTCAGTCCCTGACGTTCGCGGTCGGTTGAATCGTAGATCACCAGATACGATCGGAAGCTGGTCCAGGTTTCGCCAGGCCGAATATCGACTCCGGGACCCACCGGCGGGCGGACCACCAGCACGCTGGGCGTCTTCAAGCCGTAATGGACCTGCGTCTCATAGGCCGGATCGGCTTCCCAGGCCGACACCTGATTGCTGGTCACCGAATCCATCCCCTTGAACATGTAGTCGGACAGGACGTCGATCAGCGGCAGTCGCCAGCCACCTTGAGGTCGTTCGTCCACAGCCGATTCAGCCTCCACGCAAGCCAGCCGTTCGCCTTGGAATCGGTCGAGCCGAATCGATCGGGATCCCTCGTTGGTCACCGAGATCCATTTGCCGATCACCGGGATACCGTCGTAGATTTCGTAGTGGACGGTCACGGTCAGGTCGGGTGTTCCCTCGAGCGGTCGACGATAGACCATGTCGATCGCCGAACCGGCCGGCGGGAAGGGGAGGTCGGCCGCGTGACGTTTCTTCTGCCAGCGAAACGGAGCGACTGGTTCGCCAACACGGCATTCGGTCAGCTGAAAACTCTCCGCGTCCCCCTTCAGTTCTGACAGGCTCGACGGTAGCAGATAAGCTCGATCTTTCTGCCCGACCAAGCCCCCCACGCGGTACTCGTGCCCATCGACGCTGATCATTGCCTCAGGTTCGACGGCTCGGACCAACGATGCGCCGGTCATCAGGTTGTCCACTGCGATGGTCGCTGCGCTTGGGGACCGAGTGATCGTGCGGCGGACCAAGCCGTTGTCGAGGACCACGGTGCTGTCGGTGACGGTAATCCGACCGCGATAGGGTGACGGATCGATCAGCCAGTCGGGTCGACCGGCCGCCTGAATCAATTCAATCGACTGAGCTGTCAGACCGCTGGCTAGACCAATGAGTGCACATAGGGCCAGCGGAAAAATAGGGACGAACTTCGGCCGGGATGGGCGAATGGTCGACATGAGTGGCTTTCTCTGGGTAGGCTAGTTGGACTGCGCCACATTGTCCGCCCTACTCGCGGATACAAGCACGCAGCGCAAGCAAGTGAGTGAGTAAGTGAGTGCGTGAGCCAGTGAGTGAGTGAGTGAGCCAGTGAGCCAGTGAGTGAGTTTCGGCGTAAGTCATTCATTCGTTCACTTGCTTGCGCTGCGTGCTTGTAAGTTGTGCAATTGTGGCACAGTGATGTGTACCGTGGTCAGGCCGCATTGTCGGCGGAAACGGTGTCTCGGAAAAGCACCCGGAGCGAAACATGAAAAGTCATCTGGCGACGGCCATTATTTCAGCCGCGACCGCGGTCGGCGCGGTGCAGGTGGTTCCTCAGCGAGTTGAACGGCTGGAAGTGGATCAGCTGATCGTCCGACAGCGGCTGGTGGTGTCGGACACCGGCGAGCCGTGGGAGGCTGGTTTCGAAGACCAGATGGTCGCGCGTGGGCTGGTCGCTCGCGCCGGCGGTCACGGCGAAGCGGGCTTATGGGTCCGCGGTCGATTGATCCAGAGTGAAGTTGATGATCCGTTTGATCAGCGATTTCAGAGCGTGAACTCCAATGGCCAGCTCCACCGAGCTCCCGGGCACATCTCCTGGAACTGTTGGCTCGATGGCGCCTGGCGACAGATGGCCATCGTGCAGGGCGAGGGGCTCGAAGAGAACGAGACGCCTGTGGCGACTTGGTCGGGCGACAACCATCCGGGTCGACTCCGATTTCAGTCGTTTCGGCCCGATCATCCTGAGCCACTGACGGACGTGGTGATGGGACAAGGAAAAATGTCCGTCGGTGGAGGCGGGTTCGGCGGAGGTGGGCTCCCGTATCCGTCGGAAGTGATCGAAATCTGGGGCGGGACGACGAAAAGCCACGGACTTGATCGGCCAATGGCTCCGGTGGTGCTGAGTGACGACGGCCGAGGCGAACACCGCTATGCGATCGTGGGCGTCGGTCCGCAAGGCGATCGCTCGCCTGCTTCGGAAGCCACCGTGGCGGGCGGCTACGCCTCACTGCGCTGGGACAGTCTGGCTGGAGCTGACGCTTATTTGGTCTATTGCGACGGAGAGCAGATCGCTGGGCCGTTGCGGATCGAGGGATCGCAGAAGAACTGGTCGGATCCTCGCTCTGGGCAATAAAAAAGCCAGGACCGTGAGGCGGTCCTGGCTGTGGTTGTGAATCTCGGTCTGTTATCAGCCAGCAAATCAGGTCGCGATCTGAAGGATCACGCTGCCTGATTTACTTGCGGCGAACGAACGTCAGGCCGACGCCCAATCCGGCCAGCACCAACCAAGCCAGCATGCTGGTCGGCTCAGGAACGGTGGTTGCCGTCGGCGTCTCACCACCGGTGTTTCCATTCTCACCGTTGGTGTTGCTGGTGCCATTGTTCCCGTTATTGCCGTTGACGCCATTGTTCCCGTTAACCCCGTTATTCCCATTGTTGCCGTTGTTCCCGTTCTTGCCGGGACCACACAGGCTGACATTGGTCGGGATCGTGGTGGTGCCCGACGTCGACGAGTTACTGCCACGGCGAATGCCGGTGCCGCCGGTGTACGAGCCGCCACGGCCCGACAAGGTCAGCTGGTATTCGCGGCGAACAACCGGTCCCGTGGGAGCGGTGTTCTTGTCCTTGTTGTTCGTCGAGTTGGGGTTGCGCGTGTCGAGCAGCATCAGGGAGCCTGTTTTGCCACCGTTGCTCGGCTTGCCCCCCTTCGACGATTGATGTTGCCTGCCTTCCAGCCCGAACTCAATCGCCGCGAACGATGGAGTGGCCAACATGAATGCGCTGAAGAGCGCTGCGGCCGTCATGCACACTGCCATCCGAATCTTCATGTTCCTACCCTGCAAAGTTGTCGATCAATAGTACGTTTCGAAGCTTCCCGACCTGACAGGCGCGGCGCCTGGGATCTGAGGAATCCTCTACACTATCTTTGCCGCAGGGCCTTTCGGCAACTGGGAAATGGCCAAATATCCCGAAAAAACGGCGAATTCTACCGCTCAGCGCGGGAGCTTCCGGCTGCGTTCGGCCAGGGTTTCAAAGCGTTTACGGTTACAGGGCGGCCGAGGAAGCAGAGCTTAACGCGGAATCGTTCAGATTCTTGAACAATTCCCCCTGTTGGACCAGGTCCAGGGCTTCGACGGAACGAGCCACGGTGCGGTCTCGGGTCAGCCCGCGGGTGGCCGCCGAGGACGGCGCCACGGTGATGCCGCGCTGGTATTGGCCTTGGGCGAGCCAGTTCCAGATCTCGCTGTTGGGGACCACACCGGTGGTGGCCGGCATGAGCCGGTCGTCTCGAGTAACGCTCAACAGATTGAAGTCAGTCGGCAGGTCGGCCATGCGGACGGTGGCGACCAGCGACACCGGGAAGTCTTGCAGTTTGGCGATGGTGCCGCCTCCCAGGTGCCACTGCCAGGTATCGAGCAGCAGGCCGACGTTATCGGCGCCGACTGTTTTGACCAGTGTGGTCAGGGCGTCTGATTGCCAGACAAACTGATACGCGCCTGCTTCACGTTCCGACTGGACGGCGTTCATCCCGATGGCGACGCAGATCTCCGTCGGCCGCAGCAGGTCACTGACTCGCAGCAGCCGCGTGCGGTGCAGTTCAAAGTTCTCGTGGTACGGACGTTGTGGCGAGCTGGGCGATACGACGTAGTAGAGCGTTTCGACGCCGAGCTGAGTGAAGTAGGGGAGACGTTGGGCGAGTTGTTCGAGTTGAACTGTGAATTCAGTTTCTGTGGCGCCGAGATCGACAGGGAGATCGCCACCGGTGATTTTCAGCTGACGGCGGGGAAGATAGCGGGCGGCCCAATCGAATCCTTTGTCGTCGGCCGAGCGAGCGAACTCGTCGAGATCGAGATCCATACCGCGAAAGCCGTAGTTCAAAGCCAATTCGATTACTTCGCTGGGGCGCCCTGAAATCCCCAGCGATGCGGGGTCGAAATTCCGATACATCTGTTGCAATCCCTCCAACTCTTCCTGCTGCCTGTTCTCGTGTGCCAATTGCTTGCATTTCCCGCATTTTCCGCGGAAAAACGGTCATTATTACAGAGGTGGAGTTGATGGCCCAGGGGTCGCAGGCATGTCTTGGTGGCAGGCGTTGATACTTGGCATTGTCGAGGGGCTGACCGAGTATTTGCCGGTGAGTTCGACTGGGCATTTGTTGCTGACTCAGCGATTGCTGGGGATCCCGCGCACGACGGCGGCGAACGCTTTTGCGATTTGCGTGCAAGCAGGTGCGATTGTGGCCGTGCTGGGACTCTACTGGCAGCGCATTCGGGAGATGGTCGGGGGGGTGTGGGTCCGATTTGGGGGGCGGCGGTCACCCGTTGGGGACGCACTTGGTGGGAGTTCGTCGGGTGTCGAGAACCCAGGTTTTCATCTCGCCGTGATGATTGTGGTCGCCTTTTTGCCGGCGGCCGTGCTGGGCAAGCTGTTTGACGAACAGATTGAGCGGCATCTGTTTTCGCTCTGGTACAGTGTCGCGGCGTGGTTTGTGGGTGGGCTGGCCATTCTGGTGATGGCTCGTCGGAACGGTGACTCGTCGCCTGATGCGGGTCTGGGTTTGACTGAGCTGGGTTGGCGCGGGGCGTTGGTGATCGGGTTACTGCAGGCGGTGGCGATGTGGCCGGGGACTAGCCGCAGCTTGATGACAATTCTGGGCGGCTTGGCGGTGGGGCTGAGCGTCACGGCGGCGGTGGAGTTCAGTTTTCTGCTGGGGGTGTTGACGCTGCTGGCGGCGACGGTTTACAAGGCCAAGGATGCGGGCCCGGAGATGCTGAGTGCTTATGGTTGGCTGCCGTTGGTGGTGGGGGGCCTGGCGGCCTGGGGCTCAGCGGTGGTGGCCGTGCGGTGGATGTTGAGCTACCTGCGGCACCGCGGCTTGTCGATTTTCGGCTGGTATCGGCTGGTGCTGGCAGCTGTTGTCGCGATGCTGCTCTGGTCGGGGCGACTGACGGACGAAGCTCCGAGCGAATTGCCGGATGGTGGTGGTGAGCCGCAGGCGGTGGCCGTATGGGGGGCATCATCGGGCGGCAACGCGGGAGGGGGGCCGGTGGAGCACCTGAGAGCCGACCACCTGGCAGCCGACCACCTGACGGGCGAACCGCGGGGAGATATACTTCGTAAAGAAGTTGAGCTGACTGGGTCCGTGAGCGGGGCTCGAGTTGGGGACTGACCCCGGCCCAAATTTCTGCAGGGTGCGAGCCGTGCGGAGACGGGGAGGGGGGCGAACTGGTTTCGACCGGATAGGTTGAAGTGCAGGTGGCGTGTCGTGGTTGATCAGTGGGCCACGTTAAAAGCTGATCACAAGTTTACCTGCCGAAGGTAACTTTGCTCTGGCTGCCTAGTAAGTGGTAGCCCTGGTTGAGGACCCGTGCCGGAGAGGTCCAAAGACCAGACAATTTCTCTGGCTCGCCCTGGATCACGTCGAGCACGTCTGGGGTTAAAAAAGTTCTCGAATAGTTCAGGTGGTACCCGGTCGACAGGGGACTGCCTGAGCGAAACTTAAAGAGTCGACTACACACGTAGAAGGCTGTGCGGAAATATCACGGGACGCGGGTTCGATTCCCGCCGCCTCCATTCGGGCCTCAGGCCCGAATCGAGAGCCGACAAGAGAAAGTGGACCGGAAAACCATTCCGTCCGAGTCTGCGTTATCAACGCGGACCGGGTTGAATGGCCGTGCTGCTTTCTCTTGTCTGCTCGTTCTCCTTTCTACTTTCTCCTCTCTGCCGTCATGATGGCTTCCTCCCCTCTACGCACTTTCCCGGCCCGAGTGGTGATTCCGGCCCGAGTGGAGATTCGATCAGAGCACGTAGAGCAAGTGGACCCACAAACCATTCCGTCCGAGTCTGCGTTTTCAACGCGGACCGGGTTGAACGGCCTCGCTGCTTTCTCTTGTCTGCTCGATCTCCATTCTACTCTCGGTCTCCTCACTGCTTTCTCCTCACGACTCACTTTCCCGGTCGGTCTATTCCCGGTCTACATGGCCCCAGATAAGCCGTATGGGTCAATCACAAGTCCGCCGTCGAATCGGTTCTTATTGTCCGTGGTTCCGTGATCCGTGGACCGGCGGGCAGCTAAGAACCACGGATTGCTCGGATACCACGGATGGTGCGCCGGCATATCGGTGTTGAATCTGAATGTCATGTGCTTGTAGTGGACGCTTCTCGGGCGGTGCATCGCCCTGCGACTCTGGCTGCGAGATGAAGTGTTCAGCGGGTGACATGGTGTTCAGCGAGGAGAGCGGGCATCGAATATCCGTGATATCCGTGATATCCGTGATATCCGTGTGATCCGTGGTCAAACTCATTTCGAAGTTGCCGACCGCCTGTTCGATTTTTGCTCTTGGGGCGTTTCGCCGTTACAATGAAATCCCAATACTGCCAGCGGTTGGGAGTCGAACGGTGTGTTTGCCGAACAGTGGAATGCACGGGAGCGGCGGGACGGTGAAGTTTGGCAGTGGATGGTCGGTTGACGCCTCCCCATCACCGCTGGCCTTTGCTCGACGGCGCTTCATTTCTGGCTGGCGGACGTGGACCGAAGACAGCTGGCATCCCACCGGCGCACCCGGTCATGGCCCGGCCTGGATGCTTGCTACCTCGCACGCGGCTTGAGTAGACTGGAAGCACCTGACCGATCGGCAAGGGGGCAATCCGCATAAGCCTGACCCGCCATCCCCGCTCGGTGGATCCCCCCGCGATCCGCTCTGTCGGCGCAGTCAACGCCCAATCTAACCAGCATTAGAAGCTTGATTGCCCGCAATCCTGTCGGGGGGCTAAAATGATGTCGGAGAGAAACTATGTCCTTGGAATCACTAATTGGTGGGCTGACGCGCGATGAGCAAATCGTCGCGATGGAACTACTGTGGAAACGGCTTACGACTGAGGACCCCTCAGCTGCGCCACCGGACTGGCATCGAAGCGTCGTTGCTGAACGCGTTGCGGCCGTTGAAAACGGGCGAGAAGCACTTTCTGACTGGGCGGAAGCCAAGAAGCGGCTTTCGGACCGTCTTCAATGAAGATCAAGATCTCGGCTGGAGCCGAGCGCGACATTGCGGCCGGGTGTGATTTCTACAAGGAAATCGACCCGAGCGTGGCAATGTATTTTGCTGACAGTATAGCCGCAGATATTGATTCTTTGATACTGTATGCCGGCGTACATGCTAAGGTTGATGATTGGCACTATACTTTTGCATCTCGCTTCCCGTTTGTGATTTGGTACGGTGTCAAGGGGGATCTCGTTATCGTCTACGCAGTACTCGATGGACGACGTGATCCGACACATAACGAGAGTGCATTGCGCAATCGTCGACAAGAGGACGATTGATACGGTAGAAAGCGTTGGACGGGGGTCGCCGATCGGCGGAGTTCGGGTGTGTGCTGTCCGTGGGAGGCCCTTGACCGTATCAACCGATGGATTATCCACCTAGATTGCAAGATCAGCGGTTTCGTCGGCGCTTATGGGTGCTGTCTCAAGGTCGTTGACATATTCCGGCCTTCGGCTGGCTCGTGAGTTCGTGACGCGTCGCCGCCGAGGGATCGCCATACTGACAGCAAATCATGGAAGCGAGATGAACGATAATTGGCCGTTCGACCAGGTGCCTGATGCAGTCGCTCTTACTACAGTGCGCGTGTTGGAAGAGGGATTGCCGATCTACCGCCAGGTTGGACTGCAAGGCGTGAACGGATTGGTGCTGAATGGCATCGCACGCAAGATTAGAAGGCCTATGAGCCGATTGCGCTATGGTATCGGGCCAATGCGGCTTGGAATGGAGGTGCAGGTCGTCGCTCAATGAGTTGCTCTGTCCGGAGACGGGTTTTACCACTATGGATGAACTTTGGCGAGCTTTGCGACTGGGGGACCGCGTTCGGATGGTCCATATGCCGAATGATTTCAGCGTCAAAACAGGAGGGTATTTGCTGCACCCGGAAACGGAAGAGTTCTACCGACATTTGATTGACGAATCGGCTGTGTTAACCATTTCCAAAATCGACGCTTGGGGCGTCCCCTGGATTGACTACACTTGGGTCCGTATCGACGGAACCGAAGAACTCCACTCACTGGCCCTCAATCACGACGGATTGGAACGAGTATCGTAGCACCAAGGTCGCCCAGTTCCGCAACGCCGGAACAAAGGCCGGCCGCCGGACAGCTTGCCTGGCCGGGGCCCCGGTCTGGGTGAGCTAGAGGAAGTGCGCCCTAAGAACCTATCTCCATGAGGCATGTCCGAATGGTTCCCATGACTGAGTGAACTAGCGAAGTGAGAAGGCGGTTCTCACGGCGTGTTTGACAGCGATTCGCGCCAACCCTCAGGGCGATCTATATCATCCCGCGAGTTGCTCCAGCAGATGAAATCATGAAAACCAGTCGGCCGAGCTGGATGGAGACAGGCCCGCATCGAGAGCCGACATGAGAAAGTGGACCAGCAAACCGGCCGACTGGAAGTCGGTTGTATCAGTCGTGTAGTCTATTTGATGGCGCTGGGCTAGGGCTTGGCGGTCGTTGAAGTAATCCGTTGGGGACCCAGGTAGAACCCCCTTACGCCCTCTTTCCATACTGGTGGTAGCACAGGACTAAAGCACCTACGCTGATTAGTGGAAATACCTGCGGAGGAATGGAGAATTGCGATCCATCGTTTGAACCGTGAGAGCTACTCGCGCATCCTGATCTGTGTGCCAAGTTAGAATCGGGACCAGATCACGATGTCTGAAGAAAACGTCATCCTCTGCGAACTGCTTGTCCTGCGGTGCCAAAGGCGCGATCCCAGTGCGGCCGTCGAACTGGTTGCCCTGTTTGAAAGGCCGCTGCTGTACTATTTGCGGCGGATGGTCAAGTCGGAAGACGATGCTTGGGATTTGCTCCAAGAGACATGGATTTCCATGTTCCGCACGCTGCACAACCTCCGCGATGCCCGCGCGTTTCCCGCCTTCCTTTACCGCACAGCTCGCAACCACGCGTTGGCTTATTTGCGTCACCGCGACGCCGACGTCCGGCTGTATGAGCACATTGAGTCGCTGCAGAGTCAGAGTGACTTCGAGCCGATGCCCGCCTTCAAAGCCGAAGACGCGGCTGCCGTCCATGCCGGTCTCGAACAGCTCTCGCTGCCCCACCGCGAGGCGCTGACACTGTTCTTTCTCGAGGATCTGACCGTCGAAGAGATCGCTTCAGTGCTGGGCATCCCGCCGGGCACCGTGAAGTCACGTCTTTATTATGCAAGACAAGCCCTCAGAGCAATTCTCAGTGAAGGAGTTCGCGATGAAAAACGATGATAGCCTGCGCGAGAATCTATTTGGACTCGAGCCGCTCAGTGCTGAACGCCAACAGCGGTTTCGGGAGGAGCTCAACCAGATCGCAGAGCCACGGCTCTCCCCTGGCTACCGGCTCTATTATGTCATCGGCGTAATCGGTTGCATGATTGGGCTGCCAGGTGCGGTTTGCGGACTGCTGTTTGACGCCGAGCGACGCTGGATTTGGGCATTGAACCTGGTGGTGCTGCTCGCCTTTTCGGGCTGGATTCTGTATATCCTCAGGCGCGGGGCCGAGCCACTGCGGACGATGCAGGAGATGAGCAAGGCGTTTGCCGCGGTCGGATTGATGCTGGCAGGAGTTTTGATAGTTTACGGCA
Organism: Pirellulales bacterium; assembly: GCA_046349895.1. Lineage (GTDB taxonomy): Bacteria > Planctomycetota > Planctomycetia > Pirellulales > Pirellulaceae > JAXMBJ01. The sequence goes on along the minus strand of JAXMBJ010000006.1, from coordinate 4,806,537 downwards.
TCGGTAACCCGTCGCTGTCCAGCGTGCTGTGGTCGCTGCTCGGTCTGCTCTCGTTTTTGTTTGTGAACTTCATCAATCTCTGGAATCGCGTCTTAACAGCCGAACGCACCATACGGGAGCACATCCTGCGCGTCGAATACCGGCTAGCCAAAATGGATGCTTCAAACCACTGAAGCACTCAACCAGGGGAAGCCCAAGATGGGGCCCTTTTGCGAGGAAACTGTCGTCCTGATCGGTCATTTCCGGGGCGTCGCTACCGCGAGTCACAGCTTGGTCGAACACAGATCCTGCCTGGCGACCGTACTTGTTCATCGTACTGGAGCTTCTATGGTCATGCGCTTGGCTCTACTGATCGCGGTGGCTGGTTTCTCCGGATGCAGCGGCCCGAAATTTATTGATTTGGGAAACGGAGTTGGTGTCCCGACTGAATCCATCGACGCTTATGCCAAGGATCATGGAATCTCGCGGAAAGCAGCGAAACAGAGAATGCTTGAAGAGTCAAACCAGAACCGACAGCCAGCAGGAGCGAAGTGAGGCTACCCCAATGCCTGAGTGACATAACGACTCATTCCTGCGGAGAAGCTTGTCTGTTCAGTGTAATCCGAGTAGAGTTGACTTTTCGCTTGGCCGTGGACTCTTCAATAGGGTGATTCTGGCGTTGCAGCCGGTTTCCGGCACCTGTGCTCAACCGGTGGCCTTGCACGTTAGGTTTCGAAATGGACTACTCTGATTGGTACCGCGAACTTGAGCAGGAGACGGAAGATCAAGTCTGGTGCATCTCCTTGAATTGCACGGCAGATTTTTCGACTTCGATTGAAGAATGGACGGCCTTCCTGCGTCGAGTGGCTGAGATTCGCAGGCAGAAGCGTAAGAGTCAGGGGCCGGTCACGACGTACACTTGGTACGACGATCAGGCGTGCCAATTGCGCTTCGCAACGGCTCATTGCGGACCAGACGAACTCCCGTTCGGTTGTCAAGTCGAGCTGCAGCCATCGCCCGACGCAATCATCTCTTCTTGGCTGAATGCCCACGACCATATACCCTGGCACGATCTCGAAGACGCTCATAACGATGAATCCACGAACTACGAGAGTGCTCCACCACTACGAGTGTGGGCAATCTGCGCTGAGGAAAACTAGCAATCGGTTCCGTTTGAGCCGTCTGAGATCTGGTAAGTTGAATTATATTCTGACACACTGTGGATCCGAATCGGGACGAGTTTGATTCACGAGATGATTGATGCGAGAGCGGAGATGCATGCTTTAACGTCGCAGGTCGCTAGTTCGCCATGGACGGTTACCCGGTTCGCTTGGTCGGCCGTATTGGTGGTGCTATCGATGTTCGGGGTCGCACCGCGGGTTTCGGCCGGTGAGAAGCAGACGTTCCAGGTTGTGGAGGTTGATCGGCAAGTGCTTTCCGAGCAGATTCTGACACCTCCGGAAGTGCCGGGGCACAGCCTGATATCGCGGGTGCAGCGGCAAAAGATTCAGGCTCCGACAAATCCCGAGTATGACGGCGCGGATGTGCTGATCTATGTCCAGGACGAACGCGTGCAGGGGGTGGGTTCTGCTCGAGGTGTTACCGTGGATACTCTGAAGAACGGCGACAAGGTGTTCTGGACGTTTCAGAGCAAGAGCAAACGGGTCGAAAAGGAAGGTGGTTCGTGGGAGGTGACGTTTGAGGGAACCGGTGAGATCGTGGGAGGGACCGGAAAGTACAAGAACGCGAAAGGCCACGAGACTTTCTCTGGAACCGTTACCCCAGACTCCACGAACATCAATACGCAGATTACCTGGGAGTACTGATCCGAATTGCGCCAAGAGTGTTCCCCTCGGCCCGTCAAGCTGCGGCCGTGGGGTGGTATCCGACACCGCTCGCCGAACCCGCTCGGCAAAGTGGTCGCCAGATTGGCGGTCGATTGGCTCAGGCGGTTTTGGCCACCTTTCAACTGCGACCCAGCGTGCTTCTCAATACTCACTATTGCGGTTGGCCTGTTACCGGTATAGGTTAGCGGCGATAGGTTGTGTTGGCCAATCACAAGTTCGTCAAAGCCGTGGTATCGTGGCCGTGACCGCTGAAGAGAACGTGAGATTTATCGCCGATGAACTTGATGCGGCGCACGCCGCTGCGCGGCGAGCGTATTGCGAGCGGGACATCGAGGCGTATGAGAGTTTTTTCACCGAAGATCTTCGTTACGTGCAGCCTAATGGAAAGGCGATCGGCCGGGACCGGCTGATGCGCGATGTCAACAAGCAATTCGCACAGTTCAAAACGGTAGATCTCGAGGTCACCCGAGAATCGATTACGATCAACGACGATGGAACGGTGACACAGATCCTGAGACAGAATGGATCGTACTCTCTTTCTGTATTTATCATTTTCACCAAGACATGGAAGATCAAGCGACGCGGAAAATTCACTTACCGAAAGACGGCCGCCGGATGGCGCATCTGTGACGTCGAGGTCTTGTCTGAAACAGTCAAGTGACGGGCGCCAAGAAGCGGCTTTCGGACCGGCTTCAATGAAGATCAAGATGTCGGCTGGGGTCGAGCGGGACATTGCGGCCGGGTGTGAGATTTCTACAAGGAAGTTTACCCGAGCGTGGTAACGTGCTGTCCGTGGGAGGCCCTTGACCGTATCAACCGGTGGATTGTCCACCTAGATTGTAAGATCAGCGGTTTCGTCGGCGCTTATTGGTGCTGGCGATCGTGGCTATACTATTCGTATTTCTCAGCGTACCAATTGCGTTGGTTCTCTATGCTGGCGTAGGGGCGGCAGTGGGTGGTTTGATCGTGATCGGCACGCTGATCGCTTGTCAGATTCCTCTGTTTTTGCTGCTGAAGCGCTGGGGCGTCTTGCCGCCAGTGGACCGAAACGACGAGGGTTGATCCTGCAATGTCCTGATAAGGGCAAACGATCCGGTAAATCTCGGTCACGCATCCATCGCCTTGTGCCGCAGACGAAACGCTGAGGGCCCACCGCGGCCTCGTTACGCTCTGCCGCCATCAATAGCAGAACCGTCAGCGAGTTGAATGAGCGGACAGTTTGGTGAGCGATTGGCGACGGACGGCGGCGGTGACGCACGAGGTGAAACGGGGCTCGACCACTCGCCGGGAGACGGAACTTGCGGACTGTCAGCCAGTTCATCCCGCGATGCCCACAAAGGCCGCCGGAAGACGACCGCTGGTCACGAGCGAGCACCCTTTCTGACTGTTTTCGCACGAGGGGCTGGCTCCGCGCTTCCTGTCCCATTCCCGTCGCCGTCGCCGTCGGTCGCTTCGCCTAAACCGGGAGGCCCCCCCAAAGTCGGTGGGGCAATGAACGCTCCATCCACGTCAGACTCTCCAGCCCCACGACTTTGGCGGGGCCCAGGTGGCGAGCGATCGATGGCAGAGGCAGAGGGACGGCGCACAGGAGGTCCGACCGCCCCATTCCTGGAGCTCGAACCCGAGGGAGCGACGAGCGGCTATACTGTCTCTCAGTTACGATATCACCTCGACTCGCTACGAGAAAATCCGGCGGCTTGCCGGCTCGCAACTCGCCAGAATCGCCGAGCTGGATAACGTTGGCCGACCAAGAGAGTCCGAAAACTACTCACAGATTCTGCCGAAGAGCCGAAATTCGAAGGCTTGAATCGATAATAGGAAGAGCGTGCGGAACAGCCCGCGGGGCCGGTCCGTGTCTTCTCACTGCATATTGCTCGCGATAGGCTATTCTGGCCCGATCCCAATTTGTCGGTGAAGAATGCAAGCCGAACCATGATCCACGAACCGGTGTCTTCCGAGAATGGAAGCGCAGCTTTCGAAACCGCTCTTGATTCTCGATCTGGACGAGACGCTCATCTTTGGATCGGAAACGCGTTTACACCGCGAGGCGGATTTTATGGTTGGGCCGTTTCATGTTTACAAACGGCCTGGAGTAGAAGCATTTCTGGTCTCGGTCAACCGATACTACGATTTGGCGATATGGTCGTCCGCTTCAGCGGACTATGTGCTGGAAATCGCCAATGAGCTAAGATCATATGTGAGTGATTGGACATTTGTGTGGTCCCGCACTCGATGCGTCGAACGAATGCATCCTGAAACATTCGGCACAATTCCGATCAAAGACCTCAAGAAAGCCGTTCGCCAAGGATATCCGCTGGAAAGGATACTGATCGTGGACGACACACGGAATAAAGTCGCTAGGAATTACGGAAACGCAATCTACGTCACCGAATACACTGGTTCCGATGACGACGAAGAGCTGAGCGGATTGGCTAGATTTCTGGTGCACTTACATGCGCAACCAAACTTCCGGGCTATTGAAAAGCGTGGTTGGCGATCCCGGTCACTTCCTGATATCGAGTGAAGGAAACCCGATAGCAGACAAAGAAGCCTAAGCACGGATCGAGCGTTGGAGTAGATGGTTGTAGCTTCGCAGCGAGCAGGTGATTGATGTCGGTCTATCGCAGAGACTCGGATTCATCGGACGAGAATTATGCCGCGTACCCTTAAGGACATAGTGAACGAGATCCGAGCGAAGCACTATGTGTTTCCGCCACCCGAGCGGCATCAGCTTGATAATGCGCGCGCACGGGGTGTTCCGGATGCCGTACTCGAATTCTACGAGCTTTGTGATGGCGCGTTGATTGGAGCAGGCAGTGACTTCTCAGATCCGAATGGTCGCCAGTATCGCCTGAGGATTCCTCATCTTGCGGAAGTTCAGTCGACGCAATCCTATGGCTACATTTTCGACGATTCCCCGCTCTTCACGTCCTCGGCCTGCTGGTGGCAAATCGTAGACTACTGTGACGCGAACTGGCTTGCCTACGATGGAACACCAGCATCGCCAGGTAGAATCATGAATGTGTACCACGAAACTGTTGGCGAACTTGGTTCCCACGAAATTGTCGCCAGTTCGATCCCAGACTTGCTGGAACGGCTGCTCGATCGGGGTGGTGTTTACTGGTTCGACGGAGATTTTCATTCACTTGGGGCGATCTGAGTTGTCCGACGCGACAGAACAAGCCGGTAAGTCGGATCGGCAATCGCTCACACCGTTAGATCGCGCGTGTTGGGCCGCGGCCCAGAGAACTTTGTTGTTGTCGGGTTGGGAGCAGGAGAGACAGGTTCGCGAATCGTGTCGAGACGATCTGATATTGATACCGAGCCGGGTATTCAGCTCGCATGCGAAGAATGACGAGTGCAAGTGAGCCACCTGGGCCCCGCCAAAGTCGTGGGGCTGGTTGGCCGAACGTGGATGGAGTACTACATGCCCCACCGACTTTGGGGGGCCTCCCGGTTTTGGCGAAGCGACCGACGGCGACGGCGACGGGAATGGGACACAGGAGGCTAGGAGCCAACCCCATGTGCGAACGAAGGCAGAACGGGTACCCGCTCCCTGACTAGCGGCCGCCTCCATCCGACATCTGCGTGAACGATATAATCAACTGGCTGACAGTCCGGACGGTTCACCTCCAGGGCTTAGCAGGCTATGCCGACACGACGCGACTCGATTCTTTCTGCTCAGCGTCTGCCGTTCATTGGCGCTCTGAATTCCGTCTCGCGGCGAGTGGTCGAGCCCCGTTTCACCTTCCCGTCACCGTCGCCGTCCGTCGCTTCGCCCGAACGCCGCAGGTCCCCCACAGTCTGTGGGCGAGCCAAACGACAAGGATTTCAGAATCAACCGCACCGAGCCCACGACTGTGGCGGGGCCAGAGGCAGGGCGAGTGACGACGGTCGACGGAGGGAAAGTGAAATCGGGGCGGCCCCCGTGCCACACCTTTCCGGAGCCCGAACCTGACAGAGCGCCCCGTCTCAAAAATAATTGCCACTTACTGCGCACTGAACATAGGCTCATGTAGATTCACCCACAGATTCGGCCGAAGAGCCGAATTTAAAGGGTTTGCCCCTTTTGACAGGCTATCGGAGAATAGTGCAGTGCAAAACAAGTCGACGTGGCGGCTGGGCTCGAGGGTCCCGCTGGGCAGTGACATTTGGCCAGGCAGAAATCCAGTCGTGTCAGCGGCGCGTGATCAGAACGTGTTGGACCGCAATCGCCGACTCGTGATTCGATTGATTCGGAGGTTAAGAGCAGATGATGCCAGACAGGAATAGGAAGGAGTTTGGATCGTTAGCGAGCAGATTCGTTAGGTGCTATTGGCAAACCGTCAAGAACGGCGATTTCTCGATGCCTCCCAACGAGCCCGTCGAGGAAACGGTCGAGGAATTGATCGACGACGTCACATTCACGACGGGCGTTCGGGACGCATCCGATAGTTCCGGCGTCGTTTACGAGCTAGTCATGACAAACAGACTTGGCGACTGGTGGCGTTTCGAGTTTCAGTGTAAATCTGATGGTTGGGAGCTGATCGGCTGCACGGCTCGGTCTGACAACGAAACTCAGCCCCATGACTTGCTGGATGAAGTCTACGGGGGATACTTTGGGCCATTCTTGATGCATGTGTTGGATGCAGCTAAATGAGCAGGCAAGCAGTTGGCAAAAGGGTGACTTCGGGGCTTCGGACCGAAGCGGGATAGATTAAGTTATCGGTTG
>JAXMBJ010000005.1:0-13837 GCA_046349895.1 Pirellulales bacterium | reverse complement strand
GCCAAGATCCGCTATCGCCAGGCGGACCAGTCTTGCCAGGTGCACATGCAGCCCGATGGCACCGCGCTGGTCGAGTTCGACCTCGCCCAACGCGCCATCACGCCGGGCCAATCGATTGTCTTCTACGACGGCGAGCGCTGCCTTGGCGGCGCCGTGATCACCTGCAGCGACGCCGCGTACGGCGACTGGCGCTGAGCCACGCAAAAAAAGCGCAGCAGGGTGTTGACAGGCCACCAAGCAGAACACTATCTTGTGCGACTCAGTTGTGGGGCCATAGCTCAGCTGGGAGAGCGCTACAATGGCATTGTAGAGGTCGTCGGTTCGATCCCGACTGGCTCCACCAAATTTCAAGCAATACAACGTCCCCATCGTCTAGAGGCCTAGGACACCGCCCTTTCACGGCAGTAACCGGGGTTCGAATCCCCGTGGGGACGCCAATCAGCTGGAACATTGAGGCCATTCGCAAGGGTGGCCTTTTCTTTTTGGGGAATCGGTGAGCATTGCCGAGGCGCGCTTTGCCGCGCAGCGCAACACGTGGGAAGCCGCTGGCGCGTCCTCGCGCCGCGGCAGCCGGGCCCATGAACCAAGCGGCCTGTCACGCCGAAGGGATCTCGTTTCCGCGGCGCGTAAGGCCGGACGTGCCATCGCTGGCGCTGATGCCTACATCGTGGCGACCGCCGCCAGCGACGGCTTTGCAGTCGCGACCCGCGATACCGCGCCGTTCGAGGCTGCCGGCTTGCGGGTCATCAATCCCGAGCAAGCGAGACCGGTCACGCCTACAGCGTAGACCATCAGACCGGTTCGAAAAGGAACTCTCGCCCAGAGGGTGGCCGGAGACGGAATTGAACCGTCGCCACGGGGTTTTCACGATATGCCGGGCACTTCTCGCGGGTACGCTTGCTTGCCCGACCATTGCCGCAAAATGTACGGTGCCGCCTGTGGCCCGGCGATCCGCTGGCGCTGCAAGGCGTCGAGAATGCAAGGCTCGCGTCAGGGCATGAAGCCCCGGCAGCAAAGACATCACGCAAAGGATGAGAACCCGATGGCACAGAACGACACCGCCAAGAGCGGCAACGGCGGTAACCTCGGTTTCGAGGCTGATTTGTTCAAGGCCGCCGACAAGCTGCGCGGCAACATGGAGCCCTCCGACTACAAGCACGTCGCGCTCGGGCTCATCTTTCTGAAGTACATCTCGGATGCCTTCGAGGCCAAGCACAAGGCGCTGCTCGCCGAAGATGCCTACGCCGCCGAGGACAGGGATGAGTACCTCGCCGACAACGTGTTCTGGGTGCCGAGGGAAGCGCGCTGGGCGCATCTGCAGGCCAACGCCAAGCAGCCCACCATCGGCACCTTGATCGATGACGCGATGCGCGCCATCGAGAAGGACAACGAATCGCTGAAGGGCGTGCTGCCTAAGGACTATGCCCGGCCCGCGCTCAACAAGGTGATGCTGGGCGAGCTGATCGACCTGATTTCCGGCATTGCGCTCAACGAGGAAGGCGACCGGTCGAAGGACATTCTCGGGCGCGTGTACGAGTATTTCCTCGGGCAGTTCGCCGGGGCCGAAGGCAAGCGCGGCGGCGAGTTCTACACGCCGCGCTCGGTGGTGCGCGTGTTGGTGGAAATGCTGGAGCCGTACTCGGGCCGTGTGTACGACCCCTGCTGCGGTTCCGGCGGGATGTTCGTGCAATCGGAGAAGTTCGTGCAGGAGCACGGCGGCCGCATTGGCGACATCGCGATCTACGGGCAAGAGTCGAACTACGTGACGTGGCGTCTGGCCAAGATGAACCTGGCTGTGCGGGGCATCGACTCCGACATCCGCTGGAACAACGAGGGCAGCTTCCACAAGGACGAACTACGCGACCTCAAAGCCGACTACATCCTCGCCAACCCGCCCTTCAACATCTCCGACTGGGGTGGCGACCGCCTGCGTGAAGACGTGCGCTGGAAGTTCGGCGCACCGCCCGTGGGCAACGCCAACTATGCGTGGCTGCAGCATATCTACCACCACCTCGCACCCAACGGCACGGCGGGCGTGGTACTGGCGAATGGCTCGATGAGCTCCAACCAGTCCGGCGAAGGCGACATCCGCAAGGCCATGCTCGAGGCTGATGCCGTGGACTGCATGGTGGCGCTGCCCGGCCAGCTCTTTTACTCCACGCAGATCCCCGCCTGCCTGTGGTTCCTGGCCCGCAACAAGAACCCGGGCAAGGGCCTGCGCGACCGGCGCGGACAAGTGCTGTTCATCGACGCCCGCAAGATGGGCGTGCTGGTGGATCGCACCCGGCGCGAACTCACCGACGCAGACGTACAAAAGATCGCCGACACCTACCACGCTTGGCGCGGTGAAGACGGGGCTGGCGAATACGCCGACGTAGCGGGCTTCTGCAAGTCGGCATCAATGGACGACATCCGCAAACACGGCCACGTGCTGACACCGGGGCGCTATGTTGGCGCTGCGGATGTGGAAGACGACGGCGAGCCCTTCGAGGAAAAAATGGCCAGGCTGTCTGCGCTGTGGCGCAACCAACGGGCTGCAGCGGCCAAAATGGATGCGGCGATTGAAGCCAACCTGAAGGAGCTTGGGTATGGCGAGTGATCTGTGCGCCATCGCTCCAGCTGATTGGAAAATTCAATCGATTGCAGATGTTTGCCAGCGAATCACGAGTGGTGGTACCCCGAGCCGTCGTGAGCCTGCATATTACGAAGGCGGCGTTTGGCCGTGGGTAAAAACTCAGGAACTACAAGATGGCTGGATCGACGATACAGAAGAGCACATCACTAAAGATGCAATAACCGCCTCATCTGCAAAGATTCTTCCTGCTAATACGGTTCTTCTTGCCATGTATGGGGCAACCGTCGGTCAGCTCGGGATTCTGAGACGTTCGATGACATGTAATCAGGCGTGCTGCGCCCTAATTGCAGATCCAGATAAGGCAGACTTTCGATTCTTGTATTTTCAGTTGTTGCAGATTCGTTCGGAGCTCAGAAACCTTGCAACCGGTGCTGCTCAGCAGAACTTGAGCGGGGCCGTAATCAAGACTCTACGGTTGCCGTTCCCGCCCATTGAAGAGCAACGCGCCATCGCCCACATCCTCGGTACGCTGGACGACAAGATCGAACTCAACCGCAAACAAAACGAAACCCTGGAGGCAATGGCCCGCGCCTTGTTCAAGGCATGGTTCGTGGACTTCGAGCCCGTGCGCGCCAAGATGGAAGGCCGCTGGCAGCGCGGCCAATCACTTCCCGGACTACCCCAGCATCTCTACGACCTCTTTCCCAGCCGACTCGTCGATTCGGAGTTGGGGGAGATTCCGGAGGGGTGGGGAGTGACCTCTGTTGATGTCGAGTTTGATGTCACGATGGGCCAGTCGCCACCAGGATATACCTACAATGAAACCGGTGAAGGGCTCCCTTTTTACCAAGGGCGTGCAGACTTTGAGTTCCGCTTTCCGAAAAGGCGCGTTTACTGCACAGCGCCGACGCGGTTAGCGAAAAACGGAGACACACTCGTTAGCGTTCGAGCCCCCGTCGGTGATATCAACATGGCATCAGAGGACTGCGCTATCGGTCGCGGCGTGGCTGCCGTTCGGCACAAGACTGGGTGCAGGTCTTATACATATCAATTTATGAGTTCCATCTCAGATGTGTTTGCGCGATTTGATGCGGAGGGAACAGTTTTTGGGTCAATTGGTAAGAAGGACTTCCACTCGATTGCTCACGTGAGGCCCCCTGGTGATCTCGTCTTGGCTTATGAGAAGTTTGCGGCCCAACCGGACGATCAGATCGAAAGAAGCGAACATGAATCTCGTTCGCTCGCCCAACTACGCGACACGCTGCTGCCTAAGCTGATCTCCGGTGAGCTGCGCGTTCCGGATGCCGAACGCATCCTTGGGACGGCAATATGACATTGGACTGGTGCCCCGGCATCCGCGAGGCCTGCGGGCATTGGCGCGACGCGCCAATGCTGCAGCAGACCTTCGAGGCGATGGAGCGCAATCTGGAGCAGGACAACGACGCATGCATCGACTGCGCCAAAACTGTGGTCGAAGTGGTCTGCCGCGTCGTGGTCGAGAGCTTCCACACCCAACAAGTCCCGCTCAAGCCCGTTCAGGAGACGCCCACGCTGTCGGACTGGCTGACAGCTGCGATTCGTGCGCTCAAACTGGGCGATGTCCGCGACGAGAAATTCAAGAAGCTGGTCTCCAGCCATCACAAGCTGGCCGACGCATTGAACGAGCTGCGCAACAAGGCGGGCCCCGCCAGCCACGGCAAGGAACCGTATCTGGACCGGCTGGCAGCGCATCATCGCCGTAGCGCCGTGCTTGCGGCGGATGCCATCGTGGCGTTTCTGCACAAAGCCTACCTGGATGCGCAGCTGGACCCGATCAGCTCCCGTGAGCCGTGGGAGCGATTTGCAGAGGGGAACGCCTTGATCGACGCACACGTGGGTCTGGCGGTGGACGTCGAGGACGGAGCGCTGCCAGCCTTGCGCTTCCTGCTGCCAGGCGGTGACGAGCTGACCATCAATATCGAAGTCAGCCGCCTGCTCTACCAACTGGATCGGGATGCCTATGTAGAGGCTTTGAATGCTGCGCGCGGCGTTAGTGCTTCGGGTGTAGCGACTGACGAAGAACGAGGTGAAACGTGATGGCGTTCCTGTCGGAGGCCGGCGTCGAGCGTGCGCTGCTGGAGCAGTTGCGCGCACTCGGTTACAGCATCGAACGCGAAGAGGACATTGGCCCCGATGGACACCGCCCAGAACGAGAGAGTCACGCTGAGGTCGTGCTCAAGAAGCGCTTCGAGGACGCCGTTGCACGGCTGAATCCTGGCTTGCCACCCGAGGCGCGTCAGGATGCGGTGCGGCGTGTGATGCAGTCCGAACTGCCATCGCTGCTCGAAGAGAACCGCCGCCTCCACAAGCTGATGACGGAAGGCGTGGACGTCGAGTACTACGCGGACGACGGCACACTGACCGCCGGCAAGGTCTCGCTGATCGACTTCGAGCGCCCGGAGCAGAACGACTGGCTGGCGGTGAGCCAGTTCGTGGTGATCAACGGCCAGAACAAGCGGCGGCCCGATGTGGTGGTGTTCGTCAACGGCCTGCCGCTGGGTGTGATCGAGCTGAAGGCGCCGGGCAGCGCGGGCGCGCATCTGCTGGGGGCTTTCAACCAGCTGCAGACCTACAAGAACCAGATTCCGGCGCTGTTCAATACCAACGCGCTGCTGGTGACATCGGATGGCATTGCAGCCCGGGTGGGGTCGCTGTCGGCAGACCTTGAACGCTTCATGCCCTGGCGTACCACCGACGGTACGAGCGTCGCGCCGAAGGGCGCGCCGGAACTCTCGACGCTGATTGAAGGCGTCTTCGAACATCGGCGCCTGCTGGAACTGCTCCGTCACTTCACGGTCTTTGGCGAGACCGGCTCCGGGCTCAGCAAGATCATTGCGGGCTACCACCAGTTCCACGCGGTGCGGCATGCGCTGGCATCCACCATTCGTGCTTCGGGCGCCCTGCGGGGCGTGGGCGACGACCCTGCCGACTACGGCTTGCCGAGCGTGAGAACGCAGGCCCAGGGCGACCGACGCGCGGGGGTGATCTGGCATACCCAAGGCTCCGGCAAGAGCCTGCTGATGGCGTTCTATGCCGGACAGCTGGTCAGGCACCCGGCCATGGCCAACCCGACGCTGGTGGTGCTGACCGACCGCAACGACCTCGACGACCAGTTGTTCGCGACCTTCTCGATGTGCCGTGACCTGATCCGGCAGACGCCGGTGCAGGCGGAGAGCCGAGAAGGTCTGCAGCGGCTGTTGAGCCGGGCATCCGGCGGCGTGATCTTCACGACCTTGCAGAAGTTTGGCGAGATCGCGGAGCCGCTCACCACACGGCGCAATGTGGTCGTCATCGCGGACGAGGCGCACCGCAGCCAATACGGCTTCAAGGCCAAGGTCGACGCCAAGACCGGCGAAATCTCCTACGGCTTCGCGAAGTACATGCGGGATGCCTTGCCGAACGCCTCTTTCATCGGTTTCACCGGCACGCCCATCGAGGCGGACGACGTCAACACGCCGGCGGTGTTCGGCAACTACATCGATGTGTACGACATCAGCCGAGCGGTCGAGGATGGTGCGACGGTGCCGATCTACTACGAATCGCGACTGGCGCGCATCGAACTCGACGAGAACGAGAAGCCGAAGATCGATGCCGAAGTCAGCGAACTCACCGAAGGCGACGAAGAGGCCGAACAGGAGCGCTTCAAGAAGAAGTGGGCAACTGTCGAAGCGCTGGTGGGCAGCGACAAGCGCCTGGCGCTGGTGGCCAAGGACATGGTCGCGCACTTCGAGGATCGCGTCGCAGCGCTCGATGGCAAGGCGATGGTGGTGTGCATGAGCCGCCGCATTTGCGTCAAGCTCTACGATGAGATCGTCAAGCTGCGCCCGGACTGGCACAGCGCCGATGACAACGCGGGCGCGGTCAAGATCGTGATGACGGGCGCAGCGAGCGATCCGCCCGAATGGCAGCAGCACATCGGCAACAAGCCCCGGCGGGATCTGCTGGCCAAGCGTGCGCGCGATCCCAAAGACCCGCTCAAGCTGGTGATTGTCCGGGATATGTGGCTGACCGGCTTTGACGCACCGTGCATGCACACCATGTACGTGGACAAGCCGATGCAAGGCCACGGGTTAATGCAGGCAATTGCGCGCGTGAACCGCGTGTTCCGGGACAAGCCCGCCGGGCTGATCGTGGACTACATCGGAATCGCGCAGAACCTGAAGTCGGCGCTCGGGCAGTACTCCAGGAAGGACCAGGAAAACACGGGCGTCGACACCGCGCAGGCCATCGCTGTGATGATGGAGAAGTACGAGGTCGTGCGGGACATGTACCACGGCTACGACTACGCCTCGGCGATGGTCGGCACACCGCAGGAGCGCCTTGCGATGATGGCGGGGGCCATCGAGTGGATTCTGGACCTGCAACAGAAGCTGGCAGCCAAAGAAGAGACCAAGGAAGGCAAGAAGAACGCTCACCGTCGATACCAGGACGCCGTGCTGGCGCTTTCCAAGGCCTTCGCCCTGGCATCCGCATCCGACGAAGCCCGCAAGATTCGCGAGGAAGTCGGTTTCTTCCAGGCGATCCGTGAAGCCTTGGTCAAGAGCAGCACCGGTTCCGGAGTAACCCAGCAAGAGCGCGAACTGGCCATCCAGCAGATCGTCAGCCGCGCGGTGGTCTCGACCGAGATCGTGGACATCCTGGCCGCCGCGGGCATCAAGAGCCCGGACATTTCCATCCTGTCCGACGAGTTCCTCGCCGAAGTCCAGCAGATGGAGAAGAAGAACCTGGCGCTGGAAGCCCTGCGCAAGCTGCTTAACGACGGCATCCGCTCGCGCAGCAAGGCCAATGTGGTCCAGACCAAGGCCTTCTCCGAGCGCTTGGAAGACGCCGTGGCGCGCTACCACGCCAACGCCATTACCACCGCCGAAGTGCTGCAGGAACTGATCCAGCTGGCCAAGGACATCCGCGCAGCGCGCCAGCGCGGCGAAGAGTCTGGCCTGTCAGACGAGGAGATCGCCTTCTACGACGCCTTGGCCGAGAACGAGAGCGCCGTGCAAGTGATGGGCGATGACAAGCTCAAGCTGATCGCCCACGAACTGCTGTTGAGCCTGCGCGAGAACGTGTCGGTCGACTGGGCTCACCGCGACTCCGCCCGCGCCCGGATGCGGGTCCTGGTGAAGCGCATCCTGCGCAAGTACGGCTACCCGCCCGACTTGCAGGATGCGGCCGTGCAGACGGTTTTACAGCAGGCTGAGGCCTTGTCGTCCACTTGGTCGCGAACGCATCGCGGAACCAGCTGAGCTGCATCAGCAAGGTATTTGGCTGCATCGACACAATCGGCAAACCGCGTCAGGGGCTCGCATCGCTGCCTGCAGACGCTTCGAAACAGGACTCTCGGAGAGATGGTGGCCGGGGACGGAATCGAACCGCCGACACGGGGCTGAGCTGACATGTCTGGATGGCATCGCCATCCATGTCAGCGAAGGCCAGACAGCTACGCTGGCTGGCGGGGAATCCCCGACCTGCAGACGGTTCGAAACAGGACTCTCGGAGAGATGGTGGCCGGGGACGGAATCGAACCGCCGACACGGGGCTGAGCTGACATGTCTGGATGGCATCGCCATCCATGTCAGCGAAGGCCAGACAGCTACGCTGGCTGGCGGGGAATCCCCGACCTGCAGACGGTTCGAAACAGGACTCGGAGAGATGGTGGCCGACGGAATCGAACCGCCGAGACACGGGCCGAGCTGACATGTCTGGATGGCATCGCCATCCATGTCAGCGAAGGCCAGACAGCTACGCTGGCTGGCGGGGAATCCCCGACCTGCAGACGGTTCGAAACAGGACTCTCGGAGAGATGGTGGCCGGGGACGGAATCGAACCGCCGACACGGGGCTGAGCTGACATGTCTGGATGGCATCGCCATCCATGTCAGCGAAGGCCAGACAGCCGCTGGCTGGCGCGGAATCCCCGACCTGCAGACGGTTCGAAACAGACTCTTCGGAGAGATGGTGGCCGGGGACGGAATCGAACCGCCGACACGGGGCTGAGCTGACATGTCTGGATGGCATCGCCATCCATGTCAGCGAAGGCCAGACAGCTACGCTGGCTGGCGGGAATCCCCGACCTGCAGACGGGTTCGGAAATAGGATTTTCGGAGAGATGGTGGTGGAGTATAGCACTCTCTCGCACCACCATCCCACGGAAAACAATGTGACCAGCGCGGGAGCAAGGAACAACGAGGACTCACTCGCCCCGTTTCACAAGTTCGCTCTGCCACGCTCACTTCCCCGCCACATTTCCGCAGGCAACCGCGGACTTGGCTACCCACCTGATCAGGGCACCCGCACCGGTCGCGCGACCCGTGGCCGTCGCGCTTGGCTGGCGGTCTGCAGGTTGGCTGTCCGGGAGAGGATCCGGAGGATTGCCTGGCCATGGTGGTACGCACGGAAGGCGTCGGCCACCGAGGTATCGATGAACGTGGCAGTCGTCTGGCCATCCGCCGGAGCCGACACCACACCGTCCGGGATGTCCCTGGACCAGCCTCTGGCAGCCCGAAAGCCACTCACCAGGTGTGAAAAGTATGGCCACGCGTGGTCCAGATGGGCATCATCGATGGTGACCAGCACGCCGGTCAGTTCACACTCAACCCGCCCTTGGTCATCCCCGTACTCAACGAAGGCCTGTTTTTTTGCCCGGATGAGGTCGAGAGCGACTGCCTCCCGACATGCACCGTAGAAGTCCTTCGAGCGCCCACCTGGCTGGCCTTTGACTGCGTAGATGTACGAAAAGTCGGTAGCTTTTCCGTCCTGGCGAACGACCCAGAAGCCAGGCGTACTCCACCCGGTCCCGGTATTCAGTCGCCGTTCGAAGTGGCCGATCTGGCCGTCGCCCTTGGTCGGCTCGCCAACTTCGTCCAGGATGGGGTCATACCGCTCGATGAGCGCCACAAGGTCTGCATGGTCGCCTGGGTCGGAGATGCGCTGCCCATCCTGGTACCGGTGCAGCAGAGCTTGGTAATGCTCCAGTGCACTCTTCTGGGTCCGAAAACTCCGAGATCCGATCTCAATGGGTTTTGCCATGTGTTCCTTTCCTTACCACTGATTCCAGAGATCAACCGCTGCTTCGACAAACGCATCACAGTTCGACTGAGACCAGCAGGTGTGGTGGCCATCTCGAAGCAAGTAGTACTGTTCGTTGGCGCAAACTAAATCTGTCTTTGACGCATCCTGCCGATACCAATTTAGGATATTGACTATGCAGTTCTCGTAGCTGCGGGATAGCTTGTCAGGCGGCACGTTGTAAAGCAGCCCCTCGATGTAATACGAGGGAGCGACGCCAGCCTTGATCAAACCTTCATCGACCATCCGACTCCGCATATTCTTCAACACCCGAACCGCGGGTTTGAGCCATTTTGATGAACCTTGATGCTTCGACGTCAGATTAGCCGAGTGTTGCTTCGGATAGTTCGCGATTCGCTCCCCGGCGGCATTGAAGAAGCAGATGCCTTCAACGTACTCGGAGTCATCAGTGGAACGAAATTTGAAATAGCGTCGAAACTGCGTTGCGACAATCACGTCTGCCTTGCGCCGTGATCCACTGGCATCGATGGCGATCGCCTTATCTCCGGCCTTTACGGCTGAGCCGTATTGCCCCTCAAGAACCGACAGTACGTCCTGTTTGAAGTCGACATGCGTGTAGGTCGCATCGTTGAAGGCATCCTTGTATGCCGACTTTTCATCCTCAGAGAGCGATTTGAGATCACTGTGGAAGCAATCGTCGAGCCGGATGACAATGTCTACGTCACTTTCCGCGTAGATATTCGTGTCATTGCCGTACGAGCCTTGAAGGAACACCTTGAAGTTTTTGTTGGCGTAGGGCGTCGTGCTGCCCTCCAAGACGTTTTTGATCGTGTTGTATGTATTGCTCGATTGCGTGATCGACCCCTGATGGGACCACGTTTCGAGCTGCGACTCTGGAATGGCCATCTTCCGCCCCTGGTTACATCAAATACTCGTAAAGCTGCTTCTCTCGCGACGCGAATGATTGGCGCCCACGCTGAAACAGGATGTCTAGCTTCTTGAGATCGTGCTCCAGTAGATCGGTCGCCATTTCAGGGTCAGCATACGTATCGCTAATCCGAATTGTGGGAACGTCGGGAAAAAGAATCTTTCGCAACTCGTCCATCGATTGCGTGTTGATCTCCAAGGTCTTTTGCAGCAACTGGACGCTGACGAGGTACTTTTTTGCCAATCGCATCAAAAAGCCAGGCTTGGGGTCGGGGTATACGCCTACTCCAACACTCACCAGGCGAACGTCCCGTCGGTCACGCTTAAGTGCCTGGACCGCATCGGCGAGTGCATACAAAGTCGGGTTGTTTGCACAGTACCCACCATCGATCAGTTCGACTTCCTCTCCCATGGATGTCTTCACTGTTGTTCGCTCGAAGAACGGGTAGGCCGAACACGAAGCCTTGACGGCATCTGCAATGCTTACACCGAAGCCCGGGGTAAACGTACCAGCTCGGCCATGTGCTTGCGCAACACTACCTTTGAAGATCATTGGCGTCTCCGTCAACCACCTGGCTGCTACGACACCGACTCCGGTCTGAACGTCATTGAATGTTGCGTCGCCGAACACATCAGTTGCCAGCTTCTTCAAGGCCTGGGACCTGGACGGAGCGGTTTTCTGTGACATCACAGTCGGCACGTGCTCGCGATATAACTCCAAGATTGCATCGACGTTGTGGCCGAGGGCGATCAGTGACGCGATGATTGCGCCAGTGCTGGTTCCGAAGACCAGATCGAACTTTTGGTGCAATGGGCAACCAACCATCGCTTCGATTTCCTTCAGCACTCCCAACGTGTAGAAGCCCTTGGCGCCGCCACCATCCAGAGCAAGTACCCGCAGGATGGACTGTGATCCAGTTTGTTCTGTCTCCTTGATCATCATCAGCCCCCGCCCAGTCGATACAGCAGATAAGCAACAATGGCGATCAGCACCCACCAAAACGGGGCCCGCAACCCACTGCGCCGCGTTTCCGGCTCTTGCTGCGTATCCGGGTTGTCCAGTGATTGACGGTAGGACAGGCCAGACCCAGGGATACCCACGCTGCCGGTGACCTTTTCGCCCCTGAAGTTCACCGACGCGCCCTGGCGCCCAACCGTCCATGACGAGCCCGATTTGCTCAGGTTGAGCGTCAGGCCTTTGAAAATGCGGATGCGCTTCTGGAACCGAAAGCCCATGGCCGATCACTCCAACCCGGTGAAACGCACATGCATTCCATGCCCACGCCACAACGGCATAGGTTTCTCCGCGCCGGGGTCGAAGATCTCATCTACGCTCGCCAATGCGACACAGGCAAAGTGACCAATGGTGCTCATCTTGGCGCAGCTGGCTGCAATCGCCTGCCAGTTGCTCGGGCGCTCGGCGCTATTGGCCGGAAATATTGCGGAACGCACTACCACCCACTCCGGCCGTTTGGACTGGCCGATGAACCAGATTGAGGGATCCACCTCCGGGTTGCCCTGCCAAGACATCAACTCGAAGCCTTGCTTGTCCAGATGGTCGCGGACCACTTGCACGGCCATGTCGTGAACCTCCCATGGCGTCATCTCGATCTTCTGGTCCGTGACCAAAGCGACGGGATCGATCGGCCTTCTGGTATCCGGGTCCAGCAAGCCCCATCCCGGCATGTCTGCCACCCAGGCGCCACCGAAAAGCTTCTTCTTCATGGGCAGGATGCAGGCTCGACCGTTGGCCATCCTGGCAGCCGTGATGAACCCTTGCGGGTTTCCGGGGCCCCGCACTTTCCCATCGACGTCCTCGACGCGCACGAAGTACAGTTGGTTGCCCAGACGGAACGACAGATGCTCCAGGAACGGCGGATAGGGGTGTGCGCGGAGCCATGACTGGATCCCGCCATCGGCCTGTTTGCTCAAGTGGATGCCGGCTGCCTTCCAGCAGGGGAAGAATGCTTCCGACATCTCATGCATTTCAATTTCGTACATGCTGCTCCTCAGTGCGGGCCGTAGCGGCTCTTGATACCGTCGATCGTTCGGAATTCGTCTATGTAGCGCGTTTCACCGGTGGTTTCGTCTTTGAACGTTCGCTGACTGTGTTTAAAACAGGGCTCGCACCAACCCAATTGATGCCGCTTTGGATTTGCTGTTTCGCCAAACTGCGTCGGCGCGCCGCAATTCGTGCAGAGAACTTTCCCTTTCGCATCCCTGGTGGGCTGCGCGGCCAGATTCAACTGGTCCAGGATCGGACTCGACGCTGCATCGCCCGACAGCTTCTCGGGCTGCACGAAATCCAGGGACATCGTTTTCTCACCGGCATGGGTGAAGAAGATTCGTACCGTTCCGCCGGTACTGTCGGCAAGCACCTGGCCAATGCCCCAATCCGGCTTCTTCGGATGCTTTACGCGATCGCCTTTCTTGTATTGCATGGGATCTCCTTGATGATCCGTCGCGCCTGACTCTCAGTCAGCCTGCTTCCTGAGCCAGCCTGGGATGTCGCCAGCGCGCGCCTTTTTGGCGCTGCCACCGCCTTCCGCCTCTTCCGGAATGTCTTTCCACACCGTCAGAAAGTGGGCGCCCGGCGCTCCGTCCTGGACCACCGCGTATCCACACCGCAGCTCCTTGCGTCCCCATGTCGTCTGCCACTGTGCCGAGAACGACCACAGCTCGGCACCATCGGGTTTGCCTTGGAGGAATTCCTGCCACGCTGCATTGAGGTGGCCAAAGGGCAAATCAGGCGCAGCCTTGAGCGGGTCTGTGACGACCTCACGCCTCTCGATCTCCTGCACCGTCAGTCGCTCCAACAGGTGTTCGCGCTCGACTGCAAATTCACGTTCCTCCGGGGACACGTAGCTTTCCTTCTTCTGGAGCATCTCCTTGACCTTCATGTAGATCGCCACTGGCCAGACGGCGACCACGAGGATGGCCGCAAGGACGGGGGCGACGATGTTGTTGAGGATGCGGTAGGAAAGCTTCTTGCGATCCGGGTTGACGGCTTCGAGCAGCTCACGAAGGGAGTCAGACTCCTTCTCCTTTGTCAGGTGATGTGCGCCGTAGACGACGGCAAGGACAACCGCACCGACGCCGAGGTACCAGTAGAGATAGATCACGCCGACTCCCCCTCACCCTTACCGCTTCGAGGGAACACCGTCATGGCGCCGACCTCGTAGCCTTCGGGAGCGTTATCAGACTCGGCGGTACCGTTATGACGAACCCGGGTGGCCACAATCACACCTCGCTCGATATCCAAGAACAAGTCCCG
>JAXMBJ010000004.1:0-1567 GCA_046349895.1 Pirellulales bacterium | reverse complement strand
GGTCAAGGGCCGGTTCAACCTCGCCGCCTACCGGGGCGTTTACAGCAACATCCAGCGCACCACGACCGAACTGGTGACGACCCCGGGCGGCACGGTCCCGCTCAACGTCACGCGCAGCGCCGCCAAGGGGAAGATCGAAGGCGTCGAGATCAACACCGCGCTCGTGCTTGTCCCGGGCCTGACGGTTACCGGTGTTCCCCGTCAGCACCAATGGCACAGATTTGAGGTTGTGATTTAAGGAGTGTTGGGGCTTCGTCGTAGTGACGAAGGAACGAAGATGAAGTCCCAACACTCCTTGAAAAAATCGCCTGCCAAGGCCCCTGCTGAGCGGGTGGTGAAGGACATCCGGCGGCAGACCCGGCGGCACTTCTCGGCCGAAGACAAGATACGCATCGTGCTCGATGGGCTGCGCGGCGAAGACAGCATTGCCGAACTATGCCGCAAGGAAGGCATTGCACAGAGCCTGTATTACACCTGGTCGAAGGAGTTCATGGAAGCGGGCAAGCGACGCCTGGCGGGTGACACGGCTCGTGCCGCGACCAGCGGCGAGGTGCAGGACCTGCGCCGCGAAGCCCG
Organism: Pirellulales bacterium; assembly: GCA_046349895.1. Classification (GTDB taxonomy): domain Bacteria; phylum Planctomycetota; class Planctomycetia; order Pirellulales; family Pirellulaceae; genus JAXMBJ01. The sequence goes on along the minus strand of JAXMBJ010000004.1, from coordinate 991 downwards.
TGCCCTGAAGGAATGCGTGGCCGACCTGACCCTCGAGAACCGTCTGCTCAAAAAAAGCATGATCGCGGATGGGGGCGACGACGAATGAGGTATCCCGCATCTGAAAAGCTCGAGATCATCCGGCTCGTCGAGCAGTCGCATCTGCCGGCGAAGCTCACTCTCGACAAGCTGGGGATCGCACGCCGGACGTTCTACCGTTGGTACGACCGGTTCCTCGAAGGCGGACCGGAGGCGTTGGAGGATCGGCCATCGGCACCGAGCCGCGTATGGAACCGGATCCCGCCTGACATCCATGATCAGATCATCGAACTGGCGCTGGAGCAGTCCGAGTTGAGCCCACGGGAGCTGGCGGTGCGCTTTACCGACGAAAGGCGTTACTTCGTGTCGGAAGCCACGGTTTACCGCCTTCTGAAGGCCCATGACCTCATCACCAGCCCAGCCTATGTCGTGATCAAGGCTGCCGACCAGTTCCACACCAAGACCAGCCACCCGAACGAGATGTGGCAAACTGACTTCACCTACTTCAAGATCATCGGGTGGGGCTGGATGTACCTGTCGACCGTGCTCGACGACTTCTCACGCTACATCATCGCCTGGAAACTGTGCACCAACATGCGCGCCGAGGACGTGACTGACACGCTGGACATGGCACTGGCCGCATCGGGCTGCGACAGCGCCACGGTGCTGCACAAGCCAAGGCTGCTGTCGGACAATGGTCCCAGCTACATCGCAGGCGAACTGGCGGAATACATCGAGGCCCGGAAGATGAGCCATGTGCGCGGCGCTCCATGCCATCCCCAGACCCAGGGAAAGATCGAGCGTTGGCATCAGACCCTGAAAAACCGCATCCTGCTGGAAAACTACTTCCTGCCCGGCGACCTTGCCGCCCAGATCGAGACCTTCGTCGAGCACTACAACCACCAGCGTTACCACGAGAGCCTGAACAACGTGACGCCCGCCGATACCTACTTCGGCAGGGCACCGGCCATCA
>JAXMBJ010000003.1:0-3366 GCA_046349895.1 Pirellulales bacterium | reverse complement strand
GGCTCATGGCGCATATCTGGCCGTTGCGGGAGCCGAAAGCCAAGCCCGAGGGACAGCATGGGAAATCTTGAATGTTCTGTACCGGCGAGCCGCACCTTGCCCCACGTCGCCACGGCCGCCATCGAACACGGTTGGCGCTAGCGAGCTACCGGCGTCTGCGTCTCCTGGCGGTCTCGCCACTTCGCCGGTGTCGTGCCGCTCCAGCGGCGGAAAGCCCGCACGAATGTGCTGGTGTCCCCGTAACCCGCGGCCGCGGCGACCTCGTTCAGAGAAACCCTGGTGTTCGTCAGCAGTTGACGGGAGATCTCCCAGCGCACCCCGTCGAGGACTTCCTGAAACGTGGTGCCCTGCGCCTTCAGCCGCCGGTTGAGCGTGCGCCGATGCATCGTGAGCCGCTGGGCGACATGGTCGCCGGAGCTGTTGCCGTAGAGAAGTAGAAGTCGCAGCGCGCGGTGCAGCCGCGCGATGAGGTCCGTCTCGGTCGCCGCTCTGATCTGTGCGCTGGGTCCATTGCTCTGCAGCACCCGTCAATGCCAGCTTCAAGGCAGGCGTCAAAGCTGTCTGCTTCACTTCCTCATTTTCATCCTTCGGCAGCCCGCCTGCGTATCAGTCTGGCGTACAACGCCGCCGCCAAATTCGATCCGCCACAAACGCGTCGGTGTCGAGAATAGCACATGCCCCAAGACGCGAACTATGCAAACATCCCGATCCGTTTCGACTAGACAATCGTCCATGACGCGCGCCGTATCCGTAGCCGCAACCGGCCTCGCTGTGGCCACATCTGCCCATGCCGAGATGAGCCCCGAAGAGCTCGCAAAGATGACGCAGAATCCGGTCGCAAACTTGATCAGCGTACCGTTCCAGAACAACACCAACTTCAACGTCGGTCCGCAGAAGGGCACCCAGAACATCCTCAACATCCAGCCGGTGATTCCCATCACGCTGAACGAAAACTGGAACCTCATCACGCGCACCATCCTGCCCGTGATCTCGCAGCCGCCGCTCAATCGCTTCGACGATCGCGTGGACGGCCTCGGCGACCTGCAGTTCTCGACATTCCTCTCTCCGGCCAACGCGGAAGGATTGATCTGGGGGGCCGGCGCCATCGTGCAGGCAGCGACCAACACCAGTTCGGTGCTCGGCAACGAGCGCTGGGGACTGGGGCCGACCGCTGTCGTTCTCAAGCTGGAGAAGGGCAATCCGTGGGTCTACGGCGTGCTCGTGAACAACGTCTGGTCGGTGAGCAATTCGGGCAGCTCTCCGAGCTACAGCAACTTCCTGATGCAGCCCTTCGTCAACTACAACTTCCCCGGCGGCACGTACCTCGTCTCAGATCCGATCATCACCGCCAACTGGCAGGCCGACGGCAAGAAGTGGACGGTGCCGTTGGGTGGCGGCATCGGTCACATCTTTCACCTCGGCCCGCTGCCGGTGAACACGCAGCTTGGTGCGTACTACAATGTCGCCCGCACCGACGACGGCCCAAGCTGGCAACTACGCTTCCAGGTCCAGTTGCTCTTCCCCAAGTGACGGAGAATGGAGTAGATTCCGTGGCGCTCTGAACTCGCTCAGTTCCTCGTCCGAATGCCAAACGGATTTGGCGCTGCCGGGAGATTCAAACATGGTAAAGAGGTTCGGTGGCATGGTCGCAGCAGCCGTTCTCGCCTTTGCGCCGGCTACGTGGGCCGCTGGCGCGGACGCAGCGGCAGTCAAGGAGGCGGTCGACATCGCCAAGTCTTGGTATGTCGCGCCAGCCGAACTGGCGCCGAAGACGCGCAGGTCCTGACGATCGGGGGTGAGAAAAGTGGAAGGCGAATCGCCCAAGCACGCCAGCTTGAAGGAAAAGGCGATCGAAGAGCTGAAGGTCTATTGGATCATCACTCTTTATCTCGCGGTGTTCCTGGGTGCGTTCACGACTTACCGCCGACTCGTGCTGGCGGAGTTCGGGGTCGCGTACCTGCACTACGGCTTCGCCTTGATCCAGGCGCTCGTCATCGCCAAGGTCATCCTGGTCGCGCGCATTTTCGGGATTGGACGGCGCTTCGAGGACGGACCTTTGATCCTGTCCGTGCTGTACAAGTCCATCCTGTTCGGGGTCGTTGTGCTGTTCTTCGGCCTTATCGAGCGTGTGGTCGAGGCAATGTTTCACAAGAGCGGCTTTACCAGCGTCCTGCATGGGATCGCCGACCTTGGCCTGTACGAGATCTTCGCGCGTGTGCTCATGCTGATCGTCGCCTTCATCCCGTTCTTCGCGTTCTGGGAGATCGGGAGGGTCCTGGGCTTCCGCAGTCTCGTCGCCCTCTTCTTTTCGAGACGGGCGACATCTTTCTCACTCAAGGGCCCGGAATGATCGTAGGACATGCGTAATGCGTGCAGAGGGGCATCAACAACATTCATGCAATTCGGGTCATGTAGCGTGTAGTGTCTTTTACCTAACCAAAGGGAGTGCCGTGATGAAATCGATGAGAACTGCCGTGCTGGTGATTGCCGCCGCAACTGCTGGAATGCTCGTAGGCTGCGCGGGCAAGCCGCAGACGTATTCGCTGGAGGGGGGCGAGAGCGTCACGATGCCCAAGGGCACCCTGACCGGCGCCGCTTCCGCAGCCGATGCGAACGCGCTCGCAAAAGAGGTCGCCGACACCAACAACAACGCCATGCAGCAGTTCGGCAAGGTCGAGAACATGCAGAACCAGGAGCTGCAGAATTCCCAGGCGGCGCTGGCGAAACTCGAGCAACTCTCCGAGCAGCAGGGCTCCGGGCAGATCACCCTGTTTTTCAAGGAGGGTTCCACGAAGCTCGATAAGGAACAGGAAGGTCGTCTCATCCGCTTCCTGGACTATCTCTCGCGCGAAGCCCGCGGGCGCAAGGTGATCCTGGTATCGGTCGGCAGCGCCTCGGCGATCGGGTCAGCTTCCGTCAACCAAAAGCTGAGCATGGAGCGCTCGCAGGCACCGCTCGCGACCATTGATCAATACCTGGTCAACATCCCTCACCAGTACTACAAGGTCTCTGCGGTGGGCGACATGTACGCACCGAAGGGCGCTTCGATGCAGGTCGAGCAACGCTATCAGAACGTGCGCCTCATCGCCGCCTACGACAAGTCCCAGCTCGGTAACGTACCCGGTTGAGTCATACCGCGATCGACATCAAGAAAGGGAGGAGAAGACCATGCTGAAACATTGCGGTCTGTTTGCTCTGCTCGGCGCGCTGCTGCTGGTGAGCGGCGCCCAGGCGCAGTATCCGATCCTGGACATGGTTGCCCAGCGGGTGATCGAGAAGTATCAGAGCGCGAGCTGCGAGCAATTGTGGGAAAGGAAAGGGGAGCCCAAATCCCCGCGCGAGCAGGAGGCGATCCAGATGCTGCGT
>JAXMBJ010000002.1:0-4550 GCA_046349895.1 Pirellulales bacterium | reverse complement strand
CGGCCGTGGATAAGGATGTTGATTGACGAAAGCACCGCGACGTCGAGCCCAGGCTCGGACGGCGGCGACTCTCCACCTTCACCCGCTCCCGGCCGGGCAAAGCGGCTTGGGATGCGACAGAACCTCGTTTTTCGGTCTCTGGATGCTCATTTCTTGAAAATTTTGTACTATCCTGACAGTCGGTCATACCAAATGGCGCAATCCATGACAACGAGTGCGGGCGAGAGCGGAATCCTGACCATCCGGGAGGTTGCTGACTATCTGAAGGTGACCGACCGCACGATTTACCGTCTCGCAGCGGCGAAGAAGATCCCCGCTTTCAAGGTCGGCGGCACGTGGCGGTTCTCGCTCGCAGACATCGACATCTGGATCAAGCAGCAGTCGATGGAGGGGCTTGGCACCGGGCGTGACGAGGGTGGCGCGGCCAAGGGCAAATCGAACGATGGGGAGCGCAAGTGATGCTTGGACTGACTCTACGAGAAGAGTTTCGGGGCAAGCGCCTCAAAGGGACAGCCATTGAGCTCTCCAACGACACGAACACCGGCGCGACTCAGATCGCGGCAACGGAATTCCTGGCGATCACATATCCGACCCACGACCTGCTGAAGGGGATCGAGGCTGTTGGCCCGAACCAGGGGCGTCCGGTCGTGATGATCGGAGAGCGAGGCCTCGGTAAGTCGCACTTGATGGCCGCGCTCTACCACGCAGTGAACGACGCCGCTTCTACCGGCGCATGGCTGAAGGCGTGGGCGACCACGCTTGGCGATCCGCAGATCGGCAAGATCGCACTGCGCAGCGGGATGCTGGTGATTGGCGAGAGCTTGCACCGCCAGCGCTACAAATTCCTGTGGGACCTGCTGTTTGAGCGGCATCCGCACGGTGACTACATCAAGGGCAAGTGGGAAGGCATGGGTGCGGCCAAGACCGACATCCCGTCCGACAAGCTGATCCTCGAGCTGCTGCAGCACACGCCGACCATGCTGCTGCTGGATGAATTCCAGACGTGGTACGACGGCTTGACCAACACCAAGCAGTACCCGTGGAAGAACTGGGCATTCAACTTCATCCAGATTCTGTCTGAGATCGCCAAGGAGCGACCTGACCTCCTAGTGCTGGTGATCTCGGTACGAAATGGCGGGAGTGATGCCTACCAGCAGGTCCACCGCGTGAATCCGGTGGCCGTCGATTTCAAGGCGGGCGGCAACGCCGAGCGCATCCAGCAGGATCGTCGACGGATGCTGCTTCACCGGCTGTTTGACAACCGTCTTCAGATCGCCCCTGCCAGCATCGAGACGCTGGTGACCAAGCATGTCTCCGAGTACTTCCGCCTTCTGGACGTGCCGTCGTCCGAGCATGAGCGCAAGCGCAAGGAATTCACTGAGTCCTGGCCGTATGCGCCGCACCTGCTGCGTCTGCTCGAAGAGCAAGTGCTGATCGCCACAGATGCGCAGGAAACGCGCGACATGATTCGCATTCTGGCGAACCTCTACAAGAGTCGTGGCGAGTCTTCCCCGGTACTCACCGCGGCGGACTTCCGGCTCGACGATGACGCATCCGGTATCGGCGCGTTGCTGGACTCGGTGTCGAACGAGCATCACCGATCGCTGCGGGCGAAGGCCCAGCAAAACATCATTTCGGTGACCGAAGCCGTGCCCAACCACGCCAGCCTTGCCCCGCACCTGCAGGAAATCGTGGGCGCGCTTTGGTTGCGCTCAATTGCAGTCGGCAACCTTGCCGGTGCCGAGCCCGCGATGCTGCAGGCCGACATCACCCGTGACACGGCCATCGACGACAACGCTTTCCAAGTGGAGCTGGCCACGGTCGTCGAGAACAGTTTCAACATCCATCAGGACGGTCCGCGTCTGGTGTTCCGCGAGGAAGAGAACCCGCAGGCCAAGCTGATGGCCTGCGCGCGCAACGACAAACTGTTCTCAGATGGCTCCGACCTTGCGCAACTTGCCAAGGAGGCTCGCTACGTCATCGGCGGCACTGAAGAAGTGGCGAAGACCTTCCGCGTGATCGCGCTGCCGAAGTCATGGCTGACTGATCCGTGGTCCACGCTCGATGAGTCCGAGCAGCCCGAGCGCTGGGATGACCGCCTGCCCATCCTGGTGCTGCCCGAAGAGCCGGACAACCTTGATCAGCGCCTTGGCCTCTGGCTCAAAGACCACCTGCAGAAACGTCGGAACACCGTCCGCTTCCTGTTGCCACGGTCCGGCTTATCGAATGCATTCCAGGATCGTGACCTGCTGGTGTTGGCCCGCGCGGAGATGAAGGCGCAGGAGTGGAGCGGCCAGAGCCCCGAGTACAAGAAGCTACATAGCAAGTACCAAGGTGAACTGCGCGACATCCTGAAGAAGCGCTTCGACCGCTTTGCCGTGCTGCATCGCTGGAACTTCGCCGACACGAGCCAATGCCTGTTCAGCGTCGAGAGCCTGAAGAAGCAAGGTGCGCAGATCCCCGAAGGCATCGAAGAGGCGTTGATCAACGACCTGTTCGTGCCGGAGGACTTCGAAGATCTGGTGCTGGAGGCCGCCAGCAACAACTCAGCAGTCGGCAAACTACTCCGGGAACTCCAGGAGCCGCGCCCGGCCGGTCAGGACTGCATTCCCTGGCTCGGCGAGACCTCCATGAAGGAACGCATCCTGAGGCTGTGCGCGCGGGGCAAGGTCGCCATCAACCTGCGCGGGCTGGAGTTCCTGCAGGCGCAGCCCGGCGAGGACGAAGAAACCGCGTGGAAACGCCTTCGCCCCAAGCTCTCGTACACCGGCCGGCAACTCGACGAGGTATTCCTGCTGGAGCCTTCGGCGGTGCCCACCACCGGTGGCACAACACCTCCTGCTCCCCATCCGCCTGGCGTTCCGGGCGGCGGCTTGTTCGGCGTGGGCGCAGCGCCCACGCCGCCCGGTGTCGCCGAGCCCCCGCCCGGAGCAGTGCCCGCACCGACCCCAGGAGGTGGCGGGATCTTTGGTGGCGGCTCGCCGGGTGGCGGTAGCAAACCGCGCATCGCATTCAACAACCCGCCGACCTCCCCCTTGAACCTCATCGGCAAGCTCGAAAACTGGGGCATTGGCCCTGCCACGCCGGTCGCCGAAGTCTCGATCAAGGTATCGGCCGCGACCGGTGCCCAGCTCAAGGAAATGCTGAAAAAGCTACCGGACGGCATGACTTTCGAGCTCAGCCTTCAGAAGGAGGAGGACTGATGGCATTGGACGCCGGGGTACTGCACAGCCTGACCAAGGGCAGTGCCGTCGATGCGTGGCGCGTCATCATCGACAAGGCCGTGGAGATTGCGTCCAAGCCGCTGGCCGCTGGCAACGCACCGAACGAAGTCACCAGACGCGACCGTGAAATCGGTGCGCTCGACCACTTCCTCTCCTCCAGCGGCTGGGATCTTTGGCAGGCGTTCGGCGACACGGTCGAACGCACGTCGGACCGTCTCGCGCGCTGGTGGGCCGAACCCTACAGCGCCAAGGCGGTGCTGATCCTCGATGGCCTGTCGCTGCGCGAACTACCCTGGCTGCTGCAAGGTGCCAAGGAGCGCGGTTTCACGCTGCACGAGGTGACGGCCAACGCCTCAGAGCTCCCCGGTGAGACCAATGAGTTTGCCCAGGCGCTTGGCTTTGGCAGCCGCAGTCAACTGCAGAACAACGGCGGCGGTCTTGCACACAGGCTTCAATCGGCACACACCGAGTGTGTCGATCTGCCCTGGAAGGACTGCGAGAGCCTGATCAACAGCGCGCCGAACTGGGTGTTCTGGCACCACTGGCCCGACAGCAAGGTTCACGACGGATCGGGCGCCGGCCAAGGCCTCGATACGCTGACCCGTGACGCCGCCGACCAGCTCAGCAGCGACGATTTCTGGGCCTTCGTCGAGCGCTTGGCAATGGGGCGTCGACTGGTCATCACCTCAGACCACGGCTACGCCGCTACGGGCTACTTCCCCGACGCGGACGGCGAAGTGGGGCAATTCCTGAAGAAGACGTTTTCCAGCGGGCGAAGCACAGCAGGTACCGGTGCCACCGGCCCGTTTGTGCCGCCCGTGGCACTCCAGCTCAACAGCCCGCACGGCGCTTACCTCCTGGCTGTTGGCCGCTGGAAGTGGAAGAGCCAGGGCGGCTACCCGACGCTGACGCACGGCGGTCTCTCACTGCTCGAGGTGCTGTCGCCCTTCGTCGAGCTCACGAAATAGGGAACGCGCTGCATGGCAACCAGAAAAGAACAACTGGCGCAGGAAGTCGCCAAGGCCGTAGGCGCCGGCAAGATCGCTGCACTCGAAACCGTAGATTTCAACGACCCGAACCGTCCCAAGACCTGCCTGGAGGTCGACTTCCCGATCCTGCCGGTCAATCAGGTGGCGATCATCGAAGGCAACGCGGGCAAGCCGATCTACCAGATGTCGAAGTGGTGGGCGCGTCGGCGTTCCAGCGTATTCCGCTCGATGTTGATCGCAGCGGCCACCAAGGCCCCCGAGGACAAGTCACACGCGGCCAAGCTGGTGTGGGACAACTACTACGCCAACCATCAGAAGAAGGGGGCCTTCAAGCACC
>JAXMBJ010000001.1:0-15482 GCA_046349895.1 Pirellulales bacterium | reverse complement strand
GCGCAGAGACCGGCACTTGGCCCGATGGTGGCACGACCCCCTTTCACGGTGAAAAGGGCACCACCTGGGAGGGCGGATTCCGCGTGCCCATGCTGGTACGCTGGCCTGGTGTCATCAAGCCCGGCACTATCATCAACAATATCTTCTCACAGGAAGACTGGCTTCCAACAATCCTTGCTGCCGCTGGTGAACCCAATGTCGTCGAGAAGTTGAAGGAAGGCTATGCCGCCAATGGCAAGACGTTCAAGGTCCACCTTGACGGTTACAATTTCCTGCCCTTCTTCAAGGGCGAGACTGCGACAAGTCCCCGCGAAGAAATCTTCTATTTTGGTCAGGGTGGAGAACTGAACGCCATACGTTGGAACAACTGGAAGGTCTCCTTTGCAGTGGTCAACGGCAACATCGCAACGGGGACGCGGGATATTCCGGGCTGGCCCGAGATCGTCAATCTCCGTGCTGATCCATACGAGAAGGGACCGCGAGAATCTGAGACCTATATGCGCTGGTATGCCGACAATATCTGGCTCTTCATTCCCGTGCAGCAGAAGCTCAGGTCGTTTCTGACAACGCTGCCAGAGTTCCCGTTCCAACAGGGCAGCAGTCTTAATGCGGCGAACATCAACTACAATACCCTAAGGGCGGTGGAGGTCATGCAGCGATTACAGCAAATGGAGACACTCTCGTCGCCGCTGAACTAGCGCAAGTGCTCTCAGTGGTCAGCTTTTTGGAAGATCCGATATCAGCGACCTGCCGTGACTGAGTTTTTGAAGCGAAGTGCCTTGGTGCATCCAGCCAATCCACCGCCTCGTCGAATGGAAACTCATGATCCAGCTTTATCGAGAGATAGGAGGACCACAACGACAATCACTTGAGCGATTGATTGAATACCGAACACAATCTCGAATGATGTCTTGGTTATGGCAAAGGGGAACTGTCACATGCGTGGATCACCTCTCGTTACTATTGCATTTGCGTCTTTGATCTTATCAACCGCAGTTGCAGCCACGTCAGTGGCTGCGCAGGAGAAGAAACCCAATATCCTCTTCATCATGGGCGATGATATCGGATACATGCAGCCTTCAATCTATCATCGCGGACTGATGGTTGGCGAAACTCCCAATATCGACCGTCTCGGCCAAGAGGGCGCTCTCTTTACTGACTATTATGCCGAACAGAGTTGTACAGCAGGCCGCAACGCCTTCTTTACTGGCATGCACCCCCTAAGAACGGGCATGATCCCACCACAGCTTCCCGGCAGCCCGTCTTATTTGCGCCCTGGCACGCCGGCCATCGCCAAGTTCCTCTATGACCTTGGCTATACCACGGGCGAGTTCGGCAAGAATCATCTGGGCGATCATACGGATGCCTTGCCAACTGCGCATGGCTTCCAAGAATTCTGGGGTTATCTTTATCATCTTGATGCCATGCAGGGCGTGAGCTTCCCCGACATCAACAAATCTCCGACAGAGCAGACCGTAGCACCACCCTGCCGGAACACGCCGGTCCCAGGGCTGACGGATCCGCCGGGAGCGGTCGATCCCAAGACAACGCTCTGCCTGATGCCGCCTAGACCCGTTATTGCCTGTACCTCTCCCGATGGCACGTCTGCCAAGCAGATCTGCAAGGATGAAGGTCCGCTGACACTTGATCGATCGAAGACGGTGGATGAAGAGATCTCCGGCCATGTGATCAGCTTCCTCGACCGCAATGATCCCAAGAAGACGGGCAAGCCCTTTTTTGTCTGGTACAATCCGGCCCGCATGCACATTACCACCGTGCTCTCTGACAAATACATGGCGATGGTAGGCGAGCCGGGGGGCAAGGACTGGGGCGTCAATGAAGCCGGCATGAAGCAGATGGATGACAACATCGGCGCCGTGCTGCAGAAGCTTCAGGACATGGGCGAACTCGACAACACCTTGATCGCCTTCACCACCGACAATGGTGCTGAAACCATCACCTTCCCGGATGGCGGTGTCACACCCTTCAAGGGTGGCAAGCTGACCACATGGGAAGGTGGTATGCGCGCTCCGCTTGTCGTCCGTTGGCCAGGCCACATTCAGCCGGGAACCATTAAGACGGATATCTTCGCTTCGCTCGACTGGCTGCCGACGCTCGTTGACATTGCCGGTGGCCCCAAGGCCAATGATCTTAAGGCTGAGATTGAGAAGGGTGACTATCCGGGCATCGTCAAGACGACGCTCGATGGCGTCAACCAGCGCGACTATCTCGAAGGGAAAGCGCCCAAGTCAGCCCGTGATGTCTTCTTCTACTACTCGGGCAAGGATCCATCTGCTGTTCGATACAAGAATTGGAAGATGTATTTTGCCATGGTCTCAGATGATCCAGCGGGCTTCCTCACGGGCGTCGTTCCCTACCACTGGACACAGGTGGTGAACATCAAGCGTGACCCATTCGAAACGTCCGTGGGACAGCAAATCAAGACCCTCACCGCCCAGGGCGGCGCCTTGGCAGGGCCCGTCACAGCCTATGTCTATGACTGGAACATGCTGCCAATCGGTCAGGCATTGTGGCTGAAGGAGCTCGAGAGCTATATCCCCTATCCACCCATGCAAAGTCCGGCAAGTTACAATCTTGAGCAGGTGATGGAACAGGTCCAACAAATGCGGAGCACGAGCCACGCCGGCGATTGACGGCATCTTGCTAGATGAGTGGGCGGTTGTTGCCGCCCATTCACACGACTGTGCTTAAAGATCAGTCTCTCACGGGCAAGACCGGCAGGAATGACACGCATGAAAGCTCCGCTCGGCAACACTGGTTACAGCGTTGATATCAGGATGGATTCGAGAGTCAGAAGCCTTGGCTACAACCGGCTACAGGTGGCTACGGGATCCATCGCAGGGAGGTTCAGTTGCCGGCACCAGCGTCGACCTCAGGACAACACCTTAGCAGTCGCGTGCCGAGCTGGTCGCTGGCGGCTGAAGCGACGCTCGGGTCGTGATCCCGGGCAAGCCGCGCGAGGGTCCGATCTGAAACTTGTCCGTTCCGCGCCAGCGTGAGCCTGACGGACGGATCGGGATGTCGAGCGAGGTCGTGCTCGAGCTGCTCGACGTCACAGGTCCGGAAGTCGTGCAGGTACTCGGCCACGGCGTCGGCGACGGTGGGGTCAGAGGCGATGAGACGCGAGACCAGTTCGTTGTCGGCGAGACCGTGGAGAGCCCTGGAGCTGACCAGCTGACGCCGGACATCGGCGGAGGGATCGTCCGCGAGGCGGAGGACTACGTCTGCCGACAGGTTGTCCATCTGGGCGACGACGACCCGGACCCGCATGGCGGGATGACGGGCCACCTGGTCAAAGATCGACCGATATTCCGGTTCGTCCGGCAAAGCCCGGATCAAGTCAGCCAGGGCTTCAGCCGGGATCGGGGCCTGGAAAGTGTCTCCGTGACCGGTGGTGACCGTCAACGCGAAAACCGGGGAATCTATCCCCGGTTCTCGGATCGCGGTTTCTGGAGGGCCGGAGCCTGCCGGAACCCAGTCCAGCCGGTCCGGCCCGGTCGGCGCCCGACCCGTCAAGCGGGCTTCTTCTTGGCTGCGGTCGCCGGAGCCTGTCCCTTGGACTGCTCCAGGAGCCCGTCGAGCTCGCCGGACCTTGTCGCCGCGATCACCGCGTCGATCACCGCCGGCACCTTCTCCCGGGCACCGACAACGATCCCGGACTTGCCCTTCTCGAACTCTATGGGCCTCAAGCCGTACTTGAGCAGGAGCACCGTCTGGCCCTTCTCGTCGGTCACCCACCAGGGCCGGATCTGGACCCGGTGGTCGACCTGGGTGCGCTGGCCGTCGACGTCCTTCCAGCGCTTGACGGTCCGAACGAAGCCTGGATCGGCGAAGAGGGCCTTCTGGTCCTCCAGCCTCGCCACGAGCTGCTGCCTGCGGGCAAGAGCCGGGGAAGTGCGGGACTTGGTGACGGCGGTGAAGGCGAGGGACTTGAGGATGGACATGGGGGTTCTCCTACCAGTGACGATAGGAATATAAACCAAGTTCCGCGACATGTACACCAGCAAAGCAATCGTAGTCTTTCGCAGTGCAAAAGCTAGACCAGGCTACCGTGAGCCACCATCTGCTCTGTAGCGCATCAAACGGATCCCCGGATCAGCCGTTCAAAGATGTCGCGAAGCCATCTCTGCTGACCTTCGCTCGGCGCCTTATAGCCAGCGGGCGGTCTTGTCATGTTGTCGACGAAGCCGCGCTCCTTCTCCGTCAGGAGCCCGCGATGATGATCACGACACCAGCGGGCGACTTCTGCCCAGTCTGACCAAGTCCTAGCCAACTCGATATCGGGCGGCTGATACCTGTCCTGTACGGCCTCTGCGACATCATGCAGATCCAAACCCAATCCGCTGAGGGTCCGAACGATTGCCTGGGCAGCTGCCACGACCTCGCCTTCCTTGTCAGAACCCAACAGTGGCACGAGCTTCCGCAGTTTCTGCAGCTTCTGGTCATGCTCACCCATTGTCACCGACCTTCAGCGAAGCGATGGGCCCAAAGAAGCTGATGTCCCGCGGGTTCAGAGGAGGAAGGGGCTCCAAGTGCTCGGCATAAATCATGAGGGTCGCATGAGGTGACGTCCAAGGGATGTCACATGTGTCGACGTCCCTCGCAAACTCCTGAATGATGTCGAAGACCTCGCTGGTAAGCTGCGCGACGAAGTTCCAACGCACGTTTCCGTCGCTGTTCACGAGCCGATGACCAACGAGCTGGTTGCGACCGGAGCTGACGAATTCGACCCGGGTCTCCGGCTCCAGCCAGACACCCGTGGGAACGTCTGTGGGATAGTCGACCACATAGTCCGACCTTCCGGCGACCAGATTGCAAACCAGACCGGAAGCGTTGGCGAGAGAGTCCTCGGACTTCAGTGGCCGGATGGCTCCAACGGCCAGCCGAATCCAGGAACTGCCAAGGCAGGGCCGGTTTTCCTGTTCCTCGCGGAAGAGCAGCGACGGGCGCTGCGCCTCGCGTTCCTCCGCTTCCATTTCTCTCAGCCGTTTTTTCGTCTCAGCCGTCTTCCGACGGAGCTCGGCAAGTCTTTTGCCAGGATCATTGAGTTGAAGAGGCATTTGCACGAGTCTCCAAGTATTTCGTGTGGCTATTCCGCACCTCGATTGGGAGGTAGCCGAAGGCGTCCGTTTGCAGTTGAGAAGGCGAGTTACCCGCGCGACAGCTTTGCTTGCTTCTCGTTCAGCATCCGCAGCCGCTCCTCGGTCGTGCGAACTGGCGGCCTTACATCTGCCGGTCTTTCATCCATCGCAACGGATTCTGGTCCACCATCGCCGCTGTGTTCGAAGATGCTGGCGTTGATCACGTAGAATCTCTGGGGGACCTTCTGGCCTTCGATACGCTTCAAGGATTGAAGGCGGTCGCTGCCCGGCTTGAGCATGCCCTTACTCGCGAGAGTGCGGGCGACATATAAGTGGTCCAGACCTCGACAGACCTCGTTCCGAAACACCTCGGGCAGGACGTAGAAGAGGTCGTCTCCATCGGGTACTTTCTCGCGGTAGCCCGCGCGGTCACGAATCAACGGTTTCTTGTCATCGTCCCCCTTCAGCTTGTCGAAGCGCGACTCACCGTACTGCTCCATGAAGTGGCGCACCCGTTCAATCGCCGCCCGCTCCTCATGGGGCTCAATCCCACCGCGAGCTTCGATCCAAGCTTTGAAGCAGGTCTCAGCAGCACGGTTGGCCTCGCCTGTCTCCCAGGGGAAGATGCCGAAGCGGATCGCAATCTCGCCAGCCGCCGCGACAAGTCCGAACCTCATAGCAGCACGCCTGACTTGACCGTCAGCACCATTCGGACAGTGGTCCCTGACGAAAGCTGCCTGCGTGGCCCTGACCTCGGCTACGGCAGCCTCCGGATCAGCGACGAGGCGCTCAATGAAGGCGATCGATGCCTGTCCGTAATCCTTGGCGCACGAGTCCTTCAAGTGACGCGCCATGACCTCGGCTGTCTCGAAGCTATGCAGGGTCTCAAAGAGGCCGAAGCCCGCACCAGCGTCAGCCGGAATGTCGATGACGCGGACTTCCTGACCACCCCGCGACTGGTGGCCCCGCCAATCCTCCTTGATCTTATCTGAAATCGAGACCTCGCCCGTCGAGATGAACAGAACACGCCAGATCTTCGGCGGCCTGGTCTCGCCAGTTCTGGTGGCCCGTCTCTTGCCCACACCATTGCCCAGCATGTAGGCAATGTCGCCGACTTCCTTGCCTGTACACTGTCCAATCTCGTCGAGAAGCAGCAGCGTGTCGCTGTGCGATGTCGCAGTACCTTCGAAACCGTTAGAAGTGGCGCGCCAGTTGTTAACGTAGCCGGCACCACCCCAAACAGACGCCGCGATCAAAACCGCAGTCGTCTTTCCAATGGACGATGGGCCGCGAAGATGGAAACCACCGGACTCAGCATTCATGGGCTTGAGAAGGGGGCCTGCCAATGCCGCACTCAGCGCAAAGACCAGCCTCGAGTTTCCTGACGCGTAACGGGCAACGTTCGTCTGCCAATCCTGCAGGGAGCCTGCCGTCGCATACTTGCCGCCGGTCGAATCTCCACCTTGATAGTGTATCGGTTCGTTGTTTGACGCTGATCCTATGGTGCGCTGCGGCAGGACGAACGCGCCATCCAGCCAGCCCGTATTCTTGACGACGGTGATCCGGGCCGATGGGTCCGCGCTGTTGAGATAGTCGTGGAGCACCTTCTGCATCGCAATTCCCGAAGCCATCCGCAAGCCACGCGTGAACAGCTGCTGCCGGTAGCCAGGCCCATCGTCGGCCAGCATCTCCATCGGCATGATCCAGTCTCTGACGGTGCCATCTGGATCGGTGATGCGAAGCTGCAGGCCCCAGTCCAGGCCTTCGGGCGACCGACTGCGCGCGATGATTTCGAGCGGCGAACAGATCCATACCCATTTTCGACTGATTTCGTCCCCGTTCCGGGCCCGCTGGATGAACAGGTGTTCGACGCCGGCTGCTGTGAGCCGAAATCTCTCGCGGTCGTTTTCCGTTTCGACGACCTCGTAGGGCCGGACTAGGCCTTCTTCCTTGACGAATTGCTCGATGGCTTCCGCGGTCCAGCCTTCCTTGATGGCGTCGGCGAGGTCCCAGCCGTTAGGGATCGGCAGCGGCCGGGCGATCGCAATGCCGTCCTGCCAAATGATCGACGCGATGCCCTCTGGCCTGAGCTGGAGGATCTCCTTGGCGCCCGCCTCCTTCAAGAGGGCGTAGACCTTGTCACCATAGGCGCGTCCGGGTCCGACCGGCAGCTCTTCACCTTCTCCATCCTTGGGAGCGTCGAAATCTGGGGCGATGATGACCGTACGACCGGCGAGCGGCGCGAAGTCCGTCTTGTGCGGAGAATGTGCGCCGTGCATCGTGGTGGTGACGACCATGTCGGGAAACAGAAGTGCTGCCGCGTCGCGAGTCTTCTCACCCTCGGTGATCATGACCGTAGCGTCGGGTCTTTCGAGGATATCGGGAAGGGCATAAAGCGGCCGCGGTTCCGGGATGCTCTTGGCGCGCCAGGCGTAGGAGCCATCGGGCAGCTCACAATAGCTCACCGGCAGAACCAACTTTTTGGCATTGCCCGCATCGTCCAGGAAGTCCCAGCGACACTTGTATACGACCTCGCGACGTTGGGCATCTTGATAGGCCCATTTCAACGTCGGTGCACCGAGCTCGCCGAGCTCGAAGTTCATGGGTGGTGCATCATCCGGCACGGGCACCTTGGGGACGAGAACCTCTTCCGGCTGTCGCACGAATTCTTCCGCGGCCTTGATCTCCTCGTCATCGAGGGGGTCGAACCTGCTGGTGTTGTCCATCATGTCACCCCCAGCATCTGCGCGAGCCTCCGCGCCGCCTCAGCCCGGCGCAGGCCGAACAGATAGGCCGCAAGAGAAATAGGACCGCGGCCCTTGACGTCGGGGATGGCGAAGTCCGCCCACTTGCCGCTGACGAGATTGACCTTGAAGCTGCCGTGATGAAGGTCGTCGCGGCAAGGGTTCAGGGCAACCCACTCGTTGCCGTCGCGATAGCCGTCGGGCAGCCAGCGCTTGACCAGGGCGGGCAGCACCTTCAGTGCCGCGGCGTTGATCTTCTCGAAGTTGAGTTCCGACATGGCGGCTCAGTTCCGTGCGATGTCGGAAGTGCTGCGCTGCTTCGCACCGAGGCGCTCGCGTGCCCAGGCATCGAGGTCCTCGCGGGCGTAGTAGACCTGGCGGCCCGCCTTCTGAAAGGCAGGACCACCGCCGACCGACGCATACTTGGCGAGCGTCGCCGCTGCCACCTGGAATCCATGCTCGTGCAAGAGGTAGGCGGACGCATCCACGCGGCGGAGGCGGGGTCTGAGCAGGTGAAGAGGAAGCCTGGTGTCTTCAGGCAAAGCGGGATCGTTGAGGGCCATGGGCCACTCCTTCTTTTTCTTGAAGAAAAAATGTCTGGATCCGGTTTCCGCGCCGGGCGCGATCTGCTACAGCGGCATGGTCATAGCCCTCCTTCTCGACTCGCCAGTTGCGAATGCAGGCTTCGACGTCCGCCAGGGCTGCTCCAACAGCGCCTGGCGGTTTTTTTCCGGATCAAGGAGACAAAGCAACGGGTCACGCCGCGGGGGAGCATGGACCTTCTCGTGCCAGCCCGTCTCGACCGCGTGATGTTGAGGCGCACAGCACGGCTTGAGCAAGCGCGGAAACTGGCACGCTCACGCTCGTCGCCGCGCGTGATGCCGAGAATTCTGTCTGCCTTGGTGCCTGTCGTCATGTTGCGCTTGCTGCCGGTCCTCGTGAATCGTGAGCGACCATATGACTGGGCAGAGACATGTCAAGCATCTGCCGCCACGGTATTTTCATGATGAAAAAGAAATAACTTACTATTCTATATGGGGAATTTCGTCTGTATGCGGTTAGGTCGCTTGGACGATCGTCCGTAGACGGAGAAATTTGTTCGAAAACGCGCAGATCTGGCCGTGCTGGCGAATCGTCCCGTGGCAATCGACGGTGCAAGGGCTTGGTGTCGGGAAGGAGGAGGCCATGGCTTCCAGTCCATGGTTACGCCGGCTACACTGGATACAGCGCTGAAATGGAAACGAAAACGGTAAGAAAAGGGGCGGATACTGCCCGGTTACTCTGGCTACAGGCCAGCGCTCATCAGCAGTGACGCCAAGCAGATGGCCCTTCTGGCGGATCTAGAGCGTCAGTTCAGCCGCCGTCGAGAGCAGACTTGATGCGCTCGGCCACGGCGTCTGCAGCAGAAACGAGGGCGGCGTCTGGCACGTGGGAATACCGCGCGGTGACGCCACCCAGGGAATGCCCGAGAAGGCCGGCAATCGTAAGTTCGGAGTAGCCCATCTCGGCCGCTACCGAGGCGAAGGTATGTCGGAGCACGTGCGGACTGATGGGGTCGATCCCTGCGGACCTGCATAGTCTGTCGAGGACCTTTGGCAGCCCGACGAAGTGTCCGTTGCCCTTGGCGGAGGGAAACACCCAGCCGTTTCGATGCTCGATGGCTTCGATGACCTTGAGCGCCGGGGTTCCGATTGGTCGAATCTGGTATCCACTCTTCGAGTCCTGGAGCCGCAGGCACCTGGCCGGAGCGTCGACCCAAGCCAGTGGAAGGGAGAGCGCCTCCATGCGACGGCACCCGGTGAGCAGCAGGAACTTGACGACGCCTGCTGATATCGGTTCGTAGTCAAGCCGCTCGACCTCACTGATGGCGGTCCCAAGGCGCGTGATCTCCTCGAAGGAAAGGAAACGCGTCACCTTTCTGTCCGGCGGCTTCTTCACACCGCGCGCCACGTTCTCTGCGACAAGTCCCAACTGGCGCGCGAACTCAAGGATGCTTACGAGCATCCCCACCGTTCGTCCAGCGACGGCACTTCCACCCGTCGTCCTTCCACCGCGTCCCTCTCTGGGCGCCTCGGTCTTCCCCGCAATGATGTCCGACTGCATGCTCACGACGTCCTGAGCGGTGAGGCTCGCGACGCGATGCCGTCCGATCAGCGGCTTCACGTGCCGCTCGATTCTGCTCCTGTCCACCAGATGGGTCGATGACTTCACGCGGTTCCTTGAGTCTGCAAGGTAGAGGTCGCAGAGCTCAGAGACTGTTGTCGACGATCGAGCCTTGCGACGGTCAGCCGAGGGATCCTCCCCCTTCAAGGTTTCCGACATCCGGAGCCGAGCCAAGACCCGAGCCTCATCCGGCGTCAGGGAGCCGACCCTGCCCAAGGTCAGCTTGCGCTGCCTTCCATCGGCGTTGCGGTAGAAGACGAAATAGGACGCTACCCCGGACGGCATCACGCGGACGCCAAATCCTCGGATCTCGCTGTCCCAGACCTGTAACTCGCTGCCGTCGGCTGACGGTCGTAGGCTGTCGATGAGTTTCTTGGTGATCTTTGGCAACGTTCAGATCCGGTTCACGGAAGCAGGGCGGAAGCAAAAGGACAAAAACCCGAGGGCGGTCGAGCGATCTCGAGTAACGAGGACACGACTCTATATTATTGAAAACGAAAAGAAAACAAATTCCTCACTTCTCGCGACAATTCTGGAAATGGATCGAGCCTATTGTTGCCAAGGTTAGGGTCGCGCGTTCGATTCGCGTCGCCCGCTCCAATCTTCTCCTACAAATATCCAAGTTTTATGAGCCGGCCTGCTGGGCTTGGCATTGCGTCTCCGCGATTTGTTGCCACAGTGTCGCCACCGCCGGTGATCCTGGTAGTCGATTTGGCCTACCGGTTCGATCCCTCACGTCATCTGCCTAAGTTCCTTTACGACCCGCCCCAACTGCGGCCGTTGGAGCTTGTCGCGCCCACAAGGCGCGATCGACAACAAAGTGCCGATAGCGCTGATGAATGGTTCAGGCCAACATGTCCCGGTCTGAGCTGTATAGGGTCTGGAGAAGACCAGCGACGTGGTCCAACGTCGGGGGCTGGCTCAAGAGGCCGTCGGACTCTCCTCATTTTTGGATCAGTTTGCGGGCTCACACCATCGACGTCCGGTGACTTTGGCTGGTCGTGGCCCTCGTAGACCAGGGTGTCACCATCATCCTTGACCCGATCCCGGTAGGGTGCTGGCCTTGGCCATCGTCTGTCTCCCAATTCGCTACCCCAGGGGGCGGGACAGGCGGCCGGGCCGGGGGAGCCGGAAGGAAGAGTCCGTCACCAGTATTCTTATAAAAAAACAAAGTGTTATGGCCGGTATCGCTTACGGCAACCTACCGGCCCCGGCCCAATGCGAGCGACCTCCTGGGTTGAGGTCGCGTGTTCGGCAGACGTCCGCGCTGACTCTCTCTGGCCAGCGGCTCGAAGATCGCCCTTGGAAGCTTTGCCCCTGTTGAACGGGGTTTTCTTTCGGGCGTAGACTTGCCGTGAATCATATTGGGAGCTCCGCCATGTTCAGATCACTTCTCATCGCATCGGTTGCTGTCGTCGGGCTGTTGCTCCCCGCCGCCAGCGGTCATGCCGCAGACGTTCCTGAGCTCTGCGCCAACCCCGACGGCCCCAAATGCACGGTCGAACTTCCGACAGGCATTACCATGGCCTATCTCGAGACGGGCCCGGCAGATGGCAAACCCCTCATCCTGCTGCATGGCCTGACAGACTCGGCACGGTCGTGGTCGACCGCAATGGCCGCTCTGCGGGATGCAGACCCCGAGCTCCGCATCTTCGCCCTCGACCAGCGGGGCCATGGCGCAACCACGATGCCTAAGGGCGAGAACTGCCCGAAGGATCCCAAGTGGTGCTTCCAGCCGTTGCAGTTTGCCGCCGACGTCGCGGCTTTCATGAACGCCAAGGGAATCGAAAAGGCGACGATCGCTGGCCACTCCATGGGCTCGGTCGTGGCACAGCAGCTGGCCTTGGATCGGCCCGAGCGGGTCGAGAAGATCATACTGGTCGCGACCAGCCCCAAGACAAAGGACAATGCCGTCGTTCGCGATTACGTGTTGAAGGAACCGGTGCTCGGCGCCTGGAAGACGGCCCTGGCCAACAAGGGCATTTCCACGCCCGAGGCCATCTGGATGGCGACGCCCCGCGACGCCGACCCCAAGGCCGACGAGTGGATCCTGAAGAACTGGGATGTTGATCCCATCGCCAGCCAGGATTTCGTCAAGTCCATCGTGCCGGAGACCGCGCTTGTAAAGATGGGAACCTGGATCGGAGCAACCGAGGCGCTCCTGGACTGGGACAATACCGCTCGCCTTGCCAACCTCACGGTGCCGACCCTGGTACTTTGGGGCACGCAGGATGCCATCTTCTACAAGGACCCCGACCAGAGCGGCATGATATCTGCCCTGAAGGCGAGCAAGGCGCCCTGGGTGTGGAAGCAATATGGCACGACGCCTCTCCCCGCCTCCGGCTATCAGGAGAACGAGATTGGACACAATGTGCAGTGGGAAGCCCCCGAGGAGGTGGCAGCCGACATCGTAAGCTTCATGAAGACGGGGCAGCCCACCCCTGATCTTACCGCTGCCATATCCAAGGATGGCGGCTTTGCCATCGAAACTGAACCGGGCAAGGCCGTGCTGGAGAAGAGCCCCTGAGCCGCGCCGAAGCCAATCCTGCCCGACCCGCGGAACTATGCATGCAATCGTCGGGTGGCGCCGGCCAAAGGCTGAGTGGTCTTACTTGGCGAGTCAGTAGGCAAAGCTTGCTGGTGGCCGACTAGCTGATCAGCGTTGCTCCCATTGGAGGCGGTGCTATCGTGCTGGAGTGCCGCGTTCGAAATTGGCGGCTGGGCATCAGTTGGGGATGGTTTTGCCTTGGCAGACAATCCGGTAGAGCGCCGACTGGCCGCGATCCTCGCCGCCGACGTCGTCGGCTACTCCAAGATGATGGGCCAGGACGAGGCCGGGACGCTTTCGCTGATCCGGGCGCTCCGCACCGACTTGATCGAACCCAAGATCGCCGAGCACAAGGGGCGTCTCTTCAAGACGATGGGCGACGGCTTCCTCGCCGAGTTCTCGAGCGTGGTGAACGCGGTAGCCTGCGCCGTCGCAATCCAGAAAGTGGTGGTGGCGCGCAACGCCGATCTACCGCAAGAACGGCAGATGGAGCTCCGCATCGGCGTGAATGTTGGGGACGTGATCGCGGAGGGCGAAGATCTCTTTGGTGATGGTGTGAATGTCGCTGCCAGGCTCGAGGGAATCGGGCGCCCAGGCGATGTGGTGATATCTGGCGCGGTCCGTGACCATCTTGGAAGCCGGCTCGACCTGCAGTTCCATGATCTGGGTGAGCACCGGCTAAAGAACATCGGAATACCCGTCCGGGCCTACGCGATCGGCGTCGAGTCGGTACCGAGATCCTCCGGGCCGATGGCTCCGGCCACGACCAGGCCGTCGATTGCTGTGCTGCCGTTCGACAACATGAGTGGCGACTCTAGCCAGCAGTACATCTCGGACGGCATAACCGAGGACCTGACGACAGAGCTTGCGCGCTTTAGCGGTTTAACGGTCGCCTCGCGACTGGCTGCATTCCACTACGGAGGGAAGGGCAAGAGTCCCATCGTGGCTGCGCGAGAGCTTGGCGTTACATACGTTGTCGAAGGAAGTGTAAGGGTTTCGGGGTCACGTCTACGCATCACCGCCCAGCTTGTCGATGCAAGGACAGGCAAGCATATCTGGGCCGATAGGTATGACCGGGACTCCGGAGATGTCTTTGCCGTGCAAGACGACGTTGTCGCTGCGATTGTGGCCATGCTCGAAGGCCGCATGGCCGCCAGCGAAGCAGCTGCCGCGCGTGCGAAGCCGACGTCGAGCTGGTCTGCATATGACTATTTCTTGCAAGGCCGTGAACTCTGCAATCGCTATCGCGAGCCCGAGGCAATCCCACTGCTTGCCAAGGCGGTGGCAATAGATCCTGGCTTTGCAGCAGCACACGCATGGCTGTCGTCTGCAATGTCGCTCACAAGTATTTACTCCAGCGAATCTGACCGTATGGAAGAGGCGGAACGCATTGCGGATCGCGCAATAGAACTCGACGCCAATGATGCCGTAAGCCAATGGGCGAAGGCGCTTTCGTTGTTTTGGCGAGGACATATAGATCGGGCACGCACATACTTCGAACGCGCCGTGGCACTAAACCCAGGAGATATTCAGATCCGGGGCGACTACGCGAATTGGCTACGTATGTGTGGACATCCAGCAAGGGCACTGGAGACTATTGATAGGCTAATTGCGCAGGGACCATATGTGCCTGATTGGTTCACCTATGTGCGCGGAGTAATTTTGTTTGATCTCGGACGCTATGCAGAAGCCGCAGAGTTATTGAGCGTTGCGCCACCACACTACTTGAACGCTCTTCTCTATGGTGCGGCTGCTCAGGCGCACCTGGGGGATGGCGCACAGGCCAAGAAGGCGATCGCCGCTTTACTGCAATCCAGAGCAGATTTAACGGTGCGAAGAATCGCAAATCTCATTCGCTACCAGGACACGGAGGTGCAGAAGCAGCTCCTGGAAGGTATTCGAAAGGCGGGGCTCCCTGAATGAGCATTTGTTTTGGTTAGCTGCCGACTTTGGAGAGCTATCTGCTGATTGCATTGGGTAGTTCGGAGGGGTTCCGTATGTTTCAAGGCCGGGACATTCTTCGGCAAAGGAAGGCCATTCGCAGGTCGATTGAGGACACAATCGCAGCCTTCAATGCCCGGAAGGCGAGCGACGTCCTGCAAGAGTACGCGCAAAACACGGACGTGGTGACAACGCGAGGTGAACACTTGCGGGGGCGAGGCGAACTCGAAGATCGTCTGGAAGGCCTCTTCGCGCGGCCTGGCTTCGCGCTGCAGCAGCGTCTTGTCGATCTTTCGATCAGGTTTGTCCGAGACGACCTGGCCCTTGCCCATGTCGAGATCGAGATGACCGGAGCTGCCTCGGCGAACGGAAAGGCGCTGCCACCACATCACGAGCTGAGCCTGCGGGTTTACGTGCGGGAGGGTGGCATTTGGAAGGTCACCGCCTTCCACAACACGGTCGTTGCGGCTTCGTGAATTGGCTTGCCAGGTTGCATGCGAGTATGCTCGGCCGACTCCATCCTGGGATCGATTTTTTGTTCCGCTACCCCCAGACCTTTTCGTGAGAGCTGATTGGTCTGGGTTCCAGTGGGACGCCCCGGGACCACTGGGGGCGAATGCCGCCCGGCGCCGACCGGGTTAGTTCTCACTATCGAGTCTGCCGACCGTCAACGAATTTTGGAGTTCTCTGCGCCACCGCAGATGGCTCTGAAGTTGTCGATCGCCGAAGTTGAGATTGGGCTTGTTGCTCCGAAATGGCGCGGTCTTGATCTCCAGATCATCTCCCTGGACCACGAAGTAGCGAACCAGATCGGTGCCAACAGCAATGGGGTCGGCTGAGACGTCAACAGTGGTGACCAGCTTGTCGCCTTCGACGCGATATCGACCCGTGTAGGCTGTCAGCGAACCGAACGCGGCTATTTGGTCGGCTTCCGTCTCGACAGGCTTTCGACCAGAGGCCGTCAGCACCGCAAACATGCGGCCT